>CAXXFU010000004.1:0-1174275 GCA_963675235.2 Devosiaceae bacterium | reverse complement strand
TCCGACGGCCGTCTTGGCCGCCGGGTCAACGAGGAACACGGCGCGGCCCTTGCGCAGCACGAACTGGTCGATCAGCCATTCCTGACGATCCGACAGGGGCGGGGGATGTGCGACCAGAAGGACGTCGAGATCGGATGGCAGGGACTGGAAGTTGTCGGCAATCGGGACGATCTCGAAAGACCGGTCGATGTCCGCCAGAAGCGTGTAGCCGCCCTGTCCGCCCGGCGCGGACATGCCTGGCAACGTGGTCAGGATACCGACGCGCGGCGGGTCGGGATCGTCCAGACGCGCGACCATGCGGGTGAGATCATATTCCAGCGTGACTTCCCGTTCCGGCGCAAGGAAGGGGATCACCCGCTGGTCGTCGATCGTGTTGTGCCCGATGATTCCGAAATAGAGCGGATCGTCACCATTCGTGTCGATGGCGGTGATCCCGGCCGCCAGCGCTTCGTCTTCCGCGGTCGAGAAGGGAGAAGGATCGATCTCCCGCACCCGGACATTTCCGCCGGACTGGGCCTCATAGGCTTTCAGCAATTCCCGCACGCGGGCGGCATAGGCACGCACGGCCGGATAGTCCTGTCCGACGCTGCGCGAATAGACGAGCGTGATGTCCACCGGTTCGGCAATGTCCGACAGTTTCTCCTTTGTCGCCTTCGACAGCGAGTAAAGGTGGTTCTGGGTGAAATCGATCTGGACGCCGGTCAGCACTCTCTGCGCGAGCAGGTTTCCCGCCACGAAAATGACGGTCACCAGCGCTGTTGCAATGAGGAGGTAATGCTTCGACTTCATCTCAGCTGAGCCTCTGGCGGGCGGCCCAGAGGCCATTGAGGATGGACCAGAAGGCGGTGAAGCCGAGGAAGAACATGACCGAGCGTAATTCCAGCACGCCGCGCTGGGCGCCCTCGAACTGGGTGAGGAAGGAGAACTGCGCGACAAGGTCGGCAAAGCCTGTGCCGAACACCGCTTTCACGGTCGAGAGCACCAGCGGCCAGCCGGCGGCGGTGAAGGCAAAGGCGATCAGGACACTGATGACGAAGGCCGTCACCTGGCTGCCGGTCAGGGCCGACACGGCCGATCCGATGGAGAGATAGGCGCCCGCCATCAGGAAGCTGACCAGATAGGTCAGCGCGATGGCGGTATTGTCCGGCCCGCCAAGGTAATTCACCGTGATCCACATCGGGAAGGTCAGCAGCAGGCCGACACCGGCCACTGTCCACGCCGCACACAGCTTGCCGAGGACCAGCCCCGGCATGCCGAGCGGCAGCGACAGCAACAGCTCATCCGTTCCCGCGCCCTGCTCGTCTGCCCAGAGGCGCATCGCCAGCGCCGGCAGGAAGATCATGTAAAGCCAGGGGTGCCAGACGAAGAAGGTCGACAGGTCTGCCGAGCCTGCGCCGAAGAAATTCCCGGCCTCCCAGGTGAACACGCCGACGGCAAGCAGGAAGACGGCGAGGAAGACATAGGCCATGGGCGTGGCGAAATAGGCGCCAAGCTCACGCCGGTAGGTCGCGCCGAAGCCGCCCATCTGCTGGCGAAGGAACTCCATCATCGTGCGTTCGCCTCGGCCTGGTCGGTCAGGCGCATGAAGGCGCCTTCCAGCGATCCGTCATCGGATTTCTTCGCCAGCTCTTCCGGCGTGCCGTCGGCAACGATCATGCCGCGGTCGACCACGATGGCGCGTGTGCACATGGCGGGCACTTCGGTCAGCGTGTGGGTGGAGATGAGGATTGCCTTGGTCGGGGCCATCCGCGCGATCAGGGCGCGCACGGCGCGTTTCTGGTTGGGGTCGAGGCCATCGGTCGGCTCGTCCAGCAGCAGGACCGGCGGGTCGTGCAGGATCGCCCCGGCGAGGCGATCTACGAGAACGAGGAATTCGATCTCGAGCCGCTGCCCTTCATCGTTGTCATCGTCGACGAAATGGCCGACCTGATGATGGTCGCCGGCAAGGATATCGAAGGCGCCATCCAGCGCCTGGCGCAAATGGCGCGTGCCGCCGGCATCCACCTGATCATGGCGACCCAGCGCCCGTCCGTCGACGTCATCACCGGCACGATCAAGGCCAATTTCCCGACCCGTATCTCCTTCCAGGTCACCTCCAAGATCGACAGCCGCACCATCCTCGGAGAACAGGGCGCCGAGCAACTGCTCGGCATGGGCGATATGCTGTACATGGCCGGCGGCGGCCGCATCCGTCGCCTGCACGGTCCCTTCGTCTCCGACCGCGAGGTCGAGGATGTCGTCGGTCATCTCAAGAGCCAGGGCGCGCCCGACTATCTCGAATCGATCACGGCAGAAGAGGACGTCGAGGATGGCGGCATGTTCGGCGATTCGTTCGGCGGCTCGGGTGACGAGCTCTACGACAAGGCGGTCAATGTCGTCCTGAACGACAAGAAAGCTTCGACTTCCTATATCCAGCGGCGCCTGTCGATTGGCTACAACCGCGCCGCCACCCTGATCGAGCGCATGGAAAAGGAAGGCGTCATTTCGCCCGCCAACCACGCCGGCAAGCGCGAGATCCTGGTGGGTGACAATGCCGACGGCTACTAACGCCGCCGCACGCGGGAATGTGAACCGCCCGTGCGGTTTGGCGGTGCTACACGGGTGGCCGCTCAAGGTGCGTTTGCGCCGGCCGGCGCTTCGCCCCATGCTGCTGATTCACGTGAAACAGCCCGTCCGGCAATCTCTGTGTTGCCGCATTTTTCTGACTGAACTGTCCGGACTGCCCTCGACAAGGAAATGCCCAAAATGATTCGCCGCGCCGTGTTCGGTCTCATCGCTTCGTTCCTGTTCGTCCTGCCGGCGCTGGCGCTCGATCGCATGCTGACGCCGGAGGAAGAGGATGTGATCCGGCAGATCAACGAACACAACACGGCCATCCACACCATGGCCGGACGCTTCCTGCAGATCGATACCACGGGCAATCGCGCCGAGGGCCTGTTCTTCCTCGAGCGCCCGAACAAGATCTCCTTCCGCTACGCCCCGCCGTCGCGCCAGCAGATCGTCTCGGTGGGCAAGGGGTTCTTCCTGATCGACCGGGCGGAGAAGAAGGTTTCGACCTATCCGCAGGACAGCGTACCGCTCCGGCAGTTCCTCAAGAAGGACATCAACCTGTTCGAGGCCAATATCCTCGACGTCGTTATGGATGACACACACATCTCGGTCACGCTCATCGATGACACCCCGGCCGGCACGGTGCAGGTCGACCTGATCTTCGACAAGGCCAGCAAGGATCTGGTGCAGTGGACCCTGATCGAGCCGAGCGGGGCTGAATTGACCTTCTCGATCTACGACGTCGCCTTCAATCTCGAACTGCCCGAATCGCTGTTCTTCATCAACCGCTTCTTCGACAGCTGATCGGTCGGTCGATATCCGGGGCTTGTGCTCATCGGGGATCGATCCACCGGATCGAGCTCTGATTTTCTTCGTTGACGCGAACCTTCGGTTCCTGGACTGGCCGCGACCGCCGCGGCGCTGGACCGCAGCCGGAAGCGTCGGCATAAAGGCTCCAGAAAATCTTCGGAGCGAATCGCATGCCGGTCACACTTGCCACCTGGAACATCAATTCCGTGCGCCTGCGCATCGACCTGGTGCGCCAGTTTCTTGCCGAGCACCAGCCGGATATCCTGTGCCTGCAGGAGATCAAGTGCCAGAACGACCAGTTCCCGGCCAAGGAGCTGGCGGCTGCGGGCTATCCGCATCAGGCCGTGCACGGGCAAAAAGGCTATCACGGCGTCGCCATCGTTTCGCGCCTGCCCCTGAGCGAAACCAGTTCCCGCACCTTCTGCGAGATCGAGGAATCGCGCCATGTCTCGGTCAGGATCGATCTCGGCGCCGGCCCTGTGACCTTGCACAATTTCTACATTCCCGCCGGCGGCGACGAACCCGATCCCGAGACCAACCCGAAATTCCGCCACAAGCTCGGTTTCCTCGCCGAGCTCAAGGACTGGTTCGACACGCCCGAGTTCGACAAGGGCCAGGTGATCGTTGGCGATTTCAACATCGCACCGCACGAGAACGACGTTTGGGGTCACAAGCAATTGCTCAAGGTCGTCTCCCACACTCCGATCGAAACGGAAACGCTCGACGAGCTGCGCGACCGTCGTCACTGGGTCGATCTGGTGCGCCAGCACATCCCCTACGAGCAAAAGGCCTATTCCTGGTGGTCCTACCGCGCCAAGGACTGGAGCGCCTCGAACAAGGGCCGCCGGCTCGATCACATCTGGGCGACCGGCGACGTCGCAACTCATGCGTCATCGGCACAGATCCTCAGCCCATGGCGCGGCGCCGGCGAAAAGCCCTCCGACCACGTGCCGGTTGTCGTGACCTTCGGATAAGCTGCCGCCGGAAAGAAAGTGCAAGCAGTCCTACCGCCGGTGACGGAACGGTTCCATGGCGCCGAGGAAACTGGCCATTTCCTCTTCTATGCGCAGCGCTGCCCGTTCGGCGAGCAGCGGGAACTGCCGCATCAGCTTGGCAAAAGCGCTGCGCGGCACGAACAGCAGCTCGACATCGGTCGCCGCCCTGAGCGAAGCGCGGCGTGGACGTGACAGGAACAGGCCCATCTCGCCGAGCACGGCGCCGTGTTCGCTGATGCGCTGCGGCTTGAAGCTGGTGCCGTCGCTGTCGCCAGCCAGGACCTCTCCCTTCAGCAGTACGAAGGCGCCTTCGGAGGCGTCGCCGCGCTTGTAGACGACATCGCCGGCACCAAACGAACGGCGCTCGCTGGCAAAGGCCAGCAGGCGCCTCTGCTCGTCATCGCAGATTCGGAAGAAATCCGCCTCTGCCAGGGCGGAGGTATAATCGTCGAGCTCCATGCTCCAGATGCCCCCAAGCGCTCCGCCTCCCGCAAAATGCCACGAGGCGAAGCGCGAAATCGTCCGACCGGACCCCGGTCAGCTACGGAACAAGACGATAGCCGCCTTCTTCGGTGACGAGCAACCGCGCATTGGCGGGATCCCGCTCGATTTTCTGACGGAGGCGGTAGATATGGGTCTCAAGCGTATGGGTGGTGACGCGATTGTTGTAGCCCCAGACCTCTTTGAGCAGAATATCGCGCGAAATGGTCTTGGGACCCTGGCGATAAAGATACTTGAGAATCGAGGTTTCCTTGTCGGTCAGCCGGACCTTGGATCCTTCGCCCGTTTCGAGGAGCTTGGCTGCCGGCTGGAAGGTATAGTGGCCGATGGTGAAGGTCACGTCCTCGGACTGGTCGTGTTGCCTGAGCGCCGCACGGATGCGGGCAAGCAGCACGGAAAAGCGGAACGGCTTGGTGACATAGTCGTTGGCGCCGGATTCAAGTCCGAGAATTTCATCGGAATCGGTATCGTGGCCGGTCAGCATGAGGATCGGGGCCTTGAATCCGTCCTTGCGAAGGATCTTCACCGCTTCGCGTCCGTCCATGTCGGGCAATCCGACATCGAGGATCATCAGGTCCACATGGGCGTCCTTGGCAATTTTGAGAGCATCGCAGGCAGTGCCCGCCTCGGTGATCTCGAATTCGCGGTAATGAGCGAGCTGGTCCACCAGCGTCTGCCTCAGTTCCGCATCGTCATCGACAAGAAAAATCCTTCTCTTCATCATTGTCCCTACTCCGCAAGGGTCTGCACATGCCGGCCGGGCTTGGCAGGCATTTTTGTGATGGCGCGACAATAGCGACCATGCGGACACGCGCCAATCAATTGGATGTGACGGCTCGGTGATGACCCGGACCAGGGAGCTCGCCCCGCTTGGCACCGGGTTGAAGCGGACTAGCCGCGCGTACCGAACAGCGCCGACCCGACGCGGACATGGGTGGCGCCCATTTCGATCGCGGTCTCGAAATCGCCGCTCATGCCCATCGAGACATTCGGCAGTCCCGCCTCATCGGCGAGCTGTTTGAGAAGCGCGAAATAGGGTCCGGGGGCTTCCTCGAATGGCGGAATGCCCATCAGGCCGACGACATCGAGCCCATGTGCGGTGCGGCAGCGCTCGACAAAACCGAGCGCTTCATCGACGGGGATGCCTGATTTCTGCGCTTCGGCGCCAATATTGACCTGAACGTAGCATGGCAGCTGTCGGCCCTGGGCCGCCATTTCCTTTTGAAGGGCAATGGCCACCTTGTCGCGGTCAACACTTTCGACGACGTCGAACAGGGCAACGGCGTCGCGGGCCTTGTTGGTCTGCAGCGGTCCGATCAGGTGCAGTTCGATGTCCGGGTACTTCTCTTTGAGCCCGGGCCATTTGCCCTGCGCTTCCTGCACCCGGTTCTCGCCGAACAGGCGCTGGCCGGCAAGGATCAGCGGTTCGATAGCCTCGGCATCGAAGGTCTTGGAGACGGCGACGAGCGTGACCTCGCGTCCGGTTTCGTCGAAACGAAGGGCCGCTCGCCGGATGCGGTTTGAAATGATCTCAAGTCGCTCCGCGACATTTGGTGCCGGAATGCTTGCCGCCATGGGCTGAAGCCTTGATTTGCGGGCGCTCACGCCGGGCCCGACAGTTGACCTTGCAGTGCTTTTCTGATGTGTGTCGCCTAACCAAATTTTCCCGGCAACACAACATTTACAAAGAGCCGTTCCCGTGAGCGCTGAACCGAGCGAACGCTACAATCCCCGTGAAATGGAACCCCATTGGCAGAAGGTCTGGGACAAGGCCGGCGCTTTTGTCACCAGGGAGGACGACACGCGCGAGCGTTACTACGTCCTCGAGATGTTCCCCTACCCTTCGGGCCGCATCCATATGGGCCATGTGCGCAATTACGCCATGGGCGACGTTTTGGCGCGCTTCGAACGCGCCCGCGGCAAGAACGTGCTGCATCCCATGGGCTGGGACGCCTTCGGGTTGCCGGCCGAGAACGCCGCCAAGCAGGGCAATGTCCACCCGGCCGAATGGACCTACCAGAACATCGCCAACATGCGAGATCAGCTCAAGTCGATGGGCTTGAGCCTGGACTGGTCGCGCGAGTTCGCCACCTGCGATGTCGAATACTACACGCAGCAGCAGCGCCTGTTCCTCGACATGCTGGACAAGGGGCTGGTGTCGCGGCGCAAGTCCAAGGTCAACTGGGACCCGGTCGACAACACGGTTCTGGCCAACGAACAGGTGATCGACGGACGCGGATGGCGCTCGGGCGCGCTGGTCGAACAGCGTGAACTCGATCAATGGGCCTTCAAAATCTCCGATTTCGCCGAGGACCTGCTCACAGAACTCGACAAGCTGCCGCAATGGCCGGAGAAGGTCCGCATCATGCAGCGCAACTGGATCGGCCGGTCCGAAGGCTTGCGCGTGCTGTTCGAGATCGCCCCGAACGACAAGACCTCCGAGACGGTGCTCGACATCTTCACGACGCGCCCGGACACCTTGTACGGCGCCTCGTTCATGGCGCTCAGCGCCGACCATCCGCTGACAACGGCGCTTGCCGCCAATGATCCGGGCATGGCCGAGTTCGTCGCCGAGTGCCACCGGCTCGGCACCGCCACAGAAATCATCGAAAAGGCCGAGAAGAAGGGTTATTTCACCGGGATTCACGTGAAACATCCGGTGATCGAAGGCGCGGTCCTGCCGATCTTTGTCGCCAATTTCGTCCTGATGGACTACGGCACCGGCGCCATTTTCGGCTGCCCGGCGCACGACCAGCGCGACTTCGATTTCGCCCGCACCTACGGACTGCCGATCATTCCGGTGGTGCTGCCTGAGGACAAGGAAGCCGCAGCCTTCATGACCGAGTTCGCCGAAGGCGACGCGGCCTATACCGGGCCGGGCCGGCTGTTCAATTCCGACATGCTCGACGGCATGGATGTCGACACGGCCAAGGACACGATGGCGACAACGCTGGAGAACCGCACCGTCGGCGGCAGGCCACAGGGCGCGCGCAAGGTCAATTACCGGTTGCGCGACTGGGGCATCTCGCGCCAGCGCTATTGGGGCTGCCCGATCCCGGTCATCCATTGCGACAATTGCGGCATCGTGCCGGTGCCGACCGATGACCTGCCGGTCAAGCTGCCCGACGACGTCAGTTTCGACAAGCCGGGCAATCCGCTCGACCATCATCCCGACTGGAAGCACGTCGCCTGCCCCGAATGCGGCGAGCCGGCGCGGCGGGAAACCGACACCATGGACACCTTTGTCGATTCGTCCTGGTATTTCGCCCGTTTCACCGCACCGCGCGCACCGACGCCGACCGTGCCGGAGATCGCCGACGCCTGGTTGCCGGTCGACCAGTATATCGGCGGCATCGAGCACGCCATTCTGCACCTGCTCTACTCGCGCTTTTTCGCCCGGGCCATGCGCGAAACCGGCCACATGCAGGTCTCCGAACCGTTCAAGGGCATGTTCACGCAAGGGATGGTGACCCACGAGACCTACAGGTCTGAGGACGGCAGCTGGATGCTGCCGTCCGACATCATCATCGAATCGAGTGGCGGCACACGGGTGGCGCGCGATGCCAGTTCCGGCGCGCCGGTCACGATCGGCCCGTACGAGAAGATGTCGAAGTCGAAAAAGAACGTCGTCGACCCGGACGAGATCGTCAAAACCTACGGCGCCGACACGGCCCGCTGGTTCATGCTCTCCGACAGCCCGCCCGAGCGCGACGTCGAATGGTCGGAATCCGGTATTGAGGGCGCATCGCGCTTTGTCCAGCGCGTCTGGCGCCTGGTCAACGAAGCCAAGACCCGTATCGACGCCGGTTCCGAGCGTCTCGGCGACAAGGCCTCGGCGCTGGCGCTGACCCGCACCGTTCACAAGACCACGGCCAATGTCGAGACAGAACTGTCCGGTCTGAGATTCAATCGTGCCGTCGCCATGATCTACGAGTTGACCAATGTCATCGGCAAGTTCATGGCCGAACTCGAGGACGAACCGTGCCTATCCGAGATTTCGGCACTGCGACTGGCGATCAACAATCTCGTTCAGCTGTTCGCACCGATGATGCCACATCTGGCCGAGACCTGCTGGCAGGCGCTCGGCAATTCCGGCCTGGTCTGCGATGCCGGCTGGCCGGAAGTCGACAAGGCCTATCTGGTCGAGGACAGTGTCACCCTGCCGGTGCAGATGAACGGCAAGAAGCGCGGCGAAATCACCGTTGCCGCCACTGCATCAGAAGCGGAAATCGTCAAACAGGCCTTGTCACTGGACACGGTTGTCCGCATGCTCGACGGCAAGGAGCCGAAAAAGGTGATCGTCGTGCCAAACCGGATCGTCAATGTCGTCGCCTGACCGCAATAGGCGGCGCTTGCTGGCGCTGGGTCTGCTGTTGCCATTGCTTGGCGGCTGCAGCTTCAGTCCGCTTTATGGCGACCAGAGCGCGATGTCGGACGGTCAGGGCTTTGCCTATGCGGAACCGAACAACCGCTACGAACAGATCATCTACCAGGAACTGGCCTTCCGGCTCGGCACCGATCCGCGCCCGGAAGCACGCGTGATCACGGTCAGCGCCTCCAAATCCGCCCGCCGCGTCGGCCGTACCTCGCCCGGCTCGATTCTGACCGCATACGAAGCGGTTGTCTCGGCCAGTCTGACGGTATCCGGCTCTTCCGCAGACTCTGAAAATCTGTTGTCTGTCAATAGGTTCGCCGGCGCCAGCTACGAAATCTCCGGCCAGGTGGCAGCCGATCGCGCTGCCGAGGAGAACGCCGCCGAACAGGCGTCTCGCTCTGTTGCCGATACACTCAGGCTGGTCCTCGCCGCCGCCCGCAACAAGGGCGACATCTAGCCGATGGCTTTGAGCGCCAGGTCAGCGTCATGACGGCGCTGAAGGCTCACGAGGTCGAGCGTTTTCTTGCCCGACCCGATCTCGAGGCCGGGGTCTATCTGGCCTATGGCACCGACGCCGGTCTTGTGCGCGAAGTCGGTGAGCGCCTGATCACCCATTTCGCCGGTTCGCCGCCCGACCCGATGGCGCATGTCTCGCTGATCGGTGCCGATCTCAGCTCCGACCCGGGCCATCTCGTCGACGAAGCACGGGCGCCTTCCCTGTTCGGCGGTCGCCGCACCATAAGGGTTCGCGGCGCCACCAAGGCCCTGGCGGCGGTGCTCAAGCCCCTACTCGAGGATCTGCCCGAGTGCGTCATCGTGCTCGAGGCCGGCAATCTCACCCGCGACGACGGCTTGCGTAAACTGGCCGAGGCCAGCAAGAACGCCCGGGCGCTGCCCTGCTATGCCGACAATGATCGCGCCATCGCCGGCCTGATCGAATCGACATTCCGCCAGGCCAATATCGAGGCCAGTCCGACGGCGGTGACGCTTTTGCAGGGGCTTCTCGGCAATGACCGCGAGGTCACCCGGCGTGAGCTCGAGAAACTCTGCCTGTTCGCCGCCAAAACCCGACGGATCGAGGCCGAGGATGTCGAGATCCTGATCGGCGACAATTCCGCCCGTGCCATCGATGCCGTGCTCGATGCCACCGGCAATGGTGACGCCGCCGCCCTCGATGCGGCCCTCGGTGCTGCAGTCACTTCCGGTATCGACCCGCAACGGCTGCTCGGCGCCGCGCTCAATCATTTCCTGCAATTGCGACGCCTGCGGAAACTCGTCGACCAGGGTCAGTCGCCAAAAGACGCCGTCGGATCTCTGCGCCCGCGGGTTCATTTCTCGCGCGCGCCAACACTCGAGCGGCAATTGCGTGTCTGGTCGGAACCTGCGCTCGCCCGTGCCGCCGCGCGTCTTTACGAGGCAATCCACGAAACGCGCCGCACGACGGCGATCAGGCAGGCCGCCACGGGCCGCGCCCTGCTGGCCGTGTGTCAGGCCGGCGCGCGGCACTAGCCGACCCCATCCCGAGCTGATCCGAGGTCAAGTACCAATTTGGCCGAACCGGTGTGTGGTCCCTCACCCGGTCGCTTCCCTGTGCATTTTCTGTGCGAAAACAGTGCAAAAAAACAGCCTCTCTCGTCGAGCAGAATCCCGATGGGCGCTACTGGGACCCGTCTGATCGACGAGAAGTGCCATTTGGCAAAACCGAGGTTTGCCGGCGCTGTGGACTATCAGCTAACCTATTGAAATATCAGCCGGAAACGCCGAGACGCCGGCACAGGTCATCAAGCTGTTCGAGCGTCTTGTAGCGGATTTCGAGCTTGCCACCTTTGTCGCCGTGATTGACCGAGACAGAGAGCCCGAGCGAATCGGCCAGGCGCTTTTCGAGGTCGATGGTGTCGGCATCCTTGGCGCGGGGTGCGCGCGGCGTTGCCGAATCGCGTCCGGCCCGGGACTGCATCAGGTCCTCGGCCTGGCGCACCGACAGACCCTCGCCGACGATGCGCCGCGCCAGCGCTGTCGGGTTCTCTGCAGTGATCAGCGTCCGGGCATGGCCGGCGGTCAACTCGCCCTTGGCCAGCATCTGACGCACGTCGTCCGGCAGCTTCAGCAAGCGCAGCGTGTTGGCGACATGCGAGCGCGACTTGCCGATGACATGGCCGAGGTCGTTTTGGGTGTAGCTGAACTGTCCCATCAGCTGCTCGTAGCCGAGCGCCTCTTCGAGTGGATTGAGATCGGCGCGCTGTACGTTCTCGATGATCGCCAGTTCCAGCGCTTCGCGGTCGTCGACCTCGCGGACTATGACCGGCACTTCGTTGAGCCCGGCGCGTTGCGCCGCCCGCCAGCGCCGTTCGCCGGCGATGAGTTCGTATTGTTCGCTGCCCGGTTCGCCCGGCCGCACCAGCAGCGGCTGCATGACGCCCTTCTCGCGAATCGAATCCGCCAGTTCGTTGAGCAGTTCTGGGTCGAAGTCTCGGCGCGGATTGGCGCGGTTGGGGATGATGACGTCAACGGCAACCCGCCGGATTCCGCCCGGTTCCGGCGTCTGCGGCGCCTCGACCGGCGCCATGTCTCCGATTAGGGCAGCAAGGCCGCGTCCAAGTCGTGCGGGTTTCTCGGTCATTGTGTTCACCCTATGCCGCCAGCTGCCGTTCGCGGCGAATCACCTCGGTCGCCAGCCGCAGGTAGGCCTGCGATCCGGCGCATTTGAGATCGTAGAGCAGAGCCGGCTTGCCAAAGGACGGAGCCTCGGAAAGCCGGACATTGCGCGGAATGACCGTCTCGTAGACGAGTTCGCCCATCTCGTGGCGCACGTCCTGCAAGACCTGTTCGCTCAGGTTGTTGCGGGAATCGTACATGGTCATGACGACGCCCTGGATGTGCAGGCGCTGGTTGAGCGTGGTGCGTATCTGCTCGATTGTCGACAGAAGCTGGCTCAAGCCTTCAAGGGCGAAGAACTCGCACTGCATCGGCACCAGAACCGCGTCCGAGGCCGCAAGAGCATTGATCGTCAGCAGGTTGAGCGACGGCGGGCAATCGATCAGGACATAGGTCGGCGGTCCGCCTTCGATCAGCAGGGCCGAGGTTCCCGCCAGGGCGTTGCGCAGCCGGAAAGCGCGGTCCGCCGCGCCGATAACGGCCGATTCGAAGCCGAGCAGGTCGAGTGTCGACGGAATGATCGCCACTTGCGGCACATCGGTCTTGATCGCCGCCTCGGCGACGCTTTTTTCGCCACTCAGCAATTCGTACGCGGAAATATCGCGATCCTGACGGGCGACGCCAAGCCCGGTGGAGGCATTGCCCTGCGGATCCATGTCGATAATCAGCACGCGTTCGCCGACGGCGGCAAGCGCCGTGGCGAGATTGATGGCGGTGGTGGTCTTGCCGACGCCGCCTTTCTGATTGGCGAGGGCGAGAACGCGCGCGCTCAACATGGCCTCCTGAGCTTTTTCATGAATTACGATTTCGGGCGGAGATTGCTGATCTCGAGCACCACGCCCTCGTCGCTTGTCGCACTGGCATGTTTTACCACATCAAAACGCCAATCCGCACCTGCCTGATCGATTTCGGCGCCGTTTTCCCGCCCCTTGTGGAATACGAGAATACCGCCGGGGGCAAGAAGCGGAAACGCCAGCTCGAACAATCGGTTAAGCGGCGCAAGAGCGCGCGCCAGAATGACGTCGCCTCGGCCTGTTTCACGTGAATCAAGCGCTTCGATGCGCGAATGCAACACCCGCGCCCCGAGCCCGAGATCACGGTTCACCGCTCGCAGGAAGGCGGTCTTGCGCGCATTCGATTCGCAAAGTGAAAACCGCGTCCCAACCCCCTTCAGGGCAATGGCCAGCGGCAGACCTGGAAGCCCGCCACCGCTGCCGAGATCGAAAACCTCAACGGCCTCGGGCGGCAGGAACGGCAGGGTCTGCAGCGAGTCGACGATATGACGCTCCTGGAAGGCGTCGAGCGTTTCACGTGAAACCAGATTCTGCGCCGCCTGCCACTTTTTCAGCATGACCTCGAACGTTTTCAGATCAACGGCCACATCCGCCAACGTCCGCCCGAAGCGGGACGCCCAGGGCGCGATGGCCCGTTCGATATCCGAAACCGCCTGCTCCGCCATCATCCCGCCTTGTCGAGACGCCCGCGCCGGATCACCGCCAGCAAAAGCAGCACAGCAGCCGGTGTCACGCCGTCGATGGCCTGGGCGTCGGCGATGGTCTCGGGCCGATGCGCGATCAGCTTTTGCCGGACCTCGGCGGACAGGCCTGTCAGCGCGGTGTAATCGATCCAGTCGGGAATCACCCGCGATTCATCGCGTTTGAGCGCTGCGATGTCCTCGGCCTGGCGATCAAGATAGACGGCGTATTTGGCATCGATTTCGAGCTTTTCTGTCACTTTCTGATCGATGCGCCCGAGCTCGGGCCAGATGCCGATCAACACGTCCGCGGAGATGTCGGGATAGGCCAGAAGTGCGAAGCCGGATCGGCGCACGCCATCCTGGTTGAGCTTGAGACCGGCCGCCCGCGCCTGTTGCGGGGTCAGCGACACGGCTTCGAGCTGCGCCCGGGCCGCGCCGAGCACCTCGGCCTGTTGCTCGAACAGCGCCCGGCGCTCTGCTCCCACCAATCCGGTCTCGATACCGAGCGGGGTCAGGCGCTCCATGGCATTGTCAGCCCTCAGGTGCAGGCGGAACTCGGCCCGCGACGTGAACATGCGATAGGGTTCGGTGACACCGCGCGTTGCCAGGTCATCGACCATGACGCCGAGATAGGATTGCGTCCGCGACAGCCGCAGCATTTCGCGCCCGAGCACATTGAGCGCTGCATTGGCGCCGGCGAGCAAGCCCTGCGCCGCAGCTTCCTCATAGCCCGTCGTACCGTTGATCTGCCCGGCGAAGAACAGTCGGCGCCGTGCCTTGGTTTCGAGCGTATGGTTGAGGGCACGCGGATCGACATAGTCATATTCGATGGCATAGCCGGCCCGCACCACCTCGACGTTTTCGAGGCCCGGCATGGACCGCAGGAAATCGATCTGTACTTCTTCGGGCAGCGAGGTCGACAAGCCGTTGGGATAGATCAGATCGCTGTCGAGCCCCTCGGGTTCGAGAAAGACCTGGTGAGTGTCGCGATCGGCAAAGCGAACGATCTTGTCTTCAATCGAGGGGCAATAGCGCGGCCCGCGGCTCTGGATACGGCCGGAATACATGGCCGAGCGGTGGATATTGTCCTCGATGATGCGATGGGTTTCGACATTGGTGCGGGTGATGTGGCAATCGACCTGCGGCACCGCCGGACCAGTGCTCAGCGCCGAGAACATGTCCGGGACGTCGTCGCCCGGCTGGGGCTCGAGCACCCCGAAGTCGATCGAGCTTTTGCGGAGGCGCGCCGGGGTGCCCGTTTTCAGCCGTCCGAGGGGCAGGTCCAGGCTGTCGAGGCATTTTGCCAGGCCGACGACCGGAGCCTCCCCGATGCGTCCGGCCGGCGTCGAGACGTCGCCGCTGTGGATGATGCCGCGCAGGAAGGTGCCGGTGGTCAGCACCACGGCTCCGGCGGAAATGACCTCGCCCGAGCCGAGTTTCAGCCCTGTGACCTCGTTGTCCTCGAAGAGGATCTCATCGGCCTCGGCGGCAACGATCTCGAGATTGTCCTGGGCCCGAAGCGCCGCCAGCATTTCCTTTTTATAGAGTGCCCGGTCCATTTGTGCCCGCGGACCGCGCACCGCTGGTCCCTTGCGGCGGTTGAGCAGGCGGAACTGGATGCCGGCCCGATCGGCGACACGCGCCATCAGCCCGTCGAGCGCATCAATCTCGCGCACCAGATGTCCCTTGCCCAGCCCGCCGATGGCGGGGTTGCAGCTCATCTCGCCGATGGTATCGATGCGATGGGTGACGAGAACGGTGCGGGCACCAAGACGCGCCGACGCCGCGGCCGCTTCACAGCCGGCATGGCCGCCCCCGACGATAATCACATCCGCGTCGCGCATCGAAACTTTCTGTCCTCAGGCCCTTGTCCTCGGCATTTCAGGGCGCCGCCCGCCGAAGTGTTTCACGTGAATCACTTGCCGATGCAGAATCCGGCAAAGAGACGATCAAGGATTCTTTCGGCATCGATCTCGCCGGTCAGCCGCGCCAGGGCCTGGCCCGCGAGCCTGAGGTTTTCGGCCACAAGCTCGTCCGCCTGTCCGGGAACCACGGCTTGTGCCAGATAATCGAGAGTCTTTTCAATCGATTCCTTGTCGCGCAAGTGCGAAATCAGCATGGTTTCGCCGGAGACCATCGTGCCGGCCTGCGCCTGCAGTCTGTTTTTCAGCTCGGCAATACCCTCTCCAGACTTGGCCGAAACCATCAGATCGGCATAGGGCACCTGCTTCGACAGGTCGGCCTTGCTGGCGATCACCCACAAGGGCTCGATGTCTCGTGGCCGTGGCGCGGCGGCAACATCGGGCGCTTCGAGCCAGAGCACCAGGTCGGCCTCCGCCATGGCCTGTTCGGCACGGCGCACGCCTTCGGTCTCGGCCAGAGACTCACTCCGGCGCAGTCCGGCGACATCGAACAGCCTGACAAGCTGTCCGCCGAGATCGAGCTCGACCTCCTTGACGTCTCGCGTTGTGCCGGCCTCGGGGCTGACGATCGCCTCCTCGGATCCGGCCAGGGCATTGAGCAGCGAGGACTTGCCAGCATTCGGCGCCC
The DNA here is from genome assembly GCA_963675235.2 of Devosiaceae bacterium. GTDB lineage: Bacteria > Pseudomonadota > Alphaproteobacteria > Rhizobiales > Devosiaceae > JAHJQZ01. The sequence continues at coordinate 1,158,362 of CAXXFU010000004.1, read as the reverse complement.
CGGCGATGACGACACGAAACCCTTCGCGCACGATCCTGCCGGCGCCATATGTGGCAAGGGTCTGGCGCAACTGCGCGCTGAGAGCGGCGATATCCTCGGCGAACTGCGGCGGCAGGGCATCCGGCACATCGCCCTCGTCGGAGAAGTCGATGCGCGCCTCGATCTCGGCCCTGAGGAAGATGATGCGGCCGCGCCAGTCGCCAACTTCCTCGCCGATCCAGCCACGCTTGCGCTCAAGCGCCTGCCGGCGCTGGCTGTCGGTCTCGGCAGCGACGAGATCGCCAAGCCCTTCGACCTGGGTCAGATCGAGCTTGCCGGACTCGAAGGCGCGCCGGGTGAAATCGCCGGCGCCGGCCAGTTCGATATCGCCCATGGCCGTCAACGATTTGATGAGGGCGGTGACAACCGCGCGCGAGCCGTGCACGTGCAGCTCGACGCATTCTTCGCCGGTGAAACTGTCGGGGCCGGGGAAAAAGACGACGAGACCCGTGTCGATCTCCTCGCCGCGTTCGTCCCGAAGCGTTCTCAGCATCAGCCGGCGCGGTTCGGGAACATGTCCTGTGAGCAGGTGCAGGGAACGACGGCTGGCCGGACCGGAAAGACGAATGACGGCAATTCCGCTCGGCACCGAACCCGAAGCCAGGGCAACGATTGTGGAGCGGCGCTCAGCCATTCCGCCTAGAGCGCATCGATCGTGGCAGGAGAAACTGTTGGATCTGCTCTCACGCGGTTCTCCGTCAGGTGTTCATCGAGTCGAAGAATTCGGCATTGTTCTTGGTCTGCCTGAGCTTGTCGAGCAGGAATTCCATGGCGTCGACAGTACCCATCGGATTGAGGATGCGCCTCAAGACATACATCTTCTTGAGAATATCGGCCTCGACAAGCAGCTCTTCCTTGCGGGTACCGGACTTCTGGATGTCGATTGCCGGGAAGACGCGCTTGTCGGCGATCTTCCTGTCCAGGACGATTTCGGCGTTACCGGTGCCCTTGAACTCTTCAAAGATCACTTCGTCCATGCGCGAACCGGTATCGATCAGCGCCGTCGAGATAATGGTCAGCGAGCCGCCTTCCTCGATATTGCGCGCCGCACCGAAGAAACGCTTCGGGCGCTGCAGGGCGTTGGCGTCGACACCGCCGGTCAGCACCTTGCCCGAGGACGGGATCACCGTGTTGTAGGCGCGCCCGAGGCGCGTGATGTTGTCGAGAAGAATGACGACGTCGCGCTTGTGCTCGACCAGACGCTTGGCCTTTTCGATGACCATCTCGGCCACCTGCACGTGCCGGCTGGCCGGTTCGTCGAAGGTCGAGGCGATGACCTCACCGTCAACAGTGCGCTGCATGTCGGTGACTTCTTCCGGGCGTTCGTCGATCAGAAGCACGATCAGATAGCATTCGGGATGGTTGGCAGAAATCGACTTGGCGATGTTCTGCATCATGATCGTCTTGCCGACGCGCGGCGGCGCGACGATGAGGCAACGCTGACCCTTGCCGAGCGGCGCAACCAGGTCGATGACGCGGCCTGACCTGTCCTTGATCGTCGGATCGTTGATCTCCATGACGAACTTGTCGTCCGGATACAGAGGCGTCAGGTTGTCGAAATTGATCTTGTGGCGTGTCGCTTCCGGGTCTTCGAAATTGATCGTGTTGACCTTGAGCAGGGCGAAATAGCGTTCGCCTTCCTTGGGAGAGCGGATCTGGCCCTCGACCGTGTCGCCGGTGCGCAATGAAAAGCGGCGGATCTGGGACGGAGAGACGTAGATGTCGTCCGGACCGGGAAGGTAGTTGGCATCGGGAGAGCGCAGAAAGCCGAAACCGTCGGGCAGCACTTCGACGACGCCCTCCCCGGTGATGTCGACTTCATTGGCAGCGAGTTGCTTGAGAATGGCAAACATCAATTCCTGCTTGCGCAGGGTGGAAGCGTTCTCGACTTCGAGTTCCTCGGCGAACGACAACAGTTCGGCCGGCGCTTTTGCCTTGAGCTCGCTGAGCTTCATGTTCTGCATGGATAGGCCTACCCTTGGGGCATATTTGTATTTTGGGAAGAAAGGCGCGTGACCCCAGAAACGAGGTTCTTTTTGGCGCAAGAAGGGAATTGCTTGTGCTTAAACCGAATGACTGATGCGCGCAAGCGCTGAATCGCCGCCCCGTTCAACACCACTCCTAGAACGGTTTGACGATGACCATGATGACGATGACGATCATCAGCACCGTCGGCGCTTCATTGAGAAAGCGATAGAAGGTGTGCGGGCGCGTGTTGCGATCCTCAGCAAAGACCCTGACCAGGGCGACGTCGTAATAATGAAGCCCGGTCATGCCCAGAACGCCCACCGCCTTGATCCACGACCAGGCGCTCGTCCAATCGACGGTCTGGTAGTAGAACACCAGCAGCAGGCCGGCGCCCCAGGAAACCAGCATCGCCGGGGTCATGATCGCCGCCATGAGCTTGCGTTCCATGACCTTGAAGGTTTCGGACTGTTTCGAGCCGATCTCGGCGCCGCAATGATAAACGAACAGTCTTGGCAGATAGAACAGGGCAGCCATCCAGGCGATGACCGCGATGACATGCAAGGCCTTGACCCATTCCATCGCGACTAGTCTCCCCGAACGCGCGCGATCATCTGTTCGACATGAGCAATCGGGGTTTCCGGCACGATGCCGTGGCCGAGATTGAACACATGCGGCCTGTCGACAAAAGCGGCGATTATCTCGTCGATGCGCCTGTCGAGCTGGGCGCCGCCGGCGACAAGTCGCTGCGGCTCGAGATTTCCCTGCAGAGGCAGGCTCTTGTCGAAAGCAGCTGCTGCATATCCGAGCGGCACGGCGTAGTCGAGTCCGATGGCGTCAAAACCGGTCTTGTTGACGAAACCGACGAGATTGCCGGCGGCACCGCGCGGAAAACCGATGATCAGGGCATCGGGCTTTTTGGCGCGGACACCTTCGACGATCCTGCGATTGGGCTCGGTGACCCAATGCCTGAACAGATCCTCGTCGAGATTCTGGGCCCAGCTCTCGAAGATCTGGACGGTGTCGACGCCGGCGGCGAACTGTGCCGAGAGATAGGTGATGCTGGCATCGACGAGCTTGTCGATAAGCCGGCCAAACGCTTCCGGCTGGCTCAGCGCGAACTGCTTGGCCAGCGCCTGGTCCGATGAACCACGACCACCGATCATGTAGGTCGCGACCGTCCACGGCGCTCCGCAAAAACCGATAAGTGCCTTTTCCGGTGCAAGGGCAGCGCGAACCGAGGATACGGTTTCAAAAACAGGAGACAGCTTGTTTTCGATCCTGCCGGAATCGAGACGGTCGATGGCTTCGGCATCCACGGGATCAAGGACCGGTCCTTCGCCTTCCTTGAATTCCACGGTCTGGCCGAGGGCATCGGCGACGACCAGGATATCGGAAAAAAGGATGGCAGCGTCGATATCGAAGCGCCTGACCGGCTGCAGGGTCACTTCCGTTGCCAGTTTCGGCGTGTAGCACAGATCGAGAAAGCCGTCGGCCTTGGCGCGCAGTTCGCGATATTCGGGCAGGTAGCGCCCGGCCTGTCGCATGAACCAGATGGGTGGGCGCGGTGCGATGTGTCCGCGCAATGTCTCGATCAGGGGTTTTTCGGTCACGGTCCGCTCCGCCGCCGGTCCGGCGACCAATCCTATTAATAGAAAGAAGGATTCTTTCTTCTTCTTCTTTATGGCGGTGTTTAGCCTGAATTCCTCTCGGCCCACAAGCCAGCCAAATTTTGACCGCTCGAGGCGAAATCCCTTCAAGGTGTGAATGTCGCAAAGCCCGATTCTTAACAATTTGTGAAAATGCTTGGTTAACAGCCGGTTAAGAACCTGAGGCCTGTGGATCACCTGTCGATGAACACGGGCCAGTCATGAATGGAAAAAACCGATACCCGTTTTCCCCGTTCTTGTTCGAACAAGGGAGAATTTGGCCACCGGGGTCAGCCTGTGAACGGGAAACCATGCTAACGGGGATGGTTCTTTGCGCCGGGCCGATTTATCCCCAGTGATCGGTACTGGGCGGAAAAGGCGGTGCAAAACATGGTGCGGGAGAACGTGGTGCAAACCCTGGTGCTGGCCTCGCAAAGCCCGATCCGGGCTGGGATTCTGCGCAAGGCCGGTTTCGCGTTCGAGACACGGGCCGCGCATGTGGATGAAGCCGGTCTGATCGCCGGTCTGGCCGAGGCGGAACCGTCGCGGGTTGCGCTGGACCTGGCCGAAGCCAAGGCCCGCGCCATTGCTGCAGAACGTCCCGAAGCGCTGGTGATCGGCGCCGACCAGCTTCTGGTTGTCGAGGGCAGGATCCTGCAAAAGCCGGCCAACCGGGACCAGGCGCGCGAACGGCTGCAGCTTTTGTCGAGCCGTCGCCACGAGCTGGTGACCGGTGTGATCCTTGTTTCGGGACAAAACGTCGTGTGGTCTCTTGTCGACAAGGCGGTGCTTGCCATGCATGAATTGTCCCAACACGAAATCGAGCACCATTTGGCCGAAGAGGGGGACGCTATCCTGCAATCGGTCGGTGCCTATCGGCTCGAAGGACCGGGTATCCGGATGTTCGCGTCGCTCGAAGGGGACTATTTCGCCATGCTGGGCCTGCCGCTCCTGCCGCTGATCTCGGCACTGCGCCGTCACGCGCCAACACTGGTGCCGGGGATAATGGCGCAATGAGCCGACGAGCCTTCGTTATCGGGCATCCCGTCGCCCATTCGCGCTCGCCGCTGATCCACGGCTATTGGCTCGACCAATATGGCATTGCCGGCGACTACGTGAAAATAGACGTCGCGCCCGAGGCTTTGCCCGGATTCGTCACCGAACTGCGCGCCGGCAGCTTTGTCGGCGGCAATGTCACCGTGCCGCTCAAGCAGGACATGATGGCTCTATGCGATGAAACCGACGCGCTGACACGGGCGATCGGAGCGGTCAACACGGTCTATCTCGATGGCGACCGCCTGATCGGCACCAATACAGACTGGTTCGGGTTTCTCGCCAATCTCGATGCCATAACGCCGGGCTGGGACAAATGCCCCGGCCCGGCCGTGGTGCTCGGCGCCGGCGGCGCGGCGCGTGGCATCGTTGCCGGGCTGGCGAAACGCGGCTTTGCGCCGATCCGCATTCTCAACCGCACGGCTTCAAGGGCCGAAGCCCTGGCCCGCGATCTGGATACGGCGCTCGGTGTCCGTATAGAGGGCGCCGGTTTGGCCCGTTTCGCCGAAATCGCCGGTGAAAGCACGCTTGTCGTCAACACCAGCACCATCGGCATGAACGGCACCCGTTTCGAGCACCTGCCCCTCGACCTGCTGCCGGAAACGGCGCTTGTCTCCGATATCGTCTACACCCCGCTCGTCACCCCGCTTCTTGCCGAGGCGACGGCACGGGGTCTGCGGACCGCCGACGGCCTTGGCATGCTGCTGCATCAGGCCACTCCCGGCTTCGAGGCTTGGTTCGGCACCCGTCCCGAGGTGACCGGGGAGCTCAGGGCATTGGTTGAACGCGATATGGGACTGGCGTGAGGAAAAGGACATGACCATCGTTCTCGGCCTCACCGGCTCGATCGCCACCGGCAAGTCGACTGCGCTGGAACTGTTCGGCGAGCTCGGCGCGCTGGTGCGTTCGGCCGACCGGACCGTGCATATGCTCTATGCCGGGCGCGCGGCGGCGGCGGTCGAGGAGAAATTCCCCGGCACGGTGGTCAACGGCACCGTCGACCGGGTGCGCCTGGCCAAGAAACTGCTTGAACAACCCGAACGTTTCTCCGAACTCGAAGCCATCATCCACCCGATGGTGCGCGAGGAGACCTACGCCTTTCTCGACGAGGCGAAAAAGGAAGGCCGTTCGGTGGTGGTGCTGGAAGTGCCGCTGCTGTTCGAAACCGGCGCCCCATATCCGCTCGATGCCACGGTCGTCACCTGGTGCGACCCGCAAATCCAGCGCAAGCGCGCCCTGGCTCGCTCGGGCATGACCGTGGAAAAGCTCGAAGCCATCCTTGCGAGGCAGATCGGGCAGGACGAGAAGATGAGCCGAGCCGATTATCGCATCGATACCGGCCGCGGCTTCCGGCGGACGCGGGCGCAAGTGGCCGATATCCTCGCGGACTGCCGGGAACGGCAGGCGAAAAAGGAGCGGTCCGAATGACGCGCGAGATCGTACTCGATACCGAAACCACCGGTCTCAGCCCGGGAGACGGCCATCGAATCGTCGAGATCGGATGCGTTGAACTCAACAATCACGTTCCGACGGGCCGGCACTGGCACGAGTATTTGAACCCCGAACGCGACATGCCGGAAGAGGCGCGGCGCATCCACGGTCTCGATGACGCCTTTCTCGCCGACAAGCCGCTGTTTTCCGACAAGGCCGGGGATTTTCTCGATTTTGTCGCGAACGACAGGCTCATCATCCACAACGCCAGCTTCGACATCGGTTTTCTCAACGCCGAACTCGAACGCATCGGCCGACCGGCGCTGACCAATCCGGTCATCGACACGGTCAAGCTGGCCCGTGAGGTCAATCCCGGCGCCCGCGCCAGTCTCGATGCGCTGTGCAAGCAATATGGCATCGACAATTCCAAGCGAACGCTGCATGGCGCGCTGCTCGACAGCGAGATACTCGCCGATGTCTATCTCGAGTTGATCGGCGGCCGCCAGGTGGCGCTGGCGCTCGGCGCGGCGGCAGCGGAATCCGAACGCGCCGAGAATGGCAGGAGGGTGAAAAAGCCGGTGCGCAGCCGCCCCGAGGCGCTGCCGTCACGCATCGACGACGCCGGCCGCGACGCCCACAAGGCCTTCGTCTCCGAGCTTGGCGACAGCGCGATCTGGGCAAAGTACCAGGACTGAGAGCTTTTCAGCCAAGACTTGGGCCGTACTTTCCGATTGAAGGCGCGGCTCATTTGGCCTGGCCGCAAACGGCAAAAGGCCGGACACATCGGCCCGGCCTCATTCTGATCTGGTGAAAAGCCCCTAGTTGGAGGCGTTCGCGCCGCCCTGCTCCTGCTGAGCCTTGGCCATGGCCGCAAGATTGCTGCGGTAGATGGCGGCGAAATCGACCGGCTCCATCATCAGCGGCGGGAAACCGCCCTGCTGGCTGACATTGGCCAGGATCTGCCGGGCGAAGGGGAACAGCAGGCGGGGGCTCTCGACCATCAGGAGCGGGGCCAGCTGCTGGTCGGGAATGTTCTTGACCAGGAAAGCACCGCCATAGACCAGCTCGACATTGAACACCACCGAGCCTTCGCGCTCGGCCTTGGCCTTGAGCGTCATTTCGACGGCGAAGATGTCGTCGGGCATGCGGTTGACGCCGACATTGATGTTGACGTCGAATTTCGGCATCGAGGCCTGGGTCAGGATCGAGGCGGGAGCGTTCGGATTCTCGAAGCTCAGATCCTTGATGTACTGGCTGACCAGCCGCCAGACCGGCGCTTCGCCAGGTGCTGCCGCCGCGTTGCCATCCGGCGCCGCTGCGCCCGTGTTGTTGCCCTCGGTTTCGTCACTCATGCTCATTCATTCCTTTAGCCGACGGCGGTTTGGCTAGCACTTTTGCCGTCGGCCCGCAAGCAAACCGCCCCGAGTGGAGACGACCCGGCCAAAATGCCACGATTGCGGCCGGATCAGCGGTCGCGCCACTTGTCGTCGTCGAGATCGACGACATCCTCCTCGACCGTGCGGTGAAAGGAGCTGGAATAGCTGGAACCGCTCGTCACGGTATCGACGTGGATGCGGGTCTTGAGCCAGTTGTAGACGATGATGCGCAGCGGCGGCACCAGCAGCAGGAAGCCGATCGTGTCGGTGAAATAGCCAGGGGTCAGCAGCAACGCCCCGGCAATGCCGACCATCAGCCCCTCGAACAATTGCTGCGCCGGCAGCATGCCGGCCCGCATGTGGCGCTGGATGTCCGAAATCAGCGACAGGCCCTGCGAGCGGATGATCACCGACCCGATCAGCGCCGTCGCCAGAACGCCGAGAAGGGTCGGCCACAAGCCGATGGTCTGGCCGAGAACGATGAACAGCCCGATCTCGATCAGCGGGACAAGAAGGAATCCCAAAAACAAATAGGCAACCATGAACGACCCTTGTGTGCTTCTTTGGGGCGAATTTCACCGCAACCAGTTTCGTCAACTGGTTTTGAGTGAAGCTTTGCCTATATATAGGGTAATCTCGCCATGTTGCGACCCCGTGGGGGTTGCAGCATAAGCGCAAGTGTTGCACCACCAGCTCAAACAGGGTTGAGCCGCCTAATGTCCGATTTTCTAGATATCCCGACACTGATTGCCATCGGCGTCATCATCGTGGTGTTTTTGCGTATGCGTTCGGTTCTCGGGAGCCGTACCGGCAATGAACGACCGCCGGTCCCGCGCGCCGGTCCGCGCCCCACCGAAACCGATGCCGAAGCGCCGGGCGGCGAAACCGTCGTGGCGCCGCGGCCGATGCAGGACGGCATGGAAATGCCGACCGACGACAGGCGTGCCCGCAAGCTCGAAGCGGAGTCCGAGCAGTATTCGCAAGGCAATGCCGAGATCGCGGCAAATCTCAAGGCGATCGGCAATGCCGATCCGGCCTTCATGCCGAAGAGTTTCCTCGAGGGCGCCAAGGCGGCCTATGAGATGATTGTCACGGCCTTCGCCGCCGGCGACCGCAAGACGCTGAAGGCATTGCTCGACAAGGACGTCTACGATGGATTCGAGCAGGCCATCTCCGATCGCGAATCAGCCGGGCACTCGATCGAGTTCACCTTTGTCGGCCTGCCCGGCATCGATATCTCCGATGTCGAGTTCGACAAGAAAACGGCGCAGATCACCATCCGCTACAAGGCCGAGGTGGTCTCGGCCACCCGTGACACCGCCGGCACGCTGGTCGAAGGCAATGGCGACCAGGTCGTGACGATCAAGGACGAGTGGACCTTTGCGCGCAATGTCAGGTCACGTGACCCGAACTGGAAGCTTGTCGCCACGCAACAGCTCGACTGATCTGCGATCATGCGGGGTCCGGGCCGAAAACCGCCGCGCATCAAGGACTGGCATTTGTGGACCGAGGTCACGCGCACCGTGAGCCCGCTTCATCCGGAACGGCTGGCAAGGGAAGTGGCGGAAATGCCGCCCGAGCCGCCGCCAGCGCCCGCCGGAAAAAGTCCCAAGCCGCCAAGCCGTTCGCCAATGCCGGCGCTCAATGGCCGAACGGCCCCGGTCTCCGTGCCGCGCGCCACCGCGCTTGGCCATGACAAGGGCATCGAGCCGCGCCTCGGGCGCAAGCTCCGGCGTGGCCACATCCCGATCGATGGCACCATCGACCTGCACGGGCTGCGCCAGGACGAAGCCCATGCCGCGCTGTGCCGTTTCATCGCGGCACGCCATGCCCGCGGCGACCGCACGCTGCTTGTCATCACCGGCATGGGGCTGAAAAAGACCGGCTGGGGGCAGATCGAACAAAAGGCCGTGCTGCGTTCGATGCTGCCGATCTGGCTGAAGGAGAAGACACTGGCGCCCTATGTTGCCGGCTGGCAGCAGGCTGCCCGCGAACATGGCGGCGAAGGCGCCTTCTATGTCCGGCTGAAAAGGCTTGCGCCGTGAGGAGTTCGCCATGACCCCTTTGGGTGCCAGATTGAGGGCCCTGAGGGCCGAACGCAATGTCACGCTCAAGGAAATGGCGGCGGGGCTGAAAGTGTCGAGCGCCTATCTGTCGGCCCTCGAACATGGCCATCGCGGCACGCCGACCTGGGACCTGATGCAGCGCATCATCGCCTATTTCAACATCATCTGGGATGACGCCGAGGAGCTGATCCGGCTGTCCGAGATCTCCGATCCGCGCATTACCATCGACACCGCCGGCATGGCGCCCGAGGCAACGGCACTGGCCAACCGGCTGGCCCGTGATATCGGCCGGCTGGGCCCTGAGGACCTGACCGCCATCGACACCGAAATCATGCGACGGGCCAATAAAAAGAGATGAGCAAACGCACTGCGGATGACGACGGCTACAGGCTCGTCGAGGAGATTCCCGATGTCGAGACCTATCGCCATTTGCGCCGCGAGTCGGGGCTCAGCGACAAATCCCATGCGGCGGCGTCACGCGGGCTGCCGAACAGCATTTACGGCGTCACCATCCGTTTCGTGGACGAGGTCGTCGGCATGGGCAGGCTGATCGGCGATGGTGGCACGGCCTTCCAGGTCGTCGACATCGCGGTGTTGCCGGCACATCAGGGCAAGGGTCTGGGCAAGCGCATCATGGCGGCCCTCGCCGCACATATCGATGCCAACCTGCCGCAAAGCGCCTATGTCAGCCTGATCGCCGACGGTCCTGCCCGGCATCTTTATGCCCAATACGGATTCGCCGAGACGGCGCCGGTCTCGGTCGGCATGGCGCGCCGCGGCGGCAGGCCGGAATGAGTGCGGTCATCTCCCTGGTGACGCTGGTCGTGCCCGATTACGACAAGGCGATCAGCTATTATGTCGGTGCGCTCGGCTTCGCGCTCGTGGAAGACAGCGACCTCGGCGGCGGCAAACGCTGGGTGCGCGTGGCCCCGAAAGCCGGCGGCACGGCGCTGCTGCTCGCCAAGGCGGCGAGCCCGGAGCAGCAGGCAGCCATCGGCAACCAGACCGGCGGCCGCGTCGGCTTCTTCCTGCAAACCGACGATTTTGCCCGCGATCACGCTGCCTTCTGTGCAAAAGGTGTGCGTTTCCTCGAGGAACCTCGAACCGAACCTTATGGAATCGTAGCCGTTTTTGCCGATCCGTTCGGCAACAGGTGGGACCTGGTTGAATTGCGGGGATAAGTCCGAAGCCTGGCCGTCGCCGGGCAAGAGAAAACGGCCCGCAGGCCGTTTTCACATTCGGTGCTCTGGGCTTTGAGCTTCGTGCCGTCAGGCCGTGCCGGTGCGGCGCTTGCGCCAGCCGGTGAAGCCGAGGAATGCCAGTCCGCCAAGGGCAAGCGGCAGGGCCGCGGGCACCGGAACGGCAGCAAGCTCGAAATCATAGGCGAGGTCGAGATCGCCGCTGGCGAAGGTGACGTTGTCGAAGAACGCAGTCTGGCCCTGGTTGTATGAACCGACGCCGACGGAAATGCCGGTGATGACAGCGCTTGCCAGGTCACCAAGATATTTGGCGTCCCAATCCGCGAGCGTCATGCCCGGACCGCCAGACTGGTTGCCATCACCATAAATGCCAGTGCTCCAGAACACACCGGTGGTGGCGTTGAGCAGCGCCGTGTACCAGTCGTCGGTCGGAACCGCGACCGAAGAGCCGACAGAACCCGCCTGGTTCCAATTCGGCTCATAGATGAATGTGGCGTAGCCGTCGGTCGTGCCGGCAGTCGAGATGCTGGCGTCCTCAACCGTCAGCTTGATCGCTGCAGTCGCGAAGGCGTTCAGGTCGCCGGCACTCTGCTTGTAGTAGGAATAGGATAGCGAACCGCCGTTGAGGAAGTCGCCGATCGTGCCGAAATTCCCGCCGATGCCGACTTCGGCTTTGGCGGCATTGGTGGCATCGGTTGTCAGCTTGACGGCGCCGGTGGGAAGTGGCGCGTTGTTCTGCAGATTGCCGCCGGCGCTGCCGATATCGACGATGTCGGCCGTGCCGCCAACTCGCACGTCACTCTTGACCCAGCCCTGTGATCCGTCGAGTGCGGTGATGGTTTCGGCCTGAGCTGCCTGCGCGGCGAAAAGCGCGACGACGACAAGTGACGATGTCGCCAGAAATTTCCTAGATGAAGATAGGTGCATTAATTGTCCCCTGAAGTGATTTTGCCGCAAGAAAGCAAACAGATAGCAAAATTTACCAATTGTAAACCTACGTATATGGCAAAGCTGGCCCAAAACCGGATGTAAAAGATCTAGTTTGCAGCAGCAAGGAGTGGATAACTGCCGTTGCCGCTGCAGGAATTTTCCCCGCAGATCACATTGTTCACAAGCGCGCCCGCACAGGCGAACAGAACGTCTGCCGCCAAAGCAGAAGGGCCGGATCCATCCGGATCCGGCCCCGCAGCGCAAAGGTGATTCGCTCTGGAATGCGTTCGGGATAAGTGACGCCTGCTTTTCCCATTCGAACCGGCGGCCAGGCAGGATTTGGGTTCTGTGGCCCGATCCCGCCGGCGTAAGCCGAGCTAGAGCACGAATTTCGACAGATCGGCGTCCCCGGCCAGCGTGCCGACCTTTTCGCGGACGAAATCGCCGTCGATCCTGATGGTCTCGCCATGCTTGTCGGGTGCTTCGAAGGAGATGTCCTCGACCAGGCGCTCCATCACTGTCTGCAACCGCCGCGCGCCGATGTTCTCGATGCTCGAATTGACGTGCACCGCCGCGTCGGCAATCGCCTCGACCGCGTCCGGAGTGAAATCGAGCGTTACGCCCTCAGTTCCCATCAGGGCGACATATTGCTTGATCAGCGACGCGTCGGTGTCGTTGAGGATGCGGATGAAGTCCTCGCGGGTCAGCGCCCGCAACTCGACCCGGATGGGCAGGCGGCCCTGCAGTTCGGGCAGAAGATCCGAGGGCTTGGCGGTGTGGAAGGCGCCCGAGGCGATGAACAGGATGTGGTCGGTCTTGACCGGCCCGTATTTGGTCGAAACCGTCGTGCCTTCGATCAGCGGCAGCAGGTCGCGCTGCACGCCTTCGCGGGAGACATCGCCTCCGCCACGCTGGCTTGAAAGGGCGATCTTGTCGATCTCGTCGAGGAAGACGATGCCATGGTTTTCGACAAGGGAAACCGCCTCGGCCTTGATCTGCTCGAGATCGAGTAGTTTGTCGGCTTCCTCGGTGATCAGCTGAGCATAGGACTCCTTGACGGCCATGCGCTTCTTGACGCCCTTGCCGCCGGAAAAGGCCTTGCCGAGCATTTCGCTGATATTGATCATGCCGACATTGCCCCCCGGCATGCCGGGAATCTCGAACATGCCCGGCATCTGCGGTGTCACCTCGATCTCGATTTCCTTGTCGTCGAGTTCGTTGGCCCGCAACCGCTTGCGGAAGGCGTCGCGCGTCGACGGCGTCGCCGAAGACCCGACCAGGGCATCGAGCACGCGCTCCTCGGCATTGAGATGCGCCTTGGCCTGCACCTCGCCGCGGCGCTTGTCCTGCAAGAGCGAGATGCCGGCCTCGATCAGGTCGCGGACGATCTGTTCGACATCGCGGCCGACATAGCCGACCTCGGTGAACTTGGTGGCCTCGATCTTGATGAAGGGCGCCTGGGCCAGACGGGCAAGGCGTCGCGAGATCTCGGTCTTGCCGACGCCGGTCGGCCCGATCATCAGGATGTTCTTCGGCGATACCTCGCGGCGCATGTCCTCGGGGAGCTGCTGGCGGCGCCAGCGATTGCGCAGGGCGATGGCGACGGCGCGCTTGGCGTCGTTCTGGCCGACGATGTAGCGGTCGAGCTCGGAGACGATTTCGCGGGGGGAAAAGTTGTTTTCACTCATTGTCTTGATCCTTGTCGAAAAAGCACACCATCTCGTGCTCGTCGATGTATTGCCCCCCGACCAGAAGGCTGCGGGGCGTGGTGCCGCACAGCTGTAATCCGGCCTTTTCGTAGATTTTGCGCGCGCCATGGTTGGCGGTGCCGACATGCAGGTGAACCTGTTCCACCCGAGTACGCGCATGGTCGAGAACGGTGTCAGTCAGCGCCGATGCCAGGCCCTTGCCGCGGGCATCAGGCGTGACATAGACGCCGAGAAGCAGGCCGCGGTGGCTGAGCTTTATGGCCGTTTCCTGCAGGAAGTTGGCCGTGGCCACCAGCCTGTCGCCGATGAAAGCGCCGAAAAAGGCGCGCTCGCCGGACAGGGCCTTGCGCCAGAACGAATCTGAGCGCTCGGCGGCTTCTTCCAGGGAATCGCCGAAGGCTTCCGGCGCCCGTTCCAGAGCTTCGAGCCTGAGGTCGCGATAGTTCGGCGCGTCCTCCGGTTCCAGCCTTCGGATGATGAAATCCATCACTCGGCGTCCAGCGCTTCGAGTGTCACCTGGCCATTGGTGAAAACGCAGATCTTCTCGGCGATCGCCATGGCCTTGCGGGCGATGTCCTCGGCGCCATTTTCGGTGTCGGCAAGGGCCAGCGCGGCACTGAGGGCGTAATTGCCGCCCGAACCGATGGCAGTGATGCCCTGGTCGGGCTCGAGCACGTCGCCGGTGCCGGTCAGGACCAATGTGTCCTTCTTGTCGGCGACGATCATCATCGCTTCCAGGCGCCGCAAGTAGCGGTCGGTGCGCCAGTCCTTGGCCAGCTCGACGCAGGCGCGCATCAGCTGGTCCGGATATTGTTCGAGCTTGGCTTCGAGCCGCTCGAACAGGGTGAAGGCATCGGCGGTGGCGCCGGCAAATCCGGCGATGACCTTGCCGCCGGCGAGCCGGCGCACCTTCCTGGCGGAATGCTTGATGACGGTATTGCCGAGCGATACCTGTCCGTCGCCGGCGACGACCACCTTGCCGTCCTTGCGGACCGAGACGATCGTGGTCCCGTGCCAGCCGGGGAAATCCTGTGCCTTGTCGGCCATTGCGTGTCCTTTCAGCGCTCTCGGAGGGATCGGGCGAGGAGGGGACCCGATCGGGATATGAGCCGCATCATGTCCGCCCCCGGGAATGAGCAGCGGACACTCCTATTTAGGCGCTCGGTCCGCGATTGCAATGAAATCGCTGATTAGGGTTTGAAGGGTAGTGTCGAGGCACTATAAACCGCACGACCCAGCAAAGAGGCAGGCATGCGCAGCGCCGAGATCGTCCGCAGGACCAATGAAACCGATATTTCCGTCAAGGTGAACCTCGACGGGTCCGGCACGCACGACATCAAGACCGGTGTCGGCTTTCTCGATCACATGCTCGACCAGTTGTCGCGGCATTCGCTGATCGACATGACGATCGCGGCAAAAGGTGACCTCCATATCGATTTCCACCACACGGCGGAGGATGTCGGCATCGCCCTCGGCGCCGCGATCAAACAGGCGCTCGGCGACAAGAAGGGCATCACCCGCTACGCCAGTTCCGACCTGCCGATGGATGGCACGCTCTCCCGCGTCGCCATCGACGTTTCCGGCCGGCCGTTCCTGGTGTGGAAGGTGGCGTTCACGTCCGACAAGGTCGGCGAGATGGACACCGAGCTGTTCCGCGAGTGGTTCCAGGCCTTTGCCATGAATGCCGGCATCACGCTTCATGCCGAGTGCCTTTATGGCGACAACAACCACCATATCGCCGAGAGCCTGTTCAAGGCGCTGGCGCGGGCGCTGAAACAGGCCGTGGCGCTCGATCCGCGGCTCGGCGACGCCATTCCCTCGACCAAGGGCGTGCTGTAGCGGCCGGCCGCTGCGGCATCAGCCGAATCGGTCGCTGCCAAGCGCAATTCCCTCAACGCGCGAAATGCATTAACAAGGCGCCTGAACAGGAGCCGATCCATGCCGCTTTTCGAAGTGATGGTGCCGCAATCGGGCGCCGACCCGCTCGAATCCGAGCTCGTCCGTGACAGGTTCAGTTTCGGCGCAGCGCTTTTGCCGCCGATCTGGGCGCTGATGCACGGGCTGTGGCTGGAAATGTTCGGCTGGATTGTCGGGCTGGTACTGATCATCGTCGCCGGACTGTTCGTCGGCGGTACGGCAGCGTTCTGGCTCTACGTGCTGTTCGCACTGTGGTTCGGCAGCGCCGCCAGCGACCTGCGTATCGCAGCGCTCGCCCGGTCCGGCTATCGCGATGCCGGCGCGCGGGTGGCGGCCGACGACATGATGGCCGAACACGACTTCATTGTGGAGCAGGCGCCATGACCGAGACGGTCACCATCATCGATTACGGTTCGGGCAATCTCAAGTCGGCGGCCAAGGCCTTCGAGCGCTCGGCACGCGAGACTGGTGTCGATGCCGAGATCCTCGTCACCGATGATCCCGAGCGCGTCCGCAAGGCCGACCGCATCGTCCTGCCAGGCGTCGGCGCCTTCGCCGATTGCCGCGCCGGACTTCTCGCCGTCACCGGCATGCGCGAAACGCTGGAAGAACGGGTGATCGGAGCCGGTGTGCCGTTCCTCGGCATCTGCGTCGGTCAGCAATTGATGGCCAAACGCGGCCTCGAAAAAGGCGTGCACGAAGGTTTCGGCTGGATCGACGGCGATGTCCGTGTCCTCGAACCCGAGGACAAGAGCTTCAAGGTGCCGCATATGGGCTGGAACACGCTGACGCTGCACCGCCCGCACGCGCTGTTCGAGGGCATCGACACCGGGCCGGACGGATTGCACGCCTATTTCGTCCACTCCTATCACATGGTGCTCAACACGCCCGACGCCCTGATCGCCACCGCCAATTACGGCATGGCGGTGACGGCTGTGGTCGGTCGCGACAACATGATCGGCACCCAGTTCCACCCGGAAAAAAGCCAGGCGCTGGGCCTTGCCTTCATCGCCAATTTCCTGAGGTGGGCGCCGTGATGCTTCGAGGCGCGCTACGCGCGCACCTCAGCATGAGGTCGGGGATGCGCTTCGAAGTGAGCCCTCATCCTGAGGAGCGGCAAAGCCGCGTCTCGAAGGACGAGGGCGGAAGGTTGCTGTCATGATCCTTTTCCCCGCCATCGATCTCAAGGACGGGCAATGCGTGCGCCTGAAGCTCGGCAACATGGATCAGGTCACCGTCTTCAACGATTCGCCGGCTGCCCAGGCAAAAAGCTTCGAAGACCAGGGCTTCGACTATCTCCATTGCGTCGATCTCAACGGCGCCTTTGCCGGTGAGAGCGTCAACGGCGCGGCGGTCGAGGCCATCCTCGCAGCGGTCGATATGCCGGTGCAGCTTGGCGGCGGTATCCGTTCGCTCACCCATATTGAAAACTGGCTCGAAAAAGGGCTGGCACGCGTCATTCTCGGCACCATCGCCGTGCGCGATCCGGAGCTGGTGAAACAGGCCTGCAAGCTGTTTCCCGGACAGGTTGCCGTCGGCATCGATGCGCGCGGCGGCAAGGTGGCCGTCGAGGGCTGGGCCGAGACCTCGGAACTAACGGCGGTCGAGATGGCCAGGCGCTTCGAAGGCGCCGGCGTCGCTGCGATCATCTATACCGATATCGACCGCGATGGGGTGCTGACCGGCATCAACTGGCCGTCGACGCTGGAATTGGCGCAAGCGACCAAAATTCCGGTGATCGCCAGCGGCGGCCTGGCCTCGATGGATGATATCGAGATGATGACCCAGTCCGAATACCAGGTGCTCGAAGGCGCCATTTCCGGCCGCGCGCTTTATGACGGCCGGATCGATCCGGCCAAGGCGCTTGCCGCATTGAAAGGGA
Organism: Devosiaceae bacterium; assembly: GCA_963675235.2. Taxonomy (GTDB): domain Bacteria; phylum Pseudomonadota; class Alphaproteobacteria; order Rhizobiales; family Devosiaceae; genus JAHJQZ01. The sequence continues at coordinate 1,141,146 of CAXXFU010000004.1, read as the reverse complement.
TTTCGCAGTGACCCTGAAAACGAGGATCATTCCCTGTCTCGACGTCAAGGACGGCCGCGTCGTCAAGGGCGTCAATTTCGTCGATCTCGTCGATGCCGGCGATCCGGTCGAGGCGGCGATCGCCTATGACGCCGCCGGCGCCGACGAGCTGACCTTTTTGGACATCACCGCCAGCCACGAGGAACGCGACGTCATCTTCGACGTCGTCACCCGCACCGCCGAACAGTGCTTCATGCCGGTGACGGTGGGCGGCGGCGTCCGCACCGTAGAGGACATCCGCAAGCTGCTGCTGTCCGGCGCCGACAAGGTGTCGATCAACACGGCAGCGGTGAAGGACCCGGATTTTGTCGCCCGCGCCGCCGACAAGTTCGGCGACCAGTGTATCGTCGTTTCGGTCGACGCCAAGAATGTCGCGCCCGGGCGCTGGGAAATCTTCACCCATGGCGGCCGCACCCCGACCGGCATCGACGCCATCGAATTCGCCCTGCGCTCGGTCGAGCGCGGCGCCGGTGAGCTGCTGGTCACCTCGATGGACCGGGACGGCACCAAGATCGGCTTCGATCTCGAGCTGACCCGCACAATCGCCGACGCCGTGCCGGTTCCGGTCATCGCCTCGGGCGGGGTCGGCAATCTGCAGCATCTGGTCGACGGTGTCGTCGAAGGCCATGCCAATGCCGTGCTTGCCGCCTCGATCTTCCACTTCGGCACCTATTCGATAGCAGAGGCCAAGGCCTATATGGCCAGGGCCGACATCGCCATGCGCATGGATGGCTGAGGGATCGCCATGACACTTGATGAGCTCGAAACCCGCCTGAAGGCGCGGGCCCTGACCAGTCCGGATGACAGCTATACGGCCAAGCTGATCGCCGCCGGCCCGTCGCGCAGCGCCAAGAAACTCGGCGAGGAGGCGGTCGAGGCCGTCATCGCCGCGGTGACCGGCGACAGGCCTGAACTGGTCAAGGAAAGCGCCGACGTGCTTTATCACCTCATCGTGGTGCTGATCGCTGCCGGCGTGCCGCTCTCCGATGTCATGGCCGAGCTCGATCGGCGCACGGCCCAGTCGGGTCTTCAGGAAAAGGCGTCACGACCGAAGGAGTAGGGTATGCCCCATCCCGGCATCATGCCGTACGAAAAATTCTCGACACGCGAATGGGCCATCCTGCGCGATGGCGAGCCGATGACGCTGACGGCCGACGACGTCGAGCGGCTGCACGCGCTCAACGACCCGATTTCGCTCGAGGAAGCGGAAAACGTCTATCTGCCGCTGACGCGCCTGTTGTCGCTCTATGTCGAGGCCATCCAGCAATTGCACCAGGCCTCAAACGCCTTTTTGAGCTCGAAAGGCCCGAAAGTGCCGTTCATCGTCGGCGTTGCCGGTTCGGTGGCGGTGGGCAAATCGACGACCTCGCGCATCCTGCAGGCGCTGTTGCAGCGCTGGCCGAGCTCGCCGCGCGTCGCGCTGGTGACCACGGACGGCTTCCTTTATCCCAATGAGGTGCTTGAAAAGCGCGGGCTGGCCGAGCGCAAGGGATTTCCCGAAAGCTATGACCGCTCGGGGTTCATTTCCTTCCTGTCTGCGGTCAAGTCCGGCCGGCACAAGGTGGCGGCACCGGTCTATTCGCACCTGATCTACGACGTGAAGCCCGATGAGGTCATCGTCGTCGACCAACCCGACATCCTCATCGTCGAGGGGTTGAACATCCTGCAGCCCGGCGAATTGCCCAAGACCGGCAAGCCGATCCTGTTCGCCTCGGATTTCCTTGATTTCTCCATCTATATCCACGCCGAGGAAGAGCATTTGAGGAAATGGTTCGTCGAGCGCTTTCTGAGGCTGCGCGACACCGCCTTCCGCGATCCAAATTCCTTCTTCCACCAGTTCTCGAAACTGAGCGAGGATGAGGCCATCGCCATGGCCAGGGAAGTCTGGGATACGATCAACCTGCCGAATCTGCTCGACAACGTGCTGCCAACGCGCGGCCGCGCCGACCTGATCCTGACCAAGGCGGAAGACCACACCATCGAGACAGTGCAGCTGAAAAAGCTTTGAGGCGACTGGGTTTCCCGTCATTCCCGCTCTTGCGGGAATGACGCAGTGGTTCCCGGTGATACGCGCTCCTAGAGCAACCCGAACTCCTTGGCCATGTCGGCCAGGCTGCGCTGCGGGCGGGCGCCGACATGGGAGATCACTTCCGAAGCGGCCATGCACCCGAGCATCAGAGATTTCTCCGTGTCCATGTCGCGGGCGATGCCCATCAGGAAGCCGGACGCGAACAGATCGCCGGCGCCGGTGACGTCCGCCACCTGTTCGACCGGATAGGCCGGCACGGTGAACACCTCGCCATTGCGGATCGCCATGGCGCCTTTCGGGCCCATGGTCACGGCGGCGATCTTGCAGTCGGCGCCGATCTGGCGAACGGCGGCGGAGACGTCGTCGGTGCCGTAAAGCGCCTTCAGTTCCTCGAGATTGGCAAAGACGAAATCGACGGTCTTTGTCCGCATCAGGTCGAGGAACTCCCAGCGATAGCGGTTGACGCAGAACGGATCGGACAGGGTGATGGCGGTCGAGCGGCCGTGATCGTGGGCGATCTTGGCGGCCTTGACGAAAGCGCGCTTGGCTTCCGGCGGATCCCAGAGATAGCCTTCCATGAAGGTGATCTCGGCGCCGGAGATCTCGTCCTCGGAAATGTCCTGCTCGGTCAGATCGTGGCAGGCGCCGAGATATGTGTTCATGGTGCGCTCGCCATCGGGTGTGATGAGGATCATCGAGCGCCCCGATCCCGAGCCATGCTCAAGCCAGGTGGTGGTGTAGGAAACGCCGGCTGCCTGCAGATCCTCGGTGTAGAAGCGCCCGATATCGTCGTCGGCAACCTTGCCGACAAAGGCGGCGCGCCCGCCGAGCGAGGTGACGCCGGCAGAGGTATTGGCGGCGCTGCCGCCGGATTTCTGCTGCTTGCCCTCTGGCATCAGGTCGTAGAGGTAGTCAGCCCGTTCACCCTCGATCAGGTGCATGATGCCCTTGGTCATGCCCTCGCGTTCGAGAAAGCCGTCGTCGGACTCCACCAGCACATCGGTTATGGCGTTGCCAATGGTCAGAACGTCGAAAACCGCATCGGCCATGACGGAGAACTCCTTCGGGATCGGGGAAATGGGGCCGGGCCAATCCTATCGGCTGGGCCGGCGCAAGGCAAAGGGCAAACCTGAGGATTGTCGCGCAATCTCCGGCAGGTTCCGGTTGATCAGGCGCCAGCCGGGGTCTTGTCGGGAAACCGGCACCAGGTGCTTATGATGCAATTGGGACAGTCGGGCTTGCGTGCCTTGCACACATAGCGCCCGTGCAGGATCAGCCAGTGATGGGCGTGAACCAGATAGGTCTCGGGCACGACGTCGATGAGGGCGTCCTCGACCTCGCGCGGCGTCTTGCCCGGCGCCAGGCCGGTGCGGTTGCCGAGACGGAACAGATGGGTGTCGACGGCGATTGTCGGATGGCCGAAGGCGATGTTGAGGACGACATTGGCGGTCTTGCGCCCGACGCCCGGCAGCGATTCGAGCGCTTCACGGTCCTCGGGCACCTCAGATCCGAATTCGGCGATGAGCCTTTGGCTGAGCGCCAACACGTTTTTGGCCTTGTTGCGGAACAGGCCGATCGACTTGACATGGTCGGTGATGCCTTCGAGCCCGAGCGCCACCATTTTCTCCGGGGTGTCGGCGACAGCGAACAGGCCTCTGGTCGCCTTGTTGACGCCGGCATCGGTCGCCTGCGCCGACAGCACCACGGCGACCAGCAGCGTGAAGGGATTGACGTAGTCGAGCTCGCCCTTCGGTTCGGGATTGGCCCGGGCGAAGGCGGCGAACAGCGCGGTGATCTCGTCCGGCTTCAATTTCGAGTGTTTCGATCTCTTGGGCATCGCGTTTGATTCCGTTTTGCGCATAATAGGCCGAGACACGAGGTAAAGCCCATGCCCGTCGGTGCGTAAGCGGGTCTGGGGTTTTCGCCAAAAGTGACGCGACAGCAGGAAGATAGATCTTGTCTCCGGCGATGGCAGGAGGCGGGTCGGATTCGCTTCCGCTGTGCCGGGATGACCGAGATGACACTGGGTGCCAGTTTCGACAAGCCGGTTTTCACCGCCCGCCTGACCGCGCATCGCTCGCTCGGGCCGGTCGGCATACGTCATGTCACCCTGGTCTTCGCCGCGCTGGCGACGGTTCCCGGCGCCTATTTCGTGTCGACCGGATTATGGCCGATCGTCGGGGCGCTGGGGCTGGCGACGATGATCCTGTGGTGGGCACTGAGCTTTTCCCTCAAGACCGGGCGCACCTTCGAGGAGGTGACCTTGTGGCGCGATGACCTGAGGATCCGCCATGTCACCTACAGGGGCGACGAGCGCCACCATGCCTTCAACCCGTTCTGGGTCCGGCTCGATGTTTCGCGCGATTTCGACGACCGCGTCACCCGGCTGACGCTGTCGACCAGGGGCGAGACCGTCGAGATCGGTGCCTTTCTCAACCCTGACGACAAGGCGAGTTTTGCCCGGGCCTTCGGCCTCGCCCTCAGCCACAACCGAAACTAGGCCGAACGGTTCGGTCAGGTAAAAATCGGGTCGCCGCGCCGGAACAGGCGCGCTAGTTTTGCAGGCATGAACACTCATGCGCCACAGCTCCCGACAAGCGATTACGCCAGCGTGCAGGCGGCCATCGCCTATATCTCCGACACGCCGAGCGACAGTCTCGACATTCAGAGTTTCGCCCATGCCCTCGGTCTCACCGAACGGCAGCTGACCGACCTGTTCCGGCGCTGGTGCGGATTGACGCCGAAAAGCTTCGCCCAGGCCGTGTCGCTCGACCACGCCAAGCGGCTATTGCGCGACAATGCCTCGATGCTCGATGCCAGTTTCGAGATCGGCCTCAGCTCAGCCTCGCGCCTGCACGATCTGTTCGTCACCCACATGGCCATGCCGCCCGGTGCCTGGCGTGATGGCGGCAAGGGCTTGTCGATGCGCTGGGGCGTGGCGCCCTCGCCGTTCGGGCTGGCGGTGCTGGTCGTCACCGACTATGGCCTTGCCGGTATCGGCTTCGCCGAGGGCGACGACATTGAGCCGGCCTTCGAAGACCTGCGCCAGCGCTGGCCGAACGCCGAATATGTCCGCAATGATGCCGAGATCAGCCCGATTGCGGCACAGGTGTTCGACCCGCAACGCTGGGACCCCGAACACCCGGTGCGCGTTGTCATGATCGGCACCGATTTCGAGGTGCGGGTCTGGGAGACCCTGTTGAGGATCCCGCTCGGCGGCGCCACGACCTATGGCGCTATCGCCGAGAAACTCGGCAAGCCGAGTGCCTCGCGCGCCGTCGGTGCTGCCGTCGGCAAGAACCCGATTTCCTTTGTCGTCCCCTGTCACCGCGTCGTCGGCTCGACCGGCAAGCTCACCGGCTACCATTGGGGCCTGGCGCGCAAGCGGGCGATTCTGGGGTGGGAAGCAGGAGTGGTCGGGAGCTAGGCGCGCTCGGGAAGGGGTGCCAGAAGTTTCCCTCCCCGTTGCGGGGAGGGAAACGAAGTGTCGGACCTCAGCCCTCGATCCTTTTCGCCGAACCGTCTTCGGCGATCTCGTAGACGATCGGTTCGCCGGTGGCGATTTCGCGCTTGAGGATTTCCTCGGAGGAAAGGTTCTCGAGCTTCATCACCAGGGCACGCAGCGAATTGCCGTGGGCGGCGACGAGCACGGTCGCTCCGGCGGCGGCCTTCGGGGCGATCTCGGCTTCGTAATAGGGCAGGGCACGCGCGGCGGTGTCCTTGAGGCTCTCGCCGCCGGGCGGGGGCACGTCATAGGACCGGCGCCAGATATGGACCTGCTCGTCGCCCCACTTCTTGCGGGCATCATCCTTGTTGAGACCGGACAAGTCGCCGTAATCGCGCTCGTTCAACGCCTGGTTGCGGGTGATGACGAGATTGACGACGCCGGTTTCCTCGAGGATCAGGTCGAGCGTGTGCTGGGCGCGCTTGAGGGCGGAAGTGTAGTAGTAGTCCGGCTCATAGCCCTTGGCCTTGACGAACTGGCCGGCGGCACGGGCTTCGGTGACGCCCTTTTCCGTCAGGTCCGGGTTCTTCCAGCCGGTGAACAGGTTCTTGAGGTTCCATTCGCTCTGTCCATGGCGGACGAGAATGAGGGTTCCGGTCATTTTGGGGAGATCCTTGGTTTGGGGGGAGGGTCCCTGGGTTAGAAGCCGAGAACGTCGGCCATCGAGTAATATCCGGCCGGCTTGCCGTGTGCCCAGAGGGCGGCGCGCACGGCGCCGTCCGCGAAAAGCGCCCGGTCCTGGGCCTTGTGGGTGAGTTCGATCCGCTCGTTGGGACCGACGAGATAAACGCTATGTTCGCCGATGACATTGCCTCCCCGCAATGTGGCAAATCCGATCGTTCCCCTCTCGCGGGCGCCGGTATGGCCCTCGCGCGCATAAACCGCCTCGGCATCGAAATCGATCTGGCGCGCCTCTGCCACGGCCTTGCCGAGCATCAGCGCCGTGCCCGACGGCGCGTCGACCTTGCGGTTGTGGTGCATTTCGAGCACCTCGGCGTCCCAGTCCGGCCCGAGGGCCTCGGAGGCCTTGCGGACCAATTCGACAAGCAGGTTGACGCCGAGCGAGAAATTGCCGGCCTTGACGATGACGGCGCCGTCATTGGCGGCGGCGCGAAGCGCTTTCTCGTCCTCGGCCGAACAGCCGGTGGTGCCGATGACATGGATAAGACCGCGGCGCGCCGCTTCGCCGGCAAGAGCGACGCTCGTTGCCGGCGTGGTGAAATCGAGCAGGATTTCGGCGCCATCGAGCGCCTTGCCGATATCGTCGGTGACCAGGACGTCGAGGGGTTCAATTCCGGCAAGCGTGCCGACATCCTTGCCGATGGCCGGTGAATCGGCGCGCTCGAGCGCGCCGCTGACTTTCAGGCCTTTGGTGGCGAGCACCGCTTTCAACAAGGCCTGACCCATGCGCCCTGCCGCGCCCGCGATCACCACGATCCTGAGATCAGTCATACCGTACCGCTCCTGAACCATTCTCTGCAGTTTTCGGCAGCGCTATAGCAAACCGGTCCGGTTTGGGCAAAGCCTAGTCGTCATTCGCCCGGCGCGAAGAATCGCCCCATGGCGCAGCGCCGGCCATAGCGCGACCAGTCGGCAACGTCCGTTTCGAAATAGGCCGAGAACTCGGGACCCATCTCGGCAGGGGTCAGTTCGTGGAAACCGCGGCGCGAATAATAGGGGGCGTTCCAGGGCACGTCGGCATAGGTGGTGAGAGTGATGCCGCGCCTGCCGCGCCTGAGGGCGTCGTGCCAGAGCGCCTGGAGCAGGGCCGTGCCGGCACCGATGCCCTGCGCTTCGGGCACGACGGAGATCTGGCCGACAAAGCTGCAATCGTCGAGATCATAGGCATAAACGAAACCGATCAGGGTCCCGGTTTCCGCCAGGAACAGGGCCGTTCCCGGCCGTGTATCGGGCCCCACGCCGGAGGTGATGCCGGGTTGCCCGATCAGGTCTTCGAAACCGTCAACCTTGAGGAACGTGCGATCGGAACGCGCCTCGATGTCTTCGAGAAGGGCGTAATCCGCCTCAGTGCCTGTGCGAATGATCATGATCGTGATCGTGGACGTGCAGGATGTCGTGGACATCGGCTTCGAGCCGGGCCTTGGCCATGGTCTCGGCGATGTCGCGGGCCGCCTCTGCCGGATCGGCGGCGGCATTGATCGGCCGACCGACGACGATATGGCTCGCCCCCTGCTCCAGCGCCTCCGCCGGACCCATGATGCGGGTCTGCTCGTCTTCCGGGCTGGATTTCAGGCGGATGCCGGGGGTGACCACCGCCATGTCTTCGCCGACCAGGGTTCTGACCATTGCAGCTTCGAAGGGCGAACAGACGATGCCGCCGATGCCGGCGAGCTTGGCCATATGGGCTCTGAGGCCGACCAGGGATTCGACATCGCGGTCGTAGCCGGCGTTCATTAGGTCGTCGCTGTCATACGAGGTCAGCACCGTGACGCCGAGGATTTTCAGGTCGCTGCCATGCGCGGCGCGGGCGGAGGCGCCCATGACCTTGGGATAGGCGTGAACGGTGAGGAAACTGGCACCGGTCCTGGCGATGGCCTCGACACCCTTTTCGACGGTGTTCTCGATATCGAACAGCTTGAGATCGAAGAATACCTTCTTGCCGGCTGCGATCAGCTCCTTGCCGAATTCCAGCCCGTCGCCGCCGTAAACCAGCTGATAGCCGATCTTGTAGAACGACACCGCGTCTCCGATCGCATCAACCATGTTTTCCGCTTCGGCGCGCGAAGAAACGTCGAGCGCGACGATCAGCCTGTCGTCCGACATGTCAGCTTCCCTTCCAATTTTCGAATGAGGTCCACTCGCATATCAGGCGCCTGTCGGCAAGATCGAACGCGAACAGATTGCCGCCGCCGGGATGGGCGCAGGCACTCTGGTCTTCGGCCCTTGCGATCGCCCGTCCGGCGACAAAGCACTTGAGCAGACTGCCGACGCCGCCGTGGCCGGTGAAGACCAGGGGCGTTTGGTCGCCGTATTGGGCAAGCGCCAGTTCGACGGCCGCAACGATGCGTGCCTGGGCCGCTGTCGCCGTTTCCCAGCCCTCGACACTTGTGTCGGGCTCGGCAAAGAACCGGTCGGCCAGACGCTCGAAATCCTCCGGCGCGAGAAAGCCGGTGGACGAGCGGTCGTTCTCGCCGAGATCGGGATGGGTGACGATCGGATTGCCATGCCGGGCGGCGAGGATCTCGGCCAGCTCTTCCGCCTTGGTCTCTTCGGAGGAGACGAAAATCGCGTTTGCGGGCAAAAGATCGCGGTGGGCGAAGGCCTTGGCGCGGGCTGTGCCGGTCGCGCTCAGGCCCCAGAACGGCACCGGCACATCCGGGTCGATCGCGACTTCCGGATGGGTGAGATAGTAGGAAGTGGCCATAGTCCTTTATCGGGCCGCAAGCTGCAACAGCTGGTCGGCCAGCATGTCGGCACGCGAAATCGCCATATCGTCGATCAGCTGCCCGTCGGCGTCAAAGGCGTCCTCGCCCGGTCCCACGCGGATATCGATCGCGGCGCACAGCGCCATCACCTTGGTCAGCGTGTCGCGCAAATGGGTGAGGCTGACCACGGTCGACAGCTTGCCCGAGCTGACCCCGCCCATGCCGAACACGGCCTGGCGGAACGGCCGGCCTTTCTGGCGCGAGATCCAGGTCAGGGTGTTGACCAGCAGCGGCGTCATGCCGGCGTTGTACTCGGGACTTGCGATGAAGACGATGTCGGCTTCGGCAAACAGCTTGCCAAGAGCGATGGCCGCTTCGGGCATGTCACCGGCTTCGAGATCCTCGTTGAACACCGGCAGCGGATAGTCGTCGAGATCGATCTCGGTGACATCGACATTGCGGGCGCGGAGGCGCCGGGACATGTCGCGCTGCAATAGCGTGTTGAGGGAGCCTTTGCGGATCGAGCCGGACAGGGTCAGGGCCTTGGTCATGGCGGGCTCCTTGGTCTTTTCCCGGGCAAACCGATCGGTCGGAAGCGTTGCCGTCCCTGGCACGAACAGCAGAAGCGGCGCTAGAGCTTTTCGAAGAAGCCCTTGAGCTTATTGAAGAAACCGTCCGAGGTCGGGGAGTTTTCCTTGGTCGACAGCGTCTCGAACTCCTGAAGCAGTTCGCGCTGGCGTTTGCTGAGGTTCTGCGGTGTCTCGACGTCGAGCTGGACGTAGAGGTCGCCGGTCTGGTTCTGGCGCAGCACCGGCATGCCCTTGCCCTTCAGCCGGATGCGCTGGCCGGCCTGGGTGCCGGCGGCAACCTTGACCTTGGCGCGGGCGCCTTCGAGCGTCGGCACCTCGAATTCGCCGCCAAGCGCCGCCGTCGTCATGGCGATGGGCACGCGGGCATAAAGGTCGGCGCCGTCGCGGTGGAACAGCTCGTGCGGCCGGATCGAGACGAAAATATAGAGATCGCCCGGCGGGCCACCGCGCAGGCCGGCTTCGCCCTCATTGGCGAGGCGGATGCGGGTGCCGTCCTCGATGCCCTTGGGGACATCGACCGAGAGCTTGCGGCTCTTCTGGCGCCTTCCGTCGCCGCCGCAATCGGTGCAGGGCTGATCCATGATCTCGCCACGGCCGTGGCAGGTCGGACAGGTGCGTTCGACGGTGAAAAAGCCCGAGGCGGCGCGGACCTTGCCGTGACCGTTGCAGGTATGACAGGTCGACATGCCGGTGCCCGGCTTGGCGCCGGTGCCCGAACAGGTCTCGCAGGTCGAAAGTGAAGGCACGTCGATATCGACGGTGGCCCCGGCAAAAGCCTCTTCGAGGCTGATCTCGAGATTGTAGCGAAGATCGGAGCCGCGGAAACGGGCCTGGGAACCGCGTCCGCCACGGGCGCCGCCCATGAACTCCCCGAACAGGTCGTCGAAGATATCCGACATCGAGGCGCCGAAATCGGGGCCGAAACCGCCGCCGGCGCCGCGATGGCCACCGCCACCGCCCTGGGTGAAGGCAGCATGGCCGAAGCGGTCATAGGCCGCGCGCTTCTGCGGGTCCTTGAGCGTGTCGTAGGCTTCGTTGATTTCCTTGAACTTGTGCTCGGCACTCTCGTCGCCCGGATTGCGGTCCGGATGATACTGCATGGCGAGCTTGCGATAAGCCGATTTCAGCGCGCCTTCATCGGCGTCGCGGCCTACGCCAAGTGTCTGGTAATAGTCGTCGGCCATGTTGAGAAGGCTCAGGCTGATCGCGTTGCGGGAAACTCGTGGCTCAAGATAGGCATGAAACCTGCGGCTTTAAAGAGCGCCGAGCGTCCATGCACTCCTGCCGGCAAAGCAAAGCGGGCGATTTCGCCCGCTTTGCCTTCCGTTCGGTCTGAACCTATTTCTTGTCGGCGTCGTCGACTTCCTCGAAATCGGCGTCGACGACATCGTCGTCCTTGCCGTCTTCGGAAGGTTCGTCGGCGCTGGCCTGGGTCTCTTCCTGAGAGGCCTTGTACATGGCCTCGCCAAGCTTCATCGAGGCTTCGGCCAGGGTCTGGGTCTTTTCCTTGATGTCCTCGGCGTCGGCATCCTCATTCTCGAGAGTCGACTTGAGGACGGAAAGTGCCGTCTCGATGGCGCCCTTGTCCATGGCGTCGATCTTGTCGCCGTAATCCTTCATCGACTTCTCGGTCGAATGGACAAGGCTTTCGGCCTGGTTGCGGGCCTCGACGCCCTCGCGCTTCTTCTTGTCCTGCTCGGCATTGGCCTCGGCATCCTTGACCATGCGCTCGATGTCGTCATCGGAAAGACCGCCGGAGGCCTGGATGCGGATCTGCTGCTCCTTGCCGGTGCCACGGTCCTTGGCCGAGACATTGACGATGCCGTTGGCGTCGATGTCGAAGGTGACCTCGATCTGCGGCACGCCGCGCGGTGCCGGCGGGATGCCGGTGAGATCGAAGCGGCCGAGCGACTTGTTGTCGGCAGCCATTTCGCGCTCGCCCTGGGAGACGTTGATCGTCACCGCCGACTGGTTGTCCTCGGCGGTCGAGAAGACCTGGGACTTCTTGGTCGGAATGGTGGTGTTGCGGTCGATCAGGCGGGTGAAGACGCCACCAAGCGTTTCGATGCCGAGCGACAGCGGGGTCACGTCGAGCAGCAGCACGTCCTTGACGTCGCCCTGCAGCACGCCGGCCTGGATGGCGGCGCCGAGCGCGACCACTTCGTCCGGATTCACGCCCTTGTGCGGCTCCTTGCCGAAGAATTCCTTGACGACTTCCTGGACCTTGGGCATGCGCGTCATGCCGCCGACCAGGATGACCTCGTCGATCTCGCCGGCCTTGAGACCGGCATCCTTGAGCGCCGCCTGGCACGGGCCGACGGTGCGCTTGATCAGATCCTCGACAAGGCTTTCGAACTTGGCACGGGTCAGCTTGAGCTGCAGGTGCTTGGGTCCGGAGGCATCGGCGGTGATGAACGGCAGGTTGATCTCGGTCTGGCTCGAGGACGAGAGTTCGATCTTGGCCTTCTCGGCCGCCTCCTTGAGACGCTGCAGTGCGAGCTTGTCGCCGCGCAGATCGATACCCTGCTCCTTGTTGAACTCGTCGGCCAGGTAGTCGACCAGACGCATGTCAAAGTCCTCACCACCGAGGAAGGTGTCGCCATTGGTCGACTTCACCTCGAAGACGCCGTCGCCGATTTCGAGGATCGAGATATCGAAGGTTCCGCCGCCGAGGTCATAGACCGCGATGGTGCCGGTGTTCTTCTTCTCGAGCCCGTAGGCAAGCGCGGCTGCCGTCGGTTCGTTGATGATGCGCAGCACCTCGAGACCGGCGATCTTGCCGGCGTCCTTGGTGGCCTGGCGCTGGGAATCGTTGAAATAGGCCGGAACCGTGATCACCGCCTGGGTGACGGTCTCGCCGAGAAAGCTCTCGGCGGTTTCCTTCATCTTGGTGAGGATGAAGGCGGAGATCTCGGACGGGGACATCTTCTTGCCCTCGACCTCGACCCAGGCGTCGCCATTGTCGGCCTTGACGATGTGATAGGGGACCAGGCCCTTGTCCTTGGCGACCATGGGGTCTTCCATGCGGCGGCCGATCAGGCGCTTGACCGCGAACAGGGTGCCTTCGGGATTGGTCACTGCCTGGCGCTTGGCCGGCTGGCCAACATGACGCTCACCGTCATTGGTGAACCCGACCATCGAAGGCGTGGTACGCGCACCTTCGGAATTCTCGATGACCTTGGGGTTCTTTCCGTCCATGACGGCGACGCAGGAATTGGTCGTGCCAAGGTCGATACCGATGACTTTAGCCATATTCTACCTCTTTCTCAGCAGGCCCGCTTCGCGCCCCTGACGGCAGCAAGCGTTCGGGCCCCTACGGGGTTTTGCCGGCTGCAGTGCAGCAGTCCGGTGTCGCGGCGTATATAGGGACAGCGGTTTTGACCTTCAAGCGCTGGAGGCCAGAAAACCCGCCCTTTTGACGTGTGGTGCCACGGCGCGCCGTCAGGTCGCGAGCCGCGGTTTTCTCAGGTTTTGCTTAACAGGGTCTTTGCAGTGCAAACGGGTTCGGCGCGGGCGCATCGCACTGCGGGCAATCCCGCACCGGACATGTCACGCTTCCTTGTCGATTTCAGCGCCGGGCGCCGGTTCGGCCGCGGCGGGCGCTGCTTTCGGACCACCTTTGGAGACACCGACCATCGACGGGCGCAGAATACGTTCGCCGATGGCAAAGCCCGCCTGCATAACCTGAAGGATCGTGCCTTCGGGCACATCCGGGTTGGGAATCTCGAACACGGCCTGATGCTTGTGCGGATCGAATTTCTCGCCTTCGGCGGGAATGGGCTCGACGCCGTGCTTCTGCAGCAGGCGATAGGTTTCGCGCTCGGTCATCTCGATGCCCTCGATCAGCGACTTGACGTTGTCGTCGGCGCCTTCGCGGACCTCTTCGGGAACCGCGGTCAGGGCACGGGAGAGATTGTCGGTGACCACGAGCATGTCGCGCGCGAACCCGGCAATGGCGTAGTTGCGCGTGTCGGAAATCTCGCGGTCCATGCGCTTGCGCAAGTTTTCCATGTCCGCCGCCAGGCGCAGCAGGCGGTCCTTCAGCTCGGCATTCTCGTTGACGAGGATTTCGACTGGATCCTCGACCTGCGCCTCGGTTTCGGGCGCCATTTCGGTGTCGATCTGGTCTTCGTCCGGCGTCAGTTCGTTTTCGCTCATGAACATCTCGTCCTGGGCTGGTTGGGTTTTGTGCACCGCATATCGACCACTCTCCGGCAAATTTCAACAGTGCTGGTGCCGTTGCGTTGCCGCAGCGCCGGCAATCGCGGTTCGGTTCGGTGCTATTTCTTGCGTGCCACAAGCTGGGAGACGACGTGGGCGGTGTAATCGACCACCGGCACGATGCGGGAGTAGTTGAGCCGTGTCGGCCCGATGACACCGAGCACGCCGACAACCTTATCATTGGCGTCCTTGTAGGGGGAAAGGATCACAGAGGAGCCGGAAAGGGAAAACAGCTTGTTTTCCGAGCCGATGAAGATGCGGACGCCCTCGGCCTGTTCGGCGTCGGTCAGAAGATCGATCAGTCCGCGCTTGGACTCGATCTCGTCGAGCAATTGCCGCACGCGGTCGAGGTCCTCCGAGGCCATGGCCTCGTTCAAAAGGTTGGCGCGGCCCCGGACGATCAGCATTGGCTCGGCCGTCGAGGCGGCGTCGGTCAGGGTGGCAAAGCCGTCATCGACGAGCTTGGTGGTCAATTCGTCGAGCTCGGCCTTCTGGGCCTTGCGGCGCTTTTCGAGTTCGGTTCGCGCCTCGGCGAGCGTTCGCCCGACGACGAGACTGGCAAGATAGTTGGATGCCTGGGTGATGGCGCTGGCCGGCAGGCCGGGCGGCAATGGCAGAACGCGGTTCTCGACCTGGCCGTCCTCGCCGACCAGAACGACCAGGGCGGAACTGGCGTCGAGCCGGACGAATTCGATGTGCTTGAGCACGAGATCGGACTTCTGCGCCAGTACGACGCCGGCACCATGGCTCAGACCCGAAAGCATGGTGCTTGCCTCGGTCAGCAGACCCTCGATCTTGCCATCGGTGGCCGAGCCCTCGATCTGGCGGGCGATCTGGGTGCGGTCGCGATCGTCCATGGCGCCGATCTCGAGCATGGCGTCGACGAAAAACCTCAATCCCTCCTGGGTCGGGGCGCGTCCGGCCGAGGTATGCGGGGCAGCGATCAGCCCCAGTTCCTCGAGATCGGCCATGACATTGCGCACCGAAGCCGGCGACAGCGAGACATCGAGCATGCGCGACAGCTGGCGCGAGCCGACTGGCACGCCGGTGTCGAGGTAGCGCTCGACGAGCTTCCTGAATATCTCCTGGCTGCGCTGGTTGAGCGCATCGAGAAAATCGTCGCGCCGGTAGGGCGGTGGGTTGGCCATCAAAACTCCGATTGGCTGTATGAAATGAGATTTAAGGGCAATCGACCGGATTTCCAAGCTGATCCGGGCGCCGTTGGTGGCAGGCCTGCTTGTTCCCATGAAGCGAACACGCTAAGAGCCGCATCAGGATCAAACAAACGGAAACCCTTGCCATGCGCCCGTCTTCCCGTGCCCCCGATGAGATGCGCGAGGTGACGCTCGAACGCGGCGTCGCTTCTCAGGCCGAGGGCTCGTGCCTTGTCAGTTTCGGCAGGACCCGCGTGTTGTGCACGGCGAGCGTCGACACCTCGGTGCCGCCGTGGCGGCGTGGTCAGGGCGTTGGCTGGGTCACCGCCGAATACGGCATGCTGCCGCGCGCCACCAACCAGCGCACCCGCCGCGAGGCCGCGTCTGGCAAGCAGTCCGGCCGCACCCAGGAAATCCAGCGCCTGATCGGCCGCTCGCTCAGGGCCGTTGTCGACATGGCGGCGCTCGGGGAAAACCAGATCATCGTCGATTGCGACGTCTTGCAGGCCGATGGCGGCACCCGCACCGCTTCGATCACCGGCGGCTATGTCGCCCTTGCCGAGGCGATCGAATGGATGACGGCCCGCGACCTCGTTTCGGGCAGCGTGCTCAAGGATCACGTCGCCGCCATTTCCTGCGGCATCTATCGAGGCACGCCGGTGCTCGATCTCGATTACGACGAGGATTCGGAAGCCGACACCGACGCCAATTTCGTCATGACCGGCGCCGGCAAGTTCGTTGAAATCCAGGGAACTGCCGAAGCCGAACCGTTTTCGCGCGACGAGCTCGACCAGCTGATGACGCTCGCCGGCAAGGGTATCGGCGAACTGGTGGACCTGCAGACAAAGGCGCTTGGCCGATGAATGACAAGTTCCGCCTCCGCGACGGCGACCGGCTGGTCATTGCCACTCACAATGGCGGCAAGCTCAAGGAATTCCGCGAGCTGTTCGACCCGTTCGGACTCGATCTGGTCTCGGCCGGCGAGCTCGACTTGCCCGAACCCAGGGAGACCGGAACCACATTCGTCGAGAATGCCCGCATCAAGGCCCATGCCGCCGCCGAAGGTTCGGGCATGCTGGCACTGGCCGACGATTCGGGACTGTGCGTCGATGCGCTTGATGGCGATCCCGGCGTCTACACCGCCGATTGGGCCGGCGTCCCGCGCGATTTCAGGCGTGCGATGCAGCGGGTGGAGAATGCCCTTCAGGCCAAGGGCGCCATGTCGCCTGGTGACCGGCGCGGCTCGTTCCGCGCCACGCTGTGCCTGGCCCATCCCGACGGCACCGACATGATCTTCGAGGGCCGGGCTAACGGCACGCTGGTCTGGCCGCCGCGCGGCGATCTCGGTTTCGGCTACGATCCGGTGTTCATGCCCGACGGCTTCGACATCACCTTCGGCGAGATGCCGAGCGAAGCCAAGCATTCCTGGTCGCCTGGAAAGGTAGGGCTGTCGCATCGCGCCCGCGCTTTTGCGCTGTTCGTCGAGGCGTGTTGTGAGCTCTGACTCACTCAACATGTCCAGGTCGAACGGCCTTTTCGGCATTTATGTGCATTGGCCATTCTGTGCCGCCAAGTGTCCCTATTGCGATTTCAATTCCCACGTCCATTGCGGCAGTTTCGACGAGGAGGCTTTCGTCGCCGCCTATGAGCGCGAGCTCGCACATTTCGCCGAGCTCACCCCGGACATGGCCGTCGATTCGATCTTTTTCGGCGGCGGCACGCCGTCACTGATGGCGCCCGAAAGCGTTGGCACCGTCCTCGATTGCATCGCCCGGCTCTGGTCGGTCAAGCCGGATGCCGAGATCACCCTCGAAGCCAATCCCAATTCCGTCGAGGCAGCACGTTTCCGCGGCTATCATGCCGCCGGGGTCAACCGCGTTTCGATCGGCGTGCAATCACTGCGGCCCGAACCGCTGAAGGCGCTCGGCCGTCTGCACAGCGTCGACGAGGCCAAGGCTGCGGTCGAGCTGGCGCAGTCGGTATTCGAGCGCTCGAGCTTCGATCTCATCTATGCCCGCCCGCAGCAGACACTTGCCGAGTGGGAAGACGAGCTCAACGAGGCGCTGGCGCTCAGCGCCGGGCATCTGTCGCTCTACCAGCTGACCATCGAGGCCGAGACGCGCTATTACGACATGTGGCGCGCCGGCAGGCTGAAGATGCCCGAGGCCGATCTGTCGGCCGATTTCTACACTCTGACCCGCGACCGCATGGCGGCGGCGGGCATGCCGGCCTACGAGATCTCCAACCACGCCCGTCCGGGCGAGGAAAGCCGGCACAATCTGCTGTACTGGCGCTATGGCGAATATGTCGGCGTCGGTCCCGGCGCCCATGGCCGGCTGCTCATCGACAATGTGCGGCATGCCACTGCCACGGAAAAGAGTCCGTTTGCCTGGCGTGACCGCGTTTTGGCGCGCGGCCATGGCAAGGTCACCGACGACCTTTTGACCTGGGAGGAAGAGGGCGACGAATTCCTCGTCATGGGCCTGAGGCTCAACGAGGGCATCGATCCCAGGCGCTACACGCTGCTGTCGGGACGCGAACTCGATCCGCGCCAGATCGAGGATCTGAGCTTCGCCGAAATGATCGAGACCCTCCCCAACGGCAATATTCGCGTCACCGAACAGGGTTTTGCCGTGCTCGATGCCGTGGTGGCCGATCTGGCGGCGTAGAGAGCAGTTTGTGCTCCTTCACCTTCCACTGGCGTCACCCTCGGGCTTGACCCGAGGGCCCATGACCACATTGACCGTCGACCAGGCGTACCGTGGATAGCCATGGCGTATGCTGACAGGCACATGGATCCTCGGGTCGAGCCCGAGGATGACGAGGTGAGAACCTATGCCGACGCAGCTAGGGCAGCTTCGCCGTATCGACCTTCTGGGCGCCGCCGACAACGACCTGCTTCATCACCAGCGCATATTGCGACCGCCCGTCCGGCAGGAAGCGGAACAACCCGTCGCGGCCGTTGAAGCCGGAGGCCCTGGTCAAAAGCGATGCCGAGTAGGGCGGGGTTGCAAGCGCCAGCGTCGAGGAATTGGCCAGAAGCACCGCCGTATAGGCGATCGAGGCCAGCGGGTGCGGATCGGTGCCGAAGCGCGCCACATAGCTCGGCCGCAAGGCCGTCAGGCCGGCGTCGTCGACGGCCGGATAGACGGCGCCGGTGAGGAAGGCGGTCGAAGCGATCTTGACGTCGCCGTCCCAGTCGGCCGATCCCATGATCGTCACCCTGGAGCGATCGATCAGGGCTTCCTCGAGCAGGACGCCGAAGCTCGGCGCCGTGGCGCGGTCCGGCAGGAACAGCGCGTCGATGGTGCCGGCCTTGAGCTGGGCAACCACCTGTTCCATGGCGGCGCGGGCGTCGGTCTCGTTGGAGAAGGTGTAGACGGCGCGGGCGTTGAGGCCGAGATCGGAAACGGCCTGGCGGAAGGCGCCTTCCTGGATGCGACCGAAATCGGTCGTCGGCACCACGGCGGCAAAGGCCTTGCGTCCCTGGGCCTGGGCATAGGCGAGCGAGCGCCGGACCTCGGTTTCGGGCAGGACGTTGAGCAGATAGACGCCGGGCGCGGCGGCGCCGGAATTGTTGGAGAACCCGATCAGCGGGATGCCGGCAGAACGGGCGACCGAACCGGCGGCCTGAACGCATTCGGCCTTGAGCGGCCCGAGAATGAGGTTGACCCCTTCGGACACCGCGGCGCTCGCCTGGCGCGAGGCCATGGTCGCATCGCCCTGGCTGTCCTTGACGATCAGGGTGATGTTGGAAGCGATCTGGGTGTTGGACTGGATGTAGTCCATGGCGAGCTGGGCGCCGTTGACCATCGAGGTGCCGACGCTGGCGACATCGCCGGTCTGCGGCAGGATCAGCGCGACCTTGACGGCGCCGGTTCCCGATGTGGTGCCGACGGCCGGCGCCTGGCCGATGCCGATATTGCGCGTCGTGATGTTGGAGGGCCCGAAGGAAAAATTCGAGCATCCGGCGAGAAGGGCCGCGATCCCCGTTCCGGCGCCGGCAAGAAATGTCCGCCGCCCGATCTTTTCCCCGAACCCGCTCCTCGGCGTCTTGTTGTCAATCACCTGTCCGCCCCTTCACGCTCACGCTACAATCACTGCCGCTTCGCCGCGAGCCCGCCGTGTTCCGGCAAAAACCGGTGCGCGCTCCCGCTTGCTCTGGCCGCATTCGACCAGCCCCACCCGTGCCGCCAGCACGGCTTGCCCATTCGTTGCGGGCATGGGTTACGACGAAAAACCGGTGTGCAGTCAGCGTCATGATGCTCCGGTGGCCGACAAAGGTATACAAAACAAGACCCGGCGCATAAAGACTTTGCGTGTTTTGAATGTGGTTCCGGGACAATTTGCACCGTGAATTCCCCACAAGAAGCGGAAAAAACCTATGTGATCGCCGGCAACAGCCTTGTCGCGCCGGTGCTGGCGCCCGGGCTTTATCTGGTGTCGACCCCGATCGGAAACCTCAGGGACATCTCGATCCGGGCGCTCGAAACCCTTGCGGGAGCCGAGCTGATCCTGTGCGAGGACACGCGCACCAGCGCCAGGCTTCTCGATCATTTCCTCATCCGCACCCGGCGCGCTGCGCTGCACGAGCACAATGAAGCGGCGCGGGTGCCGGGTCTGATCGAGCGCCTGAAACAGGGCGCGGCGATCGCACTCATTTCCGACGCCGGCACGCCGCTTCTGTCCGATCCGGGCTTTCCGCTCGTTAGGGCGGCACGGGCGGAGAATGTGCCGGTGTTTGCCATTCCCGGCGCTTCGGCTTTGCTGGCAGCGCTTGCCCCGTCCGGCCTGCCGACCGACACCTTCAGTTTCATCGGCTTCCTGCCGACAAAGGCCGGCGCCCGCAAGACGCGGCTCGGCGAACTGTCAAAGAACCGGGAAACACTGGTCTTTTACGAATCGCCGCGCCGGTTGGCGGCCGTGCTCTCGGTGATGGCGGAGCAGTTCGGCGGTGACCGCGACGCCGCGGTGGCGCTTGAACTGACCAAGAAGTTCGAGCGCTTCGCCAATGGCACGCTCGATGAGCTCGCGGCGCGTTTTGGCGAAGGCGAAACAAAAGGCGAGGCGGTGGTGCTTGTGGCCGGCGCTCCTGAAACCGTCGTCAGCGAAAAGGACTGGCAGCCGGCGCTCGTCGCGGCGCTGGCCGAGATGCCACTGCGCGCCGCCGTCGACGAAATCACATCCCGCTTCGGCCTCAAGCGCAAGCAGGTCTACGACGCCGCGCTGGCGCTCAAGGAAAAAAGGTGATGCGGCAAGGCCAGCCCGGTCGAACCCCGGGCCCGGCGCGGACCCAGCGCAAGCGGGCCGAGCGGCGTGGCAAGCACGGCGAGGCGCTGGCGGCGCTCTATCTCAGGGCCAAGCTCTACCGCATCATCGGGCGGCGGGTGAAGACACCGCTCGGCGAGATCGACCTGATCGCCCGGCGCGGCGACACGCTGGCCTTTGTCGAGGTCAAGACGCGCAACGGGCGCGGCAAGGAGGCCGAAGCTCATGCCGCCGTCAATGCCGCCCGCATTTCCCGCGCGGCGCGCTGGTATTTGTCGCGCCATCCCCCGCATGCCGGCTTGACTGTTCGCTTCGACCTGATCTTTCTTGGCGGCCACGCCCTGCCGCGCCATATTCCGAATGCCTTCGGGCAGGACGGTGGCTGGTGAGGGCGATGCCGACACCTCTTGCACAAAGGCCCTGATCCTGACAGGTAGCCCTGCCGCGCACCGGATCACGCTAGGACCCCAAGCACATGCCGCTCAAATCCGCCTATCAGATGGACCCGATCGATGCGATCAACCCGATCGGGGATTCAACCTTCGCCCTGATGCTCGAAGCACAGGAACGGGGCCATGAAAACTTTTACTACGTGCCGCAGTCCCTGGCGCTCGACAACAACACCTTGAGCGCGGTAGTGGCGCCGGTCGAGCTGTTCGACAAGGCAAAGGGCGAGCACTTCCGGCTCGGCCCGACGGAACGGCGCGACCTTTCCGGTTTCGATGTCGTGCATCTGAGGCAGGATCCGCCATTCGACATGGCCTATATCACCACGACCCACCTGCTCGAACGCATCCATCCCAAAACCCTGGTGGTCAACGATCCGGTTTCGGTGCGCAATGCGCCCGAAAAGATCCTGGTCACCGAATTTCCCGACCTGATGCCGCCGACGATCATCAGCCGCGACCGCGATGCCATCCGCGACTTCCGCGCCCGACACGGCGACATCATCGTCAAGCCGCTTTACGGCAATGGCGGCGCCGGCGTCTTCCTGATCCGCCAGGACGACCAGAACCTCGCCTCGCTGATCGAGATGTTCGAGCTCAATTCGCGCGAGCCCTATATCGCCCAGAAATATCTGCCCGAAGTCAGGAAGGGCGACAAGCGCGTCATCCTCGTCGATGGCGAGGCGGTGGCGGCGATCAATCGCGTGCCGGCCGAAGGCGAGGCCCGGTCCAACATGCATGTCGGCGGCCGGGCCGAGGCGAGCATTCTGACCGAGCGCGAGCGCCAGATCTGCGAAGCGATCGGCCCGACGCTTCGGGAACAGGGACTGATATTCGTTGGCATCGACATCATTGGCGACTACCTGACCGAGATCAACGTCACCTCGCCAACCGGCATCCGCGAGGTCAAGCGCTTCGGCGGACCGGACATCGCGGCGCTGATCTGGGACGCCATCGAAGCGAAACGGGAAGCGGTGTGATGCACTTGCGGCTCGAGCTGTTCGTCACCGAAATCGCGCGCTCCCGCGCCTTTTATCGCGACGTGCTCGGGTTTGCGGCCTCCGACGAGAATGCCGACACCTATGTGCAGATGAGCCAGGGCGGAACGGTGCTGTCGCTCAACCGCTATGACGACCTGCCGGCCGACCACCCCATTCGCGGAGAAGCGGGCGTGGCGCGCGGGCTCGGCATCGAGATCGTTCTCGAGGTCGAGGATCTCGATCAACGATACGAGCGGATGGTTGCTGCCGGCATTGCGCTGGCCTCGACGCTGGAACGTCGGCCCTGGGGGCTTCGCGATTTCCGCCTCATCGATCCCGATGGCTATTACCTGAGGCTCACCGAGCGCCGCGCCTACCAAGAGGGCAGCGCGTCATGACCGGATTCCTCGTCGCACTCGCCACCTTCTTCGCCACTGTCGGCGTAGCCGATATCGCCTTCATCTTCGCGGCGCTGACCAAGGACAATTCCCATCACGAGCGTGCCGTCATCGCCACGCGCGGTGTCGTCATCGGCACGGCGATCCTTCTGATCTTCGCCTTTCTCGGCAATCTCATCCTGGATCTGTTCGGCATCACCCTGCCGGCGCTGAGAACGGCCGGCGGCATCCTGCTGCTGTTGATGGCCATCGACATGGTCTTCGCCCGCCATTCCGGCGGCACCGGCACCACCGATGAGGAAACCCAGGAATCCAAGGCCCGCGACGACATCTCGGTCTTTCCGCTGGCGATGCCGCTGCTGGCCGGGCCGGGGACCATCTCTGCGGTGATCCTTCTGACCGCCGGCGCGCCCGACGCCGGCACCTTTTGGCTGGTGATCCTGGCGCTGTTGCTGATCATGGCTGCGGCCTGGCTGACGCTGCAGGCCGCCCTTCCGATCCAGCGCATGCTCGGCCTGACCGGACTGGCGGTGATCTCCCGCGTCGTCGGCATCCTGCTCGCGGCGCTGGCGGTGCAGTTCATTTTCGACGGAATCGTCGCCAGCCAGCTCTGGCAGCGCTGAGCCGCCGATTAACCCAGACGTGAGTTTTCGGCGGGCCCGGGCGATTCATGGTTGAAAAACCATCTTTGACATGAATTTTATGAGGTGCGGCGAGAGGATCGAGCGTGGTTTACTGCCTTTTGGCCAAGCAAACCGCGCGGGAGCGCGAAATGCACACTGCTGACGTAACTACGGAACCGACCACGGGATCTTCTGCATCGTTCTCGATTGACGAGGACGAAGCCATCGACTGGCTCAATGGCTACAAACTTGCCTGGGAAACCCGCGATGTCGAAGCAGCGCTGTCCCTGTTCCAGCCGGATGTCCATTATCGCGCCCGCCGCTTCGCCCATCCGCTACATGGGCACGGCTCGCTCAGATCCTACTTCCGTGACCGTGTCATGGAGCATCAGCGCGACATCCGCTACGAGTTCGAGCTGTGGGGCGTCAAGGACAATGAGCTTATGGCGCGCTGGAGCGCCGTGTTCACCTGGATTCCGATCAACGGCATCATCGAGATGGACGGGGTGTGCAACGTGGTTTTCGCCCGGCGCGAGGATGGCAAGCTCATCGGCAGCGAATACAACGAATGGTTCGATCAGGCCGAGATCTGATCGTTTCAATCCCGGGGCACGGGGCGGCAAAACGCATGGCGGCGCCCCCGCAGACTGCGGCGGCGGCACACAGCATCACGTCCCGGTCATGTCAGGTCCTGACGGACCAAGGCAGATGACCAAGGTCATTGGATGAACGCACGTTCGAACCGGAAATGTGGAAGCCACCGCCCGCTGACACGGACCTCCGGTTGCTGAGCCTGTTTTAGTGCGGCTTCGGCTTTGCAGCACCGCCTGCCGGCTTGCCGGCCGTCTTTTTCGGTTTCTTGGCTTCCTTGCCCGGAAGCTGCCGACCTTTGGACATCGTTCGACTTTCCAATCAGAGTAAGGCACTCGGTCCGTGGGCGCGTGATGCACCCGCTCTTGATTTCGACGCCCGTATTGCGGCAGTTTCAAGGGAATTCCTTTGTTTCTGCCCACTAAAGCAACACGGTGGAGAGGAAAATGGCGAAGGGAGCCGAGGGCTTCATCGCCCGGCTGCTGGACAAGGCGGATATCGAGATCGGTGGCTCCCGCCCCTGGGACATCCAGGTCCACGACCCACGGCTTTACAATCGCGTCCTCACCATGGGCTCGCTCGGTCTCGGCGAAGCCTATATGGACGGCTGGTGGGACGCCGAGGCGGTTGACCAGGCCATCTACCGGGTGCTGACGGCAAACATCCAGCACGCCATGCCGCTCGATATCTCGCTGCTCGTCAGCTATCTGCGCGGCATGCTGACCAATCTGCAGCGATGGCGCGCCTTCGAGGTTGGCGAAAAGCACTACGATATCGGCAATGACCTGTACGAACGCATGCTCGACAAGCGCATGATCTATTCCTGCGGCTACTGGCAGGACGCCACCACGCTCGATGCGGCCCAGGAGGCCAAGCTCGATCTGATCTGCAGAAAGACCGGCCTGGAAAAGGGCATGCGCGTTCTCGACATCGGTTCGGGCTGGGGCGGGTTCCTGAAGTTCGCCGCCGAACGCTACGGCATCACCGGCACCGGCGTGACCGTTTCGCGCGAGCAGGCAAACTATTCGACAGAACAGGCCAAGGGACTGCCGATTGAGTTCCTGCTCGAGGACTATCACGATCTCGAAGGGAAGTTCGACCGCATCATCTCGATCGGCATGTTCGAGCATGTCGGCTACAAGAACTACCGCGGCTACTTCGACAAGGCGCGGCAGCTTCTTGTCGATGACGGTCTGTTCCTCCTGCATACCATCGGCGGGACGCTGACTGCCAACCACGGCGATCCCTGGAGCGAGAAATACATTTTTCCCAATGGCATGCTGCCTTCGATCAAGCAGCTTGGCGGCGCCATCGAGGGCCGGTTCGTCATGGAGGACTGGCACAATTTCGGCGCCGACTACGACATGACGCTGATGGCCTGGCACGAGAATTTCGTCGCCGCCTGGCCCGAGCTCAAGCATCGCTATTCCGAGCGCTTCTACCGGATGTGGCGCTACTATCTTCTGATCTTCGCCGCCGTGTTCCGGGCCCGCTACACCCATTTGTGGCAGGTCGTGCTCAGCAAGGATGGGCTGCCCGGCGGCTATCGGTCGATCCGCTAGGTGCGATCGGCCGAGCCTGGGCCCTGCGAGCGTCGCTCTTCCGGTGCGATTTCGCCATTGAGGCCGGTGCGCGCTCAGCAGATATGTTTTGACATGCCACCAGAATACAGGGCTGGGCTTTTGGTGGTCGCATGTTCGAACCGAAGAACCGGTTCCCACTTTTTTCTGAACATGCTCACTTAAGCCCGCCGCATTTGCCCAGGGGCTGCAGCCGTTCGGCGATGCGCTGGTCGCAGCCGGTCAACAGGAAGAACACCCACTCGCTTTCGTCGCCGTAAAAGGAGTTGCGGTCGACCTCGCCCCTGACGCCGGGCATGGTACCGGTCTGGGTCCACTGCCAGAAGGTGTAGTCGCGGTTGAAATAGCGGTGCGAGGGTTCCGCCGCCACCGAGCGCAGCCAGAAGGCGTTGTCGAAATAAAGCCCCGACAGCACGTCGCGGTGGAAGTTGATATCGGTGTAGATGATCGGAATCTTGCCGGTGTGCTCTTCCATGGCGGCGAGCAGCACGGTGATCTTCTCGATCATGTCCTCGTGGCTGAACTTTTTCGTGCAGCTGGAGTGATTGTTCCACTCGAGATCAAGGACTGGAGGCAGCGCGTCCTCGTCAGCAGGAACGTTCTTCTTGAACCACTCGGCCTGATCGCGGGCGAGCGAGCACCAGGCCATGAAGTGGTAGGCGCCACGCGGCATGCCGGCATTGCGCGCCGCCTGCCAGTTGGTGTGGAAATTCGGGTCGAGATAATCGGCTCCCTCGGTCGCCTTCATGTAGACGAACCGCGTGCCGGCATCGCGCGCCGCATTGAAATCGATGCGCCCCTGATAGCGGGAAACGTCAATCCCCTGCACCGGCAGGGCGCGGGCCCGGGCGACGCCCGGATGCGGATCGTTGTCACCCTTGACGATGAACTGGGTGCCGGCGCCGCAGCCGGCCAGCAGCGGCAGGATCAGTGCAAAGACTGCAAGTCTGAGGACCTGAAAAAGGCGGGATGGCATGAGGGACGCGGGACACTGTCTGAAAAACTGGCCGGGTTTGGCAGCATTTGATTCATCATGTTGCGGTTAACGCCGTCTTGCCGGCGCACCCTGCAGCCCATGTCAGCGAAAATCTCCTTGCCGGCGCGGTTAACTTGCCGTTAACGCGGCCGGAATCGGCCTGGCCCTTGCGGTTTCCGCGCCGTCGGGGGCAGTGGCCATGCGCGCGCGTCGATGCCCTGAAATCCCGATCGCGTGCAACGACCTGCGCAGTCCCGGTCTGACGTGAAGCCATGGTTTCATTGGGCGCCCGGCAGTATTGCGGCGCATCAATGCGTTTGCAGATGCTCTCATCCATAATACTGCCCGAAATAGAGGAGGAAAAAATGAAGGATTTGCGTGATGATAAACAGCAAACGCACCTCGGCTTTTTTCGTCTCGGTGTAAAAGTAGTTGTTCTATTTATGCTTATGAGTTCGACAGCGCTGGCTGAACGGACGCGTTCCTGCCGGGCAACGGTCATTGTCGATCCGGTCGAACACAGCGCTCCGCAATACGCGACGTCCTTTTCGGTGCACGCAACGGTCGCCTATCTGACACTGGTCAATCAGGCGCGGCGCTGGGCCCGTCAATGGGCGGTGGAATGCATCCAGGCACATTGGGCCGATCGCGACGCGCCGCAACCGCCATCCGCCTGTCGACGGATCCAGGCGGCGTGGCCGGACATTCCGGTTTTTCCCGGCTACCCGTTCACTCGCATGTCGGCCGATCTCGGCAAGGCGATATGCGACAGGAATCCCGACAAGCTGGCCGTGGTCGCCGACGTCAAGCTGCAGATACGCGGCGATACCGGTTGTATCCGTGGCGGCGGCACTGGCGTCGATCCGCATGAAGAACACCTGATCGCCGATGATTTCCGCTTTGCCTGTCCCGGCAGGATCGGAGAAGGCGGTGGCTTTGAAAACGTCGAGCCGCCACCGACGGCAACCGAGCCCGGTTTCAATGTCATGCCGAACACGCGACTGCCCGGCAATGATCTGGGTGTGCTCGACGTCTCGGATGGCGACTGGCGCGCCTGCATGGCGGCCTGCGCCGCCAATGGCGCCTGCCAGGCCTGGACCTATCGCAACCGGTTCCAGGGCGTCAGTTCGGTGTGCCTGCTCAAACGTGCCGCCGGGCCTGTCATCGCCGATAGCTGCTGCAGGTCCGGGGTCCGGCAATAGGCGGCATTGCGACAGAACGGCAATGTTCTGCAAATGTTCTTGCGCCGCGCGTCCTGGTAATGCTACCTAAGTGTTAACGGAAGCAGCGACCGGAGCGAGGACGCCCGATGGTGACCCGGGTCAGAACCGTGGCCTTTCAGGGAATCGAGGCGGTTCCCGTCGACGTGCAGGTGCAGGTCGCGCCCGGCGTTGTCGGATTCACCATTGTCGGCCTGCCGGACAAGGCGGTGGCCGAAAGCCGCGAGCGCGTGCGGTCGGCCCTGCATTCGACCGGACTGTCGCTGCCGGCCAAGCGCATCACCATCAATCTCGCTCCTGCCGATCTTCCCAAGGAAGGCAGCCATTACGATCTGCCGATCGCGCTCGGGCTGATGGCCGCCATCGGGGCGGTGCCGGGTGATGTGCTTTCTTCCTATGTGGTTCTTGGCGAGCTCGGCCTGGACGGACAGCTGGCCAGCATTGCCGGCACGTTGCCGGCGGCGCTTTTCGCGGCGGCGGAAGGCCGCGGCATCATCTGCCCCGCCGCATGCGGGCCGGAAGCGGCCTGGGCCGGCGAGGAAGTCGACATCATCGCGCCCGACGGATTGCTGGCCCTTGTCAATCATCTCGCCGGGCGCCAGCTGACGGGGCGGCCACAGCCCAGGCGCCGGGCCGATCCGACCGGGCTCCCCGATCTTGGCGAGGTCCGTGGCCAGGAATTGGCCCGCCGTGCGCTCGAGATCGCTGCAGCCGGCGGTCACAACATGTTGATGATCGGACCGCCCGGCGCCGGAAAATCGATGCTGGCCGAGCGCCTGCCTTCGATCCTGCCCCCTCTCAATCCCAAGGAACTGCTCGATGTCTCGATGATCCAGTCGGTGGCCGGCGAACTGGCCGGCGGGGCGTTGTCGGACCGGCGGCCATATCGGGCGCCGCATCACTCGGCCTCGATGGCCGCATTGGTCGGGGGTGGGCTGCGTGTCCGGCCGGGCGAGGCATCGCTGGCACATAACGGCGTGCTGTTTCTCGACGAGCTGCCCGAGTTCACGCCCCAGGTGCTCGACAGCTTGCGTCAGCCGCTCGAGACCGGGCAGACCGTCATCGCCCGCGCCAATGCCCGCGTGTCCTACCCGGCGCGGTTCCAGCTCGTGGCGGCGATGAACCCGTGCAAATGCGGACTGGCGGGCACGCCCGGCCATACCTGCCGGCGCGGCAAGAACTGCGCTGCCGACTATCAGGGCCGCATTTCCGGGCCTTTTCTCGACCGCATCGACATTCGCGTCGACATGCCGGCGGTCGGTGCCGCCGAGATGATCGCTCCGGCATCCGCCGAGCCGAGCGCCGCGGTGGCGGCGCGGGTGGCCGCGGCCCGCCACATCCAGCACCAACGCTATTCGGGACTCGCCGCCGAAGGCGTGCACACCAATGCCGCTGCCGGCGCGCGCCTGATCGAGCAGGTGGTCGACCCGGATGCCGAGAGCCAGACGCTGCTGCTGCAGGCGGCCGAACGCTTTTCGCTGTCGGCCCGCGCCTATCATCGCGTTCTCAAGGTGGCACGCACGCTGGCCGATCTCGCCGGGGCCGAGAAGGTGAGCCGGCCGCATATTGCCGAAGCGTTGAGCTACCGCCTCTCCTTCCAGACGGCGTAAGGACGAATCGCGCATATCCGGGGTGCAACGGTCAGCGATCCTTAACCGGTCGCGTGCCATAAACCACTGGGCGGATAGCGTAGTGGGTCCGACGGAAAATGACGCGCGTACAGGCAAATCTGGTGGAGTGGAAGGACGACAAGGGCTACGGCTTTGCCCGCCTGCCCGGCGGCACGGCCCGGGTGTTCGTACACGCCCGTTCGCTTGAAAGCAGCGCGCCGCGTCCGAAAAAGGGCGATGTTCTCGAACTCGAACTGGTCGAGGGCCGCAAGGGACCGGCCGGACGCAATGTGCGCGTGCTCTCCGATGTCGAAGTCGCCCACATCCTGCCCTACCACGTGGTCACGGCGACCATGCTGTTCATCCTGGTGCAGCTGGTGGTCATTCTCGGGCGGGCGCCGTTCGGTCTGGTTGTCTACTACACCCTGTTCGGGGCGATCTCGATCTGGCTCTACGGTCGTGACAAGCAGGCTGCCATCACCGGCCGCTGGCGGGTGAGCGAGACGCAATTGCTGGCAATCGATCTGATCGGCGGCATCATCGGCGGCCTGCTGGCCCAGCACCGCTACTGGCACAAGACCTCGAAACAGTCCTTCCAGACCCGGGTCTTCGCCATCGTGGCGCTGCATGCCGGCTTCCTGGCGGCGCTCGGGTCCGGGCTCATCAACTGGCCGTTCTGACGGCGCCCTGCGATCCGGGCAGTGACGCGGCTCCGGGGGTCCCGAAGCCGCCGTGTCGACCGGCAACGCGCAACAGGCGTTTCGGCAGAAGACTCAGCCGATCTCGATTTCGTTCCAGTGGCTGTAGGGTGCGTCCGGCGAGCAGATGACACTGGGGAAATGGGCATTGTTGACCGAACCCGGATACATCTGGTCCTCGACGCAGAATCCGCAGTGCCGACCATAGCGTTTGCCGCCGAGACCGGGGACCGCAACGTTGGTCATGACGCTGTTGTAGAACTGCAGCGCCGGCCTGTCGGACCACAGCTTGAGGCTCAGCGCCTTATCCTCGCCAGTGATGACGGCAATCGGATCGGCGAGATCGCGGCCGGTGTTGAGCACGTAGTTGAGGTCGTAGTCGATGGCGCGGCCGCCGCCGAAACGCATGGTGCGCGGGCTGAGGAAATCATCGATTGTGTTGGCGACCGGCCGGATCTCCCCGCTCTGGATCAGATCGGCGCGGGAGACGGTGCGGGCCACGGATTCGGGCAGGTGCACGGTGTGGTCGAGCACGGTGTCGGCGGTGCCGAGGTTGAAATACTGGTGCTGGACCATCGAGATCGGCGTGCGCCTGTCGGGCATGCCGGACATCTCGAGCCTGAGCTTGTTGCCGGTCAGGGTGTAGACGGCCTCGAACGTGACGTTGCCGGGGAAACCCATCTCGCCGTCCGGGCTCTTGTAGGTGAATTTCACCTTGTTGCCGTCGCTGTCGGCTTCCATGTCCCAGACCTGCCGGCCGATGGCGTCCGGTCCGCCATGCAGCTGGTTGGGGCCTTCGTTGACCGGCAGTTCGTAGGTCTTGCCGTCAAGGGTGAAGCGGCCGTTCTCGATGCGGTTGGCGACGCGCCCGACAACGGCGCCGAAATAGGGCGAGTGCTCGGGATAGGGGGCAAAGTCCTCAAAACCCAGGACCACCGAACGCGGCTTGCCGGCGACCGGAACCTGCCAGTCGCGGACCACGACGCCCCAGTTGATCAGGCTTAGGGTGACGCCGGTATCGCTCTCAAGCACTGCTTCGTCGACAGGCTTTCCGTTGAACTCACCAATGCGGTTGATTTTTGTGGCCATCTCTGCCTCCCTTTCGATCCGGCTTCTAGACCTTTTTGTCGATCGGGCAAAGTCCGGCGTTGACGCACGTACCCGGTTAAGCGCAGCAATGGTTCAGGAGCGATAAAGGCAAGGGATGGCCAAGATGGCGCGCAATGGGGAAAAACGCGCAACCGTGCATGATCTCGCCCGTGCGGCGGGGGTGTCGCTGGCCACGGTCGACCGCGTTCTCAACCGGCGTCCCGGGGTCAGGCCGGCAACGATTGCCAAGGTCGAAGCGGCGATCGTGGCGCTCAGTTACCAACGCGATGCCTCTGCTTCGCTGCTGGCGCGCGCGCGCGAGATTTCGGTCACGGTGCTGCTGCCGGACGGCGAAAACCACTTCATGGCCAATCTCGCCACCGAGGTCGAACGTGAAAGCCGCCGCCGCGTTGCCGACCGGCTGAACGTGGTGACGCAAAGGGTGCCGGCGCTTGATGACACGGCGCTCTCCGAAATGATCGGCGGGCTCGATCCGCACCAGTGCGATTGCGCCATCGTCGTTGCCACCGAAACCGAAGCGGTGCGTTCCGCCGTCGATCGCGCCGTCGCTCGCGGCGTCGAGATCATCACTCTGGTCTCGGATCTGCCGGAGTCGCGCCGCCGCCATTTCGTCGGCATCGACAACCTTGCCGCCGGCCGCACCGCCGCGGCGCTGCTCGGGCGCTTTTGCGGCAATCGCGGCAAGGTCGGTCTGATCGCCGGCTCGCTGCACCTGCGCGATCATCGCCAGCGCTACGAGGGCTTTGCCGAAACGGCGCGCGCCAAGTTCCCCGGACTTGAGCTTGTCGGGCCGCTCGAAGGCCATGACCGCTCGGCGACGACATCCGAAGCCACCGAGCGTTTGCTCGCCGAGCATCCCGATCTGGCCGGCATCTATTCCATCGGCGCCGGCAATGGCGGATTGATCGCCTCGCTCGCCAAAACCGGACATGCCGGGCGGCTGCATGTTGTCGCACATGAGCTGACCGACACCACGCGCCAGGGTCTGCGCGACGGTGCAATCGACGTGATTTTGGACCAGAATCCCGAAGGAGAAGTGCGTGCGGCGCTCGAGCTGGCCCGGCAGATCGGGCTGCGCGCCGACACCGCAAGTGGAGCCTTTGCCATCGAATTAGGCATATTCTTCGCCGAAAATCTGCGTTAGAAAAATGCAACCAATGAATATCTTGCAACCGGCAGGGAGGAAGTAATGTTTACGAGAACGTCTGAGGTACGTACCTCATGAGCGGAACCTATCTTGGAATCGACGTCGGCACCTCCGGCGTCAAAGCCGTGCTCATCGACGAAAAAGGCGCCATGCTCGGCGAAGCCACGGCCACGCTCGATTCGACCCGCCCGGCCCCCGGCTGGTCCGAACAGGACCCGGCCGAATGGTGGCGGGCAACGCTCGAGGCCATCGACGAACTGGCAAAATCCAACCCGGGTGAGCTGGCGCGCACCCGCGGGCTCGGTCTTTCCGGCCAGATGCATGGCGCAACCCTGCTCGATGCCGACGCCAATGTCCTCAGGCCCTGCATCCTGTGGAACGACGTGCGCTCGTTCAAGGAATGCACCGAGATCGAAGAGGCCTGCAGCAATTCCCGCGACATCGCCGGCAATATCGCCATGCCGGGCTTCACCGCACCGAAGATCCTGTGGGTGAAGAACAACGAGCCCGACGTCTACAAGAAGATTGCCAAGGTGCTGCTGCCCAAGGCCTATGTCCGCTATCTGCTCTCGGGCGAGATGATCGAGGACATGTCGGATGCCTCCGGCACGCTCTGGCTCAATGTCGCCAAGCGCGACTGGTCCGACGACCTGCTCGCGGCCACCGGTCTGACGCGCGACAACATGCCGGCGCTCGCCGAAGGCTCGGCGCCGGCTGGCAAGCTCAAGAAGGAACTGCGCGAACGCTGGGGCATGACCGACCAGGTCGTCATCGCCGGCGGCGGCGGCGACAACGCCGCCTCGGCCTGCGGCATCGGCGCCATCCGCCCGGGCGAGGGTTTCGTGTCGCTCGGCACCTCGGGCGTGCTGTTTGTTTCCAACGAGAAGTTCCGGCCCAATACCGAGGGCGCGGTGCACGCCTTCTGCCATGCCATTCCCGACACATGGCACCAGATGGGCGTCATCCTTTCGGCGACCGACTCGCTGAACTGGTTGGCCAAGATGACCGGACAGAAGGCGACCGAACTGTCGAAAGCCGCCGAAGCCGGGTTCAAGGGTCCGGGCGAGGAAATCTTCCTGCCCTACCTCTCGGGCGAACGCACGCCGCACAACAATGCTCATGCCCGCGGCTCGTTCGTCGGGCTGAGTCATGTCACCGATCCCGCCAAGCTCGCCCAGGCCGTGATGGAGGGCGTGACCTTCGCCTTCAAGGACAGCCAGCGCGTGCTTGCCGATGCCGGCACCAAGATCGACCGGCTGATCGCGGTCGGCGGCGGCTCCAATTCGCCGCTGTGGCTGAAGATGATCGCCACCTCGCTCGGGATGGACATCCAGGTCCCGCATGATGGCGATTTCGGCGGCGCCTTTGGTGCGGCCCGTCTCGGTCTGTGCGCGGCGGAAAGCGCCGATCCGACCGATGTCATGACCATGCCGGAGATCAAGCAGGTGGTCGAGCCCGACAAGGGCCTCGAAGCGGCCTATGCCGACCAGTATGCCCGCTATCGCGCCCTTTATCCGGCGATCGAGGACGCACGCAAATAGGCGCGACGATGAGAGCCTTTCGAACGGAGCCGGCCGGCATCGTATGACAGGTTCACACCCGTGCCCATCAGGGCCGGGTTCGCACAACGGCCGCCCGCGGGCGGCCGTTTTCATCACGACGGACAGCACGCAATGGGCGCCGCGCCGCAAGCCGGTGGCGGGACCGCCCGGAGGAGATGACAATGCCCATGATCACCAATCCGATCCTGCCGGGGTTCAACCCCGACCCCTCGATCCTCAGGGTTGGCGATGACTACTACATCGCCACCTCGACCTTCGAATGGTATCCGGGCGTGCAGATCCATCATTCCAAGGATCTCGCCAACTGGCAGTTGATCACGCGCCCGCTCAACCGCAAGTCCCAGCTCGACATGCGCGGCGATCCCGACAGCTGCGGCGTCTGGGCCCCGTGCCTCACGCATGACGGCGCCCAGTTCTGGCTGGTCTATACCGACGTCAAGCGCAAGGACGGTTCGTTCAAGGACGCCCACAACTACATCGTCACTGCGCCCGACATCATGGGGCCGTGGTCCGACCCGGCCTATGTCAACTCCTCCGGCTTCGATCCGTCGCTGTTCCACGATGACGATGGCCGCAAGTGGTTCGTCAACATGATGTGGGACCACCGCGCGCGGCCGCTGAAATTCGCCGGCATCGCCCTGCAGGAATGGGATCCGGTGGCCAAAAAGCTTGTCGGTGAGCGCAAGAACATTTTCACCGGTACCGATCTGAAGCTGGTCGAAGCGCCGCATCTCTACAAGCGCGACGGCTGGTACTACCTGATGACGGCGGAAGGCGGCACCGGCTACGAGCACGCGGTGACCTTTGCCCGTTCGCGCCGGATCGACGGGCCCTATGAGCTGCATCCGCAAAAGCACATCCTGACCGCCAAGGACCACAACATGAACCGTATCCAGCGGGCCGGTCATGGCGATATCGTCGATACGCCCGACGGAAAAACCTATCTGGTTCATCTGATGGGTCGCCCGACAACGCAGAAAAGGCGCTGCGTTCTCGGTCGCGAAACCGGCATCCAGGAAGCGGAATGGCGCGACGACGGCTGGCTCTGGATCAAGGATGGGCCGGTGCCGAACCACGAGGTCAACCTGCCCGCGGCCCGCGACGAGGCCAAGTACTGGCAGAAAAAGCACTATGGCTTCGACGGCACGGCGCTGCCGCTCGATTTCCAGTGGCTGAGGACGCCGGAAACGGAGCGCATCTTCTCGATGACCGCGGTGCCCGGCGCCCTGAGGCTCTACGGGCGCGAATCGATCGCATCCTGGTTCGAGCAGGCGCTGGTCGCCCGGCGCCAGCAGCATTTCAACTTCACCGCCGAAACCGAACTCGAGTTCTCGCCCGAGGACGAGCGGCAGATGGCCGGTTTCCTGCTCTATTACGGGCGCTACAATTTCCACTACCTGGCGGTGACGGCCCATTCCGACGGCCAGCGCGAATTGCTGCTGATGAGCTCGGAAGCGAGCTACCCCGACGGCAATCTCAGCTTTCCGGGACAGCCGATCCCGATCCCCAACGACGGCCGGGTGCGCCTGAGGATGGTCGTCAGGAACTCGGTCCTGACCTATTCCTATGCCGTCGGCGACGCCGAGTTCACCGAGATCGACGTCAAGCTCGATGCCTCGCTGATCTCGGACGAGTGTGGCGGCCACCAGGCGCATGGCTCGTTCACCGGCTCGTTCGTGGCGCTCGCCTGCCACGACCTCAACGGCCTCGCCGCACCGGCGGACTTCTTCTACATGACCTACGAGCCGGAAAAGGGCCCGATGGACGAGTAAGGCGGACGGGCCGGGGTCACGACGAACCGGCGTAGCAGACGGCCTGCAGCTTGTTGCCGTCCGGATCGCGTACGTAGGCGGCGTAGTAGTCTGGCCCGTAATGCGCGCGCAGCCCCGGTGCGCCCTCGCTCATCCCGCCATTTTCGATGGCGAGGTCGTGGAAGGCGTGAACCTGTTTGCGATCTTCGGCAACGAAAGCCACGTGAGTGCCGTTGCCCCAGGTTGCGGGGCGACCGTCCTCGGGCGCGTAGAGGTAGATCGTCGGCATGCCGCCGTGTTTTTCATAGGCTGGCGGCTTGTCGGCGGGTTTGGGCAGCCTGTCGAATCCCAGCGCACCGAGCACGGCGTCGTAGAATCGCGCCGCCCGCTCGCGGTCGTTCGTGCCCAGGGTGATGTGCGAGATTACGCTCATTCGTGCCTCCTCGTTCCGATCCGGAGCAGGCCTCCGCCTGCTTGCCACCAGCCTTGACCGGAGCGCGGACGGGATCAAGTCGCCCGAGCCGTCGATGCTGACGGATATTGTCAGCATGGTTGACCTTTCTCACATGCAATAGCGCCTCACCGGCCATTGCCGGCGGCTCGCGAAAGGACTTGCTCTCAAATCGTGCCGCAGGAGAACGGCTTGTCGCTTCCGGGTCTTGTCATTTTCGGGTTGACGGACAAGTGTGCGCTCTCGGTTTTAACGGAGGAGCCCCCGAATGAAGCTCGAATCGATCGCCCTGCATCACGGCTATGAGTCGGAGGCCACCACCAAGGCCGCCGCCGTGCCGATCTACCAGACCACGTCCTACACGTTCGACGACACCCAGCATGGCGCCGATCTGTTCGACCTCAAGGTCGCGGGCAATATCTATACCCGCATCATGAACCCGACGACGGCGGTGCTCGAAGCGCGCGTCGCCGAGATGGAGGGCGGCATCGCCGGTCTCGGGGTCGCCTCGGGCATGTCGGCGATCACCTATGCCATCCAGACCATCGCCGGGGCAGGCGACAACATCGTCTCGGTTTCCCAGCTCTACGGCGGCACCTACACCTTGTTCGTCCACGCCTTCCAGCGTCAGGGAATCGAGGCACGACTGGTCGCCCATGACGATTACGAGGGCTTCGAGAAGGCCATCGACGACAAGACCAAGGCGGTCTTCCTCGAATCGATCGGCAATCCGGCGGGCAATGTCGTCGACATCGAGAAGATTTCCGAGATCGCCCATCGCCACGGCGTACCGGTCATCGTCGACAACACGGTGGCGACGCCCTATCTGTGCCGGCCCTTCGATCTCGGCGCCGACATCGTCGTGCACTCGCTGACCAAGTATATCGGCGGCCACGGCACCTCGATCGGCGGCATGATCGTTGACAGCGGCAAGTTCGACTGGGTGGCAAACAAGGACCGTTTCCCCATCCTCAACGAACCCGACATGTCCTATCACGGCGTCGTCTTCACCGAAGCGCTCGGTCCGGCGGCCTTCATTGGACGCGCCCGCGTCGCGCCGCTGAGGAATACCGGCGCGGCGCTCAGCCCGCTCAACGCTTTTCTCATCCTGCAGGGCCTGGAAACGCTGGGCTTGAGGATGGAACGCCATGTCGCCAACACCCTCAAGGTGGCCGAGTACCTCAAAGGCCATCCCAAGGTTGCCTGGGTCGCCTATGCCGGTTTGCCGGACAGCCCCTATAACGCCGTGGCAAAGCGTATTTCCAAGGGCTCGGGGTCAGGCATCCTGTCGTTCGGCATCAAGGGCGGCAAGGAAGCCGGCGGCCGTTTCATCGACGCGCTTGAGATGATCCTTCGCCTGGTCAATATCGGCGACGCCAAGTCGCTCGCCTGCCACCCGGCGACGACGACCCATCGCCAGCTCGGCCCCGAAGAGCTCAAAAAGGCCGGGGTTTCCGAGGATCTGGTGCGTTTGTCGGTCGGCATCGAGCATGTCGAGGACATCATCGCCGATATCGAGCAGGCGCTCGACAAGGCCTGATACGCCAAAAGGCAGACCGGCAAGGTTTGGGGCGGGTTCCTTTCAGGGGTCCGCCCTTTGTTTTGGCCGTGAAAAGGCCCTTGAGTGGTGGCTTGCTCGAACCGGAAAACCGGTTCCCACTTTTGCTGAACAAGCTCGCATGCATAACCGGTTTTGACTTTTTTCGAATTGCTCTATGGTTCGCGCTTGTCCGCCTGCCAAAGCCCCTGCCCATGGACCAGAAAGCTACAGAAGTCGCGCATCGTTCCAGCCCGGCGGGGCTGACGCCGATGATGGCGCAATATTTCGACATCAAGGCGAAAAACCCCGGCTATCTGCTGTTCTACCGCATGGGCGATTTCTACGAGCTGTTCTTTTCCGATGCCGAAACGGCGTCCGAAACGCTCGGCATCGTTTTGACCAAGCGCGGCAAGCACCAGGGCGAAGACATCCCGATGTGCGGCGTGCCGGTCCATGCTGCCGAAGACTATCTGAAAAAGCTCATCGGACGCGGCCATCGCGTCGCCATCTGCGAACAGGTCGAAGACCCGGCCGAAGCCAGGAAACGCGGCTCGAAATCGGTAGTCGAACGCGATGTGGTGCGGCTCGTCACCGCTGGCACCATCACCGAGGACGATCTGTTGCCGGCCACGGCGAACAATTTCCTTGCCGCCCTTGCCCTGATCCGGCACGGGGAGACCGATATCGCCCTTGCCAGCGCCGACATCTCGACCGGCGAGACCTTCCTGACCGAACTCGGGCCCGAAGCGCTTGGCGACGAGCTGGCCCGGCTCGATCCGGC
The DNA here is from genome assembly GCA_963675235.2 of Devosiaceae bacterium. Classification (GTDB taxonomy): domain Bacteria; phylum Pseudomonadota; class Alphaproteobacteria; order Rhizobiales; family Devosiaceae; genus JAHJQZ01. Next base: position 1,103,490 of record CAXXFU010000004.1, on the reverse strand, counting down.
CGAGCTGCTGGTCACCGACGCCGTCGCCGACTGGCTGGCCGACCAGCATGTCACCGGCCCCGATTTCAATACGCGGCTGACCAGGGTCGATGTCGCCCTGTTCGATTCCGAACAGGGCGCGGTGCGCATCGGCGAGGGGTTTGCCGGCGTCGATCCGACGGCCTTCACCCGGGCCGGACGTTCGGCGCTCGGGGCGCTTGTCGCCTATGTCGCCGACGCCCAGAAGGGCGCGCCGCTGGCGCTGAGGCCACCCGAGCGGCGTGGCGTTCATGCCCTGATGGCGATCGATGCGGCGACGCGGTCCTCGCTCGAACTGATCGAGACCAACCGTGGCGAAACGCGCGGCGCCCTGCGCGCGGCGATGGACAGGACCGTCACCGCCGGTGGTGGGCGGCTGCTCACCAGGCGCCTCAACGCACCGCTGACCGATCCGGCCGCGATCAATAGCCGCCTCGACATGGTCGACCTGATGATCGAATGGGCCGAGATGTCCGGGCGCCTGCGCCAGGGGCTGAAGGCTGTCCCCGACGTCACCCGCGCCCTGACCCGGCTGACGCTCGGCCGCGGCGGCCCGCGCGATCTTGCCGCCATCGGCAGGGCGATTGCCGGGGCGGGCGCACTCACCGAGCTGATGGGGCCGGAAAAGAGCCTTCCCGCCGGCTGGCAGAAGGTGGTGGCGGGACTGAAGCGAGGCGACAGGTCACTGGCCGAAGAGCTGGCATCGGCGATTATCGACGAGCCGCCGCTTCTCGCCCGCGACGGCAATTTCGTCCGCGAATCCTATTCCCAGGAACTCGACGACGAGCGCGCCCTCGCCAGCGCCAGCCGCAAGGTTGTGGCGGAACTGCAGGCACGGCTTGCCGGCGAAACCGATATCCGGTCTCTGAGAATCAAGCACAACAATGTCATCGGCTATTTCATCGAGGTGCCTTCGACCCATGGCAAGAAGCTGATGGAACCGCCCTTCACGCCGGACTACATCCATCGCCAGACCATGGCCAATGCCATGCGCTTCACCACTTCCGAGCTGGCCGAGCTCGAGGGCCGGATCGCCAAGGCGCAGGACACTGCCCGCGAGATGGAACTGGCGATCTACCAGGACCTGCTCGACAAGGTGCTGGCGCAAACCGGGGACCTGCAGGCGGTCGCCGATGCTCTTGCCGAGCTCGATCTCGGCACGGCGCTTGCCCGGCTCGCGGCCGACTACGGCTATTGCCGGCCGCGCATCGATGCCGGCGACAGTTTCAGGATCGAAGCCGGCCGCCATCCGGTGGTCGAGCAGGCGCTGGCCCGGGCCGGCGAGACCTTCGTTCACAATGATTGCGATTTGTCCGGCGAGGACGGCGGGCTGGTGTCGCTGATCACCGGGCCGAACATGGGCGGCAAGTCGACCTATCTCAGGCAGAACGCCCTGATCGCCATCATGGCGCAGATGGGCTCGTACGTGCCGGCCAGCTCGGCCCATATCGGTGTCGTCGACCGGGTGTTCTCGCGCGTCGGCGCCTCGGACGACATCGCGCGCGGCCATTCGACCTTCATGGTCGAAATGGTCGAGACCGCCGCCATCCTCAACCGCGCCACGGCGCGTTCGCTGGTCGTGCTCGACGAGATCGGGCGCGGCACCGCCACCTTCGACGGGCTTTCCATCGCCTGGGCGACGCTCGAGGCCCTGCACGAGACCAATCGCTGCCGGACGCTGTTTGCCACCCATTTCCATGAAATGACCCGGCTCGCCACCGTGCTGACACGGGTCAGGAACCACACCATGAAGGTCAGGGAATGGAAAGGCGACGTGGTGTTTCTGCACGAGGTCGTCGCCGGTGCCGCCGACCGCTCCTACGGCATCCAGGTGGCCAAGCTCGCCGGCCTGCCCGACGCCGTCATCGCCCGTGCCCGCGAGGTTCTGGACAAGCTCGAGACCCAGTCGGACGGACGGCCAAACGCCGCACTCGACGAACTTCCGCTGTTTGCTACAATCCCGACCCGTGCTCCCGCCCCTCCCGATGTCGGGGAGCAATTGGTTAACCAGCTTCTCGATACCCTCAATCCGGACGAGTTGACGCCGCGTGCTGCCATCGACGTCATCTACGAACTCAAGAAAGCCCGCAATGCCGATCGCCGAGACTAAGGCGCCGCCAGCCGAAGCCGTGTTCACCTACATGAGCGCCAAGGACATCATTGCCTCGGTGCTCGACGAGATCGGCGACGACGCGCCCAGCTCGGCACAGGCGCGGGCCGCCCTGCTGGCCAAGGCCAAGCAGGCGCTGGCCCAGGCACGCGTCACCGCCGAGGCCGAATTGCTGCGCACCCGCAAGGGCCGGCGCTGCGCCAGGAACCTGTGCCAGGCCGAGGACGAGATCATCCGAGCCGTCCATCAGTTCGCCACCCAATATGTCTATCCCGACGCCAACCCGTCCGAAGCCGAGGCGGTGGCGCTGGCTGCCGTGGGCGGCTATGGCCGCGCCACGCTGGCGCCCGGTTCGGACATCGATCTGTTGTTCATCCTGCCCTACAAGCAGACGCCCTGGGGCGAGCAGATCACCGAGTACATCCTCTACATTTTGTGGGACCTCGGCCAGAAGGTCGGTCATGCCGTGCGCTCGATCGACGATTGCATCCGCATGTCCAAGGCCGACATGACGGTCAGGACGGCAACGCTCGAGGCGCGCTTCCTGACCGGCGACAAGCGCCTGTTCGACAAGATGATCGCCCGCTTCGACCATGAGGTCAGTTCCCGTACCGGCGCCGAGTTCATCGCCGCCAAGCTGGCCGAGCGCGACGAACGCCACAAGCAGATGGGCAATTCACGCTATGTGGTCGAACCCAACATCAAGGAGGGCAAGGGTGGCCTCCGGGATCTCAACACCCTGTTCTGGATCGGCAAGTACTACTTTCACATCTCCTCGGGCTCCGGACTGGTCGAGAAGGGCGTGCTGTCGAAATCGGAACTGAGGATGTTCGAGCGCTCCGAGGATTTCCTCTGGGCGGTCCGGTGCAATCTTCATTTCCTCACCAGGCGCGCCGACGAGAAACTGACCTTCGAACTGCAACCCGACCTCGCCCAGCGGCTCGGCTATGCCGACCGTCCTGGCATGCTTAGTGTCGAGCGTTTCATGAAGCGCTATTTCCTGGTCGCCAAGGATGTCGGGGACCTGACCCGCATTTTCTGCGCCTCGATCGAGGTGTCCCAGGGCGCCGGTTCCGGCATCGTCGGCCGCGTGCTCGAAAGCTGGGGCGGGAACAGGCGCAAGAAGATCCGCGGCGAGACCGATTTCTTCATCGATCGCGGCCGCATCAACACCGTTTCGGACGATGTGTTCGAAAAGGACCCGCTAAACCTGATCAAGATCTTCTGGATCAGTTCGCGCGAGGAACTGCTGTTCCACCCCGACGCGCTCAAGCAGATCACCCGTTCGCTGCCGCTGATCAATGGCAAGCTGCGCAACAACGAGACGGCCAACCGCTATTTCCGCGAGATCCTGACCTCGCCGAAAACCGTCGAACGTGTGTTGAGGCGCATGAACGAGAGCGGCGTGCTCGGCAAGTTCGTCCCCGAATTCGGCCGCATCGTCGCCCTGATGCAGTTCAACATGTATCACCACTACACCGTCGACGAGCACCTGATCCGGGCCGTCGGGGGTGATGGCGGAGATCCTCAATGGCGGGTTGACCAAGGAACTGCCGCTGACCCACGAGCTGCTGCCGCAGCTGTCGAGCGTCAACCTCCTGTTCATCGCGCTGTTCCTGCACGACATCGCCAAGGGACGCGACGAGGACCATTCGATCGCCGGCGCCCGCATCGCCAAGAAATTCTGCCCGCGCCTCGGGCTCAACGCCGCCGAGACCGACACCGTCGCCTGGCTTGTGCGCTACCACCTGACCATGTCCGAGATCGCCCAGGCCCGCGACATCCAGGACCCGGAGACGGCCAAGAGCTTTGCCGAGCTGGTGCAGAGCCCGAACCGGCTGGCGCTTCTGATGATCCTGACCGCCTGCGATATCCGGGCCGTCGGTCCGGGGGTGTGGACCGGCTGGAAAGGCACGCTGCTGCGTTCGCTCTATTTCGCCACCGAACCGCTCTTGAGCGGCGGCTATTCGCAGGTCTCCCAGGCCGACCGCATCGAGGAAGCCAAGAAGACCCTCGGCGCCGAACTCACCGACTGGACGCCGGACGAAATCGCCGCCTATGAGTCGCGCCACTACAATCCCTACTGGCTGAGGGCCGAGCACGATCTGCAGCTTATCCACGCCCGCATGATCCGCGACGCCGACGCCGAATCCCGCTCGTTTGCTGGCTCCGCCGAGATCAAGGCGTTCGAATCGATCACCGAGGTGAGTTTCTACACACCGGACCATCCTCGCCTGCTGTCGATCATCGCCGGCGCCTGCACCATGTGCGACGCCTCGATCATCGGGGCACAGATTTTCTCGATGCGTGACGGTCAGGCGCTCGACACCTTCCGGTTGCGGCGGGCCTTCACCTCCGACGAGGACGAGAAGGTCAGGGCGCATCGCATCATCACCACGGTCAAGGAACTGCTGCAGGGCAAGAAGCGCATTCCGGCCGATCTCGGCAAGGATTCCCGGCTCAACAAGCGGTTGCGGCCATTCCACGTGCCCTCGGAAGTGCATGTATCGAACGCATTGTCGACCAAGTTCACCGTCATCGAGGTCTCAGGTCTCGACCGCACCGGCCTTTTGCATCACCTGACGCGGGAGATCTCCGATCTCAGCCTGACCATCGGCTCAGCCCATATCTCGACCTTCGGCGAGAAGGTGGTCGACGTGTTCTATGTCACCGACCTGACCGGTTACAAGATCGAGGCCAAGCAGCGCCAGAAAAGGGTGCATGGCCGGCTGATGGCGGTGCTCGACAACATCGGCGACACGGCGTAAATCCGCCTGCCTGTGGTTCGCTAGTGGTCGCATGTTCGAACCGGAAAACCGGTTGCCACTGTTCGCAGGCGCGGACCTTCGGTTCCTGAACGTGCTTCAGGCGCCGGTTCGGGAGAAAAGCCGTTGAGCCTTTACCGCAATTTCCTTTCGGTCGGCGGGCTGACGCTGGTCAGCCGCGTGCTCGGTTTCGTGCGCGACATGCTGATGGCGAGTGTGCTTGGCACCGGGCTCGCGGCTGACGCCTTCTTCGCCGCCTTCCGCTTTCCCAACCTGTTCCGGCGGTTGTTCGCCGAAGGCGCGTTCAATGCGGCCTTCATTCCGCTGTTTTCCGGTGCGCTCGAGGAACAGGGCAAGGATGCGGCGCGCCTGATGGCGGCGCGGATCATTTCCTGGCTGGCCGGTTTCCTTGTCATCATCACGGTGCTGGTCGAGATCTTCATGCCTCTGGTGCTGGTGCCGTTCGTTCCCGGGTTTCTTGACGATCCGCACAAGTTCGACCTGACAGTGACGCTAACGCGGATCTGTTTCCCCTATCTCGCCTGCATGTCGCTGATGGCGGCCTATGGCGGCATTCTCAACGGGCTCGGGCGCTTTTTCGAAGCCGCCTTCGCGCCGGTCCTGCTCAATATCGTGCTTGTCGCCCTGATGGGCACGCTGGTGCTGTTGGCTCATGACGATGCCGAACTCGGCGCGGTCTATGTGTCCTGGGGCACGCTCGTCGGGGGCATCGCCCAGCTGGCGCTGGTCTGGTGGGCGGTGAAATCCACCGGCTTCCTGCCGAAATTCCAGCTGCCGCGCTTCGACCGCGATGTCAGGCGTTTCTGGGTGCTGGCGCTGCCGGCCATCGCCTCGGGGGGCATCACCCAGATCAACATCTTCATCGGCACGATCATCGCCTCGGCAGCCTCGGGGGCGATTTCCTACCTCTATTATGCCGACCGCCTCTACCAGTTGCCGCTCGGCATCATCGGCATTGCCGTCGGCGTCGTCCTGCTGCCCGAACTCAGCCGGCACCTGAAGGGCGGACGCGACGACGAGGCCAAAACGGCGATGGAGCAATCGCTTCTGGTCTCGATGCTGCTGTCGCTGCCCGCTGCCGCCGGCCTGATCGCGCTTTCCACCCCGATCATCCGCATCCTTTTCGAACACGGCGCCTTTTCGGCCGCCGACACGGAAGCGACGGCTGCGGCGCTGGTGTGCTTTTCCATGGGATTGCCGGCCTTCATCCTCATCAAGGTGTTCCAGCCCGGCTTTTTTGCCCGCGAGGACACGGCGACCCCGACCTGGTTCTCTGCCATTTCGGTCGTCATCAATATCGGATTGTCGCTGTTGCTGTTCCCGAGCCTGCAACATGTCGGCATCGCCATCGCCACCAGTGTTTCGGGCTGGGCCAATGCGGCGCTGCTTTTTGCGACCTTGTGGCGCAGAAATCACTTCCGCCCCTCGGCGCGACAATGGCGCAACCAGGCGCTAATGCTGATGATCTCGGCCGCCATGCTGGCCGTGCTCTGGATCGCCGCCGACCTGTTTTCGGGCTTTTTCCAGCCCGACAGCGGGCTGGTGCCGGGGGTTGTCATGCTTTTCGGCCTGATCGCCGGCGCGGGCCTTGTCTATTTCGCCGCCATCCACGTGACCGGCGTGCAGAACCTTCGCGCCTTTGCCGGCACGCTCGTCAGGCGCGGATCCTCGTGACAGGGCTGCGGTCTTGCCGGAAGACTTGCCCAAATTGCGCTTGTGCGCGATAAGCCGCGCGAGGACCGTGCGCTTCCTGTCGAACCCGGAAGGCACGGATTTGTTTCGTTGAACCAGGCCGTGGCCGGAGCCCGGACACGCCTGCTCATCCAGAGAAGTCAGGCGACATGTCATTCACCCAGCGCGTCTTTTCCGGCATCCAGCCCTCCGGCGATCTGCATCTTGGCAATTATCTCGGCGCTATAAGGCGCTTCGTGCCGCTGCAGGATTCTCATGAGTGCATCTATTGCGTCGTCGACATGCACGCGATCACGGTCTGGCAGAACCCGGACGATCTTCAGCGCGCGACGCTCGAACTGACCGCCGCCTACCTGGCTGCCGGCCTCGATCCGAAAAAGGCAATCATCTTCAACCAGTCCCAGGTCGTGCAGCACGCCGAACTGGCCTGGATCTTCAACTGCGTCGCTCGCATGGGCTGGATGCAGCGCATGACGCAGTGGAAAGACAAGACGGCCGGCAAGAACGCCGAAAACGCTTCGCTCGGCCTGTTTGCCTATCCCTCGCTGATGGCGGCGGACATCCTGTTGTACAAGGCGACCCATGTCCCGGTCGGCCAGGACCAGAAGCAGCATCTCGAGCTGACCCGCGACGTCGCCCAGAAGTTCAACAACGATTTCGCCGAATGGATCGCAAAGAAGGGCCATGGCGACGAGGGCTTTTTCCCGATCACCGAGCCGATGATCTCCGGCCCGGCGATGCGGGTGATGTCGCTCAAAGACGGCACCAAGAAGATGTCGAAATCGGACCCGGCAGACCTGAGCCGCATTCTTTTGACCGACGATGCCGACCTGATCGCCAAGAAGATCAAGAAGGCGACCACCGATCCCGAGCCGCTTCCCAGCGAACCCGAGGGACTGGAGGGGCGGCCGGAGGCGACCAATCTCGTCGAGATCTATGCCGCGCTTGCCAGCATCTCGGTCGAACAGACGCTGCAAGAGTTCGGCGGCAAGGGTTTCGGCGCCTTCAAGCCGGCCCTGGCCGAGGTTGCTGTCAACGAACTGGCTCCGCTCGCCGACGAGATGCGCCGCTATCTGGCTGCGCCCGACGAGATCCGCGCCGTGCTCAAGGACGGCGCAGACCGCGCCCGGGTCATCGCGCAGCAGACCATGAAGGACGTGCGCGATATCGTCGGTTTCGTCGGCTAGCGCGGGTCGCGCTCAGGCCGCCGCGCCAGCCGTCGCCCGCCGGTTCGATGCCAGGATCGAGTCACGCTCGGGCCGCGTTCCGTTCTGCAGATGGGCGACCCAGTCGTCCGTCTTCAACACGGCGGCAAAGCGCGACTGAAACACCACGCACATGACACGGTGAATCTCCTCGGCGCTCGCCGCGCCGGCCGAATTGGCATAGGCGAGCGCGCCGGTAGCATCGGACAGGAACTCGACCTCGAAGCCCATATGCACGGCGTGAATGATCGTCGACAGGTCGCAATTGTGGGTCATGTAGCCGGCTATGGTGACGGTATCGATGCCGGTCCGGCGCAGATAAAGCTCGAGATCGGTGCCGGTGAAAGCGCTCGGCAAGGTCTTTTCGATCATATGATCGCGTGCGTGTTCCACGACGCTGACGTGAAGCTCGCCGCCATGAGTGCCGTTGGCGAAAAACGGCGAATTGGCCGGTGCCAACTGACGGACCACCACCAGCTTGACGTCGTGGTCTTGCGCGGCGTCCATTGCCCGGGTGATGTTGGCCAGGCTTTCGGAAACGGGCGGATGGGCGATGGCAAGATTGCCGCCGTCATAATCGTTCTGCACATCAACGACGATGAGGGCGCGACGGGCTGGCTGCTGGCCGGTCATGGCTATGGCTCCCTGGTGAAAGATTGCCAAAGGCTAGGACGCGATCCGGATGCACGCGAGTGGCCCGATTGACAATAATCGAAAGAAACGGGACATACCGTCCATGCAGGATTGGTCCGACCCCCTGAAAATCGCTGTCATCGCCTTTGACGGCATCAGTCCGTTTCACCTCTCGGTGCCCGGACTGATCTTCGGACGCGACCGAAGCGCCGTCGGCATTCCGGCATTCGATTATCGCATCTGCTCCTGCGACGGCGCGGTGATCGCCGCCGACAACGGTCTGCGGCTTGAAGTCCCTTTCGGTCTCGAGGCGGCGGAATCTGCCGATATCGTCATCGTTCCGAGTTGGCGCGACACCGATGAAATCCCGCCGGAAGCTCTGCTCGCCCTTTTGCGCCGGGCGGAAAGCCGCGGAGCTGTCGTCGTCGGCCTGTGTCTTGGTGCTTTTGCTCTGGCAGCAGCCGGGAGCCTTGCCGGCAGGCGTGCCACGACACACTGGATGGCGGTGCCCGAACTGCGTCGACGTTGCCCCGACGCCGAGGTCGTTCCCGACGTGCTCTATGTCGACGCCGGCCAGATCGTTACATCGGCCGGCACCTCGGCCGGTCTGGATTGCTGCCTGCATCTGCTGCGCCGGATTCACGGCGCCGAAGTGGCGCGAATCATGGCCCGCTACATCGTGCTGGCGCCGCATCGCCAGGGAGGTCAGGCCCAGTTCATCGACCAGTCGATGCCGCACCGGCCGGAAAACGACCGGTTCGACGCGGCCATTGCGCATGCACGCGCTCATCTCGATGAACACCTCGGCCTCGATGATCTCGCCGACAGGGCACACCTGTCGCGCCGCACCTTTTCGCGCCGTTTCCGCCAGCGCCACGGCACAAGCTATGGCGCCTGGCTGGCGCGGGAGCGCATCGTTGCCGCGCAACGGCTTCTCGAGACCAGCGATCTTGGTATCGAACGCATCGCCGAGGCGGTGGGGTTTGGCACTTCCGCAGCCCTGCGCCAGCGCTTCGGCGTTATCGTCGGCACCAGCCCGACCGCCTACAGACGACAGTTCGCTGAACCGCGCGCGTAGGCGTGCGTCGCGCTTTGGCCGGGGGACATGACCGACAATCGCACTTGCTGCCGAAATCGCGAGATGGCACGATCCGGTGATTGCCAATAGCCAGTGGGGCGAGCCTTTGGCCGATGTACGCGGACTGAAGCGCAAATATCTGGTCGTCATCGACGACACCGAGGAGTGCGACCGGGCGGTGACCTTCGCCGCCAATCGCATCAAGCATTCCAGCGGATCCATCATCCTGATGGCCGTGATCGAGCCGGGCGAATTCCAGCACTGGCTCGGGGTCGAGAACATCATGCGGGCCGAGGCCAAGGAGGAAGCCGAGCGCCTGCTCGACATCCGTCGTCGCCGCATCGCCCAGATCGGCGACATCAAGGTTCAGACGGTGGTGCGCGAAGGCCGTCCGGCCGAAGAGGTCGAAAAGCTCATCCTCGAGGATCGCGACATCGCCATTCTCATCCTCGCCGCCGGCACCTCGAAGGAGGGGCCGGGCCCCCTGGTGTCCGCATTCACCCAGCGCGGTGCCAACTTCCTGCCGGTCCCGGTCTCGATCGTGCCGGGCTCACTGAGCGATGAGGAAATCGCGGCGCTGAGCTAGGGACTGGCGTCGCCCGGTTTGCTTCACCGTGATGGCAAGGTGGGCTGGCGTAGCCGAGACGGGTGCGTGGGCCGGGAGCGTGCTGTTCGCGCTTGCTTGAGCGAAAAACTGGCTTCGGTGCCATTCGAGCATAGCTCTCATGGCCTTGCTGCGCTGAGATTGCGCCGCCGGCGCAATCTCTCCTTCGGATCACTTGCAAGTGCGGCATCCGGACCCTTCACAAGCGGGCGGCAAGAGGCTAAGCTCGGATTGAGCTATTTTGGAATGGTTCTAAAAACATTCGGCCAACTCGACAAGGCGTGATCCCATGTTCATCCAGACCGAAGCAACACCCAACCCGGCGACCCTGAAGTTCCTGCCAGGGCGAGAAGTCGTTTCCGGCGAGCCGCGCGATTTCCGCAGCCGCGACGATGCCGCCGTCTCGCCGCTGGCAACGGCCCTGTTCGAGATCGAGGGCGTGGTCGGGGTGTTTCTCGGATCCGATTTCGTCGCGGTGACCGCCGGCGACGTCGACTGGAACCACGTCAAGCCGATGGTGCTCGGCGCCATCATGGATCATTTCATGTCCGGCCAGGCGACGATCACCGATGAAGCGCCGGCAGAGGCGCTCGAGGAATTCTTCGAGCCCGAAGACTCCGAGACGGTGGAGATCATCAAGGAATTGCTCGCCACTCGCGTGCGCCCGGCCGTTGCCATGGACGGCGGCGACATCATCTTCCACGGCTACAAGCAGGGTACGGTGTTCCTGCACATGCAGGGGGCCTGCTCGGGCTGCCCGTCCTCGACGGCGACGCTGAAGAACGGAATCGAGAACCTGTTGCGCCACTTCGTTCCCGGCGTCGAAAGCGTCCAGCAGATCTAGTCCGGAGCTCGCACGGCCGCAGCCTGCGGCACGTGTCCGCTTGCCCAAATCGCGGGCGATGGCTATGTCCTTTCCATGTCATTGCCTTTGCTCGCCATCGATACCTCCGGCGCCCGGCTCCAGCTCGGGCTGGCGATGCCTGACGAGGTTTTGACCGGCATCGAGGCGCGCGAACGCGGCCATGCCGAAATCCTGTTCGATCGTATCGCGGCGCTCCTCGCCCGCGCCGGGCTCGATTATGCCGACCTGCAGCGTATTGCGGTCATTACCGGCCCGGGGTCGTTTTCCGGATTGCGGATCGGACTTTCCGCCGCACGTGGGCTTGGGTTGGCGCTCAACATACCTGTCATCGGGATTTCAACGCTGGAAGCGGTTTCGCTTTCTGCGCCCGCGGGTCATCCATTTGTCGTTGTCATGGATGCGCGGCGTGGGGAGGTCTATCGGGAGGAATACGTTGAACCCGGCATACCGATGCAGGACGAGATCGAGCTCCTGCCGGTCGCCGAGGCGGTGCGGCACCTTCATGCGGCGGGCAAGGATGGAAAGTTCATCGTGCGTCTCACCCGCGTCATCGGGTCGGGCGCCGGCATCGCTGCCGAGGCGACTGGGGCGGAAAACCTCGAATTGGCGCGTCCGGAAACGGATCGCGGCTTCGCCGATATCGCTGCCGTCGCCCGGTTTGCCGCGACACGCGATCCGGCACGGTATCCGCCCATCCCCGCCTATATCCGCGACGCCGACGCCAAGCCGCAGACCAAGGCGCGCGTCGCCCGGGTCGGAGACGCGCCATGATGATGCGCTTCTGGATGGCGCCCGCCGGGCTCCATGTCGAACCGGCTGCCGAGGGTGACGAAAAACCGCTCGCCGCCATCCATGCCGAAAGCTTTGCGCGTGGCTGGGCGGCAAGCGAATTCGCCCTTTATCTCGCCGACCCGGCGCGGGTTCCCGTCTATGTCGCCTGCGACGCGCGACGGAAGATCGCCGGCTTTGCCGCCTTCCGCAATGCCGGCGACGAAGCGGAACTGCTGAGTATTGCGGTGGCCCGCAAGTGGCGCGGCAAGGGCATTGGCGGAGCGCTGATGCAGGCGGCGCGCGAGGACTTGCGCAACAGCGCCGTTCAGCACATGTTTTTGGAGGTCGAGGATGGCAACGCGCCGGCCTTGAAGCTCTACAGAGGGCTCGGGTTCACCGAGGTCGGCCGGCGCGAGGCCTATTACCCCAAGCCCGATGGCGGCGCCGCGACGGCGCTGGTCATGCGGGCCGAGATCGTTTGACGGCATCAAAAAGGACGGCACCGGATGCTCTTTCGCCTCGTCTTCTTCGTCTTCGTTCTGGCGCCGTTCATCCTCATCGGCCTGCCGTTCCAGATGGCCATCACCCGGCTCCACCTGCCGTTCTGGAATGTGTTGCCGCGTCTGTTCCACAAGCTCGGTTGCGTGTTTCTCGGCCTCAGAGTGACCACGCTCGGCCATCCCGAAAAGGACAGGCCGACGCTTCTGGTCTCCAATCACATCTCCTGGACCGACATCATCGCCATCGGTTCGGTCGCCGACCTGACCTTCGTCGCCAAGTCCGAGATCGCGCATTGGCCGTTCGTCGGGTTCATGGCCTCGATGCAGAAAACCATTTTCGTCGATCGTACGCGCAGGCGTGACGCCAAACGCACCACCTCGGAAATGGCCAACCGGCTTGCCGCGGGGGGTGATGTGCTCTTGTTTGCCGAGGGCCAGTCCGACATCGGCACGCACGTGTTGCCCTTTCGCTCCTCGCTGGTCGGGGCGGCGCAGACGGCAATGATCGAATCCGGCGCCCGCAATGTCGTCATCCAGCCGATCGCCATTGCCTACACCCATCTGCAGGGCATGCCGGTGTCGCGCAACGAGCGGGCGATGATCGCCTGGATCAAGTCGAAATCGGTGGGCGAGAACATCCGTGATATCCTCCGCGGCTCGGTGAAATCGGTTACCGTCTCGTTCGGCGAGCCCAAGCCGCTGAGCGAGGCCGAGAACCGCAAGCTGATCACCAAGCGCTGCGAGAACGAGGTTCGGCGCATGCTGGTTTCGCTCAATCGCGGCGGCAAGCTGACGGTGCCGACGGTCTGAAAGCCGCACCTGCGCCGGCAGGCTTCGATCCGGCTTTTCGACATCCGCAAAACCGGTACGCCTGCCGGCAGTCTGGACTGTTCCGCTAAATCTGGTGTCGCTGCGTGTTTTCGTGTAAGTCGCGCGCCATGCACGACACGCGCACCACATCCAAGACAAACGGCAAGCGGGTCTATATCCGCACCTATGGCTGCCAGATGAATGTCTACGACAGCGACCGCATGGCCGATGCGCTGTCGGCTCACGGCTATTCGCTGACCGAGGAGATCGAGAATGCCGATCTCGTCGTGCTCAACACCTGCCATATCCGCGAGAAGGCGGCCGAGAAGGTCTATTCCGAGCTCGGAAGACTGAAGAAAATGCGGGTGGTGCGGCGCGCCCAAGGTGCTGACATGATGATCGGCGTGGCCGGCTGCGTGGCCCAGGCCGAGGGCGAGGAGATCATCGCCCGCGCTCCCGTGGTCGATCTGGTCATCGGTCCGCAATCCTACCACCGCCTGCCCGAACTGGTGGAACAGGCGAAAACCGCCCGTGTCGTCGATACCGATTTCCCGTCCGAGGACAAGTTCGAGCACCTGCCGCCGCCCGACCGTGAAGCGGTGCTGGCGCGCGGGCTGACCGCTTTCCTGACGGTGCAGGAAGGCTGCGACAAGTTCTGTACCTTCTGCGTTGTGCCCTACACCCGCGGCGGCGAGGTCTCACGGCCGGTCGCCCAGGTCGTTACCGAAGCACGGCAACTGGTTGCCGCCGGCGTGCGCGAGCTGACCCTGCTCGGCCAGAACGTCAACGCCTATCACGGCCTGGACGACAGCGACAAACCGATCGGTCTGGCCGAATTGCTGCGGCGTCTCGGCGAGATCGAGGGTCTCGAACGGCTGCGCTACACCACGTCGCACCCGCGCGACATGGACGATGACCTGATCGCTGCCCATCGCGATCTCGGCGCGCTCATGCCCTATCTGCATTTGCCGGTGCAGTCGGGCTCGGACCGAATCCTCAAGGCGATGAACCGTCGCCACACCCGCGACGACTATCTGAAGCTGATCGACCGCATCCGCGCTGCTCGGCCCGACATCGCCCTTTCCGGCGATTTCATCGTCGGTTTTCCCGGCGAGACCGACGAAGATTTTGCCGATACCATGGACCTGATTTCGAGGGTTGAATACGCCTCGGCCTTCTCGTTCAAGTATTCGCCGCGACCGGGCACGCCCGGCGCCGAACTGCCGGACCAGATCGACGAGCGCACCAAGTCCGAGCGCCTGGCGGCGCTGCAGGACCTGATCTTTGCCCAGCAGACGGCGTTCAATCAGGGGTGCGTGGGGCAGACGATGCCGGTACTCATCGACAAGCCGGGCCGGATGCCGGGCCAGGTCGCCGGGCGCTCGCCCTACCTTCAGGCGGTGCATGCCAAGGGCGATCTGTCCCTGATCGGCACAGTTCAGCCGGTTGAAATCGTTTCGGCAGGCAAAAATTCACTTCTTGGCAATATTGTCACACTAGGCTGAGCCCAGTGCTGATAAGGTATGGTGTGATTTGCTGAGTGCGCCCGTGACGGGCGCAAAAGGACAGTCAAGCAGGACATTGTCAAAGCCCGTTTCCTCCGGCGCGGATGCCGCGCACCTCACCGATCTTGAACTCGCCTTCGAGGACAATCGGCTCGCCGCACAGCTTTATGGCGACTACGATCAGAACCTCGCCCTTGTCGAACAGCGCCTGGATGTTTCGGCCACGCCGCGTGGCAACCACATCCTGTTGCGCGGCCGGGCGTCCGGGGTCGATCAGGCCAGACGCGTGCTCGAATCGCTTTACGCTTCGCTCGAAGAGGGCCAGCAACTCGAGATCGGCGATGTCGATGCCGTCATCCGCATGATCGAGACCGAGGACAGCCAGCTCACCCTGCCGACGCTCGAGAAAAAGGGCCGGGTGCGCATGGCGACGATCGCCACGCGCAAGGCGGCCATTGTCGCCCGCACCCCGGCCCAGGACGCCTATATCCGCGCCATGGAGCGCATGGAGCTGGTCTTCGGCACCGGCCCGGCCGGCACCGGCAAGACCTATCTCGCCGTCGCCCACGCCGCCAGCCTGCTCGAACGCGGCGACATCTCGCGCATCATCCTTTCCCGTCCGGCGGTCGAGGCCGGCGAGCGTCTCGGCTTCCTTCCCGGCGACATGAAAGAGAAGGTCGATCCCTATCTGCGCCCGCTCTACGACGCGCTCTACGACATGATGCGGCCCGAGATCGTCGAACGCTCGATCACCTCGGGCGTCATCGAGGTGGCGCCGCTGGCCTTCATGCGCGGACGGACCCTTTCCAATGCCGTTGTCATTCTCGACGAGGCGCAGAACACCACCTCGATGCAGATGAAGATGTTCCTGACCCGCCTCGGCGAAAACTCGAAGATGATCGTCACCGGCGATCCGAGCCAGGTCGACCTGCCGCGTGGCGAACGTTCCGGTCTGATCGAGGCGCTCGATCTTCTCGACGGCATCGAAGGGGTGCATGTCACGCGTTTCAGCGACCGCGACGTGGTGCGTCACGCCCTCGTCGCCCGCATCGTTCGCGCCTATGATTCGGCGGGCAAGTCGGGGCAATAGGTGCAACAGGACGAGATTTCACTCGATTTCCGCATCGAGAGCGGGGATTGGCCCGACGGTGTCGAAACCGCGGCGCGGCGCGCCATCTCGCGCGCCCTCGCCCGTGCCGATATCGAGACCGAAGGCCCGCTCGAGATCTCGCTGCTTCTGACCGGAGACGCCGAACAGCAGCGGATCAACCGTGAATGGCGCGGCATCGACAAGCCGACAAATGTGCTGAGCTTTCCGCAATTCGAACCCTTCGAGCAGATGCGCGGCCTGGTCGGCGACCTGTCGCTGGCCTATGAGACCCTGATTCGCGAGGCAGAGGACCTCGACAAACCGTTTCTTGATCATTTCAGCCATCTTGTTGTCCACGGCACGCTGCATTTGTGCGGCTACGATCACGAAACCGAGGCCGAGGCCCTTGTCATGGAGCGGCTGGAGACCGAAATACTTGATGGGCTCGGCATCGCCGACCCCTATGCCGAGCAGGACCCATAGATCGCGTCAACGAGCGTGTTGACGCCGGAAAGGATCTCGCCCCAGAATTCGGGCAGCAATGATGAACCAGACCGACCAGACCAGCGCCGCCTCCGCCGAGCCGCAACCCGACAGCGATGCCCGGGCCGGTGACGGCGAACCGGTCCCCCGACCGACGCCCTCCACCGAAATCGTGCCACTGGCCCAGACCCTGCCGCAGGCGCCTGTGGCTGCGCCGCGCGCGCGACCCGGACTGTTCGCCTGGCTGCGCGAGCTGTTGACCAATCGCTCCAAATCGACGATCCGCGCCGATCTGACCGAAGCGCTCGGCGAAATCGGCACGGCGCTCCCCGACAGTTTCACCGCCAATGAGCGGGCGCTTCTCAGGAACGTCCTCAATCTGCGCGAGCTGCGCGTCGACGACGTCATGGTGCCGCGCGCCGATATCGATGCGGTCGATGCCGACGACACCCTGGCCGACCTGATCATCAGTTTCCGCTCGGCCGGGCACTCGCGCCTGCCGGTCTACGAGGACACGCTCGACAACATCATCGGGTTCATCCACATCAAGGATGCGCTGCATCGCCTGACCGAGGAAAGGCCGGCCGAGCGCGACGACACAAAGCGCAAGGGCGTGCCGGTCCGGATGATCTCGACGGCGCTTCGGCGCAAGATCGGCGCCGAGAACCTGTCGCGCAAGGTGCTGTTCGTGCCGCCGTCGATGCCGGTGCAGGACCTGTTGGAACAGATGCAGGCCACCCGCATCCACATGGCCATCGTCGTCGACGAATATGGCGGCACCGATGGCCTGGTCTCGATCGAGGATCTGCTCGAATCGCTTGTCGGCGATATCGAGGACGAGCATGACGAGGACGACGGCCCGCTGGTCAGGAAGGTCGACGAGACCAGCTTCATCGCCGACGCCCGCGTCGAGCTGACCGAACTGCAGAACGAGCTCGGTCCCGATTTCGATGCGGGGGCCCATATCGAGGAAGTCGATACGCTTGGCGGGCTGCTGTTCGATCTCGAGGGCCGGGTGCCGGTCCGCGGCGAGGTCATCACCCGTTTCAAGGGATTCGAGTTCGAGATTCTCGCCGCCGACGCCCGCCGCATCAAGCGGGTGCGCATCGTTGCCAAGAAGCGCGCCGTCAGGGCGCGCCCGGTGGCGCGGGCCAGCGAGGCGCCCGGCGCCAAGACCTGATCGCGAATCGCGTTCTCGGGTGAGGGTTTCGTCCGTTTGAAGCCCGTTGTTTCGCCGGTGATTTCACCGAAACGCGAAGGCCTTTAGTGTTGCCGGCAACTCCAGGTGATTCGGCAGCACATGCAGCGACTCGTTCATTTCATCATGCTGGCGCACGGCTGGCGGCGTATCCTCATCCTCATCGCCGCCGGCGCCGTGTCCGGATTGTCGGTGCCGCCGCTCTTCGTGCTGCCGGCGCTGTTCATCGGCCTGCCGGTGCTGGTGTGGTCGCTCGATGGCGCCGAACGCGGCAGCGGACTGACGGGGCTGTTCGGCGCCGGCTTTGCCATCGGCTTCTGGTTCGGTCTCGGCTATTTCGCCGTTGCCATTCACTGGATCGGCATCGCCTTTTTCATGGAAGGCAACTGGATCCCCTTCCTCGCGCCCGTCGCCGTTCTGGCGCTGGCGGCGCTTCTGGCGCTGTTCTGGGCCTTTGCCGTGGCGCTGGCGCATCTGTTCTGGTTCGAATCCGGGTTTCGCATCCTCGTCCTCGCCGCCGCGCTGGCGCTCGGCGAATACCTGAGGGGGCATCTGTTTACCGGCTTTCCGTTCGATCTCCTCGGCTATTCCCTCACGGCCAACGAACAGATGATGCAGGCTGCGGCGCTTGTCGGCGTTTACGGGCTTTCCTTTGTCGCACCTCTTGTCGCAGCGACGCCGGCACTGATCTGGCCGGCGTCCGAACGCTCGCTGCCGCGCCGGCTCGGGCCGTTTTTCGTGGCGCTGGGGCTTCTGGCGGCGCAGCTGAGCTACGGCGCCTGGCGACTTGAAGCCATCCCGACCGAGATGCGCGACGACATGCGGGTGCGACTGGTCCAGCCCAATATCGATGAATCGGCGGAATGGCAGGCCAGTGACGGCGATTTCGTCTTCAACCGGCTGGTCGACACGACGCGAAACAGGCCCGGCATCGAGACCATCACCCACGTGATCTGGCCGGAATCGGCCTTCCCCTTCTACCTGTCGAAAAAGCCTGAGGCGCTGGCACGCATCGCCCGCATATTGCCACCCAGGACCGTGTTGATCACCGGGGCACCACGGCTCGACCCGGAGGACCCGCTTGGTCAAACGGCGCACAATTCCATCCTCGCCATCAATGCCGAGGGCGAGATCGTCGCCTCCTATGCCAAGTCACATCTCGTGCCCTTCGGCGAGTACCTGCCGTTCGACGACTTCTTCGCCCGGTTCGGCATCACCCAGTTCGTCCCGGGCAACGAGGGCTGGACGCCGGGCGGGCCGCGCCGGCTGATGACGCCGCCCGGAACGCCGGCATTTTTACCGCTTGTTTGCTATGAAGCGATTTTCCCCGGCGATCTCGGACCGGTCGCCGATGCCGAATTCCTGCTCAATGTCACCAATGACGGCTGGTTCGACGGCTCGATCGGCAAGGCCCAGCATTTCCATCACGCCCGGGTGCGTACCGTCGAGGAAGGCAAGCCAATGCTGAGGCTCGGCAACACCGGGCTGACGGCGATCATCGATCCCCTGGGCCGGCTGACGGCCTCCTTGCCGCCCGACAGCAACGGCGTGCTCGATGCCAGTCCGCCCAGACCGATTGCCGCACCTTTGTTCGTTCACTGGCGCCACACGGCGTTTTTTGTCGCGATTGCCCTGGTTTTTGCCGGTGCTGTCGTCGCCCGGTTCAGGCGTCGCCGTGCCGCCGGACGCGGCGAGGTAATATAACGAAAGCTTTATATCCTTCTTGACCCGAGGCGGGGCGGCTGGCAATAAAGCGCGGCGTGCCGCCTTAGCGGCCGTATTGAGGCCAATCAGCTGTATTGGGGATAGATGTGACCAGAGCTTCCTACCTGTTTACCTCGGAATCCGTGTCCGAAGGTCATCCCGACAAGGTATGCGACCGCATATCCGACGAGATTGTCGATCTGGTCTACAAGGAAGCCAAAAAGACCGGCACCGATCCGTGGAAGGTCCGCGTCGCCGCCGAGTGCCTGGCGACCACCAACCGCGTTGTCATCGCCGGCGAAGTCCGCGTGCCCGAGACGCTATTGAAGCTCGATCGCCACGGCAAGCAGGTCATCAATCCGTCCAAGTTCAAGTCCGCCGCCCGCCGCGCCATCAAGGCGATCGGCTATGAGCAGGACGGGTTCCACTGGAAGACGGCCAAGATCGACGTGCTGTTGCACACCCAGTCCGCCGACATCGCCCAGGGCGTCGACAACGCCGCGGATCAGCAGGGCGAAGAGGGCGCGGGCGACCAGGGCATCATGTTCGGCTATGCCTGCCGCGAGACACCGGACCTGATGCCGGCGCCGATCTACTATTCGCACAAGATCCTCGAACTGATGGCCGAGGCCCGCAAGAAGGGCGAAGGCGAGGCCGCCAAGCTCGGCCCGGACGCCAAGAGCCAGGTGACGGTGCGTTACGAGAACGGCCAGCCCGCCGAGGCGACCCAGATCGTCGTTTCCACCCAGCATCTCGACGGCTCGTGGGATTCCAAGAAGGTCCGTTCGGTTGTCGAACCCTATGTGCGCGAGGCGCTCGGCGAGCTGCCGATCGCCGCCGACTGCAAGTGGCACATCAATCCGACCGGCAAGTTCGTCATCGGCGGCCCCGATGGCGATTCCGGCCTGACCGGCCGCAAGATCATCGTCGACACCTATGGCGGTGCGGCCCCGCATGGCGGCGGCGCCTTTTCGGGCAAGGACACCACCAAGGTCGACCGCTCCGCCGCCTATGCGGCGCGCTATCTCGCCAAGAACATCGTTGCCGCCAAGCTTGCCGAGCGCTGCACCATCCAGCTCGCCTATGCCATCGGCGTCGCCCAGCCGCTCAGCGTCTATGTCGATACCCATGGCACCGGCACGATCGATGACGCCGTGCTCGAACAGGCGATCCGCAAGGTGGTCGATCTGAGCCCCACCGGCATCCGCCGCAAGCTCGATCTCAACAAGCCGATCTATGGCAAGACAGCGGCCTATGGCCATTTCGGCCGCAAGCCCGGCCGCGACGGCTCGTTCTCCTGGGAAAAGATAGACCTGGTCAAGCCGATGAAGGAAGCGGTCAAGGAACTGACCGCCTGAGCCCTGCGCATCAGGCTGCATGAAAAAGGCCCCGGAGCATCGCTCCGGGGTTTTTCCTAGCGGGGACTGCAAGTGGCAGCAGACGGTTGCGCTTCGCCGCACGCTGAAATATGTCCGCGCCCATGAGCAAGATCCCGCCCCTGACCCGCGACGGCACGCCGCGCGCCTTTTTCGGACGGCGCACCGGCAAGCCGCTGCATGGCCGCCAGCAGGAACTCACCGAAACACTGCTGCCGCGGCTCGAGGTTTCGGTTTCCGGGGCCAAGGGCGGCATGGTGCTGCGCGTGCCGTTCGCCAATCCGCAGGCGCCGCTGGTGCTTGAAATCGGTTATGGCGGCGGCGAGCACCTGGCCCGTCAGGCGCTGGAAAATCCCGGGACGAATTTCATCGGCGCCGAGGTCTTTTCAAACTCCATCGGAAAGATGCTGGAAAAGATCGCCGACAACGATCTCGACAACATCCGCCTGTTCGCCTTCGACGCGCTCGATCTGCTGCGCGCCCTGCCTGAGGGGGCGCTTGACGGCGTTTACCTGCTCTATCCCGATCCGTGGCCGAAAACGCGTCACCACAAGCGCCGCTTTATTTCACCGATGACCATGGCCGAGCTTGCACGCACCATCAGGCCCGGCGGGATCTTCCGCTTTGCCACCGACATCGAGGATTACGCCAACTGGGGCCTGGCCCATGTCCTGCGCAGTACGGATTTCATCTGGGATCACGGCCTGCCGGGAAGCTGGCATGAGCCCTATCCGGGCTGGCAGCCGACGCGCTACGAATTGAAGGCACGCGAACAGGGGCGCCTCCGGAGCTGGTACTTCAGCTTCCGTCGCCTCTGACAGGGTTGTGAACATTTCGGTGCGATAGTTTTCTCTCACACGTCTGGAGATTCCGCTCAAACTCCCCATATGGGGTTCGGGGAATGTCGGAGCACGCCGCCTTTTTTGTGCGTGATTCGTTTGTTGTGATCGCGGTTGCGTGGCGAGTTCGGGGCCGCTGTGCATCTCGCGCTAGCGGAGTCTGACATGGCCAACCCAACCGAATCTGACGAATTCTACTCGGAATTGCTGTTCATCAAGCCTGGCAAATGGAATCTGGTGATCATCACCTGCCTGAAGCCGGGCGCAATGCGTTTCAACGCCCTGAAATCCAGAATCGGCGGCATTTCGCAAAAGGTGCTGAGCGCCACGCTCCGCGACCTGGAGCGCGACGGCATGGTCAGCCGTACGCAATATCCGTCGATCCCGCCGCGCGTCGAATATGACCTGACAGCGCTCGGTCGCGAGTTTCTCGACTATGCAGAAATCTGGGCCCGCTTCGTCAAGGCGCACCACCCCGAGGTCGAAGCGGCCAGGGCCGAGTTCGATCGGCGTCATGACGCCGAAGCGCACACCGGCTCACGACCCTTCTGAAAGGCTGCCTGGCACGCATCCGGAGAGCCGGATACGTGCCAGACATTTTTCCAAGCCACCGAACTAGCGGACGACCGGAGCAAGGGTGTCTTCGTCGAAAAAGCGAAGCACCTGGGAACCGTTCTCGTCGATGACGAAGGCGAGCACCTTGCCGCCGCCGTAGTTTTCGACGCGAACCGCGTTGTAGCCCTTGTCGGCCAGGATCGAGAGGGTGCTCAGGGCACCGAAGTCGGTCGTGCCGTTGCCCAGGTCACGCTTTTCGGCAAAAGCCGGAGCAGCAGAGGCGAGGACGGTGGCGGCGGCGAGGGCGATAGCAATGGTCTTGTTCATTTCGAGTTCCTTTCGTTGTTGAACACTAAGGCAAATGAGAACGCCCCAACCGACCTGCAAGTGCGAATTTTTTCCGAATCTGCTGTTGAAATCCCAATATCGCCAACGAGAGTTTTCCCAACGAAATTAGGGCACTAGCGGGGAACCCGGTGTCCGGGAGGTAACCGGGTTTCCTCGTGGAGGCCCCGTGTGCCGGATGCCGGATTGCCGCGCGGTCCGCCCGGAAGAACGGCCCTGCGATCGGTGTGGACCGCCGGGAAACACTCTCCTAAGCTGTTGAATATTATCAGGTTATCGATGGTGATCGCGGCAGGGGCAGTCACTGCAGATCTGGGCCCTGTGCTGCCGGCTTTGCCGGCGCCGTGGCCGGTGCTGCAGGCGGTCGCGCGCCCTTTCGGCATCGTCAGCGCGCCGGTTCCGACGTCCCGACCGGGCTCGGACAGCACGAAAAGAGTCTTCAAGCCCCGCAAGGTGAAATTCCGGGATCACGTTTTCTTGTTGGCTCCTTGCCGGCCTTGAAACCGGGAAATTGCCGGCAAACCCCTTGTTTTCGGGGTTGTAGCGCCCGTGCAGCGGCGGCGTCGCCCGCTTTGTCCGCCCGATCCGGCAGGCAGACACATGCAGCGGCGGCGGTGCGATGACGCGGATCCGGGCCGCTGCGACTGACCCTATGGCGCGGGGGCAGGACCGAAACGGTCAATTCGGCTCTTGCCGCGAAAGATGCAATGCCGGATCGTGCCCCGACGCTTCGCGGACACATAACGGAAAGACCAGGGCATGCGTTTCATCATATATGGCGTCGGCGCCATCGGCGGCGCACTTGCGGTCAAGCTCGCCAAGGCAGGACATAATGTCATCGGCGTTGCCCGCGGCGCCCAGCTCGATGCCATTCGCCGGGACGGGCTCCTGCTCAGAACGCCGGATGGCGATGTGCGCGCAGCTTTTCCGGTGGTCGGTCAGCCCGACGAGATCGGTTTTCGCCCCGACGATGTGATCTTCCTGACAATGAAGACCCAGCACACTGCCGGCGCCCTCATGGACCTGCGCGCGGCCGGGGTCAGGCAACAGACGATCGTTTGCGCCCAGAACGGGGTGTCGAACGAGGTGATGGCCCTTCGCTATTTCGACAATGTGCTCGGCGCCATGGTCGAGATGCCGGTCAGCTACCTGTCGCCCGGCGAGGTCGTCGCCTTCCGGCACCCGCGGCCCGGCCTCATCGAGATCGGCCGCTACCCCGAGGGCCCGTCGGACATGGCGGCGCGGCTGTGCGAACTGCTCGATGGTGCAGGGTTTCTGGCTGAAGCGCAGGACGACATCATGCGGCGCAAGCACGGCAAGCTCCTCGTCAATCTCGCCAATGGCATCGATATCGCGCTTGGCGCGGCGTCGCGCGACGGCGCCTATGCCGCAAGGGCGCGCGAAGAAGCGCGTGCGGTCTTTGCCAAGGCCGGTATCGGCTACGATGAAATCGGCGCCCCTAATCCGGAACGCGATGCGCTGATGCAGCCCGGCGAAGTCGCGGGCGCGGTTCAGGTCGGTTCCTCGGCCATGCAGTCGATGGTGCGCGGCGCCGGCAGCGTCGAGGTCGACTATCTCAATGGCCAGATCGCCTTTCTCGGCCGGCTTCACGGCGTGCCGACCCCGGTCAATGCCTTTTTCACCGAACTGTCCGAACAACTGGTCAGGACCGGCGCCGAACCCGGCAGGATGAGCGAGGCCGAGATCGATCGTCTGTTTGCCGACTGGCAGGCCGAGCGAAACGCTTGAATCTTTCGCCGGGCAGGCGTATAGAACGGCCAACATCTCAGGGTTAACCGGAGAGTGGGTGCCAAGCGGCCCCGCTCTTTTTTGTTATCTTCGTCCAGGACGTCCCGTCCGTCACCCGATCGTTGCGATTGGCGGCCATGACGGCGGCATGACAGGGCGGAAACCAGAAGGCCAGGAAAGCTGAGCGAGCGACGTTATATAAAGCAGACGGGCCTGGAGGCCCGGATCGCCGCCATCATCGAGCCGATTGCCGAAGATCTCGGTTATCGGCTGGTGCGGGTGAAAATGCTCAATTTCAACGGTCTGACCCTGCAGGTCATGGCCGAGGACGCCAATGGGCGCTTTTCGATCGACGACTGCGAGAGGCTCAGCCGCGAGATCAATCCGGCGCTCGACGTCGAGGATCCCATCGACAGCGAGTATAATCTCGAAGTCAGTTCGCCAGGTGTCGACCGGGTGTTGGTGCGGGCCGACGATTTCGCCCGCTGGCACGGCCACGACGCCAAGATCGAGCTGGCCGACATGATCGACGGGCGCAAGCGTTTCCGCGGTCTCATAGAGACCAGCGACGCGCAAGGCGTCACCATCAGGCTGCCCGACGTGCCCGAAGGGGCGCCGGCGCTTTATACCCTGCCATTCACCGCCCTTGCGGAAGCCAAGCTGGTCATGACCGACAGGCTGCTGGAAATGGCGGCGAAGGAACAGGACGACACACTCGACGATCCCGATATCGAGACTGTCGAATATTCTGCCGAATCCGATAACTAGGGCTCGGCGCGCATAATTGGTTGCGGGACAGCGGCGGCACGGACGAAAGCGCCCGACGCCGGTTCCACAACAGAATGAGGAGAAGAACGGATGGCCGTTTCGGCAAACAGGTTGGAACTTCTGCAGATCGCCGATGCCGTGGCGCGGGAGAAGTCCATCGACCGCATGATCGTCATCGAGGCGATGCAGGAGGCGATCCGCAAGGCCGCCCGCTCGCGCTACGGCGCCGAGACCGAGGTCAAGGCCGAGATCAATCCCAAGACCGGCGAGTTGCGCTTGTGGCGCATGCTCGAAGTCGTCGAGACCGTCGAGGAGCCGAGCCGGCAGATCTCCCTGCCCGACGCCAAGGCCAAGAATTCCGAGGCCAAGTTCGGTGACTATGTCACCGAGCCGCTGCCGCCGATCGAGTTCGGCCGCATCGCGGCGCAGTCGGCCAAGCAGGTCATTGTCCAGAAGGTTCGTGATGCCGAGCGCGAGCGCACGTTCGACGATTATTCCGGCCGCATCGGCGAAATCGTCAATGGCACGGTCAAGCGCGTCGAATACGGCAATGTCATCGTCGATCTCGGACGTGGCGAAGCCATCATCCGCCGCGACGAGCTGATCCCGCGCGAGCAGTTCCGCTACGGCGACCGCGTCCGTGCCTATATATATGACGTCCGCCGCGAGCAGCGCGGGCCGCAGATCTTCCTGTCGCGCACCCATCCGCAGTTCATGGCCAAGCTGTTCATGCAGGAAGTGCCGGAAATCTACGACGGCATCATCCATATCCGTTCGATCGCCCGCGATCCGGGCTCGCGCGCCAAGATCGCCGTCAGCTCGAACGATTCCTCGATCGATCCTGTCGGCGCTTGCGTCGGCATGCGCGGTTCGCGCGTCCAGGCGGTGGTCGGCGAGCTTCAGGGCGAAAAGATCGACATCATTCCGTATACCGAGAATCTTGCCGAGCTGGTCGTTTCGGCGCTGCAGCCGGCCGATGTCGCCAAGGTCGTGCTCGACGAGCAGGCCGAGAAGATCGAGGTCGTGGTGCCCGACGAGCAGCTGTCGCTCGCCATCGGCCGTCGCGGCCAGAACGTGCGCCTGGCCAGCCAGCTCATTGGCTGGGACATCGACATTCTGACCGAGCAGGAAGAATCCGAACGTCGGCAGAAGGAATTCACCGAACGCTCGACCCTGTTCATGGACGCGCTCGATGTCGACGAGATGGTCGCCCAGCTGCTGGCCTCGGAAGGCTTCTCCTCGATCGAGGAACTGGCCTATGTCGAGCTCGAGGAAATCTCCTCGATCCAGGGCTTCGACGAGGAAACCGCCACCGAGATCCAGAACCGGGCCGTCGAGTTCCTCAATGCCCGCGAGGCCGAACTCGACGAAGAGCGCAGGACACTGGGCGTCGCCGACGAGCTTTACGAGATTCCGGGCCTTGGTGCCGCCATGCTGGTGGAGCTCGGCAAGGACGGCATCAAGACGATCGAGGACTTCGCCGGCTGTGCCGCCGATGACCTGATTGGCTGGGTCGAACGCAAGGATGGCGAAGTGCAGCGTTTCGACGGGTTGTTCTCCGCCTTCCCGATCTCCCGCCAGGAGGCGGAAGACATGATCATGACCGCCCGCCTCAGGGCCGGGTGGGTCACCGAGGAAGATCTTGCGCCCGAGCCCGAAGAGGGTGAGGACGCTGCCCCGGCGGCCGAAGACTAGTCCGGGAGATGCGCACGGGAGCCGGGGACGCGGATGCCGAAGAAAAGCGAGGTCATGCGTGAATGCTGCCTGACGCGTGAAACGCGCCCGGCCTCGGATCTCATCCGCTTTGTCCTCGGACCGGACGGCGAAATCGTGCCCGACGTCGACGCAAGGGCGCCCGGGCGCGGCGTCTGGGTGACGCTTTCAGAGGCGATGGTGACCGAGGCTGTCGGCAAGCGCGCCTTTGGCCGCAGCCTCAAGCAAAAGGTTTCGGTTCCTCCCGACCTTGCGCAACTGGCGGGCAGAAGGCTAGAAGAGCGGCTGCTCGGTGCGCTTGGCCTGGCTCGCAAGGCCGGTCAGATCGTGACCGGCGCGGCAAAGGTCGAGGCCGCCATCGCCGCCGGCGACATCAAGGCCCTCATCACCGCGTCCGACGCGGCGCAAGGTGGGCGAGACAAAATGCTGGCTTTGTTGCGGGCACGATTCCCGCAACAGAGCATCCGGCATTACGAATTCCTGAGCTCGGGCCAATTGGATTTGGCATTAGGGCTTGAAAATGTGATACATGCTGCCCTCGTTGCAGGGGCAGCAGCGGATGCTGCTTTGGCGCGGGGCCGAAAGGCTTGCCCGCTACCGGAGCGCAAACGGGAAAGAAGACGGAACTACATGAGCGATCGAGACGACAAGCGCGATACCGATCAGGGCGGCAAGAAGACCCTGACCCTCAAAGGAGGGGCGCCTGGCGTTGGCGCGCGTTCCGGCGCGTCGCGGTCATCGCGCTCCACGGTCGTGGTGGAAAAGCGGACGCGCCGCGTCGGCTCTCCGCCTCATGGCCAGGGTGCACCCGGTGGTCATGCGCCGCGCCCGCCCGCAGGCGCGCCGGCTCAGCAGCAGCAGCGCCGGTCCGAGGGTCCGCGCGCGACGCCGCGTCCCGCCGGTGGCCTGACCGCCGAGGAGTCGAGCGCCCGCCAGCGCGTGCTCGTCGAGGCTTCGGCGCGCCAGCAGGCCGAGCAACGCCGCTTCCAGGAAGAAGAGCGCCGCCGCATCGAGGAAGAAGAGCGCCGCAAGGCCCAGCTCGAAGAAGAAGAGAAAAAGCGCGAACAGGAACGGTTGGAGCGCGAAGCCGAGGCCAAAGCGGCCGAAGAGGCGAGCAAGGCCGCCACGGCGGCCCCTGCTCCGGCCCAGGCCGAGCGCCCGGCGCGCAGTCGCGGCCCCGCCCCGCGTCCCAATGTTCCGAGCCCTGCGCCTGCCAGCCCGGCCGATGCCGAGGCGGCCGTCGAACGGCGGACCCGCGGTCGTGGCGTCACGCCGAACAAGCCGGGGCTCGTCAGCCAGGATGAACTCGATCGCGTCAAGCGTGCCAATCGCGGCCCGACCGACCGACCGTCGCGTCGCGGTCCGGGTACCGATTCCGGCCGTTCGCGCTTGACGGTGACCACGGCTACCGAGGAATCCGATCGCGATCGCGCGGTCCCTCGCTCGCCGCCATGCGCCGCCGCCGCGAGAAGCAGCGTGGCCGCAGCAATGTCCAGCACGAGAAGATCGCCCGCGAAGTGACAATTCCGGAAGTGATCACGGTGCAGGAGCTGGCCAACCGCATGGCCGAGCGTTCGGTTGATGTCATCAAGCTGCTGATGCAGCAGGGCCAGATGCTCAAGATCAACGACGTGCTCGACGTCGACACGGCGGAGCTGATCGCCACCGAACTTGGCCACACGGTCAAGCGTGTTTCCGAGGCCGATGTCGAAACCGGTCTGTTTCGACGACCAGTCCGACGACAAGCCCGAGGATCTGCGGCCGCGTCCGCCGGTCGTGACCATCATGGGCCATGTCGACCACGGCAAGACCTCGCTTCTGGACGCCATCCGCCATGCCAATGTGGCTTCCGGCGAAGCCGGCGGCATCACCCAGCATATCGGCGCCTACCAGGTCGAGCAGGACGGTCAGAAGATCACCTTCCTCGACACGCCCGGCCACGAAGCCTTCACCGCCATGCGTGCCCGCGGCGCCCAGTCGACCGACATCGCCGTGCTGGTGGTGGCCGCCGATGACGCCGTGATGCCGCAGACGATCGAATCGATCAAGCACGCCAAGGCGGCCGAAGTGCCGATGATCATCGCCATCAACAAGATCGACCGACCCAATGCCAATGCGCAGAAGGTCCGCACCGATTTGTTGCAGCACGAGGTCTTCGTCGAATCGATGGGCGGCGAAACGCTGGAAGTCGAGGTTTCGGCCAAGACCGGCGAGGGGCTCGACAAGCTCCTGGAAGCAATTGTTCTGCAGTCGGAAATCCTTGAACTCAAGGCAAATCCAGATGGCCGCGCCGAAGGCACGGTGATCGAGGCCAAGCTCGACAAGGGCCGTGGCGCCGTCGCGACCGTCCTGGTCCAGCGCGGCACGCTCAATGTCGGCGATATCGTTGTGGCCGGCACCGAACTGGCCCGCGTGCGTGCGCTGATCGACGACAAGGGCGAACAGATCAAGTCCGCCGGTCCCTCGACACCGGTCGAAGTGCTCGGCTTCTCCGGCGTTCCCGATGCCGGCGACCGCTTCTCGGTGGTCGAGAGCGAAGCCCGCGCCCGCGAGATCACCGAATACCGCCAGCGCGCCATGCGCGAACGCTCGGCGGTCGGCGGCATGACCTCGCTCGAGCAGATGATGAATCAGCTCAAGGATTCCGGCGTTGCCAAGTTCCCGCTGTTGATCAAGGCGGACGTGCAGGGTTCTGCCGAAGCGATCACCGCTTCGCTCGACAAGCTCGGCACCGAAGAGGTTTCGGCCCAGATCCTCACCTCGGCGGTCGGCGGCATTACCGAATCCGACGTGACGCTGGCCTCGGCATCCAAGGCCGTCGTCATCGGCTTCAACGTCCGTGCCAACCGCCAGGCCCGTGAACTGGCCGAGCGCGAAGGCATCGAGATCCGCTACTACAACGTCATCTACGACCTGGTCGACGACGTGAAGGGCGTGATGTCCGGCATGCTGGCCCCGGAACGCCGCGAGACCTTCATCGGCAATGCCGAGATTCTCGAAGTGTTCAACATCACCAAGGTCGGCAAGGTGGCGGGCTGCCGCATCACCGAAGGCATGGTGGAACGCGGCGCCGGCGTGCGTCTGATCCGCGACAACGTCGTGGTGCACGAAGGCAAGCTCAGTACCCTCAAGCGCTTCAAGGACGAGGTCAAGGAAGTGCAGATGGGCCAGGAATGCGGCATGGCCTTCGAGAACTACCAGGACATGCGTGCTGGCGACGTCATCGAATGCTACCGCGTCGAGACGGTGAAGCGCAGTCTGTGAATTGAGACCGATGATCGCGTGAATGGACGGCATCTGCCGTCCGTTTCGTCATCGTTCGTCGCCATTTCACCTTTCACGAGTCCACCAGATGACCCGACACCACAAACACGCAGAGCCGTCCCAGCGCATGCTGCGCGTCGCCGAGCTGGTGCGCCACGCGCTGAGCGAGATGTTCATGCGCGGCGACATCATCGACCCGGTGATCGAGAAAGCGACGATCACCGTGCCTGAAGTCAGGATGACGCCCGATCTCAAGCTGGCAAAGGCCTTCGTCATGCCGCTCGGCGGTGCCAATGCCGAGGAAATCGTCAAGGCGCTCAACAATCACGCCAGATTCATCCGCGGCGACATCGGCCACAGGATCGATCTCAAATACGCGCCCGAAATCCGCTTCTATATCGATGACACCTTCGAGGAAGCCGATCGGATCGAGAGCCTGTTGCGTTCGGAGCGGGTGCAAAAGGACCTGCATCACGACGAGGACGGGGACGGCGAGGGCCACGACGACTGAGGGACCCTCATGGTGAGCCTGTCGAACCACGAGGGTCCGAGCCTCGTCCTTCGACACGCTCAGGATGAAGCTCCTCTGCTTGCTCCGAGAACGAACATCGAAAATTCAATGGCCCAGAAGCGCTCGAACAAGAAACCCATCTCCGGCTGGCTCGTTCTCGACAAGCCCTACGACATGTCCTCGACCGAGGCCGTGGGCAAGGTCAGGTGGCTGTTGCAGGCAAAAAAGGCCGGGCATGCCGGCACGCTCGATCCGCTGGCAACGGGTATCCTTCCGATTGCCTTCGGGGAGGCCACCAAGACGGTGCCGCAGGTGCAGGATGGCACAAAGGTCTACCACTTCACCGTCAAATGGGGCGTCCGCACCGCGACCGACGACGCCGAGGGCGAGGTGGTCGCGACCTCCGATATCCGCCCGGCTCGCGCCGATGTCGAATTGGTGCTGCCGCGCTTCATCGGCGTGATCATGCAAAAGCCCCCGGCCTTTTCGGCCATCAAGATCAAGGGCGAGCGCGCCTATGATCTCGCCCGCGCCGGTGAACAGGTCGATATCCCCGAACGCGAAGTCGAAATCGACAGCTTCACGCTGCTGGACCACGGCACCGAGACGTCCGATTTCGAAGTCACCTGCGCAAAGGGTACCTATGTCAGGGCGCTGGCCCGTGACATCGCCGAAGCGCTCGGGACAGAGGGACATGTCTCAAGGCTGCACCGCGCCGCTGTTGGCGGGTTCACCGACGCGATGGCGGTCGATCTCGCGGCCATCGAAGCTGCCGAGCCGGACTCACGGACAGAATTCCTGCTGCCGGTGGCGGCAGGATTGACCGATGTGCCGGAAATCCGCGTCGACATGCGCCAGGCCAGCCTGATCCGGCTCGGCAATCCGGTGCTTCTGACCGGGGCCGGCGCGCCGGTTTCTGTCGACGAGTGCTGGGCTTCGCTCAAGGGCGAGGCGGTGGCCGTGGGATATGTCGAACAGGGCCAGTTCAAGCCGCGCCGGGTGATCCTTCCAAACGGGTAGTTCATTCCACCGTCGGTGCCTCAACCCACAGCGTCATCCCCGACCTGATCAGGGATCAGCCGCGCGCGGTCTGCGCGCGAAAGCATTCTTGCGCCCGGCAGACCCCTCGTACCGGATTCCCGCATTCGCGGAGATGACGTAGAGTTCTGGCTACTGCGGACCCGGATCCATCAGCGCATGGATACGGTCGGCACCAAGGCGCGTCAGCCGTAGCATCAGGGCCTTGCGTCGCGCCGGGGCGAGCGGGTCGTCTGCCGCCTGCCTCAGAATGTCGGCGCCATGGCCGTCGGCAACGATCAGGCCCTCGCTTTCGGGAAAGATGCCGGCGTCGAGGTCAGGGGGTTTGGCAAAGAAGAACCGGTCGCAGAAATCGCGGTAGAAGTGCCATTTCTGGTCGACGCGGAAATCGGCAAGGCTCGACTTGATCTCGATGATCCAGATCTCGCCCTTCGGCCCGACGCCGAGAATATCGGCCCGCCGCCCGTTGGCGAGCGGCACCTCGGCGAAACAGGCAAGATCGAATTGCCCGCGCAGCAGGCGCATCGTTCCCCTTTGCACCATCAGCGCCGTCGGCGATTGCCGGCCGTCGGTGATCGGTCCGAGCTCAGGCATCGGACCTGATCGTATCCGGCTTGCCCGCTCGCGGCGTCAGCGCCCTGATCGTCAGGAAGCTGAGGATGACGAGCGGGATGCCGATACCGAAGGAGTGGCGGATCGAGACGTGTTCGGCCACAAAGCCGAGCAGCGGCGGCGCCACCAGGAAGGTGATGAAGCTCAGCTGTGCCAGCGCTGCGACGTTGACGGCAGAGGGGCGGTCAGTGCGCTGCGCCGCTGCCGAGACGGCGAGCGGGAAGATGGCGGAGGTGCCGATGCCCATCAGGGCGAAACCGAGAAGGGCTATGGCCGGATGGGTGGAGAAGGTGACGGCGCAGACCCCGATCCCGAGTGTGGTCAACAGCACGCGGGCGACGCGTACCGAACCGTAGCGTTCGATGAAACCGTCGGCGAAAAAGCGCGTGATCGCCTGGAAGAAGGCGCCGAAAACGAAGGCGATGGCGTTGACGAAGGGCGTGGTCTGGAAAGTGTCGCGCATGAAGATCACCGACCAGTCGGCCCCGGCGCCTTCGAGCAGCATGGCCGACAGGGTGAAGGCGACAAGCACGAGGATCGGACCGGTCGGCCGCACGAAGCGGGGGTGGGCGCCTTCCTCGACGACACGCTTTGGCGCCGGCTTGAAGTTCCAGTTCACCACCGTCGCCAGCACGATGATGAAGGCGGCCATGCCGAACAGGTGCAGGCGGAAATCAAGCTCGATGGCCTTGGCGATGGCGCTGACGGCGCCGGCGGCGAAAAATCCAAAGCTCCAGAAGGCGTGGGAGCGGTTCATCACCCTTTTGCCGAGCTGGTACTCGACGCGGTCGGCTTCGACATTGAGGACGATCTCGACGCAGCCGATGGCAAGCCCGGCCAGGAACATGGCGAGGAACATCATGTAGGGGTTGGGCGCCAGCGACACCGAAGCGATCATCAGCGCCACCATCGGAATGCCGAGGAGCAGGCTCATGCGTTCGCCGAGCCGGGTGAGCAGCGGGCCGGCGAACATCAGCGAGACCTGGGTGCCGATGGCGCCGCCGATCAGGGCCGCGCCCAGCGTGCCTTCGCCGATGCCCATGGCGAGCTGGATGTCGCCGAGGCGCGGATTGATGCCCCCGAGGCCAAACGAATACAGAAAGAACGCAGCGTATACCCGGCGCTGGGGCGCCTGATCGAACCCGAAAACCATGGGGAGACTCACATCGCGGAAAAAGGCCCAGAACCTTTTACTGAAGCGCTTTGGATAAGGGAACCGCTGCCGTTCTCTGCGGCGAAAAAACCACGCAATTCGACGATTGTATGCCTAGAATACCGTAGAGCGGAGGCGCCGACCATGAACTGGACCGAATACTATATGGGCTTTGCCGAGCACGCGGCGAAAAAGAGCAAGGACAGCACCCGTGTCGGCGCCGTGCTGGTCGGGCCGGATGGCGAAATCCGGCTGACCGGCTACAACGGGCCGCCGCGTGGCGTTGAGGATCTGCCGGGACGCCGCGAGCGCCCGGACAAATACCTGTTCGCCTCGCATGCCGAGGCCAATCTCATCGCTTTCGCGGCGCGTGAGGGCATTCGCACCAAGGGTTGCACTGTCTATGTCACCCACATGTGCTGTTCGGCCTGCACGCGCACATTGATCCAGGCAGGCGTGAGCGCCGTTGTGTTCGGGGCCGGAACGACCTCGATGCCGGCGGCGGAGTTCGAGGCGGCGCGGGCAATGTTCGTGGAGGCCGGTGTCGAGCTGGAGCCTTATGCCAGCGAAACCTGAACCAGGGGAGCAGGCAGCAGTCTCGCTCAGGTGCTGCGTGCGCCCGATCCGCCCTTGAGGCTGTCGCCGAGAATGGCGATGCCGGTTGTCACGGAGCGACGGAATTCGATGCGCCGCGCCGCCTGGACGCCGCTGAGGCCCCGCAGGAATGCGTCGGCAAGACGAGGCTTGGACAGGCGGCGGCGGTCGGGACCGAAGTACTCGGCGGTCTCGTAATAGACCTGCGGCGTCTCGATTTGCCGCATCAGTCCGGCTTTCAGACGGTCGCGGGTCAAGGGCATGCCGATGACCTCGTCGAACCCGAGGCCGACGCAGGTGTCGATGAGATCCTCGGATCCGTTGTAGGTGAAATAGGCAAGCGGGGCATAGGCAAGTTCCCGGGCCGGATTGCGACGGATCTCCCCGATCAGGGGCGCATGGTCCCGGGGGTCGTCGGCTTCGGCGAACAGGAAAAAGCTCAGCACCGCCCCGACAACGAGTTCGCCCAGCGGTATCTGGTCGTCATAATGCCTGACGAAGACGAAACCGCATTCGGCGGCAGTCGCCAGCAAGGGTTCGCCGGCTCCGCCAGCATCGCCGACAACGATCGCGCCTGCTCCAATCATCGTCCCGCCTCCATCGCATGCCGGCCGGCCGTGCAGGGTCCTGTCACGTTCTGAAGGTCCGAAGGCACATGCCCCAAATGCTTGGGCGCCCATATGCTCAGGCCGGAACAGTGATCGTCACTCTTCCCGGACATACGTCGGCACGATGTCAGCAGAAAATGGATAATATTGGTTTAGCACAGGCATTGGCGGCGTCGATCTCAAGCAAAACGGCAAAACGCTCAGACTTTTACGTAGCAGACCTTGGTGACGCCGGCATTGCGGAAGCCGAGCTTTTCGGCGGCGGCGAGAGACAGGTCGAGCACGCGTCCCTTGATGAACGGACCGCGGTCGTTGATGCGCACGACGACGGCGCGGCCGTTGGTCGGATTGACCACCTTCAAAATGGTGCCGAACGGCAGGCTGCGATGGGCGGCGGTCATTTCGCTCGGGTCCATGGTCTCGCCCGAGGCGGTGGGACCGGGAATGGCGTACCAGGAGGCTCGACCGCATTGGTCGGCGGCGGAAGCGGGCAGGACGGAAATCGTGAGAGAAAGCGCCGTCACGGCGGAGAGGAGAAAACGCAAGCAACAGATCCTTTGGCGGTGGTGATGCGGCGGCGGCTAAACGAGCGGTATGGCGAGATTGTGAAACCCCGCGCCTTCGGGGCGTCCTGGCGCGATCGGAGTTAGCGCCTGATAGTTTTGTTTTTGACCAATTGATAAAAATTTGAGTTGCGGCTAGCATCCCTGCTTCGGGTGCGCGCCCGATGGTGCACCGGGAACCGTTTTTCCGGGATGGCGCGCACGATCGGACCATCGGGTCAGGCCCTTGCGCGCTGCGGGGAGTCCTGGCCGGAACGCCAGAAACGGAGGTCGGCAATGACAGAAACGGGGCATGGGGGCGGCATTGCAGCGGGCCGGCTCGACAGCAAGACGCTCGAAGCCAATTTCGCCGATCTTCATCCGCCGCTTTCGGAGCATGAAGCCAGGGTCGAGGCCGATCGCTGCTATTTCTGCTACGACGCGCCATGCCAGAACGCCTGTCCGACCAGCATCGACATCCCGATGTTCATCCGCCAGATCGCTGCCGGCAATCCGCTCGGCGCCGCCAAGACGATCTTCGACGAGAACATTCTCGGGGGCATGTGCGCCCGCGTCTGCCCCACCGAAACGCTGTGCGAAGAGGTCTGCGTGCGCGAAGTGGCCGAAGGCAAGCCGGTCAAGATCGGCCATCTGCAGCGCTTTGCCACAGACACGGCCATGCAAAAGGG
Source organism: Devosiaceae bacterium (assembly GCA_963675235.2). Taxonomy (GTDB): domain Bacteria; phylum Pseudomonadota; class Alphaproteobacteria; order Rhizobiales; family Devosiaceae; genus JAHJQZ01. Next base: position 1,068,082 of record CAXXFU010000004.1, on the reverse strand, counting down.
CAGCCAGTTCTATGAGCGCGCGCCGTCGACCGGCAAGTCCGTCGCCGTCGTCGGCGCCGGACCGGCCGGGTTGTCCGCCGCCCATCGCCTCGCCATGCTCGGCCATGAGGTGACGATCTTCGAGAAAAAGGACAAGCCGGGCGGGCTCAACGAATACGGCATTGCCGCCTACAAGAGCGTCGACAATTTCGCCCAGGCCGAAGTCGAGTGGCTGCTCAAGATCGGCGGCATCACCATCGAATATGGCAAGGCGCTGGGGCGTGACGTGACGCTCGAAGGCCTGAAGCAGGACCACGACGCTGTCTTTGTCGGCGTCGGCCTTGGCGCGGCAAGTGTTCTCGACATTCCCGGGGCCGCCTTGCCTGGCGTCGAGCCGGCGCTCGATTTCATCGCCCGGCTGCGCCAGGCCGGCGACCTCGCCACACTGCCTGTCGGCCAGGACGTCGTCGTCATCGGCGGCGGCATGACCGCGATCGACGCGGCGGTGCAGGCAAAGCTCCTCGGCGCCCGCACCGTGTCACTGGTCTATCGCCGCGATCGCGAGCGCATGCCGGCCTCGGGCTACGAGCAGGAACTGGCCGCCGCCCACGGCGTGCACCTGATCTTCAACGCCAGCCCGATGGCGATCGAAAGCGAAGGCGGACGGCTCAACGCCGTGTTCGAATACACCCGTCAGGATGGCGGCACCCTCATCGGCACCGGCGAGACGCTGGCGCTCGTGGCCGACCAGGTTCTCGTCGCCATCGGCCAGCATCTGGATGCCGATCCGGCCGGGCTGGGGCTCGACGGCTCGGCTTTCGCCCGTTCCGAGACCAATGAATCGACGCTGCCCAACATCTGGGTTGGTGGCGATTGCGCCAGCGGTGGCGAGGATCTCACGGTGGCCGCCGTCGAGGACGGCAAGGTTGCCGCGATGTCCATTCACAAGGCCCTGATGGGCTGAGGAGCGGTAGCGTGACCGAACTCATCGCCAGGATCGCGGGGCCCTATCTGCTGCTGACGGCGCTCGGCTTTCTGGTCTCTCGCGGGTTTTACACAAGGATGATCCTTGGCAACGAGAAGGCCGACCCGGTGCTGCTCAACCTCAGTGGCGCGGCGCATTTCATCGTCGGCATGTCCGTCCTCGTCAATCACTTCCTCTGGGGATCGATCGCACAGGGCGCCGTGACGCTGCTCGGAATCGCGGCGGCGCTCAAAGGCGCGGCGCTGATCGCCGTGCCCGAAACGACACTAAAATCGCCCAAGACCGTGGGATCGGCGCTGACCGGCAGCACGATCGGCTTCGGCATCGCGGGACTCTATTTCTCATTCGTCGGCTACTGGCCGCTCGCTGCAAGCGCAAACTAGGAGGGATTCATGGCAGACCTCAGAAGCGAATTCGTCGGCATCAAGTCGCCCAACCCGTTCTGGCTTGCCTCGGCACCGCCGACCGACAAGGCCTATAATGTCGAACGGGCCTTCAAGGCCGGCTGGGGCGGTGTGGTGTGGAAGACGCTCGGCGAGGACGGTCCGCCCGTCGTCAATGTCAACGGCCCGCGCTATGGCGCCATCTGGTCCGGCGACCGCCGCCTGATCGGGCTCAACAATATCGAACTGATCACCGACCGTCCGCTGCAGCTCAACCTCATGGAAATCAAGCAGATCAAGAAGGACTGGCCCGACCGCGCCGTCGTCGTCTCGCTGATGGTGCCGTGCGAGGAAAGCTCGTGGAAGGCCATCCTGCCGCTGGTCGAGGAGACTGGCGCCGACGGGATCGAACTCAATTTCGGCTGCCCGCACGGCATGTCCGAACGCGGCATGGGCGCTGCCGTCGGCCAGGTGCCGGAATATGTCGAGATGGTCACGCGCTGGTGCAAGGCCAATACGCGCATGCCGGTCATCGTCAAGCTGACGCCCAATATCACCGATGTCCGCTATTCGGCCCGTGCCGCCAAGAACGGCGGGGCCGACGCCGTCAGCCTGATCAACACGATCAATTCGATCACCGGTGTCGATCTCGACAGTTTCGCGCCGTCGCCGACGATCGACGGCAAGGGCAGCCATGGCGGCTATTGCGGCCCGGCGGTCAAGCCGATCGCCCTGCATATGGTCGCCGAGATTGCCGGCGATCCGGAAATGGAAGGTCTGCCGATCTCCGGCATCGGCGGCATCACCACCTGGCGCGACGCTGCCGAATTCATGGCGCTCGGCGCCTCCAACGTGCAGGTGTGCACTGCGGTGATGACCTATGGCTTCAAGATCGTCGACGAGATGATCTCCGGGCTGTCCAACTGGATGGACGACAAGGGCCACACATCGGTCGGCGACATCGTCGGCCGCGCCGTGCCCAATGTCTCCAAGTGGGAACACCTCAACCTCAACTATATCACCAAGGCCCATATCGATCAGGACAAGTGCATCGAATGCGGGCGCTGCCATATCGCCTGCGAGGACACCTCGCACCAGGCGATCACCAACACCAGGGACGGCAAGCGCCATTTCGAGGTGATCGATGCCGAATGCGTCGGCTGCAACCTCTGCGTCAATGTCTGCCCGGTCGAGGATTGCATCACCATGGTGCCGATGGCGCCCGGCTCGGTCGATCCGCGCACCAATCGCAAGGTCGAGGCGGACTACGCCAACTGGACGACGCATCCGAACAATCCCGGTTCAGCCTGTTTCCCCGATCCGGCGGAGTAGCACGGGCCTGGGCATAGCGAAGATTGGCCGACTCGCCCTGATCCCGCTAAAAGGTGGGAAACGGGAGGGCGTCCGTGACTTATGAGCTTTTCTACTGGCCCGGCCTGCAGGGGCGCGGAGAATTCGTGCGCCTGGCGCTCGAGGATGCCGGCGCCGACTATCTCGATGTCTGCCGCATGCATGGCAACGGCGAGATGATGCGGCTAATGGCTGGCGAAGCCGGCGCGGTGCAGCCGTTTGCGCCACCGTTTCTGCGCGACGATGGCCTGATCATCGGCCAGGTGGCGCTGATCCTGTTCCATCTCGGTGGCAAGCTCGGTTTGGCGCCGGAAGACGCTCAGGGGCGCTGCTGGACCCAGCAGATCCAGCTGACCATCACCGATTTCGTCGCCGAAGTGCACGACACTCACCACCCGCTGGGACCGAGCGCCTATTACGAGGACCACAAACCCGAGGCCAAGCTCTATTCGGCGGCCTTTTTGCGCCATCGCCTGCCGAAATATCTCGGTTGGTTGGAAAATGTGCTTGCCGGCAACGCGGCGCCCGGGCCCTGGCTCGTTGGCGACAAGGCGAGCTATGCCGACCTGTCGGTGTTCCAGATGGTCGAGGGACTATCTCATGCCTTCCCCAGGGCGATGACTCGGCTGCTGCCGGCACATCCGCGTGTCGCAGAGCTTGCCGATGCCGTCAGGGCACGGCCCAACATCGCCGCCTATCTCATTTCCGACAGGCGTATCCCTTTCAACGAGGACGGCATTTTCCGCGCCTATCCCGAACTCGACGACTGACCGGGACGCCGATCCGCCGGCGCGAGGATTGACCGCGAGGGCGCGCCGGGGGAAGCTGCCGGCCCACTTTGGCGGAGGGACAGATGGCGTTCACCGATCCAGTCGAACTGATGCCGGTGCCCGGAACCGGCAAATACTGTCTCATTCGTCCGCTCAGCTATCAGATCGGCTTTTTCGGCTCCGGAATCACGGTCACCGTACCGGACGGATTCCTGACCGATCTCGCCTCGGTGCCGCGGCTGTTCTGGTCGATCGTTCCGCCGTTCAGTCCGGATTATGCCGCAGCGGCGGTCTTGCACGATTATCTGTGCGAGTGGAACGACGAGATGTTTTCCAAGATCGTCGCCGACGCCGTCTTTTTCGAGGCGCTGAAGGTGCTCGGCGTGCCGACCTGGCGCGCCGTCGTCATGTATTCGGCGGTGCGCGCCTGGCACATCACGCGCGGCTGGAAGGTCGATCCCGTCGGGCTCGGCACGCCGGACTGAAGACATCTCACCGGGTCAGGCGACGTCGCGTTTTTCGGCCTTGGAGCGTGGCGAGACGCGGATGGCTGTGCCTTCGCCCGATTCCTTCACCAGTCCGTACCAGTTGAGCGCCTTTCTCAGTTTCCCCTTGGAAAGGGCATCGGCGAGCTCGGGGTGATCCTGTTTCAGCACGTAGCCGAGCCGCGACAGAGGAACAGCGCCGTCCGCTTCCGCGCCGGCCAGTCTCGCAACCAGCGCTCGCAACTGACCGACCTGTTTTACCGACAATGCCGTCGGGGCCGGCTTGGGCTCGGTCGCTGTTTGTCCGGATGCAGGCAGCGCGATGTAGCGGTCGAAGGAACGAGAGAAGGCGTCGGAGACGCCGGCGCGCCCGATGCCGACGGCGATGCGGCCCGAGGCGGTGATGGCCCGGGCCAGTGGCGCGAAATCGGAATCGGAGGAAACCACGACGATCATCTCGGCGGCATCGGCATGGATCAGCTTCATCGCCTCGATGGTCAGGGCGATATCGGTACCGTTCTTGGTGCCGGTGCCCAGAACCATCTCGGCGCTGCCGCCATTGTCGCGGCACACGGCGAGCCAGCCGGCATGGGCCGGATTGGTAAAGTCGCCAAAACAGGTCAGGACGCGCGCGTCGCCGAGACCGTCAAATATACGGGCAATTGCCGGCCAGTTGTCGACGCTGATGTTTTCGGCGTCGACGAGAATAGCAATTCGTCGTGCAGGAACTTTGTCCGAGTTGTTCATTCGGACAGTCTACCCGGGACATGTCAAAAGACGGTTTACTTGATGATCGTGGCTAATCAACCAGGTTAAGTCTTTGCCATGTATCCTTTTTGTGCGGTGTCAGCCCGCTCAGGAACAACTGGTCGAGCAGCCGCGCCGCATCGTCGAAACGGCCCTCGCCGGAGAAATCGCTTCCAAGCACGGCCCGGACCTGCACGTCGAAATCGGCATAGTGCTGGGTCGTCGCCCAGATGGCGAACAGCAGGTGCCGTGGGTCGACGCGCACCAGCCGGCCCTCGGCCATCCAGCGCTTGAGAATGAGCGCCTTTTCATCGACCAGCTGTTTGAGTTCGCCTTCGAGCATGTGCTTGATGCGCGGTGCACCCTGAAGGATCTCATTGGCGAACAGCCGGCTTTCGCGCGGATAGTCGCGGGCCATTTCCAGCTTGCGGCGGATGTAGGAGCGGATTTCGGTCAAGGGGTCGCCATTCGGATCCATGGCGCGCAGCGGATCGAGCCAGGTGTCGAGCTGGCGTTCGATCAGCGTCTTGTGGATGTCCTCCTTGCGGCCGAAATAGTACAGCAGGTTGGGCTTGGACATGCCTGCGGCCTCGGCGATCTGGTCGATCGTCGCGCCACGGAAACCATGGGTCGAGAACACCTCGAGCGCCGCTTCGAGAATCAGCTCGCGCTTCTCGCGCTGGATGCGCGTTTGCGGACGTCCGGCGCCGGCCGCCTTGCCTTTTGCCACGCTCCCTCCTGTCGTCCTGCCGTCAATTAGTCCTTGATTGCCGTGCCGGGAATGTTAACATTTTTCCAACTGGTCAAAAAACGCCATAGCATGTTGCCGGGGCTTCTCCAACACTCAGGCCAGAACCGAACCTAACCGAGAGGGATCTCCGTGTCGGATCGTCACAATGTTGCACCCAATGATCTGAACGCGTTCTGGATGCCGTTTACGGCGAACCGACAGTTCAAGAAGGCGCCGCGCATGTTCGTGGGTGCCAAGGACATGTACTACACCACATCGGACAGCCGGCAGGTCCTCGACGGCACGGCGGGTCTGTGGTGCGTCAATGCCGGGCACACCCGCCCCAAGATCACCGAGGCGATCCAGAAGCAGGCGGCCGAACTCGATTACGCCCCGGCCTTCCAGATGGGCCATCCCAAGGCATTCGAACTGGCCAACAGGCTGGTCGAGATCGCGCCTGAGGGCATGGAGCACGTGTTTTTCACCAATTCCGGCTCGGAAAGCGTCGATACGGCCCTCAAGATCGCCCTCGCCTACCAGCGCGTGAAGGGGCAAGGCGCCCGCACGCGGCTGATCGGCCGTGAGCGCGCCTATCACGGCGTCAATTTCGGTGGCATTTCTGTCGGCGGCATCGTCGGCAACAGGAAGCTCTACGGCACGTTGCTGACCGGCGTCGATCACCTGCCGCACACGCACCTGATCGACAAGAACGCCTTCACCCGCGGCGAACCCGAACATGGCGCCGATCTGGCCGACGAGCTCGAGCGAATTGTCGCACTGCACGACGCTTCGACAATCGCCGCCGTCATCGTCGAACCGGTCGCCGGCTCCACCGGCGTCCTGATCCCGCCCAAGGGCTATCTGAAGAAACTCCGGGAGATCACCAGAAAGCACGGCATCGTCCTGATCTTCGACGAGGTCATCACCGGTTACGGGCGTCTCGGCAAGCCGTTCGGCGCCGACTATTTCGACGTCGTTCCCGACATCATGGTCACGGCCAAGGGCCTGACCAATGGCGTCATCCCGATGGGTGCGGTGATGGTCACCTCCGAGATCCACGATGCCTTCATGTCCGGGCCGGAGCACCTGATCGAGCTGCCGCACGGCTATACCTATTCCGGCAACCCGATGGCTGCGGCCGCGGGGCTGGCGACGCTGGAAACCTACAAGGAAGAGGGGCTTTTCGAGCGCGGCACCGAACTCGGCCACTACTGGCAGGAGGCGCTGCACTCGCTCAAGGATGCGCCGCATGTCATCGACATCCGCAATATCGGTCTTGTCGGCGCCATCGAACTCGAGCCGATCGCCGGCGCGCCGACCAAGCGTGCCTTCGACGCCTTCATCAGGGCGTTCGAACTCGGCGCCCTGATCCGCACCACCGGGGACATCATCGCCCTGTCACCACCACTGATCATCGAGAAATCCCAGATCGACGAACTCGTCGACATCGTCCGCACCGCGCTGAACGAGGCTGCCTAGCATGTATGTTCTTGACAATGCCATCGGCGGCAAGCGCGCTCCTTCCGCTTCCGCCCGCACTTCACCTGTGTTCAATCCGGCGACCGGCGAGGAAATCGGCAAGGTGCCGCTCAGCTCGATCGCCGAAATCGATGAAGCGGTGCAGAACGCCAAACAGGCCCAGCCGGCCTGGGCGGCGCTGACGCCGATGAAGCGGGCGGCGGTCTTCTTCAAGTTCGCCGAACTGCTGCACAAGCATTCCGACGAAATTGCCCGCGAAATCTCCCGCGAGCACGGCAAGACCCACGCCGATGCCGTGGCCGAGCTGGCGCGCGGCATCGAGATCGTCGAGTTCGCCTGCGGTATCCCGCACCTTCTCAAGGGTGAGTATTCGCGCAATGTTGGCCCGTCGATCGACTCGTACTCCGACCGCCAGCCGCTCGGCGTCGTCGCCGGCATCACGCCGTTCAACTTCCCGGCCATGGTGCCGATGTGGATGTATCCGCTGGCCATTGCCTCGGGCAATGCCTTCGTCCTCAAGCCCTCCGAGCGCGACCCGTCGGCGCCACTGATGGCCTGGGAGCTGTTCATGGAAGCCGGACTGCCACCGGGCATCCTCAACATCGTCCAGGGCGACAAGGTGGCTGTCGACGCTATCCTGGATCACCCCGACATCAAGGCGGTGAGTTTCGTCGGCTCGACGCCGATCGCCCATTACGTCTACGAACGCGGCACCAAGGCCGGCAAGCGCGTGCAGGCGCTCGGCGGCGCCAAGAACCACATGATCATCATGCCGGATGCCGATCTCGACATGGCGGCCAACGCCCTGGTGGGCGCGGGCTACGGCTCGGCCGGCGAGCGCTGCATGGCCATCGCAGTGGCGGTGCCTGTCGGCGAGAAAACGGCCGATGCGCTGATCGAAAAGCTCAAGCCGATGGTCGAGAACCTGAAAATCGGTCCGTCCACGGACATGGACGCCGAGATGGGTCCGATCGTCAGCCGCGAGGCGCGCGACCGCATCACCTCATATATCGATTCCGGTGTCGCCGAGGGCGCTGAACTCGTCGTCGACGGTCGGCCGTTCAAGCTGCAGGGCTACGAGAACGGCTTTTTCGTCGGCGGCACGCTGTTCGACCACGTCAAGCCGGACATGAAGATCTATACCGACGAGATCTTCGGCCCGGTGCTGTCGACGGTGCGCGCCGAGAGCTACCAGGACGCGGTCAACCTCATCCACAACCATCGCTACGGCAACGGCACCGCCATCTTCACCCGTGATGGCGACACGGCGCGGGCCTTTGCCAACGACATTCAGGTCGGCATGGTCGGGGTCAATGTCCCGATCCCGGTGCCGGTCGCCTATCATTCCTTCGGCGGCTGGAAGGACTCGCTGTTCGGCGATCATTCCATCTACGGGCCGGACGGCGTGCATTTCTACACGCACCTGAAAACCATCACGTCCCGCTGGCCGAGCGGGGTCAAGGAGGGCGCTGTTTTCACCTTCCCGTCGATGAAGTGAGAGACCGGAACGGCATGAGTCCTGTGGACACATGCCCGGCTCGAAGGGCCTAGGCCGAAAAACACAGGGAGACGAACATGACGATGCTGAGAGGCGGTCTGATCCAGATGGGTCTGAAGGGCGACACCGACATGTCGCCGCAGCAGATCAAGGACAAGATGATCCAAGCCCACCTGCCGCTGGTCGAGGAGGCCGGCAAGCAGGGCGTCCAGGTCCTCTCGTTCCAGGAGGTGTTCACCCAGCCCTATTTCTGCCCGAGCCAGGACGCCAAGTGGTACGGCGCCGCCGAGCCGATCCCGGACGGGCCGACGACCAAGCTCATGCAGGAGCTGGCGAAAAAGCACTCGATGGTGATCGTCGTGCCGATCTACGAGGAAGACATCACCGGGGTCTATTACAACACCGCCGCCGTCATCGACGCCGACGGCACCTATCTCGGCAAGTACCGCAAGACCCATATTCCGCATGTCGGCGGCTTCTGGGAGAAGTTCTTCTTCAAGCCCGGTTCCTCGAACTGGCCGGTGTTCGAGACCGCCTATGTCAAGCTCGGTGTCTATATCTGCTACGACCGCCACTTCCCGGAAGGCTGGCGGGCGCTGGCGCTCAACGGCGCCGAATATATCGTCAATCCATCAGCGACCGTCGCCGGGCTTTCCGAATATCTTTGGAAGCTCGAACAGCCGGCGAGCGCGGTGGCTAACGGCGTCTATATCGGCGCGATCAACCGCGTCGGCACCGAGGCGCCTTGGAATATCGGCGAATTCTACGGCCAGTCCTATTTCGTCAATCCGCGTGGCCAGATCGAAAAAGAAGCCAGCCGCGACAAGGACGAACTGATCGTTCACGACATGGACATGGAAATGGTCCGCACCGTCAGGAACACCTGGCAATTCTTCCGCGACCGCCGGCCCGAGACCTATGGCCGGCTGACCGACATCTGATTTCGACCACAACCAAAAGCAAAGGACCGACCCATGGCAGCGCCCGGACAGAACCTCAAGATCAACGGCGACAGGCTGTGGGACACGATCCACGAACTGGCAGAGATTGGTCCGGGGGTTGCCGGCGGCAACAATAGACAGACGCTGACCGACGCCGACAACGAGGGCCGGCACCTGTTCAAGAAATGGTGCGATGCGGCCGGGCTCGAAATGGGCGTCGACAAGGTCGGAACCATGTTCGCAACGCGGCCCGGCACCGACCCGGATGCCCTGCCGATCTATGTCGGATCGCATCTTGATACCCAGCCGACCGGCGGGCGCTATGACGGTGTACTTGGCGTCCTCTCGGCGCTCGAACTGGTGCGCACGCTCAACGATCTCGACATCAAGACCAGGCACCCGATCGTTGTCACCAACTGGACCAACGAGGAGGGCACGCGTTTCGCCCCGGCCATGCTGGCTTCGGGTGTGTTTGCCGGCGAGCACGAACTCGACTGGGCCTATGACCGCGTCGATGCCGAGGGCAAGACTTTTGGCGACGAGCTCAAGCGTATCGGCTGGGTCGGCGACGAAGAGGTGGGTGCGCGCAAGATGCACGCCTATTTCGAGTATCACATCGAGCAGGGCCCGATCCTTGAGGCCGAGGACAAGCTGATCGGCGTCGTCACCCACGGCCAGGGGTTGTGGTGGCTCGAGGTCACCGTCACCGGCAAGGACAGCCACACCGGCTCGACGCCGATGCCGATGCGCAAGAACGCCGGTCTCGGCATGGCGCGCATGACCGAACTGGTCCATCAGATCGCCATGAAGCACCAGCCGCGCGCCGTCGGCGCCATCGGCCATTGCGATGTCTATCCGAACTCGCGCAACGTCATTCCCGGCAAGGTGGTGTTCACCGTCGATTTCCGCTCGCCCGATCTCGAAACGCTCACCGCCATGCGGGCCGAGTTCGAGGAAAAGGCGCCGAAGATCGCAGAGGAACTGGGTCTCGGGGTCAGTATCGAGGTCTCGGGCCATTTCGATCCGGTCGCTTTCGACCCCAAGCTCGTCGCTTCGGTCAGGAAGGCGGCCGAAGAGCTCGGCTACTCGCATATGGACATCGTCTCCGGCGCCGGCCACGATGCCTGCTGGATGAACCGGATCACCCCGACCACCATGGTCATGTGCCCCTGCGTCGACGGCCTCTCTCACAACGAAGCCGAGGACATCTCCAAGGAATGGGCCACGGCCGGGGCCGACGTGCTGCTGCGGGCGGTGCTGGAAACGGCGGAGGTTGTCGCTTGAGGACAATGAGCCCAGTGCTGCGAGCAGGTCTTCACCTCTCCCTTTGGGGGAGAGGTCGGCGCGTAGCGCCGGGTGAGGGGGCCTGATGGCAGCATTGAAAACCCGCTTTGCCGGCAGTAGTGCAAGAAGGCTGCGCACGACGATGACCGATGCCGAGCGCAAGCTCTGGTATCGCATTCGCAACCGGCAATTGGCAGGTTTCAAGTTCGTCCGTCAGCATCCGATCGGACCCTATATCGCCGATTTCGCCTGCCGCGAGGCCGATCTCGTCGTCGAACTCGACGGCAGCCGACACGCGGAATCACAACGCGACGAAATACGCACGCGTGAACTCAATGGGCATGGCTACGATGTCATCCGCTTCTGGAACACCGACGTTCTGACCAATCTCGACGGCGTGCTCGAGACTTTGGCAGACCATCTCAACAAGGCCCCCTCACCCGGCCTTCGCTTTGCGAAGTCCGACCTCTCCCCCAAGGGGAGAGGTGAAGAGCGGCACGATATTCTGGGGAGAATCCAATGACAAAAGTAATCCGCAACGGCACCATCGTCACCGCCGACCGCACCTACAAGGCCGACGTCATGATGCGTGACGGCCTCATCGAGGCGATCGGGCCGAACCTGCACGGCGATCACGAGTTCGACGCCACCGGCTGCTATGTCATGCCCGGCGGCATCGACCCGCATGTCCATCTCGAAATGCCGTTCATGGGCACCTATTCGAGCGACGATTTCGAATCCGGCACCCGCGCCGCGGCCTCCGGCGGCACCACCATGGTCGTCGATTTCTGCCTGCCCAATCCGGAGCAGTCGCTGCTCGAGGCGCTCGACCGCTGGCACAACAAGTCGTCCCGCGCCAATGTCGATTATTCCTACCACATGGCCATCACCTGGTGGGGCGAGCAGGTCTTCAACGAGATGGAAGACGTGGTCAAACACGGCATCAACTCGTTCAAGCACTTCATGGCCTACAAGGGCGCGCTGATGGTGCAGGACGACGAGATGTACGCCTCGTTCCAGCGCTGCGCCGCGCTCGGCGCCCTGCCGCTGGTCCATGCCGAGAATGGCGATGTCGTCGCCGATCTGCAGCAGAAGCTGCTGGCCGAGGGCAATGACGGACCGGAGGCCCATGCCTATTCGCGCCCGGCCCAGGTCGAGGGAGAGGCCACCAACCGCGCCATCATGATCGCCGACATGGCCGGCGTGCCGCTCTACGTCGTGCATACGAGCTGCGAGGAGAGCCACGAAGCCATCCGACGCGCCCGCCAGAACGGCAAGCGCGTCTATGGCGAGCCGCTGATCCAGCACCTGCTGCTCGACGAGAGCGAATATGCCAATCCCGACTGGGATCACGCCGCCCGCCGGGTGATGTCGCCGCCCTTCCGCGACAAGCGCAATCAGGACTCGCTCTGGGCCGGTCTTGCCGCCGGCTCGCTGCAGGTCGTGGCCACCGACCATTGCGCCTTTACCACCGAGCAGAAGCGCTATGGCGTCGGCGATTTCACCAAGATCCCCAATGGCACCGGCGGTCTCGAGGACCGCATGCCGCTGTTGTGGACCTATGGCGTCGCCACCGGACGGCTGACCATGAACGAATTCGTCGCCGTCACCTCGACCAATTCGGCAAAGATTCTCAACATGTACCCGAAGAAGGGCTCGATCGTTCGCGGCGCCGATGCCGATCTCGTCGTCTGGGATCCAGAGCGCGAAAAGACCATCTCCGCCAAGACCCAGCAGTCGTCCATCGACTACAACGTCTTCGAGGGCATGAAGGTCAAGGGCATGCCGCGCTACACCTTCTCGCGCGGCGAAATGGTGGTGCAGGAAAACGAGATGCACACCCGCGAAGGTCACGGCAAGTTCGTTGCCCGCGAGCCCTTCCAGGCGGTCAACAAGGCGCTCAGCACCTGGAAGGAGCTGACCGCGCCGCGCAAGGTCACGCGTTCGGGCATTCCCGCCAGCGGCGTGTGACATATGTGATCGGCCCGCTGCCCACCGCGTCGGCGATGCTTTCGCTATCGCCCTTGTCGCCATGTGGGCGGCGGGCCGTTTTTTTGCCCGCGAGCCGGGCGCCAAACACCCCTGATTCCTGCCTACTGAATAGCCATGTTTTGACCACCTGGTCAAATAAGGTGCAGCGCTGTGCCCGGCCCGGTTGCAGGAACCCCGGCATCCCTCCTTCCTCACTCAGAAAGTCCGGTTTTCCGGCACTTTTTTCCTGAGATTTGTGACATAGTGTCGCATTTCGGCTGGCCGAAGCGGCATCGATCTTGCATGATTTCCCCTCGGGTTCGGCAGCGGGGGCTGGCGAGACCGGAAACTCATCGAAGTGGGGCCCGACTGAATGACCGCCGTAGTATCCGCCAAGAATCTCTGCCTCACCTTCGAGACCAAGGACGGTCCGGTCGAGGCGCTCAAGGATGTCGATCTCGCCATCGAAAAAGGCGAGTTCGTCTCCTTCATCGGCCCGTCCGGCTGCGGCAAGACCACGTTCCTGAGGGTACTTGCCGATCTTGAACAGCCCACATCCGGCGATATCATCATCAATGGCGAGACGCCGGAAAACGCCCGCAAGGACCGAGCCTATGGCTATGTCTTCCAGGCCGCGGCGCTGTTTCCGTGGCGGACGGTGGCCGACAATGTCGCCCTGCCGCTCGAGATCATGGGTTATGCCCAGGTCGAAAAGGAAAAGCGCATCAAGCGCACGCTCGATCTGGTCAACCTTTCCGGCTTCGAGAAGAAATTCCCCTGGCAATTGTCCGGCGGCATGCAGCAGCGCGCCTCGATCGCCCGCGCCCTTGCCTTCGACGCCGACCTGTTGCTGATGGACGAACCGTTCGGGGCCCTCGACGAGATCGTCCGCGATCATCTCAACGAGCAGCTCTTGAAGCTCTGGGACGAAACCAGGAAGACCATCTGTTTCGTCACCCACTCGATCCCCGAGGCGGTCTATCTGTCGACCAAGATCGTCGTCATGTCGCCGCGCCCGGGGCGGGTGACCGATGTCATTGACAGCCCGCTCCCCAAGGAGCGGCCGCTCGAAATCCGCGACACGCCGGAGTTTCTCGAAGTCGCCCATCGCGTCCGCGAAGGGCTCAGGGCCGGCCATTCCTATGACGAGGTGGTCGAATGAGCGCCCTCGCCGGACAGACCGCTGCTGCGGGCTTCGGCGTCGGACCGCTGGTCCGGCGTCTCTGGCAGGGCTCGACGCTGCCGGTCATTATCGTGCTCGTCGCCATTTTCGCCTTCTGGTACGTCATGGCGATCCAGATGAATGCCTCCTGGCAGGTGCGGCTCAACGAACGCGCCAAGGCCGAGGTATCGACGATGGAGTTCATCGACCAGACCTGGAACCAGAAAAAGCCGGTGCTGCCGACGCCGCACCAGATCGTCGGCGAGATCTGGAAGGCGACAGTGATGACGAAAATCGACTCGCGCCGATCACTGGCCTATCACGCCGGGATCACGCTGAGTTCGACGCTTCTGGGCTTTGCCTTCGGCACGCTGCTCGGCATCGGCCTTGCCGTCATCATCATCCACAACGACGCCTCCAACCGTTCGTTGATGCCGTGGATCATCGCTTCCCAGACAGTGCCAATTCTCGCCATCGCGCCGATGATCGTTGTCGGCCTCGGGGCGGTCGGGATCACAGGGACTGTGCCCAAGGCATTGATATCGATGTATCTTTCCTTCTTCCCGGTGGTCGTCGGCATGGTCAAGGGCCTGAGGTCACCCCAGGCGCTCGAACTCGATCTGATGCGCACCTATTACGCCAGCCCAGGCCAGGTGTTCACGCTGTTGCGCTGGCCTTCGGCCATTCCCTATCTGTTTGCCTCGATGCGCGTCGGCATCGCCATTTCGCTGATCGGCGCGGTGGTGGCCGAGCTCTCCAACGCTGCCGGCGGTGGCCTCGGTGTGCGGCTGCTCACCGGGTCGTATAACGGCCAGACCATCCAGATCTGGGCGGCGCTGCTGCTTGCTGCCGCAGTGGCGGCGATGCTGGTCTTTGTGGTCGGGCTGGCCGAGAAACTGGTCAACCGGATGATGGGGGCACGCGCATGAACCCCACGCTCACCAATCTGCAGCAATCGATCGCCTCGATCGCCGGGCTGATGTCGCTGGCCGGGCTGATCTTCAGTTTCGTGCTCGGCGGCAGCGCCGCCTATCTGGCCTTTTTCGCATTCGGAACGGTGTCGCTGATGCGCTTCGGCCGGCCCTTGCCGTTCTGGATCGACGGCGTGCTTGCAGGCGCGGGCGCGCTGATCCTGATGGCGACGCTTGCCGGGTTCGAGGGCGCGCCGCCCTTTGTCTGGATGGCAGTGGTCTCGACCTGGTTCTTTGCCTGGCTGTTCATCGAACAGATGTCGGAGGAACTGAGCGCCGGCAAGTTGCCGGAAAAACCGTTCAGTCTTGTCGTGCCGCTGGTTTTCGGGTTGATGCTTTTGTTCGTCTGGGAGACGGTTACCCGCGGTGCCCAGATCCCGCAGGTGCTGCTGCCGGCGCCGAGCCAGATCTGGGAGCGCATCCTCGAGTCCGTCCCGATCCTTTATGCCGATTTCATCCAGACCTTCGTCAAATCGGTGCTCACCGGCTATGCCATGGGCTGCGCCGCCGGCTTCGCTGTTGCGATCCTTGCCGACCGATCCCCCTTCCTCAAGCGCGGCTTGCTGCCGATCGGCAATTTCGTCTCGGCCCTGCCGATCATCGGCATCGCCCCGATCATGGTGATGTGGTTCGGCTTCGACTGGCCGTCCAAGGCGGCGGTCGTGGTTGCGGTGACCTTTTTCCCCATGCTGGTCAACACCGTCGCCGGGCTCAACGAATCCGGGACGATGGAGCGCGACCTGATGCGCACCTATGCGGCCAATTACTGGCAGACGCTTCTTGGGCTACGGCTGCCGATGGCCATGCCCTTCATCTTCAACGCGCTGAAGATCAATTCGACCCTGGCGCTGATCGGCGCCATCGTCGCCGAGTTCTTCGGCACGCCAATCGTCGGCATGGGCTTCAGGATTTCGACCGAGGTCGGCAAGCTCAATATCGATCTGGTCTGGGCGGAAATCGCGGTTGCGGCTGTAGCGGGATCCGCCTTTTACGGAATCATCGCCCTCATCGAGAGAGCGGTGACGTTCTGGCATCCGTCCGTGCGAGGCGGGCGGGCCTAGCAAACGGGGGTCACGCCACAAGGCAAGAGGCCTCGTGGCGGGCTGGCCCCGCAAAGGAAGGTGCAAACATAATGAAGAAACTGATTACAGGTCTGTTGGCGGGAACAATGGCGCTCTCCGCTTTCGCGGTTCAGGCGGCCGATGACATCACGCTGCAGCTGAAATGGGTCACCCAGGCGCAGTTCGCCGGCTATATCGTCGCCAAGGCCAAGGGCATGTATGACGATGCCGATCTCAATGTCACCATTCTGCCCGGCGGGCCGAACATCGCCCCCGAGCAGGTCATCGCCGGTGGCGGCGCCGATATCATCGTCGACTGGATGGGCGGCGCCGCGGCGGCGCGCGACAAGGGCGTGCCGCTGGTCAACATCGCCCAGCCGTTCAAGCGCGCCGGCCTGATGATGATCTGCCCGGTCGAGAATGGCATCGAGTCGCCGGCCGACTTCCCCGGCCATACGCTCGGCGTCTGGTTCTATGGCAACGAGTATCCGTTCTTCGCCTGGATGAACAAGCTGGGCCTTGCCACCGACGGCTCGGACGGCGGCGTCACGGTGCTGCAGCAGAGCTTCGACATCCAGCCGATGATCCAGGGCCAGGCCGACTGCATCTCGGTCATGACCTACAACGAATACGGCCAGGCGCTCGATGCCGGCTACGGTCCGGACAATCTGGTCATCTTCAACTATTCCGAGATGGGCAACGACCTGCTCGAGGACGGGCTTTACGTCATGGAAGACACGCTCGAGGATCCGGCCCGCGTCGACGCCTATGCGCGCTTCGTCGACGCCTCGATGAAGGGCTGGCAGTATGCGCTCGACAATCCGGAGGAAGCGGCCGAGATCGTCGTCGAATCCGATGAGACCGGCGCTGCCGAATACGATCACCAGCTCTATATGGTCGGCGAAGTCAGCAAGCTCGTCGATGCCTCCGACCCGGCTCTCGACCTGGCCACCTATGAGCGCACAATCAAGGCGCTTCTCGACCAGAAGATCATCGAAAACCAGCCTTCGGGCGCCTACACCACCGCGATCACCGACAAGCTGGCGGCGATGTAGCCACAAAGCGCTTGCGATATCAGACAAGCAGAAGCATAAAGGCGAGGGGCGGCAGGGAGCCGCCCCTCGCTTTGTCTTTGCGGTGTCATACTCCCCCCGCGGCACCGCCCCCCGAAGACCTCAGGCTGACAAATGTCCTCCCGCATCCTTACGATTACACTCAATCCCACCGTCGATGTTTCCGGCGAGACCGAGCTGCTGCGTCCGGTCCACAAGGTTCGCACCACCCCCCTGACCTATGAGCCAGGCGGCGGCGGCATCAACGTCGCCGGCGTCGTCTCCAATCTCGGCGGCGATGTCGAATCGCTGTGGGTCGGCGGTGGCGCCACCGGCACGCTCCTGGCCGAGCTGCTGGTCGACAGTCCCTACAAGTCGATCTATATCCCGAACACGGCCCCGATCCGGTTGAGCTTCAACCTCTACGAGCGCACGTCCGGGTTCGAATACCGCTTCGTGCCAGAAGGCGAGCCGATCACCGACGAG
Source organism: Devosiaceae bacterium (assembly GCA_963675235.2). Taxonomy (GTDB): domain Bacteria; phylum Pseudomonadota; class Alphaproteobacteria; order Rhizobiales; family Devosiaceae; genus JAHJQZ01. The sequence goes on along the minus strand of CAXXFU010000004.1, from coordinate 1,050,748 downwards.
GCCATCGACAACGTGCTTGACGTGGTTGCCTCGTTCAACGGCGCCTATGTCGTTGCCTCAGGCTCGGTTCCGGTCGGCGCACCCGAGGATCTGCTGGTCCGCATGGCCAAGATCGTCAGGTCGAATGGCGGCCGCTTCGTTCTCGACACTTCCGGCGATGCGCTCACCTACACGATCGCCAATGCCGATGTGTTCCTGGCCAAGCCGAGCCTTTCCGAGCTCAGGCACCTGGCCGGCGACTCGCTCAACGAGGCTTCGGCCCGCGACGCGGCCCGCGCCGTGATCGATCGCGGCCGCTGCCAGATGCTCGCCATCACGCTGGGTGCCGAAGGCGCCATGCTCGCCTATGAGGACACATTGCTGCGCCTGCCGGCCCTGCATGTCGTCACCAAGTCGACGGTCGGTGCTGGCGACAGCTTCCTCGGCGCCATGGTCTGGGCCCTTTCCGAGGGCTGGGAGCGCGAACAGGCCTTCCGGCTCGGTATCGCCGCCGGTGCCGCCGCCGCCATGACCCCCGGCACGCAGCTGTGCGAGCGCGAAGACGTCATGCGGCTGTACGAGACCCTGAACTAGGGCCTTCCGCCGCCCGAGACGGCGCGGCGGACAGAACACGGCAACAGACCTGCGTCCCGATCTCCGGGGCGCAGAACAGGCTAGTGGGAACGGCATGCCGGATCTCGACATCATCGGCATGGGTCAACGCGGCGAAGGCCTGGCCGAAACGCCGGCCGGGCGCGTTTTTGTGCCCTTTTCCCTGCCCGGCGAAAGGCTCGCGGTCAGCGTGGATGGCCAGCGCGGCGACATCGACGCCATCCTGACCCCGAGCCCGGAGCGCATTGATCCCTTCTGCCGGCATTTTTCCCGCTGTGGCGGCTGTCAGATGCAGCACTGGCGCGACGCCCCCTATCGCGCCTGGAAACGCACGCTGCTCACCACGGCGCTCGACCGCGCCGGCATAGACGCGTCCGTCGACGACATGATCGATGCTCATGGCGAGGGTCGCCGTCGGGTCACGCTGAGGGCGACGCCGCAGGGCGCCGGCTTTACGGCGTGGAAGAGCCACGATCTCGAAGTGATCGATGCCTGTCCGATCCTGGTGCCGGAACTGTCGGGAGCAGCGGAGATCGCCATGGCGGCGAGCCGGCTGATGGGGGCCAATGCCGAAGCACTGCTGACGGCCAGCGCCACCGGGATCGACTTGTCGCTTGCCTCCCGCATCAAGACCAAGCCGGATTTCGCCGCGCTGGCGCGGAAATACGATCTCGCCCGTGTCGCGCTCAACGGCGAGGTGCTGATCCTCAGGCGCCGCCCCCTCGTCGAGATCGGTGCGGCCCGGCTCGAGCTGCCGGTCGCGCCCTTCCTGCAACCGACCCTCGCCGGCGAGCTGGCCCTGTCAGGCCTGGTCACGGCGGCCCTGGCCCCGGCAAAACGGGTCGTCGACCTGTTCTCCGGCGCCGGCACCTTTGCCCTGCGGCTGGCCGAAAGCGCCCAGGTCTATGCCGTCGATTCCGACCGCCACGCCGTTGCCGCCTGCGACCAGGCCCTGCAGGCAACGCCGGGATTGCGGCGCATCGGTACCGAGCAGCGCGACCTGTTTCGCGATCCGATGCTGGCCAAGGAGCTCGAGCGTTTCGACGGGCTGGTCTTCGATCCGCCCCGCGCCGGCGCCGAGGCGCAGGTCAGGGAGATCGTCAAGGCCGGGACCAAGCGCGTCGTTGCCGTCAGCTGCGATCCGACAAGCTTCGCCCGCGACGCGGGACTGCTGATCGCCGGCGGTTATCGGCTGAAGAGGGTGACGCCGGTCGACCAGTTCCGGCACACGGCCCACATCGAATGCGTCGGCGTGTTCCGGCGCTGATGGTCGTCCGGGGATAAGGAAAACGGCGCGCCTTGGCACGCCGTTTGTCGCTTTCACTCAAAAGACTGGCGCTGCACTCAGGCGTCCGGGTGCTTGAAGATCAGCGTGGCGTTGGTGCCACCGAACCCGAAGGAATTCGACATCACCGTGGCGAGCTGCACGTTGTCGCGGCGCTCGCGCACGATCGGCATGTCGGCGAAAGCCGGGTCGATCTCGAAAATGTTGGCGCTCTCGGCGATGAAATTGTCGTTCATCATCTGGATCGAGAAGATCGATTCCCATACGCCGGCCGCGCCGAGCGAATGGCCGGTCAGGCCCTTGGTCGCCGAGATCGGCGGCACCTTGTCGGGGCTGCCGAACACGGTCCTTATGGCGTCGATCTCCGGGCCGTCGCCGGCCGGGGTCGAGGTGGCGTGCGGATTGATGTAGTCGATCGGCATGCCGGCCATGTCCATGGCCATCTTCATGCAGCGCGCACCGCCTTCGCCCGAGGGCGCGACCATGTCGTAGCCGTCGGAGGTGGCGCCGTAGCCGATCAACTCGGCATAGATTTTGGCGCCGCGCGCCTTGGCGTGTTCGAGCTCCTCGAGCACCAGCACGCCGGCGCCACCGGCAATCACGAAGCCGTCGCGGTCCTTGTCATAGGGACGGGAGGCCACTTCGGGCGTGTCGTTGTACTTGGTCGACATGGCGCCCATGGCGTCGAACAGGTTGGACATGGTCCAGTGCAGATCCTCGTGGCCGCCGGCGAAGACGATGTCCTGCTTGCCGAGCTGGATCTGCTCGAAGGCATTGCCGATATTGTGCTTGGAGGTGGCGCAGGCCGAGGAGATCGAATAGTTGACGCCGTGGATCTGGAAGGCCGTGGCGAGCGTCGCCGAGGCGGTCGAACTCATCGATTTGGGCACGGCGGTCGGGCCGATGCGGCGCGGGCCCTTGTCGCGGGTGATGTCGGCCGCCTGAACCACGGCCCAGGTCGAGGGTCCGCCCGACCCCATGACGATGCCGGTGCGCGGATTCTGGCGGATGTCCTTGTCCTCGAGCCCGGACTGCTCGATCGCTTCGAGCATGGCGATGTAGTTCCAGGCCGCGCCCTTGCCCATGAAGCGGGTGGTGCGACGGTCGAGAACCTCGAACGGATCGAGCTTGGGTTCGCCGTGCACCTGGGTGCGGAAATTGTGCTGGGCGTAGTCCTCCGAGAAGACGATGCCGGGTCGGGCCTGTTTCAGGCTGTCGGTCACCTCGACAAGATTATTGCCGATCGAGGAGACGATACCCATGCCGGTAACGACAACGCGCTTCATCATCACATCCTTGATTGCCTGGCCGGGTCCTCGGACCCGTCTTTGCTGAGATTTATGGCGATTTGGGGTCTCAGGAAACCGGGATCAACCCGACCCGAAGATTTTCGGCGACATAAATCACCTCACCATCGGCCTTGACCGTGCCATTTGCCAGTCCAAACGGCAAAGGCGAGCGCATATGCCGCCTTATGTCGATGCGGTATTCGAGCAGCTTCTTGTCGGTCGTCGCCTGGCCGGTGAACTTGATCGAACCGCCGAGCGCGCGGCCCCTGCCGGGAGAGCCGGACCAGGACAGGAAAAAGCCGATCATCTGCCAGAGGGCGTCAAGGCCGAGGCATCCGGGCATGACGGGGTCGCCGATGAAATGGCACTGGTAGAACCACAGCTCCGGATTGAGATCGAGTTCGGCCGTGATCAGGCCCTTGCCGAATTCGCCGCTGGTCCCGTCGATATGGGTGATGCGGTCGAACATCAGCATCGGCGGTGCCGGCAGCCGGGCGTCAAGCTGGCCGGGAAGTTCTCCACGCCCGTGGGCGATCAGCTCCTCATACGAGAAGGAATTGGCGCTCATGGTCATGCGATGGTTCCCGACGGGCCTCCTTGCGGGCGGATATCAGCAGCAAGTCAATAGAGATCGCACTCCCGGGGGTCAATACAAAGCGGTCGTCGGCCCGCGGCAAACGGGCAGAGATTTGTTTTTTGGGCCGAAATGGACAAACAGGACACTCAGCGGCTGCGTCGCACCCAACGCGGCTTGCCTGATACAAGGCCGCCGTTGTAGGTTCCGGGCCTGAAAGACTGGGATGCCGTAGCCACTATGCACGACAATACTCTTGCCAATCGACTTCTTGACCCGCGCCGCTGGCCTGCGTCGCGGCGGCCTTGCCTGATGGCGGTTCTCAGGATGGCGGGATTGCGGCCGACCCGGCAGCGTATTGCCCTGGCCGAACTGCTGTTCGCCGGCAAGCATCGCCATGTCAGCGCCGAGGAACTGCATGGAGAGGCAGAGAAATCCGGCACCAAGGTGTCGCTGGCGACGATCTACAACACCCTGCATCAGTTTCGCGAGGCCGGGCTGTTGCGCGAAGTGACCGTGGACGCTTCGCGCTCCTATTTCGACACCGATACCTCGGACCATCACCATTTCTATTTCGAGGACGAGCGGCGCATCGTCGACATCCCGGCCGACCTCATCGAGATCGCCAGCCTGCCCGAAGCACCCGATGGCATGACCATCACCCATGTCGATGTGGTCGTGCGGGTCAGGAAAAACGGCGCTGACGACTAAAAACGGCTGAAATCACAATAAGTTGATACATGCAACTCGCATGTCGACGCCGTCAGTCTATGCTTTCGTCCGGATAAACGCCCCAGAGCTCGATCTGCAGCACTTCTCCGCTGACCGACGGGCCGTTTTCGCTTTCTCGCGCCTCGATCCGGCACCAGCCGTCTTCGCAGGTATCGACCGAGACCAGAAGTCCGGCGCCGAGCCAGGCGCGCATCGGCGCATCGTCCTCGGCCCTTGTCCTCAGCGCCGCCTTTTCGGTGCCGCCGAACGGTTCGACCAGCGCCGTGCGTCGCGAGATCAGCAGGGACTGGTGGATCCAGCCCTCGTCACCGTCGACATAGCGGATCTTCCGCCAGGTGTCGTATTCCTGGATGATCTCGACCGGCAGGCCGGGCATCTCGAACTTCCAGGCAATGTCGTATTTCGTGCCAGGCCCGACCCGGACATTGATCGGCGCCGAACGCGTCGAGACGAAACGGGGCAGGGGCAGGCCTGAAGGGCCGATCGTGTCCTGGGCGCTGGCGGAGAGCGGCACGAGCCACAACCCGGCGGCGACGAACGGCACAGCCGCAAGCAAACGGAACAGAATCGGCAGGCGCGATGCGGACATGATCGTCAACATGGCCCAACATGTTTAATGCTTGCTGAAGCCGGCGCCACTGGCGTGCCTCAGCCACAACAAAGCCGGCTCTGCCGGCCGGCCACCAGGCGCTTTCCCGAGCCGCCGGCATCATCGTGCCGCGCGCGACGGGACAAAAAAGCCCGGGGGAAACCCCCGGGCTAATATGTTTTGGCAAGGATCGGCCTCAGTCGTCGGCTTCGTCCTTGGACACTTCCTGTCCGGTCTCCTGGTCGACGACCTTCATCGACAGGCGGACCTTGCCGCGGTCGTCGAAGCCGAGCAGCTTGACCCAGACCTTGTCGCCTTCCTTGACGACATCGGTGGTCTTGCCGACGCGCTGGTTGGCGAGCTGGGAGATATGCACCAGCCCGTCGCGCGAACCGAAGAAATTGACGAAGGCGCCGAAATCGGCGGTCTTGACCACGGTGCCCTGGTAGATGACGCCGACTTCAGGCTCGTCGGTGATCGATTTGATCCACTTGATCGCCGCCTCGATGGCCTTGCCGTCGCTCGACGAGACCTTGATGGTGCCGTCGTCCTCGACATTGACCTTGGCGCCGGTCTTTTCGACGATCTCGCGGATGACCTTGCCGCCGGTGCCGATCACTTCGCGGATCTTGTCGGTCGGGATCTTCATGGTCTCGATGCGCGGGGCGTATTCACCAACCTCGTCGCGGGCATGGTCGAGCGCCTTGGCCATCTCGCCAAGGATGTGGGTACGCCCGCCCTTGGCCTGCTCGAGGGCGATCTTCATGATCTCCTCGGTAATGCCGGCGATCTTGATGTCCATCTGCAGCGAGGTGACACCTTCACTGGTGCCGGCGACCTTGAAGTCCATGTCGCCGAGGTGATCCTCGTCGCCGAGAATGTCGGAAAGAACCGCAAACTTCTCGCCCTCGAGGATCAGGCCCATGGCGATGCCGGCCACCGGGGCCTTCATCGGCACGCCGGCATCCATCAGCGCCAGCGAGGTGCCGCACACGGTCGCCATCGAGGACGACCCGTTGGATTCGGTGATCTCGGAGACGACGCGGATGGTGTAGGGGAATTCCTCGATCGAGGGGCGCATCGGGTTGATGGCGCGCCAGGCGAGCTTGCCGTGGCCGATCTCGCGGCGGCCCGGCGACATCATGCGACCCGCTTCGCCGACCGAATAGGGCGGAAAATTGTAGTGCAGCATGAAGTTCTGCTTGTAGGTGCCCTCGAGCGAATCGACATACTGCTCGTCGTCGCTGGTGCCGAGAGTGGCGACAACCATCGCCTGGGTCTCGCCGCGGGTGAACAGCGCCGAACCATGGGTACGCGGCAGCAGGCCGACCTCGGAGACGATCGGACGGACGGTCTTGAGATCGCGGCCGTCGATGCGTGTTCCGGTGTCGAGAATGTTCCAGCGGACGATCTTCGCCTGCAGGTGCTTGAACACCGAGCCGATCTGCTCGCCGGTCCACTTCGCCTCTTCGCCCTCGGCCGGCTGGTAATGTGCCTTGACCTTGTCCTTGGCGGCGTCGACCGCGGCGTAGCGCTCTTCCTTGGCCGTGATCTTGTAGGCGGCCCGGAGGTCGTCCTCGACCACCTTGAGCATGTCGGCTTCGAGTTCGGAGAGATCCTCGGGCTGGAAGTCGCGCGGCTCCTTGGCGGCCAGTTCGGCGAGCTTGATGATCGCCTCGATGACCTTGCGCGACTGCTCGTGGCCGAACATGACGGCGCCGAGCATGACCTCTTCGGACAGCTCCTGAGCTTCGGATTCGACCATCAGCACGGCGTCGGCGGTGCCGGCCATGATCAGATCGAGCTTGCTGTCGCTGCGCTGGTCGATCGGCGTGTTGAGCACATACTCACCGTCGATGTAGCCAACGCGGGCCGCGCCGATCGGGCCCATGAAGGGCACGCCGGAAATGGTCAGGGCGGCAGAGGCCGCAACCATGGCCAAAACGTCCGGCTGGTTTTCGAGATCGTGCTGCAGAACGGTGATGACGATCTGGGTCTCGTTCTTGTAGCCGGCCGGGAAAAGCGGACGGATCGGACGGTCGATCAGGCGCGATGTCAGGGTCTCGGCTTCGGTCGGCCGGCCTTCACGCTTGAAATAGCCGCCCGGGATCTTGCCGGCGGCGAAGGTCTTTTCCTGGTAGTTGACCGTCAGCGGGAAGAAGTCCTGGCCCGGCTTGGGCGACTTGGCCGAAACGACGGTGGCGAGGAGAACGGTCTCCCCGAGGGTGGCGAGCACGGCGCCGTCCGCCTGGCGGGCGATCTTGCCGGTCTCGAGGGTGAGCGGCTGCCCGCCCCAGTTGAGTTCGACTTTGTGGTGATTGAACATCTAGCGTCTTTCTGTCGTACGGCGCCGGGGCCCTTGCCCGTCGACGCCCTGATCCGCTCTGCCCATGCACCCCATGTGCACGGGTGTCTTCGCGAATCCCGTTCAGTTCCGGGCCGACCGGATTGCCGGCGCCGGTGTGCTTGCAGCATCGCCATTCGGACGATGCAGGGACCGGAACGGGGAGCAGGCAAGACGGCGAGCGGCTTTCTCAAAATAGGGGATTCAAGAAAGCAGCCAACGATCCTGCCGCACCTCGGACGCTGGTCCGTCAATGGCGGCGGCGTGTCCGTACCGGAAAACCGGTCGCTACTTTACAAGGGACACGCTCCGAAAAGGGCGGCGACATCAATGCCGTCGCCCCGGAAATTCATCTGGCCACGATCCCGCGAACCGTCTGGCGGCATCGCTTCGCGAACCGCCGGTTCGGGATCGTGCCCGGCGCCTAGCGGCGCAGGCCCAGCCGCTCGATCAGCGACTGATAGCGCGAAACGTCCTTGTTCTTGACATAGTCGAGAAGGTGACGGCGCTGGCTGACCAGCTTCAGCAGACCGCGCCGGGAATGGTTGTCCTTGGCGTGGGTCTTGAAGTGTTCGGTCAGGTTGGCAATGCGCTCGGAGAGCACGGCGACCTGGACTTCCGGAGATCCGGTATCGCCCGCTTTGGTCGCGTATTCCTTGATGAGCTCGGCTTTGCGCTCGGCAGTGATCGACATCAGTCATCCTTTCATGTTGAGGATTGGAAGATGCCCCGGCCAGGATGTCGTCCAGCGGGGGCCGTTTCACGCAGCAGGTGCGATGCCGCGCATATAGTGGTTTTCGGGCCGGAATGCAAAGACTATGTCATCGCGCCGCACTTCCGCTTCGATGCCGGTCCTCCCATCTGTGCAGGATGACAATACCGTTCTCGACCCGAACGACAGGACAAACGATGATCCCGCATATCCTCAGCCTTGCTGCCGCCATCGGGCTCGCCGTCGCTGCGACGCCGGCCCAAGCGCAATTTTCGTCCGACGAGGAAGCGATCAGGCAGGTGCTCGGCTCCGGGGTGTTCGAGGAGGCGTGGTTCACGCCGCAATTCATCGCCCAGGTGCCGCTCGCTCAAATCCGTGAGATCACGGAGGCGACGCGAAGCGCGATCGGGCCGGTCACCGGCATCGAGGCGTCGAGCGAGGGCTTCCTCGTCCACACGGCAACCCATGACATGCCGGTGTTGATTGCCCGTGACGCGAACGGGGCAATTGCCGGACTGCTTCTGCAGCCGGCGGTTCCGCGTGGCATCGGGCTGGCGGCGGCGACCGAAGCGCTCGATGCTCTGCCGGGGCAGGTCGCCTATCTCGTCACCCGCGACGGCGAAACACTGGCAGAGCGTGATGCCGAGGTGGATCTGGCCGTCGGTTCTGCTTTCAAACTGGCCGTGCTGGCGGCGCTCAGGGAAAGGATCGATACCGGTGCGGCAGCATGGGATCAGGTGGTCCGGCTGGAAGCGCGGCAGATTTCTCTGCCCAGCGGCACGCTGCAATTGCTGCCGCCGGGGTCGCCGGTGACGCTTCACACGCTGGCGGCGCTGATGATTGCGATTTCCGACAACACGGCGACCGATGCGCTGATCGATTTTGTCGGCCGCGCCCGCGTCGCCGAACTGCTCGGCACGCCGGATGTCAGCAAGACCCGGGAAATGTTCATGCTCAAGGCGGATGAACAGATGCGAAACCGCTATCTCGATGCCGGACCGGAACAGCGCGCCGCCATCCACGATGAACTCGATGTGCGTCCCCTGCCCGCCGCAAAAGACATTCCCGGCCAGCATGTCGAAGGGATCGAATACTACGTGCCGCTGACCCGACTGTGCGCGCTGATGGAAACGCTCGCGGACGAACCGGTGCTCGGACTCAACCCCGGGCTGGCCAACAAAAACGACTGGGCCCGGATCGGTTTCAAGGGCGGCAGCGAACAGGGCGTGCTCAATCTGACGACGCGGGTCGAGGACGCCTCGGGCACCGCCTGGTGCGTGGCGATGAGCTGGAACGATGACATGGCGCTCGACGAGACGGGCGGCTATGCCGCCTATGGGTCCCTGCTGGCCGCGATCCGCAATCAGGCCGAAACAGCTGCCGGCGACAACTGAAGCCGGCAGCGTTTCCCGGCCTTTGCCGAAACCGCGTCAGCCTTCGGCGAGATAGTGCACTTCAGGCAGCGCCCTCAGGCGTTCGGCGGCCTGCTCGGCGGTGATGTCGCGCTGCGGGGTCGCCAGCATCTCGAATCCGACCATGAACTTCCTGACCGTCGCCGAGCGCAGCAGCGGCGGATAGAAATGGGCATGCATCTGCCATTCGGGATGATCGCCGCCATCTGTCGGCTGCTGGTGGAAGCCCATCGAATAGGGAAAGCTGGTCTTGAACAGATTGTCGTAGCGGATGGTGATGGCCGAGATCGCTTCGGCCAGGGTGAAACGCTCGGGCCCGGTCATCTCGTCCATCGACCGGATGGCCCATTTCGGCAGGATCATCGTCTCGAACGGCCAGACGGCCCAATAGGGCACCAGGACCACCCAGTTGGCGTTCTCGTAGATGATGCGCTCCTCGGCCTTCAGTTCCTGGTTGAGATAGTCCAGCAACAGATTGCGGCCGTGCTTGTCGTAATAGCTGCGCTGGGCGTTGGTCTCCTTGATCATCTCGTTGGTCAGGTGCCGGGAGGCCCAGATCTGTCCATGCGGATGCGGCTGCGAACAGCCCATGACGGCGCCGCGGTTTTCGAAGATCTGCACCTGGCCGATGTCGTGCCGCGCGCCCAGCTCGGAATATTGCTCGGTCCAGGTCTCGATCACCGTCTCGATGTCCTCGATGTTCATGCGGGCCAGTGTCTGGTCGTGGCGCGGCGAGAAACAGACGACACGGCAGATGCCGGATTCGCCCTGGGCGATCATCAGTCCGTTTTCTTCGGTCTCGTTCGGTGCGTCCGGGGTCAGGGCCGAGAAGTCGTTATCGAACACATAGGTCGACGTGTAGTCGGGATTTGTCGCCCCGCCCATGCGCGTATTGCCGGCGCAAAGGTAGCAGTTGGGGTCATGGGCCGGCAGGTCGGGGTGCTCGGCCTCCTCGGTCTGGCCCTGCCAGGGGCGCTTGGCCCGATGCGGGGACACCAGAACCCACTCGCCGGTCAACGGGTTGAAGCGGCGGTGGGGATGATCGGATAAAGTGCTCATCGTTCTGTCCGGATATGAGGGATCACTCGGCCAGCGGGCTGACGCCGGCCATTGGCGAACACGAGAAGATCGCCGGTTTGAGACCTGTCGCCGCTTCGTATTCAGCCGCGACCGTTGCGATGAAGGCGTCGACCTTGTCGGCGGCGACAAGGGACACCGTGCAGCCGCCGAAACCGCCGCCGGTCATGCGCGAGCCATAAACGCCGGGCTGGGCTTGGGCGATATCGACGAGGATGTCGATTTCCTTGCACGAGATTTCGTAGTCGTCGCGCATCGAGACATGCGAGGCGTTCATCAGCGCGCCGCAGGCCTCGAGGTCGCCCTTTTCGAGCGCAACGGCGGCGTCGAGTACGCGGGCATTCTCGGCGATGACGTGGCGGCAGCGGCGCCAGGTTTCCTCGGAGAGCAGGTGACGGTGGGCCTTGAGCATCTCCGGCGTGATGTCGCGCAGGGCGGTGATAGTTCCGCCGATGGCGGGCGCCAGTTCGGCGACGCCTTCCTCGCACGAGGCCCGGCGCTTGTTGTATTCGCCGCCGGCATGGGTGTGGTGCACCATGGAATTGGCGACGACGATGCGGGCTCGGGAATCGATGGGAACGGCACGTGTCTCGAGCGACCGGCAATCGATCATCAGGGCATGATCCCTGGTGCCATTGGCCGAGATGAACTGGTCCATGATGCCGCAACGCATGCCGACATAGTCGTTCTCTGCCCTTTGGCACAGCTTGGCGAGTTCGACAGTGTCGATCTCGATGCCGGAGAGGGCCAGGAGCGTGTAGCCGACCGAGACCTCGAAGGCGGCCGAAGAGGAAAGGCCCGAGCCAAACGGCACCGAAGAGGACATGACAATGTCGGCGCCGGTGATGGCATGGCCGGCCTGTTTCAGCGTCAGGGCGGTGCCGAAGGCATAGTCGGACCAGTGGTGGCGGGCCGGCGTCGGGGCATCGAGATCGAATTCGGCGCTCTCGTCGAGGTCGAAGGCGAAAAAGCGGATGCGGTTGTCGGAGCGCGCCGCCGCAGCGGTGCGTGCCTCGTATTCGATGGCGGCGGGCATGACAAAGCCGTCATTGTAGTCCGTGTGCTCGCCGATCAGGTTGACCCGGCCCGGCGCACGGAAAAAGCGCGGCTCTCCATCGAAATGGCGGCGAAAGGCCGCCGTGAGTTCGTCACGTTCAGTCATGTTCTCAGCTCTTGCTCACTCCCGAATGGCGGGCCGTCAGGGTGACAGTCACCGCGTCCGGCAGCGCGCGAGACACGGTTGGTCCGGTTTCGGGTGGCGCGCAAGTCGGTGGTGGTCTGAGCCCTCGGCGGAACACCTTATGGCCTGTCCGGGGCAAGGGCAAACGCAAGATTGGGAGGAATTGTCACGGATTCTTCAGGTGAGGAATCGTCGCGGTTGTCGAGAGTTCAATCCGGTCAAAAAAATAATAATTAACCAAGATCCGAGATGATTTGTTCTGTTTGTTCAGCGACACTAATTCAGCATCGACAGCAAATCACGCCCATGACTGAAGAAAAAAGTAATACAAACAGAAAAGCCGAGGAAATCGAAGACCTGGCGCCAGAGAAGACCTCGACAAAGGGGCAACGCAAGGCGACGGTCCGAAAGCCCGCGGCTCGCAAGACTGCGCCGCGCCGCAAGACGACTGCCAAGACCGCCTCGGTCGAGGCTGCCGATGCCGGCGGGTCCAAGCCGTCGGCCACACCCGCCGAAAAGCCGCGTCCGCGTAAGAGCGCTGCAGGCAAGGCCACGAGCGCGACGCGCGTGCGCAAGGCTGCCGCAAAGACGGCCGGATCTCGGGATCCTGGCGGCGATTCCAGCCAACTGGCGGCGCAGAACGGGTCGCGGGTGCAGGACGGCATGGATATGCAGGGTCTTTGTGCCGATGCCATGATCGAACTTCCGGTCGGCGTGGCAGCATTCAATGCGGACAATATCCTGATCTTCGCCAACCAGCATTTCTACGAGGTATTCGAAACCGGGATGGACAAGGCCAGACCGGGCTTGTCGGTCGAGGACATGCTGAGATTGGTGGCGGACGAGCGGATTTTCGATGACAGCGAGAACTTCGAATCCCTGCTCGGCGATATCCAGGCCCTTGATGCCGGCGATGTCTTTGAGGGCACGCTGCAATTGCGCTCCGGGCGGCGCATCGGCCAGCGGATCAAGAAGCTGCCCAACGGCAGCTGGATTACCGTTCTTTCCGACAGGACGGCCCTGACCAGGGCCGAGGAGCAGGCCCGCGAAGCCGAATACCGCTGGAGCTTTGCACTCGAAAGCGCCCGGCAGGGCGTGTGGGATTCCAATCTCGTCACCGGCGAGATGTTCTACTCGCGCATGTGGCGGGTGCTGCGTGGTCTCGAGGACGTGCCGGACGAGGAGCTCAACCGTCGCAGCTGGCTCGATCGCCTGCACCCGGACGATGCCGAGTTCGTCCAGGACAGGATTCGACGTCAGAACGATGGCGAGGTGTTCCAGGATGGCTTCACCTACCGGGAGAGGCATCGCGACGGCCACTGGATCTGGATCCTCAGCCGCGGCAAACCCGTCGACTGGGATGCCGATGGCAAGCCGAGCCGCATCATCGGCACCGATACCGACATCACCGAAATGCGTGCCGCACAGGATGCGCTGGCCGAAGCCGAATCGCGCTGGAATTTCGCCCTGAAGGGCACCGGTCAGGGTGTGTGGGATGCCGATATACGGTCCAAGAAGATGTACTACTCGCCGACCTGGCGGGAAATGCGCGGATTCGGTCTGGAAGAAGAGATCGACGGCGATCCCGAGGTCTGGCTGGAGCGCGTGCATCCCGACGACCGGGACCGCTTGCGCGACATCATCGAGAAGCAGGATCGCGGCGAGATTCCGTTCAACCATTTCCAGTATCGCGAGCGCCACCGCGACGGCCACTACATCTGGATCCAGAGCCGTGGCAAGCCTGTCGCCTGGGACGCGGACGGCAATCCGACGCGGACCATCGGCATCGATATCGACATCACGACGCAAAAGGAACTCGAGCTCAAGGTGACCGAGAGCCTGAGACGGCTCAACACCACGCTCGACAATTTCCCCGGCGGCATCTGCATGTACGACAAGGATCTGGTCCTGACCGTCGCCAATGCGCGCTACTACGAGATCAACGACATCGACGAGCACTGGTTCCCGGTCGGCTCGACCATGGAAGACATATTGCGCTTCCACGCCGAGCAGGGGCATTACGGTCCGGTCGATGTCGATTCCTATGTTGCCGAACGCCTGGCGACCGCCCGAGCCAATCAGTACAGCGAGTTCGACATCACCAGCGATGATGGCATCACGATCAAATACCGGACGGTGCCGCTCGACGACGGCGGATTCGTCATGACGTTCGAAGACGTGACCGAAAGCCTCAAGGCCCAGCAGGACCGGGAACGTCTCGAACAGGAACTGGTCCAGGCCCAAAGGCTGGAATCGCTGGGAACGCTCGCCTCCGGCATCGCCCACGAGATCAACACGCCGATCCAGTATGTCGGCGACAACCTGCGCTTCATCGCCCAGAGCCTGCGTGATTTCCTGCGGGTCCTGCAGTACTGCCGCAAGACGATGACCGTTCCCGTCGATCCGGGGTTTGTCGCTGAACGCGCCGAAGGCCTTCACGAACTGGAGGAAGAGCTCGATCTGCACTTCCTGCTCGAGGAACTGCCGCTTGCGATCGACCAGTCGGCCCAAGGGGTCGCGCAGGTGACGCGCATCGTCAAGGCGGTCAAGGAGTTCTCGCATCCCGGTGGCGACGAAATGGTTGCCTTCGACATCAATGCCATTATCGAGACGACGCTGATCGTGTCCAAGAACCAGTGGAAATATGTCGCCGAGGTCGAAACCGATCTCGACCGGTCGTTGCCGCAGGTCAAATGCCTGCCGGGCGAGCTCGGGCAGGTGATCCTCAATCTCGTGGTCAATGCCGCCCAGGCCATCGGGGCGGCAGAGCGCGAGAGCGGACTGATCCGCGTCAACACCAGCCGCAAGGACGATTTCGTCGTCATCGAGGTCACAGACAATGGCAGCGGCATACCAGAAGCGATCAAGGACCGGATCTACGATCCCTTCTTCACCACCAAGGATATCGGCGAGGGCACCGGCCAGGGGCTGGCCATCGCCTTCAACGCCGTGGTGAACAAGCACAAGGGAACACTCGAGTGCACGTCGCAAGAAGGCGAAGGCACCAGCTTCACCATCAAGCTGCCCATTGACGACGATGTTCCCCAAGAATCGGAGGCTGCCTAGGATGACGACGTCTGAAAAAAAGCGGATTCTGTTTGTCGACGACAATCCGAACCTGTTGAGCGCGGTGCGCCGGACGCTGCGCGGCCGTGCCGACCTTGTCGTTGCCGAAAGCGCTGCCGGCGCCCTCGGGGTGCTCGAATCCGATCCGGACATCGCCATGGTGATCACCGACCAGAAGATGCCGGGCATGAAGGGTGTCGAGTTCCTGGCGACCGTGGCGCAGCGCTGGCCGCTGGTCACCCGGGTGATGCAGACCGGCAATGCCGATCAGGACACGGCCATTTCCGCCATCAGCAAAGGGCGGGTGTTCCGGTTCCTGCGCAAACCCTATGAGCCCGACGCCCTGCTGCAGGTCATCGAGGACGGGCTGGCCGAACACGACATTCAGACCGCCGAGCACGCGCTGCTGGAAACGACGCTGGCCGCCTCGGTCAAGCTGCTGACCGAGATGCTTGCCCTGATGCGCCCCGAGCTCTACGCCCAGTCCTCGCGCGTTCATGAACTCACCAAGGCTCTGGCGAGCCGGCTCAAGCTGGCCCAGCCCTGGGAACTGGGCCTGGCCGCACTGCTCTATCCGCTCGGGCTGGCGACGCTGCCCAAGCATGTTCTGGCCAAACGCGCGCACGGGGCCTGGCTGAACGAGCCCGAAACCAGGGCGCTGGCCCAGACCGGCATCGTCGCGGGCGAACTGGTCGGCTCCATTCCCAAGCTCGAGCGCGTGGCGACCTATTTGCGCTATTGCCGCAAGGGCCATGACGGTTCCGGTCTGCCCGAGGGCGAGGAAGTGCTCGATATCCAGCCGAATGCCGCCTATCTGCTGCCACTGCTGATCGACATCGTCGAGCTGGCCGATCGGCGCGGCATCACCATGGCGGGCGCGGCCAAGGCGCTTTACGACACGCCGGGGAAATACCATGCCGGCTTTCTCGCCACCGCCAAGGACTGGCTGGAGCAGAACGAGCCCGATCAGACCGGCGGAAAGCCCTCGGTGATCGAGCTCGGTCCCCGTGCCCTGCGGGTAGGCGATATCCTGGTCAACGATCTGTACGACGAAAACGACGATCTGCTGCTTCCGGGCGGGTCGCGGCTAAACGAGTTGTCGCTGAAGCGCGTGCAGATCCTTTGCACCCATCGTGTCGACATGGACCAGTTGGCGGTGGTGCGCGCCGCCTGAGCGCTCCGAAGAGCCATCCGCCATTGCACGTGCATTCCTGCCGTCCGGCATGAGTGCGCTTGTCGGGATGCGGCCGAGTCGACTAGTGATAGTGCCTGTCTGCGAGGCTTGCTTGGCACCTTCCGTTCCATCCGGGGCCTCCGCAAGACCGCTGTTTGTCCGCCGGTCATGGAGGCCACTATCGAACAGGTTCGCGCGCTTGCCGAAGCCTCCGGGCTCTCACGGATCTGGTGGGACACCGAGGGCGTGGAATATACGGTCTCCGACGAGGCGCTGGCCATTATCCTGACGCGGCTCGGCTATGAGGCGCAAAGTGCCGGAGGCATCAAGGCTTCGCTGGAGCGCATCGAGGCGGAGCGCCGTCAGCCGCCCAGGCTTGTCATCGGAGAAGCCGGCCGGCCAACGCCGCTGCCTGAAGGCGTGCTCAAGGCCGAACTCGTCGGCGAAGACGGGTCGGGCCGGGCCCTCGGTATCGAAAACGGCATGCTGCCGGCGATCGACGAGCCGGGTTACTACACACTCACTCTCGGCGCGACCGAGGTCAGTCTGGCCATCGCGCCGCCCCGCTGTTTCGGGCTCGACGATCTCGGCAAGGACAAGTACTGGGGCCCATCGATCCAGATATCGGCGCTCAGGGGCGAAAGGCCCGACCTGTTCGGCCATCTCGGCCATCTCGACGAGGCGGTGAGACTGTTTGCGGCGCGTGGTGCCGATGCCGTGATGATCAGCCCGATGCACGCGCTGCTGCCGTTCACCGGCTTCGACTATTCGCCCTATTCGCCATCGAGCAAGCTTTTCCTCAATGGCACGCTCGGCGATCCGCAACTGATCGGGCTGCCACCTGTGCCCGAGCGCAAGGGTGCGGATATCGTCGACTGGATGACGGCATTGCCGCAGCGACTTGCCGATTTGAGGGCCCTGTTCGACGCCCTGACACCGGCGCAGCGCGCCGGGATCGACCAAGAGGCCGTGGCGGGGGGCGAACCCTTGCGCCGGCAGGCGATCTTCGATGCGCTCGATGTACGCTTCCGCGCCGAGGGCGCCCGGGGCTGGCAGAACTGGCCGGCGGAGTTCCAGGATCCGGACAGCCCGGCCGTCGCCCGCTTCGCCAGGGAAGAGGCCGAGACCGTCAGCTTCTTCATGTTCGTGCAGCATCTGGCGCGCCAGGGCCTCGCCGAGGTCGCCAGGACAGCGGAGACGTCGGGCATGGCCATCGGCCTTCTCGCCGATCTCGCCGTCGGCGTGCGCCCGTCCGGTGCCGACACCTGGGCCGGCCGCAAGAACATGCTCGAGGGCCTGTCGATCGGCGCGCCGCCCGATCCGCTTGGCCCGCTTGGCCAGGACTGGACGCTCACCACCTATTCGCCGCGCGCCCTCAGCGAGACCGGCTATGCGCCGTTCATCGACATGCTGCGGGCAACGCTCGACTGGGCCGGCGGATTGCGCATCGATCATGCCTTCGGTCTGTCGCGGCTGTGGGTCGTGCCCGAGGGCGGCGCCTCGCGCGACGGCGCCTATCTCAGCTATCCCTTCCAGGACCTGATGCGCCTGATCGCACTCGAATCGCATCGGTCGAGGGCGCTGATCGTTGCCGAGGATCTCGGCACCAAGCCACCCGGATTTGCCGATGCCATCAGTGACAGCAACATGCTCGGCATGCGGGTGTTGTGGTTCGAGCGCGCCATGGACAAGGGTTTCATCGGCCCGCAGGACTATGACGAGATGAGCGTGGCGATGACCGGCACGCACGATACGCCGACCGTGGCCGGCTGGTGGCAGGGCGCCGATCTCGACCTGGCGCTGCAGTTCGGCCAGTTGCCCGAGGGCACGAGCCGCGAGCAGGCCGAGGACAAGCGCGCCTGGGACCGGGGACTGCTATGGGCGACTTTCGGCGGCAGTGAACCGCGGCCGGCGCCCGACGATCCGGGCCCGGTTGTCGATGCGGCGCTTCGTCATGTCGGCAAGGCGGGCTCGCGTCTCGCCATCGCTCCGCTCGAAGACCTGTTCGCCAGCCCCGACCAGTTCAATCTGCCCGGCATCGTCGGCCAGTATCCGAGCTGGCGGCTGCGGCTCGAAGCCCCGCTGGCCGAGCTGCTCGACCGGCCGGACAATGCCCATCGGCTCGAGGTTCTGGCGGATGCGCGCAAGCCGGGTGACGAAAGAGAGGCCTAGGCTGTGGCCTTGGTCCGGCGAAGCCGGTTCCCGGATCACTCGAGCTCTCTTTGGGTCTTGTCATTATATGACGGAAGCGCGTGACCACATCGTCATTCCCGTGAAAACGGGAATCCAGCCACGCGCAGTCCTGCGCGTGAAAGGAGTCTAACGCTCGGCAGACGCCTCGCACTGGATTCCCGATCAGGTCGGGAATGACGCGAGGCCAAAAGTTGCATCACTGCCGCTTTTGCAGACGATCCAGACTGAAAATGACTCGCCCTAGCCGTCGTTGCACTGGTTGACGAAGGTGACGATCGGCCACTTGTCCTGGCGCAGCGCCAGCTTTTTCAGCCAGCCTTTGACCTCGCCGAACTGTGCCCGGCACCAGACGCCGTCGACCGCATTGACGCAGGTTTCGGCGATGATGCAGCTGTTTGCCGGCACGACGCCGATGACGTCGGCGGTGTCGCGGGCTTCGTCGCGAACATTGAGATTGACGGCGATGCCGAGCCGCGGGGCGGCGCCGTCTGCGGTGGCAACCG
Organism: Devosiaceae bacterium; assembly: GCA_963675235.2. Lineage (GTDB taxonomy): Bacteria > Pseudomonadota > Alphaproteobacteria > Rhizobiales > Devosiaceae > JAHJQZ01. The sequence goes on along the minus strand of CAXXFU010000004.1, from coordinate 1,032,027 downwards.
GTTTCTGCAATTGCGCGTCGTCGGCGCAGGTGGTCGAGAATCCGAGATAGAAGCAGCCGCTGGCCTCACGCGCCTTGGTGATGGCGGCGACCAGCGCATTGGCGCCGATCCGGTCGAGGATCAACGGCGCGCCGATACCAGTGTCACCGCTCATGCGGATCTGGTTGCCGCCGAGCGCCGCGATCTGGGTGGGGCCGATCGCCAGCACCAGCTGCTGGTTGGCGATCCTCCAGGAGGTCAGGTCCGCAATCTCCAGCCTGCAATCGCTGGTGGTGAGGGCGTAACCGTTCTCGTTCGCATCGGGCTTGAGCGTGACCTGGCAGGTCTTGCCGGCGACGGAATAGGCGTCGTCGTAAACGGCCCAGTCACCGACCAGTGCCGTGACGAAGTCCTGTTCGGATTGCGCCGAAGCGGGCGCGGCAAGTCCCAGGCCGGCAAGAAAGAGCCCTGCCGGGATCGAGATGCGTCCTGCGATGGTCATGTCAGTTTCCCCCTGAAGTGCTGTTGGTGCCGGCGCCGATGATGGTCCGGCTCTCGGCGATGATCGTGCCGCCGGATGTGAGGATCGCGGTTGCCAGAAGGCTGTCGCCCGGACTGAACGAGACCGATGCCTTGCCGAACACCACGCGTGCGCCCGGCGTGATGTCGACGTGCTTGTGCTGCAAAAGCGTCGCCGCGCCGGCAACGCCCTGGCGCTCGACCTTAAGTTCGGCCTCGAGCGCCGCCGGTGCCACACCTAGAACGACGCCCGAGACCGTCACGCTGCCCTCGCCGTGGGCGATCTCGATCCTGGCGTGGGCGGGGCTGGTCGTGTCGGCTGCAATGCTCATGACGGGAAAAAGGCTGAAGCCGGCGACAAGCGCGGCGAGCGCGTGCCGTCCGAGGATGACGAAACGTTGTGCTACCACCACGGTGTCTGGGTGATGGTGATGTTGGCCGGAGACGTGGAGTAGGCGGACACCTGACTCGACTGGCTGAGATTGTCGCCGATCTGGACATAGGTGAGGTTGGTTCCGCCGACGACATTGACCGTGCCGGTTTCGCTGTTGTTGCCGACCTGCACCACCGTGCCGGATCCGCCCGGCCCGACCGACAGGTCGGCGCTGAGATTGTTGCCCAGTTGGGTGATAAGGCCTTTTGAATCGGTCAGCGACAGCTGCGCCTGATTGAGCGCGCCGACCTGGATGACGCCGCCGAGCGCGGCGCCGTCGGCGGTGATCGTGGCCTTGTTGCCGCCATAGGCCACACCGGCGGCAAAAGGTGTAAAGGGCAGAACCGACTGGAACAGTTCGATCGTGCCCCCGGTGCCGGTCAGGGTGACATCGGCGGCATTGTCTTCGCCGATCTGTTTGGCTGTGGCCTGGTCGTTGCTCGTGTGCAAGGACAGATCGTTTATGGCGCCGCTGATCTGTTGCGAGGCGAAAAGACCGCCCGCCGACAGCGGAATGATCGACAGCAGCTTGCCATCGATGCCCTGGATCGTCGTTGCCAAGCCGGCACTCTGGTCGATGGTGAGGGTATTGCCCTGGGTCGAGCCGGCAGGCGACAGCTGCAATACATTGGCGTTGTTGAGATCGCCGGCAAGAACGGGGGAAGCGGCAAGCAGCAGGACGGTAGCGCTCCGGGACGCGAGCCTTGTCAGTTTGCGCATGTTCCACCTCCCTTGGGTTCTACCAGGCGATCTGGGTGACGATCGCCGTGTTGCCGGTGCCGTTCTGAACGAGACTGACGAAATTGCCGGTGCCGGCCTGATCGATGACGAACTGGTTGTCTGTGCCGGCAACCTGTGCCCGCGCCGTGTTGGCACTGCCGGTCTGGGCGATGGCGAACAGATTGTCCGTGCCGCGCACGGCCACTTCGATATCATTGGCCAAGCCGTGCTGGATGAGCGCGCCGGGCATCAGCCCACCGCCAACGAAACCGCGGAAGCGCGCGCCTTGCGGGCCGCCATTGCCTTCGCCTTGCAGCGACACGCTGATCTCACCGGCCGACTGCCCGGAGGGCGCCAGCCGATCGATGGTCAGCATGTTGCGATCGCCGGTCATTTCGATCGTCATGAGACTGCTGAGATCATCAGGGTTAACCAGAACAAAATCGTTGGTTGCAAGTGAAGGTGAAGAAAATAGTGCTGCCAAAACCAGAGTTGTCGCCTGCGCCGGCCGTTTCATCGCAATCCTCCTGAGATTTTCCGTCTCAGGATGATTGAGAAACGCTAAGACCCGCCTCACGCACACGGTAAATAATCGCAATGCCGGGATAGTACATTTTCGGTTATGGCAGTATTAGTAGATATCCTTACGTAGTGAGCGTAAAGTCACCGCTCGATCCTAGAACTGATGCATTGCCATGGAGTTGGACACTCCCGATTGGGCGATGACGGCGATATTGCCCGTCTGCCGCTGCGCCACGACGAGGGAATTGAGGCTGCCGTCCATCGTGCCTGTGACGGCGTTCTGCCGTCCGTCCTGCAGGAAGGCAAAGCCGTTGCCGCTGCCGGTGAGCGCGACGGCGATGCTGTTCCGGTCGCGCACGGCGATGCCGGTGCCGGTCTGGCGGATGTCGCCGGCGCCGAGGCCGCTATCAAGCGTTGCCGCGAGCGTGCCGGCGCTGCCGGACAACATAAGGCCCGGCGCATTGTTGTCATCGCCGGACAACGCGGCCTCGGTGAGGTTGAAACTGCCGACCTGGGTCAGGCGCAAACGATTGCGGCTGCCCTCGATGCGGATGGCGGCGCTGGAATTGCTGCCGCTGACGGTATGGGCGAGGTCATTGTCGTCGCCGGCTTGAAACAGGGCGCTTTCGTTGCCGGTGGCATTGGCGCCGGCAACGTCGGCGGCAAACGAGACCAGCGCCTGATTGCCGGTGCCGACCTGGGAGATGCCGAAGCGCGAATCGAGGCCCTGGATGATGGTCAGGTCGATGCCGTTGGCGTCGCCGATCTGGCTGAGGACGCCCTGGGCGATCCCCGGCATCGACAGGCTCGCTGCCGCCACCAGCTCGCCGACCCAGCCCGAGCCGCCGCCGCCATTGTCGCTGCCCGACACGGCCGCCGAAATCGTGTTGCCGATGGCGAAGGCACCCCAGCTCTGGTTGTTCTGATAGACCAGCGCCGCGACATTGCGATTGCCGTCGACCGAGAACGCCAGAGCGTTGGCGCGGCCGAACTGCTCGACATATTCGATGGTGTTGCGCTCGCCGGTCTGGGCGAGGGCGACGGCATTTGCCGTACCGTACTGGAAGACGCCGCCGGTCGGCGAATTGCCGTCGGAAGGCGGCAGCTCGCCGATGCGGTTGCGCGTGCCGGTCTGCGTGGCGGTAAAACCGTTGCCGCCACCGATCTGGCCGAGATTGGCAAAGATGTTGCCGGCGTCCGCACCGCCAGCGCTCTGGAACAATGCGGCCTGGTTGGCTTGGCCGCCAACCGTGGTGGCACTCTGCACAATGCGGCCGGCGAAATGGCCGGCAATGCCGTCGCCGCCGCCCTCGTCGGTCTGGGTGATGGTCAGCATGTTGATGGCACCCGAAGCGGCCGGCAGGGCGGAAGCGCTGATCTGCCGGATGGCCCCGATCAGGTTCTCACCGCCGATGTCACGATTGCGCTGCTCGATGATCATCACATTGCGGCTGCCGGTCTGGGCAACGCCGCGCGTGTGGCCCGAAACGGCGGCGAACACGGTGCCAAGCGCGTTGTTGTAGCCGGACTGGGTGAGCGTGAGGCTGTTCTCCGCCCCATCCTGTCTCAGAAGCAGCGAAACATCGTCGGCGCCGGCCGCATTGCCGCGTCCCTGCTGCAGGATCGACAGCGTGTTGAGCCCGCCGACCTGGCCGAGCCAGACCTCGTTGGTGTTGTCCTGCGCCGTCACGGCATCGGTACCGGCAAGGACCAGCGCCAGCAACACAGCGGCAGGCCCTGCCGCGCGCTGCAGGCCAGCGGGATTTGCGCCAGTGCCCGACATCTACTGGTTCACCCCGATGCTGTTGCCGGTCCCGTTCTGGGTGAAGCTTGCGTGGTTGTTGTTGCCGGCCTGGACGATGGCGACCTGGTTGGCGCTGCCCAGGATCATGCCGTCGATGCTGTTGCCGTTGCCCGATTGCGAGAAGGCGAACAGATTGCCGTTTGCCGGTGCACCGGTCGCTCCGACGCTCAGCGCAATGTCGTTGCCCCAGCCGCTCTGGATGGCGGTGCCGGGCGTCAACGCACTTGCTGCGGTGAGCGCCGCGCCGTCGAAGCTGCCGGCACCGGCGCCATTGTTGTCGTCGCCGAAGATGTCGACGTTCAGCGTATTGCCGCCGCTCTGGTCGAGCGTCAGGCGGTTGTCGTCGCCCGAAATGGCAATGCCGGCGCTGTTGAGGCCGAACGGGCCGGACTGGCGGGTGTTGACGGTATTGCCATTGCCGGAGGTGATCGACAGCTCGAGGGCATTGCCGACGCCGATCTGGCGGATACCGACATGATTGTCGTCACCGCTCGCCAGCACATTGACGAGATTGCCGAGCCCGAGCCCGAATGCGCCCTGTTCGAGAAAAACCAGATTGCGCGCGCCGGTGAGCGTCAGATTGGCATCGTTGCCGCCGCCGCCCTGGAGGATGCCGATCTGGTTGGCGCTGCCGGTGACGCCGGCCAGCACGGTGTTGGCGCTGCCGAACTGGGCGATGGCGTAGCTGTTGTCGGTGCCGGAAATATCGAGAGACAACGTGTTGCCGTCGAACAGGTAGGCGCCGAAATGGTCGTTGTCCTGGACAATAGTGCCCTGGGCAAGTCCGCCCCAGGCGCCGGAAATGTCGCCTGTCGCAGCGAAACCGGAGGTGCCGTTGCCATCGCCATTGAGGCTGACCGTCATGGTGTTGCGCGCGCCGGACTGGCGAACAAGCGCGATGCGGTTCGAGGTTCCGGTCTGGGTCACCACTGCCGACTGGCCGTCGCCTGACTGGATCAGGCCCGGCGCCGTCCCGCTGGCCGTGCCGATGACATTGCCGGTGCCGGACTGGATCAGTGTCGCCGTGTTGGCGGCGCCGAAGGCATGATGATTGTGGGTCTGGGCGACGGCGCTGACGACATTGGCGTCGCCGTCCTTCTGCTCGATCGCCAGCACATTGCGCCGGAACGTGGCGGGGCCAAAGCCCGCGCCGTTGCCGGTCTGGGTGAGCTGGCGCACACCATTGCCGTTCGAGCTTTGCAGGATCGACGCTGTGTTTCGATAGGAAATCTGTTCGAGGCCCGAGCCGGAGGTGCCGATGTCGTTGTCATCGCCGCTCTGGGTCAGGGTGAGCACGTTCTCATTGCCATTCTGGCGCGCCGCCAGCACTGCCGAGCCGATCTCGTTCTCACTGCCCGGCCCCTGGGTGATCGTCGCGGCATTGCCGATGCCTGACTGCGAGGCGTGGGCATAGTTGTTGGCGCCTTGCGCCAGCGAGGTACTGGCCAGCAAGGCAGCAGCCAGCAAGAGCATCCGCGAAAAAACGCCGACAGACATCATGATTGTCCCAAGTCACTGACCGCCGTGGCGGCCGATGTCCGGCCCGCAGCGCCCGAGAGCGGCAGACGGGCCGAGCCATCATGAGGGAAAGGAAGCAGGCCCGGCGCACCGGGCCTGCGAAAAGTGTCTACTGGCTGATGGCCGCGACGTTATTGCTGCCGTTCTGGGTGAAAGTAGCAGAGTTGGAATTGCCATCTTGAAGGACGGCAACCTGGTTGCTGTCGCCATTGATCCTGCCGGTGATCTTGTTGTTGTCGCCGCTCTGAACTGTGGCGAACAGATTGTCGTTGGAGACGGTCAAATTACCGACCTTCAGGTTCAGCGTGTTGGCTTCACCAACCTGGATCAGCGCGCCGGGCTGAAGTCCGTTGCCGAGAGTCAGATCAAATTCGTCCTCAATTTCATCGGCGAGCGGACCGAGCAGGCCGGACATCGAATCTGCGCTTTCTGCCAGCGCCTTGGCGGCGTTGTTGCCGAACTTTGTCAGCGGATCGGCAGGCAGATTGTTGTTGTTGCCGTTGACACTGGCGGTGATGACGTTGTCGGAGCCGGTTGCGACCTGAACCCCGAACACGCCATTGTTGTTGCCGATCACGTTGATGGTGGCCTTGCTGTCGTCACCGGTCTGGATGGCGCCGGTGTAGTTACCGTTGCCGGTCGTATCGACAGTGGCCTTGTTGTTGTGACCTTGCACCTGACCAATAAGTGAGTAGTTGCCGGATCCGTCAATGTTGAGTGTCGCAGAGTTGTTGTTGACGTAGGATCCGTTGAACTGCTGCACGAGAGCGTGGTTGTAGTTGCCGGCAACGTCGACGTGCGCGACCTGGGTGCCGCCATCCTGCGCAACGGCGATGTCGTTGTCGTTGCCGTTGATTGCCGCCAAACCGAGCAGGTTGTCGCTGTTGTGCTGTTCAATCGCCAGCTGGTTGTTTGAGCCGTTGATGACGATGGCACCAACGGTGTTGTCAGTGCCGCCGCCAAGGGGTGTCCCCTGCGTGATGCCGAACTGGTTGTTACTGCCGGCGATCTGCAGATTGACGTAGTTGTCAGCGTCGCCCTGAATAATCTGGCTGGCCGGCACGTTGGGCAAAAGCGAGACAAAGGTGTCGTTGAGCAAACCGCCGCCATTATTGTTGCCGGTAATCGACACATAGGCCGTTTGACCGGAACCGGTTTGTTCGAGCAGGTCCAGGGTGTTGCCGGTGACATCGACAGTGTTTGTTCCCATACTGACCCTGGCGGTATTGTCGGTGCCGTCCTGCACGATCGTAGCGATGTTGGCGAGGCCGTACTGCTTGGCCCAGTTGACGGTATTGCCATCACCGCTCTGGGTGATGCTCATCTGGTTGCCGGTGCCGGCAGCTGTCTTGCTCTGGATCACTGTGGTGATCGTGTTGCCTGCACCGGAAGCAGACGTGCTGTCCTGAGAGATGTCGAGACTATTTGAGGTGCCGCTTGCACCAGGCCTGCCGGTTTGGGTGACGGTTCCGACCGTGTTGCCCAGATTGGCAACTGAATCCTGATCGGAATCCTGAAGGATCGTCAGGATATTGCGGTCATCGGTCTGGGTGGCGTTGTTGACCTTGTTGTCATCGCCGTCCTGGGTGATGGCAGCGCTGTTGTTCGCACCGTTCTGGGTAAGGTTCGAGATGTTGTTGTCGCCGGCCGCCAGGGCGACGCCGGAGGCGGCGAGCAGCGCAACGGCCGTGCTCGATATCAGCAATGTTTTGAGTTTCATCAATTATCTCCCTGAAAGTCATGCCGGTCGCACCGGCCGTTCTGATGGACTTGGCCGGGACCGGTACGCGGAACCCGACCGGGGCTTTACTGAACAATTGCTAGGTTGTTGCCGCCGCCGATCTGGGTGAAATGGGCGCCGTTCGCATTGCCGACCTGCTTGATGGCGACCTGATTGACATCGCCGCCAGAGGTCGAGCCGGTAATGGTGTTGCCACTGCCGTCTTGGCTGAAGGCGAACAGGTTGCCGTCGGAGGTGACCTCGTAGGTCAACAGGTTGTTGTCGCCGATCTGGCTGACCGTGGCGACGTCGAGTGCCACGGACAGGGCCGCGCCGGTGAAATCGCCAACGCCGTTGTCATCGCCGCCAAAATCGAGAATGGCGCGATTGCCCAGCGACGTGCCGGTGCCATCGTTGTTCTGGATCAGTGAGACCAACTGGTTGCCGACACCGTTCTGGGTGATCTCGGCGCGGTTGCGCGTTCCGGTCTGCGCCAGCGTCTCGATTTCGTTGCTCATGCCGGTCTGGGCAATGATGACGGTGTTCTGTGTTCCCTGCTGGCTGGCGTTGCCGACCCAGTTCTGGTCGCCGCCGGTCTGGCTGATGGTGACGGAATTGTCGGAACCGGCGCCGCCGCCGATGCCGGTCTGGGTGACGTAGGTGACGATGTTGCGCAAGCCGATCTGCGAGATGACCAGCGCGCTGCCGGTGCCGATCTGCGTCAGGATATCGGCGCGGTTGGACTGACCGTAGCCGTATCGGTGATTGGTGTGTTGGCCGATGGTGATGGTGTTGCGATCGCCCGGCGCGCCGGTCCCGGTGTTTTCCTGATGGATGTCGCCAATGTAGTTATAGGCGTCATCGAGATATTGCGTGCTTGCTGGATAGGGCGTGGCGCTGCCCGGGCTGCCGTCGCCATTGTCCTGCACGATCTTGAGGATGTTGGTCTTGTTCGTGGCGCCAACCGCGGCCACTTGCTTGAGCGTGCCGATCTTGTTGCCGTTGGAGGAGGCTGATCCTTCGACCTGGGTTAGGGTAAGCTCGTTGTAATCGCCGATCTGGTCGACGCCGATATTGCGCAGCGAGCGGTAGCCGGCCGTCGACGCGATGGTCTTCTTGTAGTCGGGGATCGGCTCGTAAAGGGCGTAGCCATTGCTGAAATTGGCGCCGTTATAGCCGCTGGCGGAATAGCTGATGCTGGTCTCGTAGCCGATGATGTTGCCATTGCCCAACTGGGTGATGGTCAGCTTGTTGTTGTTGCCACTCTGGTAGGCATCCCATTTGCCGGGACTGTAGGACGATCCAATCCTGTTGCCGTCCCCGGTCTGGGTGACGGTTGAGCGGTTGTCGACGCCACGCTGGTTGACGTAGGCGAAGTTGGCATCGCCGCTCTGGTCGACAGTTGCCCGGTTGCTGTCACCCAAGGCGCCGCCGGCGGCGGCGAGGATGGCCAGCGCCGAGCTGGCGGCCAGCGCAAGTGTTTTTCTGGAGATCATGGGTTTTGTCCTTGCAGGGCATGGAGAAAGGCACGGTTGCTGTTGTGCGGACGTGCCGGAACGGAGTTCGTGTTCGTGGCCTGTGCCGGCACAAGGCAGGGGCAATGCTGCGCCCGTCCGCCGACCTTGAAACCGCAACTGCGGGAAACATCAGACATGTCGTTGAGAGAATAAAAAGTCGAAGAAGACGTGCGAATAGTCTGTCATGTGTGTTTGCATCCCCGAGTGACAGGCAAATCAACTACCTGCCAGCAAAAATATACTGTCTTGACCGAACAAACACCGACACGCGGTGCTCGATTCGGTGCCAGACGCTTGTGTGTCGTTCCTGCGGGGTCAGTGGTCGTCGGGAAGTAATACACAACGAAAAACTAGTAAAAATACATATGTCCCGAATCGCGCCGAAAACCCGCCCTGGTCATTGGTGCATCCGTGTCGGTATGTCGGTATGAACAAATTCTCCAGAATCAACGAAATCGCGAGCTTGTTTGGGCTCTGGTAACAGCCAAGTATCGGTTAGTAAAGTGTTAAACTACTCACATCATAAGTATAATATACTATCAGTAGCGCCATTTTCCACGAAATGTGCGGCACTTGTGCCACGATGCCGCGGATATATTGCGGCCTTGCCGCACACAAGTAGTAATACTTATAGCCATGAAGGCTTCGTCCCAATATGACGCCAGGAGGCCCCGTGTTAAGGAACGGTTAAGCTTTGGGGCGGCGTCACATAAAGCGACGTTTGAAACTAAGTATATTGTCTGTTGTATATTGATAAAGGCGGGCAATGATGCGTGTCATCTACATGCTTCTGGCATGTACCAACAATAATATGGACTGATATTGGTTTTAATCCGAGTTTCCTCGGCAGTTTCCGGCAGGCAATCCAGGGGTGCGTCGGGTTTTGGGCCACTGACCGCATGTCGTCCGGAAGTCGCGATCTGGAACAAGAGGGAAATATGAAGCATTTTGTTGCCTTGTTGCTGTTGACCGCCTCGATCGGGATGCTGATCCCTTGCGCTTCGGCGGGACAGCTGATCTACGCACCGGCCAATCCCTCGTTCGGAGGCAATCCGCTCAACTCCTCGCATCTGCTCGGCCTGGCCAGCGCCCAGCGTTCGGCGACGGCATCCGATGCCAATGCTTCGAGCGGTTCGAGCACGACCAGCGGCACCGGCACCACGACAGGCACGACCAGCGCCCAGCTTTTCGTCAGCCAGCTCCAGGGCCGGCTGCTGTCGGCGCTCGCCAGCCAGGTGACCGATGCGATCTTCGGCACCAATCCCCAGGACCACGGCACGGTGACCTTCGGAGACACCACCGTCACCTTCGACAGAACGCTCGATTCCATCCGTCTGCAGATCGACGACACGACCGGATCGACGGTGATCGAGGTGCCGCTGCTGGTGGTGAATTGATCCGGTTCGCAAGGACCGGGCTTGCCTGTGAGTGGACTTGCCAAGGGGGCGCGTAGAGCGGAATGGAACATCCTTCTCAAGGGGGCGGCCGGAGGCTGAAGTGGCGCGTGCTGGTGGTGCTTGCCGCCGCCATCGGATTGAGCGCCTGTTCGGCGACGATCCCGAGCGCGCTGGTGGCGCCGCCGCGCCTGCAGCCGATCAATGCCTCGAGCGCGGCGCTGAGGGCACTGCCGCCACCGCCGTCCCGGATTTCGGTCGCCGTCTATGATTTTCCCGACATGACCGGCCAGTACAACGAGACCTCGACAGGCGGTCAGACCCTGTCGCGCGCCGTGACCCAGGGCGGCGCGGCGCTGCTAATCAGTTCGCTGCAGAACGCCGGCGAGCGGCGCTGGTTCACCGTGCTTGACCGCCAGCGCCTCGACGACACGCTCAAGGAACGCCAGATCGTCACCGAGATGCGCCGGCTCTATCGCGGCGAAGAGCAGATCTCCCCGGCGGCGCTGCCGCCGCTGCGTCATGCCTCGATCATCATCGAGGGCGGCATCACCGGCTATGACACCTACGTCAAGACCGGCGGGTTGGGGGCGCAATATCTCGGCATCGGCGGCAATACCAAGTGGCAGCAGGATACGGTCACGGTCAGCTTGCGGGCCGTTTCCTCCAAGACCAGCGAAGTGCTGCTGTCGATCACCGTGCAAAAGCCCATCGCCTCGGTCGGCCTGCAGGGCAATGTCTTCCGCTATGTGGCGCTCGACCGTATTCTCGAGATCGAAGGCGGGGTGACCACCAACGAGCCGCGCCAGATCGCTGTCGAACAGGCCATCGACAAGGCTGTCCACGCGCTGGTCGTCGAAGGTGCCCATGTCGGCATCTGGCACTTTGCCGACAAGCTCGCCGGCCGGGTGCTGATCGAGGACTATCTCACGGAAAAATACGGCGACGACCTGCCGGCCAGTGCCGCCGATCCGCTGCCGCCGGAGACACGCAACGCCGCCGCGCTGGTCAAGACCATCCCGGTCTCGCTGCCCAAACAGACGCCGCCGCAAACCAGCCAGCCCCCGGCGGCGACCCAGCAGATGCCACCGCCGACCACCGGCTCGGTATCGCCGACGACCACGGGACGGGCAACGCCGCCGCCGCCACCGGCCCTGCCCAACGAAACCGTCGGCTGAGGCGGGATCAGGCGTCAAAAAGCGCTGGAATCAACGCCGGCGCACCCTGACGGGTGCGTCGGCCCCTGTTTGCCGGCAGCAGCGCTCAGGTGGCGCGGCCCTTTTCCTCCTCGGACAAAGTGTCCGGCAGGTCGTCGAAGCTGGCGTAGTTGAGTGTGTAGAGCTTGGAGTATAGGCCCTTGGTCTTCATCAGCTCATCGTGGCTGCCTTCCTCGATCTTCTGGCCCTGCTGCAAGACGACAATGCGGTCGGCATTGCGGATGGTCGCCAGGCGGTGGGCGATGACCAGGCCCGTGCGGCCTTGGAGCAGACGCTGCAGGGCCTTCTGGATCAGCATCTCTGAATAGCTGTCGATGCTGGCGGTGGCTTCGTCGAGAACAAGGATTTCCGCATCGACGACAAGGGCGCGGGCGAAACTGATGAGCTGGCGCTGGCCAAGGCTCAGATTGCCGCCCCGCTCTTCGAGCATGGTGTCGTAGCCCTTGGGCAGGGCCATGATGAAATCATGGGCGCCGACCGCCCTGGCCGCGTCGACCACCGTCTCGTCGCTGGCGTCCTTCGTGGCGTAGCGGATGTTTTCGGTCACCGTGCCGGTGAACAGATAGGGCTCCTGCAGCACCATGGCGATATGGCGCCCGAGGCTTTCCTGGGTCACCGAGCGCACGTCCTTGCCGCCGACGAAAACGGCGCCCTGCTGGACGTCGTAGAAGCGATGGATCAGCGACATGGCGCTCGATTTGCCGGACCCGGTCGGACCGACCAGGGCCACCGTTTCCCCCGACTTGACCTTGAAGTTCACATTTCTGAGCACCGGCTGATCGGGATTGTAGCCGAAGGTGACATCGCGGAATTCGACCGAACCGTCGTCGTCCCGACCGAGCGGGGTGGCGTCCTCGGCATCCTTGACGGAGACCTCGACGTCGAGAACCTCGGTCAGCCGGTGTCCGGAAGCCATGGCGCGCTGCATGACCGAATACTGCATGGTCAGCGAGCGGATCGGGTCGAAGAAGCGCTGGATGTAGAACAGGAACGCCACCATCACGCCGACCTCGATGCTGCCGCCAACGACCATCAGCCCGCCGGCAACGACGACGATGGCCATGGAGATGCCGGTCAGGCTGTCGACGATCGGGATCATGATCTGCGCCAGGCGCGAGGCCCTGAGCTGAGCCTGATAGTTGTCGGCGACCAGTTTGCCGTAGAGTTCGTCGTTGAGTCCGGCCCGGTCCATGGCCTGCACCGCCCTGACGCCGTTGATCGCTTCGGCCAGGGCGCCATTGGTCACCGAATTGGCCTGATGCGCCGCCATAAAGGCCTCGCGCGCCGGCTTGAGCCAGAACAAGCGGACGACGAACAGCACCGGCAAGGCGATGAGCACCATCACCGCCAGCTGCCAGTCGAGCCACAGCATGACGCCGACAATGCCGATCAGAAGCGCAATGTCGCCGACCGACATGATCGAGGTCTCGAGGAATTCCTGCATGGAATTGACGTCGCCCTGCAGGCGCGACATCAGCCGCCCGACCTCGGTCTTGTCCATGAAGGACAGCGACACGCGCTGGAGATGGGCGAACATCTTGCGCCTGATGTCGAACAGGACATTCTCGGCCATGTGGCCGGTCACGCCTTCCTGGATGCGCGAAGCGATGTAATTGATGGCGATGGCCAGCGCGAACAGTGCCATGATGCCGAAAAGAGTGCTTTTCGGCGCGCCGGGCGCCATGCCGTGATCGATGGCGTAACGGATAAGCAGCGGGATGACCAGCTGCGCACCGGTGAAGCACAGCACCGCAATGACGGCGATGACGACCTTTTGCCTGTAGGGCATGACGAACTGCCAGATGCGCGAGACCACCTTGCCGTCGAAGGCGCGGCCGAAGATTTCCTCCTCGATACGGGTCGAGCCGACCACTGCCTTGAGACGTGCCCGTCCGTCGGCATCAGGATCATGAGGTTCGCCGGTTTGCGTATAGGTCATTGATCCTCTCCCATCTCGTCGAGCACGTCGGTTTCGGGACGCATTTGCAGATCGTGGAGAGCCTTGTAGCGCCCAGCCAGCGCCAGAAGCTCATCATGCGAGCCCTGTTCGATGATCCGCCCGTCCTCGACGAACAGGATCCTGTCGGCGTGCATGAGGCTGGCCAGGCGATGGGCGATGATCAGGGTCACCCTGCCCTTGGCGTAGTTCTTCATCGCGGCGCGGATACGGCTCTCGGTTCCGGCATCGATGGCGGCGGTCGAATCATCGAAGATCAGCACTGCCGGGTCGGTCATCAGCGTGCGGGCGATGGTCAGGCGCTGGCGTTGTCCGCCCGAAAGCGAGACGCCGCGCTCACCGACGACGGTGCCGTACTGGTTCGGCAGGCCGAGGACATAATCGTGCAATTGCGCCGATTCGCTGACGCGACGGATGCGGCGGTCCTCGGAATAGGGCGCGGCATAGGCGATGTTGTTCTCGATGGTAGTGGTGAACAGATAGCTGTCCTGCTGGACAACGGCCACGGCCCGTCGCACCGAGGCCAGGGTGACATCGCGGATGTCCTGGCCATCGATCGAGATGGCGCCTTCTGCCACGTCGTAGAAGCGCGGGATAAGATGGACGAGCGTCGTCTTGCCCGAACCGGGCGGGCCGACGATGCCGATGGTCTCGCCGCGCCGCGCCTCGAAGCTGATGCCCGAAATGGCCTTGCGTCCGCCCGAGCCGTCATAGGCGAAGCCGACGTTTTCGAGCCTGAGCGTGCCTTCGGTGATCTCGAGGTCTCTGGCGCCGGGCCTGTCGGCGATCTCGACCGGCATGTCGAGCAAGAGGAACAGCCGCGCGCCGCAGGTCGAGGCGCGGGCATAGGCGTTGACCATCAGCCCGAGCTGGCGGACCGGCATCTGCAGGATGGTCATGAAAGTCAGGAACGTCGCGAGCATGCCGACGGTCATTTCCTCGGCAGCCACGCGCCAGCCGCCGACCATCAGCACCAGGGCCATGGCAGCGAAAAAGGCCAGGTTCATCGCCGAGGTGGATTTGACCCGGACATCGATGCGCTCGAAACTCATGTCGAGTGCGGCTTTCGACTTTTCGTCGAACTTGCCCATCTCGTGGTCCCAGGCGGCGAAGGCGCGGACGACGCGGATGCCGGCGAGGTTCTCCTCCATTACCTGACTGAGTTCGCCGAGCTTTTCCTGCAGGATCAGCCAGGTCTTCCTCAGCGTCAGCTGCATCACGGACGAGCGCCAGGCGGCAAAGGGCACGAAGCTCAGGGCGAGAAGTCCGAGCACGATATCCGTCGACAGCAGCAGGAAAGCGCCGAGCCCGATCAGCAACGCCAGCAGGATCGTGCGCACCAGCGCCGTCGAAAAATACATGCGCACGCCTTCGAGATCGAGCATGCCGACGGTGATCAGGTCGCCCGAATGGGTGCGGTCATGGAAGGTGTAGGGAAGGCGCTGGATCTTGTCGTAGACCGACTTGCGCAGGTCCTGCGCCATGGCGTGGCCGACCGATTCCGCCGTGTAGTTCTGCACCAGCGTGAACAGGCCGCGCAGCACCGAGGCGCCGAGCAGCATAAGCGCTACGACGACCAGCGGACCGGCATCGGCCTCGATGCTGCTCACCTGCTGGGTGAGATCGACGGCGCGCCCGAGGATCATCGGGATCGACAATTGCATCGACACCGCCAGGATCGTTGCGGCAATCGACAGGCTTGCCCGCCACTTGTAGGTGAACGCGAGCCGGGTGAGGCGCTTGAGCGCGCTCAGCCCCTGCTGCTGGTCAATGGCGCCGGTTCGCCGGAAGGTACGCTTGTGCGGCGTATCGCCGGCCATGCTGGTTGTATTCGACATCAAATCGCTGCCGCAACGGATGGGTTGCGGTCTCCTCTAGCTGTTCTGCGCGGTGTGGGACCCGCACGGCCCGGTCCGGGGGCACACGAGATCGATTCGGCACCGAACTGGCGCGTGCTGGGCGTGCGCAACGTCGCGCGGCGGCGAACCGCCATAACGCAAATCTAGATTAACGTTGAGGCAACGTCGATCCCCCCGAGGCGAGATCGCATGCAGAACGCTCAGCGCGGCGGGATCGGCAGGTCCCGGTCGTAGAGCCAGAAGGTGACCTCGCCGCAGGTTTCGATCCGTGATGGAGATCCGTAGATCTGCTCGACGGAATTCGCGTCCAGTCCCTGCATGTCGATCGCCCTGGCGGCGACGGGGCTGCCATCGACCACGCTTTCGGTCAGCCAGCGATCATTGGTGTTCCAGTCAGAGTAGCGGCCGTCGGGCTCGATCTGGATCATGGCGATGGAATAATCCGACAGGAATACCGGGGCTTTCGCGTCCCAGTACCAGGCATAGGCGGTGTCGATGCCGAGCCTTTGCATGCAGGCGGTGACCGGCGGCTCGGCGGTGAGGATGGGCAGGGCGGCAAACCCGGCCAGGGCCGACACGCCGCAGGCTCCGGCCCAGGCGGCAAGACGCACGGCGCCGGCATGAGGAAACGACACGGGCCGCGCCAGCCAGGTCCGGGCGATCACCAGCAGCCACACAAGCGGCAGAAAGGCGATGGGAAGCGAATAGCGCAAGTGCCAGATATTGCTGAACACCCCGAACAGCGCCGGCACCAGGATCGCCACGGCCTGAACGCCGGCGAGGGTAATCTCGATGAATTCGGACGGGGCCAGGGCGCGGCGCCGCCAAGCGGCAATGACAAGAAACAGTGCTCTTGCCAGCATCAGCGGAGCGAAGAGCAGGAAGATGACGAGCAGCGGATTGCCGGCAAGATGCGGAGTGAGGATGTCCATCCAGTTGGCGACATTCTCGGGGATGGCGAAATTGCCGCCGGGGCCGATACGGCCGCGCGTCAAGCGGTCGACGCCGTAGCCGGCGACGGCGACGGCGATGAGCAGCCATGTGCGCCAGAACAGCCGGAACGAGGGCGTAACCAACCAGGCGATGCCGGTGGCAATGGCCAGGGGCACGACGAAATAGACAAGGACCGAAAGGTCGGAATAGCTCGCCAGTCCGGCCAGCACCAGGGTGACAGGGTAAAGGCGCCCATGCCGGGGCGTGGTGATCTCGGCATTGGTCCAAAGCCCGATCAGGGTCACGCCGCACAACAGGGAACCGCTGTGAATGAAGGTGCTCAGCATCCAGATCTGCATGTCGGTGGCGAGATCGCCAGGCAGGGCCAACCCCAGCAGCACGGCGGCGAACATGGCGAGGGCGGTGATCAGGATGGCGCGGGCCAGATCGGGAAAGCCTGCGGCATGCAGCAGAAAGCCGCCAGAAAGGCTCAGAAAGACGCCCAGAATGGCGCCGTTGACGAGCATCGAGAACACAGGGCCGACATGCAGCAGGCTGACGACGAGCGCGATCAGATAGTCGGGAAAGACATAGATTGCCGGCGACAGGTGCCAGGAGGCGATCGAACTGGGATCGGCGAGAAAGTCCCGCACGATCAGGTAGGGCTGGACGAGATCGCTGTTGAGCACCTGCTCGGGCGCAGTGCCGACAAGCGCCATATAGGAGAAGGCGAAAAGCGGGAACAGGGCAGCGAGCACGACGATCACCCGTGCCGAAGTGTTGGACGTGGAGGTCGATTTGATCATGGTTCCGGCTCGCAATCGCCGAACACTTCAAAGCGCGTATCGCGGTCGATCTGACGGATACGCGCTGCGGCGACCGGTCGGCACTGGCTGGCGGCATAGTCCCGGACGCGTTGCAGTGCTTCGTGGTTGATCGAACGGCGCCGTGGCTCGGATGCGATGACGATTGCACCCGGGCCCTCGGCCAGGACCGCTTGCAGTTCGGCAATGGCATCAATACCGCTGGTCCGGCGCTCCGCCGTCTTGTTGAGGTGACTGGGAAACACCAGCGGAGACAGCGGGCGCAGTCCCGACATGGCGTAAAGATAGGGCGGACCGTCGAAGATCAGCGCCGTGCCGTTGGGCGCGTGCTCGGCCATTGCCTGTGCCAGAACACCCATGTCTTTTCGCGTCTGCTCGTGCCAGGAAAAATCGAAGGCGTCGGCACGCCAGCAGAAAAAACCAATAACGATCAAGGCACTGGCGCTTCCGAGGCGCGGACGGTCGAGCACAAGGGCAGCGGCGATCGACAATGGCACGGCAAGCGGCAAGGCGTGATGGAGATAATAGTTGGGCACGACGGCAATGCCGACACAGGCCACGGCGATCCAGCCAAGCAGGAAACCGAATAATGGCGGGCGCACCGACCGGCGCATCGCGATCACTCCGGATGCAACGGCGAGTGCAGCAAGCGGGGAGACGATCAGCATCATTACGCCCAGCCGCGAGAGGCTGATCCACAGTTCCGGCGCCGGCCGGCCAAGATTGGCGGTGACCATGGCGTCATAAAAGGCCTGCCAGTGACCGGCCTGGGCATACCACAGCGCGATGCCGGCGCTTGGCAGCAGGCCGACAAGAATGAAGCCGAGCGTTGCCGGAACCAGGCGTCGCAGCGGCACGCCTGCCCGAGCCGCGGCGAAAACGGCGAAAAGCCCGAGATAGCCGAGCTCGAACACACTGGTCTGCTTGATGGTAAGGGCGATTCCACCGCTGAGCATGGCGACATAGAGCGCAACGGGCAGGCGCCCCTGATTGAGCGGTTCGATACTGGCGATGACGAGGGCGAAGGCGATGGCGACGAACAGGTTGTAGAACACCGGCGCCTGCCCACCCATGCCCATCAGCCCGCCGAGCGCGGCGAGATAAACGAAGGCCGCCAGTAGACTGCCCAACGGACCGGCGAACCTCAGGGCGATGCGGTGGATAACAAAGGCAGTTGCGGCGGCAAACAGCCAAGCCGCGACCTGATAGCCGAGCGGGCCTTCGTGCAGCACCGAGAACAGGAAATAGAGGGCGAACAGGCCGAACGGCTTGCGGTCCCAGACATCGACATAGGGCACGGCGCCGTGCCGCATCATCTCGCCGACCAGCATGTAAAAGGATTCGTCGACGTGAAGGGCCGGGTCGCCAAAGGTTGCGATACGGATTGAAAGGGCAAAGACCAGGATCAGCGTCAGCGCGCGCCAGGGCCTGGCGACGAACCATTGCGCCAGATGCCCGACCGCCGGAGACCCCCGGTACACCGGTGCCGTCATGATCAGGCCGCCCGCTGGCCGGCGGCGGCGCGATAGATGGCTTCGAGCCGGTCGGTCAGGTGCTCGAGATCGTAGATCTCGCGCGCCCGTCCCGTGGCAAGCGCCCCCATGCGCCGGGCAAGATCCGGGTCGGCGAACAGGCGCAGGCTGGCGTCGGCCAGCGCGGCGGCGTCGCCTTCGGGCACGACAACACCTGTCTCGTCGGGCAGGAGGACCTCATCGACGCCGGGATGATCGAAGGCTACCGCCGGCAGGCCTGTCGCCTGGGTCTCCTTGAGGATGTTGGGCACACCCTCGGTACGGCCGTCGAAACGGGTGATGGTGGTGAACCAGTGCAGGTCGCACTGCGGCAAGGTCCGGAGAATTTCGTCGTGATGGACGGCGCCATGCCAGCGGACATTGTCGGAAATGCCGAGTCTTTGTGCCTGCGCCATCAGCTTTTGCCGCTCCGGTCCGTCGCCGAAGATCTCGTAGATTGCCGAAGGATGGCGCTCACGCACGATCCGGAAGGCGTCGAGGCCGTGATGGATGCCCTTATAGCGCTCGAGCCGGCAGGCCGAGACGATGCGCGGGAAGTCGTCGCCGCCCCGTGGGCGTTCCTCGCGCAGCGGAATGCGCGCCATCGGGATGCCGGAGGGCAGGTGGCGGATCTTGTCGCGCGGACAGCCAAGGCTCGCCAGCGGATCAACCCAGCGAGCGGCGACCGGCATGATGAAACTGGAGACCGAGAACACTTCGCGATAGGCCCCCGGCATGCCATGGGCGAGGTAGCGGCTGAGGTCGGAGCCACGAAACGAACTGACGATCGGCGCCCGGATGTGGCCGAGCCGCCGGAGCAGCGCAACCTGGCGCGCGACGCTGCCGAGTTGGGCATGAACGATGTCGTAATCGAGCTTTTGTGCACGCACCGAATCGAGGCGGAACAGGTGGCGCAGGGTGATCGCCTCGGCGCCTTCGCGCAGCGGGTCGAGACATTTGAGGGCCTCGCCGAAACGGTTGCGGGACAGAAGTCCCGGCAAGGCGGCGAACCGCCTGAGCGGACTGCGCGGCATGCCGGCGGTGCGCACCCGCCCTTCGAGCCGCTCGGTGCCGGGCTGCACATGCGATTCGACCGGGCTGGTCAGGGCGAAGATGTCGATCTCGTGCCCGCGCTCGATGAGAGCCAGGGCCTGATTGAGGATGAAGACTTCGGAGAGCTTTGGGAAATTCGTGACGAAAAAGGCGATGCGCAATCGCCTTGATGCTCCGGTGCTGGCCGCGGTCACGTCTGTCATGCCGAGAGCTCCGGCGTTGTGCTGTTGCCGGTTGCGCGCTGCTGCGGGTCGCGGGTCGTCACGCCGTGCCCGTCGAAATGGAGAATGCGGCCGGCAATGGCCGTCCAGGCCGGACGGTGGGTGATGGCGATGATGGTGATCGAGGGTGCGAGTTTTGCCAGGCTGGCGCAGATCTGGCTCTCCGTTTCGAGATCGAGCGCGCTCGTCACCTCATCGAGAATGAGCAGCCGTGGCTTGCACACGAGCGCCCGGGCCAGCGAGATCCGCTGGCGCTGTCCGCCCGAGAGCTTGGCGCCGACGACGCCGACCGGAGAGTGCATGCCTTCGGGAAGCGACTGGATGAAGCTGTCCAGCCCGGCGAGATCGAGTGCCTTTGCGACCGCTTCGCGCGTGATGGCTTCGTCACCGAGCGTGATGTTGTCGAAGATCGAGCCTTCGACCAGAACCAGTTCCTGCGGCACATAGCCGATGCCGGAGCGCCACTTGTCTGTCGCAATCTCTTCCAGGGGCACGCCATC
The DNA here is from genome assembly GCA_963675235.2 of Devosiaceae bacterium. Classification (GTDB taxonomy): domain Bacteria; phylum Pseudomonadota; class Alphaproteobacteria; order Rhizobiales; family Devosiaceae; genus JAHJQZ01. The sequence goes on along the minus strand of CAXXFU010000004.1, from coordinate 1,011,826 downwards.
GACAAGGATCCGCCCCGAGGCCGGTGCGTGAAACCCGATGATGAGGTCGATCGTTGTCGTCTTGCCGACGCCGGATTCACCTTCGAGCACGGTGATGGCTCCTGCCGGGATCTCGAAACTGACGTCATCGAGCACCCGTTTGTCGCCGTAGGAAAAACGCACCCTGTCGAATGTGAGGGCGTTCTCGAACACGGCCGGTCTGCCGCCCCGGTCGCGCTCCGCATGGCGATCCGCTTGGCTGAGCATGTCCTCGCAGGCGGCAAAACCTGGCAGCATCTCGCGGAAATTCTGCAGGATCGTCTGCAACAGGCGCAGCGCATTGGTCATGAACAGGAACAGCGTTGCCAGTACGATCAGTTCACCGGTACCGACGCGGATCCAGGCGACACAGACATAAAGCCCGGCACACAGCGCCAGCGCCATGAAGATGTCCTGGGCGGCGTTGAGTGTGTGGCGCATGGACTGGGCGTGCAGTACTTCGCGGCGCAGGCGCGTCACGGCGGCTTCGAGCTTTGCGCGCGGCGGGTCGACGCGCGCCATGCCCTTGAGCGCCTTGATGCCGGCAAACATGTCCTGTGTTCGATGCTGCAGGGCATCGGAGACTTCGTACTGGCCAAGCTTGGCATGCTTGCGCAGCGTGACGATCAGGCCGAGCACATAGGTGGTGGCGACTGCCGCCAGCAGCGCCGCCAGCAGCAGCCAGCCCGAAATCAGCGTGGCGATGGTCAGGATCGCCGCCAGCTTGAGGATCTCGGCGACGGCCAGCGCCGACTGGTTATAGGCATTGGCGGCATTGGCAACGTCATTGACCAAGGTGTTGGCGATGCGGCCGGGATGCTGAACCGAGAAGAAGCGGAGATCGGCGCGGATCATGGCATCCAGAAGCCGCCGCCTCAGGTTGAAGCCGACCTCGGCCACCGACGAGGACACCACACGCATCGCCAGGTAGACGAGCAGCGACTTGAGCGTCAGAGCCGCGGCGATGCACATCAGGATCAGTCCCATGTCGTGCGGGATGTTGAACCGGTCGAGCAGGGCCACGCCGAGCGCACCGAGCCGGGTCGGCGCGCCCGAGCCCTCGCTCGACATCGTCGCCACGAACGGGATGATCATCGACATGCCCAGAACGTCGAAGATCCCCGCGAGGAATAGGCTGATGACCATGGCGAAAGGTCGGGAGCCCGGGGCGCGAACGAAGACGTGAATGAGCGGGGGCATGGCGAGTGTCATGGCACGTCGCGATGCAGCGTGCCGGCAGCGCCCAGGCAATGAACAGGACTGTTGCGGGTCGGCATTGTCCCCGGATGCCTTCTCAAGTGTTGGCGTTCGCGATTTCGCGGTCACACTCACCCGCCAGTCGGGGCCTGTCAACGCGACGTGCTCGCCAAGCCGCAACTCCAGTCATCTGCGTGCATGCGCCCACTTTCATCCCGGCACCAGCCTTACTATGGTGCACGAAATCGGCGGCCTCGGCACAAGGCGTATCAGGTCGGACCGTTCCCGGAGGACGCATGTTCTTTCCCAGCCCATCGACAGCTATCCCGTCATCGTCGGCCAATGCGCGCGCGTCGCGGGCAGGATTTCTCGCAGCGGCAGCGGTTCTGGCGCTGGCACTGACAGGCACGCCCGCCACGGCCGGGGAACAGGAATGCGTTGGCAAGTCGAGCGACACGGCGCGCGCCTACGTGACCATCCAGAATGTCCGTTCCGGCGACGGGCAGATGACCATCACCGTCTATCCCGACGATTCGAGCCGTTTCCTCAAGCACAAGGGGTCGCATTATGTGCGTCGGGTGCCGGCGACGGCGCCGGTGACCCGCATCTGCTTCCTCATTCCCGAACCGGGGGTCTATGGCCTTGCCATCTACCATGACGAAAACGCCAATGGCGAACTGGATCGGCCGGTCTTGCTGCCGAGCGAAGGGTTCGGGTTTTCGAACAATGCCCCGACCTTCTTCGGCCTGCCCAGCTTTTCCGACGTCCGCATCAAGCTTGCAGCCGATGCGGAAACCGAAGTCACATTGCGTTACCTCACCGAGGACGAAATTAAGCGTACTTCCAGATAGTGTGAGCCCGTCATGAAGCGCATTCAGGAGTCCATCACCGCCAGGAGCGAGCGTGTTGTTCTGATCTGGCTGACCGAAAGGCTGCCGGGCTGGGTGACGTCCGACATGCTCACCGCGCTCGGCGTTCTCGGCGCTGCCCTGTGCCTGGTCGGCTACGGGCTGTCGGACAGGGGCACACTGTTCCTGTGGCTGGCCATTGCGGGCCTCGTGCTCAACTGGTTCGGTGACAGCCTCGACGGCACGCTGGCGCGCCAGCGCAAGGCGGAACGCCCAAAATACGGGTTCTTTCTCGATCACATGACCGACACCTTTGCCATGGGCTTTGTCGCCATCGGCATCGGCCTGTCGCCCTATGTCCATCTGACCGTCGGCATGGCGGCGCTTCTCGGCTACTACATGCTGGTCATCCAGTCGATGATCACCAGCCATGCAACCGGGGATTTCAGGATCAGCTTCAACGGCCTGGGGCCGACGGAAATCCGACTGGTCATCATCATCTGCACCATCGCCGGCATCTTCCTGCCCATTCCGCATTTTACCGTCTGGGGCGTGGATCTGAGCATCTACGATGCGCTGATGATCCTCATGGTCTTCCTGATGGTCGCCATGTGCGTGACCGAATCGTTCAAGACCCTGCGCGTGCTCGCCGCCGAGGACCCGCCGCGCCGGTAGATCGCGGCGCCGACACCCTGCCGGCTGCCCGCGCCAGCCTGCCGAGCCGGAAAGGATTGAACGAGATCGTGCCCCAACCGCAGATCGACATGGTGATGACCTATGTCGACGGCGCCGATCCGGCCCATCAGGCGCGGCGTCAGGCGGCGCGGCAGGCCCTTATGGGCAAGATCGACGTGCCCGCCGAACGCGCGATCTGGTTCCACGGCGTCGGCGAGATCACCTACAGCGTTCGCAGCGTTTTGAAGGCAATGCCCTGGATCCGCACGATCCATATCGTTACCGACGGACAGCAGCCGCCGGTCGATGCCAGCCTGATGGCATCGGGTCGCGTCCGCATTGTCGATCATCGCGACATTGTTCCGGAGGCCTATCGTCCGGTCTTTGCCAGCACCATCATCGAATCCTTCCTGCACCGCATTCCGGGCCTGACCGACATCTGGCTGTACAACAACGACGACTTCTTCAACCTTGGCGCGATCGCGCCCGACCAGTTCTGCGAACCGGCTGAGGATGGCGGGCTTCGACTGGTCCTGCGCACCGTGCCGGCGTGGATACGGCTTGCCATTCGTCTGGCATCCGATCTGTCTCCGAACTTCCTGCCGCGCGCCAATGCCTATAGCTCGGGCATCGCCAATTCCGCCCGTCTTCTGCGCTCGGATGCTGGTTTCCTGTGGCGGAACATCGTCTTCCCGTGCCACCTGACGCAGGTCTATCGCAGCGAAACGGCGCGGCGCCTCGAAAAGGTCTTCGCCGAGCAGCTGCACACCGCACGGCAACGCCACTTCCGCGGTCCCGACCAGCTGTCGTGGAGCACGCTGGCCTATTCCGCGGAATGCCACTGGGGCGGGGCGCGACAGCGCCGGTATCGCCTGTTTGCCGGCTCCGGAGACCGGGATGAACTGTTCGTCGACTTCAACCGCATTCACGGTGAGAAAAAGCTCGCCAGGACATGGCAGATCGTGCGAGCCACGCCGGCGGCGTTCATGTGCCTCAACGGGATTCCGCAGTCCGAGGCCGCCGTATTCGCAAGCACGATGACCGAACGCGGGTTTGGGCTTTCCGATCAGGACGTACGCGCGTTGCCGTGAAACAGCTTTCGCGTCGGGGCCACCGGCGCGCAGGGCTATTTCCTGACGTAGCGACGTTTGAAGACGACGTAGCGATTGCCGAGAAAATTGAACACTAGCCCGGCGGCGATGCCGCACAGGGCGGCGATGTAGATGGCAAAGGGCACGCCCTTGAGAATGCCGCTGTTGAGATAGAGCGCGACGGCGTAATTCACCGCCATGCCGATGCTGCTGGCCCCGGCAAATCCCAGGAACTGCATCCAGAAGTTGCCGTTGCGGGCGTAGCTGAAGGTAAAGCGGCGGTTGAGCAGGAAGTTCGACGTCATCGAGACGAGGATGCCGCCAGCGAGGCTGATCGCCTCAGTGAAGTTCGCCATGAGCAACAGGGTCAGGATAGCGAAATTCACCACCACGCCCGAGGCGCCGACCACCATGAACTGCAGGAAATGCATGGCGTTGCCGAATTCGTGGATATACAGGCGCCGGATGTGCTGGATATAGCGAAGCTGTTCCTTGAGGCTGAGCTTGCTCTCGCCATGAATGCGGTTGGAAAAGCGGATGGGGACCTCTCCGACATTCTCGAACCCGCATTTGACGATCAGTTCCAGCGCGATCTTGTAGCCGACCGGATTGAGATCGTGCGCCTTGTCGAAATCGCTTTTGCGCATGGCGAAAAAGCCGGACATCGGATCGCGTACGCTGGTGAACGGGCGCGCCAGCAGTGTGGCGATCTGGGAGTTGAGCCAGCGGAACAGACCCCAGTCGTCGTCGGTGGTCCCTCCGGGAACATAACGCGAGCCGATGACGAGCTGCTGCCCCGATTTGAGGGCCAGGATCATTTTGGGAATGACTTCGGGGGGATGGCTGAGATCGCAGTCCATGCAGACGAGAACCTCGCCCCTGGCGACGCGGAATCCATCGAGCACGGCCGAGCTCAACCCGCGTTCGCTGGTGCGCACGATGATCTTCACCCAGTCGAGCCCGAGGCGTTCGACGGCTTCAACGCTGCCGTCGCGACTGTTGTCGTCGACAAAGATCAGTTCGAGGTCGGCAAGGCTCTCCTGCCTGACCTGCCGGACCCTGTCGATCAGCAGCGGGATGTTCTCGGCTTCCTGGTAGGTCGGCACGACAATCGACACGCTTGCCAGCGCCTCGACACCTGCTGCGTGCTCTCGGCCTTCAACCGGATCGCTGACAGCGTCGTGATGCGTCGGCAGGCCCGGCTTGTCGCTCGGTTTCATCGCAACTCAAATAGGCAAATGCTGCGGCGCGTTTCACGCCGCAGACGGAACAAATTCATTGGAGTGCAGCCTGCACCAACCCGTCGGGGATTTGGAAGGCGCCTTGTGACGCAGACCACAGGAACCCGGCACCGGACCGGCGATTCGGCTCGTGTCCGCAACACCGGGTTCGGCGAGATCGGCGGCGATTGACCCGGTTCGATCATGCGTCCCATCTCCGGCCGGGCGCACGCGCTAGTTGTCAAGGCTGCTGCCGAGATAGAACTGGCGAACCTGCGGATCGGCCTTGATCTCAGCGGGCACCCCGGCAGCAAGCAGGCGTCCGCCTACCAGGATGTAGGCGAAATCGACAAGCGACAGCGTTTCGCGAACATTGTGGTCGCTGATCAGGACGCCAATGCCGCGCTCCTTCAGCCCCAGGATGGTCTGCTTGAGTTCGGAGATGGCGAGTGGGTCGACACCGGCAAATGGCTCATCGAGCATGATATAGGCGGGATCAATGGACAGGGCGCGGGCAATTTCGCAGCGCCGCCTTTCGCCGCCGGACAGGCGGGAACCGCGGTTCTTTCGGATGCCGACGAGCCCGAACTCGGCGAGAATGGCCTCGAGGCGCGCCTTGCGCCTGCGTCCGCTCGGTTCATGCGTTTCGAGATAGAGCATGATGTTGTCTTCGACCGACAACCCGCCGAAGACGGAATTCTCCTGCGGCAGATAGCTCAGTCCGAGACGGGCGCGTGCATGGATCGGCAGATCGGTGACGTTCTGGCCGTCGATGGAAATCTCGCCGCTGTCAGGCCGCATGATGCCCGTCATCATCGACATGATTGTCGTTTTTCCCGCCCCGTTCGGACCGAGCAGGGCGACGATGCGGCTGCGCCTGATGGAAAGGCCGACGCCGGAAACGACTTCGCGCCGCTGAAACTGTTTCGAGAGTCCGCGCGCGTTTATGCCCGACAGGTCCTGCGCAGATCTGGTTGCGGCGTCGGGCTTCACATCAGTTGACCGATATTCAGTTCAGGCCTGCCTGCCATAGCCAATTAGTCCGGGGCGGGCAAGCATCGCCCGGGACGGCGCCGGGGATGTGTGCAAGACCTCGGGGCCGGCGATCATGCTTGTCAGGCAGGGCTCCGGGCCTATAGTCCGAGCTTGAAGCGATTGGCCGGCGCACCGCCAATGGCAAATCGGAACAGGCAACAGCTCGCGGATGATGGCGCGAGGGAGATCCGGGATTGGTGGACGTGCCGAGGCAGACCGGCTGGCAACGCGTGTGGGGAACGGTTTCGTTCAAGCCCGTCGCCACCCGACATGAAATCGGCCTGCTGCGTGACACCGGTGTGCTGGCGCTGGCCTTCATTGCCGGGATCGAGGCCATCTATCTCACCGACCTGATCATCAACCGCATCCTGCCGCGCGTACTCGAAAACGGGGCAAGCCTGCTCAACGTCCTGGCGCTTTCCGTGCTGGCCATGCCGAGCAGCCTTTATATCTCCATGCCAGTCGCCGTTCTGACCGCCGTCTATTTCGTCGTGTTGCGCCGGCGCGAGTCGCGTGAATTCATGGTCTTTGCCGGCATGGGAAAGGGTGTTGGCCGCATCCTGTTGTTCGGCGGCGGCGTCGGCACGATCGCCCTTTTGCTGTCGCTGTTCATTTCCGGCTTTGTCGAGCCACTGTCCCGCTACCAGGCCGGCCGCACGATGTTCGAGGTGCGCCTGGAGGCCATCAAATCCGGTGCGCTCGGGGCCGGCACTTTCTACCAGCACGACGGCTTCACGATTTTTGCCGGAAGTGGGCGAACCAACACCGTCGCCAACAACATCTTCTTCATCCAGGATCGGGGCGAGGGCAGCCATCAGCTGGTGACGGCGTCGCAGAGCAACCGGCTCACTGCGCCGACGATGACCGGTGCCGGGGTCGTGCTGCGCAATGCCGCTGCCTTCGATTTCGACATCCGACGGCAAGCGGACCCGGCAGCCGGCGATGCCGGCGACTGCCCGGACTGCGCGCCGCTGAGCGTCGCGCCCGTCGGCGCACGCGCTTCGAACCAGATCCTGATCGAGCTGCCCAACCTCAAGTTCGACGAGCGCGGGCCGCGGGGCAACCGCATCGACGAACGCACCAGCATCGAGCTTTTGAATGGCGATCTCAACGACAGGGCGGTGATATCGGAACTGGGCGACAGGGTGTTCCGGGCCCTGCTCGTCTTTATCGCGCCGTTCTTGGCCATCCTCGCCGTCTCCCAGACGCGTCCGGCCATCTTCCTGATCGCATTGCCGGCGGCGGCGGGCGTGGTGCTGGCGGGAAGCTTTTTCGGCTCGCGGCTGGTCGACGAGATCCTGCCTCTGGGTCTTTTCGGCATGACCGCCAGCCTGATCACCGGCACGCTTGTCCTTGGCGCAGTCGTCATCGCCCTGGTGCTGCGTTTCGAAAACGGCTGCATCCAGCATGGCGGCGTGCAGCTATGAGCGTCATGGCAGCCGAAATGGATGGGCCGTTCCTGCGGGGCATCCGCGTGATCTGGGTGACGCTGTCCGGGCGGGAAACGCGCTATGTCGGACGGCTCTACGCCGAGCGTGTCTTCCTTTTCATCGTCCTGACCCTGGCCGTGGTGCTCTCGCTCGACGCGGCGCGCAACCTCAACCGCCTGCTCGCCGAGCCGTCCGATCCGGCTGCGCCAGCCGGGTTCGCCGCGCTCACCACCTATCTGGTCCTGAGAGCCGGCTACAATATCCCTGCAATCCTGCCGATTGCCGCCTGGGTCGGGGTCATCTGGACGGAGTTCTCGCTTGCCGTGAGCCGGCAGCGCCTGATGATCGCCAATTCCGGGCAGCCGCCGCTGCGTTCGCTGGCGCCGGCGCTGGTTGTCGGATTGTGCCTCGGGCTCATCCAGTTTGGTGCTCTCGCCTATCTTCGGCCCGCTGCCGTCGAAGGCCAAGCCTATGGGGGTTACCGCTACTACGGTCCGAAATTCAACGCGCCATCTGCCACCGGCGACAAGTGGATATCGGTCGAGGGCGCCGTCATTCGCGGCAAGGTGGTGTTCTCCGATCCGCCCAGTCTCAAGGACGCCGTCATCTATGATCTCGACGTGGAAGGCGGCCTGAGATCGATCCGGACTGCAACCCGTGCCGTGCCGCTGGAAGCGGATATCTGGTCGCTGGAAAACGCCTCGGTTTGGGAGGTCCCGACATTCTTTGGGCCGTCCGCCGCTGACAGCCGGTCCTGGCATGTCGAGTATTTCGACAGTGAAATCATCACGCTGTCGCTTAATCCGCTTTGGGTGGAAGACATCGATATCCAACCGCCTCTTCTGCCCCAGTCCGATCTGGTGCAACTGGCGTCGGCCGAACGCGGCATACAGAATCCGTCGACCTACAGGGCGGCATTGCAGGACCGATACGCGGCCACGCTCTATCTGCTCGGCATGGCCCTGCTGCCAGCAGCCCTCGGCATCTCCGGGTTTTTGCCGGGCATGGGACCCGGCCCGTCGATCGGTGCGGTGCTGTGGGGCATCGGCTCGTATTTTGCCGCAAGCGTCATGTCGCAACTCGGCGCCTATGGCTATCTGCCGGCGCTAATCTCGGCCTGGGCCGTTCCGGTCCTGGTCGTCGGCGCGGCGGTCGGGGTGGTCCTGATGCGGGCACGCCTGCACCCACGCTAGGCGCTACGTCCTAGGGCGCTTTGCCGTCGGGACAGATTGCGGCATCGCCGGAGGTGCCGATGCGGCAGTAGAGGCGGAAACTCCCGACCTCACCGGCCAATGTGAAACCGTCGAGCGGATTCAGCGTCCTGTCAGTGGCGGGGTCGGGTCCATGCATGACGATCCACTGGAAATTGGCGAGATAGGCCGAAGGCGAAATGCCGTTCTGTTCGAGAGCTTTCAGCAGATATCTGAAGAACACAAGGGTATTGCTGGTCGGATAATTGAACTGCGGCTCGCGGTAGACAATCGGCTGCTGTGAAGGGTTGGCAAAAAGCGACTGCACCATGATGCGCCTGGTGCGCACGGCATCGGCAGCGAAATGGTACAGTCCGATCCTGTCGTATTTGACGACGCCGGAGTTCATTCCGGTGTGAATGGCGAACATCGTCTGTCCGGTCGGCACCCGGTCGATCAGCGCCATGAAATCGGCGCGCTCGGTGCCGGCGTTGTGGATCGAATAGGCCTGCCATCCGGAAAGCGTCAGCGTGGCCAACAGGGCGACACCCAGCGACCACCGGGCAATTGGCGCGCTGACCGGCACGGTCGGGATGCCCGAGGCGATGGCAAGAAAGGTGGCGGCCAGGGCGAGGCGCCAGACGATATAGTGGGTTGCATAGATCTCATCCGGCATGGCGAAGAATGCGAACACCAGAAGGGCAATCGGAACGGCGAGGGTGAAATCGAAGCGCAGCACCTTAAGCCCGAGCAGCAGGAAGAACAGGAACGGTGCAAAAACGCCGAGCACGATCAGTGATGGCAGGTACCATCCGGTATCGATGACGTGCCATGCCTGGATGAAGCGTACCCACGGCACGTCAAACGCACTGATTTTTCCAGCAAGCTCGATACTTTGCTTGAACAGCACCTGCAGGGCCACGACCAGGATGATCGCCGGCACGATCTGTGTTCCGTCGCGCAAAAGGTTCACGATCCACGGACGAAGAACGACCCGTCCATCGCGGCGCCAGGCCGAAACCAGTTCGGACAGCTTGAGCCCCAGCAACGTCAGGCCGTAAACGCCCCAAGCGACCAGATGCGAATAGAACAGGATCGTCGAGAACAGGGCGGCCCAGATAAGACGCCGGCCCCAGTGGCGCTCGCTTCCGGCCTGCCAGACGGCGATGGCGACAAGAGCGATACCGATGGCGAGATTGAAGCTCAGAAAGCCCTTCGAATAGCCGAGGTTGAACAGGAAGGGGACGCCCATCAGCGGCATCCATGTCCATGTACTGGCCAGTTGCCGGTTGATCATTGCCAGGCCCAGGACCGTGACGGCGATGCCGAGGATCATGAAGATCTTGAGCGTCACCATCAGCGGCAGCACACGGCCGACGAGCACGGCAAAGCCGTCCCACAGCAGATCCGGCACCGCATGCCAGGTGATGTCGAAATGGGCGGCAAGGACCGGATCGTCGGGGTGAAGCAGAATAAAGGCCCGCGCCAGGTGATTTGGCGTGTCCTGCCCGGCGGGATAATCCATGAAAACCACGGGCCAGATCGCGGCGACGGCCATTACCAGAACCCATATCGCCAGCAGCTGTTCTTCGGTCAGATGATGCCGTTTTCCGGCGACACGTTCGTTCATGCTGGGATAATTCGCTGTGCTCGAGTTGCTATTCGCGACGCATCGTTTCGATGATTGTCCGGTCGGGCTGTTCCTGACAGGCGCCGGCGCGCCTGGCCAGACAGAAAACGTCGGAGCAGGTCAGCTCTTCGAACCCGGTCGGGAGGACCGGCTCGTCCCAGTGCCGGTCGCTCGGCCAGCGGCGATACATGTAGAGATTGAACGCCGGCACCAGTGTCGAGACCTCGTCCCTGGAGAGGAAATAGAGCGGAATGTCCCTCACAAGCCCGGAATAGCCCGGCGTACTCGACCAGGGAAGTCCGGTGATCGCCATGCCGCAGGCCTCGGGAACGGCGCCTGCGACGGAGAACAGCCTGATCTGGTCGGTCCTCTTGGTGAATTTCGGCCGATATCCGTCATGCGCAGCAAGCGAAGCCGAGGTGATCAGCCAACCCAAAGCCAGAGCAACCAAGCTCCAGTGCCTTGTTTTTGTGGAAAGTTTCCGGGTGACGCGGGACAGAAGTTCGGCAGAGCCGATGCTTGCCAGCGCCATCAGGAAAGGCAAGGCCGGGTAGACGAACCGGTATTCCTTGTGACCGATCAGGGAATGGGACAGCACGATGACGAGCGGGACAACCAGCATGAGCGGTGCCCGGCGTGACCCGACGGCAAGCAGACCGAACATGACGGCAACCAGCCCCGGCCAAGCATTGGCGTAGAACAGGAGATACCAGTAGATCGGCCTGGTGCCGTATTGGGAGGCCTTGTCCTCAATAACGTTGATGGCGAAATTCTGCCAGAGGGTGTGGAACGGAAAACCCCATGTTGCCCAGTCGAGCAGGCCCGAAAACAGCACCACCAGCGCCGCGGCAATGGCTGGCGGCAACCAGTATTGCCGATCCAGATGGCGCAGGCTCGCGACCGCGATCACCAGCACCGCTGGCGCCAGGTGCAGCCTTAGCACCAGACTCAGCCCGAGCAGCACCCCGCCGAGAACAAGCATGCGCCGCGACGGGGCCGGTATCGCGCAAAGGATATAGGCCGAAGGAAAAAGCGTCGCCGCCGCAGGGACCTCGGTCAGCGGGCGTGCCGAAAAGAACAGGAATTCGAACCAGGTGGCGGCAACCAAAGCAGCCAGAACGGCGGCGCTGGTTCCGGCGAGACGCCGCGCCCAGAAAAACGACGTCGCGACGATGGAAAGGGATACGAGGGACAACAGCGTCTGGACGGCCAGTTTCCAGACCTCCGGTCCACCACCCAGCAGGTCGACGAACCAGATCACGGCGCCAATCGCCCCGGGAACGATCCACGAGCGTAGACCAACCTCGTATTCCCACGGCACGATGCCGTAGCCGAAGACCAGTCTGAATCCTTGTTCCCAGTACTGAAACTTCTCGTCGGCGACATAGATCGACGGCAGAAAGGCCGCGATCGCAACGCGCAGCGACAGAGCGATCGCCAGTGCGACCAGCAGCCAGCCAAACCCGCTATTGTCGTGCCGGTTGCGCGCCGCGCCTATGTCTGCGCTGAGCACCAGATCAAACCACCGAACGAACCGGTCAGTCACGCGTTACGCTCCTTGCCGCAAAGGTCACGGCACATGGCGTCGCGCCAAGCGATTGCCGAACCCGGTCCGCTAGGGCTAAAGGGCAAGCGGGCGTCGAGCAAGCATCAACGCTCGGCGGCAGGTGCCGCGAGCGTTTCAGCTCAGCTGTCGGGAGTGTCGATCCCGACCGGAAAGGAACGTGCGAGCATCGACAGGGCGGCATCCGCGACGGGCGTCGGCATCAGGTTTCCGAACCCGATCGCCAGGCGAAGCGGCAAGGGGAAAATGCTCCTTGCGGCACCGCGGCCGACGTCTCGCGCGATCCGCCGCGCTGCCCTGTCGACCGGCCAGCACCAGGGCCGCGCCAGGGCGAGCGAACGGCTCATCGGCGTGTCGATGAAACCGGGCAGCACATTGGTGACGCGCACGCCGCTTCGAGCTGCCAGCCGCCGCAACCCGTCGCCATAGACCATGATCGCCGCCTTGGAGGCGCAGTAGGCGGGCGATTGCGGCATGCCGATCAGTGCCTGGTTGGAGCCGACCAGAACCAGATGGCCGCGTTGCCGGGCGATTATCGACGGCAGGACAGGCGTTACCGCGTTGATGACCCCAAGCGTGTTGGTGGCAAGGATCTCGCGCGCCTGCGCGCTGGTTTCTCCCGAAACCGGCGCAAGCGCCGCTTTTCCGCCGATCCCGGCATTGGCGATCATCATGTCGAGCGGGAGGGCAGTGTCGCGATCGTGCAGCCATGCCGTCATCGCTTCGGCATCGGTGACATCGATGCAAATGGTGTGAACCTAGGCGCCGTTTTCCCGGCACATGCCGGCGGCACGTTCCAGCCGTCCGGCATCGCGCCCGGACAGTGAGAGCATGCCGCCGGGCCGGGCGTAGTGCATCGCCAGCGCCTGGCCAAGACCACCCGAGGCACCGGTGATCGCCAGATGAGACGGCGCATGGGAAAAATCGCGACTGGTAATCTGATCGCTCCCAAAAACTGCAGGATGATATCCTATTGCGCCGCCGGAGCTACAATCGTCGACATTGGGAGATGAAACGGTCGCCGTGACCGTGCGTCCATCGGCCAGTCGGTCGACCGTCACATTTCGACGTGGGCGCGCTCCTTGACGGGCCGTCCGCCTTCCACGTAGTTGTCGGCACCAGCGAGATTGCTGGCCGGCACTTCCTTTCGGGTCCGGGTCCAATTCGCCAATCGGTCTGCTGATGACAGCTGCTGGCACGCATCGTGCACCTGTCAAGAATTGGACGCCATGACGATAACAATCAGTTCTGCCAATACGGGCCAGGCGCTCGAGACATTCATCAGCCTGCCCGCGCGGCTCTATTCCTCGTTTCCCGAATATGTACCGCCCCTGAAAATGGAGCGCGAAGGCGTGCTCCATCCGGACAAGGCAGCCTTTTTCAAGCATGGCATCGCCCAGTATTGGCTGGCCTGGCACGACGGCGAGCCCGTCGGCCGCATCTCGGCCCAGATCGATTACTCTCAGCCGGAAGGCGTATACGACGACGCCGGGCTGTTCGGTTGTCTCGACACAATCGATGATGCCGAAGTGGCGTCGACACTGATCGCAACCGCCGAGTCCTGGTTGCGCCAGCAGGGCAAGGAGCGGGCGATCGGCCCGTTCCTGTTGTCGATGAACAGTGAGCCCGGATTGCTCGTCGCCGGGAACGACGAGCCGCCGCTGGTCATGGTGCCCTGGCATCCGACCTATCTGGAAAAGTATATTCTCGCCAGTGGCTACGCCAGGGCGCATGACATGCATTACTGGCGTCTCGACGACCTGCCGAGCCGGGTGAGCGAGCTGCGCAAGCGCAAGCGCCCCGGACAGCGTTTTGGCGATCTCGTCGTGCGCAAGTTCGACATGAAGAAGATTCCAGCCGAAATCGAGATGATGCGCCAGATCTTCAATGATGCCTGGCGGGACAATTGGGGGTTTGTCCCGCTTGAGGAAGCCGATATCGAGTCCATCAGCAAAGACCTCAAGCCCTTCATCAAGCCCGAATACGGCATCTTCGTCGAAAAGGACGGCAAAACAATCGCCGTCGCCATGGCAGTCCCCAACCTGTTCGAAATCACCGGCGACGTCGGACCGGATCCGTCGCCGATCGGCTGGGCCAAGCTGGGCCTCAGAACCCTCTTCCACCGATTCCGGACCGGTCACATCGTTCTTCTCGGGGTGATCGAGGAATACAGGCACTCGATCGGCGGTGCCGTCATCGCCATGACCATCGTCGACGAGATCGTGGAACGGTTCATCGACTACAAGGATCAGACCGGTTGGCTGGAGGCCGGCTGGGTTCTCGAGGACAACGACGCCCTCATCCGCATCCTCGAAGGCTACGGCTTCAAGCGAAAACGCACCCTGCGCCTGTTCGACAAGCCGTTGGACGCCGGGCAAGACCTGCGCTCATGAGCCTGCCGACCGCGCTGTCCGGCGCGATCCCTGCGGCGGCGGGCAGCGTCTATTTGGTTCATTCCGCCTGCTTGACGCTTTCGGGAGCGTAGCGATAGTTATTCTGATGATAAACCGGGCAGCCGCTGACGTGGCGCATTGGGGCACCATACGGGTCTACGCATCTGGGCGTATCTCCCGTGTCAGCTGCATCGGTGAACTCGGGGGCATAATGTCGCTCAAAATCGTGTCGGTTTCGAAACACGAGCAAGCATGTGAACGCATTTCCTTTCCAGACGATCGGCGAGCCCTTTCGCCACGCCGCTTGCTCCCGCTCAGCAGTCTGCCGGGCGGAGGACAATCGTTGACGGTTTCGCTGCGCCAACTCCAGTCACACTTTGCCGCTCCGCAGGCCTGCCGGGGCGTGTTCGAGCCAATTGCGAGACGACCATGACCAACCAAGACATATCGACGGATTCAGCAAAGTGGCCGGATCTCCAGCATCCTGAAAAGCTCGAGCAGGTCCTCGATATCATCGCCGAGGAGGGTGGCATCGACCGAGACACGCTGATCCCGGATGCGACGCTCGAAACGCTGGGCCTGCAATCGATGGACGTGGTGATGATCCTGATGGGCATCGAAGACAAGCTCGACGCCTATCTGCCGATGGACGGAAACCTGTCGGAGGCCCGCAACCTGGCAGAACTCATCGCCGCCATCGACGCCAATCTCGACGCCAAGTCTCCCGCTGCGGAAGCCAAATCCTCGTGACGCGCGTCGCCATATCGGGTCTGGGGGCCGTCAGCGCCGCTGGCCTGGGCGTTCGGGCACTCTGGCATGCCGCGCATGCGGGCGAATGCCAGGTCAGACCGCTCGACATTCACCGCGACGAGAGCCTCAGGGTGCGCATTGCCGCAGCCGTCGAGAATTTCAATCCGGCCGACCATCTCAGCGAGCAGGAAATCCGCCGTTGCGATCGGTTCACCCAGTTCGCCCATCTCGCGGTCAACGAGGCCCTGGTCGAGGCGGGGTTGACACCGGACAGTATCGCCGGACCGCGCACCGCGGCCATCATCGGCACCGGCATCGGCGGCATGAACACGCTCGATGACGGGTGTTTTGCCTTCTACTCCGGCGAAAAGCGGGTCAATCCGCTGTCCATTCCGCGCCTGATGCCGAGTTCGGCGACCTCGCATATTTCCATCACCCACAAGATCACCGGCCCCTGCTTCACCGTGACCAGTGCCTGCTCGTCGGCCAGCCAGTCGATTGGCGTCGGCCTGCAGCTGGTGCGGGCGGGTATTGTCGACCGCGCCATTGTCGGCGGCAGCGAGGCCTGCATCACGCCCGCCACCATGCGCGCCTGGGAGCTGCTGCGCGTGCTCAGTCCCGATGCCTGCCGGCCGTTCTCGAAAAACCGCAACGGTCTCGTGCTCGGCGAAGGCGCCGGCGTCGTCATCCTCGAATCCGAGCAAAGCCTTGCCGCGCGCGGTGGAACGCCGATCGCCTGGCTGGCGGGATATGGCACCTCGAGCGATGCACGCGATATCCTGCAGCCCGACATCGACGGCGCTGCCGCCGCCATGCGTGCCGCACTTGCCGACGCCGGCCTCGAACCTGGCGATATCGACTACATCAATGCCCACGGCACCGGCACCGTCCTCAACGACGCCAATGAAGCGGCGGCTCTGCGTCAGGTGTTCGGGGATGCCATCGATGCCATCCCCGTCTCCTCGACCAAGGCGGTTGTCGGCCACACGCTTGGCGCCTCCGGTGGCATCGAACTCATCGTGGCGATCAAGGCCATGCTCGAGGACGTGGTTCCGCCGCAGATCGGCTTCGCCGAACCCGATCCCAAGTGTCCGCTGTTTCTGCCCACCGACACCGCGCTGGCGCGGCCGCTCTCGGTGGTGCTGTCGAACAGCTTCGCCTTCGGCGGCATCAACGCCGCGCTGATCGCCACCAAGCCCGATGGGCGCTGAAACGCCGGACTCCGGAGCGGCGATCCGTGTCGGCCGCTTCGAAGTGCGAGCGAGTCCCGAGGACATTGCCCGCTTCACCGCGGCTCTCGGCGACGATCCTCGTGTTAGTCCGGAGGTCGTGCCGATCTCGTTTCCGGTGACCTGGCTGGGGCGGATCGATATCTCGACTGCGCTCAAGACTGCCGCCGCCGCATGGGCGGACCGGCAGAACCATGCGCTTGTCCACCTGGCGCAGACGGTTTCCGTCGGCACGCCGTTGCGGGTCGATGCGCCCTATCTGCTCGATCTCGAGCTGACACCGCCCGATGGCAGCGGCACGATGCGGGTCGAAGCCAGCATCCTCGGACGTGACGACATAATCTGTGCCACTCTTGCCGGCGACATTGCGCTGGTGCAGGTCGGAAGTCCGATATGACACAGTCCATTTCCAGAGGAACCCGGCTTCCGGAGCGGTGTGTCGAGCGGCTGGATCTCGATAGGGTCAGGGCATATCTCGCGGTCTCCGGCGACGGCAATCCCATCCACACCGATCATGACAGCGCCCGCCGTGCCGGACTTCCCGAGCGTCCGGTTCCCGGCATGCTGGTCATGGCCATGCTCGGGGCGCTGGTCGAGGACTGGCCGCCGGCGGTCGTGACCCTGAAACTCGCCGCCCGCTTCGTGGCGCCGGTCTTCATCGGTGGCGATCTGGTGCTGTCCGGCAAGGTTGCTGCGGTGGATACAGTGGCCAATCGCGTGATTATCCGGCTGCTTGCGACGCAATCGGGCAAGCTGTGTGTGCTTGGCGAGGCCGAAGTCGAGGTCGACGATTTCGGCGATATAGACGCCCGCAGATGACAAGACGCCGGCTGCCGCAGGCACGGCAGCGACAAGAAGACCCATCGGCATCGAAGTGATCAGAAAAAAGGCAATCTTGTTTTTTGCCTAGAAATGCGGAACCATGAGCCTGGAACACGGCGCGCGTCCTCTCCCGAGCGCGGTCTGTTCATGGCCCTGGTATGCACATGACGGCATTTCGCGCCATTCTCGGTGGCGAAACCTACAGTTTTGATACGCTTGCCGCCCTGATGGCAGCGGCGACGCCGGCGCGGTCGGGCGATGTCCTGGCCGGCATCGGCGCACACTCCGACGTTGAGCGCGTTGCTGCCCAGATGGCGTTGGCGGATCTGCCGCTCCGGCACTTCCTCGACGAGGCGTTGGTGCCGTACGAGGACGACGACGTCACGCGGCTGATCATCGATACGCACGATGCCCAAGCCTTCAGGCCGGTGGCCCACATGACGGTGGGTGATTTCCGCGACTGGCTCCTGTCCGATGCCGCCACGACCGAGGCCCTTTCGCATCTCGCGCCGGGCCTCACCCCGGAAATGGCGGCGGCGGCGTGCAAGCTGATGCGCAATCGCGACCTGATTGCCGTGAGCCGGAAGATCGAGGTCAGAAGTGCCTTTCGCACCACGCTGGGCCTGCCCGGGCGTCTCGGATCGCGCCTGCAGCCCAATCATCCAGCCGACGACGCCGAGGGCATTGCCGCCTCGATCCTCGATGGCCTGACCTATGGCGTCGGCGATGCGGTCATCGGCATCAATCCGGCGACCGACAACATCCCGACCGCGCGCGTCCTGCTCGACATGCTCGACGCCTTGCGCGGCCGCTGCGAGATTCCGACGCAATCCTGCGTGCTGACCCATGTCACCAACACCATCGCGCTGATCGAACAGGGCGCGCCCGTCGATCTGGTCTTTCAGTCGGTCGCCGGCACCGAGGGCGCCAATGCCGGTTTCGGGTTGACGCTCGACATGCTGTTCGAGGCCCGCGAGGCGGCGCTGTCGCTCAAGCGCGGCACCGTTGGCACCAATGTCATGTATCTCGAGACCGGGCAGGGCTCGGCCCTGTCGGCAGGTGCCCATCATGGCGTTGACCAGCAGACGCTGGAAGCGCGCTCCTATGCGGTCTGCCGGGCCGTCGACCCGTTGCTGGTCAATACCGTCGTCGGCTTCATCGGGCCGGAATATCTTTACGACGGCAAGCAGATCATCCGCGCCGGCCTCGAAGACCATTTCTGCGGCAAACTGCTCGGCCTGCCGATGGGTGTGGACGTCTGCTACACAAATCATGCCGAGGCCGATCAGAACGACATGGACGTGCTGATGACGCTTCTGGCCGATGCCCGCACGCATTTCCTGATCGCGGTGCCCGGGGCCGACGACATCATGCTCAACTACCAGAGCCTGTCGTTTCACGACATCGCCTATCTGCGCAATGCCTTCGGCCTGCGCGCCGCACCCGAGTTCGAGGCCTGGCTTGACGCCAACGGCGTGGTTGCTGACACGGGCCAACTGGCCGGCGACGGTTCCGGCCTCGTCAGGCTGCTGGAGACCGCCTCATGACCGGTCTTGTCAAGGATCCCTGGGCGCGCTTGCGGGCGGCGACGCCGGCCCGGATCGGACTTGGCCGCACCGGTGCGGCCCTGACAACCTCGGCCAATCTGGCGTTCCAGTTCGCCCATGCCCGCGCCCGTGACGCGGTGCACCGCACTGTCGACTGGGACCGGCTGGAGGAGGAGCTGGCGCCGCTTCGTACCCTCCGGGTGCGTAGCGCTGCAGCGGACCGTACCACCTATCTCGGTCGTCCCGATCTCGGGCGGCGGCTGGCGGCGGAACCCTGGCCGGAACTCGATGACAACGCGGCACCGGATGTGGTGCTTGTCGTCGCCGATGGCCTCAGCGCCGATGCCATCGCCGCTCAGGTAGCTCCCGTGGTCCATGCCACCTGCCGCGCCCTTGACGGCCTGCAACTCGGGCCGATCGTGCTGGCGGAACAGGGACGGGTGGCGATCGGCGACGAGATCGGCGAACGGCTCGGTGCCCGCCTTGTCGTGCTTCTGGTCGGCGAACGTCCCGGACTGACCGTGGCCGACAGCCTTGGCGCCTATATCACCTATGGGCCACGGGTCGGCTGCAGGGACGCCGAGCGCAACTGCATTTCGAACATTCACGGCAATGGCGGGCTGAGCCACGATGAGGCCGCCGCCAAGATCGCGTGGCTGGTGCGGCAGGCCTTGCGGCTCGAACTGACAGGAACCGGGCTTAAGGAGAACGCCCAATCCCTGCCGGACCAGACCGGCAAAGGCCTGCCGAAATGACCCCGTGCTCCACATGCACTATGTCTGGAATGCTGACCAAATTTACAACATGGCCACCTGTGGGATGCTAGCC
Organism: Devosiaceae bacterium; assembly: GCA_963675235.2. GTDB lineage: Bacteria > Pseudomonadota > Alphaproteobacteria > Rhizobiales > Devosiaceae > JAHJQZ01. The sequence goes on along the minus strand of CAXXFU010000004.1, from coordinate 992,359 downwards.
CGATGACCTACAAGCACGCTGAAGCTCTTTCCGGACTGTACCGAGGCGTTTCGCTCGATAGTGCGATGACCATCGCGCAATCCGTGCTGAACCCGCTGGGGTTCGATGTGGCCTGCTACGATTTCTCGCCGGTGCCGCTCACCCATGACGGGCAGTTCATCCTGCCCACGGTCTACGACATGCGCAACACGCCCGACGACATGATCGAGCTGTGGTGTGACGGTCGTTACTACTACCACGATCCGGTCATGGATGCGGCGCGCCAGACGACTCGTCCGTTCATCTGGAGCTATGGTGGCCGGCACTCCAGCGTCATGGAGCAGGTTCTGGACGACAAGCACCGCCCGGTCGTCGACTATCTGTGCGATACCGGCCTCAGGAACGGCATCACCGTTCCGATCCGGAATGCCGTTGGCGGGCTGGCCACCTTTACAGCTATCAGCACCATGGCGCTCGACGATCAGGATCTCGAGGATGCCCTGATCGAGGTCGGCCACCTTGCCCATATCCTGCATGACGCGGTTGTCGACGGCTTCTCGGCAGAGGCGTTCCAGACACCGCATGTGCGCCTGTCGTCCCAGGAACGCCGATGCCTTCGCCTGTGCAGCCACGGCCTGACGGCCAAGCAGATCGCCGACGAGATCGGCCGTTCCGTCGCCACGGTGACCTTCCACCTGACGGTGGCGACCAGAAAACTTGGCGCGCGCAACCGCTTCCAGGCGCTTGCCCTGGCCGCACACTACCATCTGCTCGATTCTTAGGCAGTCGGGAGAATTGACTAAAAACTATAAGATTCGCTAGTTGTTCGCGCCTTCCTGTGTGTCCTAAATTCGCTTCCACATTGAGACGCGCGGAGGCGTAAGACCGAGGTGGATGTCGTCGAGGGCTTTTCGGCCTATCAAGAATACCAGACCTGGTACCGGATCACCGGATCACTGAACTCACCAAAGCTGCCGCTTGTTGTTGCCCATGGCGGCCCGGGTTGCACCCACGACTATGTCGACAGTTTCAAGGACATCGCAGAAACCGGCCGGCCGGTCATCCACTACGACCAGATCGGCAACGGCAAATCCACGCATCTGCGCCACAAGGGCGCCGATTTCTGGACCGTCGAGTTCTTTCTCGGCGAGCTCGACGCACTTCTCGCCCATCTGGGCATCGCCGAACGCTATGCCTATCTGGGGCAGAGCTGGGGCGGCATGCTCGGCGCCGAACACGCCATTCGCCAGCCTGCCGGCCTGAAGGCGCTGGTGATCGCCAACTCACCGGCCTCGATGCAACTCTGGCTCGAAGGCGCTGCCAGTCTCAGGGCCAACCTGCCACAGCACGTGCAGGCAGAGCTGACGCGGCACGAGAAGAACGGCACCATCGAGCATCCCGCCTACAAGCTGGCGACCGAGGTCTTCTACGACCGGCATGTGTGCCGGCTGAAGCCGCGTCCGGTCGAGGTGCAGCGCACCTTCGATGCCATGGACGAGGATCCGACCGTCTATCACACGATGAACGGGCCAACAGAGTTTCACGTCGTCGGCACGCTGAAGACCTGGTCGGTGATCGATCGGCTCGACCGCATCATCGCCCCGACGTTGGCGTTCCGCGGCGCTTTCGACGAGGCCACGACCGAGTGCATGCAGCCGTTCTGGGACCGAATCGCCAATGTCGAGGCACATGTGTTTCCCAATTCGAGCCACATGCCCCATGTCGAGGAAAAGGATGACTGCCTGGCTCTGGTCGAGGGATTCCTGGCCAGATTCGATTGACCCGCCACCCGTTTGAACACTGACCGCGAATAGGGCGCAAAGGACAAATTGGGACGATATCGCTTCATATTATTCCGACCGCTCCAGCTTCTGCCGGTGCTGTTCGGCATATCGGTCATCACGTTCATCCTCGTCCGGCTTATTCCGGGGGATCCGGCGCGTGTGCTTCTCGGTGCGCGCTCGACGCCGACCGCCATCGCCAAGATCAGGGCCCAGTACGGCCTCGATGAGCCGTTGGTGGTGCAGTACTTCTATTTCATCAACAACCTGTTCCACGGCGAGATGGGGCGATCGACCCTTTACAAGGTCGACGTGCTCAAGCTGATCGCGACGCGTATCGAACCGACCCTGCTGCTGGTGTTCGTCTCGGTGGTGCTGGCCCTCATCATCTGCGTGCCGCTGGCGGCGATCTCCGCCCGGCGGCAGGGCAAGTTATCCGATCACGCCGTGCGCATCTTCTCGACCGCCGGGCTCGGTTTCCCGCAGTTCTGGCTCGGCGTCATGCTGATCATCCTGTTCTCGGTCCAACTCGACTGGTTGCCGGTGTCGGGTTACGGCACGACCCTCGAGGAGAAATTTACCCACCTCATATTGCCAGGTTTGACCGTGGCGCTGTCGCTGTCGGCGGTGATCACGCGCTCCCTGCGCGCCGGAATGATCGCTGGCCTCGGTTCGGACGTGGCGACGGCGGCGCGTGCCCGGGGCATGTCCGAGGACGTGGTGTTCTGGCGGCACGTGGTGCCCAATGCCCTGGTGCCGACCATCAATCTTCTGGCGATCAATATCGGCTGGCTGATCGGCGGCACGGTGGTGGTCGAGAGCGTGTTCGCGCTGCCGGGCATGGGACAATTGTTGGTCAGGGGCATCTTCACGCGCGACTACATGGTCGTGCAAGGCGTCGCCATGGTTTTCGCCGTGGCAACGCTGTTGATCAATTTCGTGGCGGATATCCTCACCGTCGCGCTCGATCCGCGGGTCAAGCTGTGAACGAGCGCATCAGACCCTTCCGCTTCACGCCGAACTGGCGCGTCCTCCTCGGCGAGGACAAGGCGCTGATCATCGGCGCCGCGATCATGATCGTCTTCGTCGCGGTCGCGGTGCTGGCACCGGTCGTCGCGCCGTTCGATCCGATCATGCAGGATGCGCAGGCGCGGCTGCAGCCACCATCGCTTGCGCATCCGTTCGGCACCGACAATTTCGGCCGCGACGTGCTCTCCCGCGTCATCTGGGGCGCGCGCATCGATTTGCAGATCGCCATTGTTGGCGTGATCTTTCCGTTTCTGATCGGCACGCTGCTCGGCTCGATCGCCGGGTTCCTCGGCGGCATCGTCGATGTCATCATCATGCGCATCATCGACATGGTGCTGGCCTTTCCGTTCCTGGTGCTGATGCTGTCGATCATCACCATCCTTGGACCGGGACTGACCAGTTTTTACATCGCTATGGCCCTTGTCGGCTGGGTGAGCTACGCCCGCCTGATCCGGGCGCAGATCCTGGTGCTCAAGACGCTCGATTTCGCCGTGGCGGCGCGCAGCCTCGGCTATTCGGGACCGCGCATCATGTTCCGCCACCTTCTGCCCAATGCGCTGGCGGGATCGATCGTTTTCGCCATGTCCGACGTGGTTCTGGTTCTGCTGAACGGCGCCGCCATTTCCTATCTCGGACTTGGCGTGCAGCCGCCCGCAGCCGAATGGGGCATCATGGTTGCCGAAGGCCAGAGTTTCATCACCAAGGCCTGGTGGATCACCTTCTTTCCCGGGTTCTCCATCGTCTGCCTCGCGTTCGGTTTCTCGCTTCTCGGCGATGCGCTGAGCGACAAGTGGGGGGACGTCGAATGACAGACCTCCTGAGCGTCCGGAACCTGTCGGTGGTCCATGACGATGGCCGCACCACCCGCCCCTTGCTCGAGGACATCGCCCTAGACCTGGCGCCGGGCGAGATCCTCGGCCTTGTCGGGGAAAGCGGCTCGGGCAAGAGCCTTTTGTGCCGGACCATTATCGGGTTGATGCCGTCGCCGACGCTCAAGGCGGTCAGTGGCGAAGTCAGGCTCGACGGTGCGCAGATCCTAGGGTTGCCGGAACGAGAACTGGTGGCGATCCGCGGCCGCAAGATCGGTATGATCTTCCAGAACCCGACCAGCCACCTCGATCCGGTCATGCGCATTGGCGACCAGATCTGCGAAGGCATTCTCAAGCACCAGTCCTGCACGCGGGCAGAGGCGCGTGCCAGGGCCGTCGATCTTCTCGACCAGGTCGGCTTCCCCGACCCGCTGCGCGGCCTCAATGGCTATGCCCACGAGTTCTCCGGCGGCATGCGCCAACGGGCGATGATTGCCATTGCCCTGTCCTGCGAGCCGGAAATCCTCATTGCCGACGAACCGACGACGGCGCTCGATGTGACGGTGCAGGCGCAGATCCTCAGGCTGCTTGTCGAATTGAGGGCCAAGCGCGGCTTGTCGATCATCCTGATCACCCATGATCTCGGCGTCGTGGCCCAGACCTGCGACCGCATCGCCGTGATGCAGGCCGGGCGCATCGTCGAGACCGGCGAAAAGCGCGCCCTGCTGGCGGCGCCCAGACACGAGTACACGCGCAAGCTCATGGCCTCGCACCCGTCTCTGGACGCCCCTGCGGCCGGCGCCGGGGCGGAGCAAGAGCCGGTGGAGGCGGTCAAGCCGCGACCGGTCTTCGAGATCGACGATCTCGACGTCGTCTTCGGCACCCGTTCGGGCTTTTTCAGGAAAGCGAAGCCGTTCAAGGCCGTCGACAATGTCAATTTGAGGATCTTTCCCGGCGAAAGCGTCGGCATCGTCGGGGAGAGCGGCTCGGGCAAGAGCACGATGGCGCGCGCCATCATGGGACTGACGCCGATCTCGTCCGGGCACGTCACTTATGACGGCTCGGTGCTGACCCTCGACACCGAGGCGACGCTCGAGCGTATCCGCCACGAGGTGGCGATGGTGTTCCAGGATCCCTACAACGCCCTCAATCCAAGGCTGGACGTGGAATCAACGCTTCGGGAAGTTCTCAAGACCCAGGGCGAAACGCCGGCGGCCGAGATACCGGCGCTGATCGTCGAGCTGCTGGAACTTGTCGGACTCGACGCCAGTTTCCTCAAGCGCAAGCCCAAGAGCCTGTCCGGTGGCCAGTGTCAGCGTGTCGGCATTGCCCGGGCACTGGCGGTCAATCCCAAGGTCATCATCGCCGACGAATGCGTCGCGGCGCTCGATGTCACCATCCAGGCCCAGATCATCGACCTGTTCAAGGAGCTGGCCGACAGCATCGGGCTGACCATCATCTTCATTGCCCATGACCTGGCGATCGTCAGGCAGCTGTGCGAGCGCATCGTCGTCATGCACGACGGCAGAATCGTCGAGAAGGGCCGGACGGCGGACGTCTTCGCGGCACCCGCCGAGGCCTATACCGCAGACCTTTTGTCGGCGATCCCCAATATCGATCCCGACAAGCCACTTGTGGGCAGAGCAACGACTCCGCCTGCGTGAATCTGGAACACAACAACTGGAGCGAAGACATGTTGAAGAAAATCTCGCGGATCGGGCTCGTCGCCCTCGCGCTGTCGACAGGGTTGGTCTCGGTGGCTGAAGCCGCCGGCGTTCTCAGCATCGGACGGCGCGAGGATTCGAGTACGTTCGATCCAATCAACACGGCCCAGAACATCGACTTCTGGGTGTTCATGAATGTCTATGACGTGCTTGTCCGCGTCGACAAGTCCGGTTCCAAGCTTGTGCCGGGCCTGGCCGAGAGCTGGGATGTCTCCGATGACGGGCTGACCTACACAATGCACCTGCGCGACGCCAAGTTCTCCGACGGTGCGATGATCACCGCCGAGGACGCGATGTTCTCGCTCGAGCGCGTCAGGGACAGCGAACTTTCGCTGTGGTCCGACAGCTACCAGATCATCGCCGAAATGCAGACCCCGGATGACAAGACGCTGGTCATCACCCTGTCCGAGCAATCGGCGCCATTCTTGTCGACGCTTGCCATGCCGGCGACCTCGGTCATTTCAAAAGCCGGGCTCGAAGCCATGGGACAGGAGGCCTATGCCGAAAACCCGGTGGCGTCCGGTGCCTTCACCGTCAAGCAATGGCTGCGCGGCGACCGGGTCATCCTGGAAAAGAACCCGAATTTCTGGCAGGCCGACAATGTCAGCCTCGACGGCGTCGAGTGGATCTCCATTCCCGACGACAACACCCGCGTCCTGTCGGTGCAGGCCGGCGAACTCGATGCCGCCATCTACGTGCCGTTCTCGCGCGTCGAGGAACTGAAGGCCGATCCGAATCTCACGGTTCACATCGAGCCCTCGACCCGCGAAGACCATCTGCTGATCAATCACGAACATGCGCCGCTCGACAACGTGCATGTGCGCGCCGCTCTCGACTATGCCATCGACAAGCAGGCCATCGTCGATGCCGTGACCTTCGGCCAGGGCTCGGTTGCCAATAGCTATGTTCCGGCCGGTGCGCTCTATCACAGCGACGACAACGGCGCCCGTCCGTTCGATCTGGAAAAGGCCAAAGCAGAACTGGCCGAAGCCGGTGTCGAGAACCTTTCCTTCGACTATCTGGTCAGCGCCGGCAACGAGGTCGAGGAGCAGACCGCCGTCCTCATCCAGCAGCAGCTCGCCGCCATCGGCATCAATGTCAACCTGATCAAGACCGATGCCAGCCAGACCTGGGACATGCTGGTCGACGGCGACTACGATTTGTCGATGAACTACTGGACCAACGACATCCTCGATCCCGACCAGAAGACCACCTTCGTCGTCGGGCATGACGTCAACATGAACTACATGACCCGCTATGAGAACGAGACCGTCAAGCAACTGGTTGCCGATGCACGTCTCGAACTTGACCCGGTCAAGCGCGAGGCGATGTATTTCGAGATCCAGGCGCTGGCCAAGGCCGATGCGCATTGGATCGACCTGTTCTACAGCCCGTTCATCAATGTCTCGGGCGAAGGCATCGAGAACTTCGACCAGAACCCGCTCGGCCGCTTCTTCCTTGAAGATACGATCAAGACCGGCGAATAGGCGACAGCCGAAGCCAAAAGAACGAAAGGGCGCCGCGAGGCGCCCTTTTTTTCGACCGGTCGCGATGGGCGTCACGCCATCCTTGTGTAGGCAATCCGCCGCGCCAGCCAGCAGCCGAGCGTCAACCCGGAGATGGCGCCCGTGTCGTCGCGCTTGGCGATCAGCGTCCAGTCGCCCGGCGCCGGCGCATCCATCGACCGCCGTGTCGCCAGCACCCAGACATCCGGGCCGACCGGATGCACCCGTTCGGCAATCCCCTGACCCAGCACGCCTTTGGCGATGGCGTAAACACCGCCATCGCGGGCCTCAATGACGAGTTCCGCCCCGATGTCGCCGCTGCGATAGCGGCCGGCCAGCTGGTCTCCCGGCGTTGTCGGCGTTTTCGGCAAGGGCGCGAGCCTGGTGCTGAGGTTCTCGCCGGAGCGGTGCATGATCAGCGTCTCGCCATCGCGCGACAGCGAGAGCTCGTCGCCCTTCAATGTGCCGTCCGCTTCGGCCGACACGGCATCCGCGAAGGTGGCGAAGCGCAGGTCGCCCCCGGTCGGCGTCGGGTCGAGCCGTGCCAGAAGACCGGTCTCGGGGCAAAGCCATTGCCCGGCCCATTGGCCCGGAACGGGTGTCGTTGCCGGAGTGTCATGGCCCAGCGCCGCCCGGAAGAGCGACAGGGCGGCGGCGGACATGTTGGTCTCGTGATTGAACATCACCACGACCGAAAGCCGCTCGGAAGGCGCGTTCATGCGGAAGGCGCGGAAGCCGCGCAGCGCGCCGGCATGTCCGGTCGCCTTGATGCCGTCCACGTCCAGATGTGCCAGGCCCCAGCCATAGCTGGCCGGGCTGCCGTCCTTGAAACGCGGCGGCGCCGACAGGCGGCGATAGAGCCCGTCCGGGTCGTCGCGGGTCGCATCGATCCAGCACTCATAGGCCAGCATGTCGTCGAGCGAAGCGGAGATGCCGGCGTCGCCGAACCAGTAGATGGCGTTCTCGCTGGGGAAGAACCCGGTGGCGTCATTGCCCTCGTAGCCGACGACCTCGTCGGCGGGGGTGCGCGTGTCGGCGGTGAGCCTTGCCGTTGTCATGCCGGCCGGACTCCAGATGAGCTGCTTGTACAGATCCTCGAGATCGCGCCCGGTCTCGCGTTCGATCAATTCGCCCAGCAGCCGGAAATTGCCGTTGGAATAGGAATAACTGGTTCCGGGCGGGAAATGGCCGGTGCGCATGGTGTCGAAGATCTTGAAGGCATCGGCGCGGGCAAAATGCTGTTCGGCCCTGGCGCCCTGAAGGATGGTCAGCGCCCAGTAGTCGCGCAGGCCGGACTGATTGGCGGCCAGCTCTGCAACGCCTGGCAGGGCACCCTCGAAGTTTGGAAGCAGTTCGGGAAGGTGCTTTTCGAGCGGGGCGAAATCGCTGAAGCTGCTCAGCAGCACGCCGCAGGTGAACTGCTTCGAGATCGAGCAGATCGGTAGAAGCGTGTCGCTTGTCATCGGCTTGTGCCGGGCCAGATCCTTGTAGCCCCAGGCACGGCGTTCGACGACGACGCCATCCTTTACCACGCCGGCGACGCCTCCGGGACCACGGAACATGTCGGGCAGTTGATCGAGCACGGTAGTCAGGTTGATGTGGGCCATGATTGCCTAGATGGAGTGGTGCGCCCCAATCGGCCACCAGTCTGTTTCCGGTCGGTCGCCGACAGGTGTTGGTGTCGCGTGGCTATGTTGAACGGCGCCGCAAGCGGCAGCGCGGATGACGGAGTTTTTCACCCTGCAATCCTAGGGAAAACGCGTCTCCTCGTGAAGCGGTTTCCTCGCAAGAACAGGGTGTTGACCGTGCATTTCGTGCTTTTTGCCGAGCGATCGGCATTGGGGCCGCGATGGCTGCCGCGGCAGGATTGCGCGGGTTCGAGCCTAGGCTCGCCTTTGCTCGGCGAGCGCCGTCTCCTCGTCGCGATTGCGGTCGAGCAATTTGTCGATGCGCGCGACAAGTTCCTCGAGCGAGAAGGGCTTGAAGACATAATCCGCCGCGCCGAGCGACATGCCCTGCTGCTGGTCCTGGACGCGCGAGCGCGACGTCAGCATCATCGCCGGGATGTATTTCGTCAGTTCGTCATGGCGGAGATGCCAGAGCAGCTGGTATCCGTCGATGCGGGGCATCATGGCGTCGACAACCATCAGATCAGGCTGTACCTGCCGGGAAAGCTCAAGCGCCGTCTCCCCGCCATCGCAGGTCAAAATTTCATGTCCCTCATCGCACAGAGCCGTCGACAAGTAATCCAGAATTGCAGGGTCGTCATCCACAAGAAGAATAAGGGACATTCGAGTCACTCCAGTCTATGGGCAACAAATATACTATATAAAACAATTGTCCGCGATCGAAGTGATTGACATAGTTGCCAATTCAATAACAGGCGTCGTCTATGCTGAGGCGGCGCATGAGCCTGCAAACACTGGGTGTAGCCGGCGTGATGGGCTCGTTGGCGAAAGCGTGCATCTCCGAATGGCCGCGCGCCGTGTCAAGACATGCAAACAGCGTTGCCACGGCCAGGTAATTGAGCCGGCAAGGCTTTTCGCGAAAGCAGACCCGCTGCCGATTCCGAGCTGCCCGCCTTCACCTGTACTTTACGGCGATTCTTCCGGCATCGGCTACAAAAGCATCAGTGCGCCGCCGTGACTGCATAGCGGTGGAATGCCGTCCTGTGCCAATACCTCAAAGCAAACGTGTCCGCGCAACGACATCCGCGGATGCGCGCGTCATGCAGGCAGGCCGACCATGAAGAAGGTCGTTGTCATCGGAAAAATCCTCGTCGAGATCGTTGCCGATACGATCAGTGACGGATTCCGTGAACCCATTGCACTGACCGGACCTTTCCCTCGGGCGCGCCGGCGACCTTCTTCGACCAGACGGCCGCGATTGTCTCGGGCGTGGGGGACGGCGAGTTCGGATGGATCAATCTCGATCGTCTGATTGCCGATGGTGTCGAGTTTCGGCGGTCCGCATCGATCAGGACCGGCCGACCGGGAGCGCCTTCGTCCGTTAGCGTCGGAACGGGTCGCACGTTTTCGTCCACAAGCAGGACCCCGGGGGCGATGCCTATCATAGCGCCAAACGCGATGCCTTCGTGCCGGCCTTCAAGGTCGAAGAATCGATCCGACCGGCGCCGGCGATTGTTTTGGCGGTGCTTTCACGGCATTCTGCCTGCGCGGCATGGATCACATAGAGGCGTTGACGCTTGCCGCGGCGGCCGGTGCCCAGGCCGTCACCCATCGAGGCCCGATGGAGGGAACTTTCGATCTCGAAACGCTACGCCAATTTGCGTCCAACCATTCCGTGACAGCTGCATGACCCATCCCCTGACGAGACTACCCACCGCATTTCACGCCGGTCGGCCCGAAGGCATCACATCGGTCTGTTCGGCGCATCCGCTGGTGATCGAAGCGGCGCTGAAACTGGCGCGCGAAACCGGCGAGCCGGCGTTGATCGAGGCGACCTGCAACCAGGTCAATCAGGATGGCGGCTATACCGGCATGACGCCGGGCGATTTTCGCCAGATGGTCGAAGCCGTTGCGGACAAGGTGGGGCTGGACCGGGATCGCATCCTGCTCGGCGGCGACCATCTCGGGCCCAATCCCTGGAAAGGACTGCCGGCCGAAGAGGCGATGGCCAAGGCAGACGTCATGATTGCCGGGTTCGCCGAGGCCGGCTTCACCAAGCTGCATCTCGACACCTCGATGGGCTGCGCCGGCGAGCCGGTCGCGCTGCCGGACGAGGTCACCGCGGAACGCGCCGCCCGTCTCGCCGCGACGGCCGAGGCGCATATCTCCGGCATTGCGCCGGTCTATGTCATCGGAACCGAGGTGCCGGTGCCCGGCGGCGCGCTCGAGGAGATCGACACGCTCGAGGTGACCAGCCCCGATGCTGCGGCCCGGACCTATGACATCCATCGCCGGGCGTTCGAGGAAAGAGGGCTCACCGATGCCTTTGCGCGCGTCATCGGCCTTGTGGTCCAGCCCGGTGTCGAATTCGGTCATTCCAACGTCGTGCATTTCGATCCCGATGCCGCGCGTGCGCTGTCGGCAGGCCTGACCAAACTGCCGGGTCTGGTGTTCGAAGCGCACTCGACGGATTACCAGACCGGCGCCGGTCTTGCCGCGCTGGTGCGCGGGGGTTTCGCCATCCTCAAGGTCGGACCCTGGCTGACCTTCGCGCTGCGTGAGGCGCTCTATGGCCTCGACGCCATTGCCGATGCCCTCGACGGACACCCGCCACGCCAGCGCCTGATGGCGGCGATGGAAGAGGTGATGCTTGCCGCGCCGGGCAACTGGGACAAGTACTACTCGGGCAGCGAGGCCGAGCTGTGGCTGCAGCGCCATTTCAGCTATTCGGATCGCATCCGCTATTATTGGCCGGACCCGGCTGCCGCAGCCGCCGTGGCGGCGCTTGGCGACCGCCTCGCCGGCAGGACGATCCCCGAACCGCTGATCAGCCAGTACCTGCCCTCCTTCACCTCCGGCATGACATCGACAGGCCTGGACGACATGCTTGTCGCCGCCGTTCAGCGGGTGCTTCGCATCTATGCCGCGGCGGCGCGCGGCGCGCGCTGATTTCCTGGCGCCATTTTCGGTCCATCCACGGCGATTCGCCTCGCGCTAGGACTGTTTCTGCGCGCGGATTCGAAAATGTGTTTTATTATCAATGTGTAACTCTGAGAGCATTCCGCGACAGGCTGCGCGTGCCAGACACGCAACTAATCGCTTGAGCGCACGCCATGCGACACGAAAGAAATCAGGCTCTGGCCGGATTCGATGTAGCGGCCAGACTTGCACCGGTCTGGCCTCGCATTTGTCAAGTCGTTGAGGGGCGAATTGACCGGCTCCGGAGAATGAGCCGGAGGAGAGGGAAGAGATGCAGCCAGATTTTGAAGTGGTACCGATCGGACGCAACGAATCGTTCCGTGCATGGGAACACTGCTGTCCTTTTTCGACCGTATGCTGGCACTTTCATCCCGGAGCATGAAGTTCACCAGATCGTCGCGACTTCAGGCCGCTATTTCGTCGGCGATTTCATCGGTACGTTCGAGGCCGGCAACCTGATGATGACCGGCCTCAATCTGCCGCAAAACCGGGTCAGCGATATCGGACCCAATGACGTCATTCCGTTCATAAGCCGCGCGCTGCTGTTTCGCGACGAAGTCGTGCGCGGCATGATCGGCCTGCCCCGGAGTTGCAGGGACTCGCCGAAACATTCGATCGCAGCCGCAGTGGCATCCTATTTTCCCGCGATACCGAACGCGCCGAAAACCGTGGGCGGTGATGCGGCAAGCGGCCGCGCATGTTATGAAAAAAATGACTCGATTTCATACTTTTCGCCTTCTACCGTGCGTGCATTGATTTCCTGATCCGACCCCCCCCGTCGGACACAAGCGCACAATCAAGGACGAATGATGCATTGCAATTTCTGCAAGGGTCTTGCCTTGGCCCTGTTGGTTTCGACCGCCACCCTGGCTGCCGGAGGCGTAGCCCTTGCCAAATCGGACCTGATCCTCGCCATCGGTGGCGAACCGGACAATGGCTACGACCCGCTGCTTGGCTGGGGCCGCTATGGCCATCCACTGTTTCAGTCGACGCTTTTGTCCCGCGACGCCCGGATGACGACTGTACCCGATTTGGCAACCGACTGGTCCCTGTCAGATGACCGGCTGGCCTGGACGATGACGCTCAGGACCGACGCCAGATTCTCCGATGGCACGCCGCTGACGGCAAAGGACGTTGCTTTCACCTTCAATCACGCAAAGACCGCCGGTGGCACGCTCGACCTGACGGTTCTCGACACGGCCGTGGCCATCGACGACACGACCGTGGAGATCAGGCTCAACAAGCCCTGGATCACCTTCTCCGAGTTCCTCTACACCCTCGGCATCGTGCCGGCCGACAGCTATGGGCCGGACTATTCCCGCCATCCGGTCGGGTCCGGCCCCTATGAGCTGGTGTCATGGACCGAGGGCGAGCAGCTGATCGTCAAACAGAATCCCCACTATTACGGCAAGCAGTCGCCCTTCACGGACATCACCTTCGTGTTCACCGATGACGACACCAGTCTTGCTGCAGCCCATGCCGGCCAGGTCGACATGGTGGCCGTGCAGGCGGCAACCGCCGATGCGCCGCCCGCAGGATTCAGGCAGGTCGTCGTCGATTCCGTCGACAATCGCGGCATGTCCTTCCCGATGGTGCCGGACACCGGAAAGACCACGGCGGACGACAACCCGATCGGCAACACCGTCACCGCCGATCTTGCCATCCGGCAGGCGATCAATCTCGGTATCGACCGCCAGCAGATCGTCGAGGTGGCACTGCTCGGCCATGGTACGGCGGCCTATGGTCCCGCCGACGGGTTGCCGTGGTCAAATCCCGAAGCGGCTGTCGCATTCGATCCGGATGCCGCCAAGGCGCTGCTCGATGCCGCCGGCTGGGCCGTCGGCGCTGACGGCATCCGCGTCAAGGACGGTCAGCGTGCCAGCTTCCCGCTGGTCTATCCGGCCTCGGACAGCACGCGGCAGGCCATCGTCATTACGGCTTCCGAACAGCTCAAGGCCATCGGCATCGAAGCGACCCCGCTCGGCAAGAGCTGGGAAGACATCGAGCGGCTGATGCATGCCGATCCGGTCTTGTTCGGCTGGGGAAGCCAGACCCCGCTCGAAGTCTACAGCCTTTATCAGAGTTCCCTGGGCGGTCAGGGCTATTACAATCCCGGCTATTTCTCCGATCCGACGGTCGATGCCCATTTCGCGGCGGCGCAGGCGGCGGCAGGCCTCGAAGCCTCCTATCCGGACTGGCAGGCGGCGGAGTGGGACGGCACAACCGGCTTTTCCGCCAAGGGGCTCGCCGGCTGGGCCTGGCTGGTCAATCTCGACCACATCTACTACGTCAACGACTGCCTCGATCTCGGCCCGACCCAGATCGAGCCACACGGTCATGGCTGGCCGATCACGGCGCTGATCCAGAACTGGACCTGGACGTGCGAGTGACCCCGCGATGACCAACTGGCCGACCTTTCTGGCGACCCGGTTCGTGCGGCTGGCTCTCGTGCTGGCCGCCGTCGCCCTTGTCGCCTTTGCGCTGGCGAAAATCTCGCCGGTCGATCCGATTAATGCCTATCTCGGGCCGAACATCGCCCGGGTCGGGCCGGAACAACGCGATCTCATCGCCGCCAGATGGGGACTGGATCAGCCGGCGCTGGTCCAGTTCGGCAAGTGGCTGGGCAATCTCGCCGAGGGCGATCTCGGCACGTCCATGACCTATAGCGCCCCCGTCGTCGACATACTCGTCAAGCGCTTCCAGACCTCATTGCCATTGATGGGACTGGCCTGGCTGCTGTCGGGCGTGCTCGGCTTCGTGCTCGGAGTGACGGCCGGCGCCTTGCCGGACACATGGCTCGACCGGATCATCCGCACCTATGCCTATCTGCTGGCATCGACACCGACCTTCTGGCTCGCCATCTTGCTGCTTGTCGTCTTTTCGGTCGGCCTCAACTGGACGCCGGTCTGTTGCGCCGCGCCGATCGGCGCCTTGCCGGAAAACGTGACGCTTGTCGAGCGCCTGCATCACCTCATCCTGCCGCTGATCACGCTCACCGTGCTCGGCGTGGCGCAGATTACGCTCCACACCCGCGCCAAGATGATCGAGATCATGCGGTCCGATTTCGCCCTTTACGCGCGGGCGCAAGGGGCGTCCCTGATCGACGTCGCCATCAGGCACGGCGCCCGCAACGCCGCCCTGCCGGCGATCACCGTGCTCTTCGCCTCGCTCGGCGAACTGTTCGGCGGTTCGCTTCTGGCCGAACAGGTCTTTGCCTATCCTGGTCTCGGGCGCGCTGCCGTCGAAGCCGGGATCAAGGGCGACGTGCCGCTGCTGATGGCCATCGCCCTGTTCCTGACGCTGTTCGTTTCGGTGGGCAACACCATTGCCGACATCTTGTATCGCGTCGTCGATCCGCGCATCGGCGAGACGCCCGATCTGGAGGTTGCGCCATGACCGAAGCCATTCAGACCGGTGCGGTCCGAGCGCCGGGCTTTCGCCTCAACACACGGGTCGCGACGCTGATTGCCGGCGGCATCGGGTTTGCCGGAATCGCCTTCATCATCCTCGGCTCATTCGCCTTTGGCGGTTTCGGCATCGATGCCGATTTCGCTGCGCGCCTGGCGCCACCGTCATGGGTGCACTGGTTCGGCACCGACCAGTTCGGCCACGACATGTTCGCCCGCACGGTTCACGGACTGAACGTCAGCCTTTGGGTCGGACTGTTCGCCGCCTCGCTGTCGGCCCTCGTCGCCGTCTTGTTGTCGGTCTTTGCCACGACATGCGGACGCTGGGCCGATATGCTCGTCTCGTTTCTGGTCGATGCGACCATGGGCCTGCCGCATCTGGTTCTGCTGATCCTCATTTCCTTCGCGCTCGGCGGCGGCACCCATGCCGTGATCATCGCCGTTGCCGTGACGCATTGGCCACGGCTGACCCGCATCTTGAGGGCAGAGATTCTGCAGTTGCGCCACGCCGACTTCGTCGTGTCGTCGCGGAACTTCGGCAAATCCTGGTGGTATATCGGCCGGCATCATTTCCTGCCGCACCTCATTCCGCAGATGCTGGTCGGGCTGGTGCTGCTGTTTCCCCACGCCATCCTGCACGAGGCCGGTCTGACCTTCATCGGCTTCGGTCTCGAACCGACCAAGCCGGCAATCGGCGTGCTGTTGTCGGAATCGATGCGCTATCTGACGGCCGGCAAGTTCTGGCTCGGGCTCTATCCGGGGCTGAGCCTATTGCTGCTCGTTTTGTGCTTCGATGCCATCGGCAACGGACTTCGCCTGATCCTCGATCCAAGGCAGGCGCACAAATGACACTGCTTTCGGTTGAACAGCTGTCGATCGGGTTCTCCCGCTATGACGGATTGGTGCGAAAGCGCGAACTTCATGTTCTCAAAGGCCTGAGTTTCGGCGTCGAGCGGGGCGAGGTGCTCGCCCTGATCGGTGCGTCGGGCGCCGGCAAGAGTCTCCTGGCGCACGCCATTTTCGGCATTCTGCCCGATAATGCTGTAACCCATGGGCGTCTCCGGTTCGACGGGATAATCCTCGATCAGGCGCAACGGGCAAGACTGTGCGGGCGGCGCATGGCGCTGGTGCCGCAATCGGTCAGTCATCTCGACCCGATGACGCGCTGCCGCAAGCAGATGGTCTGGGCCGGCCAGCGCGTCGGGCGTCGGCTCGGCGGCGCGGAGATTGCCGATCTCCTGTCCGGCTACGGGCTCGATGCCAGCGCAGCCCAAGCCTATCCGCACCAGCTTTCCGGCGGCATGGCGCGTCGCTTGATGATGGCGGTCGCCAGCGTAGGCGATCCCGAACTTGTCGTTGCCGACGAGCCGACCAGCGGGCTCGATTTCCGCAATGCCGAGGGCGTGCTCATCCATCTCCGCTCCTTGGCGGATGCGGGCAAGGCCGTTCTCGTCATCACCCATAGTCTCGCGGAGGTTCTGCCCTTCGCCGACCGCGTCGCCGTTATGCGGGGAGGGCGCCTGGAGGGCATCGAACCGGCCTCGGGCTTTGCCGATGACGGGGACGGCCTTTTCTCCTCATACGCGCGCGCCTTGTGGCAGGCGCTTCCCCAAAACGGATTCAGTCGGGAACACGCGACATGCTGAACGCAGAGAAGCTGAGCTATCGCTACACACCGCGCGCGCCGCTCGTCCTGGATGGTATCGACATCGCCGTCAGCCCGGGCGAGATCGTCGGCCTGACCGGATGGTCGGGACGGGGCAAGTCGACCCTCGGACGGCTGCTTGCCGGACATCTGTCACCCTCGGCCGGACGCATCACCATCGACGGACAAAAGGCCGGGAACGGGTTCAACCCCGTCCAGTATCTTCATCAGTCGCCGATCTTTGCCACAGACCCGCGCTGGCGCATTGGCCGGATTGTCGAAGAGGCATGGCAATCCGACGCTGCAACCCGTGAGGAGCTCGGTGTCGAAACCAGCTGGTACGACCGCTATCCGCACGAGATTTCCGGCGGCGAATTGCAGCGCGTTGCGCTGCTGCGCACCCTGGCGCCGGGGCTGAGTTACCTGGTTGCCGACGAGATCACGGCCATGCTCGACCCGGTCGCCCAGGTGGAGATCTGGCAGTGCCTGCTGGCGCGCACTGGCAAAGGCCTGGGCATCCTGGCGATCAGTCATGATCAGGCTCTGCTTGAGCGCATCGCGACACGCATCGTCACGCTGTAGGGGGGGCGACCCAGACGAAAGGGCAAGCGCAATGATCGCTCGGTAGGCGAGGGTTATGCGAACTGATTGCAGGCACCGCCTCGTGCAGGCAGTCCATCGCCCAAATCAGCGACGCACTGAAGAGGCAAATGGAGACCCGCAGCGCAGCCGTGGGCCGAATCTCTTATCCTCGTCCAGGAAGGGAGCGGCTTGTTCCGCCGGCTGTGTCACGGTGCCGGACACGTCTTCCGGAGCTGCATCGCGCTCGAATTTCAGTCCCCGGCCGGCGAATACGGCAGTGTGCAGGGTCATGAAAAGTGTCATCGGGCAGAACATGCCCTTGACCACTTCCATCTGCGACAGGCCGGTGACCGTGCCGGTGGCAAGTCCGAGCATGACCGCCTTGAGGATCGAACGGGTCTTGAACGCGATAGTTAGCAGGACCACCACCGGCGCCAGCATCCACAGAGCGTTGGGATCACCGACGACGGCGGCGAATTTGAGCCGGGCCGAGACGACGCCGGAGCAGCTCGGGTCCCAATCGTGCGCCGAGACCGTTTCCTTGCTCGCATCGGACGCCATCCATCAGGCCCCGGAACTGGCCATCGCGACTGTCGACGTCGATCCGCGCATCGGCTTCAAGCTGCGCAACACGTTGATCACGCGCCACCTGTTCGAGCGCGAGATCTTCGAATTCAAAGCGGACGCCGACAATGGAACAGAACCGAACGATGAGAAATCCAATTCGCACTGAGAACGCCGCGGCCGCCATTGGTCCCAATTCTCAGGGCATTACCCTCAACGACCTGATGTTTTCCTCCGGCCCGCCGCCGCTCGATCCCAGGACTGCGGCTTTTGCCGAAGGCGCATCAAGAAACAGACGCGCGCGTCGCTCGGCGATCTCAAGGCCGTTCTCGAAGCCGGCGGCGCCGGGCTCGATACGGTCGTCAAGACGACGTGTTTTTTTGAAGGACAATTGAGGGAAAAGATGGCGCGCCCGAAGAGATTCGAACTCCTGACCCCCAGATTCGTAGTCTGGTGCTCTATCCAGCTGAGCTACGGGCGCATCCATGCGGGGGCTTGGCCCCGCAACAGGCGCGACACTTATACCGGGCCGTACGCCTTTGCAAGACCATGATGACCGATCTCCAAACGATGACGCATGCGCGCACCGACGATAACGCCGTTGCCGGTGTTTCGTCGCTGCATGGAACCGCCCCAGACACGGCCGAATGCCCGGCCCACGAGCTTTGCAGCGGGGTCAGTCGCGCTTGCGGCCGATATGTGCGCTCGGAGGCAGTTCGATCCTGAATCGCGTGCCCGGGTCGAGCGGCTCGTAGATCAGGTCGCCACCATGGGCTTCGGTCAGCTCGCGGGCAATCGCCAGACCAAGCCCGGTGCCGCCGGCGCGCGCCGACCCTTCGAAGGCGACAAACAGGTTTTCCCGGGCTCTGGGCGGCAGGCCGGGGCCGTTATCGGATATCGCTATGGCGCAGCCATTGCTGCTCTCGGCCACCGTGCAGGTGATCTGCGGCTCATCAGGCGGGTGCGCCGCCGCTTCGAGCGCCTCGCGGGCGTTCTTGATCAGGTTGATCAGCACCCGTGCTATCTGGTCGGGATCGACATAAAGAGTGACGTCGTCGGCCACCTCGTTGACGAAGCGGATGCGCGGATGCCCGGTCAGGCCAGCATCGATCGCGGCCTCGTCGGCAAGGGCGCGCAGGTCGACCGGCTGAGGTTTGGGCGGCGCGGCGCTTTCACGGCCATATTCGATCACCGACTGGGCAAAGCTCGTCGCGCGGTCGAGCGTTTGCACCAGCCGTGGGGCAAGGCGTTGCACCTTGGGGTCGTCGAGCGTCGCCACCTGGTCGGAGAGCAATTGCGCCGAGGTCAGGATGTTCCTGAGGTCGTGGTTGATCTTGGCGACGCCGAGACCGAGATCGGCAAGGTGACGGCGCTGGCGCAGCATGGCGAACAGGTCGGTCTCCATGCCGGACAGTTCGCGCTCCATCACCCCGATCTCGTCGCGGCGCGGCGAAGGCTCGATAATCAGGGTGGCGTTTTCCGGCTCGCGGCGGAACGCCATCATGTTGCCGGTCAGGCGCCGCACCGGCCGGATGAGGAAACGTGCCAGAACGACATAGATGACGATGGCGGTAATCGAGGCGACGATCAGCGACAGGATGAAGACATTGCGTGAATAGATCAGCATGTCCTGCCGGAGCGGGCCTTCGTTGATCAGCAGCTCGACCAGTGCATCTGAGCCCGGCACGGAGCCGACGACACGCGTGGTGCGGTCGGAGCCGAAGAACAGAACGTCGAGAGCCCCGCCGATCAGGTGTGGCGGATCGCCGAAGCGCATGTCGGCAGTGACCGCAGCCATAGGCATCGGCACGTCGGTGCGCTCGATCAGCTGGCTCTGCCCGTCGCGCCTGTAGGCAATGGCGACGGCACCGGCCGCCGTCAGCAGCTTGTCGGTCAGGGTGTCGGGCAGGCTCATTGCATCGGGCACGACGTCAAGGACACGCGCCGCCACCACGCCAACCGAAAGCTTGTTCATCAGCCAGTTGGCGCGGAAATTGGCGACCGAGGGCAAATAGATAACGACTTCGACAATCATGATCACCAGGATGATCGTGGCAATCAATCGTACCGAAATGCCGGTCAGGAAATCTGGGACGCGGGTTTGTTCTTCCACCATTCCTCAAAGCTAGAGCGTTTCCATCAAAAGAAAAAGCCGCTCCGAGCAGTCGGAAAAGCGACAGGTGGATCAAGCCGGGGCCTGCTGCGGCGAAAACACCGTGACAGATGGAGATCAGGGCAAACTGCGGATCACGTTGAGCCAGCGCCGGATCCAGGGGGACTTGAGGCTGTCGCGGTAGTGCTCGACGGCAACGCGCTTGGCCATTTCGGTCAGGGTCGGATAGGGCGCAACGAATTTCATCAGCGACCCGACCTTCATGCCATTGGCAATGGCATAGGCGAAAAGCGAGATCATCTCGCCGGCGCCCTGGCCGACAATGGCGCAGCCGAGGATCTTGCCGTTCTTGTGGGTGATGAGCTTGATCAGCCCGTCGGTACGGCGCTCGGCGTGGGCGCGATCGTTCTCGCCGTAGCTCCACCTGAGAATCCTGGCCTTTTGCGGATGGCGCTTGAGCGCTTCGGTCTCGCTCAGCCCGACACTGGCGATCTCCGGGTCGGTATAGGTGCACCACGGGATGATGGTCTTGTTCTCGCGCGCCTTGAGACCGAACAGGGTCGAGCGGATGACCAGCCCGGCATGATAGGAGGCGACATGGGTGAACTGCAGCCCGCCGGCGATGTCGCCGATGGCGTAGACCCGGCGGTTCGAGGTGCGCAACGAACCGTTGACCTTGATGCCCGCCCTGGTCGTGCGGATGTGGGCGGCGTCGAGTCCGAGGCCGTCGGTGTTAGGGGTCCGTCCGGCGGCAACCAGAAGATGCGAACCGGTGATCTCCTCGACGCCGCTCTCGGAAGAAAGCGTCACGGCAATGCCATTGCCGCTGGGGGCAATGCCGGTGACCGCAACGCCCTTCTTGAGGACAACGCCCTCGGCCTCGATGCGGCGCAGGGCAATGTCGACAAGTTCGGGATCGTCCTTGCTCAGGAACGAGCTGGCTTCAATGATTGTGACGTCCGAGCCGAGACGGCGATGGGCCTGGGCCATTTCCATGCCGATGGGGCCGCCGCCGATGATGATCAGGTGGGCCGGCTTGCGCGTCTGGTTGAAGATCGTCTCGTTGGTCAGAACCTCGACACCGTCAATGCCGGGGATATTCGGCAGTGTCGGCCGCGAGCCGGTGGCGATGATGAAGCGCCTGGCGCGGATCTTCTGGCCGTCGGCCTCGACAGTGCGTCTATCGATGAACCGGCCTTCGGCGCGGATGACGACGGCGCCGAGCCCTTCGAAGCGCTCGACACTGTCATTGGGCGCGATCGAGGCGATCACCTCGCTGACATGATCGTGGATACGACCGAAATTGACGCGCGGCGTCTCGAAGCTGACGCCGAACGGGCCTGCTTGCCGGCCGGATTCGGCATGCTTGGCCGCCGCGATCAGCGACTTGGACGGCACGCACCCCGTGTTGAGGCAGTCGCCGCCCATCTCGCCCTTTTCGATGAGCACGACGGAAGCACCGAAAGCGCGTGCCGCGGCTGCGGCGGTCAGGCCGGCGGAACCACCGCCGATGATGCAAAGATCGGGTTTGAGAATATCAGCCATGTGTTTCGCCGCGTCGCTTTCAGGCTTTATGCCCCTGCAGGTGTCGAACGACAACCGGCATTAGGGACAACAGCGCCAGCAGGACCAGCGCACCAATGATTTCAGGGGTGACAAGGTTTGAGGCCGAAAGCGGCGTACCGCACGGCGGTGCATCAATGGCACAGGCGGCGGCGCGTTCGGCAATGATCGACCTGAGGCCTTCGCCGGCGAAAGCGTAAACGAAGACGCCGGGAATGATGCCGACAAGCGTCGACAGCGTGAAGGTGCGCAGCGACACGCCGACAATGGCCGGCACGACATTGACGATGACGAAAGGCACTGCCGGCACGAACCTCAGGAACAGCATGTAGGCGAAGGCGTCGCGCTTGAAGCCTTCGGCCATGGTCTTGACCCAGCCTCCGGCCCGCGCGCGGAAGAAATCGGCGAAGGCCACGCGCGTGGCGAGGAAAATGCCGACCGCCCCGGCCGTGGCGCCGAGAACGACGACCAACGCGGCCCAGAACCAGCCGAACAGCAGCCCGAGCATGACCGTCAGCAACCAGGCCGCCGGAAAGCTTACCGCCGTGGCCACAGCATAAACGATAAAGGCGATCACGGTCGCCAGCACCGGATTGTCCGCCACCCAAACGGCCATCGACTGGTAGTGCATGGCCAGCGTGTCGAAGCTGAAGCCGGCCTGAACGGCGCTCCAGGTGGCAATGACAAGCCCGGCGACAAGCAGGGCAATGGGGGCGAGGCGGCGCCAGATCGGCTTTTCAGCTGGCATTTCGGTCTGAGAATTGAGCATTTTGGCCTTGATGTTGGGTGCTGGCGGCCGGGTGGCGGCGAACGCAACGATACCTAGTGTCTCGCGCCCTGTTTGTCGCCACCACCTCACCGCGACGTGACCCGTATTGAAACTGCCGGGATGCCCGCGTGATCGCTTGTGGCATTTGCCGCCGGTTCGCGCCGGGTTCGCGTTGACTTCGCGGCTTTGTTTTCATATAAGCCGGCCAACTTTGCGAGCGGCCGGTGGGGCCCCGTCCGGCTGCCTCGACCCATCTCGCGCAGATCGAAACAGAAGGAACCGTGCACGGCGCGGTTTGGTCCAATGAAGCGTACTTTTCAGCCGAGCCGCCTGGTCCGCAAGCGCCGCCATGGTTTTCGTGCCCGTATGGCCACCCGCAACGGCCGCAAGGTCCTGAGCGCCCGCCGCGCCCGCGGCCGCAAGCGTCTGTCCG
The DNA here is from genome assembly GCA_963675235.2 of Devosiaceae bacterium. Taxonomy (GTDB): domain Bacteria; phylum Pseudomonadota; class Alphaproteobacteria; order Rhizobiales; family Devosiaceae; genus JAHJQZ01. The sequence continues at coordinate 969,849 of CAXXFU010000004.1, read as the reverse complement.
CCTGAGCCTGATGACCGGCCGGTCGACCGGCCGTTTGCGCGGGCTCAGAAGGCGCGCCGAGTTTCTGGCAGCCGCGCGCGGCAGACGCGCAAGCCGCAACGGGCTCGCCCTTCAGGCCGTCAGGACAGACGGGCTAGATATCGGGGTCGGGTTTACCGTGACCAAGAAGGCTGGCAATGCTCCGCAACGCAACCGGATCAAGCGACGTTTGCGCGCAGCCGTCGGGGCTTGCACCGATGCCTTCCAAGCCCAACATGACTACGTACTCATTGGAAGGCGCGAGATTCTCTCGACGCCGTTCGACGCGCTTGTCACAACTCTCGCGGGCCTGATCGCGCGCGTTCACGCCACCAACCCACCACATCGCCGGGACACGGACGCACATGCAAGACAATCGTAACGTCATCATTGCCGCGGTTCTCGCGATGGCGATCCTGTTCGGCTGGCAGTTTTTCGTCGCCGGACCGCAATTGGAGCAGGCGCAGCGGCAGGCCGAACTCGAAGCCGCCCAGCAGCAATTGGCAGCCGAGGCCCGCGACGCTGCCGCTCTGGCGACCCCGAACGAGACAGAAGGCGCCGATGTCGCGGTCGGGTCGGCCGGCACAGTACCCGCAGCCAGCGGCACGCCGGGCCAGTACAGCACACGCGAAGCCGCTATCGCCGCCAGCCAGCGCGTTCAGATCGATACGCCCGATCTCGTCGGCTCGATCAACCTGACCGGCGGACGCATCGATGACTTGAAGCTCAAGGGCTATCACGAAACCGTCGACGAAGGCTCCCCGATCATCACGCTGCTGTCGCCGGTGGGTGGTCCCGAGGCCTATTTCGCCGAACAGGGATGGGTTGCGACGGCCGGAACCACGACCAAGGTGCCGACCGCGACCACGCAATGGACGCCCGACAGCGCCAACACGACCCTGACCGCCAACCAGCCGCTGACGCTCAGCTGGGACAATGGCGAAGGGCTCGAATTCAGGCGCACCTTCGAGGTCGACGAGGATTACCTGTTCACGGTGACCCAGGAAGTCGTCAATTCCGGCGACGCCGCGGTGTCGCTATACCCCTATGCGCGCGTCGCGCGCCACGGCATCCCGCAGGTGCAGAACTTCTTCATCCAGCACGAAGGCCCGGTCGGCGTCTTGGGGTCGAACAACTACATCTCCAAGAAATACACCGACCTCAAGAACGACAAGCAGCTTCGCTTCGACAACACCTCGGGCTGGCTCGGCATCACCGACAAGTACTGGGCGACGACGGTCATCGCCGACCCGGACGCAGAGGTCAACGCCCTGTTCTCCTGGCGCGACACGCAAGGGTTCGACGAGTTCCAGACGAGCATCGTCAATTCGACGCCTGTCTCGGTTGCCCCGGGCGCCACCGGCTCGACAACGTCCTATGTCTTTGCCGGCGCCAAGGTGGAAGCGGTCATTTCCCAGTATGACAAGACCTACGGCTTCGACCGACTCGACCTCTTGATCGACTGGGGCTGGTTCCACTTCCTGACCTACCCGCTGTTCCTGCTGCTGCGCTTCCTCAACGGCGTCCTCGGCAATTTCGGCTTCGCCATCCTGGCGGTGACCGTCATCGTCAAGCTCGTCTTCTTCCCGCTCGCCAACCGCTCCTACGCCTCGATGGCCAAGATGCGCACGGTGCAGCCGCAGATGAAGGAGATCCAGGAGCAGTTCAAGGACGACAAGCAGGCCCAGCAGAAGGCGATGATGGAGCTTTATGCCAAGGAGAAGATCAATCCGATCGCCGGGTGCTGGCCGATCCTTCTGCAGATCCCGGTCTTCTTTGCGCTCTACACCGTCATCTTCATCTCGCTCGAGATGCGGCACGCGCCGTTCATCGGCTGGATTCAGGATCTGGCGGCCGCGGACCCGACCAATTTCTTCACCCTGTTCGGGCTGATCCCGTGGGATCCAACGGTTATCCCGGTCATCGGACACTTCCTGCATCTCGGCTTCTGGCCGGTGGTCATGGGCATCACCATGTGGGTGCAGATGAAGCTCAATCCGCCGCCACCCGATCCGAGCCAGGCAATGATCTTCAACCTGATGCCGATCATGTTCACCTTCATGCTCGGTACCTTCCCGGCGGGTCTGGTCATCTACTGGACGTGGAACAACTTCCTGTCGATCGTGCAGCAGTGGGTCATCATGAAGCGCAACGGCGCCGAGGTGGACCTGTTTGGCAATATCGCGCAAAGCCTCGGGCTGAAGAAGAACGCCACCGAAAAGGCCGGCAAATGAACTCCTGCCGCCGGCACCGCCGGCGGCCGTTTCACCAGGGAATTGGAGGGTCGTTTCGACATGATCAACTGAGGGACCGCATTTCGGCCTGATGCGCGACGGGGATTTCGGTCACCCGTCCTGCCTTCGCATCCGTGAAGGATACGCGCCTACGGCAAAGCCTTCCCTTTGTCTCAGATCATGGAGGCGTGCCCATGCACGGACCCTCACCTTCGAGCCTTTACCCGATGGCGGGTTTTCCCCGCGCCGTCTTTCTCAGGAACGTCATTACGCGCAAGACCATCGAGGTCGGCGAGTACTCCTATTATGACGATCCCGATGGCGCCGAGCGTTTCGAGGAAAACAATGTCCTTTACCACTACGATTTCTACGGCGACCGACTGATCATCGGCAGGTTCGTGGCCATCGCCCATGGTGCGCAGTTCATCATGAACGGCGCCAACCACCTGCTCGACAGGTTCTCGACCTATCCGTTCTCCAATTTCGGCGGGGGCTGGGAACAGGGCTTCGATCCAGCGGTCTATGTCGAACACACCCGCGGCGACACGATCGTCGGCAACGACGTCTGGATCGGGCGCGAGGCTCGCATCATGCCCGGCGTCACCATAGGCAATGGCGCCGTCATCGGCGCCCATGCCGTGGTCGCCTCCGACGTGCCGGCCTATGCGGTCGTCGTCGGCAATCCGGGGCGGGTGGTCAAACGCCGTTTCGACGAGGTGACCATCGCCACGCTCGAGGACATCGCCTGGTGGGACTGGGATGCGGAAAAACTCACCCGTAATCTCGACGCCATTCGCGGAAACGATCTTGCCGTGCTGCGAGCGGCGTCCTAAGCCGGTGGGCATGAGTACAAACGAGCCGAACGCTGAACAACTGGAAGCCGGGCGATTGCTGTTCGCCCGGCCTTTCGTCTTCGTCAAGGGCTGCGTGCGCATTGCCGACCTGCCACCAGCCGAGGGCATCGAGATCGCCTTTGCCGGACGCTCGAACGTCGGCAAGTCGTCGCTGATCAACGCCTTGACCGGACGCACGACACTGGCGCGCACCTCGAACACGCCCGGGCGGACCCAGGAACTCAACATCTTCGTGTCCGAGATCCAACCGCTGACAATTGTCGACATGCCGGGCTACGGCTTCGCCGAAGCGCCCAAGCCCAAGGTCATGGCCTGGACGCGGCTGATCCATGCCTACCTGACTGGACGCCCCAATCTCAGGCGCGTCTATGTCCTGGTCGACGGCAGGCATGGCCCCAAGGCCAACGACCTCAGCTTGATGAACGAGCTCGACAAGGCGGCGGTGAGCTATCAGATCGTCCTGACCAAATGCGACAAACCCCTGGCCGCTGAGGTGGAAAAGGTCATTGCCAAGACACGCCAGGCAATCGCCAAGCGCCCGGCTGCGCACCCGGTCCTGCTGCCGACCTCGTCGGAAAAGGGCACCGGCATTGCCGAACTGCGGGCCGAGATCGCAGCGCTCATCGGCTGAAGCCGAAGCTATCCGGGCAAATGATCGAAATGCATCACCGTGCCGAGATCCTCGTCCCACGAAGCGCGGTCGGCGCAAAAGATGTGGGCGTCGGGCCGGATGGCGATCGGCGTGTCGAGACTGCCGGCCGGCACGATCAGGCGCTGGCCATTCATCTGATGGCGCGGCAGCGCTGAACCGCATGAGGCGCAGAAGGCCTTGCCATGCCGGGTATCGGGCAGGTCGAAGACTTGCACGTTGTCTTTGCCTGAAAGCCAGGTGAGCCTGGCCGTTGTCGAGAACAGGCTCGCCGCGTGGGCCGATCCGGTATCCTTGCGGCAACGGCTGCAATGACACAGGAAGAACCCCTCGAAATCGCCTTCGATCTCGAAGCGCACGCTGCCGCAAAGGCACGAACCGGTCAGCCTGTCGGCCATGGGCATTGTCTCCTCGGTGGATTCGGTCTCAGCCGTTTTTGGCCTTGAGAAGGAAACCGGCCAAGGCCCTGGCCATGAGCGCGTTGTCAACCGGGCGATCGAGCGAGTTCAGGCGCTCGTCGACGATGTCGTCGGACAGGGGGTTGTCGCGCCTGAGTTCCACCAGTGCCTTGGAGAAGCCGACATCGAATTCGGGATGCGGCTGGATCGAGATGGTGGCGCCATTGCCATAGACCAGACCGGCATTGGGCGTGAATTCGGACGACAGGAACACCTCGGCGTCTTCGGGAGGCACAATCACCTGATCCTGGTGGCTGGCGGCAAGGGCGATCTCGCCCGGCAGGCCGGCAAGTGTCTCGTGCCTATTGTTCATCCCGTAGACGTGGCGACCGATGCCCCAGCCCTTTTCGGATTTCCTGACCTCGCCGCCGAGAGCGTCGGCGATGATCTGGTGGCCGAAACACACGCCGAGCATTGGCGTATTGCTGGCATAGGCGTCTCGGATGAAGGCGCGCAGCGGCACCATCCAGGCGATATCGTCATAGACGCCATGGGCCGAGCCGGTGATGACGACGCCTTCTACGGCGCCGGGATCGGGAAAGGGTTCGCCGTCGACGATCAGCACATGTTCGTAGCCGAAACCGTAGCCGGTCTCATCGAACATGGTCTCGAAAAAGGGCTGGAAGCGCGGGCGGTCACCGCGCATGGCCGGTGGGGTTTCGCCGACCTGCAGAAGTGTCAGTTTCATTAAAAAACGCCGGTTGGAATCGAAACGCTATCCTAGCCGGCAAGAAACGCGTCGGACAATGGCGTCCGATGCATGGCTGGCAGTCAAATGCACGTCAGGCGCCGATGCTGGCCTGCAGACCGACGAGGACGAATGCCGAGGTGGCAATCAAGACAAGGCTGGCGCTCGAGGCCATAAGGACGGGGAAAAGGTTGCGGCTGGTCATCATCGTGTCTCCGTTGCTGTCTGGGAGACGCGTGAGGCCGGCAAAAGGTTCAGATATTTTTGCCGCATGCGTTCTCGGGGCTGCAGCCAAGACTGGGGCAGACAAGAAAGGGCTTTCACGGTATTGAGGCTTCGCCGCTCCGCCTCGGCGGACGGACGGGTGCCCGAGGAGCGAAAATGACCGACCAGACGCCGCACAAAGATCCAAGCTACGATGCCGCCATCCTGGCCCAGGCCCTGCCCTATATGCAGCGCTATGAGGGCAAGACGGTCGTGGTCAAATATGGCGGCCATGCCATGGGCGATCCGGCGCTCGGCAAGGCCTTCGCCCGCGATATTGCGCTTTTGAAGCAGTCCAAGGTCAACCCGATCGTCGTGCATGGCGGCGGGCCGCAGATCGGACACATGCTCAACAAGATGGGCATCGAGTCGCGCTTCGAGGGCGGCTTGCGCGTCACCGACGAGAAGACCGTCGAGATCGTCGAGATGGTGCTGGCCGGCTCGATCAACAAGGAAATCGTCGCCATGATCAATGCCGAGGGCGAATGGGCCATCGGCTTGTGCGGCAAGGACGGCAACATGGTCTTCGCCGAGAAGGCCCACAAGAAGATGATCGATCCGGATTCCAATATCGAGAAGGTGCTCGATCTCGGTTTTGTCGGCGAACCGGTCGAGGTCGACCGCACGCTGATCGATCTTCTTGCCCATTCCGAAATGATCCCGGTCATTGCCCCGGTCGCCCCGGGCCGCGACGGCCACACCTACAACATCAATGCCGATACCTTCGCCGGCGCCATCGCCGGTTCACAAAAGGCGCAGCGTCTGCTGTTTTTGACCGATGTGCCGGGTGTTCTCGACAAGCACAACACTCTCATCCCGGAACTGACCGTCGCCGAGGCCAAGGCGCTGATCGCCGATGGCACCATTTCCGGCGGCATGATCCCCAAGGTCGAGACCTGTTTCCAAGCACTCGACCGCGGCGTCGAGGGCGTCGTCATTCTCAATGGCAAGACGGCACATGCCGTCCTGATCGAACTGTTCACCGAATACGGCGCCGGCACGCTGATCGTGAAGTAGCCAAGTCGGACAGGGCGCCGGATCCGGCACCCGCCAGCAGCGATCACAGCAGATAGCGAACGCGGTAGTCGAGCGCGCGCCCGACGGTCTCGTGCTGACACAATTGGCCGACACCGAGATCGCATTGCAGGCGGGCGGGCAGGTAGGCGACATCGCGCAGTGCCATGTTGCGGGGGCCAAGGGACGAACGTGCCGTCGTTTCGCGGCCGACATACCAGCCGAAAGGCAGTCTGATGGCAATCTGGAGCATCACAATCCTCGTTTATTGGACAGCCACCCCTTTTGCCGGGGGAACGACACAGATATGGTGATTACTCCGCCGATAGTCCAACTAAAGGCGCGTATATCGGCATAAGCTGGACTTATGGCAATGGCTCAAATGCTTCCGCCGCTCTCCGCTCTCAGGGCCTTCGAATCCGCGGCGCGGCATCTCAATTTCACCCGGGCCGCCGGCGAGCTCGGCATGACCCAGGCGGCGGTGAGCTACCAGATCAAGCTTCTCGAGGAACGTATCGGCGCGCCGCTGTTCCTGCGCCAACCCAAGGGACTGGTACTAACCGAGACCGGTGAGCGCATGGCGCCGGGGATGATCGAGGCCTTTGCGCTGCTGCACAGCACTGTTGCCGCCGGCCGGGAAAAGGCTCACGAAATCCTCACCGTGTCGACGATGGATACATTCGCCACCAAATGGCTGATCCACCACATCGGCAAATTCCAGCTGCAGAACCCCGATCTGGCCGTCAAGCTCGATGTGACCAATACGCTGACCGATTTCGCCAGGGAGTCGGTGGATGTTGCCATCCGCTCGGGGCGTGGAGAGTGGCCGGGGCTTGATGCCCATTTGCTCATCACCGCCGATTTCACGCCGATGATGGCCCCGAAGCTGGCGGAGAAGGTGCGCGTGCCGTCCGATCTGCTGGAGGTCCCCCTCATCGATCGCGACGATGTCTGGTGGTCGATCTGGTTCGCGGCAGCGGGCGTCGATTACCCGGAGGCAAGCCGGTTCACAAAGATCAAGATTGCCTCGCAGGCGCTGGTCGGCGACCTCGCCATGGCGGGAAACGGCGCGGCGATCCTGATGCCGAGATTCTTTCAATCTGAGCTGCAGCGCGGCGCCCTGGTACAACCTTTCGATCTGGCCTGCACGCGCGGCTATGGCTACCATCTGGTCTATCCTCATGCCCGGCGCAATGCCCCGCATATCAAGGTTTTTCGCGACTGGATCCTGTCCGAGACCGCGCCGTCGCGGGCGTCCGGGAGCACAATCGTCGCCCCTATGGCGGATTTGCCCCGCCCGACCTGAAACCGTGCTTTTCCGGGGGCTTGAGGATTGTGGGCAATCATGGGTCATGGCACCACAAGCCGATCAGCAGATCGGACAGTCCGTGTCATCGCCGCGGCAGGTGCGGTGCGGCACGTGGCGGCAGGCCGACGACAAAGCGGGCCGGATTCTATCTCGGGGCCCAGACCGGCCTGATCGGCATGAAGAGCCATGAAAAGGGCGCCGCCGTGCCCAATGGCGAGGTTCTGCTCGGTGACATCCCGCCCGAGATCGGCGCTTTCGCCGGCTTTCACTACCAGGCGACAGACTGGTGGGTCTGGGGGCTCGACGTCGAGGCCAATTACGTCAATGGCGAGTTCTGCTACAACGGCTCCAAGTTGGGTAATCTCGTCTGGCATGCGGCGGTTCGGGACCAGGGGGCGTGCCGGTGGCACCGAACATCCTCGCTTGTGGTACGGTCGGCTATTCATGGGCCAATTTTGACCAGTCCGCCTATTACGACGTCGCCTGACCCGGCTCGACCGGTTCCAGCTATATTGGCGACGGTTTCCAGCTCGGCGTCGGTGTCGATGCGCTGATCAACGAGCACGTGATGGCGCGCATGCAGGCGACTTGGGCCCATTTCGGCGTTCACGACATCACCGATGGCGGCGCCACCGTCGCCACCAGCGAGCCGAGCCGGATCAATGCCCGCGTCGGCGTCGCCTGAAAGTTCTAGGTCGGTCGGCTGATGGCCGAGTTTTACGAGGCGCTCGACGACACGTTGAGCGCCTTCATTTCGGAACAGCAGGTGTTTTTCGTGGCGAGTGCCCTTCCGAGGGTGGGCACGTCAATCTCAGCCTCAAGGGCGGCGACACTTTCCGCGTGCTCGGGCCAAACCGGGCCTGCTATCTCGACCTGACCGGCTCGGGCAACGAGACGGCGGCGCTTCTGTTGCAGCACGGCCGGATGACGGTGATGTTCTGCTCATTCACGCGCATGCCGCAGATCCTGAGGCTCTATGCCACCGGACGCGTCGACAGCAAGGCGGATGCGGTTTGGGCCGAACTCGTCGGCCATTTTCCCGACTATCCGGGCATACGCCAGATCATTGTTCTCGATATCGAGATGGTGCAGACGGCCTGCGGCTATCAGGTGCCGCTGATGGAGTTCGTCGCCGAGCGAGAGACCTTGAGCAAATCGGCCAGAAGCAAGGGTCCCGAAGGGCTCATCAACTATCGCGCCGAGAAGAACATGACATCGATCGACGGCCTGCCGACTAGGCTGTTCAACGACTGATCCCTCTCCGAACCCCTGGATAATGCCTATCCGTGGATGCGGCACACACCGCCCCACAGGCAGAACAAGACCGGCGTGCCCTATGCAAGAGCGCGCCGGTCGAGATCCGACTTTGGGAGGTGTGGGCGCAAAATGGCGGGGCACCGGCCCTGATACCCCGCCATCTTTTTTGGAGGACTTGCGTCCACCAATCTTTATTCAACGAAAACGTTTATATAATCGAGTCTGGCTTTTGTCAACGCATTAGTTTAAAAATTATTCATGGATCAAAGCTCGACCAATGACCGGGTGCTGCTTCAGCTCAAATCGCGCGGGCCGCAAACCGCCAAGGACATCGCCGCTGCCTTCTCGATGACCGTCATGGGTGCCCACAAGGTGCTCGGCGTACTCGCCGATGCCGGTCTGGTGCGCCACATTGACGTGGCAAGCGGGCGCGGACGGCCGTGCCGGGTGTTCAGCTTGACAGAGGCGGGACACGGGCGCTTCCCCAACCGTCATGCCGAGCTCAATGCAGAGCTGATCGGCATAATCCGGGCGGAGTTCGGCCAGGACGGTCTCGACAGGCTGATTGCCGAGCGCGAAGCGCGTCAGAAAGCGCGCTATGCCGGAACCAAAGAGGCATCTCTGACCGACAAGGTCGTCCTTCTGGCAGAGGCGCGGGCCCTGGAGGGCTACATGGCCCATGCCGAAAGGCTCGATGATGGTTCACTGCTGCTCGTCGAGGACCATTGCCCGATCTGCGCCGCCGCCAGTGCCTGCCCGGGGTTCTGCCGTTCGGAGCTCGACATCTTCCGCGATGTGCTCGGTTCTGAGGCCGAGGTGACGCGCGAGGAACACCTGATGTCGGGTGGACGCCGTTGCACCTATCGGATCAAACCGAAACAGGCATGACCGAATGGCTTCTATCCGGGCCCTTTGTGGGCTAGGTTCGCCGCCCGTTCACTGATGGCTCGCCCGATGTCCCGCACTGCACTCGACCACGTCACCGACTGGATCTTCGATCTCGACAACACGCTCTATCCGCGCCACTACGACCTGTTCGCGCAGATCGATGTGCTGATCACACGATATGTCATGGATGTCACCGGGCTGCCCCACGACGAGGCGCGGGTGTTGCAGAAGGACTTCTACCATCGCTATGGCACCTCGCTGCGCGGGCTGATGTCCGATTATGACGTCGATCCCGAGCACTATCTCGCCAGCGTTCATGCCATCGACTATTCCGGCGTTCTGGCGCATCCCGAGCTCGTTGCCGCCATCGCCGCCCTGCCGGGACGCAAATACATCTTCACCAATGCCGATTCCGGCCATGCCGAAGCGGTGCTCACCCGCATCGGCGGCGCCGAGCTGTTCGACGGGATGTTCGATATCCGCAATGCCGAGTTCGAACCCAAGCCGGCCCGGGGCGCCTATGAGCGCTTCGTTGCCCGCTACGACATCGATCCGGCCCGCGCCGTGATGTTTGATGATCTCGAAAAGAACCTGCTGGTGCCGCATGAAATGGGCATGGCGACGGTGCAGATCGTGCCGCCCGCCGATCACGTCAAAAACGAGCGAGACGCCTGGGACCCGGAGCACACGGCAGACCTGGCCCATGTCCACCACCTCACCAGTGATCTCGCTGGCTTCCTGATGCGCTGACGGCTCAGGCGTCCTGTTTCAGCAGTTTGCCGTCCAGCGCCCTGCCGATCAGGTCACGGGTCTGGACAACGCCGTAAAGGGCGATGAACGAGCCGAAACGCGGTCCCTGGTCCTGGCCGAGCAGCACCTGGTAGAGCGCCTTGAACCAGTCCCTGAGATTGTCGAAATCGTGGGTCTTGCCGATCTCGTAGACGATGTTCTGCAACGCTTCGGCGTCAGTCGAGTCCTCGTGGCCGGCCAGCGACTCGGAAAGCGCCTGCATGGCCTTGGCCTCCTCGTCGGTTGCGGCGCGGAACACCTTGTTTGGCTTGACGAAATCCTCGAAATACTTGACGGCGTAGCCGGCAAGCCGGTCGAGTTCGGGATGGTTCTGAGGCGTCGCGCCTTCGACATAGCGCGAAATGAAACCCCAGAGCACCGACTTGTCATGGGCATTGGCCGCCGAGACGAGATTGAGCAGGAGCGCGAAACTGACCGGCATTTCTTCCATCGGCGGATGCCCGGCATGGATGTGGAAGGCCGGGTTCTCGAGCAGCGCCTTCTGGTCCTGCCGCCGATAGGCATCGACGAAGGCATAGTACTCGTCGACGGCGCGCGGGATGACGTCGAAATAGAGCCGCTTGGCCGAACGCGGCTTCTGGAACATGTAGAGCGCCAGACTTTCCGGGCTGGCATAGGTCAGCCACTCGTCGATGGTGATGCCATTGCCCTTGGACTTGGAGATCTTCTGGCCGTTCTCGTCGAGGAACAGCTCGTAGACATAATGCTCGGGCGCCGGTTCGCCGAGGATCTTGCAGATGCGGTCGTAGATCGGCGCATTGGTCTGGTGATCCTTGCCGAACATCTCGAAATCGACGCCGAGCGCGGCCCAGCGCATGCCGAAATCCGGCTTCCACTGCAGCTTCACATGTCCGCCGGTCACCGGCAGGGTGGTGTCAGTCCCGTCCTCGTCGATAAAACTGACGGTGCCCTTTTCCGCGTCGACAGATTTCATCGGCACGTAAAGGACGCGCCCGGTCGTCGGGGAGATCGGCAGGAAGGGCGAATAGGTCGCCTGGCGCTCCGGCCCGAGCGTCGGCAGCATCACCTTCATGATGTCGTCATAGCGCCTGACCGCCTCGACCAGTTTCTCATCAAACCGGCCCGAGGTGTAGTAGTCGGTGGCGCTGGCGAATTCGTAGTCGAACCCGTAGCTGTCGAGAAACCGCCTGAGCATGGCGTTGTTGTGATGGGCAAAGCTCGGGAAATCGCCCTCGAACGGGTTCGGCACGCGTGATAGCGGCATCTGCAGATAGGGTTCGAGCGCCTTCGGATCGGGAACCGTGCCCGGGATCTTGCGCATGCCGTCCATATCATCGGAAAAGCACAAGAGCCGCGTCGGGATCTCATCGCGGGTCAGAAGACGGAAGGCGTTGCGCACCATAGTGGTGCGGGCGACCTCACCAAACGTGCCGATATGTGGCAGGCCCGAGGGACCGTAGCCGGTCTCGAACACCGCTTCCTGCTTGCCCGATGTCTCAAGCCGTTTGACGAGCTTGCGCGCCTCCTCGAAGGGCCAGGCGCGCGCCTCTTGCGCAGCATCGAACAGGCTCGAATCGAGTTCGGGAAGCATGGGTTCTGGTTCTTTCCTTGATTGCGGCCGTCGCCAGCTGTGGGCTGCAAGGTGTTGCACCAGATAGGGGGCGGACGTCAACAAATTCGGCGCAAAGGCCTCAGCGCGCGAAGCGGGATTCGAGCCAGTCGACGGCAAAACCGATGATACCGGCGGCGTCGACGACAAGGCTCTCGGCCATGCCGATCCTGCCGGTCCGGCCCCTGCCGGCATCGAGATAGGCAGTGACGATTTCGGCGAAATAGTCCGGTTCAAGCCCGTCGATCACCGGATCGCCCGTATCGAACTCCTCGATCCATCGCCACACCGTCGTGCTGCTTTCGGAAAAGGGCACCTCCGAGCGGCGGATGCGCTTGTTGGGGATGCGGGCCAGGTGCTCGGCATGATGCAGCAGGGTCATGGTGTCGCGCGGTGCGCCGATATTGAGCACCTTTCCGTCGGCGGCGACGAGCCTGGCGAGCGGAGAGCCTTCGCCATAGCCATAATCGAGCGGATGATCGGCCGTGAGCCATTCGGCCCGGGCGCCGAGAGCTGCCACCGAGGCGCCGGGATTGCCGCTTCGAAGGGCGCCGGGCGTGGTGCGGATGAATTCGGGCAAGATGCCGTTGTCGCGCGTCGCTCGCGAGCTTTGCCGATCGAAAGGCCGGACATGGTCACGATAGTCCGCGGGAATGTTGCCTTCGGCGTCAAGAATGCCGCTGTCACCGATCTCCCAGTCGGTATAGGCGACGAGCGTACCCTCCGGTCCGACGGTGTCGCGCAGGGCAGCGATCAGCGTGTCCGGCCCGCCGAGCAGCGGTCCGACGCGACGCATGGCGGCGTGCACCATCACCACGTCGCCGGAGATGATGCCGAGTGCTTCGATCTGGGCGCGAAGCGCCGATCCGGTCCACAATCGTTCCTGTTCCATCAGCATGCTTTTTTCATTTTCAGTGCTGATCTCATCATGGCGCAGGTACCGTTCGCGGCGCCAGTCCGCATGCGCAGACTTGATGCAGGGACTTGCGCCGCGGCACCCATGATCCTAGGTATGGCCATCATAGATCGGGGGAAATGCCATGGCTCTGACGCCACAGGAAGCACTCATCTACATCATGGTGGTTTCGGCGGCCGCCGACCGCACCCTTTCCGACGGCGAGATCGAACGCATCGACGGGCTGGTGGCCCGCCTGCCGGTATTTGCCGGATTCGATCGCTCGCAACTGCCGGAGCTGGCCAAGAATGCGCTCGACCTGACCCAGCGCGCCGACGACCTCGGCGACGTGCTCGAGATCATCTTCGCCGATTTCCCCGAGCGCCTCTACGACACGGCCTATGCGCTTGCCGTCGAACTGGTCGCCGCCGATCTCAACGTATTGCAGGAAGAGCTGCGCTGGCTCGAACTGTTGAGCGATTATCTCGAGCTCGACAAGCTGGTCATCGCCGCCATCGAACGCGCCGCCCGCGCCCGGCTGAAAAAGCCGTAAGGCTCCGGCAGGTTCCGCTCACCAGCTTGTGGCATGCGCGTGAGCCGGCGCCATGCTAGGCTCACCCAAAACATAGGGTTATTCGAATATGACTATCTTAGGTCTTGGCGAAGGCGTGTTCCGCTTTTCCCTGTTCGTCGGCGTATTCGTCGTCATGAGCCTGATCGAGGCAGCGGTGCCGCGGCGCGAGCGGCGCTTCTCGCGGCAACGCCGCTGGTTGACCAATTTCGGCATCCTGTTGAGCGATTATCTGGCGACGTTGGTCGTTTTCGTCGTGGTGCCGGTGACGGCGACGGTGGCGGCCTTCTGGGCCGAAGCCAACCAGTTCGGCCTGTTCCACTGGCTCGGCGTGCCGGTCTGGGCGCAATGGATCCTTGGCATCGCCTTCCTCGATTTCGTCATCTGGGCCCAGCACCTCGTCACCCACAAGGTGCCGCTGCTGTGGCGCTTCCACCGTGTTCATCACACCGACGAGGACCTCGACGCCTCCAGCGCCATCAGGTTCCACCCGGTCGAGATCGTCTTCTCGATCTTCATCAAGTCGGCGGCGGTCGTGCTCATCGGCGCACCGGCTATCGTCGTTGTCGTCTTCGAGGCGCTGGTCAACGGTTCGGCTCTGTTCAATCACGCCAATGTCCGCCTGCCCCTGGCGCTCGATCGCCTCGTCCGCCTCGTCTTCGTCACCCCCGACATGCACCGCGTCCATCACTCGGTCTACAACCAGGAAACCGATTCCAACTATGGCTTTGCCCTCAGCATCTGGGATCGCATGTTCCGCACCTATGTGCCGCAGCCGCGCGACGGCCATGACGACATGAAGGTCGGGCTGATCGAATGGCAGGATGAGGCGCCGACGCGTCTCGGCTGGTCGCTGCTGCTTCCCTTCCGCAATCCGCCGCATTCCGCGCCGGAAAAGGCGAACGGCACATCGGCGCCAGCAGAGTGAGGCGACCGGGCAAAGGCGATCGGGTTTCCTGAACGCGCTGCTAGTAGAATCCGACGGGGAACCATTTCAGGTAGAGTTCGTCGAGCTTGCCGGACTTCTCGAGGCGCTCCAGGGCGGTATCGAGCGCTTCGGTCACCTCGCGACGGCCTTCGGTGACTGCGATCGCCAGTCCCTGGCCGAAAAAGTCGGGACGGAAATAGGCCTCGCCGGCAAAAGTGCAGCATCCGCTGTTCTGTCCGAGCCAAAAGGCGGCGCGCAGAGCGTCGCCGAAATAGGCATCGGCAACGCCTGAGCGCACGAGATCGAGCGCGTCGAATTCGTTCGCCGCGCCGATCAGTCTGGTCTCGGGCAGATAGCGCATCGCGAAGCCCTGATGCTCGGAGCCGGCTCGCACTGCCAGCTTCCTGCCGGCGAGAGCTTCGGGCGAGAAGTCGGCCATTTCGCCGTTGGCAGTCACGAACCGGGCCGGAAAACGCAGATAGACTGCAGAAAAATCGAAGCGCACCGCCGTTTCGGTGGTGAGCGCCAGCCCGCCGATCAGCGCATCGCCCTGGTTGTCGGCCAGCGCATCGGCAGCCTGGTCCCAGGGCCAGACCTGCAGCGTGCACACGATGCCGAGTTCATCGCAGATCGCCTGGGCGAGATCGACATTGTAGCCAACCAGCGTCCCGCCGGGATCACGGTAGTTGAAAGGCGGATAATCGGATGTGGTCAGAAACCTCAGTGCCGGCAGGCCGGTCGGTGTCTGGCTCGCTTGGCGGGCGTTCGGATCGAAGTGGCGCGGCAACGCCTGGCCTGCGGCGGCGCCGGGACCGCACAGACCAATGAGCACGGCGGCCAGAACCAGCCGCCGCCACAAGAGCCCGAACAAGTGAGTCGCCGCATTCATTACCTGAGGTTATGCGCTATCGGCGCGGCGCGGGGAAGACTTGTATGTCGCACTGTGCAAGGTCAGTAATTGCTTGTCCCCATTCGTATTAATGCGGAAACTTGTCTGAACTGACTGCGGGCCGGCGCCGGGCAGAGCGTGCGGCCCGTGTCGTGCGTGTTTGGGGGCGCGGTCATGTCCGCGGAAGTCGCTCTGTTCAGCGCCATCGTCGGCTGCAATGCTGACCAGGCCCGGCAGGCTCTTGGCCTGGCGGCAGGGCTGGGTATCGATCCGCTCGATTTCGCCCGTACCCGTCTCGGACTTGAGGAAGCGCTGATCTACCAGCGCGCGGCGAAATGGGCAGGGCTGGCCTATTCCGGCATCGTGCCGGCGATTGCCCGCTTTCCCGGTCCTCTTGCCCGCGTGTCCGAACTGTCCGGCGTCCGTTCCATGCGGCTCGAACTGTTCGACCGCGAGATCCTGTTCGTGGCGCCGCGCTTTGCCCATATCCCGGCACTGGCCATGCAGGGTGCGGCCAATCCGGAGACACGCCGGCGCATCTGCATTGTGCCGCCGGCCGAGCTGCGCCGGTCGCTGGCCGACCGCAGCCGCGACCGGCTGATCGAGTACGCGCGCCAGAACCTGTCGCGCATCTGGCCGTTCGCCACTGCGCATCTCGATCTTGGCATCACCATCCGTGTCGGCTTCGTCGTGACGCTCGCCGTCCTTTTGGTGATGGCCGTGGTGGCGCCGTTCTGGGCCCGCCCGGTGCTTGTGCCCTTGCTGTTCGTGTTGCTGGCACTGCCGGCATGGTTCCGTATCGCCGCCATTGTCGGCGCTACCGATCCGCCGCGTACCGAGGCGAAAGACCTTTTGGCCGATGCCGCGCTGCCGGTCTATTCGGTGCTGGTGCCACTGCGAGACGAAGCCCACATGGTGCCTCAGCTCGTCGGGGCCATGCGCCGGTTCGACTATCCGCCCGAAAAACTCGACATCAAGTTCATCGTCGAGGCGGCGAGCCCGCTGACAATCGCCGCCGTCGAGCAGGAGATCGGCGACACCGGCTTCGAGCTGGTCGTGGTTCCGCGCGCCCAACCCGGCACCAAGCCCAAGGCGCTCAACTACGCCCTGCCGTTGGCGCGCGGCGAGTTTGTCGTCATCTACGATGCCGAGGACAAGCCCGAGCCCGACCAACTGCGCCGGACGGCGACCCGTTTCGTGCGCGATCCGGAGATCGGCTGCATCCAGGCGGAGCTGGTGCCGGAAAACGCCGAGGAAAACGGCCTCACCGCCCTGTTCGCCTCCGAATATGGCGGCCAGTTCGGCATCATGTTGCCGGGTCTGGTGCAATGGGGCTTTCCGATGCCACTCGGCGGCACCTCCAATCATTTCCGCATCACTCTGTTGCGCGCTGTCGGCGGCTGGGACGCTTTCAACGTCACCGAGGACGCCGACCTCGGCCTCAGGATGGCGCGATTGCGCATCCGCACCGCCACCACGACCGCCCGCACCTACGAAGAGGCGCCGGTTACCGCCGCTGCCTGGTTCCACCAGCGCACACGCTGGATGAAGGGCTGGATGCAGACCTTCCTGGTACACAACCGGCGGCCGCTCTCACTGCTGAGGGATCTCGGCATCACCAATTTCCTCGCTTTCGAGATCTATGTCGGCGGCATGATCCTCACCCCGCCGCTGCACACGCTCTATATGGCGGCGGTCAGCGTGCGGCTGGTACTGGCAAGCTTGGAAATGCCCGGGGCGGATCCGTGGTCCTATATCGAGGCCTTCACGCTGGTCATCGGCTATCTCAGCGCCATTGGCCTGTCGATCTTCGGATTGATCCGCCTCAGACGCGCGCACCTGATCAAGTACCAGATTTTGCTACCGTTCTACTGGGCCTTCATGGGGCTGGCCTCGTTCAAGGCAGGCTACGAACTTATCGCAAAGCCCTATTTCTGGGCCAAGACCACCCATGGCGTCTCCCGGCTGCTGCCGCTGGAGCGATCACAGGACAAGGCAACAGCTTCGTCCGCACCGGTGAAGGAGGAAGCCTGGAGCGGGTGAAGGGAATCGAACCCTCGTCGTAAGCTTGGGAAGCTTCTGCTCTACCATTGAGCTACACCCGCACCGGTCCGCTTCTTCTGCTCGAAAGCGCCTGGCCCGTCAAGCCGCTGCATGATCGGCGCGCGCGCCGGTCGCATGCGCTTTATCGCGGCCAGCCCATTCCCCGGCACGGCGGCACATCGCCTATGGTCAATACAACCTTACCGGCTTCGCGCGTCAACTCTCTCTATACACTATTCTTTTTATGAAATTTTACGGATGGCCAATACAGTCGGGGTGTTGATTGGAGGCTCGCACAATGCGTCTAGTTTCGTTGCTGTTGCTCGGGATGCTGATCCTGGCTACACCCGCCGCGGCCGCGCCGGTTTCGGTGACGGTCGATATCTCCGACCAGAAGATGTACGTGAAGGTCGGCTACTTCACCAAATACACTTGGGACGTCTCGACGGCACGGTCGAACTACCGCACACCGACCGGCTCGTTCCAGCCGACGCGAATGCACGAGAGGTACTTTTCGAAAAAGTACCACAACTCGCCCATGCCCTATTCGATCTTCTTCTATGGTGGCTATGCCATCCATGGCACCACCGATCTGGCACGGCTCGGCACTCCTGCCTCGCATGGCTGCGTGCGGCTCGATCCGTCCAATGCCGAAAAACTGTTTGGCCTGGTCAAGAAGAACGGTCCCGAGAACACCACCATAAAGATCAAGTCCTGAACCGATCGCTGCCGCCGCACCGTGCGGCTCAGATGAAAAGGCCCGGAACGAATCCGGGCCTTGTTTTTCACCAGTAGCCCCGCCGCATGCGCGGCTCCTCGGGGTTGTTGCCGCGGCGGACACCGATGTCTTCGAGCTGCCAGTCGGGCTCGCGTTGCAGCGCGGCTCGTGTTCTGGCGCGGGAACGCCGGTTGCGGTGACGCTCGCGCCAGTGGGCAAGCTCGGCGATCAGGCGACGCAGCAGTGGGGTGGTTGAGCGGGGCTTGTCGAGTGTCAGGGTCATGGCGTTTCCTTTCGTCCCCGACACGTTCCGACAGTATCAAACATTGATCAAGCGAATGTTTTTTGTCATATTGATCGTGTAATTCGATCAATTAACGGCTATGACATGCTTTCGCTCGATCCGGACTATCTGCGCAGTTTCCTCGCCATCCACGACTCCGGCAGCTATGGCGCCGCCGCGGAAGAGGTCAACAAGACGCAATCGACCATCTCCGCCCAGATGAAACGGCTCGAAGAGATTCTGGGCGTGACGCTGTTCGAGAAATCCGGGCGCCGCAACGCCCTGACCGCGGACGGACAAAGGCTCGTCGACTATGCTCGCCCGATCATCCGTCTCAATGACGAGACGGTCATGGCGTTCCGGCCGCCCGAGGTCAGCGGCTCGATCCGCGTCGGCACCAGCGACGACTACGCCCAGGCCTTTCTGCCCTCAATCCTCTCGCAGTTCTCACGCACCCATCCAGGTGTCGAGGTTGAGATCGTCACTGCCGATGCCGTCGAGCTGCGCCGGCGCGAAAAGACCGAGCATTTCGATGCTCTGCTGATCGCGACCTGCGGGCCGGAGCCGGGTGTCGAGCCCCTGCGCACCGATACGCTGCACTGGATCGGTTCAGTCCGCCATGACCGCCAGCACCAGGAACGCCTGCCGCTGGCGCTGTGGTCGGATGGCTGCTCATGGCGGGCGCAGGCGATTGCGGCGCTGTCCGTCGGCGGGCGCGACTGGCGTCTTGCCTATACGACGTCGAATGCGCCGCTGTTGATCGCCACGGTGCGCGACGGACTTGGCATTACCATCGCGCCGAGCTGGTACCTGGCGCCCGGTCTCAAGGTTCTCGAGGACATGGATGCGCGCTATCCGCTCGGTTCGGCTGAAATTGGCATCAGGACGAAATCCGAACGGCATTCGCCGCCGCTCGCCAGTTTTCTCGATTACCTCAAGGCGCATTTCACTCCGGAGACGCCACTGCGGCTTGGTGCGAATTGAACCCTGATCTCAGGGCCAGGACTTGAAATGCTTTGACAGCTTAAGGCTCTGCGCCTGGTAGTTGGAGCCGAGATCGGCGCCATAGAGCCTGTCTGGCACCTCGGCCATTCTCTCGTAGATCAGCTTGCCGACCGTCTGGCCATGACCGAGCAGGAACGGCACCTCGCGGCTCCTGACCTCAAGCACCGCCCGGCTGCCATGCCCGCCGGCCGGGGCGTGACCGAAGCCGGGATCGAAGAACCCGGCGTAATGGACGCGGAATTCGCCGACCAAAGGATCGAAGGCGACCATTTCCGCGGCATGATCGGGCGGCACCTGCACCGCCTCGCGTGAGACCAGGATGTAGAATTCGTCGGGATCGAGGATGATTTCGGAAACGCCGTGCGTCACCAGAGGTTCCCAGAAATCGAGGACATCGAGCGCGCCGCGCCTGTCGACATCGACAACCGCCGTATGGCGCTTGGAGCGGAAGCCGATGAGCCCGACGCGGCCTTCGCCCACAAGATCGATCGATAATGACACGCCTTCGCCAACCTCGGCGTTTTCGTCAAACACCAGCGTATCGCGGGCATGAAGCGCCCGGTGTTCGGCAATTGTCAGCCGCGTGTCGGCATTGCGGAAGCGCATCTGCGATAGCCGTGAACCGGTCCGCGCCAGGATCGGGAAGGTGCGCGGACTGATCTCGAGATATAGCGGTCCCTTGTATCCGGCCGGAATGGTGTCGAACCCCCTGGCGCCATCGCAGATGACACGCGTGAAGATGTCGAGCCGGCCAGTCGAACTCTTCGGGTTGGCCGTGGCGCTGACCTCGGCGGGAAGCGCCGCCGCTTCGAGCAGCGGCACCAGATAGACGCAGCCACGTTCAAGCACGGCGCTGTCGGAAAGATCGATTTCGTGCAGCTTCAGTTCCGAGATGCGGTCGGCGACGGCCACGCCCGGTCCGGGCAGGAAGCTCGAACGCACGCGATAGGCCGTCTTGCCGAGCCGAAGATCGAGGCTTGCCGGCTGAATCTGGTCGGCATCGAGCGGGCGGGCGCTCGAAAGCGCGCCGGTTTCGAACAGCTCGGCGATCATGCGTGCCGAGAATATGCCTTTGGATCGTGTCGCCATTGCCGCCCCTTGTGTCTGATCCGATAGCAACCTGCGACATTGACGCCAAGCGCCAATCTCCCCTAAAACCCAGATCAATGCGTGCCGGAGCCTCTGGCGAGGGCGCGCGGTGGTGATTTGGCCGGTCAGATTGCAGCCACTTCCGGATCGCGGTCCGGGCAAATGCTAAACGACCCGAAACCGGCCTCAGCGCCGGTTTTTTTCTTGGGAGAATGAAGATGAATCGCGGCAGAAACCCGCTTTCGGACCCGAAAAGACGCCGTCCCCAGACGCAGATGGTGCAGGGCGGTCTCGAACGCAGCCAGCATGGTGAAACCGCCGAAGCCATCTTCATGAACTCCGGCTTCGTCTACGAGAGCTCGGAAGCGGCGGAGCTGCGCTTCAAGGGCGAGGCGCCCGGACATATCTATTCGCGCTTTTCCAATCCGACGGTTTCGATGTTCCAGGAGCGCATGGCGCTGATCGAGGGCGCCGAGGCGGCGCGCGGCACGTCTTCGGGCATGGCGGCGGTGACGACGGCGGCGATGAGCCAGGTTCGGGCCGGCGATCATGCCGTCGCGGCGCGGGCGCTGTTCGGTGGCTGCCGCTATGTCATCGAGGACTACCTGCCGCGCTGGGGTGTCGAGTCGACACTGGTCGACGGGCGCGCGCTCGAGAATTTCGAAAAGGCGATGCGGCCGAATACCAAGCTGGTCTTCATCGAAACGCCGACCAATCCGACGCTGGAACTGGTCGACATCGCCGGGGTCGCCGAAATCGCCCATGCCCACGGCGCCAAAATGGTCGTCGACAACGTCTTTGCCACCGCCATCTGGCAGAAGCCCCTGGCGCTCGGTGCGGATCTGGTCACCTATTCGGCCACCAAGCATATCGACGGCCAGGGACGGGCGCTCGGCGGCGTCATACTCGGTTCCGAGGAACTGATCTCGGCCGATGTTCACACCATTATCCGCCAGACGGGCCCGTCGATGAGCCCGTTCAACGCCTGGGTCATGCTCAAGGGCCTCGAAACGCTTGAGCTAAGGGTGCGGGCGATGACCGAGAACGCCGAAAGGGTCGCCAGTTTCCTCGCCGATCACCCGAAGGTCGAGACGCTGCTTTATCCCGGCCATCCCGGTCACCCGCAATTCGCGCTGGCTCAGCGCCAAATGGGCGCGGGATCGACAATGGTCAGTTTCGAGGTCAAGGGCGGGAAAGAGGCGACCTTCCGGGTCGCCGATTCCTTGGCGGTCGTCGCCATTTCCAACAATCTCGGCGACGCCAAGTCGATCATCTCGCATCCTGCGACAACGACCCACCAGCGCTTCAGCCCCGAGGCGCGGGCCGAACTGGGGATATCGGAGGCATTGCTGCGCCTGTCCGTCGGGCTTGAAGACGCAGATGACCTGATCGAGGACCTCGGTTACGCCCTTGATCAGGCGTGATGCCGAAGCTGGTGTCCCGAACCGTTCAGGACACCGGCCCGGTCTTTTGATGGTCACGGTTCCCAACCGGCGATCCGGCTGAAAGAGTTTCGGCGCCATAAACGCGCCAGGCACTGATAACGCGGCCGATCATGGTGACGAGCGTCAGCGCCCCAAAGCTCCAAGCGAGAACCGCGAACAGGTCCGGCAAGACGCAGATGAGAACGAAAAAGGCGATGGTCTCGGTGCCTTCGAGCAGGCCGCCCGAGAAAAACAGCGATTTTACCCCGCGCGACCGGGTTTCGTGGCCATGCCGTTCGGCCAGGACCGCGTAACCGAGAAAGCTGGCACCGTTGACGTAAAAGCTCATGATTAGGAATGCTGCCGGCAGGGCGTTCTGGTTGGGCATCCACACGGCAAAGGCAAGCGGAATGGCGCCGTAAAAGGCGAAGTCGGCGACGATATCGAGATAGCCGCCGAAATCGGTCTTGCGCGTGGCGCGAGCGACGGCGCCGTCGAGCCCGTCGAAAAGCCGCGAGATCAGGACGAGAACAAGCCCCCAAAGCGGCTGACCCAGCGCGATGGCAACGGCCGCCGCGAATCCGACAGCCAGTCCCGCCAGTGTCACCCAATTGGCGCTGGCGCCCACTGCGGCCAGCGTGACCCCGATGCGGTCGAGCGGTGAATCGATCACCCTGCGCATGTAGCCATCAAGCATGGTTAGCAGGTCCTTTCATGCCGAAACCCCTGTACGGAAACAATTGGAAGCATTCGCCGTTTCCCGAATGCCTTGATAGCATTGGCCCCGTTCACTTCCCAATCCCGACTGCGCGATTATGCCTTGATGGCAGCATTGGGAACCGTTCGAGGGCTGACCGGATATCTCAACATTAACAAACGATAAGGAGACGGCGGCGGGGAAAGGGACTATGGCCTCATTTACCCCAAACAGCGCGCCGGTACCGGCCGGCCAGATCAATGAAACTGCTCTTTCGTTTTCTCCTCATCGCCGTTCTCCTTTCCGGAGGTGGATACGCCGTCTGGTATTTCTACTTCCAGCCTGCGCCGGAAGTGGTGCCCAGCACAACAGCGGTCAGCCGCGGCGACATCGAAATCAACGTGCTGGCAACCGGCACGCTCAACGCCAGGACCGTGGTCAATGTCGGCGCCGAGGTTTCCGGCAAGATCGATGCGCTGCATGTCGAACTCGGCCAGAAGGTCAGCAAGGGCGATTTGATCGCCGAGATCGATCCGCTCGACAAGCAGAACGCCGTCAAGATTTCCAAGGCGTCGCTGCAAAACATCCAGGCGCAAAAGCGCATCCAGGAAGCCAATGCCGCCGCGGCCAAACTTACGGCCGATCGCGCCAGCCAGCTCAGGGAACAGAACCTGATGTCGGAGGCTGATTACCAGGCGGCAATGCTGGCCTATGAAACCGCCAATGCCCAGATCGAGGTGATCGCGGCCCAGATTACGTCGGCAGAGCTGAGCGTGGAAAGTGCCGAGCTCAATCTGAGCCGCACCCAGATCACCGCGCCGATGGACGGCACCGTCGTCGGCCTGCCGGTCGAGGTCGGCCAGACGATCAATGCGGCGCAATCCTCGCCGACAATCGTCAAGCTCGCCGACCTGTCGACAATGATCGTCCGAGCTGGCATTTCCGAGGCCGACGTCCCCAATGTCGAACCGGGCCAGCGCGCCTATTTCACCATTCTCGGCGCTCCGGACGATCCGATCGATGCGACGCTGCTGTCGATCGAGCCGGCGCCGGAAGACTTCCAGACCTCGACCTCAACCAGCGCCACGACCTCGTCCTCGAGCGCCGTCTACTACAACGGCGTCCTGTCGGTCCCCAATGAGGACGGCAGTCTCAAGATCGCGATGACGGCGCAGGTGACCATCGTCACGGACGAGGTCAGCGATGCCCTCGTTGTGCCGGCTTCCGCTGTTACCACAGGGCCGAATGGCGGTTCCGCCGTCGATATCTACGATCCGGAAACCAAGACCATCAGGCCGCACAGGGTCACCACTGGACTCGACAACAAGGTAACGGTCGAGATCAGGGACGGGCTCGAAGAGGGCGATCTGGTGGTCTCGACCGGCAGCGGCGCCGTGGCGCGCAGTTCGGCCCTGGCGAGACGGGCCGGCGGCGGCTTGGGTGGCCCCGGACTTCTCGGCGGCGGCGGTCCACCGCCGGGCGGCTAGGACTTGTCGGCGCACGACATCCGGGAAAAAACGACATGAACCAGAATCGCCCCATCCGCGACATAGACACGGCAAAGCCGACCCGCCATCCGGCCGCGCCGGAGCGGGACGACCCGCCGATCATTTCTCTTCGCAAGCTGCGCCGCGAGTTCAAGGCCGGCGAGGAGTCTATCGTTGCGCTCAACGACATCGATCTCAACATTGCCCGCGGCGAGATGGTCGCCATTGTCGGCGCGTCGGGGTCCGGCAAGTCGACGCTGATGAACGTGCTCGGCTGTCTCGACCAGGGTTTTTCCGGCGAATACCGCTTCGATGGCCGCGACATCCGCAAGTTCGGCATCGACGAACTGGCCGAACTCAGGCGCGAACATTTTGGCTTCATCTTCCAGCGCTACCAGCTCCTTGCCGATCTCGATGCGGTCGAAAATGTCGAGCTGCCGGCAATCTATTCCGGCATCAAGGGCGGCGACCGCCATCACCGGGCCCGCGAACTGCTGACCCGGCTGGGGCTCGGGGATCGCATGACCCATCGCCCCAATGCCATGTCCGGCGGCCAGCAGCAGCGCGTCTCCATCGCCCGCGCCATGATGAACGGCGGCGAGGTTATCTTCGCCGACGAGCCGACAGGGGCGCTCGACAGCCACACCGGCGCCGAGCTCATCGAGCTGCTGCACCAGCTCAATCGCGAAGGCCACACCATCATCGTCGTTACCCACGAAAAGGCCCTGGCCGAGTCGCTGCCGCGCCAGATCGAGATCCTTGACGGCAATATCGTTGCGGACACGCGCACTGCAGATTCGATGCAAGCAGCGCCGCCAGCGGCACCGCCGGCGCGGCTCAAACGCAACTGGGCGCTTTTCGACGGGTTCACCCGTACAATGCAGGCCTTTGCCATCGCCATGCGCGCCATGATGAGCCACAAGCTCAGGACCTTCCTGACCATGCTCGGCATCATCATCGGCATCGCCTCGGTGGTCTCCGTGGTCGGGCTCGGCCAGGGCTCGCAGGAACAAGTGCTGAGCCGCATCAATTCACTCGGCACAAACACGATCAACGTCTTTTCGGGACAAGGGTTCCGCGACCGCGGCGGACCGCGCGTCGAAACCCTGACACCGGCGGATGCCAAGGCGATCGCGCAGCTCAACGTCGCCGACAGCGTTACGCCGCGCGTTTCCTCGAGCGGCACGGCGCTTTACCGCAACATCTCGGCCTCGGTGTCGATGAACGGCGTGGCCGACCAGTATTTCCGCGTGTCCGGGCTCACCTTCGTCGCCGGCATGTCGTTCGATGCCGAAAGCGTCGACACACTGGCCCAGGAAGTGGTGATCGACACCACCACCCGCGACACCTTCTTCACCAATGGCGAGGACCCGCTTGGTGAGGTGCTGCTCATTGGCAAGCTGCCCTTGCGGATCATCGGCGTGGTCGAGTCCAATTCCAGCAGCTTCGGGCCGAATGCCAACCAGCTCAGCATCTACGCGCCCTACACCACCGTCATGAGCCGGGTACTCGGCCAGACCTTCCTCAACAACATCACGGTCCGCGTCAAGGATGATGCCTCGATGTCGGCGGCCGAGACTGAGATCAAAAACCTGCTGCTCGCCCGTCACGGCAGCGAAGACTTCACCCTGATGAACACCGACACCATCCGCGAGACCATCGAATCGACGACCCAAACGTTGACGCTGTTCATCTCGATGATCGCCTTGATCTCGCTGATCGTCGGCGGCATCGGGGTGATGAACATCATGCTGGTGTCGGTGACCGAGCGCACACGCGAGATCGGCGTCCGTCTCGCCATCGGCGCCCGGCGCGGCGACATCATGCGCCAGTTCCTCATCGAGGCGGTGATGGTGTGCGTTGTCGGCGGCGGCATCGGCGTCGGGCTGTCGCTCTGCATATCGCTGCTGGTGCCGATGCTGGTGTCGGGCCTCAGCGTGCCGTTCTCGGCGGTGACGGTCGGGCTGGCCTTTGCCTCCTCGACCCTGATCGGCATCGTCTTCGGCTTTATGCCGGCCCGTTCGGCTGCCCGGCTCGATCCGGTCGAGGCGCTGGCGTTCGAATAGCCTGGCTCCCGTCCGTCCCGCAGAACTGCTGCATTTTGCCGGCTTGCCTCGCACCGGCCCGGCGGCTAGTGCTTCTTGGATCGGACACAAGGAGGTTTATGCGCAGAGGGGTGTTTTGAGCTGCATCTGACAGCATTGCACGGCGGCCCTGACGGGATACCGCCTCTGTTCGCATATCCAACTTCCGGAAATCCATCATCATGAGAGAAACACGTTTTGTCATTCGGCCCTACCGGGCCGAAACCGATCTTGCCCGCCTCTCGGCCATCTGGTTCGAGGCCTCGGTTCGCGCCCACCCCTTCATCGGCAAGACCCGTCTATCCAGACAACGCCAGCGCGTCGAGCGCGACTATTTCCCCAGTGCCCGCACCTTTGTGGCGCTGGTTGAGGATGAGCCGGTCGGATTCATCTCCCTGCTCGGGGATTTCGTCGGCGCGCTCTTCGTTCGGCCCGATCGGCAGGGACAAGGGTTTGGCAGGGCCCTGCTCGAACACGCCCTGGCCGAAACCCCTTTGCTGGAACTCGAGGTCTATGCGGCCAACCAGGCCGCGCTCGGCTTTTATCGAAGTATGGGGTTTCGGGAGGTGTCGCGCCGGTCGACAGACGACGACGGCCTGCCGTTCGAAAGCGTGCGCATGCGCTACGGAGACTGATCAAGGGCGGGGCAAGGCTCTTGTCCCGCCATTATCCGCACGAATGCGCGGGGTCAGTTCTTCGGTTCGAACTGACCGGGCGTGAAGTGGTAGGTGCTCGAGCAGAACTCGCAGGTTACCTCGATCTCGCCATCAACCGCCATCTCGTCGCGCTCTTCCGCGGTGAACGAGTTCAGCAGCATGTCCTCAATGCGTTCGGCCGAGCAGGCGCAGCGCTCTTCCATCGGCTCGGGCGGGAACAGCCGCAGCTCGCCCTCGTGGAACAGGCGGAACAGAAGACGCTCGGGCGAAACGTCGGGATCGACGAGCTCGGCATCGCCCAGCGTCGACATCAGCGACCTGGCCTCGATCCAGGTTTCGCTATTCGCCGTCGCCGGCGCGCTGGTTTCCGGATTGGAGAAATCGCCGTCGCCCGGCAGATCGAGAACAACCGGCTTTTCGTCTCCGGATGGCAGGTACTGGATCAGAATGCCGGCCGCCCGCCAACGGGTACGCTCCCCGCGCGCTGCATGCTGGGCGACGGCGAGGCGGACTTCGGTCGGGATCTGTTCGGACTGCAGGAAGTAGTGGCGGGCCGCCGCCTCGAAGCCTTCGCCCTCGAGCGCAACAATGCCCTGGTAGCGCTCCATGTGTTGGCCCTGGTCGATGGTCATGGCCAGATGTCCCTTGCCAAGCAGATCGGTCACGCCAGTCTTGCCGGCGGCACGCGCGGCTTCGACGGCATCGGCGTCGAACTGTGCACAGGCGCGCAAGCCGTCCGGCGCATCGAGATCGACGACGATCAGAGACACCGGTCCGTCGGTCTGGGTCTGCAGGATGAAGCGCCCTTCGAACTTGAGAGCGGAGCCGATGAGCGCAGCCAGTACGATGGCCTCGCCGACAAGCCGCGAGACCGGCTCGGGATAGTCGTGCCGGGTCAGGATGGTGTCGATGGCCGGCCCGAGCCGGACCGCGCGCCCGCGGCACCCGAGCGCGTCGAGCGTGAACGGCACGACGACATCGTCGCCGCTTTCGGGCCGGTCGAGGCCGTAGTCGCCAAGTGCAATCGCCAAATCAGATTTCCTCGATGCCGAAGGCCCAGCACAGGATGGCCTTCTGGATGTGCAGGCGGTTCTCCGCCTCGTCGAATACCACCGACTGCGGTCCGTCGATGACGTCGTCGACGACTTCGTCGCCACGGTGGGCCGGCAGGCAGTGCATGAACAGCGAGTTGGCATTGGTGCCCGACATCAGCCGTTCATCGACGCGCCAGGGACTGAGAACGCGCCGGCGCTCGCTGGCGTCGGTGTCGCCCATCGATACCCAGGTGTCGGTGATGACCAGATCGGCGCCGGCCACCGCCTCGCGCGGGTCCTCGACGATGGAAACGCCGGAACCGGCGGCGGCGATGTCGCTCAGCATGCCTTGGTCGGGGCCATATTCCTCGGGCGTCGAGACAGTGAGGGTATTGCCGAAATGCCTGGTCGCGTGCACCCAGGACGCCAGCACATTATTGGCATCCCCGACCCAGACAACCTTCTTGCCCTCGATCGGGCCGCGATGTTCCTCATAGGTCATTATGTCGGCCATGACCTGGCACGGATGCGACCGCCGGGTCAGGCCGTTGATCACAGGAATCGTCGCCGCGCCGGCCAGTTCCAGCAGATCGTCATGGCTGAGGATGCGGATCATGATGGCATCGACATAGCGCGACATGACCCGGGCGGTATCGGCCAGCGTTTCCTCGCGGGAAAGCTGCATTTCCGAGCCTGTCAGCATCAGCGTCTCGCCGCCGAGCTGGCGCATGCCGACATCGAAGCTCACACGGGTTCGGGTCGACTGGCGCTCGAAGATCATCGCCAGCACCTTGTCCTTGAGGAGCGGCGGACGCTCTCCGTTTTTGAGGCGGCTCTTGAGGTCTGCTGCAAGGGCGAGAATGCGCTTCAGGTCGTCGGCCGAGAAATCCGAAAGATCGAGAAAATGTCTCGGCTGACCGGCTGGGGCGGTGGTCATGGTCGTTGCTTTCTGTTTGAGAGCGGCTTTTGCCTATTCGGCGTCGGCGTCGGCGCCAGACTGGGCCTGAAGCTCCTCGGCAATGATGCCGATCGCTTCCTCGATGTCCTTTTCACTGACGATCAGTGGCGGCAGCAAGCGAAGCACATTATCGCCGGCGGCAACCGCAAGAAGGCGACGATCGCGCAATTTTGCGACGAAATCACGCACCGGAGGCGTGATCTTGATCCCGGCCATCAGGCCCTTGCCGCGGATCTCGATGACGAGATCGGGATAGGACTGCACCAGTTGCTGCAGATGCCAGTGAAGGCGCTGACCCATCTTTTCGACGTGCTCGATGAAGCCGGGTGCCAGCAGGCGGTCGAGCACGGCATTGCCGACAGCGCAGCCGAGCGGGTTGCCGCCATAGGTCGAGCCATGCGTGCCCGGCACCATGCAGGCGGCGACCTCCTCGGTGGCCAAGCAGGCCCCGAGCGGGAAGCCGCCGCCAATCGCCTTGGCGATGGCCATGATGTCCGGGGCAATGCCGGCCCATTCATGGGCGAACAGCTTGCCGGTCCGGCCGAGGCCGCACTGGACCTCGTCGAGGATCAGCAGCATGTCGTTTTCGTCGCACAGTGCGCGCAGTCCCCTGAGGAAGTCGATCGACATGGCGTTGACGCCGCCCTCGCCCTGCACCGGCTCGATGAGAATGGCGCAGGTCTTGTCGTCGATCAGCTTCTCAACGGCCGCGAGATCGCCCGGTGCGGTGTGCTTGAACCCGGGCAGGGGTGCACCGAAACCCTCAAGATAGCTGGGATTTCCGCCGGCAGCGATGGTGCCGAGCGTGCGGCCGTGGAACGAGCCGGAAAACCCGATGATGTCGGTACGCTCGCTCTCACCCTTGGCATGGAAGTGCCGGCGCGCCGTCTTGATGGCGCATTCGAGCGCCTCTGCGCCGGAATTGGTGAAGAACACCTTGTCGGCGAAGGTGGCGGCGGTCAGGCGCTCGGCCAGACGCTCGGCTTCGGGAATGGTGAAAATGTTCGAGACGTGCCAGAGCTTGTCGGCCTGGGCCTTGAGGGTTTCGAGCACATGCGGGTCGTGATGGCCGAGGGCATTGACCCCGATACCGGAATTGAAATCGAGATAGGCCGTGCCATCGCCCGTGAACAGGCGCATGCCCTCGCCCCGCTCGAAAGCGAGATCGGACCGGGCATAGGTGCCAAAGAGCGCAGACATTGTCGTATTCCTGATCGATGCTGGATACCGGTGGATACCGGATGACGGACATGGGCAAACATGGCGCAAAAACCAAAAACGCGCCGCTTTGGGCGGCACGTTTACCATCAAGTTTATGCCGGTTTGCGGCATCAAAGTCAACGCAGCTGCGGGGACTTGCCGGCAAGGCGCTGATTTGACTCGCCTTCCTGTTCCAGACCCGCCAAGCCCGGTTTTCCCGGGGAAATTGCCCCATGACTCTTGCGCCGGATTCCGCCGATTGTGTAAGATTGCCGCCGTTGGGGACACGATATCTGGTGTGGCGGACCCCCTCCACATACGAGAACTGGTTCTTCTTGCTGGCGGGTTTTTTGTCGGCAGGGGATCGGATTCTGTCAGGGGACCTGAGGCCAAGGAGTTTGATGAGTATGAGCTGGACCGACGAGCGGGTCGAATTGCTGAAGAAGCTTTGGATGGAAGGGCTGAGCGCCAGCCAGATCGCCAATGAACTGGGCGATGGCGTCACCCGCAATGCGGTGATCGGCAAGGTGCACCGGCTCAAGCTCAGCGCGCGCGCCAAGCCTGCTAGCGCTGCTCCGCGTCCGCGTTCCCCGAGCCGCCCGACGGTACGACGCGCCTCTCCGAGCGGTGGAGGCGCAACCGCCAGCATGAAGCGGCGGGTGGTCAACTCGGCGCCTGTGCTCGGCGCCACGGCGCTAAAGCCGGACGAGGACTACGCTGCCGAGATGGAAGCCGAACTCGCCGAGGTGCATGAGTTGTTCATCCCCGAGGGCGAACGCCTGTCGCTGCTCGAACTCAATGAGCAAACCTGCAAGTGGCCGATCGGCGATCCGCTCAACCCGGACTTCCACTTCTGCGGCCGTCCGCCCAAGGACGACCATCCCTATTGCGAGTTTCATGCCCGCCGCGCCTACCATCAGGTGGACAAGAAGCGGCGCTGAACAGGTCCCGGCGGCGCCTCGGCTGCGCCGCCCGGATAGCCCGAGTGGGTATCGGATGCGATTTCAAGTCTGCACATTCTGACGTCCTGCCAGGCGCTTCCCTCCGGAGGCGCCTTTTTCGCCTCGAGCGCTCCAAGTCGTTGAGTTGCCGCGCTTCCGAACAGCAGGTCCGGGTCTCTTTTGCCGAATGCGTACTAGGGCGTGACGAGGCCTAGGCTCCCGCGCCGCGCCCAGCGGATCAGCAGTACGATAGCAACGAAACCCAGGCCCGCCGCCAGCCCGGTCCACACGCCTGTGCCGCCCCATGCGAAGACGAAGCCAAGCAGATAGGCAACACCGAGCCCGACCAGCCAGTAGCCGATCATGGCGACGATCATCGGCACGCGCGTATCGGACAGTCCGCGCAATGCCGCCGCCATGGCGACTTGAGTGCCGTCGAAGAACTGGAACAGGCCGGCAACGACAAGATAGGCAGCCGCAAGCGCAATCACGCCAGCATTCTCCGGTCGGCTGGCGTCGAGGAACAGGCCGGCGAGTGCGCGCGGCGCGAAAACGAACAGGGAGAACGTCACGGACATGAACAAAAGGGTCATGCCGAGCCCGATCCATCCGGCCCGCCCGACATTGCCGGGATCGTGACGGCCCTGGGCAAGTCCGACACGGATGGTCGTGGCCTGCGACAGACCGAGCGGTACCATGAACGATAGCGAGGCGCATTGCACGGCGATGGCATGGGCGGCAACGGAATCCGGGCCGATCCAGCCCATCATGAACACGGCGAAGCCGAACAGCCCGACTTCCGCCACCTGGGTCAGCCCGATCGGCAGGCCGATGCGAAGGATTTCGGCGAAACGCGGCCAGTCCGGCTTGAAGAAGCGTACGAAGACGAAATGCCGGCGATAGAGCGGGTGCAGCACGGCATAGGCGGCGGCGAGCCCGAGCATCAACCAGTTGGCGATGGAAGTGGCGATGCCGGCGCCGATGATACCGAGGGCCGGCAGTCCGGCGGCGCCGAAGATCAGTCCATAGGCGAGCAGGCCGTTGACGATGACGGCGGCGATGACGATGGCCAGCACCGCGCCCGTCTTGCCCTTGGCCGAGATGAACAGGCGCAGCACCATGAAGCCGAGGGCGGGCGGCACGCTCAGCGCGGCGAAATCGAGATAGATGGCGGCCAGATGGGAGATTTCGGCCGGCTGGCTGGCAAGCGGGAAGATGAACTCGGCACAGATCAGCACCGGCATGATCACCGCCGAGAGCATTACGGCCACCCACAGGCCCTGGCGCACGGTACGGCGCACCGATTTCAGCTCGCGGGCGCCGATGGCCTGCGAGATCATCGGCGCCGTCGCCATGACGACGCCAAAGCCGCCGATGATCAGCGGCGACAGCAAGGCGGTACCGAGCGAGATGCCGGCAAGCGATTGCGGGCCGAGCCAGCCCATAAGGACAACATCGGTGGTAAAGAACGCCGCCTGCGCCACCTGCGACAACACCAATGGCCAGGCAAGCGCCAGCATGGCCCGTATTTCGGCAAGCCAGAGACCGCGCCGCGATTGGATTGGCTGGGCGTACATCTTGCGCTTTCCATGGATCGTCCGCCTGCTTGTGCAGGCAAGACGAGGCGAAACTTATAGGGGAAGGCGACGGGCTTGTCGCCTCTGCACCCAATGGAATTCCGTTATGAGTGCAATCAGCGGTGCCGGAATGCCTCGGGCACAAATGCAATGACAAGGGCGCCCGCAGGCGCCCTTGTCACAATTGCTCGCCCCTTCGCCGCGCCGCGCGCGGCAGAATCGGTGAAGGCCTAGAACTCGCTCCAGTCCTGATCGATGGCGGCGTTGCCGTCGGACAGTGGCTTGCGGGCCGGGGTCGCAGCCGTCGTTTGGGCGGAGGATGCGGCCTTGCGTGGCGCCTGCCGCCGGGCCAGCGAAGAGGCAACACCCGCAGCCGAGCCATCGAGGGTGAAGACATCGACGATGGTGTCGAGTTCGGAGGCCTGTGCCTCGGTCTGCTCGATGGCCGCGTTGGTCTGTTCGACCAGCGCCGCATTGTGCTGGGTCATCTCGTCCATCTGACGGACCGCGACATTGACCTCGTCGATCGAGGACGCCTGCTCGCGGCTGTCCCTGGCAATGCCCTCCATTTCGGTGGCATTGGTCCTGACGGCATCGAGGATCGCCGAAAGCTTTTCCGCTGCTTCGGCAACGAGCTTGGTGCCGCCGGCGACCTCTTCGCCCGACTGCTCGATCAAGGCCTTGACCTCCGAGCTGGCTTCCGCAGCACTCTGGGCCAGTCGCCTGACTTCGACGGCAACGACGGCAAAACCCTTGCCGGCCTCGCCGGCACGCGCCGCCTCGACCGAGGCGTTGAGCGCCAGCAGGTTGGTCTGGAAGGCAATGTCGTCGATCATGCCGATGATATTGGAGATCTTGGTCGACGACGCCGAGATGCGCTCCATGGCCTGGTTGGCCTCGGTCATCACCTCGCCGCCTTCCTCGGCGGTCTGCGAAGCATGCTTGGCCTGATCGGCGGCCGAACCGGCACGTTTGGCATTCTCCATCACCGTTTGGGACAGCTGTTCCATCGCTGCCGAGGTTTCCTCGATGGTCGCCGCCTGTTTCGTCGTGCGTTCGGAAAGGTCATTGGCGCCGGAAAGAATCTCGCCTGTGGCCGTCTTCAGCCCGTGCGAGGTGTGCTTCAGCTTCTCGACAATCTCGACGAGCTTGTCGGCCACCGCATTGGTGTCGGTCTTGAGCTTGTCGAAAGCCCCCTGGAAATCACCTTCGACCCGGGCGGTCAGGTCGGTGTCGGCCAGGGCCGACAGCACGCGACCGGTTTCTCCGATACCGCGTTCGACCATTTCAACCAGGTCGTTGAACGAGCGTGCCAGAGCATTGAGTTCGTCATCGGGGAAATCCGCGGCGACACGCGCCGAGAAATCGCCTTCGATCGCCGATTGCAGGACATTGCCGAAGGCCCGCTGCAGGTTCTGCATCATTTCGGCATGCTCGGCGCGCCGCTGTTGCGACGCCAGTTTCTGTTCGTCGGTCAGAGCCGCGACCTTGAGGCCGTTGGCGCGGAACACCTCGACGGCGCGCGCCATGGCGCCAAGCTCGTTGCGCCGCTCGGTTCCCTCGACGTCGACATCGAGTTCGCCTGAGGCCAGCTTGTCCATGGTCCTGGTCAGGCGGGTCACCGGCTTGGTGATCGAGCGCGAGACAAGAATGCCGATCACGCTTGCCACCGCGATGACCACCAGGGTGACCAGCATCATGGCCATGAAGATTGAGTTGGCCGCGCTCATGACGTCGTTCTCGGAGCGCTCGGCGACGATGGCCCACTTCTTGTCAAGGAACGGTGCGGGCACGGCCACCGAGATCTGGCTGACCCCCTTTTCGTCGACGCGCGAAGCCTCGACCTTGCCGCCCGTGGCGGCGCCAACAATCGCCGCATCGGAAATCGTCAGCTTCAGCGCCGTCGGCTGATCTGCCAGCGGCATGTCGGACAGGACCATTCCCTTGTCGTTGATCAGGAAGGTCTGACCGCTGACGTCGTCACCGCTGTTGAGGATGGTGTTGAAATAGCTGGCGTCGAGCCGGATCGCGACATAGCCGATGATTTCCTCGGTGTTTTTCACCGTACCGCGAACGTCGCGAACGAGAAACAGCGCCGGTTCGCCGCCATTGAGTCCATAAGGTTGGTATTCGGAGACGATCCTGGTGCCCGGATCGGCAGCCGTCGATGCGGCAATCGCCTCGGCCAGACCGGTACCGGCGACGTCTGGATCGTCGAGCGTGAGCAGGAAGTCGGCCGACTTCGTCACGGTGTAGACGATGTAGCCGGCGGCATTGACCAGGTAGATGTCACCGTAACCGCCGCTTTGCCAGGCCGAGGATATACCACCATGGAAGCCGACGTGACGGTAGGCATACATCGATCCCTGGCCTTCGCCAGACACCGATGCCCGTTCCTCGCGCGTTGCACCCTGCTGGAAGAACTCCTGCACCTTCGGAATATCCTGGGGCAGGGATTCGATCATGGTCGACAGATCGGAGAGTGCCTGCTTGGCTGCTGCGCCGGAGGCCATGGTCTCGAGATCGGCAACAGCGCGATCCATCGACATGTCGAAGATCTTGCGACTCGAATCCGCCTGAGTGGACAGCTGCTGACGCCCGGCCTCTTCGAGACCGGAGTGAGAGAGCCCGTAGGCTGCCACCCCGACCGCGGCGCTCCCCAGAACGGTCAAGCCGATCATCATGAAAGGCAAGGCAAAACCGAGGCTACGTGGCAGCCATGACAGAATCCCGGTCGGTTTCGAGCTGATATCGTCAACCATCTATGTCCCCCGAATGCTCCATTTGGGGCCTAGTTAGCGGCGGCTCGGTAAAAAAAGCATAAGCAACGGCGGCAATTTGCGCGAAAATCGGAAAACAGAGCGCAAAAACCGGCACCTGCGCTGCAATGACACAGTAAGGGCAAGCATTCGTCGCATATCACCTCGCGCGAATACTAAACCGGCGCGTTCCCTGTTTTGGGAACGCGCCGGCTGAAATCCTGTGTTTGCGCCTGAGGCGACACGACAGCGGCCGGAGCGGATCCGGCCGTGCATCAAGGACGAGGCGTCCTATTTGGGTGCGAGCACCATCACCATCTGGCGGCCTTCAGACCGCGGGGTCATCTCGACCTTGGACAATTCCTCGGCTTCATCGCGAACCTTGTTCAACAAGGTCAGGCCGAGTTCCTGGTGTGCCATCTCGCGTCCGCGGAAGCGCATGGTCACCTTCACCTTGTCGCCGTCCTCAAGGAACTTGATGACTGACCGCATCTTCACCTCATAGTCATGGGTGTCGATGTTCGGACGCATCTTGATTTCCTTGACCTCGATGACCTTCTGCTTCTTTCGGGCTTCGGCCGCCTTCTTCTGGGCGACGTACTTGAACTTCCCGAGATCGAGAATCTTGCAGACCGGGGGGTTGGCATTTGGAGAAATGGCAACGAGGTCGAGACCGGACTCTGCGGCAAGTGCAATCGCTTCCGGCGTATTGACTACGCCTCGGTTTGTGCCTTCGGCATCGATCAGCTGGACTTGCGGAGCGGTGATATCCTCGTTGGAGGGCGGCCCGTCTTTCTGGGGCGCCACTTGTCTCATGGGGCGACGAATGGTGCGGGATCCTTCTGCAGTTTGACACGATAGGTGGAAGCTTCCTTAGAATCGTGTCTTGTCTTTGTGAAGTCAACCGGCAGTGCGGCGAATTGCGCATTTGAGGGAGAATACGCATGAATGAACAGTCAATCGCCGTCGGAGCGGGCGCTGAAAGGCGTGACATCGCAGTCTGGCACAGGCCGGGGGCCGAACCAGGCCTGTTTTGGGTCGGCGGCTTCAGATCTGTCATGGATGGGGGCAAGGCACTGGCGCTCGATGCGTTTGGCAGCGAGATGGGCCTGGGCGTGACGCGGTTCGATTATTCCGGTTGCGGCATGTCCGGCGGTGACTTTCTCGACGGCACAATTTCACGCTGGCTCGAAGAGGCCATGGCTGTCTTCGCATCGACCGATGGACAGCAGATCGTTGTCGGTTCGTCCATGGGCGGCTGGCTGGCGCTGCTGCTCAACAATGCGCTTCGCGAACGCGGGGAGGAGCGGATCAAGGCGCTTGTATTGATCGCACCGGCGGTGGACATGACCGAAGACCTGATGCGGGCAACATTCACGCCGGAGCAATTGCATCAACTGCACGCCACCGGCCGGGTTGAAAAACCGTCGGCCTATTCCGACGAGCCCAATGTCATGACCGAGAAACTCATCGTCGACGGCAGCCGGCATCTCCTGATGGGCAAGGGGTCGATTGTCACCAAGTGTCCGGTCGCCATCCTGCAGGGCGGACGCGACGAAGACGTGCCGGTCGCTCACGCGCTGAAACTGCTGGCTCACCTGACGCTTGACCCGGTGAGCTTCACGCTGGTGCCCGATGGTGATCACCGGCTGAGCCGGCCGGAGGACCTGGAGCGGTTGAAGGATACGGTGCGGCGTCTGGCCGAAGACGAGATCGCCTAGGCCATTTCACACTCTCGAGCGCTTCACGTTTTGATAGAATCGAGCCAACGCTCCAAGTCATTGAGTTGTCGTGCTTTCGAACCGGAAAAGCGGTGTCAACTCTTCCTGAAAACACTCTAGCGCGCCGTGCCGAGTCGCGTTCTTGCCGTGCCGTCGGCATGGAAATTGGCCGGATCGAGCCAGGCCTCGTATACCGGCTTTAGCGCCGGCCATTCACTGTCGAGCATCGAGAACCAGGCAGTGTCGCGGCTCTCGCCCTTGACGATCATATCCTGGCGGAAGACGCCCTCGTAGGTGAAACCGAAGCGAGCCGCGGCCTGTCGCGACGGGGTGTTGAGCGCGTTGCACTTCCACTCGAAGCGGCGATAGCCGAGGTCCTCGAAGACATGGCGCGCCGACAGGAATATACCCTCGGTGGCAATGCGCGTGCGGGCAATGCCCCTGCCCCAGAGCACGCCGCCGATCTCGATGGAGCGATCGGCCGGCCGGATGCGCATGAAGGCCTGGCGCCCGCCGCACAAGCCGCTTTGCCGGTCGATGACGGCGAAATAGAGCCAGCCGGGATGATTGGCGGCATCGACAATTTGCTGCAGGTGCTCCTGCGCGTCAGCGGGGGCTTGGCTCGGCAGCCAGCGGTAGCGCGCCTCGATCTCCGGGCCCTCGACGGCGGCATAAAGCGCCTCGGCGTGGCGTTCGGCCAGCGGTTCGAGCCGGCAGTAGCGCCCTTCGAGCGTCACTGTTTGCGGCGCGGGGCCAGGCTGGAGCGCCTTCATCGGCTGGTTCCCTCGAAAATGGCCGCAAGGCCGTGTCGATAGGTCGGATAGAAAAGCTCGAAACCGAGCGCCCGCTTGATGGCGGCGTTGGAGACGCGCTTGTTGTCAGCGTAAAAGCTGCGGGCCATCGCGGTCATCTCCGCCGTCTCGAAATCCTCTTCCGGAGGTGGTTCGATGCCCATCAGGTCGGCGGCGAAAGCGACCGGATCCTGCGGCGGCGCCGGCTCGTCATCGGCGAGATTGAAGGTGCCGGCGAGCTTTTTTTCAGCGGCGCGGGCCGTGACCTCGCCGATATCGGCGGCGTGGATGCGGTTGAAGACCTGGCCCGGCTTGATGATGCGGCGCGACCTGCCGGATGTGAGCTTGTCGATTGTCGAGCGCCCCGGCCCGTAGATGCCGGCAAGGCGCAGGATGATCAGCGGCACGCCCTTGCTGGCGGCGAAGTCGCGCCAGGCCTGTTCGGCGACAACGCGCCGGTGCGAGCGCTCGTTGACCGGTTGCGGCGTGGCGGTTTCATCGATCCAGGCGCCTTGATGATCGCCGTAAACCCCGACGGTTGAATAATAGCAGACCCATTCGAGTGCTTCGGACGCCATCAGGTCGGCGCCGTGCCGGTTGAGCGCCGGGTCGCCGTCACCGCCCGGCGGTGTCGAAACGACGACGTGGCTGGCCTCATTGAGCGCGGGCGTGAGCGTTGCCCCCGGCGCCTTGCCGTCGAAGACGTGGGTCTTGACGCCTTCAAGCGACAGTGTTTCGCCCTT
Organism: Devosiaceae bacterium; assembly: GCA_963675235.2. GTDB lineage: Bacteria > Pseudomonadota > Alphaproteobacteria > Rhizobiales > Devosiaceae > JAHJQZ01. The sequence goes on along the minus strand of CAXXFU010000004.1, from coordinate 931,343 downwards.
TGCGGCGCTACGGGTGGTCCCGGCGATGTCGAGGTCGGAGCCAAATCGCCCGCGCAGCGCCCTGACGGCGGCACGGGCAGAAAAGCCGAGACCGAATATGAACAGATTCATGCCGTTACCCCTGCAAGCGGCGGCACCAGCTCGCCGTCCCATTCCTGTGCAACCTCCGGATCGCGCTCGGCGGGCAGGTGTGCGGCACGAAAGGCTGCCGCCTTTTCGGCCGTAGCAAGGCGACGGAAAGCCCAGATCGCAGAGCCGCGGATCAGCGGTTCCGGATCGGAGAGTCGCGTCTCGACCAGGGGCAAGAGCTCGGCGCCATCGGAGTTGCCGACGGCGATGAGAACATTGCGAAGGAAGCGCGCATGGCCGAGGCGCTTGACCGCCGTGCCGGCAAACAGCCTGCGGAAGCCGGGATCATCGAGCGCAACCAGCTCGGCAAGATCGGGGGCCTCAAGATCGCTGCGGGCGCGCAGTTTTTCCTCTTTCGCCTCGGAGGCGAATTTGTTCCATGGACAGACCGCCAGGCAATCGTCGCAGCCATAGACTCGGTTGCCCATCGGGGCTCGGTACTGGCGCGGGATCTGCGTGCGGTGCTCGTTGTTGAGATAGGCAAGGCACTTGCGTGCATCGAGCTGGAACGGCGCCGGAAAGGCATGTGTCGGGCAAATATCGAGGCAGCGCGAGCACGATCCGCAGCTTTCGCCGTGCGGCGTGTCTGCCGGCAGGTCTGCAGTGGTCAGGATGGCGCCGAGGAACAGCCAAGAGCCGAACTGACGCGAGACCAGCACGGTGTGCTTGCCCTGCCAGCCGATGCCGGCGGTCTCGGCAAGCGGTTTTTCCATCAATGGCGCGGTATCGACGAAGACCTTGACTGCCGCGCCGCTGCGCCGCGCCAAAAGACCGGCCAGCTCCTTGAGCTTGCCCTTGATGATGTCGTGATAATCGCGATTGCGGGCATAGACCGAGATACTGCCCTTCTTGCGCGCCTTGAGCAGTGGCATGGGGTCCTCGGATGGCCCGTAATTCATCCCGACCATGATCACGGTTTTCACGTCGGGCCACAGACCCTGCGGCGCCTCGCGGCGAGGGGCGGTCTGTTCCATCCAGTCCATCTCGCCATGCCAGCCGTGCTCGAGCGCCTTGGCGAGCTTTTGCGGCAGGTCGGGACGCGACCGGGCGTCGGCAATGCCGAAGGCGTCAAACCCGAGGGTTTTGGCGCGGGCCCTGAGCTCGGCAACCAGCGCATCGGAATTCGAACCATTTGTTTTGTCGGCATCAAAACGCAAGGTTCGTTTCTCTCCTGATCGCATGTTCGAACCGGAATACCCGTCCTGCGCTATTCCTGAAGGCGCTCCGCCTAGAAATCGAGATCGGCATAGGATTTCGAGGGCGGCATGCCGACGACACGGTCGCCGAGTAGCGGCCGGAAGGCCGGTCGCGACTTCAGCCGCGCGAACCAAGAGCGGACCTCCTCATGAGACTCCCATGGCACGTCGCCGAGATAGTCGAGCGCCGACAGATGCGCTGCAAGCGCAAAATCGGCCAGCGACAGATCCGGCCCGGCGAGCCAGCGCCGCGTCGCCAGCAGATAGGCGAAATACTGCAGGTGTTCGCTGAGGTTGGCCTTGGCCGCCCGCAAGGCCGAAGGGTCGGGGCTGCCCTGTTTGAGCTCGCGCTTGCCGATCTTTTCTTCAAGCACGTAGCGCGTCACCTCGTCGTTGAGGCGAATGGTCACCCAGTCGTAGAGCCGCCACATCTCACCGCGAATCGGTGCATCGAGCGGCACCAGACCCGCCACCTGGCTCGGTGCATAGCGCATCTCGACATGTTGGATCACCGACGTCGGCCCGATCAGCGGCGCTGCGTCCTCCTCGATGAGCAGCGGCACGGTGGCCGCCGGATCGATATCGGTCAGACGCGCCTCGCGCCGCCAATGGCTGACATCCTCCAGTTCGGGATCGATGCCGTACTCTCCGAGCATCAGCCGGACAAGCCGGCAGGCGGGGTCGAGTCTGTGCTGCAGCAATGTGGGCATGATCTTTGAACTCGGTTGGCTTGCTACGCTTACCCTTCAGGGCGAAACAGGCTAGAAGCGTGGCGCAAACTGGGGCGGTCACCTTTGGATAGGAGATGAGATGAACGCCGATCAAGGTCTTTTTGTGCCGCTTATCTTGGGTTTTATCGAAGGTCTTACCGAATTCTTACCGGTATCCTCGACCGGCCACCTGCTGCTGGCCGATCATTTCTTTGGCCTTTCCGAGCCGGTCGCCTTCGTCGTGCTGATCCAGCTCGGGGCGATTCTGGCCATCATCACGGTCTATTTCAAAAAACTCGGCGAGCTGATCGTCGACGCGCTCAGGGGCAGAAAAGGTGCCTGGTTGTTCGCGCTCAATGTCGTTCTCGCATCTTTTCCGGCGGCGCTGGTCGGCGTTCTCGCCCACGATTTCATTCAGCAGGTCATCTACGAAAGCCCGGTGGTGATCTGCACCATGCTCCTGATCGGCGGCATCGTGCTGCTGATCGTCGACCGGCTTCCCTTGCAGGCCCGCTACACCGATATCTACACCTATCCTTGGCATCTGAGTCTGATCATCGGATTGTTCCAGATGCTGGCGCTTATTCCCGGCGTATCACGTTCGGGCGCTACCATTGTTGGCGCGCTCCTGTTCGGCACCGACAAACGCTCGGCAACCGAATTCACCTTCTTCATCGCCCTGCCGATCATGGTTGGCGCCTTCGGCTACGATTTCTACAAGCACCGCGAGGTGATCATGAGCGGCGATACAGGGCTCGACATCGCCATCGGTTTCGCCGTGGCGCTCCTGGTCGCCATCGGCGTCGTGCGCTACCTGCTGGATTTCGTCAAAAGCTACGGTTTTGCGCCCTTCGCATGGTGGCGCATCTTCGTCGGTGGCGGCGGATTGATCGCACTGTTCTTCATGAACTGATCCGGGCAGCGCCAAGGATCGCGTCGACACTCAGAGGGCAGATGCGACCCGGCGTGGCCGGGACAGTAGCGGTTGCCTGGCGACAACTCGGCCGTTCAAGCCTTGACGCGGTCGAACTGGCCGTGGCGGCGGAAGCGCCACAGATAGGTCGGCAGCACCGAGTTCATGGCTGTCGGGGCGATTCCGAGAGCGGCTATGGTGCGCTTTTCGGCGATCGCTTCATCGGAGACGACATTGTCGGCCTGCAACAGCACCGCCTGGTCGGCAGTGAACAGTTTCCACGGCAACAGCCGGGCGATGCGCCCCATGAAGCGGGCAAGACCGGGCCCGATCGGCATCAGCACGCGTTTGCGCTCGGATTCGGCCAGAAGGCGCTCCAGCAGTTCACGCATGGTCTCGATTTCCGGGCCGCCCAGTTCATAGGTTACCCCCGGTTTCGCCGCACCCGCAACCGCGGCAGCGACAGCAGCGGCGACGTCGCCGACAAATATCGGCTGGAAACGCGAGGCGCCGCCGATCACTGGAACCACCGGCGAGATGCGAGCAATGGCGCCGAACAGGTTGAAAAAGCCATCGTCGCGCCCGAAGACCAGCGAAGGTCTCAGGATTATGGCCTTGGGGTAGGCGGCAAGGACCTCCTGTTCCCCAAGCGCCTTGGAACGGGCATAGGCACTCCTGGAATCGGCATCGGCACCAAGGGCAGACATGTGCACCAGCGTTTTGGCGCCAACGGCGGCAGCGGCCTCGGCGACATGCTTGGCGCCCATCGTATGCACGGCCATGAAGCGCTGACGCCCGGATTCGTGCAGGATGCCGGTGAGATTGATGACGATGTCGGCACCAGCGGCGGCGCGGATAACCGAATCACGATTCCTGAGATTGGCCTGCACGGGTTGAACCCGCCCCTGCGCGCCGAACATGCGCACTTCGCCCGCCAGATCCGGCCGCCTGACCGCCACGCGGACGCGATAGCCCAGCCGGGCAATGGCCTGGGTGACGTGGTTGCCGATGAAACCGGACCCACCGAAAATGGTCACCAAGCCCTTGTCGCCGTGATCCATGCCTGTCGCCTCTCGGTTCTGACGCATTTCCCAACCGGACATGTGGTGTATTCCGACGGAAACACGCGAAAAAGCCTCATCTGCCGGCGTGTCGTGGCAAAGCGCCGCATCGCCCGGCAAGTCGGGTTCTTAGCCGTTGACGCACGGCTTGTCGAGCAGGCGGGGAGCCGGTGTCGACACGCAAGGTCGGTTTCGGACGTGATTGGCAATTGACAAGACAGGTGCCCCGTCCTAGTGAGAGCGCCGCATCAACCGGGGCAGGCCCGGACAGTGCCCTGGTGGCGGAATTGGTAGACGCGCTAGCTTCAGGTGCTAGTTTCCGTATGGAAGTGGAAGTTCGAGTCTTCTCCAGGGCACCAAAACTTCCTGTGCAATGCGCTGAGTAGGTGGGATTGCGGTAGACACTGTGAGGAACCGGCGTCATCTTGTATGCTGGGAATGCGCGGGTGACGCGACCGCGGACTTGCCAACAACAACAAAGCGGCCTCGCACATGACGGGTTCCAGACGTACGGCGGCACGCATTGCGCGCCTGCGCAGCCGGCTCCAGAAACTGGTTGGCGCAATGTCGTGGGCGCAAAAGCGCATCATCCTTGTCGGGCTCGACACGGTCATGCTGTCTTTTGCAGTCTGGCTGGCCTTTTCGATCCGGCTCGGAACTTGGATCATGCCGACAACACATCAGTTGACGGCCATTCTGCTCGCCCCGGCCATAGCCGTTCCCTTTTTCATCCGCATGGGGCTGTACCGCGCCGTCATCCGCTATCTGCCGGAGCGCGCGTTCTGGACCATTGCCCGCGCGGTCCTGTTTGCCACATTCGCCTGGATCGGCGCGATCTTCTTGTTCGAGATCGCCCGCATGACGCTCATTCCGCGTTCGGTGACGCTGATTTACGGATTGCTGGCAATTGCCTTTGTCGCCGGCAGCCGTTTCGCCATCAAATACGCCCTGCATGCGCAACGTCCGAGCGGACGCAGCAAGGACAACCTCATCCTTTATGGCGCCGGCCAGACCGGAGCGGTTCTTGTCGATGCGCTCCGGCGCGAGCGTGCCGCCACCGTTGTCGGTTTCGTCGACGACAACCCGAAGCTCTTCGAACGCGATGTCTCGGGGGTCCGTGTTTACCCATCCTCGCAGATCTCCACGCTTATGGACGAAACCGGCACCAGCGAAGTGGTGTTGTGCATGCCCTCGATCAGCTCCTCGCGGCGTGCCGAGATCGTCGGCAGGCTCACCGATCTGAACGCACGTGTGCGGGTGGTTCCTGCAGTCTCCGATCTGGCGACCGGCCGCTTCATCATCTCGCAGATGCGCGAGATCGATATCGATGATCTGCTTGGACGGTCCGCCGTTCCAGCCGACCAGGCGCTCATGCGCTCGGTTATCGAGAACCGCTCGATTCTGGTCACCGGCGGCGGCGGATCGATCGGCTCGGAACTGTGCCGGCTGTTTATCGAGTGGCAGCCGCGCGAGCTGATCATTCTGGAGCAGAGCGAATTCGCGCTTTACCAGATCGACAGGCAATTGCGTCAGGCGACCGATGTTAGAATTCTCCCGGTGCTTGGCTCGGTTGCGGACAAGGCACTTGTCGAGCGACTGTTCAGGGAGCACGCCGTTCAGATGGTGTTCCACGCTGCCGCCCACAAGCATGTGCCGATGGTCGAGGCCAACAGTCTCGAAGGCATCCGCAACAATGTTTTCGGAACCGCCAATATTGCCGAACACGCGCTCAGGGCCGGGGTCGAGCATTTCGTACTGATCTCGACCGACAAGGCCGTCAGGCCGACCAATGTCATGGGGGCGACCAAGCGTGCCGCCGAAATGATCGTGCGCGACTGCGCCGAACGCGCGGTAGCAAGTGGCCGCAATCAGAAGTTTGCTGCCGTGCGTTTCGGCAATGTGCTCGGCTCCAACGGCTCGGTTGTGCCGCTGTTCAAGGAACAGATCGCCGCCGGCGGTCCGATCACGCTCACAGACGACAGGATGACCCGCTACTTCATGTCGATCCACGAGGCCGCTGAACTGATCGTGCAGGCCAGCGGGTACAGCCAGGGTGGAGACATTTTCGTTCTCGACATGGGCGAGCCCGTACGCATCAGGGCGCTGGCCGAGCAGATGATCCGACTGGCCGGTCTGACGGTGTGCGACGACAGCCATCCCGATGGCGATATCGAGATCGTTACGGTCGGCACGCGTCCCGGCGAGAAGCTCTACGAAGAACTGTTCTACGATCTGCAGGCCGTGGTGCCGACAGCGCAACCCAAGATCATGCGTACCACCAGCTTTGACGGCGCCCGCACCAATATCGAAGCCGATCTGGAACGCATCGAGGCAGCTCTGGCGGCTCAGGACGCACCTGCGGCCCGCCAGGCCCTGTTCGACATGATCGACGAGGACCAGGCGCATGGGCGCGACGAAAACGCCAAGGTCGTCACCCTGGCGAGCGTCCGGAACTCTTGACGAAAACGCAGATAGCGCTGCTGCGTGGCATCAATCTCGGCAAGCGGCGCATCAAGATGGCCGATCTGCGTGATGCCTTTGTCGATATGGGTTTTGCCGATGCGCGTACGCTGATCGCCAGCGGCAATGTCGTTTTTTCTTCCGACGCCGACGATCTCGCCGATCGCATCGAAGCCGGGCTCAAGGCCCGTTTCGGCTTTGATGTGCCGACAATCCTCAGATCGCTCGATGATCTCGTTGCCTTGCGCGAGTCGGCCCCTTTCGGCGGCGCACAGGAGAGCGAGGACCAGAAGCTGTACGCCTGGTTCCTTCGCCGTCCCGACATCGAAAAGCTCGCCGTGCCGCGCGATGTGCCGGGCAACTACACAATCGTGTCGACCCGCCCCGACGCTTTTTTCGCCATCGTCTATCGCCGGGCCTCCGGCCGGTTCGGCGACGGTCTCGACAAGGCCGGCAAACCGTTCGACCCCGATATCACCAACCGCAACTGGAACACTGTGCTGAAGCTGATCGAGCTGGCCCGGGGCTAGATCGGTGCGTCCGAACTGGATCGCATTACTACTCTAGTTCCGGGCCGCTAGCAGCATCGGTTCGAGATGGTCCTCGAACAACAGCCCCGGATTGTCCTGGAGGCGCGCGCCGTAGCTGCGCTCGGCAGCCAGAGAAATTTCGTAGAAGCGCAACAGCCCATCGCGGCCGCTCGGCGACGCCAGTGGATACTCCCCTTGCAAAAGTCGATGGCGCAACAACTGCTTGGTGGCAATCATCGCCGCGCTGGCACCAGGCTTGTTGGAGACCGATTGTGGCTGCTTGACATAGGTGTGCAACGGCTCACCGATGTGGAAGACCGTCTCGTTGCCGGCGAATAGCCTGAGCAGGAAGTCGATGTCGGTCAGACAGGGCAGGCCGGTATCGAAGCGCGGGTCGGCGCGCTGGCGGTCGTAGACCAGCATCGAATCCATCGACAGGTTGACGAATTTATAGGCGCCCGGATCGAGGGTGCGATCAGGACCGGTGGCGACGGTGCGCAGAAAAACACCCGTCGCGCTTTCGACGCGCAGGGCGCAGGAGACGATGCCGTGGCTGCGAAGATGAGGCAGGACGCGATCGAGCTTTTGCGGCGCGAAGGCGTCGTCGGCATCCAGGATGGCGGAGATGGTGTGATCGGCGTGATCGAGCCCAAGATTGCGGGCCGATGGCGATCCGGATCCGGTCGCGCCGGTCGACAGATGCCGGATGCGCCTGTCGGCTATCCCGGCCCGGCCAAGAACGGACTCGTAGTCGATGTCGTCATCGGCGACGATCAGCAACTGCCAGTTGCGATGGGTCTGTGCCAAGACGCTGCGGACCGCGCCGACAATGCTCTGCTCGGCCCTGTAGGCCGGCATGACGATGGAGACGCCGGACGCGGCATGCGGATCGGTCATGATTGTGTTCACCCGCCTTCGACTTGAACCGCGCCTCTTGTGACCCATATCTTAGTGCAAGTTCCGGTGCCGACAAGCGGGCCGGAGCGCTGATCGCGTTGCTTGATGCAAGGACCGACACAGATGACTCGTGTTTCCGTGTTTTCCTCGCCATTCCTGCTTGGCTTCGAAGCCTTCGAGGAACGGCTCGACCACCTCGCCAAGACGGCCGAGGGGTACCCGCCCTACAATATCGAGCGTATCCGCCTCGAAGACGGCGGCGAACGCTTCGACATTTCCATCGCCGTGGCCGGTTTTGCCGATCACGAGATCGAGGTCGTGGTCGAGGACAACCAGCTCCAGGTCAAGGGGCGGGCCGAGGACAGGCCGGAGCGCGAATTCCTGCATCGTGGCATCGCTACCCGCCAATTCCAGCGCTGTTTCCTGCTTGCCGACGGCATGCAGGTCGCTGGTGCCGATCTTCGCGACGGCCTTCTGACCATTCGTGTCGAGCGCCCGGTCGCAACCCGAATCGCCCGCAAGATCGAAATCAAGGCGAATTCCTGAAGAATCAGGCAGAATAATCTGTAGCCGGCGCCCATACGGCCGAAAGGTTGGGGCCGACAAGGAGTGAGTTCAATGCACGACAAGCCCGCCCACAAGTTCACCGAAGACAATCCGCCGCGCGGCTTGCATCCGCTTAAGGTGATGAGTGCCGAGCAATTTGCGGCGCTCGGGCTCGAATCCGTCGTTTTCTCCAGAACAGTCGACACCGCCACCTTGGCACAGCTTGTTCCGGAGGCCCATATCGAGCACGAAGCCGGAGAGTTCATCCTGGTGATGTCGGCCGACGGTCGTCCTGTGCTGGTGACCGACAGCGCCGAGTCTCTCGAGGCCTGGCTCGATGAACAGCCTGTTGCCATGGCCATGGTTCACTAACTCCGGGCACCAGATCGAATATCATGGTGACAACCGGACAGCGGTTTTTCACGTCACGTCGACATTCAGCACCCGAGCTTTGCCGATAGCGACACAATCCGCGTTCAGGGCTGAAAAGGTGCCATGCCTTCGGCACGACGTCGGGCTGCCCTGCGGGCACTCTCGCCGACATAGCGCCAGAAAGCGATGTCGTGGGCGCGTTCCTTTGGCTGCCATTCCGGGTGCCATTGCACCGCAAAGACCAATGGATCGGCCTCGCGGCTGGCAACCGCCTCGACGACACCATCCAGCGAAGTCGCCTCAACCCGGAGGCCATCGCCGAGTTTCTCGATGCGCTGGTAATGAACGGAATTGACCGTCAACGGCTCCGCGCCGGCGATGCGGGCATATAGTGATGCCGGCGCCGGCGTGATCTCGTGGGTGAAGGCAAACATCTCGTCATTGCTGGCGCCATCAGGGGTGTGATGGGGCTCTGCACCGGTGTCGCGCTGGTCGCTGAGTGTGCCGCCGAGCGCGACATTGATCTCATGCAAGCCGCGGCAGATGCCGATCACCGGTACGGAAAAGTGCCGTGCCGCCCGGATCAGGGCGAAAGCGGTGCGGTCGCGGTCGGGATCGAACGGCTCGCGCGCCTCGGTCGCGCCATAGGCGCGGGGATTAACATTCGAGACCGATCCGGTCAGCAGTATCGCATCGACCCGCGTGACGATGAGCGCCGCATCCTCGGCCCGTCCCAGGCTCGGCACGATCACCGGCACGGCGCCGGCCTCCTCGGCCAATGCCGTGACATAGCGGTTCTTCACCGTCTGGGCCGGTTCGCCCTCGAGCATCTTGTTGCAGCCGATGACGGCGATGAGCGGGCGGTCGAGCATGCGGGGCGTCTCCCTTGCCGATTCAGATCTTGTCTCTCATGGCGTAATAGAGCATGGCCAGGATGAGAAGGGGCTGACGGAGCGAGGAGCCGCCGGGGAAACGCTGGCTCGGCACGCCGGCCATGGTGTCGAACCAGCGCGGCTGGTTGATGATGGTCTCGGCCATCATGGCGCCGCCGAGCGTTGCCATGCCGAGCCCGTGGCCCGAAAAGCCTGAGGCGTTGAGGATGTTCTTGCCGATGCGCGTGAAATACGGCATCCGGGTCATGGTGATGCCGAGCGTGCCGCCCCAGTCGTAGTCGATCCTCAGATCTGCGAGTTGGGGATAGATCGAGATCATGCGCTTGCGGATGGCGCCGGAAATATCGGTAGGGTCCTTGTAGCCATAGCTCTCGCGTCCGCCGAACAGCATACGGTGGTCGGACGAGAGCTTGTAGTAGTTCACCACGAAGCGCGAATCGGCGACGGCGACATTGTCAGGAATGAGCGCCCTGGCGCGCTCTTCCCCCATCGGCTCTGTTGCGGCCATATAGGAATTGATTGGCATGACGCGGGCGGCGACCTCCGGGATCAGCTTGCCGAGATAGCCATTGGCGGCGACCAGCAGGTGATCGGCAGTGATCGTGCCCTTGTCGGTGGTCACACACAGCTTGTCGCCACGCTCAATGGCGGTGGCGCGTGTCTGTTCATGGATGGTCGCGCCGGTGTCGCGGGCAAGCTGCGCCAGACCGAGAACGAATTTCAGCGGATGAAGATGGCCGGCACCCCAGTCGATGGAGCCGCCATGATAGACATCGGTGCCGATGGCGTCGGCGACGCCCCTGGCATCGAGGAAACTGATCTTGTTGTAGCCATAGGCAGTGTTGAGATGCTCGACATATTCCCTGGTGCCGGCAACAAAACGCTTTCTGTGGTCGGCGATGACGATGCCGGGCACGTAGTCGCACTCGATGCCGTTTTCGCTGATCAGGCTGCGCACCAGCGACTTGCCGGTCTCGGCAATGTCCCAGAACAGGCGCGCCTGTTTCGGCCCGAGCATTTTCTCGAGCAGCATCTGGTCGAGGCGCTGGCCGGAATGCAACTGGCCGCCATTGCGGCCCGACGCCCCCCAGCCGACCCGATGTGCATCGATAAGCGTCACCTGGCGCCCTGCCCTGGCCAGGTAGAGTGCCGCGGTCAGACCGGCGTAGCCGCCGCCGATGATCAGCACCTCGGTCCGGGTATCGCCCTGTAAGGGGGCGAAGGGCGGCAGCGGTTCCGCCGTTGCCGCATAATACGAGCTCGGATAGGCGCCGGCCGATCCGTTCATGTCGAGCAGGTTCATCATGTGCGTCCTACCTGGAAAGAAACAGTCCTTCCTCGCGCGCCCTGGCCTCGGCAAGATCGAGGCATTTCCAGGCGCGCGAAACCAGTTCGTCGATTTCACCCTCGGAGATCACCAGCGGCGGCGAGATGATCATCTTGTCCCCGACATGGCGCATGACCAGACCATTGGCGAAGCAGATTTCGCGGGTGATCAAGCCGACCTTGCCTTCCTCGCCGGCGAACTTGGCCCGGCGGTCCTTGTCGGGGGTCAGCTCGATTGCCGCCATCATGCCCTTGATGCGCGCCTCGCCGACCATCGGGTGATCTGCAAGACTGGTCCAGCGTTCGGCCAGGTGCGGCGCGGTTTTTTCGCGTACGCGGGTGACGATGCCTTCCTCGTCGAGAATCCGGAGGTTTTCCAGCGACACCGCCGCCGCCACCGGATGACCGGAGAAAGTGTAGCCGTGGTTGAATTCGAGCGAGCCGATCACCTCGGCAACCTTGTCGGTGACCACCGAACCGCCGATCGGCTGGTAGCCGGAACTGAGTCCCTTGGCGATTGTGACGATGTCGGGCTTGAGGTCATAGGTTTGCGCGGCGAACCAATTGCCGGTGCGGCCGAAGCCGGTGATGACCTCGTCGACGATCAAGAGGATGTCGCGCTCGGCGCAGATGCGCGAGATTTCCGGCCAGTAGCTGTCGGGCGGGATAATGACGCCGCCGGCGCCCTGGATCGGTTCGGCGATGAAGGCGGCGACCTTGTCCTCGCCGAGGCGGTCGATCTCCGCCTCAAGTTGGCGGGCGCGGGCGAAGCCGAACTCTTCCGGGCTCATCTCGCCGCCTTCGCCCCACCAATAGGGCTGGTCGATATGAACGATACCGGGAATGGGCAGACCACCCTGGGAATGGATCGGGGCCATGCCGCCGAGCGACCCGCCGCCCATCGTCGAGCCGTGATAGGCATTCTTGCGCGAGATGACGATGTGCTTGTCGGGTTTGCCGAGTGCCGCCCAGTAGGTGCGCACCATCCTGAGATTGGTGTCGTTGGCCTCGGACCCCGAACCGGCGAAAAACACGTGGTTGAGATCGCCCGGCGCCAGTTCGGCGATGCGGGCCGCCAGCGCAACCACCGGTGGATGGGCGGTCTGGAAGAAGGTGTTGTAATAGGGCAGTTCGCGCATCTGCCGCGCCGCCGCCTCGGCCAGTTCGCCGCGGCCATAGCCGATATTGACGCACCACAGGCCCGCCATGCCGTCGAGCATGGTGTTGCCGTCGCTGTCGGTCAGCCAGACGCCGTCGGCGCGGGTGATCATGCGGGCGCCCTTCTTGTTGAGGGCGCTTGCCGTGGTGAACGGGTGCAGGTGATGGGCGGCGTCGAGCGCCTGCAATTCGGCGGTCGAGGGATGGTTGGAAAGTGTGGTCATTGCACTGCTTTCATCAAGGCGGGGCCGCGAACACGCGGGAAAATCTGAGAACGGGACGCAGTGTCGGGCAAAGGCTTTGCCGCACCGGTTTTACTCTCCACTATCATCCGGTTCCATCGCATTGAAATGGCCGGCGCGCCCGGATCCGGTTTTCACACATTGAGCATCAAGTGTTCACGTTCCCACGGGCTGATCACCGACAGGAATTCGTCGTGCTCGGCCCGCTTGATGGCGGTGTAGAGCTGGGAAAATTCCTTGCCCAGAATCTCCTGCACCTTGGGTTCGGCCTCGAACAGGTTGAGCGCTTCCAGCACGTCATAGGGCAGCTCGTGCGGCAGGTCGCCGGCATCCGAACTGACCGGCGGACGCGGTTTCAACCCCTCCTTCATGCCGAGATAGCCGCAGGCCAGCGCCGCCGCCATGGCGAGGTAGGGGTTGGCGTCCATGCCGACGACACGGCACTCGACCCGCCGCGATTCCGGCTTGGAGATCGGTATCCTGAGGCCGGTCGAACGATTGTCCGATCCCCATTCGAGGTTGATCGGCGCCGCCGCGCCCGGCACCAGCCGCCGGTAGGAATTGACGTAAGGAGCCAGCATGCAGACCACGGAATTGAGGTATTTCTGCTGCCCGCCGAGGAAGCCGTAGAACAGCTCGGTCGGTTCGCCGTTCTGATCGTTGAAAACATTGGCGCCCGAGGCGGTATCGACCACCGACTGGTGGATGTGCATGGCGCTGCCCGGCTCGTTCTCCATCGGCTTGGCCATGAATGTGGCGTAGCAATCGTGCCGGAGCGCCGCCTCGCGTATGGTGCGCTTGAACATGAAGACCTGGTCGGCGAGATCGATCGGATCGCCGTGATTGAGGTTGATCTCGAGCTGGCCGGCGCCGCCTTCCTGCATCACCGTGTCGATCTCGAGACCCTGCGCTTCGGCGAAATCATAGATGTCGTCGACGATCTCCGGGTACTCATCGACCCCGGAGATCGAATAGGTCTGGCGGCCGACGCCCTGGCGGCCGGTGCGCCCGACCGGTGGCGCCACTGGCGCGTCCGGGTCGACATTGGGCTTTGTCAGGTAGAATTCCATTTCCGGCGCTACCAGCGGCGCCCAGCCCTCTTTCTCGTAAAGGGCGAGGATGCGCTTCAGCACATTGCGCGGTGCCAGCGGGCTCGGCGTGCCGTCCTGATTGAGCACGTCACAGATCACTTGGATGGTGACGTCCGAAGTCCAGGGTACCGCCCGCGCCGTCTTGAGATCGGGCATGAACACCAGGTCGCTCTCGGCCCAGGCGTTGGGAATGTTGGGCTCGGCGTAGGCGCCGGTGATGGTCTGGAAGAAGATCGAGGTCGGCAGGTACATGTGCTGTTGCTTGATGAACTTGCGGCCCGGCATGGCCTTGCCGCGTCCGATGCCGACCATGTCCGGCACGACGCTTTCGACTTCCTCGGGTTCGCGCCCCTTGAGCCAGGCTTGCAGATGCTTCGGCAGAAGGGCAATGACCTTCTGCATTTCCTCGTGGCTCATCGGGCCTCACTCCGGTTGCGGCGCGGTTCATGCGCCTTGGCCGAGATTATTTGGGGGCGATGGCTCTTGGCAAGAAATCTGAGCGGGAACGAACAGGAGCCGGCGTTCCGGCCTTCGCCCGATTTCTGCGGCGATCGGGCGCGTGACCCGGCCTTGCAGCTCAATCCTGCCTGTCGCAGGCTCTTGTCGCCAACACGGCCCGAAATCCGCCCTTCCTGCCGGAGCCCAGCATGGCCGAACCCGTCATTCGACAAGCAACCGCTCTGGATGCCGAACGTCTCGGCAGCGTCGGTCCCGCCGCCTATGCCGCCGCCTACGGCGATCTCTGGGACGATGGCGCGGCACTGTCCAGATGGCTCGACAGCTACGGTGCAGCGGCGATGTCCGCCTTTCTCGGGCGCAAGGAGACGCGCGCGTGGGTCGCCGAGGTCGACGGCGAAATCGTCGGGTTCCTGACCATGATCGTCGGATCGGCCAACCCGGCAACGCGGGAAGCTGGCGGCGCCGAAATCCCGCGCATTTACCTGCTGCCCGGCGCCCAGCGATTCGGGCTCGGACGGCGTCTTGCCGAGGCGGCCATCGCCGAGGCGCGGGATCTGGGGCTGAGCCATGTCTGGCTCGATCACATGGCAAGCGCCGACCAAGCCCGTCGCGCCTATCTCAAATGGGGCTTTACCCCGCTCGGTGACTGGCGTTTCGACCAGCCGGTCCGGGCCGGTTGCGACGCCATGCAGGGCCTGATCCTGCGCCTGTAGGCTCCCGGCCGGTTTGGTATCTGCGGGCATCTCATTTGCAATCGGCATCCGGAGAACTGGCGCGGCGGCGAACGCTCTGCTAGCTTGAACACCCCGCAACGCAAGCAATTGCGCCATAGGTCACACCCATGACGGCCCACCAATCGCCGGACGACGAGGCCCTGCTCCTCGCCTTTCTGGCGGAAAATCCCGATCTCGAACGGATCGAATTGCTGTTTCCCGACATGAACGGGATTTTCCGCGGCAAATGGCTGCCGCCGGAAGGCGCAAGCAAGTTGCTGAAAGGCGATGTGCGGCTGCCGATATCGTCCTATGCCCTGGACATCTGGGGACGCGATGTCGAAGCGACGCAACTGGCGTTGGCCAGCGGTGATCCCGACGGTTTCGGCAAGCCGATCATGCGCACGCTCAAGCGCCTGCCGTGGTCCGAGACCCCGGTTGCCCAGGTTCTGATGACGCTCGAGACCGAGCCGGGGATCGGCTGTACCTACGACCCGCGCCAGCGCCTCGCTGCCGTTGTCAGGCGCTTCGCCGAGATGGATCTGACGCCTGTGGTGGCGCTCGAACTCGAGTTCTACCTGTTCCGCAAGCGCACGGCACCGAGCGATCCGCCGGTTCCTCCTTCAGGAACGACCGACGCTCAGCTCTACGATCTCGACGTGATGACCGAGCTCGAGCACGTGTTGAGCGATATCCGCAATGGTTGCGATGCGCTCGATATTCCCGCCGATACCGTGACGGCGGAATTCGGTCCGGGCCAGTTCGAGATCAATTTCCGCCACGTTCCCGACGCCCTGGCCGCTGCCGACCATGCCACGCTGTTCAAGCGCGTCGTCTGGGGCGTTGCCGTCAAGCACGGGCTTGAAGCGACCTTCATGCCCAAACCCTATGGGCGCGAAACCGGCTCGGGCATGCATATCCATGTCAGCCTGATCGACGGCGAGGGGCACAATGTTCTCGCCAGTAGCGACGACAAGCCTTCGGCGACACTGCTGAAGGCCATCGGCGGCAGTTTGTCGACCATGCGCGAGATGCAGGCGATTTTCGCGCCTCACTACAATTCCTACCGTCGTTTCGCCCCCGGTTCCTACGCCCCGACCATTCCGGACTGGGGGATCGACAATCGCAATACCAGCGTCCGCATTCCCGAGATATCGGGCCAGGGCGCGCGGCTTGAACACCGGGTTTCGGGTTCGGACGCCAACCCTTACCTGGCGCTCGCCGCCGTGCTCGGCGGCATCCTTTTGGGGGTGCGGGACGGGCTCGACCCCGGCTATCCGGCCGAGGAGGGTGGCCAGCCGCGGCACAAGCTCTATCAGACCTGGAACCGCGCCGTCGAAGGCTTCGCCCGTTCGGCAGCGGCGGCCGACATTTTCGGCAAGGATTACCGCCGGGTCTACACCGCCTGCCGCCGTGCCGAAATCCAGACCATGTCCGAAATGGTCACCGACGTTGAATACAGGACCTATCTCGACCGGATTTGAGCACTGGCCGGCACAATGGCGGGCACGACCCGGCGACCGGCCGGATGCGCAGATGCCGATTGCAGCCTGCCCTTGGGCACCATTTCCCTTGAAAGCTTCATCGCGCTTGATCGACTTATGATCGCTCTCCGCCGTCATGTCCCTCGCCGAGCGGGTTTCGACCGGGAGCATGCGCCTTTCTGTTGCGCGCCCGCCAGCCTTCGACTAGTTTGCGCGCCGTGTCTGGACAGACCGTAGGGTCCGTTCGATCGCAGGCACCCGTAGCTCAGCTGGATAGAGCGCTGCCCTCCGAAGGCAGAGGCCACAGGTTCGAATCCTGTCGGGTGCGCCAATGATTTCAATGGCTTAGGCCGCGCGTCCCAGAACGGGCTTTTCAATAACTCACAGAATGCTCACAGCCAGACGCCGTTCCGCATGTGCGCGGTAGTGCTAGCGCCCTGCCATGCAGCGGAGCGCGTACCAACATGTCAGGGCTGCACATGCCCATGATGCTCCGGACAGCTCCGACCAAGCCGCGCAGGGCCGCACCCCTGCCGCGCTTCATGCAGCGGCCGCATGACACTCATGGTCAAGCGCGAACCTGTGCGCTTGCCGGAATAGAGGTTCTGTGCGTAGCGGCGCGATAGGACTCAACCATACCATGCCTGCGCCAACGAATGGTATGGCCGACCGACTAGGGACCGTATGGCGAGGCTGTGCCAGTCGGCTCACCAGAGCCGCATGGCGAAGCACAAGTTTCTTCGTCAGAGGCGGTCATCCCCATATCAATCCAAGCACATTCTTGGCGCCTCGCTATGCACCATTATTCAGATGTAGGATTGAACGAATGCTATCAGCATGAACTCCAAAATCGGCCATTGCTGACCGTGATGCCTACAAAGAGACTGCCCGCAACATCTGAGGTTTAGTGCAGGCCGATTCCAAGTTACCGGTCGCATGCGTTGGGTTGACCTTGCGGCGTCTATGCAGATGTATAGGGTGCATATCCGCGAATATGAATGCTACAGACATCGACAGAATTCACCCAGTTTGAGTCCTTACAAGTTCAAGGAATAGGTGTCCCTCGATGACTTATGACTGGGGATCGGGAAGAACGTGTAGCGCGGTAGTTTTCCATGTCTTCTAGCTGTCGTTCGCGACTCCCGACATGTTTGGCAAGTCCATCCATCGAATTCGATAGGCAACAAAGTCACCCAATTCGACCTGACGCTGGAATTTCGCATGCATGGCACCTTGCCAGGGGTTTTCTGGATCAGGCTCAAATTGCAGTGAAACAGGCAGACCATTGTCATACCGATGATAGCGCATCCGTCTTAGCAACTGTTTGGGCATGAGATAGGCAACTCCAAAGGCAGTCCGAGCGCGAAAGACCGGCGTGTCGTTCATCGCAAACTCGTATCCCGTGACGTGGTGTTCCTTGAGCGTGATGACCAAGTCGGCCGGTTTGGTGGCGTTGCCTTGACGGTGGGACCAGCGCCAGTCGATTAGCCACTCGGGACTTGTCGAATTGTCGATCACAAGAAACGGATCCTGGCCATCGGTGCGCATTCGAGCGCTGCCGTCGCGTACTGCAATCCAGAATTCATCCGGCGTGCGGCCGTCCACTTCCTGGAAGCTTGCGCTGCGCTCCACATCTGACCAGACCACATCGGCGATTTTGTTCGCCATCACGTCGCGCCACCATTCCTCCTCATTAATCACCGCCTGCGCCATCGGCGGATCTGTATACACCCCCTTAGGAAGCTCTTTCACGTTTAGCGTGAATTCGCTCAAAGCCTCGTCCGTAGGTGTTATTTCGGCGAACAGTTGGTGCGGGAATGTGCTCGGCGCAAAAGCCTCGGAACTTGCCGCGTTGGCGACAGCTCCAACGCGCGCGGGATCAATGGGGGCGTCGATGATAGCTTGTGCGCGGTGGTCGGTCAGCACGCCAAGTGACTGTTCGACCAACTGCCGCGCATAGTCCCGCCGCGCATTGAATAGTGGATCATCTCCTTCGCCGATGAGCCCGACGAGCAGAAACCCGTGTTTGTCAACGTTGAGTTCGTCAAATGCTGCAAGCAGTGCCCTAAGATGGCGCTCCCTACGTCGCAGCGCCTCGTCGTCGGGCTGCGTGAGGAGACGTCGCAGATCTCCGCTGATCGGCTGGGGCCCCCGTGTTGTCGCCAACATTGCAATTGCCTGCGCGCCGGGCAGTGCCTCGAAAGAAAGACCGCCACCCGAACTATAGATGCGCATTGAAACCCACGGTGAATCCCCGAGTTGGCCTAGCCCTTCGAGTAGATGATCGATGCGCCCGGCATAGCTGTGTTCGACAAAGCGCTCGCCGGACCCTGTTATTCTCAAGGCGGAGATTAGGACATCAACGCCAGACAGGATGCGATCCGCTTGGGTGCCCGTGTCGCCAAGATCGTGCGGCTCGCCAAACAAAAGCATGCGTGCCGCTTTGGTCGCCGTCTCTGAGGCACCCGTATGGATCGCCCAATGAAGGCACAAGCTGGCAAGGGTAACAACATGATCGCGCCAGGCGTTGAGCATGATCGCACCGAACACGATCGGCGCAGCCGGTGCATCATCTCCTTGGTTAGGTGGCATTTTCTCGATCGCCGGCCAGTCGAGCTCCAGGGTCTCGAGTGTCAGCGCTTCGGATTGCATTTGCCAATACTCGCCGTGAATGCTCCACGCTCGTTCGGCCTGTATCCACCAGTGGAGCATGAGGTCACAGGTCCAGTTTGTAGCGAGCATGTCCCCTAGCCAAACCGCATGCGCTGTCGTCTGTGTCGTCGCCTGCAAATGGGTAATTATGTTATCTGCAATTCGCTTGAAGTCCTCCCAGTTCCGACTTCCGTGATTATGCCGATCAGGCATTGCGGCAATCGCTTGAAGCAAGCGCTCCCATCCAGCGACCAATTCTCGCCACGCGCGCTCATAGGTCTCGTTTTGGCGCGCTAAAGCAAAAGCGCGCCTGCCGCTTGAACTCGTCGACGTCTCAGCACGACGCTCACCTTGTGCCCAATCCATCAGTCGGTAGGCGACACTTTGCGCCATCCTCAAGACCGGTTGGAGTGTCCGGGGCGTCACATCGCTCGCCAAGAGACCGTAAATATGGGCGGGTGCATGAGCGATTCGGCCCATAAATTCGGTCTCGTCTGGCAGACGCTCGACGGCGCGGCGGATCAAATCACGATATGCGTGTACCCATTCCTCGCCGAGCGAATCTGCCAACAAGCGTTGTCCTGAACCTAGCTGTGCGTAATTGAGATCCTCATCGGAGAGTTGTGCGAGCCGGTAAAGGAAGGCATGGAACGCGATTATTTCGGACAGTTGGTCGGCGAACTCGTCGGCTTGGCGCGAATCGATCAGCGCTATCAAGTCGGCGATCATCTCACGCAAGATCGCGCTAGTCTGGCTGATTGCTTCATCCTCATTGGGAGCCCTGCGATATCTGAAAGACGCCTTTAGCAGCCAGCGCGACAATGGACCCAGCGCGAGAGTCGCTCTGGCGAGCACTTGGTCGCCCTCGTAGTCGCGCCTCGGCTCGAGCGGGAGGACAAAATCGTGGACCTGTTCGTCGTCCGCTGCCCGCGCCTTCTTCAGCCACGCCTGAACGATCGGCGCCAGCATCGCGACACGAATATCAGTAAGTCGCATCTTGCGGCGCAAATGGCGACAGACTTGCGGCTCTCCACCAGGCCAAATTGCGGAATACCAGATGCGCGCGCGCTCGTTTTGAGCAAACGGATCGATTTCATCACCTGCGGGAAGATAGCCGTAATTGACGACATTGCCCCATCGGTTCGCAGTGACCGTCTCGGTCAATTCGTGTGGCCAAATCACGTTGGCGACGTACGCTCGCATGATCGGTGCCCGCCGTGCTGGGTGCAGAAAGGCAATTGTGCGCAGCACAAAGTAGGCGAGTGCACCTACATTGATGATGAACCAAACAATGTTGAGCAGCATCACCGCGGCTCTTGCAGTGCCCATATTCGTGACAAAAGGGAGCTGCAGGGCGATCGCCGTACAGAGCAACAGCGAACTCACGCCGACGAAGACCGCGTTCGACGATTCCAAATAAATGGTGAGCCGCGAGGCAAACGATGCGCGGCCTTGGTTCAGCAGCCCAACGAAAGCTACAACTAGCGGAAAGACCAAGCCCACCAATGCAGCCTGGACGGTGAATATGCCAATGCATACAGTCCAGAAGTCACGGACGATTTCTTGCTCATCGGCGATAGAATTAGCGCCTTGTAGCCACTCAAATCCGGCTAGGAAGAGGACTGAAGCATATAGAAGGGCAACGATCGCCGGAGCAATTACGGGATGGCGAACCGTCCATCTCGCAAGTCGCATGAGGCGCGAATACCGATGTGTGCGAAACTCGCGGTTCTGGCGTAGGTGCTGCGTGACGACACGACGTACAAGCTCTGCGAGTCCTGGCTGGAATCCACCCCATATGACCTTGATCAGCAATTGTATCTGATCAACGACACGACTTATCAGATTTGCAGACCTCCGTAGCAATCTGACCCAAATGAAGTCGATTAGCCGACGAAATTGCCCCCAACAGCGATTGAGCGCGCTATGTATCGCTTTCATTATTTGACGTGTCCCTTTGCGGCTCGCTTCATTTGACGGTCTGGCGTTCTACCTCGGCACATCTCGCGACACGGCTCCAGTGGCATCGCTGTTTCGATGCTGCGAAATAGGGATCGCCTGCGCGACTGTCTTTTCTCCAGTCTAGCAAAAGCGTCACGCTCAACGGAAAGCGTCACGATCACCCTATTCCTTATAGTGAGAAATAGGTGATCGTGACTCAGACCTACTCGACTCGCAGTCTAGCTTTGCCTGCCTTTTCTGGTCTTTGCCAAACGCACGCCGCCGCCGTTGCCGTTCTCTCGCAAGCCTCCTTGTCCGCTCCCCACGTGGCTCATCGCACGCATCTATTAGCCGATTGATGCCGCATTCTTCTCGTTCTGCCGATGTCAGTTGAATCATCTCGCCAAGCAGAGCTGCGGAATGGCGGAGAGCGCCGGCCGCGAACGCGGCGGCGGCTCCATCGACAACTGGTGTTAAAATGCCCGTTGGAATTTCGATGCCGATGAAGACGCAATGCTTGGAAACCGTCTCACTAGAGACTTCCGAGTCGCAGCGGGCAGCCACTCTGCATACCGCTCCGGCCCACCCGTCGAGATTGCCCACGGCAAGTCCCCCTGCAATCCTCCGTCTATAGACGACATGAAGACGGTTTCGGAGTTCTCGACCAAGAGCTTGATCGGGCGTGTAGTGCAACCGACCATCCTTTTGCGTTGCGTCTTGTTCGTTCCAACGCATGGATCTCTCGAGGCGGGCAAAGCCTGCGCGCGCGCGCGCGACGCTTTCCGGATCTTCCAGCCCACCAATCTTGGCCTCGCCCATCAGCGCCCCCGCGCCGACGTCGATGCAACGGGCTTGCTTAGGCGCTCAAGCGCCCACTCGTCCAGATCCGACACCGCATAGAGTGGTGTTCTGCCGAAGTACGTGATGCGCGGTCCACCGCCGATGCAAGCGATCTTGGCGAGCGTTCGGACGGCGACGGTGACGCCGAACTTTTCGGCCAGGTACGCCGGTACTTCGGCACGGCGCAGACGGGGTTTCGAAATGGCGTTCATGCCTCTGTTCCTTCTGAAAGGCCATCTGCCGGCTGAAAACCGGCCAAATGAGCGGGTGTATTTTCGGGAATGGATCGCCGGGCATGGAAGGGGCTCATGCCCATTCGGTATGACCAGAGGGGGCATTTGACCGCTACACACTTGCGGACCTCGCTCGGCTGATTTCCGCAACACCCCAGACACATTGCCCGCGCGGCTTTCGAGGGGCTGGTTGGTGCGCCGAGTTGACGCAAAAGCTCAACCGGCAGGTCGCGCGGGTCACAGCCTATGAGTTGGCCGGCGTCCTCCTTGTGGGGCGAAGGCTGGAGGTAGAGGGCCTTGTCGGGCCGGTACTCGCGAGTCAATTGCTGATTCATGCCGACTTGGCCTCTTTGACGATCTCGGCCTTGAGACCACAAGTGATAAGTTGGCGGATGGCTTCCGCCTGAGACTGGATGCGATTCCGCCAGCGGTAATCTTCAATCGCTTGTGCTTCGCGGTTGCTGATCATCAGCTGAATGCGTTTGGATTTCAGTTCGTTTCTCATTTGCCCTCCGGGCTTGCGTTATAGCTACTCACTACCACGCAAACCTAGCAACTAGCTACACTTGCGGCAAGCGCTAAATGTAGCTACTTACTATAATGTCAGTTTTGGAGGCGCGCATGCCTAGAGGCGAATATCCCAGCAGCAAGCAAGACCAGTATATGGTGCGCTTTCCGGACGGCATGCGCGATGAACTAAAAGCAATAGCCAAGCGCCATGGTCGGAGCTTGAACGCCGAGATAATCCTACGTCTCAACAACTCACTTGTTAGGGAAGTCGGCACTGAAAGCGACCTCGGTCAAGCCTTTGAGAGAATTAGCGATTTAGAAGATGCGGTTGACCGCCAGAAGGAAGAGATCGGTCGCCTTAGGTCTCGTGTTGAAGAAGTCTGCCATCAGCACGACGATCCCAATCCGAGAGACTGAGGCCGGCGAAGGCTACTCGATCTTTGGAGCCGCATTTTGGCTGTCTGCGCTAGATCGGAGTCAGCTTCGTTCGACAAGATCGATGAGGCGCAAGTAGCGAGGGTCAGAGGTCAGCGCGGGACTGGTCTCCGCGATTAGGGCCAACACTTTGGGCAGATCGTAGGAGGGTCGACTAAGCACCTGCGGTGTCACCGTGTTCATCAAGTCCAGCGTCGCTTCCGGGAAGCGTGTCGTAATCGGCACTTGGTCGTTGATCTCTCGGGTGAACCGGTAAAACGGGGCGTCATTAGTCTCCACTGGAACCAGGAATTTCTTTACGGCTGCATACACGTCCGGAAAGTTGTCGCCTGTGTCATCGAGCAGCCCAACCCAAGCTCTCATCGACGCCGAGGTGCGGAATTTACGTTCCCTGGGCCAAACTTCGTTAATGAACGGAACGACAAGCCTAGTCCAGCCATCCTCATTGGCCGCGCCGACTTGACTAATCCAGAAGATGAGCCGGTTCCGAGTCTCGTCAGACATGAATCGCAATGCTGCACGCATCTCCTGTTTGGTTAGGCCTTCTGGTTGATCAGGGCGAAAGATTCGCATGATGCCGAGCCAGCACGCCGCGCTCTCCGATCGATCGTCACCCCAGGTAAACCCGTAGATCCACGGAAAGACGGCAATCAGCAGTGGTTTGACCACCTCAGCCAATGCGGGCGATGGTGCATGTTGGCTGTGCAAGAAGCCATTCCATGCCGGTTCGGCGTCTGGGTGTTCGAAGGCCAATAGTGGAATCAGGCGTTCTAGGGCCCAACTGGGATCGACATACATAATCCAGTTCAGCCTGATCATCGCCTCTGAGATAGCGTGATCCGAACCTTCACCGGGCATGGTGAAAAGGCGTTCGACGCGGATTTTGATTTTGTCAGGAATTAATGAACCTGCTTCCTGCGTCTCTCCAGGAACTGAATGAAAAAGTGAAGCGGCGCACATTCCCAAAGGGCCATTGATCGCGTGATCATATGTTCGTCTGGATCTTTCAACGGTGGCGCCTGCATGATGAGGATCACCGAGACCGCTCTCTGTGGCGTCCGCACCACCGTCCACGATTCCGTCAACGATATGGTCGTAAACTGCCCAGCCAAGCGTTTCGTCGAATTCGAGAACCGAGGCGAGCTTCTGCTCGAGCCAACGCCCCAATGTGTGTCGCAGTTCTGCGATCACGCCGTACGGTAGTCGGGCGAGCCTGTGGAGGAATACACGTCTCAGTCGAGGCGAAATATCGTCAGGCAAATCATTGATTAGGGATGACCAGAAGGCTTGCGGGTAGTCGCCCATCTTCCCCGCTGTGGTTAGCGCGGCAAGAGCCTTGCGGGGGGTGGTTTTTACGAGTCCTGTGAACGGTCGCCTCTCAGTAAGGCTACCAAATTCACGATGAAGTTCACCCTTCGCGCGTGCAACAACCTCACTAACGGGGAGGTCCAGAACGGTGTCCGGCGTCTCATCCGTGTCCACCCAGCCTCCATGTGAGCCGTGCGCAGTCGCCATTGAGGCCGCCCATCCATCACTCCACTGCGGAATGCCCTCAACGATGTTGGCAAGTCGCGCCCGATGATCGTCTGATAGAATGCATCCCTGTAGTTCGAGATACCTGCCGTACCGAGCTGCGAACTCGTTCCGAATACCCGGGTACTCGTCATCTGACCAATGGGGCCGTTGATCCGGTCCCGCCAGAATCCTCTCTGTCAGTTGATGCCTCTGGTCCTCCGAAAACTCGGTCCACCTGTCGACAAGCAAGAACAGAAGTTCCCGAACGACGCCATGATCCCAAAACGCCGCCTGATCGAAATGCAGCACAGCTTCGGCAGCTTGATTTGCGTCGAAAACTTC
The DNA here is from genome assembly GCA_963675235.2 of Devosiaceae bacterium. Lineage (GTDB taxonomy): Bacteria > Pseudomonadota > Alphaproteobacteria > Rhizobiales > Devosiaceae > JAHJQZ01. Next base: position 906,695 of record CAXXFU010000004.1, on the reverse strand, counting down.
CCCTTTTGCATACGCGTACAGTTTGAGTTTGCGAAAAAAGAAGCCATCTGTTTCCGGCCAAGCCATTACGTGGGCGTTGGCTAGGTCTGGTCGAAGCTCAGCAATTCTATCAAATAGCTGAACAAACGGCCTTGCGATCTTCGCCGCTTCTGCAACGTGTTCGCTGCCATCGACCTCGCGATTTGGGTAGCAAGTGGGCGTTGGAAAATAGTTAGTTCCTACATCCGCCAGAAAGCCAGAAGCCACGACAAACTGCTCTTCCAAAATGCGGAGCACCTGCAGCAGAGCCCCGTCAGGCACTTCTAGATCTTCATTGTGCCTTTCCAGGAATTTGACCTCAAACCGACCAAGATCACTTAGCTGGATGTCACTCCAACCATCGAATGGCGGCTTGGATTCGGCCAGTCCCAACGGTGGTTTGATATCGATCCTAGGATTGCCGGCGCGCCGGAATTCGCGAAGCACGCTTGGCGTCCAGCCCTCGACGGCAAACCTTCGCTTGAGATCGTACCAATCGCCATCCCACTGGCGATTTTTCGGGTCGCGGTGGTTCTCGAGGACTAGGTTCCAAATGTGACGCGCACGTTCGTGTAGATCTTCCGACTTCCTAATCTGCCATTCGGTTTCTTGAAGAAGACGCGGATGCAGCCCAATTTGGCGTATCGCCCACCAAGCCAACACCGGGCTATCGATAGACCTGCTTATCCAATGGATAAGATGACCCAATCTGACGGGGGTTGCCTCAAATCCATCGGCCTGCCGTCCTCCTAGGCGATGGAATTCGTGCGGATTGTTATCTCCTGCACGCCACACAAGCAGGTTGTCGTTGCCTGCTAACTGCCGTCGCCCCTCACCAGAGGCGTTTTCCAGATCGTCGTCGAGCCCATATGCAAGTTTCGGGTCGAAAGTCTCGGCGTCTTGTCCGTAGCCGCTGCTCTGCTTTGCAGATCGCATGTTCGCATCCAGCACGCATATCCACTCCGGGTGCGGAACCGGCTCCGCTTCTGCAAACAATTTTGCTCCTGGCACGGAACGAAGCACATGGGCAACTTGACCACGTTGATGTGGCATCAACACCTTTGGATCCTCTTGGCTGGAAGCAATCACAGAAGCCCGCCATCGACGCGGATCGTCGGCGCGATCTGCCCAAGCCTCCATTGTATGCCAAAGATCAGAATGGTCGGCATAAGCGATGGCCGTTACGCCTCGATCTCGCCACTTGGCTTCGATTTCGTCCGGAATTCCTCGATCGAAAGCATACAGGCGAGAGTGATCGAACTGCCCATCGTGATTGAGACCCTGAAGCAGATACTTGATCGGCGGGTCCTCGGCTTGATAACCGAGAAGTACCACGGTGTATCGACTGAGCAGGCTTCTGATGAAGTTGGTCGCCCATCCTTCAGCCAGATATGCACGACCAAAATCTGCGCTGCTCAATACGTATGGGTGATGAGCCGCACCAACATCGGCCAACCTACCATGCAGGTAGGTAATGCCCTCTATCGTCGTCCCAAAGTCGAGATCAGGGAATGCAGGGGGGACATGACAGGGCACCTCACTGGCAAGTGTTCCCACTTCAAACAGAAGATCAAAGTTGGTTGTGACGATCTGCGGCGCACCGGCCTGGTTCGAAGATATTCGTTTGATTAGGCCGTGCTCTCGTCCAACTTCATCGGCTGTCGGCGGAACACTGAGCCGTTCGGTGACGAGGGCGTTCACTTCGTCCCTGCCGTACTCTTGGTGGAGCAGGTTGAATATCTGATCTAGAGGTACGTTCGCGCCTGATGGATCATCTAGCCATGGCCGGAAGGCGGTCATGATCTCGGAGTCTTCGGGAGGGTCAAAAAACTCGACTACATGTTTGGTGAGACCGATGAAGCTTGGCATGTCCGAGGGTTGTGAAACACCGGCCCCGCAAAGGAATACGACGCGTCCCGTATCGCATCGTTCTAGCAAAACATCAGGTATCGCAGGTCCGTTGGCATGAAACCTCAATAAATAGCCCCCCCATCACGAGCATCATCCAATTTCGAGCGCCAGGTGCAAGCAAACCTCCGCTTCTATTGCCGAGCGCATTCACCGCGCCTGAAGGTTTCGCTCACGTCTCGGCAACACCACCACCTTTGCTTCTTCCGCTGTCATCTGACGATGAACCTCTCCGGCAATTTTGTTCGCCGCCGCGACCAGAACCGAATCCAGTCGATGCGTATAGCGGGACGTGATGCCCGAACCGGCGTGTCCGAGGCATGCGCCGATTGTCGAGTCCGTGTATCCGAGATCAGCTGCAACCGATGCAAACGAGTGACGCAGCACGTGGGCAGTGACCCCTGCGAGCTTTGCCGTTGTCATCACACGGTCAATGGCTGTGTCGAGTGCACCATAGGGCTTTTGGGCATCCCTGATACCCGGAAACACAAAGCCCTGCCGCTTGCACTCCGGAAGACTTGCCAGCACATCCTTTGCCGCGCTTCCAAGCGGGCGCACCGATGCACCGCTCTTGGTGTCACCAAGGCGAAGGCATGCGCCGTCGAGATCAACTTCCTCCCACCGCAGCCTCGCAATTTCACTCTTGCGACACCCAGTAAGCGCTATCAGGCGGATTCCTGCGATAGCTTGCCAAGGCTCGGTTTCGGTGCTCGCCAGCGCCTTGCCAAGTTGCCGATACTCATCGTCAGTCAGTCGGCGGGTGCGCTTGTTGTCGGCTGGGCGCTCGACGCCGTGCACCGGATTGGAAGCGATGGCGCCAAGTTTCACGGCATAGGTCAGAATGCCACCGAGAAACCCGACCGTACGCGCGGCTGTACCAGCGCCGCCCGTCACGCGCGCCTTGCCACGCTTGTTTCCAGTTTTAACTACCGTCGCGGTGGCGCCCGATTGCACTTTTGTCAGAAACTGCTCGATGTCCTGCCGGGTGAGATCTGCAACAAGCTTCTTGCCGAGCAACGGCTTGATGTGCCGCTCGATCCGGCCTGCATCAGTGGCCAGCGTGCTTTCCTTCTTTGGCGTGCGGCTGCGGCGTTTGAACACCTGGCCGGAGCGCGCGGCACGCATGTAGTCGTCGCAGAGTTGAGAAACGGTCAGGCCGCTGCGCTTAGCCTTCCGCTCGCGCCTTTCCTCGAGCGGGTCGCCCCCGCGCGCAACGTCGCCAAACTTGTCTTTGGCCAGTGTCCGCGCTTCTTCGGCGGTTAGCTTGCCGTGCCGCCCGAGCGTCATCCTGCGCCGAGTACCGGCTGCCGTGTAGTCGATGAAGTAGGTTCGCGCACCTTTCGGGTTCACGTAGACGCCGAAGCCTTTCAGGTCGTCATCCCACAGAATGTACTGCCGATCCTCGGCAGGGGCGCTTTCAACAACCCGCTTTGTGAGTTTCACAGCGATTCCCTCATAATACTCACAGAATACTAAACACGAAACGGAGCAAGCGGGAAGCAAGCAGCACACTCAAGGTCACATAATACCCTGAAATTTATATATTTTAGGCGTTCTCCAGATAACTCCTGACAACATGAGAAACGAAGGAGAAAGCAGAAACGCCTACCCTCCGAAGGCAGAGGTCACAGGTTCGAATCCTGTCGGGTGCGCCACATCCCCAACATTTCTGAAGATGCTGGCTCCGTCCTTTGCGGCGTTTGTCGGTTCGGGTCTGGCTGTGCTGGCAACATGTCGCGCGCGGCGTGATCGCTCCAGTGTGAAACAGGTTGCGTCAGATCTGGCCGGTGGGCTGGAGTGCCTGGTCCGATCCCGGAAGCCGGCGGTTGCAGGCGCCGGAACAGGCGTTGCCCGGGCAAACTGCCGCGAATGGCGCGAGGCACCCGTGGTCACCGATCAGAATGGCACCAGCCCGCTCCCGCAGAGATAACGACTTGCCGATAAGTCATTGGTATGCAGCGGGAAATAGCAAGTTAATTAAGAAAAATTAATTGAGCGTTAAAGATGTAGACTCACTTGCGACATTGTGGCAAGTTATTGTCGCAAAATGCAAGAAAATCAGTAGATACATGGAGAGTATATTTACATAGGTGAAAATACCTACTTGGACAATGCAAAAAAGCCGATTGCTTGTCACAATTCATAATGAATCCATTGTGATTTTATCACGTGACCATATCGGCTGATTTGCCGATCCAAATAGACGCTTCACACGCACCCGGTACTCTTGGCTGCATTGCTGGCAGTCCATGATTAGTGTTTGCCGAGTGCAAATTGAACGCGAACTCGAAGCTTATGAATCTGGGTAGCCGCAATGCTCTGTTTTGCGGACAGGACTTTTTTGTCTTCGGATTCCTGTTTGGGTTCGTTTCAGCCGCCGGTTGTTGTCGTTCCGGATTGGGAGGGGCATCGGCCGGATGAACCGCTAAGTAAACTGGAGAGCAATATGAACAAGCTGCTTTTAACGACTGCCATCGCAGGCCTTCTTTCTGCAGGCGTGACCCCCGCTTTGGCGGATAACACCGATATCGATCAGGTCCTGCATGACATGCAGATTGCCTTGAACTCGATCAGCATCAACTTCGATAGCACTGGTGGCTCGCAATCTGCGATCAATGCCGGCAACCTCATCGACCTCGAAGAAGAGCTGGACGACGTCTTCCAGAAGACCTGGGCTGATCAGGTCGCCAGCAACTACGCCTTCACTATGTACGGTTCCTGGGACGATTTCGACCAGACCGCGACCAATGTGGCCAACTCTCTGACGCTTCCGGCCGACGAGTGGTATGGCGACGCTGAGGACGTGACGCAGATCGCCAGCGGTCTTGCCGATCAGTTCGCACAGAACATGACGATCTACGAAACATTGGCTTCGAAGGTCACCCAGGAGGCGACAAACGCCCTCAACCTGATCAACCTCGACGATGTCGATGAAACCGTGGTTCAGAACGTCAACCCTGGCAATTTCCAGACGGCGATGAACTTCCTGGTCGGTGGCGGCGGCTTTAGCCAGGTGAACAAGGCCAAGCAGTCGGCGACCAATGTTGCCAACGTCATCGAAGCCAACGAACTCGATGTCGTCTACCAGAATGCCGGCAATATCCAGTTGGCCGCCAATCTGGTCGATTTCGGCAGCGGTGGCTGGAGCATGGATCACGATCTCAACAAGACCCGGCAGACTGCCACCAACGCAGTCAATGTCGTGACCGTCGATGATCTCAACGAGAAAATCGACCAGGACAGCTGGGGTGATCAGACCGCGCTCAATACCGCCGTGTATGTCGGCGCCGGCACCGGTTGGTTCGGTTGGCAGACTCCGTTTGACGGCACGGTCGTCGATCTGAAGCAGACTGCGACGAATGTTGCCAACGTCATCACGGTCTCCGGCAATCTTCCGGATATTTCCGGAACCACCGAGATCAGCCAGTTCTCCGACACCACCCAGTTCGCCAGCAACGTGCTGAGCGGCATGGGCAACCTGAGCGATGTCGTGCAGAGCGCCACCAACGTGGCCAACTCCATCGGCGTCCCGTCGGGAAGCTAATCGCCTGACCTGTGCCTGCACCGCTTCGTTTCGAGGCGGTGCAGGCCCTGCTTTCCCGCGCAGCAGATTTTGCGGCGCGGGAGACAAGATATGCACCGCAGTCTTTGAGGATTGGCGCCATGCGAAACCTTCTGACAAGCACCGCGATTGCCTTGCTGGCGCTGACAGGCGCTGCCGCCGGCGCCAGAGGCGACGAGCTTTCGCAGACCTACAACAGCGAGCAGACAATCTCCCAGGTTGCCCGTGCCGCGTCCGAGCTGCTGAACCAGATCGACGCGCTGGTGGTGAGCGCCGGACCGGGCGGCGCCGTCAGCCAGTCCGGACTCAATGCCGCCAATATCGTCCAGAGCGATGGTCACCTGGCCAATGCCAATCAGTTCATGAACGGCATTCAGCGCATCGACAATATCGCCGACACGGTGGTCCAGTCGGATGAGATTACTCAGTCCGGCACCAATGTCACCGGCGTGCTGAAGGCCGACACCATCGAGAACGCCGTCCAGTACTTCGGGAGCGATGCCGTTCAGTGGGTGAAGAACGCCGCCGACGTCAGCGACCAGATTGGCGTGATCAACCAGTCCGGCATGAACGCGGCCAATATCGCCATCGCCGAATTTTCGATCGGCTCAGGCACACAGATTCTGGCGCCCGGTTCGCTGCAGAAGATCAAGAATGTCGTGACCTTCGATGCCGCCGGTGCTGCCGGCGAGATCAACCAGGACGGAACCAATCTCGGCAACATCATGGTGTCGAGCAAGGTCAAGGACGTCACGCGCATCTTCAATGGCACCCAGGTGGTGGACAACACCGTCTATCTCGCCGATGCCAACACAGCGCCGATCAACCAGAGCGGCTTGAACATCGCCAATTTCGTTCAGGCCGACGTCATCGGCACCGTCACCCAATACACCACCGGCGGTTCGCAAAATGTGCGCAACCGCGTGATCGGTCCGGACGGCAAGGAAATCAAGGCCGCTTCCTGGCTGAACCAGGAATCAACAAATCTGGTCAATGTCATGGTGATCGGCGGTGTCACCAGCACCGGCGGCAGCGACGGTGTCATCAATGCCAGCCAGACATCGAACTACCCGCAGACCTCATCCGGAATCGGTCCGCAGTCCCAGTCCGGGAACGTGATGGCCATCAACAGGTAACGCGTCTGCATCCGTATCTTGCACAAGAGGAAGAACGGGCTTCGGTTGACTATGGTTGCTGGCAAACATGCTCGGGAAAGGCGGTTGGCGCCTTTCCGGTTCAACCGAATGCAAGGATCCGCGAAGTGAAGACACTCACCTTAGTTCTGGCGACGGCATCGCTGTTCGTGGCAATGCCGGCCTGGGCACAGGACAAAAAGGCTGGCGCCTCCGGATATGACGCGCAACCGTTCCTGTCGGCCATGCTGCACCTGCGCAGCGCCGCACTCGATTGCGACGGCTTCGTCGACGGCGGGCCGGAACTGCGGACGGCGTCGATCGACGACTTCCTGACCAGCCTTGGCATGGGTGACCGCAATCTGGTGAACACGACGACGCGCAACAGCCTCAACAAGTTCATCCGGTCTCAGGCCGCCTCCATATGCAAGGACAGGCTGGATCTCGCCTATGACGAGTACGAGTCGGCCGCCAAGGTCTATCTGGAAACCAAGCCGGAAAGCTGGCCGAACCCACCCTCGGTTTCCAAAACGCAATGGTGCGCGAGCGCGCATTGCACCGAACTCTGACACAATCCTACGTAGTATTACCAATACTGAATTCTGATCAGCGTGCAATTCTGTGGCACGATCCGGTTTGAGTCGTTGTTGTTGATAGCAAAGCCGGGTGGATGCTGAGAAAAGCAACCCAGAGTGGCAACAATTTCCTCTGTGTTACTTATGCAACATCTGCTTGGGGAATTCGGCAGGTGCGCATTCATCCGGATGCACGCTGCATCGTGCCGACTACTATTCAGCGCTGATATTTATGAAATTTGCCGAGCACTTCGGGGATCCACGGGTGGAGTTGGGTGATGAAATTTAGGTACGCATTAGCGATCGCACTGTCGATCGCAATGGTTTCGCCGACCAGTGCGGGGGGGCTTGGCGAAGGCCGGCCATGGCAGTTCCGGTCAGACAATGAACGCCAAAGCCGGCTGAGCATGGAGCGCACCAGGCTGGAACTGCTCGGATTGCTGGGCAGCTCGGGCGGGCTTGGCAGCGGAACCGGCCAGACCGGCAACGCCGTTTCCATCAATGTCAGCGGATCGGGCAACACCATTTCCGTGACGCAAACGAATTCCGGCGACCAGACGCAGACGTCTGACTGTTCCAACGGCACATTCAACGTGACCGGGGGCATGTACGGATGCTGATTGTTCGCGGATTGGGCGTGGCGCTGATCTGCGTTTCGCTGACCGGTTGCGTCACCTTTCCTGAGCAGGGTCGACCTGCCGGAGAATACAAGGGCCCTGTTCCCGTAGCGACCGCAACGCCGACCGACGACGCGCTGGTCTGCCTGAGCAAGACGCCCGAGGTGCGGCGCTCGAACGTTGTGTTTGCGGTCCACTCCATCACCGACCAGACCAACAAGTACAACTCCGATGAGGGCGGCTTCGTGCCGCGCGATGCGGCGGGCATGCTGATCTCCGCCCTGCAGAAGGCCGGTGTGAAGCAGGTGAACCGGTCGAACACGACGGTCACCGAATGGGAGCTGGCAAGGGCGCGCGAAGAGGTTCTCGGCGATGGTGGCCCACAGACCGTCGGCGACCAGACGGTCGATTTCCGCCCGATCATCAAGGGCGCGCTGCGCGGCTCGGACTATGTCATTGACGGCACCCTTACGCAGCTCGACTTCAATACCTTCTCCGGCGGTGCCGAAGCGACGGTTGGGGGGATCGGAGCGGGTGCGCGTGTCTATGCCCTGACCGCGGCGGCGGACCTGCGCGTCACCGATACCAAGTCGACACGCATCGTCAGGGCCGGTTCCTATTCCAAGCAGGCCGCCGGCACAGAAGTTTTCGGCTCGGTGTTCCGGTTTTTCTCGAACGAGCTTTACGACGTCAAGATCGGCGACAAGTCGCAGGAAGGGCTGCACGCCGCGCTGCGCTGGCTGATGGCAGACGCTGCCTACGACGTCGTGTCCTCGATCGTGCATCACAATGGCGACTGTGACCGCTATCTGCCGGAAGCGACCCAGGAAATCCGTGGCGAAAACGCCGAGAAGCTGGCGGCGATATCGCCGAACGGTCCGCCGGAAGAAGCCGCCAACTAGACGGTTTTGGACCACGCAAGACAAGACAATGCCCGGTCGTCTGGCCGGGCATTGTCTTGTCTACGCATTGATTCGGGTTGGGCGCGACGGCCCGCTATGACGCCGCCAGGTCGAGCTTCTTGATGCCTTCGATGGTGAGGGCCGAGGCCAGGTCGGCATATTCGGTACGGGTCATGCCTCGGTCGGGGCGGAACCACATGAAGGCCCAGTTCAGCATGCCCAGAAGCGACATGGTCACCGGGATCAGCAACCGGCGGTTGCCGGCGAGCCTGTCGTCGAGGGCGGCGATGGCCGAAGCGAAGATGGCGACGATCCGGCGCTCGCTTTCGCGAATCTCCGCGGCCTGGCCTTCAGGCAGGGATTCGAGCGAGTTCATCTGCACCCGGTGCAGGTCATCGGCATTCTCGTATTGGGCAAGCAGGGCCCGGCATAGATTGCGCACATTGGACTCGGGATCGCCGTCGCGCGGGGCTTCGGCGAGGGCGGCCTCGATGCCGGCCAGGTGCGTCGAGATGATGTCGTAAATCAGGGCGTCCTTGCTGTCGTAATAGTGGTAGAGCAAGGCCTTGGAGATGCCGCAGGCATCGGCGACACCCGACATGGAAGCACGTTCGGTGCCGGCATGGGCGAAGACATGCGCGGCGCGCAGGAGGATCGCTTCGCGCTTGTCGTCGTAATCCTCTGCCCTGACGCGTGCCATCATCAACTCTCCTTGTCAGGATTTATAGCATAGTACATCAACCCGCCTCGCCACCTCGGGAAGCCGTATCCGTGGATTTCCACAAGGTCGATGGCCTCGGGGCTCTGAGCGATGCCTTCGTCGAGGATGGCGCGTGCTTCGGCGATCATGGGCTGGAGCAATCCTTGAGCGAGAGCCGCAGGATCGTTGTCGTCGCCTTTGCCGGCTTCGATACCCCGGTCCTTGAGGATGCTATCAACCACAGGCGAAGGAAGAGGCGCGCGGTCGCCGGGTCGATAGTCGTACCAACCGCCACCTGTTTTCTGGCCAAGCCGCCCCTCACGACAAAGGACATCGGCGATGGTTTCTGGCACTTTCTGGCCTTGGCTGCGCGCGCCTTCGCGCTGACGGAAGGCAATGTCGAGCCCGCCAAGGTCCTGGGCCTCGAAGGGACCCATGGGAAAGCCGAAGGCGCGGGCGGCGCGATCGATGCTGGCGACCGAAACGCCCTTTATCAGCAGATCTTCTGCGGCGGCGCGGTAGCGCTTGAGCAGGCGATTGCCGATGAAGCCCTCGCAGATGCCGGACAGAACGCCGATCTTGCTCAGACGCTTGGCTAGGGCGAAAGCGGTGGTCAGCGTTTTCGGGCTCGTGTCGGAGAGGCGAACGATCTCGACCAGCTTCATCACCTGCGCCGGGCTGAAGAAATGCAGCCCGACGACCCGGGACGTGTCGGCCACCGGTTCGGCAAGTTTTTCGGGGTCGAGATAGCTGGTGTTGGTAGCAAGGATGGCGTCGGGCCGGGCGACGGCGTCAAGCCTGGCAAACAGCTCGCGCTTGACCGCGAGATCCTCGAATACCGCCTCGATGATGAGGTCGCATGGCGCGAGGTCGTCGAAATCCACCGTCAAGGTCAAGCGTTCGAAACCGGTCCCCGCGATCAGGCCGCGTTTGGCTGAGGCGACGAGAAGGGCGGTCAGGCGCTCGCGCGCCGCGGCGAGAGCGCCCTCATTGGTTTCGACGAGCGTGACGGCGTAGCCGGCCTGCAGCAGGGCAGTGGCGATGCCGGCGCCCATGGTGCCGCCACCGACAACGCCGACGCGGTCGAGCGGCAGGGGCTCGACATCACCGAGCATATCGGGACGGTTGGCGCGGCGTTCGGCGAAAAACACATGGCGCAGCGCGGCGGCTTCGGCGCTGTCGCGCAGGCGTTCGAAGGCGGCCCGTTCGGTCTGCCTGCCGGTTTCGAAGGGCTCGGCGTAGGCCGCCCGGATGACATCGAGGGCGACAAGTGGGGCGCGGGCGCCCTTTGCGGTCTTGTGCGCCCGTTTGGTCGCGTCGGCCCAGAAGGCTTCGTCCGGCATTGCCGGCGCTTGGCGGCGGGACAGCGGTGTCGGCAGAGGTTTCCCGGCCATGAGGGTGGCAAACGCGATTGCCGCTTCGACAAGATCGCCGGTGACGACATCATCGATCAGTCCGGCCTCGCGCGCTTCGCCGGCCCGGATCGGCTTGCCGCCGGTGATCAGCGTGACCGCCTTCTCCGGCTCGAGGCAACGAATGGTGCGGACAATGCCGCCGGAGCCTGGGATCACGCCCAGGGTGACTTCGGGGAAGCCGAGCCTGGCCTCTTCTGTGGCGAGCCGGTAATGGCAGCCGAGCGCGACTTCCAACCCGCCGCCGAGGGCATTGCCATGGATGGCGGCGATGACCGGAAAGGGCAGGGCCTCGATCCTGGCGGCCACTTCATAGATCGCCGGCGGGGCGGCCGGCTTGCCGAATTCGCTGACATCGGCGCCGGCCATGAAGGTGCGCCCGGCGCAATGCAGGATGGCAGCCTTGATCCCATCCGCTGATTCGAGGGCGGCGAAGGCGTCCATGAGGCCGGCGCGCACCGACTGTGACAGGGCGTTGACCGGCGGGCTGTCGACTGTAACCAGTGCGATGCCGTCGGTGATCGTGGTTGTTACAGGGTTCACGTCAGGCTCCGAGATAGGCTTCGCGTACGCGCGGATCGGCGATCAACTCGGAGGCGCTGCCCGACAGGGCGATCTGGCCGGTTTCGAGCACATAGCCCCTGTCGGCGATGGACAGGGCGGCGTAGGCATTCTGCTCGACCAGCAGGATGGTGACGCCGCGCGCCTTGAGGGAGGCAACGGTTTCGAGAATCTGGTCGACCAGGATCGGGGCCAGCCCCATCGAAGGCTCGTCGAGCAACAGGAGCTTCGGGCGGCCCATCAAAGCGCGGCCGATGGCGAGCATCTGCTGCTGGCCACCGGACAGACCGGCGGCATGCTGGCTGCGCTTCTCGCCGAGGATCGGGAACATCTGATAGACATCCTCGCGATCGGCCTCGATGTCGTGATCGGTCCGGTGATAGGCGCCCAGGTCGAGATTTTCCGCAACGCTCATGTCGCCGAAAACATGCCGGCCTTCCGGCGTGTGGGCGATGCCGACACCGGCACGGGCATGATCGGGTTTCGCCGCGAGATCGGTACCGGAGAACCGGAGCGTGCCGCCGGCGACCGGAAGAATGCCGGAGATGCAACGCAGCAGGGAGGTCTTGCCGGCGCCGTTGGCGCCGACCAGGGTGACGATCTCGCCTTCGGTGACGTCGAGATCGATGCCGTGCAGCACCTCGATGGCGCCATAGGCCGCTTTCAATCCCCTGATCTCAAGCATGTGCGCCCTCCCTGGCCTCGGCGGCACCGTGAGCGCCGAGATAGGCGGCGATCACCTCTTCGGTGTTGCGCACGACATCGGGCGTGCCCTCGGCAATCTTGCGGCCGCGGTCGAGCACGACAATGTGAGCGGAAATGCGCATGACCATGCGCATGTCATGTTCGATCAACAGAACGGCGGCGCCCTTTTCGGCAATCTTGGCAATCAGGTCGTCGATCTCGCGGCTCTCGACGGCATTGCAGCCCGCCGCCGGCTCATCGAGCAGCAGAAGCGGAGCGTCCATCATCAGGGCGCGGGCGATTTCGAGGCGCTTGAGCTGGCCATAGGCGAGATCGCCCGCCGGGCGCAGGGCGTAGCCGTGAAGGCCGACTTCGTAGAGGGCCGCTTCGGCTGCCTCGGCGCTCTGGCGGTTGCGGGCGCGGGTCGAGGGCAGGCCGAACAGGTCGGAAAAGACGCTGCCGCGCTCCTTGAGATGCCGGCCGACCATGACATTGTCGAGCGCACTCATGCGGGCGAAGATCTGCAGGTTCTGGAAAGTGCGGGCAAGCCCGAGCGCGGCGCGCTTGTGGGTCGGCTCGCCGGTGACGTCACGCCCCTGGATCAGCACCTTGCCGTTACTGGGCCGGTAAAGCCCGGTGATCATGTTGAACAACGTGGTCTTGCCGGCCCCGTTCGGTCCGATGATCGAGGTCACCTCGCCCGGGCTGGCGGAAAAGCTGACCGCGTCGACCGCCTTGAGGCCGCCGAAGGTGATGCCGAGGTCTTCGACAGCGAGAGCGCTCATTTGCCCCTCCGTCTGATGAGTGTGTGCCAGCGCGCCGACAGGGCCGGAACCAGGCCCTCGCGCATCAGCACCATTGTCAGGATCATGATGGCGCCGAAGATCATGTTCTCGTAGTCGGCGAACACGGTCAGGACCTGGGGAAGGGCGGTGAGGATGATGGCGCCGACCAGTGCGCCGAAAACGCTTGAAGCGCCACCGAGCACGGCCATGGTGACCATCTCGATCGAGTGCATGAAGCCGCCGACTTCCGGCGTGATGTAGCGGTTGTAAAGGGCGAGCAGGGCGCCGGCGACGGCAGCGTAGCCAGCCGAGATCATGAAGGCGATCAGCTTGGTGCGCGCCGCGTCGATGCCGAGGGCGGAGGCAGCGACGTCGCTGCCGTGCACGGCCCGCATGGCGCGTCCGGTTGGGCTGTTGGCGAGATTGGTCGCGAATGCCGCGCCGATGACGAGGGCGATGGCCGAGACCCAGTACCAGGCCGTGGTGGTCTTGAGCTTGATGCCAAGCAGTTCGAACGGCGCCTTGACGTCGAGCGCGGCGACATTCATGCCGTCGGGCCCGCCGGTCAGCCAGGCTTCCTTGGACAGGACCATCCACACCAGCATGCCGAAACCGAGCGTGGCGATGGTGAGATGGTAGCCCTTGAGCTTCAGGATCGGACGCCCGATGAGCCCTGCCAGAACCACGGCGATGACGGCGCCGACGGGAATTGTCCAGATCGGATCGACGCCGTAGGCCGGCAGCAGCGCGGCGGTGTAGCCGCCGATGGCGAAAAAGCCGGCATGCCCGAGGCTGACCAGCCCGACATAGCCCAAAAGCACCACCATGCCGGTGACCGAGAGCGCGTTGATCAGAACCAGCACGGCGATCCGATAGTAGTAGGACGAGGGGAAGAACAGCGGAGCAGCGGCAAGAATGGCCGCGAGCACGACGACTATGGCAAGGGTTCGAAACATCACACCCGCTCCACGCGTTTGACGCCGAACAGGCCTCCCGGCATGAAGAACAGCACCAGGAAGATGACGATGAAGGCGGTGGCGTCCTTGTAGTCTGAAGAGATGTAGCCGGCGGTGAAGGATTCGAGGAAGCCGATCAACAATCCGCCGATGAGGGCGCCGGCAGGCGAGCCGATGCCGCCGAGCATCATGGCGGCGAAACCCTTGAGGGCCATCAGCACGCCGGCGTCGTATGAGGTGAAGGTCAGGGGCGTGGCGAGCACGCCGGCCAATGCGCCGGTCGCCGCCGACAGGGCGAACGACAGGGTCATGGCCCTGTTGGTGTTGATGCCGACAAGCTTGGCGGCGAGCCGGTCTGATGCGGTGGCGCGAATGGCGTTGCCGGTCCGGGTGCGCGTCATGAAAATGGCCAGCCCGGCGAAAACGGCGATGGAACCTCCGAGAATCCAAAAGCTTTGCGGCAGCACCGTCGCGCCGAAGATATGGATGGGATCCTCGCCGGTGAACCCGGCATAGCGGTGGATCTGCTTGTCGAGCACGACCTGGATCAGGCCGCGCAGGAAGATCGACGCGCCGATGGTGATGATGATCAGTGAGACCAGGGGCGCATTGCGGGCCGGCTCGATGGCGAACTTGTACAGGCCGACGCCCGCGACCATGGCAATGGCGATGGCGATGGGCGCGGCCAGCCAGACAGGCAGGCCGAGCCCGATCAGGGCGGCGGTCACCATGCCGCCGATGATGACGAATTCGCCCTGGGCGAAGTTGACGACGCCCGAGGCATTGTAGACGAGGGTGAAGCCCAGGGCGACGGCGGCGTAGATGGCGCCGACCGTCAGCCCTGAAAAGCAGAACTGCAGGAATTCTGACATCCGTTTGTCCTCGTGAGACTGGTTTCTTTGGCTCTGCCTAAGACTTCCAAGCAGTTGGGATCAGTTGACCGGAACCCAACCGCCATCGGTGATTTCCAGCATGCGGAATGCCGTCAGGTCGAGGCCGAGGTGGTCGGTCGCGCTGAAGCTGAACACGCCGGTAACGCCGGCAAAGCCCTGAATGGCTTCGAGTGCGTCGCGAATGTCCTGCGGATCGGTCGAGCCGGCATCCTCGATGGCCTTGATCACCAGGTTGATGCCGTCATAGGCATATCCGCCGAAGGTCGAGGGCAGTTCGCCATAGGCTTCCTTGAAGTCGGCGATGTAGCTGGTCACCGGACCCTTCTGCGGATCGTTGTCGGCCAGCTGGTCCGGGATAAGAAGGGCGGAAGCAGGTAGGCGCAGGCCGTTGGCGGCGTCGCCGGCCAGTTCGATGAAGGCGTCCGAAGCCACGCCGTGGCTCTGGTAGAAAGGCAGGTCGATGCCAAGCTGGGCGTAGTTGCGCGTGACGACCGCCGGTCCCTGCCCGAAGCCCGGATTGACCACGGCCTCGACACCTTCGGTGTTGCGGATGTTGGTCAGCTGGGGGGTGGTGTCGGCGTCGCCGGGTCCATAGGTTTCGTCGGCGACGACAGTGATGCCATTGTCCGGCGCGACATCAAGGCACTGCTGGCGCATCGACTTGCCGAAACCGCCCGTGCCCGAGATCATGCCAACCTTGGACAGGCCGCGGCTGGTGATGTCGGCAAAAATCTTCTCGCAAGCCATGCGATCGGTGTGTGGGGTCTTGAAGACGTAAGGATTGACCGGATCGATGATGGCGATGGCGCCGGCCAGGGAGATGAAGGGAATCTCGGCATCCTCGAACAGCGGCATCATCGCCATGGTGGCGCCGGTGGAGGTGCCGCCGACCATGGCGACAATGTTGTCTTCCTCGATCAGGCGCGTGGCGAAGGTGCGAGCCTTGTTGGGATCGGCTCCGTCGTCATAGATGATCAGGTTGATCTTTTCGCCGTTGATGCCGCCCTTGGCGTTGATCTGCTCGACGACCAGTTCAAGCGTCTTGGCTTCCGGGTCGCCCAGGAAGGCGGCCGGACCGGTGACGGCAAGTGAAGCACCGATATTGATGTCTGCGTAGGCAGGTGTGCTGAATACGGCAATGAGTGCCGTGGTGGCTAGAAGTCGGTTCATTTGAGCTCCTCCCGAGTGAATGCACCAGATTTTAGCTTTGCTCGTACGACATTAATCATTGACCGAATGGTCGGTTTATGCAAGTTGTTTTATACGGAAAGTGCCTCTGGGAGGGGGCGGCAATGTCTCGTAACATTACAAGACATTGAGAAAGAGGAGCTTTTTGTGATGCAAAAAGATGTGCTGCAGACCGCGTTTTCGGACGGTGTGCTCACAATCACGCTCAATCGTCCCGGCCGGCTGAACGCCTTCAACCCGGAAATGCACGCGGCGCTGGCCGAGGCACTGACGCGGGCGGAGCGCGAGGACGGCGTGCGGGCGGTGCTGCTGACCGGCGCCGGGCGCGGCTTTTGTGCCGGCCAGGACCTCGACGAGCGCGATCCGTCGACCATGGCAGCCCCGCCCGATCTCGGAAAGACCATCGGCGATTTCTACAATCCGTTGATCCGGCGCCTGCGCGGGCTCGACAAGCCGATCGTGTGCGCCGTCAACGGGGTGGCCGCCGGCGCGGGAGCGAACATCGCTTTTGCCTGCGATATCGTTCTAGCCGCCGAAAGCGCCAAATTCATCCAATCCTTTTCCAAGGTGGGACTTGTTCCGGACTCCGGGGGGACCTGGACCATTACCCACCTTGTCGGGGAGGCCCGGGCCAAGGCAATCATGATGCTTGCCGAGCCGGTAACGGCGGCCCGGGCCGTCGACTGGGGCCTGATCTACAGATCGGTGCCCGATGCCGATCTCATGAACGAGGCGCAGGCACTTGCCGCGCGCCTCGCTGCCGGAGCGAGCTTTGCCCTGGGGCTGACCAAGAAGGCCGTGCAGGCGGCGAGCGCGCAAACGCTCGATGAGAGCCTTGCACTCGAGCAGGACTACCAACGCCGGGCCGGCCGCAGCCCCGACTATGCCGAAGGGGTCCGGGCATTCCTTGAAAAGCGGCCCGCCAGGTTCAGCGGGAAGCAAGGCTGATGGACGCCCAGAACGTGGCCGAGAAATCGGCCGAGATCATGTGGGCCAAGGATCGGGCCAGCCAGGCGCTCGGCATGAAGCTCGAGAGTGTCGGGCCGGGCCGGTCGGTTCTCTCGATGACGGTCGGGCCGGACATGCTCAACGGCCTCAAGACCTGCCACGGCGGCTACATGTTCACCCTGGCCGACAGCGCCTTCGCCTTTGCCTGCAACGCCTACAACCAGTTCACCTTCGCCCAGCACTGCTCGATCACCTTCATCGCTCCGGCCTATGAGGGAGATCGGCTGACCGCAACCGCCGAGGAAACGGATCGCACCGGCCGTAACGGTATCTACGACATCGCCGTCCGCCGGCAGGACGGCACGCTGGTTGCCAGTTTCCGCGGCCATTCACGCCAGGTGAACGGCCAGCACTTCGAACACGACGACATCGACACGACGGGCGCCTGAGGGGCGCGCCAACAGGATACCATGGAGGAATCATGCGAGATCTCACGCCCGACAGGGCGAGCCTCGATCCTATCGAAATCGCCTCGCGCGACGAAATCAGCGGTTTGCAGCTCGAACGGCTGAAAAAAACGCTAAACCACGCCTACAAGAATTCGCCGGCCTATCGCAAAAAGTTCGACGAGGCGGGCGTGCATCCGGACGATCTGAAGACGCTTTCGGACCTGTCGAAGTTCCCGTTCACGGTCAAGCAGGACCTGCGCGACAACTACCCGTTCGGCATGTTCTCCGTGCCGCGCGAGAAGCTGGCGCGCATCCATGCCTCGTCGGGGACGACCGGGCGCCCGACAGTTGTCGGCTACACGCTCAACGATATCGACATGTGGGCCGAGGTCGTTGCCCGCTCGATCCGCGCCGCCGGTGGCCGGCCCGGCGACATCGTCCACAATGCCTATGGCTACGGTCTGTTCACCGGTGGTCTCGGCGCCCATTACGGCGCCGAGAAACTCGGTTGTACGGTGGTGCCCGTCTCCGGTGGCATGACCGAGCGTCAGGTGACGTTGATCGAGGACTTCAAGCCCGACATCATCATGGTCACGCCGTCCTACATGCTGGCCATCCTCGATGCCTACAGGGCTTCGGGCTGGGATCCGCGTGAATCGAGTCTCAAGGCCGGCATTTTCGGGGCCGAGCCCTGGACCGACGCCATGCGCTCCGAGATCGAGAACGCCTTCGATATGCATGCCACCGACATCTACGGGCTGTCCGAAGTGATCGGGCCCGGTGTGGCGATGGAATGCGTCGAGTCCAAGGACGGGCTGTGCATCTGGGAGGATCATTTCTATCCCGAGATCATCGACCCGGAGACCGGCGAGGTGTTGCCGGACGGGGAGAAGGGCGAGCTCGTCTTCACCTCGCTGACCAAGGAAGCCTTCCCGATCATCCGCTACCGCACCCGCGACCTGACCCGGTTGATGCCGGGCACGGCCCGCTCGATGCGGCGAATCGAAAAGATCACCGGCCGTTCCGACGACATGATCATCCTGAGGGGCGTCAACATCTTCCCGACCCAGATCGAGGAACAGATCTTCAAGTGCAAGGGGCTGTCGCCGCACTACCAGATCAAGCTCAGCCGCGAAGGGCGCATGGACAAGATGTCGGTGCTCTGCGAGGCGACGGCGGATGGCGCCAGCCCCGAGGAACGGCGGATATCTGCGGTGGAACTGACCCATCACATCAAGAGCGTCATCGGCGTGACGGTTCGCGTCGATGTCGGCGAGCCGGGGCAGATCGCGCGTTCGCAGGGCAAGGCGGTGCGGTTGCTCGACGAGCGGCCAAGCCGCTGAGCGCTTGGAGGCGAACGGGACAATGAGGCACAGTGAGGGAAAATGGAGTCGCCCATGACCACGACCGATGCCCTGTCCCGCCTTGTCGAGCAGTTTCCCATGCGCGCCGGCGCCTTCATCGTCACCTTGTATGGCGATGTCGTCGCCCCGCGCGGCGGAGAGCTTTGGATGGGCAATATCGTCGAGACCTGCGCCCGGGCCGGCATTGCCGAAAGCCGGGTGCGCACCTCCGTCTCGCGACTGGTCGCGGCGGCCCGGATCGAGGGCAAACGGGAAGGGCGGCGAAGTTTCTACCACCTGACGCCCGAAGCGATCTGCGAGTTTCAGAAAGCGGCACGGCAAATTTACAAATGCCAGAAAAAAGAGTTGCTTTCAGGTTGGCATCTCGTGCTGCTGCCGCAGGGTGCCGAGCGCGATGAGGCGAGCGCGATGCTGCGCGCCCTACGGGCCGGCTTCCCGCTGCCGGGGGTCGGGCTTCTGCCCGATCGCGGCGAGGAGATGCCGGTGGTTCCCGGCGTACATTTCGTCGCCAAGACCGAGGACGACCTGTCGGATCTGGTCGGTTCGGCCTGGCCCCTGGACGAGATCAACAGCCGCTGCGAGCGCTTCATCGCCGGGTTCTCGGATTTCGTCGACAAGCCCGTATCGCAAGGAGAAGCGCTGGTTCTGAGACTTCTGCTCGTCCACAATTTCCGCGGGATCGCGCTTGACGATCCCGACCTGCCGGAAGCGTTTCTGCCCAAGGGATGGCTGGGCCGGAAGGCCAGGGCGCTTTTCGCCAAACTGTACCTTTCGCTGCTCGATCAATCGGACGCGGAGATCACGAAAAGCTTCATCGACTCGCGGGGCGCACTGCAGGCCGACCGGGTAAGGTTGGCGCGGCGGATCGCTGATCTTTCGACGGCATAAATATTACACAAACTCGCCAAACACGTGTTGTAATGTGACGTATTATGTGTCACATCAAGGCTCGAACTGCGACCGAAAGTCGCATCGATGGGAAGGAACTCATGTCTGAAGCGTTTATCTGCGATGCGGTGCGCACACCGGTCGGGCGATATGGCGGGGCCCTGGCTTCCGTGCGCGCCGACGATCTGGCGGCGCTCCCGATCCGGGCGCTTCTCGATCGGCATGATGGGCTTGACGCCTCGGCGATCGACGAGGTGATCCTCGGTTGCGCCAACCAGGCCGGCGAAGACAACCGCAACGTGGCGCGCATGGCCGCGCTTCTCGCCGGTCTGCCCGACACGGTTCCGGGAGTTACGGTCAACCGGCTCTGCGCTTCCGGCATGGATGCCGTCGGCAGCGCCGCGCGCGGCCTCAAGACCGGCGAGCATGATCTGGTCATCGCCGGCGGCGCCGAATCGATGTCGCGGGCGCCGTTCGTCATGCCCAAGGCTGAGATGGCTTTTTCCCGCGCCAATACCGTTTACGACACGACCATCGGCTGGCGCTTCGCCAATCCGCGGATGAAGGCGGCCCATGGTCTCCATTCCATGCCGGAGACGGCGGACAATGTCGCCGCCGAGTTCGACGTGTCGCGTGTCGACCAGGACAGTTTCGCCGTGCGCAGCCAGAACCGCTGGGCCGCAGCGCAGGGCAAAGGCGTCTTCGACGAGGAAATCGTCGCGGTCGCCGTGCCGCAGCGCAAGGGTGACGACATCATCGTTGCGGTCGACGAACATCCGCGACCCGGCACCAGTGTCGAGACGCTGGCAAGGCTGAAGGGCGTCAACGGCCCCGATCTCACCGTCACCGCCGGCAATTCCTCAGGCGTCAACGACGGCGCGGCGGCGCTTTTGATGGCATCGGCCGAAGGCGTCGAAAAACATGGTCTGACGCCGGTGGCGCGGGTCGTCGGCATGGCGTCGGCCGGCGTGGCGCCGCGTGTCATGGGCATCGGCCCGGTACCGGCGGTGCGCAAGGTGCTGGAAAAGACCGGCCTGTCGCTCGACCAGATGGACGTGATCGAACTCAACGAGGCCTTCGCGGCCCAGTCGCTGGCCGTGCTCAGGCAGCTCGGCCTGCCCGACGATGCCGAACACGTCAATCCGAATGGCGGCGCCATCGCCATCGGGCACCCGCTCGGCATGAGCGGGGCGCGGCTGGTGATGACGGCGGCGCGCGAATTGCAGCGGCGTGGTGGGCGCTACGCCCTTTGCACCATGTGTGTCGGAGTCGGTCAGGGCGTCGCCCTGATCATCGAAAATGTCTCGGCGAAATGAGCGTCCGCTCCGATTGGATCAGATCGGACGCTCAAAGGTTTTGAGTTGTCGCGTTTTCGAACCGGAAAAGTGGGAGCCACTTTTCCTGAGAACGCTCAAGGGGAGGAACGGCCATGTATGCCCAGATGGTTGAATCGGGGAAAAGCGAAAACACCGAGGCTGAGCGCGCCTTCCAGCGCCGGATCGATGCCGACATCAAGATCGAGCCGCAGGACGCCATGCCTGCCGGCTATCGCAAGACGCTTATCCGTCAGATCGGCCAGCATGCCCATTCCGAAGTCGTGGGGCAGCTGCCGGAAGCCAACTGGATCACCCGCGCCCCGACGCTCGAGCGCAAGGCCATCCTTCTGGCCAAGGTGCAGGACGAGGCCGGACACGGGCTTTATCTTTACAGTGCCGCCGAAACCCTCGGCGTCAGCCGTGACGAGATGACCGCAGAGCTTCTCGCCGGCACGGCCAAATACTCCTCGATCTTCAACTATCCCACCCTGACCTGGGCCGATGTCGGCGCCATCGGCTGGCTGGTCGACGGTGCCGCGATCATGAACCAGGTGCAGCTGCAGCGCTGCTCCTACGGACCCTATTCACGGGCAATGATCCGCATCTGCAAGGAGGAAAGCTTCCACCAGAGGCAGGGGTTCGACCTCCTGCGCGTGCTGATGGAAGGCAATGATGCGCAAAAGGCGATGGCGCAGGACGCCATGAACCGCTGGTGGTGGCCGGCCCTGATGATGTTTGGCCCTTCCGACAGCGACTCGGTTCATTCCGAGCAGTCGATGAAGTGGAAGATCAAGCAGATGTCCAATGACGACCTGCGGCAGAAATTCGTCGACCAGACGGTGCCGCAGGCCGAGTGGCTCGGGCTGAAGGTGCCCGATCCCGATCTGAAGTGGAACGCCGAAAGCAATCAGTACGATTTCGGCGCCATCGACTGGAACGAGTTCTTCGCGGTGATCTCGGGCAAGGGCCTGTGCAACCGTGAGCGCATCGAGGCACGCAAGAAGGCCTGGGACGATGGCGCCTGGTATCGCGACGGGCTGGCCGCGCACGCCGAAAAGGCAGCAGCGCAAACCGCCGCGGAATAGCGGAGCGTCAGCAGGAAAAGGGAACCGGTTTTCGGTTCGGTGCCGCGACCAAGGCAAGGCAGCGTCGCCAGTAGAAACAAGGAACGAGATGATGAGCAAGGAATGGCCCTTGTGGGAGGTTTTCATCCGCGGTCAGCACGGGCTGGCGCACCGGCATATGGGATCGCTCCATGCCCCGGACGCGGAAATGGCGCTCAAGCACGCCCGCGACGTCTACACGCGGCGCAATGAAGGCGTGAGCCTTTGGGTGGTACCGTCTGCGGCAATCACGGCGAGCAGTCCGGACGAAACCGGGCCGCTGTTCGAGCCGTCGCAGTCCAAGATTTACCGGCATCCGAGCTTTTTCGACATCCCGGACGACGTGGGAGCGATGTGATGGAGCCCCTTGTCCAGTTCTGCCTGAGGATGGGCGACAACACCCTGATCCTTGGCCAGCGCAATGCCGAATGGTGCGGGCACGCGCCGGTGCTCGAAGAGGACATCGCGCTCGCCAACATGGCGCTCGACCTGATCGGCCAGACCCAACTCTGGTATCGCCTCGCCGGCGAGATCGAGGGCAAAGGGCGCAGTCCCGACGATTTCGCCTATCTGCGTGGCGAAAACCAGTTCCGCAACTGCCTGCTGGTCGAGCAGCCCAATAGTGATTTCGCCGTCACCCTGATGCGGCAATACCTGTTCGATGCCTGGCATCTGGCGATGCTGAAAGGGCTGACGGCCTCGTCCGATACGGATGTCAGGGGCATCGCCGAAAAGGCGCTCAAGGAAGTGAGCTATCACCTCGATCGTTCCCGCGACCTCATCGTCCGGCTCGGCGACGGCAATGAGGAGAGCCACAACAAGATGCAGGATGCCCTCGACAGGCTCTGGCCCTATGTCGCCGACCTGTTCGCCAAGGACGAGATCGACGTGATGATGCAGACCGCCGGCATCGCCCCCGACCTCGACGCCATCCGTGACGACTGGGATGAAGAACTCGCCTGGACGCTGGGCGCGGCAACCCTGTCGCTGCCGGAAAGCGATCATGTCATCGCTGGCGGCAAGGCGGGCCGACACACCGAGCACATGGGCTTCATCCTGGCCGAAATGCAGGCGCTGCAGCGTAGCTATCCCGGCGCGCGGTGGTAGCGATGCAGCCCTCGGTCGAAACCGTTTACGACTGGCTTGCCGAGGTCCCCGACCCCGAAATCCCGGTGGTTTCGGTCGTTGATCTGGGGATCGTGCGCGATGTCGAATGGCTTGACGATGTCCTGACCGTCACCGTCACCCCGACCTATTCGGGTTGCCCGGCGACGTCGGTCATCAGCCTCGACATCGCCAATGCGCTCACCGCAAAGGGTGTCGAAAAAGTCGATGTCCGCCGGCGGCTGTCGCCGGCCTGGACGACCGCATGGATCTCCGAGGCGGCGGGCGAAAAGCTCCGGGCCTTCGGTATCGCCCCGCCGGTTGCCGGTTCGGCGGCCTGTGTCGGCGCGCTCAAGCCGACCGAGATGAGCTGTCCCCATTGCGGCTCGACCGACACCGAAATGCTGTCGGGCTTCGGCTCGACCCCGTGCAAGGCGCTCTACCGCTGCCGTGCCTGCCGAGAACCCTTCGATTACTTCAAGGCGATCTGAACCATGGCCGATTTCTATCCTTTGACAGTCACAAAGCTCGAGCACGACACCCGCGATGCGGTAATCGTCACCCTCGAACCCCGTCCCGAGGACGCGGCGCGCTTTGCCTTCGTGCCGGGCCAGTACCTGACCTTCCGGCGCCTTTTCGACGGCGACGAGCTTCGCCGTTCCTATTCGATCTGTGCCGGGCCGGAGGAAAAGGTTCTGAAGATCGGCGTCAAGCGCGTCGATGGCGGCGCCTTTTCAAGTTTCGCCAATGCCGGATTGCACGAAGGCGACGTGATCGAGGCCATGCCGCCCGAGGGGCGCTTCCGGGCGCCGGACGAAACTGCAGGCAAGACCTATCTCGGCTTTGCCGCCGGCAGCGGCGTGACGCCGGTCCTGTCGATCGTGCGCTCGATCCTGAGTGGCGATCCGACCGCGCAATTCACGCTGGTCTACGGCAACCGCTCCGTGTCCTCGATCATGTTCCGCAACACGCTCGCCGGTTTGAAGGACAGGTATCTCGACCGGCTCAATCTGGTGCATGTGCTCTCCGGAGAGGCCCAGGAGATCGAGCTGTTCTCGGGCCGCATCGATGCCAACAAGATCACGGCGCTGACCCAACATGGCTGGATCGAACCGGCCGAGACCGACATGGCCTTCATCTGTGGCCCCGAGCCGATGATGAAAGCCGTCTCGGACGGGCTGAAGGCGGAGGGCATGCCGGCCGACAGGATCAAGTTCGAACTGTTCGGCGCTGACCAGCCGGGCCGTGCCAAGCGTCGGGCCGAAGCCGAGGCGGCGCGCGCTGCCGGCGACATGGTCAAGGCGACGATCATCATGGACGGCGTGCCGCACGTCATCGACATGCCGCGCCGTGGCCAGTCGGTGCTCGAGGCGGCGCGGGCGCACGATCTCGACGCGCCCTATTCCTGTCAGGCCGGCGTGTGCTCGACCTGCATGGCCCGGCTCGTCAAGGGCGAGGTCGAAATGGCCCAGAACTATGCGCTCGAGGACTACGAGGTGCAGCGGGGCACGATCCTGACCTGCCAGTCCCATCCCGTGAGCGACGAAATTGTCGTCGAGTACGACTCCCACTAGCCGAACAAGCGTCACACCAAGAAGGACATATCATGCTGGATCGAACCGCAACTCCCCGGCTTGCGAGCTATCTTTCAGGGCGCTGGCAGGAAGGCGCGGGCGACGGTTCCGTCTGCTATGACGCCGGCACCGGCGAGCCGGTCGTCCGGGTCGATGCCACCGGTCTCGACATGGCGGCGGCGCTCGATCATGGCCGCAAGACCGGTGGCCCGGCGCTGAGGGCGATGAGCTTTCACCAGCGTGCGCTGATGATGAAGCAGATCGGGCTGAAGCTGCTGGAGCTGAAACAGGAGTTCTACGAGCTTTCGGCCCGGACCGGCGCGACGCGGACCGACGGCTGGATCGATATCGATGGTGGCATCGGCGCGCTCCTGTCCTACGCCTCGATGGGGCGGCGGGAACTGCCGAATACCAGGGTGCTGGTCGATGGACCCCCGGTCATGTTGTCCAAAGACGGAACGTTCATCGGCCAGCATATCCTGACCCCGCTGCAGGGCGTTGCGGTTCACATCGATGCCTATAATTTCCCGGTCTGGGGCATGCTTGAAAAGCTTGCCCCCACCTGGCTTGCCGGCATGCCGGCCATCGTCAAACCGGCGAGCCAGACCTCCTATGTCACCGAAGCCGTGGTACGGCGCATCCTCGAAATGGATCTTTTGCCCGAAGGTGCGCTGCAGCTTGTCTGTGGTTCGGTCGGCGATCTTTTCGATCATCTCACTTGCCAGGACGTGGTGACCTTCACCGGCTCGGCTTCCACCGCCAACAAGCTCAGGACCCATCCCAATATCATCGCCAATTCGGTGCGGTTTTCGACCGAGGCCGACAGCCTCAACTGCGCGATCCTCGGCAGTGACGTCACGCCGGATGCGCCGGAATTCGACCTGTTCGTCAAGGAAGTGCTGCGTGAAATGACTGCCAAGGCGGGGCAGAAATGCACCGCCATCCGCCGGGTCATCGTGCCACGCGATCTGGTGGCGCCGTTCACCGAAGCGCTCGAGGCGCGGCTTTCAAGGAACACTATCGGCCTGCCCGACGCGGAAGGCGTGCGCATGGGCCCGCTGGTCTCGCGCGATCAGCGCGACGAGGTCAGGGCGCGGGTGCGCGAGATCGCCGCCGAAGCGCGCATCGTCCTCGGCGATCCCGATAAGGTCGAGCTGGTCAGCGGCGATGCCGAGAGCGGCGCCTTCATGGCGCCATGCGTTTTGGTCTGCGACGCCCCGCTCTCGGCCAAAGCCCCGCATAATATCGAAGCGTTCGGACCGGTCATCACCGTCATGCCCTACGACACGCTCGAAGATGCCATCGCCATTGCCGGCAAGGGCGACGGCAGCCTGGTGGCCTCGTTGTTCACCGGCGATGGCGAGGTGGCGCGGACCATCGGGCTCGGCATTGCCAGCCTGCACGGCCGCATCCTGATCGGCAGCCATTCCACCGCCAAGACCAATACCGGGCACGGCTCGCCGCTGCCGCAGATGGTCCACGGCGGTCCCGGCCGCGCCGGCGGCGGCGAGGAACTGGGCGGTATGCGCTCGGTTTCCCATTTCATGCAGCGTACCGCCCTTCAGGGCTCGCCCGACATGCTGACGGCGATTGCCGGACAGTGGATGCCGGGGGCGACGCGCAAGAGCGAAGGCGAACACCCTTTCCGCAAATCGCTGGCCGAGCTCGAGATCGGCGATACCGTCGTCAGCGACAAGCGGGTGATCACGCTCGAAGATATCGAGCACTTCGCCGCATTCACCGGCGACACCTTCTATGCCCACATGAACGAAACGGCGGCCAAGGCCAATCCGTTCTTCGAGGGACGGGTGGCGCATGGCTATCTGATCGTCTCGTTTGCCGCGGGTCTGTTCGTCCAGCCCGATCCCGGCCCGGTTCTGGCCAATTACGGCGTCGACAACTTGAGGTTCCTGACCCCGGTCTATCCCGGCGATGCCCTGCAGGTGAGCCTGACCGCCAAGCAGATCAATCCGCGCGAAGCCGAGGATTATGGCGAAGTGCGCTGGGACTGCACGGTGACGCGCGGCGAGGATGGCGAAGTGGTGGCCCAGTACGACGTCCTGACCATGGTCGCCAAAACACAGGGAACTGCCAGAGCATGAACGAGAACCGCATGTCGCCCAGGGTCTATTCCTATGACGGCGTCGTGCCGGTCATCGATCCTTCGGCGCATGTGCATCCGGAGGCGGTCCTGATCGGCGACGTCATCATCGGGCCGGAGTGCTATGTCGGTCCCGGTGCGGTGCTGAGGGGCGATATCGGCCGGATCTTGCTCGAACGAGGCGCCAATATCCAGGACGCCTGCGTCGTTCATACCTTTCCCGACCGTGAGGTAGTCGTCGAGGAACTCGGCCATGTCGGTCACGGTGCGGTTCTGCACGGCTGCCGGGTTGGCCGCAACGCCATGGTCGGCATGAACGCGGTCGTCATGGACGACGTTGTTGTCGGGGAGAACGCCATTGTCGGGGCCATGGCCTTCGTCAAGGCCGAGATGCAGATCCCGGCCAACAGCCTGGTGCTGGGCAGCCCGGCCAAGGTCGTGCGCACGCTCAGCGACAAGGAAATCGCCTGGAAGCGGGAAGGTTCCGAGATCTATGTCCGGCTCGCCGCCGAGGCGGCGGAAAAGCTGCGGCCGGCGACGGCACTCGATGCGCCCGAGCCGGATCGCCGACGGATTGTGCCGCCGGCCTACGATCCCAAATTCACGCTGTGATGACCGCATCCGTCGAGCACCGCGACATCGCGCCCGCGCCCTGACATCAGGTTTGCATCCACCGGGTCGGTCTACCATCCGGCCGTCAGGCCAGCCTGGAGCCGGCATATGTCGACCGCTACCCGCACGAGTTTTCCGGCGGGCGGCGCCAGCTCGTGTGCATTGCCCGGGCGCTCTCGCCCGAACCCGAGCGGATCATCGACCTGTTCCTCGAACTGCAGGCGCGGCTCCGGCTGTCCTACCTGTTCATCAACCCTGACGTCGTCGTTGACGAACGCATGAGCCACCGGATCGCTGTGCTCTGTCTCGGCCAGGTGATGGAACGGGGCACCATGGACGCCGTTCTCAACAATCCGCAGCACCCGTGCACCCGCCGACTGCCATGCGGGTGTGGGCGACGATGTGGAATCGCGCGGTGGCACGCCGGTCTATGAAGGACTGATCCGGCGCGCGCTGGTGCTGGTGGATGCCAAGCTTCACATCAACCTGCACGGCTATCCGGCCCATGAGTGGACGCGGCCATTGTCCGGCTGTCCGCCGCGCGGCTTCGAGCTCCGGACCATTCCCAAGGGCTTTTTCGTCATCATGCGCCACCATGAGGACTGGAGCGACACTGCCGGTATCCTTGTTGCGCAACTAGCCGAGCGTCTGGCGGAGATCCCCGGCCTTGTCGATTGCAACCGCAGGCAGATCGCGGCCTGCGAGACCCACGCCGGCCCCGTCAGCACCTTCACGGTGATGAACGGCATTCCGGTTTCGCAGGTCTTCATGCACTGGCACCAAA
Organism: Devosiaceae bacterium; assembly: GCA_963675235.2. Lineage (GTDB taxonomy): Bacteria > Pseudomonadota > Alphaproteobacteria > Rhizobiales > Devosiaceae > JAHJQZ01. The sequence continues at coordinate 878,558 of CAXXFU010000004.1, read as the reverse complement.
TCCAGCTGACACTGAACACCGAATTCCCCGACGAAGCCATCTACGGCGAGGACTTCATTTTCGGCCATTCGGTGCAGATTCAGACGACGATTGCTGCCTACGAGATCTATCAGCGCCTATGCTGCGCAACAGGCTGAACGGCGTCGGCAGGCCGGCTCCCAAATCGCGCTAACCGTCGAAGGGGAGCGACAGGCCATAGGTGTCGGCGAGACGCCGGAAGGCGCGCTCGGTCTCAGGATCGATCGGCACGCCTTCGGCCAGGCGATGCTGCTCTTCGGCCCATTCGCGATCACCGGCCGCCATCACCGTCATGCCGGGCTTTGCCGGCGAGGCGCGCAGACTGTCGAGATAATGGCGCATGCCCTGCTGGAAGGTTTCGGCGGGAATGAAGGCCTCGGGCTTGAGCGCCAGCACGAAGGCGCTCATCTGGCGCGGCGTCGATTTGTCCTCTCCGCCCATGGGCAGGATGTCGGGGGCGATGCGCATGCCGCTGAGCACGGCGCTGAGGATCTCGATCAGGCTGGCAAGACCGGCGCCCTTGAACCCGAACATGTGACCGAGCGGGGCCAGAGAGTCGGCCAGTTCGGGATCGCGGGTTGCGACGCCGTCGACGGTGGCGGCGGCCCCCTCGGGCAGCTGTAGTCCGAGGCTCTTGTACAATTGCACCTTGTTGTAGGTGATTGAGCTGGTCGCCATGTCGAGCAGCCAGGGTTTTCCCTCGGCAAGCGGCACCGCCGCCGCCATGGGATTGGTGCCGTGGAAACGTCCGACACCGTCGTGAAGGTGGGCGAAACTGTCGGAATTGGACAGGGCGATGCCGATGTACCCCGCCTCCGCCGCCGCCATGGCATAGGCGCCGGCCGGCCCGAAATGCGAGGAATTGCGGATCGAGACGGCGCCGATGCCGAACTGGCCGGCCAGGCGGACCGCATGCTCCATCCCGGTGTAGGCTGCAAGGGCGCCATGGGCATGGTCGGCGTCCAGGGCCGCGACGGCGCCCATCTCCTGGGCGAGGTGCAAATCCGGATTGCTGTTGAGCCTGCCGCCTTCGAGCACGCTCACATAGTGCTCGAGCAGGCGCACGCCATGGCTGTCGACGCCCAATCGCGAGCCGTGCATCATGGCGCGGCTGGCGGCGGAGGCTGTCGCTTCATCGGCGCCGGTGGCGCTGAGCGCCGCATGACAGAATGCCGTCAGGCGCTCGATCGAGGCGCGCGGCAGGGCGGAATCGTATTCATTGGGGTTGGTGTTCATGGTGTCAGACCTCAGTCGATCCCGGGCGCTTTGGCAATCCGGCGTGGTGACGCAAGCCAGGTCCGCTTCATGGTGGCCGTTGCGATCGGAATCGCTGCGGCGTCAGTCCCCATCGGCAGACCGGGCTATTGCGATGTCAGCCAGGTCACGATGATGTCGGCGATGGTTTCAGCGTGTTCGCCGAACTCGGCATCGCCCCATTCGAGGTCGAAGATCGCCGACAGCGTGAAACGGTTGGAAACGGGAAAATAGCACAGCGAGGCGATGACGATGTACAGGCGTGCCGGCGAAATCTCCTGGTGGAAAATGCCGTCCTCCCGGCCGCGTTCGAGCACGTCGTTGAGCGCCAGAAGCAGCTTGGACTGGATTTCCTGACGGTCGGTGAGCTTGGTGACCGTCTTGCCGCCGCGGAGATTCTCGGTGTTGAGCATGGTGATGAACCACGGATTGCGCCGGAAATGGGCAATCGTGAACACGACAAGCTCGTGAATGGCCTCGCGTGGCGCCAGCGCCTCCAGGCTCAGCTGGGTCTCGGCCTGGCGGATCTGGACATAGGCCTCGCGCAGGGCGGCGGCGTAAAGATCGTCCTTGTCGCCGAAATAGTCGTAGAGCAGCGGCTTGCTGACGCCGGCCTTGTCGGCGATCCGGTCGACGCGCGCGCCCTCGTAGCCGGCCGAGGAGAACTCGTTGAGCGCGGCCTGCAGGATCGCCGCGCGCGAGGCAGCGGAATCGCGTTGCCCGCGTTTCTTGCGGATGACCTTGGTACCGGTTGTGCTGCTGTTCATGGACATTCCCTTGCAGGAAGGCGACTGAATCAGGCCTGTTCCCCGGCATTCTTGCCGCGCCGTGTGAGCGCCGACCACCAACGGCGGACCGCCGGGAAGGAGAACAGCACCGTAATGACGATAACGACAGCGAAGCCTGCCGAGATGGGCCGGAAGAAGAAGGGTTCGAGACTTCCGTTGGAAAGTGTCAAACCACGCCTGAGGCTTTTATCCAACAGGTCGCCGAGAATAATCCCCAGAACCAACGGGGCCATCGGGTATTCGAGACGCCTCAGCACATAGCCGATGATGCCGAAGACGAACATCACCCAGATGTCGAAAATGCGCTGGGTCAGGGCGTAGGGCCCGATCACACACATGGTGAAGACCAGCGGCATGAGGAAATTTCGCGGGATTTTCAGAACCTGCACGAAAACCGGCGTCAGCAGCAAGCCGAACACGCCGATCGCCACCGTGGCGAAGGTCAGCATCACCGAAACCGAATAGATGAAGGTCGGCTGGTCGATCATGATCATCGGGCCGGGCCGGATGCCGTGAATGTAGAGGGCGGCGATGAGCACGGCCGCCGAAGCCGATCCCGGCACGCCGAGCGTCAGCGAGGGAATAAGCGAGCCGGGGACGACGGCGCTGTTGCCGGTCTCCGCTGCCGTCAGGCCCTCATGGCTGCCGTCGCCGAACTTGTCCTTTTCCTTGGAGTTCTGCTTGGCGGCGGCATAGCTGGCCCAGGCGCCGATGTCCTCGCCGACGCCGGGGATGATGCCGATCATCGTACCGATGACGCCCGATTGCACGACCGTGCGCTTGTAGCCCCAGATCTTGCCCCACAGCGCCCCGAAATTGATGCGTTCCGGCTTGTTCTGGGTCAGGGTCGCGTCAGGCCGGGACATGGTGAACAGCACTTCGGCGAAACCGAAGGCGCCGACCATGGCCGGGATCAGGCCGATGCCGCCATTCATGTCGGAAACGCCGAAATTGAAGCGGACAAAGGAATGGATGCCGTCGGCGCCGATCATGGCCACCGAGAGTCCGATGATGCCGGCCAGGTATCCCTTGGCCGGATGGCCGGACTTGGTGAGCTGTCCCGAGATGACGATGCCGAACAGGGCGAGCCAGAAGAACTCGAACGAGCCGAACTTGAGCGCGATGGCGGCAAGCGGCGGCGCGATGAGGATGAGCAGGATGATGCCGACAAGGGTGCCGAAGGTCGAGCCGAGCGTGGCGATGCCCATGGCAAAGCCCGCCTTGCCGCGCTTGGCCAGCGGAAAACCGTCGAGCGAAGTGGCGGCGCTTGCCGGGGTTCCGGGAATGTTGAGCAGGATGGCACTGCGCGAGCCGCCGTAGATGGCGCCGACATACATGCAGATCAGTACGAGAATGGCCGCATCGCGATCGAGCGAATAGGTCAGCGTCGTCATCAGGGCCACGCCCATGGTCGCGGTCAGACCGGGCAGGGCGCCAACGAAAATACCGAGAAGCGTCGCCCAGACGACGTGAAACATCATCGTCGGCGTCGCCATGGAGACGAAGGCCGTGGCCAGGGCGTCGAGTGTTGCGGTCATGGCAGCCTCACCAGGAAACCCTGTTCGAACATGTAGGAGATGCCGCCGGTTACAACGATGGCGATAATTGCGGCAATGGCGCCCTTCTTCAGCCGGGCTGCCCGCGTTTCAAGGCGCCGCCATTCGGCGGTCATGATGAAAACGAAAACGAACAGGCTCGACGCGATCCAGAAATGAACCAGCCCGACCAGCCCAAGGGCGTAGATGCCGGCGATCAGGATGATGACACCGAAGCTCTTGAGCTCGGCAAACTTGATTTCGTCCTCGGCGCCGGGCTTGTCGGCGGCAGCCTGCCTACGGCTTGCCACGAAGACAATCACCGCCAAAATGAACATCGTGGCGCCAAGGAACATCGGCACCAGGCCCGGGAAAGACGCCGGGTGAATGCGCCTGATCTCAAGGCGGTCCATGGTAAAGCCGCCCCAGAGCTGGGCAAGCCCGATCATCATCAGGATGGCTGCGACGGCGCTGTCAACAGTTCGTCTGTCGATCATGCTGGTTCCTCGATCCCTTCAGCCAGCAGCGCATGAAGGCGATCCGGTGTCAAATGCGGTTGTGGATTTGCAAACAGGGCGGCCGCATCTCGGGATGTGACCGCCCCGCGGGAGTGGACCGGGACGTCGGACGCCCCGGCCCTCACAATGCCTAGTCGTGGCACTCGATGCCGAATTCGGACGGATCGCGCACGGCTTCGCCACGGCCCTTGAGGGCGCAGGCTTCATGGGCGACGACCGGCATGGCCTTGTCGTAGGCGGCCTTGCCGAAGCTCGGTGCAAACACGGCACCGCGCTCATTGGCATAGGCCTGGAGCTCGGGCGAGGACATGATCTTTTCTTCCCAGATCTTGTCCATCGTGTCGTAGACCTCCTGGGGCGCACCGACCGGGATGAACACGCCGAAATAGTCGGCGGCAACCGGGAAGTCCGGAATGAAGTCGGTGATCGGCGGCACGGGATCGAGGCCTTCGACCTGCAACGGGGTGTCGGAGAGAACCGCGAGCGGACGGATGAGGCCGGCACGGATCTGTTCGGTCTGCTCGACAGCGAGCTGCGTGGTCACGGTGACTTCGCCGGAAGCGGCGGCCAGAACGGCCGGGGCACCACCATCATAGGTGACCATGCGGGCGGCCAGGCCACCCTCAACGGCATCGTTGATCGCGGCCAGTGCCATGCCACCCGAGGAGGTCGCGCCGGCAGTGCCGACGGTGATTTCCTGGGCCTTCATGTCGGCGAGCAGGGTTGCGAAGTCCTGATAGGACGAGTCGGCGTTGACGCTGACGACCGGCACGTTGGCGACGTGCAGGTAGATGCGGTAGTCGTCGATGGACGTGTCTTCCAGCATGCCGGAGATGGCATAGGTTGCGTTGTTGGCGATGGCGTTGGCCGTCCAGGTGTAGCCGTCACGATCGGCCTTCAACGCTTCTCCGGTGCCGATGGAGCCCGAGGCACCCGGCTGGTTGACGACGACGATCGGGGTGCCGAGCGCTTCTTCGAGAAGCGGGGCGACGACACGCGTCACCTGGTCGGTCGAGCCGCCGGCCGACCACGGAACGATGATGTTGATCGGGCGGTCGGGCTGCCAGTCGGCGGCCAGAGCTGCACCGGTTCCCATGGCAAAGGCCAGCGTGGTGCCGGCAAGCATGGAGTTGATTGCACGTCGGTTCATTGGTTTCCTCCCATATTACCTACTGGTAGGTTGCATTCGATGATCTAAAAGGTCAATGCCATTTTCTGGCCCTGACCTTGGCGTTTCCGCGATCGGCCGCGAGAGTGCGATCCGGACGGAATTCGGTTTCAGCAGGATATCGTCGGCTTAAAACGATGACCTGCCTCATGTTTTTCCTCCCTTGCGTTGCGATCCACCGTGCCGGCGGATCGGTTGGCTCAGCAGAATTCTGCGGCACGTGCGACGATGGTTCGCATCACATCGTCGGCATCGCGCTTCCACCAGTCCTCGGCGGAAAAAATCTCGACCTCGACAAGACCCGAAAAACCGTTGCTTTCGACAACATGGCGCAGGCGCGGAATGTCGATGATACCATCGCCCATCATTCCACGGTCGTTGAGCATGTCCTTTGTCGGCACCAGCCAGTCGCAGACGTGGAAGGCCATCAGCCTGTCCTTGCCGGCACGGGCGATCTGGGCCTCGATCTCGGGATCCCACCAGACGTGATAGACATCGAGCGCCACGCCGATGCCGTCTCCGAGCCGGTCCGAGATATCGAGCGCCTGACGCGTGGTGTTCACAAGCGCGCGGTCGGCGGCATACATCGGGTGCAAAGGCTCTATGGCCAGCTTGACGCCGGCCGTGCGCGCATAGTCGAGCGTTTGTCCGAGCCCGTCCTCGATGAGGTTACGCGCCGCCCTGATGTCGCGCGAGCCTTCGGACAGGCCGCCGACGACGAAGACCAGGCAGTCGGCGCCGATCGTTGCCGCCTCGTCGACGGCGCGGCGGTTGTCGTCGATGACGGCCTGCGTCAGCGCGCCTTCCGCCGTGAACCAGCCGCCCCGGCACAGGCCCGAAACGCCGATGCCGGCATCCTTGATGGCGCGGGCGGCGTTGCCGGCACCCATTTCCTGGAGTTTGTCGCGCCAGGGCGAGATGCCGCCGAAACCGTGGCGGGCGCAGCCGTCGATGGCCTCGGCGAGGGTCCATTGCGCGCGGACCGTCGCCGTGTTGAGAGACAGATGGTGTGGCCCGATCACTGCTCTTGTCTCCGGCACCGCCGTCATCTCCTAGATATTGAGATCGTCGAGATCGACCCAGCGGCGTTCGCGGGCGCTCTGGTAACCCGCCTCGGCGAGCTGCACGCCCTTGGCGCCTTCGCTGAGCGTGTAGTGCCAGGGCGCGTCCTCGAGGACGTGACGCAGGAACTGCTGCCACTGTACCTTGAAGCCGTTGTCCATCACCTGGTTGTCCGGGACTTCCTCCCAGTCGGCGAAGAAGTCGAGCGTTTGCGGCTCGTCCGGATTCCACACCGGCTTGGGAGTGTTGACGCGATGCTGGGAATAGCACTTGTGCAGGCCGGCGACGGCGGAACCATGGGTGCCGTCGACATGGAAGGTGACAAGGTCGTCGCGGCGCACGCGGGTGCACCAGCTGGAATTGATGTTGGCGATGATGTCGCCTTCGAGCTCAAAGGTGGCATAGGCGGCATCATCGGCATTGGCCGTGTAGTGCGCGCCCTTTTCGTCCCAGCGGTCGGGAATATGGGTGGCGATGGTGCAGCTGACCGATTTGACCGGCGCGATGACGTTGTCGAGCACATAGCGCCAGTGGCAGAGCATGTCCCAGACGATGCCGCCGCCTTCTTCGGCGCGATAGTTCCAGCTCGGGCGCTGCGCCGGCATCCAGTCGCCTTCGAACACCCAGTAGCCGAACTCGCCCCTGACCGACAGGATCCTGCCGAAAAAGCCGGAATCCCTCAGGCGCTTGAGCTTGATCAGGCCGGGCAGGTCGAGCTTGTCGTGAACGATACCGTTCTTGACGCCGGCCTTTTGGGCATAGCGGGCGATCTCGACCGCCTCTTCCAGTCCGTCAGAAACCGGCTTTTCGCAATAGACATGCTTGCCGGCGTCGATGGCCTTGCGCAAGAGCGCCGGACGCAACTGCGTCGAGGCGGCGTCGAAAAAGATGCTGTCTTCGGGATTGGCCAGTGCGGCATCGATATCGGTGGTCCAGCGCTCGACGCCGTGTTGTCTGGCCAGACGCTCGATCTTGTCGGCATTGCGGCCGACAATGATCGGATCCGGCATGACCCGCGATCCGTCGGAAAGGACGAGCCCGCCTTCATTCCTGATGGCGAGGATCGAACGGATGAGATGCTGGTTCATCCCCATGCGCCCGGTCACGCCGTGCATGATGATGCCAATACGACCGGTTTCGGCCATTTTCCCCCCTCGACGAGTCTTGTTACTTACCGGTTGGTAGTGTTAGTGTTTGAGGCATGGAGGAGTCAAGACCAGCGATGCCGTTTCGGGGTGCGACAGTCCGCACCCGGCTCGCGACGCGAGCGTGCATCGCCCGGATTCCGGTCGTTCCTTCAGCTTGGAAAAAACGTTCAAGGTCTAGGGAAGCCTCATGAAAATCGATTTCAATGTGACTGCGAGCGCATTGGAGCCGGCGATCCGGAACATGTGGAAGGTCTCCGGGGCAAAGATCGTGTCGATCGATGAAACGCTCGACCGTTCCGCCGGCGCTCCGGTGCACACCATCGCCGGACGCTATTCGCCGCGCGGCTGGACCGACTGGACGCAAGGGTTCGAGTTCGGCTCGGCAATCCTGCAGTTCGACGCGACCGGCGACGAGAGTTTCCTGGCGCTCGGGCTTGAGCGCACCCGATCCGACATGCCGGCCCATATCACCCATTTCGGCGTGCACGACCACGGCTTCAACCAGGTCTCGACCTACGGCAATCTCCTAAGGCTGATGGCCGAAGGTCGCATTCCGTACAATGAATGGCAGAAGGAATATTTCGAGTTGGCGCTCAAGGCGTCGGCGGCGGTGCAGGCGCGGCGCTGGACCGAACTCGGGGAGGGCAAGGGCTATATCCATTCGTTCAACGGCCCGCATTCGCTGTTCATCGACACCATGCGCACGCTCAGGATCCTGGCGCTCGGCCATCAGCTCGGCCATGTTGTCAAGGGCGAGGGCGACGGTGTGATCTCGCTGTTCGACAGGTTGGTCGCCCATGCCAGGACCACAGCTGAATACAACCTGTTCTGGGGCGAGGGCCGCGACATCTGGGACGAGCGCGGCCGCACCGCCCATGAGGCGATCTTCAACACCGTTTCCGGCGCCTTCCGCTGTGTCGGCACGCAGCAGGGCTATACCGGTTTTTCCACCTGGACGCGGGGCCTGAGCTGGGCCATGGCCGGCTATGCCGAACTGCTCGAATTCTTCGATACGCTCGATAATGCACCATTCGCCGGCCATGGCGGCAAGGCCGAGGTCGTCGACCTGTTCGACCGCGCCGCCGCGGCGACATGCGATTTCTACATCGCTCACACTGCCACCGACGGCATTCCCTACTGGGACACTGGTGCGCCGGGTCTGAAGGCGCTGGGCGCTGTCTATGCCCGTCCATCCGAACCGGAAAACGATATCGAGCCGGTCGACTCCTCGGCCGCCGCCATCGGCGCGCAAGGGTTGATCCGCTACGGCAAGTGGCTCGAGGCCAATGGGCGCGGCGGCGCGTCGACCTACTTCCAGGCCGGGCTCACCGTACTCAGCACCCTGCTCGGTCCTCACTATCTGTCGTCCGATCCTGGGCATCAGGGTCTGGTGCTGCACTCGCAGTATCACCGACCTAACGGCTGGGACCATGTGCAACCGGGCCGCAAGAATCCTTCGGGCGAGGCGACGATGTGGGGCGATTATCACATGCGCGAACTGGCGCATCTGGTCGGGCGCATGGGTTCGGGCGCAGCCTATCCGACCTTCTTTGCCATCCGGAGCAACTGACGATCAGATCGAAAGGGATCGACATGAGTATTTCCGAACAACGCCGCGTCGCCCTTGTCACCGGTGGCCGCCGCGGAATCGGGTTGGCGATCGCCGATACGCTGGCTGCCGACGGCTTCGATGTCGCCATCACCGGCACGTCGCCCGAAGACGAGGTCGCGCGTGACGCGCTGCAGCAGATCGCCCGCCACGGAACGCGCGTGACCTATGTCGACGGACGCGTAGACGTCGTCGACGATCACCACCGCGTGCTCAACGATGTCGAGGCGGCGCTCGATCCGGTCGACGTGCTGGTGTCCAATGCCGGCATCGCGCCGCCGCAGCGGCTCGACATCCTCGAGACGACGCCGGAGAATTTCGACACGGTCATGGGCGTCAACCTGCGCGGGGCCTTCTTTCTCGCCCAGGCGGTGGCCAACCGCATGATCGATGCCGGTCCGAAGCCAGGGCGTGCGCTGATCTTCGTCACCTCCTGTTCGGCCGAAATGGTTTCGCTCAACCGGGTCGAGTATTCGGTCTCCAAGGCCGGTCTCGCCATGGCGACGCAAGGGTTCGCCGCCAGGCTGGCGCCCGAGGGCATTCCCGTGTTCGAGGTCAGGCCCGGCATCATCCGCACCGACATGACCGCCAAGGTCTCGGGCAAGTACGACGATCTGATCGCCAACGGTCTCGTGCCGGCGCGGCGCTGGGGCGAGGGCGCCGATATCGCCGCTGCCGTCAGCGCGCTGACCCGTCCCGACATGGCGTTTTCGACAGGCAGCGTCATCAATGCCGATGGCGGACTGACGCTGTCGCGCCTATAGGAACCTGTCAGGCAAAGGCGGAATCCGGCATTGCGCTTCGGACACGCGACCACAATGACACGCCGCACCAGTTGCGCGGCAAGGAGGACAGAATGACCACGGGCTTGCGGTTTGCCGCGATCGGCCTCGATCACCGCCACATCTACGGCATGGCGAAGGGCATGATGGCCGTCGGATGCGAGATGGCCGGTTATTGGACACACGGTGATCCGCAGCCGCTTGCCGGGTTCCTCAAGCGCTTTCCGGATACTCCGAGAATTGCCGAGCGCCAGCGCATTCTCGATGACGAATCAATTGCGCTGGTCCTGATTGCCGCGCCGCCGCATGAACGGGCCGAGCTTGCCATCGATGCGATGCGTCACGGCAAGGATGTGATGCTCGACAAGCCCGGCTGCATAACGCTCGATGAACTCGAGCGCATCCGCGCCGTTGTCGGTGAGACAGGACGGATCTGGAGTGTCGATTTCTCCGAGCGCTTCGAGGTGCGCGCCGTGACTGTCGCCACCGAACTCGTGCGCCAGGGCCGCATCGGCAAACTCGTCCAGACCGTCGGCATGGGCCCGCACCGGCTCAATATCCACATGCGCCCTGGACTGGTTCTTCGACCCGGCTCTATACGGCGGCATCCTTGCCGATATCGGCACACACCAGATTGACCAGTATCTGCATTTCGCCGGGCTCGACAGCGCCGAGATCGCCCATGCCGCGGTCGGCAATTTCAACAATCCCGACCATCCGCTGTTCGAAGACTTCGGCGAGATCAATCTCGTCGGCGGCGATACCCAGGCCTATATCCGGCTCGACTGGTACACTGCCGACGCCCTGCCGAACTGGGGCGATGGCCGGCTGTTCCTCTATGGCACCGAAGGCGAGATCGAACTGAGGAAATATGTCGACCTGAAGGGCCGAGAGGGCATCGACCACCTGTTCCTGTTCAACGTGTACGGAATACGAATATTTCGATTGTTCGAGTGCCGATCTGCCCTATTTCGGCAATCTGGCCGCCGATGTCCGCGACCGTACCGAAACGGCCTGTCCCCAGCAGCACACCTTTACCGCCACCGAGCTGGCGCTAAAGGCGCAGCAGCAGGCGGTGAAGCGCGGGAACCTGATCCGCTAGCGCGGGAGACGACAGATGAGGTCCGTTTTCTGAATCGCAGCGCCTTTGGCTCTACGGTACGCCGGCATTGGTCAGCTGGCCGGTGGCGAAGGCCAGTGTCGCGGCGGCGCCGAAGACATTGGAGCGGGCCTGGGCCTCGGCGAAAAGCGCCTTGAGCAGGCCGGTCTGGGTGACGCTGATGTCGGAAAGGGTGCCGAGTCCGTTCTTGTAGTATTCGAGCGCCGCCTCGTGATTGGTGCGCGCCGCCCTGACAAGCTCGCTCGCCGCCCGGTGACCTGAGAGGCCGGTCCTCAACGCATCATAGGCGACGACGATCTGCCGCGCCGCCTCGTTTTGCAGCAGGGCGAAGTCCTGCTCCGAGGCGGCGGCCCGGGCTTCAGCCGCTTCGAGGCGCGATGTGCGCATGCCGCCGTCGAAGATCGGGAACCGGATGCCGATGCCGATGGCGGCGTTAGGCTGGCTGGAATCGAGCGTCGTCGTGCCGAAGCGGCTGTCATCGAGCGTGTAGCCGCCCCAGGTCTGGTTGAGCGTGCCGGTCAGGGCGATCCTGGGCAGGAATTCCGCTTCGGCGGCGGTGATGCCTGCACTGCCGGCCTTGACCCGGGCAAAGGCCGCCTGCACGTCGGGACGCCGCTGCAGAGAAGTGGTGATCAGCGTATCGAGATTGGCCGGTACGGCGCGCGGCAGCGGCCGGCCGGCGACATCCTTCACCTTCAGCTTCAGCGTCGGCGAAATGCCCATCGCCGCCAGCAGCGAGGGAATAGGCGGCGCGTTCGCCGCCCGTCGCCTGGGTCAGGTCGAACTCGGCCTGTGGCTACCTGCTGTTTGGCCTGTGCCACTTCCATTGTCGTGGCGATGCCCTGGCCGAGCCGGGCCTCGGCGGCGGTTTGCACCAGCCTGACATTTTCGAGCGCTTCGCGGTTGATGCGGGTCTGTGCACGCGCGGCGCTATACTGGAAGTAGGAAGCGGCGACATCGAAGATCAGCTTCTGGTGCGCCATGTTGAACGAGACATTGGCGGCAAAGGACAACTGCTCGGCGCTCTTCAGCGCCGCTTCGCGGCCGCCGAAATCGAACAGCAGCCATTCGACCGCCAGCGACGGCGCGATCTGACCGCCCGAGGTGGTGATGGTTCCGGGCGGAACATTGACGAGCGGCGGCACCTCAACGCCCGCCGCCGTGCCCGAGGTGACGGCATAGCCGGCAAGGACGTTGGCAGAAAGGATCGGCAAGAAGGCGCCCTCGGCAATGCCGACGGCGGTTGCCGCCTCGCGCGCTCGTTGCCAGGCGGCACGGGTTGCAGGATTCGCCATCTCGGCGATGTCGATCAGCTCAGCCAGCGAATAGTCATGCTTTGGATCGATCATCGGCTTGGCGATGACGATCGGCATTGTCTTGTCCGGAGTCACCGCGTAATCGGCCGTTCCGGGATCCGTGGCCGCTTCACCCGCTGCGCCGCGATAGGGCGTGGTGGCGCTCGCCGGCGCCAGGACACTGGTGCTCGAACAGGCGGATAGTGCCAGCGCGGAAACGACAACCGCGATTGGCAGGAGGGGGCGCCAGGGAGTCATCCAAGCCCCCTGACGACATGTTCGAGATCGGCCTGAAGGCGTGCGTACTCGGCGATGATCCGGCGGAGGTCGTCATGCCAGCGCGCCTGCGCTCCGCGCCGCCCTGCAAGCCGGCGCAGGCGGTCGAGCGTTGAATTGCTGTGAGCAAGCGCGGCGATGAGCATGGGCCTAGCCTGTGGTTCGGGCGTGACAATAGCCGAAGCGGCAAGGTCCAGAAACGCCGCCGCCGCCAATTCATGGGCGCCAAGCGCCGCTTTTGCACAGCGCGGCGCGCCGAACAGGTAGCGCGGTCTTTGCCGGTGGATTTCGATGCGCGTCAGCGTCGATGCTGCTGCGTCGATTGCCGCGAGGATCGCCGGCACATGCGGCTATGACCGGCGAGCTGAAGCGCAGCCGGCTGACCTCGAAATTCGATAGCCTGGCGAGCCGGTGCGCCTCGGCGAGATTTTGCCGGATATCGGCCAGAAGGGCCGGCGCGGCGGCGAGTCGGGCATGAATGAGGCGCGTGGCCGTGCTCAGGGACCTGGCCAGAGGCTCGGAGATGCTTGCCGGCCAGAAACTGAGGAAGACCAGGGCGACGGACGATATTGCCGATGAGAATTCCGAGAACCCGGTCGGTGGCGACGCTGGTGTCGAAGACCGGACCGAAACCTGACGGCAGGAAGCTGGTGGTGATGTTGGGCAGGATGCACAAGAAAAAAGGCCAGTGCCATCTGCCAGCCGGCGTAACGGATCAGTTCGGAACCGCTGGCAACCCAGGCGGCGACAAAGCTGCCGACGCCGATCAGAATCATAAGGTGGCCGATATCGGTCATGTGCGGCATCAGGAATATGATCGAGCCGATGCCCATAGGCGCCGCCGATCAGGGCGCCGACAATGCGTAGTGCCGCCTTGTGCAGCGTCCTCACCGGTCGAGGCGAGCGCCACGTAAAAGCAGGTGATCATGGCGGTGTGGATCTCGAACCAGCCCCAGGCGGTGTAGAGCGTGTAGGTGATGAAAACGGCGATCACCGTCTTGAGGGCGAACTGCCAATAGGCGGGATTGGGTTGTTGCATCGGCAAGAAACAGCCCTTCCCGCCGCCGTGCCGGGCAGGCATCGTCGGCGCGTCCGTCCCAGATCGCGGCGAGGCGGTCGGCCTGCGCGGCAAGACTGGCGGTTTGCGGTTGCGAGCTGCGCGCGTGCTGGTGCGGCAGGTCATGGCGTTTGTCGGCGATGGCCGCCGCCAGGGCGCCGATATCCCGGGCAAGGACAGGATCGCGCCCGACCGCCATTGCCAGTGCCAGTACCTCGCCCGATGCCGTCGCCAGACCGCAAAGCCTTCGGGCCTCGTCGCTGGCGAGATAGCCGAAGATGCGGGCGCCGCGCGTCAGTGTCGCGCCCTCGCTCGCCGGCTCGACCAGCAGCCGGCGCGCCCTCGCCTCCGCGCCCTCGTCGCCAGCGAGCAATGCGACCGCGGCCTCGAGGCGTTCTGCGACAAAGCGCCGGGCCAGCATTGCAGGGGAGGGGGCGAAGAGCATGTTGACCACGAACAGCACCGCCATCGGCAGAGCGACGATCACCCAGATCCAGCTCAGCGCATGCGAGATCAGCATCGGATAGGGCAGGAAATCGATCAGCGACAGGGCGAAGACGAAAACGAACCCGCCCGTCGCCGCCAGGGAACCGAGGCGCGTGGCCTGCGACAGGTACATGCCGCCAAAGGCGAAGCCCGCCATGACCAGCAGCCGCACCATGGAATCGTCGGCCGACAGCTGCATGACCACCAGTCCGAGGGCGATGCCGATCGTGACGGCGACAATCAGCGCCAGCGCGATGAGCATGCCGGCGCCGGCATCCCTGCGCGCGGCGAAAAACACCAGGTAGCAGGCGAGAACCGCCTCGGGCACCTGCTGGCTCATCATGAAGACAGTGACGATGACGACACTCAGTACCATGCGCAGCGGACATGCCGAGCCGGCCTTCGAAAGGGCGGAGTTCGTCCGATGACGATTGTCACAACGCGGCGGATGGCGCTGGTTTGTCCGGGGCGGTCGCCGCGTCATCGCCTGCCGTCTTGCGGCGCCGCGCGGGCACCGGGCGGGACGGAGCAGCAGCGCCACCGGGCAGGGCCTCAGTGTTTGCCACCGCCATCTCCTGCCACCTCCGAAGAACCGGAGATCGCCACGATGGCCGAGGCGCCGACGCGCATCAACTCGGGTGGCGGGTCGTCGAGATGGACATAGACCGGGAAGCGCTTGGCGACCTTGACCCAGTTGAGCGAGCTCGACACCACCGGCAGGCCGAGAACGGTGACTGCCTCCTCGGAACGGATGCCCCAGCCCATCGAGACGACCGTGCCCGTTATCGGCTGCTCGGAAGCGGCCATGACATAGACATCGGCATCATCGCCGATACGGATCGCCGGAAGCTCGGTCTCGCGGAAGTAGGCCACCGCCTCCCATTTGGCCGTGTCGATCATCGAGAAAACGGTTTGGCCGGAAACGACGAACTCGCCAACCGGCGTGGTCAAGCCGACGACGAGCCCGTCGAAGGGGGCGCGGACGGTGGTGTTGTCGAGATCGCGCCGGGCCAGCGCCACGGTTGCTCTGGCGGTATCGACCTGGGCCTGGCGGGTGTCGAGCGTGCCGATGACGCTGGACGCACCTTCTGATTGCTGTAGCGCCTGGTCAAGGCTTACCTGCGCGTCGGACAAGGCAGTCCGGGCCTGGTCGACCTGCTGGGCGGTGACGAAGCCCTTGGAGAGCAGCGGTTCGAGCCGGTCGAGCGTCTGCTTGGCCAGGTCGGCATTGTTCTGGGCTCGTTCGATCTGTTTCTGTGCCACGTCGGCGTTGGATTGCGCCGTGGCGATGTTGCGCTGGCCCTGTGCCAGTTCCGACTCGGCGGCGCGCAGTTCCGCCTCGGCCTGGTCGAGCCGCAACTGGTAGGATTCCGGGTCGATGCGGAACAGCACGTCTCCCTTGCTGACGCGGGCATTGTTGTCGACGGCGATCGAGATGATGCGACCGGGCACTGTCGAGGAGATATGAACGACCGGTGCATGGATTTCGGCGACATCGGTGCGCGGGCTGGTCGAGACCGTGCTCCAGGCCAGATAGATCAGCCCGATGGTGATCAGGAAAACGCCATAGCCGATGATCCTGCCGAACAGAGCGCGCATCACATCACTCCCGACCAAAGAAACCACAGACCGATGCTTCCGGAAATGGCCAGGCAGAGATAGACCAATGGGGCCATCGGCAGATGCGCGTCGAGCCGGGTGCGGACAAAAGCGGCGCGCATGATCATGGCGAAGACGATTCCGCCGACGGCGCAGATGATCCACGCCGGGAAATAGGAGCCGAACAGCGGTACCGACGGCGGGCTCGCCGCTCCCGAGCATCCGGCGACAGTGAGCACCGGCGCCGCAGACGCGAGGCGCCACGTCACATCCGCTATGGTTTTGCTGTTCACTGGCCGCAACATGGTCATCGCTGAGCTTATGTTCACCTGTCGCGCCGGAGGCAAGAGGTCGGGGAGTAGTTTGATCCAATTGTCAGGTTTGCTGGCGGTGCGGCGTCGATGTGTCGCTGGCTGCGGCTGCCCGGTTTGCCTTTGAAAATCCTGACACTGTCCCGACCGCGTGTGGCCACCTGCGCCGCTGTGCCCCGGTGGCGGCAAGGCGTTTCGGCCGCATTGACCCTTGCCTGCCGCGTGGTGCCTGCTAAGGTCCATACGCCTCCGCAACCATCTCCTTCAGCAGGTATCCGTGTCCAGCTCCAATCCGATGACGGCATTCGCCGACGATCTTGCCGTGGCGCAAAGCGAGACCGATTTCGGCCGGGCTTTGCATCGGCTTGCCGAGTCAACGGTCGGGGTCAAGCTGTTCACAATGACCGCCGACAATCCCGGCGCCGGCTATGTGCGGCGGGTCTATTCGAGCGACGAGCAGGCCTATCCGGTCCTCGGCACCAAGCCGATCGTCTTTGACGAAACCTATCGCAGGATGACAGAGGAGCGTTTCGTCTACACCGCCAATTCACTCGAAGAGATGAAGGCGGATTTCCCCGATCTCGATCTCATCGTCTCACTCGGCTGCGGTTCGGCCGTCAACATTCCGGTCGTTGCCGGCGGCGAAATGCTCGGAAGCGTCAATCTGCTGCACGAGGAAGGCTGGTACACGCCGGAACGCGTTGCCGCAGCCAGCGCGCTGATCGTGCCGGCCATGGCCTGTTTCCTCGTCCTGCGTTCGAGGTTCACCATCTGATGGGCTACGTTCTGCAACGGCTCGGCCTGATGGTGACAACACTGTTCGCCATCATCACGCTGACATTTTTCCTCATGCACATCGTTCCCGGCGGACCGTTCGTCTCGGACAAGATGATGGCACCGGAGATCCAGGCGGCGCTCAACGCCAAGTTCCACCTCGACCAGCCGGTCTGGCTGCAATACCTCAATTATCTCAAGGGCGTGGTGACGCTCGATTTCGGCCCCTCGTTCAAGTATCCCGGCATGAGCGTCAACCAGATGATCGCCGAGGGCCTGCCCACGACCGCCAAGGTCGGTGCCTTCGCCCTCATCTGCGTCATCGCGCTCGGCGTGCCGCTCGGCATTGTCGCGGCGCTCAACCGCAACCGCTGGCCCGACAGCCTGGTCATGATCATCGCTACCATCGGGGTCGCGGTGCCGTCCTATGTCATCGCGACGCTGGCGCTTTATGTCTTCGCCCTCAGGCTCGGCTGGGTGCCGACCTTCGGCATCGACGACTGGCGCGGCTATTTCCTGCCGGTCTTCGCCCTCAGCGGTTTCTGGATCTCCTTCATCGCGCGGCTGGCGCGCTCGAGCCTCCTGGAGACCTTGCAGCAGGACTATATGACGACGGCCAAGGCCAAGGGGCTCGGGCCGGGGCAGGTGCTGTTCAAGCACGGGCTGAGGAATTCGCTCATTCCCGTCGTCACCGTGCTCGGACCGGTGGCGGCCAACCTTCTGACCGGGTCGTTCGTCATCGAGCAGATCTTCGCCCTGCCCGGCATCGGCCGGCACTTCGTCCTGTCGATCACCAATCGCGACTACACCGCCATCATGGGCATCACCATCTTTTACGCCACCATCCTGATGGTGATGATCTTTTTGGTCGACATGCTCTATCTCGTGCTCGATCCCCGCATCAAATACGGCAGGAAGGCGCGATGATCAGCGAACCCATTGCCCGCGAGATGTGGGAACCGGCCGCGCGCGAAGCCGGCGCCGCCGAACTGATCGCTGCCCCGAGCCTGACCTATTGGCAGGATGCGCGCCGGCGCCTCGCGCGCAATCCGCTCGCCATGTCGGGGCTGGTCTTCATTATCGTCTTGAGCCTTGCCGCCCTTTTCGGCCCGATGGTCTACCATCACAATTATTCCGACCAGGCGCTGCAATATGCCAATGTGCCGCCGGCTTTCCCGGTCTATTCGGTGCCGCAGACTGCCGGAGGCAAAGAGCGTTTCTTCTTCAATTCCGGCAGCCAGCTGCTTTATGCCATCGGCAGTGACGGATCGCTCGGCAGGCTGATCCGTCCGGCAAAGAAGGACCTGATGAAGCGGTCGCTGATCTTCGATATCGGTGACCGCAAGCTCACCATACAGACCGCCAAAGGCGTTTTTTCGCTCGATGACGGCAGCGAGATCACCACGTCGGGTTGGGTGTGGAACTCGATCTACCCGCTCGGCACAGACCAACTCGGCCGCGACGTGCTGGCCCGGCAGCTCTATGGCGCCCGCATCTCGTTGACCGTGGCGCTGGTGGCGACGCTGGTCAATTTTTTCATCGGCGTTTTCTACGGCGGATTGTCGGGTTATCTCGGCGGCCGGACCGACACCATCATGATGCGCATCGTCGAGATCATCGCCACCATCCCGCTGACCCTTTACGTCATCCTGATCATGGTGGTGCTGACAACCGGGTTCACGGCGGTGATCGTCGCCATCGGTTCGGTTTACTGGGTCGACATGGCCCGTATCGTGCGCGGCCAGATGCTGACGCTGAAGGAACAGGACTATATCGCCGCCGCCCACACCATGGGCGCCTCGACCTGGCGCATCCTGACCCGGCATCTGCTGCCCAACACGCTCGGACCGATACTTGTTGCCCTGACCATGCTGATCCCGAGCGCCATCTTCATTGAAGCCTTCATGAGTTTCATCGGGCTCGGGGTGACGCCGCCGCAGGCGAGCTGGGGCACGCTGACCAGCGACGCCGTCGAAACGCTGAGGGCCTACCCCTATCAGTTGTTCTTCCCGGCCGCCGCCATTTCGCTCACCATGTTCGCCTTCAATTTCCTCGGCGACGGCCTACGCGACGCGCTCGATCCGAGGCTTCGGACATGACCGCGCTTCTCGACGTTTCCGAACTGAGGACGAGTTTTTTCACCTCGCGCGGCGAAGTGCAGGCGGTGCGCGGCGTCTCGTTCACGGTCAAACCCGGTGAAACGCTCGGCATTGTCGGGGAATCAGGATCCGGCAAGTCGATCACCTGCATGTCGATCCTCAAGCTGCTCAAGGGTTCGGGCCGTGTCATCGGCGGCACGGCACTGTTCGAGGGTCGCGACCTGCTGTCACTCGATGAAGGCGATTTGCGCGACATCCGCGGCAACGAGATCGCCGTGATCTTCCAGGATCCGATGACCTCGCTCAACCCGACCCTGTCGGTCGGCGAGCAGGTGATGGAGGTGATCCTGAGACATCGCAATATCTCGCGTGAGGCGGCGCGCAAGCGGGCTGTCGAGCTGTTCGAGCTGGTCCGCATCCCGTCGGCGGCGTCACGGCTCAAATCCTATCCGCACGAGTTTTCCGGCGGCATGCGCCAGAGGGTGATGATCGCCATGGCGCTGGCCTGCGATCCCAAGCTCCTGATCGCCGACGAGCCCTCGACCGCCCTCGATGTCACCATCCAACGCCAGATCCTCACCCTCCTGAAGGAATTGAAGACCCGGCTCGGCATGGCGGTGATCCTTATCACCCACGATCTCGGCGTCATCGCTGAATTCACCGACAGGGTGATCGTCATGTATGGCGGACTGATCATGGAAGAGGGTGGGGTGCGCGAACTGTTCGCCGATCCGAACCACCCTTATACGCGCGGCCTTCTGGCCTCGGTACCCGATCTGCGCGACGACACGCACACACGGCTGACACCGATCCCCGGATCGCCTCCGGACATGCTGAAGCCGCCGCCAGGCTGTCCCTTTGCACCGCGCTGCCCGAGCGCCATGCGTCAATGCACCATTCCGGCGCCACAATTCGACATCGGGCCAGGCCGGCTCAGTCGCTGCTGGCTCATGCATGAGGATGCGCCGAAGGCTCGGGTGAGTGACGACAAAGCGGAGGTCCCGCAATGACGCCACTTGTCGAACTCAAGGACCTTCACAAGCACTTCAGCTTTGGCGGCGGGCTGTTCGGTGGTCCGCACAAACTGTTGCGGGCGGTCGATGGCGTCGATCTGTC
Source organism: Devosiaceae bacterium (assembly GCA_963675235.2). Taxonomy (GTDB): domain Bacteria; phylum Pseudomonadota; class Alphaproteobacteria; order Rhizobiales; family Devosiaceae; genus JAHJQZ01. The sequence continues at coordinate 858,543 of CAXXFU010000004.1, read as the reverse complement.
CATTGACCGCGGCGAGACCTTTGGCCTGGTCGGTGAATCGGGTTGCGGCAAGTCGACCCTGGCGCGCACCCTCATCCGCCTGATGCAGCCGACCACCGGCGAAATGCTGTTCGACGGCGCCAATATCGCCGAATTGAGTGAGCGTGAGCTCACGCCCTATCGCCGGCGCATGCAGATGATCTTCCAGGACCCCTACGCCTCGCTCAACGGCCGCATGACGGTCAGGGACCTGATCGCCGAACCACTCGAGATTGCCAATATCGGCAGCCCTGCCTCGCGCCGGACCCGCGTCGACGAGCTGCTGGACGTCGTCGGCCTCAACCCCGATCACGCCGTCCGCTTCCCGCACGAGTTTTCCGGCGGCCAGCGCCAGCGCATCGGCATTGCCCGCGCCATCGCGCTCAACCCCGACCTGGTCATTTGCGACGAACCGATCTCGGCGCTCGACGTCTCGATCCAGGCCCAGGTCGTCAACATGCTGGAAGACCTACAGCACGAGCTCGGGCTGACCTATTTGTTCATCACCCACGATCTGTCGATGGTCCGGCACATCGCCGACCGCATCGGCGTGATGTATCTGGGCAAGATCGTCGAACTGGCGCCGAGCCGCTCGCTCTATCGTGCCCCGGCGCACCCCTACACCAAGGCGCTGCTTAACTCGATCCCGATTGCCGATCCGGAAGCGCGGCGGGACAGTGTGCCGATGGTCGGCGAGATCCCCAGCCCGCTCGACATTCCCTCGGGTTGCCGTTTCCGTACGCGCTGCCCGCTGGCTACCGAGCTTTGCGCAGGGACAGAGCCAAAGCTCCAGCAGGTGGGAGAAATGCACTTCGCAGCCTGTCACTATGCGCCTAGTGTGATGGCAGAGAAGGACGTCTCATCCTCGTGACAAGCGTCTTCCTGCCCGAACCATAATCATCAAGAAAAGGTGCATGAAGCACCGGAACAGGAGAAATCCATGCTGAGGAAGCTGTTGCCGCTGACGGCGGCGGTGCTGATGCTCGGGGCAGCCGCTCCGGCCCTGGCCGCCGGGGAACTGACCTATATCGTCAACAACGAATCCGCGACATTCGATCCGAGCACGTCGACCGAAACCTTCGCTCTGCCGGTGATCGGCGCCACGTTCGAAGGCCTGGTCAAGTTCGCCCCCGACGGTTCCGTCGTGCCGGCGTTGGCCGAGAGCTGGGAGATCAGCCCGGACGGTTTGACCTATACCTTCAAGCTGCGTGACGATGCCAAGTGGTCCGACGGCGAGCCGGTCACGGCCGGCGATTTCGTCTATGCCTGGACGCGCGTGCTAACCCCGTCCGCCGGCGCCAAGAACGCGCCGATCCTTTACGCCATCAAGGGCGCCGAGGATTTTTACAATGGCGAAAGCGACGAGGTTGCCATTTCGGCGCCCGACGACAAGACGCTGACCTTCACGCTCAACGCACCCGTCGCCTACATGATGCAGCTTCTGCCGTTCCAGGTGTTCGATCCGGTCCGTGCCGACGTTGTCGAAGCAGATCCCGACGGCTGGACCCGCGACCCGGAGACCTTCATCGGCACCGGCCCGTTCCGCGTCACCGAGTTCAATTTCGGCAAGTCGACGGTTCTGGAAAAGAACCCCAACTACTACAATGCCGACAATGTCAGCCTCGACAAGCTGACCTTCCGTCTGGTCCCCGATCCGGCAACCTCGCTCGCCGCCTATGAGGCCGGAGATGTTGACGGCATCGAAGCGGTTCCGGGTCCGGAACTGCCGCGCCTTGCCTCAGAGGATGGTAATGGCTTCATGGTCGTGCCGGCGCTCGGTCACACCTATGCCTTCTTCAACCCGGCCATGGCCCCGATCGACAACGTCAAGGTCCGCAAGGCTCTGGCCGAAGCAGTCGACCGTCAGAACCTCATCGACTTCGTCATGCAGTCCGCCGACCTGCCGGCCACCGGCCTGGTCCCGCCCGGCATGAACGTCGCAGGCGAGGACTTCCGCGACGGCACCTCCGATTTCGGTCTTGCCCCGGAGGCACGCGTCGAGGACGCCCAGAAGCTTTTGGCCGAAGCCGGCTATCCGAATGGCGAAGGCTTCCCCGAAACCGTGTTCATGACCTATTCGTCGCCGCCGATCGAGAAGATCCTCGAAGCCATCCAGCAGATGTGGAAGCAGAATCTCAACATCGACGTGAAGATCGAAGCCAGCGAGTGGCAGGTCTACTATCCTGAGGTCCAGAAGACCCAGTACCAGATCGCCCAGATGGGCTGGGGCGCCGATTATCCTCACCCGATGACGTTCCTGGAAAACTTCACCACGGACAGCCCGAACAACCTGGCCAAGTGGTCGAACGCCGAATATGACGCGCTGATCGCCGACGCCAAGGTCGTCCAGGACCCCGAGATCTCGCTCGACGACATGCGCAAGGCCGAGGCCATCCTGATGGACGAGATGGTCATCCTGCCGCTGTACTACCGGTCGAACTACATGATGATGAAGCCCTATGTGAAAGGCTTCTGGCGGTCCTCGCTCAACCAGCCCTATTTCGACGCGGTGACGCTGGAGAAATAGGTTTCGAACACCTGCCGGAAGCGGCAGCAGAATCACGGTCCGGCGCGCCCATGGCGTGCCGGACTTTTTCTTGCGCCGTCCCTTTCCGGGCCGGGGCGGGTGAAGGCGGCCTGACCTGCGGCAAGCCACAACTGATGTCTCATGCATCACTAATTGACTTTCAGACATTTATTGCTATGCATGCATCAGCAATTGTCCGGTCTGAGACATCCGAGGTGACACCCTGCTGACCGCTGCCCAACTCCGCGCCGCACGTGCCCTGCTCGGCATGGATCAGAAGACCCTGGCCGAACAAGCCGGCCTGTCCCTGCCGACCATCCAGCGCATGGAGGCCAGCGAGGCGATGATCCGCGGCAATGTCGATTCGCTGATGAAACTGATCGCGGCACTTGATGCTGCCGGCATCGAACTGATCGGCGAGGGCGCTGCCAGCATCGAAGGCGGACGCGGTGTCCGGCTGAAACAGGGCATGGACGCGGGCAAGAGCCTGAGCACGCCGGCGACCGAAGAAGAGGGCGCCGGTGACAAATAGCGTGCTGATCCTGCTGTTCGTGGTTGCAGGCCTGCTTGCCACGGCGGCGATCGCTGTCGCCTTTTCCCGCTCCCTTATCGCCAGCCGGCTTGTCTATGGTCTCGGCTTTGCCATCTCGTCGATGGCGGTTGTGGTTCTTCTTTCCCATCTGCCCGGGCCGACCGAGGTTTCGCGCGCGACCCTGCCGCTCGGCCTGCCCTGGGTCGGCGCCAATTTCCGCCTCGACGCCCTGTCGAGCCTGTTTCTACTCGTCGTCAATTTCGGTGCGGCGACGGCCAGCCTTTACGGGCTGGGCTACGGTCGACACGAGACAGCGCCGCACCGCATCCTGCCGTTCTACGCCGCTTTTCTGGCCGGCATGAACCTGGTGGTCCTGGCCGACGATGCCTTCACCTTCCTTCTGTCCTGGGAGCTGATGTCCCTGACCTCGTGGGCGCTGGTGGTAGCGCATCACCATGAAGAGGAAAACCGCAGGGCCGGCGTCGTCTATCTCGTCATGGCGGGTTTGGGCACCTTCTGCCTGCTGCTCGGTTTCGGGCTTCTCGCCGGGCCCGCCGGCAGCTACGGCTTCGATGCCATCCGTGCCACGCCGCCGGGCGCTGGTACCGCCGGATTTGTCTTCATTCTGGCGCTCATCGGGGCCGGATCCAAGGCCGGCCTTGTTCCGCTCCATGTCTGGCTGCCGCTGGCGCACCCAGCTGCTCCGAGCCATGTGTCGGCACTGATGAGCGGGGTGATGACCAAGGTTGCGATCTACGGCTTCATCCGCATCACCTTCGATCTCCTGGGCCCGCCCGACGGGTGGTGGAGCCTCGTCGTCCTCGCCCTGGCCGGCATCACTTCGGTGATGGGCGTGCTCTATGCCTTGATGCAGCACGACATCAAGCGGCTGCTCGCCTATCACACCGTCGAGAATATCGGCATCATCTTTATCGGGCTCGGTCTTGCCCTGGCCTTCAGGGCGCATGGCATGGTTGGCGCCGGTGCGTTGGCGCTCACCGCCGGCTTGCTGCATGTCATCAACCATTCCGTCTTCAAGAGCCTGTTGTTCTTCGGCTCCGGCGCCATGCTGACCGCGACCGGAACGCGCGACATGGAGCATATGGGCGGGTTGATCCACCGTATGCCACACACCGCTCTGGTGTTCCTGGTCGGCAGCGCGGCCATTTCGGCGTTGCCGCCGCTCAACGGCTTCGTGTCCGAGTGGCTGACATTCCAGGCTATCCTTCTGAGCCCGGCTCTGCCGAGCTGGGGCCTCAAGTTTCTGGTGCCGGCGGTCGGGGCGTTGCTCGCCTTGTCGGCGGTGCTGGCGGCGGCCTGTTTCGTCAAGGCGTTCGGTATCTCCTTTCTTGGCCGGGCGCGCAGCGATGCCGCAGCCAAGGCCAGCGAGGTCGACCGGCTCTCCCTTGGCGCCATGTATGCCCTCGCCGGTCTGTGCCTTGTCATCGGCATTGTACCCGGTCCGTTAATCGACATGCTGGCGCCGGTGACCAAGGCGCTGATGCTCGGTCAGTCGATGCCGCACCAGAGTGATGTCGCCTGGATGTCGATCGTGCCGATCGCCGAAAGCCGGTCTTCCTACAATGGCTTGCTGGTCTTCGGCTTCATCGCGGTTTCGGCCTGGCTGGCGGCACTGATCATCCATCGGTTCGCCTCAAGGGCAACGCGGCGAGGGCCGGCCTGGGATTGCGGCACGCCCGATCCGCGTCCGATCACGCAGTATTCCGCCTCGAGTTTCGCCCAGCCGATCCGCCGGGTCTTCGGCGGGCTTGTGTTCGCGGCACGGGACAAGGTCACCATGCCAAAACCTGGCGATCCCGCTCCGGCGCGGCTTGAGGTCAGGCTTGTCGATCCGGTCTGGGACGGCATCTACAGGCCTTTGTCCGCCAGCATCGGCAAAGCGGCGGACAGGCTCAACCGCCTGCAGTTCCTGACCATCCGCCAGTTCCTGATGCTGGTGTTTGCCACTCTCGTCGTCCTGCTGCTGGTGCTGGCGATATGGCAATGATCGTCGATTTCGCCGTCCAGGGCGCACAAATGCTGCTGGTTCTGGCGCTGGCGCCGCTGCTGACCGGCGTCGTGCGCAAGGTCAAGGCCCGCCTGACCCGCCGGCGCGGCGCCTCGGTCATCCAGCCCTATCGCGATCTCGCGCGCCTCATGCGCAAGGAAGTGGTGCTGGCGGAAAACGCTTCGTGGCTGTTTCGCACTGCGCCCTATCTCATCTTCAGCTCCACCTGGGTGGCGGCGGCGCTGATCCCGACCTTCGCCGGCGGACTCATGTTCAACTGGGCCGCCGACCTTATCGCCATCATCTCGCTGCTCGGCTTCGGGCGCTTTTTCCTTGCCCTGGCCGGCATGGACATCGGCACGAGTTTCGGCGGGATCGGCTCGAGCCGCGAGATGCTGATCGCCTCGCTGGCCGAACCGGCAATGATGCTGACGGTATTCGCGCTGGCGCTGGTCGCCGGCTCGACGCAGCTCTCGACGATCGCGGCGGAGATGAGCGCGCCCGATATCGGCCTGCGCGTGTCGATCGGCATGGCGCTGGTAGCGCTGATCATGGTGGCGATTGCCGAGAACGCCCGCATCCCGATCGACAACCCCTCGACCCATCTCGAACTGACGATGGTGCACGAGGCGATGGTGCTCGAGTATTCCGGCCGCCATCTGGCGCTGATCGAGCTGGCCGCCTCGCTCAAGCTGATGCTCTATGTGTCGCTGATCGCCTGCATCTTCGTGCCATGGGGCATGGCGGTGCCCGGCGCTGCGCCCGCGTTCTTCGCCACCGGCCTTCTCGCCTTTGTCGTCAAGATCGGCATCGGTGCCTTCCTGCTCGGCCTGTTCGAGACGATGGTCGCCAAGATGCGGGTGTTCCGCGTGCCCGAATTCCTCGGCGCGGCGCTGATGCTCGGCCTGCTCGGCACGCTGTTGCTGTTCGTCTCGAGGAGTCTCTAGATGGGTACGCTCAATTTCGACGTCGCCCATCTGTTCGCTGGCGGCCTGGTTCTGGTCAGCTTCATGATGCTGTATCAGGACCGCCTCTATGCGCTGATCAACATCTACGCCCTGCATGCGCTGATGCTGACCCTGTCGGTTGCCTGGCAGGCCCATGTGCAGCAGGCGCCGCATCTGTTCATCACCGCCCTGATCGCGTTCGGTTTCAAGACCGCGGTCATTCCGCTGGCGCTGCATGCCATCGTCAGGCGGCTCGGCATTCACCGCGACATCGAGACGGTGGTCGGGATCGGGCCGACAATGCTTGTCGGCATGGGGCTTGTCGCCCTGGCCATGGTCGTTGTCCTCAAGGTGACGCCGGGCGCCGATGCCTTTGCCCGCGAGGATCTCGCCTTCGCGCTGGCGGTACTGCTACTCGGCCTCCTGCTCATGGTCACCCGCCGTAACGCCGTATCCCAGGTCGTCGGATTCATGTCGCTGGAGAACGGACTGATTCTCGCTGCAACCGGTGCACGCGGCATGCCGCTGGTCGTCGAGATTTCAGTCGCCTTCTCCATCGTCATCGCCTTCATCGTCATCGGTGTGTTCCTGTTCCGCATCCGCGAAAGGTTCGACAGTGTCGACGTCGGCGCGCTCGACGCCTTCCGGGGAGAGCGCGGATGATCGCCCTGCCGTTTTCGGCCGCCGCCGCCGTTCTCATCATCCCGATCGTGTCGGCGCTCATTCTGGTGCTGTTGCCGGGTTACCGTTTGGCGGCGCGGCTCAATGTGATCGCCAGCCTTTTGACCTTTGCCGCGGCGCTGTCGCTGTTCGTCACACAAAGGCCGGAGCCGGGGCAGTTCCTGTTCGTCGACGATCTCAACATCGTCTTCATCGTGCTCAACACGTTTGTCGGGTTCACCGCGGCGCTGTTTTCGGCCAGCTATATCGCGCACGAGCTGGAAACCGGTCACCTGAGCCCGGCGAACATCCGCTTCTACCACGCCATGTATCAGGTGATGATGTTCGGCATGAACCTGGCGTTCGTCGCCAACAACATCGGCCTGATGTGGGTGGCGGTGGAGCTGGCGACGCTGACCACGGTGATGATGGTCGGCATCTATCGTACGCACCAGGCGCTGGAGGCGGCATGGAAATATTTCCTGCTCGGCAGCGTCGGCATCGGCTTCGCCCTGTTCGGCACGATCCTTGTCTATCTCGCCGCCCTGCCGCTGATCGGGGAGGGGCAGGACGCGATGGTGTGGACTCTGCTCGTCAGCAAGGCGGCCGATTTCGATCCGGCGCTGTTGAACCTCGCCTTCGTCTTCCTCATGCTCGGCTACGGCACCAAGGTCGGTCTGGCGCCACTGCACGCCTGGCTGCCCGACGCTCATGCCGAGGGGCCGACACCGATCTCGGCGGTGCTGTCCGGGCTTCTGCTCAATGTCGCGCTTTATGCGGTCCTAAGGTTCAAGATCCTGTTCGCCGCCAATCCCGACGCAATCGGGCCGGGGCCGCTGATGATGGCGATGGGGCTGCTGTCGCTGATCTTCGCCGGTTTCATGCTCTACCGCCGGCGCGACATCAAACGGCTTTTCGCCTATTCCTCGATCGAGCATATGGGCATCATCGTTTTCGCTTTCGGGCTCGGCGGGCCTTTGGCCAATTTCGCCGGACTGTTGCACATGGTGATGCATTCGCTGACCAAGTCGGCGATCTTTTATGCCGTCGGCCATGTCGCCCAGATCAAGGGCACCCAGAAGATCGCCGAAATCCGCGGCTTGACCCAGACCCATCCGGCGCTCGGATGGGGGCTGCTGATCGGCGTTGTCGCCATCGCCGGCCTGCCGCCGTCCGGCGTCTTCATGAGCGAATTCCTGCTCGTCACCTCAGCCTTTGCCGCTCAGCCCGCATTGGCGGTGCTGCTGGTCTTCGGGCTGCTGGTTGCCTTCGGGGCGCTGATCATGCGCGCGACCGATATCCTCTTCGGCGTGCCGACCGGCAATGTGGCGCCCGCGAGGGTGAACTACCTGCCGCTCTACACCCATCTGGCCTTGGTGCTTGTGGCCGGCGTCTTCCTGCCGGGTCCGCTTGTCGGCTGGTTCCAGCATGTGGCCAACAGTCTCGGCTAGCAGGGAGGACGCAAGATGACGGCATTCTGGACTTCGATCGTCAGGCGGCGCCGGCCGGCGCGCGCGGCGCACGGCTTTTCCGGCTACACCGTGACCGCAGACGACTGGAGCGCGCTTGCCGCTGCGCTCAATGGCGAAGCGGCAACGCTGCTCGGACTGTGGAGCGATGGTGGCGTCATGCGCATGGCGGCGCTCGATGCCACGACCAATGCCATTGCCGTGTTTTCACTGGCCTGTCCGGAAGGCCGCTACCCGTCCGTTGGGCGCGTACACGCGCCGGCCCAGAGGCTCGAACGCGCCGTCAGCGATCTTGCGGGACTTGTTGCCGAGGGCGCGCCGGATGTCCGGCCCTGGCTCGACCATGGCAAGTGGGGCGTGCGTCATCCGCTCGGCGCAGCAAAGCGCGCCACGGCGAAATCGAAGCCCTACGCCTTTCTTGCCGCCGAAGGCGAAGGCCTGCACGAGATCCCGGTCGGCCCGGTTCACGCCGGCATCATCGAGCCGGGGCATTTCCGCTTCAGCGCCAATGGCGAGATCATCGTCCGGCTGGAGGAACGGCTCGGCTATGTCCACAAGGGCATGAACGAGCTGATCGAGGGCGCTTCGCTCAACGCGGCGGCGCAACTGGCGGCCCGTACCTCCGGCGACAGTTCAGTCGCCTATTCACTTGCCTTCGCCCGCGCCACAGAAGCTGCCCTCGATGTCGCGCCGCCGCCGCGCGCGCAATGGCTGCGGGCGCTGATGGCCGAACTCGAACGGCTGGCCAATCACCTCGGCGACATCGGCGCTGTCTGCAACGACGCAGCCTTTTCCCTGATGCTGGCCCATTGCGCCGTGCTGCGCGAACAGGTGTTGCGGGCTGCCGCCACCGCCTTCGGACACCGGCTGATGTTCGATTGCATCCTGCCCGGCGGCGTTGCCACTGATCTGGGCGCGGAAGGCGTGACCGCAATCCATGCCATGCTCGAAGCGGTTGGCAAGCGCTTCCCCGATATCGTCACGCTTTACGACGACACGCCATCGCTACAGGACCGTACCGTCAGGACCGGCTACCTTTCCGGCGAGCTTGCGGCGGCATTCGGCGCCGGCGGTCATGTCGGCCGGGCGTCTGGGCGCCGGTTCGATGTGCGCAAGACGCTTGCCTATGCCCCCTATGAACAGCTGTCGTTCGACATGCCCGTGCGCGAGGACGGCGACGTCAATGCCCGGGTCTGGATCCGCATCCGGGAAGTCGAACAGAGCCTTGGTCTGATCAGGCAGATCCTGGCCCGGCTCCCCGAAGGCCCGATCCGTGCCGAATTACCGGCATCAGGCCTATCCGGCGAAGGGCTGGCGCTTGTCGAAGGGTTTCGCGGCGACGTGCTCGTCTGGCTGAGGATTGGCAAACCCGGCCAGGTGGAGCGCTGCTACCTGCGCGATCCATCCTGGTTCCAGTGGCCGCTGCTTGAGGCGGCGATCGAGAACGACATCGTCGCCGACTTCCCCTTGTGCAACAAATCCTTCAATTGCTCCTATTCCGGGCACGACCTCTAGGCGGATGATGCGCAAACTCCTGTTCGATAGCCTGATCAAGAGCCCGCTCACAGAGCCTGCCCCGGGCCCGGCCGATGACGGTGCTGAAGAACTCGCCACGGCGCTGGCCCGCGAAGGCCGCCGCAAGCTGGGGCGCAGCCTGTCGATCCGCGAGGTCGACGCCGGCTCGTGCAATGGCTGCGAGCTCGAAATCCATGCCCTTAACAACGCCTATTACGATGCCGAGCGCTTCGGCCTGCATTTCGTCGCCTCGCCGCGTCATGCCGACGTGCTGCTGGTCACCGGGCCGGTAACAAAGAACATGGCCGAGGCGCTGAAGCGGACTTATGACGCGACGCCGGCGCCGAAATGGGTCGTCGCCGTTGGCGATTGCGCCCGTGACGGCGGTTGCTTCGCCGGCAGCTATGCCGTGCATGGCGGCGTTTCGGCGGTCGTCCCGGTCGATCTTCACATTCCCGGCTGTCCACCCGATCCGACGGCGCTGCTCAAGGGCCTGCTGGCGTTGATGGGTGCGGCAAGCAAGGGCGCCGGCGCGTAGGCTCGGGTCTCTAGTGGTCCGGATCCGACGCTGTGAGCGGGGGCTCACCTGCGATTGTCCGCTCGTGGCTTCCCGCAGCGACAGCCAGCCTGCTGCTTCATGCCGCAGGCGCCGGTTGAAAGCTCGGGAGCCGGTTCCATGAATGGATGAAAGCCGGCATGATGGCTCCATTGTGGAGCCGCAGCGAGAAGGCAGGACGATGAGCTGGAAGACTGAGTACCGGTCATTTTACTATCAGGGCGCACCGGAACCCGAGGATCCCGTGCTCGCGCCCGGCAAGGTGGCGCTGCTGGTCATCGACATCCAGAACACCTATCTCGAGCGCGAGGACCCGAAAACTCTGAGCGGCGAGGACTTGGCTCGTTTTAAGGCGTGGGAGCCCTACCACGCCCGCATGCGCGATGTGGTCATCCCCAACACTAAACGCCTGCTCGACAGTTTTCGCGCCAAGGGGCTCGATGTCTTTTTTGCCCGCATCGCCTGCCAGCTGACCGATGGTCGCGACCGTTCGCTAAGCCAGAAAAAGCCCGGCTGGAACAATCTGCTGCTGCCCAAGAACGAAGACGCCTCGCAGATTGTCGCCGAGATCGGCCCCGAGGGTGAGGAGATCGTCGTCACCAAGACCACCGACAGCGCCCTGACCGGCACCAATCTCAGGCTGATCCTTTCCAACATGGGCATCACCCATGTGGTGTGCGCCGGCATATTCACCGACCAGTGCGTGTCCTCGACAGTGCGCAGCCTCGCCGACGAAAGCTTCGACGTCATCGTCGTCGAGGATGCCTGCGCTGCCGGTAGCCAGGAGCTGCACGACCGCGAAATCGAGATCATCAACATGATCTACTGCTCGGTCATGGGCACCGACGAGCTGATCGCCTACCTGCCGTAGGGCGCAGCCCGTTCCCTAAACCCGTTCAAGGGCGACGGAAATGCCCTGGCCGACGCCGATGCACATGGTTGCCAGCGCCCGGCGCTTGCCGGTGAGCGACAACTCAAGTGCCGCCGTGCCAGTGATGCGGGCACCGCTGGCGCCCAAGGGGTGACCGATGGAAATGGCACCACCATTGGGATTGACGTGATCCGCGTCGTCGGCAACGCCGAGTGTGCGCAACACAGCCAGCCCCTGGCTGGCAAAGGCCTCGTTGAGCTCGATGACGTCGAAGTCGTCTATGGCAAGCTCGAGCCGGGCCATGAGCTTTTGCGTCGCCGGCACCGGCCCTATGCCCATGACACGCGGCGGCACGCCCGCCGCGGCTCCGCCGAGAATGCGGGCGATGGGTGTGAGGCCGTGTTTTTTCGCCGCTGCCTCCGAGGCAATGATCAGCGCCGCAGCGCCGTCATTGACACCCGAGGCATTGCCGGCAGTGACCGTGCCGCCGGCACGGAACGGCGTCGGCAGTTTGGCGAGGGCTTCAATGGTCGTTTGCGGGCGCGGATGCTCGTCGGTGTCGAAGACGATCGGATCTGCCTTGCGCTGCGGAATGGAGACTGGGACGATTTCTTTCGCCGGCCGGCCGCTTGTCATGGCAGCGGCCGTACGCTGCTGGCTCCGCAATGCCAGGGCGTCCTGGTCTTCGCGGCTGATCCCGTACTCCTCGGCGACGTTTTCGGCCGTCTCTGGCATGGAGTCGACGCCATATTGCGACTTCATCAGCGGATTGACGAAGCGCCAGCCGATGGTGGTGTCCTCGATACTCATGTTGCGCGAAAAGGCGTTCTCGGCCTTGGGCATGACGAAAGGCGCACGGCTCATCGATTCAGCGCCGCCGGCGATGAACAGCTCGCCCTCGCCGGCCATGATCGCCCTTGCGGCGGTAACGATGGCGTCCATGCCAGAGCCGCACAGGCGATTGACCGTGGTGCCCGGCACATTGACTGGCAGGCCGGCCAGCAGCAGCGACATACGGGCGATGTTGCGGTTGTCCTCGCCAGCCTGGTTGGCGCAGCCGTAGATGACGTCGTCGACCGCTTCCCAGTCGACAGACGTGTGCTCGTCCATCAGCGCCCTGATCGGCACGGTGCCGAGATCGTCTGGCCTGACGGAAGCGAGAGTGCCGCCGAAGCGGCCGAAGGCGGTGCGCTTGTAGGCGCAGATGAAGGCGTCGGCCATACTATTTCCCCATTCCCTCATGCGCCGCCCTGGTGCGGGCCTGCAGGTCGCGCAATGTCGTCAGTTCCAGTTCTGTCGGCGCCGGTGTGTGTTCGAGGGTATCGCCAAAGCGCACCGCCCAGCCGCAGGTCTCCTGCACCATCTCGCGGCTGACGCCGGGATGCAGGGAGCGCACGGTGAATTCCTTGGTCACAGGATCGGGGCGCCAGATGGCGAGATCGGTGATCAACAGCGTCGGCCCCTTGGTGGTGATGCCAAGGCGCTGACGGTGGTCGCCACCCTCGCCGTGCCCGAAGGAGGTGAAGAAGTCGATCTTTTCCACCATCGATCGTTTCGCCTGCTTCAAGGTGATGAAGACCTCGCCGCAGGATGAGGCGATCTCGGGCGCGCCGCCGCCGCCCGGCAGACGGACCTTGGGATTGCCGTAGTCGCCGATGACGGTGGTGTTGATATTGCCGAAACGGTCGAGCTGGGCCGCACCGAGAAAGCCGATGGAAATGCGCCCGCCCATCAGCCAGTAGCGGAACATCTCGGGCACCGAGACCGTCGAGAGCGCCGTCTCGCACAATTCGCCGTCCCCGATGGAGAGTGGCAGCACGTCAGGCCTTGTGCCGATGGTGCCGGATTCGTAGATCAGCGTGATGTCGGGGGCATGGGTCAGCCGTGCCACGTTGCAGGCGGCCGAGGGCGCGCCGATGCCTACGAAACAGACATCGTCGTTCGATAGGGCCCGCGCCGCCGCGATGGTCATCATCTCGTTGGGGGTGAAATCACTCATCTGAGGTTCTCCACGCGGGTGGCGAAGACTTCTGGACCGACGGACAAGACGTTGTCCTTCATCCAGTTGGCGAACAGCTCGCGGTCGGCGGAGATCTTGTCCCAGTCGAGATAGGCGGCGTTGTCGCGGGCGTAATAACCGTGGGCATAGGAGGGGTGCGCGCCGCCCGGAACGACGGCAATGGCATCGATGGTCCAGTGCGGCAGAACGGTGAGATTGGGATGAAGGCCGTCGAAGTCGGGCACAACCTCCTCGACCGTCACGACGACGCGCTTCGCCGCAAGCGCGGCTTCCTTCTGCACGCCGACAATGCCTTCGATCAGCACGTCGCCCTTTTCATTGGCTTTCTGGGCGTGGATGCAACTGACGTCCGGCCGGTGCGCCGGCACGGCGGCCAGTTCCTCGCCGGTGAACGGACAGGTGACCGTTCTGATATCAGGATTGACCTTCTTGAGGTCGGCGCCGAGATAGCCGCGGAACACCGCCATCGGCAGCCCGGAAGCGCCGGCCTCATAGGCCTGGGCCATGGCGGAATGGGAATGTTCGACCGTCTCGATGGCGCGGGGATACTGGTTCTCGATGGCGTCGCGCATGCGGCGCAACAGCCCGACGCCGGGATTGCCGGCATAGGAAAACACCACCTTTTTTGCCAGCCCCATGCCGATCATCTGGTCGTAGATGATGTCGGGGGTCATGCGTATGAGGGTCAGGTCCGAGATGTTCTGCCGGATTGCTTCATGCGCCGCCGCATGCGGGATCAGATGCGTGAACCCTTCAAAGGCGACGCTGTCGCCGGATTTGAGATTTTGCCCAACCGCATCGGCCAGGGACAGGAACTCGGTCACCGTCGCGCCTCCACCCGTTTCGATATGGCTTTCTTTCTGGCAGGTCGGCGGCAAGTACGGAAATGAAATGGTCGCGGTCGATGATAACAATTGGGTTATAGAATTGACCGCGCCCGCCGCCATACAGGGCAAAACGGGCGCGATGCATAACCAATGAGGCAGTTTTGTGCTGGATCAGACGTCGAAGAAGACGGTTTCCTTGTCGCCCTGCAAATAGACGTCGAGGACGTATCGCGGCAGTGTCCCGCCCTGTTCCTTGCGGGCGATCAGCGTCTGGCGCCGCACCGGGTTCGGGATCTTGTTGAGCACCCAGTCGGCGGCGTTGGCGTCTGCCTCGTCCTCGAAATAGAGCCGTGTCTGTAGCCCGATATTGATACCGCGCGCCACGATCCACAAGGCGACATGCGGAGCCATCTTCTCGCCGTCCGGCCCGGTGACGCGGCCGGGCTTGATGGTCTCGAAAAGGAACTCGCCCTTGTCGTTTATCACCTGGCGTCCGAAGCCGGTGAAGCCGCCGGTGATGGGGTCGACGTCCTTGACATAGTTGCCGTCGGCATCGGCCTGCCAGAGTTCAACAAGGCCGTCGGTGACCGGCACGCCGTCTCCGTCGATAACATTGATGACGATTTCGATGCGCTCGCCCTTGGTGTCCTCAGCGAGCATGGTGACGCCGAGATCCTGATCGAAGACACCCTTGATATCGGCGAATTTCTCGGCATTGGGCGCCATGCCGATGGCGACATAGGGACCGGCGGTCTGCGACGGGGTTTCCTTGAGCTTTTCGGTCTTGTGCAGCATGTCAGTTCCCCTCGAGCTTGTTCTCGAACATGGTCGAGCGGCGGCCGCGCAACACGATGTCGAAACGGTAGGCAAGGGCGTCGTAATGGACGGTGTTCTCGCGGTCGAGCCGGGCGATGAGCTGGTCGATGGCCGCCTTGTCGGCAATGGTGCCGACGATGGGGCACTGCCAGATCATCGGATCGCCCTCGAAATACATCTGGGAAATCAGGCGCTGTGAGAAAGCATCGCCGAAGATCGAGAAATGGATGTGAGCCGGCCGCCAGTCATTGCCGTTGTTCGGCCAGGGGTAGGCACCCGGTTTGATGGTGCGGAATGAATAAAAGCCGTTCTCGTCGGTGACGACGCGTCCGCAGCCGCCGAAATTGGGATCGAGCGGGGCGAGATAGCCTTCGCGCTTGTGGCGGTAGCGTCCGGCGGCATTGGCCTGCCAGACCTCGACCAGCGTGTTCGGCACCGGCCTGGCGTTCTGGTCGAGCACCTGGCCGTAGACAATGATGCGCTGGCCCTGGGCGTCGCCGCCGTCCTGACTGTAGTTGCGGATCAGGTCGCCATCGAGTTCGCCGAGTTTGGAATGCCCGAAGGTCGGGCTGGTCAGCTCGGTCGCCGTCTGGCCCATGGCCAGGAGCGGATGGCGCGGCGCGCGGAACACCGTGCTCTTGTATTGCGGCGTGAATGCTGGCGGATGCCAGTCGCGGTCGCGGTGGAACAACGGCCCCTCGCCGCCGGGCAATAGGACATCGCTCATTGCGCTGCCTCCCTCAGTCTCAAAAGTTCCTGCTTGGCGATCTTGAAGGCCCGATTGGCCGCCGGCACCCCGGCATAGACCGCCACTTGCAGCAGGGTTTCGGTGATGTCCTTCTCGCTGGCACCGGTATTGGCGGTGGCCCTGATGTGCATGGCCAGTTCTTCGTCATGGCCGAGGGCGGCGAGAAGCGCAAGCGTCAGCATCGAGCGTTCGCGGTGGGTCAGGCCGGGACGGGCCCAGACCGAACCCCATGCGGTCTCGGTGATGAAGGTCTGGAAATCGGCATCGAGTTCGGTGATCCGCGCCGTGGCATTGTCGACGTGGGTGTCGCTCAAGATGGCGCGCCGCACTTTCATGCCGCGCTCGTATCGGTCTTGATCAGCCATGGCCGGCCTCCTTGAAGAAGCTTGTCATGAGCGCCGCCAGCTCGGCCGGCTTCTCGATGGATGGGATGTGTCCGACATCGGCAATGGCCTGATAGGCGGCGCCGGGAATGGCGGCCGCGCAGGCCCTGACGATCTCGGGCGGGGTCGAGCGATCTTCGTCGCCGCCGACAACAAGGGTGGGGCAGGCAATGGCGCCGACTTCACCGCTGAGGTCGGTGTCGCGCAAAGTGGCGCAGGTGCCGATATAGCCGATCGGGTCGGTCCGGAGAAACAGGTTGCGCCAACCGGCAAGCGCCTCGGGCTCGTTGCGGAAGAACTGCGGGCTGAACCAGCGCTCCATGACGGCGTGGACGATGGTCTCGAGGCCGCCGTCGCGCACGGCATCGATGCGTTCCCGCCAGGAGGCGGCATCGCCGAGCCGGGGTGCCGTGTCCATGAGCATGAGCGCCGCGGCGCGGGCGGGAAGCTGGAGCGCGAAGCCCTGCGCGATCAGCCCCCCGACAGATACGCCAGCTAAGGCAACGCGCTCCAATCCCAGATGATCGAGCAAGCCGCTGAGATCGGCAAGATGATCGTGCAAAGAATAGTCGCCGGCAGGGGCGTCACTTAGTCCATGTCCGCGCTTGTCGTAGCTGACAATCAGGTAGTCGTCGCGCAGGCGCGCGATCACATCGTCCCAGATGCGGGCGTCCGTTCCAAGCGAGTTGACGAGCACGAGCGCCGGCGCGCCAGCGTGCCCGTCAACGCGATAGTTCAGCAGCACCTCTCCGACCCTGACGAAAGCCATGACCTCTCCCCTCGCGGCGATTAGAGGTGCTGGCCGGCGCGGTGTAAAATGATAAGTGCTGGAAGTTACATAACCTATGACTTATTGTTTGAGCACATAACCGGGCCAAAACCGGCGAAAACAACCTTTGACATAACGTGAGATTGAGATGGCAGGACGTATCATCGATCCGCGCATCAAGCTGAGGCACATCGTGTGCTTTCTGGAAGTGGCCCGCTCAAAGAGCGTGGTCGGGGCTGCCGCCGCGCTCAACATCAGCCAGCCCGCCGCCACCAAGACCATCCAGGAACTCGAGCAGACGCTGGGCAGCGCGCTGTTCGACAGGTCCAGGCGCAAGCTCGTCCTGACCGGGTTCGGCGAGGTGTTCTACCGCCATGCCTCGACCTCGGTTGCGGCACTTCGACAGGGGGTGGATGCGGCGGGGGGCGCCCACGAGGCGGCAACGGTCAAGGTCGGGGCGCTGCCGACCGTTTCGGCGCGCATCCTGCCCGAGGCCGTGCGGGCCTTCACGTCGGCCAATGCCGGCGTCCACGTCCGCATCGTCACCGGGCCGAACGATTACCTGTTGTCGCTGCTGCGAACCGGCGACGCCGACCTCGTCATCGGCCGCATGGCCGAGCCCCACACGATGCTGGGTCTGAGCTTCGAGCACTTGTATTTCGAGCGCGTGGCGCTGATCGTGCGGCCGGGGCATCCCCTGCTGTCCCGGCGCGATTTTGACCTGTCGATGATCGAGGCCTACCCGATCCTGATGCCGACCTCCGGCTCGGTGATCCGGCCCTTTGTCGACCGCCTTTTGTGGGGGCACGGACTGACCGAACTTAACAACGAAGTCGAGACTGTGTCTGATGCCTTCGGGCGCGCTTATGTCCGCCAGTCCGACGCCATCTGGATCATCTCCGAAGGCGTTGTTGACGAGGATGTCGATGGAGGACAACTGGCCATGCTGCCGGTCGATACCAGCGAGACCCTCGGCCCGGTCGGGCTGACGACGCGGGCCGAGACGGTGCGCTCCTACGCCGCCGCCAGCCTGATGCAGGCGGTGCGCGACACGGCTCAGGCTTTGGGGGACACCGAGACCGGTGGCGTCCGCCCGGCATGGCGGAATGCGCCCGGCGCCATGCCGAGCATGCGGGTCACGAAGCGCGAGAAATAGGCCGGGTCGTCATAGCCGAGTTCGGCGCCGATCTGCTTGATCGTCAGGGACGAAAACAGCAATTGCCGCCGCGCCTCGAGAGCAATGCGCTTCTCGATGACTTCGAGCGCCGTCGCGCCCATGACCTCGCGGCAGACGCGATTGAGATGGGTGGTCGAGATTCCGACCGCACCGGCATAGTCGGCAAGCCGCCGCGTCTGACGGAAGCGCTGTTCGACCGCCAGCCGGAAGGCGCGGGCATGGGCAAGGGCGCGGTCGGCGCCCTCGTGCGTCGGGCCGGTGTGCTGACGTGCCCGGGCGAGTGCCACCAGCAGCAGGGTCAGATGCGCCCGCATGGCAGCATCATGTGCCGCACCGGGATTGTCGGCCTCCAGGATCAGGCCCGCCTGCGCCGCCGCGATCACCTCGGAACCCGGCGTGACGCCGGCCTCGGGAATGGCGATACCGAGCCCTCCAAGATCGCGTTCCATCAATGTGACGACCGTACCTTCGACATCCTCGGAGAACTCGTAGGCATGAACTGTCAGCGCCGGCACGGTGACGACGGCAGGAGGCGCGAGCGCGAAGCGCGCGCCGTCGAGAATGGCAGTGGCGCGCCCGCCGGTCAGCGACAGGATCTGGTAGAGCGCCTCGTGACGATGCGGGGCAATTTCGTAGTCGTGCAGGCGGCTGCGCGACTGGATCGTTTCCCAGTGCAGCCAGTCGTGCTGGCTTTCGGTTTCGCCGTAGAGCGCGTAGATCGGGATCGAATTCATGTTGCGATAATGCAATCTTTTGCGCGGCACGTCCATTCACCACTGCGACAATTGCGCGCATGTTCCGCGCGACATGGAGGAGATCATGCGCAAACAGGTTGTCATCATCGGTGCCGGTCCGGCCGGCCTAACGTTG
This sequence comes from Devosiaceae bacterium, assembly GCA_963675235.2. Lineage (GTDB taxonomy): Bacteria > Pseudomonadota > Alphaproteobacteria > Rhizobiales > Devosiaceae > JAHJQZ01. The sequence continues at coordinate 839,830 of CAXXFU010000004.1, read as the reverse complement.
GGGCGACTGCTCGAAACCAACGGGATCGATGCCATCATCTTGGAGCGGCGCAGTCCGGAATACGTGCTCGGACGTATCCGCGCCGGGGTTATCGAATGGGGTGCGGTCGAGCTGCTCGACAGGGCCGGGGCCGGCACGCGTATGCATGCAGAGGGACTGGTGCATCACGGTACGCTCTTAAGTTTCGACGGCGACCGGCAACGTATCGATTTTACCGGTCTGACCGGCAAACAGGTCATGGTCTATGGCCAGACCGAAGTGACGCGCGACCTGATGGACGTATCCCAGGGCGACCGCATTTACGAAGCCGAGAGTGTCGAAATCCACGATTTCGACGGCGCGCCCCATGTCACCTATCAGAAACACGGCGAGAGCCATCGCATCGATTGCGATTTCATCGCCGGCTGCGACGGCTTCCACGGTGTGTCACGCGCCAGCGTGCCGCAAACGGCGCTGCAGAATTTTGAGCGGATCTACCCATTCGGCTGGCTCGGCGTTCTGGTCGACAAGCCGCCGGTCAGCGACGAGCTGATCTATGCCCATCACGAACGCGGCTTCGCCCTGTGCTCGCAGCGCTCGCCGACGCGTTCGCGCTATTACGTGCAGGTGCCCGAAGGCGAGAAGGTTGAAGCGTGGAGCGATGACCGCTTCTGGGACGAGTTGCGCCGCCGGCTCGATACCGAGACGGCCGAGGCGCTCGAAACCGGGCCGTCGATCGAGAAATCCATCGCGCCGCTCAGGAGTTTCGTTTCCGAGCCGCTGCGCTTCGGCAAGCTGTTCCTTGCCGGTGATGCGGCCCATATCGTGCCGCCGACCGGCGCCAAGGGACTGAACCTCGCGATGAGCGACGTGGCTGTCCTGGCCGAAGCGCTGATCGAGGCGCTCAGCGAAAAATCGGAAGCCGGGATCGATGCCTATTCGGAGCGCGTGCTCAAGCGCATCTGGGGCGCCGAGCGCTTTTCGTGGTGGATGACGTCCCTGATGCACACCTTCGCCGAAACCGGCACATTCGGCCGCCGCATCCAGCGCGCCGAGTTCGACTACCTCGCCTCGTCACCCGCAGCGCAGCAGGTGCTGGCCGAGAACTATGTCGGGCTGCCGATCTAGCAGATCATCGCCGAATGTGTCTGGCCAGCGCCGTCGCAAGTGCTGCCACTTCCTGGCACCGCCCGGCCCAGTCGTCCTTGACTTCGCCGCGATCGGCTTGTGCGGCCATTACAGGCAGTTTCGCTGGGTCGTCGGGAATTCGGGGGGCGATATGGGTGGCGGCGACGTCCCTGGTGACGAACGCGCCGGTTTCGAGCGTGACGATCATGCGCGCCAGCGTCTGCAGCACATTGCGCTCGTTGCCGGTGAGACCGGCCAGCAGTGCCGCTGAGAAGGCTCTTGCGATGGCGGCAAAATCGATCTGCGGCAGGAGATCGCTTGCCGGCGGTCCGAAAAGCGCTTTGGCGTTCGAACGGGCCTGCGCCAGCACCAGGGTGAAATTGAAATTGGCCACGGGTCCGGCCGGCAATGCCGGCCTCGAGCTCGGCCCGCAGCCATTCGCCGAACAGGAACTCGGCACGCGACGCTTCATCCTGTTCTGCCAGCGACGCCCGGGGAATAACGGTGAATTCGAACGGCCGCATATTTGCTTCTGGGGGCCATGCCGAAAGCGGCAGCACCGCCGACAGCAGCGCCTTGCGCGCCGCATCATCGAACGGCTCGTCGGTGGCGAGCAGGACGTCGAGATCGCGGAGCTTCATATAAGGCCGCCGCCGACCGCCAATCCGAACAGACAGGCGGCGACATAGTTGCGCTCGAGGCAGGTTTGGATGCCGCAAGCACGGCCTGAAGCTGAGCGTTCATCGCCGTCTCTGGAGTTTATTCCATCCTGACGGCAGGTGCGGCGACGTCATCCACTTCCTGCATCGGGAGAGTGCCGACCGGTCGGTCGCGGGCAAGCCCGCCGGGTGCGCCTCGGGGCCAGTTCGCCCGCGCATCAGTGACTCCGGCCCGGTCGCCAGCAGCGAAGAGCTTATGGCGCATAACTAGTCTCTTCTCAGAATGTATACAATGCTATATAAGGAATGGCGAATAAGGGGAGGTATTCACGATGAAGGAACGGGGTTATCCGCTCAACGCTTGGTATGCTGCTGCCTGGGATGTCGAGGTGACGCGCAAGCTCATGCCGCGCATGATCTGCGAAAAACCGGTGGTTTTGTACCGAAAGCAGGATGGCAGCGCCGTGGCGCTGGCCGATGCCTGCTGGCACCGGTTGCTGCCGCTGTCGATGGGCGAGCTGCACGGCGACAATGTCATTTGCGGCTATCACGGTCTCGAGTTCGACGATGCCGGCCGCTGTGTATACATGCCATCGCAGGACACCATCAATCCGTCGGCCTGCGTCAAATCCTATCCGATCGTTGAAAAGCATCGTTTCATCTGGATCTGGCCCGGCGACCCGGCCCTGGCCGATCCGGCGCTGGTGCCAGACATGCACTGGATCGATGATCCCGACTGGGCTGCCGACGGCAAGTATATCCACGCCAAATGCGACTATCGCCTCGTCATCGACAACCTGATGGACCTGACCCATGAAACCTATGTCCACGGTTCGTCCATCGGCCAGCGCGCCGTCGCCGAGGCGCCGTTCGAAGCAACCCATACCGACACCACCGCCACGATCACTCGCTGGATGATCGATATCGACGCGCCGCCCTTCTGGGAGATGCAGCTGGGGCAGAAGGAGCATGTCGACCGCTGGCAGATCATCAATTTCGAGGCGCCCTCGACAATCTGCATCGATGTCGGCGTTGCCCCGACTGGCACCGGCGCGCCTGAGGGCGATCGCTCCAAGGGCGTCAACGGCTATGTGCTCAACACCATGACGCCGGAGACCAACAAGACCTCGCACTATTTCTGGGCCTTCGCCCGCAACCACCATATCGACGACCAGAGCTGGACAACGCGGTTGCGCGAGGGGGTGTCGGGGGTGTTCGGCGAGGACGAACGCATTCTCGAGGCCCAGCAGAAGGCCATCGACGCCAATCCCGATCACGTCATCTACAACCTCAACATCGATGCCGGCTCGATGTGGGCGCGCAAGCTCATCGACCGCATGATAAACGAGGAAGATGTCGTCAGGCAGGCCGCGCAATGAACGGAGATCGCGTGTCGCTGACCCATCGGGCGGAGATGGGGGTGCGCGACCTCATCATTTCCGGCGAGCTGGCGCCCGGAACGCGGCTGCAGGAAGTGGCGCTGTCCGAAAGGCTCGGTCTTTCGCGGACGCCGTTGCGGGCGGCGCTGGCGCAATTGAGCCAGGAAGGCCTGGTCGAGGCGCTGGCGTCGGGTGGCTATGCCGTCAGGAGCTTTTCCCGCGCCGAGGTCATCGACGCCATCGAGCTGTGTGGTGTGCTCGAGGGCACGGCGGCGCGCTTTGCCGCCGAACGCGGTGTCGATGCGGCGCGGCTCAAGGAGCTGCGCTGGCTGTTGACCGAGATCGACACGGCGATGCGTGGCTCCGAGGAAGAAATGGATTTCGACCGCTATGTCGAACTCAACGCCGCCTTCCACGAGATGCTGTGGGGGCTGGCGAGCGAGGTGGTCTATCGCGAGATCGAGCGCATGGCGCGCATGCCCTTTGCCTCGCCGAGCGCCTTTCTGGACAAGCAGTCCGGGGTCCGGGCCTTCAGGCGCTCGCTATACGGGGCACAGGCACAGCACCGGGCCATTGTCGATGCCATCGAGAACCGCGAGGGGGCGCGGGCCGAGGCCATCGCCCGCGAACATGCACGGCTGGCGCGTCAGAATCTCGAATTCGTCCTCGACGAGGACCCGAGCCTGATCCCGCGCGTGCCGGCGCTGACGCTGGTTGTGAAGTAGGGGAGACGAGAATGCGCAATCGTATCGAATGGCGCGATGCAAAAGTCGCCGAGACAAAACAGATCGCCGACGATGTCCGTCTCGTGAGCTTTGCAGTTGACGGCAGCGTGCCGCGCTTCGATCCCGGCTCGCATATCAATGTCCGCGTTGAGATCGGTGGCGCGCCGGCGATCCGCACCTATACCGCTATTCCGGCGGAGTCCGGCCATCTCGTCGTCGCGGTCAAGCTGCATCCGCAGAGCCGGGGCGGGTCGCGCTTCATGTGGGGGTTGGAAAAGGGGCAGCCGGTGCGGCTGACGCTGCCGGAGAACCGCTTCGAACTCAGCTGGCGTGCCGGGCATTACCTGCTCATCGCCGGCGGCATCGGCATCACCCCGATCTATGGCATGGCCAAGGCTTTGGCGGCGCGCGCAGCGCCGCTGCGTCTGGTCTACGGCGCGCGCTCGCGCGGGCTGATGGCCTTCGCCGATGAACTCCAGACGCTACTCGGTGACAGGCTCGATCTGCGTGACGAAAGCGAAGGCGGCAGCATCGATCTTGCCGCCGAATTCGCGGCGCTACCCGAGGATGGCGAGGTCTATCTGTGTGGTCCGCTCGGCATGCTGGAAGCGGCCAAGGCGGCCTGGGCCGACACGGGGCGACCGGTCAGCCGACTGCGCTACGAGGTGTTCGGCGATAGCGGGCGTCACGCCGAGAAGAGCTTTTCGGTCGATATCCTCAACCGCGGCACCCATGTCGAGGTCAGGCCCGACCAGACGCTGCTGGAAGCGCTGATCGGTGCCGGCGTCGACATGATCTACGATTGCCAGCGCGGTGAATGCGGGCTCTGTGTCGTCGATATCGTCGCGCACGAGGGCGAGATCGATCATCGCGATGTCTTTCTCAGCAGCGAGGAAAAACGGCACGACAGGCGCATGTGCGCCTGCGTTTCGCGCCTGACCGAAGGCAATGCCACGATCGACATCGGATATCGCGGGACGGCGCAGGGCTAACGACTGGCACGTATTCCGGACCCCTGCTTTCGCCGAGTTGACGCCTGAGAAAGGGCGCGGATTTTGCATTTTGCGCCCCCGCCATTCCGGCGCAGGCCGGAATCCAGTTGCCATTGCGCCATCGCCAAACCGTGAATCCGGCCTGCATCCGATCTGTATCTCCCCCCTTGCGATCAGAATAGTTATGTTGCATAACAATATTGACGGGAGGGGCTATCATGAATGCTGCGGGGACCCAGTTCCGGCCGGTGCGGCTTGGACACTTCACGGCAAAGGTCGAGGCGCGCGGCGATGGCAGCGCTATCGTCCGGCCGGATCAGGCACTCGGGACTTATCCGCGCTCGATCGTCGATGCGCTCCAAGCCTGGGCCGAAAAAACGCCCGACGCCATGCTGATCGCCGACCGCAATGGCGTCGACTGGCGCCGGATGACCTATCGGCAGGTGCTCGACGCCATCAAGCCGCTTGGCGCGGCATTGCTCGATGCCGGCCTCAGTCCCGAACGCCCGCTCATCATCATTTCCGGCAACGAGATCGAGCACTTCCTTCTGGGCATGGCGGCGATCTGGGTCGGCATTCCCTATTCGCCGATCTCGCCGGCCTATTCGCTGATCTCGACCGATTTCGGCAAGCTCAAATATGTCGCCGGCCAGCTGACGCCGGGCATGATCTATGCGAGCGACGGCCGCCAGTTCGAAAAGGCCATGGATGCCGCTTTCGACCACGACGTGCCGGTGATCGTGCGCTCCAATCCGCCGGAAAAGCGCCGCCACCGCATGTTCAGCGACCTGCTCCAAACGCCGGTGACCGACAAGGTCGCCGCTGCGCACGACGCAATCACGCCCGACACCATCGCCAAGTTCCTGTTCACCTCCGGATCGACAGGCAGCCCCAAGGGCGTCATCACCACCAACAGGATGATGGCCTGCAACCAGGAAATGATCCGCGCGGCCATGGCCTTTTTCGAGGACGAGCCGCCGGTCCTGCTCGACTGGATGCCGTGGAATCACGTCGCCGGCGGCTCGCACAATACCGGCATCGCCATCTACAATGGTGGCTCGTTCTATATCGACGACGGCAAGCCGACGCCGGCCCTGTTCGAGCGCACGGTGCGCAATCTCAAGGACGTGCGCCCGACCTATTTCACCAATGTACCCAAGGCCTACGAGTTCCTCGTCGCCGCGCTCGATGCGGACGCGGAACTGCGCACCGCGTTCTTCTCGCGCCTGAAACTTTTGCAGTATGCCGGCGCCAGCCTTTCCCAGCATGTTTTCGACGGGCTCGAACGCATGGCCCGGGCCGAGCTCGGCCAGCCGATCCTGATCATCACAGGCTACGGCTCGACCGAAACGGCGCCCTTTGCCTTCACCACGACCTGGCCCGTCGAGCAGGCTGGCCATGTCGGCCTGCCGGCACCGGGGCTCGAGATCAAGCTGGTGCCCAATATCGACAAGCTCGAACTGCGCCTGAAAGGCCCCAATGTCACGCCCGGCTACTGGCGCGAGCCGCTGCTGACCAAGGCGGGTTTCGACGAAGAGGGTTTCTACAAGATCGGCGATGCCCTGCGCTTCGTCGATCCCGACGACGTCAACAAGGGCTTCGTATTCGACGGTCGGGTTTCCGAGGATTTCAAGCTTTCGACTGGCACATGGGTCAACATGGCCGGGGTTCGCACCTCGGTCATCGCCGCCTGTGCGCCCTTCATCCGCGACGTTGTGCTGACCGGTCTCGACCGCAACTACCTCGGTGCCATGATCTTCCCCGATCTTGCGGTCTGCGCCCGACACGCCGAACTGCCCGAGGACAGCGACCCTGAAACCATCGTCAGCCATCCCAAGATCCGCAAGACCTTCGAGGACGGGCTGAAGCTTTTGGCGAGCCATGCCACCGGCAGTTCCAACCACGTGGCGCGGGCCGTGCTGATGGCGAGCCCGCCCGACATCGACAAGGGCGAAGTCACCGACAAGGGTTCGATAAACCAGCGTGCCGTGCATGGTGCGCGGGGCGAGATGGTCGAGGCGCTTTATGCCGACACGCCCGGCCCCGACATCTTCATTCTTCCGCGCCAGAAAGCCTGACCTGATGAGCAAAGCCCTTCGCCTGATCTTTGATGATGCCTATCTGATCGGCGGCGCCCGTACGCCCTTCGTCGACTATCGTGGCGCCTTCGCCAAGGTTTCGCCAATCGATCTGGGCATCAAGGCGGCCCGCGCCGCCATCGGGAAGACCGGTGTCACCGCTGCCGATATCGGCGCGACGGTGGTCGGCTCGATGGCCCAGGCCTCGTTCGACGCCTATATGACGCCGCGCCATATCGGCATCTATGCCGGCGCCGACGTCGAGGCCCCGGCCCATCTGGTGCAGCGCATCTGCGGCACTGGCATCGAGGTCATCGCCCAGGCCGCCGACATGGTTGCGCTCGGCCGCGTCGATCTCGCTCTCGGCGCCGGGGCGGAGTCGATGAGCCGCAATCCGATTGCCGCCTACACCCATCGCAACGGCTTCTCGATGGGCCAGACCGAGTTCAAGGATTTCCTCTGGGAGGCGCTCTATGATCCGGCCGGCGATGTCACAATGGGCGACACGGCCGAGAACTTGGCCAAACGATATGACATCCCACGCGAACGGGTCGACCGCTTCGCCGAGCAAAGCTTTGGCCGCGCCATCGCCGCCCGCGATACCGGCTTGCTCGCCGAGGAGATCGTGCCGGTCGTTTCCGAAAGCTTCGAGGTCGCCGGCATGGGCCCGCGCGGCATCCGACTGCCGCGCGGCGTCGAGGCCGTCGATACCGACAGCCATATCAGGCCTTCGCCCTATGAGGTGCTGTCACGGCTCAAGCCCGCCTTTGGCGGCGTCCAGACCGGTGGCAATTCCTCCGCCATCGTCGATGGTGCCGGGGCGGTGCTTGTCGCCTCGGCCTCCTATCTTGGTGACAACGGTCTCAAGCCGCTGGCACGCATCCATGCCAGCGTTGCCGTCGGTGTTCAGCCGCAATACATGGGCATCGGCCCGGTGCCGGCGATCCGCGAACTGCTGGCACTGACCGGAAAGAGCCTTGCCGAGATCGATTTCATCGAGATCAACGAGGCCTTCGGGGCGCAGGTGCTGGCCTGTGTCGACGAACTCGGGCTCGACGAGAAAAAGCTCAACGTCAATGGCGGCGCCATTGCCATCGGCCATCCGCTCGGCGCCACCGGTATCCGCCTGACGCTGACCCTGACCAACCAGCTCAAACGTTCCGGCAAGCGTTTCGGCATATCCTCGGCCTGTATCGGCGGAGGCCAGGGCATTGCCATGCTGATCGAGAACGAAGAGGCCAGATGATGGAGATTTCGGGCAGGACGGCCTATGTCACCGGCGGTGGATCCGGGCTCGGCGCGGCAACGGCACGGGCGCTGGCGACCGCCGGCGCACACGTCGGGGTCATCGACCGCGACATGGTCAAGGGGCAACAGGTTGCCGACGAGATCGACGGCAGGTTCTTTGCCTGCGATATTTCCGACGAGATTTCCGCCAGCCAGGCGGTGAACGAGGCCACGATCTGGAACCGGCCGTCGATCCTTGTCAATTGCGCCGGCATCGGCACGGCGGCGCGCATTGTCGGCCGTGATGGCCCGATGCCGCTCGACGCTTTCGAAAACGTCATCCGCATCAATCTCATCGGCACGTTCAACATGATGCGGCTTGTCGCCGCCGCCATGGCCGAGAACGCGCCGGACGGGAACGGCCAGCGCGGCGTCATCATCTCGACCGCCTCCGCCGCGGCTTTCGAGGGGCAGATCGGCCAGGCGGCCTATGCCGCCTCCAAAGGCGGCATCGTCTCCCTGACCCTGCCGGCGGCACGCGAGTTCGCCCGTTTCGGTATCCGCGTTCTGACCATTGCACCGGGACTGTTCCTGACGCCGCTGCTCGAGGAATTGCCGCAAGAATCCCAGGAGACGCTGGGTGCCTCGATCCCCAATCCGGCACGTCTCGGCAAGCCGGAGGAATTTGCCGACATGGTCCTGGCCATGGCCCGCAATGATTATCTCAACGGCGAAGTGGTGCGGCTCGACGGCGCCCTGCGCCTGCCGCCGAAATAGGAGGCTGCCATGTTCACCAATACCATGCGTGTCGACATCCAGTTCGGCGATTGCGATCCGGCGGGGATCGTCTATTACCCCAATTATTTCCGCTTTTGCGACAACGCCACCGCCGCGCTGATCTCGGCGGCACTCGGCATGCACAAGCGCGCCTGGCTCGCCGAATTCGGCAGCACCGGCATTCCGATGGTCGATACCGGCGCGAAATTTCTCAAGCCAAACCGCTACGGGGACCGCATCGAGATCCGCTCCGAGATCACCGAACTGGGCCGCGCCAGCTTCTCGGTCACCCACACCATCATGCGCGATGGCGAGGTGACGGTCGAGGCGTTCGAAAAGCGGGTCTGGACCGTCAGCGACAATGAAGGCGGCATCACCTCCGCACCGTTGCCGGAAAAGGTCCGGCAGGCACTCGAGAACTGAAAAGGGAAACGATGATGGCTGACGACACAACGGTGCTCGAAATCACCGAGAAGGACCGGATCGTTCACCTGCTGCTCAACCGGCCGGACAAGCGCAATGCTCTCAACGATGCGAGCATCGCTGCGCTCGGCAGGTTCTTTTCCGATGTGCCCAAGAGCGCCCGCGCCATCGTTGTCTCCGGCGCCGGCGGCCATTTCTCCTCAGGTCTCGATCTCGGCGAGCAGGTCAAGCGCGAACCGCTTGATGTCATGGCCCATTCGCGCAACTGGCACCGCGTCATGGCCATGGTGCAGCATTCGACGATCCCGGTGATTGCCGCCATGGACGGGGCGGTCATGGGGGGCGGTCTCGAATTCGCCGCCGCCTGTCACGTCCGTATTGCCGAAGTGACGACGCGCTTCCAGATGCCGGAAGGTCTCAGGGGCATCTTTGTCGGCGGCGGCGGTTCGGTGCGTATCTCGCGCCTGATCGGCCCGGACCGGCTGACCGAGATGATGCTGACCGGACGGATCTATTCGGGTGAAGAGGGCGAACGGCTCGGGCTCGCCCATTATGTCGTGCCAGAAGGCAAAGCGCTCGAAAAGGCGTTCGAACTGGCCGAGCGCGTCGCCCGCAATTCGCCGACGATCAACACCTTCATCATCCAGGCTATCGCCCAGATCGGTGCCCTGCCGCCCGAAGGCGGGCTTTACGCCGAAAGCCTCGCGGCTGCGCTGAGCCTGACGGGCCCGGATGCCGAAGAAGGGTTGCGCGCCTTCCTCGAAAAGCGCGAGCCGAATTTCCGCTAGCGCCTGACGCCGCTGGTTCAGGCCAACCGCTGCAGCAATTGCACCAGGGTATCTCGGGCCTCGATGCCGCCGAGGCGGTCGATCAGTTCGCGTTCCATCCCGTCGTGCAGGACACGCGCCCTGGCGAGAAAGTCCTCGCCTTTGTCGGTCAGGTACAGGGCCTTGATGCGGCGGTCGCTCAATGCCGGCCGGCGCTCGATCAGCCCGCGCGCTTCGAATTCCTGCACCAGGGTGACGAAATTGGCGTGCTTGATATCAAGAGCGTCGGCGATGTCGGTCTGCTTGTGACCGGGATTGTCGGCGATCAGTACCAGCATGGTGTACTCGGCCGGCCGCAAATGCATTGCTTCGAACACCGAGGTGAAGCGTTGGAAAACACTGATCTGGGCCCGCCGCAGACGGTAGCCGACAATGCGCGCCGTGGCATCGGCATGCAGTTCGGTTTCGGGTTCTGCTGGTGCCTCCGGTTTGCTCATGTTCTTCTGCCTGTCGCCGGAACCATGGCGATCGCCGCTTGTGCTATTAGTTATCGTGTATAACATTGATAGCGGGTTTGGCCCACAGTATGACTTGCCGCAGGAAAAGTGGCCTCTGGTTATCCAATTGAGGTCGAACCACGTCAAAACCGGGACGTTCGCGCGCGTAGGATAATTTCATGGTTATGAGAACGCGGTGAGTTGTCATTTTACACAGGCCGGGCAAGCCCCTTTAATGCCTGTGACATGATGGCAGACTTGGCTGGGCGCCGTGTCGCGCGGCCCGGAGTCGGAAAGCATGTCGTCGTCTGGGGGCGACCGGCAGGGGAACAGGGGAGGACTTCGGTGTTTCAGGATGGCTCTCGTCTGGAGCGGTTTACCTACGGCCTGGCGAAATGGACCGCCGTGGCCGGCGGCATCGCGCTTCTGGCGATGATCACGATCGTCATCGCTTCCATCATTGGGCGCGCCTTCATCTGGGCCGGGCTCAAGCCGATCATGGGCGACTACGAGCTTGTCGGCATCGGCATGGGCTTTGCTGCCTTCTGCTTCATCCCCTGGGCCCATTTCGAGCGTGGCCATGCCCTGGTCTCGATTTTCACCGATTTTCTCGGTCCGCGGTTCAATGCCTGGATCCTGGTGATCACTGACCTGATGATGCTTGTAGCCGCGGTGTTCATCGCCTGGCGGCTGTGGTTCGGCATGCTCGACAAGTTCCGCTACCACGAAACCACCATTCTGCTCGGCCTGCCGCTCGGCTGGGCCTATGCGGTTTGCATGATCGGCGCCGTCATCCTCATTCCCGTGTCGACGTTTGTGCTCGGACGCTCGATGACGTATGCGCTTGCCGGCAAGCGCGAACCGCACAAGACCGGAGGCGAGATTTGACCCCCCTGGTTCTGGGACTTCTCGGATTCCCGCTCGTCCTTTTGCTGATCTTTTTGCGCGTGCCGATCGGGCTGGCGATGCTGACAATCGGCATCGGTGGCACCTATCTGATCATCGGCAATTTCAATCCGGTTCTGGCGCAGTTCAAGAACTTGACCTATTCGACCTATGCCAGCGAATCCCTGTCGGTGGTTCCGCTGTTCCTGCTGATGGGGCAGTTCGCCACCCTCGGAGGTTTGAGCGCCGGGCTGTTCCGCGCCGCCGCCTCCTGGCTCGGTCACAGGAAAGGCGGCATGGCGATGGCCGCGATCGGCGCCAGCGCCGGGTTCGGCGCCATCTGCGGCTCGTCGCTGGCGACGGCAGCGACGATGGGCAAGGTTGCCCTGCCCGAGCTCAAGCGCTTCGGCTATTCAGATGCCCTGGCCACCGGTGCCATCGCTGCCGGCGGCACGCTCGGTATTCTCATTCCGCCCTCGATCATTCTGGTGATTCTGGCCATCATGACCGAGCAGAACATCGCAAAGCTGTTCATGGCCGCCTTCATCCCGGGCATTCTCGCTGCAATCGGCTACATGATCGCCTCCGGCATCTATGTGCGTTTGTGGCCGGAGGGCGGCGGCACGCAGAAACGCGTGCCCTACGCCAAGCGCCTTCGCGAGCTTTTGTCGATCTGGCCGGTCATCACCATCTTCGTCGTGGTGATCGGGGGTATCTACACCGGCATCTTCACTCCGACCGAGGCCGCCGCCGTCGGTGCTGCGGGCACCGGGCTGATTGCCCTGTCGACGGGCAATCTGAGCTTCGACAAGGTCATCGGCGCGCTCCTGGCCACCGCAACCTCGACGGCCATGATCTTCCTGATCGTTCTCGGCGCCGCCGCGCTCAATGCCTTTCTCGCCCTTTCCCAAATGCCGCAGTTCGCCGCAGTCTGGGTGGCCGAGCAGGGGCTCAATCCCTGGGTGGTGATGGCTATCGTGCTCGTCTTCTACCTGATCATGGGCTGCGTGATGGATTCGCTGTCGATGATCCTTCTGACCGTGCCGATCATTTATCCAATCATGCTCGGTCTCGATTTCGGCATGAGCCCGGACAATTTCTCCATCTGGTTCGGCGTGCTGGTGCTCATCGTTGTCGAAGTCGGCCTGATCACGCCGCCGGTCGGCATGAACTTGTTCATCATCAATTCCATGTCTCCGGGAACACGCATGACGGAGACCTATCGCGGCGTGCTGCCCTTCGTGGTCAGCGACATCGTCCGCACCATCATCCTGGTCGCTTTCCCACCCATCACGCTGTGGCTGGTGTGGATGCTGTTCTAGGACGAAGACGAACCGCACCGTCGAGCCGGCATACTGGTGCGCTGGTCCGACGAGGCAAAACGAGGAACCTGGATCGTGTCCGGGAAAAGTGGGTGCCGGTTTTCCGGTCCGGGCACGCGACGGAAACAAGTCTGGAGCCGCATCGGCTCAAAACGGGAGGATACCGTATGAAATTGAAATCACTCGTGATCGGGGCTGCAGCTGCGCTGGCGCTTCTGACCCCCGCGATGGCTCAGGACGTGACCCTGCGCCTTCACCAGATGCTGCCGCCACAGGCAACCATCCCGGCCAAGGCGCTCGAGCCCTGGGCCAACAAGGTCATGGAAGAATCCGATGGCCGCATAAAGGTCGAGCTCTATCCGGCGATGCAGCTTGGTGGCGCGCCGCCGCAGCTGTTCTCGCAGGCCGAAGACGGCGTCGTCGACCTGATCTGGACGGTTCTCGGCTATACGCCGGGCCGCTTCCCGAAGTCGGAAGCGTTCGAGCTGCCGTTCCTGATGTCGACGAGCGCCGAAGAGACCTCGGCAGCCTTCTACAACTACGTGATGGCCAACTCGGCCGAGGAGTTCGACTCCGTTCACATCATCGCGCTGCACACCCATGGCCCCGGCATCTTCCACACGCGGAATCCGGTGACCTCGCTCGAGGATTTGAAGGGCATGAAGATCCGTGGCGGCTCGCGCATCATTTCCGACATGCTGGCCCAGCTCGGCGCCGAGCCTGTCGGCATGCCGGTGCCGGCCGTGTCCGAAGCCCTGTCCAAGGGCGTCATCGACGGCACGACCATTCCGTGGGAAGTCACCCCGGCGGTCAAGTCCTCGGAACTGGTGCACAACCACACCGGCTTTTCCGGCGACAACGGGCTTTACACCCAGACCTTCGGTTTCGTCATGAACAAGGACAGCTACAGCCGGCTGCCTGACGACCTGAAGGCGATCATCGACGCCAATTCCGGCCTTGAGGTGTCGCGCGAGTTCGGCCGTGTCATGGATGCGGGCGATGCCGGCGGCCTGAAGATGGCTGAGGACATGGGCAACAGCGTCGTCACGCTCGACGAGGAAGAAACCGCCCGCTGGAAGGCCGCCGCCCAGCCGACGATCGACAAGTGGGTCAGCGACATGGACTCTGCCGGCAATGACGGTACGGCGCTCTACGCCGCTGCCCAGGCCGCGATGGCCGCCGAATCCGGCATGTAGCGGACACGATGCCTCGCCGCTGGGTGCGGCGGGGCGACGTCCCTCACGTCTGTCGGCGGGGCTGGAGGCTTGAAGGCCCACCCCGCCGCACTCGATACAGCCACGCCGCGGCCTCACCCGCCCGGCGGGCATTTCCATTTCCGAAAAAGGATCTGCCGCGATGAGCAAGCCCACACCCCCATTCCGCGCCGACGTGGTCGGCAGTTTCCTGCGGCCCGATGCCATCAAGACGGCGCGCAAGGCGCATTTCGAGGACAAGACCATGTCCGCCGAGGAGCTTCACGCCGTCGAGGACGAGGCGATCCGAAACGTCATCAAGATGCAGGAAGACGCCGGCCTTTTGGCCGTCACCGACGGCGAGTTTCGCCGCGCCTGGTGGCATTTCGATTTCATGGGCATGCTCAATGGTCTCGATATCGAACGCCGGGAGAGCGGTGGCATCCAGTTCCACGGCGTCACCACCGCAGCGGACGTGCCGGTGATCAATGATAGGCTCGGCTTCCCGGCCGACCATCCGATGCTCGAGCACTACAAGTTCGTCGCCGCCAACACCAAGGTGACGCCGAAGATCTCCATTCCCGGCCCGAGCGCCATCCATTTCCGCATCGCCCAGGACGACATTGGGGTGGCCGCGTACAAGAACGACGCCGAGGCCTATTTCGCCGACATCACCGCGACCTACAAGAACGCCGTTGAGGCCTTCTATGCCGCCGGCTGCCGCTACCTGCAGATGGACGACATCTTCTTTGTATATCTGTGCGACCCCAAGATCCGCGCCGAGCGCAAGGAAAAGGGCGAGGATCCGGACTGGCTGATCTCGCGCTATGCCGAGATGATGCATGATGCCATCGCCGACCGGCCCGACGACATGCTGATCGGCATGCATATGTGCCGCGGCAACTTCAAGTCGACCTGGGTGGCAGAAGGCGGCTTCGACCCGGCGGCGGATGCCGTGTTCAACCAGACCGATGTCGATATCTATTTCATGGAATACGACTCGGATCGTGCCGGTGGCCTCGAACCCCTGCGGCTTTTGCCCAAGGGCAAGAAGCGCGTGCTGCCCGGCTTCATCACCACCAAGACCGCCGAACTCGAAGACATCGACGATCTCAAGCGCAAGTTCGACGAGGCGAGCAAATACGCCGATCTCGACCAGCTCGGCATTGCGCCGCAGTGCGGCTTCGCGTCGACCGAGGAAGGCAATGCCATCACCGAGGACGACCAGAAGCGCAAGCTGGAACTGGTGGTGAAGACCGCCGAAGCGATCTGGGGTGGCGTCGACGCCTAGGCCGCGAAGACCTTCGCCTTTGCCGAACAAACAGAAATTGCGCCGCCATCTTGCCAGGTGCGAGGTGGCGGCGTCACATTTTGGCCGTGTCAGCACCATGGCGCGGCCCGGAGCGCACCTTAATTCCGGCGGGTTCCGTTTCTAGCCTTGCGTCTCGAAATCGGGCCGGCGACGTGTGCCGCGTGCCGGGGTCGATTGAAGCGGGGGCAAGAGGGAGCCGTTTCATGACACCAATCACACATCTGTTGCGCAGAACCATCGTGCTGCCTGCCGCTTTAGGCGCGATGCTGACCGGATTTGCCGTCCTGCCCGCTGTGGCCGAGGCGGACGAGGAAACCGGCCGGCTTGCCGAGGCCTATAACGAGGACGGGGTTGCGCTGTTCGACGCACTCGCGACCGATACGCACGGCAATCTCGTTGTTTCGCCGTTCTCGATCGGCACCGCCCTCACCATGGCCTATGCCGGCGCGCGTGGGTCGACCGCCACCGAGATGGCCGACACGCTCAGGATCGGCTGGTTGCCGGACAAGATCGGCGCCGTCAATCTCAGGCTCGCCGACCTGGTGATGAAGCGCACTTCGGATGAGGATGCAGCCATCGCCATTGCCAATGCATTGCACGTCACCGCGCCCGGCGATCTGGTCAGCACTGAGTATCGCGACGTTCTGGCGGCCGGCTTCGATGCCGAGCTTTTTGCCGGTTCCGGTTTGGCCGAGGTCAATGCCTGGGTCAGGGCCAAGACCAATGGCAGAATCGACAATATCCTGAGCGAGCTCGATCCGGCCTCGGTTGCGGTTCTTGTCAATGCCATCCATTTCAAGGCGGGCTGGCAAAGCCAGTTCGACCCCGGCGCGACCCGCGAGGGCGCCTTCCACATGAGCGCGGCCGATATCGTCAGGGTGCCGATGATGCGCCAGACAATGTCGCTGCGCACGCTCGACATGGGCACCTACACTGTCCTGGCGCTGCCCTATGCCGGCGGCAGGCTCGAGATGATCATCGCGATTCCCAAGGCCTGGGGCGGGGCGGGCAATGTGCCGCTTTCGCTGTCGGCTTCCGAATATGCTTCACTTGCCGATCTGCTCGATGCGGTTGCACCGGAAAGCATCCACCTGAGCTTGCCGAAATTCTCGTTCGAGTATGGTACGGGGTTGATCCCGGCCCTCAAGGCGATGGGGCTGCACCAACCGTTCGATCCGAGCACGGCCAATTTCACTGGCATCACTGTCGACGACACGGTGCCGCTTTTCATTTCCCAGGCTCAGCACAAGGCGCTGATCGAGGTGAACGAGGCCGGCACCGAAGCCGCCGCTGCCACTGCGATCGAGATGCTTGCCGGGGCCAGCATGGCTCAGGTCGAACCGCGCGAAATCCGCGTCGACCGGCCATTCCTGTTCGCCATCGCCGACCGCGCATCCGGCGCCCTGGTGTTTGTCGGCCGTGTCTCGGATCCGCGCGATGCCGCGGTGATGAGCTCATTGGCCGATGACGTGCTCGTCGGGGAAATGGTGATGGCCGAAGCCGCGCCGGTCATGACGCGGCAGATGATGAGCGTCGCCATGGCGCCGGCGCCGGGCTTTGCCAAGATGGGCGGCGGCATGTACGCGCCGGGTGAAGGCGATGTTTTTGCCGGTTTCGAGGACGGGCGCACCCTGACGGTCAGCCAACAGCCGGTCTCGACCTTCTCGGTCGATGTCGACACGGCCGCCTATTCCTATGTGCGGCGCATGCTGCTCGAAGGCGCGCTGCCGCAGGCCGACGCCGTCCGTGTCGAGGAGATGATCAATTACTTCGACTATGGCTACGATGGTCCCGACAGCATCGATACGCCCTTTGCACTCCACACCTCGGTCTTTCCGACGCCGTGGAAGGATGGCACGCAATTGCTGCGAATCGGCATCCAGGGCTATCGCCTGCTGTCCGAAGACCGGCCGCCGGCCAATATCGTCTTCCTCATCGACACTTCGGGGTCGATGGATGCGCCGGACAAGCTGCCGCTGTTGAAAAAGAGCTTCGAGGTCCTGCTCGGCCAACTCAACGATGCGGATACAGTGGCTATCGTTGCCTATGCAGGTTCGGCGGGAATCGTGCTCGACCCGACGCCGGCCAGCGACAAGGTGAAAATCCGATCAGCGCTCAATGATCTGACGCCGGGTGGTTCGACCGCTGGTGCCGCCGGGATCGAACTGGCCTATGAACTTGCGGCCGAAGCCCGCACCGCCAATGGCACCAACCGGGTGATCCTTGCCACCGACGGCGACTTCAATGTCGGCATCGACGATCCGGATGCACTCGAACGCTTCATCGCCAGGAAGCGCGACAGCGGCATCTTTCTTTCCATTCTCGGCTTCGGTTCGGGCAATCTCGACGATGCGACTATGCAGGCCCTGGCCCAGAACGGCAACGGCACCGCTGCCTATATCGACAGCTTCGCCGAGGCGCGAAAGGTTCTGGCCGACGAGGTCGGCGCCGCGCTCGTCACCATCGCCCGCGACGTCAAGATCCAGGTCGAATTCAACCCGGCCGCGATCGCCGAATACCGGCTGATCGGCTATGAGACCCGGGCGCTCAATTCCGAGGACTTCAACAATGATGCGGTCGATGCCGGCGATATCGGCTCCGGACACGCCGTGACGGCACTGTACGAGATCACGCCGGTCGGCTCGGATGCGGTGCTCAATGATTCGCTGCGCTATGGCGATGACACTTCGTCAGCCAAGGCTGGCGATGCCGACGAGATCGCATTCGTCAAGCTGCGCTACAAGCCAGGCAGCGTTGAGGAAAGCCGACTGATGACACAGCCGGTCCTTTCCGCATCGGCGCTCGAAAGCATAGAGGATGCGCCGGCTTCGGCACGCTTTGCCACCGCTGTCGCCGCTTTCGGCCAGAAGCTGAGGGACAATCCGGCGCTTGCCAATTGGGACTGGGCAAATGTGGCGACGCTGGCGCGCAGCGCGCGCGGTACCGACGAGAACGGCTACCGCGCGGAAATGGCACGGCTCGTCGACATGGCCGCCAGCCTTAACGGCGACTAGCACCCGAGACAAATTATCATGGCGCTGCCGGAGTTGATGACTCCGGCAGCGCTTTGGTTTATTGGCGGCAGCTTCGTGTCACCACGTCAAGAGTGTTTGCCGGCAAGTGTTGATGTCCAACTCGCTTGCCAAGGTCATTCGAGGGTGATTAGCTCTCGCCCCATGTGCCCGACAGAAAACATGTCGGCAACGCTTGACCGGTCTTGGGGGACAAGGCCGGTCCATTACAAGGCGTGGAAACAATACAGGAGTGCAATCTAATGAATTTCGGTAGAATGCTGGGGGTGGCCTCGATCGCGACGGCCATGTCTCTTACGGCGCTTGCCGGCGTATCGGCGGCGACGCTGCACATGTTCAACGGTGGTGAACCTGCCTCGATCGATCCGCATCGCGTTTCGGGCGACTGGGAAAACCGCATTGTTGGTGACAGCTTCGAAGGTCTGATGACCGAAGATGCCGGTGCCAACCCGATTCTCGGCCAGGCTGAATCCTACACCGTGTCCAACGACGGACTGGTCTACACCTTCACCATCCGCGACAACGCGGTCTGGAGTGATGGTACCCCCGTGACGGCCGGCGATTTCGAGTATGCCTTCAAGCGCCTGCTCAATCCGGAAATGGCTGCCGACTACGCCTATCTGCAGTACCTGATCGCCGGCGCCGAAGCCTACAATACCGGCGAAGGCACGGCTGACGATGTCGGCATCAAGGTGATCGACGACAAGACGATCGAATTCACCCTTGCCGCACCCGCGCCGTTCTTCCTCGACGCCCTGACCCACTACACCGCCTATCCGGTGCCGCAGGCCAAGGTCGAAGAGCTCGGCGAAGAGTGGATCCGTCCCGAGAATATCGTCACCAACGGTCCGTACAAGATCACCGAGTGGGTGCCGAACAGCTACATCAAGGCCGAAAAGTCCGATAGTTACTACGGCAAGGCCGACGTCTCGATCGACGAAGTCATCTACTACGCCATGGACGACATCTCGGCGGCGTTCAACCGCTATCGTGCCGGCGATTTTGACATCCTGACCGACTTCCCGGGCGACCAGTTCTCGACGCTCGAGAGCCAGTATCCGGGCGAAGCGCATGTCGCGCCGTTCCTCGGTCTGTATTACTACGTGATCAATCACAACAATGAAGATCTGGCCAAGCCGGAAGTGCGCACTGCCCTGTCCATGGCCGTCAATCGCGAAGTCATCGGGCCGGACATCCTCGGCACCGGCGAAATTCCGGCCTATGGCTGGGTCCCGCCGGGCACCGCCAACTACGACTTCGACGAGTTCCGTCCCGACTGGGCTGATCTGTCCTATGGCGATCGCGTCGCCAAGGCCGTCGAGATGATGGAAGCAGCCGGCTATTCCGCCGACAATCCGCTCAACCTGCAGCTCAAGTACAACACCAACGAAAACCACCAGCGCGTTGCCGTGGCCATTTCGGCCATGTGGGAGCCGCTGCACGTCAAGGTCGAGCTGTTCAACTCCGAAGTCGCAGTCCACTATGATGCGCTTCAGAACAACGACTTCGACGGCGTTGGCCGTGCCGGCTGGCTGATGGACTACAACGACGCCATCAACATGCTGGAACTGCTGCGTTCCGACATCCTGTACAATTATGGCCGCTACAACAGCCCCGAGTTCGACGAGCTCCTGCGTGAGAGCGCCAACATCAATGATCCGGCAGAGCGCGCCAAGGTGCTCCGCCAGGCCGAAGAAATCGCGATGACCGATGTCGCCGGCCTGCCGATCTACTACTACTCGTCCAAGAACGTTGTTTCGCCGAAGGTTTCCGGCTTCGAAGACAACGCCAAGGACATTCACCGTACCCGCTGGCTGTCCAAGTCCGAGTAGTCAGCAACCCCACAGAACCCGCGGCAAAGCCGCGGGTTCTTGCCTTTGCCGGGGCGCTCCACGGAGCGTCCCGCTGAGTTATGGAGTAGCGGTAGAATGTTCAGCTACGCGATGCGCCGCGTCATGTCGGCGATCCCGGTTGCGTTCATCGCGATCACGGTCTGTTTCTTCATTCTCCGGCTGGCGCCGGGCGGACCGTTCGATCAGGAGCGCCCTTTGCCTCCTGCGGTACTCGAGAATGTCCTTGCCTATTACAATCTCGACAAGCCGTTGTGGGAACAATACCTCATGTATGTCGGCGGCGTGGTTCAGGGTGATTTCGGCCCGTCCATGTCCTCCTATGATTTCACCGTCAGCCAGCTTCTGGCCATCGGTCTTCCCTTCACCTTGATGCTTGGATCCATCGCCTTCGTTCTGGCGACGACGGTCGGCGTCATCACCGGCATCATCGCCGCGGTGAACCAGAACAAGTGGCCCGACTATGTCCTCGTTTTGGTCGTCATGATCGGCGTGATCGTGCCGAACTTCCTTCTGGGCGCCCTGTTCCAGCTGTTTTTCGGCGTCTATCTCAAATGGTTGCCCGCCGGTGGCTGGAGTGGCAACTGGCTGCAACTCGTGCTTCCGGTGATCGTTCTCTCGTGGTCGCATGCCGCCCGCATCTCGCGCCTGATGCGCGGGTCGATGATCGAGGTGCTGGGGACCAACTACATCCGCACCGCCAAGTCCAAGGGTATTGGCGAACGGCTGGTGCTGGCGCGCCACGCCGTCAAGCCGGCGCTGGTTCCGGTGGTTTCCTATCTCGGCCCGGGTCTCAGCTATCTTCTGACCGGCTCGCTGGTGGTTGAAAACATCTTCGGCCTGCCTGGCATCGGACGCTATTTCGTCAACGCCGCGCTCAACCGCGATTACGGCCTCGTGCTCGGTACGACGATCTTCTATGTGCTGCTGATCCTTGTGCTCAACCTGTTGGTCGATCTCGTCTATGCCTGGCTCGACCCGAAAGTGAGGTATCGCTGATGTCTGACCTCACTGGCAAAGACGCCGTGCTGACCAAATACGCCGAACAGCTCGAACGTCTCGATGCGCCCAAGGGGCGGTCGCTGACCGACGACGCGCTTCGGCGCCTGATGGCCAACAAGGCCGCCGTGGTTTCGCTGGTGCTCCTGGCAATCATCGTCATCGGCGCCATTTTCGGGCCGTATCTGCTGCCCTGGGACGTCTCTACCGTCGATTGGGGCGCCATCCGCAAGCCGCCGAATTTCGAGCAGGGCCACTATCTCGGCAGCGACCAGAACGGCCGCGACCTGTTCGCCCGGCTGTTGCAGGGCACGCAGATGTCGCTGATGGTGGCTGCCGTGGCGACCGTCGTCTCCGTCGTCATCGGTGTCACCTACGGCGCCGTCGCCGGCTATTTCGGCGGCCGGGTGGATGCGCTGATGATGCGCTTCGTCGATATCATGTACGCGCTGCCCTACATGCTGTTCGTCATCATCCTGGTGGTGATTTTCGGCCGGTCGCCGGTGCTGCTGTTTGTCGGTATCGGGGCGCTGGAATGGCTGACCATGGCCCGGATCGTGCGCGGCCAGACCCTGACCCTCAAGGAAAAGGAATTCGTTGAGGCGGCACGGGCCGGCGGGGCGCGATCGATGACCATCATCATGCGCCATATCGTTCCGAACCTGACCGGCCCTGTGGTGATCTACGCCACCCTGACGGTGCCCGAGATCATCATCATCGAGAGCTTCCTGAGCTATCTCGGCCTCGGCGTCCAGGAACCGCTGACCTCGCTGGGCACGCTGATTTCCAACGGCGCACCCGTGGCCGAGGTCATGCCCTGGCTGCTGGTCTTCCCGGCCGTCGTTCTCATCACGCTCCTTTTGTGCCTGAGCTATATCGGCGACGGTCTCAGGGACGCGCTCGACCCCAAGGATCGTTGATCCATGACCAATGTACTTGAAGTGTCCGGGCTGAACGTGGACTTCGAGCTGCACGACGGCGATGTGCGCGCCGTGCAGGATCTGAGCTTCACGCTCCGCCAGGGCGAGACCCTCGCCGTCGTCGGCGAATCCGGCTCGGGAAAGAGCCAGGCCTTTCTGGCCATCATGGGCCTTCTGGCCCGCAACGGCAGAGCGCGCGGCAAGGCCGTGCTCGGCGGCACGGATCTTCTGACCCTGTCGCCGTCCGAGCTCGACCGCCACCGTGGCCTCGACATCGCCATGATCTTCCAGGATCCGATGACCTCGCTCAATCCGAGCCTGAAGATCGGAAAGCAGCTTGCAGAAGTGCTTGTCCGCCATCGTGGACAATCCGAGAACGCAGCCTGGAAGAACGCCACCGAAATGCTCGACCGCGTCGGCATCCCCGAAGCGGCCCGGCGTGCAGGGTCCTATCCGCACGAGCTCAGCGGTGGCATGCGCCAGCGAGTCATGATCGCCATGGCGCTTTTGTGCGAGCCCAAGGTGCTGATCGCCGATGAGCCGACCACGGCGCTCGACGTCACCGTGCAGGCCCAGATGCTTGAACTGTTCAAGTCGCTGACCGCCGATTTCGGCACCGCGCTTGTGCTCATCACTCATGATCTCGGCGTTGTCGCCGGGCTCGCCGACACGATGATGGTGATGTATGCCGGCCGTGCCGTCGAGACCGGCGTCGTCGACGACCTGTTCTACGATCCCAAGCACCCGTACACCTTCGGGCTTTTGCATTCGACGCCGCATGTCGAGACCAGCGGTCAGAGGCTCAATCCGATCGAGGGCCTGCCGCCCAGTCTCGAACACCTGCCGAGCGGCTGTGCGTTCCATCCGCGTTGCGCCTTCGCGCTGCCGGAATGCCGCGAACGGCGACCGGAACTGGCAAGGCGTGGGGAAAAACGCAGGGCCGCTTGTTTCTATGAAGGCGTGCTCAGCGAAAAGGAGGCCGCGCAATGAGTGCCCAAGGCCCGATGCTCGACGTCCAGAACGTGTCGAAAGTGTTCGGCATTGCCAGCGGTTTTCTGAGAAAGCCGCTGACCCTGACGGCGCTCAGCAATATCTCGTTCCAGGTCATGGAAGGCGAAACGCTCGGAATCGTCGGTGAGTCCGGCTGTGGCAAGTCCACGCTCGGGCGCTGCATTCTGCAGTTGCTGACGCCCGAGGAAGGCAAGGTGCTCTGGCTCGGCCAGGACCTGACCACCCTCAAGCCCGACGAAATGCGCAAGCACCGGCGCGACCTGCAGATCATCTTCCAGGATCCGCTGGCTTCGCTCAATCCGCGCATGACCGTTGGCGGCATCATCGAGGATCCGCTGAGGACCCTGATGCCCGAGATGAGCCAGAAGCAGCGCCGTGCCAAGGTTATCGAGATGATGGAGGCCGTCGGCCTCCTGCCCGAGATGATCAACCGCTATCCGCACGAATTCTCCGGCGGCCAGGCCCAGCGCATCGGCATTGCCCGGGCGCTGATCACCGAACCCAGGCTGATCGTGTGCGACGAGCCGGTTTCGGCGCTCGACGTCTCCATCCAGGCGCAGATTCTCAACCTGCTGTCCGAACTCAGGGAGCGGTTTAACCTGACGCTGATCTTCATCAGCCACGATCTTTCGGTTGTGCGCCATGTCAGCGACCGCATCGTCGTGCTCTATCTCGGGCGCATGATCGAATACGCGCCGCGCGAAGAGCTCTACAACGATCCCAAGCACCCCTATACGCGGGCGCTGCTGACGGCGGTGCCGGTGCCCGACCCCAAGCTGGCGCGCAAACGCGAGATCGCCGAATTGCGCGGGGAAATTCCCTCGCCGATCAACCCGCCCTCGGGCTGTGCCTTCCGAACGCGCTGTCCCTATGCCATCCCGGTCTGCGCCGAAAAGCGCCCCGAGATCGAGCCGGCTGGCGAGTTGCGCAGCGTTGCCTGCCATCGTTGGCGCGAGGTCGGTACCGAGGCTGCCGCGACTGGCGGCTGACCACATCGGCATCAGCGCTGTCGGCCGCAAAATCCAGCCCCGGATCAGTTCTGGTCCGGGGCCTTTTGCGCTTCGGGGCGGTTGGCCGGAATCGTTCTATTCGACTGTCTCATCGTTAATACTTGCGCGATAGCTGGCTTCGCTGTCGCGCCATGGCCTTCAGCGCGCGGCTCAGAACACATCATCATCCATGCCGCGACCGCTCGGATTCGGGCTATCTTGACCAGATCGGGAGTCATCAACAGTGGAGTTCAGGGCATCTTGGGATTGCGCTTGGTATCGATAACAATGGCCAAAAATGCCGAAAATGCCCGGGTAACTGGCTTATGATGCATCATTTGGCTACATGTCCCTGTGGTGCAAACCAAGGCTCAAATCGGTCACTTCACTGTTCCCGATACACTCCGCAGATAGCACGATCATCCATATATATGACTAATTGCTGTCTTCGGACGGGGGCAAAAATGAACTAACTTTTGCATGAGGAATTTGCATTGTTCGTGAGGTCTGCAAGCAGCGACCTTGCAACAAAGACCGTGATGTCGGCTCAAAAAAAGGATCAACTCTAAACTGATCCGCACTGCCGTCATCGGGGTTTGTTTAACCGTGGGAGGAATACATGAAGAAACTGAATCTGTTGGGCGCGGCGCTTGCCGGTACCATGATGATGGCCTCGACGTCGGCCATGGCGGTCACCATCGGCTTCTCGCAAGTTGGCGACGAAGGCGACTGGCGTCCGGCTTTCTCCAAGGACATGCAGGAAAGTGCCGGCGAATACGGCATCGACCTGAAGTTCGCCGACGCGCAGGGCAAGCAGGAAGAGCAGCTTCGTGCCGTTCGCGCCTTCATCGCCCAGGGCGTTGATGCGATCATCATTGCTCCGGTGGTCGTCACCGGCTGGGACCAGGTGCTCAACGAAGCCAAGCGCGCCAATATCCCTGTCTTCCTCGCCGACCGTGACGTCGAAGTCGAGGACAAGGATCTGTTCGTGACCCGCATCTCCGCCGACTTCAATCTCGAAGGCAAGCTGGCGGGCGCATGGCTCGCTGCCAAGAGCCGCGGCAATTGCGACGTTGTCGAACTGCAGGGTACCGTGGGTTCGGCCCCGGCCATCGAGCGCAAGTCCGGTTTCGAGGCCGTCATCGGCCAGTTCCCAGGCATGGAGATCGTCCGTTCGCAGTCCGGTGACTTCACCACCGAAGGCGGCAAGAAGGTCATGGAAGCCTTCATCAAGGCGACCGACAATCTCAACGGCATCTGCGCTTCGTTCGCGCACAACGACAACATGCAGCTTGGTGCGATCCAGGCCATGAAGGAAGCCGGCCTCAATCCGGGCGAAGACGTCCTGATGGTCTCGGTCGACTACGTTCCGGCCATGATCAAGGCCCTCGAAGCCGGCGAAGCCAATGCTTCCGTCGAACTGCGTTCCGCCATCGGCAAGTTCATCTACCCGGTCGTTCTCGACTATCTGGCCGAGCCGAAGGAACTGCCGAAGTGGATCGTCATTCCTGGCGACATCCACGCAGCTGGCATGTAACCTGAACGCGTGAAGCGCAAGACGCTTCCCAGCATCCGGTGCTCTGCCCCGAAAGGGCAGGGCACCAGCCCCGGCGGACCGGGGTCGGCAGTGCGTCTTTCCTGACGTCTGCGGCCTGCTTGATGCCGGCTGGCTTCAGCACATTCGTGGGAGAACACGCCGTGGCGGAATCATCGGCCTATCGTGTGGAGATGCTCGGCGTATCGAAGACTTTCCCGGGCGTCCGGGCTCTCGATGACGTCGACCTGCAATTGAGGGCCGGAGAGGTCCATGCGCTTCTGGGAGAGAATGGCGCCGGCAAATCGACATTGATCAAGGTCCTGACCGGCGCGCTCAAGCGCGACAAGGGCAAGATCCTTCTCGATGGCAGGGAAATAGAGGTCGGTACGACCAGCGAGGCCCAGCAGCTGGGAATCTCGACGGTCTATCAGGAAGTCAATCTCATCCCGACATTGTCGGTGACCAAGAACCTGACGCTCGGCCGCCAGCCGCGCCGCTTCGGCATCGTCGACTGGAAGGCGACGAAGTCTCTGGCGCTGCAGCGCCTATCGCGGCTCAAGCTCGATATCGATGTCGAGCGTCCGCTCGGTTCCTATTCGGTCGCCATCCAGCAGCTGATCGCCATCGCGCGCGCCCTTGAGGACGACACCAGCGTGCTGGTTCTCGACGAACCGACAGCGAGTCTCGACGCCGAAGAAACCGCCCTGCTGTTCCAGATCGTCAGGGACCTCAAGGCGCATGGCATTGCCATCGTCTTCATCACCCATTTCATCGATCAGGTCTATCAGATTGCCGATCGCATATCGGTGCTACGCAATGGCCGCATGGTCGGCACGGAAACCGTTGCCGACCTGCCGCGCCTCAAGCTGATCTCGATGATGATCGGTCGCGAGCTCGAGGGCATCGGCGAAAGGCCGGCCATCAGCTATGTCAATGGAGACAGCACCCCGGTAATCGAGGCCGAAGGCCTTGGCCGCACCCGCACCATCGCACCGTTCGATCTGACGCTGCGCGCCGGTGAAGTGGTCGGCCTTGCCGGCCTGCTCGGATCAGGACGTACCGAGACGGCCAAGGTCGTGCTTGGCGCCATCAAGCCGGATTCGGGAACGGTCAAGGTCAATGGCAACCCCGTCTCGCATCTGTCTCCGCGGACCTCGCTGGCCAGCGGCATCGTCTTTTGTCCCGAGGACCGCAAGGCCGAGGGCCTGATCGGCGAGCTGAGCGTTCGCGAGAACATCATGCTGAGCCTTCAGGCCAAGCGTGGCTGGCTCAACCGTATCTCGCGCCAGGAGCAGGAAAAGCTGGCGGCGGAGATGATCACCGCCCTAGCCATCGCCACCCCCGATGCCGAAAAGCCGGTCGGGCAATTGTCCGGCGGCAACCAGCAGAAGGTCATCCTGGCCCGGTCGCTGGTTTCCCAGCCCAAGGCGCTGTTGCTTGACGAACCCACGCGCGGCATCGATGTCGGCGCCCATGCCGAAATCGTGACGCTGATCCGGCGCCTGTGCTCGGAAGGCCTGGCCCTGCTCGTGGCCTCTTCCGAGTTCGACGAACTCGTTGCGGTCAGCGACCGCGTCGCCGTTCTCAGGGACCGCAACAAGGTCGACGAGATATCGGGCGAACAGATCACCCGCGAAAACATCATCAATTCGATTGCGCACCGATGAACACCCAGGACCTCTCAAGCTCCGAGACCAAGAGCTCGTTCGCAGTGACCCTGCGTGCCATGATGGCGCACCGCGCCGTCTGGCCTCTTGCCGTGCTGGCGATCATTCTAGTCGTCAACGCCATTGTGGCCCCGGCTTTCTTCAATCTGTCGATCAATAACGGACGTTTGTTCGGCCCGATGGTCGACGTGCTCTATCGCGGCACCGCTCCAGCGCTGATCGCTCTCGGCATGGCCGTGGTCATCGGCACCAAGGGCATCGACCTATCGGTGGGCTCGATCGTTGCCGTGGTCGGCGCGGTCATCGCCTGGCGCATCAAGGCCGGCGACCCCCATTTCGTCATCCTCTGGCTGGCTCTGTTCGTCGGAATCGCCTGCGGCGCCTGGAACGGGTTCCTCGTCGCCGTGCTCGATATCCAGCCGATCATCGCCACCCTGATCCTGATGGTGGCGGGCCGCGGCATCGGCCTTCTGATCAACCTGATCGACGGTGGAACCGATCCGAGCTTCACCAGCGAGCTGCTGCAGGGCCTCAGCGTCGGCGCCATCGGGCCGATACCGACACGGCTCATCCTCTTCGCCGCCATCTTCCTGTTCCTGTGGTTCCTGCTCCGACGCACCGCGCTCGGCCTGTTCATCGAATCGGTGGGCGGCAACCCAGCTGCTGCGCAGATCGCCGGCATCCCCTCGCGCCTGATCAAGTTCACCGCCTATGTGATTTCCGGATTCTGCACCGGCTGGGCCGCCATCATCCTGACCGCCGACGTCCACACGTCCGACCCGGTTTCGGTAGCGCTGTTCTCCGAACTTGACGCCATTCTCGCTGTGGTGATCGGCGGCGGCTCGCTGATGGGCGGTCGCATCTATCTCGGCATGACCATTCTCGGTGCGCTCGTCATCCAGACCATGGTGACGTCGATCCTGATGAGTGGCTGGCCACCTGAATACAACCTGATCATCAAGGCCGTACTGGTGTTGGCGGTTCTGCTGCTGCAGTCCAACAACTTCCGCGGCGCCGTGATGTCCCTGTTCGGTCGGAGGGCATGATGAAAGACCGCTATCTTCCTCTGCTCGCAACCATTGCCGTCTTCGTCGCGCTCTATGTGGCGGGCGGGCTGTTCTATCCGAGGATCTTCTCGACCCTGGTGTTCGGTCACCTGCTGGCCGACAACGCCTTCATCATCCTTGCCGCGATCGGCGTGACTTTCGTCATCATCTCCGGCGGCATCGATCTTTCCATCGGGTCGATGATCGGTTTCGTCGGCGTGGTCATGGCCAATCTCGATGCGGCCGGATGGGATCCGATCCTCGTCATCCTAATCGTTCTGGCCTTCGGCATCCTGTATGGCGCCTTCCAGGGCTTCGTCATCGATTTCTGCGAGATCCAGCCCTTCATTGTGACGCTCAGCGGCCTGTTCCTGCTGCGCGGCGCCTGCTTCATGGTCAATCTCGACTCGGTACCGCTGAGGAACTACTTCGTCAGCTGGTTCAACAACATCTATCTCGACCTGCCGGGCGGCGGCTTCCTGACCGGCGGCGCGCTGGTCATGCTGGCCATGCTGGTCGTGGCGATCATCATCGCGCACTTCACCCGTTTCGGCACCAATGTCTACGCCATGGGCGGTGACAAGGCTTCGGCGGTGTTGATGGGCGTGCCGATGCGCCGGACCACGGTGATGATCTACGCGCTGGCGGGCTTCTATTCGGCCATGGCCGGTGTCATCTACGCCATGAACACCTCTTCGGGCTATCCGCTGGCGGGCATGACGCTGGAACTGAGCGCCATCGCGGCCTCGGTGCTCGGCGGCACCATGCTGACCGGCGGCGTCGGCATGGTCTTCGGCGCCCTGTTCGGTGGCATGATCCTGGCGCTGATCTCGACCATCATCATCTTCAACGGCACGTTGAACGGTGCCTGGATCCTGATCGCCACCGGCTTCCTGCTGTTCGTGTTCATCGTCGTCCAGCGCTGGATCGTTTCGTCGTTCAGCACCGCCGGCAAGGCCGGTTGACGGGGACATAGCGATGCTCGAGTCACTGAAAGAGGCGGTCTGCGAGGCGAACCTCGAACTCAACCGCCGCGGCGTGGTGCTGTACACCTGGGGCAATGTTTCCGGCATCGACCGGGAACGCGGCCTGGTGGTGATCAAGCCGTCCGGTGTCAGCTATGACGAGATGGGCCCGCAGCACATGGTGGTTGTCGATCTCGACAACAATGCCGTCGAGGGCAATCTCAAGCCCTCGTCCGACACAAGGACCCACACCGTGCTGTACAAGGCCTTCCCGCATATCGGCGGCGTGGTTCACACCCATTCGCGCTATGCGGTGAGCTGGGCGCAGGCGCGGCGCGAAATTCCCGCCCTCGGCACGACGCATGCCGACTACTGTTTCGGCGCGGTGCCCTGCACCGAACCGATGACGAAAGAAGAGGTCGAAACCGCCTACGAAGCCAATACCGGACATTGCATCGTCCGGCGCTTCAAGGATCTCGACCCGGTGGCGGTACCGATGGTGCTGGTCGCCGGCCACGGGCCGTTCGCCTGGGGCAAGTCGCCCGACGAAGCGGTGCACAATGCCGTGGTTCTCGAGGAAGTGGCCCATATGGCCACGCTGACCCATCAGATTTCCGATGCGCCGCCGCTGGAGGACTATGTCCTCAACTATCACTACCAGCGCAAGCACGGGAAGAACGCCTGGTACGGCCAGACGTCCATGCCCGAGGACGATGCATCTGGCAAATAGCCGGAAGCGCGAAGATCACGCTCCCGGCGCGGCTACCGGAGCGGCAAAACACGGTGCCCACGGGTGCACCCCGCCGGCAAGATACGAAAGAGCTTGAAGATGATTGGACTGAAACCGCTGAAATTCTGGTTCGTCTGCGGGTCCCAGCACCTTTACGGTCCCGAGACACTGGCTCAGGTCGCCGACGGTGCCCGCAAGGTTGCCGAAGGTCTGGCGGAAGGCGGCAATCTGATCTTGCCGATCCATTTCGCCGGCGTGGTCACGACCGCCGAGGATATCGCCGAGACCATGCGCAAGGCGTCCGCCGATCCCGAATGCGGCGGCGTCATCGTGTGGATGCACACGTTCTCGCCAGCCAAGATGTGGATCCGCGGTCTGTCGCTTCTGACCAAGCCGCTGATGCATCTGCACACCCAGCTCCAGGCCGCTCTGCCCTGGGACGCCATCGACATGGACTACATGAACCTGCACCAGGCCGCCCACGGCGACCGCGAGGGCGGGTTCATCCACACCCGCATGCGCATCGGCCGCAAGGTCGTGGCCGGTCACTGGTCCGACCCGGCGGTCCAGAAACAGGTCGATTCCTGGATGCGGGCCGCCCGTGCCTGGGACGACTGGCAGGGTGGCAAGTTCGTGCGCTTCGGCGACAACATGCGCAATGTCGCGGTGACCGAGGGCGACAAGGTCGGCGCCGAAATGGCGCTCGGCTTCTCGGTCAGCGGTTATGGCATCATGGATCTGGTCGACCGCATGAACGAGATCCCGGATGCGGACGTTGCCGCGCTCGCGGCCGAATACGCCAGGCTCTATGACATCGTTCCCGAGCTGCAGCCGGGCGGAAATCGTCACGATCGCCTCCTGTACAATGCAAAGCAGGAACTGGGCCTCAGGGCCTTCCTCGAAGAGGGCGAATTCAAGGGGTTCACCGATACCTTCGAAGACCTGCACGGCATGACGCAATTGCCCGGCATCGCCAGCCAGCGCCTAATGGCGTCAGGCTATGGCTTTGCCGGCGAAGGCGACTGGAAGACCGTGGCGCTGGTCCGCGCCGTCAAGGTCATGGGCGAGGGGCTCACTGGCGCCACCTCGTTCATGGAAGACTACACCTACGATTTCGCATCCGATCCGCCGCGCGTTCTGGGTTCGCACATGCTCGAAGTGTGCCCGAGCATCGCCATCGGCAAGCCGAGTGTCGAAATCCACCCGCTCGGCATCGGCGGCAAGGATGACCCGGTGCGGCTGGTGTTCAATTCCCGCAAGGGCCCGGCGATCAATGCCACGCTCATCGATCTCGGCAACCGCTTCCGCCTGATCTCCAACTCGGTGACGGCGATCGATCATCCCGATCTGCCCAAACTGCCGGTTGCGCGGGCGGTGTGGGAATGCAAGCCCGACTTCAAGACGGCGGTCCGCGCCTGGATCCTGGCCGGCGGCGCCCATCACACCGCCTACAGCTACGACGTCACCACCGAGATGCTCGACGATTTCGCCACCATTGCCGGCATCGAACTGGCGGTGATCGACGAAAACACCGAACTGTCGCGGTTCAAGCAGGACCTGAGGGCCAACGAGGTCTACTGGCATCTCGCGAAAGGGTTTGTCGCTTGATCGGCGGTGCCCTGGATCGGCCGATTCCCTCCCGGCCAAGGACGCGATTAGCCCGGCTTCGGCCGGGCTCTTTTTTCCGGGATGGTGGTCCTGGACCTTTCAGTCGAGATCGTCGTCGAGCGTTTCCCTCAGCCCTTGCGCGGGCGCTTCGTCCACCGGGGACGTGCCGAGGCTGCGCGCCCTGAAGCTATATGGGCTCATGCCGACATGTCGGCGGAAGACGCGGGAGAAATAGAGCGGATCGTCATAGCCGACCATGTGTGACAGCGACTTGATCGGTGCATTGGTGACCCGCAGCAATTGCTTGGCATATTGCAGGCGCTGGCACTCGCGCCATTGCACAACGCCCATGCCGAGATGCTTGCGGAACAGGTGCGACAGGCGCGATGGCGACAGGCAGACCCTCGTGGCGATCTCGCTGACGCTGGCCGAGCTCTGCAAGTCCGAGGAGATCAGGTGGCAGGCCGAGAGCACGCGATCGTCGATGGCCTCGTCCTTCATATGTGCGGCACGGTCGGCGCGCTGACACGATAATAGGATGTATTCGAGCCGGTTGAAGGCGAGGTCGGCCGACAGGTAGTCATTGCGCGCGCTGTGTTTCTCCACTTCCGCGAACAGCTGCGCCATCTCGCCGAGAAAGCGCTCGCCCTTGGTGCGCAGCACATAGACCGAGCGGGACTGGTGCTCCCATTTCAGCCAGGAGCGCCAGAAGGCCCGCGGCTGGAAATAAATCCATCGGTGCCACCATTTCTCGGCATCCGGGGCGCGCCCATAGTAGTGAATCGCTTCAGGCGGAAACAGCAGCAGGTCGCCCTGTTCGACGGTGAAGGACTCCTTGCCCTCGAAAATCCTTCCCTTGCCCTCGATGGTCAGGTTGATGATCCAGCCGGCCATGCCGTTGGGCCGGTCAATGCAGAAATCGAGCGGGCCGCCCTTCTCGATCGGGGTGATGCCGGCAACCAGCTTGACGTCGAACGGAAAACCCGGGAACAGAGGCGCGACATCGAGATCGACGCCGCCGGCCGGAGTGGTCGGATGGGCGAGCTTGTCGATGATGCGCTGGACCTGGGGATCCTGTGTAGGGTCGACCTTGTCCTCGGGATCGCTGGCGGAATTGCTCTGATTATCCATGTCATTAGCGGAATGCTGCATTGCAAAATTCCCCTCGCCCTGTACAGTTTCCGGCAGTTTATACCAGTAGGCGTCCAAGTTCACCTGGGAACGAAAAGGCGGATTATCCATGCGCGCGCCCTGGGTGACTAAGCCGGAACCGATCCCTCGATCAGTCGCCGCGATTGATCGGTGGTGTGTTGGCACGTTGACGGGACGTGCGACTTGCAGCGGCGGAATCTGGCCCTGATCGGGGGATGATCGTGATGGCGTTGTCGCCATGTGAACCGCGTCTTTTCGTCCAATGCAAAAGCACGCAATGCGTAGCGCGCGACAGGCAAGTTCTTGTAGATGAAGTCGTGATTTGGTGCGGCATTGCCGACTCGGCCGGCGCCGGCAGGCTGTTCGCAATCGTCTCGCACGGTTGCGCGGAGCTGGCTGGCTGAAGGTGGCGTGACCGAAGCGGCAATGGAAAGTGACATGAGAAAGGGAGGGTATGACCGATGAGCGAGCAGGAGACCGACGCGGTTGCAGCCATAGACGGAGGCAAGACGTCTCTGGGCATTGAGTTCGGGTCGACCAATATCAAGGCGTGCCTGATCGGGCCGGACCACGAGGTCCTCGCCACCGGCAACCACAGCTGGGAAAACCAGTTCGTCGACCGGCTCTGGACCTATCCGGAAGAGGCGGTCTGGGTCGGGCTGCAGGCTGCTGTGAGGAGCCTGATGGCCGACGTCGAGAAGCGTCACGGCGTCAAGCGCACAAGCATCGGCGCGCTCGGTTTCTCGGCGATGATGCATGGCTATCTCGCCTTCGACGCCGAAGACAGGCTGCTGGTGCCGTTCCGCACCTGGCGCAACACCAATACCGATCGCGCCACGATCGAGCTCACCAAGGCGATCGGCTTCAACTTTCCGCACCGCTGGTCGGCCTCCCATCTCTACCAAGCGGCGCTCGACAACGAGCCTCATGTCGGAAAGGTCGCCTATATCACCACTCTCTCCGGCTATGTCCACTGGCGCCTGACCGGCCGCAAGGTCATCGGCGTCGGCGATGCGTCCGGCATGTTCCCGATCGATCCGGTGACCCGCACGTTCGACGCGGCAATGATGACAAAATACGGTGAGATGGTCGCCAAGCTGCAGCCAGGGCTCGACGCCACCAAAGTCTTCCCGGAGGTACTGGTCGCCGGCCAGGACGCCGGCACGCTGACCGACGAGGGCGCGGCTCTCCTCGATGCCAGCGGCACGCTCAAGGCTGGCACGCCCGTTTGTCCGCCCGAGGGCGATGCCGGCACCGGCATGGTCGCGACCAATGCGGTGGCACAGCGTACCGGCAATATCAGCGCCGGTACGTCGATCTTCGCCATGGTGGTTCTCGAAAAGCCGCTGACCTCGGTGCATGAGGAACTCGACATCGTCACGACGCCGGCCGGCGATCTCGTCGCCATGGTCCACTGCAACAATGGCGCTTCGGAGCTCGGCGCCTGGGCCGGGGTGTTCACCGAATTCGCCGAAGCCATCGGTGCAAAGGCGGACGCCAATGCCGTGTTCGGCGCGCTGTTCGACGCGGCACTCAAGGGCGAGGCCGATGGCGGCGGGCTTTTGGCCTATAACTATCTCGCCGGCGAACCGATCACCGGACTGG
Organism: Devosiaceae bacterium; assembly: GCA_963675235.2. Lineage (GTDB taxonomy): Bacteria > Pseudomonadota > Alphaproteobacteria > Rhizobiales > Devosiaceae > JAHJQZ01. Next base: position 805,376 of record CAXXFU010000004.1, on the reverse strand, counting down.
CGGAGGGACGCCCGCTGGTCGTGCGCACGCCAGGCAGCCATCTCAATCTCGGCAATTTCATGCGCACCCAGCTCTATGCCGCCTTCGGAACGCTGAGCCTCGGCATGAACGTGCTGTGGGGGGAGGGCGTCAAGCTCGATTCGATGTTCGCCCATGGCGGCATGTTCCGCACAGCCGGTGTGGCGCAACGCCTGCTGGCGGCGGCCATCGGTGCGCCTGTGACAGTGGGCGATACGGCCAGCGAAGGCGGTGCCTGGGGCATTGCCGTTCTGGCCGAATATTTGCGCATGGGCAAGGATGCGCCGCTCGAGGCCTATCTTGCCGATCAGGTGTTCGCCAATGCTGCGCTCGATGTGGCCAGGCCCGATCCGGACGACGTTGCCGGCTATGCCAAATGGCTCGAGCAGTACCAGGCCGGCCTCAAGATCATGAAGGCCGCGACAGAGGCGATCAGCTAGGGAGTGTCAGGACCAATCGGCATTGACTGGCGGCCTGTTCTCTCGGACTGGGCACCATCGTTGCACCTCGTCACCCCGACCTGAACGGGGATACAGCAGCGCGCAAGTCTTTGCGTGTAAAAGAATCCCTGCGCTCGGCAGACGCTTCGTGCCTGAATTCCCGATCAGGTCGGGAACGGCTAGTGGCCAAATGCCTTGAGCAGACGCTCCCATTTGAACACTCGGTTCGGCACGGACCGGAACCCGTGGTTCGGATCCTCTGCGTTTTCAGGAAACAGCGCCCTGTTTGGGTGCCTTGGGGTAGACCCCGAGCACCTGGAAGTGGTCGGTGAAAAAGCCGATCTCCTCGAAGGCGAGCTGGACGCTGCGGTCGTCGGGGTGGCCTTCGATATCGGAGTAGAACTGCGTCGCCGTGAACGAGCCGTCGACCATGTAGCTTTCAAGTTTGGTCATGTTGATGCCATTGGTGGCGAACCCGCCCATGGCCTTGTAGAGCGCCGCCGGAACGTTGCGTACGCGAAAAACGAATGTCGTCTTGACCGGGCCGCTGCCGGCGGGCGGGATCTTCTGGGTGCGCGCCATGACGAGAAAGCGCGTGGTGTTGTGCGCTGCGTCCTCAATGTTCTCGGCCAGCAGCTCAAGCCCGTAGATGTCGCCGGCCAGGCGCGAGCCGATGGCGGCGATCGCCTTGTCGCCGCGTTCGGCGACCTCGCGGGCCGAGCCGGCGGTATCGACCGAAGAGATGGTGCGGAAGCCGTGCTCGGTAATGAAACGCCGGCACTGGCCGAGAGCCACCGAAAGGCTCTGCACCGATTTGACATCCTCGATTGTCGAACCGGGGACGCCGAGCAGGTTCATGCGGATCGGCTGGAAATGCTCGGCGATGATGAACAGGCCGGAATTGGGAAGCAGGTGGTGGATGTCGGCGATGCGGCCATAGAGCGAGTTTTCCACCGGGACCAAGGCGAGGTCGGCCCGTCCCGACTGCACCGCGCCGATGGTGTCCTCGAATGTGATGCACGAGACCGGCTCATCTTCCGGGAATACGGTCGCAACCGCCTGGTGGCTGAAGGCACCCTGTTCGCCCTGAAATGCTATCTTGCGTGCCACGATCATCCTCCGAAAAACGCGCCCTAATTGTCACCGCTTCACGGGCCTGTCAAACAAATCGCGCCGTGCCCGGCTGCAAGTGTTTGCGCCGGCACTTGAAACCCTCGTGCCTTTGCGGCAAATGGAGGCTGTGACAACCTGTCCGCGAAGCGGTTGCGCGTTTGGGGTCTTGCCTATATCTTCCGCGCGCGCTGAAGCGGCGGTTTGCCGCCATATTATTGTGCCCGAAATGCTGGCGGCAGGTGGCTCGCCGCAAATGCCGAGGCCGCTGGGAGAGACGGAATATGGATTCATTTGAGGTGAACAAAATTGTCGGCGCCATTCTTGGCACGCTTTTGTTCGTGATGGGCATCGGTTTCCTGGCCGAAGCCATTTACGCCCCCAAGAGCACGGGGCCGGGCTACGCCCTACCGTCGCCGACAGGCAGTGAAGTCGCTGCCGCCCGGCCGGAAGTCGTGGCAACGCCGCTGCCGGTGCTTCTGGCCAGCGCCTCGGTCGAAGAGGGGGCCAAGGTCGCCAAGAAATGCGTGTCCTGCCACAATTTCGGCGAGGGCGAAGGCAACAAGACCGGCCCGCATATCTACGACGTCGTTGGACGTCCGATCGCCTCGATCTCGGATTTTTCCTATTCGGATGCAATGCATACGGCGGCCGACGAGCACGGCAACTGGACCTATGAGGCCCTGAACGAGTTCGTCACCAACCCGAAGAAATACGCGCCTGGTACCAAGATGGGCTTTGGCGGCTTGTCCAAGGAAGAGGACCGCGCCAACCTTCTGGCCTATCTGCAGTCGCTGTCGCAAGATCCCGTGCCGTTCCCGGCGGTCGAGGAAGCGCCCGCTGCCGACGAGACCGCGCCGGCTGCAGACGAGGCTGCCCCCGCTGAAGATGGCGCGGCAGCAGATGCCGAGGCCACGGCGCCGGCCAGCCAATAACGGGCTGATCCTGCAATCTCAAAAAAAGGCCGCGCGGAGTGCGCGGCCTTTTTTGTCGCCATGCACCATATGCCGACGGGCGAATCAGGCGCATCCCGGCGCAAGCGCTCTTGAAGGCGAGGGCCGGGCCGGGCAGGATCGGGTTCTTTCACAGCGATCTATCTCCCCGGGCACAACATGGCGCTTCTTGTTCATCTCAACGGTATCGACGAAGCGCGCTGGGTGGAGCTGTTGCGCCCGCTTGTCAGTCCGATGAAGGTCGTGCAGCGCGACGAAGACTTCGATCCGCACGAGATCACTTATGTTCTGGCCTGGAAACCGGATTCGGGCGCCTTTGACGGGCTGACCAATCTCAAGGCCATCCTCAGCTACGGCGCCGGGGTCGACGCGTTGCTCGATTGTCCCGGCCTGCCCGATGATGTCCCCATCGTCCGCTTCGTCGACCCTGACCTGACCTCGCGCATGCGCGACTATGTGGTCGCCGAAGTGCTGGCCCACAGCCGGCTCGAAACCCGTTTTCGCGCCGCCCAGCTGCAATCGCGCTGGCAGGAAGCCGTGCCGCCGCGTGCCGAGGACCTCAATGTCGGCGTCATGGGGCTCGGCGTGCTCGGCCAAGCGGCGCTTTCGGCGCTGTCGGTGTTCGACTACGAACGGCTCGGCTGGTCGCGGGCCCAGACCGTGGTTGCCGGCGTCCAGAGCTTTTCCGGCCCGGACGGGCTCGATCGTTTCCTCAGCCGGACCGACATCCTTGTCTGCCTGTTGCCACTGACGCCGGAAACGCGCGGCATTCTCAATCGCCAGACTTTTGGCAAACTCAGACGCGACGTTCTGCCGTTCGGGCCGGTGATCATCAATGCGGCGCGCGGCGGACACCAGGTCGAGACCGACCTCGTGCTGGCACTGACCGACGGCACGCTCGGCGCGGCAAGCCTTGATGTCTTCGAGACCGAGCCGCTGCCGGCGACGAGCCCGCTATGGGGCCTGCCCAATTGCCGGATCACGCCCCATATCGCCGCTGTCTCCGACCCGCAGGCCGGGGCCACCTACTTTGCCCGCGTCATCCGCGATCACGAGGCGGGCGCGCCATTGCCCAATCTGGTCGACCGCGAACGCGGCTACTGATCCTTTCCGAGATCGAGCTCCCAGAACTGGCCGTTGAGCTCGGTGCCAAAGGAGAAATGGCGTTCCTCGCGCGCCAGCGTGAAGCCGGCGGACTGATAGACGCGCCGGGCAGCGGCGAGACAATCCTGGGTCCACAGCATGATGCGCGCATAGCCGGAAGCACGGGCGAATGCCACCGTCTCGGCGACAAGGCGCCGTCCGAGGCCCGATCCGCGTGCGAAGGGCTCGGCATAGAGCATGCGCAATTGCGCCGTCGTCGAATCGTCGGCCGCCGGCAGGACGAAGATCGAGCCAGCGATGACGCCGTTCATCTCGGCGATCCACAATCGTTTGGGCGGGCTTTCGGGCGCATCCTCGAACTCGGCATAGATGCGGGCGATCAGGGCCTCGAACTCGCCGTTCCAGCCATGCTCCCGATTGTAGAGCACGGACTGGCGGTGGATCAGCCAGCCGAGTTCGCCGATCTTGTGGTGGTCCCTGATGACGATGTCGCCGGATGCGTCGCCCGGGCCGACAAGGGCGGTGACGGTCTGCATGGCGTCGACAACCGCCTGACGTTGCGGTGGCGCCAGCGGCGCGATGAGGTTCTCGGTGGCGGAATCGCTCAGGCGGTTGAGCACTGAACAGGCGACCTCGCCCGGCGGCGTCAGCCTCAGGTCGGTAGCGCGCGCGTCCATGGGGTTCGGGCTAGCTTCGATCACGCCGCGCTCGACGAGCTTGGTCGTCAGCCGGCTCAACTGGCCCGGATCCATGCCGAGACTGCGCGACAGGGCGGCGGAGGTGGTGCAGCCGACTTCGCCGATTTCGTGGATGACACGCGCCTCGGCCAGCGCGAACGGGCTTTTCAGAATGCCTTCGTCGAGCAGGCCGATGACCCGGGTGTAGAAGCGGTTGAAGGCGCGTATGGCGACGATCTGCGAAGCGGTTTCGGACATGGCAACCTCGATAGTTGACACTATCAAGCATATGTTTGACTGAGTCAATGAATAGCCCGCGCATCGACCGGCCTTAACCGGGCGTTAGGGTTAATGACCTATTGCCAGATCAGGTTTCATACGGGCCGTGCGCCCCTGAGGGAGTCGCCGAGTGATCGTGTTGCCTGCGTCATTTCCGAAGTTTCTGAGAGCTGTTGCCTTTGCGGCAGCGGCGTCCATGCTGGTCGCCGGCTGCGCCACCAATCGCGCTTCGGTCGACTACGACATGGCGGATTATTCCGGCCTCAGCCAGGCCCAGACCGAAGCGGCGGTGGCCCAGCTCGGCGCCCGCTATCAGGCCAATCCGCGCGACACCAACACAGCCATCCACTTTGCCGCCGCGCTGCGCGCCGCCGGTCAGGCAAGCCAGGCGGTGGCGGTCATGGAACAGGCGATGTCGGTCGCCGGCAACAATGCCAGGGTGCGCATCGCCTATGCCAAGGCGCTGGCGGCGAATGGCCAGTTCGAGCAGGCCCTCAACGTCATCGATGCGACCATCGACCCGACACGTCCGGACTGGAACGCCTTGTCGGTCAAAGGCGCCATCCTCGATCAGATGGGGCGCAACGAGGAAGCGCGCATCCTTTACACCCAAGCCCAGGTCACCGCCCCGAACGAAGCGTCGCTTGAGGCCAATATCGGGCTTTCCTATGCCATGACCAATGATCTCGGCCAGGCCGAGGCGCATTTGCGGCGCGCCGTCGCCATGCAGAACGCCACCAGCCAGATCCGGCAGAATCTTGCCCTGATCGTCGGGCTGCAGGGCCGGTTCGACGAGGCGCGCCAGCTCTATTCTCGCGAACTGCCGGCCGATCAGGTCGAAAACAACATGGCCTATATCCGGGCCCTGATCACCCAGCAGAACCGCTGGGACGTCATCAAGAACGCGGAATAGTCGGCCCTAGGACTTGCGGGGTTCGGCGAGGGTATGGGCGACCAGGGCATTGGCGTGGCCATGGCCGAGCCCGTGCTCCGTCTTGAGCCAGTTCACCAGCTGCATATGCGTCATGCCCGACTGGCCACGGATCAGGGCGATCCAGTGCTCTACCGGCTGGCCGTATTTCTTTTCGATCGAGGGAAAATAGGACGCAGGGCCTTTCACCTTGGGCGTGTCGGCCATTCGCTCTTCCCGTTCGTGCTATCGGCAGGAATATGCCGGTCCCGCCTTCAGCGAGCTCTTGAGGTGCGACCAGGTGCCGGTATCGATCGCCGGCGCGGTATATTGCACCGCCACCGCCTGACGGCCATTGCACGAAGAGACGATGCGCAGGCGCATCTGCTGGTGGCCGCTCGAACCCTCGATCTCCGCCCAGCCCGGCGTGATCGTCTTGGCAAGATTCGACCAGTGATCGTAGTCGCGGGCGTGGGCGTAGCGGGATTCGGCATAGGCCTCGAAACTCCCGCCTGACACGTCGGCGCCGAACACCACAACCATGGCGCCGCGATCGTTCCAGAAGGTCAGCCCGTCGCTGTTCGGCGCCTCCGGTCCGGTCCTGGTGAAACCGGGCGGGATGTCTGCGGTGGCGCCGTAGCGCTGATTGTGATAGCTCGACCAGCCCGCGGCCAGAACCGGGGTGGCGACAAGGATGGCAAGAAGTCCGAGGACAAATCTCATGCGGCAAGATTGATCGCAAACCGGCCTCGGGTGCAAGATGTTCTGAGTGGGGGGTCACATGAAAAAGGGCTACAAGGCGCTGGTCGCCGAGGCCGAGGCGCTTGTCGAGGCGATTACGCCCGCAGAGGCGCTGGCGCTTCTTGGCGCCGAGGGCGTGATCTTCGTCGATCTGCGCGAAAAGGGCGAACTGGTGCGTGATGGTCGCGTGCCGGGGGCGGTGCATGTGCCGCGGGGCATGCTCGAATTCTGGATCGACCCCGAAAGCCCCTATTTCCGGCCGGCGCTCGGCGAGGCCAAACGCTATGTCTTTTTCTGTGCCGCCGGTTGGCGCTCGGCGCTTGCCACGCGCACGGCAATGGAAATGGGTATCGGCGCGGTCTGCCATATCGACGGCGGCTTTGCCTCCTGGCGCGAAGCCGGCGGTGCCATCGATCGGGTATGATCGGACAATTCGCGCCTTATCCGTCCATGAAATCGGTTACATTAGTACTTTCGGAGAGCTATTGCAGTGTGCAATGCTGCACATGGTCGGCCGTGAGTGCTCCTGATCCTGATGGTAGGGGCGCAAAGAGGCCGGACAATGTGATGTACTGGTCCGGATGGTGGCGCAAGATCGCCGGCGGTCCCCTGGAGGAAACATGAAGCGCGCCCGCGTGACAGATGTCTCGCGTCTGGCCGGCGTGTCGACGGCCACCGTCAGTCGCGTACTCAACGATCCCGAAAAGGTGTCGGAGGAGACGCGCAACAAGGTGCTGGCGGCGATCAAGGAGCTCAACTTCGTCAAGAGCGCCGCCGCTTTTTCGCTCAAGGCGCAGCAGTCGCACAACGTGCTCGTCGTCGCCTCCAATATCGGCAACATCTTCTATTCCAAGATGTTCCAGGGGGTGCAGCGCAAGGCCGAGGAAAACGGCTATTCCGTCATCATCACCTCGCGCACCGGCGGCCGCGACGATCATATCATCGAGCGCCTGCGCACCGGCCGGGTCGACGGTATCATCGTGCTCGATGCCATGGGTCTTGCGCCCGAGGTCTTCGACTTCCTCAAGACCTCCTATCAGGGCACGCCACCGATTGTCGGGTTCTCCGAAAAGTCGGGATTCGTGCCATTCCCTCATGTCTTCGTCGACAATTTCCGCCCTGCCTACAATCTCACTCGCTACCTGATCGATCTCGGCCATCGCGACATCGGCGTGGTGCAGGCGCCGTCCGAACTGCCCGTGCGCCTCGAACGTCTCAGCGGATTCATGAAGGCGATGGAGGATGCCGTCATCCCCGTGCCTGATCACAATGTTTTCGAAGGCGGGTTCGAATCCAATGCCGGACATGACGTCGCCGCGATTCTCAGACAGCGTGAGCACCTGCCGACGGCGATCGTGTGCGCCAATGACGAGATGGCCATGGGCCTGATTAGCGACATGGTCTCGTCTGGCGTGCGCGTGCCGCAGGACCTGTCGGTTGTTGGGTTCGACGACTGCACCCTGGCCGATGTCTATTCGCCACCGCTGACGACCGTCGCCCAGCCGCGCGAACGTATCGGGCAGGAAACGATGAACCTGTTGCTGCGGATTCTGGAGGACCCGACGACGCCGCCCGACACCGTTGTCGAGCTCGATACCCAGCCGCGCTATCGCGGTTCGGCGGCGCCGCCGCGCACGCGCGAGCCGGTGCTCGTGAAGCTGCCCGCCTGACATTGACCGGCTTGGGCCGGGCCCCTACAAACAGCGACCGGGTCGCTTCGGCGACTCGCGCTTTAGGCGCCACCGGCAATCTCGCCGATTGCGACAAAGCAAATGCAGCGTTCCGTAAGGGACTGAAAGTCAGTCCGGTGCGATCGACCCAAACAGGGGATCAAGGCCGGAGCTGCGCATTCGTCTTGCTACGAAACCCTGCCTCCGATTCGAACTTGCCGCGCACGGGGTCAATGCGATGCTACTTTCCCGGGCGCGCTCCACAAGGAGGTGGACGTGGATTTCGATCTTGCCCTGCCGGAGCAGTCCGGTGTCATGCTGTGCGGTCATGGCAGCCGTAATCGCCGCGCCGTCGACGAATTTGCCCATCTGGCCGATGTCCTCGGCGATCGCCTGTCCGGCGTGCCGGTCGAATACGGCTATCTCGAATTCGCCGATCCGGTGATCAATCACGGCCTCGACAGGCTGAGGGAACAGGGCGTTCGGCGCATCTTCGCCCTGCCGGGCATGCTGTTCGCCGCCGGCCATGCCAAGAACGACATTCCCTCCGTGCTCAACACCTATGCCGCAAAGTACGACATCGACATCACCTATGGCGCCGAGCTCGGGGTCGATGTCAAAATGCTCAACGCCGCCGGCGCCCGCATCGCCGAGGCCGAGGCCGCCGCGCGTCCCGGCATTTCGCGCCACGAAACGCTCCTGATGGTGGTCGGGCGCGGCGCCTCGGACCCGGACGCCAATTCCAATGTTGCCAAGATGATGCGCATGCTGTGGGAAGGCATGGGCTATGGCTGGGGCGAGACCGCTTATTCCGGCGTCACCTTCCCGCTCGTTGGCCCGGCGCTCGACAGGGCAGTACGGCTCGGCTTCCGGCGCATCATCGTTTTCCCCTATTTCCTGTTTACCGGCGTGCTCGTCAAACGCATCTATGGCGCGGTCGATGAAGCGGCGGCCGCTCATCCGGGCATCGATTTCGTCAAGGCGCCCTATCTCAACGACCACGGCCTTGTCATCGAGACTTTCATCGACCGCCTGCGCCAGCTCGTTGCCGGCGACAACGCCATGAACTGCGCTTTGTGCAAGTACCGGGAGGCGGTGCTCGGTTTCGAAGCCGATATCGGCGCGCCGCAGGAAAGCCACCATCACCATGTCGAAGGCATTGGCGGCGGGCTGGAAAACTGCCCGTGCAACGGCGATTGCGACGCCTCCTGCCGCGACGAAGACTTCTGCAAGGCGCACGGCCTGCCGTTCACGCCGCTCGAGGATCACCGTCATCACGACCACGACCACGACCATCACCACCACCATGGCGACGGACATCATCATCATCACGATCACGCCCACACGCACGCGCCCTACCCGCATGCCGACCACCCGCTCGGGCCGGTGACGCTGAAAAAGGGCCGCTAGGCCGATGCGGGTGTTCGACACCTATATCGCGGTCGACTGGTCGGCGGCCAACATGCCGAACAGGGGCAAGGATTCGATCTGGATCTCCGAACGTGACGCGTCGGGCCATATGAGCTCGTCGCTCAATCCGGCGACGCGCGCCGAGGCGATGCGGCATCTCGAAAGGCGCCTGGACGCGGCGCTTGCGGCCGGCGAGCGGGTGTTCGTCGGCTTCGATCTCCCCTTCGGCTATCCCGAAGGCGCGGCGCGGAGCATTGCCGGCGAAGAGTCGTGGGACGCGCTCTGGGGCGCGCTCGATGCGCTCGTATCGGATACCGATACCAATCAGTCCAACCGCTTCGAGGTGGCGAGCGAACTCAATCAGCGCCTGTCGCGCTCGCGTCGCCATTTCTGGGGCCACCCACCGGCCCGCAGCTATGCCGCTCTCGCTCCGACAAAGGACAGGTCGGCCTATGGCGACATTGCCGAAAAGAGGCTGGCGGAAAAGCGGGCGAAGACCGCCCAGCCGGTGTGGAAGCTCAGCGGCGTCGGCAGTGTCGGCAGCCAGGCCCTGCTCGGCATTCCGCGCCTCAATCAGCTGCGCGCCCGCTTTGGCGACAACATCGCCATCTGGCCGTTCGACACCGATTTCGAGCGCGATCTATCGCGACCGCTGGTGATTGCCGAAATCTATCCCTCGCTCGTGCCGATCGATGCGGACATCGAGCCCAAGGATCGCGCGCAGGTCGAAGCGTTCACGGCCCTGTTGCAGGCACTGGACAGTCAGGACGAACTGGCCGATCTGCTGGCTGCGCCCGACGATCTCACCGGCCCGGAGCGCGCACGAGTGTTGCGCGAAGAAGGCTGGATCGTCGGTCTTGGAAAAACCGCACTGGCCGCAGGGGCGGTCTCGACCAGCAACGTCGCGCCGAGCCGCTCCTATCTCCGCGATCCGGACGAGATCTACCGGCAATCCTTTGCCATTCTCAGGGCCGAGGCCGATCTTGCGCGATTTTCACCCGAGGAGGCGAAACTGGCCGAGCGGATGATCCATGCCTGCGGCCAGGTCGAGATCGCCGAAAATTTGGTGTTCTCGCCCGGCGCCGTGGCGGCAGGGATCGGCGCGCTCAGCGTTGGCAAGCCCGTGTTGTGCGACGCGGAAATGGTCGCCGCCGGCATCATCGCGCGACTTCTGCCGGCGCAGAACCGCATCATCTGCACGCTCAATCACGATAGCGTCGCCACGATGGCAAAGCGCCAGGGCACGACGCGTTCGGCGGCGGCGCTCGATTTGTGGGACGAAGACCTCGCCGGCGCCGTGGTTGTCATCGGCAATGCCCCGACGGCATTGTTCCACCTGATGGAGAAACTCGATGCCGGGGCGCCGAAGCCGGCATTGATCGTCGGACTGCCGGTCGGCTTCGTCGGCGCGGCGGAATCGAAGGACGCACTGGTCGCCGATCCGCGCGGCGTGCCGTTCATCACGCTTTCCGGCCGCATTGGCGGTTCGGCGCTGGCGGCGGCAGCAGTCAACGCACTGGCGGGACTGACCAAGAGATGACCCATTGGCTCGACATCATCGGCGTACCGGAAGCTGGTATCGTCGCACTTGCTCCCGATCTCAGGGCGCTGATCGAGCGCGCCGACACCGTCATCGGCGTCAAGCGCCGGCTCGAAGGGCTTTCCGGAGGCACCAGGAACCTGATCGTCTGGGATGGCGCGCTCGAACCCATGATCGACAAGATCATGGCGGCCCGCCATACGCCGACGGTCCTGCTGGCCTCCGGCGATCCGAACTGGTTCGGTATCGGCGCTACGCTGTCGCACCGCCTGCCTGACGAGGAGTTTGCCGTTCATCCGGCTCCGTCCTCGTTCCAGCTGGCAGCGGCGCGAATGCACTGGCCGATGGCGGAGATTGCGACGCTGTCGCTGCATGGCCGCGACCTGGCGCTGATCCAGCCGCATGTCCTGCCTGGAAACCACGTGCTGGCGCTCACGAGTAATGCCGAGGCCCCGGCCAGGGTCGGCGCATTGCTGGCGGCGCGTGGCTATGGCCAGTCAATTCTGACCGTTCTTGAAGATCTCGGCGGCACGAACGAGTGCATTACCGCTTTCACCGCTGCAGAAGCGGCAGACAGACCGGTCGGCCCGTTCCATGTCCTGGCCGTGGAATGCATCGCCGATGCCGGCGCGCCGCTTCTGCCGCCTCTGCCGGGCCTGCCCGACGACGCCTTCGACAGCGACGGGCAGCTGACCAAGCGCGAGGTTCGCTCTGCGACGCTGGCCAAGCTCTCACCGACGCCCGGCGCACTGCTCTGGGACATCGGTGCCGGGTCCGGGGCCGTCGCCATCGAATGGATGCGGGCGGCGCGCGGGGCGCGGGCGATTGCCTTCGAGCGCGACACAGACCGCTCGGCCCGCATCGTGCGCAATGCCGAAACGCTCGGTGTGCCGGGGCTTGTCGTCATCGGCGGCGAGGCACCGCAATCGCTTGCCGGACAAGAGCGGCCGGATGCGCTATTTTTGGGCGGCGATGTCGGCAATAGTGCGCTTTTCGAGGCGGCATTCGCTGCGCTCAAACCTGGCGGACGTCTGGTTGCCAATGCGGTGACGCTTTCCGGCGAGGCGGCACTTTTGGCGCTTCAGGCCGAACACGGGGGCGAACTCGTCCGCATCGGCGTCGAGGTGCTCGATACCATAGGTGGCGAGCCGGCGTTCCGGCCACGCATGCGGGTGATGCAATACGTGCTCATCAAGGGGGGACAATGAGCGGGACACTCTATCTGGTCGGCGTCGGGCCGGGCGATCCGGAACTGATGACGCTCTCGGCCACGCGCGTGCTTGCCGAGGCCGATGTCGTCGCCTATCCGCAAAAGCCGGGCGAAGACTCGCAGGCGCTGGCGATCGCGCGCGGCCAGATCGGCGTGCAGGCCGAACTGATGGCCATCGACATGCCGATCGCCCGCGACCGCGCCCCGGCCCGGAAGGCCTATGACCAGGCCGCCGCGGCTATCGAGGCCCATGTCGCCGAAGGACGGTCGGTCGCTTATCTGTGCGAAGGCGATCCGCTGTTCTACGGCTCGGCCATGTATCTGCTCGAGCGCCTGAAGGCACTGGTGCCGGTGCATGTTGTTGCAGGTGTCACCTCGGTCTCGGCCAGCGCCGCGGCCGCACTGAGGCCGCTTGCGGCCCGCAACGAGATCCTAAAGGTGCTGCCGGCGCCGCTCGACGATTCCGTGCTCGAACGGGAAATGCGAAGCGCCGAGTCAGTGGCGATCCTCAAGACCGGCAGGCACCTCAAGCGTATCCGCGCCCTTGTCGACAGGCTCGGGTTGATGGAGGCGGCGCTGGTCGTCGAAAAGGCCAGCCGCGACGGCGAGAAACTGACGCCGCTTGCCGCCGTTTCTGGCGATGAACTGCCCTATTTCTCGACTATTCTGATTTATTCTGGCAACGAGGCCTGGGCCGAAATCGCCGCGACAATGCCGGAGCAGCCGGGATCGCCGGCAATGGCGCCGCCGCCGGCCATCGCGCTCGACGACGGCCAGCCGAAAAGGCCCGCCATCGTCATGTTCTCGACCGCCGGCAGTTCGGTCGCCGCAAAGATTGCCGCCGCCACCGGCGGGCGCGTGCATGCGCTCGGTACCGGCGAGGAGGGGGCGGCCGAACTGTTGCCGCGCCTGTTCGCCGAAGGCCGGCCGATCGTCGGCGTTGCCGCCGCCGGCATTCTCATCCGCCTGTTGGCCGGCTCGTTGAAGGACAAGCGCGTGGAGCCGCCGGTCGTCGCGGTTTCCGCCGACGGCGCCCATGTCGTGCCGTTGCTCGGCGGTCATCACGGCGGCAATGCGCTGGCGCGCGACATCGCCGAGCAATTGGGCGGTTCCGCCGCCGTCACCACCGCCTCCGACGCGCGCTTTGCCTTGGGCCTCGACGAGCCGCCGCAAGGGTTCGTACTTGCTGATCCGGCAAAAGCGAAATCGGCCATGGCGCGGGTGCTCGATGGCGAGAAAATCACGCTTTCCGGTGACGCCCCCTGGCTCGAAGAGGCTGGCTATCCGCTGGCGCGCGACGGCAAGGTCCACATCACTGCAACGCCGCGCCGGGACGGCGAAGTCGACGCCGATCTGGTTTATCACCCGAAAACCCTCGTTGCCGGCATCGGTTGCGAGCGTGGCGTCACCACTTCGGAAATCCACGGACTTCTGACCTCGACCCTGGCCGACAAGGGCCTGGCGACCGAAAGCCTTGCCGCCATTGCCAGCATCGATATCAAGGCCGATGAGAAGGCGCTCAACGAACTTGCCGCCCGGCTCGGCGTGCCGCTGAGGCTGTTCTCGGCAGCGGAACTGGCCGAAGAAGAAGCTCGCCTCGTCACGCCTTCGGAAGTGGTCAGGGCTGAAACCGGCACGCCCGGTGTCGCCGAAGCCGCTGCGCTCAAGGCCGGCACGCTGATCGTGCCCAAGCGCCGCACCGCCCGCGCCACTTGCGCCATCGGCCTTGCCAGTGCGCCGATCGATGTCGCCGGGTTCGGACGGGCGCGCGGCACGCTCCACATTGTCGGCATCGGCCCGGGCGAGCCGGCCCAGCGTACTGCCTCGGCGGTGGCGGCGCTGGAACTGGCAGTCGACTGGGTCGGCTACGGGCTCTATCTCGACCTGATTGACGATCTCGATATCGGCAAGCGGCAACACCGCTTCCCCCTGGGTGACGAGGAAGCGGCGGGTGCGCCATGCGCTCGAGCTTGCCGGCGAAGGCAAGACGGTGGCGCTGATCTCCTCAGGCGATGCCCAGATCTACGCCATGGCCAGTCTTGTCTACGAATTGCTCGAAGCGACCGGCGCGCGCGCACTGCCCGATTGCGGCGCGGCGGGTGGAGGTCGTTTGCCATCCCGGCATTTCGGCGCTGCAGATGGCCTCGGCCAAGGCCGGGGCGCTGATCGGGCATGACTTCTGCGCCATCTCGCTTTCCGACCTGCTGACGCCGGCCGAGGACATCCGCAAGCGACTTGGTGCAGCGGCGATCGGCGATTTCGTCACGGCGCTCTACAACCCGCGCTCGGATCGGCGTACCGAGATGATCATAGCCGCCAAGACTTCCTTCCTTGCCCACCGGCATCCGGATACGCCAGTGATCGTCGCCTCCAATCTCGGGCGCATGAAGGAGCAGGTGACGCTGACCACGCTCGGCGAGTTCCGCCCGGAAAGCGTCGACATGCTGACAATCGTCCTGATCGGATCAAGCCAGTCGCGCGTCCTCAAGCGCGGCGACGGCACGGTGGCGTTCACCCCGCGCGGCTATGAAAAAAAGTCGGGCAAACCATGAGAGTGCGAAGCGGGAATGAGGATTTGCATGCCACCTCTGGCTCCCTCCCTCTTGTGGGGAGGGACGTTGAACAGGACCTGTCTCTTGCCAAGTCCGTTGTGAAACAGGGTGGACGGATCTGCGACGGGGCGAGCAGTCCCACCCCATCCGGCACGGCTCTGCCGGGTCACACTCCCCATCAAGGGGAGGGAAGGGAGCGCGCATGACGGTCTATTTCATCGGCGCCGGGCCGGGCGCACCGGACCTCATCACCGTGCGCGGCCTCAGACTGATCGAGCGCTGCCCGGTCTGCCTTTTTGCCGGTTCGCTGGTGCCCGAGGAGATCGTGTCTTCCGCGCCAGAGGATGCGCTCGTGCGCGACACCGCGCCGATGCACCTTAACGAGATCATCGATGAAATGGTGGCGGCTGACGCCCGCGGCGAGGATGTTGCCCGCGTCCATTCCGGTGACCCCTCGCTTTACGGCGCCATTGCCGAGCAGATGCGCCGGCTCGATGCGCTCGACATTGCCTACGAGATCGTGCCCGGCGTGCCGGCCTTTGCCGGGGCGGCGGCGCGGCTCGGGGTCGAACTGACTCTGCCCGAGATCGCCCAGACGGTGATCCTCACCCGCACCGCCGGCAAGGCATCGTCGATGCCAGAAACCGAGAGCCTCGAAGTGCTCGGTGCGTCGAAGGCGACGCTCGCCATCCACCTGTCAGTGCGAAACCTTGCCTATGTCGAGCAGGCGTTGACCCCGCACTATGGCGGCGATTGCCCGGTGGTTGTGATATACCGCGCTACCTGGCCGGACGAGGAGATCATCGTCACCACGCTTGCCGGAATGCGGGCCCGTGTCCGCGAGAAAAAGATTACCCGCACGGCGCTCGTGTTCGTCGGTCCGGTGTTCGGTGATGTGAAGTTCCGTGATAGCCGGCTTTACGATGAAGCCTATGCCCACGTGCTCAGGAACAGGGGCAAGAAGCGCAAGCCTCAGGCCGAGGCGGCGCCGAGATCGTGAACCGCGTCGATCATATCCTCGACGGTGTGGACTTTCGTCGCCTCGGGCAGCGGCGGGCGGTCGATCATGAACACCGAGATGCCGAGCGCCTGCGCCGCCGACAGCTTGTCGCGCGTTTGCGTGGAGCCGGAATTCTTGGTGATCAGGTGCGTGATGCCGTTGCGCCCCATCAGTTCGGTTTCGGACTTGAGCGTATAGGGCGGACGGGCCAGCAGAAGGCGGGCATTGTCGGGCAAGTCCATGTCCGGCGGGTCGATGACGCGCACCAGGAAATCGGCCTTTGGACAGTCCGCGATGACGTCGAGGTTCTTCTGCCCGGTGGTGACCAGCGCCTTCTTCCTGGCGGGCACGGCCTTGAGCGCGCTGGCGATGTCGGAGAAATGGGTCCAGTTGGCACCCTCGGGTTCGGGCCAGGCGGGGCGGTCGAACCGGATGAGCGGAATCTTGCGCATTTTTGCCGCCTCGATCGCCTCGGCGGAGATGGTGCCGGCATAGGGGTGGGTGGCGTCGATCACCAGTTCGGTGTCCTGGCTGGCGAGGTAGTCGACCAATCCGTCAATACCGCCGAAGCCGCCCATGCGCACCCGGCCGTCGGGCAGGTTCGGGTCATCGGTACGGCCGGCGAGCGACGAGGTGACGTCGTGCCGGCGGGACATCAGCTTGCGGGCCAGATCGCGTGCTTCGGCCGTGCCGGCCAGAATGAGAATGCGCATGAACTAAACTTCCCCCGATCTTCCCACAATGACTCCGTCATTGGCGACGATCATGACGTCAACTTTTGTAACGGAAGAATTCAATATCGCCTCTGCGCTTTGTCGCGCAAGTGTCGCAATTCGCGCAGCCAGCGGCAGTCCCGCCGCCTCGGCGAGATCGAGCGCCTCGCGCGCGGTGTTGGCGCCGGCGCAGCCGAGGGCAAGATCCTCGCTGCCGCCGAGGGTGCGAACGATGTTGGCGAGCGCGTCCAGATCGACGCTCGAGCGGGCCGAGTGAAGGTCCATAGATCCTTGCGCCAGCTTGCTCATCTTGGCAAAGCCACCGGCGATGGTGACGCGCTCTACCGGGTGCTTGCGCAGGTATTTGAGCATGCCGCCGACGAAATCGCCCATGTCGAGAAATGCTTCCTCAGGCAATACGAGTTCGCGTCGCGCCGCCTTTTCCGAGCGGTCGCCGGTGGCGCCGACGACATGGGAGAGCCCGGTGGCGCGGGCGACGTCGATGCCGGAATGGATCGAATGGATCCAGGCCGAGCAGGAATAGGGCACGACGATGCCGGTGGTGCCGAGCACCGACAATCCGCCGACGATGCCGAGGCGGGGGTTCCAGGTCTTTTGCGCAAGTCTTTCGCCATCGGGGATCGACACGGTGATGGCGATATCGGGGGCAATGTCGAAGTGGGCACAGGCGTTGGTGACGACCTCGGTCATCATCTTTCGCGGCACGGGATTGATCGCCGGTTCGCCCGGCGGCAGCGGCAGGCCCGGCTTGGTGATGGTGCCGACGCCCGGTCCGGCATGAAAGCTGAGACCGGAGCCCGGCACGTTGCGCTCGACCCGGGCGATGACCAGGGCGCCATGGGTGACGTCCGGATCGTCGCCGGCATCCTTGATGATGCCCGCCTCGGCCCAGTCCGGCCCCTTGGCCTCGTGCGCCAGAGCGAAGGCCGGCGTCTGGCCACCGGGCAGGGTGATCTCGACCGGATCGGCAAAGCTGCCGCCGAGCAGGGCTTCGAGCGCCGAGCGCGTCGCCGCCGTGGCGCAGGCCCCGGTCGTCCATCCGCGCCGCAGCGGGCCGGCCGGCTTTCCGGAGATGTCGCTTTGCTCACTCATCAGTGTTCTCTATATGGAGCCGCAGCCGCAAGGAACAGGGGGCAGCCATGAAGGCGCTGTTCAAAAGATTTCGCAGCAGAGACCATTTCGGCCGGCTCGATCATGCCGACTTGCCCGAATTCGCTCCCGGTTCGGTGTGGCTGGTCGGTGCCGGTCCCGGCGCGCCGGGGCTGTTGTCGCTTCTGGCCTATCACGCGCTCGGTCAGGCCGACGTCATCGTTCATGATGCACTGGTGCCCAATGACATCCTGGCGCTGGCCCGCCACGGTGTCGAGCTGGTGCCGGCGGGCAAGCGCGGTGGAAAGCCGTCCTCTAAGCAGAAGGACATCACCCTCAAGATCATCGAGCTCGCCTGGGCGGGCAAGCGCGTGTTGCGCCTCAAGGGCGGGGATCCATATTTGTTCGGCCGCGGCGGCGAGGAAGCGCTGGCGCTCGAGAACTCCGGCATCCCCTTCCGTATCGTGCCGGGCATTTCCGCCGGTGTCGGCGGACTGGCCTATGCCGGCATCCCGGTGACGCATCGCGAGACCAATCATGCCGTGCTGTTCCTGACCGGACATGACGGCAGTGGCGATGTGCCGGGGAGCGTCGACTGGGCCGCCATCGCCCATTGCGCGCCGGTGCTGGTGCTGTTCATGGCGGTCAAGCACCTGCCGGACATTGCCGGCAAGCTGCTCGCCTCAGGGCGTGATCCGTCCGATCGCATCGCCGTCGTCTCCAACGCGACGCTCAGGCAGCAATCGGTCATCGATTGCCGGCTCGACGAGATCGCCGCCCGCGCCGCCAGTGAGCCGATCCCGACGCCGGCAGTGGTGGTCATCGGCCCGGTCAGCCAGTTCCGCGACCGGCTCGATTGGTATTCGCCCGTATTGCGGGAGAGCGGTTTTGGTTGACTTCGGTGCAGCTCTCGCCTCCGGATTCGTCATTGCCGCGCCCCATTCCAATTCCGGCAAGACGCTGGTGGCGCTCGGGCTGATGCGGGCGCTGAGCCAGCGCGGCCTTCAGGTGCGGCCGGCCAAGTCCGGTCCGGACTATATCGATCCGCAGTTCCTTGCCCGCGCTGCCGGCGCAGAATGCCTCACGCTCGATGCCTGGGGCATGGGCGAAAAGCGCCTGCGGGCGCTGGCGGCAAGCCATGCCGGCGATGACGGGCTACTCATTGTCGAAGGGGTCATGGGCCTTCATGACGGCGCTTTCGGCGGTGGCGGGACGACGGCGGATCTGGCGGCGCGCCTCGGCCTGCCGGTCGTTCTGGTGATCGACAGCTCGCACATGGCCCAGTCGGTGGCGGCTTTGGCCGAAGGCTTCATCCGGTATCGCGACGATCTCGGCTTCATCGGCGTCATCCTCAATCGCGTCGCTTCGGACCGGCACGAGAAGATGTTGCGCGACGCGCTCGGCGAACGCGGTATCGCCTGTCTCGGGGCCATCCGCAGCGACATGGAACTGAGCGTGCCCGACCGTCATCTCGGCCTTGTCCAGCCCGAGGAGATCGCCGGCATCGATCCGCTGATCGATCGGGCGGCGCGGGCGGTGGCGCTTGGTATCGACCTGGAGGCATTGATCAAGGCGGCTGCGCCGCTCGGTGGCGGTGACAATGCCCGCCGCCTGCCGCCGCTCGGCCAGCGCATCGCCATTGCCCGCGACCGCGCCTTCGGCTTCCTTTACGGGCATTGGCTCTCCGACTGGCGTATGGCCGGGGCTGAACTGAGCTTTTTCTCGCCGCTTGCCGACGAAGCGCCCGCCGCCGACGCCGATGCGGTGTTCCTGCCGGGCGGTTATCCGGAGCTGCACGGGGCAAGGCTCGCCGGTGCATCGCGCTTCCGTAACGGGCTTGTTGCCGCCCGCGACCGCTCGGCGCTGATCTATGGCGAGTGCGGCGGGTATATGGTGCTTGGCGACACCCTTACAGATGCCGATGGCGGAACGCACAAGATGACGGGTCTGCTGCCGCATCACAGCCGTATCGACAAGCCCAACCGCACGCTCGGCTATCGGCTGTTGCGCCATCAGGGACCGCTGCCCTTCGCACGGGCGCTTTCCGGGCACGAGTTCCACTATTCGTCCGCCTCCGGTCCGAAGGCGCCGCAATTGTTTGTTGCTGCCGACGCCAGCGGCAAGCGCCTCGGGCCGATGGGATCGGTCGCCGGCAGGGTCTGCGGCTCCTATGCCCATGTCATCGACACCAGCGAGGGTGGCTGATGGGTGCGCGCGTCCTGATGTTCATGGGCACGGGGTCCGATGCCGGCAAATCGCTGATCGTTGCCGGGCTTTGCCGTGCCTTTGCCAATCGCGGCATGCGCGTCGCCCCGTTCAAGCCGCAGAACATGTCGAACAACGCGGCGGTGACCGAGGATGGCGGCGAGATCGGACGCGCACAGGCACTGCAGGCGCGGGCGGCGAAACGCGCGCCGCTGACGGCGATGAATCCGGTGCTGTTGAAACCTGAGGCCGACAGTGGGGCGCAGGTCGTTGTGCGCGGCCGGAGGGTCGGCTCGATGGCGGCGCGCGACTATTTCCGCGAACGCCAGCGTTTCCTGCCCGACGTGCTTGCTGGTTTTGCCGAGCTTGCAGAAGACGCCGACCTCGTGCTCGTCGAGGGAGCAGGCAGCGCCTCCGAGATCAATCTGCGCCATTCCGACCTCGCCAATTTCGGCTTCGCCCGCGCCGTCGGGGCGCCGGTGGTGCTGATCGGCGACATCGAACGTGGCGGCGTCATCGCCGCGCTGGCAGGCACGTTTGCCGTCATCGATCCTGAGGACGCCGACCTGATCGTGGCAACGCTGGTCAACCGTTTCCGCGGTGATGCATCCCTGTTCACCGATGGTCTAAAGATGATCGCCGAGAAGACGGGGCGCCCGGCCCTCGGCCCGGTGCCTTATTTCGCCGAAGCCGACCGGCTGCCGGCGGAGGATGCGCTGGCGCTCGAACGGATAGCGCCGCGCGGTGAGGCAGGGTTTCACATCGTTGTGCCGCGTCTTGGCCGAATTGCCAATTTCGACGATCTCGATCCCTTGCGGGCCGAGCCGGGCGTTCATGTCAGCGTTGTTTCACCCGGCGCGCCGCTGCCGCGTAACGCCGACCTTGTCGTCCTGCCTGGTTCCAAAGCGACGCGTGCCGATCTGGCCGGGCTTCGGGCCGAGGGCTGGGACATCGACATCCTCGCCCATGCCCGCGCCGGTGGCGCCGTCATCGGCTTGTGCGGCGGCTACCAGATGCTCGGCAAGGTGATTGCCGATCCCGACGGGGTCGAGGGCGAACCGGGCGCAAGTGAAGGGCTGGGGCTTCTCGACGTCGAGACCGTGCTGACGCCGGCAAAGCAGTTGCGCCTCGAACGGGCGCGCCATGCCGAAAGCGGCGAGGATCTTGCCGGCTATCACATGCATATGGGCGAAACCACGGGCGCCGACCGCGCCCGGCCCTTCGCGCTGATCGACGACACCGGCGAGGGCGCCGTGTCGCCGAGCGGCCGCATCATCGGCACCTATCTGCACGGGCTGTTCGCCGAGGACGGCTTTCGCCGCGCTTTCCTTGACGGACTGGGCGCCGAGACAAGCGCTGATCTCGTCTACGAAGCCGGGATCGAGGCCACGCTCGATCTTCTCGCCAGCCACCTCGAAGCAGCGCTCGATCTCGACGCGTTGCTGGCCATGGCGCGCGCGCCGCGCCTGGAGCGCCAATCGTGACCGCCCTTATCGCCGCGCTGGCCTTTGCCGTCGAACGCCTGTTCGGCTACCCGGCGGCGCTGCAATTGCTGATCGGGCATCCGGTCGAATGGATCGGCAGACTGATCGGTCTGCTCGACCGGCGCCTCAACCACGGCGCGGATGCGCCGGCAAAGGCAAAACTGGCCGGAATCGTGGCGCTGGCTGTGGTGCTGATCCTTTCGGGGCTGCTGGCCGGAATCGTCACCATGCTTTGCCGCACGCTGCCGTTCGGCTTCGTGATCGAGGCGCTGATCGCTTCCGCCTTTCTCGCCAGCCGCCAGCTCGGGCAGGCGGTCGAAGCCGTCTCACACGGGCTCAGGACATCGCTGTCCGAGGGGCACCTGGCGCTGCAGCCGATCGTTGGTCGCGATGCGCGCAGCCTCGATACGCATGGCACCGCCCGCGCCGGCATCGAGACGCTTGCGGAAAACACTTCGGACGGGATCATCGCGCCGCTGCTGTTCCTCGCCGTTCTCGGCCTGCCGGGGATTGTCCTCTACAAGGCGATCAACACGGCCGATTCCATGCTCGGGCACCTGACGCCGCGCCATCGCGAGTTCGGCTGGGCTTCGGCGCGGCTCGACGATTGGGTCAACTACCTGCCGGCGCGGCTGACGGCGCGCCTGATCGCCCTTTCGGCGCGGATCTGCGGGGAGGACGCGACCGCGGCGCTTGAGACGGCGCGACGCGACGCCCCGCTGCAGGATTCACCCAATTCTGGCTGGCCGGAGGCGGCCATGGCCGGTGCCCTCGGGCTGAAGCTCGGCGGTCCGCGCGACTATCGTGGCCAGACGCTCGATCTGCCCTTCATGGGCGATGGACGCGCCGAGGTCGAACCCGATGACATCGACCGGGCGCTAAGACTCTACCGGCGCGTCAATGATGTCGCGCTCGGAGTTCTCATTGCCGCCGTCCTGGCGTTCACGCGTATCGGGTTTTACTGAGACGCCCAGACGATCCGGGCGATCCACTCGATTTCGCTCGAAGCGAAGGTCTGCGGCTTGGCCTGGGGATTGAGCGGATGCACTTCCACCAGCTTGGCGGTTTGGCGGAAAAGCGTTCCGATCATCATCTCGCCGCCGACGGTGCGCACGACGATGCGGTCGCCGCGCCGGACCTGTTCGGGCGGTGCGACGATGATGATGTCGCCATCGCGATAGATCGGCTGCAGGTCGTTGCCGCCGATCTCCAAGGCATAGGCACTGGCGGCGTTGGAGTTCGGCATCTGGATTTCATCCCAGCCCGGGCCGGCCGGATAGCCGTCGGCGTCGAAAAAACCGCCTGTCCGGGCCTCGCTCATACGGAGAAGCGGGATCGAGAACGTGGCGGGATCCTCGGCAAAGCCCAGAGGATCCCTTTCCTCTTGCAGATAGAACCCGCCGCCTGCCAGGAACTGGTCGAAGGTCTCGCCGGTGGCATCGAGAACCTTGGCGATGCTCTCGGTGGAGGGCCAGCGCTCGCGCCCGTCCTTGCTGATGCGCTTGGACTTGTTGAATGCTGTGGCATCGAGTCCGGCCAGGCGCGCCAGCCGCGACACGGACAGGCCGTGCCTGTTGGCGAGTTCGTCGATTCCGGCCCAGATGGCCGAATGCGAAATTTCACTCATATCCGCAACCCTCGACAATCCTCCATAAAGGACATTGTTCTTATCGCCGGAAACTAGTCCTAGTATCTAGCGATGGGCCTTGCCGCTGTAAAGCCGAGCTTCCGCGTACCCTTTGCCCGCCTGAGACCGGGGTGGGCATGATGTCGCCGGCAATGCCATGCGCTTTTCCTTGTATTACCCTGCGACTCTGGGTTTTTGTGGTCGCGCGCACGGCGGGTGGCTTCCGACCGGCCGGATAGCGCGTCGGGACGCGGGGTGAAACTCATGGATTCAAGGATTTACAAGATAACGACCAGGCCTTTGTGGACACGTGGTCTGGACACCGGCCAACTGCCCTATAGCCCGATCGATAGTGAAGACGGCTTCATGCATTTCTCGACCGCAGACCAGTTGCGCGAAACCCTGAGGCTTCATTTTGCCGGCCAGGACGGGCTGGTTCTTTGCGCCGTCGACACCGAACGCGTCGCCGCTGACCTCAAATGGGAGCCCTCGCGAGGTGGCGAGCTGTTTCCGCATCTTCACGCTCAGCTGCCTATTGCCGCCGTTGCGGCTCACTACCCGATCACGGTCGGCGGCGACGGCAGGTGCGAACTGCCGGAGGAGTGTGACTGATGCCCGGTCCGATAGCGCTGGCGCTCAACAATCCGATGCTGCAGGGGCTGACCCGCGACGCGCTGCTGCGTCTCGAGCCCGAGATGGCGCATCGCGCCACCATCACCGCGCTGAAGCTCGGCGCCGTGCCGATGCCGCTTCATCCCGATCCACCGGAACTGGCGGTCTCGTTCGCCGGCCTGGAATTTGTCAACTGCCTCGGCATGGCGGCCGGGTTCGACAAGAACGCCGAAGTGCCCGGTGCGCTGTCAAAGCTCGGCTTCGGCATGGTCGAGGTCGGCACGGTGACGCCGCGTCCGCAAAAGGGCAATCCGCGTCCGCGCTTGATCCGGCTTCCTGCCCGCAACGCCGTCATCAACCGCATGGGCTTCAACAACCAGGGACATGACGCCGTCCTGCGCCGGCTTGAAGGCTTCCGCTCCAGGGCGGTGATCGGGGTCAATATCGGGGCAAACAAGGACAGCGAGGACTTCGTTGCCGATTTCGTCCTCGGGGTGAAGCGCTTCGCCGATTGCGCCGACTACCTGGCCGTCAATGTCTCTTCGCCCAACACGCCGGGCCTGAGAGACCTGCAACAGACCGAGGCGCTCAAGCGCCTGCTCGGGGACGTCCTGGCCGAACGGGCCCGGGCCAGGACCCATGTGCCGGTGTTCCTGAAGATCGCGCCGGATCTGACCGAAACCGAGATGGACGAGATCGCCAAACTGGTACTGTCGACCGATCTCGATGGCATGATCGTGTCCAACACGACGATCACCCGCGACATGGTTGCCGGCGAACCCCATGCCGATGAAAGCGGCGGTCTTTCCGGGGAACCGATCTTTGGTCTGACGACGCGCCGGCTGGCGCAGATGCGCTTGCGACTTGGCGGACTGTTGCCGATCATCGGAGTCGGCGGCGTGTTTTCGGCCAGAAGCGCCATTGCCAAGTTCGAGGCCGGGGCCGACGCCATCCAGATCTACACCGCCATGGTTTTTGGCGGGCTGGGTCTTTTGGGCGACATCAAGTCCGGGCTCGCTGCCGAGGTGAAAAAGCGCGGCTGCTCCACCGTCGCCGGGCTCAGGGACGCGCGCCTCGACGACTGGGCTGCCGGTAAGGCCGGGCTGAACTAGCTGCGTGACCTACGCGGCGGTGAAAAGCGACGGCAGGTTGCGCCTGACCGCCAGCGCCAGATAGGCACCGCGCGACAGGAAGAACAGGTGCAGCGCCACCCACAGCCCCGTCAGGCCGAACAGAGGCTGCAGGGCGAGGACGGCCAGAATGTAGACGGCCACTGAAAACAGCATGCCGTTGCGGATGGCCTTGTTCATGGTTGCGCCCTGGGTCACGCCGTCGAAAACGAACGGCACGATGCCGGTAAAGGCGGTCAGCGCCGCGAGCAGGAGATTGTCGCGCGCCGCAGCGCGGATCTCGACATTGGTCGACATGAAATCGATCAGGGTGCCGCCGAAGGCGAACATCACCGCGAACATGAACAGCCCGATGACAAGGCCCCAGCCAAGGGTCAGGCGCACCGCCTTGGCAAAGGCCGGGCGGTAATTGGCGCCGACGGCCTTGCCGCACAGCTGCTCGGCGGCCTGGGCCTGGCCGTCGAGGAAGAAGGCGATCAGCATCAGCACGTAAAGCAGCAGGTGGTTTGCCGCCAGAGAGATATCGCCGAGGCGCGCCGTCTGTGCGGCGAAAAAGGCGTAGACCAGTTCCAGCGCCAGGGTGCGGATGGTCAGGTCGCGCCCGAGGCTGAACAGGCGCCGCAGTTCGACGGCATTGACCAGCGCCCTGGGCCGGATCATGCCTCTCAAACGCGCCATGCCGCCAAAATGCCTGAGAACGAGGACCAGCCCGGCCAGCGCCGCGGCGATCTCGCCGAGCACGGTGGCCCAGGCGACACCTGCGACGCCCCAGCCCAGTCCATAGACGAACCCGATGCTCATCGCGATGTTGACGCCGTGAATGAGGATCTGCAGCGCCATGCCGGTGGTGGCGGCGGCGCGCCCGTAGAACCAGCCAAGCAGGGCGAAATTGATCAGGACGAACGGCGTCGCCAGGAGGCGGATCTCGAAATAGAGGCGGTAGCTGGGCGCCGTCGCTTCCGGCGGGGCGAGAAAATAGGCGCCGATGGCTTCGATCGGATTGCCGAGCGCAATGCCGAGCACGCCAAGACCGATGCCGAGCAGCACGGCGCGGGCAAGGTGAACAAGTCCGTCGTCCGCCGCCTTGGCGCCGATGGCCTGGGCCGTCAGTCCCGCCGTCGACAGCCTGAGAAAGAAGGCGGCGGCGAAAACGAAGGTCACCACGATCGAGCCGAGCACGACGCCGCCGAGAAGCCCGGCATCGCCAAGCCGGCCAATGACTGTCAGATCGGTCAGTCCGGCCAGCGGCTCGGTGATGAAGGCGAAGGTTGCCGGAAGAGCGATGGAAAACACATCGCGATGTCGGACCGTGAACGGGTGGACGGGTCGCATGGTGACAGGGAAATCCGTAAGGGGGCGGTCCGGGGCGGACGGCGCACTATCGTTCCGGAACCGCACCAAGACAAGCTTTGCGCGCCGCAGCCGGGCTGCGGCAGTTGGGCACTGGCCTCGCCCGGGTCCGCCGACCCCGGTGCTAGCTCCGCCTGTTGACCGCAAAACCCCCCGGGTTCTGCTGCACCGGCATCACTTCGAGCGTATTGATGTTGAGATGGGCCGGCAGGTTGGCGAGGTACCAGACCATGTCGGCGATGTCCTCGGGCCGGATGGTATCGACACCCTCGTAGAAGCGCTCGTTGGCCTCGCTGTCGCCATGGGTGCGCACGGTGGTGAACTCGGTCTTGGCCATACCCGGCATCAGGTCGGTGACCCGAATGCCTGTATCGGCGAGATCGATCCGGAGATTGTAGGAGAACTGGTGCACGAAGGCCTTGGACGCGCCATAGACATTGCCGCCGCCATAGGGATAGAGCGCCGCCACCGAGCCGGTATTGATGATCGAGGCTCCCGGGCCGGCGGATTTCAAGAGCGGCAGCACATCGAGCGTTGTGTGCAACAGGCCCATGATGTTGGTCTCGACCATCTGGCGCCAGTCGTTTTCCTCGATGTCGGGAATGGCGCCTGTGCCGAGCGCCAGCCCGCCATTGTTGAACAGGCAGTCGATCTTCGAGAAAGGCGCGGGCAGGCCGTTGACCGCGGCTGCGATCGAGGCGCGGTCGGTCAGGTCCATTTCGGCGACATGCACCTTGCCGGCGGCGCAGTCTTTCTTGAGAGCCTCGAGCCGTTCACGGCGGCGGCCGGTTGCGACGACCTGCCAGCCGTTGCCGGCGAACAATCTTGCCGTCGCTGCGCCAAAACCGGACGTGGCGCCGGTGATGAAAATGGTCTTGGTCATGCCTGCCTCGCGGGAAATCGTGCCCGCGAGGTGCCACGATTGTACCGAAAGTGCAAGAGCTTGCGCCGTCGCGCGGCTATTAGGTCACTCAAGCAAAACATGTATTTCTGTACGTAATGGCCCGGAATATGGAGTCATGAATTATAAATACTTGTGTCAACATAAATGTCCTTGTCCGGCATGAGCAGGATAGACATTTATAATATGATCGTTATTTCCGACATTGCTTCCCGGGACGCCTATCCCGGTTCGATCTGCGGCATGACTGTCGACGTCCAGCCGATCACGGCATTGTCGCGCAAGCCCGAGATCGTCGTTATCGACATCGACCTGCGCGATCTTGAAAAGGTCAGCAAGCTGCGCCGGGTGCTGACCGATCCGCCCGGGGTCGTGGCGATTTCGGTGGACATGGCCAGCCACCATGCCCGGACCCAGGCCCTGGCTCTCGGGGCGACGATGCTCCTGCCCAATCCGCTGACAATCAGCGACCTGGAAGACCTGGTCACGCGCGAGAAATCGCCGTTCCAGATCGACGGAGAATGCCGGCAATCGGTGGTCGGGGCCGCCACGGCGCTCGAGGACAGCTTTGCCGCGCTCGAAGCCAGAAGCAATCTCGCCCTTCACCAGATCCGCAGGTCGTCGGCGGAGATCGTCGAGGCCATCGCCGAACGCGGCGTGGCGTCGTGGCTCAACACCGTCCGGGTCACGCACAAGCGCACCTTCCAGCACTGCCTGCTGGTCACCGGCATCGCCACCGCCTTCGGCCATGGCACCGGCATGGGTCGCACCGACATTGCCCTGCTCACAATCACCGGGCTGCTGCACGATATCGGCAAGGTGCGCGTGCCCGCCGAGATTCTCGACAAGGTGGGCAGCCTGACCGCCGAAGAGGTCGAGGTACTGCGCCGACACCCGGTCGATGGCTACGATTATCTCAAGGCCCAGGGCGGGGTGTCGACGGGTATCCAGTCAGCGGTGCGCCACCACCACGAGTATCTCGACGGATCGGGCTATCCGGACGGGCTGATGAATGGCCAGATCGACGATCTGACCCGTATCCTCACCATCTGCGACATCTATGGCGCCATGATCGAATTGCGGCCGTACAAGCCGCCGATGCGCCCCGAGGATGCGATCGAGGCGCTGGAATACATGGCCGGGCAGGGCAAGCTCGAGATGGTGCTGGTGCGGGCGCTGGCTCGTGTCGTCAACATCGGCTGAGGCCATACGAGCAGGCGCCAGCTGTATGAGCCGCATTAACCGGCCTCGAGGGGATTCCCGCTGGCGACGAACAGGCCTACAACGGAGGTGTCCAAGGGGGCATCGACCGGGCCATGTTACTGGTCAGCGACAATCGCCAGGCCGGGCGTCTGCCGGCAATCATCGGGCGTGAGCGCCTGCTTGTGTGTGCGCTCGCCGATGCGCCGATGCGCCCCGATGATATCGTCGTCATCGATGTCGATCTTGCCGATGCACACACGCGGAGGGCGGTGCTGGACCTGTTCGGAAAGGCCCGCCCGCGCCGGGCGCTGGCCGTCAGCCTCGATCTCGACAGTGAGGAGGCGCGCCGAACCGCCCATAAGCTCGGCGCCACGGTACTGCTCGACCGTCCGCTGACAGCGGGTGCGCTTTATCGGGTTCTCGACAGGCTCGAACCCGGACATGGACCGGCGCCGGTGGTTTCGGCGCAGAGCCAGTGCGCAGCGGCGCTGGCCGACGCCCATTGCGCCCTGTGCTCGCGGCAAGAGCTCGATCTCGGTGCCCTGCGGCTGGCAGCCGGCGATTGCGTCGGTGCCATCGCCGACTATGGCATCGATGTCTGGTTTGCAGCAGCGGCCGAACGGCAGGACGGTCTTCAGCGCCATGCCCTTTGTTGTGCCGGCGCCGCAGCCGGCTTCGGGCGCCAGCTCGGCATGAACGACAAGGACCTGGAGCTGCTGACCCTTGCCGCCTTCATCGCCGATCTCGGCATGGCGGGATTGCCGCAAAGCCTGATCGACAAGAAGACCGAACTCGACCGGGAAGAAGCCGCGCTGATCGACCGTCACCCGGTCGTGGCCCACGACTATCTCAAAACGCATGCGGCGCTGCCGCAGATGGTGCTTGACGCGGTGCGTCAACATCACGAGCTGTGCGACGGTTCCGGTTCTCCCGAAGGGCTCGACGGCACGGCGATCAGCGATCTCACTCATGTGCTGACCATATGTGACCTGTTCGCCGATCTTGCCTTTAGCTGCAGCACAGGCACTGCGCCGGAACCGGGCGAGGCGATGGCCGTGCTCGATGTCATGGTCCGGGAGAAAAAGCTCAGGCCCGGTCCTGTCGGCGTGCTTGCGGCGGCGCTCGCCGGCACCATCGGCTGGCCGCGCCAGGCGGTTGCGCGCCGCGCCTGAGCCTTTGTCGGCCGCAGGCGATCGGTTGCGTCAGTGCTCGGTGTCGAGATCGATGATGATGTCGGCCCGTGAACTGGAAGAGTCGACGACGCTGTAATTGACCATGTCGACATCGGTAACGTGGCGTTCGATCCATTCGGGGGTGAACCGGCCGTGTTCGGCATGGCGCCGCAACAGCCTTGCCCGGGTCACATCCGCCGACAGGTGCAGGAAAAAGCTCAGATCGAGCAGGTCGGGGATCTCGTTCCACGGCGAAGCGTCGAGCAGCAGGTAGTTTCCCTCGATGATGAGGATCGGCACGTTGCCGGCGATGGTAAAGGCGTTGGGGACGACGTCCTCAATCTTGCGCGAATAGCCGGGCACCGAGATCGGCATATGCGCCGGCTTGAGCTGTTTGAGCAATTGCACGAAGCCTTCGGCCTCGAACGTGTGGGGTGCGCCCTTGAAGGCGGTCAGTTCCTCGGCTTCGAGCTTGGACTGCACCATATGGAACCCGTCCATTGGCACACGCGCCGCCGAACCGTCTATCCTGTCGTTGAGAATGCCGATGACTTCGGCGGCAAGCGTCGACTTTCCGGCGCCCGGACCCCCGATGATGCCGATAAGAATCCGCCGCTGTGCTTCGGCCGCCCGTTCAAGCGCTCTGCGCGCAATTTCCGACGCCGCGGCGTCGGGAGTAAGTTTCAGACGTTCTTGCATGCCCCTCCATCGGTTTTGGCTTGCGCCAACACCGACTCACCTGAAATCTCTCAGTGCTGGCTGAAGGTATAGTTCCGCAGAGAATTTGTGAACCAAATGAACGTGCCGGGGAAAATTGTCGACTGGTTTGCCGCACGGGGCTGGCAGCCGCGCGCGCATCAGCTTGCGGTTCTGGATGCTCATCGCAAGGGACAATCGGCACTATTGATTGCCCCGACCGGTGCCGGCAAGACGCTGGCCGGCTTCCTTCCCAGCCTTGTCGACCTTTGCGGCGACAACGCCGATGGCCTTCATACGCTCTATGTCTCGCCGCTCAAGGCGCTGGCGGTCGACGTTCTGCGCAACTTGTCGGCGCCGATCGCCGAGATCGGGCTTGATATCAGGGTCGAGACCCGCACCGGCGATACGCCGCAGCATAAGCGCCAGCGCCAGCGTTTCGACCCGCCGCATATCCTTTTGACGACACCCGAGCAATTGGCCCTTTTGCTGTCCCATGGTGACGCCGACAGGCTGTTCGGTTCGCTCAAGCGCATCGTGCTCGACGAACTGCACGCGCTCGTCACGTCCAAGCGCGGCGAACTGCTGTCGCTCGCCGTCGCGCGCATCGCCCAGATGGCGCCGGACGTCGAGATCACCGGGTTGAGCGCCACTGTCGCCCGGCCCGACCTCATTCGCGACTGGATCGCTGCGCCGATCGCACCGCGCGAGGCGGTGCTGCTGAACGCCCCTGGCGGTGCGCTGCCCGATCTCGAAATCCTCAGGAGCGCCGAACGCGTGCCCTGGGCCGGACATTCGGCGGCCTATGCCTTTCCCGAACTCTACGAAGTCATCAGGACCCACGGGACGACACTGGTTTTCGTCAACACGCGCTCGCAAGCCGAAATGCTGTTCCAGGGGTTGTGGGAGGTCAATGACGACAACCTTCCCATTGCGCTCCATCATGGATCGCTCGACGTCGAACAGCGCCGCAAGGTTGAGGAGGCCATGGCATCGGGCCGGCTCAAGGCGGTGGTCTGTACCTCGACGCTCGATCTCGGCATCGACTGGGGCGATGTCGACCTTGTCATCCAGATCGGCGCGCCCAAGGGCGCCTCGCGCATGCTGCAGCGGATCGGCCGCGCCAATCACCGGCTCGACGAGCCGAGCCAGGCGCTGTTCGTGCCGGCCAACCGGTTCGAGGTGCTCGAATGCGAGGCGGCGCTCGAAGCGGTGAGCGAAGGGGCGCAGGACAGCGAAGACCCGGTCTCGGGCGGCCTCGACGTGCTTGCCCAGCACATCCTCGGCTGTGCCTGCCACAACCCCTTCGACGCCGACGCGCTCTATGAGGAGATCACCCGTGCCTGGCCCTATCGCGATCTTGAGCGGTCGCTCTACGATCGGGTGGTCGAATTCGTCGCCACCGGTGGCTATGCCCTGAGGGCCTATGAGCGCTTCGCGCGCTTGCGGAAAACCAAGGATGGGCTCTGGCGCATCGCCAATCCGCAAGTGGCCCAGCAATATCGGCTCAATATCGGCACCATCATCGAGGAACCGATGGTCAAGGTGCGGCTGGTGCGGTCGCGGGGTGAAAAACGCGGCGCCACCACTGGACCGATCGGTCGGGGCGGGCGGGTGCTCGGGGAGATGGAAGAATATTTCTTCAACCACCTGGTGCGCGGCGACACGTTCCTGTTCGGCGGCGAGATCGTCGCCTTCGAGGCGATGCGCGAGACCGAGGCCTATGTCTCGCGCTCCTATGCCAAGAATCCCAAGATCCCCTCCTACATGGGCGGCAAGTTCCCCTTGTCGACCTATCTGGCCGAACGGGTCAGGCGCATGCTCGGCGATCCGCATTCCTGGCACCGGCTGCCGCAACAGGTCCGGGACTGGCTTCGGCTCCAGCTCGAAGAATCGGTCGTGCCCGACCCGGAGACAATGCTGGTCGAGACCTTCCCGCACGAGAACAAGCAGATGCTGGTGTGCTATCCGTTCGAGGGACGGCTGGCGCACCAGACGCTCGGCATGCTGCTGACGCGGCGGCTCGAACGCGCCCATGCCCGCCCGCTCGGCTTCGTCGCCTCCGACTACGCCCTCGCCATCTGGTGCGTCGATGACCTCAGCACCCTGATCCGTTCGCACCGGCTGTCGCTTGACGACCTGTTCGACGAGGACATGCTCGGCGACGATCTCGAGGCCTGGCTCGACGAATCGAACCTGATGAAGCGCACCTTCCGCAATTGCGCCCTGATCGCCGGGCTGATCGAGCGCCGGCATCCGGGCAAGGAAAAGACCGGGCGGCAGATCACCATGTCGGCCGACCTGATCTACGACGTGCTCTATGCCCAGGAGCCGGACCACATCCTCGTACAGGCGACCCGGCGCGATGCCGCCCGCGGTCTGCTCGACATCGAACGGCTCGGACTTTGTCTCAAGCGTATCCGCAAGAATATCGTGCACAAGCCGCTGCCGCGGATCTCGCCTCTGGCTGTCCCGGTCATGCTCGAAATCGGTGCCGTGCCGATCTTCGGGGAGGGGCGCGAATCTGCTATGGCTGAAGCGGCTGACGAATTGCTGCGCGAGGCGACGGGACGTTGACGGCAGAGATCGAGATACGCCCCTTGCGCGAGGGTGAGGAAAGCCTGTGGGCGGCCATGCGTTTGCAGCTCTGGCCCGATTGCGGCGCCGAGGAAAACGCCGAGGATGTTGCCTCTCTCGCCGATCCGCGCGGTGCCCTGCGTGTCGTGTTTCTGGCTTTTTCTGACGGTCGCGCCGTCGGGTTCGCCGAGATTTCCGAACGCAGCATTGTCGCCGGCGCCGGCCAGCAGCCGGCTGCCTATCTCGAAGGCTGGTATGTCGAACAGGGCTTCCGTCGCCAGGGGGTCGGATCGGCGATGGTTGGCGCTGCCGTCGATTGGGCCCGGCAACAAGGCTACGGCTTTCTCGGTTCGGACACCGATCTCGACAACAGGGTCAGTCAGCATGCCCATGAAAAGCTTGGCTTTCAAGAAAGCGACAGGGCCGTGCATTACGTGCTGGCGTTGACGCCATGACCGCGGCGGCGCTCACTATCGGTTCCGAGCAGGAGCCGGCCAATCCGATGATCCGTTTTGCGGGCCAGAATTTCGAACCCCTGTGTTCCGGCGCCCTTCACTGGCGCGCCGAGGAGACACTGCTTGTCGCCGATCTTCATTTCGAGAAGATGGCGAGCTTTGCCCGCAGGGGTCAGTTGCTACCACCCTACGATACCGGGCTGACGCTGTTGCAGCTTGAAGCCGACATCACCCGCACTCGGGCAAAAAGGGTGATCTCGCTCGGTGACAGCTTTCACCGCGCCGACGGGGCGGAGGGCCTTTCGGGGCGCGACCGCGACCAGCTCGAACGCCTGACCGCGAAGGCCGACTGGCTCTGGCTCTGCGGCAATCACGATCCGTTGCCGCATGGTCTCGGCGGCACGAGCGCCGAGGAAGCGGCGCTGGCCGGCATCAGCCTTGCCCATCATCCACAGGTCAGGCGCAAGCCGGCAATCGCCGGTCACCTGCATCCGGCGGCACGCATTGCCATCAATGGCCGCTCGGTGCGCTCGTCCTGTTTCGTTGCGGATGATGCCCTGATGATCCTGCCCGCCTATGGCTCGGCGACCGGCAGCCTCAACATTCTTGGCCCGGCCTTTCACGGCCTGATCCGTTACGACCGCCTGCAAGTGGTTATGACCGGGCGCGATCGCGTCTACCCGGTCAGCCCGCGCCGCCTGGTCAACGGCTGAAGTCTGGCAATCCCGGAAAGCGTCAGGCCGCTTGTACCGCGAAAATGGCGATGAGCACCAGGCACGCCATCAGCGTGGCACTCATGCGACGGCGGGCATAGGGTTCGGGAATGACCCCCCGATAGCCGGCCCAGACATCCCAGGCACCCTGCGCGGCAAAACCGACGGTGAGAATGGCGATGGCCGGCTCGAAGGGCAGCACCAGGGTGATCAGCCCGAGCAGCGCCCCGAGGGCGCCAAGCAGGTAGATGCGGTCGGTGCCGGCGCCCGAGCTGGCGCGGATGCCCCAGCGCACGCCACCGAGAAAGGCGAGCAGCAGAGCGGCGTAACCGATGATGGCCCGCTCGACAAGCAGCGGGTCGAGTGGCGCCAGGCCGGGCGCGACGACCAGAACCAGCCCGGCGAGCAGGGGCAGAAGACTGAGGCTCGTGGCGACGAGCACGATACGTGGCAACGGCAGATCGTTCATCGACTATCTCCTGAAAACGACACCGCCGAGCCAGCCGGTCATGAGCGCCAGCGCCACGCAGGCCAGCCCGTAGGCGAGAGGATAGTCACGGGCCGAATCGCCGAGCAGACGTTCGAGCCCGGCCTTGCGCACAACGAAGCTCTCGGCCTCGTGGGCGATCAGCGTACCCTCGCGGAACAGATAGGTCTCGGCCAGGAAAGTGCCATTGGCGACATCGCCCGGCAGGTTGATGCGTACCGAGTACAGCGTCGGCGACCGGAACTGCACCCCGTTTTCGTTGATGCCGTAAAGGCCCTTGTCAGTCATCAGCCGCACCAGTTCGGCCCTGTACTGTTTCGGGGTGCCATTGCCTTCCGGCGTGTTCTGTTCGCCGATCGAGTTCAGCAGGATGTGGTTGGCCGCGAGCGTGCCGGCGTCGGTGACCGTGGTCAGCGGCGCACTGGAGAACACCCACTTGTAGGAAGGGATCCGCGTGAAGGTCTCGGAATTGGTGTTGAGCCAGATCAGGAACTTGTTGGTCTGTTCGCGGACGACGCGATTCTGAACCGGACCGGTGACGACGACAATGACCTGGAACGGACCCCTGACCGGTCTGTCGGACAGGCCGATCGCCGGTTCGACATTGCCGAACAGGGTCAGCGTCTGGCCGACGAAATCGGAGGTGACCTCGATTTGGCGCTCGGTCAGGGCGCCGGCGAGGCGCTGGGCGGAGGCTGGCAGCGCCATCAGGGTGAGGACCAGCAGGATCAGCATAGCGCGCATCATCTGCTATTCCCCCAATACGCCGAAGGCGGAGGTCGAGAACACGTCTTCGGGTGGCACGATGAGGCCGATGGCGAAGCGCAGGGCGACGATCAGGATCAGCAGCGCCAGAAGAGCGCGCAACTGCTCTCCCCTGAGATACTGGCCGGCCGAGGCGCCGAACTGGGCGCCGATGACGCCCCCGACCATCAGGCAGAAGGCCAAAAGCATGTCGACGCTCTGGCTCGAAACCGAATGCAGCACGGTCGATGCCGCCATGATCACCAGCACCTGCACAAGCGAGGTGCCGATGACCATAGAGCCCGGAACCCTGAGGATGTAGACGAGCGCCGGCACGAGAATGAAGCCGCCGCCAATGCCGAGCATCGATCCGAGAAAGCCGATGGTGCCGCCGATGGCCAGGACCGGCAGCACGCTGACATAGAGCTTGGAGCGCTTGAAGCGGATGCGCAGTGGCAGGCCGTGCACCCAGTTGTGCTGGTGAGGCAGCCTTTCGCGTGTGACAAGGCCGCGCTTGCGCTTGAGCAGGGCCTTGACCGCCTCGTTGAGCATCAGGGCGCCGACGGCGCCGAGCAGGGCGACATAGCCCAGGGAGATGACGAGATCGAGCTGGCCGACCGTTCGCAATGCCGAGAAGGTGGCGACGCCGCCAAAGGCGCCAATGACGCCGGACAGCACGAGATAGAGCGCCAGATGCAGGTCGATGCCGCCGCGTCGCCAGTAGGAAAGGGCACCCGAGGTCGATGCCGCCACAACCTGGCCGGTGACCGAGGCAACGGCGACCGGCGAGGGGATACCTGAAAAAATCAGCAAGGGCGTCAGGAGGAACCCGCCGCCCACGCCGAACAGCCCCGACAGAAATCCCACGGCCGCGCCGATTCCGGCCAGATAGAAGACGTTCAGGGACAGTTCGGCGATGGGAAGATAGATTTGCACCTGATGAGACAACCTTGGGACGAAAACACCCGCGCGGCATGCTCCCGCCGCACGGTTTGGGAGTCAACGCAAACGCTGGTGAGCCGGTAGCGTCCTCGAGCTAGACGGGCTGGCTTCCCAGTACAGCAAGCAGTCGCGGATTGACCAGTCCCGTCGGTGACATGCCGATGGCCTGTTCGAAGTCCCTGATCGCCTGATTTGTCTTGGGTCCCATGACGCCATCGACCGATCCCGGGTCGTAGCCGAGCCGGGCCAGCGCCCGCTGCACGCCTTCGGTGACCTTTGTCTCGGTGATGGTCTGCCCGGGATCGAAATTCTCGGTCCAGGTGCCGATCGGCGCGAAATTGGCCGGGATGTTGATCGGTGTCATGCGCCAGGCATCGACTTCTGCCCTGGCAGCGTTGAGCGCGTCGGCGTCGAGCGATTTGCCAATGTCGTCGCGGGCCAGCGCCGCATCCTTGTCGCCCTCCTCGGCGGCCAGCGCGAACCACTTGTAGGAGGTCTTGAGATCCTGGGTGACCCCGAGCCCGCGCGCATAGAGCATGCCGAGATTGAACTGGCTGTCGGTCAGGCCGGTATCGGCGGCGCGCTCGAACCATTCGGCGGCGCTCGAGAATTTCTGCTCGCCGAGCTCGCCGCCGGCATAAAGCGACGCCAGATTGTGCATGGCCATGCGGTTGCCGGCTTCGGCGGCGCGTGAGTACCACAGCCGCGCTTCCTCGAGATCCCTGTCGACGCCGTTGCCGTGTTCGTAAAGGTTGCCAAGCCGGTACTGCGCCGGCACAAAGCCCTGCGCCGCGGCGCGCTCGTACCAGACAGAAGCGGACTTGAAGTCCTGCGCAACAACGCTGCCCTCGGTGTAGATGGCGCCGACTTCGAACTGGGCATGCGGATCGCCATCGGCGGCGGCCTGGCGCAATTCGAGAGGACCCAGGATTTCCGGCGGCAGGTCGAGCTTGACCGGCGCGGGCGCCGTCGGCGTCAGCGGCGCATCGGCCGGCGGCACCGAATGGGTAAAGGTCGGGTCGAGCGTCGAGGACCCGGGCAATGCATCCGGGCCAAGCGTTGTTGGCAGCACCTGACGTGCCGTTGCCGGCGGTGCGGGGGCGCTCAGCTGGGCAGCGACATCGGGATCGATCGATCCGGTCGGCTTGGGGTCGAGCAGCGGGTTGGGCAGGACCGACACGTCCGGTGCGATCGCGCCGACCGTCGTCGGCGCCGGTGCGGCCGGTGCGGTCAAGCGCTGCACGACCAGATTCGCCGCCAGCATCACGGTGACGACGAGAGCGCCGGCGAGCATCAGCGCACGCCGGTTGCGGGACAGGAAACTGCCCGACCTCTTGCCGCTCATCTCCTGGAAGACCTTGTCGTCCAGATCGGCCTCGAAATCCTCGATCGTGGCGCGTCCGCGCGCGAAGTTTCTGACCGGCTCCGGCGGTTTGGACGGCGGCTCGACAGGGGCCGGCTCGGGCATGGCTTCGAACTCGGACGCCGGTTCCCGGGCTGCTGCTTCCGTCGGCTTTCCGGAATTCTGGAAGCGCGTCAGAGCCCGGCCGAACAGCGATTTCGGTTCGGCAGCGGCGGTGCGCGCCTCGTGAGAGGAGCGGACGGCGCGCCGTGCTGCAGCGATGAAGGTGCTGCGATCGGTCGGTGTCGATTCGATATCGTCATCGGCGTCGTCAACGCCGGTATCGATCTCGGAATCGCGCATCGGCGTAAAGCCGGAGACGTCCTCGTCGAAGCTCGAACGCGGTGGCGCCGGCCGTTCGATCGCCGAGGGGTCAAAGCCCATGGTGCCGGTGGTGGCTCCGGACTTGGCGGGTGCCGACTGAACAGGTGCCGGGGCGTCGGACGGATGCGTTTCGAAAGCGGGGGATGCTTTGGCGGGATCGACCGCTGCCGCGTAGGTGTGCGGCGTCGATC
The DNA here is from genome assembly GCA_963675235.2 of Devosiaceae bacterium. Taxonomy (GTDB): domain Bacteria; phylum Pseudomonadota; class Alphaproteobacteria; order Rhizobiales; family Devosiaceae; genus JAHJQZ01. The sequence goes on along the minus strand of CAXXFU010000004.1, from coordinate 767,724 downwards.
TCGTCGTGCTCCGGCTTCATGAAATGTTCCGGTGTCTCCGGACGGGGCTGCGGCGCGGAGCCGGATTGCGGCGCGGCCGTCGGCTCTTGCTTGTGTCCGCGAGGCTCGTCGAACCCGATCGAGGTCCAGTCTTCAACCGGGGCGATCAGCATCGACAGTTCGTCGTCGATCAGCGGCCGGTCATCGCCCGGCGCATGCGGCATGGCGTCGTCGCGCTGGGCCCGGCGCGGCGTCTCGGCGTCTGGCGCCGGATCGGAAAAGGCCTTTGTGCTCTCGGGAGGCTGCTCATCCCGCGCCGGCGGCTCGGACGTTGCGGGTGCGACGGGCTCGGGCGTCGGCGCCACGGCGGCAGAGGGGGCCGGCTCGTCGGCGTCCATGTCGTCGTCGGGCAGCACCGGATCGAAGCCGGACAGGGTGTCCTCGGGCTGCGCATGGGTGCTTCGCCCGAACACCGGAGCAGCGGCGGCCGGCGCATCGAGGTCGGGTTCGGCAGCCTGGCGGGACAGGCCGACCAGCGTCGCCTCGAGACGGTCGAGCCGTTCGTCGACCCGGGTCAGGTTGTCGGCCATGTCGCCGAGCGGTCCCTGTCCGTCGGCGGCTCGGCGCTCGTCGAACATTCTCGAGAGCCTGGCTTCGAGTGCGTCGAGATCGGTCTCGCCGAGCCCGGCTTCACTGCCGCGCCGGCGTGCCATTTCCTCGGAGGCGCTTTCGGCGACCATCTTGGCAAGCGCCTGCAGATCGGGTCCGGCTTCCTTGCCGGCGTCGGCCTTGTAGAGCTCTGCGAGCCCGTCGAGCTGCTGGCCTGTCTGGTCCATGCGCGCTGCGAGCTGGCGGATCTGCGCTTCCAGCTCGGAGAAGTCCGGGGCGGGGGGTGGCGCGGTTTCGCCCATGCGACTCGACAAGGTGTCGATGCGGGATTCGAGCGCGGCAAAACGCGGTTCGATCGTCTCGCGCACTGCGTCGCTCAGGGCGCGCACGTCATTGCTCAGGTCAGCAATCGTGCTGTCGCCGCTGCGCCCCATGCCATCGATCTGCCCGGACAGGGATTCGAGCCTGGCAACGATCGTAGCCAGCGTCTCGGCATCGCTGGAATTCTTCAGTGCCTCGGTAACGCCGCCCATTTCACGGGTCAACCGATCGAGATCGTCGGGGGCAATGGCGTAGGCCTGTTCGAGCGTATCGATGCGATCGTAAATGGCGCGCACGCCATCCTCGATGGCATGCATCGTCTCATCCTGGGCTTTGAAGGCTTCGGTCTGGCTGCGCGCCGCCTCGTGCTGACCGGCCACGACGCTTTCGACGCCGCGTGCGGCGCGGCCGACTTCCTCGACCTGCAGGTTGGCGAGCCTGTCAACGGTGGCGCTCAATTCGTCGATGCGGCGGCTGAGCGCCGAGATTTCCGGCTTCTCTCCTTCGGCGTAAAGCCGGGCAAGATCGGCGATCTGGCCTTCAAGACGCTTGAACTGGCTCTGTTCGCCGACGGCGCCGGCCAAAAGCTCGACGACATGGGTCAACTGCCCGACCTGGGCGGCGACCTCGGCAATGTCGCCGGAGGCATCGCGGGTGGCGCGCATGTCGGCTTCGAGACGCTCGAGGCGTCCGGTCATGGCGGAAACGGCGCCGGTCAGGCGCTGCAGTCCCTCGATCGCCCCGGTGTCGCGCGGGGCCGGCTGACGTGGTGCGGGACGGGCCTGCCCGACGTAGGCGCCGTAGTCGTTCTCTTCCCGATAGGGCTGTTCGGCCACGCCCATAGGTTCGGGCGGTATTGGCCGCGGAAGGTGAGGGGATTGCGGCGGACGCTCCGGGTTCTGACGGGCCGGAAGCGGTCCGGATTCATGGGCAAAATCGGCCGGGCGCGGATCGTAGCCGGGTGCTGCTGATTCCGGTGCGCCTGCGCTGGTGCGGGCGCGGATTTCGCTGATGGCGGATTCGAGATCGTCGCGCGGGTGGGCGGCAGCTCTTTGTGCCGCCTCGGAGAAACGTTCCACCGCCTTTTGCACCGAGCGCAGAGCCGCCTGGTGGCGGGCGTCCGCATCGCTCGGCCGGCGCGGTTCGCGGCGCGTTTCGGCAGGCGCGTCGAATACCTGACGGTTCTCGACCTGGCGCAGCAGGTTCTCGAGGTCATGGCGCAGCGAATCCCAATCCGTATAACCGGAGGCTCTTTCCGGTTCGGACCAGTGATCTTGCGGTTGCGGACGCGCCATAAACAGTTCCAATCACATGCACGCGGGCACGGGTCTTCGATTCACGAGACTCCGCCATTCGCACTCTTTGGAAAACATGGTAAAGAACCCGTTAACCTTTGCCGCTATCAGCGGTTTTTCTTGTGCTGATCTGGGCGGGGGAAGGCCATGCCGGCAGCGTGGCGCAATACGGGCTGCGGAAGCCGGTTTTTTTCGAGTACGCACGGGTGTGCGGAGACAGTATCAAGCCTGCTGGCTGAAGGGGGACATATGTTCAAGGAATTCAAGGAATTCGCCCTCAAGGGCAATATGGTCGACCTTGCCGTCGGCATTGTCATCGGCGCTGCCTTCGGCGCCATCGTTTCATCGCTGGTCGACGACATCTTCATGCCGATCATCGGGCTCTTGCTGAACGGAATCGATTTCTCCACCTGGTTCCTTGCGCTGGCGGACACCAATGGCGTTGTCTACAACACCATCGATGCCGCCAAGGAAGCGGGCATCCCGACGCTCAACATCGGGCTGTTCATCAACGCCATCGTCAAGTTCGTCATCATCGCCTTCGCCTTGTTCCTTGTGGTCAAGGGCATGAACAGCCTGAAGCGCAAGGAAGAGGAAAAGCCGGCAGCACCGGCTGCGCCGCCGGCTGACATCGCACTTTTGACCGAGATCCGCGATCTCTTGAAGAAGTAGCCGCGCCGGCAGGGCAGGCCCGGTCGCCAGGCACCGGGACGCACCACTGGCACAGATCCCCGGGGCGCCCTTCGCCGTCCCGGGACTATTTTCATCGCATACAGGTAAAAATTCCTATTGTGTTTGCAGCAAATAGGACATACTACCTATGTCCTAGGCAATCTTACCTACGCAGTTTCAAGGTCGTACAGCACGACCACTTATAGCATTTTGCGTGGAAGGTTTACCTAGGGGCGGGTGCAGATCACACGCACAGGAAACCGCTCGAGAGGGCCGCGGGGCAACCGAATCCGGGCGCACGGTGGCGGAGCAAAAGAGCAGGCCATGGCGGGTATTTCCAGGCAAGGCTCTGATCTGCGAGGGAAAAATGACCGACGAAGTCTATTATCATTCGTTTCTCAACAGGGACAGACTGATCCATATTGCCGATCAGGACCCGTCCACCTGCGAGGCTTTGAGCGTTCTGTTCCGGCTTGAGGGATATCAGACGGCATTCTCGCTGGATGCCCAAGGACTATTTTCCTCGATGCCTGCTCACCCGCCCGATATCGTCGTGCTCAATATCGAGCTCGACGCTGGCGAAGGGCTCAGCGTGCTCAAGCGCATCAAGGCGATGCACACCGGAACGCCGGTTTTCATGGTCGCGGACAGGCCGGAAATCGATCTTGCCGTTGCGGCGATGAAAGCCGGCGCCAATGATGTCGTGGCCAAGCCGATCGACACGGAACGCCTGGTGCAATCGGTGCGCGATGCGCTGCGGCGAGACGTTCATCTCGGCGCTGTGCAAGGCGGGCGGCGACCGATTGAGATCCGGGGTTTCAACCAGCTGACCCCGCGAGAGCGCGAAGTGCTGCAATTGATCACCAACGGCCAGTCCAACAAGGAAGCCGGGCGCGAGCTTGGCATTTCGCCGCGCACCGTCGAAGTGCACCGGGCCCGGGTGATGGAAAAGCTCGGGGCCCGCAACACCGCCGACCTAATGCGGATCGTTCTGACCACCTGAGCGCACCGTTCCGGTGTGACGCGCGACGCCGGCGCGGGCGTGCCGTGGATCATTCCGCTGTGGGGTGCGGCCTGAAGCTTCAGAAGGGGCGATCCCAGACGCCGAACATGCCCGCCGGGGGATGCGATCCCGGCGGGCATGTTGGTTTCCGAGTCATCACCGGGCGTTGCCTGGCCTTGCTGGTTGGCGCTGGCTTGAGCCGACATGATGCGTTGGTCTCGCCTTTTTCCGCCGGTGGCCCCTGATGCGCGCCGGTGATTGGTCATTCCATTTGCCGCCACTTGCAGTCTGGCAGCGCAGAGCAGTGGTCTGCCCGTTTCTGCAGATCGGCGAACCGGCATGGCGCATCCGCAACAACAGATTCGTTGCGCGCCGGTTTCACGGATACTGCCGTGCTTTTGCTGCCATCGCGGCCGGCGTGCTGTGCGCCGCGCTGGTTGCTGCCGGCCAGGTCGAACCGGAAAAGTGCCGCTTGTCTACAACGGGAAACTAGCACCGGCTGAAAAAACGCGGTGCCACGAAACAGTATAACATATTGATATAAATCATACTTCCGGGGCGTGCTCTTGACAATCCCGAGCTTCGGGCGCCAGTTTGACCTGTTCAGGATCGCGCGGAGAAGCCGGATTGGCAGAACGCCACGACAGGCCGAGACACGACAATGTCGCCGATGGTGCAATGACGGCGGCGGACCACGGGCATGGCCACGTCGGCACTGGCGGCGAACAAAGCGCGCTGCGGGAGCAGTCGGGCCAAAACAAGCACACAGGCCATGACGATCACGCACACGACGATCAAGGACATGGCGCACATGATCACGGTGGTCACGGCCACGCCAGCCATGCCCACAGCCATGTGCACGCGGCCTCCAGAAATGGCAAAAGGCTGGCCTGGGCGGCGGCGCTGACCGGGACGTTCATGGCCGTCGAAATCGGCGGCGGGCTGCTGTCGGGATCGCTGGCGCTGCTGGCCGACGCCGGCCACATGTTCACCGATTTCGCCGCGCTGGTTCTGGCCTTCATCGCCTTGAGGGTGGCCGCGCGGCCGGCTTCGCGCAAATGGACCTATGGCTTCGACCGCGTCGCCATCCTTGCCGCCTTCGTCAACGGTCTGGCACTGTTCGTCATCGCGGCCATCATCATCTACGAGGCGATCCAGCGGCTGATGGCGCCGCCGGAAGTCCTCGGTGGCATGATGCTGGCCGTGGCCGTGGCGGGACTGGTGGTCAATATCGTCGCCTTTGCGATCCTTCATGGCGGCGCCAGGGACAATCTCAACATGCGCGGTGCGACGCTGCATGTGATGGGTGACCTGCTCGGCTCCGTCGCCGCCATCATCGCCGCCGGCATCATCATGGCAACCGGCTGGATGCCGATCGACCCGATCCTGTCGGTACTGGTCGCGGTGCTGATCCTGAGAAGCGCAGCCATGCTGATCGGCGAGTCCGGCCATATCCTGCTCGAGGGCGCGCCGGTGGAGATCGACCGACGCAAGATGGCTGATCACCTGATCGCAACCGTTCCCGGCCTAGCCGACATCCATCACGTTCATGTCTGGTCGATCAGCGAGGACCGGCGCATGGCAACATTCCACGCCCGCCTGGGCCATGGAGCGAAGGCCGAGGCCGTCCTTGCCGGCATTCGCGCCGTTCTAGCGGATGATTTCCACATCGATCACGCCACCATCGAGATCGAGGACGCCGACGCGCCCAAGGTCGAGGCCTGCATCGAGTGCAGCTGAGGCTGTTTGCCGTCCATGCCTGCCTTCAAGCGGCCAAGAAACCGTGACAGGACATCCGGCAACGCGCCGTGACAAAGAGCGGCTCTGCCGCCGGCCGCGCGCGTCAAGGAGGATGACAATGCTGAAAAACAGTCCCGATTGGCTGATTTCCGGAGTGTCGATCCTGCCGGCCGTTGCCGCGCTCGGGTTGGTGCTCTTTGCCGTGACGCTAGGCGGGTTCAACCCGCTGTTCTGGCTGGTGCTGCCGGCGATCATGTTCGAGACGCTTTTCGAGCTCCGCTTTCCCGTGCTGGCGGATTCCTATGCCGGCAACCTGATTTTCGCTGTGGGCTTCTGGTTCACCATCGGCGCCGCGACCGGAATGCTCGGAACGCTCGTCCGTCGCTTTCGTGCTTGAGCCGGACACGATTGTGTGACCGGCCTGGCCCCGGAAAGGCTTGCCCAGCCTCTGATATTGCTATATTAGAATATTTGAATGTAACTACTTGCGTCAGTCTGTCCGATATGCGGACATGCGACCGCGACGCAGGTTTCATCCACTTTCACGCGCTGCGTGGCCGGCGGAATAGGCCGGTGGCAGCCGTCATGCCTATTGAACAGGGACGACCGACATGAACGACAAAGTGAAATCGCCGAAACGCCGGGCGCTCGTGACCGCACTTGCCGGGGCAGGCGTCGTTGCCGCCTTCGCGGCGACCAGCTTCATCCCCAGCATGGTCAGCGCCGCCAACGAAGGCGAAGTCACCGACAAGGAAGCCTTTGAGCGCCAGCAGGCCGGCGAGATGATCATCGTCGACGTGCGCACACCTCCCGAATGGCAGCAGGACCGGCGTTGCCAAGGACGCCTTGACTGTCGAGATGCAGGATCCGGATTTCGTCAACAAGATGGTCGAGCTGCGCCAGTCCAATCCCGACAAGGAAATCGGTTTCATCTGTGCCTCGTCCAATCGTTCCGGCCAGGTGCAGAAGGCCCTGAGCCAGGCCGGGTTCGACCGGGTGTACTCGGTCTATGGCGGCATGACCGGCAATGGCCAGGTTCCCGGCTGGATCGCCGACGGCCTGCCGACCGAGAAGTGCTGCTGAGCCGCAACCTGGCCTGATCCGGCACGCGAAAGGGCCCGCCGCATGGCGGGCCTTTTTCATTGGCGTGATCAACATCATTGCCGGCTGGTGCCGCCGGCAGATAATTGGGACACACTTGCACGGCCGGCGAGGAAGCAGCTGCGATGAGAATGCCGGACAGCATTGATGTCAGCATGCTCGCACCTTGCGGAATGAACTGCATGGTGTGCTATCGCCATCTTGTGACAGGCAGGAAGAAACAGGCCTGCCAGGGGTGTCTCAGTACCGACGGGGCCAGACCGGCGCATTGCCGCGATTGCCGGATCAAGAAATGCGCGCAGTCCAGGGGCTTGGTCCGGTGTCTGCAGTGTGCGGAGTTTCCCTGTGGCCTGCTGAAGAACCTGGAGCGGAGCTACAACAAGCGCTACTCGGAAAGCCTGTTGGCCAACAGCCGGGAGGCCAGGGACCGCGGCATCGACCTGTTTCTCGAACTGGACCGGAAACGGCGGACATGTGCCTGCGGTGGCGCCATTTCCCTGCACGATGCCCAGTGCAGCGAGTGTGGCAAGACAAGCTAGCTCACATCGCCGACTTGCGGAGACGTCGGGACGCTCCGGGTTTCCGGTCCGGTTTGGATGAGCGCGGCGGACCGCGCTTTAGCCGCCGATGGTCAGGGTCAGATCACCGGAATTGAGCGCTTCTGCGGTGAGCTGCGAAGTGTCGATGCCGCGCGGCAGCTCGAGCGCTTCCCAGACCTGGACCAGCGCATCGCGCAGCGTTTCGATCATCATGTCCGAGTGGAACGGCGTCGGGGTGATCCGTAGCCGCTCGGTGCCCTTGGGCACGGTCGGGTAGTTGATCGGCTGGATGTAGATGTTGTGCCGGTCCATCAGCATGTCGGAGGCCGCCTTGCAGGCCTGCGCCTCGCCGACGATCAGCGGCACGATATGGGTTTTGGTCGGCATGACCGGCAGGCCGGCCTCGGTCAGGACCTTCTTGGTCCGTTCGGCCTGACGCTGGTGGCGCGTGCGTTCGTCGGTCGAGTGCTTGAGGTGCTCGATCGAGGCACCGGCAGCGGCGCAGAGCGCCGGCGGCAGGGCGGTGGTGAAGATGAACTCGGAGGCATAGGAGCGCACGGAGTCAACGATCGACTTCTTGGCGGCGATATAGCCGCCCATGGTGCCGAAACCCTTGGCCAGCGTCCCCTCGATGATGTCGATGCGATCGGTCAGGCCTTCACGGTCGGTAATGCCGCCGCCGCGCGGACCGTAAAGGCCGACGGCGTGGACCTCGTCGATATAGGTCAGGGCCCCGTATTCCTCGGCGAGGTCGGCGATTTCGGCGATCGGCGCCACATCGCCGTCCATCGAATAGACCGATTCGAAAACGATCAGTTTCGGACGCGAGCGGTCGGTGGCTTCAAGCAGTTCGCGCAGGTGCGCGGTATCGTTGTGGCGGAAGATCTGCTTTTGAACGCCCGACTGCCGGACGCCGGCAATCATCGAGGCATGGTTGAGCTGGTCGGAAAGGATCAGGCAATTGGGCAATAGACGCGCGATGGTCGAGATCGCCGCTTCGTTGGAGACGAACCCGGAGGTGAAGACCAGGGCCGATTCCTTGCGGTGCAGGTCGGCGAGCGAGCGCTCGAGCTCGACCAGCTTGCGATTGGTGCCCGAGATGTTGCGGGTGCCGCCGGCGCCGGCACCCATCTTGCCGGCCGTGTCCTGCATGGCGGCAATGACCTTTTCGTGCTGGCCCATGCCGAGATAGTCGTTCGAACACCAGATCGTGATCTCGCGCTCGTTGTCGGCACTGTCGCGGAAAATGGCGCGCGGGAACTGTCCGGCGACGCGTTCGAGGTCGGCGAAGACGCGATAGCGGCGTTCATTTCGCAAGGCATTGAGCGCGTCTTCGAAGGCGCCGCCATAGTCAAACATGTCTTTTTTCCCTCATTTTCGGTCGGATTGCAGCCAATCCACGATCACTGGAACCGCTCCGGCGATGCGCCGAAACCCTACCCTAGCCCGCCGGGCTCTGCGGACAAAGACCGTGATATGGTCCTTTTGGAGCCATTTGAAAACCCCGTTTTGTCCAAGCAGACACAAACCATTTGCCCCGAACCCGTTCATCCACTTAAGGTGTTAGTTGGAAAAGCGGCGTCGAATAACACGCTGGGAGGGTACTCGGTTTGAAGAACTTCAGTGCCGCGGCTTATGTAGGCGCGACATCCGAGGGGTTGGGTCACCACGGCGCACCGGTGTCCGATCCGCTGGCCCTGTTCACCGATTTCCAGTGGTTCCTGTATCGGGCCCGGAACACGGTTTATTTCACCTCGTTTTCCGATCAGTCCTTCGACAAGGAACGGCTGATGTCGATGGTTGCCATGATGGTCAGTCTGGCGCCTCAGCTCACCCACGGCTTCAAGGGCGCCACACCCGGCGCACCCTTGCCCGAGCACCTGCTCGAAGCGATCACCTCGGTGGAAGAGGTCGACAGTTTCGATGCCTACCCGGATGCGAGCCTGTCGCCGGCGCTCGAACTGTTCGACGACGAGAAGATGCCGCTGTTCCGTGTGCGCGCCTTCGTCAGGCGCGACGGCCCGGACGAACAGGGGCGCAGCTCGATGATTCTGGTGCAATCGGCCCATGCCATGATGGAGGGCGCCGATTCCGCCATGCTGACCCGGTCGCACTCGGCCGCGCGCGCTCCCGGCGCCAGCGAGCTGGCGGCAAGCGTGCCGTGGCGCCAGCGCCTCACGGTCGGCCTGGCCGGCGCCCTGTCGGCGCCGCTGCACCTGCTGATGGGCCAGATCATGGCGCCGAAAACGGCGCAGATGCATTTTTCCACCCTGGTTTTTCCCCGCGCCCGCATGCGCCGTGTCGCAGACAAGCTCGGCGTGGCGCAGCGCTCATTGATGTTCGCGCTGGTGCTCTACGCCCTCAACAAGGGCGGCACAGGCTTTTCGGACAAGAAGATCAGGACCGCCTACACCACGCTCGACGACGACCGCACCCGTAAGGGCGACGACTATTTTCGCGTTCGCGTCATCGATGCCAGCTTTGCGGTGGAATCCGATCTCGAGACCTTTATCAAGGCCGTCGATGCCGAGATCAATGCGATTGAAGCCAAGGACACGGCGCATATGCAGCTGGTGATCAATGCGATCTTCACCACGCATCGCTTCCTGTCGCGCTTCCTGCCGTTCCTTTATACCCAGCGGTTCTTCCGCTTCAACAACGACTACCACGCGGTTCTCACCCTGGTGCCGCCGCATCGCATCGCCGGGAGGCTGACCCATGGTCTGACCGAGCCGGTCTATTGCGGCTCGTATCACCCCGGGACCAATCTGTGCACCTTCGTGCCGGGGCGGGAATACGTGACCTTCAATTTTTCGATCCGGCCGCAACATGCCGGTGAGGTGAAGGACGTGGAGACGCTGCTGGCGGCTTTGGACCCGGGGGCCTGACGCCAAGGGGAACATCGGTGTGGACGGGCTGAACCAACTCGGTCTCTGGCTGCAGCAATGGCCGAACCTGCTTGATTCGCTGCTGCGGTTCTTCGGACTCGGCCTTACCGGATCGAGCCTCAACTGGTCGCTGGTCCAGCTCGGTGTCATCGCGCTCGCCTTTTCGCTATCGATCATCGTCACGCGGCTGATCGCCAAGCGGTTCGAAGCGATTGTCGCTCCGTTTGCGACTGCGCCCGACCCTGCTGCGCATCGCCGGCGTCGTGCTGACCCGGCAGCAGGGCATCTATTTTTCGCTGTTCACCTGGTTCGGGGTTGCGGCGATGCGTGCGGCGACCTGGCACAGCCATTCGTATTTCCTGACGCTGTTCGCGTCGCTGGTCACCTCGCTGATCGCCATCACTATTGCCTCACGGATCATCCGCAACCGTTCGCTCGCCCGCCTGGTCGAGATCGGCGGCTGGGTGCTGGTGACGCTGGGGCTTCTGGGCATCCTGCCCGAAGCCATGGACTTGATGAACCAGCTGGCGCTGCAGATCGGCGACCTCAGGATTTCGCTGCTTCTGGTCGTGCAGGGTGTCGTCGTGCTCTGGGTGTTGCTGTGGGCAGCGGGCAGGGCCAGCCTGTTGCTGGAAAAGCAGCTGGTCGGCGTCGAGGACATCTCTCCGGCCCAGCAGGTACTGATCGGCACGGTGGCGCGTTTCCTGCTGGTGACACTGGCGCTGCTGATCGGACTTTACGCCATCGGCATCGACTTCACCGCCCTGACCTTCGTTTCCGGCGCCATCGGCGTCGGCCTCGGCTTCGGCCTGCAGAAGGTGGTGTCCAATTTCGTCTCCGGCATCATCCTTTTGACCGACAAGTCGATCAAGCCCGGCGACATCATCACCGTCGGGGATACCTTCGGCTGGATCTCCTCGCTCAACGCGCGCTATGTCTCGGTGTTCATGTATGACGGGCGCGAAGTGCTGATCCCCAACGAGGACCTGATCACCCAGCCGGTCGAGAACTGGTCTTTCGGCGACAGTTTCATCCGTGTCGAGATCAGGTTCGGCGTCTCCTATCAGTCCGACCCGCACAAGGTGCGCGAGATCGCGCTTGCCGCCACCCAGAGCCATCCGCGCGTCGTCAGCAACCATGCGCGCTACTCCAACTACTGCCACCTCACCGAATTCGGCGAGTCATCGATCGACTTCATCCTGCGCTTCTACATCAAGGACCCCGAAAACGGTGTCGCCAATGTCCGCGGCGAGGTGATGCTGGCGCTGTGGGACGCCTTCAAGGCAGAAGGCATCGAGATTCCGTTCCCGCATCGCGAAGTGATCTTCAAGACCGCGCCGCCCGCCGATATGCCGGCCCCGCCAAATCCCTGACCGAAGCGCAACGGAGCGCGTCATGATCGACAAACCTGCCGTCTATCCGAGCCTTGAAGGCGCCCCGGTCGTCGTTTCGGGCGGCGCCTCCGGCATCGGCGAAGCGATGGTGAAAGCCTATGCCGCTCAGGGGGCCAGGGTCGGATTCGTCGATATCGCCAAAACCGCGGGACGGGCACTCGAAAAGGAACTGACCGCAGCCGGCGCGGCGGTGCGTTTCACATATTGCGATATCACCGACATTGCCGCCTACCAGAGGGCGATCGCCGGCTTTGCCGAGGCGCACGGTGCGGCCCGGGCGCTTGTCAACAATGCCGCCTTTGACGGCCGCCAGGACTGGCGCACCGTCACTCCCGACGAGTGGGATCAGCGCATGGCGGTCAATCTCAAACAGGTCTTTTTCGCCATCCAGGCGGTGGCGCCGGGCATGATCGAGGCCGGCGGCGGCGCCATCGTCAATCTCGGTTCGATCGCCTGGATGATCAACACGCCCAACATTCCGGCCTATGCCAGCGCCAAGGCGGCCATTCACGGGTTGACCCGCGCCATGGCCAATGAGCTCGGCCCGCACCGGATTCGCGTCAACACCATCGCGCCGGGCGCCATCCTGACCGAGCGCCAGCAGACAGAGGTGATCACGCCCGAAATGAACGCGCACATGCAGTCCATGCAGCTGATCAAGGGTCATATCCTGCCCGCGGACGTGGCGGCGCTGGCGCTGTTCCTATGCGCCGAGGACAGCCGCATGATCACGGCACAGAATTTCATCATCGATGCCGGCTGGGCGCATTCGTGAGTGCGGCATACGCCGGGATTTGTCGGGTGACAGCCAGATGTGTCAGCTCGGATCACAGGTCCTGACTGTCCGGCGCCTTGCGGGTTTGGCCGGGTGTCACTTCCAGCCAACGCATGCTAGCTTCGTGGTGGACAGCGGAACCTGTGCAACAAATTGGCCGCAATTGCTCGGCAAAGCGGTATTACCAAAACGGGAGATTTCGGGGATGAAGACCAAAGCGGCATTGGGCATTGTGGCAGCGCTCGCCTTGACGGCGTGCACCACGACCGATCCTTACACTGGACAGCAGAAGGTTTCGAACACCACCGGCGGCGCCACCATCGGCGCAGTCGGTGGCGCCATCGGCGGCGCCATTCTCGGCGCGGCCACGGGCGCGGATCCGCGCGTGACGGCGCTGATTGGTGCCGGCGTTGGCGGTATCGGCGGTGCGGCCGTCGGCAATTACATGGATCAGCAGGAGGCCGAGCTCAGGGCCCAGCTCGCCTCGACCGGCGTGTCGGTGACGCGCAACGGTGCGCAGATCATCCTGAACATGCCGTCCAACATCACCTTCGCGTCGGCGCAGTCCAACATCAATCCGGCCTTCCAGCAAACGCTGGTTTCGGTGGCCCTGGTGCTGCAGAAGTACAACAAGACTGTTGTCGACATTGCCGGTCACACCGACTCTGACGGCTCGGAGGCCTACAACCAGACCCTGTCGCAGCAGCGCGCCCAGTCGGTGGCAGGCTTCCTGGGCACCCAGGGTGTCGACACGAGGCGTTTCAACGTTATCGGCTACGGCGAGAGCCAGCCGATCGCATCGAATGCCACCGAATCCGGCAAGGCGCTCAACCGTCGCGTCGAGATCTACATCTCGCCGATCGTCGCCGGCTGATCTCGGCTCCATCGATCAATCGGAAAGGCCGGCCTCGCGCCGGCCTTTTTGTGTGGGGGCCAATCCCACGAGATAAACCTTCGGCGCTGGCGGGCCGGTTCGAGCAAAGGCATGTGAGAACAAGTGGTGCTGCTGGTCAGGATTGAACTGACGGCCTCTCCCTTACCAAGGGAGTGCTCTACCACTGAGCTACAGCAGCATCCATCGGAGGTCGCGCCGAGGCAGCGACGAAATCCGCGGTGTTACTGCCATAGCGCCCAACTGGACGCAAGGCGAAAAAACTGGCAGGTCTTGCGACGCTAGGAAGCGGGGGACAACGCACATGCCGCGCGGCGGCGACAAACAGACACGCCAACAAAGATTGGCCGCAAAGCTCCGGGAAAATCTCAAGCGCCGCAAGAAACAGGCGGCGGAGCGAAAACCCACCCAGGATACAGGGCACGAGGACCGGTCCGGTTCGGACAAGACGGACTGAACCGGGACGTTTCTGCCGGTTCCGCAGCTTACGGGTTCCGACTAATATGCCTGCCGGTCGCAGCTGCGATTCCCGACAAAGATCAGAGCCAGCAAGGAGCATTCATGGACAGCATCAGACTGAGGGGCGAGAACGAACTCAATGGCTCGATCCCGATTTCCGGCGCCAAGAATGCCGCCCTGCCTCTGATGATCGCCTCGCTTCTGACGCCGGAAGCGCTGGTACTGAACAACGTGCCGCGCCTTGCCGACGTGCAGCAGCTCGAACGCATCCTCGAGAATCATGGCGTCGATATCGGCGTGCATGGACGCAAGCCCGCCGATATCGATGACGGCGGCCAGCGCATGACGTTGACGGCTGCCGAGATCATCGACACCTGCGCGCCTTATGAGCTGGTTTCGACCATGCGCGCCAGCTTCTGGGTCATCGGGCCGCTTCTGGCGCGCATGCACGAGGCGCGCGTGTCGCTGCCCGGCGGCTGCGCCATCGGCACGCGGCCGGTTGATTTCTTTCTCGCCGGCCTCAAGGCACTCGGCGCCGAAATCGAGATCGACGAGGGCTATGTCGTGGCGCGCGCGCCCGGCGGTCTCGTCGGTGGACGGGTCGAATTGCCGCGCGTTTCGGTCGGTGCCACCCATACGATCATGATGGCAGCGACGCTGGCCAAGGGCACCACCATCATCGAGAACGCCGCCACCGAACCCGAGATCGTCAATGTCGCCGAATGCCTTGTCGCCATGGGCGCGAGGATTTCCGGCATCGGCACGCGCACCATGACCATAGAGGGCGTCAGCGATCTGCATGGGGCCGAGGTCGATGTCATTCCCGACCGCATCGAGACCGGAACCTTCGCCATGGCCGTCGCCATGACCGGGGGCGATGTGTTGTTGAAGGGCGCTCGTCCCGAGCATCTGCAGGCCGCGCTTGACGTGCTCGGTCGCACCGGCACCGACATCACCCGAGAGCCCGGCGGCATTCGCGTCGCGCGCAACGGCAACGGACTGGTCGCCGTCGATGTCGAGATCGACCCGTTCCCGGGCTTTCCGACCGACCTGCAGGCCCAGTTCATGGCACTGATGACACGGGCCAACGGCACCAGCGTCATTCGCGAGACCATCTTCGAGAACCGCTTCATGCATGTCGCGGAGCTGATGCGGTTCGGTGCCGACATCCATGTCGAAGGCCAGGAAGCCCGCGTCACCGGCGTGCCGGAACTGAAGGGCGCCAGGGTCATGGCGACCGATCTCAGGGCCTCGGTGTCGCTGGTCATCGCCGGTCTGGCGGCGCGTGGCGAGACCACGGTCAGTCGCATCTATCATCTCGATCGCGGCTTCGAGCGGCTGGAGGAAAAGCTCAGGGCCTGCGGCGCCGATATCGAGCGCCTGCAGGGCTAGAAATCAAGAGGCCCCCAGTCCGACGGCAATTGACCACAGGCCAATCAATGGCTTGCATTCGGTGCGTCACATGCCCAAATGTGCCGCGAGTTCGATCGTGATTTTCGACTTGGTCCAAAATCACGGTCTCAATTTGCAGTTGTCGCGCGTTCGAACCGGAAAACCGGTTTCCACCTTTCCCGAACGCGCTCCGGAGAACAGGCCCAGATATCATGACCGATCTCAAGCTCATCGCCCTTGACGCCGAGGACCTGGAGGTCGTTTCCGCCCACGTGCAGGATGCGGTGCTCAAGGTCGAGGACATGGGCTATGCCAGCGCCGACAGTCGTTTCGCGCTGCTCATCAACCGCTTCGACTGGTCATCGGCCAAGGGACGCAAAAAGGGCGAACGCAAGCGCGCGGCGCTGAGGTTCGACCGCGTCACTGCCGCCCGCACTGCCGGATTCGATGCCAATGCCCGCGAAGGCGTGCTCGAACTGCTGGCCATCCGTTTCGAGGAAACCGATGCGCCGGCCGGCACGATAACCCTCGATTTTGCCGGGGGCGGCACCGTGGCGCTTGACGTCGAGTGCCTGGAAGCGCGATTGCATGACCTCGGTGCGGCCTGGGCGGCCAAGGCGGTTCCCGCTCACGACCTGTCCGAGTGATCGCACGCCTTTCTTGAACCCGACTCCAGCAAACGGACTCAATTCATGCCCCTGATGCTCTCTAGCCGCGAGGATGGATTTGCCGCGTCGTTCGACGCCTTCCTGGCGCAAAAGCGCGAAACCACGGTCGAAGTAGGGGAGACCGTGCAAAAGATCATTGCCGATGTGCGCGCCCGGGGGGACGCCGCCATCATCGAGCTGACCTCGAAATTCGACCATCTCGACCTGACGCCGGAAACGCTCCACTTCTCGAAAGAGGAGATCGACGCCGCCTGGGCCAGTACGCCCGAGGACCTGAAGGCGGCGCTCAAGCTCGCCTATGACCGGGTCATGGCCCACCACAAGCGCCAGATGCCCGAGGACGAGCTTTATCAGGATGCGCTCGGCGTGACGCTTGGCACCAAATGGGTGCCGGTCACCGCCGCCGGGCTCTACGTGCCAGGCGGGCTCGCGTCCTATCCGTCCTCGGTCATCATGAACGCCGTGCCGGCCATCGTCGCCGGCGTCGAGCGCCTGGCCATGGTCGTTCCGACGCCCAATGGTGAGGTCAACCCGACCGTTCTGGCGGCGGCCAGGATTTGCGGCATTACCGAGATCTACCGTATCGGTGGAGCGCAGGCTGTCGCCGCGCTGGCTTTCGGTACTGATACAATCGCTCCGGTCGACAAGATCGTCGGGCCGGGCAACGCCTATGTTGCTGCCGCCAAGCGCCAGGTTTTCGGCACGGTCGGCATCGACATGATCGCGGGCCCGTCCGAAGTGCTGGTCATTGCCGACGAAAGCGCCAATCCGGCCTATATCGCCGCCGACCTGCTGGCCCAGACCGAACATGGCGCCGGCGCGCAGGGCGTTGCCGTTGTTACCTCGCAGAAGCTCGCCGATGAGGTCGTCGCCGAGGTTGAACGGCAACTGGCGGTGTTGCCGCGCGCCGATCTGACCCGCGAGGGCTGGCAGGAGTACGGCGCGGTGATCACTGTCGATTCGTTTGAAACCGCACTCGAGATCGCCAATCGCATGGCGCCCGAGCATCTCGAACTCTCTGTCGACGATCCGATGGCCCTGCTCGACGGCGTCAAGAACGCCGGTGCGGTCTTCCTCGGTCATCACACGCCCGAGGCGATTGGCGACTATCTCGGCGGCACCAACCACGTGTTGCCGACGGCCCGTTCGGCGCGTTTCGCATCGGGCCTCGGCGTTCTCGATTTCGTCAAACGGATTTCCGTGCTCCAATGCACGCCGGATGCACTGGCCGAACTGGGCAGCGCGACCGTGACCCTGGCCGAATCGGAGGATTTGAGTGCCCATGGACGATCCGTCTCGATCCGCCTCAACCGCTAGCGCCAGAGCCAAGCCTTTTGGGGTCGAGGACAGGATTTCGACGGTCACCCTCGACCCCTATACCATCACCTCGATCACGCCCGACGCCGAGCACGAATGGCACCTGGCCATCGACGAGCTCGTCGAGCAAAACAGGTTCCGTCCGGCGCGTTCCGGGCCGGAGGGGCCCTATGCGCTCCACCTGTCGATCATGGGCAACTACATCTCGCTCGACATCCGCACTGCCGACAGTTTTGAGCCGATTGCAGCGCATTTCCTGTCGCTGAGCCCGTTTTCCGGCCTGATCCGCGACTATTTCCGTATCCGCGACGCCTATTTCGCTGCGGTCAAGACCGGCTCGACCTTCCAGATCGAGGCGGTCGACATGGGGCGGCGGGGCCTGCACAACGAAGCGGCCGACCTGCTGATCTCCCGGCTCAAGGGCAAGGTCGAGATGGACCATGAGACGGCACGCCGGCTGTTCACGCTGATCTGCGCCGTCCAGCCCTATGCCGCCCGCATCGATCCGCGCGACCAGAGCCTGCCGCTGGTGCTGTTCGTGTGCTCGATGAATTCGGTGCGCTCGCCGATGGCGGCGGCGCTGGCGCGCCAGGCCTTTCCCTCCGAGGTGATCGCCCGCTCCGCCGGGGTTCGCAACGGGGTGATCGACGGGTTCGTCCATCAGGTCATGGAGGAAAAAGGCGTCGACATGTCGGCCCATACTCCGCACACGCTCGACGAACTGGCCCTGCTGCATTTCGACCTCGTCGTTCCCCTATCCGACGAGGCCGCCGACGAGGTAGCGGCGCTCAAGATTCAGGCCTCTTCGATCGAACGCTGGGAGGTGTCTGATCCGAGCCAGGTCGACGGTTCAAGAGACCAGCGCCTCGACGCCTATCGTGAGGTTCGGGACCTTCTGGAGCGCAAGGTTCGCGACCGCTTGTCGCCACTTGTAGCGGGTGGTTCACAAAACGTTTGATTTCCGGTAGCTTGCGCGCGAATTCGCCCGGGGATTGCCTCAATCCGGGCTTTTTGCGCTGGCATCGATGCCGGCCATTCCAGGAGAAGTAATGGCAAAGGAAGAAGTGCTCGAGTTCCCGGGCGTGGTCACGGAACTGCTGCCCAATGCGACGTTTCGCGTCAAACTCGAAAACGAACACGAAATCATCGCCCATACCGCCGGCCGCATGCGCAAGAATCGCATCCGCGTTCTTGTCGGCGACAAGGTTCTGGTCGAGATGACCCCTTATGACCTGACCAAGGGCCGAATCACCTACCGGTTCAAGTAGCCAGGCCCAGGCAATGGCGCGACGCCCTGATCTCATTCTCGCTTCGTCTTCGCCGCGACGGCTGGCCCTGTTGAACCAGGTCGGCATCGAGCCGGAGCACCTTGTGCCGGCCAATGTCGACGAGACGCCGGACAAGGGCGAACTGCCGCGACGGCTGGCCCAGCGCCTGGCCGATCTCAAGGCCATGACCGCCCAGCACAAGGCGCGCCAGTCGGGCCTGTCCGACAACGGGCTGATCCTTGCCGCCGACACGGTCGTCGCCGTCGGTCGTCGTGTTCTGCCCAAGGCCGAGACCATGGAAGAGGCGGCCTTGTGCCTCAGGCTTCTGAGCGGTCGCAGCCACCGCGTCTTTACCGGCCTGAGCCTTATCAATGCCTCGGGGCGCCTGCGCCGGCGCATGGTCGAAACCCGCATCCGCTTCAAGCGCCTGTCGTCCAAGGAAACTGAAGCCTATCTCGCCAGCGCCGAATGGCGCGGCAAGGCGGGCGGCTATGCCATTCAGGGCATTGCCGGTGCCTTCGTGGTCAAGCTGTCCGGGTCCTATTCCGCCGTTGTCGGGCTGCCGCTCTACGAGACGGTGATGCTTTTGGGCAGCGAAGGGTATCCGGTCCATTTCAACTGGCTCAACCAGCCAGGGCTCGCCGGTGTCTGAGCAGAACAAGGTCACCCATCTCAGGCCTGTCCGTCCCTGTCCGATCTGTTCCAAGCCCTCGGTGCAGCAGTTTCATCCGTTCTGCTCGGCCCGCTGCGCCGATATCGATCTCAACCGCTGGCTCTCCGGCGCCTATGCCATCCCGGCCCGTCCGGAAGAGGATGACGAGGACGACCGCAGCACGCCGGAAACGGGAGAGGGCGAGGACTGACCCGTCACATCGGCCACCCGGCCATCTGACCCTTCGACACCAACCAGGATTGGCGCAATGACCAGCTCATTTGACAAAGAACTTGAAACGCGCCTGGTGCGCTATTGCGCCATCGACAGCCAGTCCGACGAAAGCTCCCCGACACGGCCGAGCACCGCCATCCAGTTCGACATGCTGTGGATGCTCGAGGCCGAGCTCAAGGCGATCGGCGCCGAGGATGTGCACATCACCGAGTATGGCGCAGTGCTGGCGACGATACCGGCTACCGCGCCCGGGCCGACCATTGGTTTTCTCGCCCATGTCGATACCGCGCCGCAGTTCAATGCCAGCGGCGTCAAGCCACGCGTCGTACGAGGTTACGATGGTGGCGACATCACCTTTCCCGACAATGCGGAACTGGTGCTGTCGCCGAACGACAGCGCCTATCTTGCCGAAAAGATCGGCCACGACATCATCACCGCGTCGGGCACGACGCTGCTGGGCGCGGATGACAAGGCCGGTGTTGCCATCATCATGACAGCGGCGCGCCACCTGCTCGCCGATCCGTCCATCGCCCACGGCCCGATCCGTATCGGCTTCACGCCGGACGAGGAGATCGGCCGCGGCGTCGATGATCGCCTGCCCAGGGACCTCGATTGCGCATTTGCTTACACACTAGACGGCAGCCGGGTCGGGGAAATCGAATATGAGAGCTTTTCGGCCGACGCCGCCGAGATCCGGGTGAAAGGCGTTTCCATCCATCCCGGTTGGGCCAAGGACAAGCTGGTCAACGCCATCCACCTCGCCAGCAAGATCGTCGACACGCTGCCGCAGGTGACGATGACGCCCGAGACCACCGAAGATCGCGACGGCTTCATCCATGCCGTCGAGATGAGCGGCGGCTCCTCGGAAATGGTGCTCAAGTTCATCATCCGCGATTTCGAGCGCGACGGGCTGGCCGCCAAGGGTGAATTGCTGCGCCAGGTCTGCGAGACCATCGCCGCGACGGAACCGCGCGCCACCATCACCTGCGATATCCGCCCGCAATACCGCAACATGCGCTACTGGCTGGAAAAGGACATGACCCCGGTCGACCTCGCCCGCGCCGCCTGCAGGGCAGTGGGGATCGAGCCGGTCTCGGTGCCGATCCGCGGCGGCACCGACGGCTCGCTTCTGACCGAAAAAGGCGTGCCGACGCCCAACCTGTTCACCGGCATGCAGAACATCCACGGCCCGCTCGAATGGGTCTCGGTGCAGGACATGGCGGTCGCGACCGAGTTGTGCATCAAGCTGACCGAACTGGCAGCTGACAAGAAATAGGGGCGCAGTCTCCTGCGCCCCGCATCCCTGACCTGTGGTGTTTTCGAACCGGGATGTGGCGTCCACATCTCCGGAAAACACGCTAAGGCATCATCTGCCCGCCATTGACGTCGATGATCTGGCCGGTGATGTAGCCCGACATGGTGTTGGAGGCGAGGAAGAGATAGGCGCCAATGCAGTCCTCGACCGTGCCCAGACGCTTGAGCGCGGTGGCGGCGGTGGCGGCCTTGCGGTTTTCCTCCGAGGTTTCGGCATGAAAATCGGTGTCGATGAAGCCCGGCGCCACCGTATTGACGCGAATGCCGAAGGGCGCGAACTCGCGCGCCATGTTGCGCGACATCGAATGGACCGCCGATTTGGCCGCCGAGTAGATCGAGGAGCCGCCGGCGCCGCCATTGCGTCCGGCGATCGATCCGGAGTTGATGATGGCGCTCGATCCGGATGCCTTGAGATGGGGCAGCGCCGCCTTGGTGACATTGTAGACCGAGCGCACGTTGAGATCGAAAACCTGGTCGTAGAGTTCGTTGTCGAACTCCTCGTTGCTGAGGCGGCGGATCAGCGAGCCGGCATTGTTGATGAGGATGTCAATGCCACCAAGCGCGGATGCCGCGTCCTCGACGATGCGGGCGGCGCTCTCCGGGGCCGAGACGTCGCCCGAGACCATGGCGGCGAAGCCCTTGTCCTTCTCGATGGCCTCGACGATCTTGTGCGCCGCGATCAGGTTGCGGTTGCCGTGCACGGCCACCTTGGCGCCGTGGCGTCCGAATGCGAGCGCCAGGGCGGCGCCGATGCCGATCGATGAGCCGGTGATCAGAACCTTCCGGTCTTTGAGGTCTTCAAGCACGAGCGCTTCCTTCTTCTGGTTCGGGGGTCTTGTCTTTTCGGCGAGTGAAGCAGCGCCTGCATTCTCCGCCTCCGACGGGGCTTGTGAGCCCGTGGCGGAGATGCGTTGCCGCGCTGTTTCCGGACCCGTCCGGGATGACCACTATAGCGGGTGAGGCGGGCAAATCGCCAGCCCCGACAGCAGGCTCGGTGGCGCAACAGGGAGAATGTGACACTTGGTTGAAAACCTTGTCCGATCCGTCTGGACAAGCCGGATCGTAGCTCCTATAACCCGGCCACATTTCGCGCCATCCGGCGCCGGATGCCCAGGTAGCTCAGTTGGTAGAGCAGCGGATTGAAAATCCGCGTGTCGGTGGTTCGATTCCGCCCCTGGGCACCACGTTCTTCCCATCACATGACCTGCATGCGAATTGGCACCGGCACATATGGGGCCGCCGGAACCAACGCCTGGAAAGCCCATGGCAGATGCGTGCTGTGTTCGATCTCCCCACGTCAGAGCCAATGGTCAGCATTCCGACGTGTCTTCCGATAAAAGGAAACGGCGGAGAAGTCTCCGCCCCCGGAGCTCGCGTTGTGCGTGTTCGTAGCTTGTCTCAGACAGCGCGCCGACCCAGACCTGTACCACCAGTGTTCTGGCGCTCTAGCGCGCCGTGCGGGAACAGCAGCCGCCATAGACCTCGCCATCGGGCAGCACGAGCGTCGACAGCAGGGAATATTCGTTGTCGGACATGCCGTCCGAGCATTCAGCCAGCGTCACGGCGATGCTGCCCCGGGCCGGCGGGCTGGCGCCGTTCTCATCGAGATAGATGGCGAACCAACCGCGCAGGCCGCGCGCCATCTGCCAGTTCGAGGCGGTGAAGGTCCGGCCTTCGAGGATGAAATCGTCACCGATGGCGGCGGCGCCGGCGATATCGAGCGACCAGAACGGCTCGGTGCCCTGGCAGATGAGCGGATAGTCGGTTTCGGCCATGCTGCCGGTGTCGCCGAGGGCGAGATAGCGGGCATTGACCCAGCCGCGGCTGTTGGGACTGTCGAGCAGCACCTGCCACCAGATCGACCCGTCGAGTTCCGTCCAGTTGCCTGTGGCGACCACATCGCTCGCCGAGGGCGTCAGCGTGCCGATGATCGCCTCGTCGGTTCCGGCATATTGGCGGACATTGAGCGTGTCGTTCCCGGCGACACCCTCAACGGCATAGCGCAGTCCGGGATGCGGGCCGAATGCCGGCTGGGCGCTGGCCGGCAGTGTGATCATAATCAGCAGGGTCGCCAGAAGGGCACGCGTCAAGAGGTTCATTCTGCTCTCCTTGGTGGAGTAACGCTCTCAGGTTTCTCGCCACCGCGCATTGGGGGGCGAAAAAAACCATGCCGTCAACTGCGCATGAGCTGTTGCAGTCTCAAGTAGGCGGCGTAGTCGGCCGTGTGGAGCGTCTCGTGTCGCGGGTGCGGCCGGATGGTGCGGCCTGGTGCGCGCATCATCAGGCCGGCGGTTGCGACGTCCGGCATCACCCCGGCAGCAACGGCAACCCCCATCGCCATGCCGTTGAGCAGCGGTGCTGTCGTCGGGTAGGTGACGATGTCCAGCCCGGTGGCATCGGCGTAAAGCTGCATCAACAGGGTGTTGGCGGCGTGACCGCCGGCAATGTGCAGGGCTTTGCCGGCAAAGCCGTTGTCGGCCATCAGTTCGAGTATCTGCCTGAGGCCCATGGCAAGGCCGACGGCGGTGCGCCAGTAAAGGGCGCACAGGCCATCGAAGCCCGGTTCGAGGTCGAGCCCGGCAATGATGCCACGAGGCACCGGATCATGAAAAGGCGAGCGATTGCCGTGGAAATCGGGCACGACATGCAGTGTTTCGGCGAAGGGTATTGCCGGATCTCCGCGCAACTCGGCGATGCGGGCGACAATGGCTGCGTGCCGTGCCGCATCCGGTTCGCCGCCGGCGCCATGGGTTGCGATGATGTGATCGAGCAGGGCGCCGGTTGCCGACTGGCCACCTTCGCTGAGCCAGAGGCCGGGCGCCGCCGCGCCGAGATAGGGGCCCCACAGGCCGTTGACCTGCCGCTGTTCAGGGGTGAGGGCGGCAACACAACTCGACGTGCCGGCGATCAGGGCGAACTCGCGATCGAGCCGGTCGGGCTTGTCGATGAACGAACCGAGCACGCCGAGCACGCCGGCGTGGGCATCGACCATGCCGGCTGCGACGACGACCGAGGCTTCGAGCCCGAGCTCGGTGGCCGCCTTCCGCGTCAGGGTCCCTGCGCGCCGGCCGATCGGGGTCGCCGTTTCGGGCAGTCGCGCCTTGTTCTTGAGATCATCGAGACCGGCGAGCGCAAGGAAGTCATCGCGCCAGCCCGGTGGCTCATGGGCCAGATAGGTCCATTTCGAAGTGAGGGTCGATTGCGAGCGGGCATTGGCCCCCGATGCTCGCCAGGTGAGATAGTCGGCGAGATCGAAAACCGCGCCGATCCGCGCCCAGGTTTCGGGCCGATGGCGCTTGAGCCACATCAGCTTGGGGATTTCCATTTCCGGGCTGAGCGCGCCGCCGGAAAAGCCGAGAACCTTGTGGCCGCTGCTGCTGATCTCGATGGCTTCGTTGATGGCGCGGTGATCGAACCAGGCGATGGTATCACGCGACGCACCGGGCTCGACCGAGACCGGCAACGGCCCGCCATCGGTATCGACAAAGACAAGCGAGCAGGTGGCGTCGAAGCCGATGCCGGCAATCGAGCGCGCCGGCACGCCGGAGCCGCTAACGGCTGCGCGCACGGCGGCGCAGACGGCCTGCCAGATCTCGTCGGATGCATATTCGCCGATGGTCGCGCCCTGGCGCCACATGACAATGGGATGGTCGGCGCGGCCGAGCATGGTGCCGTCAGGGGCAATTATGCCGGCGCGCACGCTCGCCGTTCCGACATCGACGGCGATGAGATTGCGGGGCGCATCCCCGGAGCCTGTCGTGGCAGGCATTGCCCCGGTTGCGTCGACAAGGCGCGGCAGGTCGCGCATGTCGTCGAACAGCCGATCCGGTGCCTCGGCGGCGAGGCGTTCGGACAGACCGGCGTCGCGGGCGTGTGCGCCGCCAAAAAAGCCGAAGACGCGCATGCCGGCGGCGCGGGCGGCGCGAACACCGGCCGCACTGTCCTCGATGACAAGACAGCTCTCCGGTGCAAAACCAAGTTTTGCGGCAGCGAGCAGGAACAGGTCCGGCGCCGGCTTGCCGTGAGCAACCTCGGTGGCGGAAAAAACGTGACCTTCGAACAGTGGTGACAGGCCGGTGACATCAAGGCTGAGGCTGAGTCGCTCAGGCACGCTCGACGAGGCGACGCAGACCGCATGTGTACGGGACAGCATGCGCACGGCTTCGGCAATGTACGGCACAGGCTGCAATTCGGCGCGGAACAGAGCCGCCAGGTCTCTGCGCATGCGCTCGAGATCGTCCGGGCCGAGAACGAGCCCGTCTTCGGTTTCGAGTTCCTCAAGGACCGAGGCGAGGGAACGCCCGAGGAAACGGGCATAGGCGCTGTCGCGGTCGACATCGAGACCGAGCCGATTGAGCGTTTGCTGCATGATCCGAACGGCAAGCGGCTCGCTGTCAACGAGCACGCCGTCACAATCGAAAATGACCAGACCGATGTCCGGTGGCGCAATCTGCAATATCCCCTCCGACCTCAGCCGGACGGAGATGGTCCCCTAGAGCGCGTCCGACAGATATTTTTCCAGCGTTTTGTGCGCCCCGAATTCCCATGCGGCGTTGAGGGCATTTGAGAAGGATTGGACATAGGCGGGGGATTTGGCAAGAGGCCCGAAGATGTCGTCCATGGCAAGGAAGGCCATCGGGTCGGTCCTTGCCGCCTTGGCCCTGTCCTGCAGCCGATCCCAGTCCGGATCGTTGGGGGCGATCTCGGCGCCGCTATCGGTCACCCCGGCGCAATAGCGGCACCACAGCGCCGAGACCAGGGCCAGCCCCGTGACAGGCAGCCCGGCGGCGACGCGGTCGCGGACCGTGGGAAGAATGAACTTGGGCTGGCGGTTCGAGCCGTCAAGGCACAGCCGCCTGATCGTGTCCCCGACCGTGGGATTGGCGAAGCGCTCGACGATCTTTTGGTAATAGGCCTTGAGATCAGTGTCGGGAACCGGCGGCACCGCCGGGATGATCTCCTCGGTCTCGAGCTTGTCGAGCCAGGCCGCGATCAGCTTGTTGTTCATCGCCTCGTCGACGAAGGTGATGTCCATCAGCCCGGCCGGATAGGCGATGGCGGCATGACCGCCATTGAGGATCCTCAGCTTCATCAGCTCATAGGGCTCGACATCGGGCACGAACTGCACCCCGACCTTTTCGAGCGCCGGTCGGCCTGAGGGGAACTTGTCCTCGACCACCCATTGCGTGAAGGTCTCGCATGCCACCGGCCAGGCGTCCTCGACGCCGTAATCGTCGCGCACCAGCTGCCGTTCTGCATCGCTGGTCGCCGGGGTGATGCGGTCGACCATGGAGTTGGGGAAGGCAACCGAGCTGCCGATCCAGTCGGCGAGCTCGGCATCGGCCAGCCGCGCGGTGCCGGTCACCGCCGCCCTGGCGACATGGCCGTTGCCGGGGATGTTGTCGCAGCACAACACGGTGAAGGGCTGGATGCCCGCCTCCCTGCGCAGCCGCAGCCCCTCGGCGATGCAGCCGAAGACGGTCTTCGGAGACCTCGGGTTCCTGCCATCCGCAACGATGTCGGGATGGGTCGGATCGAAACTGGAATCGGAATCGAGGTAGTAGCCGCCCTCGGTGATGGTCATCGAGACGATGCGGATGCGCGGATCGGCAAGCCAGGTCAGCAGCGCCTCGGTGTTAAAGACCGGCACGAAGTCCATCATCGCCCCGGTCACCCTTGCGCTCTGGCCGAAGCCGTCGCGCTCGACAAGCGTGGTCAGCCAGTCCTGGGCCTGAAGCTTGTCGCGCATGTCGGCATCGGACCGCCGGACCCCGGCGCCGATGATGGCCCAGTCATGCCCCTCGCCAAGCTGGAACAGCTTGTCCAGATACATCGCCTGATGCGCCCGGTGGAAATTGCCAATGCCAAAATGAACAATCCCCGGGGTCAGGGTTTCCCGCGAATAGGTCGGCACGCGGAGCGTGCTGGCAAGGCCGGGAAGAGCGCGGAGCGATAGGGGGGACGTCATTTGACTTAGCCTTTCGAGTTCAGGACCGGATCGCGAGCCCTTCGGCGTCGAAGCGGTGCAGTTTGGTCTGGTCGGGGGTCAGAAAGACCGCGTCGCCATGGTGAATCGGCATCTCGCCATCGACCCGCACCGTCAGCAGGTCGCCGGATTCGATGCGGACATGCAGGAACGTGTCGGCGCCGAGATGCTCGGCGACCCCGACCGTGCCTTTCCAATCGCCCTTGTCCTTGGTCACGACGAGGTGCTCGGGACGGATGCCGATGGTTGGGCACTTGTAGGGTTCTGCCGGAGCGCCCGAGAGAAGGTTCATCTTCGGCGAACCGATGAAGCCGGCGACGAAGACGTTGCGCGGCGAATGGTAGAGTTCGAGCGGCGAACCGATCTGCTCGACATTACCCCTTTGCAGAACGACGATCTTGTCGGCCATGGTCATGGCTTCGACCTGGTCATGGGTGACGTAGATCATCGTCGTCTTGAGCTGCTGGTGCAGCTCGGAGATCTCGAGCCGCATGTTGACGCGCAGGGCCGCATCGAGATTGCTGAGCGGTTCGTCGAACAGGAATGCCGTCGGCTGACGAACGATGGCCCGGCCGATGGCGACGCGCTGGCGCTGGCCGCCACTGAGGGCGCGCGGCTTGCGATCGAGATATTCGGTCAGGTTGAGGGTCTCGGCCGCAGCCTTGACCTTGGCGTCGATTGCCTGCTTGTCGAGCCCGTCCATTTTCAGCGGGAAGGCGATATTGGAATAAACGCTCATATGCGGATAAAGCGCATAGGACTGGAAGACCATCGACAGACGGCGCTTGGCCGGCGGCGTTTCGGTGGCGTTCTCGCCATCGATCATCACCCTGCCGGCGGTGACGTCCTCGAGCCCGGCGATCAGGCGCAGAAGCGTCGATTTTCCGCAGCCCGACGGTCCGACGAAGACGACGAACTCGCCGTCGGCGATATCGAGATCGACATTGGGGATGACGTTGACCGCGCCGAACGCCTTGTGCACCCCTTCGAGACGAATAGAGCCCATTGTAATTTCCCCCCTACTTCACGGCGCCGAACGTCAGGCCGCGGACGAGTTGTTTCTGGCTGAACCAGCCCATGATGAGGATTGGCGCGATGGCCATGGTGCTCGCAGCGCTGAGCTTGGCGTAGAACAACCCCTCGGGTGACGAATAGCTGGCGATGAAGGCCGTCAGAGGCGCCGCCTTGGCCGCTGTGAGATTGAGCGTCCAGAAGGCTTCGTTCCAGGCCAGGATGATGTTGAGAAGAACGGTCGAGGCCATGCCGGGGATCGCCATCGGCGTCAGCACGTAGATGATCTCTCGGCCGAGCGTGGCACCGTCCATGCGGGCCGCTTCAAGGATCTCGCCAGGGATTTCCTTGAAGTAGGTGTAGAGCATCCAGATGATGATCGGCAGGTTGATCAGCATCAGCACGACGACGAGACCGATCTGGGTGTCGAGCAGCCCGAGCTGGATGAACATCAGGTAGATCGGATAGAGCACGCCGACTGCCGGAAGCATCTTGGTTGAGAGCATCCACATCAGGATGTCCTTGGTGTGCTTGCCCGGCACGAAGGCCATGGCCCAGGCCGCCGGCACGGCGATGATGAGGCCGAGGAATGTGGAGCCCAGGGACAGGATCACCGAATTCGAGAAATGCTTGAGATAATCCGAGCGTTCCTGAACGACGCCGTAGCTTTCAAAGGTCCAGCCCGAGCCGAAGATCACTTCGAGCGGGGTACGGATGGCGTCCCCCTCGGATTTGAAGCTCAGGATGATGATCCACAGGATCGGGAAGAAGATGATGAGACCGATGAGCCATGCGGCGGCTGTGTTCAGGGTCTTGCGGCCGGTTGTAACGGAGCGTGCCATGATCGTTTCCCCTCACGCGTCCAGGTTCTTGCCGACGATGCGCATCAGGAAGATGGCAACGATGTTGGCGAGAATGATTGCATAGACACCGCCCGCCGAGCCGAGCCCGACATTCTGGCTTTCGAGCACACGCTGGAAGATCAGATAGGTCAGTGTCTTGGTGCCGAACGAGCCCTGGGTGGTGACGTAGATTTCCGCGAAGATCGACAGAAGGAAGATCGTCTGGATCAAAAGGACGACCGTCATCGCCCGCGACAGGTGCGGCAGCACGATGTAGATGAAGCGGTTCACCCAGCGGGCGCCGTCCATTTCGGCGGCTTCCACCTGCTCGCTGTCGAGCGACTGGATGGCGGTCAGAAGAATGAGCGTGGCGAAAGGCAGCCATTGCCACGACACGATTAGGATGATCGAGGGCATCGAGGCTTGGGACAGCCATTCGATAGGCGTTCCGCCAAACGCCTTGGTGACGTGGGCGAAGAAGCCATTCACCGGGTCCATGAACATGTTCTTCCACACCAGTGCCGAGACCGTCGGCATGACGAAGAAGGGCGCGATCACCAGGATGCGAACGATGCCCTGGCCCCACATCGGCTGGTCGAGCAGCATGGCGAGCGCGACACCGAGAATGATGGTGATCAACAGGACTCCGCCGACGATCACCAGCGTTGCCTGGATCGACGGCCAGAACGAACTCGATGTGACGAAGCGCACGTAATTGTCGAAACCGCTCCATCCGAGATCACCGCCGCGCAGCGGCAGATATTTCTTGAATGAGAACAACAGCGTCATCGACAGCGGGACGAGCATCCAGACCAGCAACAGAAAGACGGCGGGTGCCATCATCATCCGGGCGGCGGAGCGGGAATGCTGGGTTGCCATGGACACGCCTCCTCACGTGTTGGCTACGGTGCCGTTCGAAAACCCTCTCGAACGGGGTGGCCATGTCCTTTTCACGCGGGACAAAAAGGGCATGGCCGTAGTCTCCGGGCGGCCATTTGCTTCGAACCGGTGAACCGGTCCGGTTTTTTTGTTTTTGATAGGCCCGGTCGAATGACAGGGGGCGGCGACATGAGCCGCCCCCCGTGGGAGGTCGGATCAGTAGCCGGCGGCTTCCATCCCGTCGGCAGTCAGGGCCTGCGCCTTGGCGAGCGCTTCTTCTGCGGTCTGCTGTCCGGCAAGGGCTGCCGAGAATTCCTGACCAACTTCGGTCGCGATGCCGGCGAACTCGGGGATCGCGGCGAACTGCACGCCGACATAGGGCACCGGGTCGACGGTCGGATTGGTCGGATCGGCGCTGAGGATGGACTCGAGCGTCATCTTGGCGAACGGCACCTTGGCGTATTCGGGATTCTCGTAAAGCGAGGTCCGGGCGCCCGGAGGAACGTTGGCCCAGCCTTCCTTGGCGGCGACCATCTCGATGTAGTCCTTGGAGGTGGCCCACTCGATGAACTGCTTGGCGGCATCGACCTTCTGGGAACCGGCGGGAACCGCAAGGGCCCAGGCCCAGAGCCAGTTGCCGCGCTTGCCCAGGCCGGTATCGGGCGCCAGTGCGAAGCCGACCTGGTCGGCGACGGTGGATTCGTCCGGATTGGTCACGAAGGAGGCGGCGACGGTGGCATCGATCCACATGCCGCACTTGCCCTGCTGGAACAGCGACAGGTTTTCGTTGAAGCCGTTGTTGGAGGCACCGGGCGGGCCGGCTTCGTTCATCAGGTCGATGTAGAAGGTCAGCGTGTCCTTCCATGCCGGCTGGTCGAACTGGGGGGTCCAGCTCTCGTCGAACCAGCGGGCGCCGAAGGCGTTGGACGTGGCAGTCAGGAACGCCATGTTCTCGCCCCAGCCGGCCTTGCCCCTCAGGCAGATGCCGTAGACTTCGTTGTTCTTGTCGGTCATCGCCTTGGCGGCGTCGGCGACGAAGTCCCAGGTCGGTGCGTCCGGCATGGTCAGGCCGGCCTTCTCCATCAGGTCCTTGCGGTACATGATCATCGAGCTTTCGCCGTAGAACGGCGCGGCATAAAGCGTGCCGTCATAGCTCAGGCCGCCGCGCATGGCCGGCAGGATGTCGTCGGCGTCATATTCGGCCGACAGCTCGTCCAGCGGAACGAGCCAGCCATTGGCGCCCCAGATCGGGGTTTCGTACATGCCGATGGTCATGATGTCGAACTGGCCACCCTTGGTGGAGATGTCGGTGGTCACGCGCTGACGCAGCACGTTCTCTTCCAGCGTCACCCATTCGACGTCGATGCCGGTTTTGGCGGTGAAGTCCTCGGTGTACCCCTGCATACGGATCATGTCGCCGTTGTTCACGGTGGCGATGGTCAGCGTCTCGGCTTGAGCGCCAGCCACCAGAGCCATGGCGCTGCATGCGCCGACCAGGATCGGTGTCAGTTTCATTGATTTCCTCCCTAAACGCTCATGAGCAATTGCTCAGGCTGTGGGCAATTATTCGATGACTTTACGGTTTGTCAACCGAAGAATCCTGGTCGCGGTGCGAAAAGGCTGTCACCGCGGCGGCCATCCGGCCGGGCGTGGAGCGAATTCGGTCAAGCCGCACAAAGGCTTGCCAACGGCCAGCGTCGGCACGTCGCAGCGGTCACGAGTTGTCGAAAATCCTCAGACTGGTGGGCACGGTTAGGCCGCGGATCGGCGATGCGCCATTGATGGCACGGGCCAGATCGTGCAGGTGCAGAAAACCGGTGCCGGGACGGCTCAGGCGAGCAGGGCCTCGGCGGTTGCCTCGTCGGTGATCAGGCCAGAAATGAGCTTGCCGGCTATGGCGGCGCGGATGCCGGGCAGTTTCGTCGGCCCCTTGGCCAGTGCGATCACTTCGCAGGTTTCGACCGAGGGAAGCGAGCGGTTGGCGATGCGGGCATTGGTCAGCCCCTCGATCAATTCGCCGCGCTCGTCGAAGGCCCAGCCGCAGATTTCCCCGACGGCGCCGGCCTTGCACAGAGCCATGACCTCGTCACGGGTGACGAAACCGTCGACATGCAGTGGCGCGGTTTCGGACACGTCGCCGATACCGACAAAGGCGACATCGGCGGCACCGGCGAGATCGAGCGCCGTTGCGACAAGCGGCAGCGAGTGCAGGCGGTCGCGCTCCTCGGTCGAAGTGGCGACAACGGGCATGGGCATCGGGTAGGAGCGAGCCCTGGAGGCATCGGCGATGGCGAAAATGACGTTGTAGAACGAGGCCGAGCCGTCCGGAGCGATGTTGCCGGCGATCGAGACGATCTTGTGCTGCGGACAGTCCATGCGTGGCAAGAGATCGATCGCCGCCTTGAGCGAACGGCCGGTGCCGACGGCGAAGACCGTCGGCTTTTCATCGCGAAGGCGTTTTTCGATTTCGGCAGCCCCTGCTTCGGCGATGCCCACTGTCGTCGAGTCCGACAGCGGGTCGGTTGGCACGATTTCGGCGAATCGCAATCCGAGTTCGTCCTTGAGGCGCGCCGACAGGGTCATGAGCCTTGATATGGGGTGCTCGATATGCACCCGCACAAGGTGGTTGGCGACGGCGTAGGAGACGAGGCGCTGCGCCGTCTGGCGCGAGACTCCGAGGACCTTGGCAATCTCGTCCTGCTTGCGTCCGGCAACGTAGTAGAGCCAGCCCGCACGCGCGGCCATGTCCAAACGGTCGGCTGTCTCACCTGCATGCGCCGTGCCCATCGCGGCCTCCTCGCCTCGCTGCCCAGAATGGGAGGTAGAGACCGAAAGTGGTGGCTTTGGCAAGCCGGCGCAATGTTGCGGTACCGGCAAAATGCAGTGGACCGACCCATCGGGCGGTATCGCGGCACCGGTGTTCCGTCATGCGGGTCCGGAGCCGAACGCCTAGCAAAAACAAGGGAGCGGGACTTGTCCCGCTCCCGAAAAACTGCATGTCGCAGAGTGACGGGTCACGTGTCTTTAGGGCCAAGACAAATGACCGGCTTCTTTCCTGGCCAAAGGTCAAAGCGGCAGGTCGGACGCCACTTAGCACATCCAGAGGCTAGTGCATTTCCTCGTAGCGTTCGAGCTCGCTCGCATACCAGGCCGTGCCACGTGTGTTGGCACCAAGCGACTGGAACAGTTCGGTTTCCGCCGATTCCGGCAGGAGAGCCTCGAACACATCCCAGCCCGACGCGTCGGGGTTGTTGCGGAAGCCGAGCACCTGGCCGTGCAGGCCGGAGATCAGAGGCACCAGCGCGCCCGAATAGATGGTCGGCACATCGATCCTGATACGACGGATGGGCTGCAGCACGCGGGTGCCGGCGCCTTCCAGGGCTTCCTTGACCGCAGCCTTGCCGGCGGTGTGGAAAGCGAAGTCCGAGCTGTCGACGGCGTGATACTTGCCGTCCTTGAGAGTGACGCCGATATCGACGACCGGGTGGCCGTTCGGGCCGGCACCGAGCGCATCGCGCGCGCCCGCCTCGACCGAGGGGATGTAGTTGCGCGGCACGGTGCCGCCCTTGATCACTTCGGTGAAGGTGAAGCCGGCGCCGCGTTCGAGCGGCACCACGTCGACGAGCACGTCGGCGAACTGGCCGGCGCCGCCCGACTGCTTCTTGTGGCGGTGGTGGATCTCGATCTTCTTGGCCAGTGTCTCGCACAGGGCCGGTTCGAGCACCTCGGTTTCGACCGAGACGCCGAATACGTCGTCGAGACGCTCGATGATGCGGCGCTGATGCAGCGGACCCTGCGTCGACAGGATGGTCTTGCCGGTGCGCGGATCCTGGGCGATGGTCATGCCGGGGTCGATTTCGAGCAGGCGGGCCAGGGCTCCGGACAGGCGCGCGTCGTCGCGTTCGCTGGCCGGGGCGACCAGGTTCCTGAAGGTCGGCGCGCGTGGCTTGGCCCAGTCGGGGAGCTCGACAGTGCCGTCGCGGCCGTAGAGCGGTTCGACAATTGTCAGGTGGTCGGATTTCACCGTCAGCCCGATATCGCCCGCAGCAAGGGTGCCGAGCGCCGTCTTTGCGTCGAGATCGACGATGGATCCGACATTCTCGCCCATCATCTTCTGGCCGGCGGAAATGCCGTCGACAAGGGCGCGCACGACAACGGTCTTGCCGAGGTGCTTGACGTTGTCGGCGAAAGCGCCGATAGCCACGACCTCTTCGGACAGGCCGAGCCGTTCGGCGAGCGCGCCGACGCCGGGTGCTTCGTGGCGCAGCGATTTCATCAGCCGCGTCAGGCCGTTACCATGGGCTGCGGCGCCGAGGAAGGTCGCGATCAGGTCGTGATGCTGCAAGGCCTTGGTGGCAACGTCGTACAATTCGTCGGAACCGGGTTTCTGGTCCTCGATCAGCTCCTCGAGAAGCTTGTCGTCGAAATCGGCGAGATGATCGAGCAATTCGGCACGGGCTTCCTGCTCGCGTGCCTGCATGGCGGGGGGCAACTCGACCAGAGAGGAGCGCTGGCCCTCATGGAATTCCCAGGCCCGCTCCGAAATCAGGTCGATAGCGCCGACGACGCTGGATCCGTCACGGATCGGAACCTGTCTCAGGATGATGGCATGGCTGCAATAGGCCTGCAGCGCCGAGACGATGTCGCTGGTGCGGTCGGTCGCGGTGTCCATCTTGTTGACGTATATATAGGTCGGGATGTTGGCCTCATCGAGCAGCCGCAGATAGGGCGCGGCGAGGACGGCAGCGTCGATCTCGGCCGGCACGCAGAGCACGGCGGCGTCCGAGGCGGCAAGAGCCGGCGGAATGAGCGGCAGGTTATGGGTGCCGCCGGGGCAGTCGAGGATGGCCCAGGGCTCGTCCAGATAGGTGAAACGCGTGACCGCGGCCTCGCCATAGAGCTCCAGCCGAAGCGGACGCTCGCCGTCCAGAGAGGCAAGTGCCTCGGTCAGCGTCGTCTTGCCGGCCTGTGACGGCCCCAGGATTGATACAACTCTCATACGACAAGCCTCCCCAATGGTTTTTTTGTGCGCCCCGCCGGCGCTTGGTTTCCAACACTAACCAGAATGGCAGTGCTCAGTCACGACTTTGATCAAGTGTTGACCGCACAAAGCGCCCAAACAATGCGTGGCTCTGACGCAACCCCTCCGTCGCACGGCCGGTTTTCCGGCAGATGCATGGATCCGGCGGCGCCAAATGGCGCGGCGGAGCGTTATTGCCGATAGTTCGCGGGAACCGGCTTCTTTGTTTTTCTGCAGGTGGTTGTTGGCCTGAACTGGCCATCCCGGTCACGCCGGCAGGAAGCACATTTCCAATACCAGGGCCGGCATTCGAGCTGCCGTGTTCAGGCGAACCGATTAGCCCTGGTTCATGCGCACGAAGCGACCGTCCGCCTGCTCGATCATCTTGCTTGTCGCTGCCTTGGCCAGCATCGCATCGCTGGCCTCGATCAGGTCGCTGGCAGTCTTGAGGTCGCCGTGGCCTGCATTCTCGGTCGACAGCACCGACGCCTTGAGCAGTTTGGCATATGGATGCTGCGGGTCCTCGAGCACCGGGCGCGCCGGCCCCATTTCGACAACGCGGCCCTTCTGCATGATGATGATGCGGTCCGAGATATAGTAGGCCGTGGCAAGGTCGTGGGTGATGTAGATGACGTGCACGCCGAAATCGTCGCGCAGCGACTTGAGCAGGTTGACGATGGCCATGCGCAGGGATGCGTCGACCATCGACACCGGTTCGTCGGCGATCAGCACTTCCGGATCGCAGACCAGGGCCCGCGCGATGGCGCACCGCTGCAACTGGCCGCCCGAAAGCTCATGCGGATAGCGGCCTTTGACCTCGCCGAGCGACAGCCCGACCTTGACCAAGGCGTCATCCATGGCCTCTTCGACCGCATTGTGGTTGCTGAACCGGAGGAATGCCCTGGCCGTCGACTCGATATAGCGGTCGACACGCTTGAGTGGGTTGAACGCCTCGAACGGGTTCTGGAACACCGGCTGCATCTTGGCCATGAAGGCGGTGCGGTTCTTGCCCCACATGCCGGTCGGAACCGGCACTCCCTCGAACCGGATTGTGCCCTGGGATGGGGTATCGAGACCGAGGATCATGCGCGCCAATGTCGTCTTGCCGGAGCCGGATTCCCCGATGATCGTGAAGATCTCCGGTTTTTCCTTTTCCAGCACGAAATTCGCATCGACAACCGCATCGGTGATGGTGCGTCCGAGAATGCCGCCGGAGGTAAAGCGCCGGTTGACGTGATCGACTTCGAGAAGATGGGTCATGAGTTCACCTCCGCGCCGATCGGGTCGGCATCAAGAACCGGGCGCACCTCTTCGGCACGCCAGCACGCGGAACGGTGCTCCTCGCCCACGGTTGCAAGAGGCGGCACCTCGGTGCGGCACTTCTCGACGGCCAGCGGGCAGCGCGGATGGAAGCGGCAACCGGCTGGCGGGTCGGCAAGGTTTGGCGGTCGTCCTTCAAGCGCCGGGCGCTGGCGCGTGTCGCCGATGCGCGGCAGGCTGGCCACCAGGTGTGCCGTGTAGGGGTGCTTGGGGTTGCGGAACAGGTCGCGGGTGCGCGCTTCCTCGACCAGACGGCCGGCATAGATGATGCCGACCCGGTCGGTGATATTGGCATGCACCGCCATATCATGGGTGACGAAAACCACCGAGGATTTGATCTCTTGCTGGATGTTCCGGAGCAGCGCCAGAACGTCCTTTTGCACCACGACGTCGAGCGCCGTCGTTGGCTCGTCGGCGATGATGAATTCGGGATGGCAAACCGTTGCCAAACCGATGGTGACGCGCTGACGCATGCCACCGGAGAGCTCATGCGGATAAGAACTCAAGACCGTTGGCGGCAGCTTCAGGTGTTCGAGATGGTCCTTGACCCGGTTCCAAAAGGCGGCGCCGGAGAGGCCGAGCGGACGCTGAGCAAAATCGACGAAGCTTTTCTCGATGCGGCGCACCGGGTTAAGCACGCTCATCGAACCCTGCATGATATAGCTCAGGTTCTTCCAGCGAATATCCTTGAGCGTTTCCTCGCTGGCCTTGGTCGGATCGACCAGCTTGCCGCCGAAGTCGAAACTGACGCTTCCGGCAACGACCTCGAGCGGCGGCCTGATGGCGGCGGCGAGCACCTTGATGAAGCTGGTCTTGCCGCTCGAGCTCTCGCCGGCAATGCCATAGATCTCGTTGCGCTTGACCGTCATGGTGATGTCGTCGACAGCCCGCACTTCGCGCGAGATGCCGTAATAGTTCATCAGGTAGTAGGCTTTGAGGCCTTCGACGGTGAGGATGTCTTTCTCACTCATGCGCCCATCCTCCGCAAGCGGCTGCGCGGATCGATATATTCATTCATCGACACCGCCAGCAGAAACAAACCGATGAAGAGCATGACCACCAGAATCACCGGAATGGCGATCCACCACCAGATGCCGACCACCAGGGCCGAATGGTTGTTGGCCCAGAACAATGTCGTGCCAACCGTCGGGATCGTGATGTTGGTGAAGCCGAGCACTGCCAGCGTTACTTCCAGACCGATCGACCAGATCATGTTGGCCATGGCTGTCGAGAAGACGATCGGCATCACATAGGGCAAGTGCTCCTCGAACATGATCTTGAGAGGGGACATGCCGGCGAACATGGCCTGGCGGGTGAACTCGCGATGCCTCAACCCAAGAGCTACTGTGCGGATCAGTCGTGCGTCATAGGGCCAGCCGAAGCAGGCCATGACCAACGCCAGATTGAACGAATTGAGGTCGCTTCTGAGTACGAAATAGAACAGCAGAAGGATCGGGAAGATCGGAATGGCGACGAAGATGTCTGCGAAGAA
The DNA here is from genome assembly GCA_963675235.2 of Devosiaceae bacterium. Lineage (GTDB taxonomy): Bacteria > Pseudomonadota > Alphaproteobacteria > Rhizobiales > Devosiaceae > JAHJQZ01. The sequence continues at coordinate 730,662 of CAXXFU010000004.1, read as the reverse complement.
CATCAGGACCCGGTCGACGGCGCCGCCCATGTAGCCGGCGACCATGCCGATGACGATCGAAATCAGCCGGCTGACAAGTGCGACTGTCAGACCGAAGGTCAGCGAATTCCAGAAGGCGGTGGACAGTTGCCAGAACATGTCCTGGCCGCGCGAATTGGTGCCGAACCAGTACTGGGCATTCGGCGCCACATCCATGGGCGCGGCATAGACCAGGCTCGGATCGACCGGCGCAAGGAAATGCAGGAAGCCGAAAACGACGATCAAACCGACAAACACGATGCCGATGGCAAATTCGATGTTGTAGCGAAACAGATCACGGAGAACGCTGAACATGATCTATTCCACCCTCACGCGCGGATCGAGAATCGGATGGATGAGGTCGATGATGAAGATCGCCGTGGCAACCGCAATGATTGCGATCGATGAGACTGCAAGCACCACCGAGGTGTCGCCTTCAACCACGGCGCGCACCAGAAGCGAGCCGAGACCGGGATAGGAAAACACCTGCTCGACGATGATGGTGCCGGAAAAGATCAGTCCGAGTGTCATGGCCAGTGAGGTCAGTTGCGGGATCATAGCGTTGCGGATGACGTAGCCGAACAGAATCGTCGAACGCCTGACACCAGCGAGTTCGGCGTAGGTGACGTAGTCCTCGGTGACGATGTTGGAGACCAGGGCGCGCATGCCCAGGAACCAGGTTCCGATGCCCACCAACACCAGAGACAAGGCTGGCAGGATGGCATAGTGCAGCACTGAGAGGACGAATTCGGGCGTCCAGCCAACTCTGACATTCATGGCAAAACCGCCTGAGATCGGCAGGATCGGCCACAGGAATCCGAAAAAGATCACCATCAGGAAGGCGACGATGTAATGCGGGATCGGCTGAATGCCGATGGCGACGATGCCGAAGGCCTTCAGGAACCGATTGTTCTGATAATAGCCGGCCAGACCGCCAAGGATGTTACCGATCAGCCAGTTGATGACGATCGTAGTCACCAGTAGGCCGACTGTCCACGGCAGGGCCAGGGTGACGAGCCTCAACGCCGGTGTCGGGAAGGCCAGAAGCGAAGGACCGAGATCACCCTGCAGAAAACGTCCCCAGAAATTGAGGTATTGCTGCCACAGGGGCACATCCATGCCAAACAGCTCGTTCAGGGTGGCCCGCAGTGCCTGGATGGCTTCGGGGCTGTAGGTCGATCGGCCGGTCACACGGCCGACGATGGAGTCGACCGGACTGATGGGCGTGAGATGTGAAATGAAGAACGCGGCGGAGATGCCTGCGAAGACAACGGCTACAAGCTGCAAGAAGCGCTTGAGCACGAACAGGAGATAGGCCTTCATTGCTGTTGATTGTCCTTTCCAGTCCGTGCTGTCAGGAGTGTGGCGCCCGGTCGTAACCGGGCGCCTTGCCCAGGATTGCTCGCTTATTGAACGGGCTTCAGCTGGGTGAAGATATACTTCGAGTTCGACCAGTTGTTGACGATATTGGCGTAAGGCTTCTCTTCCGCAGTCGGGAAACCGGTCCAATAGCGCGTGTCGTAGGCCGAGAACACGTTGAACGACATGATCGGCGTGATCGGCATCTCTTCAATCATCAGCTTGATGAACTCGTCGCCGAGCGCAACGTTGGCTTCATGATCGGTGAACTCGGTGACGCGCATCTTTTCGATGATCGCATCGAGGCGCGGATCAGACCAGCGCTGCCAGTTGCGGGACGGCTGACGATCGCCAGGCGCTGCAACGTAGTCGGAGTGCCAGCTATCGAGGAAGAAGCTGAGGTCGGGATTGCCGCCCCAGGTCTCGATCGACCATGCCGTTGCAACATCGAACTGACCAAGATCAAGCGTTGTGCCGAAGATCACCGGGTCGGCGACCGGGGTCGTTTCGATGCCGGCAAGCGTCCACTGCTGGGCGATGTCCGTGCCGAGACGGTTCACGACGCCATCGGTGAAGGTATTCAGCGTGATCTTGAACTGCTCGCCATCGGGCTTGAACCACTTGCCGCCCTGCTTGGTGAATCCGGCAGCCTCCAACAGCTCTGTGGCGGCCTGCTCGTTCTTCTTCCACCAGCCGAAACCAAATGACTTGTTGATCATGGTCTCGTCGGTGGGCACGGCTTCGCCGAACTGCGGACGAACCATCTCGGCGATGCGCCCGCCAACGGTCGGATCGTACGGCTTGATCTTCGACGTGCCGGTATCCAGCTCGTAGTTGATCATGTAGTCCTGCAACGGGCCATGATAGTCGTCCGTATGCGTGCCGGTCGGCGGCATGGCGATGGCGGAAAGCGTCGCAGCACCGCGATAGGATGCCATCGACATTTCCACCGGGTCGAGCAGCAAGGTCAACGCCCAGCGAACGCGCTTGTCGTCAAACGGCTTTTTCTGGTTGTTGTAGATCGCCATGATCAGCGTGGGGTCGGGATGGGCATAGGGGAAGCCCGGGAACCAGCCACGTGCACTTTCGTCCTGCTTGGCAAGGCTGAACATGCCTTCAGGCGACAGATCGTGGATCATGTCGAGATTGCCGTTGACCATTTCGATCAGGCGTTTGTCGACGTCCGGAATCGACTGGTAGATGATGTACTTCGGAGCGGGTTCACCCCACAGAGCCAAAGCCGTCTTGTCCCAGTCGGGGCGCTTTTCCCAGATGTACCAGTAGCCGTTCGGGTCGTACGAATGCAGGGTGTACGGACCCAGGCCGACCGGCGGGTTGAAGTTGAACGACTTCGGATCGTCAACAGCCTCGAAGATGTGCTTGGGCATGATCCAGGCCGCGTTCCAACGCACCATGAACAGGGCGTGGAAGCGGGCATTCGGCTTCTTGAGCTTGAAGTGAACCGTATAGTCGTCCGGCGTATCGACGCTTTCGACCGCGTCGGCGAACGGCGCGCTCCACTGATAGCCAGGATTGTTGGCCTGCAGTTCTACCGTGTACTTGACGTCAGCGGACGTGAACGGAACGCCGTCGCTCCACGTGATGCCGTCGCGCAGCTTCACGGTCATTTCCGTGAAGTCTTCATTGTACTGCCAGGGTTCGGCGGCCAGTTGGTTGTAGAGCGAACCGTCGAGACCGGCATCCGGATCGATGAACCACAGGGTGTCGAGTGCGAGCTGGTGCAAGCCGTTCGAATTGGCCGCACCGGAACCGGCAACCCAAAGGTTGAAACTGTCCGGATTGGAGGCGGGGGCCTCCGGGTTGTTGATGATAAGCGTTTCGTTGCGCGGCAAATCCACCGTCGGAGCCGTGGCCGAATCCTGGGCCAGGGCACCCGATGCAAATCCCACGACTGCCATGACGGCCGTAGCCGCCAGCGTAGTCAAGATTCTCATCTTGTCCTCCCTTTGGAGCACCTTCCTCCAGGGCTCCTGCCAGAGCAGGCTACAACAACCCGCGTCTTTGTCAACATGATACAAGATATGTACCTGTATTTGTGATTTAGTAAAAAGAAGAGCGCACTCATGGCGAGCGCGCTCCTTGCAGGTGGGAGGAAACCGAGGGTTTCAGGCTTTCAGCCTGACCATCTGATAGGAATATGCTGGCAGCTGAAGGCTGATGGTGCCGCCGTCGACCGAGGCGCCCTGACCGTCGCGCGGCGCGACTTCATCAGGTTTTTCGGGCGAATTGACCGCCTCGAGATCGGGATGGGTCATTACCTTGTGCTCGAGAATGCGTGCTGCCTCAAAACCTTGCAGCGAAATGTCGAGTCCAATGGTCTCGCTCGGGTGCCGGTTAACGATGAACAGGGTCAGCGTTCCATCCTCGTCGTTGTGCACCGCGGCGGCGTCGACATAGGGCACATTGTCGCCGTACTCACAATCGTAGCCGGGGCAATTGACATTGAGGCGCAAGGCGGTGCCACGGCCATAGATCGAGGCATAGTAGTACGGATAATAGATGGTCTGCTTCCAGGCCGGCCCGCCCTCGACAGTCATGATCGGTGCGATGACGTTCACCAACTGGGCGATGGCGGCGATCTTCACGACATCGGAACGCCGGATGAAGGTGTTGAGCGCCAGCCCGACCATCAGTACGTCTTCGAAATTGTAGATGTCTTCCAGAAGACCCGGCGCATGCGGCCAGCCGTCATTGCCTTCGAGGATCTTCTTGTCCTGCTCATTTGAGTGGTACCAGACGTTCCACTCGTCGAAGGAAATGTAGACGTCCTTCTTCGAGCGTTTCTTGGCTTTCACATAGTCGATCGTGCCGGCGATCGTGCCGATGTAGCGATCGAGTTTTTCGTTCAATGCCAGGAAGTTGGCCGTATTCTTCTCCGGGTTTCGGAAATACATGTGCAGCGAGATGTAATCGACATTCTCATAGGACTGATCCAAAACCGTTGCTTCCCAGTCCGGATAGGTCGGCATGTCGGCGTGCGACGAGCCGCACACGACCAGTTCGAGATTTCTGTCGAAGGCGCGCACGGCCTTGGCGGTTTCGTTGGCCAGGTGTCCGTATTCGGCAGCGGACTTGTGGCCGACCTGCCAGGGACCGTCCATTTCGTTGCCGAGAGCCCAAAGCTTGACGTTCCAGGGATCGGCGCGGCCGTTCTTTTTCCTGAGGTCGGACCAGTAGGAGCCACCGGGATGATTGACATATTCGATGAAGCTGCGGGCTTCGTCGAGGCCGCGTGAACCCAGGTTGAGCGCCAGCATCATCTCGGTGCCGACGCTGTCGGCCCAGTCGGCGAATTCGTGGATGCCGACTTCATTGGACTCCGAGGTGTGCCAGGCCAGATCGAGCCGGGTCGGTCGCTGGTCCTTCGGGCCTATGCCGTCTTCCCAATTGTAGGCCGAGACGAAATTGCCGCCGGGATAGCGAACGATCGGAACGTTGAGATCCTTGACCAGTTTGATCACGTCGCCGCGCATGCCGTTGGCATCGGCGGTGGGATGGCCGGGTTCGTAAATGCCGGTGTAGATTGCCCGTCCGAGATGCTCGAGAAAAGCGCCGTAGAGCCTCTTGTCGATCTCGGCGATGGTGAACTCCTTATGCGCCGTAATGGTCGCGCGCATAGTCCCCTCCCATAAAAAGCGGAATTATTGGTTTATATCTGTTCCTCGGATATATATGAGCGCGACACGGCCCGTGCGTCAAGTTGAATTCTTGCGCGTCAGCGTTGTGTGTGCAGCCTGAGGATGATGTCCTGGTCGTAATTGCCGAAGCCGCGACCGAAAATGTTGATACCGCCCGGGTGTTTGGCGTCTTCATGCACGCCGATTTTCAAGCGGATCGACTGGTGATCGCTGAGGTGCAGATCGGCAAGAGTGATATCGGACATCCTGACGCCATCGACAAAAGAGCCGTTCTGGCCAATGTGCCAGGTCTTCAGCTTGCCGTATTGTGAGCCCTTGAGCTTCCACCAGTCAGGCGTGTAGACGCCGCGCTTGTCACCGAAATCGCCCGGAGAGGTCCAGGTGCCAACATCGACGCCATTGACGCAGAGCGCGATGTCGGAGGGCCAGTCGGCGCTGGTGCCGGGCACTTCCGAACTCAGTTCGAGGCTGAACTCGATGGCGCTGAGCGTGTTGACCGAGTGGCGAGCGGTGTTTGGAAACTGGTACTCGACGAAGCCGCGGGTGAACCACAGAAGCCCCGCCTTCATGCGATCGGGATCGAGGAAGGAATCGGGCACGTCGAGCAGTCCGACAATGCCGTCCGGCGTGCACAGACCGCATGGTGCCGTAACCTCGAAACCGGAATAGAGCCCGATCGGCATCGCCACTTCGATGCCGTCATTGCGCGCATCCCCAATATCTTCGCGGAAAGCGACGAGAATTTCGTCGAAGGTCGAATGGCAGATCTTCTGGTTGCCCTTGCGCGCCTTTTGCAGCTCGGTGCGGATGAGCTTGGCCTTCTCAAGGAGTGTCGCATTGGACGAGGCCGTCGATTGAGGCAGGCCGAGCCGTGCCGCGATATCGTTGATGTTGAGCGGCCCCTCGGTATGAAGCAGCTGCAGCATGGCGACGCGGACCGGCGAGGCCAGCCCCTTGAGGACGTCGATGTCGTCTTCTGGATCGACTAAAAGGAAATTGCGCGCCAAACCGACATTCTATCACTGATCTGATTCACTGCTCTGTGTGTATCAGGCATTCTGGTATAATCAAGGCTAACCGACAAAACCCACGTGAATCTGCGGAGTTGAGCTGCCGGGGATCAGGGACAAGCGGTTTGCCCGGATGTCCTGGCCCGGCAGCTTCGACGGCGTGCCTGCTGGCGACGGTGTGATCGCCAATGCGCCATCGGTTCACCGGACCTGTCAAAAAGGAAGTGGTTATGGCCGGCCGGGGACAGTGACAGTGTCTCGCCGACCCGGTGCGTGTTCTTGCCCTGCTGGCGGATGATCACCGGTTCGGTCTCGCCGACATCGGCATAGATGAAACCGCCGGCGCCGAGGACCTCGGCATGAACGATCGTACCGCACACCATCGAATCGGCGCGCAATTTCTTCGGTATGGACAACCCGGTCACCGAGGTGCTGGCCTGGGGCGCGACGATGGCGCACCAGGACAAGACCACGGGCGAAGGCATGGCGATGGCGCTTTTGCAGTTCGCTGGCGATCAACTCGCCATCATCGAATCAGCCTGGATCGAGAAGGGCAGCATGCAACTCTGGCACGAATTCGTCGGCAGCGGTGGCTGCATCGCCACCGATTCCTCATGGGTGCCGGTCCGGGGCTATGTCGAGTATCCGGTCGGCTGCATGGTCGAGAAGTCGGACAATGACACCGTCTGGGTCTGCCCGGTGCCCGAACAAACCCGAGCCTAAGGCTTCTCTCAGCAAAAGTGTCATTTCTGCCAATACTTTGCACAAGACACGCAATCGGCGGAATCTCTTGAGGATGGTGTTTTCGTGAACAGAATCATCGACCCCTCTATCGCTCGATGCGCTCGCATGGCTGGGAACCGATGAAGGCGCAGTGATGGCAAGTCCCGACGGCAAAATGGCACCTCTGCCTCTCCAATCGCCCGCAGGATCGCCGCGGTGGTCTGTGCCGCCATCTCGACGGATATCGACGTGGCTCTCCTGGTTCTCGGTGCCCAGGGCATCAATAATGAAAGTGTTGGGCGCAAGCTCGAAGAGGCTCTGCTGGCACATGGCCTCAGCGCCGAGGGCCACAATGATGCCGGCCTAATCGTGCCTGCACCGTCTCGCCCGCCCGCCGATCGAGGGTGCGGTTCATCTCGCCCGTCAGCGTCTCGGCTGGCGCTAGGGCGCTCTATCCGCAATGCGGCCAGGCGCGTCTGCTCAGCCCAGCGTCAGGAAGGTCGCCAGAAGATCGGTGCGGGTCAAAACGCCGACCAGTTCGCCATTGCGCACCACCGGATAGGCGCGGAAGGGCTGGTTGATGAAGGCTTCGGCGGCGGTGACGAAATCGGTCTCGGCGTCGAGCGTTTCGACTTCGGTGGTCATGTAGTCCTTGGCCGAGCCGCGCCATTGCCGGTAGTAGCCGGCGTTGAGGGCCGAGCGGAAACAGTCCTTCTGGGTCAGGACGCCGACGATGGTGCCGGTGTCGTCGAGAACCGGCGCGACCTGGCTCCTGGCCTTGACCAGCGCCGCCACGGCGTCGCGGATCGGCATGTCGGGGCTCAAGCGCAGAACGTCCTTCTGCATGACCGAGTCGATGCGTTCTTCAGTCATGATCATGCGCCTCCTGACGCCGTGGACAGATTTCGCACTGCCCGCCGCCGATGCAGTCGATGCCGCCGCACGATGTCTGCGGCGGCTTGCCTGTCAGCATCAGCCCCGCGGCCAGTCCGGTGGCGGCAAGAGTGACGATCGCGATGGCCAAGAGTGCTTCCATGATCTGATCCTACGCGACAAATGTGTCGAAAGAACCCGTCGAAATGCGCCTGAGGCCCTCGGCGCCCTTGAGAACGAAAAGGGCGCTGACGCCTTGGCGCCGCGCCAGGTCCGGACCCCCGGCCGCTCCGGCGGCGAAAAGGGCGGTGGCCCAGCCATCGGCGGTCATGGTGTCGGGCGCGACGACGGAGACCGACAGAAGGGCGGAATCGGCCGGCTCGAGCGTTTGCGGGTCGATGATGTGGCTGTAGCGCCTGTCGCCGACATCGTAGCCATTGGCGCGGGAGCCGGAGGTGGCGACGGCCATGTTGCCGAGATCGAGCACGTCGACGGCGCCGGAAGCGCCAGGGCGCGGGTCCTCGATGGCGACATGCCACGATCGCCCGGACGGATGAGTGCCGCAGCCACGCAGTTCGCCGCCGAGATCGATGAGGAAATCCTCGTGCCCGGCTTCGCGAACGATGTCAGTCATACGGTCGAGCGCATAGCCCTTGGCGATGCCGCACAAGTCGAGCGTCAGCGCGCCATCTGCCTTGGAAAGGGCGTTGGCTTCGAGACCGATATGGTGCCAGTCGGTTGCATCGCCGCCTTCGATGGGACCAAAACCCCAGCGTGAGACCAGCGGGCCGACCGTGGGGTCGAAGGTGCCGCCGCTCAGCCCGGCAAGGGCAAGGGCAGCCGTTGTCACCTCCACCAATTCGTCCGGCATCTTTAGCGTGCCGGCCGGGGCGCGGTTGAAACGGCTGACATCGGAATCACTGCGCCAGGGAGACATTGTCAGGTCGATGCGCGCCAGCATCTGTTCGATCGGCGCGCGCAGGGGTTCGATGTCGACCCCGTCCGGGGTGGCGATGGACCATTCGGTGGCGAAGGCGCTGCCCCGCATGACGCGCAGCGCCGGGGCGCCGAGGGCAACACCCGGCATGGCGACGGCCAGTGCCGAAGCGCCTCCAAGGGCGAGAAATCCGCGTCGGTCGAACCTGGGGGTCGGAATGCTCATGGGTCAGATTCCAAAATCGTCGTTGAAGATGGAGTCGCGCTCGACGCCGAGCCGGTCGAGCATGGCGAAGACGGCCGAGATCATCACCGGCGGGCCGCACAGGTAGTATTCGCAATCCTCCGGCGCCGGGTGGCCGCTCATGGCGTTGCGCACGACCTCGTGGATGAAACCGGTGGCGCCGGTCCAGCGGTCGCCGGGCGCCGGCTCGGACAGGGCGGGGATCCAGTTGAAATTGTCGTTTTCCTTGGCGATGGCGTCGAATTCCTCGCGGTAGAACAGGTCGGCGGCCGAGCGCGCGCCATAGTAAAAGGTCATCTTGCGTTTGGTCTTGAGACCGATCTGCTCGTGCACCATGGCCCGCATCGGTGCCATGCCGACGCCGCCGCCGATGAACACCATCTCGCGTTCGGTCGGCTGGATCTGGAAATCGCCATAGGGACCGGAGGCCTCGATGGTGTCGCCGGGCTTGAGGGCGAAAAGGTGCGAAGAGACGACGCCGGGGGTGATGTCCTCCTCGTGGCCCGCCGGCGGCACGGCGAGGCGGATGTTGAACACCAGCTTGCCATTGGCGACGTCCTCGGGGCGGCAGGCGATAGAATAGGCGCGTGTCACGGGCTTGGGTGATTCCGCATGCATCTGGCGCCAGCCGGCGATGGTCCAGATTTCCTCGAATTCGTGCGGCATGTGCAGCGAGCCGAGGTCGAGCGTGTAGGCCGGCGCCGTCAGCTGCATGAAATTGCCGGCCTTGAACGAGATGTCGCGGCCTTCCGGCACGTCGAGAATGAGTTCGCGGATCAGCGGCGCCAGCATGCGGTTGGAGGCGACGGTGCATTCGAAACCCTCGGCGACGAGGATTTCGGTCGGCACCTCGACAGAGACCGGTCCGCGCAACTGGGTCTGGCAGGCCAGGCGCTTGTGGGCCCGGCGCTCGGCGGCCGACAAGACGCCCTTTTCATTGGCGAGCGGCTCGCCACCGCCCTCGCCGTAAACCGTCACCCGGCAGAGGCCACAGGTGCCCGAACCGCCACAGGCGGCGGGAATGCCGACGCCGGCATTATGCAGCACGCCAAGCAGGCGGTCGCCACGCCCGGCCTGGATTACCTTGCCTTCGTTGACCGTGACCAGAACCGCTTCCTGGGGAACAAGACTGCGTTTGGCGAAGATCAGCCCAATCGCCATGATGACGATGAGCCCGATGATGACGCCGCTGCCAATGCCGATCTCGATCATGCGACCACCATTTGCGCAAAGGCGGAAAAGCCGAGCGACATCATGCCGGCGAGAATGAAGCTGATGCCGAGGCCCCTGAGGCCGCCGGGCAGGTCGGCATAGGCCATGCGCTGGCGGATGCCGGCGAGGATGACGACGGCAACGGCAAAGCCGAAACCACCGCTCAGACCGTAAATGAAGGATTCGAAGACGTCGTAATGGCGATCGACCGCCAGAAGCGAGCCGGCGAGGATGGCGCAATGCACCGTCAACAGCGGCAGAAAGACGCCGAACGAGGCGTAGATCGCAGGGAAAAAGCGGTCCATGACCATTTCGATGAGCTGGATCGATGCCGCGATGACGCCGATGAAGGCGACGAGCTTGAGGTAGCTCAGGTCGAGATCAGGCATGCCGGCCCAGGCCCAGGCGCCCGGCGCCAGAAGGAACTGGTAGATGGCCTGATTGAGCGCCGCCGTGATGCCGAGCGATGCGGTGACCGCGATGCCGAGCCCGATGGCGGTGCCGACCCTTCGGGACAGTGCCATGAAGGTACACAGTCCCAGGAACAGGGTCAGCGGCATGTTCTCGACAAAGACCGCTCTCAGGACGAAGCCGAGGGGATCGTTCATGCCCGGCTCTCCTTCTTCTCGGGAGCCTTATGCTCAGGTGGCTCGATCTGGTAGGTATTGAGCGAGCGTACCAGCCAGACCAAACCGCCGAGCAGGAAGAAGGCGCTCGGCGCCAGCAGCATCAGCGCCATCGGCGTGTACCAGCCGCCCTGGTCGATGGTGGTCAGGACCTGGAAATCGAGCAGACTGCCCTTGCCGAACAGCTCGCGTATGCCGCCGATGATGATCAGCACCATCGAATAGCCGAGCCCGTTGCCGAGCGCGTCGAGCATCGAGGGCAGCGGTGGATTGGAACGCGCGAAGCTTTCCGTGCGCCCGAGCACGATGCAATTGGTGGTGATCAGCGAGACATAGACCGACAGCCGCTTGGAAATGTCGAAGAAATAGGCCTGCAGGATCTGGTCGATGACGATCACCAGCGAGGCGACGATGATGATCTGGACGATCAGCCGGATCGAATCGGGAATGTGATGGCGAATGAGGCTGACAAAGAACGAGGACAGCACCAGCACCACGGTCAACGAAGCGGACATGGTGATGGCGGTGTCGAGTGTCGTCGTCACCGCCAGCGCCGAGCACAGGCCGAGGATCTGCAGCATGATCGGGTTCTGCCGGATCAGCGGGTCGTACAACGTGCTCCAGAACAATCCTTTGCCAGCCATGGCCTAGAATTCTCCTCGTTTCACCGCGTCGAAGAACTTGCCGTAGCCGTTCGGGCCCATCCAGAAGCGGATGATCCGCGACATGGCGTTGGAGGTCTTGGTGGCGCCGGTGATGCCGTCGACTTCGAAATCATTGGTGGCCGGGCCGTGCTGCACGGCGAAGCGCAGTTCGCCATTGGCGTCGCGGGCCTTCACGCCGGCAAATTGCGCCTGCCAGGCCGGTTCCTCGATGCGGCCGCCAAGGCCCGGCGTTTCGACCTGATCGGTGATTGCCAGGCCGGCGATGGTGTTCATGTCGCCATGCATTGCGACCATGCCCTCGATCGGTCCCTGATAGCCGGCGCCGCTGAAGGGCAGGATGGCCAGGGACACGTCCTCGCCGCTCCTCAAGATGTAGACCTGCGCCAGATCAGGCCGCGAGGCGATACCGGCAAGATCTTCGGCCGGGGTCAGCTGCCTGTAATTGGCCGGATCCTGAAGCGCGGTTTCGAGCGTTGCCGGGGTGACGCCGTCGGCTGCCCAGCCGGTTTCGAGATTGACGACCACGGCCGAGAGTGCATCGCCGCCGGCCTCGGCGATCAGTTCGGTCATGCCTGGAATCGCCGAGATCAGCGCTTCGAGCCGCACCTGCTGCTCGTGGGCGCGATTGGCCGACTGGATCGGCTTGAGGACCACGGTGGCGCCGTTGACCGCGAGCGCACAGACCGCCGAGACCAAGAAGGCCATGGCAATGGTTTTCGTGCGGCTCTCGTTCGGAAGCGCCAGAAAGCCCTTCCACCACGAAACGGGATTGAGTTCAGCCAAGGTTCCGTCTCCTCAGGGCAAGCCACGAGGCAATTGCGATTTCGTCGAGAATGGGGGCGCACAGGTTGGCGAGCAGTGCCGCCGCGATGGATAGCTGGATGGCGGCCGCGCCCTGCCAGTACAGGGTGAACAGGACGATCAGCCCGGCGAACAGCGCCCCATAAAGCCAGCGTCCGAGCTGGGTCGCGGCGCTGGCGACGGGGTCGCAGACCAGAAGCACCAGCACCACGGCGACGGCGGGGTAGATCCGGGAGAAATCGACGCCGCCGAGATAGGCGATGCCGAACACCACCAGCGCCCCGAGGATGATTCGTATCGAGAATACCCCGGTCAGCCAGCCGATGAGCGCGGCAGGAATGGCGGCCCAGCCGATCTGGGCGATGAGGTCGGGCCAGGGCGCCTGAGGGAACCCGAACCCGACAAAGGACAGCATGACCGTCGCCGGGTTGAGGATATTGCGGCCCCAGCCGCCAAAGACCAGCTCGGCCATGACCACGCCGAAGCTCAGCCCAAGCAGCACCTGGACGATGTTGAGATCCTGAGGCACCAGCATGGCTATGGCGAGCGCTGTCACCGCACCGGCAAAGGACGGCGGCTGGGCCCGTGCCAGCATGAACACAACGTGCCAGATGCCGGCAAAGACCAGAAAGAAGATCAGCCGGCCGAGCGCGGCGACGCCTTCGACCTGCAGCCACATCACTGTCAGGGGCAGCAATGAGGCCAGCACCATCAGCGCCACGGTCTCTCGATCCCACAATCCGCGTATCAACCCAGTTCCTCCTCGGCGATCCGTTCGAGCAATGTCGTCAGCACGTCGGAAAAGCGTGGTTCGGCGCCGGTGACGTAATCGACCAGCGCCATGTCTTCGGCCAGAAACGACAGCGCGCCGAGCTTGACGGCCGTTTCGGCGTCGCCCGACGACAGGGCGCGCAGCAGTGCTGCGGTAGGCAGGTCGCCGCCCATGGCCTGGTCGAGCGCTGCGGTCGGGATGATCGGCAGCGGGCGCGAAGCGCCCTGCAGGGCCGACAGGAACCAGTGATGGCGGTGGCCGCCGGTATCGCCGCTGAGTACCGTGGACTGGCGCTGGCGCGGGCCGAGCCAGCGCGCCTCGTGGCCGTCGAGCGCCGACCCTGAAAGAATGGAGTGGCGTCCGGGCTTGACCAGTCCATGGCTCAGTCCGCGCAGGTCGGCGCCGGGCTGGCAATGGACGTAGCGCTGCTCGCGCAGGGCCGTGCCGGTGACCGAAATCAGCCGCGTCTCGGGCACAAGGCCGGTTTCGAGAAAGGCGCCGATGCCGGCGACATCCTCGGCGTGCAGGTCCCAGACCGGCTTGCCCGATTCTGCCGGGTGGATGCGGTGAATCTGGAAGCCAGCCAGGCCCCAGGGATGGCGGTCGCCGCTCTTGACGACGCGGACGCGGTCACCCATGCCCTTGGTGTCGAATACGGGTTTGCCGGGTGCCTGACAGATATAGACTGGCCCGTCTCCGAGGGTGAGCAGGGCGCGCAGTCCGCGCACGAACTGCTCTTCGCGGCCGGCAAGCGCGAGGCGCGGATCGGGTGCACCCGGCCGCGTGTCGAGCGCCATGACGACGATTGCCGTCGGCACTTCGGCAGGAACGGGCTCCTGGCCGAACGGCCGCGAGCGGAAAAAACTCCACAGCCCCGATTCCTGCAGCGCCGTGCGCGTGGCTTCCGGGGTCTCGAAGTCCCTGGCGGTCTTGGTATCGAAGCTGTGACGGCCCGCATCTGATTCGGCATAGAAAACGATGCGCGACAGACGGCGCCCGGCATTGAGGCCGATCTTGGCGACACGGGCCGCCATAGGCGCCGTCACGACGATTTCGGGATAATGGCGCGAACGCAGGACCGGCGCGCCCTGTGCGACGCGATCCCCTTCCGCAACCAGCGGCTCGACGCGAAAATCATCGTCCCAGGCGGCAGTTAACCCGGCTTCCTCGGTGATTTGCACCGGCACGGGACGCGATGGAACGGGTAGGTCCGCCACATTCACGCTCAAGCCGCCTTTGAGTGGCCATTGCACCGTCGGTATCTCCGCTTGCCCCCGCAACACCGGTCCTGCGCGGACCTCGTATTGCGAAACGTCGACTAAATTGGTAAAGTATACCGTAGCAACGACTTGACCGTTCAGCAAGCAGGACTAGGGGGCTAGCATGCTTCGACGACTGATCAGCCAGAGCGGGTTCATCGCCGCGGCAACGCTTATGTCCTTGTGGGTACTCGTGGCAGCGTACGCTCAGTCCGCCACGGACACGCCGGAGGCCGACGCTGCAGGCGCCGCGGCCGAAACGCCGGCCTATGTCTTCCCCGACAGTGGACCGTTCAATCCCGAAGAGATCGGCATCCCCAATGCGGCGATGATCGATGCCTGGGTGCGCTCCGCGCATGCGGACCGGTCGGCCGAGGCCTTCTCGCACTGGGATGAAGAGGGCGAAATTCCGCCTGCCTGCTCGGTCTGTCACTCCGGCGCCGGTTTCCGCTCGCTGCTCGGACTCGACGGCAGCCCCAAGGGCCTGCCGGAGCATCCGATCCCGGTCGGCGGCGTCGTCGATTGCGAAACCTGCCACAATCCGGGACTTGCCGAGATCAAGGAAATCACCTTCCCGTCCGGCGTGGTCCATCCCGTGGTCGGCGTCGAGGCGGCCTGCATGAGCTGCCACCAGGGTCGCGAATCGGGCGTCGATGTCGCCGAGGCCACCCTCGACATGGACGAGGATGCACCGAACGCAGAATTGCGCTTCATCAATCCGCACTACCGGCTCGCGGCCGCGACCAATCTCGGCGGCTATGGCAAGGTCGGCTACCAGTATCCCGGCAAGACCTACTCGGGCCGGTTCATGCACGCCCAGCCGATCGGCACCTGCGTGTCCTGTCACGACCCGCATGCGCTGGAAGTCGAGACGGAAACCTGCGCCACCTGCCACTTCACCGACGATCCGGACATGATCCGTATTGCTCGCGTCAGCTTCGACGGCAGCGGCGACACCAACAAGGGCATCAAGTCCGACATCCAGGCCAATGCCGACAAGCTCATGCAGACCATCCGCACCTACGCCGCGGACGTGGTCGGCACGCCGATGATCTATGACGGCAACCGCTACCCGTATTTCTTCACCGATGCGAATGGCGACGATGTCGTCGACCAGAACGACGAAGGCCGGACCATCGCCTATGGCACCTGGACCCCGCGTCTTCTCAAGGCGGCGTTCAACTGGAAGGTCATCGCCTCCGATCCCGGCATTCACGCCCACAATCCCTACTACGCACTCGAGCTGATCTACGATTCGATCGAGGATCTGGGCAGTGCCGAAGGCATGGATGTGGACATGGGTTCCATGCTGAGGTGATCACCGCCCTCGGGCGATGATGAACGAGAGACAATCGAGCGGGGGCAATGGCCCCCGCTTTTTTTTGTTCCTGCAGACAGCCGGCGCGGGCGATTGCATTCATAGCGACAAACTGATCAAGGTTTCAGTTTTGTCTGCGCAATTTGCCATTCAGGTTTCAGAAAATATTTGCAGGTAGGTGCTAGCATATTCCTGGACCCGGAGATTGCGCTTGCACAACTCACTCATGAGCCGGTTGGACTTCCTGTTCAACTCGACGCCGGAAATACGGCGTGCGCAATGGCGTGGGCTCAATACCAGCGCGGTGCTGATCTACTTCATCATCGCCGTGAACACGCTGACGCTGGATGCGCTCTACTGGAGTTTCGCCCCGCTGGAACTGCTCATTGTTCCGACGCTGATCTTCGTCGGACTGAGCACCTATCGCTCCTTCGTCTGGCTACGCTACCGCCACGTTGACCTGCCGGACGAGCGCATTTCCGGCGTGCTGCGCGTGGTCACTCTCATCGCCGGCTTTCTCGGGGTCGGCTACAGCTCCTGGGCGATTGCCCTCATTCCCTATGGCACCGAGGCCCACCAGGGGCATCTGATCGTTTTCGTGACGCTGACGGCGCTGGCGATGTCCTATCTGATCGTCATCGTCCCGACTGCCGCCTTCGTTGCACTCGCTTCGGTCATGATCCCGATGATCATGTTTCTGGCCCTGCAGCCGTCCGTCGTCTCGCAGGCCCTGGCCGGCAACCTGGTGGTGATCGGCTCGATGATCGTCGTTGCCCAGATCCTGCTGTTCCGCCAGTTCTACAACGCCGTCGTCTCCCGCCAGGAAATCCTCGACAAGCATGAGGAACTGATGCGCCTGAGCGACGAGAACCAGCGCCTGGCAAACGAGGACAGCCTGACCGGCCTGCCCAACAGACGCCGGTTCTTCTCCTATCTGCAGCGCTCGGACATCCCGCCCGAAGGCATGATGATCGGTATTCTCGATCTCGATGGCTTCAAGCAGATCAATGATGTTTACGGCCACACCATCGGCGACAGGCTTCTGGTGGAGGTGTCCAGGCGAATGCGTGAGAACTTCAGCGAGGCCTTGCTCATCGCACGGCTCGGCGGTGACGAGTTCGGCATCATCTGCGGCGGCAAGCGCAGCAGCGAAGAGGTGCTCGCCGGCGCCAACAAGGCGCTCGCCAGCATCTGCGGCACCATCAAGCTTGGTGACATCGATCTGCGCCCGTCGGCCTCGGTCGGTTTTGCTCGGCTGAAGCCCGAGCATCAGTCGGCGGTCACCGCGCTCGAACATGCCGATATCGCGCTCTACAATGCCAAGCAGTCGGCGCGGGGAGACATCGTCGTTTATTCCGCCGACCTCGAGACATCGACCCGGGAGCGGTTCGTTATCGAGCAGAAGCTGCGTGAAGCCGATCTCGAGAACGAGCTGTTCGTCGTGCTGCAGCCGATCATCGATACGCGCACCGCCCAGGTCGCCAGCTTCGAAGTGCTGGGCCGCTGGAAGAACCCCGTGCTCGGCATGGTTCCGCCCAATCTGTTCATCGTCGCAGCCGAGCGCGCCAGCATCAGTGCACGCGTGACAGATGTGCTGTTCGCCAAGGCGCTTCGGGCCATGGCCGAACTTCCCGAAACGACGCGCATCAGCTTCAACCTGTCGGCGCATGACGTGACCAGCGCCGATGCGGCCCTGCATCTGTCCCGGCTTGCCGCCAATGCCGGCATTGCGGCGGGACGGATCACCTTCGAGATCACCGAGACCTCGCTGATGGGCGATTTCGATGCCGGTCAAGCGGCGCTGAATACCCTGCGCCGTGAAGGGTTCAAGATTTCCCTGGATGACTTCGGCACCGGCTTTTCTTCATTGAGCTATGTCCGCCATCTGCCGCTCGACACCATCAAGATCGACCGCAGTTTCGTTACCGGCATCGAGCATGACGACATCAAGATGCGCAAGATCATGAAGGCGGTGATCGATCTGTGCGGCGAGCTCGGTGTTTCCTGCGTTGTCGAGGGTGTCGAAACCGCCGAGCAATTGCAGGCGGTCACGTCTCTCGGCGCCGAGCTGATCCAGGGCTACTATTTCGCCGCCCCGATGCCGGTCCACAAACTCGGCACCTATCTCGCCAGCCTCGATGAGGGCTACGCCAGAGCCACGGCGGCCTCGGCGTCCTGACGCCGAAGCCGGTTGCGATGACACTCTCCAGGTGAACTAGACGAGAACCGGGAAACGTCCGGTATCGAGGATCTGCCGCGCGCGCTCGATGCCGTCCGCCGTAGGCGGCTCAGTGTCCGCAAGTGTGTAGGGCAGGCCGAGGGCTTCCCACTTGTGTTCGCCCATCTTGTGGAACGGCAGGATCTCGAGCCGCTCGATGGTGTCGAGCCGGTCGGTGATGTCGCGCACCGCCCTGATGTTGTCCTCACCATCGGTGAGGCCCGGCACCAGCACGAAACGGATCCACATCTTCTTGCCCATGGCGGAAAGCCGCTCGGCGAATTCGATCGTCGGCTTGAGGTCGACGCCGGTGGTCTTCTTGTAGACATCGGGCAGGCCCGACTTGATGTCGAGCAGCACCAGATCGGTGTGTGCGAGCAGTTCGTCGGACGCCTTGGCGCCAAGATAGCCGGAGGTATCAAGGGCGGTGTGAAGGCCGGCCTTCTTGCATTCGCGCAACAGGCCTAAGGTGAACTCGGGCTGCACCAGCGGTTCGCCGCCGGAAATGGTCACGCCGCCGCCGGTCGCCTTCATGAAGGTCTTGTAGGAGGTGATGTCGGAGATCAGTCCGGCGCCGTCAGTAAGCTTGCCGCCCCGCTTCATCTTCATGCAGTCGGGATTGTGGCAATAGGCGCAGGTCAGCGGGCAGCCGGAGAGAAAGACGACATAGCGGATGCCTGGGCCATCGACCGCACCCGCGGTCTCGACCGAATGCACGTAGCCGGCAAAACCGCGGTCGCTATCGGCCCGCACCCTTTGGGGGTGCGAACCGATATCGAGTTCGGGTCCGACCTCTCCGAGGCTGAAGAGGTCGAACTCGGTCTCACCACGAAATGCGTCAGGCGCGTTCATGGAAGGTCCTTGAGATGACGTCCTTCTGCTGGTCCTTGGTCAGCTTGATGAAGTTGACCGCGTAGCCGGAAACACGGATCGTCAGCTGCGGGTAGTTTTCCGGGTGCTCCATGGCATCGAGCAACGTTTCCTTGTTGAGGACATTGACGTTGATGTGCTGGCCGCCGGCCGTGTTGTCATTGGCAGCGAAGTAGCCATCGAGCAGGCCGGCAAGGTTCTTCGCCCGGTCCTGATCGGTCTTGCCGAGCGCGCCCGGCACCACCGAGAAGGTGTAGGAGATACCGTCCTGGGCATTGGCGTAATCGATCTTGGCCACCGAAGCCATCGAGGCCAGGGCGCCCTTGTGATCGCGGCCATGCATCGGGTTGGCGCCCGGGGCGAAAGGCTCGCCGGCCTTGCGGCCGTCGGGGGTCGACCCGGTCTTCTTGCCGTAAACGACATTGGAGGTGATGGTCAGCACCGACTGGGTGTGGGTGGCGTTGCGATAGGCCGGCGTGCGGCGGATCTTGTCCATGAAGCTGTCGACAAGGCCGGCGGCGATCAGATCGACGCGGTCGTCATTGTTGCCGTAGCGCGGCAGCTCGTCTTCCGGCATCTCCTGGACGAAGTCGGTGATCAGGCCGCGCTCGTCGCGGACCACCTTGACCCTGCCGTACTTGATCGCCGCAAGCGAGTCGGCAGCCACCGACAGACCGGCGATACCGCAGGCCAGGGTCCGCATGACATCACGGTCGTGCAGGGCCATTTCCAGCCGCTCGTAGCTATGCTTGTCGTGCATGTAGTGGATGATGTTGAGGGCGTTGACATAGGTCTTGGCCAGCCAGTCGGTCATCACCGAGAAGCGTCCCATCACCTCGTCATAGTCGAGATAGTCGCCGGTGATCGGCGCGGTGACCGGGCCAACTTGGGCGCCGGAAATCTCGTCCTTGCCGCCATTGAGCGCGTAGAGCATCGCCTTGGCGAGGTTTGCGCGGGCGCCGAAGAACTGCATCTGCTTGCCGATGCGCATCGGCGATACGCAGCAGGCAATACCGTAGTCGTCGCCCCAATAGGGCCGCATGACTTCGTCGTTCTCGTACTGGATGGCGCAGGTCTCGATCGAGATGTCGGCGCAGAAGGTCTTGAAGGCCTCGGGCAGACGCTCGGACCACAGAACGGTGAGGTTCGGTTCGGGCGAGGGGCCGAGATTGCGAAGGGTCTGGAGGAACCTGAAGCTCGACTTGGTGACGAGCGGGCGGCCATCCGCGGCCATGCCGCCGATCGCCTCGGTGACCCAGGTGGGGTCGCCCGAGAACAGCTCGTCATATTCGGGCGTCCTCAAGAAGCGTACAAGGCGAAGCTTGATAACGAACTGGTCGATCAGGGCCTGGGCCTCGGCCTCGGTCAGGGTGCCGGCCTTGAGGTCGCGCTCGAAATAGATGTCGAGGAAGGTCGAGACACGACCGAGCGACATGGCAGCGCCGTTCTGTTCCTTGACGGCACCGAGATAGCCGAAATAGAGGGCCTGCACCGCTTCCCTGGCGGTCGTCGCCGGTTTGGAAATGTCAATTCCGTAGAGCTTGGCCATCTCCTTGAGATCGGACAGTGCCCGGAGCTGCTCGCTCATTTCCTCGCGCAGACGAATGGTGTCCTCGTCGAGGATGTGATTGTCGAGGTCGGCCTTTTCGGCCTTCTTGGCCTCGATCAGCTTGTCGACGCCGTAAAGGGCGACACGGCGGTAGTCGCCGATGATGCGGCCGCGGCCATAGGCGTCCGGCAGGCCGGTGACGATGCCCGACTTGCGGGCGGCGCGGATCTCGGGGGTATAGGCGTCGAACACGCCCTGGTTGTGCGACTTGCGGTAGCGGGTGAAGACCTTGGCGGTCTCGGGGTCGATCTCCCAGCCATAGGCCTTGAGACCGGCGATCACCATGTTGACACCACCGGTCGGCATGATCGCGCGCTTCAGCGGCTTGTCGGTCTGGAGACCGACGATGGTTTCAAGCTTCTCGTCGATATAGCCGGCCTCGTGCGACAGCAGGTCCGAGGGGACCGAGGTGTCGGCATCGAGAACGCCGCCGGCGTCGCGTTCCTTCTTGAGCAGGTCCTTGACCGTGTCCCACAGCTTGGTGGTCTCCTCGACCGGACCGCTGAGAAAGCTGCCGTCGGCTTCGTAAGGCGTGAAATTGCGGACGATGAAGTCCCGCACATCGATGACGTCCTGCCACGGGCCTCTGGCGAAACCGCGCCAGGCGCCGTCTCCGGTCGGCGCCGTCTCGTTCTGAGCGTTGTCGATTTGCGTGATGTGCAGCATTTTCCTGCCTTTCTTTTCTTTTTCGGAGTGCGGTGCGCCAGATGGGGGAAGAGCGCAGCAACTCCGATCGGGGGGTCGGCCAGGCCGGGGGGTGGGCTGTCCGTGGCGCCGATGTATGCCGGTACGAGGGAAAAAAGATCACCCGGAAGATGGAAGCAGCCATGCACATACTGGATGGCTAGGGTCGTATTTGATCGAACCCGATAAAATCATTTGTTTGCATGGGGTTATGTGCCCCTTGCACGACCTAGTTATATTCCGTTTTCTGCATATCCACCCGCACTGCGTCAACTCGCCACACAAGAGCGGTCTTATGGTCGCGCCACTCGGTTGCGGGGAATGCACTTGACGCATGGATCGCTGGCAGCCTGGGGAACGGCCGGGGCAAAAGCGTGGACAAAACCGGATAGGAGGGATGCCTCAGGTGACGCGGGCGCGTGCCTCGTACCTGGCATCGTCCCACGAGCGCTCGTCGAGCACCTGTTTGACGATACCGGCGGCGCGCACAACGTCGTCCTTGTCGACAAAGAGCGGCGTGAATCCGAAGCGCATGATGTCGGGTGTGCGGAAATCGCCGATGACGCCCCTGTCAATCAGGGCCCTGATCGTCGCGTAGCCGTGCGCAAAGGAAAAGGAGGCATGCGCGCCCCTGAGGCCGGGCTGGCGCGGCGAGGCCAGGATCAGTTCCGGGCAGGAGGCCTCTATCTCGGCGATGAAGAGCTCCGACAGTTCGATGGTGGCGGACCGGATATCGTTGAGATCGACACCGTCCCAGACATCAAGGGCGCGGTCGAGGATGGCCAGCTGCACGACGGGCGGGGTGCCGACGCGCATACGCTCGGTCGACATGGCCGGCCGGTAATCGAGGTCCATGGCGAAGGGCGCGTCATGGCCCATCCAGCCGGCGAGCGCCGGCTTGACGCTGGTGGCGAGGTCGGGCCGCACATAGATGAAGGCCGGCGCGCCCGGGCCGCCGTTGAGATATTTATAGGTGCAGCCAACGGCGAATTCGGCGTTGGAGCCTGCGAGGTCGAGTGCCATCGTGCCGGCCGTGTGAGCGAGATCCCAGATCATCACAGCACCCACGCCGTGAGCCATGCCCGTGATTTCGGCCATGTCGTGCAGGCGCCCGGTGCGATAGTCAGACTGGGTGAGCATGACGACGGCGACGCTGGGATCAATCGCTCCGGCAACCGCGTCCGGCGCCACCTTTTTCAGTTCATACCCCCTGTCGATCAGATCGATCAGTCCGCCGGCAATATAGAGGTCGGAGGGAAAGTTGCCGGTGTCGGTAAGAATGACCTTGCGGTCCGGCCGCATTTCAAGGCCGGCGGCCAGTGCCTGGAACACCTTGATCGACAGGGTATCGCCTGTTGCCACCGATTCGGCCGGGGCACCGATCAGCCCGGCGATGCGCGATCCGACGCGTTGCGGCAGCATCATCCAGTCGGCGGTATTCCACGCCCTGATAAGTTCGCCGCCCCATTCGGCGACGATGGTCTCGGTCGCGGCATCCATGACCGCTCGAGGCAGGGGGCCGAGCGAGTTGCCGTCGAGATAGATGATGCCCTCCGGCAGATGGAAGAGGTCCTTCCTCGGCAGTCGTGTCGATCCCATGCTCGCGTCCTTTCGCGTCGGTGCCGGCGCCGGTCAGGCTTTCTGCGCATTGCGACAGGCAGGGTGCGTGTCGAGCGAGCCGTTGCCATTCCGGGCTGCAAGCCGGTGATTTGATCTAGCACGATTGTCGAGGTGGCGCCGGAGGCAATCTGTCCCGGTGTCCCACCAACAGGCCACGCCTGTCCCGACAAGTAGGAAGGCATCGAGATGAGTGGAATAGGTGGTCGGGTGCAACCCTCGCCCAGGTCGGGAACCCGTTCGTTTAGGAATGTATCGATTCCGTTTGTAGTTGTTTACCGCGTTTTCCTGATGACGGTTTTGTTGCACAGGCGGCAATACACCCATTGTGGGCACCGAATTCTGAACAAGTTATAGCGCGGCGTGCCCGACCGAATTACGGCATCATTTCGATCGAGCGAGGTCCCGTATACACATGAAGAACCCATTGTGTTTTATCAGAAAAATCCAATGAAGCCTTCCAGAAAACCTTTTTTCACCAGTCATAAAATCTTCGAAACCCTTGCTAAATGCCAAACTGTCGCAGGTATATCTTTGACACTTTACTTTTGTATCTTTGATAAGATGAACATTGATAGTCGAATGTAACAAATGTTTAAGATGTGATGATTTAGCGTCTTCAAGGCGGTTGCGAGATTCAAAGTAACCGTCCCCAAAAATGCGCCCGCAAGTGAGCTTCCTGGCCGATTCGTCAGATTGAAGGTCGAGCGCATTTTGCCCAAAATCCTGGAGGTCAAGATGACGACCGAACGCGCTCATTCCCTGCAATTGACGGGTGAGCTGACGTTGCGTCAGGCCGGTGCGCTGCATGAGCAGCTCAGCGCAGCCATCGCCGGATATGACCAGGTCGACATTGATTGCGCCGGCATTTCCGAGATCGATATCAGCGCCGTTCAACTGCTGGTCGCCGCCGCCAAGTCGGCCGAGGCAGCAGGCAAGTCCATGTCGGTGCGCTTTCCGGAAGGCGGTGCCCTGGACACGGTTCTGCGCCGTGCCGGCTTCATTTCTCAAGACGGGCAGTCTCTGGCGGCCGCACACGGGCCCTGGCTGCACGCTACCGATTAGTCGCGAGCGAACCCATGACAAAGACAATTCTGACCATCGACGATTCTGCCTCCGTCCGGCAGATGGTATCCATGACGCTGACCGCCGCCGGTCACAAGGTGATCGAGGCCGGCAATGGTGCTCAAGGCTATGACACGGCCATTAGCGAGCCCGTGCATGCCGTGCTCACCGACCTCAACATGCCGGTGATGAACGGCCTGGAATTCATCAAGAAGTTTCGCAGTCATCCTGCCGCCAAGGGCGTGCCAATCATCCTTTTGACGACGGAATCCGACGAAGGCCTCAAGCGCGAGGCCAAGGAGGCCGGCGCCACCGGCTGGATCGTCAAGCCGTTCCGTCAGGAACAGCTTGTCGCCGTCATCAAGAAGGTCACAGGGTTATGAGCACAGACCCGGCCGACACCTTCCGCCAGGAAGCGCGCGAGCTTCTCGAAACGCTTGAACAAGGGCTCCTCGATCTCGAAAGGACACCGGCCGATTCCGACCTGATCAATGCCGTCTTCCGAGCCCTGCACACGATCAAGGGTTCGGGCGCCATGTTTGGCTTCATTGAGGTTGCCAGTTTCGTCCACGAATTCGAAACCGCCTTCGACCGGGTCAGGAAGGGCGAGAGTGTCGCGACACCGGACCTGATCGGGGTTGCGCTCGATGCCAAGGATCACGTCCATATTCTCATCGAGACCCCCGACGCCTCCGGCGACCGCGGCGAGGCGATCATTGCCGCTCTCAGGGCCATCGTTGAGACCGATGCCTTTCCCGAGCCTCCACTCGCCGCCGAACCGGAACAGCCAGTTGCGGCCGAGGCCGTGCCGGGCGCGCCGCGCCGCTGGCGCATCCGCTTCAGCCTGCCCGAAGACAGTCTCGTCCAGGGCACCAATCCGCTGCCGCTGCTCGACGAAATCCGCGATATCGGCCCGTGCACCATCGTGGCGCTGACTGACGCGGTGCCGCCTCTCGAGGTCATCGATCCCGAAGCCATGCATCTGAGCTGGCAGGTCGAGCTTGAGGCCGACGATCCGCACGAGGCGATCGACGACGTCTTCCTGTTCATCCGCGATGGCATGGACCTGTCGATCGAGCCGCTGGACGAAGAAACAGAGTCCGATGCCGCGGCGGCGCCAATTGCAGCGGAAGCCGAAGCCGCGATCCCGGAAACCGAAGCCGAAGAACCGGCTGCGACCCCGGCTGAAACGCCGGTCTCCGGACAACCCGCGCAAGCAGCATCGCAGCAGGCAAAGCCGGTGGCACAGGACAAGGCAGCGACCGCGCCGGCCGGTGGTTCGACCTCCCTGCGCGTGGCCGCCGAACGGCTCGACGAGTTGATGGACCGGGTCGGCGAACTGGTCATCGCGCAGTCGCGCCTGTCGCAGATGGCGGCCGGCAGTTCCGACATCAATCTCAAGTCCATCGCCGAAGAACTCGAACGCCTTTCTTCGGGCCTGAGGGACACCACGATGGGCATCCGCATGGTGCCGATCGGGACGCTGTTCAGCCGTTTCCGCCGCCTCATCCACGACCTGTCGCGTGATCTCGACAAGCAGATCGATTTCGTCACCACCGGCGAAGAGACCGAGCTCGACAAGACCATGATCGAGCGCCTGGCCGATCCGCTCGTTCACCTGATCCGCAACGCCGTCGACCATGGACTCGAGGAGACCGACACGCGCCTTGCCGCCGGCAAGGCGAAGAAGGGCACGGTGCGCTTGTCGGCTGTTTATGCCGGTGCGGAAGTGGCGATTTCGGTTTCCGACGACGGCGCCGGGCTCGAACCGGCGCGCATCCGCAAGAAGGCGGAGGAAGCCGGGCTTGTGGCCCCGGATACCAAGATCAGCGACCAGGACCTCAACATGATGATCTTCGCGCCGGGATTCTCGACGGCGAAGGAAGTGACCTCGCTGTCCGGGCGTGGCGTCGGCATGGACGTGGTCAAAAGGACCATCGACGGACTTCGCGGCAACATCGAGCTGAGCAGCGAAAAGGGTGTCGGCACCACGGTGACACTGAGGCTGCCGCTGACGCTGGCCATCATCGATGGCATGCTCGTGCGCGTCGGCAATGGCCGCTACACCATCCCGCTCTCGGCCGTCGAGGAATGCGTTGAACTGCCGGCCAATGCCGACACCGCCTCCCGCGGCCGCCACTTCCTCGATATCCGTGGCGAGCTGGTTCCGTTCCTCAGGCTGCGCGAGCTGTTCAAACTGCCCGGCGAGCCGGATGAGTTCGAGAAGGTCGTCATCGTTTCCGCCGGCGAGGGCAGGGTCGGACTGGTCGTCGACCAGATCATCGGCAACAACCAGACCGTCATCAAGCAGCTGTCCAAGCTTCACTCGGATCTCAAGTCGTTCTCCGGGGCCACCATTCTCGGTGACGGAACCGTGGCGCTGATCCTCGACACGGCCCAGCTGGTCAGCGCCGGACAGAGCCACGACGACCGACTCGTCAGCGACCAGGCCGGGAGGGCGGCATGAGCACGACAGCTTCAGGCTCGATGCGGGCCCTGACCATCAGGCTGCAGGACGAGCGCTTCGCCGTCGAAGCCGAGAACGTCCGTGAGATCCTCGATCTCGTGCCGATCACCGAGGTTCCCAATGCCTCGCCCTTCGTCAACGGGCTGATCAATGTGCGCGGCCGCGTCGTGCCGCTCGCCGATCTGAGGGTGATGTTCGATATGGACCGGCCCGAACCGGACGAGGACACCAGGATCGTCGTCATTGAAACCAGTATCGAGGGCGAGCCGACCGTCGTCGGCATCCTCGCCGACAAGGTGCATGACGTTACCGATATCGAGGCCGCGGATATCCGCGAAGCGCCGCGCGTGGGCATGCGCTGGCGTCCCGAATTCGTCAAGGGAATCGGGCGCTGGAACGGCGATTTCATCGTCATTCCCGACCTCGGACGTATTTTTGAATCACGTGGCGCCTTGAGCGCGACCATGGAAGACGAAAGGGCTTCTCGATGAGACTGACAATCAAGACGAAACTGACCGCGACCTTTGTCGTGGTGGTAGCACTTTCTGCGGCCAGCATGTTTCTGGCTTTGCAGAGCCTGGGACAGATCAACCAGTCCATGGACCACATCATCAACGGACCGGTGCAGCGCTCGATGACTATGTCGCGGATGGAAACCAAGATGGTCTCCATCGCCAATCAGGCGCGGGCGCTGCTGCTGAGCACCACTGTCGAGGACATGCAAACGGCCTGGAACGGCCTGGTTGTCGACTACGATGATGTTCACGAGCAGGGCAAATCGCTGATCGGCAAGTTCTCCATCGCCGAATCCAATACCCAGATGGGCGAATTCGTCTCTCTCATGGAAACCTATCGCACCAAGATCGAGGTGATGAAGGACCAGGCACTGATGAACAGTCAGGAAGTCGCCTTCGCCATTTCGACCGGCGAGGCCAAGGCTGCAATGTCGACGTTCGACACCGGCATGTCCAGGCTGACCGACGGTCTTGAAACCCGCATGAACGGCGGCGACCTGTCCGCCTTCGGTTCGTATCAGGCGGCCATCGAGGTCGTCCAGGGCACCGACGAGGCGTTCAGCCTTCATCGCGGCGTGCTGCTGGCGGCCAGTCATCCCGAAGAGCAGGATGCATTGATCGAAGACTACCACGCCAATCTTGCCGTGCTGGAATCGCGTTTCGATGCGCTCGGCCGACTGCTTGGATCGGCGGATCGGCAGACCCTGGACACCATCAAGACCGACTTCAACAATCTGACCGCTGCCATGACCAAGGCGGTCGAAACCTCGGCACAGCGTTCCATTCTCAATGCCATTGCAACGGCCAATTCCATCGGCGGCGGCGAACGCGCCCAGGCGACGGCGATCCTCGACGACCTGGTCGAGCACAACGACGAGATCATGCAGAACACCGTGTCTGACGCTGACGCTCTGTACCAGAGCAATTTCATGCTGCTTGTTGGCATTCTGGTCGGTTCGGCCGTGATCGCAGCAGCAGCAGCTCTCTGGATCATCGTCACGATATCCCGAGCGCTGAGCAGTGCCGTCAGGCTGGCCAACTCGGTGGCCGATGGCGATCTCAACGTGAAAGCCGAAGCCCGCGGCGACGATGAGGTCGCCGACCTGATCAAGTCGCTCAACGAGATGGTTGGCCACCTGCGCGACGTCGTCGGCAAGGTGACTTCGGCGACGCGCAATGTCGCCTCCGGCAGCCAGGAACTATCGGCCACCGCCGAACAGCTCAGCCAGGGCGCGACCGAACAGGCCGCATCGACCGAGGAAGCTTCCGCTTCAATGGAAGAAATGGCTTCGACGATCAAACAGAGCGCCGACAACGCCTCCCAGACCGAGACCATTGCCCGTCAGTCCGCTGCCGATGCCAAGGCCAGTGGCGAAGCGGTCGAGAAATCGGTCAAGGCCATGCAGACCATCGCTGAAAAGATCATGGTGGTGCAGGAGATCGCCCGCCAGACCGACCTGCTGGCGCTCAATGCCGCGGTCGAGGCGGCGCGTGCCGGCGAACATGGTCGCGGCTTCGCCGTCGTTGCCTCCGAAGTTAGGAAGCTCGCCGAACGCAGCCAGACCGCAGCGGCCGAAATCTCGACCTTGTCCGACGACACGGTCAAGGCGGCCCGCTCTTCGGGCGAGATGCTGGCCAAACTGGTGCCCGATATCCAGCGCACGGCCGAACTGGTCGAGGAAATCTCGGCCGGCAGCCGCGAGCAGAATGCCGGTGCCGCCCAGATCAACACCGCCATCCAGCAGCTCGACAAGGTGACTCAGCAGAACACCAGCGCCGCCGAGGAAATGTCGGCAACCTCGGAGGAACTGGCGGGCCAGGCCGAGGAACTGGAAGCGGCCATTTCCTACTTCAAGCTCGATGATGCGCATGTCGTTGCCGGCAACAAGAGCGCCCGGCCGGCAGCCCAGCACCACAACGTCGCCCATCTGCGCAGTGCCGTCATGGAAAAGGCGCCGCACATGAAACCGAAAAAGCCGGCAGCGACGGCGACCGGTGGCTTCGATCTCGACCTCGGCGATGCCGATGACGAGCTCGACAGCGAGTTCACCCGTTCCGGCGCGGCCTAGGGGGACGCTGGCCATGGCTGACGTCACCCAGTATGTCACCATCGGTGTCGCGGACGAACTGTACGCGGCGCCGGTGGAGAGGGTGCAGGAAATCCTCGATATGTGTCCCATATCGCGGTTGCCTCGTGCGCCCGCCTACCTGCTCGGCATGATCGATGTCAGGGGTGAAGGCACCCCGGTGTTCGACATGCGGGCCATGCTCGAACTGCCGCCGGCAGAGGACACCGAGAACACGCGGATCGTCGTTCTGTTCGTCGCCACGGAGAAGGGCGAGACCCGCATCGGTCTCAGGGCCGACCGCGTGATCGAGGTCGCCGCGCTCGATGCCGAGGAGCTCGACCCGCCGCCGCAAATGGGCCGGAGCGAAGCCGCTTTTGCCATCGTCGGCATCGGCCGGCGCAATGGCGGCTTCGTCACGGTTCTCGACTTCGACCGCCTTCTGGCCGAGGACGCCCTGTCGGTCAGGGCGGCATAACCCAAACCAAACAAGGGAGTGCCGGGCGCGGGGAGGCGCCCGGACCAAGTGGAGTGATCACCGTGCCTGGTATTGCTGTCAAGCCACAGGTTTTCGATGCCGAGGATGGTCTCAGCGTGCGTGATTTCAAGCGGGTGTCCGAGCTTGTCGGCAGCAAGGTCGGCATCAAGCTGCCCGAGGTGAAGCGGACCCTGGTCGAGGGTCGCCTCAGGAAGCGCATGCGCGCCATGGGATTCAGCAAGCTCCGCGACTACTGCCGCTGGATGTTTGATTTCGAGGGGCTTGACCAGGAACTGGCCCACCTGATCGACGTGGTCACAACCAACAAGACCGATTTCTTCCGCGAACCCGATCACTATGACAGCCTCGAACGGCTGATCGTGCCGGACCTGCTGCGCCGGCGCGAGCCGAACCCGCGGATCAAGATCTGGAGCGCGGCCTGCTCGAACGGGGCGGAGGCCTATTCGGCGGCCATGGTTCTCGAGGACATGGTGCGCGAGCTCAGATCCTTCCGCTACGCGGTGCTCGGCACCGACGTCTCCGGCACGGTGCTGAGCCAGGCACGACGGGCTGTCTACGCGTCCGAGTGGATGGACCCGGTGCCGTCGGCAATGCGTTCGCGCTATGTCATGCGTGCCCGCCATCCCGCTCAAAGGCCCGAGGTCCGCATCGCGCCCGAGATCCGGCGCCAGGTTGCCTTTCGTCATCTCAACCTGATCGACGAGTCCTATCCCATCGATCGGGACGTCGACGTGATCTTCCTGCGCAACGTATTGATCTATTTCGAGAAACCGGTGCAGGAACAGGTGATTACCCGCTTGCTCGGGCATTTGCGGACGGGAGGCTATCTGATCCTCGGTCACTCCGAGTCGATGATCGGCAATGGATTCGACCTCAACCAGATCGCACCGGCGACCTTTCAGAAGATCTGAGTACCTCAATGCTGGACGTGGCTGCAACACCGATGACGGGCGACAGGATCAAGGTCCTGATCGTGGATGATTCCGCTTCGGTGCGGACAGTGCTTAGCGACATTCTTTCCAGCGATGCCGCCATCGAGGTGATGCAACCGGCCAGCGACCCCTATGTGGCCGCGGAGCGCATCCGCAAGCAGATCCCCGATGTCATCATTCTCGATATCGAGATGCCGCGCATGGACGGGCTCACCTTCCTGAAAAAGCTCAGGGCGCAGCTTCCCGTGCCGGTCATCATCTGCTCGAGCATCGCCGAAACCGGCTCGGAAACCCTGATGAAGGCGCTCGAAGCCGGTGCTACCGACTATATTACCAAGCCGCGCGTCGACACGGCCCAGTCGCTGCAGGAATCGCGCATGCACATCTGTGATGCCGCCAAGGCGGCCGCCCATGTGCAGCTGAACGGTCAGCGCAAGGTGGCGCCGCCGCCAATCAAGGTCGAATCCAAGCTGACCGCCGATGCGGTGATCGCCCCGCTGACGCCGACGCGCCTTGCATCGCTCGGCGCCCGCACACCGAAAACCGAACCGGTGATCTGCATCGGCGCCTCCACCGGCGGCACCGAAGCTCTCAGGGAGGTGCTTGTGGGCCTGCCGGCGGATGCGCCGGGCATCGTCATTGTCCAGCACATGCCGGAAAAGTTCACCGAGGCCTTTGCCCGGCGTCTTGATGCCATGTGCGGCATGACGATCAGTGAGGCGCGCAACGGCGATACGATTGCGCCGGGCAAGGTGCTGATCGCACCGGGCAATCTTCACATGATGCTCCGGCGCAACGCCAACCGCTACAGCGTCGACATTGTCGAGGGACCGCTGGTCTCTCGGCATCGGCCGTCGGTCGATGTGCTGTTCCGCTCCGCCGCCCACTGCGCCGCTGGAAATGCCGTCGGGTTTCTTTTGACCGGAATGGGAGACGATGGGGCGCAGGGCCTTCTGGAAATGCGCCAGGCCGGCGCCATGACCTATGCCCAGGACGAGGCGTCGAGCGTCGTGTTCGGCATGCCGGGTGCGGCGGTCGAAAAAGACGCTGCCACCAGGGTCGTCCCGCTCGGCCGTGTTGCTGCCGAAATTGCCGGCTTCAGGCGGACTATCGACGAAAGGCAGACGGACAAGTGATGAGCGAACCAGCCACCAGGATCGACGAACACAGCGCCGAGCAGGAGTTGCTCGCGGGCGTCCCAGCACGGATTCGCACGGCAGCAGGCGATCTGGACGCCCCGATCGCCCAGATCGATGAGTCCTTTGTGCTGGTCGGCAACAATCTGGTCGAGTGTGCCGGCCGGCTTTCCAAGGTGACCGCGGCCTTTGAGGAGCTGCCGGCCGATCTCGAAAGCGCCGAACTGGTGGCGGCGACGGGCAAGCTCGAACAGGTCATCGCGCACGCAAGGGAAATCGCCGAAGGCTTTGCCACCGAACAGGCTGATCTCGATGCTCTGGTCAGCAAGGTCGATGCCGCCCATGCGCCCATGGCCAGCCTGAGGAAGGTCATCCAGATGATCGGCATCCTGGCCATCAACGCCCGGGTCGTTGCCGCCGGCATGGTCGGGGACGGCGACATCGGCGTGTTTACCGATGACATTGCAGATCTTTCCAAGACCGCCACCGCCACCATCGCCAGTTTCTTCAAGGCCTATGAGCAACTGTCGGTGGTCGTCCATCAGGCGGCAAGCCAACGCGCCAAATTCCAGGGCGCACAAAGCGGCACACTGAAACTCGCGGTCGAACGCCTGTCGGACAACCTCGAGCAGATCGTCGGCAAACGTGAAAAGTCCGCCGCCAACAGCGCCGAGACCAGCCGCGTGACGCGCGACATCAGCGTCCAGATCGGCACGACCGTCATGGCCATGCAGGTTGGTGATTCCACCCGCCAGCGCATCGAGCATCTCGTGACTGCCTTCGAGACCATCTCTGCCTTGATGGCCGGCCGGGCGCCGGCAGGCCTTGAAGCGCCCGAGCGGGTCGATGCCACCATGATTGCCTCGCTGCTCGGCGTTCTCGACAGTCTGCTCGCTGCGGCGCTGGCCGATTTCGACGATGGCGTCGTTGTCGCCGACCGATCGCTGACCGCGCTGATCGAACATGCCGGCGAAATCATGGATCGGAGCCTTGAGCTCTACGGGCAGAAGGGACACCGGGGAGAATCGGCTCTTGGCACGCTCGATGATGACATGCGCCAGGTCGCTGTCACGCTCGGATCGTGCGAAGCCGACCGGCGCAAGCTCGATGCAGCGGCCACCTCGGTCGGAGAAATGGTGACCCAGCTCCTCAGTCATGTCGAAGCGGTGCAGCGCATCGAAGCCAGCATGCGGCTGGTCACGCTCAATGCTGCGATCAAATGCGCCCAGCTCGGGCCTGCAGGAAAGGCGCTCGACGTCATCGCCAAGCAGTTGCGCGAACTCACCGCCGACACCGTCACTTCCGCCGAGACCGCCATGACGGTTCTTAACGAAGCGGCGGAGCGGGCACGCGCCGTCGTCAACATGGCGAGTGGGGAGGCATCCGGGCGCGTGACCGAGCTTGTCGGTGATGCAAATGAAGCCCTTGGCCTGTTCGAGAAGGTCGACACGCGCCTGAGTGCCGCGCTGTTGCTGCTTGATGAGCAGTGCGATGCTGCCAAGATCCTGCTCAGGGATGCCAGGCAGCACTTTGCCGGCCACGCCGCGATCTCGGAATCGCTCGCCGATACCCATGCCGAACTCGCGGCGATGATCGCCGAGCTCGGCACGCCACAGATCGCCGAACTGGCATCGGATGCTTTCGGCGAAGCGATCCTCGGCCATCTGCGCGGGTTCTACACCATGGAAAGCGAGCGCAAGGTTCATGACGCCGTCACCGGCACCGCCGTTGCCGCTGCACCGGCCGAAAACGCCGGAGGCGAGGACGACGACATGGATCTCGGCCTGTTCTAGAGCGGATCGTATTCTGATGGAGCCGAACGAACGCTCCAGGTCCTTGAGTTGTCGCGCTTTCGATCCGGGAAATCGGCATCCGCTGTTCGCCGGCGCGCGCCATCGGTGCCTGAAAACTCCGCCTGTCAGTTCACAATGTGATCTCGCGCTTTTCGTCGACCGAGCGCCGTGCCGCCAGGACGATGCGCAGGCTGTCGGCGCCGTCCTGCAACAGCACGCGCGGCGGGCGATTGTCGATGATGGCGTCGCGCATGTCGCGGAGCTGGGCGACGAAGGGGTCGAGATCGAGCGCGATATGCTCGTGGGAGACCTCCGGTTCGATGGTGGTGATGTCGCCCTCGTTCCAGTCGGTGAAACGCCCCGCCATCTTGTCGCCGAGCACCTGCCACTGCTTGGCCCAGCGTCCCGGCACCGCCATGTTCGAGGCATGCAGTACGCCGACGGCGCCATTGTCATAGGTCAGGATCATGGCGCTGACGTCATCGGCGCTGTAGCCGGGCATGTCGGCATGGCCGAAGCGCGAGGCACTGGCAAAGACCGAACGCGGCATGCCGAGATTGACCCGCGCCAGATCGACGATATGGATGAGCTGCTCGACCATCTGGCCGCCGGATTTGGCGCGGTCGCGCCACCAGGGAGCATGCAGCGCATTGCAGTGGAACGAGCCGGAGAAATGGCCGATGCGCCCTGCAGCGCCGGAGGCCACCAGCCTGTCCCATTTCTCGACGGCGCTGCCGAACCGGTACATGAACCCGCAGGCCGCCGCCACGTCATGGGTGGCCGCGACCATGGCTTCGGCCCGCGCCTGATCCAGTGCGATCGGCTTTTCGACCAGAAGGTGCACACCGGCCCGGCCGGCGGCCTCGACCTGGCCGTCATGGGCGAAGGGCGGCAGAGCGACGATGAGCAGATCGAGCCGCTCGTTCGCCAGCATCGCCTCGTAATCGGTATAGGCAACAGCGCCGCGCGGGGCGGCGAAGTCCTGCGTCCTGTCGATGTCGCGCCCGCAACAGGCGACGAGCTCGAACCCGCCGGCCTTGCCGAGAGCATCGGCATGGCGGGCGCCGATGCCGCCCGCTCCGAGGATTCCAACGCGCAGGTTCATCAGGATGCTCCGGACTCAGGCAGGAATTCACCGTCGGTGTCTCGTCCCTGTCGCGCCTTTCAGACGGCGCAAGGACAGACCTCGACACTGCCAGTATCGGCCATTGGCGGCGCGATGTTCAAGCCGACCAGCGTGCATCAGAGCAGGGAAATCGTCCGTTGCCGTCAGCTACGATCATCGATGGCGAGGAATTCGAGAACCATCGCCGCCGTCCAGGTGAAACGGCCACCGCCGCAGGGTTCGGCCGTGATCGGATCGTAATATTCGGCGAAACCGGATTGCTCGATCAGCGCGATGCTCGAGCGGGCGATGGCGTCGGCGACATCGTCCAGCCCGGCGATGACGAGTCCGTCGGCGATGAGATAGTTGCACACCAGCCAGACCGGGCCGCGCCAATAGCGCTTGGCATCGAAGCGGGCATCTTCCGGATCATGGCTCGGGACGATGTACTTGAGGCGCTGACCCTGGCGGGTGATGACCCTGCCGATGGCGGCGGCGCGTTCCTTCGGGATGGCGGCAAAGACCGGGATCAGTCCGCCGATCGAGGCGCTGTCGATCAGTCTGCCGGTGATGCGATCAAGGCTGAGATACTGGCCGTGCTTGTCGCTCCACAGTTTTTCGAGCGCGGCGAGGCCCTTTTCGGCGCGGGCGCGGTTGCGGGCCGCCGTCTCGTCATCGCCAAGTGCTTCGGCGACAACCGCCAGGTCCTCGCAACTGCGGATCAGGATGGCATTGAGGCCCGGGTCGACCACCTGGAAAGGCGAGGCGTCGTGAAGTTTCGAATTGTCCCAGTCGAGCTTGCGGAAATGCTCGACCAGCCACAGGAAGCGGTCATATTGCTCCTTGGTCGGGCGGTGCGAAGGATCGGCATGCTGGGTGTCGCGCCTGGTATAGGGCGTGATGCCCTCGGTCGGCACGCGCTCGAAGGCTTCATCCCAGTCGATGGAATTGTCGCGCCCGGCTTCCCACGGGTGGAGGATGGCGACCAGGCCCTCGCCCCTCGGGTCGCGATTGGCGTAGAACCAGGCGGCCCATTTCTCGATCTTGGGGAGCAGCGCCCGTGCCCGGCGTTCGGCCGCTTCGCGGTCGCCCGAGCGCTCGAACAGCTTCCTCAAGGCAAAGCCGGCAATCGGCGGCTGGGTGATGCCCGAGGTTGGCACCGGGCGCTTTGTGTCCCAGACGCCGGCATTGGGGAAATAACCCTCGTCCTCGACGTGGAAGATGATGTGCGGGACCATGCCGTCCGGCCATTGGTGCTCGAACAGGGTCTCGATTTCCGTCCAGGCGCGATCCTCGTCGTAATAGGCCTGTCCGAGCGCGGTGAAACAGGAATCCCAGTTCCACTGGAACGGGTAGAGACCCTTGGTCGGCACCGTGTAGGCGCCCATGTCGTTTTCCTTCAGGACCTCGATGGCAAGGTCGAAATTGCGGGTGGTTTCACGCGGACTCATCGTCATCTGCGGCGCGTCTCCATCAAAAAAGGGTTGCCACGGCATGGGCTGCGACGACGGTCACCAGCCCTGTTTCGCTTGGGGAGTTGGATTGGGCATGGCGCCGAATGCGCCGCCCGTTTGCAAGATGCCGTTTTGGCCCGCCGAATAACAGGTACCGTGCACGGCGGCCAGCATCGTATGTGACGAGAGCGGTCATGGGCGCGGTCCTGTGTCGGCGTGCGGATTGGCGATCCGGCAGACAATGTGGGGCCGCAGGGGATTGCCCTCGGGCACGGTTGGCCGCTGGTAGTCGTCGGAGGGGTCGTGCTGCATGCCGAGTTTTTCCATGACCCGCCGGCTCGGGCGGTTGACGGCGGCTGTCGTCGCCACGACCTCGCCAAGCCCGATCGACCAGGCGTGATCGAGCCAGGCCGCGGCGCCTTCGGCAGCGAGTCCACGCCCCCAGAAGCGTTCGGCCAGGACCCAGCCGATCTCGACCTCAGGACGGCTCGGGATGGCCTGGCGGATCTCTTGGGGAATGCGGTTGATGCCGATCAGACCGATCAGTTCGCCGGTGTCGCGCAGTTCGGCAGCCTGTATGTGAAAGCCGTCGCGGCGCGCCAGCGCGATGGCATTGTCGAGATCGGTATTGGTCTGTTCCCGCGTCAGTGTCCTGGGGAAGTACCGCCGGACATGCGCATCGCCCTGGATGGCCACCATCGGTTCCCGGTCCCGTGCCTCCCAGGGGCGCAGGGTCAAGGAGTCTGTCTCGATGACGATCGGCAGCGGGTCTGCGGACATGACGGGCGCCGGATCAGGAGGCAGCGAGCGATGTTTCGGGATCGAACCAGCGAATGCGGTCCGGCTTGGGCATCAGTATCAGCGTGTCGCCCGGGGTAGCGCTGGTGTCGCTGTCGAGCACGGCGCGGAACAGCATGCCGTCGACTTCGGTGGTCACCAGCGTGTGGGCGCCGAGAGGTTCGACGACCCGGACAGTGGCCACAAAGCCTTCGGTGTCGACAATCGCCAGATCTTCGGGGCGGATGGCGAATTCGAGTGCGTCCGATGCGGCTGGCCCGTCCAGTTCCAGTCCGCCCACGGCCCAGCGTCCGCTGGCAGCGCGTCTGGCCGGCAGGAAGTTCATCGGCGGGTTGCCGATGAAGCCGCCGACGAAACGCGCCGCCGGGTTGCGGTAGACTTCGACCGGCGAGGCCGCCTGCAGGATGCGTCCCTGATGCATGACGGCGATGCGGTCGGCCATCGACATTGCCTCGACCTGGTCATGGGTAACGTAGATCGTCGTGGTCTTGCTCTTTTCGAGCACACCCTTGAGCTCGGCCCGCATCTCCATGCGCAACAGGGCGTCGAGATTGGACAGGGGCTCGTCCATAAGGATGACTTCAGGTTCCATGGCCAGTGCCCGCGCCACGGCGACACGCTGTCTCTGGCCGCCCGAAAGCTGGCCGGAATAGCGCTTGAGCAATTGCTCGATATGCATCAGCTCGGCGGTGCGGCCGACACGCTCGTCGATCGTGGCCTGGTCGAGCTTTCTCATCCTCAGGCCGAAGGCGATGTTCTCGAACACGGTCAGATGCGGAAACACGGCGTAGTTCTGGAACACCATGGCGATGCCGCGGTCGCGCGGCGGCAGATGGTCGACGCGCTTGCCGCCGATCCAGACCTCACCGACGGAAGCAACCTCGAGGCCGGCAATGATGCGCAAAAGCGTGGTCTTGCCGCAGCCCGAGGCGCCGAGCAGTACCATGAATTCCTGGTCGGAGATGGTCATGTCGATGGACTGCAGCGCCTGGAAGGCCCCGAAGCTCTTGGCGACGTTCTTGATTTGGATAACGGCCATTTTCCTTCAGCGCGAACCTTAACGGTTCGCGATCCCCCACATGGCGAACAGGTATTTGCGGACGGCGAAGATGAAGATCAGCGCCGGCAGGACGAGAACGGCGCCACCGGCGAATTTCAGCGGCATCGGCGAGACATCGAGGCTTTGCAGCAGAAACGCCGTCAGCGTCCGGTTCTGGATGGTCAGGACGGCGGCGGCGAAGACCTCGTTCCACGAGATGACGAAGGCGAACACTGCCGAGGCGGCGATGCCGGGCAGGACCAGCGGGAACACCACCTTGGTGAACCCGGTCAGGCGCGAACAGCCGAGTGTCCAGGCCGCCTCCTCCAGTTCGACCGGGATGCCGGAGAACAGCGAGAAGGTGATGAGCACGGCAAAGGGCATGGCAAGGGTGGTGTGCACCAGCGCCAGGCCGAAGGCGGTGTCGTCGAGCCCGACGCGGATGAACATGACGGCCAGCGGCAGCGCCAAAAGGGGTAGCGGAAAGGCCCGCGTCATCAGTACGAGCATGCGGAAGGCGCCCTTGCCGGGGAAATCGAACCGCGACAGGGCATAGCCGGCCGGCGCGCCGAGGAGGATGGTCATGACCATTGTCAGCGATGCCACCACGATCGAATTCCACAGGGCCTGTGCCACACCGGCGAAATCGATGAAGAACTGAACCGAGGCGAAATCGAAACTGGGGAAGAAGCGTTGCGGGAAACCGGTCACCTCCTCGGGCGAGGACAGCGTGTTGACTGCCAGCAGATAGATCGGCACCAGCACCCAGGCGCAAAGCAGGATGGCGGTGGCGATGACCAGCCAGCGACCGGCGCGATGTGGATCGGGACGGGCGGCAGCTTTTGTCGTGGTGCTCATAGCTGGGCCTCCCTGGGCACGCGCAGGAGCCTGAGAAACACCAGCGTGAAGCCGACGGAAATGGCGAGAATGACCAGCGCGATGGCAGCGGCGACATTGGTGTCCTGCATGTCGAATTGCCACGTGTAGACCTGCCCCATCAGCACCGGGAAGTTGGTGCCCGCAAGGGCGGCGACGACGGCAAAGACCTCGAAGGCGAGGATGGTCCTGAGGATCAGCGCCGTCTGCAGGCTGGGCCTCAGCATCGGCAGGGTGATGCGGATGAAGCGCTGCCAGCCCGACGCGCCGAAGACTTCGGCCGCCTCGTAGTATTCCTTCGGAATCATGGTCATGCCTGCGACCAGGATAACGAGCATGATGGCAGTTGCCCGCCAGATTTCGGCGAGGATCACGGCCAGGAATATCATTCCGGTGTTCTGGTAGCCGAGGAACATGATCGGCTGGTCGATGAAGCCGAGATTGAACAGGAGCGAATTGAGAAAGCCCGATTGATAGAAGATCGACAGCCAGATGATGCCGGCGGCAAGATCGGAAATGCCCAAGGGGATGGTCAGGATGTAAAGGACGATGTCCTTGCCGCGATTGATCTTGGTGACGACGCTCGCCATGCCGAGGGCCATGATGAGCTGGATCGGCACGACCGTCGCCGCCAGGAGCATGGTGTTGTTGAAAGTGGTCTGGAACTTCCAGTAGCCGAACATGGTCTCAAAGTGTTCGAGCGTGAATCCGTTGTCGCCGGAAAAGGCCTGAACCGCGACCAGCGCGAACGGATAAAGGAAGAAGACGCACAAAAAGAACGTTGCGGGCGCCAGCAGCAGATATGGCAGGCTCTTTTTTTCCATGACATGCCCCCGGGGCAAAAAAGGCCAAAAAGACCGCCCGATGCCCTGGGGCACCGGACGGCAGGGAGGTCAAACTCTAGTCGACGGGGCACGGACCCTCAGACGGGGCGTCCGGCGCCCAGCACGGGGCGTTGGCGTCCGTCATGATGCCGCGAAGGATGTCGGCTTCGTCATCCAGAACGGCCTGGATGTCCTGGCCAGCGAGCACGATGCGCTCGAAGCTGTCGGTATAGACCTGGTTGAACTTGCCACCGAGGTCGCCCAGGCCCACCGGCAACAGGCCGGGGTTGGCGTCGGCCGAACCGGACATGGCGGCAATGGCCGCACCGGACAGGCGAACGGAGGGCGGCATGTCGGCCGGCAGCTCGGCGTCGACAACCGGGAAGAAGCTCGTCGCCTTGAGCGTGGCGATCTGGGTCGAGGGCTGCAGCATGTAGGCGACCAGCGCCTTGGATGCATCCATGTCGGGCGCCGTCTTGGGGATGGCGACACCGGCAACCACCGGCATGAAGCCGCGGCCGGCCGGACCGGCAGGGGCCGGGAAGGCAACGAACTTGTCGGGTTCCTTGTTGAAGGCATCGGCCAGGCGTGCGGTGTGGTCGAAGGCCACCCAGACCTCGCCGGTCAGGAGCTGTTCCTGCATGAAGGCATAGTTGGTGGAGTTCGGGTTGGTGTACTGCCAGAGTTCCTTGAACTTCTCCCAGGCGGTCACGGCTTCCGGCGAGCGGAACTTGGTGACCATGGAGTCTGTGTAGGACGGGTAGAGATATCCCTGGAAGAAGCGGTGCTTGAGGCCCTTGGGGCCAGCCGGGAAGCCGAACTTCGGCGATCCAGTGGCCTCGGCCATGTTCTTGGACCAGGTGATGAGCTGGTCGTAGGTCAGGGCGTTGATATCGGCGCCATCAGGCAGATAGGGCAGCGCCTCCTTGTTGGCGGCCATGACATAGGTCGCCTGCATCCAGGGCAGATATTTCTGTTCCGAGGTGCCGAGCATGCCGAGCTTCTCGAAGGTCTTGTTGACCGCGATGTCGCCGAGATCGACGTCGGAAAGATCGACGAGATCGTCCTCGAGGCCGGTGAAATCGCCATGTAGGCCACCGAGCACGGCAATCGTGCCCTTGCCGGCCTCGATTTCGGCCTGCAGACGGGTCAGCCACGGGCCGCCGTCGGACGGCTGGTAGTCAACCTGGCCGTCAAATCCGGCCAGGACCTGGTCGCGCATTGCCTGGGTTTCCTCGACCGGCTTGGCCTGGGTCGACCAGAACAGCACCTGG
This sequence comes from Devosiaceae bacterium, assembly GCA_963675235.2. Lineage (GTDB taxonomy): Bacteria > Pseudomonadota > Alphaproteobacteria > Rhizobiales > Devosiaceae > JAHJQZ01. The sequence goes on along the minus strand of CAXXFU010000004.1, from coordinate 690,346 downwards.
GCTTGCGCCGGCACGGCGAGAAGCATCGCCAGCGCGACGCCACCCAGCCATTTCGTTGATGTTTTCATCAAAGTTCTCCTCCCTAGGTTGGATCATCATCAGGCGGCGGCCGGCGCCGGCCCGTGGCTGGCCCTCAGGACCAGTTCGGGCTTGACCAGCCGGGTCAGGGGCGTGTCCGCCTGCCTCTGCATGACGTCAACGAGCATGTGCGCGATGTCTCGGGCACTGGAGCGGATGTTGGCGTCAAAAGTGGTGAGTCCGGGGGGTGCGTAGGCCCCGGCGGTGATGTTGTCGAAACCGACGACCGACAGGTCGCGCGGCACCGAGATGCCGGCCCGCATCGCCTCTTCGATCACGGTCATGGCGATCTCGTCGAACAGGCCGATGATGGCCGTCGGGCGATCCTCGGCGGCCAGAAGGCGGTTGACCGCGGCGATCGAGGCGCCGCGATCGAAACGCGGAAAGCTCTCGGTGGTCAGGCGTACGCTGGGATCGCCACGCCGGGCGATGGCATTGTGCAGGCCAAGCTCGCGGTAGTGGCGGAAAGTCATGCGGTCCGAGATGGTCACCAGCCCGATATGGCGGTGCCCGTGCTGGTACAGGAGCTCGAACGCCTCGCTGAAGGCGGCTTCGCCGTCCGAATCGAGCCAGTTGTAGCGGGCGGCGGGGTCGAGCAGCCGCCCATGGGCAATGGCGGGGAAACCCTGCATGCCGAGATAGGTCAGGCGTGGATCGTCCTCGGCGACGCGTGGCACGATGATGCCGTCGGCGCGGCCGGATTCGACGACGTGGCGCAGAACGCTCAATTCGCTCTGCCCGTGCTGGACCGTGGCAAGGAACAGGTCGAGCCCGTGAGTGACAAGGCCTTCGCCGAGGCCGGTGACGAATTCGCCAAGATAGGAGTCGATGAAGTTCGGTCCGCGCACCGGCATCAGGAAACCGACGAAACCGGATCGGCCGGAAACCAGTTGCCGCGCGGCCCGGTTGGGCACGTAGCCCATTTCGCGCGCTGCCGCCGCCACCCGCTCGCGAGTCTTGAGCGCAATCTGCTCATGGCCCGCCAGAGCGCGCGATACCGTCGTGATCGACACTCCCAGGCGCTCGGCAAGCGCCTTGAGTGTCTTTGCGCGGTTATCCGCCAAGACCGACTCCCCTCCACTTGCAACGCTTGCATTTGCTGTTTTTGTAATTGCAAACGTTTTAAATTGATTGCACGGCGTTGCAGCACCTGTCAACAGCCCCCCCTGCGGACACCCGGACCGGTGCAAAAGACGGTCTCCACCCACCTTTCAGCAGCAAGGCGATTTGTGCTTTGCCAGAGGTGTTTGGCGGAGATTGTGCGCTGTTCGCCGGTCCCGCCGGTTGCGCACTGGCAGCGTGTCGATGCAATGGCACTCGCCAATGGCATTTGACTTGATCAGCAGGAAATTCCGGTATATTGGAATTGTCTGACGGTCGTGTGCGCAAGCGTGCCGTCCGCGCCGATTTGAGATCCAGATTGCGGGCGCTTCTTGAAAAATGCAGCTAACGCGGAGGGGCCTTATTGCTCCGCCCAGAAGCCATCGGGGTCTGGGAACGGGCAGGGCCGGACAAGATGCACAAACCGACAGAGTCGACTTCCGGAGCCCTCAGCCTGAGCCATGTCCAGGAGTTCTGTGCCTGCTTTGCCAGCTCGGCGATCCGGCATGACCTGATCTTCCGGCAGGTAGGCGGATGGCGGGCGATCCGCGCCATCGTCGATGTCGCCGAGAACAGCGGTCTTGGCGTTGCCTCCGTCGAGTTTCATGCCGAGCGGACCGAAAGCCTCAGCCTTTGTCTCGAAGGCGGCTCGGCGTCCGGAGTTGCAGCCCTTTGGCGGGGCATCCAGGCCGTGCCCGGCATCGTGCTGGCCGACTGGCAATTGCAGGCCCAGCCGGCTGGCGAAAGCTGAAACAAGACAGGAGTGCCAAAATGGCGCCGGAAGTTCCCCGTATCGGCCCGATGATCCAGAAGGAGCGCAAGGCGCGCAAGCTGACGCTGGAACAGCTTGCCAACATGTCCGGAGTGTCGCGGTCGATGCTCAGCCAGGTCGAGCGCGGCGAGGCCAACCCGACCTTTGCGGTGCTGTGGAGCCTGACCCAGGCGCTCAAGCTCGAATTTTCCGAGCTGATCGGCGGCAGCGCCGCGCGCGCCAACCCGGATCCGATCGAGGTGACCTCGGCAGCGCATACGCCCGAGATCAAGAGCGCCGATGGCTCCTGCCGGCTCAAGATCCTGTCGACGCCCCGCCTGGCCGGGCACACCGAATGGTACGAGGTCAACATCGATCCCGGCGGCAGGCTCGACAGCGATCCGCACGCCCATGGCGCCTTCGAGCATTTCACTGCGCTTGCCGGCACATTCGAGGTCGTGAGCGGGGACGCCAGCGTCCGCCTTAAGTCCGGCGAGACGGCGCGCTATCCCGTCGATGTCAGCCACGCCATCGCCAATGCGGGCGACACGCCGGCCTACGGCTTTCTGGTTGTGCTCTACGGCTGACCGGCCGGGAGGGCTGCGGCAGAAATCCAATATATTGGTGGTATTGAGAGGAAATCCGTTATATAGGAATACCTAACAGGGAGGCATTCATGCAAACCGGCTTGCTCGACCACATTGGCGCCGTGCTGACCGATATCGAGGCCAGGGGGCTGACCAAGCGCGAACGCCAGATCGTCAGTGCGCAATCGGGGCGCATCACGGTGCGCGAGGACGCAGGCACCCGTGAGATGCTCAATCTTTGCGCCAACAATTATCTCGGTTTGGCCAATCATCCCGAGATTGCCGAGGCAGCGCGGCAAGCGCTCGACAGCCATGGTTTCGGCATGGCCTCGGTCCGGTTCATCTGCGGTACACAGGATCTGCACCGTCAGCTCGAGCAATCCATTGCCGCCTATCTCGGCAAGGATGACGCCATCCTTTTCGCTGCCTGTTTCGATGCCAATGGCGGTATCTTCGAAACCCTGCTCGGGCCGGATGACGCCATCATCTCAGACAGTCTCAACCACGCCTCGATCATCGACGGCGTGCGCTTGTCCAAGGCACGGCGCTACCGCTTCGCCAACTCAGACATGGACGGGTTGGAGGCCGAGTTGAAAAAGGCCGTGGCCGATGGCACGCGCTTCCGGCTGATCGTCACCGACGGCGTTTTCTCGATGGATGGCTATGTGGCCAAGCTCCCCGAGATCTGCGCGCTGGCCGAGAAATACGGCGCATCCGTCTTGGTCGACGACTGTCACGCCACCGGGCATCTGGGTGCCAAGGGCAGAGGCACGCCGGCACTGACTGGTGCCGGCGATAAGGTCGACATCATCACCGGCACCTTCGGCAAGACGCTCGGTGGCGGCATGGGCGGGTTCATCGCCGCGGCGCAGCCGATCATCGACCTTTTGCGCCAGCGGGCACGACCCTATCTGTTTTCCAACTCCCTGGCGCCGCCGCTCGCCGCCGGTGCGCTCAAGGCCATCGAGATCGCCGAGAAGGCCGACGATCTGCGCGCCCGGTTGAAACAGCACGCCAGACGCTTCCGCGCCGGGCTGTCAGAGGCGGGCTTCGAGCTTTTGGCCGGTGATACGCCGATCATTCCGGTCATGACCCATGATGCGGTTCTGGCGCAAAGGCTCGCCGCCGAGCTCGACAGGCGCGGTGTCTATGTCGCCGGCTTTTTCTATCCGGTCGTGCCCGAGGGCAAGGCCCGCATCCGCACACAGATGTCGGCGGCATTGACCGATGCCGACATCGATTTCGCCGTTTCGAGTTTTGCCGATGCCGGCAAGGCCATCGGCCTGATCTGAGGAGAGGCAGGATGAAAGCACTCGCCAAAATCAAGGCGGAAAAGGGCATCTGGATGATCGATGCCCCCATTCCCGAGATCGGGCCGGAGGACGTGCTGGTCAAGGTCAACAAGACCGGCATCTGCGGCACTGACGTACACATCTACAATTGGGACGAGTGGTCGCAAAAGACCATTCCGGTTCCGATGATAACCGGCCATGAGTTCGCCGGCGAGATCGTCGAGATCGGCGCCGAGGTGACCAATCTCAAGGTCGGGCAGCGCGTTTCGGCCGAAGGGCACATCGTCGGCATGAACAGCCGCGCCTCGCGGGCCGGCAAGTACCATCTCGATCCCGACACCAAGGGCATCGGCGTCAACCTGCCAGGCGTGTTTGCCGAATATGCCAAAATCCCCGCCTTCAACATCGTGCCGCTGCCCGATGATGTCGATGATGACATGGGTGCCATTCTCGATCCGCTCGGCAATGCCGTGCACACGGCGCTCGCCTTCGACCTTGTTGGCGAAGACGTCATCGTCGCCGGCGCCGGGCCGATCGGCATCATGGGCGCCGCCGTTGCCAAGCATGTTGGTGCCCGGCACGTCGTCATCACCGACATCAATTCCGACCGGCTGAGGCTGGCCGCGGCGGTGGTGCCCGATCTGACGACCGTCGATGTGTCCAGTGAGAATCTGAGGGAGGTCATGGCCGGGTTGAAGATGAACGAGGGCTTCGATGTCGGTCTCGAAATGAGCGGGGCGCCAGCAGCGCTCGAGCAGATGATCGACCACCTCGTCATGGGTGGACGCGTGGCGTTGCTCGGCGTACCGGCCCGGCCGTTCATCTTTGATCTGTCGAAGGTGGTGTTCCGCCTGGTGACGCTCAGAGGCATCTATGGCCGCGAAATGTTCGAGACCTGGTACAAGATGCTTGCCATGCTCGAATCCGGGCTGGATGTCAGAAAGATCATCACCCACCGCATGAGGGTCGACGACTACCAGCAAGGCTTCGCTATCGCTGCCTCCGGCAAAGCCGGCAAGGTCGTGCTCGACTGGAGCTAGAGGGCCATCTGGCGGTGTGAAGAGATGCTTTCGCGCCGCTACCGGCTATGCACCTGTGGATTATGTCCAGACGTTGAGGATCGAGGAGGCCAGGCGGATGCTCGAGACCGGCAATCTGCCCTCGGATGATATCGCCGCGGCGCTGATCTATCAGGACCCGACCTATTTCCGGCGTCTGCCTAAGAAACGTACCGGGGTCACGTCTGGCCGCTACCGCCAGAAATTAGGCGGCTAGCTCGGCGAACGCCTGAAAGCATTCTAGACGCCGTGTGCTCCCGCGCCTCCCAGTTCAAGCCGACCGAGGCTGGCGCCGCTATTGGCAAACAGGTGGATGTGCCCTTCGGTCAGGCCGACGGGGACGCGCTGGTCCGGCGCCAGGTCGCGCATCGCCGGCACGCGTACCGCGATCGGCTCGTTGCTGCCCGGCGTCGACAGATAGGCGATGGTCTCGTTGCCAAGTCGTTCGACGAAATCGACATCGCCTTCGAACAGGTGCCCTGACGTGTCGGTCAGACACAGGTGCTCGGGGCGGATGCCGAGCGTTATCGCATCGCCCTCGCGCGCCGATATATCGTCGCCGAGTGCGATGGTCCTGGTGCCGAGCGCCAGCTTGCGCTCGCCGGCGACCGTCTCGACGCGCGCGCTAAAGAAATTCATCCGCGGCGAGCCGATGAACTGGGCCACGAACTTGTTGGCCGGGGCGCCGTAGAGATCGATCGGCGAGCCGACCTGCTCGATCCGGCCCTCGTTGAGCACGACTATCCGGTCGGCCAGCGTCATCGCCTCGATCTGGTCATGGGTCACATAGACCATGGTCGCGCCGATCTGGTGGTGGAGATGGGCGATCTCAAGCCGCATTTGCACCCTGAGCGCCGCATCGAGATTGGAGAGCGGCTCGTCGAACAGGAACACCTCAGGGTTGCGGATGATAGCCCGCCCGATGGCGACGCGCTGACGCTGGCCCCCGGAGAGCTGTTTGGGCCGGCGTTCGAGCAGCGGCGTGATCTGCAAGGTGTCGGCGACGTCCCTGACCCGCCGGTCCACCTCCTGCTTGCTGGTGCCCGACAGCCTGAGGCCGAACGAGATGTTCTCGGCAACCGTCATGTGCGGAAACAGGGCGTAGGACTGGAAGACCATGGCGACGCCGCGCTTGGCCGGCGCCACGCGGGTGACGTCGCGTCCGTTGATGGTGATCGTGCCGCTGGTGACGCTTTCGAGCCCGGAGACCATGCGCAGAAGTGTCGATTTCCCGCAGCCCGACGGTCCAACGAAAACGACGAATTCGCCGGAGGCGACGTCGAGGTCGACACCTTTGATCGTTTCGACAGCGCCGAAGAACTTGTGAATGCCGCGAAGGCTGAGACCATCCATTTTCGTGTTCCTTCGATCAGCCTTTGACGGCGCCCATGGTCATGCCCTTGATGAAGTAGCGCTGGAAAAACAGGAAAACGACGAGCGTCGGCAGGCTTGCCACCAGCGACAAGGCCCCTTGCAGGCCCCAGGCCACGGAGTACTGGCCGTTGAGGAAGACAAGCCCGAGCATGATGGTGCGCTTGTCGTCAGACTGGGTGAAGATCAACGGCCAGAGGAAATCGTTCCAGATCCAGGTGAATTGCAGCGTCGCCAGCACGGCGAGCGCCGGCAGCGACAAAGGCAGCGCCACCCTGGTCAGCACCTGCCATTCGCTGGCGCCTTCGAGGATTGCCGCCTCGCGCAGGGCGTTCGGCACGGTGGCGAAAAAATTGCGCATCAACAGCGTGCAGATCGGAATGCCCATCGCCGTATGCACGAAGATCATCGGCCACAGCGTGTCCAGAAGCCCGAGCGTGTTGAACAGGCGGAACAGCGGAATGAGGATGATCTGGGGCGGAAAGAACATGCCCGAGACGATGCCGAGGAACAAAAGGTCGCTGCCCCGGAACGGCAGTTTCGAGAAGACGTATCCGGCGAGGATGCCGAGCGCGATCGAGGCCGCCGTCGCCGGCGCCGCCACCAGCGCGGTGTTGATCAGATAGGTATGGACCGCCGGATCGGAGAGGATGGTGGTGAAATTGTCGAGATAGAGCGATTGCGGCAGCGTCCACAACAGGCCGAGCGATATCTCCTGGGTCGTTTTCAGCGACGACAGCAAGACGCCGATCGTCGGGGTCAGGAACAGCAGCGCCAGCACCACCAGGCAGACGAAGATCACCGCCGGCCAGGGATTGAAATCGTCGCGGACATTGGTCTGGGCGAGGTCAGTCATAGATCTCGTCCACCTTCTTGAGCTGACGGAAATAGATGAAGATGATCGACAGGGCGATGATGAACAGCACCACGGAAATCGCGCTGCCATAGCCCATGTGGTACTTCTTGAAACTCTCGTTATACATGTGCATGGCCAGCGTATCGGAACGATTGAACGGCCCGCCGCCGGTCATGATGTACAAAATGTCGAAGCCCTTCAGGGAGTTGATGACGCTCAAGGCGACCACGACAACGGTCGCAGGCCGCAAGAGCGGCAGGATGACGTGCCAGACCCTTTGCCGAAAGCTGATGCCTTCGAGTTCGCAGACTTCGAGAAGGTCGTGGGGAACGGCGGTCAGCCCGGCCAGGAAGATCACCATGGCCAGACCGGTCTGTTGCCAGGACCAGGCGATGATGACGGCGTAAAGCGCGGTATCGGGCTTGGCGAGCCAGGCGAAATTCTGCTCCTGCCCCGTCGCCATACCGATCGTGGTGTTCAGGAGCCCCCAGTCCGGCTGGTAGATCCACACCCAGATCTGACCGACAACGACCGCGCTGAGGCAGATCGGCAGATAGAAGATCGACTTGAAGATCGAGCCGCCCGGCACGCTGGAATCGATCAGGAGAGCCAGCCCCAGTCCGAGCAGGGTCGGCACAATGATCGCCGCCGCCATCCAGATCGCCGTGTTGATGATGGCGTTGGCGAATAGCCGGTCGGTGAAGATGCGCAGGAAGTTGTCGAGCCCAATGAATCTGTAGTCAGGATTGAAGCCGTTCCAATTGGTGAAGGCGTAATAGAACGAGCTGAGCAGCGGCCAGACGACAAGGACGCCGAAAACCAGCAGGGGCGGGATCAGAAGGGCGATCTGCCAGTATCGGGTTTGCTTTTCCACGCCGGTCTCCGAACGCATGGCCGATGGCGATTGCCCCAATCCGCCTGCGTAGCGGAAAGAGACGCGATGGCCGCGGGAAGTGCTCCCCGCGGCCGGGCTTGGAAGGATGGGTGACTACTGCTGGCTGAAGGCGTCGGCGGCGCCGGCCTGGGTCTGCTCGAGCATCGCCTTGTAGTCGGCCGGATTGTCCATGAACTGGGAGAACATCGACAGGCCGACTTCGGCCACCGGCGGGGGTGTCGCCAGGTCGTAGTTGAAGGCGAAGGCGTCGGCGTCATTGATAACTTCGAGCGCGTGCTGCATGACGACCGTGTAGTTCGACGGATCGACATTGACGTTTGCCGACAGCGCCCCCTGGATGCCGGCCCACTTGGCCTGCACGTCCGGGTCCGAGACCAGGAACGACAGCAGCTTTTCGGCGCCGGCGGCGTTCTTGGCGTCCTTGGAGATGACGAGACCGTCGACCGGGCCAACGGCGGCCTTGGCAACGCCGGCGTCGATCACCGGGAACTCGAAGAAGTCGTAGTCATCGCCCGGGGTCAGGTCGTTGCCGTTCCAGTAGCCGGTGATCCACGTGCCCATCAGGGTCATGGCGGCATCGCCGCGCGCCACCTTGTCGGCGGCGTCGGTCCAGGTGTCGGCATTGGAATTGGGCGCGAAGTTGCCGGCATCGATCAGGCTCTTCCACAAGGACATGGCCTTTTCGACCTCGGCGTCTGCATAGGAGGCCTTGCCCGACATCAGGTCGGCGCGATAGTCCGGCCCGGTCGTGCGCAGCACCAGGTAGTCGAACCAGAACTGGGCGGGCCAGCGGTTCTTCGAGCCGAGGGCAATCGGGGTGATGCCGGCGTCCTTGAGCGTATCGCACATGGCGAGAAACTCGTCCCAGCTGGTCGGCATCTCGGTGATGCCGGCCTTTGCCATCACGTGCGGGTTATAGAACATGCCGGCATAGTGATAGCCGAAAGGCACGAGATAGCGCGCGCCATCATATTTGGTGGCGCCGTCGGCGATCGAGGCGGCGACGACAGCATCGAGGCCGTCGGCCGCCCACATGTCGTCGATCGGCGCGAGATTGCCGGAATCGACGACGAACTGGGTGCGTGCGCCGGCCCAATAGGAGAAGACGTCCGGAAGATTGTTGCCGGCGGCCCTGACCAGGATGCCCGTCTTGAAGTCCTCGTGCCCGATCGGGCTGTCCTTGACGGCGATACCGGTCTTGTCCTGGAACTGGCCGAAGATCTCCTCAAGCCCGTCGCGACCGAGATCGCCGGTGAAATAGTGGCTGATCGTCACTTCCTCGGCGGCCTGCGCCGGCATGGCGGACAGCGTTAGCGTGGCGGCAACGGCCAGCGTCGAAACCAATAGCGTGCGTCGCGTAGCAGCGAACATGCATTCCTCCCTCGTAGCGGTTCATGTAGGAAGTTGGCTTATGTTGTACTTATTGAACTTCCCTGCGTCATAACGGCAGCAAGTTGCACAGATGTCAACATTTGCTGTTGCACATAACGCCATTTTCTGGATTACTGCGGTCAGAAAGCGCAAAAATCGCAATATAGTTGCGCTATGTTGCATTTTTCGTTGCCGCATATTAAACAAGAGAAATACCTGACTTACTCGTAGTGGATTAAAACGATGCGGCTTCTTAAATCTCTTTCCCGTGGTCTCGATGCGCTCGACTATCTGGTGGCACAGCCGATGCCGTCCCGCCTGACTGACGTCGCCACCCACCTTCAGGTCGACAAGTCCAACGCCTCGCACATCCTCAAGACCCTTGTCGCCTCGGGCTATGTCGAGCAGGTCGAGGGGCGCCGCTATCGCGCTTCGGCCAAGGTGCGGGCGCCGGCCGCGCCGAGCCTTGAGGACATCATCGCCTATCGCGGCCGCCTGCACGCCCGTCTTGCAAAGCTGGTCGAACTGACCGGAGAATGCGCCCATACGGCGGTGCTGGTCGGCACCCAGGTCTGGTATGTGGACAAGATCGATTCGACCCTGCCGCTCAAGGTCGACCACCCGATCGGATCACTGGCGCCGCTTCACTGCACGGCGCTCGGCAAGGCCTTTCTCGCCTTCGGCGAGGCCACCGATCCGGGCGTGCTCGACACCTTCACCCCACACACCATCACCCGTCGTGCGGCGCTCGACGCCGAAATCGCCCAGTGTCGCAAGAACGGCTACGCCGTCGACGACGAGGAATTCACCCAAGGCATCCGCTGCGTGGCCGTTCCGGTCTACGACGACGCCGGCAAGATGATTGCCGCCATCGGCGTCTCCGGTCCGACGGCCCGCATCGGCACGCCCGATCTCAAACGTCTCGGCGCACTGGCGCGCGAGCAGGCCGAAAATCTGGAGTGACCATGCGCTACGACACCCTTCGTGTCGCCTTCATCGGGACTGGTCGGATATCCGACCTGCATGCCATCGCCTATCGCGGCAATGCCAAGGCGGCGATTGCCGCGCTGTGCGACACGGACACGACGCTGGCCGAAGCACGCGCCAGCGATTGGGGCTTCCCCGAAGCCAGGATCACCAACGACTATCGCTCCATTCTCGCCGATCCGGACATCGATCTGGTCGAGATCCTTTTGCCGCACCACCTGCATCTGCCGGTGGCGCTCGAAGCCATCGCGGCAGGCAAGGCCGTGTCGCTGCAAAAGCCGATGTGCGTCAGCATCGAGGAAGCAGACACGCTGGTCGAGGCGGCGGAAAGCTCCAACGCACCGTTCAAGATCTACGAGAATTTCATCTTCTATCCGCCGGTGGTGCGCGCCAAGGCACTGATCGACGAGGGCGCCATCGGCACGCCGCTGACCATCCGCATCAAGTCCAATCCGGGCAAGTCCGAGACTGCCTGGGACGTGCCGCGCAATGCCGACGCCTGGCGCCAGGACCGGTCGCAGAACGGCGGCGGGCCGCTGGTCTTCGATGACGGCCACCACAAGTTCGCCCTGGCCTGGCATTTCATGGGCAACCCGGAAGAGGTCCACGCCTTCATCGGCGAAAGCCTGCGCCCGGATGGCATGCATTTCGATGCACCCGCCATCGTCTCGTTCCGCTTCCCGGGCAACCGCATGGGCAATCTCGAAGTGGTCTATTCGCCTGATCTCGAGATTGCTACCCGTCATTACGCCCAGGACGACCGGGTCGAGATCACCGGCTCGGAAGGCGTCATCTGGATCAATGGCGGCCATGGCCGGCTCGGCGATCCGGCGCCGCTGGCTCTCTACCGTGACGGCAAGGTCAGCGAATACCGCGACATGGAGACCGGCTGGGAGGCGAGTTTTGCCGCTGCCACCCGTCACCACATCAATGCCTTCATCAACGGCACGCCACCATTGCTCAGCGCTGTGCAAGGCCGCGAGGTGTTGCGTTTCGCTCTGGCTGCCGAGGAGTCCCACAGGCTCGGCCGCGCCGTGTCCCTGACAAAGAACGAGGCCTAGGCGATGACGGACCAATCCGACCAGATACGGCCTGAGACCGCCGGCCGGATGGCCCGCGCCATCGCCGAAGCCGGTGGCTTCGAAGCCGCGCTCGCCGCCGGGCTTTTTGCCAAACCCATCCGGCTGACCCTGTCCGAAGCTTTGGTGCTCGGCCTTATGCGTCAGGGCGTCAGCAAGTATTTCGCCGTGTTCGGTCACGGCTCGACCGCCATCGCCGAGACGCTGCGCGTTTACGAGCACCATGGGTTGGTGCGCACCTGGCAGTTCCACAATGAAGTGGAGATGGCCCACGCCGCCACGGCGCTCAAATGGATCTATGACGAGACCCCGGCCGTCGTCACCTCGATCGGCCCCGGGGCGCTGCAGGCCATGGTCGGCTCGCTGGCCGCAACCTCAAACGGCATCGGCGTCTATCACATCTACGGAGACGAGACGACGCATGGCGAAGGCTACAACATGCAGCAGATCCCCAAGCCGGAACAGGGCCTGTTCGGCAGGATCACGGCTCTGATGGGGCAGTCCTACGTGCTACACACGCCCGAAGCCCTGCGCGACGCCTTGCGCCGCGGCGCGTCGAGCGTCTTCCACCCGTTCAAGGGTACGCCCTTCTTCCTGATGATGCCGATCAACACCCAGCCGCGCGAACTCGATGTGCGCATCGATGCTCTGCCGGCCCGGCCGAAACTGGCGCCATCCATTCCCGCCGATCCCGCCGTTTTCGACGAGGCCGCCGCGCTTGTCGCCGACACGCCGGAAATCGTCATCAAGGCCGGCGGCGGCAGCCGCCGCTTCGCCGCCGAGGTCAGGCGTTTCGCCGAAGCCGCCGGCGCCGCCGTTGTGCTGTCGCCCGGCTCGACCGGCGTCATGCCCGACGCGCACGCCCAGAACATGCATGTCGGCGGCACCAAGGGATCGATCAGCGGCAATTTCGCCATGGAGCATGCCAGATTGCTGATCGTCATCGGCTCGCGCGCCGTCTGCCAGTCCGACTGCTCCGGCATCGGCTATCCGAAGGTCGACAAGGTCATCAACATCAATGCAGACCTCAATGACGTCCAGCACTACAACGACACACTGGCGCTCAACGGCGATATCGGCGCGGTGCTGACGCGCCTCACCGATCGGCTTGAAGCCAAACCTGCTGCTCGCTCTCCGGCGCGAGAAGCCTGGCTTGCCGGCTGTGTCGGCGCCAAGGCGCGCTGGAGCGATTTCAAACAGGCGCGCTTCGCCTCGCCGGCGCTCTACGACGAGGTCTGGCAGAAAAAGGTCATGACCCAGCCCGTCGCCATCAAGGCGGTCTGCGATTTCAGCGTCGAAACGGGATCGCTGAAGATCTTCGATGCCGGCGACGTTCAGGCCAACGGCTTCCAGATCGTCGAGGACAATGACCCGTTCGAGACTCTGACCGAAACTGGCGCCTCATATATGGGCTTTGCCGTTTCGGCCCTGCTCGCCAGTGCTGCCGCCAACAGCCCGCGTCACGCCATCGCCTTCACCGGCGATGGGTCGTTCCTGATGAACCCGCAGGTGCTGGTCGATGGCGTCGAGCACGGGGTGCATGGCACGATCGTTGTTTTCGACAATCGCCGCATGGCGGCGATCACCTCGCTGCAGGACGCGCAATACAACATCGAATACCGCACCAATGACGGTGTCGTCGTCGACTATATCGGACTGGCTCGTTCAGTCTCGGGTGTCCTCGCCCTCGATGGTGGAGACAGCCCGGCAAGTCTCAGGGCGGCGCTTGAAAAGGCCCGTGCCCATCAGGGGCTGAGCCTTGTGCACGTGCCGGTCTATTTCGGTCCCGACGAGATCGGTGGCATGGGTGCCTATGGCAGCTGGAATGTCGGCAACTGGTGCGAAACCGTCGAGACAAATTACGCCAACACACGGATCTGAACTCATGTACGAAGCTTATGGCATCCTGATCGACAATCGCTGGCGCCCCGCCTCGAATGGCGCGCGCCGCGACGTGACGAGCCCGGTCACCGGACAAAGCGTCGGCACGACACCGATGGCCACCGACGCCGATATCGCGGCGGCGCTCGACAGCGTCCAAAAGGGCTTCGAGACCTGGCGCCGCGTGCCGGCCTGGGAGCGCGCCAAGATCCTCAGACGCACGGCCGATCTGATGCGCGAGCGCGCCGAAGCCATCGCCACCGCAATGAGCACCGAAACCGGCAAGCCCATTGCCGAAGCGAAAAGCGAGACACTCGCCTCCGCCGACCAGTTCGAATGGTATGCCGAGGAGGCCAAGCGCATCTACGGCCAGACCATTCCCGGCCGCACCGAAGACGATCGCCTGTCCGTCATCTACCAGCCGGTCGGGCCATGCCTCGCCCTCAGTGCCTGGAATTTCCCGGCGCTTTTGCCGGCCCGCAAGATCGCTGCCGCGCTCGCCGCCGGCTGTTCGATCATCGCCCGCCCGGCTTCGGAAGCGCCGGGCTCGGCCTTCGCCATCGGCCAGGCGCTGATCGATGCCGGCCTGCCGGATGGGGCGCTGGCCATCCTGACCGGCGATTCCGGGCATCTGAGTGAAGCGCTGATATCCTCGCCGGTGATCCGCAAGGTGTCGCTGACCGGCTCGGTGCCGGTGGGCAAGAAGATCCTCGAACTGTGCGCACGCGGCGTGAAGAAGGTGACGATGGAGCTCGGGGGCCATGCCCCGGTGATCGTTCATGCCGACGCCGATCCGGTCTATGCCGCCCAAAAGGTCGCCGCCGCCAAGTTCCGCAATTGCGGCCAGGTCTGCATCTCGCCCTCGCGCTTTTATGCCCATGAGAGCATTCGCGCCAAGTTCGAACAGGCCTTTGCCGACTACGCCAACGGGCTGGTCGTCGGCGACGGGCGTAACGCTGGCGTCACCATGGGTCCGATGATCCGGGAGAGGGCACTTGAAGGCGCCATCGCCCTGATCGAAGATGCGGTCGGGCACGGTGCCACGGTGCTTGCCGGTGGTGGCCGCGCCCCACAGTTCGACAAGGGCAATTTCCTCATGCCGACAGTTCTCGGCGGGGTGCCAGACGGCGCCCGCATCATGATCGACGAGCCGTTCGCCCCGGTTGCGCCCATTGCCGCGTTCACCGATCTCGACGACGTGTTGGCGCGTGCCAATGCCGTGCCGTTCGGTCTGGCGGCCTATGTCTTCACCCATGACATGGCGCTGGCCGAATTGACCGCCGAAGGGCTCGAAACCGGCATGGTCGGCATCAACGAGAGCCTTCTTGCCACGGCCGAGGCGCCGTTCGGCGGTATCAAGGAAAGCGGGTTCGGGCGCGAAGGCGGCTCGCTCGGCATCAAGGACTATCTCGAGCCCAAATACATCCGCCGGCGCCTGATGGTGCGGAGCAATCTCAAATGACCAAGAAGAGCGATCAGGGCATCGACGGCGGGCTGACTAATTACGGCGACCGCGATTTTGCCCGCTATCTCCGCCGCTCTTTCGCAAAATCCATGGGCTATACCGACAAGGCGCTCGACCGCCCCATCGTCGGCATCGCCTACACGGAAAGCGGCTTCAACAATTGCCACCGCCATTTCCCGGATCTGCTCGAAGCGGTCAAGCGCGGGGTGATGGCCGAGGGCGCCCTGCCGGTGCCGTTTCCGACCATCTCGCTCGGCGAGGTGTTCCTCAATCCGACCTCGATGCTCTACCGCAACCTGATGGCCATGGATGTCGAGGAGATGATCCGGGCCCAGCCGATGGATTCGGTGGTGCTGATGGGCGGCTGTGACAAGACCGTGCCGGCGCTGCTGATGGGTGCGGCATCGGCCGGCAAGCCCGCCGCACTGCTGGTCGGTGGCCCGATGATGACCGGTCGCCACAAGGGCGAAAGGCTCGGCGCCTGCACCGACTGCCGGCGCTTCTGGGCTCAGTATCGCGGCGGCGGCGTCGATACCGAGGAAATCAACGTCATCGAGGGCAGGCTGGCCGTCACCGCTGGCACCTGCGCCGTCATGGGCACGGCTTCGACAATGGCGCTGATCGGCGAAGCCCTTGGCATGATGCTGCCCAATAGCGCCGCCATCCCGGCTGTCCATGCCGACAGGTTGCGCGCCGCCGAGGAAACCGGCGCGCTCGCGGCGCAGATGATCGGCACCGACCGCACGCCGGACAAGATCATCACCAGGGCATCGGTCGAGAATGCCCTGCGCGTTCTGCTCGCCGTGTCCGGTTCAACCAATGCGCTTATTCATCTGACCGCCGTTGCCGGGCGGCTGGGTATCGATGTCGATCTCGACCGTTTCAACGAACTCTCGGACGAGACCCCGACCCTGGTCGATCTCAAGCCCGTCGGCTCGGGCTACATGGAGGATCTCCATACCGCCGGTGGCCTCGAAGGCGTGCTGAGGTCGCTCGAACCGCATCTGGATCTCGACACAATCTCGGTTGTCGGCGAGACACTGGGCGAGCGGTTGGCGAAGCCCTTGATCGACGAGATCGACACGGCCTATATCCGCACCGCCCAGAGCCCGATCGACGGGCAGGGCGGCCTCATCGCCCTCGCCGGTTCGCTGGCGCCCGGCGGCGCCTTGCTCAAGCGCGCGGCGGCGACGCCGGAACTGCTCGAACACGAAGGCCGCGCAGTGGTCTTCTCCTCGCTCGAGGACCTCGCCAATCGTATCGACGATCCCGATCTCGACGTTTCTTCCGAGGATATTCTGGTGTTGCAGAATGCCGGGCCTAAAAGCCCCTCCGGCATGCCGGAAGCCGGCTATCTGCCGATCCCGAAAAAGCTGGCGCGCCAGGGCGTCAAGGACATGATGCGCATATCGGATGCCCGCATGAGCGGCACCGCCTTCGGCACCATCGTGCTGCACGTGACGCCCGAGGCCACTGAAGGCGGACCGCTGGCCCTGATCAGGAACGGCGACCGCATCCGCCTGTCGGCATCTGAGAAACGCATCGACCTGCTGGTCGATGAGGCCGAGCTCGCATCGCGGCGCGCCAGTCTGGCGCCGCCGGCTCCGGTGCCGGAACGCGGCTACGCGCGGCTCTACCGTCAGTCGGTTTTGCCCGCCACCAGGGGATGCGATTTCGACTTCCTGACCGCGTCATCGCAGACCGACATCATCCGGTGATCCACCGACAACCGCTCGGGCACGTTCCGGGTGCGGTGGGCTATTGCCGGCCCTTGCGGCTTCAAGGCCTGCCTCCATGACTTCGAGTACCGCCTTTTCGCCGTTGCGAAAGGTCTCGGTTGGCTTGCCTGGAATCACCGTGCGCGACAGCGGACAGTGATAATGGCGATAGACCCCGGTGATCTCGAAGAACGTGCCTTCGCCCGGTCTCATCGGCTTGTCGTCCCAGGTCAGATGTGGTGCGCCAACCGAGCGCTTCGTCGTAGCGCAGAGCGGCATCGTAGATGTCGGCGACCAGATCGCATTTGCGCATGCCCGGTTCGATCCGTTCACAAAAGCGCTCGTGCATGCGCTCGACCAGTCGGGCGCGCGGCGCATGTAGTCGAGCTCGCGTCGCGATTTCACCGCGCGCTGCCAATTGACCAGAGCGGTGGCGTCGGCAAAGCGCGCATTGGGCAGATGTCCGGAGAGCACGGCCAGCGCCTTGGCCGAGAACCAGCAATTGTCCATGTCGACGCCGATGGTGGCGCGCGACGAGCCGCGTTCGGCGATGGTGGTGGACAGGATATCCATCGGGCGGCGTTCTCGTCAGGGGAAAAGGGCAGATCCGGCGCTTGCATGACTCGTGCCGCCTCCAGGTTCAGTTTGAAATTCCACACCCAGGCCGAGCCTGGCCGCCCACCGCGCGGGCCATCGCCGTGCGCACATCGGTCAGGTAGCCATTGTCGAGCAGCGGTGCTTCGAGCACCCCGGTTTGGGCGGAGAACACCATCATCAGCCCCGACGTGCTCGGCAGACCGAGCCTGGGATTGTCGAAAAGCCCGGCGACACCTTGATGGCGAAACTGCCGAGGCCGGGCGCATAGGCGGTCTTGACGTCGACCTCGCCATTGTTTTCGGCGATGTGCACCCTGATGGCCGGCATGTCGGGCGACCTCGCTCATCACATCGATGCTTTCGCTGCTGATGATGCGTTGGCGCTGGTGCATGTCGATATTGCCGCCGCTCAACGCGAGGGCGGGTGGACCGCTGGCGCGGAGCTTGCCGGCCAGCACGGCGGCGATGCCGACCGCGGCTCCGCCAGCGTCGGCACTTCTTCGACTTCGACGGGATGGCCGGCGGCAAGGCTCATGATCATCGCCGTGCCGCGCTCCATGAGGACGCCAACGATCCTGATCTCGGGCCTGAGCGCCTTGGCCGCCGCCGCGACGCCGAAGATCAATCCGACGCCGCTCAGCGGCACGACGATGGCGTCGATGTCGGGAAGCTGTTCGACAGGCTCGATGCCGAGCGTGCCCCGACCGGCAATGATGTCGGCATGATCGAAAGCCGGGATCATCAGCGTCAGCATCATCGGCGCGAAGAACAGGTTCCTGCCGGTGAACTCGATCCGTGCGAAGGCCTAGGCGGCAAAGGACGCGGACAGCACGTTGCCGACAGCGGCAATGATGGTGATGAGCAGCGAGTTCGAGAAGAAGCGCGTGAAGCTGACGGCCAGTCCGTGCCGACCCTCATAACAGTTCTCCCGCTGGAATTCGGACGGCCACAGCGCCAGCGACTGGTTGAAGATCGCGTTTGTTCGTCCGCCGCGGCCATCCGCAGCTCGACAGGTCGGGCATTTGCTCATGCCGAGTTCGTTGGAAGCACGTCAATTCTACCGATGCCGTGCTGATCCACTCCTACCTGCTCGCCGCGTTCTTCCGCTCCCAGGGGATCGAGCAGGTGACGACCCGGTCGGACGAACTGCTGCCGAGCTGGCTGCTCGGTATCCATGTCCTGCAGGAACGGCGCGCCGATCCGCTGGTGGTCAAGATCATCAGGCTGATCCGCGAGCGCGCCGCAACGCTCGATCTGGCGCCGCCGGTCTCGGCCGGACTCAGGAGCTGATGGGCACGTAGCCGGCCGGCCACAGCTCGGTCAGGTCACCGCCGCTGAGGCCGAGCTGCTGATTGGGTCCGATCTCGAAATCGAGACTTCCGCCCGGCCATTCCAGTGTGCCGGCGATCGGTGCAACACTCATTCCGATGAGCGCGACAGGCGCGCCGGCGCGGTCAGTGACCAGCCGGAGTCCTTTCGGGAAACGGTAGAGCAGTTCCTCGTCCTTGTAGACTGTCGACTGCGTTTCCGAGTTGACGAGTTCGTATCTGGCACCATCGACAGTGCGGGCATATCCCGTCTCGATGCTGTTCTGCCGGTGCGCCACCGAGGCCGGAGCGAGGCCGGTGAACCACAGCGTGCCATCGGACCGCGGCAGGATGCCGAACAGGCGTTCGACGAAATCGATGAGGCCGAGCATGGCCGGCGAATAGGCCTCGGTGAAGCCGGGCTCGCCAGTGAACGGATTGATCGTCTGGGCGAAGCGTTCCATGCGGAACAGGGCCCAGAGGGCCGGCTGCAGCGCGAAGCTCAACTCGACATGGCGGTGATGCGTCTCGAAGGCATGGGGCGCGCGGATCAGGCTCAAAAGATTCGAGGTGCCGCACCAGGTGTTGTAGCCCGAATTGGGATCGAAGCGCGGATCGCTCATGGCGATCGAGGTGAAGGGGAATTTGGCGAAAAATTTCCCCGTGTTGAGCAGGTAGTTGTCGAGCGCCGCGGCAAAAAAACCATCGTCGCCGATCTCCGACGCCAGCACCCGCAGCAACACGTCGGATTGCACTTTCACAAGCTGCCCGTGCCGGTCGCTGTCGTAGAAGAAATTGTCGCCGGGATCGAAGCAGTGATCGTAAAGCGCGGAAACGCTCCTGAGCGACTTGTCGATCCACGGACCGCCGTCCTCGCCCAGCTCCTCGGCGATGCGGGCCAGGTAGGTGCGCTGACAGGCGATGTTGGCGGTCAGGTCCGGCGCGATGAAGGGAACCAACGGGTTGTCGGGGTCACATTTCGTCGGATCGTTGCGGTAGGGCGTATCCGGAACGTGCCAGAAACGCGCAGAAAGATCGTGCCCGGTGTCGTAGCAGCAGAAGGCCTCGACCGCCCCGGTGGCGCGCGTATCGCGGTATCGGGCGATCCAGGCATCATAGGCACTCATCGCCGCATACATGCCCTTGAGGAAGTCGCGGTCACGCCCGTTGAGCAGATAATTGTTCCACACCGCGCGGGCGAGCGGGGAGACCAGCTGGATCTGATTGAAGACGGCGCCGTCCGCCGTCAGCTTGTAGGGAAAAAGACCATCGTCACGCTGCGCCCTGGCAAAACCCTCGAACGTGCGCTGCGCCACGCCCGGCAAGAAACGCGACAAGAGTTCGGCGCTGATCGTGCCGGTACTTTCGAGCCAGCAGCCGAAATAGATGCCGCCCTCGTTAAGGATCGCACCGGACGTGCCGGTCGGCCTGACGCAGGAAAAAAGCTCACGTGCGGCGCGATAATACTGGCGCTCGTAAGCCGGATCACTGGCGACAAATGCGACACCCGAGACCTGCCAGTCAGACAGACAGGTCGCCGACAAGTCGTCCGATGTGGCGGCGATTGCTTCGGACAGATCGAGAGCGCGAAGTCGGGTGAGGAGATCGTTGCCCATGAAGGTCCTCGCGTCGCATCCGTCAGCCGGAGCGGGTTTGATAGATCGCAGAGATGGCGGCACAAACGGCGAACAAGCAACATCCCCGACGCCGCAAGCATGGAACGTGTCGGATGGCCGAGCAAGACCGGGTGCCGTTTTGCAGTTCAGCATGCACGCCCTGAAGGTGGCCTGGTTGCCGCCCGTTACGGCCAGGCAGCGTAGGATTGGTCGCCTGCCGCGCGGCGCGCCTTTGCCGCCCGCCGGAACTGCAGGGGGCTTTGCCCGCGGTTGCGGATGAAGAAGCGCGTGAAATATGCCGGGTCGGAAAAGCCGAGCCGAAAGGCGACATTGCCGACCGGAATGCCGGTGCTGGCAAGCAGTTCCGATGCTTCGCGGACCAGTGCCCTATGCAGATAGGTCTGTGGCGACAGACCGGTGGCGCGCTGCACCGCCGAGCCGAGACGGTCGCGGCTGACGCCCAGAAGTCGTGCATAATCGCTGACCTTGAGGTGCTCACGCAGGCGCTGGCTGGCCAGAAGCACGAAACGTTCGGCCAGCCCCTGCGGGGCGCGACCATGCGCCACCAGGTCGGCGCGGGCCAACCGCCACAACCCAACCAGAAGCAAGGCAAGATAGTGTGCCCCCGCGACGTCGGCGCCGGGTTCCGAGGCCAGACGCTCGTTGCGCAAATCGGCCACCAGCTGCTGCATCTGGCCGTCGGGGTCGAGTGCAAAGGACAGGTCCTGCCCGAGGGTGCGGCCCATCTGTTCCCCGAGCGGCGTGGCCGGCAGAGCGCCGATCAGGGCCAGCGCCGGGATAGAGACCACGCTGGCGCGAGTGCCGCCTTCGGCGACCAGTTCCTCGTTGTGACCGTCCCGGCGCCATATGAGCCG
Source organism: Devosiaceae bacterium (assembly GCA_963675235.2). Taxonomy (GTDB): domain Bacteria; phylum Pseudomonadota; class Alphaproteobacteria; order Rhizobiales; family Devosiaceae; genus JAHJQZ01. The sequence goes on along the minus strand of CAXXFU010000004.1, from coordinate 669,462 downwards.
CGGTGCATCGACAAACTGCCGGGGCTCCTCGCCATCGGTTCGAATGTGAATGCGACCTGACGCGACCAGAGCGAGCACCGCCGATCCGGCCGTCAGCGTCAGCCCGACCCGGGTGAGCGGGCTTTCGATGTCGTGGACGCTGGCGCTGGCGCGGCGGTCGGCTGGATTGTGAAGGGCGAACGGCATGGCCGCGAGGATTGGAGCCAGCTGCGACATATTGTCAAGCAAAAGTACAAATCTTAGCCCCACAAGTGCATTTCTTGCGTCTCCTCAATCGGATTAGGGTCGCGTTCGGTTCCGGAGCCAACCGCAAAGAGTTGGTCGGCGCCCAAGACAAAACCGGGCCAACCGGATCGAAATGGAGGAGATCATGACCAAGTACACGCAGCGCGTGACGTTGCGCGCACTCGCCCTCGGCTCGACCCTGGCGACAATTCTGGCCGCAGGCGCGGCATCGGCCGACGACGACAGTGTTTCCATCGGCTATGCCGTCGCGCGAACCGGCGCCAATGCAACGGGTGCGGGCATCACAACGATTCCGAACTATGAACTCTGGGTGAAGACCGTCAACGACGCCGGCGGTCTGACCATGCCCGATGGCTCGAAGCGCATGATCGAGGTGACCGAATACGACAACCGGTCATCCAACGAGGATCTGGTGCGCGCCATCGAGCGGCTGGCCAGCCAGGACAAGGTCGACCTGATCCTGCCGCCCTGGGGCACCGGTGGCAATCTCGCCGTGGCGCCGCTTTTCGCCAAATACGGCTATCCGCAGCTTGCCGTCACCGCCGTGACCGACAAGGCGCCGGAATTCGCCGCCCGCTGGGATCGCAGCTTCTGGATGCTCGGCGGCGGCCATGACTATGCCAATGGCCTGGTCGACGTGCTCTCGGCTGCGCGCGACGCCGGCAAGATCAACGGCAAGGTGGCGGTCGTATCGGTTGCCGACGGTTTCGGCATCGATCTGATCAATGGCGCTCGTCCCGCTTTCAAGGAAGCCGGCTTCGAACTCGTCTACGACAAGAGCTATCCACTCGGCACCTCCGATTTCGCTGCCATCATGAGCGAGGCCCAGGCCTCGGGCGCGGACAGTTTCGTCGCCTTTTCCTATCCGCCCGGCAGTTTCGGCATGACCAAGACGGCCCAGGCCATGGGCTACAATCCGGCCGTGTTCTATGTCTCGGTCGGCGGCGCCTTTCCGATCTATCCCGGCATCGCTGACGGCAAGGCCGAAGGCGTGATGGCCATCGGCGGCGTCGATGCCGACAGCGAAGCGATCAAGGCCTATTTCGCAGCCCATACAGAGGTTGTCGGCAATCCGCCCGACAGCTGGGCCAGCGCCGTCACCTATGCCTCTCTGGAAATGCTCGAACAGGCGGTGGCGCGCGTCGGGCTCGACCATGGCGCGCTCGCCGAGGAACTGTCGACCGGCACGTTCGAAACGGTGATCGGCGAGGTCCAGCTCGAGGACAACCAGTTGCGCGACCTGTGGTGGGTCGGCCAATGGCAGGATGGTGCCTTCAGCGCCGTCAGCCCGGCGGACAAGGCAGGTGCTTCCGATCCGGTCATTCCAAAGCCCAACTGGTAGGCCAAGAATGCTTTATCGGCGCGAGCCGCTGCGGCGGCTCGCGCAGGCTCCACGCGACCTGGACACATGTTGACAACAACCCTGATTCTCGGCCTCGTGCTCGGCGGCACCTACGCCCTGCTGGCGCTCGGCCTGACGCTGCAATACGGCATCAGCCGGATCATGAACCTCGCCTATGGCGAGATGACCCTGCTGGCCGCGTTCGTTCTGGTCGCCCTGTTCCACGGGCTCGGCCTGCCGCCGCTCGTGGCGATTCTCCTGATCGCGCCGGCGGGCTACGGCACCGGCTGGCTGCTCTATTCCGTGATGATGCGGCCTCTGGTGGCGCGGTCCGGCGCCGGCGGCCGGCTCGAGGTCGACACGATCCTTGCCACGTTCGGGCTGCTGTTCGTCATTCAGGGTGTGATGCTTCTGGTCTTCGGCGCCAATTTCACCTCGATTTCCTATCTGGATAAAGGCGTTAGCGTCCTCGGCGTGCCGGTGGCGCTCAACCGGCTGATCGCCTTCGGCATCTGTGTCGTTGTCGGCGGCGCACTGGTCATCGCGCTCGAAGGCACGCGCTGGGGGCTGACGCTGCGCGCCGTGGCTCAGACGCCGGCATCGGCGCCGCTCGTCGGCATCGATGTCAACAAGGTGGCGCGCCAGGGCTTCGCGCTCGGCACGGCCCTGGCGGCGACAGGCGGGGCCTCGATCGCCATGTACCAGACCTTCTCGGCCACCGATGGCGTCATCTTCACCATGAAGGCGCTGGTGATCGTCATCATGGGTGGGGTCGGCAATATCGCCGGCGCGCTCATTGCCGGGCTGGCACTGGGGCTGATCGAGACCTTCGTCGCCACTGCCATCGATCCCGGCCTGACGCTGGCGGCGACCTTCGCCATCTTCCTGCTGGTGCTGTTGTGGCGGCCGCAGGGCCTGTTCGGGCGGGGCTGAGATGGGAAAAATCCTGCCTGTTGTCGCTCTTGTCCTGCTCGCCCTGGCGCCGCTCGGCGTCTCGGACTATGTCCTCGGCCTGCTCATCGGTGCGGTAACCTATGTGACGCTGGCCAGTGCCTGGGCGCTGTTTTCCGGCCACACCCGCTACATCTCGCTCGCCACCGTCGCCTTTTACGGTACCGGCGCCTACACCGTCGCCGTGCTCAACGAGGTGCTGCCCTATCCGGTTGTCCTGATCGCGGCGGGGTTCGTCGGCGCGGCGATGGCGCTGGTCGTCGGGCTGTCGACCCTCAGGCTCGCCGGGGTCTATTTCGTCATCTTCACCTTCGGGCTTGCCGAACTCGTGCGCCAGCTCATCACCTGGTACGAGGTCAACATTACCGGCACGCTCGGCCGCTATATCTTTCTCGACCTCGGCGCGCGCGACATCTACTGGCAGATGCTGGCCCTGGCCGCCGTGACCATCGGCCTGACAGCCTTCATCCACCGCACGCGGCTCGGGCTGGCCCTGCGTGTCATCGGCGACGACGAGGTCGTGGCGGCACATTCCGGTATTCCGCTTGCGCGCACCAAGCTTATCGGCTTTGTCGCCTCGGCGACGATCCTGACGCTTGCCGGCGCCATTGTGAGCCCGCGCTGGGTCTATGTCGAACCTGCGATCGTCTTCAACCCGACCGTCAGTTTCCTGACCGTCATCATGGCGCTGCTCGGCGGCGCCAACCGGCTCTGGGGGCCGGCACTGGGGGCCGTGCCGCTGTTTTTCGCCTTCGAATACCTCTCGACCTATTTCCCCGACACCTATCCGATCTTCCTCGGCCTGTTGTTCATCGGTGTCGTCTTCGCCGCGCCCGACGGTGTGCTGGCCTGGATCGAGAAGATAAGGGCCACACGAGCGGAGGCGCACATATGACGCTTCTGTCAATCGAACACGCCACCAAGAGGTTCGGCGGCCTTGTTGCCGTCAACGACGTGTCGTTCTCGCTCGCGCCTGGCGAAATCGTCGGTCTGCTCGGGCCGAACGGATCGGGCAAGACGACGATGATCAACCTGGTTTCGGGCGATCTGCCGGCCACATCCGGGCAGATCACACTGTCGGGCGTGCGCCTGACCGGCAAGAGCCCGGACCGGATTGCGCAGGCCGGCGTGGCGCGGACGTTCCAACTCGTACGCATCTTGCCGTCGCTGACCCTGACCGAGAACGTCATGATCCCGGCGGTGTTCGGCGCCAAGGCGCATTGGGGCGATGCGGCCCGGTCGATAGCTGAACAGGCGCTCGAGCGCGTCGGGCTGGCGGACCGGGCCGGCATTGGCGCCGGCGATCTCACCTATATCGATCAGAAGCGCCTGGAGCTGGCCCGCGCCCTTGCCGCCGAGCCGCGTCTGCTGCTGCTCGACGAATGGCTGGCCGGCCTCAATCCGACCGAACTCGCCGAAGGTGTGGCGCTGATCTCGGCCCTCAAGGACAGCGGCATCGCCATCCTGATGGTCGAACACATCATGGAGGCAGTCAGGGCCCTGTGCCCGCGCGTCGTGGTGATGAATTCCGGACGGCTCATCGCCGACGAGGCGACCGAAACGGCGTTGACCGATCCGCATGTCATTGCCGCCTATATCGGGGAGGGCGAGGATGCTTGACGTGCAAAATCTCGTCGTGCGCTATGGCAAGCACGTTGCGCTGGAAGATGTGTCGATTTCTGTCGGCACGGGGGAAATGGTGGCAATTCTCGGCGCCAATGGCGCCGGCAAGTCCTCTCTGCTCGGTGCTGTCGGCGGGCGGGTGCGTCCCCTGTCCGGCACCATCGGCTTTTGCGAGAAGGACCTGCTGGCCCTGCCGCAGCACGCGCTGGCCGAACACGGCATAGCCCTGGTGCCGGAAGGCCGGGGGATCTTCCCTGGGCTGACAGTGGCCGACAACCTCGCCCTCGGCGCCAATCCGCATCATGCACGGCCTCGTGCCGAAACGGCGCGCGAAAGCGTTTTCGCTCTGTTTCCCAAGCTTTCCGAACGCAAGAACCAGATTGCTGGCACCATGTCCGGCGGCGAACAGCAGATGATCGCCATCGGCCGGGCATTGATGTCGTCGCCGGAGCTGCTACTGCTCGATGAGCCGTCGCTCGGGCTGGCGCCGATCGTGGTGCAGGAGGTGTTCGCCGCGCTCGGGCGCATCCGCCAGACCGGACTGACCATCGTCATCGTCGAACAGAACGCACGGGCCACGCTGGCCCTTGCCGATCGCGCCTATCTCATCGAGGCCGGGCGCATCACCGGTTCCGGCCGTGCCGAAACGCTACGCAACGATCCCGCCGTCATGCGCGCCTTCCTCGGTGGCGCGGTGGCCGACTAGACAAGAAAGGACAGGGGACAATGGACAGCCTCAATCTCTACATCAATGGCCAGCACGTTCCGGCGGCGGACGACCGGCGGTTCACGCGCGAGAATCCGGTGACCGGCGAAGTGGTGACCGAAGCCGCCGCCGCGGGCCTTGCCGACGCACGGGCGGCGGTCGATGCGGCTGCGGCGGCGTTTCCGACCTGGTCCGAGACCGGCCCGGGAGAACGGCGCGCCCTGCTGCTGGCGGCGGCCGACAATCTCAAGGCGCGCGCCGACGACATCGTTCGGGCCATGAAGGACGAGATCGGCGCCACTGAAGGCTGGGCCCGCTTCAACGTCATGCTGGCCGCGGATATGCTTGTCGAGGCGGCGGCGCTGACCACCCAGATCAAGGGCGAGATCGTCCCCTCCAACCGTCCCGGTTCGACGGCCTTCGCCATCCGCCAGCCCGCCGGCGTCGTGCTCGCAATGGCGCCGTGGAACGCGCCAGTCATTCTCGGCATCCGCTCTATCGCAACGCCTCTTGCCTGTGGCAATACCGTGGTGGTGAAGTCCTCCGAACTGTGCCCGCGCGTCCATGCGCTGGTTGCCGAGGCCGTGGCGGAAGCCGGCTTTCCGGTCGGCGTTCTCAACGCCATTTCCAACGATCCCGGTGATGCGCCGGAAATCGTCGAGGCGCTGATCGCCCACCCTGCCGTGCGCCGGGTAAACTTTACCGGCTCGACACGCGTCGGCCGCATCATCGGCGAACTGTCGGCGCGTCATCTCAAGCCGGCGCTGCTCGAACTCGGCGGCAAGGCGCCGATGATCGTCCTCAGCGATGCCGACATCGACGCGGCCGTCGCCGCCGCCGGCTTCGGCGCCTATATGAACCAGGGCCAGATCTGCATGTCGACTGAGCGCATCATCACCGTCGGCGACATCGGCGACCGTTTCGCCGCCGCCTTCGCCGACAAGGTCGCCGGGCTTACGGCGGGTGATCCGCGCGCCGGCGACCAGCCGCTCGGATCGCTGGTCACCAGCGCCGCTGCCGACCGTGTGCGCGACCTGATTTCGGATGCGGTCGACAAGGGAGCGACGCTGATCGCCGGCGGCGGTTCCGGCACCATTCTCAATGCCGCCGCGCTCGATCATGTCACGCCGGACATGCGCATCTATACCGAAGAGAGCTTCGGCCCCGTCGCGGCGATCATCCGCGCCGCCTCGATCGACGAAGCGGTGCGCATCGCCAATGAAAGCGAGTTCGGCCTGTCTTCCGCCGTCTTCGGCCGCGACACCATGCAGGCGCTGGCGGTGGCCAAGCGCATCGAAAGTGGCATCTGCCATATCAACGGCCCGACGGTGCATGACGAAGCCCAGATGCCTTTCGGCGGCGTCAAGGCTTCCGGCTACGGCCGCTTCGGTGGCACCTGGGGCATAGCGGAGTTCACCGAGTTGCGCTGGATCACCATGCAGGACGGGTCGCTGCACTATCCGATCTAGAGGCTGGAGGCCTCATGCGGGACCGCGCGCCCAAGCGGTCCCGCGAAGCATGCGCCAGTGGTCTGCCTGCAATGCGTTCGGCCACCTGCCTGGGCCTGCCGGTCTGCGTTAGGTTCCGGACCACAAACCGAATCCTTGTGGAACACCTCGATGTTCAAGACCCTTCGTCGCCTGTCGCGCTTCGGCGAAACCTTTGCGGCAGCCTGCCGCGTCAGCAATGACATCGAGCGTCATCGCCGCCCGGACGGTGCCGACCTCGAAACGCTCGGCATCGACGCCAACCGGTTCCCAAGACTCTAGGCGGTCTGCCTCTCGAGAATCTCGAAACCGACGTCGTTGACCTGGGTGGGAAGTTCCTCGCTCTCCAGCCGGGTGAGCAGGCGTTCCGCCGCGATTCGTCCGATCTTCTGGAAATCGATCTTGACCGTCGTCAGTGCCGGATAGGTGTGAGCGGCGAAGTTCTGGTCGCCGAAACCAACAATGGCGAGGTCGTCCGGAACGGACAGGCCGCGCGCCTGGGCTTCGATCAGCACGCCATGGGCGATGATGTCCGAGCTGCAGAAAATGGCCATGGGGTCATCGCCGGCGACGGCGAGAAGATCGGGTAGAAGCTGACGCCCGACGGCGATGCTCGAAGTCACCTGCCGCATGGCGGAATGGACCGTGTCGATGCCAAGCCGGTTCAATTCGCGCTTATAGGCTTCATCGCGGACGACGGCCCGCGGATCGCCCACCGAGGCATAGCCGAAGCTCTTGTACCCCTTGTTGAACAGATATTGTGCCACCGCACTGCCGACGGCGGTGTGCGAAAACCCGACGACGACGTCGAGCGGTGTCGGGGTGATGTCCCAGATCTCGATGATCGGAATGCCTGCCGACATCAACTGGCGTCGGCACTTGGCCGAATGCTGGATGCCGGTCAAAAGGATGGAGTCGGGCCGGCGGCTGAGCACGGCGGCGACAAGCTCTTCCTCGGTCTGCTGGTCGTGGTCGGTTTCGCCGAGCAGCACCTGGTAGCCGTTTTCCTTGATCCTCTGGGTGAAGGTCTGGATCGTTTGCGCATAAACGGCATTGGCAATGCTCGGCACGATCGCAGCGATCAGGCGCGTGCGTCGAGATGCCAGCCCGCCGGCGAGCAGGTTGGGCACATAGCCGGTCGCGGCGATGGCCTGGTTGACGCGTTCAAGCGTCATGCGGGCAACCTTGTCGGGCGTGTTGATGGCGCGGGAAACCGTTGTCGGGCCAACGCCTGCCAGCTTGGCGACGCTGTCGATCGTCGCGCCGCCCGATCCTCTTGCGCGTCTGGTGATTGAACCCTTGGTCTTGGCTTCCGACACTTTCGACTCCAGCCTGCTTCCAGAACTGAACAGGCCTGCGGCGAAAGGCAACTGGAAGCACAAACCCTATTGCGCCCCGCACGGGCGTGCCAAGGCTGCTGTGTGCAGGCTTATGTGATCGGTGCCGGATTGAAAAGGGCCAAATCGTTTTCCAGGCCGAGCGTTTCGGCAGCAGTGCGCCGCCGTCCGCTCGCGACATCGAGCATGAATTCGAACAGCTCGTGGCCGACCGACTCGATTGTTTCGTCACCGCTGACAATACGCCCGGCATCGATATCCATCAGGTCGTGCCAGCGCCGTGCCAGCGGCGTATTTGTCGCGACCTTGACGGTCGGCACGGCGGCGAGGCTGTAGGGCGTGCCGCGCCCCGTCGAGAACACATGCATGTTCATGCCGGCCGCCAGCTGAAGGGTACCGCAGACGAAATCGCTCGCTGGCGTGGCCGCGAAGGTCAATCCCTTGCGGCGCAGCCTTTCGCCGGGACCGATGACGTCGTGAAGGACACTCGTGCCGGATTTGGCGATGGAGCCGAGCGATTTTTCGACAATGCCGGACAGGCCACCCATCTTGTTGCCGGGCGTGGTGTTGGCGCTCCTGTCGGCGCCGCCGCGTTCGAGATAGGCGTCGAACCAGGCCATCTGGTCGGCCAGGGCCTTGGCGACGCGCGCGTTGGCGCAGCGTGGCGACAGCAGATGCACGCCGTCGCGCACCTCGCTGACCTCGGAGAACATGAAGGCGCCGCCGGCGCGCACGACGAGGTCGGCCGCATGGCCGATGGCCGGATTGGCCGTGACGCCGGAAAAGGCATCGCTGCCGCCGCACTGGGCGCCAACAACCAGATCCGAGGCCGGACATGTCTGCCTTGTGCGTTGGTTGAGGCGCACGAGATGGGCCTCGGCCTGCTCCATGAGCGCGTGCACCATAGCCTGATAGCCGGTGAGTGCGCCGTCCTGGAGATATTGCACGGAGGCGTCATTGCTCTCTTCGGGCACGAGGGTTTCGGCCCGCAGTTTCTCGCAGCCGAGCCCGACGATCATCACCTCGCCACCGAAATTGGGATTGCGCACGATATTGCCGAGGGTGCGGACGGGAATGACGGCGTCAGGCGCGCTGATCGCCACGCCACATCCGAAGACATGGTTGATGCCGATGACGTCGTCGACATTGGGGAATCGTGGCAGCAGCTCCGCCTTGATGCGCCGGACGACGTTCTCGATGACGCCGGAGACGCATTGCACGCTGGTGGCAATCGCCAGGATGTTGCGCGTACCGACGCTGCCGTCAGCATTGCGAAATCCTTCGAATGTGTAGCCCTCGAGCGGTGGCGGCGTTGATGCGGGTTTTGCCGGTGGCGGCAGCTCGGCAAGCGGGGGCGGGTTGGGGAGGCGGATGCGATGCTCGTTGACCCAGCTCCCGCGCGGAAGAGGCTGCGTGGCGACGCCGACAGTGACGCCATAGCGTATGACGGCGCCGCCGTCGGGAATATCGGTCAGTGCGACCTTGTGCCCGAACGGCACATTGTCGGTGAGCACGGTGCCATCGGTCAGCGTGGCGCCGGCCTCGAGCCCGGCCGCCGCGACGACGATCGAGACATTATCGGCCTCATGGACGGCAAGTGTGCGGTGGAGCTTAGTGCTCATGCGCCGGTTCCCTGCCGCTTGGAGCGCATCAGGCTGTAGACCGAATAGCCGACCGAAACGGCGATCATCAGCCACAGGACAATGGCAATCGGGCTCTTGGTGAAAAAGATTGTCAGCGTTCCGAAGCTTTCGAGACTCTTGACGAAATAGACCTCCGCCTGGCCGCCAAGGATGAAGCCGATGATGAAGGGGGCGATCTCAAGGCCGATCTTCTGGCCAAGCCATGCGATGAGGCCGAAAATCAGCAGCGTCCAGACATCGAACATCACGCCGTAGTTGATGGCGTAGGCGCCGGCCACGCACATCATGATGATGCCCGGATAGAGAAGATACTTGGGCACGGTCACCACCTTGGCGATGTGCCTTATTGCGAAGAACATGATGACGAACATCACCAGATTGGCGAAGACCACGGACACCATCATGACGTTCCAGGTGTCGAGATTCTCGCCGATGAACAGCGGGCCGAGCTGGATGCCCTGCAGCGTGAAGGCACCGATGAGCACGGCGGTGGTGCTATCGCCGGGAATGCCGAGCGACAACAGCGGGATGAGGGCGCCACCGGTCAGGCCGTTATTGGCAGATTCCGAGGCGATGACGCCTTCCGGCGCGCCCTTGCCGAGCTTTTCGGGCTCCTTGGAGAAGTTCTTGGCCTGGGTGTAGGAGAGCACCGAAGCGGCGCTGCCGCCGACGCCCGGCAGCATGCCGACGAAGGTGCCGATAAGGCCGGAGCGGGTCAGATTGACGAATTGTCCCTTGAAAATCGAGAAGGAGAACGGCGCGCCCTTCTGCAGCTTGACCGAGCCGACTGCCTCTTCCTGAACGCCCTTTTCCGCTTCCAGAAGGATGGTGCCGAGGCCGAACATGCCGATCAGCACCGGCAAGAGCGCAAAGCCGCTATCGAGATAGTCCGTGAGGAAGTCCGGTATCAGCCGGTACTCACCATTGCCGCCGTCCGAGATGTCGTAGGTGCCGATCAGGCTGAACCACACGCCAAGTGCGCCGCTGAACAGCCCGACCAGAAGGCGCTTGGACAGGGAGGCGATCACTGTCAGGGCGAACAGAATGATGAGGAATTTCTCGATATAGGAAAACTTGATGGCGAAATCGGCCAGCGTCGGCGCGAACAGGAACAGCACCAGTGCCGAAAACAGGCCGCCAAAAAGTGAAGCGGTGATGCCTGTCTTGAGCGCACGCTCGCCCTGACCGTTCTGGGTCATCGGATAGCCGTCGAAGGTCGTGGTGATCGAGGACGGCGTCCCCGGAATGTTGAGAAGGATGGCCGGAACCAGCCCGCCGGAGATGCCGCCGACATAGAGCCCCAAAAGCAGCGCCAGCCCGTTGGTGAGGTCGAGCCCGTAGGTCATGGGAAGGCAGACCGCGACCGCCATGGTCGCCGTCATGCCGGGAATGGCACCGAAGACAATCCCGACAAGCACGCCGAACGCCGTCAGCATGAAGAACATCGGGGTGATCAGGGCAAGAAATTCCATCTCGGGTGATCCGTCGAAATGCGTCTAGGGGAGGGTGATGAAGAAGAGCTCGGCCAGAACGTACCAGGCCGCGAACGGGACGATGACGGCATTCGCCCCCATGATCAGCACCTTCCTGAGGTTCACCTTGTGCACATAGAGCAGTGAAAGCAGGAACATGAAGGGGATCGACATCAGCAGGAAGCCAAGTCCCATGTTCGGGAACAATTCACCGACCCTCTCCATCAGGACGAAATAGGCGACAACGAGAACGAGCGTCCCGATGAGCCTTATCCTGTCCACATCCAGCTCGTGCCGCTGCCATTTGCCGGCCCAGTCGCGAAGCGTCGCCACGATCTCGCGCCGGTGGACGACCAGGATCAGAACCGCGAGGATGGCCAGCACCCAGTGGACGATGTTGGGAAAGAACAGGTGCGACTGGGAAAACTCTATCTGAACGCTGAGCGGGCCCGTTTCGGCATCCATTTTCTCGATCTCCTCACAACGCGTCCCCAGCAAAGGCGTCTGATTGCCTGTGCGACCCAGGCTACCCGTATTGGTGCAGCCTGGGCCATGCCATTCGTCGGGAGGACGTCTACCGAATGGATTCGATGATCACGCCGTACTGGTCCCGCTTGTCCATCAGATAGGACTGGGCCTCGTCGGAAGGCTTGAAGTTCGGGATGAAGAACGACTTCTTCTGGGTGTCCTGGATCTCGCCGGCATCGAAGATTTCGGCCAGCGAGGCGTCGATCTGCTCGACGATCGCAGGATCCATGTCCTTGTTGTAAAGGAAGAAGAATTCCTTATCGAAGGTGAAGTCCTTGGTGCCGTCCTGGGTCACCGAGGCATTCGGCGTCACATAGGCCAGAAGGTCCTCGCGGGTGGTTTCACCCATGCCCTCGGGATTGGCCTGCTGGATTGTGGCCTGACGGGCGGTGAGCCAGACGAAGCGCATCGCCTTCTGGTCGTCGGCGGGCAGGCGCGTGTACTGCTCGTTGGCCTGAACCGAACCGTTGATCAGGTCGGCCTGACCGTCGAACAGCAGCTGGTTCTTGTCGGACTGCGAACCGGTGTTGACGGCGACGATGTTGTCCTCCGAGCCGGGGAAGCGGATCTTCACCGCGTTCTTGAGCGCCGAGAAGCCGATTTCGGAAACACCGCCCGGCTGGATTGCGACGCGGATGCGTTCACCATTGCCGGCAGCCTGGATGATGTCCTCGATGGTCTGGTAGGGCGAGCTCTTGGGCACCAGATAGGCGTTGCCCGGGTTGATCGCGACGGTCGGACCAACGGTGTATTTCTCGAAGATGTTGTCATAGCCGGCGACGCCATAAAGGTAGCCGAGATAGGACTGGTCGTGGAAGATCATCACGACGGAGCCGTTGGAGACGCGTTCGAGAACCTTGAAGGCCTCGGTGGCACCCACGGCGTCGACCTTGACGTTGATGCCGATGTTGTCGGCCAGCGCCTGGGCGACGATGGCGGAGTTCTGATAGGTGTCGCCGCCGGTCGAAGTGGAGCCGATCACCACGCGAAGATTGCCGCGCAGCGGACCGTCGGCGGCAAGCGCCGGCATTGCGGCGACGCCCGAAATCGCGGCGGCCAAGCAAAGTGCCGTAGTCAGTTTCTTGAACATGCTGTTCTCCCTTTTCCGAGTTTTTACTCCCGGACCTCCTCATCCCTGCCGGTGCTGTCGCTCCACGTTTGCGTGGATTTCCTCCGCGACCGGCCCGGCATGCAACGGAACATGAACGCCCGAAGCAGGTGGGGGAGCGCTTTTTCCATCCGGCATGCAATTCACGAATGAAAGCGCTTCCACTATGTCAAGGTTAGTGCGCAGTTTCCGGCGGTGTCAATCCGGTATTGTCGTCAGAATGGCAGCATTCAAACAGAAATGCCGACTAAACGCTTGATCACAGGCGTTTTTGCGTTTCGGCGAAGAAAATGGTTGCGCTTCCACATTTCCTCTAGTGAAATAGCAGGCGGAGGCGCATCACCGGGCCAAGCCGCCCAGGTGATGCGAGACAAGACGAGACAAAGCAACATGTCTGGGATTTTTCCGGAGGGGTCGAGCGCCCCAAAAGTCACCGAAATGCGGGTCTATCCCGTCGCCGGCCAGGACAGCATGCTGCTCAATCTGAGCGGCGCGCACGCCCCCCATTTCACCCGCAACGTCGTCGTGCTGCGCGATTCGGCCGGCCACACCGGCGTCGGTGAGGTGCCGGGCGGCGAAGCCATACGCAAGACCCTCGAAGACGCCATCCCCCTTGTGATCGGCACATCCACCGCCGCCTATAACCTGGTGCTGCAGCAGGTCGATGCGGCCTTCGCCGACCGCGACGCCGGCGGGCGCGGGCTGCAGACCTTCGACCTCAGGATCGCCATTCACGCCAAGACGGCGATCGAGGCGGCGATGCTCGATCTTTTTGGCCAGTTTCTCGACGTGCCGGTCGCGGCCCTGCTCGGCGAAGGCCAGCAGCGCAGCTCGGTCAGGATGCTCGGCTATCTGTTCTATGTCGGCGACAAGGGGGCAACGACGCTTCCGTATCGCGATGAGGCTTCCGGCTCCGATGACTGGGAACGGCTGCGCAACGAGGCGACGATGACGCCGGAGGCCATCGTCCGGCAGGCCGAGGCGGTTGCGGCGCGCTACGGCTTCGCCGATTTCAAGCTCAAGGGCGGTGTTTTTCCGGGTCCAGAGGAAATGCAGGCCATCGAGGCGCTGAAACAACGCTTTGCCGATGCGCGCGTTTCCATCGACCCCAATGGCGCCTGGTCGCTCGACGAGGCCATTGCGCTTTGCAGCGGGCAGGGGCACGTGCTTGCCTATGCCGAGGACCCCTGCGGCGCGGAAGACGGCTACTCCGGCCGCGAGATCATGGCGGAGTTCCGCCGCGCCACCGGCATTCCGACGGCAACCAACATGGTCGCGACCGACTGGCGCCAGATGGTGCATGCGCTGCAATTGCATGCCGTCGACATCCCCCTGGCCGATCCGCATTTCTGGACGCTTCAGGGCGCCGTCCGGGTTGCCCAGACCTGCCGCGATTGGAACCTGACCTGGGGCTCGCATTCGAACAATCATTTCGACATTTCGCTGGCCATGTTCACCCATGCCGCCGCCGCCGCCCCCGGCAATGTAACGCCGATCGATACGCATTGGATCTGGCAGGACGGGCAGCGGCTGACTCGGGAACCGCTGAAGATTGCCGGCGGCGAGATCGCCGTTCCGGATCGTCCCGGTCTTGGCATCGAACCAGATCTCGAACGGATCGAGGCGGCGCACGAGCTTTACAAGACCAGGGCGCTCGGCGGGCGCGACGACGCTGCCGGCATGCAATTTCTCATTCCGGGCTGGACCTTCGACAACAAGCGGCCCTGCCTTGTGCGCTGAACCGGGCGCCCGACAGACGATCGCGGCACGCGCCCGCCGGGCAAAGACGAATCGAACAGGAGCAAAAGCATGAGCAAGATCGGTTTCATTGGCACGGGGATCATGGGGGCTCCGATGGCTGCGCATCTGATTGATGGCGGCCACGAGGTTCTGGCCTATGACGTGACCGGGGTGGCGAAGTCGCTGACCGAGAAGGGCGCCAAGACTGCTGCGAGTTCCAGGGAAGTTGCCGAAGCCAGCGAGATCATCATCATCATGGTGCCCGACACGCCCCATGTTGAGGCGGTTCTGTTCGGCGACAACGGTGTTGCCGAAGGGCTGAGTGCCGGCAAGACGGTGATCGACATGTCCTCGATCTCGCCGGTCGAGACCAAGGTCTTTGCCAAAAGGATCAACGAACTCGGGTGTGAATATGTCGATGCCCCGGTGTCGGGCGGCGAGGTCGGCGCCAAGGCGGCGAGCCTGACCATCATGTGCGGCGGCAGTGACAAGGGCTTTGCCACGGCTAGGCCGCTGTTCGAGCTGATGGGCAAGAACATCACGCTTGTCGGCGGTAATGGCGACGGCCAGACCTGCAAGGTCGCCAACCAGATCATCGTCGCCTTGAACATCGAGGCGGTCGGGGAAGCGCTGTTGTTCGCTTCGAAAGCCGGGGCCGATCCGGCCAAGGTCCGCGAAGCCCTGATGGGCGGGTTTGCCAGCTCGAAGATCCTCGAGATCCACGGCAAGCGCATGATCGACCGGACCTTCGATCCCGGCTTCCGGATCGAATTGCACCAGAAGGATCTCAACCTGGCGCTATCCAGCGCCCGTGCGATGAAGATGAGCCTTCCCAACACGGCGACGGCGCAGGAGCTGTTCAATGCCTGCGCCGCCCATGGCGGCTCGGGCTGGGATCACTCGGCCCTGGTCAAGGCGCTCGAGCTTCTCGCCGATCACGACGTGGCATAGGGCGAAGCCGGTCCTGCCAGTACCACTGTCGAGGAAATCCGTGCCATGCTGGCCGACGGGCCGCCGGCCATTCAGGGGAGAGCTCCATGTCCACCGCCTATACCCATATTCCCAATCGGTTCCGGGAGGATCTTCTTGCCGGCAAACGCCTGATCGGCTGCTGGAGCTCGCTCGGCAATCCCGTTACCACCGAGGTTCTCGGGCTGGCCGGCTTCGACTGGCTGCTGCTCGACGCCGAGCACGCCCCCAATGACGTGCTGTCGCTGATCCCGCAGCTGATGGCGCTCAAGGACAGCGTCTCCGCACCGGTCGTGCGGCCGCCTTGGAATGACGCCGTTCTCATCAAGCGCTTGCTCGACGCCGGCTTCTCCAATTTCCTCATACCATTCGTCCAGAATGTCGATGAGGCGAAGGCCGCGGTGGCGGCAACCCGCTATCCGCCCGAAGGCATACGCGGCGTCTCGGTGTCCCACCGTTCCAACCGCTATGGCACGATCAAGGACTACCACCACACGGTCAACGATCACATCGCCGTCATCGTGCAGATCGAAACGCCGGCCGCCGCCGCGCTTGCCGGCGATATCGCCGGCATTGACGGCGTCGATTGCCTGTTCGTCGGCCCGTCCGATCTTGCCGCCTCCTGCGGCCATCTCGGCAATGCCGGTCACCCCGAAGTGCAGGCCGAGATCAAGGCCGTGTTCGACGCGGCAAGGGCGGCCGGAAAGCCTTCCGGCATTCTCGCCCCCGTCGAGGCGGACGCCCGCCGCTACATGGAAATGGGTGCAAGCTTTGTCGCCGTCGGCTCGGACCTCGGGGTCTTCCGCGGTGCAACGCAGAAGCTGAAGGATACCTATTCCTAGAGTGTTTTCAGGGAAAGTGGCGTCAACTTCTGCTGAAGACACTCTAGGCAAGCCGCTCCCAAGGCTCCGCAAATGGACTTCGGCGAGCTCAACAGACCGTTCTGCGTTGTTGTCGCCGGCGCTCGCCTGAGGACGGCCGGTCGCAAGTATCGACTGCGCACGGGATGCGTGCAGCCGTTTGTTGTCGAGCGTTGCGCCCCGCGGCCGCGTTGCCTTACTGCTTCTGGCAGAACAGGCTGGCGCCATTTCCAGCGAGCTGGATCACGTCGGTACCCGCAGTCAGCGTCAATCCGCTTCCGGCATAGCTCACACCAACCGGCTGTGCGGGCTGGCGGGTGAGGGCGTAGGCGTCGGTGCCATTGCGTACCATGTTGAGGATCTCGGTCGTACCGAGCGTACTGGCCGCCACCTGGAGCGACGAGCCGTCACTGCACGCATAGGTGCCGTCGATGGCGCCGTCCTGTTGCGGGGGCGGGAGCTGGACCTGCTGCTGGGTCTGGTTTTCGAACACGGACTGCTGCCCGGTTTGTCCCTGGTTCGACACCTGACCGGCGCCCGCCCCACAGGTTTCGAGGAACTGGCTGACAGCGCTGGAGATGCTGACCGGCTGGGCCGCGCCTTCGCCGCCGCCATAAGCGCCGAACAGAAAGGTGTTCTGCGCGGTCATCATCGCCTGCCAGACCGGATCGGACAAGGCGATCCGCGCCTCGACGCCCTCGAACTCACCATTGGCCGACGAGAATGCCGAGCCCGCATACTGGTAGTTGACGCCCTCGGGCTGGATATAGAGCGTGGCCGGCTCTCCCGCCTGCAACGTCCGCAGGCCCACGTTGAAACTGACATCGGCCAGCGGGCTCTGTCCGGGCCGGCACGTGGCGCTGAAGCTGATGGCATCGGTTTCCGGAATGCCATAGCTCAGCGTTCCAACGGCACCTCCGGCCTGCTGATCCTGATAGGTCCCGGCAAACCAACTGAAATCCGGCCCGTTGCCCGTTGGCATCGACTGGCCGGTACCGAATGTTGTGCCGGCTGGCACGGTGTTCCAGCCGCAATGCGCCTCAAAGATCGACAGTGCCGAGCGGGATCCGCGAAGGTCGATATTGGCCTGGACACCGTCGAAGATGAGCGTGGCAGTGCTGCCGGCCATCAACGCATCGAGCGCCGGGTCGTGCGGATTCATCCGGAATTGCGGGACATGTCCCACCATGCCGGCATTGCCCAGCGTGGCGTCGTAAACGAAACGCTGGCTGCCTATGCTCATCTCGAGCGGCAGAGTGAGACCTGCAGGACCATTCTCCGTCGCCAGCCACGGAACGGAGACGATCGCTGGCTGGCCGACGCCCTGGCAGGCGATGAGTACGCCGATATCGTCGCCGCAATCGGTGCAGTCGGCAACCACGATGTCGCCATTGAGACCGGAGGCGCTCCAGCGACGGCCCTGCGGTGCCGGCGCGGAGACCGGCGGCGCGGATCCGCCGCCCGAGGCCTGACCGACACCGCTCGCGACCTGGCCGCCGGTGATATCATAGGTCACTTCGTAGACGGCGCCGTCGCCCCTGAGGGTCGCGGTGTAGCGGCCTGGCGCGGTGTTGGGAGCGATGGCGAAATTGCCGATCCGGTCCGAGGCGTTGAACGAATCCCATTCCCTCAGGTCGAAGGATACGCCACCAGCGGTCGTCACCGTCGCATTCGGCGACCATGTCTGGCCGGCGTCGATATCCTGCGCACCGTCCGAGGGGATGCGGGCACCATTGCTGCCGAGCAGGAAGATCTCGTCGCCGCCGAAGCCGAACGTGGTCTCGATAGCCTTGACCGAGACGATGTTGATGCGTGTCTGTCCGTTTCCGCCGGGCGCGGTAGGGGCGTCCGGTTCGGTGAAGAACTGGTCCGCGAGTTCGTTGGCGAGAATCCCGGCGCCGATGGCGAGCGCGCCCAGGGCAATCGCCTCACCGGCACTCGATCTCGCGTCACCGTTTCCGGCGGGTGTGCTGCCAGCATTCGGGGACGTAGCGACGTTGCCCGCCTTGCAGGCGGACTCATAGTCTACATTGGCCGGCATTGGGCAAGCGACCCGGAACGGCCGTCCGTACTTGTCATAAGCGACGCAGTTTTTGGGCGGGTTGGCCATCGCTTGCGAAAACGACCGCCAAAACGCGCTGTCGCCAGTTTCGGTCTGGAAGACGGCGGCAGTATCGCCCCCGCCGACGGCGATGCCCTCCATCGTATAGGTTTTGCCGAATAGAACCCGGGAGAACGTCTGCCCAACGGAGACTGGTTCCTCGGGATTGAAAACCACACGCAGTGTGCCCGGCGAACTGCCTGGGTTGCAGGATGCCGAAATGGCACCTTCATCGACTTGGTAGGTCGGCAGTTGAATTTCGCCGTTTTGGGCAAAAGCCGGCGCGCTGACCAACAGACCAACGGCAATTGCTGCCGCCAAAATCCGGCATCGTCTCGAAGTTACGTTCATGCGTGCGTCCTCTGGGTTTCCGAACGCTGCACGAACCCTCGAACGCGCCAACTCCAGACATCAGGTCTGGTCGGATTTAGCTTCCTCGGTCACGACCGGCGATGTCTGCCACAATCGTCATTCTCTTCATTTCCTGCCGTCAGCACGTTCCTTGCGAACGCAGGTCCGTGCATTCTTATGCGGTCGAAGCGCCATCCTGCGGTTATGGCATCAAGTGGCGCGTATTGAACTGGTTTTACTCTATTCCAGTTCTCAACTGAACCTGAAATGAACAAACCCGCTAGCCGTGAAAACCTGTGTGAGCCGAAGCAATCGCCTCGAAAAGCCTGCGTTTTCGCATCCACCGCGCCTGCGCCAGCCGGCACAGCAGGCCATACTCCACTGTTCACATCCAATTCAGGTGCAGTACACAAAGGTATGCCCGTATGCGTGGCATGGACAAAAGCTACGGCCTTCGACCCATTCAAACCCGCAACAAGGACGCCGAACACATGCATTTTAAAAAAACGGACGGAAAAGCCGGATCGGCAGAACGCACGGCCTGATCACGGCACTGGCCGGCATCGCGCTGGCATCGGCGGCGCTTGCACCCGCGCAGGCGCAAACGCCCCAGATCATCCTCCAGTGCACGGCGCCTCTAGTGGCCAACGCCGATGGCACCGATTGTGTCCGGCCCGCTTTGCCGGACAAGGGGCCAGCCAATCTGACGGCCTTCTCCATTCGGACAGGCGACGGCCAGCACATCGGACTGTTCATCAAGACCGGTCCCACGAGCTGGGTTGGCCCAAGTCTCGATGGCGGACCGGATACCCGATGGAGTGAAGAAGACGCGGACGCGCTTAGCCTTGTTCTTTATGCGGATGTCCCGAGAGTCAGAACGCTGGTGGTCTATAACGACGGCGCTGTCTCTTCGTCGGGCCTGCCGGAAGGTTCTGTTCTGGGCGACCGGCAATACTGAACTTCTCGCGCAAACAGGCGCCCTTTCCAGTGCCTGTCCGCGCCGTTCCGGCCGCCGGCCTGCCGCCGGTATGACGGGCGGCAGGAACGGCCTCATCGGACGGACCTACGCGCGGGTTCAGGGCAGTCTCCGGCCGCCTTTTGCATTTGGCCGGGCGAGTTCGAGCGTCCGATTTGGGGGCCAAAGCCCTCGGTCGGAGACCTTCCTCGATACTCCCTTCCTCCGCTGCCCGTTACGGTGCTGCGGTTGCCCCCGTCGAGGGGGGCGAGACGGGTCGATGGCTGGTTGTGCCGGGTGTTGCGACACGGCGAGATCCCGCGGCCACGCCATCAGGGCGGTTCGCGGCGTAAACCGATCCGGCCTCCCCGCAGACAAACGCCCCGGCCAATCGGCCGGGACGTCCGCGTCTTGTGTTGGTGTCTGGAGCGCGATGCTCTGGCCTCACATCCGCTGTGAGAACACCGGCGCTTTCATAGCGGTGCCATACGGACGGGCCAGCGCAAGCGCCGCGTCGTAGCTTTCCTTCACCATGGCGAAGTCGGGATTGGCGGCAGCGTTTTCATCGAGCACCTCGGCAGCAGCCGTCTTCAGCGCGGCAACCACTTCATCAGGGAAGGCGCGGAACTCGACGCCTGCGTCCTTGAGCTGCTTGAACGCCTGGGCGTTGAAATAGTCGAACTGGGCAAGGCTCTCGGCAGCAGCGGCATCGGCAGCGCTCTGTATGATCGCCTGCAGATGCGGCGGCAGCTCAGCCCACGCATCCTTGTTGACGACGATCTCGAGCCCGGCAGAGGGCTCGTGGAAGGCGGGCATATAGCAGTAGTTCGCCACCTTCTGGAGGCCGAAGGCCTGGTCGAGCATCGGGCCGACCCATTCGGCGGCGTCGATGGCGCCGGACTGGAGGGCAGCGAAGATCTCAGTCGCAGGGGTCAGCACCGCATTGACGCCGAGCTTGCGCATGGTCTCGCCGCCGAGGCCGGCGATGCGGAAATTGAGCCCGGAAAGATCGTCGAGGCTCTCGATCGGCTTCTTGAACCAGCCGGCGGACTGGACGGTGGAATTGCCGGAGTAGAACGGCACGAGATTGCGCTGGGCATAGATCTCGTTCCACAGCTCCTGGCCGCCGCCATAGCGGATCCAGCCCGCGGTCTCGACCGCGGTCATGCCGAAGGGCACGGCAGTGAAGAAATGCACGGCGGTGTTCTTCGAGGCGGCGTAATAGCTCGGCGCATGTCCGATCTCGGCTGTGCCCTGTTCGACTGCATCCTCGACGCCGAAGGGTGGCACCAGTTCACCGGCGCCGAAGATCTTGAAGGTGAGCTGACCGTCGGACATGGCGGCGACCCGGGCCGCGAACGTGGCCGAGTTGGTGCCGACGCCCGGCGCCTTGGCCGGGAAGGCGGAGGGCAGTTTCCACTCAAACTTGCCTTGCGCCAGGGCAGGGGTGGCAAGAACGGCGGCGGGAGCGGCGACCGCTCCGGTCTTCAGAAAGTCACGACGTTTCATGGGATCCTCCACTTGAATAATGATTTTAGAAAAGAACGCTTGGCAGCCAGGTGGCAAGGCCCGGCACCAGGGCGAGAAGTCCGATCGCCAGAAGCTGAATTATGACGAAGGGCACGATCGAACGGTAGATGTCGCCGGTGGTGATCGTGTCCGGCGCCACCGAGCTGAAATAAAACAGCGCGAAACCGAAGGGCGGCGTCAGGAACGAGGTCTGCAGGTTCATCGCGAACAGGATGGCGAACCACACAGGGTCGATATCGCCCATCAGGATCACCGGGCCGACGATCGGGATCACGATGAAGATGATCTCGACGAACTCAAGGATGAAACCGAGCAGGAAGACCACCAGCATGGTGACCACCAGCATGCCGTACGCCCCGCCGGGGACATGGTGCATGACTTCTGCAACCATGTCGTCGCCGCCGAAGCCACGGAACACCAGGGAAAGGATGGAAGCGGCGATGATGATGCCGAAAATCATGCCTGAGACCTTCAGCGTCTCGGTGATTGCCGGCACCAGCACCCCGGAGCGGGTCAGCGCTACGGCTGCGCGCGCGAGGCCGGCAAGGGTCAGGGCGACGAGGCCACCGGCTACCAGCGTACCGGGACTGGCGGTCAAGGTGCCGGCGCTGAAATCTACCGCCACCCAACCAGCCCAGGCAGCGGCCAGCAGCGCCAGCGCAAGGCCCATCGTGGCCAGTGCCTGGCGCTTCATTTGCGGTGAGATCTGTGCTGCGGCTACCAGGATCGCGCCGCCGACGCCGACGCCGGCCGCTTCAGTGGGAGTGGCGACGCCCAAAAGGATCGAGCCCAGCACCGAGACGATCAGCGCCAGTGTCGGCAGAATTCCGCCTGCCACCTCGGTCAGGGATATCCTCGGCGGGCGTTCGAAACCCGCATCGACCTGCACCCGTGCACCCGCCTCGGCCCTGAGCTTGAAGAGCACGTAAAGCGCATACAGGCCCACCAGGGTGAGGCCGGGCAGCATGGCACCGGCAAAAAGATCGCTCACCGTCACCGGATCGGGAGCGAAATTGCCCGCATTCTGCTGTGCCTCGATATAGGCGTTTGAAATCTGGTCTCCGAGCAGGATCAAGACGATCGAGGGAGGGATTATCTGGCCCAGCGTGCCGCTGGCGCAGATCAGCCCGGACGAGGTGCGCTTGTCGATCCCGGCGCGCAAAAGGGTCGGCAGGCTGATGGTGCCGAGCATGACGATGGTGGCGCCGATGATGCCCGTCGAGGCTGCGATCAGCGCCGAGACAACCAGCACCGAAAGTGCCAAGCCTTGTCGCGTGCCACCAAACAGCCGGTTGATATTGGTCAGCATGCGCTCGGCCTGTTTCGAGCGGTCGAGCAGTACGCCGACCAGCACGAACAGGGGCACTGCGATCAGCAGGCTGTTTTCCATCACGCCGAAAACCCGCTGCGGCACCGCCTGGAAATAGATGAGGTCGAAATGACCGACAAAACCTGCGAACACCGCCACCAGCGTCGGCACGCCGGCGATGACCAGCATCACCGGGAGCCCCGAGAGGATGCCGGCGAACAACGCTGCCGTCATGACGAGGAGCCAGACCAGTTCAGCGCTCATTGGTCACGCGCCTTCCGTGCCGTACCGCCCGCGGCCCGACCGGCATCATCTGCACCTGGCGGCTTGCCGGTGCCCGTCGAGAGAAAGTCGATCACGCCGAGGACTAGCACCAGAAGGCACATCACCACCACGGTCGATTTGACGATGAACATTCCGGGCAACCCTCCGGTTTCCCGAGATCCCTCGAAAATCGCCCAGGAGGAAACGACCAATGGCAAGGCGTTCACGAGCATCAACCCGAAGACAGGGAGCGTGAACAGCACATGTCCCCACTGGTCTATGCGGTGATTGGTCAGGAGCGAAAACCGGCTGCGAAAAATGTCGACCCTGACGTGCCGGTCCATGCCGGCAGCAAGCGGGATGGTCAGGACGACCAGCGCCGAAAAGCTGTAGGTGACCATGTCCTGCAATTCGAGAAAGCCCACACCCATCACGTAGCGCATCAACACGATGATGATCTGGGCGGCGAACATCACGCCAAACAAGGCGACGCAAATGACGAGCGTGACGCGATAGAGAAGGTCGGCGGCGTGTTTCATCGGCTTCCGGTCTGCTGGCCGGGGCCCCGCCCCGCCCCTTTCTGGGACACGTTCGGTTGAGGTTGCGCGAATGACAACCCGAGTTCAACCGACAATTTGACACGGGCGGGTTTGCCGGCCGCGTCCGATTTCGATTGCGGTCGGGGCTTCTGGTCCTCGAGACGGCCGCGAGTGGAGCGATGCCGGACGTTGAACTGTCATGCATGCTCTCGGCCACTTTGCTGCTGGCGGATGAAGATGCTGTATGGACATGGGGCCTGGCCAGCTCGGTTTGGGGCCTCAAATGTGGTCGCCTGTCGAAGTGCAGGCGAAGGGGAAGACTTGGACTTCGACGCAATTCGCCGCATTGCGATGTGGGGTCAAGGCGCTTCCATTGAAATTATTCATATTTTTCAATGAAAACCGGCAGATAGAGGGTCTTTCCGCATACGACCGGGCAATCCCCGGAAAACCGGCATCTCCGTCCGCGATCGGACGGCTCGGTTGCACCGGCCGGTATATGAGCTGGTACACAAGGCCCGATCAAGGATCCGATTCCGGTCGGAACGACGGTCAATTCTCCATCCCGCGCCGCTCTGCGCTGTCCGGTGTGGCAACCGGCCCAAACAAGGCATCCGTGTCATGGAACCGGATCTCCTCGGCGCGGTTGCAGAGAACAGCGTTGCGGTCGGCGAGACGCTTCGTCTGTTGGTCCTGCCAGTCGAGAGATGCGAGGTCGGCGCCGATGCCGTCCGGTAGATCGTCGTCGGGAAGCAGCGGCGGCATGCGCCGGACAACCTTCCGGGTCCCGTCCAGCCGCTCCGGGTTTCTTCGATGACGGCCTGGGCGTCGGCCAGCAGAGCCTTGGTCGTTCCAAGTCGGACATGTGTTCAGCTGCTCTTCGGCGGTCTTTCGGGCCGCTTGCGAAAGCGACGCCCTCGTAAGCCGCGAGGTCTCCGCGCTAGCTGCGCAGGATGAGTCGATGGGGGAGGATGGTCACCGGGCTCGTGTCGCCGTTCCAGATGGCTTGCAGGGCTTCGACGATGGCTTTGCCGAAACGGTTGTAAGGGACGCGTACCGAGGTCAGCCAGGGCGCGACCCAGTCGTTGAGCGGGTTGTCGTCGAACCCGACGATGAGCCAGTCGCCGGGCACGGAACGACCCGCTTCGCGCAGGGCGCGGGCTGCGCCGTAGGCGATCAGGTCGGACAGGCAGAACAGTCCGTGCGGCCCGTTATCGGCCTCGGCCAGCGCGAATCTGCCGCCGGCATGGCCGATTTCCAGGTGATCGATCCCTTCGCCGGCAAAAACCGGCGGCCGACCGCCGCCATTGATTTCGCCGAGACGGGCGAGGAAGGCGGCGACGCGGTTATGGGTGGCCGAAGACTCCAAAGGACCGTGGATGACCACGGGGCGGGAAATGCCGCGCGCCGCGAAATGGTCGGCGACCTCGCGGCCGGCCGCTTCGTTGTCGATGCCCACGAAGCTGCCAGTGTTCCCGGCCGGATCCTGGCGGATGACGAACAGAAGGTTTTCGCTGGCCGCGCGAAAGGCATCGAGCACCGGGCTGGCGACGGCACCCAGAAGAATGTAACCGCTGACCATATGGGCGCGCATCTCGAGCAGGTATTCGTCCTGCAGGTCGGCGCGGTCATGGCTGTCGCACAGGATCATGGCGAAGCCGACTTTGCGCAGCGCGTTTTCGACCGAGGCGGCTATGGCAGCCATGGCCGGGTTGGCCATGTTGGCGGCGATGAGGGCGACGGCGCGATTCTGGTTGGTTCTCAGAGCCTGCCCGACACTGGCCGGGCGGTAACCGAGTTCGCGCACCACCTCCTGGACCCGCGCCATGGTTTCAGGTGAGGCTCGGTTGGGCACGCCGTTGACGATGCGTGAAACGGTCGCGATCGAGACGCCGGCACGTTCGGCAACCATACTGATTGATGGTCGCTGCGGACGTTTTTCTCCGCTTGTCCCGAAGGTCTTGCTGGTCTTCTTGCCGTCCATTTCCGCCAATTCATCGACTCCCCGGATGCAAAATGGCATGGACGCGGACAAAACAACAGGTGCAACCACCGCGCTGCAATTGACAAGGGTAAACGTTTACCGTATCGCTTGACCAGACCGGAGAGAGAAAAATTCCGTCCGGATCGTCAATAAGGGAGGAGTTCACATGCGCATCAAAGGAATGCTCGCTGCCGCCGGTACGGTGTTGCTTATGGTTGCCCCTGCCGTGGGGCAGGAACTGACCGTGTGGCACGATCTCGGCGACAATGGCGTCGCCTGGTTTCAGGTCTTGAGCGACGAGTTCGCCAAGGATCATCCGGGCGTCACAGTCAAATCGATCAGCTATCCGACCGATCAGTGGTACGGTAAGGTGACCAGCGCCATCAACACGGACACGGCGCCCGACCTGATCTTCAACAATTACGAGCGGGTCATCCGCATAGAGAACCAGACTGAGCAGGTCATGGATCTTTCGGCACTGCTGGACACGGTCGAGGACAAGGCCTTCCTATCAGATGCCGACCTCTCCGTGGCCAAATATGCCGGCAAGATGATCATCTTCCCGGTTCAGCGCGTGCAAATGGGCTTCGGCGTTCGCAGCTCGTGGCTCGACAAGGTCGGCGAGAGCTATCCGGCGACCTGGGACGACGCCAAGCGCATTGCAGCCAAGTTCCAGACGGAGGATCCGGACGGCAACGGCAAGGCCGACACCTTCGGCTTCGCGCTCGAAGCTGCCAATCCGCGCGACCTCATCCACATGCTCGATCTGTTCAATTTCGGCGCGGGTCTGCACCACACGCTGATTGATGCCGAGGGCACCATCGTTATCGACGAGCCCCAGCACGCCGAAGTGCTCAAGGAGTTCCTCAAGGTCTTCACCGATTACGGCTTCGTTGCGCCGGACACGATCAACCACTCCTTCGCCGAAATGTATCAGGTGATCGAGGGCGGTCGCGCCGGCATGTTCCGCGTCGGCGACTGGAACGTGAAGAAATGGGATGGCGAAGCCACGCTCAGCGGCGATTTCGAGCCCGGCCCGTGGCCGGCCTTCTTCGAGGGAACGACCGGTTCGGTGGTCATCGGCGGCATGCGCGGCATTGCCATTCCCGAAAACTCGCCGAACAAAGACCTGGCCGAGGACTTCGCCAAGTTCCTTCTGACCAAACAGGCGCAGCAGGCGTCGCTCGAAAAGATCGGCGCGGCT
The DNA here is from genome assembly GCA_963675235.2 of Devosiaceae bacterium. GTDB lineage: Bacteria > Pseudomonadota > Alphaproteobacteria > Rhizobiales > Devosiaceae > JAHJQZ01. The sequence goes on along the minus strand of CAXXFU010000004.1, from coordinate 643,213 downwards.
GTCCGCAACGATCTCGACACCTCGGCACTGTCGCCGCGCCAGCAGTATTTCGCCCAGGCGCAGGGACAGCTCAACGCCTACGATTTCCCGGAATCGCTGCACGCCTTCTATCCCGAGCTCGAAGCGAATTTCCACCGCATCCTGCTTGATGCCATCGCCAATCCTCCGGCGGATTGGGATAAGTTCATTGCCGACACCGCGCAAACCATGCGCGATGACGCCAAGAAGCTCGCCGCGCAATAGCCGCGCCGATACCTGAGCATCAACCGGTTCGCCCTTCGGGGCGGCCCGGCCCGGGGGATTTGCCATGTCGCGCCTGTCTAGCCTTTTCCGGTCCGGCAATGTCCTTGTGTTTTATGCCTTCGCGCTTCCCTTCGCGGCGCTGACGATCGTCTTCGGACTGTGGCCGATTGCCCTGAGCTTTCTGGTCTCTCTGACAAAATCGGCGACGGCGCTGCGCGCCGAACCTACCTATGTGGGTCTTGCCAATTACGCCAAGGTGCTGGCCGATCCTGTGTTCCTGCAATCCCTGGTGGGAACGCTGGTTTATACGGCACTTGCCGTTGTCACCAATGTCGGATTCGCGCTCGCCTATGCGTTCCTTCTGAACTCGGTCCTGGTCAAGCGCGGCAGCACCTTTTTCAAGATCGCCATGTTTCTGCCCGTCGTCACCCCGGACGTCGCCGGCTTCGCCGTCTGGCGCTGGCTCTACGACCAGAGTTTCGGGGCGGTCAACGCGGTGCTCGACCTTGCAGGTCTGCCGGCCTTTGGCGGCATCGCCTCGCCGAACACGGTCGTCGTCGCTATCCTGATCACCGAGCTCTGGCACCATGCGGGCTTTTACATCATCATCTTCCTGGCCAATCTGGCCATTTGCGACAAGGCGCTGGAAGAGGCCTCGGAGCTCGACGGCGCCACGCACTGGCAGACCAAGCTGCACGTCATCCTGCCGCAGCTCAGACCGGCACTGGTGATCAATTCGGTCTATGCGATCATCCAGTTCCTCAAGACCTTCACCGTCATCGTGGTAATGACCAAAGGCGGCCCGAACGGGGCGACCAACTACGTCAGCTATTATGCCTATCGCCTGTTCGATCAGGGCCGCTATGGCGAGGCCATGGCCATGGCGACGATCCTGTTCGTGCTGGTGGCCGTGCTGGCGCTGGTGGCCTACCGGATCGGCGAGAGGGGGCGGGTGTGAGGCAAAACCGTTTCCTGCAACTGGGCGCCTATGTGCTGCTGATCCTCGGGAGCCTGTTCTTCCTGTATCCCTATTGGTGGATGGTACTCGGTGCCTTCCGCTCGGCTCAGGACGTCTTGACCGATCCGCTGCGCCTGTGGCCCGAACGGATCGATTTCACCGCCTTTGCCGAGATCGCCACGGTGAGCGGCGAGCCGATCTGGCTCTATATCGTCAATTCGATCGTGATCACCACCCTGTCGACCATCCTGGGCGTTGCGACGACCGCGGCCGGCGCCTATGCAATCACGCGGCGTCCCGATCTTGTTGCCTTCAAGCTGCTGCGCTCAGGCTTTCTGCTGACGATGATGTATCCCTACATGCTCCTCGTCATCCCGGTGTATATCGTGGTGTTCAAGCTCGGCCTGCTTGGCTCCTATGCCGGCATCATCCTGTTCCTCGCCCTTGGCCCGATTCAGTTTTTCCTGTTCGAACAATTTTTCCGCACCTTCCCCAAGGAAGTGATCGAGGCGGCGATCATCGATGGTGCGACGGAAACGCAGATCCTCAGAACCATCGTCCTGCCGGTCTCGATGCCGGTCGTCGCGACCGTCACGATCATCACCTTCCTGCTCAACTGGGCGCAGTGGTTCCCGGTGCTCGTCATTTCGCGCGGCACCTCGACCTATACGCTGCCGGTGGCCCTGCTGAACCAGACCGGCGAACTCGGCACCAACTTCCAGGCGATCATGGCGCTGGCCATCCTGACGACCATTCCGGTGACGATCGTTTTTCTAGCGGCCCAGAAGCGCGTCATGCAGGGCATGGCCGAAGGGGCGGTGAAGGGATGACAACACCGCTCATCGCCAGTCAGGCCGACCGGGAGCTTCAGGCCCGCATCGATGCGGCTGCGGAAAAAAGCCTTGCCTGGTTCGATGCCATGCAGGTCGAAGGTATGGTGCGCGGCATCGGTCGATCAAGCGACCGGCACGACGTCAATGCCTGGCCCGGCATGCTTCTGCCCGGAACCTACAACGCCATCATGGCGCGCGACCTTCTCGGCGGGCTTGACAGCTGGACGGCTGCGGAAAAAGCAGCGTTGTCGGACTGGTTCATCGGATTCCGGCGTCCGGACGGCGTGTTCCGCGTGCCCGGCATGCGCGACGACACCGTCTTCAAGAAGCCCGATCTCGACGAGACCTGGCGCTATATCGATTTCCACGTCACCAACTACAGCCTCGGCGCGCTGCAGGCCCTGGACCCGGACATCCGCCCGGTGCTCGATTTCGTGGCGCCCTTCCTCGAGCCGCTACGCCTCAAGGCCTGGATGGCCGACCGCGATCTGCGCGATCCCTGGCAGGAGGGCAACAACATCGTCAATCTTGGCTCGTTCCTGTTGCTGGTGCAAAAGTGGGGCAGGCCTGACGAGCAGGCCGCCGCCGAAGCGGCGATCGATTACCTGTTCGACTGGCATACGCGCAACCAGAACCCCCAGACCGGGTTCTGGGGTGTGGGCCAGTCGCGCGGCGGGGTGCTGCTTCTGCACGCGATGGCCGGTTCGATGCACAATTATCACCTCTATTACGCCTGCAAACGGCCGATTCCGAACCATCTCGCCGCAACCGATTACACGCTCGACCTGGCGACAGGCGTCCACAGCGCCTGCATCGATGTCGACGAAATCGACCTGCTGGTTCACGCCGCCGACGTCCACGATCATCGCCGCCACGAGATCGCCAACTGGTTGCGCGGCAAGCTGGTGTCGCTGCTCGATTTTCAGAAGCCGGATGGCGGGTTTGCCGATGCCCTGAGTGGCGAGTTGCGCCAGGACGGCTGGGTCGGTGGCTATTCCGAACCGCAGGGACACTCAAACGCATTCGCGACCTGGTTCCGCTGGATTGGCATTGCCATGGCGGATCAGTATTTATGGCCGGGCCGACGCAACTGGCATTTTCGCGCCATGATCGGCATCGGCTATCGGAGACCCAGGTTATGACAACGCCCGAACAAGAGGCGCCCGCCGACCCCTATGCCCATCTTCATGACGAAAGCTTCGCGTCTGGCTTCGATGCGCCGCGCCTGACGGCAGAGACCATGATCTTCATGGGCGGCCGCGCCGCGCAAGCGCTCGACGGTGACTGGGGATTCGTGCTCGATCCTTTCGAGGAGGGGCTGCGCCAGCGCTGGTTCGACTATGATGCGCGGCCAATCCCCGAATGGGACATGCCGCGCGACTACGACTTTTCGCCGGACTGGAGCCAGGTGCCGGTGCCGGCATCATGGAATGTGATTGAGACCGAGCTTTTTCATTACGAGGGCGCGGCCTGGTACTGGCGCGATCTCGATATCGACGTGCCGGCAGACGGAGAGCGCTGTGTTCTGCGCGTTGGCGCCGCCAATTACCTCGCCCGGGTGTTTCTCAACGGGCAGTTGCTCGGCATGCACAAGGGCGGTTCGACGCCTTTTTTCGTCGACCTGACGCCGGCCGTCCATGCCGATCGCAACCGGCTGCTGATCGAGGTAGACAGCACGCGCCGGCCCGATCAGGTTCCGATGAGCCATTACGACTGGTTCAATTATGGCGGGCTTTATCGCGAGATCTCGCTCGTCACCGTACCGGCAGCGCATGTCGCTGATTTCGGCATCGGTCTCGATCCGCAGACCGGCAAGGTATTTGCTGACGTTACCGTCTCGGAAAAGGTCACGGGAGCTGCCGAGATCGCGATTGCCGGCGGCCCTACATTTTCGCTCGATGTGGTCGAGGGCAGGGGGCGGACGCTCATCGACTGGCAGCCTGAGCTCTGGTCGCCCGACACGCCACGCCTTTATGACGTCGCAGTTTCGTTCGGCGCGGATCGCGTTTCCGACCGGGTGGGCTTCCGCAGTTTCGCGCGCGAGGGCACCAAGCTTCTCCTCAACGGAACACCGGTCTATTTCAACGGCATCTGCGTGCACGAGGACGATGCAGAACTCGGCAAGGCGACCAGCGAGGCCGATATCCGTCGGCGCTTCGCCGATGTGAAGGCGCTCGGCGCCAATTCGGTGCGGCTGGCACATTATCCCCATCACGAACGGGTGGCGGAGATCGCCGACGAACTCGGCATCCTGCTCTGGGAGGAAATCCCGGTCTACTGGGCCATCGATTTCGCCAATCCCGAAACCTATGCCGATGCCGCCAACCAACTGACCGAACTGATCCGGCGCGACCGCAACCGGGCCAGTGTCGTTATCTGGGGCGTCGGCAATGAGAACGCGGACAGCAACGCGCGCCTGTCATTCATGAGCCGGCTGGCCGAACTTGCTCGCCATATCGATCCGACGCGCCTGGTCGCCGCCGCCTGCCTGATCAATCGCAGTGAGTTTCGGGTCGAAGACCGGTTGGCCATCCATCTCGATATCATAGGGCTCAACGAGTATTTCGGCTGGTACGAACCGGACTTCGCCGATTTCGAAAAGCTGCTCGACAACTCTTTTCCGGACCGTCCGGTGGTGATTTCCGAGACCGGAGCCGACGCTATGGCGGGCGTTCACGGGCCGGATACGGAACTCTTCACCGAAGAACGCCAGGCGCTTCTCATCGGCATGCAGATGGACACGATCGGCGCAAGGTCCTACATCGCCGGCGTCTTCCCGTGGATCCTTTATGATTTCCGCAGCCTCCGCCGCCAGACCTCGGTCCAGCGCGGCTGGAACCGCAAGGGTCTGATCGCCGACGACAAGCTGACCCGAAAGCGCGCATTCACCATTCTGGCGGAACACTATGCCGGCACAAAGCTGCGATGACGGCGGCATTTGTTTCTCGTAGCTCGATTCGCGCGATCGAGCATATATGGCGCCCCAAATCTGCATATGCTTGAAACTGAGGTGCTCCACGGCTCTGCGGTCGACCGGAGGCGTGTTGGCGAACCGTCCGATTGTTGGAGGCAATTTCCAATCGGGCTTGCCCATCCGGCGTCGCGCGCGCCAATCCGCGTACGCCCTGTCTAGCTCGGCAAATCTCCGCACCAGTTGACGTTGATGCCGAGCTTTTCGGCGAGAGCGGCCTTGGCGAGGGCGGCGTCGATGGCGCCCTGTTCGTCATTGGCATAGGCGACCTGGATGTGATTGGCCTTGTGCCGGCCCATCATCTGGGTCTGGGAGACGCCGCGCAGCCGCCCATGCATGATCGGCCATTGCGGCGTGGTGCTGTCGAGCCGGCGCCTGGTCTCCGCCTCGGGAAGCGCGACGACGTCGCCAAGCCCGATGTCCATGTTGAGCCGGTCGTTGGCCACATAGATCCGCGACCAGATGATGACGCCGGGCCTGGACACGCCCGACAGCGAAGAGCCGCCAAGCCGGAAATACATCTTCGGTTGGCGATGGCCGTAGCTGTTGGCGTAGCCGCCGTTGTGGGCGGGCGGAACGGCGCCGGAGATCTCGAACACCCAGATGAAGCCGTCCTCGGTTCCCGAGGCATCGACATCGCCCCAGCGGAGATCGTGCAGGGTGTTCTCGGCCGGCTGCCCGAGAGCACGATGAACCTGATCGGTCAGAAGGCCGTCGATGCCGGCGCACTCGTCGACTTCGTTGAAATGGGTGATCGCCTTGCCCGGGCGGATCGGGATGCCGGCCTCGTTGAGCACTTCGGGTCGTTCGTCATTGTTGAGCAGCCCCTCGGCCAGATCCGAGGCCGGCAGCAGGTCCTTCAGGCCCTGCTGGTACTGGATGCCGATGGCATCGCAGGAGAACCGATCGGCCAGGCGCGCGGCAGCGGCATACATGCGCAGCTGCACCTTGACCTGCTCGCGGGTCAGTTCGGTCTCCTCGTCGGTCCCGAAGGCGAAGCTCATGCCCTTGTCCTCGAGCCATGCGAGGGCCTTTTCCCCATACTCGTCCTCGATCGTGCTGGTCTCGTAATAGAGCGCCGACTGCGACAGCCGCTCCTTGAAGATGCCCAAGGGATTGAGCAGGTGATCGGGGACGATGGCGTTGAACATGCCCATGCAGCCCTCGTCGAACACCCCCATGATGCGCTTGGTGCGGAGCATGTCGGAAGCGATGTCGGCGGCGATGGTGTCGAGCTTTGCGGGAATGGCAATATCGGCAATCGGCGTCACATGGCTGTTATCGTGGCTGACCTGTTTGCCCTCGAGCCAGGTCTTGAGCCCATCCATGAAATAGGCGTCGGTGAAATCGGAACTCCACAGCGTCGAATAGGCCCGACCCGCCTTGGTCAGCGAGCCGTTGAGATTGAGCATGCCGACAAGCCCCGGCCATTGCCCGGACCAGTTGGCCACGGTCAGCACAGGGCCCTTGTGGTGAATGAGCCCGGGCAGGACGTGGTGCGAATACTGCCACACCGCTTCGGCGACAATCACCGGCGCGTCCTCGGGAATGGCCTTGAACGCATCCATGCCTTCGCGCTGGCTGCCGAGAAAACCGTGGCCCCGGACCGGATCGACCGCATGGGCCCGGATCACCTTGCTGCCGAGCTTGGCAACCGACGCCCCGAGCTGCTCCTCCATCTCCTGTTGCGCCGGCCAGCACACGGTATTGGCGCTCTCCCGTAAATCCCCGCTCGAAAATAGGTATACCGTGTCAAACATCTTGGTCTCCTCGCATGTTCACGCGCGGCCCGTCCGGTAGAGTTGGCGCGAGCTTGGTGATTGCAGGCATCGTCGTTTCCGCCTCTGCACCGAAATCGGCCCGTCTAGACAGGCCAGACCGACTGCAGCTTTTCTCCGCCCAGAATCCGCTTCTGCGCCAGCGCTTCGGCCTTGCCGCCTTTTTCCGCCTGATCGGCAACAGCGGCCACCGCGTTTTTCGGGATAACGATGACGCCGTCGATATCGGCAAAGATCACGTCGCCGGGCACGATTTGGAGTCCCGATATGGTGATCGGCACCTGCGATGCGACCGGCTCCTTGCGGCCGGAGACCGCAATCGGGCTGACACCCGTGCCGAAAAGGGGATAGCCGAGTCTCTTGACCTCGGCGGTATCGCGCACCGTGCCGTTGACGACGGTTGCGGCCGCGCCACGAGTCTTTGCGCCGGATGACATCAGTCCGCCGGTGCACGAGCCAGGCGCGCACGATGCATCGACCAGGAGAATACCGCCTTTCGGGCAGTTGTCGATGGCATGATGATAGGCGTCCTGCGGCTGCCACTCGCGCGTGCTCGGGGCGAACAGAACCGTCACCGCCGGCCCGCAGGCCACCTGTCCCGGCGTGAGATGGCCGAAAAGGGAAATACCCTCGAGATAGCCATAGATGCCAAGTTGCTCCATGGAGTCATGAATATCGCCCGAGTACCACTTGGACAGGCGCGAAATGGCATCCCAATCGGTGTCGGAATAGTCGAAACCTGACATTATTTTTGCTGCTCTTTCTGCATGCTGGCCTCGTCAAGGGCAACCTTGAGGTAGCTCGCACTGTTGTCGATCTGTTTGCGAATGGCCTTCTTGGCGCCGTCTGCGTCGCGGGCGCGGATCAGCGTGTAGATTTCCTCGTGCTCCGCATAGGCAATGTCGAGCGATTTGTTGGGCACGCGACTGGTGACGCGGATGACCTCGATGATCAGGGCGAAAAGGTTGTCGTAAAAGACATTGAGAATCTCGTTGCCCACGGAGTGAACGATGCCGAGGTGGAAGGCCGCGTCGCAATCGGTGAATCTCGAGAAGTCGCCTGCATCACAGGCGGCGCGCATGTCGGCAAGCGCCTTTTCGGCCTCGTCATTGAGTTCTCCTTCGCCCGCCGTCAACCGATCTACCGCCTCGCTCTCGATCATCCGCCGCACATTCATCAACTGCACGAGATAGTCGGATTTTTGCGACAGAAGCTGTTTGACCGTAACGGCCAGCGATCCCAGAAACTCGCCGACATCATCCCGCACGACCATGGCGCGCTCGCCATGCTTTCGACGCAGCAGGCCCTTGGTCTCGAGCACCTGGATGGCTTCGCGCACACTGCGGGTGCTGACATTGAACGCGCGCGCAATACTGGCCTCGGCCGGGATGCGATCCCCGACCTTGAGCGCACCCGAAAGGATATCGGCTTCAAGCGCTTCAACCACCGAGACATGCAACTTGCTGCGTTCGGGGGCAGCGTCGACCGCGGCGATGCGGTCGGCAAAGGTCTCGCCTGGATGCTTGCCGCGCAAGGTCCTGGATGTCACCACGAAGTAAAGCCTCCATCGACCACGACATTGGAGCCGGTCATATAGGACGAGGCATCTGAAGCGAGGAACTGGATGACGCCATTATACTCGTCGATTTCGGCCTGACGATTCATCGGAACACGCTCGAGGAAGGCGTCGATGAACTCCTTGTCGAAGCTGGCCGTCTTGACACCGCCGAACGATATCAGATTGCAGCGCACGCCCTTCTTGGCCCAATAGGTCGCCAGATATTTGGTGAGATTGACAAGACCCGATTTGGAGGCGGCATAGGAAACTGCCTTGATGAAGGGCACGCCATCGCGTTCTTCGCGATAGGCGTAAAGCGCCTGGTTGGGCGAGACCATACCGTAGATCGAGCCGACATTGATGATCGATCCGCGCCCCGCTTCGGCCATTCTCGTGCCGACGACCTGCGAGGTCAGCATGACGCCGGTCAGGTTCGTGTCGATGATCTCATCCCAGAATTTCTGCGGATAAACCTCGAAGGGCGCATTTTGTTCGGCACCGCCATCCGGCTTGGAATCGATGCCGGCATTGTTGACCAGGATATGGGGAACGCCAAGATCGGCAACGACCTGTTGGGTGGCGGCAATGAGCGCGTCCTTATCGGTCACGCTGGCCTCATACACGCGAATACGGCCGGCCAAGCTTGGGAATTTTGCCTCGATCTGCTCGCTGGTAAAAGGGCGCCGGCTGTAGATGGCGACAGTAGCGCCTGCCTCGGCCAGGGATTTCGAGAACTGGGTCCCCAACTGGCCAAGTCCGCCGGTGACGATTGCAACCTTGTCTTTGACGCTGAACAGGTCTGACATCTAGAACTTCCTAACTGTGCCGTATGTTTTGTGTGATGGGCTCATTTGCTGGCAACAACCGCCTTGTTCCGTCCGATGTTCAACAAACGTCGGATGAGTGGCCAGAGCACGACCGCGATCACCAGCGTGCCGAGGCTGGCTGCGATCGGACGGGAGAAAAATCCGAGCAGGTTTCCATCAGCGATCTGCATGGACATGATGAAATTGCGTTCGAGAATGTGCCCAAGCACAAGCCCCAGAATGATCGGCGCAATTGGAAAACGATTGCTCTCGAGAATGTAGGCAACAAGGCCGGCGGCCAGCATCACACCGATATCAAAGACCGTATTGTTGATCGCGAAAGACCCCACGATCGAGAAAATGAGGATCGTTCCGACGATGATCGAGCGAGGCACGGACAGGACATAGCGGGCACCACGGATGGCGAGATAGCCAATGGGGATGAGAAGCGCATTGGCGGCAAAGAAGGTGATGAACACCGCCATCAGCATGGTGGGATTTTCGACAAACAGCCTCGGGCCGGGATTGAGGCCCTTCATGAACAGAACGCCGATGGCGATCGAGGTCACAGCGTCGCCGGGAATGCCGAAGACGAGCGCGGGAATCCAGGCACTCGACAGGCCGCTGTTGTTGGCCGATCCCGCCTCGATCAGCCCTTCCTCGTGTCCGGTGCCGAATTTCTCCGGCGTCTTGGAGAATTTGCGCGCCGTGCCATAGGCAATCCAGGCCGCCAGGTCTCCTCCGGCGCCTGGCAGCGCGCCGATGACCGTACCGAGCGTTACACCGCGAAGGGCGTTCAGGGGATATTTCTTGGCAGCAGCCCAGACGCCCCGGAACGGGTGCTTGACCGACGTCGTAGGTGCGGGCGGATTCACACCGGCGGCTGAAAGGCCCCGCAGGATTTCCGCAAAAGCGAACATGCCGATCATGGTCGGTATGAAGCTGACCCCGCCATATAAATCGATCACGCCGAATGTGAATCGGGGTTGGCCACTGGTCACGTCGAGCCCGACCGTGCTGATGAGCAGGCCGATCAGCAGCGAGATCAGGCCGCGCGCCGGACCGTTGGTGCTCACCATGGCCGAGGTCATGAGCCCCAGCAGCGCGAGCCAGAAAAACTCAAAGCTTGAGAATTTCAGTGAAATATTGGCAAGCAAGGGTCCGGAGACGAATAGAACGATGGCACCGACCATGCCGCCGACAGCGGCAAAGGTCAGGCAGATGCCCAGCGCCAGGTCGGCCTTGCCGCGCATGGTCATGGCGTAGGCCTCGTCGACATAGGCGGCTGAAGCGGGCGTGCCCGGAATGCGCAAGAGAGCGCCGGGAATATCGCCAGCTGTAATCGCCATGGCTGTCGTGGTCACGATAGCGGCAATGGCAGGTACCGGATCCATGTAGAAGGTCAGCGGAATAAGCAGCGCAGTGGCCATGGTCGCCGTCAGGCCGGGAATGGCACCGACAAACAGGCCGTAGACCGCAGAGAGCGCGATCACCAGCAGCACCTGCGGTTGGAGAACGATGGCCAGGGCGGCGATGAATGTTTCCAGGCTCACGATCGCCTACTGCAAAAAGGTCAAGGGGCCGACGGGCAGTGGCACGTAAAGAAGGCGCGAAAAGACGAAATAGGCAAACATCACGGCAGCCAGCGTTACAACGGTTGCCCAGACCGGTCGCGCGCCCAGCATCAGCATCAACGGCAGCGCAAGGACCATGCCGAAGACCGGAAAGCCGATCGGCTCGAACAGGGCAATGCCCAGAACAATGCCGGCGATAATCCAGATCGCGCAAATAATGCCTCTGGTCTGTCCGGACCAGGCACTGAGATCGACCAGCGGTCCGTGCTCTGCGCTGCGCACCCCCTGAATGAAGATGCGCACTGATATTGCGAGCATCACCACGCCGATGATGGTGGGGAAGATGTCCGGGCCGAAAACCGTACCCGGTACGCCTTCGACCTGGCGGGCCATGGCAATGACGGTGAGGGAGAATGCCGCCAGAACGCCGCCAATAATGCGATCATCGAACTGCATCTGGCTGCACTCTCCCCGGGAGGTTACGTCTTACTTGGCAAGGCCGAGAACGGCCATGGTCTTGGAGAGATCCTCCTCATCCTGCTTGGCCGTCTGGGTGAACGTCGCGCTGTCCTGATAGGCGATCGAGAAGCCGCGCGACTGCATAAGGCTCACAAAATCCGGGTCCTTGACGAGATCTGCAAGGGCCTCGGAAAGCTTTTGCACGACCTCGTCCGGCAGGCCGGCGGGACCAGCCAGCGAGCGGAACGGCATCGGCGCCCAGTTGATACCGAGTGCTTCGGGCATGGTCGGAAGGTCTGGATAGGCTTCGCTCTTCTCGTTCGAGACAAGAGCTACCGTTTTGACCTTTCCTGCATCAACCAGGGCCTGCGCCTCGGCGGGCGATGTCGAGACAACGTCAATGGCGCCGGCGGCCAGTTCCTGCAGAGCAGGTGCAGAGCCTTCGGAAGCGACCCATGGCGACGCCTCGGGATCGATGCCAAGCTTGTTGAGCAGACCGGCCCAGGCCAGATGTGACAGGCCACCGCGATTGGCGCCCGAAGCCTTGATCTTGCCGGGGTCGGCCTTGACCGCGTCGATCAGACCCTTGAGGTCGCTATAGGGTGCGTCCGCACTGATATTAATGCCGATCGGATCGGCGTTGAAACGGCCGATCATCGTGAAGTTCTCGGGCGCAGCGCCCGGGGTGCCCTGAGTGCCGTACATGGTGGACTCGATGGTGATGACGCCGAGCGTGTAGCCGTCGGGTTTGGCATTGGTGATAGCCAGATGCCCAACAATGCCGCCGCCGCCGGTACGGTTGACGACGTTGAACGGCTGGCCGAGCCTCTTCTCGAGTTGCTGGGCAACGGCGCGGGCTGTGGCATCGGTTCCGCCGCCGGCAGACCACGGCACGATAATGGTGACGGCGTGCTCTGGCCATTCGGCCATCGCCGCAGTGCTCATCCCAATCGCTGCAAAGACGAATGGCGCTGCCAATGCGGCAGCCTTCAAGAATTTCATGGCTGTCTCCTCCCTCCGCTTCAATTTGTTTTGCCGAACGCCGCAGCGGAGGAGCGGTGAATCCGGATAGATTCACGCTACACATGACTTATGTCATATGTCAAGAAACAGCGAGTTGCCGGTTGAAAAGACACCCCTTGGCTTTGAAAAAGTCCCGCCGCCAAGCCTGTTGTCAGGGGCTAGCTGGCTGCTGGTGGCACGGCCGTGAAGTCGATGCGACGACCACTCTCTGCATCGAAGAAGTGGATGTTTTTCGGATCGGCAGTGAAGTGCAGCACCTGTCCGGGCGCGAGAGCGGGATCGGGCGCGAGCCGGGCGGTGATCTCCGTTCCACCCAGCAGGCATATCGCATGCGTATCGGACCCCAAAGGCTCCAGAACATCGATCCGCGCTGAGAAAAGCGATTTTTCTGCTGCGCAGGGAACAAGGTGTTCGGGCCTGATGCCGAATTCGACACCAGTCCCCGTCTCGCCTTCGGTTCCTTGCACCGCCATCGCGAATTCTCCAAAACGGAGCATGGTCGCGCCGGCATCATGTTCCAGCCGCGCTGATATGACGTTCATCTTCGGCGAGCCGATGAATTCTCCAACGAACCGGCTATCAGGGCGCTCATAGACACTGACCGGATTGCCCTGCTGCATTATCACGCCGTCTTTGAGAATGACGATGTGATCAGCGAGCGTCATCGCCTCGACCTGATCGTGGGTCACATATACCGTGGTGGTCTTGAGCAAGGAGTGCAGACGCTTGATCTGGGTACGCATGTCAACGCGTAATTTGGCGTCGAGGTTCGAAAGCGGCTCGTCGAACAAATACACCTGGGGGCGGCGGACGATGGCGCGCCCCATAGCGACACGCTGCCTCTGGCCGCCGGAGAGCTGGCCCGGCTTTCTGTCGAGCAGAGAAGTGATCTGCAACATTTCCGCAGCTTCTTTGACCTGCTCCTTGATGTCCGCCCCGGCAAGGCCGCGCATCTTCAGGCCGAAGCCGATATTCTCGGCAACCGACATGTGCGGATATAGCGCGTAGTCCTGAAAGACCATGGCGATGTCGCGATCCCTTGGTTCGAGATCGTTGACGATCTTGCCGTCGATCCTCAGCGTACCGCCGGAAATCTCCTCTAGACCGGCAAACATGCGCAAAAGAGTGGATTTGCCACATCCCGAGGGGCCGACAAAAGTCACGAAGGCTCCATCTTCAATGGAAAGGCTAATGCCTTTTATGGCCTGGAACGTCCCGTAGTTCTTGACCAGACGTTCGAGTTCTATTCTTGCCATCAGTTCCTCCCAGACGGCCGGATCCAGCTTGATGGTTGCGGATCCTCCTCAATTTAAGATGGTTACCTGGATCTTGGCTGGTCCGGTTCCCCTTAGTCGGTAGGCAACGGACAGGTGGAATTAACGTCTTGCCAACCAACGCCGCCGTCGCTACATTATCGATATCGATAACGATATGCAAGCAGCGGGAGAGGCAATGACAGTCGAAAATCTCGGACAGTCTTGGGGAGCAAGGACATCCGGATTTGCTGCAGACTCGCGGCCATCCAGCAGGAGGAGCCTCAATGTCTTTGAGGCATTGCAGCGTGAAATCATGCTGGGAAAAATTCCACCGCTTGCAACGATCCTCGAGATGGAAGTCGCGGAGCGTTTTGGCTGCAGCCAAAGCACCGCCCGGGAGGCGCTGATTGCGCTCGACCACGAGGGGCTCGTCGATCGCCGGCCGCATCGCGGCACCTTCGTTGCTGACTCGCGTCCTGATGACGCACGCGAAATGATCCAGGTCCGCAGGGACATCGAGTGTCGTGGCCTAACGCGCGTTGTTCAGAACTACACTCTCCAGCTGCACGAGCTATTGCAGAATCTGATCGCAAGAATGATTCGCTCCGCCCGCGACGGCGACACCTATCAACTGTCACTGCTCGATAGGGAGTTCCATCTGACTCTGTACGACGCGGCCGATTTGCCGAGCGTGCGGCCGATCCTGAGACGATGCCTGGTCCATAATCATCGCTTCAAGATCCTGAATTCGAAGGATTCCGGCGATCTGGTGGAAACGGCCGAGCGTCATGAAGCTATCGTCGAGGCCCTGAAAAGCGGAAGTGTCGATTCGGTGCGGGCGGTTCTTTCCCACCACATCACCACCATAGTTGAGTTCGGCCCGAGCGTTTTGGGTGACGAATAGGAGACAAAGGAAGCAAGGCTTGTCAGCGACAACAGCGTCAGATCGGGGGTATGCGGAATCGCAGTCAGCAAAGCCGTGCGACGGCACCTGAGGAACGCGTGAAATCTCTCGGGAAACCCGGGATTTGCCGACGCCCGATTGGCAGCGAAAGAGGCAGTTTAAGCCTTCGCAAAATAACGGGCACCAACGGAACCACTTTGGCCGCGGAACGCGGCGTTGAGCGGAGGAGCAAATGAAAAAGATACTCACAGTCGCAGCACTCGCTGCGTCGATGTTCGCCTACCAGGCGACGGCAAATGCTGCCGAAACCGTGAATTTCTGGTACCATTTCGATAATGCGGACAACCCCATGTCCGATCTGGTTGCCAAGTTCGAAGCGGCAAATCCCGGCATCAAGATTGAAGCCGAGAACATCCCCTGGAACAGCTACTACGATAGTCTGTACACCGCGATCGTCGCCGGCAGCGCGCCGGATGCTGCGATGGTGAAGATGTATGCCCAGCCGCGCCTCATCGAAATGGGCGCGTTGGAGCCGATCGACGATCGCATCAACGCCTGGGAAGGCAAGGACGATCTTCAGGCCAACCTTCTGGACCTCACAAAGGGGTCGGACGGCAATCAGTACTATCTGCCGATCCAGTATGTCGTGCTCTATCTCTACTACCGCGCCGACATGTTCGATGAACTCGGGCTCCAGCCCCCGAAGACCTGCGACGATTTCCGTGATGCGGCGATCAAGCTGACGCGCGACACGGATGGCGACGGCAATCCCGACGTCTATGGCTTCGGCTTCCGTGGCGGCAAGGGCGGTCACGATCACTGGGCCAGCCTCACGTTGTCTCGTGATGGCGTGAACTTCGGCAAGGGTGGCATGACCAATGCGACCGCTGTTGCAGGCACGCAATGGGTCGTCGACCTGTTCCAAAAGGACAAGGTTTTCCCGCCGTCGGCGCCAAACGACGGTTTCCAGGAAATCATCGGTGCGTTCAAGGCCGGCAAGACCGCAATGACAATCCATCATATCGGTTCGGCCAACGGCATGGTTGAAGCCCTTGGCGACAAGGTCTCGGCCGTTCCCGTTCCGGAATGCGGTGGTGGACACTGGACCTCGTTCGGCGATGAATCGACCGCCGTATTCTCGACGGCCGAAAACAAGGACGCGGCCTGGAAGTGGATTTCCTTCCTCTCCACGTCTGGAAACAACAAGGAATTCAACGAGGCGACGGGTCAGCTTCCTGTCACCAAGTCGGATTCCGCCGGCTGGTCGATGCATCCCAAGCGCTTCGTCGATGCCACGATCGACTCGCTTCCGTTTGCGAACCTGTTGCCGAACGTTCCTGAGACCTCCGATTTCACCAACACCGTTTGGCCGGTGAACATGCAGCGCGCGCTGACCGGCGAAATCACTGCAGCGGAAATGAACAAGAATATCGAAGAGCTCTACAACCCGTAGGCTTCGCAGATGGTCGCCCGGCCCGGATGGGCCGGGCGTACCACTTTAGTGTCACCCTGGAGACTGATCCGGCCTCTGACGCCGGAACGATCAGGACGCCGGTTTGTCCGGCCGCGCAAAAACCATGACCATGATCGCCCCTGAACGACCAATGAGCCGTGCCGCACTGGCCAAGCGCGTCCTGCCTTATGCGCTTTTATCGCCTGCCGTCCTCGTCACGCTTGCCATCGTCTTCTTTCCGATGGTCCAGGCTGCGTGGATGAGTCTGCACGACTACATTCTTTGGAAGCCAAAAGAGTTTTCCTTTGTCGGACTGAAGAACTTCATCACCGCCTTTCAGGACGAGGTGTTCTGGATTTCCCTGCAACATACGGCGATCTGGATCGGATTGACGGTTCCTGCACAATTGTTGTTGGGACTGGCAACGGCGATGCTGCTCAATCAGGCGTTTCCCTGGCGCCCGCTGGCGCGTGCGCTGATCATCATTCCGTGGGCGCTGCCGAGCGTCGTCATCGGCCTGATGTGGGTGTGGATCTACGATTCCAACTACGGCGTGCTGAATGACTTCATGCTTCGGATCGATTTGATCCAGCAGTCCATCCCATGGCTGGCAGATCCCGATACGGCGCTTTATGCAATAATCCTGACTCTGACCTGGCAGGGGTTCCCCTTTTTCGCGGTGATGATCCTGGCCGCCCTGCAGTCGATTCCGAAAAGCTATTATGAAGCAGCATCGATCGACGGCGCCAGCAAGCTCCGCCAATTCTGGCACATCACCTTGCCGGGCATTTCCGGTGTTCTGGTCACGGCCGTTCTTCTCAGGACGATCTGGGTGGCCAATTCCATCGACGTCATCTACGTGATGACGGGCGGCGGCCCCGGATATGCGACCTATACGCTGCCGCTCTACGCCTTCATCAAGGCGCGCGCCAATCTCGATTTCGGCTACGGTTCGGCACTCGCGGTGCTCTTCACGATCATGCTTTTGGGCTTGGTGATCGTCTATACGCGCAAGGTCGGAAAGGCAGAGAAATAATGGTCGGCAAGAAATCAATACTGCGGCGCGTACTTTTCGTCGAATTCCCGATGGTACTCATCCTGCTTTTTACCCTGGGCCCCTATCTGTGGATGCTCATCACCTCCCTCACACCTGAGGACAGGCTGTTCACTATCGGCCCGAGCCTCATCGGCGCGACAATCGACAACTATATCCGCCTGTTCAACACCGTCGGTTTTCTCGACAATCTGATCACCTCGTTCATCATCGCCTCGGGCACCGTCGCTGTCGGCCTGACCTTGAGCGTGACGGCGGCGTACTCGTTCTCGCGGTTTTCCTTCCGCGGCAAGCGCTACCTGCTGGTGCAGTTCCTGGTCATCAACATGTTCCCCATCGTGTTGTTCATCCTGCCGCTCTTTGTCCTGATGCGGGTGCTTGGGTTGCTGGACACGCATCTAGGCCTGATCATCGCCAACTCGACCATCGCCATTCCGTTCTCTGTCTGGATGATGACCAGCTACATCAATGGAATTCCGAAATCGCTCGACGAGGCGGCGATGACCGACGGCTGCACCAGGCTGGGGGCTCTGCGCCGAGTCATCCTGCCACTGTGCATGCCCGGCATCATTGCGACCGGCATCTACATATTCATCACGGCATGGAACGAGTATCTCTACGCGCTCACTCTCGGTGGACGGCATGTGCGACCGATTACCGTGGCGATTCAGACACTTATCGGTGAGTACGAGGTGCAGTGGGGCCTTCTGACGGCCGGCGGCATCGTCGGCGCGCTGCCGGCCACAATCTTGTTTCTCATCGTTCAGAAACGCCTGATCAGCGGGTTGACCCAGGGCGCCGTCAAAGGCTGACGGCGTGCGCCAGAAGGAAAGAAGTATTTTGGACAACCCTATCGGTATCATCTCGATGCAGTTTGCCCGGCCGTTCGGCCAGCAGCACCTGCCCCTGTTCGGGCATGTGAAGGCGCTCGGCTTTGACTTGATCGAACTGCTCGTTCCCGAGCCGGAGGATGGACTTGATCTCAGTGCGGCCAGATCCGGGATCGAAGACGCCGGGCTCGCCGTTGCCCTTGCTGTGCAGATCAACCTGAGGCGTTCGATTTCTGATCCCGCTCCTGACGTCAGGCAGGCCGGCGTCGACTATCTCAAATACTGCCTCGAGGTGGCCGATAAACTCGGCGCAAAAACAGTGGGAGGTCCGCTCTACGGCGGGCCAATGGTATTTGCCGGCCGCGCGCCCGAGCTCGTGGCCGAAAGCGAGATGAGGGCACGCCAGGACCGTGTCGTGGCGCATCTTTCCACACTGGCCCCGGAAGCGGCGAGCATGGGGTGCGTCCTCGCACTCGAACCGCTCAACCGCTACGAAACGGACGTGATTTCCACTGTATCGCAGGCCAACACCATTATCGACGCTGTCGATCATCCAGCGCTTGGCATCCTGTTCGACACCTATCACGCCAATATCGAGGAACGCGCGATCCCCGATGCCATCCGCATGGCAGGATCACGCCTCATCCATTTTCAGGGCAATGAAAACCATCGGGGGTTCCCGGGCACCGGCCATGTCGACTGGCCGCAAACGATGAAGGCTCTCGCCGACATCGGCTATTCCGGCGCGATAACACTCGAACCCTTCCGTCGCGACGACGAACGCGTCGGTCTGCCTATCGCCAAATGGCGACCACCGCATGAAGACGAAAGCGAGAAGCTGAAAGCATCCATCGCCTTTATGCGCGCCTGCATGACGATGGCGGAGTTTCAGCGATGACCCTCAATATCGGCTGGATCGGCTGCGGACGCCATGCCACCCAGATGCTGATGCCCCAACTCGGTCGCAACGGCCTGCGTCTCGCTGCAGTGTGCGATGTAGACGACAAGGCCGCAGCGGCAGCGGCGTCGCAATATGGCGCCGAAGCGGTCTACAGCGATTTCCGCGACCTCATTGCGCATAAGGGGTTGGATGCCATCGGCATGGCGGTTGGCCCCGATCTGCATCGCGAGGCCTCGATCGCCGCTCTTGAGCATGGCCTGCCGGTTTTTCTTGAAAAGCCACCGGCCAGAGATCTTGCCGGGTCCGAACACATCGCGCGGGCATCCGAAAAGGCGGACAAGCCGGTGATCGTCGGCTTCATGAAGCGCTATTCCTCCGGCAACAAGATCGCCACCAACATATTGCGCAACAACGAGATCGGTCGTGTTCTCGGCATAACCGGCTCCTATATGTCGGGACCCGCCTATTTCGCCGGCACGTCGGACTATTCCAGCTTCTATCTGCATCACTGCGTTCACTACATGGACCTGATCCCATGGTTTGCAGGTTCGCCCTTCGATGACATGGCGGTGCGCACGCTCGAAGCACAGCCCGGACATTTGCTGGTTCATGTGAACTTCACCTGCAGGAACGGCACGATCGGCACCATCGTCATGGGGACGATCCAGTCGCGCGGCACGCCGACAGAAGCCATCACGATTATGGGCGATCACTTCCGCATCGAAATCGATAACATCATCAACATCAAGTATTTCCGTGACCCTCCCTTCAAGGCAGAAGATCAGGCGGCAACCCTTATTGAGGGTGCTGATACGCTCAGCTGGACGCCAAATTTCACCGCCGCTGCAAATGAGGATCACAAGGGCTATACCGCCCTGGTTGCTGATGCGGCCCGCGCATTTCGCGGCGAAACGAACACTGCCCCCGACATCTTTGCCGGTGTGGCTGCGATGGCATCGCTGGAACAAATGGTCTCCCGCGTTGAACAGGATCTTGAAACACGTCGACGTTGACCGGTTGAGGAAAACACGGGTGCACCGCGCTACCCAGCGAGCGTCGCGGCAATCCCTTCACAGGCAAAGGACACTGCGCGATGAACAGATATCTTCCCACCCCGCTTTTGCATCGTGTCGTTGAAAAGGACGGACTGGTCTTTGTCGGCGGCACTTCGAGCGACGACACCAGCCTGGACATCGTCGGGCAGACCCGAGACACCATCGCCAAGCTCGAGACCTATCTGGCGGCGGCAGGCTCGGACAAAACCAAGTTGCTCTTTGCCACGATCTATATCGCCGATCTCGGCCTTAAGGCGGCCATGAGCGAAGTCTGGGCCGAATGGATACCCGCCGAGGATCTGCCCGCACGCGCCACAATTTGTCCGGCCAACCTCGGAGGTGACACGCTGATCGAAGTCACCCTGATCGCCCACACCTAAGCTCCCGGGAAGACCGTTCGTTGCGCCGATGCGCGCACGGATCGTACCCCGGCTCCTTCTCGTTTCGAGGCTCAAAATGCTAGACCGCAAGACCACCCAGATCTCACCAACCGAGCTTGCCAACACCATCCGCGTTCTTTCCATGGACGCCGTTGAGAAGGCAAAGTCCGGGCACCCCGGCATGCCGATGGGCATGGCCGAAATCGGCGTGGCGCTCTGGACGCGCCACCTAAAGCACAATCCCAAAAACCCCGACTGGGTCGACCGCGACCGCTTCGTATTGTCGAACGGCCATGGCTCGATGCTGCTTTACAGCTTGCTGCACCTGACCGGATACGACCTGTCGATGGACGACATCCGCAATCTTCGGCAACTCCACTCCAAGACGCCGGGGCATCCCGAGCGCGGCTTGGCTCCTGGCGTGGAAACCACAACCGGCCCGCTGGGACAGGGCATTGCCAATGCCATCGGCATGGCAGTGGCTGAAAAAATGCTGGCTGCCAGCTTCAACAAGCCGGGCCACACCATTGTCGACCATTTCACCTACGCCTTCCTTGGCGACGGCTGCCTGATGGAAGGAATTTCTCACGAGGCATGTTCGCTTGCCGGAACGCTTGGCCTTGGCAAGCTGATTGCGCTTTATGACGACAATGGCATTTCTATTGATGGCGAGGTCAAAGGCTGGTTCACCGATGATACGCCAATGCGCTTCAGAGCCTATGGCTGGCAGGTGATTGACAACGTTGATGGACACGATGTCGAGGCGATCGATGCCGCAATTGCCAAGGCAAAGGAGAATACCACCCAGCCGACATTGATCTGCTGCAAGACAACCATTGGCAAAGGCTCGCCGTCCTATGCCGGCAATGCGCATTGCCACGGCAATATTCTGGGGCCGGAGGAGGCCGCACGCGTCCGCGAAGAACTGGGCTGGACCCTGCCGCCATTCGAGGTCTCTGCCGATGTCTATGCGGCATTTAACGCCGAAGCGGCGGGCAAAGCCGTGGAAAGCAGCTGGAACGAGATCTTCTCGGCGTATGAAGCCGCCTATCCCAGCGAGGCGGCGGAATTCAAACGCCGCATCGACGGCGAATTGCCCGCGGAGTTCGATAGCGCAATGGCAGCGTTTGCCGCCTCGGCCGAGAAGCTGACGGACACGATCCCTATGCGGAAGGCCAGCCAGAACACTCTACAGATTCTGGGCGACGTGATGCCCGAGCTTGTCGGCGCTTCCGCGGATCTGGCTGGCTCCTGTCTCAGCATCTGGGACAAGGCGATACCCGTCACCGCGCAGCAAGGCGGCAATTTCATCTATTGCGGCGTGCGCGAGTTCGCTCTTGGCGCCATGATGAATGGCATTTACCTGCATGGCGGCTTCCGGCCCTTCGGTGGTGGTTACCTCGTTTTCTCGGACTACCAGCGCAGCGCCATCCGTATGGCTGCCCTGATGAAGATCGGCGTGGTCTATGCCCTCTCCCATGACTCGATTGCCGTCGGCGAGGATGGACCGACCCACCAGCCGATCGAGCAATTGGGTTCGCTGCGCCTCATTCCCAACCTCGATGTCTGGCGGCCCGCAGATGCCGCCGAAGCCGCCGTGGCCTGGAAAATCGCAATGTCGCATCGCGATGCGCCAACCTTGATGTCGCTCAGCCGCCAGGTGCTGCCGCCAATCGAGCGGAAGACGTCGCAAGTCGAACTGATTGAGCGCGGCGGCTACATTCTCCGCGAGGCTGAAGGCGGTCTCGACGCCGTCATCATTGCGACCGGCGCGGAGGTCCGACAGGCGTTGGACGGACAGGCCTTGCTGGCTTCGCAGGGCGTTCACGCTCGCGTGGTCTCGATGCCTTCGACCTTCGTCTTCGATCGTCAGGATGGCGCCTACAAAGCCGAAGTTTTGCCGGCCGGCGTGCCGCGCGTCTCCGTGGAAGCTGCCGGAACCGAGTACTGGCGGAAATATGTCGGACTGGAGGGCGGTTGTGTTGGCCTTGACCAGTATGGCGAATCTGGCCCGCCGCCTGCACTCTTCGAGATATTTGGCATCACCCCGCAAGGCGTCGCCGAAACCGTGAAATCGACGATCGCAAACACCGGTTCATAACGGTTTGGAGATAAAGCAGCAGGCGGGCCGGGATCTCAACCCTGCCTGCCTTCTGCAAGCGAACTCTCCGAATAGCTTCGTCCAGAACCCCAACCGACGCCTGGCGCGGGTGGAAAACGTCATGGAAAAAAATGATTGAGCATTCCGTCATCGGAGAAATCGGCGACCAGAAAGTGGATGGCTTTCGCTTGAAAGGCGGCGATACCGAAATCGAGGTCATCACCTATGGCGCGATCCTGAGGCGACTGACGCGGCCGGATCGCCATGGCAAGATCGAGGATATCGTCATCGGCTACGACGACCCGGCGGACTATGTCGCCAATCCCGGCAACGCGGGGGCGATCTGCGGGCGCCTGTCAAACCGTCTCGCTTACGGCAAATTCAGTCTGGATGGCGTCGACTATCAATTGCCGACGAACAACGGCGCCCACCATCTGCATGGCGGAGCGCCCGGCTTCGGCAAGCGTATCTGGACCGCCGAACCCGATCCCGACAACAATGCGGTGACCTTTCGCCTGCACAGCCCCGATGGCGATCAGGGCTATCCCGGCGCGCTTGATGCGAGCGCGACCTATCATGTTGACGATGACGGCGTGCTGGAGCTGACGATGGAGGCGACGACCGATCGCAGCACGATCGTCAACCTCATCTATCACGGCTACTGGAATCTGGGTGGACACGGCAGTGGCGGGGTCGAGAACCAGACGCTGCGTATTGCAGCAGACGCCATTACCGAAGTCACAGAAGAGAAAATCCCGACCGGAATCTTGCTGCCTGTCGCCGGCACGCCTTACGACTTCAACTCGTCGCATGCTATCGGTGACGGGATCGCGCAAGCATGGCCCGGTATCGGCTATGACCACAATTTCTGCCTTGCGGGCCATGATGGCAGCATGCGCTTTGCTGCGCAGGCTTTCGACCCCAAAAGCGGCCGCGGCTTCTCGCTGTCTACAAATCAACCCGGCGTGCAGCTCTATACGGCATCGCATTTCAAGGCCCAACCGACTGTGGGCAAGGATGGTGCGCTATATCGGGAGTTTGCCGGCTTTGCTCTGGAAACCCAGGCCTTTCCGGACTCACCTAACCATCCGAATTTCCCACCGGTCGTCTTGCGGCCGGAAGAGACCTATCGCCACCAGATGAGATTTGTTTTTTCGATTGAGAACGCCTGAACTGGTATCCGCGAACCGTTTGCCATATGGGCATGTGCATCGAACACTGTCGGGAGACAGGCTCTGGCTGACGATGATCGGCGGACAGAAACAACCACGCAGTCTTGAAGGCACCAAGCACGCACAAATGGTGCTCGACGCCTTTGAGACTGCTACGTACAAAAGATGCACGCGAACAAGGATATTCACCCGATGAAACCTCTCGATTCTTCCTTGCTTGGCTCGCGCCCGCGCCCGACGCCGCACATTCTGCAATGGGGTGAGGGCAATTTCCTCAGGGCCTTCTTCGACTGGAAAGTCGACCGCATGAACGAAGCGGGTGGCCTTGATTGGGGAGTCGTCGTTGTCCGGCCGATTGCCCAGGGCAATCCGCATTCGCTGAATGAACAGGACGGGCTCTACACGGTGCTGTCGCGCGGCGTGGGCGATGACGACAAGCCGGTTTCCGAAAGCCGTATCGTTGCCTGCGTCCGCGAGGAAATCCCGTCGCACCAGGACTGGGATGCGGTTTTGGCGCTCGCGCGCAATCCGGACATAACCGTTGTTGTATCCAACACCACGGATTCCGGCATCGCCTATGTCGCAGACGTGACCTATGCCGATGCCCCGCCGATCTCGTTCCCGGCCAAGATGACTCGGCTGTTGCATGAGCGCTGGAAGCATTTCGACGGCAATCCGGAGTTCGGATGGCAGATGATCGCCTGCGAGCTGATCGATCACAATGGCGACATGCTCCGCGAGATCGTGCTGCGGCATGCCCGCGAGTGGAAGCTGGAGGCGGCATTCATCAGCTGGGTCGAAACGGCAAATGCCTTCTACAACACGCTCGTCGACCGCATCGTGCCTGGCTATCCGCGCACCGAGGTCGAAACGCTCGAAGCCGAACTCGGCTATCGCGACATGTTTATGGCCGCAGCCGAGATGTTCCATTTCTTCGTGATCGAACAAAAGCCCGGCCAACCGGATCTGCGCCTGCCGCTCGCAGATTGGGATCCGGACACAATCGTTGTTCCTGACGCCACACCATATAAGGCCCGGAAGGTCGCGATCCTCAACGGCGCCCATACCGGACTGTGTCCCTTGGCCTTGATCTCGGGAATCGAGACGGTTGGCGAAGCCGTTTCCACCAAAGCCGGCACGCGCTTTCTTGACCGGTTGCTGAAAGACGAGGTGATTCCGTTCCAGAGCTTGCCGAGCGATGAACTGAAGGCCTTCGCTGCGGCGGTCCGCCGGCGCTTCGCAAATCCCTTCATTCGGCATCTCTGGTACGACATCAGCCTCAATGGCCTGGTCAAATACCAGACACGCAATCTCGACCGCCTGACGGCCTATATGGAACGCTACGGCAAACCGGCGCCGCTGATGACGCTGTCGCTTGCGGCCTGGCTGGTTTTCTACCTCGGGCGCTATCCGGGTGCCGAGAACTATCCGCCGCGTGATGCAGCCGACATTGTCGAAAGGATAGCTGCCATTGGTGCTGTCGACGACGGGTCAGCTGCCGGCCGGGAGGCGATGATTGCGGCTTATCTTGGTGAAGCGGCGTTCTGGGGACACTCGATAGACGATCCGGTTTTGCGTGCAGCAGTGCTCGATGACTTCATCGTGTTGACCGAGGCGCCCATGACCTTCGATCGGTTGGATGCTCTTATCGCGGCCAGGTGAAGTTAGCTTGCAGCTGCGTTCCGGATTTGCTCCGGCTCCGCAGAGGTCAACAGCTTTCCGCACGTGATGCATGTTGCGTCGAGGCGCATCCGCAACAGCCTTCGGTGCAGTCGCTCCCCAAGGCATCACTTCAGGCTATGTCCGCTCTCAAACGATCGCCAAGGTGGCCTGCATAACCGGGATGGGGCGCGTTGCAGCCGGACTGCCTGGCGCCCCATTTTTGCCTCTCAGATGAGCATTGAGCTTGCAGCCAAGCGGACATCGGTTGCCTTCGTCCGACGTGCAGCCACATGGCTAATGCAGTTGGAAGCCGAGCATCATGCCGCCCGCCGCACCGACAAGCACGACGACCCATGGCGGCACCTTCCACGCCATGAGAAGCACGAAGCAGACAAGCGCCACAGCCATATCCGGAGGACTGGAAACCGCGGATGTGAAAACCGGATCGTAGAGTGCCGCGCCCAGAATGCCTACAACCGCCGCGTTGGCACCACCGATGACAGCCTGTGCCAACGGTCTTGACCTCAGGTCATCCCAAAATGGCAGGGTTCCGACCAACAGCAGAAAGCCCGGCAGGAATATCGCGACAAGCGCAATCATCGCCCCGGCAAGACCGTTCGGCGATGGCTGCATCGCCGAGCCGAGATAGGCGGAAAAGGCAAACAGCGGTCCGGGGACTGCTTGTGCCGCGCCGTAGCCGGCGAGGAAGTCAGTGTTGCCTATCCATCCCGGCAACACCACCGAAGTCTGCAGCAGCGGCAGGACGACATGACCTCCTCCGAAAACCAATGCGCAAGCGCGGTAGAATGCTTCGAACAGCGCCATTCCTTGCGACAAGCCAGCTGTTATCGGCAGCAAGGTGAGGAGAGCGGCGAACAGTCCAAGAGACAAAAGACCGAGCCATTTCGGCACGTTAAAATGCAGCAAGCCGACCGCTGGTCGAGAAGACGTTTTCAGGAACACGAAACCGGCAACGCCTCCGAGAACGATGGCGGCGATCTGGCCGACCGATCCGCCGCCAAATACGACAAGCAGAACCGCGGTCATCGCAATTGTAGCGCGCCGCGCATCACCTGCATGGGCTCGCGCCATTCCCCACACGGCCTGAGCTACAACGGCAACGGCGACAATCTTCAGGCCATGGACGAAACCTTCACCCACCGGACCCGTGAGGAAAGCCCCTCCATAGGCAAAAAGGATCAGGGCAATGGCTGATGGGAGGGTGAAAGCCGCCCATGCGGCGGCGGTTCCTAGCGCGCCTCCACGCAAAAGCCCGAGAGCAAAGCCGACCTGGCTGCTTGCCGGCCCCGGAAGAAACTGGCAAAGCGCAACGAGGTCGGCATAACCATCTTCGTCAATCCACTTGCGCCGGATCACCAGTTCGTCGCGAAAATACCCCAGATGTGCGATCGGACCGCCAAACGAAGTCAGCCCCAGCTTGAGGAAGGCACTGAAGACTTCCCCGCCTGTTCCACGAGGCCTATTCGCAGTCTCCTTACGATCAGTGGATGACACCATATGCTCGACCTTTCGTGAGGCGGGCATTGGTCGATCGATGTCCGCGCCGACAAAGACTGGGTAATTCCATGACGGAATAACCAGAATCAACCAACACTTCGATGACTGTCATTGTCCGCGACTGCCAGAACGCTCTTGGCACCCTCATGCGCAATTGCGGCCGGAATGCTGCTTGAACCGTGCTTTGCACGTTTGGCTACCCGGCGCGAGGTGCCTATGGCGCTCAACCAGATAGCTTCCCGGTTCGACCTTGTCGACGACAGGCCGACAGTCTCCTTCCGGCCCCATTTCCGCTAAAAGTCGCCAGTCCCCATCGGGCCCAAGTATTGCCGTTGGGCAACGCGCGCTATATCGGTCGCTTCGGCCATCTTTGCGGGCACTCGAAAGCGGTCATGGTGGGACTTTGAAGGCAGTGACAAAACTGCTTCCTGCGCGGATGTGTCGATCTCGACCTCGTCGCCTCGCATGTGCATTTTGGCGATACGAACGGCGCTGCCGCGTTCGTCACGCATTCCTTTCGTGTCGCCAAAGGGCAAAATAACCACCTGCCAGCACCAGTTCAAAGACCACGACGCTCCAGATCATTGGGCTGGCGAAGCCACGAAGGGCCTCGGCAGCGCCTAACACTGCCATCGCAGCGAGGGTCAGCCAGGCGGTTTGGCAAATGCCGCGCCGCAGCCAGGAAGGCGGCAAATCGCGCAGTGACCACAGCACAACTGCAAAACCGAAGAAAAGCACCGCGGCGCGGCGAGCGACAAAGTCCGTCGTCGCGCCAATCCCTGCAGCGTCAATGCCCAACACCAGATAGATCATCCCCGTCGCAAGGCCGTATAATACGGCAAGCACAACTGCAACCGCGGCTGTCACAATCATTAGGTTTCGATAGACTTTGTCCGTTCCCATCTCAGCCTCACTCATCTGCTCTGCTTGCACAATTCTGTCCGACCGAACGCCGCCGCCGGCCGCGGCATTGCCCATCAACTTGCGTCCCCGTTCGGATGGTCGATCACAGCTGACAGGTGCACAGTGTGCCTGGGTTTCTCGGGGTGGTCGGTTTTCGGGTTCACCACCGCAACTCATTGGAATGCATGCGGTTGCGAACCTGGCCGCTGTACGCATCTCCCGGCACCGAACAGGCGCCGGAAGAGATAATTGCTATACAGTTCCAACCAATCGCCCGCTTGAACACTGGTTGGATGGTCTTCGTTCATGAAGACCGAGCGGCTACGTCGATCAGGCCGCCCAGCGCTGCGCGGCCTGTGCAATCCTTGCGCCATAGTAGTGCGCGGTCTGCCGGTCGGCTTCGGGCGGCATGACATCCGGCCCTTGATCGGCCAGCGACTGGGCCATCGCGCCCAGACTTGCGCCCATGCGGTTGATGTTATCATCGGAACCATCCGAGGCGTTGTTGCCCGGCAGGAGGTCGAGGCCAACCCAAATCATGCCATGCTGCGCCGCGAAAACGGACAGCGCCTGCAGCGTGCCGGTCTTGTCGCCAACCTGGCTCGATGAGTTGGTAAACCCACCCGCAATCTTGTTTCTCCAGGCTTGGCTCTGCCACTTGCCGGCAGAAGCATCCATGAAGGCTTTGAAGGGGGCTGAGACGGTTCCCATATAGGTTGGCGACCCAAAAATGACCGCATCTGCATTGTCGATCTTGTCAAGCGACCTGGCGGCTTCATCCGCTTCCATCAGCTCTGCGGTGGCGCCCTCAACGGACAGTGCACCGGCCAGGACGGCTTCGGCCTGTACTTTTGTATGCCCGTAACCACTATGATAAATAACAACTATTCTGGTTTGATTGATCATGATTGTCTTCCGTGTCGTGAAGGAGGGCCTTCCTATACACATCCTTGATTTTATTTTAAAAGTAGGTATTTTGAAGTAACCGCATAGGAGCTGGCACCATGAAGTTTTCCGAGGCCCCCATTTCGTGCCCAATGGACCGGCTTCTGCAAATCATTTCAGGGCCCTGGACGACCTATATCCTTTGGCGCCTGTCCAACCACGGCAGTGTCCGCTTTGGTGAATTGAAGCGTCTGGTGACCGGTATCTCGTCGCGCGTGCTGACCGAGCGTTTGCGCATGCTTGAGGAAGTAGGGCTTGTTACCCGAACCCATAAGCCAACGATCCCGCCTGAAGTTTCCTATGCGCTGAGCGAACGTGGTTGGGAGTTGCGCGGCATTCTCATCCAGCTCAGCGATCTTTCAGTCAAATGGGATCTGGCAGATGGCTGTGATGATTCCGCTCAGTGCGAACGAGTGGAAAAGCTGTCGTACGCCGAGAAGGCTTGAGTCGAACAATTCTGCCGAACACATACTGGTCAGAACGTCGGGGTGGGGGGCTTTTGTGCCCAGGTTTCTATAGATCAGACTTCGTGGTTGACAATTATATAGGAGTCCTATATAAACTCCATGGCGACGACAGCTCGGGTGCTTGAAAGATCAAGAGTGCCGCTCGGTTGCGCCTTTGGTGTTGCGCCTACCGTGCGACGCAAACGCTGGCCCGATGGGACCATTAGAGAAAGCGATGAGTTTGCGCCTTGATTACACTGCCATTAACGGCAAGGCCATTGCTGCGATGGCGAGGGCAAGAAACGCAGTGCTTTCTATCGATTTGAGTTTGCGCGCGCTTGTTGAGTTACGAGTTTCGCAGATTAATGGTTGCTCCTTTTGCACTGACCTGCACGCCAGAGAAGCTCTGCAAGCGGGAGAAGCTCAGCAAAGGTTGGATCGTCTTGCCGGGTGGAAAGAAGACCAGGTTTTTTCTGCGAGTGAAAAGGCTGCTTTGGCTTGGTCGGAGGCTTTGACGCTTATTGCTGGAAATGATGTGCCTGACACTCTGTTCGAGGAACTATGCGACTACTTCAGTGATGAGCAAATCGTCGATCTGACACTCATCATCTCACAAATGAACGCATGGAACAGACTAGCGATCAGTTTTGGACGTGGTCCGGAACCATGAGCCGCGGTGGCTTGACACCGCTTGCGGAAGCAGACGCTGATGCTTCATTGAGTGGCTTGGTCTTTGCCACGTTCGCGGGACGATGGTGTGCTGGATGACCACCAATAGATGCTTGACAAAGAAACATAGGACTCCTATTTAATAAACATGACAGAGGAATCGCAAACATCGCAAATCGGCGCCGGGCTGATGCAGATTGCGCAGATCCTGCGTGCAGACCAATGGGCGACCGGCGAGCAGCATGGCCTGACGCCGACGCAAATCGGGGTTCTTCGTGCCCTCGTGGCCCGCGGTCCCCTGCGTGTGACCGAGTTGTCCAAACTGCTTGTCGTTTCTCAGCCAACCATGAGCGACGTCGTGTCGGCGCTCGAAGCCAAGGAACTGGTTCTGCGCCGGCCCGATCCCGATGATGGGCGCGCGAAGGTCATCGCCGCAACCCGCAAGGCCGAAGACCTAGCACCGGCTTTGACACGTTCGGATACCTTGGCTGACGCGATCGGCCATCTCGGAGACGCGGACAGGGCGGCGCTCAAGCGCGCGCTCGTCCTGGTTATTCGGCATTTGCAGACTGCGGGCGCCGTGTCGCCCCAACGCCATTGCCTCACCTGCCGGTTCTTCCGACCCTATGCCCATTCCGATGCGGCTGAGCCGCATCATTGCGCCTTCGTGGACGCAGCTTTCGGAGACGCCAGTCTGCGTCTCGATTGCGGCGATCACGAGAATGCCCCTGCCGAACAAGCCCACGACGCCTTTGTGCGCTTCGAGATGCAGGGGAGTGACTGAGACGAGCGCCCCTGCCGCTGCAACGGCCGGGACGCTCAGATGCCAACTTGATCCTGAAAGAAAAAGGTAGCTTCCAATAATGACACAGAAAGCGATTTTCTACCATGCCGGCTGTTCAGTCTGCGTGGATGCCGAACAGCAGCTCGCGCATGCGCTCGACCCCCAGGCCTATGACGTCGAGATTGTTCATCTCGGCGAGCAGAGCGACCGCATCGCCGAAGCCGAGGCCGCCGGCGTGAAGTCGGTTCCCGCCTTCGTACTCGATGGCGCACCGCTCCACATCAATTTCGGCGCCGCTCTGGCCGATGTGAAGGGATCCTGAACATGCTGAAAAGGTTCCTGCTGTCGTCCGTTGCCGCGATGACCCTCGCAGCCCCTGTTCTGGCCGACTCGAGCCATGCCCTTCACCAGGATGGGGCCGTCGTCTCGCCCGCCGATACGACGAAGCTGGCCGCATTCGACATTCTGGCAGCGCACCCCCATCGCGACGGTCGACTTGTCACTTTCCACATGACGACCAACGGCGTCGCCGGCGCCGAACAACCCGCTCCCGTGGGTTCGCTCGGCGGTGCTCCGGTTCTGTCCTATGTCTGGCCGACCAGCCTTGATCCGGCGACCGTCGGCTTTGAAGGCAATACGGGCATTCTGGCGCTCGCGGCCACCAGCCATCCGGACTTCGACGACACGCCGCTGTTCGACGAGAACGGTGATGGCGATCCGGCCAATGACGGCATTTTGTGGCATAGCCACTGGGTGGTTCTGACGCCGACCGAAACCTGTGGCGAGGGCGCGCTGGCCGTCCGGGACATTGCCGAAGGCACCTCCCCGGCCATGCCGGCGACTTGGCCCGGTCTGCCGATCTTCATCGACAGCCCCGGCTACACCCCGCTGTTCGACGGCCCTGAGATTTCGGTGACCGTCCCGTTCGCCGACCCGAATGCTGTGACCGACGCGGCCTATGACGGCGTGACGGCCGCCTTGAAGGTGAATGCAAATATCCACGCGCCGCTCCTGTGCGTCACCGATGTGTTCGACGTGGCGTCGGGCGACCTCTCTTTGCCCGGCAAGGTCCGCTGACAGCGGTCGGTTCGCCGAAGACTCGCAGTGACAGGCATGGCGAATGCAACGGCATTCGTCATGTCGCCTCGATCTCCCAATTCAGGTTCGACATCATGGAAAACTGGTTGCCAAGCCTCATGACGACAACGCCGAGCGAAGGTTACGCGCTCGCCATCAAGCTCTCTCGCGTCGCCGTTAAGCTCACCCAGCCCGATGCGGCGGTCCGCGAGCGGCTTCGTGCCGAATACGAAGCCGATGCCGACTCGCTGATCGCTGTCAGCCATGTCGTTGCAACGCATTTCGCAACCATCGCTGCGGCGAATGGCTATTGGCGCAACGACGCTCGTGAGCACGTCTAGATCATCCGGACACGGCAGCGCGGATCCGTTTGAAACCATGAACACATACGAGGTTCAGAGCTGGCTTGATCGTTTTGGAGCGGCATGGATCGGCCGCGATCCGGAATTGATCGGAGAGCTGTTCTCGGACTCGGCCGCCTATTTCGAAACACCCTTCAGCCCCCCGTTGCTGGGCAAGTCGGCTATCAGGCGCTACTGGGAGGGGAGCCTCGCCAATGCCCGGCTTTTTGCGCATTTCTCGGCCCAGATCTGGGCGATCACCTCCCCGATCGTCATCGCAGGTTGGCAGGCAGGCGCCCCATCAGGCCGGCCGACCGGCCAGGCCGCAATCGACGGCGTGTTCCGGCTGGGCTTCTCGCGACACGCCAGCGGGCTGATCTGCGAAAGCCTTGATATGTGGTGGCACCACCAAGAGATTTGATCCGGCTCTTGCGATCGATACATGAGCAACAAGGAAAGCGGCTAAAATCGCCTCGACAGGACATGAAAAAAGCATTCGCCATTCAACATCTCGCCTTCGAAGGACTGGATGGATTCGCCGGACCTCTCGAACAGGCGGGATATGTTCTGAGATGCGTCAACGTCGCGGACGGCGTTCCCCGACAGGTCGATGACGCCGACCTCCTGATCGTTCTTGGTGGACCGATAGGTGCCAATGACACGGCGTCCTACCCTCATCTCACCAAGGTCTTGCGCCTCATCGCGCGGCGGCTCAATGCCGACGCACCAACTATGGGAATCTGCCTCGGCGCCCAACTGATCGCCAAGGCAGCAGGGGCCCGTGTGTCAGCGATGGGCGCCAAGGAGATCGGCTTCGGATCTCTGACGCTGACCGATGCCGGCTACGAGTCCTGCCTGTCGGTCTATGCTGAAGCGCCAATGGCGTTTCACTGGCACGGCGATACCTTCGACCTGCCGGCAGGTGCGCGGCGACTCGCCAGTTCTTCGCTTTGCGAGAACCAGGCCTTTGCGCTTGGCCAATCGACCATCGGGTTTCAGTTCCACCCGGAGGCGACATGCACCAATATCGAACACTGGCTGATCGGACACTCAGCGGAACTCGGCGCAGCAGGCATCGATCCGAAAGGCATCCGAACTGATTCGGCACGGTTTGCGCCGGAACTGTGCCACAAAGCAGATGCCGTCATGCGTTCATGGCTAAAGGGCCTGTCATCCTAGCCTGATGAAGGCGCGCGCCGGCACGCCCTCCGCAGCTTTCGCCTGCAGCAAGCCTGACCCGCACACCCAATCGTGATGAGATCGCCGCTGGCGTGCGCGCGTCAAGCAAATGCGTCCTGTCGAGGCGGTGCGGCAGCGCAAGCATAGCCCAACACCCACGCCATTGATTGCCTGCCTCTTGACAAAGTTAGTTAGCTAACTAAATTATTGCGCATCGCATCATAAGCGCATTCCAATGGAGCAACACATAGATGAGCAGGCAAGCAAAAGCGGCAAGGATCGATGCCAAGCGGTTCGGACCTTGGGCGGTCGTGACCGGAGCGTCTTCGGGCATTGGCCGCGAGGCGGCACGGCAACTGGCCGCCAACCGGATTGATCTTGTGCTGGTCGCCAGACAGAGCACAGCTCTCGAGCAGCTCGGTCAAGAATTGCAGGCGCGCCACGGCATTTCCTACCAGGTGGTCGTCGCGGACCTGTCCTCCGAAGAAGGAACGCAGAAGGTCATCGAAGAGACCAGGCACCGCGATGTCGGTCTTCTGGTGTCTAATGCCGGAACGGGGCAACCGGGCGATTTTTTGGCGTTTGAAGAAAATGATCTGCGCGAAATCGTCGAACTCAATGGCGTGTCGCACATGATCCTGGCCCATGAATTCGGGCGGCGCATGGTTCAGCGTAGGCGGAACGGCGGCGTCCTTCTGGTGTCCGCGCTAGGTGTCGATACTGGCATTCCCTTTCACACCCATGCGGTGGCTGCCAAAGGCGTGGTCAATGCATTGGGCCGCAGTCTGCATTACGAGTTCACCAAGCTCGGGCTTAATCTTTCGGTTCTGGCAGTGCCGCTCACCGACACAGCGGCAATCGGAAAGCTGGGGCTTCAGGGCTCTGATATCAGCTTCGGCCTGATGCCGATTCAGCAGGTTGTCTATGAAGGTTTGATGGGCCTTCGAAGCAACAAGATGATCATCCTTCCAGGTCGCTTGTTCCGCTTCGTCAATGTCCTCGTGCCGGGCAATGCCCTGCGCAAGATGTTCGGCGAAGTGATGCGCAAGAGCCGCACGTTCGTGTCCTGGACGCCGACAACGCCCTGATCCTGTGGCGGCACCTTATTCAACTTCTCAGTTAGCGAATTCAAATCCTTCAATTGGAGACTCTCAATATGAAATCCGAAGATGCCTTTACACGGATCGATGTCCGAAAATTCGGGCCCTGGGCCGTAGTCACCGGTGCCTCGCAGGGGCTTGGGCAAGAATTCTCGCGCCAGCTGGCCGCCAATGGACTCAACCTGGTTCTGGTTTCGCGACGTGAGGCCACACTTGAAAAGGTCGGCGCTGAACTCAAACAGCGCTACGGCATCGATTTCCGCACGATTGAAGCGGATCTTTCTACCGAAGAGGGCCAGCAGCGCGTCGTCGAAATGACCGAGGATCTCGATGTTGGCCTGTTGGTTTCCAACGCCGGCTCGGGGCAACCGGGCAATTTTCTATCATTTGAGCAATCCGATCTGCGTTCGATCGCCCAGCTTAATGGCATCTCGTATCTGGTGTTGACCCATCAGTTCGGACGTCGCTTCGCCAAGCGCGGTCGCGGCGGCGTGTTGCTGATCTCGGCGCTCGGATCGGATTCCGGTGTGCCCTACAACTCGGTCGCTGCCGCGCCCAAAGGGCTGGTGAACGCACTTGGGCGGAGCCTGCATACCGAATTCAAGAAACTTGGTCTCAATCTGTCCGTGCTGATCGTGACCCCGACCGAGACGCCGGTCATCGAGAAGATGGGATTGCGGCGCTCCGATATGCCGAGCAAGCCGCGCTCGGCACAATTGACCGTCAGTGACGGGCTGGCCGGGTTACAGGCCAACAAGATGATCCACCTGCCCGGGCTGATGTTCCAGATCGTCAACGCATTGGTTCCACAGTCGCTGGTCCGGATGATGACGGCAAACATGATGCGCAAAAGCACGACGTTCGTACGCTGAACCAAAAGGAGACATGCGATGAACGGATCGCTGATGTACTGGATCGCAACCGCGCTGGCGGCGCTGCTGTTTGCCGGGCCCGCCGTGGCACTACTGGTCGAATACGAGCACTTCGTTGCGGACATGACCTTGTTGGGCTATCCGCCTTACTTCGCGCATATCCTCGGCATTTCGAAGCTGGCCGCGGTAGCAGTCATCCTTGTGCCAGGATTTGCCCGGCTCAAGGAATGGGCCTATGCAGGCATGATGATGGATGTGATAGGAGCGATCGTGTCCCGGCTAGTCGTCCAAGGCGCCACACCGTCTCTGCTCATTCCGATTGTGATCGGCCTCCTCGTGTTGGCGTCCTGGGCGCTCCGGCCTCCCGGGCGCAAACTGGTCGGTCCCAAGCGTGCATCGAGCGCTTGATCGCGGAATGGAATTTTGAACGGCAGCACGATGGCGCAGAACGGAAAAAACAGGACACCCAAACGCCAAAGGCTGATCGACGCGGCCGTGACGCTGGCCTATCGGCAGGGGTTTGAAAAAACGACGCTTGCCGACATCGCAAAGGAAGCGGACGTGCCACTCGGGAATGTCTATTACTACTTCAAAACGCGTGACGAGATTGGCGATGCCATTCTCGACACGCGAGAGGGCGAATGGGCCCGCCTGCGCGCCCATCTCGAGACCTTGTCGGGACCGCGTGATCGGCTGAACGCATTTGTTGAGATGACGGTCCGAGGCGCCCCCAATGTTGCGCGCTATGGTTGTCCGATGGGTTCGCTCAGCGCCGAACTGCTGAAGGCTGGCGGGGATCTCGGTACCCGCTCCAACAGGCTGTTCGCCGAACCGATGGCCTACATGGCGGACCAGTTCCGGGCCCTTGGGCACGACGGGGCTGCGGATGATCTGGCGCTGCAACTGCAGTCCTCGCTTCAGGGCGCGTCGCTGCTGGCGCAGAGCTTTCGCGATCCTCGCCTGCTCGAACGTGAAGGTAGACTTTTGAGAGATTGGCTGGCGCGCCTCTAGTCGTTTGCTGGTGCTTGTTATGTTTGTGCGGACAATTTGAGATACGGTCGAGTCCCGAGAAGCGGCCGCCGCGCCAAATTGCTCAAGAGCACGGAAATCGAATGGCGCCATGCGGCGCCTTTCTTTCGTCTCCAGGCTGAGCCTTTTTGCTCATCATCGCGATTCCGAAGGTCACTTCACATCACGGCCTTTACGATCTGAGAAGCGAGGATCGCGTGGCCTCGTGTCTCGACGCCGCCACGATAGCCAACATGGCCAGTGCGGCGCTGACACGGAGGAGTCGCTAGGTGCCTACAACTGGAGGCAGGTCAAGACCGCCTGTTGGGTACTCATTGCGTTCGCTTGGGGAGATGACGAGGTATGTGGCCCATGCACACACGGCCGCATCGGTTCTTCGATGCGGCCGCACGGTATTGCTCCGGTTGCTTTCCAGCTAGGGGTTCACACCACGATGTTCGACGAAATCGCCGAGCATTGGCGTGTCTGTGGCGCTGTAGCTGCTACGCAGGTAGCCGATACCCGCAGTGATGCGTTCCAGGCTGGGTCGGGCAAACGGCACGTTGGAGATGTCGACAATCTGCAGGATGCCGGTATCCCTGATGACGAACAGACCCGGTTCGGCAAAGGGGCCTTCTACGTCGAGGCCAGGTCGCGGCCCTGATATGTAGAGCCCCAGTTCATGCATCTGAGAGACCGTCAAGCCGTAGCCGATGTCGAATTCGGGAGACACTTCGCGCATATGCGCTTCGGCACGCTCCTTGCTGTCGGCCGACACGGCAAGGATATCGACGCCCAGTTCGTTGAGGCGCGGCACATATTCGTTCAGTTCTGCGAGGTAGGGACCGCATATCGGACAATGCTTGCCGCGATAAACAACGGTCAGCATCCAGTCATAGCCGTCGCGTGGCGTCTTGAGGCTGCGGCGCCCGCCGCTGAGCACAGAAATATCGATTGCCGGAAAGTCCTGTCCGGCCGCAAGTTTTTGATTGGTCATTGGAGCTCGCTGAGTTATATATCAATCGATACATAATGCAGCCTAGCTCGTGCCGGTCAAGGAATATATATTGAACGATACAAAAAAATTAGGCCGTCCTCGCGGCTTCGATTATGACGAGGCCTTGCTCAAGGCGATGCTCGTGTTCTGGACCAAAGGATATGACGGGGCTTCGCTGCGCGATCTGACGAGCGCGATGGGGATTACGGGGCCGAGCCTTTATGCTGCGTTCGGAGACAAGCGCGAACTCTATCTCAAAACGATCGACTTTTACGCCAACTCCTACGGCTGCGCGCCTCTCCTTGCGCTGGAGGCAGAGGACGACATCCAGTTGGCCTTGCGCGGCTTTCTGGAAGAAGTGATACACCACGCTACCGAGCATGAAAGCGGCGCCAAAGGCTGCTTTCTGGCGTCGAGCGTGGTGACGACTTTGGGACAGGTCGACGGCGTGTCCGAGCGGGTGGGCAACGCGATGGAGGAAACCGAAAAACGTCTCGCCGCCCGATTTGAGCGAGAGATCGAAAAGGGCACCTTGCCGCCGGACTTCCCGGCCCGAGAGCGCGCCGCTCTGCTGTTCGACATGAGACAAGGCTACATGTTTAGAGGACGCGCCAGTTGGAATAGGGCGCGGCTGGAAGCCGATCTCGACGCGCGCGTCCGGCTACTGCTTTCTGGGTGACCTCGAGCCGGTCGGCGCCGGAGCGGCCAATACGCCCATCGGAACGCGCGACTGGGCGCACGTCGCACATTCATGACCGCCGCGGGAATGGCGCATGTTCTCCTCTATGACGTCTATGCCTCGCACGATGACACGCTGGGGAACGACCAAGGCGCCTGGACTGATTTGCGCTATGCACCGACAATAGAGATCAGTCGCGGTGTGCAAGGTTTCGTTGTTCGCAACGGAGACCAAGCAATAGATGATTCAGTCCGACAAGGACATGCAAGCCATACGCAGACATCTGTTCGAAGAGATGCGCGATCACCTGCTACTGACCAAAGGCATCGTGGAGGTGAAAAGCCCGAGAATAGCAACCTATTCCGATGACAGCGGTGGGATCCGCAATCTCAGAATCATGCTGCATGGGATTGATGTTGGGTTTGTCAAAAGCGCACGCTTCGACGACGGGCATTGTTCCCCGTCTGCGCCTATGTCCCAGAATTGAGGTTGCGATTTGACGAGGATTTGGGTCTCGTCGGAGTGACGAAGGAACGAAGATGAGACGAAAAGCGGAGCACCGGAGGCACCTGCGGAGGAGGTGATCAAGAACATCCGCCTTGCGATCGGGAAGCAGCATTCGGCCAAAAAAAAGAACAGGATGGTTCTTGAAAACCGGCGTGGCGAGGAGTCGATTGCCGCGTTGTGCCGACGTGAATGGATTGCGGAGAGCCTTTGCCACAATTGATCCAAGGAACTCCTGGACTGAGGCCGCCAGCACGCCATCGGTCCGAGCGCCAGACCGAAGGGCAAGACGCGGCTGGCCGGCGCGGCGCACACTGGAAAAGCCCGGCATTCCCCGCGCCACCGTCAACCGCTGATACGATCGTTTCCTGACTGGCGGGGTCGATGCCCTGAAGGATTGTCGGACAAGGCCTGAACGGGTGTGGAACCGCATCCCCGAGGACGTCCGATCAAGGATCATCGATCTGGCCCTGGATCGGCCGGAACTCTCGCCTCGGGAACCGGCGGTGACCTTCTCCGATACCGAAGGCTACGTCGTCTCGGAATCCTCGGTCTATCGCCTCTTGAAGGCGCATGAGCTGATCACCAGCCCGGCCTTCGTCGTCATCAAGGCCGCCAATGAGTTCCGGGACAAGCATTGCTTGATGCGATGCACGCGCTCTGCCTCGACGATGCACAGCACACTCCCATCGCGCTTGAGGCAGACCAAAGCATCATGGCCACGTTGAACACCGAGAACGAGCATCGTCACCAAAACAGCTCAAAACCGAGTGCGTGGGCACCGCCACCACTCCCGGTCAAATCAGCAGATGCGATCCAGCTGAGGCAATCCGGTATTCCGTCGCGGTGCCGTGGCTGTACGCGGAAAGGCCAAGGCATCCGCTCCGGGAGCCATAATGCGAACCCGCACCGTCCTAGAGCATCGGAATGGCGGCGGCTATTGCCGCGACAGTTCGGGAAATCTCGTCTTGTGTGTGAGTGCTGCTGAAAAAGAACCTCAGGCGCGCCTTGCCTTCGGGAACGGCCGGGTAGCCGATCGGCAACGCCAGGATCCCCTCGCGCAGGAGCCGGCGCGACAGCCGCGCTGCCTTATCCGAAGCACCGACCATGACCGGCGCGACGGCTGCCCTCGGGTCGGCGGATCCCAGATCGAGGCCGGCGGTTTTCGCCAGCGCGTGAAACTGCGCCGAGCGCTCATGCAGCCGGGAAATGCGCTGCGGTTCGGCTTCCATTAGCCGGAGTGCTTCGTGCGCCGCACCGACGAGCGGTGGCGCCATGCCGACGCTGTAGACGAAGCCGGGCGCGGTGTGACGCAGATAGGCGACGACCTCGCTGTTGCCTGCGATATAGCCTCCGCAACTGGCAAAGCTTTTCGACAGCGTGCCCATCCACAGATCGACTTCGGTTGCCGCTATGCCGGCATGTTCGGACAGGCCGCGTCCGGTTGAGCCGAGAACGCCCATGGAATGGGCTTCATCGACCATCAGTAGCGCCCGGTGTCGCCGTTTGATGTCGACATAGGCGGCCAGATCGGGAGTGTCGCCATCCATCGAGTACACGCCCTCGATGACGACCAGCACCTGTCGATGGTCGCCGCGCCGCCGCGCCAGGATGGTGTCGAGCGCTGCCGGATTGTTGTGCGGAATCGGCAGCACGCTCGCCCCCGACAGGCGGGCGCCTTGTTGGACGCTCGCATGGATCAAAGAGTCGTAGAGGATCAGATCGCCCTGTCCCATGAGATGGCCGATTACGTCTTCGTTGGTGACGAAACCACCGACGAATGTGATGGCCGCTTCGACCCCGATCCAGCGCGCCAGCGCGGTTTCCAGTGCCCCGTGCAGAGGGCGCTCGCCCGAGACGAGACGCGATGCAGAAACCGAGGTTCCATAGGCGTCGATGGCTGCCTTTGCGGCCGCCGACACGCGCGGGTCGCCTGACAGGCCGAGATAATTATAGGAACAAAAATTGACGAGTTCCCTGCCCTCCATTGTGGCGGTATGGGCATTTATGCCATCAAAACCATGATAGAAAAGGTCTGCCACGCCGGCTTCGTCGGCCTTTTCGAAGGCCCTTTTCGTCGCGGCATATTCGGGCGGAAAAACAAAGCCTTTGGCCTTCGGTGCGTTAGCCGGTCGCGCCTTCCGCTTCAGCATTTCCTCAAGCAATCGCCGCTTTTCGTCGGCGCCGAGGCCGGAGAGGCCCTTTTGCTCGTCGTTCAAGATATCACTCCCCCGCCGAAAGCTCATGCAGAAGCGCATCCACTTCCGCGTCACTCAGGTCGGCGACGTTGACCTCCGAAGCGTCGGTTGAAGCCGGCGCGGTAAGTTCCGGCCTACCGGCCCCGTTGGCCGCCGGCGTGCCGCCGCCATTCGATGGCGCAGCGTCGGACACTTCACCCTCGACAACGGAGATGAGTTCGGCCGCGGTCAGGTCGGGGCGCAGGAGCGACATGCGGTTGAAACCGTGACCGGTCGAGTGTTCGAGGGCAACGCTCAGTTCGACTGCCATAAGAGAATCGAAGCCGAGTTCAGGCAACGGCCTGCTCACATCGACCGCCTCCGGACGCATGCCGAGCACACCGGCAATATCCCTGACGACGACCTGCGCAACGCTGTCTGTGGCACCGGCAGCGGACTCCTCGCCTTCACCGTTTCCGGACGCCTTTTTCTCGCCTTCGGACGATCCGGCAACCAGTCGGAAGCGTGGCGTCGAGGCGACAACCCGGGCGAACTTGCCGAGCTTGCGCCAGTCGGCGACAAGGGCACCGAGATAGGAATGCCCCTCGGCAAGTCCCAGAGCGATCGTCGCCCAGGCTTTGTCGAGCGACAGCGTGTAAACGCCTTGCCGCAGAAATACGTCCATGATCTGCCTGTCACGGGCGACGGTACCGGTTCCGCCGATCGATCCCCAGCCTATGGCGAGGCTGGGCCGGCCCTCTGCCTGGCGCATAGCCATCAGCGTTTCGATATATTTGTTGGCGCCGGCGTAATTGGCCTGATCGCGATTTCCGACAAGACATGAAATCGATGAGTGGCAGATGAAGAAGTCGAGCTTATGATCGCGGGTGAGCTGATGCAGATACAGGGCACCGTCGATCTTGGGGGCCAGAACGGCGTGGATGTCCTCGTGCGACATGGTGCGGATCGGGGCATCGCGCAACACCATGGCACCGTGAACCATGCCCTTGAGTGGCGGCAGATCCTTGCCGAAACGATCAATGACCCCCGCCAGTTGCACCCGGTCCGTGACATCGCAAGTCACGGCTTCGACGGTGACGCCTGCTTTCCTGAGATCAGCAAGCGCTGATGCCGCTTCCGGCGTGTTTGCGCCGCGTCGTCCCGCCAGCACCAGATGACGGGCGCCGCAGGAGGCTAGCCATCTCGCCGTTGCCAATCCAAAACCGGTCAGCCCACCACTGATGAAATAGCTTGCCGTGTCCGATAGTGCCAAGGCGCCGGATTGTGGGACAATCGGCAGCGTGGTTTCGCGGTGGGAGACGACAAGCTTGCCGATATGACTTGCCTTGCGCACGCTTTGCAGCACTTCGGACAAGCGATCGATAGCGATTGTGCGATAGGGAATCGGCGTCAGAGCGCCGGAGGCGAAATGCTCGCCGATCTCGGCAAGAACCTTCGTGACGTAGGCCGGGTTTTTACGCGCCAGAATGTCGAGGTCGAACCCGGAAACAGATAGTCCCCTGGCGAACAGACCGTAGGAAATCTCGGCGTCGTAGTGGACATTGGCGACATCGATCAGGCGCCCGGTGCCGGGCGTCAGTATTTCGAAATTGTGAAGGTTGAGCTTGGTATTGAGGGTGTTGAGAACAACGTCAACACCGCTGCCGCCGACATGGTCCATAAC
Organism: Devosiaceae bacterium; assembly: GCA_963675235.2. Classification (GTDB taxonomy): domain Bacteria; phylum Pseudomonadota; class Alphaproteobacteria; order Rhizobiales; family Devosiaceae; genus JAHJQZ01. Next base: position 601,359 of record CAXXFU010000004.1, on the reverse strand, counting down.
CTCGACTGCAAAGGATGCGCTGCGGGAATCGCCGACATAGCCGATGCCGAGCGCCTTGAGATAGGCGCGTTTCTCCGGCGTACCTGCTGTCGCCAGAACCCTGGCGCCGAGCGAGCGCGCCACGGCAATTGCGGCAAGTCCGAGCCCGCTGGCGCCCGTATGCACGAGCACCGTCTCTCCGTTCTGAAGTCCCGCTTGATATTTGAGGGCGTGGTAGGCGGAAAAGAACACAACCGGTATTCCCGCCGCATCCTCGAAGCTTAGCGATTTCGGCTTTTTCACCAGCATGCGGGCCGGCACGTTAACTGTCGAATCCATGCCATTGTGGACAAAGCCGTAAGCGTCATCGCCGGGCGCCAGGCCGGTTACACCCGGCCCTGTCGCCAGGACGGTGCCGGAGGCCTCCATGCCAAGTTCGCCCGCCTCGACGTCGACCAGCCCGGAATGAAGGGCGTAGTCCTTGAAATTGACGCCTGTCGCGCGAATCCGGAGCTGCACTTCGCCCTGGCCAGGTGTGGCGAGATCGGCTTCGTGGAAAGCCAGATCTTCCGGGGCTGGCCGCCCTGTCGCGTGCAAACGGTACTGCGTCTCAAGATCGTCGGTTTCTCGGAGGACCTGATGACGGTGGACGCGGCTGACATAGCGGCGTGCCTGGCGCAAGGCGATTTCCGGTTCGCGCGTGCCGGATACGATCTCCCGTGCCAGAGCGGCCAATTCGTCCTCGTGCGGCATCTTGCCAAGGTCGACAAGGCGGGTGTCGACGTCTGCGTGCTCGTTCATTACCGAGCGGGCAAAGCCGCGGACCGCCGCACAGGCAAGATTGGGCGTGTCGCCTTCGATGATCTCGGCACCGCTGGTGACGACCCAGAGTTCCGGACGGCCTTGATTCACAGTGCCGGCAAGGGTCAGCACCAACGCCTGAAGATCGGTGCACATCTTGGTTGCGTCCTGCGACGGAGCCGCAACAGGATCGGTATCGTCAGGTTGGCGCAGATGGCGCAGATCAACCACAACAGGCGGCTGGGACTCGGCGCCGGGATCGATCGATGCCGACAAAAGCCCATCATCCAGCGACGCACCGGCGGGAAGAACACGCGCGCCAACGCCGAGATCGCCCAGGCGCGCCGCCAACTCTTCAGCGACGCCATCGCCGTCTTCAAGCACCAGCACCGTGCGAAGCGCATCAATGGCGGGAAGCGCGCTGGCGGAGCGCCATAGACTTGCCGGTTCCGAATGCAAGGGCTTGCGGGCAACAAGCACGCTTTGCGGATCGACATAGTCGTCGAATTCGCCGGATATGGCATTTGCGGCCTCGAAACCGGCGGCGGAAAGGACTTCGAGCCAACGCGAAACAGGCAATGTCGCATGATCAGGCCGGGTTTCGTTATCGGTGAAGGCCCACCATCCGGGCAGTAGCCCGAAGACGAAATCGAACCAGACCGGAGTGTTGGTCGACTCGATCAGGGCCATAGCGCCGCCCGGCCTGAGCAACCCCTGAATGTGCGACAGGGTCACGCCGACATCTGACGTCGCGTGCACGACATCGCCACCGAGCACGAGATCGAAGCTTCCCGCTGCAAAGCCCTGTCCGATCGGGTTAGCTTCGATATCGAGTTTTTCATAGTGGACAAACGCGTAGTTGCGGAAGCGTTGACGCGCCTGGCCGAGAAACCGTTCGGAGACATCGGTGAAGACATATTCGGTGCGTTCGGGTGGGAGCATAGCCAGGACATAGGCAGCAAGCCCGCCTGTGCCCGCACCGATTTCAAGAACGCGCAGACGCCGCCCTTTGGGCAGATTTGCGACGGTCTGGCGAACGAGGTCGCGGACGATATAATTGTAGGGCTTGAAGGTGGGGGCGTCCGTATAGAGCTGTTCGGCTACCGGACAATCCTTGGGGAACAAGGCAAAAAGCGGATCATCCTCACCGGTCAGGAAGCGCGTCAATGCGGCGCCGCACCGTTCGATCAGAACCAGTTCGGCGTGGCAGTCCGGGTGAATGCGGACAAGGTCCCGCCAGCGTTCCGCTGCGGTGTCTTTGGACGGCTTCTGAACGACCCGCCAGCCATCGGCTTCGCCTGCGAGCACGCCTGTTTCCGCCAGCAGCTTGAGCATGCGGGACACGAAGCGGTGATGGCGCGGCACGACGCCGAGCGACGCCATGAGCGCATCGGTGGTGAAGGGCTGGGCAACGTCCCAGCGCCAGCCCAGTTCGGTCAGGGCATCGGTCAGGAAAGACAGTGCCAGCGCATTGAGTTGGGGCAGCGCCACCATAACGTGGTTGCGGTGTCGGTTCTCTTGGTCTTGTGACAGGTATCGCGTCTGCAACCGGGCGGCGAGCGCATCGATATCGAGCATGCTCGCTGTTCCGGCAGGCGCGCCATCGGCGGCTTCGAGAGGGGTTTCCACCCAGGTGTCGGCGTATAGGAAGGTGTCTTCGGCATCCGCCGCGCTGTCCGCATTCTCGAAAAGCTGGCAGACGAGACCCTCGACCGAGGCGATGATATCGCCATCGGCATTGGCGATCTGAATATCCGCCCTTATGCGTGTCTTGCTCCGCTCGTTGAGATGCATATAGGCCCAGGCGATGGTCTGTTTCGGCCGGAACAGAACGATCCGTTCTATGCCGACCGGCAGAAAGGTGCCGTCCTCAGGCAAGCCGGCAAGCAGTTGAAAGGTTGAATCGAGCACAGCCGGATGGATGAGGTAATCGGATCGTTCCGTCTCAGGCGTCGCCGCCTCGTCAAAATGGCCGAGCACTTCCTCGTCGCCGATCCAGGCCGCGTCGATATTGCGGAACCGCGGGCCGTATCCAAGTCCGGTACCCTCGAAACGGGCGTAGAAGTCGTCGCCATCCTCACTCGCGGCAAGGCGCGCTTCGATGGCGCTCCAGTCGATATCGACAGGTGTCTCGGCTTCGGGAATGGGCGTTGCCGTTCCGGTGACGTGGCGCATCCAGTGCTGGTCGCCCGGCTTACCCGTCAGGCTGTGAATTTCGAACCGGCCGTCCTTGTCGAGCGATACCTGCAGATAGCTCGGAAGTTTGTCGCTGAGGACCAGGGCTGAATCTATCTTGACCGCAGTGAGCGCCAGTGGCTGGCCTTCGCCCGCCCGTGTCCTGCAGGCGGCAAGCGCCGCCTCGACATATCCGGCAGCGGGAAAGACCGGCGAGCCCTGGACCCTGTGATCCTTGAGGTAACTGGGACGTTCCAGCCCGATCTCTGCCCGGAAGGTTGGAGTCGGTGCACTCTGCCGGTCGCCGAGCAGCGGATGCGCCTTGGGCACCCCGTCGGCTTCCCGTCCGGTTCGATTGACGTGAGATTCCACCGACTCCGTCCAGAAATCGACGTTCTGCCAGGCGTATTTCGGCAGATCGAGGCGTTTCCCTCCGCGTCTGAACAATTGCTCGAACCGGATGTCGCGGCCAGCGCAGTGAAGCTGTCCTACAGCAGACCAGAAAACGATTGCATCGTCCTGCTTGCGCCGCAGCGAGGCGACAGGCATTCCATTGACGCCATCGGCGGCAAGGCATTCGCTGATCGATGTCGCAAGAACCGGGTGAGCACCCAGCTCGATGAATTGCGTACACCCTGCTTCGGCCAATGCTTTCATGGCCTGCCGGAAGCTCACCGGGTTCCTGATATTGCGCGCCCAGTACTCGCCATCGAGCGCCTCTCCGTCGATCAGCGAGCCAGTGACGGTCGAGACAAGCGGGATTCGGGTCTGCCTGGGAGAAATGGTCTCCAGCGCCTGGCGGAATTCCGGCGCGATCTCGTCCATGACGGGCGAGTGATACGGTAGCTCGACATTGAGCATGCGCGCAAAGATCTGCTCGTTTTCGAACCGGTTGCAGAGCTTTTGAAGTTCGGCCGTGTCGCCGGCGAGCGTGACGCTGCCCGGACTGTTCATTGCGCCAAGGGAAACCGTGTCTTCGATACCCGCGAGGTAAGGCAGGATTTCCGCTCGGGAAAGGCCGACAGCAAGCATGCCGCCTCGACCTGCAAGCCGGGCCTGCAGCCGGCTGCGGTGGAAGCTGGTCAGGACAGCATCCTCAAGCGACAGCGCGCCGGCGATATGGGTCGCGGCGACCTCACCGACGCTGTGACCGACGACGAAATCAGGATGAAGGCCGATCGACTCCCACAGAGCCGACAAGCCGACCTGCACGGCGAAAATCGCCCTTTGGGCATATTGGGTCCGATTGATCTGGGATGACTCTTCATCCATCTCGAACAATCGCGCCAGTCGAGTGTCATCGGAGAGCGCGGCAAACTGCTCATCGATTTCGGCGATTTTAGCTGCAAAGACCGGCTCCGAAGCGATGAGACCGCGCCCCATGGCCCACCATTGCTGCCCCATGCCGGAGCACACGAATGCCAGACGTCCCGGCGTGCTGGCGGATCCCGACACGACGCCCTGCTGACGGTTGCCCGCTGCAAAGCCGTCGAGAAGTTCGGTCGCCTGTTCCCGGTCTTTTGCCGCAACGACGAGCCGGTCACCTAGATGGGCACGGCCAAGAGCGAGTTCGGCAGCGATATCGTCGAGATCCAGCGCTGCCGCGGCGTCGGACCTGAGGAATGCCGATAGATTGGCGGCGTTCTGGCCGAGCGCCGCCTGGCCCCGCGCCGACAGGCAGAGCATGGTGGCGCCGTGGGTTTCTGGCTTTTTCTCCAGAACAGTGGATTGCGGCGCACGCGCGACAACGACATGGGCGTTTGTGCCGCCGAAGCCGAACGAGTTGACACCGGCGAACCGCTGACCGTCGGCGTTGGCCGGCCAGTCCTCGGAGGCCGTCGGCACCCTCAGCCGCAATTTGTCAAATGCGATAGCAGGATTGGGCGTTTCAAAATGCAGATTGGCCGGGATGCGGCCGTGGCGCTGCATGAGCGCGACCTTGATCAGCCCGGCCACGCCGGCCGCCGATTCTGCATGGCCGAAATTGCTTTTGACCGAACCGATGACGCACGGATCACGCTGCGGTGCATCGTTAGCCAGAACCGAGCCGAGAGCACTAGTCTCGATCGGATCGCCGACCGCCGTACCGGTGCCGTGTGCTTCCACGTAGGAAATGTCGGCGCCAGAGAGAGTGGCATTGGCCAATGCGTCGCGTATGACGATTTGCTGAGCGTCACCGTTCGGAACCGTAATGCCGGCGCTGTGGCCATCCTGGTTGACGGCACTGCCGGCGATGACCGCATAGATGGCATCGCCGTCCTCCTCGGCCTTTTCGAAAGGCTTGAGCACAACAACGCCGACACCTTCGGCACGGGCATAGCCGTTGGCGCGCGCATCAAAGCTCTTGCTGTGCCCGTCGGGTGCGAGCATCGAAGCGTTGCTGAGCGCCATGGTCATCTCGGGTGCAAGCTGGAGGTTGACCCCGCCGGCGACCGCGATCTCCGCTTCGCCCGATTGCAGCGCACGGCAGGCAAGGTGCGTGGCGACAAGTGAGGACGAGCAGGCCGTGTCAATGACCATCGACGGCCCCATGAAATCGAAGGCATAGGACAGGCGATTGGCCGAGATGGTTGTCGACATGCCAGTTGCCGAATGCGACGACTGCAGGTGCCGCTCAGTTGTCCGCATGTGCAGGTTTTCGTAATCGTGCGTGAACAGCCCGATGAACACGCCCACCTTGTGGTGCTCCAGACTGGTCGCCGGGATGCCTGCATCCTCAAAGGCTTCCCACGTCGTCTGAAGCAGGAGACGCTGCTGCGGATCCATATAGGCGGCTTCGCGGGGCGAGATGCCGAAGAACTGCGCGTCGAAACCAGTGACGTTGTCGAGAAAGCCGCCGCGCTTGGCATAGAGCTTTCCGGGCTTGCCGCGCTCCGGGTCATAGTGCCGATCGAGGCTCCAGCGGCTTTCCGGCACTTCACGTGTGCCATCGCCGCCGCGCATGAGAAAATCCCAGAAAGTGTCGGGCGAGACAATTCCTCCCGGATAGCGGCAACCGATGCCGACGATGGCTATCGGCTCATAGGAAGTGCTGCCAAAGGTGTCGCGCTTCATGTTCTGTCGAAATCCCCCAATTGCCGCATGAAGTCATGTCTAGGTGTCCGCATGAGCGCCGCCACGCCCTTCATCAGACAATAGTCTAGGCATGTTTTTCCTCTCCCGCCTGCGGCAAGTGCGCCATGCTGGTTTCCTCTTCGGGAGAAAGGCAGGATTTGGGAGTAGGGGCAATTTCAGACACGATCAGACTACGCACCGTCGAGGCTCTTTTCGAACAATCTGAGGGTGCGCTTTTTCTCAAAGCCATAGGTCTCAAGGATCTTCTGAAGCGGCAGGTTGTCTTCAAGAACCCAGCCAGCTTCGAACCAGCCGGACGCATGCTTCGGATCGGCGAAGCGTTCAACTATCTCGTTCACGAGCGTCATGGCTATCATGGCGCCACCGACCGAATGCCGAAATTCGGAATTCACGCCGAGAATGATGGCATGGCCGGTGTGAAACTCATGGAACAGCGTGCGCAGACCAAGTTTCATGAATCCCAACAGTGACGGGTTTGCGCCGACATCGTGCGTGATCTCGAACAGGTTTGGAACGATCATCGCCGTCGCAATTGGTTCGCCAGCCTTTTCAACGATGAAGCCAAACTCCGGCTTCACGAAAGGCTTGAGATCGGTGCTGATTGCGTCGAGATCGACCTTCTCGAGTGGCACGAAACCCCAGTTGTTCTTCCATGCGTCGTTATAGATGGTCCGCATGATTTCCAGGTCGCGCGGCAGGTTTTTCATGTCGACCTTGCGCACGACGAGATCGCTAAAACGGTTGCCGGTCCGCTGTCGCTTGTGAAGCGCCGCGAGCTTTGTCGTCAGATCGTCGAGACGCCAGTAGTGCAGATCGTGCGCCGGCGCGAAGCCGTGGGCTAAAAGATGCCTCTCGAGATAGACCGGATGCCAGGGCACCATGACCAGCGGAGGCTCGTCGCGACCATCGACCAGCAGGCCCGGCTCGCCATTGATCGACAGCAGGAACGGTCCCATGACTCGGCTGCATCCCTCGGCGCGCAACCAGGCTTCCGCTGTTTCGAACAGCGCCCGGGTTACAGCCGGGTCGTCGATCGCATCAATGCACCCGAACAGGCCAGCATCGTCGAAAACGCCCGGCGGCTGAGAAAAATCGATCTGCGCAGATATGCGGCCAACAGGGTTCCCGTCTCGATAGGCGAGCCAGTACTGGGCTTTGCCGTGCTTGAAAAACGCGGCCTTGTCCGGATGAAGAACGCTCTCTCGATCCATCTTCAACGGCGGCACAAAGTCCGAATAAGCCGCGTACAGACGAACCGGCAACCCGATGAATGTCTCTAGTTCCATTCCAGCATTTGCTGGAACCATCGCGATCGTCATGTCGTCCGAACCTCCACAGTCATCGCGTTGGATGACTCAGCCCGCAGTGGATTGTCCGATCAAGACATGCGTGGCCTCATGTGAACAGATTTGGCCGGCAATCTCACCATTGCCGGAGGCTATCGAGGCAAGGAAGCAAACGTCAAGCAAGCGGGGATACCACGCGCTTGTTGTACATCTTGAACCCACCCGGCATAGTGTCGCAGCACACGCCGCCGCGGTGACATTTCCGAATTCGGACCGGCCCAAATGGGGTGGGCGCAAGCACATGTACGGACAGATTTCCGGGCGAATCCCATCTCACATTGCCATCACCGGCGCGACCGGTGGGCTTGGTCGGGCTCTGGCAGAACACTATGCCGCGCCAGGTCTCACGCTGTCACTGTCAGGGCGCAATACCGAACGCCTCGGGCAAGTAAAGACCACGTGTCGCAGCAAGGGCGCCACGGTTGATGCTCAATTTCTCGATGTGACCGATGCCGAGGCGACCGAAACTTGGCTCGCAGCAAGAGACGACGCACTTCCCGTCGACATCTTGATTGCCAGCACTGGTCTTGGCGGCGCAGCCGTCGTTGCGCCGCCAATGGGTGAATCCGGACAATTGGCGCGAGACATCGTTTCGACCAATACGTTCGGTGTCATCAACGCGGTTACGCCGCTGCTTTCGCGCATGGCCGCACGCCGGCATGGTCACTTGGTGCTTGTCGGCTCGATCCAGGCAATGATCGGCATGCCACAATCGCCAGCCTATTGCGCCTCGAAAGCTGCTGTTCAGATCTATGGTGATGGTCTCCGCCGGCTCGTGCGGCAACACGGCGTGCGGGTCACCAATGTCTTGCCGGGTTTCATCGACACCCCAATGAGCCAGTCGCTCAACATGGCGCGACCGTTCTGCTGGTCTGCCGAAAAAGCGGCGCGACGCATTGCACGCGACGTGGCGCGCGGTGCGCCACAGTGCATTTTCCCGTGGCAATTGCGCCTATCGATAGCGGCTCAGAAGTTCCTCCCCATTTCAGTATCGGACTGGATCATGGAGGGGATCGCGAGGAGCTTCTCGACAACGGAAATCAAATAAGCTCACCGCATAACACTCGCGCGCAACGTGCTGAGACGGAAATGCGCTTGAAGCTCCATGCAGTGGTGCAAAAGCGATCTAGCTGGGAAATTCCCCATTTGCGTGCGTTGGATGATTGTCCGCATTTGTCGTTTTCGCGCCCCAAAGCGGCCAGTCTGGTTGCGGCCCCATTTCCACCGTTGGCGCCCGGAAGGCAACGGCCTCATTGGGGCCGTCAGCGGACTGGCAGCTTTCGGGGAGCAAATGATAGCAGCGGACATTTAGTCGATTGAGATTGCGGTCTTTGGCAAGTCCGATGCAAACCGCCAAGGCGGCATTTTCATGTCTCCGATCTAGATGTTGCTTGCCGCTGAAGCTTGCTTGCCGCCGCCTGTCCCTCAAAAGCTTCGCCGCAAGGGTATGGAATGGCGTCCGTCGGGCAATGCTGTCGTCACCTGGTCACTTGTAGAGTCCTTGTGCAGCAAAAGGACGACCCCCGCCGAATTCTGCCAGCGACTCGAGCATGCGTGCTAGTCTGTGTTTTGGCATTTGAGGCCGACATGACCATCAGGTACGGAGTTCAGAGTTTCCGCATGAAGGGACGAACACTTGTTGCCGACCAGCAGCAATCTGCTCGCACAGCGGAAGCCGCTATTGCCACCGCCGAGCGCCTGTCGATGGTCCGCGAAGGAGTCGTGGCCTTCTCTCAGGATATCGATGTCGAGACCGATTGCTATGACGAGCCGGTCGTTCTTTTCCGCAAGGGCACTCTTCCTGCCGAACTGACTGATTAGGCACGCGCAATCGTAAGCGGATTCACAGTTCGATCTCGAGTTGGTGCGGCAAACCATCGAGCTTGACGCGTACCGCGCCGCCTTTTCCAGGGCGCAAATTCCGGCCATCCAGAACAATATTGCGCCTTGTTCGCTTCGTTGCGGCGTTCTGGGCAACGCGGATGCCAAAGACAGAGTCATCAAGTTTGATGCTTGCCTCGAAGCCTGGCCAGCCCTTCGGGATGCAGGGGATGATGGTGAGTTCATCGCCCTCGCGGTGAATGCCGAGGATGCCTTCGATGCCTGCCCGCTGCATCCAGCCCGCCGAGCCGGTGTACCAGGTCCAGCCGCCGCGCCCGATATGGGGGGCAACCGAATAAACATCGGCGGCCACGACATAGGGTTCCACCTTGTAGCGATCGACGGCTGATGCCGTCTGCGCATGATTTATCGGATTGACGAGGGCAAACAGCGCATGGGCCTTCTCGGTTGCGCCGAGTTCGGCAAAGGCCAAGATCGCCCACATGGCGGCATGGCTGTATTGCCCGCCGTTTTCCCTGAGACCTGCCGGATAACCCTTGATGTAGCCCGGATCGCGGGCGGTCGCTTCGTCGAATGGCGGGGTGAACAGCAGCGCCAGTCCATCGTCCTTCCGGATCAGGTGGCTTTCCAGCGACGCCATTGCCGCTTTTGCGTGGGCCTTGTCCGCTGCTCCCGACAGCATCGCCCACGACTGCGCGATGGAATCGATCCGGCAGGCATCGCTTTCGGCGGACCCCAGCCAGGACCCATCGTCGAATGTTGCGCGCCGATACCATTGGCCGTCCCAAGCCGTGCTCTCAAGTGCTGCAAGTACGCGCGCCGCGTGCGATGTCCAGCGCGCCGCGCGCTCGGGATCGCGAACCTCGGCGAAGGGGGCAAACAGCGCGATGGTGCGGACCAGCAGCCAGCCGAGCCAGACGCTCGTCCCTTCACCGTTTTCGCCGACACGATTCATGCCGTCATTCCAGTCACCAGTGCCGATCAGCGGCAGTCCGTTGGCGCCAGTCAGATCGAGACACTGATCGAGTCCGCGCGCGCAATGTTCGAACAGGCTGGCGGAGTCGGCCGACAGGTGCGGCTCGAAAAACGCATCATGTTCTGTGTCATTGAGGTGCTGTCCTTCAAGGAAAGGCACCTGTTCGTCGAGAATGGCCGTATCTCCGGTCACGCCGATATAGCTGGCAGTGGCGAACCCCAGCCAGACGCGGTCGTCGGAGATGCGCGTGCGCACGCCCTGTCCGGAATGGGGCAGCCACCAATGCTGCACGTCGCCCTCAACGAATTGCCGGCCAGCAGCGCGCAGGATATGCCCACGCGTTTCGACCGGTCGGGCAGAGGTCAGCGCCATGCCATCCTGCAACTGGTCGCGGAAGCCATAGGCCCCGCTCGCCTGGTAGAACCCCGAGCGCGCCCAGATACGGCAGGCCAGCGTCTGATAGAGCAGCCAGCCATTGAGCATGATGTCCATGGCCCGGTCCGGCGTTTTGACCTGAACCGTGCCGAGAACGTCCGACCAGTGTTGGGTGACGTCTGCCATGATCGCATCGAGATCGGCGCTACGATAGTGCTCGATCAAGGCGCGTGCCGTGTCGACCGATGTGGTCTGCCCCAGAAATGCAACGATCTCGATACTCTCGCCTGCGCCGAGGACGATCTTCTGTTTGAGTGCGGCGCAGGGGTCGAGGTTGGCGCCCGTAGCTCCGGACAGTGGCTTCGTGCCTGTGAGGGCGGCGGGGTGATCGAGCCCGCCAAGCCGGCCGATGAACTCGGTCCGGTCGGCAGTCCATTCCGATTGATGTCCGGCAAGATCGGCAAAGGTTACGCGGTCCGGGAATGCGGTGTTCCAGGGCTTGCTGGCAAACAGGGCGCCGGATTCCGCATCCCGTTCGCTGATGATGAGTGCGCCCGACGCACTTCGCGCAGTGCCAAGCGCCCATTCCGCATAGGTGGTCACCGACAGATGCCGCACGCGCCCGGACGTGTTGGTCAGCCGAAGCCGGGATATCCGTATCGGATCGGCCAGCGGCACGAATTGCAGCAGATCGGCGGAAATGCCGTCGGCGGCGTGCTCGAACCGGCTGTAACCGAAGCCGTGGCGGGCGACATAGGTGCCTGCGTCCCGGATCGGCTGGGCAGTGGGGCTCCACAACGCGCCGCTGTCTTCGTCCCTTATGTAGATGGCTTCGCCCGAGGGATCGGCCACCGCGTCGTTGGACCAGGGTGTCAACTGGTTGTCGCGGCTGTTCTCGGCCCAGGCATAGCCGGCGCCACTCGCCGAGACCTGGAAGCCGAAGCCGGGATTGGCGACGACATTGATCCACGGCGCCGGTGTGTCGGTGCCGCTATCAAGGACGGTGACATATTCGGTGCCGTTCTTGTCGAATCCACCAAGCCCGTTGAAAAACTCGAGCCCGGCAAACGAGCCGGCAGGTTCAGACGCCGGGTTTGCCCTTGCGCTTCTTGGCGCCACCGGCTGCACGGTTTTCGGCACGGGTAGCCGCGCCAGCTTGTCGGCAAGTGATCCATGATGGGCAACCAGAGACACGCGTGCCACCGACAGGAGCAAGGCCCGGGCCTCGCGGCCAATCAGATCAGTCCGGAGCAGGTAGACGCTGCCCTTGGGGTTTTTGTCGCCGAAACGCGGCTTTGCCTGACTGGAGCGCATGGAGGCTTCGATGGCCGACTGCAGGTCCTGCACATAGGAACTGGACCGGTCGTTGAGGACAACCAGATCGGTATCGAGCCCTTTCATGCGCCAGTATTCGTGCACACGCAGCAATTGGCGGACCTGCGGCAGATCTTCGATGTCCGAAATGCGCAACAGGACAATGGGCCGGTCGCCCGAAATCGCCATTGACCAAAGCGCGGATTGCCGCCCGGCGCCGGCGGTGATGGCCGCGGATGGCGGCCTGAACCGGGCGTCAGCATAAAGAACCGGTGCGGCAAGGCGCTGGAAATCGGCAGCTTCATCCGAGCCGATGTTCAAATGGTGCAACTGCACCTGCGCCTGGGTCCAGGCGAGGGTCTTGGCCCGGTCATAGGCATTGCGGTCATTGTGCTTGTCGATGAGGTCGATCAGCTCGGCGCGCGAGGATGCCAAAACGGTCCAGAAGGCTATGCGCGCCACCTCGCCCGGCGCGATCCGGACCCGTTGCCGCAGCGAAAAGACTGGATCGAGGACAGTGCCGACCGTGTTGGAAAGCGACTGATCTTTGGCAAATGCCTTGGCGTTGGCAAAGGATCGGTTGCGCCCGAGGAACTTCAGCCGATCCGTTTCATATTGCGGAGTGGCAGTTAATTCCCCTTCGACAATGGCGAAATGTGCCGCCCAAATTTCCGGCTCGGACGGCGAACGTCGCCGCCGCGTCGCGACGATGGCTTCGAGTTCCGGCAGGTATTCGGTTTCGACGAACATTTTGGCAAAGGCGGGGTGAGCGGCGTCGGCAAGCGCCGAGGTCAGCACAAGCTCGGCGTAGGAGGTCACCTCGATCTCGCGGGGTTTGCGCCCGGAATTGGTGAGCGATATCCGTCTGACTTCGCTGTCGTCCTCGCCCGACACCAGCACATCCATGCTGGATGTCAGCGATCCGTCCGTACGGCTGAATTCGGCGTGGTCTTCGGCGAAACGCACGTCCTGTCGGTTTGGCGTCGGCCCGGACTGCGTGCCGGCTGGCGACCAGGTCGTTTTGGAGTGTGTGTCCTTGAGGACAACGAACGAGCCGAATGCGTCGCGGGTGGCGTCTTCGTGCCAGCGGGTGACCGCAATGTCTCCCCAGCGGCTATAGCCGCCGCCGGTTGCCGTCAGCATCACCGAATAGTGCCCGTTCGACAGAAGATGGGTGATCGGAGGACCGGCAAACGGGGCCTGCAAACGCCGCACAACATGCGCCTTGCGCCGCATTTCGCTGGCCGAGGCTTTCACTTCCTCGGCGCGGGGATGATCGATCGCCACATGGCGCGGCGTGCGTTCCTGCAACAGCAGTTCGCTCGACATGATCAGCGGATCGCTGTGGAACCGTTCGCGCATGCGTCCGTCCAGAAGCGTGTTGGTTATGGCAACCACGGTCATGCCCTGATGGTGCGCCATGACATTGTGCACCACGGCCACATCCTGTCCTTCAGGGACCCGGGCGCGGGTGAAATCGAGCGCCTCGTAAAACCCGAAGGGGCCGGAGCCGCCCATGGTGGCCATGCGGGTGTAGTTCCTGAGCGCGCCGACGGGATCGATCATTGCGGCAAGTCCGCTGGCGTAGGGCGCGATCACCCTGTTCTCGGAGAGGCCGCGCTTCAATCCAAGTCCGGGAACGCCGAAATTCGAGTACTGGTAGGTGAACTCGATATCGCGGGCATTGTAGGCGGATTCCGAGATGCCCCACGGAATGCCGAGTGCATGGGCGTAGCTTTGCTGCCGGGCAACGATCCGCGTATTGGTTTCGCTCAGCAGACTGCCGGCGGGCTCGCGCATCACCAATGCCGGCATGAGATATTCGAACATCGAACCGGACCAGGAGATCAGCGCCGACCCGTTGCCGAGCGGCGTTGACGTACGGCCAAGCCGGAACCAGTGGCGCGTCGACACATCGCCCTTGGCGATGGCGAAAAGGCTTGCCAGACGTGCTTCGGAGGCCAGCAGATCGTAGCAGTTCTTGTCGAGGCTGTTGTCGGCACGCGAATAGCCGATCGAGAGTAAGCGCCGTTCCTGGTCGAACAGGAAGGCGAAATCCATCGCCAGCGCCATGGTGCGCGCTTCATCGGCAAGCGCCTGCAGCCGCCGCGCCATGTCCAACGAGGCACCATCAGATGACTCGCGGTCACGTTCGAAGGCGCGGACCGCAGCAGCCAGCGCCTCGGTCCAGAACACGAGCTCGGGTATGGTGCCGTGTTCAGATGGCGGCAGCATGGCTTTGGCGTGGCTCGCCGCCTTGTCCGCGGACCACAGAAGTCTTGCCGAAATCGCCTCAAGGTCCTGCACGCCATCCAGCAGGGTGCGGATACTGGTCAGAAGTGCGCCGAGGCTGTCAGCGTCAGGGGAGGAAATCTGAGAGGATTCGAGGGCCTGGTACGCCAATTCCAGGTCGTCGAGTATGCCTGATCGCGCAGTGCTGTCCGGCGAGGCTTCGATCCAGTCCCGGCAGGCAGCGGACACTGCAATCAGGTGGCCGGCGAGATTGCCGCTATCAACCGAGGACACATAGGCGGGGTCGAGAACGCGCAACCCCTCGGTCTCGTACCAGTTGTAGAAATGGCCCTTGAACCGCTTGAGGCGGCGCAGGCTGGCAAATGTCGCTTCCAGCCGTTCCACCGTCTCGATCCTGCCTGCCCAGCCGAAATCATGGGCTGCGATGGCGGACAAAAGATAAAGCCCGATATTGGTTGGCGAGGTGCGGTGGGCGACGACCGGATTGGGGTCTTCCTGGAAGTTGTCCGGCGGCAGCATGCTGTCGGCCGGCGTCACGAAGGTCTCAAAAAACCGCCAGGTTCGCCGCGCAATCAGCCGCAGCTTCTGCGTGTCGTCCTGTGAGAGGATCTGGTCTTGTGCCGGCGTCGGGGCGCGGCTCGTCCACAGAGCTATCGCCGGCGCGAGGCTCCACAGAAGAGCAAAGGCGAGGGCAATCGGCAGGGAGGCTGGCGCAAAGACAACGGCGCCGATGGCAACGCCCAGACCGAGTCCCAGGCCACCTGCCATGGACTGATAAAAACCCTTGGCGTCAAGGCGTCGGCCGCCGGCGGATTGCGCCGCCGTCGTCCATTCGAGGAGATGGGTGTGGGTGAAATAGCGACGGACCAGCGATCGCAGGATGGCATCGCCCATCCTCCAGGCCTGATCTGGCAGAAACGCGACGGATAAAGCGGTCTGGAGTGCCGCCAGCTTTATCTCCACGCCGAGGGCGTGGAAGTGACTGTCGAGCCGGATGCCAGCGCGTTGCGGAAAAAGCGAGAAGAAGGGCGCAAAAAAGGCCGGCAATGCCAAGCCGATGAGGACAAGTGCCGTGCCTATGAGGGCTGCCGGCATGGGCAACAGCCAGGTCAGTCCCAAGGTCAGCAACAGCGCCGGCGCGAAAAGCGACCGCCTGAGATTGTCGAGGATCTTGGCGAGGCCGACAGCGCCGATGGAGCGGGTTTTGCCGTGCCAGCCCAAGACCCAGGGCAGCAATTGCCAATCGCCGCGCGTCCAGCGGTGCTGGCGCTGGCAAGCGACATCGTATCGCGAGGGAAATTCGTCGACCACCTCGATGTCAGAGGCAAGGCCGGAGCGCGCGAAAATGCCCTCGAACAGGTCGTGGCTCAGCAGCGTGTTTTCCGGAATCCGTCCGGCCAGCGACGCCTCGAAGGCATCGACGTCATAAATGCCCTTGCCGGTATACGAGCCTTCGCCGAACAGGTCCTGATAGACGTCAGAAACCGCGGCCGCATAGGGGTCGATGCCACCGGGCGCCGAAAACACCCGCTGATAGAGCGAGCCTTCGCTTCCGACCGGCAGAGACGGCGTCACGCGCGGTTGCAGAATGCCGTAGCCGCCGATGACACGCTGCAGGTCAGTGCTGAACCGGGGCTGGTTGAGCGCGTGGGCCATTTTGCCCACCAGCTTGATCGCAGTGTCGCGCGGCAACCGTGTGTCGGCATCGAGCGTGATGACATAGCGGACCCCCTCGGGCACGGCCGGAACACTGCCGTCCGCGGTTACGAAACTGGTGTCGGTTGCGCCCCTCAGCAGCCGGTTAAACTCGTGAAGCTTGCCGCGCTTGCGTTCCCAGCCCATCCATTTGTTTTCGGCGGTGTTGAGCAGTCGGCGCCGGTGCAGCAGCAGAAACCGCGGCCCCGCCGGGCCCGGCCCGTGGAGCGTATTGAGCCGGTCGATTGCCGTCTGGCCCTCCGATAAAAGCGTGTCCTCGCCGGTGAGTGTTTCAGTGTCGGCATCGCGACCATCGAGCAGAAGTGCGAAGGTAAGATCACCATCCGCGCCGGACAGGTAGTGAACCTCGAGTTGCTCGATCTGGTCGAGCAGATCGCTTTTGCTGCCGAGCAGGCTTGGAACCGCGACCACGGTCCGCAGTGACGAGGGGACGCCGTCCTTGAGTTCAAGACCCGGCAGCCGGGCCGCACCAAAACTCCAGGTGACGGCGCGATTGACGAAAGCGGTTGCAACTTCGGTGGCGGGGATGAAGGCGGCGAGTGCCAGAAGCATCGCCCAGCCGAAGGCAGAGATGCCGAGCGCCCAAAAGGCCAGACCAAGCAACAGGGCCGCGATCAGCATGATGCTGCCGACATAGCCGCCAATGCCGAGCCGCATATTGAACCGGCGGATCAGCAGATGCGCGGGAGTCCTGAATTCGATCTGGCGCTCCAGAAGGTGTCGGCCATCCGAGATCAGGAAATAGCCTGGGTCGGCGAGGCGGAAGCGATTGGGACTGTCGGGAGACGTCAGGTTGACACCGGATGCAAGCCTTGACGCCATGCCAGCAATTTCGATCTCGCTGAGAGCAGATCCGCGTGCCAATTCCTCGATCGCGCCGCGATAAAGATCGCGTGTCGCGAAATCCATATTGGCGAACTGGCTTTCATCGCGCAGGCGCGCATCCACCAGGCTGACGCTTTCGAAAATATCTGCCCAATCGATATCGGAGATGAGACGCAGGCTGGTGACGATGTTACGCACCGTGACGTTCGAGGCGCCGAGGCGCTGCTGGGCATGAATGACAACATCGTCAATGGAAGAATGCTGTCCGGCCAAACGTTCCTCGAGCCAGACCAGTGTCGGGGTATCGGCGGAATCATGGTCGCGCAGGCGCTTGGCAAATTGCGCCGCGAACAGTTCCGGCAAAGGCGCGGACGCCATGCTGGCGATCACCACATCGGGCGAGAGTCCGGCAATCAAAACGCGGTCCGCCAGTGCGTCCGCCTCGCCACGCGATTGCCGTCCGGCGGTAATCTGATCGGCCAGGCGGCGCAGATTTTCGATGAGAACGATGCGCAGCGTGATGGGAATGGCCCAGAGCTCGCCAATCGTCAGCGGCTGGACACCCTGATATGCGGAGACGAACCGTCTGAGCATTTCGGGGTCGAAATGGCTGTCGGTGTGGGCCACGAAGGCCCAGGCCAGCTCGAACACGCGCGGATAACCGGCAAATGGGCCGCCGGCCAGTTTCGGCAACTGCCGGTAATAGCCGGGCGCGAGATCATCGCGAATTTCCCGGACGTGTTCTTCGACCAGATGGTAGTTGTCGAGCAGCCATTCTGCTGCGGGCACGACGAGGCGGTCGGCCTCAATTTCCCTAGCGCTGGCGCGGTAGGCCGAAAGCAGCACCCGGGCGTTCTCGTTGAGGCGGGAATGAAGCGATGGCACTTTCGGAGACGCCAAGGTGACAGGTTGCGCTGCCGCCAGCGTCCGGGCATGCAATTCAAGGCGATCGATCCCAAACAATTCCTGGCGCACTGGCGCCGGATCATTCCACGGCGTGGAATGATGATGAAATTGCGAGAAAAGAACGGGAATCGAGAGCATGGCTGGCTTTCTGGCCACCACGTTCCGTGACTGTTCGTGCGTGGTGTGCCCATCCTGAGAAACGTCCGGGTCAGAGGCCGGTCGTGGGGGCAGGGTGCTTGAGGTGTGGGTGTTGCGTGGGAAGACTGGTCGGCAGTTGTGCCGGAAAGACCCGCAGGCTTGCGCTAGTTGCGCCAGGCGCCTGAAGCGGGAAGGGCGCCGGAGATATCGACCAGAATCCGGTTCGGTGTGCGTTTCTTGGTGTCGGCGACCGCGAGGTCAATGACCTGACCATCGGCGATCCGCAGTTGCAGGTCCTTGTGGGCAATCGCCCCGGTGGCAAGGCCCGGCTCCAGACCGATTTCGCCGGTCCCGCTCATTTGGCCCTTGATGCGCATGAAGCCTTCGATTTCGTAGGTCGCATCGGCATAGGCAACGCCGTCGCACAACAGCATGCCGGTCCCGGACGTGCTTCCCAGATATTTCATTTTCTATTCCTTGGCTTGGGCGATGAGCATCGATCAGTGATCGGCGCTGATCGCCGCTTCCAGTTCATCGGCATCCACTGTGAACACCTGGCGAGAGTATTTTGACGTTTCGACCGAAGGGATGTGAAACGTGGTGGCGACGCGCCGGTAGGCCAGAAAGGACAGGCCGACGATTTCCTCTTCGTCGACCACCACCCGATAGGTGCCGGGCGGTTGCTCGGCGTCGAGCGCGGACAAGGTGAACGGATGCTGGAACGTCACCAGTGATTCCGTGGTTCTGCCGCCCAGCGATTCCGTATTCTTGATGCCCATCGAACGCCTCAGCGCTTCTTAGAACCGCCGAACGGGCGCGCCGGGGCCTGCTTGCTGATAATGCCAATGGGGGCCGCTGCTTCTACTGGCGCCTTGATCGCTTTCGGCTTCTTGGCTTCCCGATTGCTGCGCTTCTGACTTTTAGCCATGGTCGTCTCCTGTGTGATGGATCTGTCGAATGCGCGCCGCCGACATGTGCGGGTCGATGTCCGGGCCTTGTGCAGCCACGGTGTGTTATTTGGTTTCGGATCGATAATCCGACTGCAACCGAGATTGGGCGTAGTCTGGCAGTCCTTGTCGTCCAGCGCAGTGCAGTGGCTTTCATCCACGGCATGCGCCTTCACTGGCGCCAAGGTTGTCGAGCCAGGGCAAAAAGTCGGAATGCTTTTTGGGCCAAGGCTAAATTCCGCCGTCCGCCGAGCGTGGCGCGTTGCAAGAAAAACACTGCAGACAACACGAAATCACGCGCCCGACGAAAATCTTGTCGAAGCGATACACCAAAAATTATTGGAGAGGTTCCGGACAAGAACATTCTCATCCGTTATTTCTTCATGGTTTATGTAGTGCGTCGCGTGAGAAATGACAAGAATACAAATAATTATTTACGCCATCGCGCCAGCATCGACGTTTCGGTCCAGGAAGGCATCCGGTTGGATTGAACCGAGACCGGCCCGAACCGGCCTTGTAGCGAGTGAACTGAAGCACCATATCTAAAACCCAAGGCGCTGATGAACCGCGTTCGGACGCAAGAACCGCCAATTCCCACGATCCATGCGTTTTTCTCCCGTGGAGGCACACGGAACCCCATCCCAGATGGAGGCGACCATGCCTGCAGCCACAAAGATCATTCCCTTTCCGAGCCGTGCGAAACCGCGGGCACTTCCGCCTAAATCCCGTATCTCCGAATTTGCGCAATTGTCGGAGATCATTTGGAATAAGCGATCCGGCGACGCCATCAAAAGTCTGATCCCTGCGGCAGGCGCAACTGCTGGCGTGATCCCGAGTACGCAGGAGCTATACCCGTAGCACTGAAGCCGAACGCCCAGACTGGCGTCGAGGATGAGACATGACACTGCATTTTCCTAATTCCAGCCGCAGCTATGAGCCGGGCCACGCCCGTGTCCGTTTCTGGGGACACGACAGCTCGATGGAGGTTGCATTCTTCCTGGAAGAGGACGCCCTTTTCCGTCTGTCGCCGGACACGTCTTCCGACGAAAAAGCGATCCTCAAGGCATTCGACGCCAACCGCGACCGCATAATGCATGCCGCGCGCAAGGCCTATACCGGAAGACGCACCCATTCCTTCATTCTGGGTGCTGGCGATTTCGGCGCGTGATGGCGAAGGCCGGGACGACGATGTAATCACAAGGAGACCTGAACATGTCGCACCACTATGAAGTGGGCCAGATGCTGGATCTCAGCTCAGCGCCCATGCATTCCAACCGCCCGAAGGGTCCCTGCAAGGTTCTCGCCTGCTTGCCGCATGATAATGGCCCTGTCCTTTACCGGGTGCAGTGCACCAGCGAGCGCAATGAGCGTGTTGTCGAGGAAATGGATTTGTCACCCGGCGCAGGATACAGCGCTCCGGCGGTGGAAAACGCAAGTCTTGTCAGCATCGCCATAAATCGGCGGTAGGCATCCCCCGTGGTCTTGAAAAGGACACTTTGAAGGACCAACTGAAGCTCACACGTTTTCAGCCGTCTTTGGCTATCTATCCTGCCGGCTTGCCGGTGTGATTGGCTTCCCCCTGATATTGCGAACGTTTCAACCCCTGCGCGTTTTGCGCAAGGGCAATCCGTCCGTTCGCCTCAGGCCTCGGGCAAACCAAAAGGTATGCGCCATGATTACCGGTGCAGTTAAATTCTTCAATTCCGCCAGAGGCTTCGGTTTTACCAGCCCCGATGGCGGCTCCGAGGACGCCTTCGTCCACATTTCAGCTGTCGAGAATGCAGGCATGAGCACGCTCGCCGAGGGCCAGAAGCTCACCTACGATCATGCGGGTCTGCCGAGCCCGGCAGGATCAAATTGTGAATAGCCCATCATCTTTCTCCCGCGGCCAACATGGCCGACGAGGAAATCATAGAACTGCGTGTTCAAGTCCAAACGGCCGACGGTGGCCTCATCGTCGCGTATGCAAATGCATAGGGCGCTCTGGGGGCCGAAAGGAGACAGGCGGCATCCGGAAGCAGCCATGGCATAGCCGCCGCCCCCGTCAGCGCCCGGGAGCTTGGGCCGATTGCGAACAGGCCAGTTCATGCTCTGGTTGGCACGTAAACGATTGTTCTCCTGGATGATGGTTGCTCCCACAACCCGGTCGACGGGCAATCGCTGGCCGAAAGACTGCGGCAGAAGATCCGGCGGTTTGAGCCGAAGTCTCAGTTGAATCTCAAGCGTTTGTCCGAACTGCGGGGGAAAAGGGTATTTTGTCCGGCGGGCCGAACGCCCGCTCGCCACCGCGTGTTGCTTGTTCCACACACATGACCCAAATCAAGTTCTATCCTTGTAATATCAAATAGTCTCTTCTCCGAGGGACAGTTATTTATGACTAAGTCTGGCCGAAGGGAATTATTTCGGCGCATTTTAGTCATGATTATTTTGGTCATGGCATTTGTTCAAACCCTGCAGGGCGATTACCTGCTGGCGCTTGTGCTGCTTGTTGCCTCGGTCCTTATCTATGTCTATTTGCCGGCCGTCGCGGCGCCGATGCAGGCACTGCGGTATGATGCCGGAAAATCACAGATCGGGCCTGACTGGCTCGGCTTCATTCTCTCTGGCCTGTCCATTGCCTTTCCGATCTGGGCAGCGATCGACGAACCCGGCTGGGGCACGATCCATCCGTCGGCGGTTATGCTCTGGCCGATGGCGCTGATCCTTTGCAGTTTCTGGGTCATCGGCGCACTTCACGCCGCCTACTGGATCATCATCGAACCCGAAGTCCTTGTGATTTCCTCCGCCTTCTCCCGGCGCGAGGTCCCGTTTTCGACCGTCAAATCGGTGCGCCGCTACAGGCGCGGCCTGCCCAAATGGATATCCTTTCTGGTGCCGCTGATGATCGCGAGCGGCAAGACGACGGCGGCGGGTTCCGTGCTGCTGGCCCGCGACAGGACGGGCATGGAACTGGAGCTCAAGGACAAGCGCCGGATCAGCATCGCCGACAGCGGCTATGACGAGGAAATCATCGAAATCCTCAAAGCGCTCGACCGACACAATGTGAAGCTGGCCGCGGCGTTCAGGACATTATTGAAAAAACACACGCAGGCATGAAATGACGTTTCTTCACAGCATCGGCCGGCCCTTGTCCGCAACCTGTCTCGGCCTGTCAGCCCTCTTGTCCCTGTCACTGCCCGCCGCGGCCGACTCGCCATGGAACGTGATCACGGCCGACAAGGGCAAAGTCAGCGAATATGTCGTCGGCTTCTCTCTGAACAGCAAATCGGACTATCCGATCTTCAACGACGAAAAGCTGTGGGAAGTCGCATCGGCCCTGAAGGCGGAACAGACCGAAGAGGCGAGCAGTGTCGCCCTCGACAGTGCATGGGGCCTGTTCAACGATACCTTTTCGTTCGGCGGCGCGGGGTCGACTCTGGCGCAGCATGCCTTCGGCATGAGGAGCTTGAGCGGACTGAACGACCGCCTGACGAATCTCGGCTTGATGCTCGGCGCCGCCCAGGTCTGTCTCGACATCAGCGGCAACGATCACAAGGCGGCGCTCGCCGACAGTTTCAAGACGATGCAGAGCTATCTGATCGGGCGGTTCGGCACGGGCATGATGCAGATCGGCGCCGTGGCGGCCTTTGCGATCGATTATTCACTGACCAAGTTGCGGACGACGACCTGGGCGCATTTCCAGGACGAAGTCGGCAAGGCCTACAAGGAATATTATTCGGACATAAAGGAGAACAAGAAAGCGCTTTCAATCAATGATTGGAAAAGTCTTGTTTATAAAATCTATAAAGAATCTCAGAAAGTCCGGAACAAGGACCTGAAGCAGGAATATTTTACGCGGGTATTGGACAAGGAAATTTATGAATACGCCCATATATTCTGGGACGATCCGAACAACGTCTACTACCTGTCCGAACACAAATACATGTCGAGTTTCCCGGCGGTCACTGTCGAATTCAAAACAAACATAGAGGAAAAATTCCGGGACGATCTGAAAAAGCAGCTCATCAATCGTGTTTTCCCGGAAGTGGCCCACCGCGCCTGGCTCGAGCAGATCAGAAGCGAGCTGGGGGACATGAACGGCGGCGGCACCATATCGCTCAAGGGCGAGTTCAACAAGACGTTCCTTCTCAGGGTCAGCGCAGCCGACCTTGAGGAGCCGGCCGAAATCCGCATCTACAAGCAAGACGGGAGCTACTGGCGGGCGACGCTTCGGCCCAAGCAGACAAGGGATATCCGCATCACCCATCTGGCCTATATCCGGGCCGGCTTTCCGACCCGAATCGCGCTTAAAGTCGGCGACCAAATCATCGAGGAGCAATACACCCTAAGTGATGGACGCGCCGAAGTCGCCTTTGCACTGCCTCAAGCAGTGCCGCCAGCGGGAACGGGCGAGACTACCGTAGACTGGGATGCGATCATCAATGGCATAGACGCCGCAATACCGAAGATCGGAACGCCGGACTACGCACCTGACTCCGGGCCAGCCATGGCTCCGGACGATCCGACCCCGCCTGCGGATGGCGACTATTACTTCCCGACCCAGGATTCCGAAGATCCGGTGCTGCGATGATCAGCTTGTTGGCCAATGCCGGCGGGCAAACCGAAAACCGCAAAAAAGGGACCGGCAATTTGAGCAAAGCAGGGAAATTCGCCAGCCTGGTCCTTCTAGCCCTGGCCATGTGGTTTGCACCCGTTTCCGAGAGCCTGGCGCAGGAAGACGATTCCTACATCATTCCGGGAGTGGATATCCCGCTCGACCAGTTGATCGGTCCAGTGGATGACGGGAATGGGGCCTCCGCAACCGATACGCTTGCCGCGTCACCATCGTCCGATGTGGCCTCGGGAGCGGCTCCGACCGCACCGCCGGCCGACTGGATTCGCCACGAGAAATTCGGGATGACGTTTTCTACCCCGCCCGACTTCACCGTCAAAACCGATGATGCCGAGATGTTCGAACTCTGGGCCGGGCCACCCGAGCCGCGTGCGGCCGCGCCCGGGTTCTGGATGACCATGGCGTTCATCGATGAGGATGCCTTCGCGCGCTACGAAAACCCGTTCACCGAGGTCACGGAACGGTTCGATGTTGATCTGGGCGACAACACGATCTTCAAGGCCAAGCGTCTTGTGACCGGGATGGGCGGCGTTCCCTACGGTCATCTCACATTGGCCATCCTGAGCAAGGCACCGGTGGCCGGCGACAAGCACCTTGTCATCAATATCGGCAGCACGGTCATCGAGCCCGAAAAGGCCCTCCCAGTCATCAACGGCATCTTCGCGACGCTCAAGGTCGCCGGTTCCGTGGGCGCCGCAGAACAAGCCCCCGCGCCGCAAGCTTCGACGGCTCAGCCCAGCCCACCGCAATCGCCTGCTGCGCCCGCGACCAGCATGGCGGCGGGCACGGGTCCGATCAACATCATGCCGTGGTTCGGAGGTGACTGCGAGGCGGTCGACATGGCCACATGGTCCCATCCCACCCGGCAGGTGCTTGAGACCAGCCCGGCGGTCGATCTGCAATTCGTCTGGCTGTGCGATGACAAGCAGTTGCGCGTCTTCGGGGTGTCGCTGGAATATGATCCCCGGGCAATATCGGCCGATTTCTTCTATCCGCTTTATCTCGATCTGCACGACGCCAATGACCAATGGCCCTTTGACATTTTTGATGTCACCGACAATCTCGACATCGGCGTTGTCAGGGACGGCGATAGCGGCATTTTCGTCGATATCCGTGAGATCGACATTGGCGATGCGGCGGGGGCCACGACACCGGCACAACCGGCAGATGATCCATCCACGCCGTCGCTTGGCCTTTCCGGTCCGCAAGGCACATATAACGCCGACTGGGGCGATGGTCAGGACACGCCCACACAGTTCGCCGCTTACGCCGGCGGCGGCGTTCACGCTTCCTATTCGGACGGCGCCTCGGACGGGACGATGAGCCATATTGACGGTTCCTTGCAGGGCACCAGTTTTGTCGGGCGCTGGCAGGAGCCACTGAGCGGGCGCCGTTGCGACGACAACGCCTACTGGGGCAGGTTGGCGTTCGAGTTCTCCCCGGATTTCGGCACCTTCACCGGTCACTGGGGATATTGCGATGCCGAACCGAGCCGTTCCATCGAAGGTGCGCGCGATAGCGGCGCACCCGCGCCGGTCTCTGCGGCCGCGCCCCTGAACGGAATAGGCGCTTCGGGCGTCACCGTCGATTTCGCCAACGGGATGGAAGGCTGGACCAGTGAATACACCGAGCTGACCGCCAGACCGTCGGGTGGCCCGAACGGGCGCGGAGTTCTGGAGGTCTACGCGCGGGGAGACGGCAAGAACGGTTATCTGATCGCCCCCGTTTCCCTTCTGGGCGACTGGTCTGGGGCTACCGGCTTGCGGATCAACATCAAAACAGAGGGCGGCACCTATTTCGACGCTTTCGATGACGGTGCCTATGGCGACATTTACCTTGCCAGCGGTGAAAAATCGGCGGCCATCGCCTTTCCGGAAAATGTCGGCACCGACTGGACAACCGAGCAGGTGTCTTTCGATGACCCGGACTGGAAGCTGAATGGTGGTGCGCAATCGGTTTATGACGTGATCGCCGATCTCGCCACCTTCCGCGTGAGGGGCGAGTACATCAATGGCGACGTTACGGCGTGGCTTTCCTCAATCGAGGTTTTGTCCGGGAACAGCGCTGGTCCGATATCGGAGTCGATCCTTGGCAAACAGACGCCCATCGCCCCGCGCACAAACGCTGCGACCGATCCCGCCCTCGAACTGGCCTTCTGGGACGCGGTCAAGGATTCAACCGATCCGGCCGATTTCCAAGCCTATCTCGACCAGTATCCGAATGGCGCCTTTGCCGCGCTCGCCAAAATCCGTATCAAGCGCCACGGCGACGAGTCGATCCCAAAGGTCACATCTCCCGAGTCCCAACAACTATTGAACGAAGGATGGTGGGTCATTCTTGCGTCGCTTCCGACTGAACCCTGGGAGAGACAGCAAACCGATTTCCAAAACATGCAATCCGCTGCTGCACCCTGCGGTCTTGATGTCTTCAACGATCTGTCCGGCAAGTTCAAAGGCTTCAGGGCCGGCTACAACGTCTTCGTTCTTGGTGCGTTCGAGAGCCAATCAGCCGCCAACAAAAAACTGGAACAGGCGCAGACATGCTTTCCCGATTCGTATGTCAAATATGGAGAGTATCTGGGCGAATGAGGCAATACAGCTGCGTTCGCTGCGTGCCGGACCCGATGCAGCCTGGAACTCGACTTACCTGAAAGGGAATGCAGGTTCACCCGGCGGGACAACGCGGCATTCGACTGCTCGCTGCGCAAGCCTTCCGGAACGAGCCTGGTCTTCTCTTCTGCTGAATACTGCTTCCGCTTCGCCGAGCGAACGTCCTCGATCAACTTTTCGGCCGATGCCTTCGGCGCTCCGGTTCTCTGTCTCATCATCGGCTCCTGATCGGATGTGATGAGCCAGAAATCCTCCCTTTCATTCGGCCCAAACCTGTCCCACTGGTGCTAGGCGCGGACAAGGTCGGGCTGGTCACCAGGCCTGTTCGGATCGGCCTGCCGCAATGTACCTCCAAACTGGCCGCTTGGGCGTAATCCTGGATCTGGCGTTACTCGCTCGATTTCTGGAGTTCTGTGAGCTGGTAATGAAAATCGGACCCGTTTTGATAGGCCTGCAAGAGTTGCAGGGCGGACGCCGAGGTGTTTTGCCAGGAACCGAAAGCACCATCCTCCACAGACTGAACCCCGCCGATAAAACCATCGGTTGTCCCGATCCTTTCGATGTCGAACAGGGCATCGCTGAACATGATGGTGATGCTGCAAAAGTTGAGCTGATGCGCCGGATAGTTTTCCGTCATCAAGTAAAAATCGGCGGTGCCGACGCCCTCATAGTCGCGCGTCCCATACACATCGGTGAAATTGGGTTTCTCAGTCGGCTCATCTTCTATCGCCCAGCCGGATGCCCTCAGTCCCTCGACAGCGGCGGCGTGATGCTCAGTGAAAGTGATGCAGGCCGAATTGATGTCGGCAATCAGGCTGTCTTGTACGGCGGAACTGACAATTTCGGCTGACTGGCTTGCCAGCGGCAGGATCATGACGAGCCCGGCAAAGATCGAATATTGCGCTTTCTTCAATGTCATTTCCTCACAGCTTGTGATGTGCCTTGCCAAGAAGCGATCCCACGTCGGCTTCTCATTGATGTGCAGCCCGACACAGACACGTGTTCTCTGTCGAAGTTGCATCACAAAAAAGCCTAGGAGGCTCAAACGGGATGGGCAAGCATTGCCGGTGCGACAAATACTTCCGACGCCGCACCAGAATTTCCATTTTATTTTGAGCAGATGACGAAAAACTGCACCAGTACATGCCGCTTTGGGTTGCCTGAATGTAACGTGTCCGAGTTATTCGCTGGATCTCGGCTGCAGCTCCATGCCTCGCGCTGTTTGATCGGAAATCCTCGTCATCAATAGTGAGAACTGAGCTGCCGACGGTTTTTCGGACAGGCAGCATTCGGGATTGCTGATAGACACGCTCAACGTCCAAAATGGGGCGCGTTTCCGACCGACGCTCGTGGACCTGAAGGGGACTGTCTGGAAATGGCGTAAAAGGGGCCGGAAGCGGAATGGCAGCTTGGTCGCGCGGGAGCCGAAAAGCGGGCGCACTGCGCGCCTTGCTTGAAGTCGAGAATGCAGTGTCTCTCGGTTCGCAGTCGGCGCGACAAGCAGGCGAGGCTCTCGAAACTCATGGATTGCCGTGCCGGATCCGGTTTACTTCGGCAACTTTGTATTGAGCCATCCGCGCAGCGCACCAGTCATGATCCGGAAGAACAGGGCGACACCTGATGTTTTGGTGGCAAAGGCGCTAGCGAGCTGTGGTGGTCAGCAGGGCTTCCGGACGTTGGTTCGGCTACACCGACGACATGGGCACTCGATATTGGCAGGCAATGTGCGTGGATGGCTCAACTTGGCGAGGGCCAATCGCAAGCTCCTGACCTGCGTCAAGCATTATTGATTAAACAGGTGTGCCATTCTCATGTATTGTTCCTCAGAACGTCAAAAGGTGAAATGCCGATCTGATGTCTGATCGCCTGAGACATGCTCTGCTGATCTTGGTTCTTGCTTTCGGCATGCTTGGCGGAGCCGGAATGGGTTTTGCGTCGGCATCTTCCGGCCCGGCGCCCTGCCACGATCAGGCGATGATGATGCAGTTCTCCGGCGGGGATTTCGCGCCCGCTCAGGACTGCGGCAATGGCATGGCGCATAAGTCATGCGCGGTTCACGCGAGCTTCGTCGCGATTCTGGCGCCGGCGCCGTCGTCGGCATGGATCGACGCAAGCGCAACGGATTGGACCGCCTTGCCGGTTTCTTCGCCGCCAAGCGACCGTCTTCCGCCGGAAACACCTCCTCCCATCGCCTTGCTCTGAAACGGTCCGAGCCCGTGCCGTCCGGCGCAGTGCATCTGCTGATGCGCGATGGATTGGCACATCGGTACCGTCCTTAGCCAACTGCGCCGCCGCAAGCCCGTCACTTGGAGCTTGCCGGCGCCGGCCCGAAGGCTATCCGGCGACATCCCCCATGACAGCGGCTTTGAGCCGGCATTCGAGGCATCGCCACACCTTCCGGCCACAAAAGACAACGCTCACGATGGAGAGTCTCCATGAGCAAGATTTTGATCGCCTCCGCTTCCGTTTTCGTCCTCGCCCTCGGCATTGCAGGCGTTCAGGCCCACCAGTCCGGCTGGGGCATGATGAACGGCAACCAGGGCTATGCGGGCCAAGGCTACATGGGCCAGGGCTACATGGGCCAGGGCATGATGAACGGCCAGAACTGGGGGCCTGGCATGATGGGATACGGCATGATGGGAAGCCACATGATGAATCCGGACATGATGCTGATCATGATGGACGCCGATAGCGACGGCACGCTGTCGCTTGAGGAGTTCCAGGCCATGCCCACCCGCATGTTCGCCTATCTCGACACCAACAAGGACGGCAAGGTCGACGCCGACGAAATCAAGGCGTTTCACGCCGACGCGGACGACACCGCCAACTAGGTGAAGACGTTGCGGTGCCGGCGTGCAGCATGCGTCGGCACCGCATCAACCGCCTTGCCATACCGATAGAGACAGAAACTGAAATGAAAACCGAACTCAGATCCGAAACCGGCCGCAAACCGCGCCGCTGGATCCTCAATACCATTACCCTTGCCGCCCTTGCCGGCATCGGCATCGCCGCTCTGAGCGTCAATACCGCCGAGCCTGTCAGCGCCCAGCCGCCGATCCCGGCCGGCTATGCCCTCAGCTCCTGGCAGGACAACGGACGGGACGGCCAGTACCTGCTCGAATATTCCGCCGGCCAGCTTCCGGCTCGGGGAAGCTCGGTCGAAGGCGTCGTTCTGAGCGACGAAAGCTGTGCGCCGGACGAGGAAGGCGTGAACCATTGCGTCAACACGATCCGTCTGGCGGACAACAGCGAGCTCGTCTTGATCAACAATCACGTCATGAGCATCAACCGCTGCCTCAAGCCCGGCGAAATCGTCTCCCTTCGCACCTACAACAGCGAATGGGCGATCGTGCTGTCGAGCGACACCTCGATCATCGGGTGACGTCCGCGTGTTGTCGCCCCGACAACGAGACCGCCGAGGCCGTCCGTCGCGGCCCCGGCGTTTCGGATGGAACGCGCGAAATGCAGCGTGGTGACACGCACGAAATTGCCTGTTGACCTTCCAGTTGCTGGAAGGTGCAGAACGTGATGGACCTGATCAATTCGCAGCCCGGAGGCCGCCATGACTTCAGAACATCCGCATCACAATCACGATCATCACCACGGCCATCATCATGGCCATGGTCACGCTCACAATGAAGACGCGGTCATCCGCGATCCGGTTTGCGGCATGAGTGTCGACCCGGAGGCCGGCAAGCCGAGCGCCACCTATGAGGGCCACACCTATCATTTCTGCTCCGAGACCTGCCGCGGCAAGTTCGTCGCCGATCCGGACGCCTATCTGGCCGCCAGAGACCCGGTCTGCGGCATGAATGTCGACCGCGCGACCGCGGCGCATATGGTGAAGCACGAGGGCGAGAAGTACTATTTCTGCTCGGAGAACTGCCACGACAAGTTCGTGGCTGCGCCCGGGGATTATCTCGGCGACAGGCCGGCCCCGAAGCCGATGTCCGAGGGCACCAAATACACCTGCCCGATGCACCCGCAGGTCGTGGCCATGGAGCCGGGCGACTGCCCGATCTGCGGCATGGCGCTCGAACCGATGGGCGTGCCGGCCGAGGATGACGGTCCGAACCCGGAGCTGATCGATTTTACCCGCCGCTTCTGGGTCAGCACGGTGCTGTCCGTGCCGCTGCTCGTTCTGACCATGGGCCCCATGATCGGCCTGCCGTTCCGTGACTGGATCGGCGAATCCGTCGCCGTCTGGGTGGAGCTGGTGCTGGCCACGCCTGTCGTGCTCTGGGCGGCCATTCCCTTCTTCAAGCGGGCCTGGAAGTCCGTGCTCAACCGTAGCCCCAACATGTGGACGCTGATCGGGCTCGGCGTCGGCGCCGCCTATTCCTATAGCGTCGTCGCGACGCTGTTCCCCGGCATCTTTCCGGACGCTTTCCGTGGCCACCAGGGCACGGTTGGCGTCTATTTCGAGGCCGCTTCGGTGATCATTGCACTGGTATTCATGGGCCAGGTGCTCGAATTGCGGGCGCGTGAGCGCACCGGCTCGGCCATCCGTGCCCTGCTCGATCTGGCGCCCAAAACCGCACGCCGCATTGCCGACGACGGTTCGGAGACCGACGTGCCGCTCGACGAAGTCGTCTCCGGCGACCGGCTTCGCGTGCGTCCCGGCGACAGCGTTCCGGTCGACGGCGTGGTTCTTGAAGGCCGGACCTCGGTCGATGAATCGATGATCACCGGCGAGCCGGTCCCCATCGAGAAATCCGAGGGCGACGCCCTGACCGGCGGTACGCTCAACAAGAATGGCAGTCTCGTCATGCGGGCCGAGAAGGTCGCCGCCGAGACCATGCTGTCGCGGATCGTCGATATGGTCTCCAAGGCCCAGCGCTCGCGCGCACCCATTCAGGGACTTGCCGACAAGGTTTCGTTCTATTTCGTGCCGACGGTCGTTCTGGCCGCCATCTTCTCTTTCGTCATCTGGGCGATCTGGGGCCCGGCGCCGAGCATGGCCTATGCAATCGTCGCCGCCGTGTCGATCCTGATCATCGCCTGTCCCTGTGCCCTCGGCCTCGCCACGCCGATGTCGATCATGACGGCGACCGGTCGCGGCGCCCAGGCCGGCGTCTTGATCAAGGATGCCGAGGCTCTCGAACGCTTCGCAAAGGTCGACACGCTCATCGTCGACAAGACCGGCACCCTGACCGAAGGCAGACCTGCCCTGACCGATGTCGTGACGCGGGACGGTGAGGACGAGGATGTCGTGCTGCTGCTGGCGGCAAGCCTCGAACGCGGGTCCGAGCATCCGCTCGCCGAGGCCATCGTCGACGGCGCCGAAAAGCGCGGCATCAAGTTGCAGGCCGCTGCCGAGTTCGAAGCCATCACCGGCAAGGGGGTGAGGGGACGCATCGGCGACAAGTCCGTCGGTCTCGGCAACGCTGCCATGATGGCGGAACTCGGGGCGAAGGACGATGCCCTCAACGCCGAAGCCGATCGCCTGCGCGGCGAGGGCAAGACCGCCATGTTCGTCGCCATCGACGGCAAGCTCGCCGGTCTGGTTGCCGTCGCCGATCCGATCAAGCAAACGACGGCCGACGCCATCCGTCAGCTTCATGAAGCGGGGCTCAAGATCATCATGGCGACCGGCGACAATGCCCGCACCGCCGAAGCCGTGGCCAAAAAGCTCGGCATCGACGAGGTTCGCGCCGAGGTCCTGCCGGAAGACAAGCAGAAGCTCGTCGAGGACATCCGCGCTAGGGGCGGCAGCGTCGCCATGGCCGGCGACGGCGTCAACGACGCCCCCGCGCTTGCCGCTGCCGATGTCGGCATCGCCATGGGCACCGGCGCCGATGTCGCCGTCGAGAGCGCCGGCATCACCCTGGTCAAGGGTGACTTGACCGGCATTGTCCGGGCGCGCCGCCTCGCCGAGGGCACGATCCGCAATATCAAGCAGAACCTGTTCTTCGCCTTCGCCTACAACACGATCGGCGTACCGGTTGCCGCCGGGGTTCTGTTCCCGGTGTTCGGCCTGTTGCTGTCGCCAATGATCGCGGCGGCGGCGATGAGCCTTTCCTCCGTCTCGGTGATCGGCAATGCGCTGCGGCTGAGAACGATCCGCCTTTGACTTCGCAACAACAAGGATGACGCCCATGAATATCGGAAACGCATCGGACCAGTCCGGACTGCCGGCAAAGACCATCCGCTATTACGAGGAAATCGGCCTGGTCAAACCCAGCCGCGCCGGCAACGGCTATCGCGACTATTCCGACAAGGACCAGCACAAGCTGTCGTTCCTGCACCGCTCGCGCGGCCTCGGGTTCTCGATCGAGGAATGCCGGCAATTGCTCGCCCTTTACGAGGACACCTCCCGCGCCAGCGCCGACGTCAAGGAACTGGCCGAGCAGAAAATCGCAGAAATCGACAGAAAGATGCGCGAACTCAGGCAATTGCGCAGCACGCTCGGTCACCTGGTCGCCCATTGCCACGGCGACGGCCGTCCCGACTGTCCCATCATCGATTCTCTGGCCGAGGGGAGTGCCGTGCAATGAAGCCGATGCAACTGATAGCCGGCGGCGGCGTGCTCATCGCCGGCATTGGCGCCTACGCCCTGTTCAACCAGCCCCAAAAGGCTGAACCGGGCACGGGCGCACCTCTCGTCAGCGTCATCGTGCCTGAACTGAGCGCCGCCGAGAAACAGGGTGAAATCGCCTTCAACGACAATTGCGCCCAGTGCCACGGCGAGAATGCCGCCGGCCAGGACGGCGATGCGCCACCCTTCATTCACCCCATCTACCGGTCCGGCCATCACGGCGATGCCGCCTTCTTCAACGCGGTGGCCAATGGCGTTCGCGCCCATCACTGGCCCTTCGGCGACATGCCGCCGGTCGAAGGTGTGAGCCCTGAGGATGTCGACAGCATCGTGACCTATGTGCGCGCCCTGCAGCGTGCCAATGGCATCGAATAGGCATGGCTTCGGCCGGCAGGTGCGTTCCGCCGGACTGCTCGCGATCACACTAGGCCTCCTTTGCACGGAACACAGAAATGACGATACGTCTGTCACGCCGCCGCTTTCTCGCCGCCACTTCCGCCCTCGGACTCGGCTCGCTCACCGGTCCGAAGGTACTGGCTGCCGAAAACGGAGCGGTCGATCTTGTCGCCCAGCCGGTTTCGCATTCGCTTGTCGGCGAAAGCGGACCTGCCAGCGACCTCTGGGGCTACAATGGCGCCGTTCCCGGTCCGGTCCTGCGCATGCGCCGCGGCGAGACGATGACCGTGCGCTTCCGCAACGAACTGGACGTTCCCAGTTCCGTCCACTGGCATGGCATCCGCGGCATAAACGCCATGGATGGTGTCGCCGGCCTGACGCAGGACCCGGTGCCGCCGGGCGAAAGCTTCGAATATCAGGTCAAGGCGCCCGATGCCGGCACGTATTGGTACCATGCCCATACCAACAGCTGGGACCAGGTGGTGCGCGGCCTTTACGGCGCGTTGATCGTCGACGAACCGCAGCCGGCGTTCCCGCCCGAGGCCGATATCGTCCTCATCCTCGATGACTGGCGTGTCGACGGGGAGGGACGGTTTGATACCGCCTCGCTCGGCAACATGATGGACTGGAGCCATGGTGGACGGCTGGGCAATATCCTAACCGTCAACGGGGTCACCCAGCCGGATATCCCCGTGCCTTCAGGCGCCTGGCTGCGCCTGCGGCTGGTCAATGCCTGCAACGCCCGCATTCTTGCCATCGATCCTGCCCGCATCGGCGCAACGGTGATTGCGCTCGACGGACAGCCCGTCGACCCGGGGGCGGCTGCCACGAATGCGCCGATTCCGTTCGCTCCGGCGCAGCGCATGGATCTGCTGGTCCGCTTCGACAAGACCGGATCCGTGGCACTGGAAGAAGTATCGGGGAGCCCGTTCGTTTTCACTACGCTGGATGTCGGCTCCGGCACCGGCGCGGATGCCGCTGCCCCGATCCTGCCCGGAAACGCCATTCCCGCTCCCGATCTTCAGAACGCGAAGGCTTTCGATCTCGTCATGGAAGGCGGCGCCATGGGGCAGATGGGCCAGCTCGTCTACAACGGCCGCGTCCAGACCCGCGTGGATTTCATGCAGAACGGTCAGGTCTGGGGCTTCAACGGCGTCGCCAACATGACGCCCGACCCATTGTTCTCGGTCGGCCGCAACGAGACGGTCGCGATCACCATCGACAACCGCACCGCTTTTGCCCACGCTATGCACACGCACGGCCATCATTTCCGCATCGTCGAACGCAATGGCACCGCCGTCGACGAACCGGCCTGGCGCGACACTTTCCTGTCCGTACCGGGCGAGGTCACCAGGATCGCCTTTGTCGCCGACAACCCCGGCAAATGGCTGTTCCACTGCCACATGCTCGAACATGCCGCCGCTGGCATGACGACGTGGTTCGAGGTGACCTGAGAGGTCAGTTTGCGGCAAGCAGGGAGATACGCCGCTTGTCGCGGACGATCCTGCCCGACGCTTCGAGCCTGGAGAGGGCTCGATAGAACGCTTCGTGCGTCAGGCCCGCCTCCGACGCGACATCCTTGAGCGGCTGATCGAAAGTCACCTCGCTTTGCGAGGGGCCGAGCTTGAGCTGCAGCAAATGAAGAACACGCTCCTCGGCCGAACGGATGTTGCGGATCTCAAGACGCGAGCGCAGCGCGATGATCTGGCTCGCCATATGCGCCATGAAGGCCCGTGAGGCGGCGGCATCACCGTCAAGCGCCTGCAACAGCGCACTTTTCGGGTGAATCTCGATTTCGCAATCCGTGTCGGCGACGGCGTCGCAATGATAGCCTTCAGAAAACAAGGCCGCTTCGGAGAAGGCACTACCGGCGTTGGCAGTGTAGAGCACGACCGTGCTCCCGTCCGCCAGGTGCCTGACAAGGCGCATCCGGCCCTTGCGGACGACAAAAACGCCGAACGCTTCATCGCCCTGGCAAAACAGCGTTTCGCCTTTTTGCAGTGTCCTGATTTTGACTGACGGCGATGGGGTCGGCAGTCGGGTAGCGGTCATAGCGCAGGCGAATTCTCCATCGGATATGATTACAATCATATTTTGTCCCGCGGAAGCAAGTTAGTCGTTTGCCAATGGCCGCACGCGGCAAATGCCATCCAACCAGGGATTCCCTCATGACATCTGCTCACCGCCTCCTTTCGCCCATTCTCCTCGCGGCCGGTTTTGCGCTTGCGGTGCCAATCGGCGCCTATGCGCAGCAGGCTCACGACACGGACATGATGAGCTCCACGCATTCCGATCACGACATGATGGACGGCGACCACGCCGAGGCGGCGGTGCCCACCGGTTCGGCATTGGATGCGATGCCGACCATGCCGGGGCAGGAGGCCTTCGGCACCATTCAGGAGATCATCCAGCTTCTCGACGCCGATACGACGACCGATTGGTCCAAAGTGAATATCACCGCCCTACGCGAGCACCTGGTCGACATGAATTCACTGGTGGTGAACGCCGACGTCACCGAAGAGCCGATTGCCGGCGGCCTCAGCATGACCGTCTCCGGGACCGGCCTCACCCTGCGCGCCATTCAAGCCATGGTTCCGGCCCATGCCCCGATGATCGACGGTCTCAACGGCTGGACGGTCACGGCCGAAACGACGCCGGACGGCGCAATCCTGACGGCGACCGCTGCCGATGCCAAGGAAGCTCTGCACATTCAGGGACTGGGCTTTTTCGGCCTGATGGCGACCGGCGCGCACCACCAGGTCCACCACATGAACATCGCCCGCGGCGAACCGATGCAGGCGATGCACTAGGGACAATGTCCGGTTTTGGGATGTGTCCAATTTGTTGTAGACCGCTGAAATGGGGCGCGTTGTCGACGGGCCGCTCATGGCCTGACGTGACCATGATGGCAGGACGACGCCAGCGGCAGAAACTGGGCCCTTTGCACAATGGCGGGTTTTGGATGCCGACAGAGAAGTCGTCGTTCGTAA
Organism: Devosiaceae bacterium; assembly: GCA_963675235.2. Classification (GTDB taxonomy): domain Bacteria; phylum Pseudomonadota; class Alphaproteobacteria; order Rhizobiales; family Devosiaceae; genus JAHJQZ01. The sequence continues at coordinate 565,546 of CAXXFU010000004.1, read as the reverse complement.
GCGCTGTATTGAATGACTTCTACCGACCCATTCCCACCGTTCATGCGCGTTTCGAAATGGGGCCGTGGGCGGAATAACGGTAACCGGGCGAAATTGAGCTTAAACAGCCATTCCGGCAGGCTGTGCATATCATTGCTTGGTGACCTCCGAACCTTCGACCAGCGTATGCCAAAGGTCTCGGAAGGAGCCGAAGAGCTCAGTTGAGCAGAGCCGAATTGCGGCAGGTCTCTATGAAGGCGCGCAGCGGTGCAGACGTGAAGCGGCTTGGATAATAGAGGCGTGGCCCTTTCTGCTCGGGCCAATAGTCTCTCAGAACCGGAACCAGCGCCCCGGTGCGGAAGTCTTCCTCCAGCCAGTTGCGGAACACGCCGATGATGCCCAAACCGGTTCGGGCAAAGCTCAGCCCGCTGTTCAGGGAATTCACGCTCAAAATGAGTCGTGTGACGGGCTCTACCTCGATTGTGCTCTCTTTGTCCTTCAGCACCCAGGGCAGAAGGCGCCCGCTCAGCAGTCGGTAGCGGATCGCGTCATGGTGCAGAAGGTCAGTAGGTGTCTGCGGAAGACCTCGTCGCGAAATGTATTCAGGCGACGCGGCAAGCGCGATTTGCTGGACCCGGGGCCCGATCGGAATGGAAATCATGTCCTTTTCGATAGACGAGCCATAGCGGATGCCCGCGTCGCATCCCGCCGCGATCATGTCGACAAGACCGTTCTCCACAACGATCTCAACCTCTACCGCCGGGTGATCGTCCTGAAACGCCTGAAGCAGCGGCGGAAGGATTTCCGGCATCACCGCACCGGGCACGTTGAGCTTCAGTTTGCCCTGCGCCCGGCCTCTGGAGTTGGCCGTCTCGGCACATGCCGCGTCGACTTCCTTCAACAGCGGCGCGACGCGTTCCGCCAGGGCGAGGCCTTCCTCCGTGGCGCGCATGCTTCGCGTCGTGCGCAGGATAAGCGGCAAGCCGAATTGTGCTTCAAGGCGGGAAATAGTTGTGCTGACTTTTGAGGGCGCGACACCCAGCCGGCTCGCAGCAGCACGAAATCCACCTTCGTCTAAAACAGCGAGGAAGACCGACAGATCACTTGGAGACACATTGTTCTTCATGGAGAACAACCTATTCCACGATTGGTGGGTTATCAAACATCAAGAGAACAATAAAATCGATCTACCAAGGCCAGCACACGTACCTGTCCGGCCAGCCAACAACCTCCAAGGACAAACCCATGTTGATCGTTACCGGCGCTTCCGGCCAACTCGGTCGGAAAATCGTGGAAAATCTGCTCAATCGCGTACCCGCCGAACAAATCGGGGTCAGCGTCCGCGATCCGCAAAAGGTCGCGGACCTCGAGGCGCGCGGCGTGCGCGTACGGCGCGGGGACTACAGCGACCCGGACAGCCTGCGTAGCGCCTGGGAAGGAGCGGAACGCCTTTTTCTGGTTTCTTCCAACGCGGGCGCCTCCGGCGGCGCGCCTTTGAAGGAGCATGCCAACGCAATCCGGATGGCGCGCGAACTCGGTGTCGAGCGCCTTTTCTATACCAGTCAGGTATCGAGCTCTCCGACCTCGCTATTCCCGCCCGGCAGAGACCATGCCGCCACCGAGGCGATGCTTGCGGAATCGGGTCTTCGCTGGACCGCGATGCGCCACGGTTTTTATGCCGCCAGTGCGCTTGGCATGAACGTGCGTGGTTTCGAAGCCGGAGTGATCGCGGCACCCGAGGACGGCAAGGTCGCCTGGACAACGCATGACGATCTAGCTGCAGCCGATGCCGCGCTGCTGGCCGGGGGCGATGTCATCGACGGACCGACGCCCCCCATGACCGGTAGCGAAGCGCTGGATCTTGCCGATCTCGCCCGCCTGTTTGGAGAGATCACGGGCAAGCCGGTTTCCCGAACGATCATCAGCGATCAAGAAATACTGGAAGGTATACGCAAGGCCGGCCTTCCCGATGGAACCATCGCGGTCATAGCAGGGTACTACCGGGCGGCACGAGCGGATGAATTCGCAACGATCAATCCGATGTTGGCCAGAATTCTTGGTCGTGCCCCGCAAACGATGGGCAATTTCATCAAAACCACGCTGGAACCAGACACCCCATAGAACGGGCAATGCCTCGAATGTTTGCCTCGTCCGGGAATGGCTACTCGGTCAACTCACCGGGCAAGCCTCCAAGCCACCGCAAGCAAGGCTCTGCCGCATTGCGGTGAACGGCTGCTTATGGATGTGATTTCAAACTCACAAATGTCCGATAATGGGCGCAAAACTGTCGTAGAAGCCGTGCTTCCTTGATGATCGCTTGTGCCCGCCGCGAGCATCAAAGCTACGGTCAATTCGTGCTCAAGGTGCACCTAAAGGTGCACCTTGCCCGAATTCCAAGTGCAGAACGCACTTATTTTCAATGAATTCGCTTGAATTAATGGCGGAGAGAGAGTCCGCCATTTTGATGTCACTTGCCGTATCGATTGGCGTCCTTGTGTCGCAATAAAATATTGCAAATTATGAACTAAATTCCGTATTCTGTCTTTTGGCGTCTCATGCAGTTTCGACAAATCTCGCAGTTTGTGTGGGGCTGGATGTGGGGCCAGCAGAGAAGCTTGGAAAAATGGCATTGCTGACAGACACCCGTGCACGAAAGCTCAAGCCGACGGACAAGCCGGTGTCGGATGGAAGCATTCAGGGACTGTCCTTGCACCCCTCAGCCACTGTCGGGCGCAGCAAATGGATTCTGAGATTCAAGTCGCCTCTGACCGGCAAGCGCCGGGACATGGGGCTGGGCGGCTACCCGGAGGTATCCATCTCAGCGGCGCGCAAGAAAGCACTTGAAGCGCGAGAGATCATCGCGAGCGGACACGACCCTCTAGAAGTGCGCCGGGCCGAAAAACAAGCCTTGGCGCCTGTTGTGGTCCCGACCTTCACAAAAGCCGCAAGATTGGTCTTTGGGGAGATCAAGGACGGCTTCCGCAATGCCAAACATGCCGATCAATGGATATCGACGCTCGAGCGCTTTGCATTTCCTGTCATCGGCGATCGGGTCGTCTCAGATCTCAAGGCCTCGGACTTCGCCGATGTGCTGCGCCCAATCTGGCTGGTCAAGCCGGAGACAGCCTCGCGCGTGCGCCAGCGTTGCGACACCGTCATGAAATGGTGTGCGGCCCGAGACTACATCGTGGCAAGTCCGGTTGCGGTGGTCTCGAAGCTTCTGGCGCGCCAGCCGGGAAAGCGGGAGCGTGTCGCGCATCATCCCGCGCTGCCTTGGCGCGATATTCCCGCCTTCGTTCGCGACGTTGTGCAAACAAAGCCTCAAAGTATCGGCAAGCAGGCGCTCGAGTTCGCACTTCTGACCGCTGCTCGGTCCGGAGAGGTGCGCGGCATGACCTGGAACGAAGTGGATCTCGAAAACGGGACATGGATCGTTCCTGCAAACCGCATGAAGGCCAAGATCAACCATCGCGTTCCGTTGGCACCGAGGGCGATCGAAATCCTCAGATCGCGCCTACCGTTCCGAACTGACAGCAATCTCGTTTTTGCTTCGCGCAAGGACACGCCCTTGAGCGACATGACGCTGACCAAGATCCTGCGCGATGCCAACGTTCAAAGCGACAGCACTGGTCGCACGGCGACTGTCCACGGCTTTCGCTCCTCATTCAGGGATTGGGCCTCGGAGAACGGCTATCCACGGGATCTGGCTGAACGCGCCCTGGCGCACACGATCAAAAATGCAGCCGAAGCGGCTTACCATCGTACCGATCTACTCGATGCGCGTCGCGAGATGATGGAGGCGTGGGAGCGGCAGGTACGTCGCGCTGAATAGGTGCTGACGTCGATGGCGAGAAATGGTCTACCTGCGGGTGGGATAAAGCACATTTGAGCCAGGAAGTTTGGCCTTTTCCTCTTGGCCCTAAGCTCGACGCGCTCACCTCAAAATGGTGCTTTGGGCTGCGACTTGCACCAATGCGAGCACACTTTGTTCATCCCCCAGCCTATTCCTCGCTGAAGAAATCCTCGTCCAACCGTTTGAACGCAACGGCGCGATAGCCGCGCACGCCGACGTCATGCTCTATCATCAGATCGGTCAGCTGTCGGCCATCGATCAGAATCACCCGTTGCGCCAGATGCTTCACGTAATCACGCGCTGGCTGGCTGAAGGTCGAGGTGGTGACAAAAACACCCTTGGTGGCACCCAGGCCGACTAAGCTCCCGACGAAACCATTGACGTCGGGTCGACTGACAGGATTGCCGGCAGCATAACGTTTGGCTTGGACGTATATTCGATCAAGGCCGAGGCGATCCTCGTTGACTATTCCGTCGACGCCGCCATCGCCGGAACGACCAAGTTGGGCGGCCGCGTCACTATAGCTGCCGCCATAACCCATCGCGACGAGCAGATTGACGATAAGCTGTTCAAAAAAGGCTGGGCTGTTGGAGAGGATGCGTTCCAAAAGCTCATCGCGAAGAGCTCTAGTCAGTGATGCTTGAGCCGCATCAATTTGCTCTTCCGGAGTTGCCAATGCTGGGGCAGCGCGTTGAAGCTCTGCGGGCGCGTTATCCTCCTTATCCACATGCCCTTCGTTTCTGTAAAATTTTCGAAAGCTTGGCTCATCCATAAGCAGAGCAACGTCGACACGTTCTGGCGCTTTGGCCAGCAGTGCTCTGCCCCTTTTTGTTGCGACAAAGCGACCGCGTGCCGGCGAAGTGACTAAACCCGCCTTGGTCATGTAGAACTTGGCCCAATGAATACGGTTGTTTAGTAGCCGCTGGCGGCCACTTGGCAACATTTCTTCGCGTTCGTCTGTTGTCAAACCCAGCTCGTCGGCGATGCCTTCAGCAACCGCCGGGACTCGCGTCTCGCCCTCAGCGGCGAGGCGAAGGACGGGAAGCATTAGGGTTTGGTAGTCAGGAATCGGCATCGACTACCTCCACGCGAGTTGAGATCGCTGAATTGGACGACCGCAGCTTTCTATATGCTTCGGAAGAAAGCCAACCGGTCACGATTTTCTGAAACGACTTATCGTTCATGAACCGGGCGAAAATTTCTTCGTTCTGATCCATCCGTTCGACGAACAAAGCTTCCAGCAAATTCTTGAAAACAAGCTCGAACTTGTCTCCAGGATTTGCCGCCGCCGCTTGCTTCAACCCTAGGTCCGTCACAGCGGCTTCGACGATTTGATCGAAAAAGAGCTGATCGGCTTGATTGAAGTCGGTGCCGAATCGATCGTTCACGACGTCGATGAGGCGAGACAGTGGAACAGCCTCTTCGTGCAGAGCGCCGCTGCCAATCTTAGAGGGACCGTCAAGCCGGTTGGATTGCCCATCGCTGAGACTGATCGAACCTTCACTGATTTTCTGAAGGCGGTAATACTCCAGCCGGACCTCATCATCGAATTGATAGGTTGGGCCAGCACCGCGCCTTGGTAGCTTAGTCGCGAGATGGCGCAAAAACACATACAGGCGTTCGAGATCTGAATCCTGGTAGGGAATGATCTGGCTGAGGAACCCATAGAGGCTGCAGAAGGCCAGCAATTTTCCGCGCCATAGCTCGGCCTCGTCGGACTTTTCCTGCTGAAGTTCCTTGAACCGAGCCACACAGGGATCAAGCGCCGCATTCATCAATTGATGATCGTTCGGGCTCTGGCGCTGTCGGGGCTTGAAATAGACGGCGCTAAAGCGCTCAACATCGGCAATCACATAGATGCCATCGGCGTCGAGTTCGCCTTTGATCTCGTACATTCGGGCCGGGTCAACGTCCTCGCCGACCTCCGCGCCTTCATAGTAAGTCTTGAAAGCTTCGCGGATTTCGTCGCGGTCGTTGACGAAATCGAGGACGAAGGTGTCTTCCTTCAATGGGTGAATGCGGTTCAGGCGCGATAAGGTTTGCACTGCCTGGATACCGGCAAGGCGCCGGTCGACATACATCGTGTGCAGCAATGGCTGATCGAAGCCCGTCTGGTATTTCTCGGCCACGAGCAGCACCTGATATTCTTGGGTGGCGAAGACCTCCGGCAATTCCTTTTCGCGGACGCCGAGATTCATGCCTTCTTCGGTGTAGGCAACGTCCTTCAGCTTGTCGTCCGTGACGACGCCGGAGAAGGCCACCAGCGACTTGATGGCGTAACCCTTCTCCTTGATGTAGCGGTCGAAGCTCTGCTTGTAGCGCACCGCTTCGAGGCGCGAGCCCGTGATCACCATTGCCTTTGCTCGCCCACCAATCTTGTGCTGGGTCGCGGCGTGGAAGTGCTCGATCATCACCTCGGTCTTCTGGGCGATGTTGTGTGGATGGAGCTTCAGGAACCGGGCCAGCGCACGAGCAGCCTTCTTTCGCTCGACGTTCGGATCATCCTCGCTCTCTTTCAGAAGCCGGAAATAGGTGGCGTAGGTCGTGTAGTGCTTCAGCACGTCAAGGATGAAGCCTTCCTCGATGGCCTGCCGCATTGTATAGCGATGTGAAGGCTTATCGTCGCGTCCGAAGACCTTGAAGGTCTTGTGCTTGGGTGTTGCAGTGAAGGCGAAAAAGCTCAAGTTCGCCTGCTGTCCGCGTTTTGCCATCGAGCGGTACAGTTCTTCGACATCCTCTTCGTCGTTTTCAGCCATGTATTTCGCGGCTTCCTCGCGAAGTCCCTGGCCGCCGAGGACTTCCTTCAGGTCGGTCGCAGTTTCGCCACCCTGCGAACTGTGGGCCTCGTCGATGATCACGGCGCAGTGTCGAGACTTCAGCATGCCGCCATCCGCGTCGCCGCGCTCTTCCGCCATCTTCACGAGGTGGCGCGAGACGAAGGGGAACTTCTGCAAGGTGGTGATGATGATCGGCACGGCGCTTTCGAGCGCTTCGGCAAGCTGACGCGAACTCTCGTCGATCTTCTGCACGACGCCATGCTTGTGCTCGAATTGGTAGATGGTGTCCTGAAGCTGCTTGTCGAGCACCACGCGATCGGTGATCACAATTATGCTGTCGAACACCCTCTCGTTTCTGGCGTCATGCAGCGAAGCCAGGCGGTGTGTAAGCCAACCAATGGTGTTGCTCTTACCGCTGCCGGCCGAATGTTCGATCAGGTAGTTATTGCCAACGCCTTCGCGCCGCGCCTGATCCTCCAGCAAACGAACAGCCTCGAGCTGGTGGTAACGTGGAAAGATCAGCGTCTCCTTTTTGACCTTCCGGCCCTGATCGTCTCGCTTTTCCTCGATTTGCAGATGAATGAAGCGCGCCAGGAGATCAAGCAGACTGTCCCGCTGCAACACCTCTTCCCAGAGATAGGCCGTACGATAGCTGCGCCCTTTCGGATCGGGCGCGTTGCCGGCGCCTCCGTCGCAGCCCTTGTTGAATGGCAGGAATTGGGTGGCTGATCCAGCGAGCCGTGTGGTCATGAAAACAGTGTCGGTATCTGCCGCGAAATGAACCAGCATGCGCCGTTTGAATTCGAAGATCGGCTCGCGCTGGTCGCGGTCGTTGCGATACTGGCGCAAGGCATGCTCGACGGTCTGTCCCGTCATGGGGTTCTTGAGCTCAACTGACGCGATCGGAATGCCGTTGACGCTGAGCGCTACGTCCAGGGATTTCTCCGACGTTTTCGAAAAGTGCAATTGTCGGGTGATGCCGACACGGTTCGCAGCATACCTTGCCTCAAGTTCCGGGTTGAGCGCATGAGCGGCCTTGAAGAAGGCTACGCGAAGGGTCTTGCCATAGCACTTGAAGCCGTGGCGCAAAGTGGCGAGCGAACCTTCTCGATCCATCCATTTGGTGAGATCGGTCAGGATCTGCGCGCCGGTCTTTTCGCCGTGCAACGCTTCCAGCGCCTTCCACTCCTTGGGCTGGGTGTTGCGGATGAATTCGAGCACCGTCTCCGGAAAAATCGCCCGTTCGCGGTCGAACTTCGCGGCTGGTTCCGGCACGGCGCCATTGGCCAGCATCGTAGCTTCAATGACGGTCTCGAAGGCGCCTTCTGAATGCCGGGCATGGTTCATGCCGCTGCGCCTTTCAATTTCTGCCGAAGAAACCAGACCGCCACTGGACTGAACGCCTCCTGCTCGGCGGCATTGCTGGTGCGGCGATCGATCTGTTGCTGAACCTTTTTGCGAGCGTTCGGTGTCGAGCGCCACCAACTCAGCACGGAGTCCAAAACCGCCTTTCGGCTACTTTTCAAATAGCTCAGGTTCAAGCCCAGGACGTCGTTCAGTTGACTATTGAATTCGCTATCTATGCTTTCAACTGTTCCATCAGCGAGATAGCGTAATCTTGCTTCAATTGCATGGGCAGAGTTTGCCGGGTTCCATTTGAGATCGCGGCTGGCCTTTCTCGTGTCGCAGTGCTGCTCGTCCGGAGATTTCCCCTCACCACCCAGGCACGCACCGAGCAGATTTCCATAGGCGAGCTGTAGGTCCGGATAGGTCACCTGACATTGCCAATGCTCGATCTTCATCGCGGTCGGCTCGGGCCGAATGCGCCCGGTGCAGTAACAGCATAGACCTTTCTGCTCGCCCACAAGCGCAGTGCGCAAATCGTCTTTGTGCGCGTAGTTGTCGTAGTCGCTGTGCGCATGTGCCCGGTGCTGCGTCAGACTGTTCGGCTCGGCGCCTTTGGTGATCATCCTCATGCGTCTCCCTCCATGAAGTCGAGAAGGGTTCTGGCGCGCGTTATCTCGGGGTCGTCCTCGCCGATCTCTTCAGATAAATCCTTGATTTCCGCCCTGGCTTCGTCGGCTTTCCCGTCGGCGATAAGCCTGGCAATCCTGCTGATTGTGTGTTCCACGCCTGCGTTGCGCGATTTGGTGTCCATCACCTCTTCAAGCACGCGACTTGAATCGATGCCGAACGAACGCGCGGGCGAATAGACCTCACCATCCTTGATCATCCGAATCTTGTCATGAGGCACTTCGCCAATCACCTGCGGCGAATGGGTGGTAGCGATGAACTGACAATTCGGAAATGTCTCTTCCAGATTGCCGACAACACGTCGCTGCCATTGCGGATGCAGGTGAAGATCGATTTCATCGATCAGCATAACGCCTACGCCATCATGTACCGGGTCATTGAGGTCAGGGTTGGCCTGCGAGAGCCGCCGGGACATGTCCAGCGCGAGTGCCAGCATCCCCCGTTCACCTTCCGAAAGATATCGCACGTCAAGTTCGGTGTCGTCTTTCGTTATCAAAAGGCGCGGCCTGTCCGCTTCATTGGTCGCACGCAGGCCGGTGCAGGTGGGGAGAAATCGAGTTACTGCCGACTTCAAGGCCTCGAGGTGAAGCCGCGCACGGGGCAACTCTGTTGCCAAGGCTTCCTGAGCCAGGATCCAGGAAGCAAGGTCGGCGAGGTGAAGGGCCCGGACGTCGGAAAGTCCATCGGCAAAAGCGGCAGCCTGACCGCCCCGTGCTCGACCAAGACTAATCCGTTCGTCCGTGGGATGGGAACGGCGGGTTCCAAAGTAAACGGCGAGCGGCTGGTTACCGGACGGATCCAGCTTCGGCCAGGACTGAGGTGACATTTCCTCTTTTTCTGGCGTATCGAACGTTCCCTGCCGAACGGAGCCTTCCTGATCCGGGACAAAGCGCTGCCTGGGCTTATGCAGAAGAAGGCGGCGTTCGCCATCTGGGAAGACAAAGTCCAGATCAACGGTCAGCGTGGCGCTGCCCAGCCGAATGTCCTCCGCAGGGAAAGCTAGAGGCGCCGCGCGACTGGCGGTGAACTTAGGCAAAGCACGGGACAATGAAACCCGAAGGGCTTCAAGCACGCTGCTCTTGCCCACTCCGTTGACACCGACCAGCAACGTGAAGTCGGGATCGAATTCAAACGTTGCTTGGTCGAAGCCGCGGAACCCGGCAAGACTGAGTCGCGTGATTTTCATGCCGCCTCCGGAACTTCTATCTGGCCGGTCACGGCCGCAGCGATCAAGGCCGCCCGGCGTTCTTTAAGAAGCATTATGGAATGCTCGGTGGCGGTGCTGAGCCGGTCGACCTTTGCTGTTTCGGCGGCGATGTGCTGGACGATCTTGCTTTGCTCATCGAGCGGTGGCACAGGCAAAAAGGTTTCGAAGAAGCCTTCCGGATAAAGTCGCAGCCGGGATGACCACACGCCCTTCGAGTACCGCGTCACTTCTTGGGCGAAGACCGGGATGCGAACGAGTGCGTCGACATAGTCCGGAAGGAGCTGTGGCCCGGGAGTGTAGACATTGTAGGCCGGACTGACGATACCATCGACTCGCGCCGTGCCCATGGCCCCCATCCACGCCCACAGGGTGTTGATGACGAGATCACCTGCGAAGCAGAGCTTGTAACCGACGGTCGACTCTGCTTCGAACATGTTGACATCCTTCTCCGACCTGGGAGTGACGCCGGTGAGGTGTGAAACGGTCAGCATTTCTTCAGTGCCCGTCCCGGACCTCTCGTCCCTTTCACGGAAAAGCCAGCGCGACCGCTCGACATCCCAATGCGCTGGGATGTCGCTGAGCCAGTCAATGCCGGAAGGGCGTAACGGGGCGGCAGGATCGAGACCACGCATGATAGCCTCGGCGACAACCGCGCGTCGTTTCTCGGCCAAGAGATTGAGCAAAAGTTGTTTGGCCGAGATCAAGGTATCGATTTCGGCGGTTTCGCTGGCGAGAAATTTCGAGATTTGTCTCTGCTTTGCGACGGGAATGCAGGGAGCGTCGATGGCTTTGATTTCATCTGTGCTCAACTCCATAAAAGTTGAGCCTCGACCTAATGCCTGCAGGTATCCGGTTTGAACGGTTAGCCAGTAATAGAAAAATTCGTTATCTGCCTCAGTTGTCGGTTCCAGAAGAAAACAACCCTGATTGCAGCAAAGCTTGACTTCCGAGATAGCCAATTGCCCTATTGGGGCGCGTTTAGTCAGCACGATGGTGCCGGGAGGTGTCATCTTGGCGCTGCAGTTTTCGAGACCCTCTTTCGTAATTTTCCGCCGAGTGGACGTCAGGGTCTTCAAGCCGCCACTGACGTCTTCCGGTGTCGCCCAATAAATATCGCCATCCCAGAAAGCCGAATTTCCACTTTTTGGTGTGGCTCCGCTCGAAACCGAAAACAGAAATCGAAGCTGCTTTTGCGGAAAGCCGCTCATTCCGTCACCTCCCGCAAGAGCCGGAGAATTTTGTCCTCTGCCTTCTTGAGATCTGCATCGATCTCGGCCAGCTTGCGCGGCGGGGTGAATTTGTAGAAGTGGCGGTTGAAGTTGATCTCGTATCCGACCTTGTCCTTGGCGTGGTCAATCCAGGCATCCGGGACATGCGGCAGAACTTCGCGCTCGAAATAGGCGTCGATATCCTCCTTCAGCGGCACGTTCATGAAATCGCGCAGATCGGCATCGGCCTCGAAACCGGAGCCCTTCTTCACCGGGCTGCCCTTCACATCCTTAACCGTGAACACCGTGCGGAACAGCTTTTCTTCCGGGGTCTTCCAGCGGGAGTGCGACTTTTTGAGCAGCTTTTCGACGCTAACCCAGACGGCGTCCCAATTCAGATGCGGCTCGCGGCCGAGCGCTTTGTCGATGGCCTGAATGTCGTCCAGCAGATGCGGCGCAGCATCGAGGAACCGCGCTTTGTCTTCGACCGTCATCTGGTAGCGCAGCTTCAGGGGCCGCTCGACCGTGACGCGGGTGTAGCCGAAATCGATGTTGTCGAAGACCTTTGATTTCTCATTCGCTTCGAACCGGCCATAGAGCCGGACGATATCGGCGATCTGATCCGGCTCGTCGGCGCGATCGTCGCCGGGTTCTGCCTTGCCTTCGCCAATCTTGCGACGCTTGTCGCCCTGACTGCGGCGCATGGGAATGAACGAGTCGCGCGCATCGACAAGCTGGATTTTGCCCCGGCGTTCCGCCGCCTTCCGGTTGGTGACGAGCCAAATATAGGTGCCGATGCCGGTGTTGTAGAACATCTGCTCCGGCAGGGCGACGATGGCTTCGAGCCAGTCATTCTCGATGATCCATCGACGGATTTCGCTCTCGCCGCCTCCAGCGCCGCCCGTGAAGAGCGGCGAGCCTGAAAAAACGATCGCTGCGCGAGAGCCGTACTTCTGGGCCTTCGGATCGACATCCTCGAATTTCGAGATCATGTGCTGAAGGAACAGCAGCGAACCATCATTGACGCGTGGCAGACCGGCGCCGAAGCGGCCCTTGAAGCCCAGCTTCTCACTCTCGCGCTGAATCTCTTTCTGCTGCTTCTTCCAGTCCACGCCAAAGGGCGGGTTCGCTATGAGGTAGTTGAATTTGCGGCCCTGAAACCGATCACCAACCTCAGGATCTAGTAAAAGCGTATCCCCAAATCGGATATTCTCGCCGCCACCATTGTGGTCGATCTGCTTCATGAGCATGTCGGATGCAGCGGTCGCAAAAGCACGCTTGTTGTAGTCCTGCCCATAAACGTAGAGCTTTGCTGCGCCGTTGTGACGGCGCATGTAAGATTGCGCTTCGGCTAACATGCCGCCGGTGCCGCAAGCAGGATCGAGCATGGTGCGCACGGTGCCGGGCCGGCGCAGAAGATCGTCATCCTCGTAGAACAACAAGTCCACCATAAGGTGAATCACCTCGCGCGGCGTGAAGTGGTCACCGGCCGTTTCGTTCGCGAGTTCGTTAAACCGACGGATGAGGTTCTCAAAGATCATGCCCATCTTCTCTGGCCTCACCTCGTCTGGGTGCAGATTAACGTCAGAGAATGCTTTGATCACGAGGTACAATATACCCGCCTCGTGCATGCGATCGATTTCGGCCTCGAACTCGAAGTACTCAAATATCCGTTGCACGTTTCCGGAAAAGCTTCTGATGTAGAGTTTCAGGTGGGAGTCGAGGTTGTCCGGATCACCCTTCAGACTCTCAAAATCTAGGCGAGAATGGTTATTGAACCTGTGACCAGAAGCCTTATTGAGGGCCGCATCAAGCGCATCGCCAGTTCTGCCCTTACTGATCTGTCGGTCGTACTCTGCCAGTACCTTGGTCTTGGTGTCAGCAAGCACGCAATCAAAGCGGCGCAGCACGACAAGCGGCAACATCACGCGCTCATACTGAGGCGGCCGATAAGGTCCACGCAGGAGGTCGGCAATTTGCCAGATCAGGTTGGCGAGTTCTGAGTGGCTAGCCACGTTATGCTGCCTTCCCGGTGTGAGTTGCTGCTCTGTTCATTTTGTTCACGCTTTTGCCCCTTTGGCCTTTGCAGGCGTCGCCCCGGAGCGCTGCTTCTCGGTCTTCCCAGACAAGCGCTCATACTCCTCGACCGCCATGACGACCACCACGGATCGCCCGTATTTTTCGATGGCGACCGGTTCGGCCCGTGCCAGATCGATCAGCTTGCCGAAGCCGTTCTTGGCGTCGCGCGCAGACATGCGTTGCATGGAGCAGCCTCCGAGTTGGAGCTACTTTAGCCAACTGTGGAGAAGCCGCATAGGTGTTCGTGGCGCAGGGAGCCGCTTTGCAGGATCGGTTTTCCGCCTCAAGACACTAGGTGCCATCACTTCCTTTTCTTGGTTCTTGTTGCGCCATTCTCTTGCTACTTTCTCACCAACGCGAGATCGAGCGGACATCGGGTGCTAATCATGCCTCATTTGGCAAACCTACCTGTCGCTCCAAGACATCAATCGCTTGAGAATTTTCAGTATGCCGTCTGCCGCAGGACCATGATTTGCTCGCCGTGGTTTCGTTTGGACAGGGGGGCGTTTTTCGACTATCCCATGCCACCTGAAGGCTGATCGTCTATTTCAAGCCCTAGCATTCCTCTGACTAGGAAACGCCGACATTTGTCGCTTCTTCGTCAAAGCTCACCACGACCGCTGGAGCCTCATTCAGGGCAAAAAAACGCATCCCGTTTGTCGGCTTGCAGGAGGTGCGGTTGGCGGGATCGAAGATTAATCGGACCTCCAACTTCTCGCCGGTTTCAAGACCAGACACCAACGCCAGCATGAAACCCATGCCCTCCTTCTTTGCTCGCTCGTATTCCATTGTACTCATTTCGATGCTGGGCGCGGGGCCGCGACCCGTGGCCTTCATCTCAACGAATGTTTTCCAGCCGACCGCCCCATCCGCGCCGACGCCATGCCGCTTTCGGAAGTCCTCAAGCTCCTGGCCGCCCGCCGTGGTCAAAACCGTGGTGAGGACTTCCCACCCGGCCTGTTCGAGATCTGTCGAATCGAACGCACGCGGAGCAGTCCGCTTTTCTTGCGGCGTGGGTTTGCTTGGTTCGGGTCGATCGGCGGCAAGCTTGGTCTTGCTAACCGGCTCCTCCTGGGGAGCAGATCCTATTTGAACCGTCGCGGTCGTGATAACGCCGGCCGTTTCCTTCAATGTTCTCGGGGTGACGTTGGCCACACGTCCCGCCGCCGATGGTTTGATCCAAATTTTCGACTTCGGTGTGGAGTTTATCCGCTCGGCTTCTTCGACGAGTGCCGAGCAAAGCTCCTCGTCGGAAGCAAGCTTCAAACCTACAGCTGCGACGCTTTCTGGGTTCATCCACGCCGCAAGCCATTCGACGTCGATCTTGCGCCGCACCTCCGGCGGGAACAACGAGGCGATCGCTCGACCGCCATGCTCGCGCAGGGCGATCGCCTCCGACTGGACGTGCAATTCCGGCGGATGTTCGGCGAGCAAGGCGTGCAAGCGCACGTTGATCGGGCCTGCCGCGATTGCCGGATCACGAACAACCACGTTTGGCGCGTCTTCATAGACATACAGCGGCATGGCCCGCAGCGCGTCCCACCCGATACGCAGCTTGCTGCGTGTCGAAGGATCGTTTCTCGCCAACTCGTCGGACAAAAGATCAACAGCGTGTTCAAATCGATCGCGCAATGCGTCGCCCTGATCACTGGCGGCGTCACGCTGATCCGAGACCGTGCACTCCGGCGAAGTCTTAGTCAGGCCCACCATGGAAGAAAGTCGCGGCAGTTCCCGTGTGTCGCAAGGAGGCGTCCAAAACCTTTGCCCTACCAATGTCGCTGCCAGTTGCTGGCGCAGTTCCTCGTCATGCACGAAAAGGATCGGGCGTTCGGACTCCCACTTTCCGGAGCAAACCAGAGGTAGTGCGCGCAGACGATCGCGGTGTCTTTTTTCTGCTTCGATCAGCAGGGGTTCCATATGGCGAAATACGTCAATCAGCTTTTCAGTTGTCCCCTTATCCGGCTCCTGACCTGCCAGCGAGCGACAGAAGCTGATGCAATCATCAAGGTTTGGCGTGGGGACGGCTAGGGTGATCCAGAGGCTTTCATAGGACGGTCCGCCGGGAACGAAACGCTTCCGGTCATGGTAAATGTCTGAACCGCGCAGCAATTGATCGGGCCGTCTCCAGTTTAGACCCGACATATAGATCAAGCCGTTGCCCTGGCCGAAACGTCGCCGAAGATCCTGAACGGAGAGGTCCCCAATCCTCGCATTCCACGCCGGCGTCCTGGGGCAGAGTTTTGCCAGGTTGCGATAGATTTGCATGACCCCGGCCTCGTCAGCCTCAACGCCGCCATCGCGAACGTTTTCAAGATACGAAACCACGTCACTGACCCGCATTTCTGTCCTTATGGACAGTCGAGCGGCCATGTCCGAATCCACGTCGTCCAATTCGATCCCGACGACAAAGGCGCGGCTTGGATAATGTGGTTGCGTGGCCGGGGACTTCACCACCACGGTCGAAGCCGGCGCGAGTTCCCCCTTGCCGACCGCAATCCAGGGCGTGTCCTTGAGGCGGCATATCCAACTCGCGTTGATCGAACCTTTGTCGTGATAGCGTGTGCGCGCGAGATAGCGCGCGCTTACCGTTGTTTTCGAATGGTACAGCCGGCTCCAGTTGCGCGAAAGGCACCGGAACAGTGCCGGGCTGCGGACCCTGCGTTCCTTCTTCGGCATCTTATCGAAAGATGCTAAAACACGCTCGAGATCAGGCGACGCGATGTCTTCTGGAATCGAGTTTGCGCCCGACGCGGCTAGGTCGCGTCCCCTTGTTGGGCCTTTCTCCCGGTTGCTATTTTCCACAATCAGGCGTGGCGCGCACTCCGCGCCCAACAGCATCAGAAAGCGTCTTGCCCCTCTGGACACCGTGCCGTCGTTGCTACGCCGCCGTTTGCCTCGACCAACGCCCGTCTTTAGCTGATCCTCGTACCGCGCGGCGATCCACTGAAGTCCGGAGATTTTTCCTGCTGCGGTAGGCCAGTATGGATGCTCACCATCCAGCGTTTTCGATAGATAGGCTTGTGTGGGTGACGCTTTTATCTTCTGTGCCTTGCCGTTCTTGTAGATCGTGCCATCCACAAGGATCGAGGCACCAACCCTCGGACCGATCCTTTCGGCGGCCCGTTCGCTCAATTGATCGAATAGGTCGCGAATTTCACGCAACTCGGCGTCTTCCACAATTTCCGGCGTCGCGGCGAAACGCTCTGCGAAAGCTTCAAGCTCATCCTCGGGACTCGGAGCGGCGCTGAAGGCCGCATTCTGGGCGAGCCAGTTGACGGCCTGTTGTCCTTCCGTCGTTTCCCCGTATGCCGGGTGCAGCCGGGGGAGCAGATGCCTGCGCGTCGAGAAAGAGGAAAGGTTGGCTCCGAACACCAATTTTCGCGTGGACGATTCCAAGCGTTCGCAGGAAACGGCGGTATTCCCGTCGGTCAGCCAGATAGGTTCGCCGAAAAGGGCGTCATTGTCATGATGTTCCACTAGGCGAGCGGCAGCGCGAACCCACCACTGGGGGGCCTTCGCTGCGAATTTCCTGCCGGAGAGTCCCTTCAGGAGGTCTGGAAGGCCGACAACTTGACTGACGGCAATTTCATCCAGGACCCGTCGCCAGCGGCCCGACGGATCGCGGCTCGATTGTGGCAGCGTGCGGGAATGTGGCGAGAGCGCCGACACGTCCTCCGCCGTCAGGATGTCGGACAATTCCGGCGCCTCATAGGCAATCTCGGACAACGGTATTGCATCCGCTCCAATCCTCGCCAGAGCCTGCTCGGCAAGATCAGCGCGAACGCGCCTAAACCCCTCCGCGAAGGCCTCCGATAGCCACGTATCGTCGCCGTTGCCAACGCCCTCATCCTCCAAGGGAACCAGCTGCCAAGCGTTTTCAGGGGCGGTCGCGAGCACGCCCCTGGCAACCACCGCCAGTACGTTCGCGCTTTGGGCAATCAGCCAGGCATTCCAATCATCCTCGACTAGCCCCTCCCGCGCTGTGCTTGGATTGAAAGGTGCATCGATCGACACAGGAAGCGAAGCCGGGACGCGGGTGCGGAATCCAATATGCAGATGACCCGCGATGTCGGCGCCGGACACCGCGACCGAAATATGCACGGTGTCAGCGTGCGCCTTGTATTCTGGGTGCTTGTCCGGTGGGACGCGAACGCGCGCCTTCCAGACGTTCCAGGTCTTTCTTTCACTTGCGATATCGCGCCGTTCGATCAACTCGATCCCATTATCGAGGTCGCCATCGGCGAAAGTGAACCATGCACCCGGTGTCACGGATTTGCGCGATACCGTCCCATTACCCGGTGCGTACCAATGAAAGCTTCGCACTGAGGACAGAAAAATCAGCCCGTCATCATCCCACTTTTCGAACCAGGCATGAAGCGCGGCTTCTTCAAACCCCGGCTTCAAGTGAAGCACGATCATCGTATCCGAAGCCGGGTTATATAGCCCGTCGATCGAGCCCTCTTCTGCCGAGCGGCGCAGAGTCTCCTGGTTGCCGCTGAAGTGATAAGGGTGCGAATGAATGGACATCGACAACGCGACCCGCGCCAGCGTCTTCAGCCCGATACCAAAACGACCCCGTTGATCTGGATCGTGTTCCTTGGTCGTGAAATAGGGAATGATCATCCCAAGAACGTGGTGGCATGTCACGGGTTTCCCATCGTGAACGATCAGCAATTGCCGCTCGCCGTCAACGTGGCGAAGGGCGAAGCGGACTTCCTTAGCCTGCAAATCGTCGGCGTTCTGGATGACTTCGATCAACCCCTGGAAAGGCTCGACATTCAGCCGCTCCGCCGACCTGGCCGCCGTCCGAATGGCGCGCTTCATGGCGCCGGGAGCGTTCACGAGATCGTCGGACAGCTTATCAAGCATGGAGTTGGCGAATTCTGGCGTGCGTGGATCGACAATCGCGTCAACGCGCGCATCGTCCTGCCAGATCAGATCGGCGGCCTCTGCGCCCCGTTTCCGGTCATCAGGACCAGCTTCCGCAGGGATGTTGTTTTGGCTTGGCTCCAACGACTTTTGGGCGCTTGAGTCCTCCTCACCTTTGACCATATCTATGCAGTTCCTCGGAACGGGCTACTCGAAAGTGTTTGTGCAATCTGCACCAGGTCAAGCCCGGATGGTTTTGGTCTGCCGATTTTTTCGCTGCATAACCCAAAAAAGCTAACCTGCAACTCGGGAAGCAAAATCCAAGCAGGTCACAAGCACATACTTGTTCTCGAGGAGCTTAAGGTCCCGTTGTGTGGTTCCAAGGTACTTAGGTGCCAATCTGCCTCCGGTCACATGCTAGCAGTCCTGCGCCAGAAACGACCTTTCTGGGTGGGGGCGGCTTTTCGGAAAGACACAGGATGTTGAACAAGTTCAAACGGCTTTTCTTCTGGCCAGCCTCCCCTGCCAGAGACGATGTGCCTGCTCAAACTCCGGTGTCCCAGGGTTTAGCTCATGCGCGTGATAGCGCAGCAACAGATCTTTCTCCTCTTCAGGTGTTGGATCCCGGCGACCGAGGGTCGTGAAGATCTCGTCCCGATGGTCGTCGGTCATTTTGGCGTAATGGTTTCGGGTTGTCTGAGGGCTTTCATGTCCCAGATTGTGCGACCAGGCCATCTCTTCATCGACCGAACGGAAGACTTGCCTGCCAAATTCAGCCAGCGCATGTCGGATAGAATGCGGATTGGCGCAAGGAAGTTCGGCTGCCTTGCTGCCCCGACGGAACGCGCGACGAACTCCCTCGTCAGTTGACCATGGAGCAATGGGCGCGCGGTTCTCGAGCATGAAGGCTCGAAAGCCTAGGAGGTCAGCATCCGGGGGAAACAGTGCATCGTCGTCCTTTAGCCCGAGCGCCCTGAGTTCCTCGATCCAGTCTTCGAGGACATGCCAGAAGACGCCTCCAATCGGAAAGCACACCGTGATCTGGCTCTTGCGGTTCTTGACGCGCACGTGCGTTGCGTCCTGGCAGAGTTGTCTGGATTCAAGCTCGACGTCACCAACAAGAAGTGAAGCGGTCGCATCCACTCTGGTTCCGAACACGCATGAGGTGGCAACGATTGCGCGATCTCGGCGCTGCATGAGAGTATTCGCGGGCATTGCCCGGACGATTTGATCGAGCTCCATGATTGTCGGCACGGATCGAGCCTTTGGCTGGATGGCAAGAGCCCTGTCGTTGCGGGAAAGCTGAAAGTAGCCGGCCAATGAATGGTTCATCTGTCGGTAACCTTCCTGCTTCACCAGCCAGTCAAAGAACTGGGCAAGATGCGACGCCCGATGTGTGATGGAGCTCCTTGAAGATGTTTTTTGGCCGCGCCGGGCCAATTCATTGCGATATCGGTCGGCGTGCTTCGGCTTGACCAGCCGGAAACTGAGAGTGCCCACAAACGCCTCGAAATCGCGTATCGAGGCAAAGCGCGCATCTTGAGTATGTGCGGCGTCTTTGCCGCAAAAGATCCGGTAGTCGTGAAGAATGCGCTCGTTCTCCGCGTTCCAGTCGACCAGTGAGATAGGCGGATTTGTCCCAATACCAGCTGGGAGCGGCTCTTTTTCTTCGTGTAGCGAGTGCAGGCTGGTATTGGTTTTGATGCAGGTTTTGTACGCATCGCATGTTGAAACACTCAGTAATCGCATGACCACTGCGCCGCAGTCCGGACAACGTGCAGACGCGAGGTATTTGCCGTTCTTCGTGACGTTGATCTCCACCGCGCCGATATCGGGAACGACGCGTGACTTGCAGACCATGCACATGAACTCGCTTGAGCGAAGCTCGCACCGTGTCGACAGTGCGCGATCCACGTGAAAGCGAATGAGCTCAGTCCCCCTGAACAGCTGTGGTCGTTTGTCGTCGACGGGGCGCAAACCGGACTTGATCCAGTTGGTCAGCGTGTTGCGACCGATTTTGTAGAGCACCAACAAGTCGGCTACGGAGTACACCAAATTCCTTTTGGGTCGGGCGTTCTTGTAGGAGCGGTTCATTTGGTGGCGCTCCGCTTGCTTTTGAGTGTGGATTCAAACGCAATGAGATCGGAAAGCTGCCAACGTGTTGTGCCGGGGGAGACTTGTAGCGGCTGTGGGAAGCCTGGATTTGTTTTCACCCAGCGCCAGATAGTTGGTCGAGCAACACCAAACCGTTTGGCCACCTGGTTATCGGAGAGATAGCGTTCCTCGGGATCGATGGATTTGAGAATTGGCTTCTGGGAGGAGGGTGAAGTCGGAACGACCGGCTCAGAGGTTGCGGTCGCTTTTGTGCGGGATTGGCGAAGATTATGCTCTGCATCATTCTCTGATGCAGAGTGATCAAACATATCGGGTGTGTAGGAGGTACCGGCGATTGCCATAAATGCGCTCCTTCCGCCTCAGCGGAGTTGGAGCACGTCTTGCGCTCGGTTATCATCGTGCCAGCGCGTTCAGATGCGCAGCTTTCAAAAGCTTCATGAAGCGATTCGTCACTTAAGGACAAGGGGCAAGTTTGAGAGGAACCCCAGCGCGTCAGCGGGAAAGTGCCACACAAACGGACTAGCAGAAGCGCCGTGTGGGGCTGTATGTGGGGCCATCTATCCCACTACAAAAATTATTGTTAATTATCAATTATTTACGTTGAAATCTGGCGGAGAGAGAGGGATTCGAACCCTCGAGACGGTTCCCCGCCTACACACTTTCCAGGCGTGCGCCTTCGACCACTCGGCCACCTCTCCGCGCGAAACGGCGCGTCGCGTCGTTCCGGATGAGGGAGTTAGCGGCTAGTTCGGTTCGATGCAAGCCCCCTGATGTCACGGCACAGGTGCAACGGGGCCGCAGGAGGGGTGAATTTCGCTTTTCTCCGCGCTTTTTCGGCTAGAATGCCGCCGGGCTACCAAGCGCACAGGCATGGTGCCGCGCGCCCCGGATGGTTGCCGGATGATCGCGCCAATCCGCTGGCACGGATCAGGGCCTATGCCGGCTCCTGCGAGCGGCCTCGCCGGCACGCGTCATCACGCAAAGGTGGTGCAGTGTGAAGGCTTTGCCGCTTCGGCGCGCTTGCAGGCCGAGGGTCCGGCGTGGCAATAAGGTCAAACCGGCCGGCAGCCGGTGCGCCGCAAGGCGTCGGAAGGCAAGGCATGAAGCTCGTAGCGCGCGTGATCGGTACCTGGATGACCGCATTGGCACTCATCCTCATCGTGGTGGACGGCACCAAATCGCTTGCCGCCAATCAGCCGGTCATGACGTCGCTCGCCAGCTATTGGGAAGGTCTCGATATGGCGAGTTTTGAGGCAGTGCAGGGCCTGATCGCCACTTATCTGGTGCCATTCGCTGCTGGCGGGCTGGCCGAGGCCGTGCTCTCGGTCCCGGCCTTTGCGCTGGCGGGCGGGCTTGGCCTGGTCGCGCTGTTTTTCGGCCGCAAGCGCCGCAAACCGGTTTACGCCGATCCGATCTGACAAGAGCTGGGCCTTTCATGAGTTTTGTAGTCGATGTCATCCGCGCCATGATCCGCATCATCTCCTTCGTGCTGATGCTGCTGGCCATTTCCGCGGTCGGGCTTCTGATCAACGCGGTGAGGATGGGCGACGGACGCCTGGCCGAACCCCTCGGCCGGGTCTGGTACCGCGACGACGTATTGGCGCCGATCCTTCACTCGCCGAGCATTCAGCTGTTCCAGGTGTTCTTCGAGAGAAAGCTCGGCATGCCCTTCCTGTGGGATCCGGTGATCACCACCATCCTTAACTGGCCGACCTGGCTGGCTCTCGGCGGCGGTGCCGTGGCCTGCGTCATTGTCGGCATGCTCGGCTTTGCCATCACCAAGCGCCGCAAGCCCGAGCCATCGCCCTATGACAAGGCGATGTCCGACATCTGACGCGCGCTTTCGTGATTTGCCTTTGAAGGCGCGCGTACCGATCTGAGACCGAGGCGGACGATATGGTCCGCGTCTCACCGGGAAGGAGAGCCGATGCTGTTCACCACCAGACCAAGCACACTGCCGAGCGCCGAGACCGCGCTTCCGGGACGGCCCGAGCCGATGCGGACCTCCGAGAGCCATTTCGTCAATGGTGCGGCGCTCAAGGGACCCTATCCGGACGGCGCCGAAGTGATTTATTTCGGCATGGGCTGTTTCTGGGGCGCCGAACGGCTGTTCTGGCAGATCCCCGGCGTCATCGTCACCGCCGTCGGCTATCAGGGCGGGTTCACGCCCAATCCGAGCTATGAAGAGGTGTGCACTGGCAAGACTGGCCACACCGAGATCGTCATGGTGGCGTTCGATCCGGCCGAGGTGTCGCTCGAAACGCTGCTGACGCGGTTCTGGGAAGAGCATGATCCGACCCAGGGCATGCGCCAGGGCAATGACCGCGGCACGCAGTACCGTTCGGCCATCTATACCACCTCAGCGGCTCAGGCAGAGGCGGCAAAGACCAGCCGGGACCTGTATCAGCAGGCACTGACCGCAAGCGGGCGCGGCGCCATTACCACCGAGATTTCCACGGCCGGTCCGTTTTATTTCGCCGAACCCTATCACCAGCAGTACCTGGCCAAGAACCCGAACGGGTATTGCGGGCTGGCGGGGACGGGCGTTTCCTGTCCGGTCGGCCTGGGTGTTCCGGCCTCGTAGTATCGGGATGAGCCTGTTCGAGCGCGCCGCATTCGAAGGCTTCATTGTCGGCTTGCCGGCAACGGAGGTCGTCCGGCAATGGGGCGATGCTTCGGTCGGCAAGGTCGGTGGCAAGATCTTCGCCATCCTGTCAACGCCTGACGAGGATCCGAGTATCTCGTTCAAATGCTCCGACATGGCATTTGAGCTCCTGCCCGAACTCGACGGCGTGGTTCCCGCACCCTATCTGGCGCGAGCGAAATGGGTGGCGCTCGGCCCGGAATCGGCGCTGAGCGCCGATGACCTCAATGCCTATCTGGTCGAGGCGCACCGGATCATTGCCTCGAAACTGCCGCGCCGGCTGCGTGAGGCGCCGGCGCTCGCCGCCTATCTGGCGACGCGGTAGACGCTCAACGGGCCATCGGGCGCGGCAACGGGGCTGAGCCAGTCCGGATGCGTGCCGGCCTCGAACTGTTTTTTCAGCGAGTCAGGAGCGTCGAGATCACCGCCGGTCAGCGGCGTCAGCGACGTGCAGGTGACGACAAGGTCGATGCCGCGCCGGTCGAGGATGGCGCGGGCGGCGTCAGGTGCGCCGCCAAAGATGCGATAGGTGTCGCCAATGCCCTCTCCATTGCGGTGATAGGGCGAGCCGATCACCGCGTGCGGGGTCATCAACAACAGATATGGGCCGAGATCGACCGGCGCGGCGATGCGGGCCGGAGTGAGAGAGGTCAGGGCCGTGAACGCAGCCGGTTCGAGGCATTGGGCGAAAGGCGCCCGGGGTCGCGCCGCCGTTTGTGACGGCAGGATCATGCTTGCGGCGAAAAAGGCGGTCAAGCCGCCCGAGGCGATCCAGCCGGCAATGAGGATGAGAGCGGCAGGCAAACGCAGTGCGCCGGCGGCGGCGAGATAGCGGCCCCGCAAATAGGCGATGAAAGCGGCCGTCCCCGGTACGGCGACGAGACCTGCCAGGCGTATGCCGCGCATCTGCAGAACCAGCCCGGCCATGGCCCCGGCCAGCAGCAGCAGGTAGGTCAGATATCTGAGGCGCTCCGAACCGCGCAGGGCCGCCAGCCCACCGAGGGCAGCGACAAGACCCAGCAGCACGGGCAAGGTGGCGGCGATGGCGAAATTGGTCTGGGTAGCAAAGGCGCGGCTCAGCGGCTCCGCCTCGCCGATACGGGTGAGCCAGGCGGCCCTGAGCCAGGGATCGAGCCCGGCGAAAGGTCCGGCGGCACAGGAGGGGAAGAAAGCGAGCAGGACCGCAAGCAAGGCGAGGCCGGCGCTGGCCCCGGCGGCAAGGCGCACGGCCCAGGCCTTTGCAGAGATGGGCAACTGGACAAGGCCGACAAAGACCAGAGCGATACCGACGGCGGCGGTCAGATAGAGGTTCGACAGCGCATCGCAGCGGGTGATGAACCAGGCGTCCGGTCCTATGGCGATGAGGAAATGGGCAAGCATTGCGCCGGCAAATGCGAGCCCGAAACGCCACAGCCTTGGGGCGAAGCCCTCGTCGATCACCCAGTTGAGCCCGAAAGCAATGACGGCGGCAGCGATGACCGGCAGGGTTTCCGCCCCGATGGCGAGTGAGGTTGCTGCAGCAATGCCGGCCCGCCAGGCGCCGCCGCTTGTTCTGAGGGCGCCCAGGCACTCGATGGCAAGCCACAGGATCAGCACGGCCTGGACGTTGTGATGATCGATGCGTCCGGGCGCGAACTCCGAAAAGACCGGCAGCGCCAGCGTCGCCAGCACCAGCGCGACGATTTCATGACCCGGCCCGAGCAGTCGCCGGGTTAGCACCACGGCGAGCCACAGTGCCGGCAGAAGCCAGAGCATGGGCCAGACGAACAGCGCGATGCGCTCGCCTAGGCCCGGCGCCAGAGGTTCGAAACCTGAGATCAGCCAGCTGAGCGGCAGGTCGATCAGCCGCGACCAGTGGATTTCCGCTCCGAACGGCGTGTTGAACCTGTGCTCGACATGATCGAACCAGTTCTGCCCGCCCATGAGGTCGCGCACGACGACGAGACGCGTGGCGTCGTCGGTATCGTTGAACAGGGCGAGAAAGCTCCTGTCCCAGGCGCGGTAGGCGAACAGTGCTGACAGCACCATCCAGGCGAGTGGCACGGCGAGGATCGGCATCAATCTCGGGGATGGTGATTGCATCATGCGCCGCGGCGGAAGGGTCGGTGCGCCAGTTTGCCCCGGCAGGACTTAAGAACGGCTGAAGCCGGTGCTTGCCCCGGGCCGAGCCTTTTGCCATGACTGGGAAAACGGAGATGAATCATGGCACGCCTGCTGCTCGCCATTGCTGCGCTGTTTCTGACCGCCTGGTTGTCCGGCTGCGCGACGCTGACCAAGTCGCAATGCGAAGCCGGGGACTGGCGCGGCATCGGCGTCTCCGATGGCGTCAAGGGCTATGCGACAAGCCGGTTCGGCGAGCACGTCAAGGCCTGCGCCGAACATGGCATTACCCCGAGCCGCCAGCTCTACGAGGCAGGTCACGCCGAAGGGTTGAAGGTCTATTGCCAGCTCGACCGCGCTGCCGACGAGGGCATGGCCGACAGGCCCAACTACCAGGTTTGCACCGGCGAACTCGGTGTCAGCTTCAACCGCGTCTATTATGAAGGCCGGCGTGTTTTCACCGAGCGCCAGCGCATCGTTGAGATGAAGTCGGAACTGGACGATGTGCTCGGCGAGCTGGCGGCAACGACCGATGCCGACGCCCGACGTTCGCTGGCGCGTGACGTTCGCGATCTTGGCGAGGACATCTCCGATCAGCAGATCGTCGTCGACCGCTTGCTGCGGAGCCTGAACCGGCTTGTCGAAGCGGAACGCCAACGGCTCAGCGCCCTTGGCATCAGCGGATAAAGGAAAAGGGGGCCGCCAGGGCCCCCTTCGTTTCGGCAGGAGCCGAAGATCTAGTCCTTGGGCTGCGGGATGATGCGCAGGTAGGGCTTGGGCGCCTTGAAGCCGCCGAAGCGCTTGTTGGCTTCCTCATCGGACACGGCGAGCGAGACGATGACGTCATCGCCCGGTTCCCAGTTGGCCGGGGTGGCGACCGAGTATTTGGCCGATGCCTGCAGCGAGTCGATGACGCGAATGACCTCGTTGAAATTGCGGCCGGTCGACGGCGGATACTCGATCTTGAGCTTGATCTTCTTGTCCGGTCCGATGACGAACAGCGACCTGACAGTCAGCTTGGCGTCGGAATTCGGATGGATCATGCCATAGGCGGTGGCGACCGAGCCGTCGGCGTCGGCGATCATCGGGAAGTTGACCGCGGTGCCCTGGGTTTCCTCGATATCGCCGATCCAGGCGTTGTGGTCCTCGATCGGATCGACGCTGAGGCCGATGACCTTGACGTCGCGCTTGTCGAATTCCGGCTTCAGCTTGGCCGAATAGCCGAGCTCGGTGGTGCACACCGGGGTGAAGTCGGCCGGGTGCGAGAAGATCACGGCCCAATGACCGTCGATGAAGTCGTGGAAACGGATCTTGCCTTCGGTGGTTTCGGCTTCGAAATCCGGTGCCGGATCGCCAATGAGTAGTGCCATTGCGGCCTCCTGAATGTGTGGGGCTCCAAAAGGAGCGTTTCGATGACGAGTATATGGGCTCGGCGAAGGTGAATTGCAGCGGGCAAACAGGATTTTCTTTTTAAAATCAAACTGTCCCGCGCCAATCCAGTTTTTAGAACAAGTCTAAAACGCAAACCTGTTGCGGAGTGTAGTCCCGCTCTTGCCCGTTTCGTCAAGCCGGTTTGGTATGCCGCATCACTGATTTTGGACAGGTTAGTCCGATGATTTGGCCTCGGCGCCTGGCTTATCCATCAGCCAGGTGACGTCGGCGCCGTTGAGCGGCACCACCGAAATCGCCATCTTGGCCGAGCCCTTGTTCACCTGGCGCGTATGCGAAAGATAGACGAGAGCGTTGTGGTCCTTGTCGTAGATGCGGTTGACCACCAGCGATTTGAAGATCAGCGAACGCTTGGCCTCGAAAACTTCCTCGCCGTCCTTGTCGAGCGCAATCTTGCCGACGGTAATTGGGCCGGTCTCGGAACAGTCGATGGCGGAGTTGGAGGGGTCTTCGAACCAGTTGCCCTGCTGAAGCCGATCGATCAGCGAGCGGTCGAAATAGGTGACATGGCAGGTCACGCCTTCGACCTTGGGGTCCTCGATAGCATCGATGACGATGTCGTTGCCGATCCAGTCGACGCCGACCCGCCCGATTTCCTCGGCCATTGATGGCAGGGCATAGGTGGCGAAAGCCAGAACGGCGGCGAGAACGAGAAGAAATTTTCTCATGAAAAAACCCCAAATGTAGCCAAGCGATTGGCAAACAGATGGGGTCGGGAAAGCCCGCACGCAAGGCGCGCGGGCAATCTGTGGGCTAAATCAGCCCTTGGTGGCTGCCGCCAGTTCGGCTTCGGACTTCACGACCTTGCCAAGCAGCCCGTAGGCGATGGCCTCGTCGGTGTTCATCCAATAGTCGCGTTCCATGTCGGCTTCGATCTTCTCGAGCTTCTGGCCCGTTGCTTCTGCGAACAGCTTGTTGAGGCGGTTGCGCATGATCTCGATCTGCTTGGCCTGGATCTGGATGTCGGTGGCCGAGCCGCCGACGCCACCCGAGGGCTGGTGGATCAGGAAGCGCGTGTTGGGCATGCAGAAGCGGTTCTTCTTCTCGGCGCCGATGAAGATCAGCGCGCCGGCGCTCGCCACCCATCCCGAGCCGATGCAACGGACTTCCGGGGTGATGAATTTCAGCGCGTCATGGATCATGTCGCCGCTTTCGACATGACCACCCGGCGATGAGATGAAGACATTGATCGGTTCGTCGCTGTCGGCGGAAAGCGCCAGCAAGCGCTCGACGGTGGCGCGGGCCACCTTATCGTTGATCGTGCCGGTGATGAGGACATGCCGCTTCTTGAACAGCGTTTCCTCGACGATCTTGGAGGGCAGGGCCTGGCCTTCTTCCTTGTCCTTCTTGTCGTCTTCGTCGTCGAGGCGGGTGATAGAACCCAATATCGAGGTCATCTGGTGCAATCCTTTGAACGTCGCGTTTGTGGCGAATCGCGTTTCGGGGCCAACGCTAATGCGCCGTCCGGCCGCAAGGCAAATCCCGTGAAGTGTCAGCGGTTGGTCCGCTCCATATCGGTGCGTTGCATCCGCTTTTCCACCATGCGGATGAGAAGTGACAAGGAAATCGTCATCACGAGGTAAAGAAACGCCACGACGTTATAGGTCTCGAAGAACTTGAAGGTCGAGGCCGAGTAGACCTTGCCGAGCTGGGTGATGTCCTGCACCCCGAGCGCCGAGACGAGGGCGGAGTCCTTGATCATCGAGACGAAGTCGTTGCCGTAGGGCGGCAGGATGATCCTCATGGCCTGCGGTCCCTGGATCAGCCGGAAGATGGCGAATCGCTTGAGGCCGAGGGCCTGGGCGGCCTCGATCTGGCCTCTGTCGACCGCCTGCAGGCCGGCCCGGAAGATCTCGGCCAGAAAGGCCGCGTAGGCAAGCATCAATGCGAAGATCGCCCGCCAGGTGAAGTCGAAATGCCGGACCGACAGCGCCGGCAGGATGTCGGTGAGACCGAGGGCGGCCAGGGCGTCGTTGTAGACCGCGACGAACCAGGGCGCCCCGACGAAGGCGATGTAGAACAGCATCACCAGGATCGGGATGCCGCGGACGATCTCGACGTAGAAGGTGGCGATTTCCCTGAGCACGCGGAAGCGCGACAGCCGCATCAGCGCCAGCACCATGCCGAAGGCCGAGGCAAGAAAGAAGGCGACCAGCGTCACCCACAACGTCGTCAGCACACCGTTCTTGAGGGCCCAGAAAATCGTCGAATAGTCACTGTCGACGCTGATCCCCCACAGGATCAACACGCCGATCAGGCCGATGGCCAGCAGCCAGAACGGGATCTCCCGTTTCGTCTTGGTCGGTTTGTGCGGGGAAGAAATCATGAAAACCGGCCCGCGAGTGCCCGATCGGTGATCGTATCGGCAAATCGCGGGCCTTGTCCCTTGGGTGTGGCCTACTGGTTGGCGCTGTATTCGTAGAGCCACTTGGTGTTGAGGGCATCGAGCGTGCCGTCTTCCTTCATCGAAGCCAGCGCGGCGTTGATCGGCGCGGTCAGCTCGGAGCCGGGGGTGAGGATGAAGCCGAACTCTTCGGTGCCGAGCGGCCCGCCGACGATCTTGAAGGCCCCGGGATTGGCGCCGATGTAGCCGTTGGCCGAGGTCTGGTCCATGAGCACCATGTCGACATCGCCCGACTTCAGCGCCTGCATGCTCGCACCAAAGGTGTCGAACAGCTTGATGCGCGGATTGGCTTCGTCGCCATCGAGCACGTCATAGACCGCGACGTAGAAATTGGTGGTACCGGCCTGGGCGCCGATCAGCAGGTCGGGTTCGGCCGAGAACGAATCCGGTCCTTCGATGCGCTCCTCGTCGGCGCGGACCATCATGAACTGCTGGGAGACCATGTAGGGGTCGGAGAAATCGACCTGGGACTTGCGCTCGTCGGTGATGGTGATGCCGTCCATGCCGACATCGAACTGGCCGTCATGCACGGCCTGGATCATCGTGTCCCAGCTCGACAGCTGCCAGTCGACCTTGGCATTGAGCCGCTTGGCGATCTCGTTCATGGCGTCATATTCCCAGCCGATGCCTTCGCCGGTCGCAGGATCGGCGAAATTGAGCGGCATGTAGGCGTTCTCGGTGACGGCGACGATGGTTTTGCCCTGAAGGTCCGGCAGTTCGGCGGCACCGGCACTTGCGGCGAAGCCAATGGCGGCGAGCCCGGCGAGGGCGAGGGTTGCGAGACGTTTCATGAGGCAGTGATCTCCCGTTGGTGTGGTAAGTTCGCCGGGAGATTAGCCATTGGTGGGCGTCTTGCCCATAGCAAACCCAAGCCTGGAGAGGGACCTCATGCCGCAATTGATCAAGGCCATCGCATTCGACGCCTATGGCACGCTTTTCGACGTGCATTCGGTGGCGGCGCTGGCCGAGGCCTTCTATCCGGATGCCGGCGTCACCCTCAGCGAAATCTGGCGCGTGGCGCAGATCGACTACACGCGCATGCGTACGCTCGGAGACCAATATGTCAATTTCCGCCAGGTCACCGAGGATGGTCTGGTCTTTGCCGCCGAAAAACTCGGTCTGGCGCTCGGGGACGAACAGCGCAAGGCGCTGATGGCGCAATACGAGCACCTGACCGCCTATCCCGAGGTCCAGGAGGTGCTCGAATCGCTCAAGGAGCGCGGAATGCCGATCGCCATTCTGTCCAATGGCACGCCGGACCAGCTTGAAACGCTGGTTGCACATGCCGGGCTGACCGGTCTGTTCGACCACCTGCTGAGCATCGACACCGTCGGCCGGTTCAAGCCGACGCCGGAAGCCTATTCGATCGGCCCGGCCGCCTTTGGTTGTCCGGCCTCGGAAATCGGTTTCGTTTCTTCCAATGGCTGGGATGTCTGCGGCGCCACCTGGTACGGATACAAGGCGTTTTGGGTCAACCGCGCCGGCAATCCGCTCGACAAGCTCGGGGTCCGGCCCGCAGGCGAGGGGCGAAATCTCAGGGATCTGCTCGCCTATCTCCGGAACTGAGGCGCATTCACGTTCCGCTCACTCACCTGTGAGGCAAGAAGGCGTGATCAGGCTTGATGGCCGGGTCCGGCGCCGGCCGTCCTAGGGTCGGTCCAGCGGGCGGCGTATGGCCGTCCGATCAAACTCGCGGGGAAATCACCGATGAAACTTGCCACCACGACTGCCGCCCTGACCGGTGCGGCGCTGATCGCCATACTTGCCGCCACTGGCTCGGCCAGCGCTGCGGCGAGCATGTGCGACACCAAGGCGATGGCCAAGGACACAATGGCCAAGGACACCATGGAAATGAGCGATGATGCCATGATGGCCGACGACATGGCCGGGGACGATATGGCAATGGCCGACGACGCCATGAAAGGCGATGACGCCATGATGGCTGAAGACACGATGAAGAGTGACGACATGGCCTCGGATGGCATGGCCATGGCCGATGACACGATTAAGTCCGACACCATGTCGGGTGACGACATGATGATGGGATCCTACACCGTCAAGGTTGGTGACTCGTTGTGGAAGATCGCGGCGGCTACCCTGTGCGACGGCGACCGCTATCCCGAGATCGTCGCGGCCAATTCCGACATGCTCGGCGACGCGATGATGATCCATCCCGGCGACAAGCTGATGATCCCGGGCGACTGAGTTTCTCGCCTGTCCGGAGTGGCGGCAGGCAGCCGCCTGCCGCCCCGAGCTGCTGAACCGGCCTAGTGCCCGGTGTGAAGCCGGCCGAGATTGATGTCGTAGTCGACGGCAACGCCATAGCTCGGATCGTCGGGTTCAGGTTCGATCAACTGACCGGCCTTGCTCAGGAGATCGCGGCAATCGGCGGAAAGGTGGCGCAGCTTCAGTCTTGTGCCGTGCGCCTGGTACCGGGCAGCCAGGGCGTCGATGGCCTGCAGGCCGGAATGGTCGAAGACACGCGATTCCATGAAATCGATGATCACCGTCGCCGGATCATTTTCCGGGTCGAAGATGTGGTTGAAGCTTTCCACCGAACCGAAGAACAGCGGGCCACTGAGCCGGTAGACCTTCACATCCTTTTGTGAGGGCGCGTTGACTGTCGTGGCGCGCATGTGCGTCGAGGCCGTCCAGGCATAGACCAGGGCCGAAATGATGACGCCGACGACGACGGCAGTGGCCAGGTCGGTCATGACGGTGACGATGGTCACCAGCACGATGACGAGCGCATCCGAGAGTGGCACACGCGACATGATGGTGACCGAGCGCCAGGCGAAGGTGCCGATGACCACCATGAACATCACCCCGACCAGCGCGGCGAGCGGGATCTGCTCGATCAGTCCTGAGGCGAAGACGATGAAGCCGAGCAGGAACAGCGCCGCCGAAATCGCAGCCCAGCGCGTGCGTCCACCCGATTTCACATTGATCATCGACTGGCCGATCATGGCGCAACCGCCCATGCCGCCTATGAATCCGGTGACGATATTGGCCGTGCCCTGAGCGACGCACTCCTTGGAGGCGCCGCCACGGGTATTGGTCATTTCGCCGACCAGATTGAGCGTCAGCAGCGACTCGATCAGCCCGATCGCAGCGAGGATGATGGCGTAGGGGCCAATGATCGTCAGCGTTTCCCAGGTCAGCGGCACCATGGGGATGTGAAAGCTCGGCAGGCCGCCCTGGATGGAGCTGAGATCGCCGACCTTGCGCACATCCAGCCCCAACCCGATGACGATTGCCGAGACGATCAGGATGCCAAGCAGCGGCGCCGGAATGAACTTGGTGACGGCGCGCGGGGCAAACTGGATGACGGCCATGGTCAGCACGGTCAGGCCGATCATGAGATAAAGCGGCAGGCCGCTCATCCATTCGCCGCCGCCGAGACCGTGCCCCGCTGCTTCGCCGCCAGTCTGGAAATGGCTGAGCTGGGCCAGGAAGATGACGATGGCCAGTCCGTTGACGAAGCCGAGCATCACCGGATGCGGCACCAGCCGCATGAACTTGCCCCAATGCATGATGCCGACGACAATCTGGATCAGACCCATCAGGACGACAGTGGCGAACAGGTACTCGACGCCATGCTGGCTGACCAGCGACACCATGACGACGGCCAACGCACCGGTCGCGCCGGAGATCATGCCTGGCCGGCCGCCGATCAGGCCGGTGATCAGGCCGATGGCGAAAGCGGCGTAAAGCCCGACAAGCGGATGCACGCCCGCGACGAAGGAAAAGGCGACGGCCTCGGGAACAAGCGCCAGTGCGACGGTAAGGCCGGACAGGATGTCCGTGCGCAATTGCGCGGAGGACGGCACCGAAAAGCCTTCGGCGCCGGCGGCGAGGAAGCGTTGAAGCAAAAAACTGGTCCAGATGTCTGCCGCGGCGGATGCGCGGGATTTGCAGGCGGGGCGGAAAGGAGGGGCTCAGTAACCCGATACGGCCACGAGGGCAAGTTCGTCTGCGACATTCTGGCATTGCCTCAGGCGCACAACAAAACGGCGGCGCACAAGCGCCGCCGCTGTAGTTGCATCTGAATGAGAGGACTAGTTCAGGTCGAACCGGTCGGCGTTCATGACCTTGGTCCAGGCCGCGACGAAGTCGGTGACGAACTTCTCGGCATTGTCGTCCTGGGCATAGACCTCGGCATAGGACCTGAGGATAGAGTTCGAGCCAAAGACCAGGTCCATGCGCGTGGCGGTCCACTTGGCGGCGCCACTCTTGCGATCGCGGATCTCGTAGGTGCCGTCCCGCATCGGATGCCAGGAATAGGTCATGTCGGTCAGGTTGACGAAGAAGTCCGTCGTCAGCGCGCCGGGCGTGTCGGTGAAGACGCCATGGCTGGTGCCACCGTAATTTGTGCCCATGACGCGCATGCCGCCGACCAGCACGGTCATCTCCTTGGCGGTCAGGCCCATCAGCTGGGTACGGTCGAGCATCAGTTCTTCGGGGCTGACGACATAGTCCTTCTTCAGCCAGTTGCGATAGCCGTCAGCCAGAGGTTCGAGCACCGAGAAGCTGTCGGCATCGGTCATCTCGTCCGTGGCGTCGCCACGCCCCGGTGCGAAGGGCACGCTGACGGCGAAGCCAGCGGCCTTGGCAGCCTGTTCGACACCGAGATTGCCGGCCAGAACGATGATGTCGGCAATCGACGCGCCGGTTTCGGCGGCAATCGGTTCGAGAACGCCGAGCACCTTGGCGAGACGAGCCGGCTCATTGCCTTCCCAATCCTTTTGCGGCGCCAGGCGGATGCGGGCGCCATTGGCGCCGCCGCGCTTGTCGGAACCGCGATAGGTACGGGCCGAATCCCACGCGGTCGAAACCATTTCGCCGAGCGACAGGCCGGCGGCGGCGATCTTCGCCTTGACGGTGTCGACGTCGTAGGAGGTGCTGCCAGCCGGGATCGGGTCCTGCCAGATCAGGTCTTCGGCGGGCACGTCCGGGCCGATATAGCGCGCCTTCGGGCCCATGTCGCGGTGGGTCAGCTTGAACCAGGCGCGGGCGAAGGTGTCGGCGAAATAGTCGGGATCGGCCATGAACTTCTGGCAGATGGCGTTGTAGGCCGGGTCGACCTTCATCGCCATGTCGGCATCGGTCATGATCGGGTTGTGGCGGATGGACGGATCGGTCGCGTCGACCGGCATGTCCTCCTCCTTGATGTCGATCGGTTCCCACTGCCAGGCTCCGGCGGGGGACTTCTTCAGCTCCCATTCGTAGCCGAACAGCAGCTTGAAATAACCCATGTCGAACTTGGTCGGCTCGGTGGTCCAGGCGCCCTCGATGCCGGAGGTCACCGCGTTGGCGGCCTTGCCGTGCATGTTCGGGTTGGACCAGCCAAGTCCCTGCTCCTCGACCGCTGCCTCTTCGGGGTCCGGGCCGAGCGCGCCGGCATCGCCATTGCCGTGGGTCTTGCCGACGGTGTGACCGCCTGCGGTCAGGGCCGCGGTTTCTTCATCGTTCATGGCCATGCGGGCGAAAGTCTCGCGGACCTGGCCGGCGGTCTTCGCCGGATCCGGGGTGCCGTTGACGCCTTCGGGATTGACGTAGATGAGGCCCATCTGCACGGCGGCGAGCGGGTTCTCCATCGTCTCGGGCTTGGAAACGTCGTCATAACGGTCGTCGGACGGAGCCAGCCATTCCTTCTCGGCGCCCCAATAGGTGTCGATCTCCGGGTGCCAAATATCGGCGCGGCCGAAACCGAAGCCGAAGGTCTTCAGCCCCATGTTTTCATAGGCGATGGTGCCTGCGAGCACCATCAGGTCGGCCCAGCTCACCTTGTTGCCGTACTTCTTCTTGATCGGCCACAACAGGCGCCGCGCCTTGTCGAGGCTGACATTGTCCGGCCAGGAATTGAGCGGTGCAAAGCGCTGGTTGCCGGTGCCGCCGCCGCCACGGCCATCGGCCAGGCGGTAGGTGCCGGCAGCGTGCCAGGACATGCGGATCATCAGCCCGCCATAGTGACCCCAGTCGGCCGGCCACCAGTCCTGGCTCTCGGTCAGGAGGGCGTGCATGTCCTTTTTCAGCGCTGCGAAATCGAGCTTTTTGACTTCGGCCTGGTAGTCGAAGTCCGGACCCATCGGGTCGGTCTTGGTGTCGTGCTGGTGCAAGATGTCGAGATTGAGGGCGTTGGGCCACCAATCCATTACCGACTTGCCAGTTGATGTCATGCCACCATGCATGACCGGGCACTTGCCCGCGCTATCCGTTTTCTCGCTCATGTTGTCTCCTCTCGGGCGCTGCCGCTTGTCTCGCGCCCCCTCGCTAGAGGACGCTGGAATTGGGGCGGAAGATAGGGGGGCCGCAAATCAAATTCCAATTGATAAATCGATCACGATTGATAACTTGTAGTTATGATTGAGTTGACCCTCCGGCAGATGCGCTTTGCCCTGGCGCTTAGCGAAACCGGCCATTTCGGCCGGGCCGCAGAAAAGTGCCGCATCACCCAGCCGGCATTGAGTCAGCAGATCCGCCAGATCGAAGAAGGCTTCGGTGTCAAGCTGTTCGAGCGCACGACCCGCGCCGTACGCCCGACGCCGTTCGGGCGAGAGTTCCTCGCCCGCGCCGCCAGGGCCGTTGCCGAAGCCGACGCGCTCACCGCCTTCGCGCAAAGCCCCGGCGGGCGTCCGGCGCGGTCCCTGCGTTTCGGACTGATCCCGACAATTGCGCCCTATCTCCTGCCTGACATCTACCCGGCCTTGCGGCATGCACTTCCCGATATTGGCTTTTCCGCTTCCGAGGCGCAGACCGATCATCTCATTGCCGGGCTCGATAGCGGCGAGATCGATCTTGCCCTCATTGCTACCGATCCGCCTGTCGGCGCGGGACTGACCGAGGCCACGTTGTTTGCCGATCCGTTCGTTCTGGCCGCGCCGCGCGACATCGAGGTGGCCGATCCGGTCCATCTCGCCAGCCTGCCGCGCGACCGCATCCTGCTGCTCGACGAGGGCCATTGTTTCCGCGATCAGGCGATCGACGCCTGCGCGCTCAGGGACCAGGATGTCCGGCATTCCTTCTCGGCGACGTCCTTGACGACCATCGTTGAGTTCGTTGCCAACGGTCAAGGCATCACGCTTTTGCCGGCGATCAGCCTGAGGAAGGAAGCCTCCGGCGGCCGCATCGTCCTGCACGCTCTCGAAGCGCCGGGTGCCGCACGCATGCTGCGGCTGGTCTGGCGTCAGGATACGCCGTTCGCAAAACTGTTCGGGGAGATCGCCGAGGTGATCCGGAGGTTGGGGGAGACGCGGCTGGCGGAGCCTTTGGTGAGGTAGTCGCGGTCCGGCGCATGCGATCGCGCATGCAGGGTTGCCCCTCCACCATGCCGCGCATGGTCCCCCTCCCCATTGCATGGGGAGGATTGGTGGCTGCCGCCCTCCTTATCCTCCCCGGCGAAGCGGGGGAGGGGGACCGCCGCAGGCGGTGGAGGGGTAAACTTGCCAACATCTTCGCCCGGATTTCCGTCGCGCATGATGGACGGAAATCCAGTTGCCGAACGCTGCCGTTGCGAAGCTCAGGACCCAGGTGGGTTCAACCTTTGCGCTTACTTCCGCTCGCGCGTCTCGAGGAACTGCATTTTCGGCCATTCCTTCTGCATGTGGCCGAGATACCAGCGGTCGCGGATCAGGAACACCGGGGCGCCGGTACGATCCTCGGCGATGGTCGAACGGTTTTTTGCAATGAAGCGGTCGACCTCGCCCTTCTCGTCCGAATGCAGCCAGCGCGCCGTTTCGACGCCATAGCTCTCGCAGATGATCGGCACGCCATATTCGTTGTCGACACGCGAGGTCAGGACGTCGAGCTGCAGATTGCCGACGACGCCGACGATCCAGTCCGAGCCCATGACCGGCCGGAACACCTGGGTGACGCCTTCCTCGGAAAGATCGGAAAGCGCCTTGGACAGCTGCTTGGCCTTGATCGGGTCACGAAGGATAACGCGGCGGATGATTTCCGGGGCGAAGTCGGGGATGCCAGTCACCTGGACCTTCCGCCCCTCGGAAAGCGTGTCGCCGACCGACAGCGCACCGTGATTGGGGATGCCGACGACATCGCCGGCCACGGCCTCGTCGGCGGTCTCGCGCTCACGGGCGAAAAAGAACATCGGGCTCGTCACCGTGATGTCCTTGGCGCGCTTGACGTTCCTGAGCTTCATACCGCGCTTGAACGTGCCCGATGACAGGCGGACGAAGGCCACGCGATCGCGATGGTTCTTGTCCATGTTGGCCTGCACTTTGAAGACGAAACCGGTGACGTCCTCGTTGTCGGGCTGGATCGGCTCGGGCTCGGCCGGCTGTGGCTGCGGCGGCGGCGCCCAGCGCGCCACGGCGTCGAGCAGGTCGATGACGGCGAGGCTGCGGATGGCCGAGCCGAAGAACACCGGCGTCAGGTGGCCGGCGCGATAAAGCTCGAGATCGAATTGCGGCGACAGCTCCCGCGCCAGTTCCAGCCCTTCGAATCCGTGGTCCCAGTCGCGATCCCCGAATCCGGCCTTGGCCTTTTGTTCGAGCTCGGCGACGGTTTCCGGTTTGGTTTCGCCATGCGGGCCGATGACCCGGCCGGACATCAGATCGAGCACGCATTGCAGCCCGACGCCCATGCCGACCGGCCAGTTGGCCGGGGAGACGTCGAGGGCGAGGGTGTTGGCGATCTCGTCGAGGATTTCGAGCGGGTCGCGGCCCTCGCGGTCGATCTTGTTGACGAAGGTGATGATCGGGATGTTTCTCAGGCGACAGATCTCGAACAGCTTGAGGGTCTGCGCCTCGATGCCGCGGGCCGCGTCGATGACCATGATGGCGCTGTCGACGGCGGTCAGGGTTCGGTAGGTGTCCTCGGAGAAGTCGGAGTGGCCGGGCGTGTCGAGCAGGTTGAAGGTCAGCCCGTCGCGCTCGAAGGTCATCACCGAGGAGGTGACCGAGATGCCGCGCTTCTGCTCGATCTCCATCCAGTCCGACTGCGTCCGCCGCCTTTCGCCGCGCGCCCGGACCTGGCCGGCGAGCTGAATGGCGCCCGAGGCCTTCAACAGGTGCTCGGTCAGCGTCGTCTTGCCGGCGTCCGGGTGGGAAATGATCGCGAAGGTGCGGCGGGTCTGGTGCAGGGGGGACATCTCAAGCTCACGTTTTGTGCGCTCCGCATGGCGGTTTGCAGGCCTCAGGTCAAGACCTAGCTCTTGCGCGCCACCACCAGATGTCCGGGCGAGGGCGCTTCGTCTTCGTCGCGGACGTTGATCGCCTCAAGGGCCAGCACCTCGAATCCCGCCGCAGCAAGACCGTTGCGCAGATAGGTTTCGGCGTGGAGGAACCGCCGGTTCGGCCCGACGGCGTAGGTGCCCTCGGTCGCCAGCATCTCGGTCGAGAAGGCGAAAACGCCCTTCGGACGTAATGCCGATGCCACGCCTTCAAACAGTGGCGCGACTTCGCCGAGATAGGGCAGGACGTCGGCGGCGATGACGAGGTCGAACGGGGCTTCCTCATTGTCTTCGAGAAAGCTGATGATCTCACCGACATAAAGACCCTCGTAAACGTCCTTGTCCTCGGCGAAATCCACCATGGTTTCGGCGATGTCGATGCCGATGATCTCGCGGACCGCATCGCGCATGGCTTCGCCAGCCAGTCCGGTGCCGCAGCCGAGGTCCAGCATGCGGGCGAAAGGCGTCAGGCCGAGCGCTTCGAGCTTTTTCCGGGTGAGATTGGGGACGTCGTAATGGAGTTGGCGGACGAGGATGTCCTCGAAATTGCCGGCGTGCTGTTCGAACAGCAATTCGACATAGGCAGGCGAGGCAGCCTTGGGCACCGGACCGGCCCCGATCGCGGCGAGGCGCACTTCCACCCCGCCCGGATCGGCGGGATCGAAGGCCAGGGCTTCACGGTAGGCGGAGATGGCGCCGTCGAGGTCGCCATCCTTTTCCAGCGCCAGGCCACGGTTGTAGGCTTCGGCAAGAGCCTCGGCGATCTCGTCGGTACTGTCGCTGTCATTGTCGCTGGCTTGGCGCACGGTTCATCTCGCGTATTCGGACGGGATCAAAACAAACGGCGCATGCCCGTATCCGGGTATGCACCGTGTTTCCTATGCCTGCCGGCCTGCGCCGGCAAGAAGGCGATCAGGTTTCGTCCGCGACTTCGGCGCCCGGCATGTTCTTCTTGCAGGACTCGATGCAGTTCTTGGCGCTGGCCTTGGCCGTGTAGGTTTCCGAGCGCACCATGGTCTCGCCATTGGAGGCAACGAAAGTCACGTAGAACTGGCCGTCCTTGGACGGCTTGATCTCGAAACGGTAGCCCGAGCCGGTTTCGTCCTTGCTGACATCGACCACGGCCGCGTCAGGGGCGTGCTTGACCAGCGAGTCGATGCAGTTCTTGGCGCTGGACTTGCCCTTGTAGCTCTCCGACCAGACCATCACCTCGGCATTGTAGAGGAACTGCACGCCGAACTGGTCGTTCTTGCGATCAACGATCTTGAATTTATACGCCATCTAGGGCCTCCCTTGGCATGAACCCGATTGAAGTTACTGACATATTGCCCGTGGGGGAAGGGCGGATCGCCCCTGAGAGGCGCCGGGACTTGCATTTCCCGTGCATTTCACCCAAATAGGGGCCGGAGGTTGGCGGCGGACGTGTCCCTCGCCAACCGGGTCAGGTCCGGAAGGAAGCAGCCCTAACGAGTTTCGGCTCGGGTCGTTGTCAGCCTCCACTTTGCGTGCCTCCCTGAACATGTTCAGGAAAAGTGGTTGCCGGTTTTCCGGTTCGAACATTCGACCACTGGGGACACAGATGATGCGCACGATCATCTCCTCTCTTCGTGATCCGAGTTGACCGCGCAGGCGGGCTGCGGGACCTTTTTCGCCCAGATTTGCCTTTATCTCCAAGCCATCCAAGCGAGGAGAATTTCTGATGAAACTCACAAGACGAAACCTGCTGTTCGGGGGCACCGCCTTGGTGGGCATGGCCGGCATCGCGGCCTGGCGCGGCGGCACCAGCGCGACGGCCGCAGAAGGCCGGTTTCCGTTTGAGCTGACCGAGGCCGAATGGCGCGAGCGCCTGACCGACAGCCAGTTCCACGTGTTGCGCGACCACGGCACCGAGCGCGCCTTCACATCTCCGCTCAACGACGAGCACCGCACCGGCACCTTCGCCTGCGCCGGCTGCGATCAGCCGCTCTATCTGTCCGAGACCAAATACGACAGCGGCACCGGCTGGCCGAGCTTTTACGCGCCGATCGAGGGCGCCATCGGGACCTCGGAGGACAACACCCTGTTCATGCGACGCACCGAGGTGCATTGCTCCAATTGCGGCGGCCATCTCGGCCATGTCTTCGAGGACGGACCGGCGCCGACCGGGCTCAGATACTGCATGAACGGGGTGGCGATGGCGTTCGTTCCCGCCTGATCCGTCGCCAACTGCTCTCGCCCGCGCCTTTGTGTGCAATATGCGCAAGGCGCGGGTTTTCTCTGTCGAACTGTGTTTCATCCTCCGGCCAAGCTCGCTAGGTTGCGCGGATGCAAAGACGTGAGTCCGATAGCCCTATTTCAAGAGCAGGGAACTGATGGCCGGAACCGACACACCTTATGTCGTACTTGCCCGCAAGTACCGGCCACTGAGCTTTGAGAGCCTGATCGGCCAGGAGGCGATGGTCCAGACGCTGACCAACGCCTTCGAAGCGGGGCGCATTCATCATGCCTTCATCCTCACGGGCGTCCGCGGCGTCGGCAAGACGACGACGGCCCGCATCCTTGCTCGCGCCTTCAACTATGTTGACGACACCGACGCCCATCCGACGCTCGATTTGTCCAAGGAAGGCGAGCATTGCCGCGCCATCATCGAGGGGCGGCATGTCGACGTGCAGGAAATGGACGCCGCCTCCAACACTTCGATCGACGACATCCGCGAGATCATCGATTCGGTGAAATACGGGCCGGTATCGGCGCCGTTCAAGGTCTTCATCATCGACGAAGTCCACATGCTGTCGAACTCGGCTTTCAACGGCTTGCTGAAAACGCTCGAGGAGCCGCCGCCCTATGTGAAGTTCATCTTCGCGACGACCGAGATCCGCAAGGTGCCGGTGACAATTCTTTCCCGCTGCCAGCGGTTCGACCTCCGGCGCGTGCCGTCCGACATCATGTCGACCTATCTCGAAACCTTGCTCGAAAAAGAGGGCATCGAGACCGAGCCGGAAGCGCTCGCCATGGTGGTCAGGGCCGGCGAAGGCTCGGTGCGCGACTGCCAGTCGCTGCTCGATCAGGCCATCGCCCATGGCGGCGGCAAGATCACCGCCCTCGGTGTCCGCGAAATGCTCGGCCTGGCCGACCGTTCGGTCATCATCGACCTGTTCGACACCCTGATGAAGGGCGAAATCGCCACAGCACTCGACACCAATCGCGCCCTTTACGGTGCCGGCGCCGATCCCGGCACCATCCTCGCCGATCTCGCCGATTTCACCCATCTGGTGACACGGCTGAAGCTGGTGCCCGGCGCAGCATCGGACAAGGGCCTGACGCCCGACGAACGCGCCCGCGCGCCCGAGATGGCGCAAAAGCTCGGCGTGCGCGTGCTCACCCGCACCTGGCAGATCCTGACCAAGGGCATCGAGGAGGTCGCCCGCGCCGGCAATGGCGTGCAGGCGGCGGAAATGGTGCTGGTGCGGCTCGCCCACGCCGCCGATCTGCCGACCCCGGACGAGCTCATCGAAAAACTCAGGAACGCGCCGTCCGAGGCGCCGCACTCCCCGCCACCGCAACGACCCTCACCGCCAAGTGGTGGTGGTGCCGAAGCGCGTGGCGGACCGCGTGTCGCCACCCGCATGGCCGAGCCCCAGGTCGAGGCGGTCGCGCCGACTGAGCCGACGGCGCGGTACGCGCCCATGCCGCAATCCTATCTCGGCATTGTGGCGTTGGCCGCCGAGAAACGCGATCTCGCTGTCAAGCACGCGCTCGAAGCCGATCTCAGGCTCGTCAGTTTTGCCGAGGGGCGGCTGGAGGTGCAGCCGACCGAACGGGCCGATCCCGGCATCATCAACACGTTGTCGGCGCGCCTCAGGCAGTGGACGGGCCACAACTGGATGGTGACGGTCAATTCCCGCGCCGAAGCGCAAAAGACCATTGCCGAGAGCCGCAAGGACGAGGCGCAGGCGCGCGACGACGTTGCGCTCGGCGATCCACTGGTGCAAAGGATCCTCGAAACCTTCCCCGGCGCCAAGCTGGTCAACGTCACCTTCAAGGGCGGCGACGACGGCGAAGAGGCAGAACTGCCCGAACCATTTGATGCAAGCGATGAGGACGACTGATGCGTGATCTGATGAGCCTGATGAAGAGCGCCGGCGAAATCCAGGAAAAGATGACCGCGCTTCAGGAAGAGATGAAGGCCGAGGAAGCCACCGGCGTTTCCGGCGGCGGCATGGTGTCGGTGACGCTCAACGGCAAGGGCGAGATGCGCGGTCTCGAGATCGATGCGTCGCTGATTGCCGATGGCGACAAGTCGATCATCGAAGACCTGACCATCGCCGCCCACAATGACGCCAAGGGCAAGATCGAGGCGAAGATGGCCGAGCGCATGCAGGAGCTGACAGCCGGCCTGCCGATCCCGCCCGGCATGAAGCTGCCGTTCTGAGGACCTGCGCGGAACCGAACGCCACAAGATGTCCCAGTCCTCGCCCGAAATCGAACAACTGATCCAGCTGATGGCTCGCCTGCCGGGGCTGGGACCGCGCTCGGCGCGACGCGCCGTGCTGCACCTGATCAAGAAAAAGCAGACGCTGATGGCGCCACTGTCGGCTGCGCTCGACCGGGCCGTCGAAACGGTCACGGTCTGCGAAACCTGCGGCAATATCGATACGCAGAGCCCTTGCGCCATCTGCGCCGATCCGCGCCGCAAGGAAACGGGCCTGCTGATCGTTGTCGAGGATGTCGCCGATCTCTGGGCCATGGAACGGGCCGGGGCGGGGGCTGTCAGCTATCACGTGCTCGGGGGTGTGTTGTCGCCGCTCGATGGTGTCGGACCCGAGGACCTCAACATCGACCGGCTAGTGGCGCGGGCGGGCGATTTCTCCGAGATCGTTCTGGCCGTCAATGCCACGGTCGAAGGCCAGACGACGGCGCATTTCATCACCGATAGGCTGGCGGGTCTCGATGTCAAGATCACCCGGCTGGCCCATGGCGTGCCGGTCGGCGGCGAACTCGATTATCTCGACGAAGGCACGCTCAGCCAGGCGCTCAAGGCGCGCACCGTTTTCTAGGTTCCCCCATCCGCCGACGTCATCCTCGGGCTTGACCCGAGGATCTATGGCCACCCGGCACCAAGCAGCATTCCCGTCTTCTCGGCATAGCACGGATCTTCGTTTTTCAACGCAACTCGCGGACTGTGAGAGACCTCATGGGCCCTCGGGTCAAGCCCGAGGGTGACGAAGAGGAAGGCAATGCAGCCGCACTGCTCAGCCTTGGTCTTCTCCCTCCGGCGCCGCCTCGATCAGCCCGGGCGCCGTGGCGTCTTCAAGCTCGGCCTGCCAGCCATTGGGCATCTGCCGATTGGTCTTGGCGCCAAGCTCCTTGAGCATTTCCACCTGCCTGACGACACTGCCGCGGCCGTCGACGAACTGGCCCTTGGCATCGGCAAAACTGGCCTGGGCCCGGTCGAGATGGGTGCCGAGCTTGTCCATGTTGGTGGCAAAGCCGACAACCTTCTCGTAAAGCTGTCCGGCGCGTTCGGCGATTTCCTCGGCATTGCGGTGGCGCTTTTCTGTGTCCCAGACATTGCGCACCGTCTTGAGCGCGCTCAATAGCGTCGTCGGCGTGGTGATCACCACACCCTGGCCGGTGGCGTAATCGAACAGCTCCGGATCGGCGGTGATCGCCGCCGAGAAGGCCGCTTCGATCGGCACGAACATCAGGACGAAATCGAGCCCGGAATTGGCGTGGCGGGTATAGTCCTTGGAGGCCAGCACCTTCACATGGCCGCGCATCGAGGTGATGTGGTCGCGCAGGTGCCGGGTGCGGTCGGTCTCGTCCTCGGCATTGACCAGCGCCTCGAAGGCGGTCAGCGAGACCTTGGAATCGATGACGATGCGCTCGTCGTTCGGCATGATGATCTCGATATCGGTCCGGACCCGGCCGCCGTCGCCGGTGCCGTGGCTTTCCTGGGCGATATACTGCTCGCCGGCCCTCAGCCCCGAGCGTTCGAGGATGGTGGTGAGGATCATTTCGCCCCAGGCGCCCTGGGTCTGCGAACTGCCCTTGAGAGCCTTTGTCAGGTTGTGCGCCTCGGTCGCCATGCGCATGCCGTCTTCCTGAAGCTTCCTGATCTGGGCGCCGAGCGAGGCGCGGTCTTCGATCAGGTTCTTGTGGAACTCGCCGATCTTTTCGCGCAAGGGCGTCAGCAGCTGGTCAACCTGCTCGCGGTTCTGCTTGGAGAATGCCTCTCCATGGGTCTTGAGGA
This sequence comes from Devosiaceae bacterium, assembly GCA_963675235.2. GTDB lineage: Bacteria > Pseudomonadota > Alphaproteobacteria > Rhizobiales > Devosiaceae > JAHJQZ01. The sequence continues at coordinate 521,406 of CAXXFU010000004.1, read as the reverse complement.
CGTCATTGGCGATGAGGCGGAACTGGTCCGTCATCTGCGTTTTCAGTTCCTCATAGCGCTTGAGGTTGTCGGCGGCCTGCTGTTTCTGCTGCTCGGTCTGGCGCTTTTCGCTCTCGAGCCGCTCGGCAGAGGAAGCCAGTTGCGCCCGCAGTTCCGAATTGGCCGAGGTCGCGGCATCGAGACGGTTCTCGAGCTCGCCGATACGCGTGTCGCGATATTCGACCTGCTTGTCGAAGCTCTCCTTTTGCGCGGCATAGCTCTGTCTGAGCGTTTCGGCCGCCGCCCTGCTCTCGGCTTCGGCCCGCCTGCCGTCGCCGCGAAGCGACAAAACGGCGACAACGAAGCCGATGATGACCAAAAGGGTGAAGCCGGCCATGCCGATCAGCGCCATGCCGACGGTGACGGGGAGGTTTCCAATGGTGAAGACAACGAGATCCATGCGGCGAACCTATCCGATTCGCATCGTTTCGGAACGAATCGTAAACGTTGGCGGCTCTGCCCACGGTTGACCGCCGCCAGCCAAGAGGCCATATGAAGGGCAATTGAGCAAAGAAGAGCTGACCATGGCGTTGCGACCCATTCTTGTCATTCCCGATCCTCGCCTCAGGGCGGTGGCCGAGCCGATCTCCGAGATCTCCGACGACCTCAAGGTCCTGATCAAGGACATGTTCGAAACCATGTATGACGCGCCGGGCGTCGGTCTTGCCGCCACCCAGCTCGGCATCATGCAACGGCTGATCGTCGTCGATGCCGCCAAGCGCAAAGAGGAGGGCGCCGGCCAGGTGCCGGGCGAGGGCGAGGGTGGCGAGGTTGCCGAAGTGCCCGATCCGATCGCGATGATCAACCCGGAAATCCTGTGGGCGTCTGAAGAGACCAAGACCCACGAGGAAGGCTGCCTGTCGATCCCCGACTATTACGAAGAGGTCGAGCGGCCTGATCGTGTGCGCATTCGCTACATGAGCGATGCGGGCGAGACCATCGAGCGCGATTGCGACGGATTCCTGGCTGTTGTCGTCCAGCACGAGATCGATCATCTTAACGGCAAGCTGTTCATCGACTACCTCTCGCGCCTCAAGCGTGATCGAATCACCAAGAAGTTCCAGAAGGCGGCCAAGCGCGCCGGCTAGGCGCCCCACCGCCGCCCAGGAGCAATCATGCGCATCATCTTCATGGGCACGCCGGATTTCTCCGTGCCGACGCTGGTCGAACTCGTGGCGCGTGGCCACGATATCGCTGCCGTCTACACGCGCGCGCCCAAGCCCGCCGGACGCGGTCAGGACCTGCGCAAGTCGCCGGTCCATGTCGCGGCCGAGGGGTTCGGCATCGAGGTCAGGACACCGAAGAACTTCAAGGATCCCGACGATGTCGCGGCCTTCGCCGCGCTTGAGGCCGATGTCGCCGTGGTGGCCGCCTACGGCCTGCTGCTGCCCAAATCGATCCTTGAAGCGCCCAAGCACGGCTGCCTCAATCTTCACGGCTCGGCCCTGCCGCGCTGGCGCGGCGCCGCGCCGATCCAGCGGGCGGTGATGGCCGGCGATCCGGCGACCGCCGCCATAGTCATGCAGATGGACGAAGGGCTCGACACCGGCGCGGTGGCGCTTTCCGAGATCATCCCGATCGGTCAGGAGATGACCGCCCGCGAGTTGCACGACGAGATGATGGTGCGCGGCGCCGACCTGATGGCGCGGGCCATTGAGGCGCTGTCGCGCGACGCGCTGGAGTTCACGCCGCAGACCGAGGACGGCGTCACCTACGCCAAAAAGATCGAGAAATCCGAAGCACGTATCGATTTTTCACGATCCGCCCGCGAGGTGCACGACCATATCCGTGGGCTCTCGCCCTTCCCAGGCGCCTGGTTCGAGCTCGAGCTGAACGGCAAGCCGGTGCGCATCAAGGTGCTGCGCTCGCAAATGGCGGACGGGTCCGGCGCGCCGGGAACGCTCCTCGGCGACGATCTGACCATTGCCTGCGGGTCCGGCGCCGTGCGTCTGATCCAGATCCAGCGCGAAGGCAAGGCGGCCATGGATGCCGGCGCCTTTCTAAGGGGCACGGGGTCGCTCAAGGGCGCGACGGCACGCTGAGGCCATGGCCCGCTACAAGCTCATCATCGAATATGACGGAACCCCGTTCTGCGGCTGGCAGCGCCAGAAGGGCCAGCCCTCGGTGCAGCAGGCGCTCGAAGAGGCGATCGCGGCGTTCTGCGGCGAGACGGTCAACACCCAGGCGGCTGGCCGCACCGACACCGGCGTGCATGCGCTCGGCCAGGTCGCCCATTTCGATCTCGAAAAGGACTGGGACCCGTTCCGCGTCGGCGAGGCGCTGAATTTTCACCTCAAGCCCAATCCGGTTGCGGTGCTGTCGGTCGAAAAGGTCGGGGTAGACTTCGAGGCGCGGTTCTCGGCGACGGCCCGGCATTACGAATACCGCATTCTCAACCGCCGCGCCCGCGCCGCGCTCGATTGGCATCGCGTCTGGCACGTGGTTCAGAATCTCGACGCCGACGCCATGCACGAGGCGGCGCAACACGCCCTCGGCCAGCATGATTTCACCACCTTCCGCGCCGCCGAGTGCCAGGCCAAATCACCGATCAAGACGATTGACCGGCTCGATGTACGGCGCGAGGGCGAACATGTCGTCGTGTCCGCCAAGGCACGTTCGTTCCTGCATCACCAGGTGCGCTCGCTGGTCGGCTCGCTGAAACTGGTCGGCGAGGGCAAGTGGAAACCGACAGATTTCAAGTTGGCGCTCGATGCTGCCAGGCGTTCACGCTGCGGCGCGCTGGCGCCGTCGGATGGGCTTTATCTCGTCAAGGTGGATTACTAGGCCGCGCTGCAGGCAAGTGGCGATCCGGCTACTGCATCGGCACGGCAAGGCCTGGGAACAGCGCCCCGAAAATCGTCAGCCCGATGATGACGGCAGCGAACTGTGCCGCCAGGAATCCGGCGATCTGCCAGCCAGTCAGGGTGACGATGCGTCGGGCGATGTTGATCTCGATGACCAGGATCAGCACGCCGAGACCGAGCACCAGCATGTCGCCCGACAGTTGCAGCAGCGCCAGGATCACCGACACCGCCGTCATGTAGAACGTGGCCCAGTTGTCGGCAACCAGATAGGGAATGAGCCCGTCGGGCCGTCCCATCTGCCTGAGGACGAGGGCAGCGAAGCCGAGCTGCAGGCCGAACAGGACCAGCGCCAGAAGCACGCTCTTCCAGGCCGATATGCCCACCACGCCCGGATCGAGCAGGAAGGGCAGATAGGCATTGACCATCAGCGCGATGAAATAGGCCGCCATCGAGCCCATGAAGCCGCGCATCGACAAATCGAAGTAGCGGTAGGCATCGCGGCGTCCGACGATAATCGCGGTGATGCCTCGGGCAGCCTGCAACGCTTCTTCGATGAATGTCATGACAATCGGCTTCGGGCAAACAACGGGTGAGGCATGAGTGGGCATTCGCCGGTCAAAAATCAAGGCCGGAGCGGTTGCCGACGGCCTCAGTCGGCGAAAAAGGCTTCGATAAAGCGCTGATAGAGCCGTGTCAGCGTCTCGAGGTCGGCAAGGGGCACGCGTTCGTCGGTCTGGTGCATGGTGTCGCCGACCAGCCCGCATTCGACCACCGGGCAATGCTTGGCGATGTAGCGGGCATCGGATGTGCCGCCTGTCGTCGAATGCTCAGGGGTCGTTCCGGTCACGCTCTTGATGACCTCATCGAGCAGGGCAACGGCCTCGCCCGGCTGGCAGACGAAGGGAATGGCGCCGTAGACCGGCTCGTCGAATGTGATCGAACACCCCTGAAGGTCGACAAATGCGATGCGGGCCTCGACCCAGTCGCGGAAGGTCTCGGCGGACCACAGGTCGGAGAAGCGGACGTTGAACTTGAGTTCTGCCCGCTCGGGGATGACGTTGGACGCCTTGTTGCCGGTGTCGATGCTGGTCAGCACCAGGCGCGAGGGCTGGAAATGCTCCGTGCCCTCGTCGAGCGGGGTTTCGGTCAGCGCCGTGGCGATGCGCAGGAGTACCGGCAGCGGGTTGAGCGCCGCGTCGGGATAGGCCGAGTGCCCCTGCACGCCCTTGACCGCAATGCGGCCGTTGAACGAGCCGCGCCGGCCGGTCTTCAAACGGTCGCCGACGCTTTGTTCGGAGCTCGGTTCGCCGACGATGGCAAAATCGAATTTCAGGCCCCGTTCGGCGGCCCAGTCCATGACGCGGTCGGTGCCGTTGATCGAATCGGCTTCCTCGTCGCCGGTGATGACCAGCGAGATCGTGCCCTTGTCGGCGCTGCCGTCGGCGACGGCGGCGGCAGCGGCGGCGCAGAAGGCGGCAACGCCGGATTTCATGTCGACGGCGCCGCGGCCGAACATGGTGTTCTCGACAACGTCCGCGGACCAAGGCGTGTGCGACCACTGGCTCTCGTCGCCCGGCGGCACGACATCGACATGGCCGCCGAACAGCAGGTGCTTGCCGCCCGTACCGCGCGTCGCGAACAGATTGTCGACCGGGTAGGATTGATTGCCGGTGAAGGTCAGGCGCGTGCAGGAAAAGCCGAGCTCGGTGAGGAAGGCCTCGACAATGTCGAGCGCATCCTTGGCATCGGGGGTTACCGACGGGACACGAATGAGCCTTTTCAAAAGGCGGGCCGCCCCGGTTTGCGCAAGATCGCTCATGTCAACTCGATGTCCTAGCTGCGGTTCGCCATGCCAGCATAGCGGCTTGGTTCTGCCCGAGCCTTGCGTCCAGGTCAATCGCGCCAGTCTTCGTCGGCGTCTTCCAGCGGGTCCGGCCCGAAGCGGTTTTCGCCAGGCGTGCCGGGCAGAAATCCGGTTTCGATCAGCGACCAGATCCAGCCGATAAAGGGGATGAGGTTGATCAGGATCCACCACGCCGACTTGTCACGGTCGTGCCAGCGCTTGGCCGTGACTGCGAGGGTCGGCCAGATCAGCAGCAGGCCGACCAGCGCCGAAATGGGTCCGTTGCCCATGTGGTGGAAAAAGATCGACGCATCAGCGCGATTGGCGACGGCGTTGATGATGATGAAGACCAAAACGCACAGCCAGAACGGCTTGCGGCTGATGCGGCCTTCGAAGCTGAAGAAAATCCATTGCCAGTCCATGATGCCTCCCAGGCCGACGGTTCGTCCTATGCGTCCGGTAGGCAAAACCTAGTCGCGCCCCGGGGACGTTTCCAGTGGCCCGGACGAGAGGTCGCAGTTAGGGCCGAACGCTATCGCCGGCGCAATTTCCGCGCCGCTCTGCATGATGCAGAATAAAAAGGCCTGGCCCCGCCGGGGTCAGGCCGAAAACTGGTCCTGATATGCGACTAGGAAGCCTAGTCGCGCAGCAAGTCGTTGATCGAGGTCTTGGAGCGGGTCTTGGCGTCGACGCGCTTGACGATGACGGCGCAGTAAAGGCTCGGGCCAGGCGTGCCGTCCGGCAACGGCTTGCCTGGCATCGAACCGGAGACGACAACCGAGAACGGCGGCACGCGGCCCATGAAGATTTCGCCGGTGTTGCGGTCGACGATCTTGGTCGACTGGCCGATGAACACGCCCATCGAGATGACGGAGCCTTCGCCGACAACGACGCCTTCGACCACTTCCGAGCGCGCGCCGATGAAGCAGTCGTCCTCGATGATGGTCGGGCCAGCCTGCAGCGGTTCGAGCACACCGCCGATGCCGACGCCGCCACTGAGGTGGACATTCTTGCCGATCTGGGCGCAGGAGCCGACCGTCACCCAGCTGTCGACCATGGTGTTTTCGGAGACGTGGGCCCCGAGATTGACGAAGCTCGGCATCAGCACCGCGCCCTTGGCGATATAGGCGGAGCGGCGGACGATGGCGCCGGGGACGGCGCGGAAACCGGCTTCGCGGAAGGTGTTCTCGCTCCAGCCGGCGAATTTGGATGGCACCTTGTCCCACCAGTGAACGCCGCCGGGGCCGCCGGGGATCATTTCCATGTCGTTGAGCCTGAAGCTCAGGAGCACGGCCTTTTTCAGCCACTGGTTGACCTGCCAGGAACCGTCTTCAAGCTTTTCGGCAACGCGCACCTCACCCTTGTCGAGCATGTCGAGCGCCGCTTCGACGGCCTCGCGCACCGGGCCTTTGGTCGAAAAACCGATTTCGGCACGCGCCTCGAAGGCGTCTTCGATCGTCTTGGCGAGATCTGAGGTCGACATGTGTACTTGGTCTCCGGTTTTGAGGGGGCGGGACCATATAGCCGCATGGGGCTGAAAGGAAAAGGCGTCAGGGCGCCTCAGCGTGCGTCATATCGGGCTTGCGGGGTGGATGAACCAGCGTCACCAGCACCACCGAAATGATCATCAAAAGGAACCAGGACCCGAATTTCTCTGGTCCCACCGGCACCCAACCATGCGTCTGGTTCGGGTAAAGCCAGGTCTTGGTCAGCGTGCCGAAATTTTCGGCCAGCCAGATGAAGAAGGTGACCAGCCCGAAACCGACGAGCAGAGGCATGCGCCGCCAGCGCCTGTAGACGCGGAAGTGAAGGCCCGAGCGCCAGAAGACAACGGCGATCGCGGCAAACAGGACGTGGCGTAGGTCCCAAATGTAGTGATGGGCGAAGAAATTGACATAGATGGCGGCGGCAAGGAGATAGCTCGCCCAGAGCGGCGGATAGGCGCTCAGGCGGATGTCGAACACCCGCGTCACCCGCGCCATGTAGGAGCCGACCGAGGCATACATGAAGCCGGAAAACAGCGGCACGCCGGCAATGCGGAAAAACGCCAATTCCGGATAGGCCCAGGAGCCCGCGGCGGTCTTGAACAGTTCCATCACCGTGCCGGCGAGGTGAAAGACCAGGATGATCTGGGCTTCCTTGAGGGTTTCGAGTTTCAGCACGATGAGGGTGGCCTGGGTGAAAAGGGCGGCCAGGAACAGGAAGTCGTAGCGTTGGAGCGGCGCATCGGCCGGCCACAGCCAGCTGGTGACGATCATTAGTCCAACCATCACCCCGCCGAACAGGCAAGCCCACGCCTGCTTGAGCCCAAAAGCGACGAATTCGACACCCCAGGCCGCGGGGCCGGACCTGGGCAGGCGGTCGAGCGCGAAGCGTGCCGCCGCGTCGATGCGGGCCTCGACGGAAGTGAATCCGCGCCCGCCCGCGGCCGGTTTCGTCTCGGAATCGCGGTCGACGGCATCCACTGCGGCAGGGACCTCAGGTGTGTCGGTCAAACTTTGGTCCCTTTGCGCGCGTTTGCCACGGAGCCTTAACGGTTGTTTGGCAGGCTTGAATTCGAAACGCCGACTCCGTTCAGGAACCGGAATTCATCGGTTTGCCTCAAAACGGCTCGGCAAGGTCAGTCCGGAAGCCGTTCCCGACATCAGAACAGTTTCCGAGGAGGAAAATATGGCGCGCGTCAATCATCACACTCCCTTGCGGACCTCGGTCCAGGACATCGATGCCGCCCGCCACACGCCGATCACGCCGCAGACCGAATCACCGGCCTATCGGCTGGCGCTGACCGACGAGGATTTCCTGTATTCGTCCGACATGCGTGGCGTGCGCCTGCAACTCGAATTCATGAAGCCCGAGTTGAAGCTCAAGGAACTGGGCATCAATTCGACAATCGTGCTGTTCGGCGGCGCGCGCATACCGGCACCCGGCGAGGAACCGCATTCGGCGGTGACCGAAAAGGCGCGCGAGCGGCTCAAGGCCAATTCGCGTTACTACGAAGAGGCGAGGCGCTTCGCCCAATATGCGGCCCGGACCTCGGAAAGCCTCGACTACAAGGAATATGTCGTGGTGACCGGCGGCGGTCCCGGCGTCATGGAAGCGGGTAATCGCGGCGCTGTCGAAATGGGAGCCCCGACCATCGGGCTCAATGTCGTTCTGCCGCACGAACAGGCGCCGAACCTCTACATCACGCCCGAGCTGTGCTTCAATTTCCACTATTTCGCCGTCAGGAAGATCCACTTCCTCATGCGCGCCAAGGCAGTGGCGATCTTCCCCGGCGGATTCGGCACGCTTGACGAATTCTTTGAGACGCTGACCTTGATCCAGACCCAGCGCATGGACCGCGTGCCGATGCTGCTGTTCGGCAAGAGCTTCTGGGATCGTGCCCTCAACCTCGAGGTTCTGGAGGAGGAAGGCACGATTTCGCCCGGCGATTCCAAGCTGTTCACCACCGTCGACACGGCGGAACAAGGCTGGAACGTCATCCGCGAATTCTACAACCTGCCGGAAATCGGCATCGACTGAGGGCACATCGCGAGCGTGTCCGGATTCGGGTCGCCGGATCCGAAGTCGCGCCTTCTGACGCGATCGTGATCCTGTCCGCGTCGCGGATTGCTCGAGGGCACTTGATCCTGACGCCTGTCTACATTATTCAATTATACGAATAATCTAATTTGCAAAGAGATATCCGGATGTTTGCCTTCATCGACAACACGCCGCTGACCATGTTCGTGCTGTTCGCGCTGACCCTCGGGCTGGCGCCGTTCATGCCCGAGCCGCACCTGTTTGAAAAGACCCGCATGCTGTTTCAGGGCCAGCTGGTTCGTCCCATCGACATCTTCGACTTCCTGTTCCATTTCGCGCCCTGGGCCCTGCTCGGGCTCAAGCTGTGGCGCGTCTACGGCGTCTCGGCAGGATAGCAGGAGCGTTTTCAGGGAAAGTGGACACCGGTTACCCGGTTCGAAAACGCGACCACATGTTTGCCACGTCAGAGCTGGTCCGGCGCCGTGCCCTTGAGCACCAGCGGCAAGCCGGCAGCGATGAAATAGGCGTGGGACGCGGCGTTGGCGATGGTCTGGTTCATGCGGCCGGCATGGTCGCGAAAGTCCCGTGCCAGGGCGTTGTCCGGCACGATACCCAGACCGACCTCGTTCGAGATCAGGATCGCCCGCACCCCGTCCATCTGGCGCAGGGCCTCGGCGAGGTGGGCGGTCTCGGCTTCGATGTCGCGTTCGGCTTCGAGAAGATTGGACAGCCACAAGGTCAGGCAGTCAACAAGCACGACGTCATGGGCGCGTGCCGCCTTTTCGAGCCCGCTGACGATGTCAAGCGGTTCCTCGATGGTGGCGAAGCGCCCGGCCCGTGCCGTCCGATGCGCTGCGACGCGCGCCCTCATCTCGCCATCCCGCGCCTCGGCGGTGGCGAGATAGGCGGGCGTGTGGCCAAGCCTTAGCGCCAGCGCCTCGCCGAACGAGGTCTTGCCCGAACGCGTTCCCCCGAGGATGAACAAATGCTCGGCTGACATGGACGCTCCTTTCCGCTTCGGGCCCTGACTAGCACGGTGGCGGTGCTTTGTCCGCGTTCACGGTGCCTGCACATGAATGCGATTGCATGCGAATGCAGGGCAATCTGGCGGTTTTGAGGTCTTTTCCCGCTTCGGCTTTGGCACTATGTTCCGCGCGACCAGCCGGCAGGCTCAGCCGCCGGCACCCCCCGGGCAGAGCCCCGGGACCCGGGTTTCGCGCCGTGCCGGCACGAAGACCGGATTCCGGAACCGGCCCTGCCGCATGCCAGTGCGATTGCGGATTCCCTTCGGTCCGCCAACGTGCCCCAAGGAGCGCAAACGGTGCCCAGATATTTCATCGGTGTGGACGGCGGAGGCACCAAGTGCCGCATGCGCCTGACCGACGCCAATCTCACTATCCTCGCCGAGGCGGTGACCGACAAGCCGTCCAACCTGCAGGTGCGCGGCGGCAACGCCGCCTATGAGGCAGTCCTCGACCTGATCGCCGACGTCTTCGACAAGGCCGGGCTCGACCGCGCCGAATCGCACAAGGCGGCGGCCTGTCTCGGCATGGCGGGTGCGCGGATGAAATCGGCCCGTGAAGCCTTTGCCAAGCGCGATTTCCCGCTCGAGAACGTTATCGTCTTCGACGATATCGACATTGCCCGCGCCGGCGCACACGGCGAAGGCGACGGCGGTGTGATGATCATCGGCACCGGTTCGGCCGCGATGGCGCTGGTCGACGGCAAGCGTATCCAGTCCGGCGGCTGGGGCTTTTATGTCGGCGACACCATGTCCGGGGCCATTCTCGGACGGGAACTGCTGCGCCGGTCGCTGCTGGCATTCGACGGGCTCGAGCCGGCGACGCCGCTGACCGAAGCGGTCATGGCGAAATTCGACAATGACGGCGACAAGCTGATGGCCTGGTCGTTCGACAACGCCAAGGCACGCGCCTCGGTCGAGGCCATGCTGCCCGGCGACACCAAGCCGACCCACCCGGTGCCGGCCCGCCCGTTCGACTATGGCGTGTTCACCATGCTGTTCACCGAATATCTCGCCAAGGGCGACCCGCTCGCCACCGAGCTGCTCGAATTCGAGCTCAAGGCAATCGAACAATATGTCGAGTGGTTCAAGGCTCGGGGTGTCTCCTCGATTGCCATTGTCGGCGGTTTCGGGCACTCGATCATGAAGCATATCAAGGCCCGCTGCGGCGATATCATCATCGAGGAAGAGCCGGTGTCATTGAGCGGCGCCATCACCCTCGCCCGCCAGAACTTCGGCCAATAGGCCGACCATAGCAACGATTCCGGGCGGGGCATGTCCTTCCCGCCTCACCCGAGGAGAATTTGCAGTGGCACGAATCGCACCTGTCCCAAGTTTCGACTACGTCGTGTTCGGCGCTACCGGCGACCTGACGCGGCGCAAGCTCATTCCGGCGCTGTACTTCCGCTTCCGCGCCGGACAGATGAGCGAGGAGTCCCGCGTCATCGGCGTGTCGCGCTCGACCTGGGACGACGCAAAAATGCAGCAGGTGGCGCGCGACGCCGTCAACGAGTTCGTCGACCCGGCCTATCTCGACGACGAGACGATCGAGAAATTCGCCTCGTGCTTTTCCTATGTCGCCAATGACGTGACCGATCGAGACGGCTGGGCCGATCTCAAGGCGCAGCTGCGCGAGGACGAGAAAATTGTCCGGGCCTTCTATCTCGCCGTCGCGCCGTCGGTTTTCGAACAGATCTGTGAATTCATCGCCGAGACAGGTTGTTGGAGGCCCTCGGCCCGGGTGGTCCTTGAAAAGCCGCTCGGCCACGACCTCGACTCCTCGATGGAGATCAACGACGCCGTCGCCAGGGTGTTTTCCGAGGATCAGGTCTACCGCATCGACCATTATCTCGGGAAGGAAACGGTGCAGAACCTGTTGGCGCTCAGGTTTGCCAACGCCCTGTTCGAGCCGATCTGGAACTCGGCCCATATCGATCACGTGCAGATTTCGGTGGCCGAGACGGTCGGCGCCGGTACGCGCGGTTATTACGACGACAGCGGCGCGCTCAGGGACATGATCCAGAACCACATCCTGCAGCTGTTGTGCCTTGTCGCCATGGAACCGCCGGCGACGGGCGAGGCCAATGCGCTGCGCGACGAAAAGCTCAAGGTGCTGCGTTCGCTCAGGCCGATCACCGAGGAGACGATCTCCAAGGTTTCGGTGCGTGGCCAGTATCGCGGCGTCAAATCCGAGACGACCTCGGTCGCCTCCTACCAGGAGGAACTGCCCGACGACCGCAAGGGCTCGCGCACCGAGACCTTCGTCGCGCTCAAGGCCGAGATCGACAATTGGCGCTGGGCCGGTGTGCCATTCTACATCCGCACCGGCAAGCGCATGGCGGCCAAGGTCTCCGAGATCGTCTTGCAGTTCTCCAAAATCCCGCATTCGATCTTCATGGACGCCGAAGGCACCGAGCAGCCCAACAAGCTGGTCATCCGCCTGCAGCCGGACGAGGGCGTCAAGCTGTTCCTGATGGCCAAGGATCCCGGTCCCGGCGGTATGCGCCTGAGGGAGGTGAGCCTCAACCTCAGTTTCGCCCAGACCTTCGAGGACCGCATGCCCGAGGCCTATGAACGGCTGCTGACCGACGTCATTCGCGGCAACCAGACCCTGTTCATGCGCCGCGACGAGCTGGAAGCCGCCTGGAACTGGGTCGATCCGATCCGCAATGCCTGGGACAATTCCTCCGACCTGCCGCAGGCCTATACCGCTGGCACCTGGGGACCGACCGGTTCGGTGGCGCTGATCGAACGCGATGGTCGCACCTGGCATGAAGAAAGCGATTTCTGATGCTTGTTCGTCGTGACCACAAAAGCCGCGACGAACTCGCGGAGAATTTCGCCGACCAGGTGGCCGCCGATCTGGCCGCCGGCATCGCCACTCGTGGCGAGGCGGTCATTGCCGTCTCAGGAGGCACGACGCCGGCGCTGTTCTTTGCCGCGCTCGCTCGCCATGCCGAACTCGACTGGCCGAAGATCACCGTGACGCTGGTCGACGAGCGCTGGGTCGATGAGAGCTCGGACCGCTCCAATGCCGCACTGGTCAGGCATCACCTGTTGCAGGGACCGGCAGCGGCAGTGCGGTTCATTCCGCTCTATTCGGGCGGCGAGGTTCCGGATGCGGATCGCATAGCCGAAACCAATCAGCGCCTGTCCGGCCTGCCGGAGATATTCGACACCGTCGTTCTCGGCATGGGTGGGGACGGGCACACGGCTTCGTTCTTCCCGGGTGGCGACACGCTCGATCAGGCTCTTTCCGATCCCGGTCCGGCACTGGCGCTCAGTGCTGCCGGCGCCGAGGAACCGCGCGTCACACTCACCCTGCCGTGCCTTTTGAACACGCGGGCGCTCTACGTCCATATCGAGGGCGACGGCAAGGCCAAGACACTCGAGAAGGCGCTTGGCGAAGGTCCGGTCGCGGAGATGCCGATCCGTGCCGTGCTGCGCCAGACTAAAACGCCGGTTACCGTCTACTGGTGCCCCTGATCGACGCACCGGGTCTCCGGAAATCCGGAACCGGTCCGCGACCACGACCCTCCGGCTATTGCGCCGCCCAATGAAGGAAAACCCATGCCTGTGATCGAAGCCGTCGCTGCGGTGACAGAGCGTATCCGTGCCCGGTCCGAACACTCCCGCGCCACCTATCTCGAACGCGTCGAGGCACAGAAGCGCGCCGGAGTACACCGTTCGGCGCTGAGCTGTGGTAACCTCGCTCACGGCTTCGCCGCCTGCTCGCCGACGGAAAAGTCCAAGCTCGCCGGCACGAGCGTGCCCAATCTCGGCATCGTCACCTCCTATAACGACATGCTCTCGGCCCATCAGCCCTACGAGACCTATCCGGCGCTGATCCGCGCTGCTGCCGCCGAACTCGGTGCCACGGCGCAGGTCGCCGGCGGCGTGCCGGCCATGTGCGACGGCGTCACCCAGGGGCAGCCGGGCATGGACCTCAGCCTGTTCTCGCGCGACGTCATTGCCATGGCGACTGCGGTGGCGCTTTCGCACAACATGTTCGATGCGGCTCTGTATCTCGGCATCTGCGACAAGATCGTACCCGGCCTTCTGATCGGCGCCCTGACCTTCGGGCATATCCCGGCTGTTTTTGTGCCGGCGGGGCCGATGCCGGAAGGCCTGCCCAATGCCGAGAAATCGCGGGTCCGCCAGCTCTACATGGAAGGCAAGGTCGGCAGGGCCGAACTGCTCGAGGCCGAAAGCCGATCCTACCATTCGCCCGGCACCTGCACCTTCTACGGCACCGCCAATTCCAACCAGATGCTGATGGAGATCATGGGCCTGCACCTGCCCGGATCGAGTTTCGTCAGTCCCAACACGCCCTTGCGCGATGCCCTGACCCGCGAGGCGGCGCGGCGCGCCCTGTCGCTCGCCGCCACCGGAAATTCCTTCACGCCGATTGCCGACATCATCGACGAAAAGGCCCTGGTCAACGGCATGGTCGGCCTGCTGGCGACTGGCGGGTCGACCAACCACACCATGCACCTTGTCGCCATCGCCGCTGCCGCCGGCATCCAGTTGACCTGGCAGGACATGTCGGATTTGAGCGACGCGGTGCCGCTGTTGGCGCGGGTCTATCCCAATGGCCTTGCCGATGTGAACGCCTTCCACGCTGCTGGCGGCATGGGATTCCTGATCGGGCAATTGCTCGATGGCGGCTTCCTGCACGAAGACGTCAAAACCGTCTGGGGCACCGGGCTCGAGGGCTACCGGGTCGAGGCCAAGCTGGTCGAGGACGAATTGCGGTTCGAACCGGCTCCGGCGGAATCTGCGGCGCCGAGAGTTTTAACGCCGGTCACCGAGCCGTTCTCGATGAGCGGCGGGCTCAAGTTGATCAAAGGCAATCTCGGTTCCGCCGTCATCAAGATTTCCGCCGTCAAATCCGAGCACCGACTGATCGAGGCCCCGGCGCGGGTGTTCCATTCCCAGGCCGGGCTGCAGGAGGCCTTCAAGGCCGGTGAACTCGATACCGACATGGTTGCCGTCATCCGTTTTGCCGGACCGCGCGCCGTCGGCATGCCGGAACTGCACAAGCTGACGCCGACACTCGGCATCCTGCAGGATCGCGGCTTCAAGGTGGCGCTTTTGACCGACGGGCGCATGTCCGGCGCCTCCGGCAAAGTGCCGGCCGCTATTCACGTGACGCCCGAGGCGGTCGATGGCGGCCCAATCGCCCGGATCCGCGACGGCGATATGATCCGGCTCGATGCCGAAGCCGGCACGCTCGATGTTCTCGGCGATATCGCCGAGTTCTCCTCCCGCGCCCCAGCCGAAGCGAATCTCAGCGCCGAACATCACGGCATGGGTCGCGAGCTGTTTGCCGGCTTCAGGCAGCTTGTTGGTCCGGCAGACAAGGGCGCCAGCGTTTTCGGCTGAGGTCTTTGCCGAATCCCCGGCGTCATGCTCGATCAGTCTGGGGATGACGAACTGGCAAGCATGCCTTCATGTGCCATCTCACCGCCGCCGGTATTTCATTTCGGTGAAGCGGGCGTCGCGGCTGTCGTAGATCAGCAGGCGTCCAAGCAATGGTTCGCCGATGTCGGTCGCGAGCTTGATGACCTCCATCGCCATCAGCGTGCCGATCACACCGGTGAGGGCGCCGATGATGCCGACTGCTTCGCAGGAGGGCAGGGAGTCCGGGTCCGGGGTCTCGGGGTAGAGGTCCGTGAAGCGCGGCAGCGGTTTGTTGTCAGCGCCGAACAGGTGCGGTGCCAGCACCGTCACCTGGCCGTCGAACATCGAGACGGCGCCGGCAACCAGCGGTTTTTGTGCCTGTTCGGCCAGGGCGGCGATTTCGGCCCGCGCTTCGAACGTGTCGGTGCCATCGGCGATGATGTCGTAGTGGCTCATCAGCACGCCGCCGTTTGCGGCGGTGATCGCTACTTGCAGCGGCTTGACGGAAACATCGGAGTTGAGGTGAGCGGCAAAACCGGCGGCACTCTCGGCCTTGTTGCGTCCGATGCCCTGTTCGGTGTGGATGATCTGGCGCTGCAGGTTGGACAGCGCCACCTCGTCCGGGTCGGCGATGCCGATCTCGCCGACGCCTGCCGCCACCAGATAGGCCAGGAGCGGCGAACCGAGCCCGCCGGCGCCGATGACCAGCACCCGCGCCTGCTTCAGCCGGTTCTGGCCCGGCGCGCCCAGTCCCTTGAGGACGATGTGACGCTGATAGCGTCGGGCTTCACCCGGCGTCAGGCCGGGACCGGCGTTGATCTTGTCGCTCACAGCGCCGTCTCCATCAAGTTCCCGAACTGCGGTGGAGACTAGAGCCCGACCTGCAGTTTGGCGAGGGCAACGGCGATGAAGCGCCGGTCAAGGCCCTCATAGCCGTGCGCATAAACCGAGATCAGAGCCACGGCGCTGGCGATGTTGTGCGATCCGAACGGCACATAGACCGAATGAATGCGGTAGTGAACCGGGCAGCCGCGCGAGCGCGGCAGCACGCCATCGCGGTGGACGTCGCGCATCGGGGCGTAGTCGGTAAGCTTGAGCATGAACCCGACCGCCCTTTCGCCGAACCAGTCTGTGCAGGGCGCACCGGACTCGGCCGGAAACTGTTCCAGCTGCAATTGGTAGCGACCATCGGGCTCCATCGGCGCGCCCGGGGCGGGCAGTCCGAAGCTCAGGGTGCTGGCATCGGCATCGAGAGCCCCGTCGCCATTGGCGACCAACAGGTGCGCGGGCACCTCGATCCCGAGGTCGACAAGGCGCACGGAGGCGTCCTCGTGGACTCTGTCGCGTACCGAGGCCAGGGTTTCCTGTTCTGTTTCGGCGATGATGCGGACCGGCGTGCCGACGACCCAGCGATCCTGAGCGAGGTCGATCATGTAGATGGACGAATAGGCGAATCCGGACCCGTCCTGAACGCCGAATTCCTCGAAGGCGAAATACCTGAGGTTGTCCGAATAGCCAATCGGCTCCATCAGTGCCGTATCGCCGGCACGGGCCACTCCGGCGCTCATCGCCAGCGCCATTGCGCCGATGAGCGCACTCATCAGCCGCAAAGTGTAAAACCGGTGTCTAGTTGCCATGTCCTGTCGATCCAAAACCGCCGGCGCCGCGTTCCGTGTCATCGAGCGAGGCGGTCGCAAAAAAACTGACGGCGGTGACCGGCGCCACGACCATCTGGGCGATGCGGTCGCCGCGGCGGATTGGAAAGCCCTCATCGCCGTGATTGATCAGGATGACCTTCACTTCACCGCGATAGTCCGCGTCGATCGTACCCGGCGTGTTGAGCACCGTCACGCCGTGTTTGGCTGCAAGTCCGGAACGCGGCCGAACCTGGGCTTCGTAGCCCTGCGGCAATGCCATGGCAAAGCCGCAGGGAATGAGCATGCGCTGCCCGGGCGCGAGCATGACGATCTCGTCCGGGTCGAGCGCGGCGCGGAGATCGGCACCGGCTGCCGCTGCCGATTGTGGCGCCGGCAAGTCGAGGCCGGCGCCGTGGGGCAATATCTGAAGGCCGATCTCCAGCATGTCGCTACGGCAGCTGGACGATGGCATAGCTCTCGTCGGGGAGCGTGGCACTGCCTTCGATCAGGTCGATGAACATGACCTTGAGCTCGGCGCTCTTCTCGTCGGCGCTGAGGGTCATGTTGGTGTCGATGATCTTGTTGCCCACCACACGCATGGTGATGCCGTGGCCTTCGAACATGGGCTTCATCATCTGCATGGCCTGGGCGCTTTCCTCATCGTCGGCGTCGACACCCATTTCCTCGGCCATCGTGCCGGTCGGGAAGCTGACCCTGACCTGACCGGGCGCCACAAGGGCGATGGTCGGCTGGGGTTCATCGGGGCTGCCCTGCGGGATGACCTCGTCGAACCTGCCTTCGTGAGTTTCCTCACAGATGATGGAGTCTTCGGTTTCGGTGATCTCTGATGCCTTGCCGCAGAACTCGGCATCGCCTGACTCGATATCGGCAAGCGAGACCAGTTCCTTGGGCAGCGTCGTGACGATCTTGGCCGAAGCGGTTTCACTGTCCAGCACAGTGACCTGCATATCGACGTCAAAGCAGCCGGCGAGGGCACCAGTCAGAACCAGTACCGCTGCCGTTTTCAAAATATGCGAACCATTAATCATTCATCTTCCTCCGGAGCCCGGGCGGGGCCGCTGGAAAGACTAGGGATAGCACCGGTGTCGGGCAAGCTCTACCACCGGCTTTCGACAACTCGATTAACGGATAGACAACACCAAAGTGCCGCCAAATCGTCGATTTTTGGTGCCGAATCGGTTCGGGACGGCCGATGAAATACCGGTTTTGCGCCAGCGCGGGAGCTAGATTTTGACAGCGATGACGGCCAGCAGCACGGCAACCAGCGCCAGAAGAAAAGCCATCACGCCGGCATAGTGCCGCTGCGGTTTTTTGTGTTCGGCCTCGATGGTACCGAGCAGGCGTTCGGCGCGCTCGGCGATCGAGGGCAGGCGGGCCACGAAACCCATCAGGCGCGTGCCGTGGTCGCGCAGTTCCTCGAAGCGCCCGATCGGCCCGGCCTGGCGGGCCAGCCATTCCGAGACCACCGGTTCGGAGACAGTCCAGATGTCGAGATCGGGGTCGAGATCGCGCGAGACGCCTTCGACCAGCACCATGGTCTTTTGCAGCATCAGCAGCTCGGGCCGGGTCTGCATGTGGAACAGCTCGGTGATCGAGAACAATTGCCCGAGTACCCGCGCCATCGAGATGTCGCGCGACAGCCGTCCGTGCAGTGGTTCGCCGATCGAGCGGATGGCGAGGGTGAAATCCTCGACCGACTGGTCGGCAGGTACATAACCCATCTCGAAATGGCGGCGGGCCACCATGTCGTAGTCACGGGTGATGAAGCCATAAAGGATTTCGGCGAGGAACCGGCGTTCGCCCGGTCCGATCCGGCCCATGATGCCGAAATCGACCGCCGCCACGTCGCCGTTCTTCAGGGCGAACAGGTTGCCCGGGTGCATGTCGGCATGAAAGAAGCCGTCACGGATGGCGTGGCGCAAAAAGCTCTGCAGCAGCTTGGCGGCCAGCGCCTTGAGGTCGAGACCGGCGGCCCTGACGGCGGCGCGATCGGTCAGCGGAATGCCGTCAATCCAGCTCGTTGTCAGGACGTTCGGGGCGATCTGGTTCCAGTAAAGGCCCGGCAGGACGAAATCGGGATGATCCTTGCCGTTCTCGGCGAATTCGGAAATGGCCGCCGCCTCGAACCGGAGGTCGAGTTCGAGCCGGGCCGAGCGGTCGAGCGTTTCCACGACTTGGATGGGCTTGAGGCGGCGCAGGGGCCGGAACAGTCTCTCGCCCAGCCGCGCCCCGGCATAATAGCTTTCGAGATCGCTGGCGAAGCGCCGGGCAACGCCGGGTCTCAGGATCTTGACTGCCACCGGCACGGTCACCCCGTCCTCGGTCTTGAGCTCGGTCTTGTGCACCTGGGCGATCGATGCGGCGGCAATGGCGGTGCCGAGCTTGCCCAGACCCTCGGCCTTGTGACCGAGTGCTTCGGCAAGGATCTCTTGCGCCTTGGCTTCGGGGAACGGTTCCATCCGGTCCTGCAGAGCCGACAGGTCCTCGGCGATCTCGGCACCGACGATATCGGGCCGTGTCGCCAGCATCTGGCCGAACTTCACATAGGTCGGGCCGAGCCGGTTGAGGGCGCGGGTCAGGCGTTCGACGCGCCCGGTTCTTCTGACCGCGCGGCGCTCGACAAGCCGCGCCGTGGCGATGGCGAAGCGGGCGCTGGCCGGCAGTTGGGCCGGGTCGACAAGCGAGAATCCGCCCTCGCGGGCGAGAACGAAGCCGGCGCGGATGAGGCGCGCATAGGCAAGAAGCAACACGTCGTAAAGCTCCTAAAGCTTCCAGCCGCCATGCAGCGCGGCGATGTTGCCGGAAAGGGCATCGTGGGTCACCCGTTTGAACCCGGCCTCGGCGATCATGCCGGCGAAACTCGGCGCGTCGGGAAACTTGCGGATGGATTCGATCAGGTACTGATAGGGCTGGGCGTCGCCGGTGACGATGCGACCGGTCGGCGGGATGAAGCGTTTGGAGAATTCGTCATAGATCCTGTCGAGGCCGGTTACATCGACCGTCGAGAACTCAAGACACAGGAATCGTCCACCGCGCTTCAAAACGCGATGGGCTTCTTTCAGCGCCACCGGGATGCGCGGCACGTTGCGGATGCCGAAGGCGATCGTGTAGGCGTCGAAGCTCTCGTCCTCGAACGGCAGCTCCTCTGCATTGGCCTCGACAAAGCCGACCTGACCGGGATAGCGCCAGTTTTTCGCCCGTTCGGCGCCGACGCGCAGCATGTCCGAATTGATGTCGGAGACGACCACTTCGGCATAGCCGTGGCTGACATTGATGATGCGCTCTGCGATGTCGCCGGTGCCGCCCGCCATGTCGAGAACGCGATAGGGGCGCGTTCCCGATTTGGGTGGGGCAAGGCGAGTGACCATGATGTCCTTCCACAGGCGGTGGACGCCGAAGCTCATCAGGTCGTTCATCAGGTCATAGCGATCGGCGACGGCGTGGAAGACGTCATCGACAAGGCCCTGCTTTTCGGTCAGCGGAACCTGGCGTTCGCCGAAATGGGTGGTCTGGGGAGTCTCATTCATTGCGCGCAATACCGGCGGCTTTTAAAACTGGCGCGACCATAGACCACGCCTTAACGTTCTCCAAGCGGTGCGAGCACGCCAGGATGCCCGAACTCCCTGAAGTCGAAACCGTTAGGCGCGGCCTCGAACCGTTGATCGTGGGTGCGCGCGTCTCCAGCGTGGAGACGCGGCGGGCAAACCTCAGGTTCGACTTCCCCGACACGCTGGCCTCGATTGCCGCCACACGCATCGAGCGGCTCGATCGCCGGGCCAAGTATCTGCTGTTCGTCCTGTCGGACGGCCGGGTGATGCTGAGCCATCTTGGCATGACCGGCGCCTGGCGCGTCGACAGATCGGCGCTCTCCGAGCCGACGCGAGTGAACCCGGCGGGGCGGGCCGATATCCATGATCACCTGCTGATCGGGCTCGAACGCAAGGGGCGGCAAGCCCGGCTGATTTATAATGACCCGCGCCGTTTCGGTTTCATCGCGCTGGCGCCGAACGAGGCCGAGATCGTCCAGCTGCAAGGCCTGGGACCGGAACCTTTGGGCAATTCTTTCTCGCCCGAGCATCTGGCCAAGGCCGTGGCCGGGCGGGCTGCGCCGATCAAATCGGTGCTGCTCGACCAGAAGACCGTTGCCGGTCTCGGCAATATCTATGTCTGCGAGGCTCTGTGGCGTGCCGGCATCGCCCCGACCCGGCCGGCGGGGCAACTTGGCGATGCCGATATCGACCGGTTGGTCGCAGCCATCCGCGCCGTGCTGACCGAGGCCATCGCTGCCGGCGGCTCGACACTGAGGGACTTCGTCGACGCGTCCGGTTTGCCAGGCTATTTCCAGCACAGTTTCGATGTCTACGGGCGAGAAGATGAGCCATGTCGCCGACCCGGCTGCTCCGGCACCATCGCCCGCATCGTCCAGTCCGGGCGTTCGAGTTTTTGCTGTCCGGTGTGTCAGAGCAAATGAGTTGACGCCAATCGTGTCGGCAACTATAACCCGGCGACCTTTGGCGGCCGGTCGGCTGCCGCAATAGTTTATGGAACCGGCTGCCGCGACCGATGTCGAACGCGCCGCGCCGCATCAAAGCCGCAAGAGGATAAAGATGGCCAATACCGCCTCGGCCAAGAAGGCCGCTCGCAAGATCGCCCGGCAGACCGCCGTCAACAAGTCCCGCCGCTCGCGCATGCGCACTTACCTGCGCAAGGTTGAAGAAGCGATTGCCGCGGGCAACAGGGAAGAAGCGACGGCCGCCCTGCGGCTTGCCGAGCCCGAGTTGCACAGCGCTGCGACCCATGGCGTGGTTCACCGCAACCTGGCGGCACGCAAGGTGTCCCGCCTGGCCCATCGCGTGAAGGCCATGACGGCCTGAAATCGTGATTGCCTGTTCCGGCTGCGCCGGCAGGCCGCGACAGTCCACCGCACTTCCGAAGGGCCCCTCGTGGGCCCTTTGTCGTTTCGGCTTGCCGGTCCATGCGACATAACGCCGGACTCCGGCGACGTAACAGGTTATGGTGTTGTCGTTTCACGACCTCAGAAACGAGATTTTGCCAGCAAGGGGAGAATATTCTTTCTTAGCGAAATGAGGCGCTTTCGGGGGATTCCGCTTGCGACTCAGAGTGTTAAAAAAGTGTCACGATCGGGTCGGCTGGAACACTTTTTCCGAAGCAAACTGTCAAGCCTATTTTTCAACGATTCACGTATTGAAGCGCCTTCTCCCCCCCGCTAAGATGGCCCCCGTCAGATAGACAAACGGCGGCGGGCGTTTGCATTTTGTGCAGTCTGCATAACTATATGGGGGCATCAAACATGATCGGAAGCGTTAGGGCCACAATTGGCGACAGAATTGCCTGGGAAGGCCATCCGATCATTGCTGTCACGCCATAGAGTTTATCTGGTAACCCACCTGTTTTTACGGTCTCAATACGTAAAGTAGGCGATTTCTTCTTAAGTTGAACAAGTCCTGATCCCGCTGCGGCGTTTGCGGGCGCGGGAGAGTTATGTCCAGCGGCCAGCGTCGCTGACGGCCGCCCCGGGGTGGGGTGCGCCATATCGAGAATATGGGGAAATAAGAGGCATGAACGCAAACGCGGCACGTACAACGCGGGTGGAGGACGGCGCTATGCCGGTCGCGGCAGCGGTATCTGGAACAAGGGGGCAAACGATGGGTGACGGTGCAGGTCGAGGCGAACTCGACCAGATCTGGACACGTGCGCGAGCACGTCTGAAGGCAAGTGTTGGGGACGATGCCTTCAATTCCTGGTTCCAGCGACTCGAGATGGAAGAAATTCTCGACGATGTCGCCCACCTGTCGGTACCGACCAAGTTCCTGTGCTCGTGGATCGAAAGCAAATATGTCGAGCGCATTCTGGCCTGCCTCAGTGAAGAGGAAGCCAGCATCACCCGCCTTCATCTGACGGTCCGGATCAATGGCCAGGCGCGGCCGCGCCTTCACGGCCATGCCGAACCGGTCGAGGAAGAGGTGCCGCAGCCACCTCGTCCGACCCCCATTCCTCAGCAGACGCCGCGTGGCGATGCGCTGTCCGGTTCGGCGCTCGATCCGCGTCTATGTTTCGAGACCTTCGTCGCCGGCAAGGCCAACGAGATCGCGCTCGGGGTTGCCAAGCAGGTGGCGAGCGCGGCGACGCGCAAGACCGTGACCTTCAATCCGGTCTATATCCATTCGACGGTGGGTCTGGGCAAATCGCACCTTCTCAACGCCATTGCCTGGTCGGTCTCCAAGGCCGATCCGAGCCTCAACATCGTCTATCTGACCGCCGACCACTTCATGTACCATTTCATCTCGGCGGTGCAGCGCCAGTCGGCCATCGCCTTCAAGGAATGGCTGCGGCGCATCGATCTTCTTTTGATCGACGACATGCAGTTCCTGCAGGGCAAGTCGGCCACCGAATTCGGTCACAATCTGTCGGCGCTCCTCAGTGGCGCCAAGCAGGTGGTGGTGGCCGGCGATGCGCCGCCGCGAGATCTCGACATGATCGACGAGCGCGTGCGCTCTCGGCTTTCGGGCGGTCTGGTCGTGCCGATCGTCACCTTCGACTATGATTTGCGCCGTGCCATCGTCGCCCGCCGGGCCGAGTTGGCCGTGCAGCGCTTCCCCGGGGTGCATTTCCCCGGCCCGGTGATCGATTTCATCGCCCATTCGGTGATCAGCCATGGCCGCGATCTCGACGGTGCCGTCAATCGGCTCGTTGCAGCCAACCAGCTGACCAACGAGGCGATCACGGTGCAGATGGCCGAGCGCACGCTGGCCGACCTGATGCGGGTTCGGGAAATCCGCCGCGTCCGCATCGAGGACATCCTCAAGCTCGTCTCCAAGCACTTCAAGGTGCCGCGCAACGACCTGCTCTCGTCGCGCCGGTCGCGCGAAGTGGTGCGGCCGCGCCAGATCGCCATGTATCTGGCCAAGTCGCTGACCTCGCGTTCGCTGCCCGAGATCGGCAGGCGTTTCGGTGGCCGCGATCACACCACCGTCCTGCACTCGGTCCGCAAGGTCGAGCAGATGATGAAGGACGACGGCGAGCTGCAGCAGGAGATCGAACTGCTCAAGAGGATGCTGGAAGAGTAATTCACCGGTCGCCTTGGGCGATCCGAAGCCCCGGTGGGGCTTCGGAAGGTGAATTACGCCGGGGCGCTGCCGTCAGGCAGCGGGGTCCCCGGCCAGTGGCCAATCGCTCCAGTGGAGCGATTTTAGGTCCGAACGCCTGGAGGGCTTTGCTCGCAGGGCTAGGGGCCGGTCGCTTTCGCCATGTCGTCATTCCGGTGAAAGCCGGAATCCAGCCGCGCAAACATATCTTTCACGTGCAGATAGATGCGTGCCTTTGTTCCCGGGCCAGCCCCGGGGATGACTGCCTTTTGCCGCCGCAAATGCCGTCATGGAGCCGGCCGGCCTCAGCGCGTACGCCGGCAAACCCGCTCCCGCTCCCTTCTCAGTGCCAACTGCGGACGAATCCAGCGAAAATCCGGCACATACACCGTGCCGCCGCTTGCGTTTTTTCCGTGCGCTTGCCACAGTCCGAACCCCGGTTTTCGTCCGGGCATGCGTGGCGCGTTGAGCGCGCCGAGAAGGAATGAGTTTACTGCAATGAAAGTTACGCTCGAACGCAACCACCTGCTGAAATCGCTCGGCCATGTGCATCGCGTCGTCGAACGCCGCAACACCTATCCGATCCTGGCCAATGTGCTGGTGACCGCCGGTCCCGCCGGGCTCGATCTGCGCGCCACCGATCTCGATATCGAGGTCACCGAGACCGCGCCGGCCGTGACGGCGACGCCGGGTGCGACCACCGTGCCGGCGCACACGCTTTACGAGATCGTCAGGAAACTCGCCGACGGCGCCGAAGTGCGGCTCGAGACCGAAGGCGGCGAGCGCATGACCATTTCCTCGGGCCGCTCGCGGTTCGAGCTTTCCTGCCTCAATCCGGACGGGTTCCCCGACCTCAAGGCCGACAGTTTCTCGCACACCTTCTCGATCCCCGCGCCGGTGCTCGGCGAGCTGATCGAACGCACCCAATTCGCCATCTCCAACGAAGAGACGCGCTATTACCTCAACGGCATCTATTTCCATACCATGGACGATGCCTCGGGCGTGGTGATGCGGGCCGTGGCGACCGATGGTCACCGCTTGGCACGGGCCGAGGCGCCGGCGCCCGAGGGGGCGGCCGGCATGCCGGGCATCATCGTGCCGCGCAAGACGGTTGCCGAGGTGCAAAAGCTGCTCGAAGGCAGCGAGGACGAGGTCAAGGTCGAGCTTTCCGACACCAAGATACGCTTCTCGCTCGGCGGCGTAGTGCTGTTGTCCAAGCTCATCGAGGGCACCTTCCCCGATTACGAGCGCGTGACGCCAAAGAACAACGACAAGAAGATGCTTGTCGACCGCGCCCTGTTCGCCACCGCCGTCGACCGCGTCTCGACCATTGCCTCGGACCGGGGCGGCAAGGCGGTCAAGCTGATGGCCAGCAATGACGTTCTGGAACTGAGCGTGACCAATCCCGACCACGGCACCGCCAGCGAGGAGATTGCCGTTTCCTTCGAACACGAAGGCTTCGAGATCGGCTTCAACGCCCGTTACCTGCTCGACATCATCTCGCAGATCCGCACCGAGAACGCATCGTTCCTGTTCAACGATTCCGGGTCGCCGACGCTGGTGCAGGAAGAAGATGGCGGCAGCGCGCTGTTCGTGCTGATGCCGATGCGGGTGTAGAAGCGGATAGAGAGTGGTGACTAGCGAAGAGGGAGCCGGGCTCCCTTCAGTCGCTTTTTCTTTATTCCCCACTCGCTATTGGCTATTCGCTATTCTCTCATGCCCCACATCTCCCGCCTGCGCCTCACCCATTTCCGCAACTACGCCACGGCGGCGCTCGATCTCGATTCCCGGCACGTGGTGCTGACCGGGCCCAACGGATCGGGTAAGACCAATCTCATCGAAGCCGTGTCGCTGCTGGCGCCGGGACGAGGCATGCGCCGCGCCGGTTTCGAGACGTTGACGCAATTGGGGGCCGAAAGCCCCTGGGCAGTGGCGGCGACGATCGAGACGCCGGACGGGCCGGCTGATCTCGGTACCGGCCTTGTCGAGGGCGTGTCGGGCCGCAGGGTCCGGGTCAACGGCTCCAATGCCGCCGTCGAGGACATGACGGCATTTCTGAGGGTTCTGTGGCTGACCCCGGACATGGACGGGCTGTTCCGTGGTCCGGCCGGCGACCGGCGGCGGTTTCTCGACCGACTGGTGATGACGCTGATCCCTGGCCACGGCACTTCGGTCGGTGATTTCGAGAACGCCATGCGTCAGCGCAACAGGCTGATTGCCGAGGGCGGCGATCCGCGCTGGCTCGATGCCCTCGAGATCCAGATGGCCGAGCACGCGGCGGCGCTGCATTTCTCACGCATCGACACGGTGACGCGACTGGAAGCGCTGGCGGCCAGCAGTATCGATCACGAGGCCTTTCCCGCCGCGCACATGGCCCTGTCGCCGCTGTTCGAGGATGTCATGCCGGCTGAGACCTCGAGCGGGCTCGAAGCGCAGTTCCTCGATCATTGGCGCGCGGCGCGCGGCATCGACCATGCCGCCGGTCGTACGACCATCGGCCCGCATCGCGTCGATTTCGCCGTCACCCATGCGCAAAAGGACATGCCCGCGGCGCTGTGCTCCACCGGCGAGCAGAAAGCGCTACTGATCGGGCTGGTGCTGGCGCACGCACGGCTCGTCGCCGACATGACCGGTATCGTGCCGATCCTTTTGCTCGACGAGATCGCCGCCCATCTCGACCCGAGCCGCCGCGCCGCGCTGTTCGATGCGCTCGATGCGCTCGGCTCGCAGTGCTGGATGACCGGGACCGATCCTGACCTGTTTGTTGCCGCCGGCAATGAGGCGCGTTTCATCGTCAAGGCCGGGGCAATTTCGCCGGCGAGCTGACCGATCGGAACCGCCGGGCGACCCTGTTTTCCCTGCGCTGATTCGCCCGATATGGCGCTGTTGCGCCGGCGAGTCGCCGTGGGGCCGGATTCGGCGCGGAAAACCTCTACAACTTGGCTCGAATGCTAGCAAAAATGGCCATTTCGCTTGGGATAGCCCCCATGTTCGGCTAGTACTCTAGCTGGCGAAAATAGTGCTGATTCGAAGGCTTCATGAGCGAAGATATCCCAACCGGCGACGGCGAATACGGTGCCGACTCGATCAAGGTTCTCAAGGGACTTGATGCGGTCCGCAAACGCCCCGGCATGTACATCGGCGATACCGACGACGGTTCGGGCCTGCATCACATGGTCTACGAAGTCGTCGACAATGCCATCGATGAGGCGCTGGCGGGTCATGCCGACCTCGTCTCTGTGATCCTCAATGCCGACGGCTCCGCCACGGTTATCGACAATGGCCGCGGCATCCCGACCGACATCCACACCGAAGAAGGCGTGTCCGCCGCCGAGGTCATCATGACCCAGCTGCATGCGGGCGGTAAATTCGACCAGAATTCCTACAAGGTTTCCGGGGGGTTGCATGGTGTCGGCGTGTCGGTGGTCAACGCGCTCAGCACGATGCTCAAGCTCAAGATCCGCCGTAACGGCAAGATTCACGAGATGAGCTTTTCCGACGGCAATGCCGTCGAGCCGCTCGTGGTTACAGGCGAGTATACGCCGAACAAGCAGCCCGGAACCTATGAGGGACGTTCGGGTTCGGAGATCACCTTCCTGCCGTCGCCGGCTACATTCACCATGGTCGAGTTCGACTTCAAGACGCTCGAACATCGCTTGAGGGAGCTGGCCTTCCTCAATTCCGGCGTGCGCATCCTGTTGAGAGACGAGCGCCATCCCGAGCCCGTCGAGAGCGAGCTGCATTACGAGGGCGGGCTCGAGGCCTTCGTCCGCTATCTCGACAAGACCAAGTCGCCGATGATCGCCGACCCGATCTTTTTCACTCAGGAAAAGGACGACATCACGGTCGAGGTGGCGTTGTGGTGGAACGACAGCTACCACGAGAACGTGCTGTGCTTCACCAACAACATCCCGCAGCGTGATGGCGGCACCCATCTCGCCGGTTTCCGCGGTGCGCTGACACGGCAGGTCACCGGCTATGCCGAAAGCTCGGGCATCGCCAAGAAGGAAAAGGTCTCTCTGACCGGCGACGATTGCCGTGAGGGGCTGACCGCCGTTCTGTCGGTCAAGGTGCCCGATCCCAAGTTCTCGTCGCAGACCAAGGACAAGCTCGTCAGTTCCGAGGTGCGTCCGGTGGTGGAAAGCGTGGTCAACGACCGGCTCGGCCAGTGGCTCGAGGAACACCCGAACGAAGCCCGGGCCGTGGTCTCCAAGGTCGCCGAGGCGGCCGCCGCCCGCGAGGCCGCCCGCAAGGCACGCGAGCTGACGCGGCGCAAGTCGGCGCTCGAGATCTCCTCGCTGCCCGGCAAGCTCGCCGACTGCCAGGAACGCGACCCGGCCAAGTCCGAAGTGTTCATCGTCGAGGGCGACTCGGCCGGTGGCTCGGCCAAGCAGGGCCGCGACCGCGCCACCCAGGCCGTGCTGCCCTTGCGCGGCAAGATTCTCAATGTCGAGCGGGCGCGGTTCGATCGCATGCTCGGCTCCGACCAGGTCGGCACGCTGATCACGGCGCTCGGGACCGGCATCGGCCGCGAAGAGTTCGACATCGAGAAATGCCGCTACCACAAGATCATCATCATGACGGACGCCGACGTCGACGGCGCCCACATCCGCACGCTGCTTTTGACCTTCTTTTACCGGCAGATGCCGGAGATCATCGAGCGCGGCTATCTCTACATCGCCCAACCGCCGCTCTATAAGGTCAAGCGCGGGCAGTCCGAGCTCTATCTCAAGGATGAGCGGGCGCTCGAGGACTACTTGTTGACGACCGGGCTTGAGGACGCTGTCTTCACCACGCGGGACGGCATGAGCCATGCTGGCGCCGAGCTTGTGCACATCGGTGAGCAGGCACGCGATCTTGTCCACGCCATCGAGTCGCTTAACACCAAGTACAACCGCACGCTGGTCGAGCAGACCGCGATCGTCGGTGGGCTGGTGCCCGAGGCGGTCGATGATCCGGAACAGGCTCCGACCATCGTCACCCGCGTCTGCAACCGTCTCGACCGTCTGGCCGATGAGGTGGAGCGCGGCTGGCAGGGCGAAA
Source organism: Devosiaceae bacterium (assembly GCA_963675235.2). Classification (GTDB taxonomy): domain Bacteria; phylum Pseudomonadota; class Alphaproteobacteria; order Rhizobiales; family Devosiaceae; genus JAHJQZ01. The sequence goes on along the minus strand of CAXXFU010000004.1, from coordinate 492,967 downwards.
CCGACGGTGAAGGCGGTTTGAGGTTCTGGCGCACGGTGCGTGGCGTCGACGAAAGCCATTCCATCGACCGGTCGCTGCTGCAAAGCGCCGACGCCCGCAAGCTGCGCGGCATGGCCGACAGGCTCGACGAGCTTTATGGCGGCGTGACCAAGCTCGTGCGCAAGGATGTCGAGACGCCGATCTATGGTCCGTTCTCGCTGTTCAACGCCATCGTTGCCGCCGGCCGCAAGGGCATTTCGTTGCAGCGCTACAAAGGCCTTGGCGAGATGAACCCCAACCAGCTCTGGGAAACGACGCTCGACCCGAACGTCCGAACCCTGCTGCAGGTCCAGGTCAAGGAATCCGATGTCGCCGACGAGACCTTCACCCAGCTGATGGGCGATCTCGTCGAACCGCGCCGCGATTTCATCCAGGAGAACGCCCTGAGCGTCGCCAATCTCGATATCTGATCCACGGGCCTTCCGGCACAAGCGTCAATCAGTTGCGGCAGCTCGTGCCATCCCGTTTGTATGTTCCACTGCCGTGTCAGGGCGCGCCGTAGAAGCGGACATAGTCCGTGACATGGGCTTGCCAGTAGGCGCCGTCGTGATAGCCGGGCGCCGGGTGCCACGCGACCACGGCGCCGTGATCCTTGAGGATCTTCGACATCTTGAGCGATTGCAGAAAGAAGCCGTGCTCGTCCTGCTGTCCGCAATCCAGGTAGAAGTACTGATCAGTCGGTTCGTACCTTTCCGCGAGCAGCGGTAGCGACCGCTCCTGCCAGGCCGCCTTGTCGGGGAAAAGCCACCTGAAACTGCGGCCGACGATGGCCGGGCTGTGTCCGGCGATACGCGTGGCGAGATCGGGGAAGGCCAGCCCGATCCGCAACGCCGCATAACCGCCCATCGAGATGCCGGCGTAGACCCTGTCCGCCGCCACTGTCCCGGCGGAATAGGTGTCCGCCATGAAGGTCGGCAGGTCGGCTGTCAGGAAATCCTCGTAATTGCCCTTGGGGAAATCGACCATGCCGATGCCGTCGATATAGACCTCGGCCGCTGTGGCGCTGTTGATGCCGTAGCTGTTGTCGATTGCCGGGATCACCATGACGAGGGGAACGATCTCGCCTTTGTCGATGAGGTCCGTGGCAGCTTCGAAAACGCCTACCGAAGCATAATCCTCGGGCGAGGAGGTCTGTCCGTGCAGCAGCACGACCAGGCGATAGCTGTTGTCAGGGCTGTAGCCGGGCGGCAGGTAGAGCACGGCGGGAACGGCGCGCTTGAGTGCCGGGCTCGGGATGTCGATGGTTTCGACCTGCTGGGCGTGTGCCGCCCAGGCGCTCGCCGTCAGTGCTGCACAGGCCCAGAACAGGCCGGCAAGGGCGTGTTTGATCATGGCTGTCCCCCACATTGCGTCGGTGCCGGCCATGTGCGGTGACAAGCAGGCGGCACCGTCGGCAATGCTAGGCCGGCCATCGCCTGGAAGCACCCGCGGGCGGTGCGGTGTTCTGGCACAGGGACGATCCTGCGATCCGCGAGCCGGAATGCTGGTCAGTGCGGCCAGCCGAGACGGAACAACCGAACGAGCGCATCGAAGACGGCGCGCACCGGGGCCGTGTCAAGCGCCTGCCTGCGGCTGAGCAGGACGACGCGCCGGTCGGGCGGCGGTGACGGGGTGTCGAGCGTTTCGAGGTCGGTTCCGGCAATCAGCGCTTCCGGCAAAAGGGCGGTGCCGAGCCCGGCGATGGCGGCGGCGCGCTGGGCAATCATGCTGTTGGAGCGAAAGCTGAAGGGCCGGTCGCGGGCGTAGTCCTCGATCCAGGCCGATTGCGGTGAGCGGTCGTTGGCCGCAAAGCCGATGAACTGATCGCGCCGGCCGTCGGCCGTAGCGGCGAGGCGATAGCGATTGCGCCCGACGGTGCGACAAACCAGATCGCTGTTCGTCGTCGCATCGAGTCTGATGGCAATGTCGGCCTCCCAGCGGGCGAGACTGGCCAAACGCGTTTCCATGACAAATTCGAGCTCGATGTCCTGCAGTTCGCCGGCAACGGCGGCCAGTCCAGGTACCACGAACAGATCGCCGAGCGAGCGCATGACGCTAATGCGCACAAGCGGACGCGTGGCGGTGCCGCGTCTGAGCTTGCCGATGGCAGCCTCAGAGGCGCGCATCTGCGCCACCTGCACACGCACCGCCTCGCCCAGGGCCGTCAAGGCGTAGCCATCCGGGCGCTGGATGAACAGCGGGCCGTCGAACAGACCGGACAGGCGTTGAATGCGGCGGGCGACGGTGGCATGGGTCACGCCGAGTTGCCGGGCCGAAGCCGATAGGGTGTGGTTTTCCGCAAGAGTCTCGAAGAAGCGCAGGTCCTCCCAGTCGAGCCGGTCTGTGAAATTTTGATCAGGCATGGCGCGATAATAGGCGATTTCCGATCAACAGGCGCGGTGCTAACCCGACAGAACAGGAGGAAAGCCATGTCCCAGATCCGCGCCGCCGCCGTCCAGTTCAATCATCGCGCCAGCGACAAGGCCTACAATCTCGCCGTCATGGCGGGGTTTCGCCACAAGGCCCGGCAGCAAAACGTGCAGATTCTCGCCTTTCCCGAGATGTGCATCACCGGCTACTGGCATGTACGCACTCTCGACCGCGCCGGGCTCGAGGCCCTGGCCGAGCCTGCCGATGGTCCGTCGGTGTCGGTGGTCCGCGACTGGGCCATGGCTGATGGCATGCTGATCGGCGCCGGTTTTCTCGAACGCAGCGCGGATGGCCGGCTGTTCAATGCCTATGCGCTCTGCCTGCCGGACGGCTCGGTTCATGTGCATCGCAAACTGCACAGTTTCGAAAACGCCGAAATGTCGAGCGGCGATGCCTTCACGGTGATCGATACGCCCTGGGGCGCACGCGTCGGTACGCTGATCTGCTGGGACAACAACATCATCGAGAACGCCCGCGCCACGGCGCTTCTCGGGGCAGACATCCTTCTGGCGCCGCATCAGACCGGTGGTTGCCTGTCGCGCTCGCCCCATGCCATGGGGTTGATCGATGTGGCGCTGTGGCGCGACCGCGACAGCGATCCGGCCGCCATCGAGGCCGAGTTCCGGGGCGACAAGGGCCGTGGCTGGCTGATGCGCTGGCTGCCGGCGCGGGCCCATGACAACGGCATGTTCGTCGTGTTTGCCAACGGGGTCGGCGAGGATGACGGCGAGGTCAGGACCGGCAATGCCATGATCCTCGACCCTTATGGCCGCATCCTCACCGAGACCTGGGCGGCGACCGACATGCTGGTCGTGGCCGATCTCGATCTCGATCTTCTGCCGTTGTGCACGGGCCGGAGATGGATCAGGGGGCGGCGTCCGGAGCTCTACGAAAGCCTGACGGTAAGCCAGGGACACGAACTCGATCCGCGCGCCGCTCGCTTTTCCCCGGACCCTGTCGGCTAGCTTTGCCGCAACTCGTTCTGCCTTTACCCCACATAAACCGGCCACATTTAGCTTGAATACCAAGCACGAGCGGCGGTCAGGCACCGCACCGGGACGATTTCATGGATTTGAGGCTGACGCAGGACGACCGGATTGCCGGTGGCGGCAAACGCCGCAAGCCGGCCCGCGGCAAGGCTAAGCCCAAGCCGAAGGGCAAAGCAACATCGACCCGCGCCAAGCCGGCCCGCTCTTCCGCCAAAGCCAAGCCGAAGAAAGCCGCCAGCCCGCGTACGCGCAAGTCCGGCCGCAAGCGCCAGCCGCTGACGTTCTGGGGCTTTTTCCGCAAGGCGGTCTACTGGATGTTCGTTCTCGGCATCTGGGCTGGGATCGGCGTTGCCGGTATCGTCATCTACTACGGCGCCCAGCTGCCCAATGCCGACAGCTGGAAGGTGCCGCCGCGCAGCCCCAACATCCGTATTGTCGCCGCCGACGGACAGCTGATCTCCAATCGCGGCAAGATGGGCGGCGAGGCCATCGCCATCGGCGACCTTCCCTATTATGTCCCCGACGCGGTCATCGCCATCGAGGACGAGCGTTTCCGCTCGCATTGGGGCGTCGATCCGATCGGCATTCTCGGCGCGGCCATCGACAATGTGACCGGCGACTACAAATATCTGCGCGGCGGATCCACCCTGACCCAGCAGGTCGCCAAAAACCTGTTCCTGACCCCGGATCAGACCATCGGCCGCAAGATCCAGGAAGCGCTGCTCGCCCTTTGGCTCGAGCACGAGTACACCAAGGACCAGATCCTCGAGCTTTATCTCAACCGGGTGTTCTTCGGCGCCGGCTACGGCATCGAATCCGCCGCGCAGCGCTATTTCGGCAAATCGACGCGCAATCTGTCGCTCGGCGAAGCCGCGATCCTGGCCGGCATGCTGCAGGCGCCGTCGCGCCTGGCGCCGAACCGGCATCCGGAGGCCGCCGCCGCCCGTGCCCGCATCGTCCTCAGCCAGATGGCCAAGCTCGGCTTCATAACCGAGGCCGAGGCCAAGGCTGCCGCCATCGATCCGAACCGCAACATCCGCACCCGCGTCGCCGGTGCCGAATACTATGTCGCCGATTGGGTCGAGACGCTGATGCAGGCCTATATCGGCGATGTGAACCAGGACGTCGTCGTCACAACGACAATCGACTGGGACCTGCAGAAACAGGCAGAATTCCTCATCAAGGAAACCATCTCGCAGAATGGCGAGGCCCATGATTTCAGCCAGGGCGCGCTGGTCGCCATGACCACGGACGGCGCGGTCAAGGCCGTTGTTGGCGGCGTCGATTACGCCAAGAGCCAGTACAACCGAGCCGTCACCGCCCGCCGCCAGCCCGGCTCGACCTTCAAGCCCTTTGTCTACGTGACGGCGATGGAGCATGGCTACAGTCCGGATTCGATCGTCGAAGACGCGCCGTTCACCTACAAGGGCTGGAGCCCCGAGAACTACAACCACAAGTTCGTTGGCCCGGTGCGGCTGCGCGATGCGCTGGCCAATTCTCTCAACACCGTCGCAGCGCGGCTTTGCGTTGCGGTCGGCCCGCAGAGTGTCGTCGACACCGCTTTGCGCTTCGGCATCTCGAGCCCGCTGAAGCCGGTCCCCTCGATCGCACTGGGGACACAGGAAGTCTCGCTGCTTGAGCTGACGGCGGGCTACGCGCCCTTCGCCAATGGCGGGCAGGGGGTCATCGCCCATGTTATCACCCATATCGAGACGTCCGACGGCAATGTGCTCTACTCCAATATTCCGAGCGGGCCGGGGCAGGTGGCGACGCCCAAGGTGATCGGCGAGATGAACGACATGCTGACAGGCGCCATCCAGGTCGGCACGGCCAAGAAGGCCCGTCTGCCGGGCTGGCCGATCGCCGGCAAGACTGGCACGTCGCAGGGCGACCGCGACGCGGTCTTCGTCGGCTATTCGGCCCGCATGGTCGCCGGCGTGTGGCTCGGCAACGACGACGACACGCCGATGAAAGGGGTTGGCGGCGGCTCCTATCCGGTCGCGGTCTGGTCTGAGTTCATGCAAAAGGCCCATCAGGGCCTGTCGGTCGCCGACCTGCCGCGCGGTGGCGTCGTGCCGCCGGCTCAGGTGCAGACGCCGCAACAGCCGAACGAACGCCCGAAGACGTTGATGGATCTGTTCGGGCAGCTGTTCGGCGGCTAGAAATCCCGCCCCAAAAGATCGCGCAGTCACCACTTGCGCGGCGCCTTTGATGTCCGGGGGGCGAGAGGGCTACCCAGTTCTGCTGATTTTGCCAGCAGGCGCCGATCTGTTCGCTTTTCGCCGGGCTGAATTCGTGCACTCCTCTCGAGCAGAACATAGCGAGGATGTGCCATGTCTTACCGCTCACCCGGACTGATCGAACTCGTTGTCAAATCGGCCGTCGTTCACACTGCCTCCTATTTCGTTATCGGCGCCACGGCCATGGTCATCTTCAACTATGCCGGCAGTTTCGAAACCGGCGAACTGGCAAGCTTCATGCGTCCGACCAGCGATCCTCTGGTCATGGCCGGTCCGCTGTTTCAGCCGATACGCGGTGCCTTGTTCGGCGTGGTGTTTTACCTGTTGCGCGGCGCCCTGTTCTCGCGGCCCGATGGTTGGCTCATCGGCTGGGCCATGCTCGCCATTGTCGGCATCATCAACACCTTCGGGCCGCCGCCCGGTTCGATCGAGGGCGCCATTTACACAAGGTTCTCCTGGCAGGCGATGGTTCAGCCTTCGATGATCGAGGTCTATTCGCAGTCCTTGGCGCTGAGTGCGGGCGTGTTCTTCTGGGTGGTTTATCCGCGCAGCAAGCTGCTCGGGGTCGGTCTGTCCGTCCTTGCGATGCTGGCGATCCTCGCGGCGCTTGCCGGCCTGTTCCTTGCACCGGCCGCCGCCTGACCGGCGACAACAACAAATTGAAATATGAGAAAAATTGTTCAGAAATTAGATTGTAATTAGTCGAATACAGGATTTGGATGCTGGTCTTCTTTCTGAAGACAAATATAGGTTCTTGTAATCTATTGCAAAAAGGACCAATATTGTCCGGAACGCATGCGGACCTGAGAAAAGCCGCGGCAAGCGTCGCCGTTCGGGAGGGGGCCCGAACGGCGCAGAACAAGGGCATTCGGCGGTGAGCGGGTCGAGTTCTCATTTCCGGCTGGTTTTGATCGAAGTGCTTCGTCGCGCCGTGGTGCTGGCGCTGTTCATCGCCGCCGCCGTGGCCGGGTTTGGCTACGGACACGCCTATCTGGCGCTCGGCGGCGTCGCCGTCGGCATTCTCGTTTATGTCTTGGTACCACGCCCGGTCGTGCCGAAAGGCGCAATGCATCACGAGCGCATGCCCTCGACATACATGCCCGATGTTCTCGGGTTCATGCTTTCCACCCTGTTCCTGGCTTTGCCGCTGATCGTGGCGGTCCATGATCCCTGGATCGAGGGGCCGTGGGCGCTCTATCTCATGACCGGGCTGCCGGCGCTGGTGAGCCTGTTCATCTTCTACGTCTCGACCCGTCACCAGATCATGTGGCTGACGGTTCATGGCCGGGAGCTCGAGTTTGCCGATTTCGGCGGCGTCGTTAAGATCTCGTTCGACGACATCGCCGAGGTCCGCGGCGAGGTCAAGCCGCCGCCGCGCTGGCTCAAGCCGCTGCTGGTTCTGTTCGGCGGCTGGCGCGGGCTCGGCATTGCGCTGGTCAGCGACCGCGCCAGCCATAATCTCATCATCGAACGCCATGACGGCACGCATATGCGCCTGCCGGTCGACGCCTTTCCCGACCTGCGCAAGCTCATCGCCGCTTTGCATCGGGGCGGGGTCAGGCTCGACAGCGAACTCGAGCATGCCATCGCCCCGCGTCATCGGCGGCGCAAGTCGGCGCACCGGGAAGAAGGCGATGACCTGCACCCGGCCACCTGAAATGCAGCGCGGATGACGGCGCGCCGATGGCGCGTTTGGAGCGAGAATGATCGGTTTCGTGATCGCGGCGGTTCTTGGTGCCTTTGGCAAGTGGCGCTGGCTCGGCTATGTCGCGCTCGCCGACATGCTGGTTTTCGGCACGTCCGGGTTGCTGCGCGGCGACAGCGAATTCGCCCTGATGCTGGTTCTGGTCGCTTCACCGCTGGCCACGGGTCTTGGCTATGGTGCCGGGGCATTGTGGCACCGCTGGCGGCGGGGCGGCTGGCCGCATGACGAGGCCATCGCGCGGCTCGTCACCATGAGGCGCGGTTTCGATGGCGATGGTGCTGAAGTGCTTTACTGGGAAATCGAAACCGCTGTGCTCACCGCGCAGGTCGCGCGCGTGTTCGGCGTGGTCACACTCCTGCTGTTCGGGTTCCTCACCCTGGTTTTCGGCGTCCTTCGCGATGGCGCCTTCGTCGAGAGCGCGCAGATGGCAGCGATCGGCTGCAGCGTCGTGATCGTGCTGTTCGCCGTGGTGATCTTCGGCGTCCTGTTCAATCGCGTGCGCCGCACCTATCTGCTTGCCGGCGATTTCTACACCGTCGCCCTGTCCGATCCGCGTCTTTTCGCGGGTGCTTTTGCTGCCGGTGCGGCGGGCGTCGCCTCGACGCGACCGGTCCCGATCGCGGCAGCGCTGTCAGCTACGGCACTGCGCGGCGAGCGCCACAGCTGGGATGCGGTTGCCCAAGCGTGCTATCGCCCGGAGGCCAACCGCATCGACATACGGCTTAAGCGCCTTGGCTGGTTCGGGCACGACACCATCAGGTGCCACTCCGATGGCTATGCCGCGGCCAGTGCCTGGGTGGCGCGCCATATCGGGCACGCCAACGACCCTGCCGGATGCGGGGGCGGCACCGTCAAGGTGACTGTCTAGGCCCTGGCTAGGCGTCAGGGCGTTCCGAGGCGCTATCGTCTGCCGGCCCGCCGAGCGCGGCGCGGACCTCTTGCATCAGCTCCAGGCGCTCGCGGTCGGTCTTGGCCGACGCCAGCCGGTTGGACAACCGGATGGAGAAATCGGCATAAAGATTGTGCCAGTCTTCGCCGACCTGAATCGGGTCGATGCGGCGGGTGACCGGCGCCTTCTTGGACTCGATGCCGGAGACGCGCAGCTCGAAGTAGTCGTCGAGCAGCGGCATCAGAACCTGATCGCCGCCGAGGCCTTCCGCCATCAGCGCCTTGCGCATCGCCTCGCGGCCTTCGTCCTCGCCATGGGTCAGGAACACGGCGCCATGGGCTGGCAGGCGGCCGCGCAGCCAATCGATCAGCTCGGAATGGTCGGCATGGGCGGAATAGTTGCGCACCGTGCGGATGTCGGCCCGGATCGGGACACGGTCGCCGTGGATGCGCACCTCGTCCGCGCCGCCCTGGATGACCGAGCCGAGCGTGCCCTGTGCCTGGTAGCCGACGAACAGCACGGTGGCGTCGGTGCGGATCAGATTGTTCCTGAGATGATGCTTGATGCGGCCGGCATCGCACATGCCCGAGGCGGCCATGATAATTGCGCCGCCCTTGATCTTGTTGATGTCCTTGGATTCCTGCACGCTTTCGACGATGCGGAAACGCGGATCGGCGAAGAGCTGGCCGGCGGCAAGCTCGGTGTCCTCGAACAGCTTGGCGTAATCCTTGTAGACCGTGGTCACCTTGCGGGCGAGGGGGCTATCGAGGAAAACCAGGCTCGGATTGATCTCACCGCTGGCGATCAGCGTGCCGATATCATGCAACAGTTCCTGGCTGCGCTCGACGGCGAAGGCCGGAATGACGAGATTGCCGCCGCGCTCAAGTGCCCGGTTGATCTCGAACTTCAAGGCCTCGCGCCGCGCTTCCAGCGTGTAGTCGTCGCGGTCGCGGCCGCCATAGGTGGATTCGCACAGGATGTAGTCGAAGCCCGAAGGTGCATCCGGCTCGCGGTAGAACACCTTCTCGTCCGGCCCGAGATCGCCCGAGAACAGCAGCGAGACCGACTTGCCGTCGCCGTTCTCGACCTCGACCTCGATCGAGGCCGAGCCAAGGATGTGGCCGGCGTTCCAGAAACGGCAGCGCACGCCCGGTCCAGGCGTAATCCATTCCTCGTAATCGTGTCCGTTGCGGTGCTTGAGTGCCTCTTCGGCGTCCTCGAGCCTGTACAGGGGATCGATGGCCGGTTCGCCGCGCCTGGCGCGCCGCTTGTTGTGCCGCTCGGCTTCGTACTCCTGGATGCCGGCGGCATCGTCGAGCAGAAACTCCATCAGCCCGCCGGTCGGGTGGGTGTGGTGCATCGGTCCGCGATAGCCATGGGCATAGAGCCTCGGGACCAGCCCGATGTGATCGATATGGGCGTGCGTCAGCAGCACGAAATCGATGCCTTTGGGATCGAAGGGCAAGGGATTGTCGTTGAGCGCGCGCACCGACTTGTTGCCCTGAAACAGGCCGCAATCGACAAGGAACTGTCCGCCAGGATGGGAGATTCGGTAGCACGATCCGGTGACCATGCCGGCGGCGCCATGGAAGTGAAGAGTGACGGACATGAGGGCTCCTTGTGTTCTGGCTGACGGAGGCTAGAGGCCCGGCCCTGTCATTTCAATGACGATCTCGGCGCGTCGCTGCCGCGTGTCATCGTCGCGGGGGGCGAAAACAGGTTCAGAACCGGACCGCCAGAGGCAGTGTTGGTTGTGGCGGTGGCCGCGAGGCGTGTACGGTGTCGCCACGAGGCACGGCGCAGGACAAAGCGATGAGCAGCGAAGACGTTTCACCTTCAAGCCAGAAAATCTCCAGCACGGCATACTTCAACGAGTTGACACGCCTGCAGATCGAGCTGGTCAAGATGCAGGAATGGATCAAGGCGACCGGGCAGAAGCTGGTCATCCTGTTCGAGGGACGCGACGCCGCCGGCAAGGGTGGCACCATCAAGCGCATCACCGAAGCGCTCAATCCGCGTATCTGCCGGGTGGTGGCATTGCCGGCGCCGACCGAACGCGAACTGACGCAATGGTACTTCCAGCGCTACACGGCGCATCTGCCTTCGGCAGGCGAAATCGTCATCTACGACCGCTCCTGGTACAACCGCGCCGGCGTCGAACGCGTCATGGGCTTTTGCACCGAGGAGGAGTATCAGGAGTTCCTGCGCTCCTGCCCGGAATTCGAGCGCATGATCATCCGCTCGGGCATCCAGCTGATCAAATACTGGTTCTCGGTCAGTGACGAGGAACAGGAACGCCGCTTCCAGAAGCGTCTCAAAGATCGCACCAAGCGCTGGAAGCTTTCGCCGATGGACCTCGAAAGCCGCAAGCGCTGGGTCGATTATTCCAAGGCCAAGGACGACATGTTTGGCCACACCGACATCAAGCAGGCGCCTTGGTACGTTGTCGAATCCGACATCAAGAAGCATGCGCGCATCAACTGCATCTCGCACCTTCTGACCATGGTGCCCTACGAGGAAGTCGAGCACGAGCCGGTCGTGCTCGAACCGCGCCCGCCGCAGCAGGGCTATGTCCGCCCCCCCATGGAAGACCAGACCTTCGTGCCCGAAGCGCATAAAAAACTGTTGTAGCTCGGACAAGGTTGCGCCAGGCGTGGCGCGCCCCACGACGTCATGGACAATGAGCAGAGCAGATCGCCGTGCCGCAGATTGAACTTGTCATTCTCGATCTGGACGACACCTTGTGCGACTACGCTTCCGCCAAGGCCCACGCTCTTGCCGATGCCGCCCGTGTGCTCGCCACGCCGAACAATCCAGCCGAAGACATAGTCAGACGCTATCTCAAATATGAGCCGGCACTGTTCAAGCAGTTTGCGGGCGGCGGGCTCGACATTGCTGACTATCGTCGGCTGCGGTTTCGGCAATCTGTGTCGGGCAAAGCAAGCGATGAAGTGATCGACGCCGCAAATGCGGCCTACATGGAAGGCGCCAATCTGGGCGTTCGGCTTTTTCCCGATGCGCTGCCGCTTTTGCAGGATCTCATGCGACGCGGGCTTGGCATCGCCATCCTGACCAACGGCCCAAGCGATGGCCAACGAACCAAGCTGAAGGTCACCGGACTGGACGTCCTTGTTCAGGCCATTTTCATCAGTGCCGAAACCGGTTTTTCCAAGCCGGATCGGCAAGCATTCATGAATGTTGTCGACAGTTTCTCGGCGCCGATGTCGGCGTGCCTGATGGTAGGCGATGATTTTGGCAATGATATCGAGCCTGCCCGCAAGATGGGGATGGCAGCGCTCCATCTCGTCCGCGGCGCACCGTTGGCCACTGGCCGGATCAGCGCTCTGTCCGAGGTCGTGAGCTTCCTAGAGTAGAACGCAACGCATTGAGGCGTGCTAGCCCATAGCCGCGTTGCATCACCGTGTGGCGCCTGCAGGCACTCGGAGTGCGGAAGATGTGCCGGTCGCCAAACAAGGCCGTGCCTTGTCCTGTCGCAAACGGGAGCAGAAGACTCGCGCGCCAGAGGCGCGCAAGAATCGGCGTGTTGCCGTCAGGCTACGTGATGGCTCAGCGCGGCGCGCGCTTGCTGAGGATCCGCTGCAGAGTACGGCGGTGCATGTTGAGCCGGCGGGCCGTCTCGGAGACGTTGCGGTCGCACAGTTCGTAGACGCGCTGGATATGCTCCCAGCGCACCCGGTCTGCCGACATCGGATTGTCGGGCGGTTCGGGCTTGCCCTCTTCGGACTGCAGGAACGCCTTGACGACGTCGTCGGCATCGGCGGGCTTGGCCAGATAGTCGACCGCGCCGAGCTTGACCGCCGTCACAGCCGTCGTGATGTTGCCATAGCCGGTCAGGACCACGACCCGCGCTTCGGGGCGCTTTTCGTGAAGGGCCGAAACCACGTCGAGGCCGTTTCCGTCCTCCAAACGCATATCGATCACGGCGAAAGCCGGGGCCGACTGGCCGACGGCTGCCAGGCCGCCTTCGACGCTGTCGACGGCGGTGACCGAAAATCCGCGCTTGTCCATGGCCCGTTCCAGACGGCCGAGAAATGCCTTGTCGTCGTCGACAACCAGAAGCGAATTGTCCACGGCAAGAAGGTCTTCAAGGGTGCGCATGCGATATTCCATAAACAGCCTCAATACTGCTTGCGCGCGAAGAGGTCAAACTTGTGATCGGCCTATGGTCAACATTGGTCCGAGATGGTTCGCGCCGCGAGCGGTTCTCCCTATAGCGCAAATCTCCCAATTTGAGTTCAAAAAGTCATCAATCGTTAAATTGGCAGGCACGCATCGGCGTCGATTCTCCCAGTTTTTGCTGAGAAGACGGTGTTGATCAGCAAGGATCTCGCCGCCAAAACTGATGCGCTGCAACCCGATCATGCAGTGCCGGGAGGGGACGATGGGCGTGCTAAGGCGTCTCCTTTGCCGGTGACTCCACCGGTTTGAGTGCCCGTCGTGGCCAGGCAATCCTGATTTCGGCGCCGCCGCCTTGTTCGGCATTGGCAAACACCAGCCGCGCGCCGGTGCGCTCGATCAGGGTCTTGGCGATGAACACCCCGAGACCCAATCCGCCGGACTTGGCCGGGTCCGCCTGGGAATGATGCGGGCGCGTGGTCAGATAGGGCTCGCCAAGGTGATCGAGCACGTCGGCGGAAAAGCCCGGTCCGTCATCGGTGATGGTCAGCCGGATTTCCTTTTCGTCCCAGGCAGTGATGATCGACACGGTTTCATTGGCGAAATGCACCGCGTTCTCGATCAGATTGCCGAGCCCGTAGATCAGGCCGACATTGCGGGCGAAGATCGGTTCCTTGCCGGCATAGGCCCGGACCTCGAACAGCAGTGATTTGCCGAGCTTTTCATAGGGCTTGGCGACTTCGGCGACCAGCTCGTTGAACGTGCCGGAGGCGAACGGGTCGGCATCGGCCCCCAGACTTCTGAGCTTGCCGAGAATGGCGCGACAGCGCGCCACCTGTTCGAGGATCAGGTCGAGATCCTCCCCGGTTTCGCCTTCGGGGAAATCACGGCGCATTTCCTTGGCGGCAAGGGCGATTGTCGACAGCGGCGTGCCCAGTTCGTGCGCCGCAGCGGCTGCAAGCCCGTCGAGTGCCCGCAATTGCTGCTGGCGCGACAGGGCGAGTTCGGTGACCGCCAGGGCGTCGGCGAGCTGGCGCGCTTCGTGGGCGGTGCGGTTGGTGTAGGCGGCGACGAAACTCACCCCGAGCAGCAGGGCGATCCATGTGCCGGTGACATAAAGCGGATCGAGCACGCTGGGGGCGCCATCGACCCAGGGCAGGGGCAGGTGGTTGAGCGTGAGGAGCGTTGCCAGCGCGGCCGCCACCAAGGCAACCACCAGCGTGGCGCGGGTGCTGAGCGTAGTGGCGGACACCGAGACCGGCGCCAGCAGCAATATGGCGAAAGGATTCTCCAGCCCGCCGGTCAGCCACAACAGGCCGGCAAGCTGCACGCAGTCAGCAACAAGCACTGCCGCCGCCGCCGCATTGGTCAGCCGCGCTCCGGAACCGAGGCGCCAGACAAGGCCGATATTGAGCGCGGCCGCAGCCAGAACCAGCAGCGCCGCCGGAATGAGCGGCAGGTCGAAACCGAGCCCGAAAGCGACGACCAACAGGGCGGCGCTTTGGCCGCCGATGCCTAGCCAGCGAATCCCGATCAGGGTCGCGAGCCGTACCGGGCGCCATTGGCCGCCCATCGGCGCCAGATCGAGAGAAGCAATTTCCGCAGTCAAAACGTCACCTCTATTGGCCTATCTGCGACATTTTTGACCCCAATTGCCTCAAAACGCCAGCCGCCTAGGCGTATCCCGGCCGTTTTCAAGGCCGGATTCCGTCAAAAAAAAACTTGAACGCGGTCCGGGTCTTCCCAAATCAGTGTCATCCGAGACTGGGAGTTACGGAAAATGCACACAGCCATCATCAAGCCGGAGTGGTCTCCGGTCACCATCGCCCTGATGGTTCTGGGATTCATCGTCTTCTGGCCGCTTGGCCTGGCGATGCTCGCCTATATCCTTTGGGGCGAATATTTCGGCGGTTCTTCCGAGAAGGCCGCAAACTGGGTCCACAAGCAGAAGCAATGGGCCCGCGATCGTCGCTATGGCCACCGCCAGTGGCAGGGCAGCGGCAACGCCGCTTTCGACGACTATCGTTCTGAGCAATTGAAGCGCCTCGAGGAAGAACGCCGGCGCCTGGACGAGGAAGTGCGTGAATTCCACGATTACATGCACAACCTGCAAAAGGCCCGTGACCGCGAGGAATTCGACCGGTTCATGCGTGACCGCCGCGCCCAGCGCGACTCCCACGCCGACACCGGTTCCGACGACCACCGTCAGGGTTACTGACGTCAGCCCGAGGCCGGTGTCTCCCCCTTCTCCGGCCTGAGCAACGCCCGCAAGGGACGTAACCCTGGCTCTGCGGCACGGCGGACGGCTCCAGCGTCCGCCGCGCCAGCCGAATTCTCTTCGCGCCCGCGCTCCTCCCCCGGTGCTCCGCGAAGATCAGCGCCCCGCCCGAGAGATCGGACGGGGTGCTTTGGTATCTGCCGGTCGGCAAATTCGGTTTGATCGGGCGGCGCCTGCTTGCGGACAAGTCGTTGTTCGGCTTCGCCCATGTCAGCCTGTTTCACTGCCTCCGGTCGCGCCGGCTAACCGGACATGACCATATGACCGTCTTCGTCGAGCGGTGAGAACGGGTTGTAGGCCACCTCCCACAGGTGCCCATCGGGATCGGCGAAATAGCCCGAATACCCGCCCCAGAACACCTTTTGCGGTTGCTTGACCGGCGTCGCGCCGCACGCAAGCGCCGTCTCGTAGGCGGCATCCGTCTCGGCTTCGCTTCTGGTGTTGTAAGCCAGCGTTACCCCGGAAAAACCGGGAGGCGTGTTGCCCACTCCGGCGTCTTCGGCAAGTGCCGCGCGCCCGTATAGTCCGAGCACGGTCCCGCGCAGCTGGAAAAACGAGATGCTGTCGCCGCCGCTGGTCTTTTTCCAGCCGAGCTTTTCATAAAAGGCGGTGGCGCGCGCCACATCGGCAACGCCGAGCGTCACCAGCGATATGCGAGGTTCGAGGGGCATCTTGTTCACCATATGTTCTTTTCGGTTTTATAGACCAGCTGGATGCCTTGGGCAAGCCGGTGCGCAGCGGCAGGGCGCGGATGCCGCAGGACAGGCGGAATTGCGGTGATGGGAGACTGCGGCGCAACTTTGCCACGAAGACGCGCCAGTCTGGTCGCGCGGGGACTTTTCAACTCTTTTGAAGACGGGACAAAGCAATGGCAACGCCGAGACTGACGGCCTATCTGACCCTTCTCGCCCTGACGACGGCCTCCGTCGCCGGGCTCACGACACGTGCCGCCGCATCCGGCGACTGGCTGGTGGCGCAGGCAGCCGACATCAACACTGCTGTCGCCAATTACCAGATAGCGAAAGCGGAGCTGCAGGCGGCCCGGGATGCCGGCGGCGACACCACGGAGGCGCAAGCGCTCTTTGACGGCGCCTCCGCCGAACTGGCAGGTTTGTGCGATGCGCTCGGTCAACCTGATCTCGAAGCCTGCGTCACCGCCGTGACGGGCGGTTCGGATATGGCCGAGCCGGCTCCGGCGGAAGAGCCAGCGCCGGCCGCCGAATCCGAAACCGCGCTTGATGAGGAGCCGGTGTCTACCGAGCCGGCACAGAGTGAAGAAGCCGCGCCGGTCGAACCGGCACCGGAAGAACCCGCGGACGAACCTGTAGCAGGCCCGCCACCGGCACTCATCGACGCCGTGGCGCGTTACGAAGCGGCCAACAGCGCCCTTGCCGCCGCCGTCAGCGAGAACAGCGATCCGTCAGCGCCGCTCACCGGGGCCGAAGCGGCGTTCGGCGATGTTGGCACGCTCTGCGGCGAACTCGGCTTTGCCGACCTTTCCGTCTGTCTCGACAGTTTCGGCCTTGCTCTGTCGCCGCTCGTCGAGGTGCCGGCGATGCCCGAAGCAGAACCGGAGACACCGCCTGCCGGGCTGACCGAACCGGTCGTTGAGCTCGAAGCTGAAAGCGCACCCGAAGCGACGGAGCCGGAAGCGACGGAAGCCGAGCCGGAAACTGCCGAGCCCGCTGCGTCTGACGAGCCTGCGGCGACCGAGCCCGTGGTGGAAGAAAGCGCCGCTGATGAGGAACCGGTGATCGTCAATCCATCCGGCACGCCGATGCCGCGCGAGCTGGCGGTTGCGGTGTCGGCCTATGAGGGGGCCAACCGCCTGCTTGCCAATTCGATTGCCGGCACCGAGCAGGCCGTAGCGGCTGAGGCGGGCGTCGAGGCGCGGCTTGACGATCTTGCGGCGCTGTGTGCCGAGGCCGGCGCGCCTGATGCCACCACCTGCCTTGCCGCCTATGGTGCGGCGCTGACGCCGGTGGCGGTGCCGATGACCGAGGCCGACGCCGCAACGGCGGCCGAGGCCGAGGTCGAGACGATCGCGCCGGAAACCGAAGCGCCTCTGCTCGACAGCCAGAAGGAGGCACTTGCCGAAGACCCGCAGGCGGCTGAAGTGCCGGCTGCGCCCGCTGCCGGAGACCAGTCGCCACCGCCGCAATCGGACGCAGAGGCACAGGCCGAAGCCGTGCCGCAGACAATCGAGTCGATCGCCATCGAAGCGGGGACCGCCTTGACGACCAGCGCGCCGCCGGTTCGGCAACGGCCTGCTGATGCGCAGGTGGTGCAGCAGTCCGGTCCGCGCATCGTTTTCAACTTCAACAACAGGCTGTTCATTTCGAACCAGGCCGATTCCCGTCTCAACTACGGCGCCAGTGAAACCTTTATGGAAGAGCTGCCGCGCGGCCGCACCCGCGAAACCATCGTCAGGGCCGACGGCTCCAGCCTGGTGACAGTCTACAACCGGTTCGGTGACGTGCTGCGCCGCTCGCGCTTCGATGCCAATGGCAATGAGACCATCCTCGCCTACGTGCCGGAAGGCTATGACGACGGCCAGGTCGAGTGGCAGGACCCGGGCCGCGACCTGCCGCCGCTCTGGCTCGGCATCCCGCCCGAGGACTATGTGCTGGATGCCGACCAGGCCGACCTCGATAGCGTCGCCAGTTTCCTCGACGCACCGCCGGTTGAACGGGTGCAGCGCCTCTACTCGATCGACGAGGTCAAGCGCTCGGCGCGCCTCAGGGACATGGTGCGCCGGCTCGAGATCGGCAATCTCACCTTCGGTTTCGGCGAGGCCGGCATTCCGCCCGACCAGATCGGCGCCCTGAGCATTGTCGCCAATGCCATGTTCGAGCTGATCGACCAGAACCCGGCCGAGACCTTCCTGATCGAGGGACACACCGACGCGGTCGGCACGGATTATGCCAATCTGATCCTGTCCGACCTGCGCGCCTATTCGGTGGCGATCGCCTTGACCGAGGTGTTCGGCGTGCCGCCCGAGAACATCGCGACGCAGGGCTATGGCGAGAGCTATCTCAAGGTGAAAACCGAGGCGCCCGAACGGGCCAACCGGCGCGTGACCATCCGCCGGATCACGCCGCTCGTCTCACCGACCGGTGCCGTGGTGGCGGGTGGTTGAACCGGTCCGGCATTATGAGTTGAGTAAAAGAAAACGGAGACGCGGAAGCGTCTCCGTTTTGTCTGCGTTGGCGTGGTCACCATAGACTTCGTTAGCCGGCAACGAGCTTTTGCACCGTGGCGCGGGCGCCGTTGGCGAAAAGGCTCGAAAGATGGGCGGTGACTTCGGCCCGGAAAGCGTCATTGGCCGACAGGTCGGTACCGAAGATCTCGGTCAGGGCGAAATAGCCGGCGGCGACGGCTTCGGCCTCGCGGCCCGCCACCTTGCCCAGCGCAACCAGCTTTTCCGACATCGGATCGCGCACGTCGATATCATTGCCCTTTTCGTCGATGCCGGTGGCATAGCGCATCCAGCCGGCAACGCCGAGCGCCAGCCGCGTCACCGAATTGCCGGCCGCATAGCGGTCGCGCACGGTATTCAACAGGCGCTGCGGCAGTTTCTGGGAACCGTCCATGGCGATCTGCCAGGTGCGGTGCTTGAGCATGGCGTTGGAATAGCGATGGATCAGGGCATCGCGATATTCCATCAGGTCGGCGTCGACATGAACGGTCGGGGCGATTTCATCGGTCATCATGGCAAAGATGAGCTTCTTGAAATCCGGGTCGGCGATGGTCTCGGCGATGGTTTCATAGCCCGACAGGTAGCCGAGATAGGCCATTGTCGAGTGGGTGCCGTTGAGCATGCGCAATTTCATGTCCTCGAACGGTTCGACATCGGGGGCGAACTGCGCCCCGACCTCGTCCCAGTCCGGCCGGCCCTTGACGAAATTGTCCTCGATCACCCACTGGCGGAAGGGTTCGCCGACAATGCCGTTGGGATCGTCGAACCCGAGCCGTTCGCGGATCAGTGCCCGGCTCTCGTCGGTCAGGGCCGGCACGATGCGGTCGACCATCGAGCAGGGGAAGGTGACATTGGCCTCGATCCATTTGGCGAGGTCGGGATCGACCTTTTCGGCATAGGACATCACCGCCTTGCGGCAGGTGATGCCGTTGCTGGGCAGGTTGTCGAGCGACAGGATGGTGAACCCGTCCAGGCCCTTCTCGCGGCGGCGAAAAAGCGCCTCGACCAGCGCGCCGATGGCGGTCTGCGGCTCGTGACGGTTGGCGAGATCGTGGATGATCTCGGGATTATCGGTGTCGAGGGCGCCGCCGGCGAGGCAATAGCCCTTTTCCGTCACGGTCAGCGAGACAATGGCGAGGTCCGGCTCGAGATAGGGCGCAAAGAAGCCGTCGAGCCCGTTGCGCTCGGGATGGGCCGTGCCGATGATGGCGCCGATGATGCGCAGATGGTCGACGGTGTCGGAATACTCTAGCACCGAATACAGGTAGTCATTGGCTTCGAGCGGGCCGAAGCGGTCGGCGTTGAACTTCAGGTCGGTAACGGTGACGCCCCAGTCGCTTTCCGGGTGCTTGTTGAGGAAGTCCTGGTGATAGCCCATCCAGTGGGCACGGGCGAAAGCGCCGAAGCCGAGATGCACGTGGCGCGGGCGAAGGCTCTTGCGGTCGTAATGGGGCGCATCGACACCCTCGGCAAGTGCTGAAAGATCGAAATCGGACATGAAAGGCTCCTGGGCGAATCGTGTGTTTAGGACGGTGTCTTCACAATGCGGGCAGAATCGGCGGGTTCGGATGAAACGGACGGCATGCCGACGGACCGGCAGGATCTCGGCTCCTAGTTCGTTTCCTCTCCCTGGCGCTGGGTCCTTCCGGGCGGTGTTTGCCAACCATTAAGGCCGGATCGTCGTGTGCGGCAACACCCCTGGCGCCCAATACCCTAGCGCTGTATCCACTACCATACTACTGTATGTGGCCGCGCCCAATCCGAAACGGGAACTGGCTGGCGGCCGCGCATCAGGCGCACTAGATTGACGGCAACGGGGCGACAGGCAAGAGCGGAGCGTTTCGTGACAAGAAATGTGACGACCAATCAGGACTATATCGTCAAACCCCTTGCCAGCGCGCTTGGCGTGCTTGACGTGCTCAGTGCCTCGGGCCGGTCGATGAGCCTCAAGGATATCGCTGTCGACGCCGATATCTCCAAGACCACGGCCTTCCGCTACCTGCAGACGCTGTGCCTGATGGGCTATGTCATCAAGCAACCCAAGGGCGACTACACCCTCGGTCCTGCATCGTTCGCCCTGGCTAACGAGGACAGCCGCGACGCCACGCTGAAGAGCGTCGCCCATGAGGAGATGGAGGCGCTTGCCGCTGAGTTCGGCGAACGAGTCAGCCTCGGCGCCCCCAAGGGCAAGCGCATCTACTACATCTCGATGATCGAGAACGACACACCGTTGAAACTGCGGGCCGAGTCGGGCGATGCCGACTATTTCCACTCGACCGCTCTCGGCAAGGCCATGGTCGCCTTCATGCCGCCGGAGCGGGCCAATGTGCATCTGAAGACCCGTCTGACCCGGTTTACCGAGCACACGCTGACGACGCGCCGCCAGCTCGACCAGGCGCTGTCGCTGGTGCGCAAATACGGCTTTGCCATCGACCGTGAGGAAAACGAACTCGGCTGCGTATGCTATGCCGCGCCGATCTTCGGCTGGGGCGAGATGCCGGTGGCGGCGATCTCGGTCTCGGTGCCGACCGAGAGGCTTACTGGCGAGCTCGACGTCGAGATCCCCGAACGCGTGCGTCAGCGCGCCCGGGCGATTTCGGCGCGGCTCAGGCAGAATACCCCCGAAGGCCGCGACCGCACGGCTTTCCGCTCGCAGCGCGGCGGCGGCAGCCTTCTGACTTGACACATGTTTTGTGTCTGAGGCCGGTTCGTCGTGGAATGGCGGAAATCCGGCAAAACGCATTTCGTAACGTGAAATCCAGGCATCTGGCATTTGCGCCGAAAAACTGAGAATCTCACTCCGACATCCGATGTTCCGGCGCCGCCGGGCATGCGGACGGTTGCGGTGAATGAACAAGAGGTTTTACGCCTCCGCTTCTTCGGGGGCTGCGGCAGAACACCATCACCCGCAATCGCAACCGCCAGGCTGCAACGGGCGCGAAGGCCCGCTTGACGCCGCAAGAACACGGAAACTAGACAACATCTTGCTCCCCACACACCCGGGGACGTTCGAAAGAGGGAAACATGACCAAGATCAGCCTGCGCGACGAGAAGGATTGCCGCTATGACATCATGTCGTTCGGCGAGATCATGCTGCGCCTCGATCCCGGCGAAGGCCGCATCCGCACCGCCCGCAATTTCCGTGCCTGGGAAGGCGGCGGCGAATACAATGTGGCGCGCGGTCTAAGGCGCTGCTTCGGCAAGCGCGCCGCGGTCGCCACCGCTTTCGCCAAGAACGATGTCGGCCTGCTGATGGAAGACCTGATCCTCCAGGGCGGCGTCGATCCCCAGTTCATCAAGTGGATGCCCTATGACGGCATCGGCCGTACCGTCCGCAACGGTCTGAACTTCACCGAGCGCGGCTTTGGCGTGCGCGGCGCTGTCGGCGTTTCCGACCGTGGCCTGACCGCATCCAGCCAGATCAAGCCCGGCGATTTCGACTGGGAATATATTTTCGGCACGCTCGGCGTTCGCTGGTTCCACACCGGCGGCATCTTTGCGGCGCTTTCCGAAACGACCGGCCCGGCCGTCATCGAGGCGGCAAGCATCGCCAAGAAGTACGGCACCGTCGTTTCCTACGACCTCAACTACCGCCCGTCGCTGTGGAAGGGTTTCGGGGGCCTGGACAAGTGCCGCGAGATCAACCGCGAGATCGCAAAGTATGTCGACGTCATGATCGGCAACGAGGAAGACTTTACTGCCAGCCTCGGCTACGAGATCGAGGGTACCGATCCGAACCTGACCGAACTGGAGGTCTCCTCGTTCGAGAAGATGATCGCCAAGGTCGTGGCCGACTACCCGAATTTCCGCGCCACGGCGACAACCATGCGCGGCGTCAAGACCGCCACCGTCAACGACTGGGGCGCCATGTGCTGGTATGACGGCAAATTCTATTCCTCGGCCCAGCGCACGCTCGAGATCATGGACCGCGTCGGCGGCGGCGACAGCTTCGCTTCCGGTTTCATCTACGGCATGATGACCTTCGATGACGCCCAGAAGGCGGTCGAATACGGCGCCGCCCATGGCGCGCTGGCCATGACCACGCCCGGCGACACCACCATGGCCAGCCTTGCCGAAGTCGAAAAACTCGTCGTCGGCGGCGGCGCCCGCGTCGATCGCTGATTGCACTTCGATGCGGAGCGGGGACAATCCCGCTCCGGCACCGACAACGCCGGACCCCAACCGGCACCAAGCAGTTGCCTTATTCCTCAAGGAGGGCATGAAATGGCAAAAGATCGTCTCGCCGTACTCTCGGCCATCATCGACCAGGGCGTCATCCCGGTTTTCTATCACCCCGACGTTCAGGTCTGTAAGGACGTCATCCAGGCCTGCGCCAACGGTGGCGCCAAGTGCATCGAGTTCACCAATCGCGGCGACTTCGCCTGGCAGGTGTTCATGGAAGTCACCCAGCACTTCCAGAAGGCCGATCCGTCGGTGATCATGGGCGTGGGTTCGGTGGTCGATGCCCCGACGGCCGGTCTTTACATCGCCAACGGCGCCAATTTCGTCGTCGGTCCGATGACCAACGCGGAAGTTGCCCGCCTGTGCAATCGCCGCGGCATCCCCTACAGCCCGGGCTGCGGCTCGGCCACGGAAGTGTCGGAAGCCCAGGAACTCGGCTGCGAAATCGTCAAGGTCTTCCCCGGCTCCTGCGTCGGCGGACCGGAGTTCGTTTCCAACATCCGTGGCCCGATGCCCTGGACCAAGCTGATGCCGACCGGCGGCGTCGATCCGACCGAGGAATCGCTGACCAAGTGGTTCAAGGCCGGCATTGTTGCCGCGGGCATGGGCTCCAAGCTCATCACCTCGGAAATGCTCGCCGCCAAGGATTACAAGGGCATCGAGAAAAAGGTCGCCGACACCATTGCGCTGATCAAGAAGATCCGCGGCAAGTAAGGCGACCGCCTCAACCAGCTCCCCCCGGCATCCCCGGGCTCTCCAGGGATGCAAAGCGAAAGGGTTCGGCTACGGCCGGACCCTTAAGCTTTTTGAGGAGAAAGTTTTCAGAAGGCCCTGTCGCCGATCTCGGCGATATAGCTGAGTTCTTCCGGCGTCGATTGGCGTCCGAGCGCGGCATTGCGTTTGGGATAGCGGCCGAATCGGGCGATGCAGTCGCGGTGCTTGCGTTCGTATTCGAGGGCGGAATCATCGCCCATGGCCGCAAACAGCCGGAGCGCCTCGTCGTGCACGAGAAGCGATTCCGAATGCATGTAGGGCATGTAGGCGAACATGCGTTCGTTGTCGTCGAGCGTGATATCTTGCCCTGAGGCGACGAGTTCCTGGGACAGCGCCAGCGCCATCGGGTCCTGGGAGAAGGCCTCGCGGCGGCCGCGGTACAATTGCCTCGAGAACTGGTCGAGAACGATGATCTCGGCCAGCCGGCCTTTGGCGTTTGCCCGCCAGGTCCAGCCTTCGCCGCGGGCGATGGCCCAATGCGTGTCGCCGAACTCGGCCGCGATACGTGCGTCGAATTCGGGCTTGCCGGCGTACCAGTCATCCGGGCCGTGGAGTTCGAACCAGAATCGGAGGACCTCTGCGGCGCTTTTCATATCGGACCTTCGTGTGCGGGATGGCGGGTCGGGGCGGTGCGTCAGGTAAAGACCAGGCAGATACGATTACCGGAGCGGTCTGCGGTTTCAATGCCCTTTTCGGTCTGGATCACCGGTGCGTCGGCGTCGGCGAGCCGCGAAACGACCTGGGGCTTGGCCGCGACCGGCACGTTGATCTCGAACCATTTCAGCCGCGCTGTGTCTGCCGGCGGCTGTTGCGCCATTGTGCCCGACCAGGTGTTGAAGGCAATGGCATGCGGCATGTAGCCAAGACCGGCGTCGCCCATGCCCCAGTCGCGCATCATCATCAGCGCCTCGAAGCCGAGCGTTCTGGCGTAGAAATTCATTGCCTTGTCGAGATCGGCGACATGCACGTGGATATGGCCGATGTACGTGCCCTCGGGAAGTCCATCCTCTGGCGCCTGATCGTCGACGAGCTCGTCCAGCAGGTCGTTGACGTCGAGCGGCTCGCGCCCGGAATGCGGCTTGCCGTCGGCGGTTGTGGCATAGGCGCCGGCGACAGTGCTGCCGATGGAACCGCGCCATGGCGTCTCGAACGTGATCTCGATGCCGAGCCCGTCATAGTCCCACAAATAGACCGCCTCGGTGACGAGATGATCGGTCGGCGCGATTTGCACGCCGATCCTCATGGCACGCATGACGAAGCGGGCGAGATCGGTACGCGTCGGCACATGAAGGGCGACATGGTAGAGGCCGAGACTGCGCTGGGGTGCCGGGTCGTCGGCGTCGACATGCAGTACGACCAGCACTTTATCTCCGACGCCGAGGCGCAGGGTGTTGCCGTCGCGTGAAATCAGCGCCAGCCCGACAACGTCGCGCCAGATCAGCAGTGCCCGCTCGTCATCGGTGATCGAGAGATGGACAGCGCCCATGCGCGTTTCTGCGGGCAGAAGTCGCGAAGCAGTCGGAGAGTCGGCAATCGGCATGATGTTCGATAAATCCGGAGAGTTGATTTCGACCAGCACCTACTGATACGTGCCGAAATCCTCAATGGATCGAAAATGGAAGCTGTGTTCGTTTTTGCCGAACACGTGAAACCGTTTGTTTCGTGATATGCGGCAGATGCCGCGTCTCAGCCGGCCTCGAGACCGTAGACCATCAGCTCGCGGCCATGCGCCTTGAGCCAGGCGCGCCCCTTTGCGTAATCGGGCAGGGTGCGTTCGACCTCGGCCCAGAAGGCCGGCGAATGGTTCATCTCGCGCATATGCGCCACCTCGTGGGCGGCGACGTAATCAAGGACGAAAGGCGGCGCCAACACCAGCCGCCAGTTGAAGTTGAGCCGGCCGCGCGACGAGCACGAGCCCCAGCGCGAGGACTGGTCGCGAAGGCTCATGGCCGTGGGGCGAACGCCGAGATTGGCGGCATGTACGCCGACGCAGTCGTGAAGATCCTGTTTCGCCTGTTCCTTCAGCCAATCGGCCAGCCGTCGGCCAAGATGCTCGGGCGCGCCGGGAACATAGAGCACCTTCATGCCGTCGAGTTCGTCCGGCAAGACGGTGCCGCGGACCCGTCCCGTCGCCAGGATCAGGTGCTCGACGTTGCGCAGAGGAATTGTGGCGCCATCGGCAAACGGCCGGGGTTTCGGCGCGCGGTGGAGCCGGGCCTCGAGCCAGGCGCGGTTGCGGTCGAGAAAGGCACGGGCCTCGTCGGGCTTGCCGTACTCGGGAACGGTGAGCACCGCCCGTCCGCCATCGCCGAGCCGCAGCCGGTACGAGCGCGCGCGGGCGTTGACGCGTACTGCGATATTGAGCGGGGCACCGCCGACATCGAGCATCATTGCCTCAGGCCAGGCCGGCTGCTTCGGGCGTCGTGAAAAGAACTGCATCTGGTCCGGAACGTGATGAGGGCAAGCCGGCAGGCCGGGCGAATCGAGTCTATTCTACTCCCGATCGCGCCTGAGAAAGGACTTGGCGTCCATCACGATTGTATCGTCGATCGTGCCGATCGCCTCGACGTCCTTGCCCTCGTAGTCGAGAGCATCGAGCACGGTCTGGATGACGGCGAGGCGCGCCCGTTTCTTGTCATTGGCCAGAACCACCGTCCAGGGCGCATAGGAACTGTCCGAGGCTTCGAGCATCCTGTCGCGCGCCGCCGAATAGTCGTCCCACTTGTCGAGCGCCTTGAGGTCGATGGGGGAGAGCTTCCACACCTTCAGCGGGTTGTGGCGGCGGGCATGGAAGCGCATGAGCTGCATCTCACGCCCGATGTCGAGCCAGAACTTGAACAGGTGGATGCCGTCGTGAACGATCATGTGCTCGAAGCGCGGCACGGCGATAAGGAAAGCGTCGGCCTCGTCCGGTGTGCAGAACCCCATCACCGGTTCGACGCCGCCGCGATTGTACCAGGAGCGGTCGAAAAGCGTGGTTTCCCCCGTCGAGGGCAGGTGCGGGATATAGCGCTGGAAATACCATTCGCCGCGCTCGCGGTCAGACGGCTTGGGCAGCGCCGCGATGCGGTTGACGCGCGGATTGAGATATTCGAGGTAGCGCTTGATCGTGCCGCCCTTGCCGGCCGAATCCCGTCCCTCGAAGACGAGCGCGATGCGCATGTCGGTCTTCTGGGCATGGGTCTGCAGCCGAACCAACTGCTTTTGCAGCGCAATCAGATGTGAGGCATAGTCTTTCTTGTCGAGTTTCTCGCTATAAGGGTAGCCGCTCGATCCCAGCGCGGCCTTGCGAATCGACTTGGGAAGCTTGGGATTTTCGATATCGAATCCGTCGATTTCGGAGAATGTGTTTTTCGCGTTCATGTTCATTCCGGAAGCTGGTGACGTCCGCGACTGTCATCTGTTTGTTGCAATCGTGTACCAAGGGCCATGGGCACAATGGCAGAACACACACACACCCGCAATTCACCCAAGCCGTCCAGGGGGCGGCGTTTGATGACCGAGATCGCCAATCTGCGCAGGCACCTTGGCCGGCGCCTCAAGCGCCAGCGCTGGGCCCTGGTGGCGCTTTTCCTGATGTTCGGCTTCCTGGCGCTGGCCCAGCCGCTCGACGGGTTCGATCTCACCATCGGCATCGCGCTGTTCGTTGTCATCCTCATACTGGCGCCCAGCGGCGTCGAGGTGATGCGGCCCGGTCTCGATGTCGACGAGATCGCGACGCGCAGTTTCGAGGATTCCCTGTTCCGCATCGGCGAGACGGTCGGCCTTCCCTGGATCATCATTGATGAGCGTTCGGTGGTTCACCAGTTCAATGCCTTGGCGGCACGCCGGTTCGCCAAGCTCGAACGCGGCGTGCCCCTGTCGCTGACCCTGCGCAACCCGACCCTGGTCGCGGCCATCGAGACCTGCCGCCGTTCGGCCTCCAGCCAGACCGTCGAGATGCAGCAGACCGTGCCCAATCAGGTATTCTTCCGGGTCCATCTGGCACCGCTGTCGCCGCTCGTTCCCGGAGAATGGTCGGAGCGCAAGTGGATCGTCATCACCTTCACCGATGTGACCGACCAGCGCCGCATCGACGCCATGCGCTCCGATTTCATCGCCAATGCCAGCCACGAGTTGCGCACGCCGCTGACCTCGGTCATCGGCTTCATCGAGACCCTGCGCGGTCCGGCGGCTCGCGATGCCGAGGCACGCGAGAAATTTCTCGGCATCATGGCGACCCAGGCCGGCCGCATGTCGCGGCTGATCGACGATCTGATGTCGCTCTCGCGCATCGAGTCGCGCCAGCACCTGCCGCCGTCCGGAACCGTCAATCTCAAGGCGATCCTCGAGGAGGTGGCCGAGATGCTGGCCCCGCTCGCTTCCGAGGCCGGCGCGGCCATTGTCAAGCACCTGCCCGAGGATGCCGTCTCTATCTCCGGCGATCGCACCGAGCTGCATGAGGTATTCGAGAACCTCATGGAGAATGCCATCAAGTATGGCGGCGAGAACGGTCGCGTCGAGGTGACGCTGAAGCCGGCGCAGGGCCGCCCGGGATACGACCATATCGTCACCATCACCGACAACGGGCCCGGCATCGCCGCCGAGCACGTGCCGCGCCTGACCGAGCGGTTCTACCGGGTCGACGCCGAGTCCTCGCGCAAGAAGAAAGGGACCGGTCTGGGGCTGGCCATCGTCAAGCATATCCTCAACCGCCATCGCGGCCAGATGACGATCCGTTCCGAGCTGGGCAAAGGCACCAGCGTCGAGGTTCTGCTGGTGTCGTAACAAAACGACATTCATTTTTGGCTTATCCACCGGGTATCCTATTAAACAGTAACAATATCAATGCGTTGGAGTGACACACAACTGTCACCCAAACGACATAGAAACGTCAGGGCCGGTCCATAGGTTGCGCCCGTCTGAACGGGCCCGTGGCGCCGATGTGGCCAAGGTCCCGGGGCTTAAAGCCCATCCGCTCTGAAAGGGAGATACCCATGAAAACCGCTCTTCTTGCCGGCGCCGCCGCCGTTGCCCTCGTTGGCGCGCTCGACGCTACCACCGCGTTTGCACGCGACAATGTTCAGGTCGCCGGTTCGTCCACCGTCCTTCCCTATGCCTCGATCGTCGCCGAAGCCTTCGGCGAGAATTTCGATTTCCCGACCCCGGTCGTTGAGTCCGGCGGTTCCTCCGCCGGCCTGAAGCGCTTCTGCGAAGGCGTCGGCGAAAACACCATCGACATCGCCAATGCCTCGCGCGCCATCCGCGAAAAGGAAATCGCGGCCTGTGCCGACGCTGGCGTGACCGACATCATCCAGGTCCGCATCGGCTATGACGGCATCGTCTTCGCCTCCCAGAAGGACGGCCCGGCCTTCACCGCTTTCGAGCCGGCCGACATCTTCAACGCCCTGGCCCCCAAGGTCGTGGTTGACGGCGCCCTGGTCGACAACCCCTACACCAAGTGGAACGAGTTCAACGCCGACCTTCCGGATGCCGAGATCCTCGCTTTCATCCCGGGCACCAAACACGGCACCCGTGAAGTCTTCGAGGAAAAGGTCATCGCCGCCGGCTGTGAAGCCACCGGCGCCATGGAAGCCATGATCGCTTCCGGCATGTCCGAAGACGACGCCGAAGACGCCTGCCTCGCAGTCCGCACCGATGGCCGCTCGGTCGATATCGACGGCGACTACACCGAGACCCTGGCCCGCATCGACGCCAATGCCAACGGCATCGGCGTGTTCGGTCTGGCCTTCTACGAGAACAACACCGACAAGCTCAAGGTCGCGACCATGAGCGACATCGCCCCGTCGACCGAGTCGATTGCTTCGGGCGAATATCCGGTGTCGCGTCCGCTGTTCTTCTACATCAAGAAGGCGCATATCGGCGTGATCCCCGGCCTCAAGGAATATGCCGAGTTCTTCGTCTCCGACGAAGTTGCCGGCCCCGATGGCCCGCTCGCCCAGTACGGTCTGGTTTCCGATCCGGAACTGGCCGCCACCCAGGCGATGGTTGCCAACGAAGAGGCCATGTAGCCTTGAACTTCGCGGAGCGGCTTCGGCCGCTCCGCACCCCTGCCGGGCCACGGAGTCTGGCGTGACGAACTGGCCGGAACCGGCCTATATGGTGGATGCCGATGCTGTTGCTTGCCGTCGTGATTGCCGTGCTGCTGATCGCCGCAATCGGGTTCGTGATCGGACGGCAAAGAGCCGTTTCCATGGCCGGCGGCGATATCCACAAGCTCCATTCTCTGCCCAATTATTACGGGTTCAACGTGGTCATCGCCACGCTCGTTCCTGCCTTTTTCATTCTTCTGGTCTGGCTTCTCGTACAGCCGATGATCATCGAATCGCAGGTGGTCGGCAATATTCCCGCGACGACGATCGAGGCCTATGAAACGCAGGGCCTGGCGATGAGCGAGGTCAAGCGCCTGGCGGACGGGCTCGACATGGCCGTGGACCGCGGCGCGATGACAAGCGAGCAGGCTGATTCCATACGTGCCGAACTCACCGACATTCGCGACCGTTTGGGCGCGGCCGGCGTTGCGCTTGGCTCGAATGTGACGTCGGACATCCTGCGCGTCGCACAGGAGTATCGGGCGCGCAATTCCGTCGGCAACATGGCGCGGACCGTAATGGTTCTGCTTGCCGCCATGGCCGGCGCGGGCATCGCCATTTTCCGGACGTCACCCGACTTTCGCGCCCGCAACGCCGTTGAGCGTACCAGCTTGACATTGCTTGCCGGTGCCGCGTCGCTGGCCATCCTGACGACGGTCGGCATCGTCCTGTCGCTGATCTTCAACACAATCGAATTCTTCAACACCTATCCGGCCCTCGACTTCCTGTTCGGCCTCAACTGGTCGCCGAGCTTTTCGGGGCGCGGCGGCAATTCCGAGCTCGGGCTTTTGCCGCTGTTGTGGGGCACGCTCTACATCTCTCTGGTGGCGCTTCTCGTCGCCGTGCCGATCGGTCTGTTCGCGGCAGTCTATTTGTCCGAGTACGCTTCGCCGGCCGTCCGGTCGGTGGCCAAGCCGCTGCTCGAAGTGCTGGCCGGTATTCCGACCATCGTCTACGGCCTTTTCGCGCTTCTGACGGTCGGTCCGCTGCTGGTGAACGTGTTCGGCAGCAATGGTGCGATCGGGCTTGGCTGGATGCAGGGCGGCACCGCCGTGATCACGGCCGGTCTGGTCATGGGCATCATGCTCATTCCCTTCGTTTCCTCACTTTCCGACGACATCATCAACGCCGTGCCGCAGGCCATGCGCGACGGCTCGCTCGGGCTCGGCGCCACGCGATCCGAAACGGTGCGGCTGGTCATCCTGCCCGCCGCTTTGCCGGGCATTGTCGGTGCCATCCTGCTTGCCGCCTCGCGCGCCATCGGCGAAACCATGATCGTTGTGCTCGGCGCCGGCGCCGCTGCGCGCCTGTCGCTCAATCCGTTCGACGCCATGACGACGGTGACGGCAAAAATCGTTTCCCAGCTGACCGGCGACGCCGATTTCTCCTCGCCCGTGGCGCTGGTCGCCTTCGCGCTCGGCATGACGCTGTTCATCTTCACGCTCGGCCTCAACATTCTGGCGCTCTATATCGTGCGCAAGTATCGGGAGCAGTACGAATAATGAGCGATACCGCCAACGTCGCGCCAGCCGCTTCCGAGATGTCGCGGCCACGCAAATCCCTTTATGAGCGCGACCCGCAGATCCGTGCGCGCTGGAATGCCGAAGGGCGGTTCCGCGCCTATGGCGTTGTCGCCATCAGCCTCGGTCTGCTGTTCCTGGTGGTGCTGCTCGTCACCATCGTCCAGAACGGCGTGCCGGCCTTCACCCAGACCTTCGTGTCGCTCGAAATGGAGCTCAGGGAGGACAAACTCGATCCCAAGGGCAATCGTGATCCGGATGAAATGGCCAAGGTCACGACATTCGGCTACAACCCGCTGATAGAACAGGCGCTTTCTGCCGATCTCGAGCAGGCCGGCATCGAGACGGACATGAAGGGTTCTGATCTTCGCAAGATGCTCTCCTCGGGCGTCGCCGGTCAGATCCGCGCCTTCGTTCTCGCCAATCCCGACAAGATCGGCAGCAAGGTGCATTTCGAGGTTCTGGCCTCGAGCCGAGTCGATGGTTACCTGAAAGGCCGCGTCACGCGCGAGGATCTGGCTGAGGACAAGAATCTCGACGCAGCCCATCTCGATCTCGT
Organism: Devosiaceae bacterium; assembly: GCA_963675235.2. GTDB lineage: Bacteria > Pseudomonadota > Alphaproteobacteria > Rhizobiales > Devosiaceae > JAHJQZ01. The sequence goes on along the minus strand of CAXXFU010000004.1, from coordinate 461,955 downwards.
CGACAAGTTGGCGGAGCAGGGCGTGGTAGAGCGCCGGTTCAACCTCGACTTCATATTCGGCGCAGATGCTTCGGATTCGCGTCCGGAAAGCGCCGGCATCGGCGTCTCGATGCTCGGCTCGCTGTTCATGATGCTCGTCGTTTTGGCATTCAGCCTGCCGATCGGTGTCGCGGCCTCGATCTATCTCGAGGAGTTTGCCACCAAGAACCGGTTCACCGATCTCATCGAGGTCAATATCTCGAACCTCGCTGCCGTACCCTCGATCGTGTTCGGTATTCTCGGCCTGGCGGTGTTCATCCAGTTCGCGCATCTGCCTCAATCGGCCCCGCTTGTCGGCGGTCTGGTGCTGACGCTGATGACGCTTCCGACCATCATCATCTCGACCCGCGCCTCGCTCAAGGCGGTGCCGCCGTCGATTCGTGAGGCGGCGCTCGGAGTCGGGGCTTCGAAAATGCAGACGGTGTTCCACCACGTCTTGCCGCTCGCCATGCCCGGCATCCTGACCGGTACGATCATCGGCCTGGCGCAGGCGCTCGGCGAGACTGCGCCGCTGCTTCTGATCGGCATGGTCGGTTTCATCGCCTCAAATCCGCCCACGGACCTGGTATCCGGCTTTCTCGATCCGAACTCCGCCATGCCGGCTCAGATCTACGAATGGGCCAAGCGCGCCGATCCGGCCTTTTACGAACGCGCCTGGGGCGGCATCATCATTCTGCTGTTGTTCCTCGCCGTCATGAACATCCTCGCAGTCGTCCTGCGTCGCCGCTTCGAGCGTCGCTGGTAAGGAGAAGAAAATATGGAAGCCGTGGCGAACGACATCCCGAAATCCAGCGAGCCAGTGGACAACACCAAGATCACTGCCAATGGCGTGCAGGTCTATTATGGCGATGCGCATGCCATCAAGGATGTCGAAATCAAGATTGCCGAGCGCACCGTGACATCGTTCATCGGTCCGTCCGGTTGCGGAAAGTCGACCTTCCTCAGGTGCATCAACCGCATGAACGACACCATCGACGTTGCCCGCGTCGAAGGCACGATCCTGCTCGACGGTGAGGACATCTACGACAAGCGTGTCGATCCGGTGCAGTTGCGCGCCCGCGTCGGCATGGTCTTCCAGAAGCCCAATCCCTTTCCCAAGTCGATCTACGAAAATGTTGCCTACGGGCCGAAGATCCACGGCATGGTGCGCGACAAGGAAGAGATGGACGAACTGGTCCAGGAATCGCTTCGTCGCGCCGGTCTGTGGGAAGAGGTCAAGGACCGTCTCGACCAGCCCGGCACCGGCCTTTCGGGCGGCCAGCAGCAGCGCCTGTGCATTGCCCGCGCCATCGCCACAAGGCCCGAAGTCCTGTTGATGGACGAGCCGTGCTCGGCGCTCGATCCGATCGCCACGGCCATCATCGAAGAGCTTATTGACGAATTGCGCGAGAAATTCACTATTTGTATTGTCACCCATTCGATGCAGCAGGCGGCGCGCGTCAGCCAGAAGACCGCGTTTTTCCACCTCGGCAAGTTGATCGAAGAGGGGCCGACGGAAGAAATCTTCACCAATCCGCGTGACAAGAAAACGCAGGACTACATTACCGGCCGTATCGGCTGATCGGTCCGGTAGAGAGGAAAAGCGGCATGCCGACTCCCACAAGCGAACACATCGTTTCTTCCTACGAAGACGAGCTGATCCAGCTCGCGGCTTCCATCGCCGAGATGGGCGGGGCGGTCGAAACGGCCATCTCGTTGTCCATCGACGCATTGCTGAAGGTCGATCATGCCGCGGCGCGCGAACTGCTTGCCGCCGATGCCAAGATCGACGACATGCAGCGCAACATCGACGAGACGGTGGTGTCGATGATTGCCCGACGCCAGCCGATGGCGTCCGATCTGCGCATGATCATCGCCTCGATCCATGTCGCCAACGATCTCGAACGAGTCGGGGACATGGCCAAGACCATCTGCCGGCGCACGCTGCAGCTCGACGGCGCCCGGCTGTCGCCGAAATTCTACAACGGGTTGCGTCACATGACGGATCTGACCCTCAGGCAGCTCAAGGAAGCGCTCGACGTCTATGCCTCGCGCGATCCGGAAGGCGCCATTGCCGTGTGCGAGGCCGATGCCGAGATCGATGCGCTCTATGTGTCGCTGTTCCGGGAACTCTTGACCTACATGATGGAAGATCCGCGCAACATCACGCAGTGCACCAATCTGCTTCTGGCGGGCAAGAGCCTGGAACGCGCCGGCGACCACGCGACCAATATCGCCGAAGCGTCCTACTACCTGCAGACCGGCAAGAATCTCGCTGTGCTGCTTGAGCAGAAGCACAAGGGCTAGCAAGCGGAACCCTTGCCATGACCGCGACCATCATGATCGTCGAAGACGAGGCCGACCTCAACCTGATGTTGAGGTACAATCTGGAAGCCGAAGGCTTCAACGTGACCTCCGCTGCCAATGGCGATGAAGCCGCCGAACTGGTTCGCGACGGGGCGCCGGACCTGATCCTTCTCGACTGGATGCTTCCCGGGTTGTCGGGCATCGAATTGTGCCGGCGCTGGCGGGCCCGCGAGGAAACCGCCTCGGTGCCGATCATCATGCTGACGGCGCGCAGCGAGGAAGAGGAACGGGTCAGGGGCCTGGAAACCGGCGCCGACGACTATGTCGTCAAGCCGTTCTCCATCCCCGAGCTTCTCGCCCGCATCCATGCGCTTTTGCGCCGTTCGAGCCCGCAGCTCGTCGCCTCGCTCCTGAAGGCTGGCGATCTCGAACTCGACCGCACCTCGCACCGCGTGCGCCGTTCCGGGCGCGACATCCACCTCGGTCCGACCGAGTACCGGCTGCTCGAATATCTGATGCGTTCGCCGGGCCGGGTCTATTCACGCGAGCAATTGCTCGATGCGGTCTGGGGCACCGATGTCTATGTCGACGAGCGCACCGTCGATGTGCATGTGGGCCGCCTGCGCAAGGCCATCAACCGTGGCCGCAATCCCGACCCGATCCGCACCGTCCGCGGCACCGGTTACGCCTTCGACGAGCGCTTCCAGGTGGTGAGCTGAGCGAGAGCTCAGGCAAGAATTCTGGGCGGTACCGCCTTTGGCACGCGTGTCGGCGTGGAAATCCCCTCGGGCTTGTGATCCTATCGGCCTCATCTGCCACCCAGACGAGACTCGACGACCATGCCCTATTTCGATCTCAAGCCCGAAGCCCTTGCCGATTACCGTTCGAGCGTCGTCAGTCCTCCCGATTTCGACGCGTTCTGGAGCGAAACGCTCGAAGAGGCGAGATCCCTGCCGCTTTCAGCACGCTTTGAGCCGGTTGATCACGGCCTGAAGGCGGTGGACGTTTTCGACGTCAGCTTTGCCGGGTTTGGCGGTCACCCGATCCGGGCCTGGTACATCAGACCGCGCGGCGTCGAGGTGACGCGAGGTGTCGTCAAGTTCATCGGCTATGGCGGCGGCCGCGACCTGCCGCACCAGCATCTGCTGTGGCCGTCGACGGGACGTGCCGTCCTCGTCATGGACACGCGCGGTCAGGGTGGCGCATGGAGCGCGGGCGACACGCCCGATCCGGTCGGCGCAGATCCCTCGTTTCCCGGTTTCATGACGCGCGGCATTCTCGATCGCAACGCCTATTACTACCGGCGCCTGTTCACCGATGCGGTGCGGGCCGTTGAGACGATGCGCTCGCGTGGCGATGTCGATCCCGACAAGGTCGCCGTTGCCGGCGGCAGCCAAGGCGGCGGCATCACCCTCGCCGTGGCCGGGCTCGATGCCGGCATTTTCGCCGCCATGATGGATGTGCCGTTCCTGTGCGATTTTCCGCGCGCCATCGGCCTCACCGACCAGCCGCCCTATCAGGAAATCGTCAGATGGCTGCGTGTGCATCGCGTTTCCCACGAAGCGGCCTATCGCACCCTCAACTATTTCGATGGCGTCAATTTCGCCGCGCGGGCAAAGGCCGCCGCCCTGTTCTCGGTCGCCCTCATGGACGAAACCTGTCCGCCCTCGACAGTCTATGGCGCTTTCAACGCCTATGCCGGCAGGAGCAAGGATATCGAGGTCTATCCGTTCAACATGCATGAAGGCGGAGGATCGGCGCATGAGTTGCGGCAAGTCGCCTGGCTCGAACAGCAAGGCTGATGAGGTTTGTTCCGCACCGCCAGAAACGGGCGCTGCGCCGACCCGGGGAGTGATCGCGCCTGGAAACTGTCACCGTTCGGGCTGACCGGTCCGGTCGGCTACAAGCTGACGCACCGCGGACAGCAACGCCTCGTCCTGATAATGCCCTGCGGCGAATGATAGACTGACGGGACAACCGTCCACCGTCAAACGCAGCGCATCGACCCGTCGCCGCATGTGATCGGCCTTATGTGCCCAACCCGAGGGCCGGCAGCAGAGTTGCCTGCCAATGCTGCCGGTCGCTACCGGATGTGGGCGTTTCAGAACCCGCCGCCGGTCTTGAAGCCGCCGCTGGTGCGGTTGCCGCGTGTCCCGGTGCGCGGGCGTGAAAAGTTGCCGCCGCCCCTTGAGCCGCCGCCGCTGCGCGATCCGCCACCGCCGCCCCAGGGGCCGCCGGGGGTTGGAGGCGAGGGCCAGCTGAAGCCCGACGGGCCGCGAGAGCCGGGCGGGTAGGCGCGGCCCGAACGCGGCAGGCCAACGCCGCCGCCCCAGTCGGTTGTGCCAGGCCGCCAGCGCTGGCTGCGCTGCCAAGCTGCCCAGTAGGAGCCGGCGGTGATGGCGCCGCGCAGGAAATCGTTCAACAGGTCACCAGCGAGATTGTCCTCGCGGAAGGTCGAGCGCGGATCGTCGAAACGCGATTTCTTGAACTCGAAGGAAATGTCCTCGAGTTCGCGCCGCCGCGCCGCCAGCAGCTTGAGACGCGACTTGTGGTCGGCGCTCTCGTTCGATTCCTCGGCGATCTGGGCCCGTGTGTCGTCGATCTTGCGAACGATGGCGTCGTCCTCCGGTGTCGGCGTCTTGCGCGCCGCCGCCATCAGAGATGCGATGTCCTGCTGTTCCAACCCGAGAGCCAGGATCCGGATGGCCTCCTCGAACATCGGGTCGTGGCCCTCGGCCATGTGACGGAAACTGACCGCCTTGTCGTCGCGTTCGTCTTCGAGCGAAACCAGCTCGGCATCAAGGGCGGTGATCTTGTGCTGCGCCGCGGCCAGTGCCTCGCGCTCGGACTTGCCCCCGGCCGCGTCGATCGCCTTGGCCTCGAGCGCATCGAGTTCGGCCTCGGCCTTTTCCGCAGCCGAAAGCTGACGGTCTGCATGCTCGCGCAGGCGCAGCGGGATCTCGTTGAGCATGGCGAAATTGGGTCGGGCCTTGTCGTAGCCGACCAGTCGCGCCACCAGCGAATCGAGATAGCGCACCAGGTTGTTGGCGGTGTAGTTCTTGGTGCCGTAGCCGGATTCCCACAAATACATGAACAGCGTGTCTTCGCGATAGGGCCGTCCCTTTTGCTCGCGGTCCTGTTCCGCCGTCTCGGTCTTGCGCAGCGAGCCTTCGGCGATGGCATTGAGCGTGTCGGCCTCGTCGCGCTTTTTCTGGTAGGCCGGATCGTCGGCGACCGTCTCGGCGATCCGCTTGGCGAGCGCCTTGAGCGCGCCCTGGGCCCGGTCGACCTCGGCGAGCAGCGCTTCGCGCTTTTCCGACTTGTCTGCAATCGTCTGATCGAGCGAGGCGAGGGCGGTTTCCATCGCCTCCATGTCGGCGCTGCGCTGTTCGAGCATGGCGCGGGCGCGCTGTTCGGCGTCCGAGATGCCATGGGCCAGTGCCGAGCTGTCGGATAGACGGGCGACGGCGAGCTTTCTGAACAGCGCCACCTCGGATTCCCGGAGCTTGGCAAGCCGTTCCGCTCCGCGCGCCATGCGGTGGGCGATATCGTCCTCCTCGCGGCGAATGTCGCGCACGGCGTCGTCAAGCGAACGCAGCGCCTGCGGTCCGGTCAGAGCCATGGGGTGATCCTTTTCGCCACGTCTCTCACCATCTGGTCAGCGTCCCGCCGAGCACATCGACCGAGTAGTCCGGCTCGAGGTAGCCCGGGCGCTTTGCGCCGACCGTGTCGTTCTCGATGATGCCGTCGTCGCTCTTGTCGGCCTCGACGGCGCGATAGGTCTGTTCGGGCACGCGCAGGCCCCAGGTGCTGACCTGCTCGGTCGTACCGTTTTCCTCGTTTTGGATGTCGAGCGTCAACGCTTCGCCGGTCAGCCGGTCGAGACCCTCGACGACGAGATAGTAGTTGGTGGCGGCGGCGTTGACGTCCGGATAGGTCCAGAAGCCGGAGCGTTCGCCATCGCGGTTGACGACATGGATGGTGTAATCGAGCCGCAGCCTGTCGAGCAGGGACTGCAGGCCCTCGATCGCCGCCAGTGCATCCGCTCGATCGGCTTCGGAGGCGGCAATCCTGCCGCGATCCCTCAGGGCGTCGGCCAGGCTCACCGCATCGGGCACCTGGGCCTCGGCGGTGATGGTGGTGACAAGCGCGTCCATCTCGGCGGGCAGGGTGGTGCTGAGCTCGACCCGCGCAGCTTCCTCCTGAGCGGCCTTGTAGGGCAGGTAGCCGAGGAAATAGCCGCCGAGGGCCAGCGCCAGGATGAGCGCGATACCGGCGAACCACGGTCCCCAGCTCTTGCGGCTGACATAGAAGCGCGCCAGCGCGAGCCCGAAACCGGGCTTGGGCGGGGTGTAGACGAACCGGCTCTCGCCGAGAGCGGCGACGCCCTCGCGCAGGATGGCGTCGGGTACCTCGATGCCTTGCTGGGAGTAGATCTCCTTGAGCCGCGCCAGCAACTGAGCCTCGCGATCGGCCACACCGAGCTCGCGCGTGACGAGGTCGGCGCGGTGGCGCAGGGTATCGACGACGTCCATGGCCAGCATGACATCGTCGAGAGGTAGAACCTTGTCCCCGGACGGTGTGTCCATGGTCAAATGCCCGTCACCGCCTGCTTGTTGCCCATCAGGTCCGGGTTTCCAGGATCAGGGCGTTGCCAGCGGTGGCAAGATCCGCCAGCCGCTTCTTGCCGTCCTCGACGGCATCGCGGATTTCCGCCGAGTTCTCGGTCGAGAGCTTGCGCATCTCGGTGATGATGGTCTGCGATTTTTCCTGGAAATTGACCACCGAGTCGACGAGCTTTTTCACCGCGTCGGCGCGGATGGTCGGGCCGTAACCGGCCTTGAGCGCCTCCTCGGTGACCTTGTCGCCGATCTCGGCAAGCGTTTCGAGGGACTTGGACATCCCTTCCTTCATGGCGTTGAGTGTTTCTGTCGATTCATGCAGGCCGAACATGCCGGTGAAGGAGGCGCTGAGCGCCGTCAGCACCGTCTCGTTGGTCGAGAAGAACGAGATCGACTGCTGGTAGACGCGCTCCTTGGCGTTGGTTGTCTGCATCAGCCGCGCCATGATGACTTCAGAGGTGTTGTAGGAAATCGTCAGGTTGTCGGAAAGGTCCTTGGCGATCTGGTAGCGCCGCTCCTCGTTCTGCATTTCGCGCAGGCGCTCGTCGCGCGCCATTTCGAGCCGGGCGCGGTCCGCCGGCGTGCCTTCGGTGAATTCGGCAACCTGGCTCGATGCGGCCTCGAGGGCGGTCTTGCGCTCGGCGAGCTTGGCGGCAGCGGTGTCGAGCACTTCGAGTGCCATGACCTCGGCCTGCTTCAGCGCGCCGCGGAAATCGCGATAGGCCTCGAGAATGGTGTGTTCGCGGTCGACCTGGTCCTTGGTGTCCTTGGTGACGTCGAGATAGATGTCGCGGATCTTGTCGAAGCGCGTGGCGATGTCGCCGCGCGAAACCTTCATCCACACGTTCGAAGCGCGCTCGAAGATGTCGAGCTTGCCGTCGTCGAGCTGGTCGACCAGCCCCTTGGCGTCGTCGCGGATGGAATCGAAACTCTTGGTGATGTCGTTGTAGCGCTCGCCGATATTCATCGCGGCGATCTGGGTCCTGACGACCTCATTGAAGGTCGAGGCCTGGCTCAGCGTGCGTCCGATCAGAATCACCCGCGTTTCATCGAGCCCGGTGATTTCCTGCAACAGGCCCGTGATTGGCTGTTCCTCGGTTTCCTCCGGCCAGATGCCGAGATCCTTGATGGCGGTAACCGCCTTGTCGAGATAATGAAGGGGTCTTTCCATGACGTCGGTGCCCATAGCCGCATTTTCCTCAAACGTTTGACATGATTGATTCCCCCTCAATCGCCGCCTGACAATTGCAACTGGGGTGTCGCATCACTATTTTCCCAATATTGGTGCCAAAAAGACGCACGTAAAGGGTTGGCCCTGAGCCATTTGTGCACCCCGGCAAGGAAAAGATCATGGAATTCGGAGGCCGATACCGCATCGGCGCGACACGGCTCAAGGTCTGGGAAGCCCTCAACAATACCGAGATCCTGAAAAAGACCATTCCGGGCTGCTCCCGCATCGACTGGACAAGTGAAACCACGCTCGAGGCGGCGATCACCGTCGATCTCGGCGTCGCCAAGCCGACCTTTGTCGGCGATCTCGAAATGTCCGACGTCGTGCCGGCCGAGACCTACACGCTTTCCGGGCGCGGCAAGGGTGGCCTGCTCGGCCTGGCGCATGGATCGGCCGACGTGACGCTGTCCGACGACGGCGAGAACTGCATCCTGTTCTTCGTGGCCCATGCCGGCGCTTCTAACGCCATCATGAAGCTCGGCAAGGCGCTGATCGGCGGTGCCGCCCAGCATGTCATCGACGGCTTTTTCGAGCGCTTTGCGGCATCGATGGAGGTCAGTCTCGAAGTGCTGCCCGTCGATGCAGACACGGAGGCATCACCTCAGGGTGATCCCGGGTGAATTGACCGGCAGGCGATGGCGGAGACATAAGGGGCCAACCAAGGACGCCAACGCCATGACACGCTTTGCACGCCTCTCAATCGCCCTTATTTCCCTTTTCGCAGCGCCGGTTCTGGCCGCCGATGCCGAGCCGTCCGACTGGGCTTCGGTTCTTGCTGAAGCCGAAGGCCAGACGGTCTATCTCGATGCCTGGGGCGGCTCGGAAAACATCAATGCCTATATCGATTGGGCCGGCGACGAGGTGAAGGCGCGCTATGGCGTCACCCTCGAACACGTCCGGCTTTCCGAGACTGCCGATGCCGTCAACCGCATCCTTTCGGAGAAGCAGGCAGGCCGCAACGAGGGCGGGGCAGTCGATCTCATCTGGATCAATGGCGAGAACTTCGCCGCCATGAAGCGCAATGGGCTTTTGCTGTCCGAACCCTGGTCCAACCGCCTGCCCAACTACAAATATGCCGACATCGAAGGCAAGGCGACCCTGACCATGGATTTCACCACGCCGGTCGACGGGCTCGAAAGCCCCTGGGGCACGGCGCAGCTGACCTTTTACCACGACAGCGCCGAGATCGCCGATCCGCCGACGACGCTCGACGCTCTGGCAGACTTCATCCACGCCAATCCCGGCCGGTTCGCCTATGCCGCGCCGCCCAATTTCATCGGCACGACCTTTCTGAAGCAACTCGCCTATGGTCTTGTCGAGGACCCCGAGGTCCTGCATCAGCCTGCTGATCCGGAGACATTCAATGAGGTCACGGCGCCGATCTGGGCCTGGCTCGACGACGTGCACCCCGACCTGTGGCGTTCCGGACGGGTGTTCGCCGCTGACACGACGCAGCTGAAAATGCTCTTCGCCGACCGCGAGATCGACATCGCCATGACCTTCAATCCCGGCGAAGCCTCATCGGCCATCAACGACGGCCTGCTGCCGGAAACGACGCGCTCCTTCGTTCTCGACTACGGCACGATCGGCAATGCCCATTTCCTCGCCATTCCGTTCAATGCCAGCGCCCGGGCGGGCGCCATGGTCGTCGCCGATTTCCTGCTGTCGCCCGAGGCGCAGGCGCGCAAGGCCGACGAGGCGATCTGGGGCGATCCGACGGTTCTGGCCCATGCCAAGCTGCCGCCCGAGGGCAAGGCGCAGTTCGATGCCTTGACCAATGGCCCGGCGACGCTTGACGCCAGTGCTCTGGGCAAGGCGCTGAGTGAACCCGATCCGAGCTGGACCGAGATGCTCGAGACCGAGTGGCAAAAGCGCTATGTTGGAGGCTAGGCAAGCCGGCAACTCATCGCCATTCCCGTGAAAGCGGGAAACCGGTTGCGAGGCGTCCGCCGAGCGCATGAGTCTTTTCGCGCCGCAGACGCGGCGCGGCTGGATTCCCGATCAGGTCGGGAATGACGTCGTGGAGAATGGAACCGCCAGGCACATGACGTACTCCGATCGGTCTCGCATCCCTATCTGGCTCCGCGCTGCGCCAGCTGTGACCATCGCCATCCTGATCGGTCCGGTGATCGCCGGCACTGCAGATATCGTTTTTCATGCCTTCGGCTATGCGCCCTTGCTCGGCCAGACCGGGTTTTCACTCGATCCGCTCAGGGCCGTGCTTGCCGAGCCGGGGCTGTTCGCTTCCGTCTGGCTCGCCTTCTGGATCGGCCCGGTCAGCGCTCTGATCGCCTTGGCGCTGGTGACGTTGTTCACCGCCTCCGCCTCCGGCACCCGCCTGTTCGGATTCGTCATGTCGCTGTTGCGGCCGGTGTTGGCCTTGCCCCATGCCGCCGCCGCTTTCGGGCTGGTCTTTCTCATTGCGCCGTCTGGCTTCATCGTGCGCCTGGTCTCGCCGGGCCTGACCGGCTTCGAGCGTCCGCCCGACTGGCTGATCGTCAATGACCCGGCCGGCTTCGCCCTTCTCGCCGGGCTGGTGCTCAAGGAAGCGCCCTATCTGTTTCTCGCCCTGACCGGGGCGCTGCCGCAGGCCGACCCGCGCCGGGCCGACATTGCTCGCGCCCTCGGTCATGCCCGCATCCCTGCCTGGTTTTTCGGCGTCTTCCCCGCCGTCTATCGCCAGATGCGACTGCCGGTGCTGGCGGTGATCGTCTTTTCGTCCTCGGTGGTCGACATGGCGGTGATCCTCGGGCCGGCGACTCCGCCGCTTCTGTCGGTCAGGATCCTGCACTGGATGAACGATCCGGACCTGTCGCGCAAGACGCTGGCGGCCGCGGGGCTGGTTTTCCAGCTTGGCGCCACGACCGCCGGGGTGTTGATCTGGCTCGCCGGCGAGCGCCTGGTGGCGCGGTTTGGCCGGCGCCTGGCACTGACCGGGCGGCGGCTGACGCCGGTGCCGGGGGTCGAGTTCATGAGCCGGGCCGGGCTGATCAGTGTCGGCGTGACGGTTCTGTCCGGCGTCGCGCTGATCGGGCTCAATTCGGTGGCCGGCTTCTGGCGTTTCCCGGATGCCCTCCCCAAAAGCCTGTCGTTGTCGATCTGGGCGGGCCGGGCGCCCGAACTCATGGAACTCACCGCCAACACGTTTCTCATCGGCGCCCTGGCATCCGGCGTGGCGCTGGTGCTGGTGGTCCTGTGCCTCGAAAACGAATATCGCACCGGCGTCACCCTGTCGCCGCGCGCCAAGCTGGTTCTTTATGCGCCGTTGCTGGTGCCGCAGATCGGCTTCCTGCCGGGGCTGACGGGTCTGCTGCTGCGGCTCGGCTGGGACAGTTCGCTGCTGCCCGTCGCCTTCTCGCACCTGATCTTCGTTCTGCCCTATACCTATCTGATGCTCGCGGATCCCTGGAATGCCTTCGACACGCGCTTTCTCGATCAGGCCCGCAGTCTCGGAAAGACCGCCAACCGGGCCTTGTTCACCGTACGCCTGCCGATCCTGTTGCGTCCGATCCTGACGGCGCTGGCGCTCGGTTTTGCCATTTCGGTGGCGCAATATCTGCCGACGCTGCTGATCGGCGGCGGCAGGGTGCCGACAATCACCACCGAGGCCGTGGCGCTGTCGAGTGGCGGCGACCGCCGCCTGATTGGTGCCTACGGACTGGTGCAGGCGGTTCTGCCCTTTGTCGGTTTTGCCATTGCCGCCGGCGTGCCGGCGCTATTGTGGCGGCAAAGGCGGGCCCTGAGGCCGGGAGCTGCGACATGAGCAAGGGATTGGTTATCGAGGGCTTCGAGGTTCATCGCCGCGGCACGCGCCTGGCCGGCCTTGATGCGTCGATCGCGCCGGGCGAAGTGTTGACGCTGATGGGGCCGTCCGGCTCGGGAAAATCGAGCCTTGCCAAGGCCATTGCCGGTTTCCCGCCGCCGGGGTTCACGGCTCGTGGCGCGCTGCGGCTAGACGGGCTCGATATCACCCCATTGCCGCCGGAAAAGCGCCGCATCGGCATGTTGTTCCAGGATGCGCTGCTGTTTCCGCACTTCTCGGTATCCGAAAACATCCTATTCGCCCTGCCCAGAGGTGGCACGCGTGCCGAGCGTTGCCGGCGCGTTGCCGATCTGCTCGGACCGGTGGGGCTCGCCGACCTGCGGCAGCGCGATCCGGCGACCCTGAGCGGGGGGCAGCAGGCGCGCGTGGCGCTGATGCGGGTGATTGCCGCCGAGCCGCGGGCGCTGGTGCTCGACGAGCCGTTCTCGCGCCTTGATGCGCCCTTGCGCGCCTCGGTACGCTCATTCGTTTTCGACATCGCCCGCGCCCGTTCGCTGCCGACCCTGCTCGTTACCCATGACGAAGCCGACGCCGAAGCGGCAGGCGGCAAGGTGGTGGCTCTTTAGATTGGCCGTTTGTTCGCTGCCAAGGACGCGTGAATCACGGCGTCATTTCTGACCCAGATCGGGAATGACGATGGGGAATCGGGCAGGTTTCCGCCAAAACCGGGCAGGCTCAAGCTGCCAAAAGCCGCGTTTCAGGAGCGCAGAACTGGATGTGAGTTCTGCCGAACGCGTTACTGACGAAAAAGGCGGGGCATTGCCCCGCCTCGATCTCGTCGCCGAAACGCTTCAGCCTATTCCTTGATATAGGCCTTGCCGTCGGCTGCCGGCGCCCGAGCCCTGCCAACGATGCCGGCCACCACGACGATCGTGGCGATATAGGGCGCCATGGCGAGGAATTCCGAGGGGATCGGTGTTTGCAGCAGGGCCATTTTCTGTTGCAGCGAGTCGGCGAAGCCGAAGATCAGCGCCGCCATCAGCGCCCCGACCGGGTGCCAGCGTCCGAAGATCATTGCCGCCAGACCAATGAACCCGCGGCCGCTGGTCATGTTGTCGTCGAAACGCCCGACCAGACCAAGGGTCAGGAAGGCGCCGCCGAAACCGGCGACCATGCCGCCGAGCGTCACGTTGATATAGCGCACGGTATAGACATTGATGCCGAGCGTGTCGGCGGCCTGTGGGTGTTCGCCGACGGCCCGGGCATGCAGCCCGTGCTTGGTGTGGAACAGGTAGTAAGTCGCCACCGCCACCAGGAACAGCGCGCCGTAAACGAAGATGTTCTGGCTGAACAGCACCGGTCCGATCACCGGGATATCGCTGAGGAACGGTATCTTGATGGCGCGGAAGACCGGGGCGTTGTTGAGGAAGCGGTATTCGGAGAAGACCTGAGAGCTGACATAGGATGTTAGTCCTAGTACGAACAGGTTTATCACCACGCCGGCAATGATCTGGTCGACCCGATAGGTGACGACGAGAGCGGCGAGGATGAAGCCGAACAGGCCGCCGACCGCGACTGCCGACAGCAGGCCGAGCCAGCCGCCGAACAGCGAGCCCGCCAGGGCGCCGGTGAAGGCGCCGGCGAGCAGCATGCCCTCGACGCCGATGTTGACCACGGCCACGCGTTCACACAGCACGCCGGTCAATCCGCCCATGGCGATCGGCACGGCGCGGACCATGGTGGCCTGCAGCATGCCGGTCATCGAGAAGGCCTTGCCCGCCGTGGCCCAGACCAGGAAGGCGGCGATGACCAGGGCGAAGCCGAGCCCGAGGGCCAGCGCCGTGCCCTTGCCGGTCTTGGACAGCCATTGCCTGACGCCGAGGAAGGTCAGGACCGCCGCGGCGATCCAGTTGAACGGCTCGGCCGGCACGACCAGGTCGGGCAGGGCCCACGGATCGTTGGGGCGCGACAGGCGGAACACGGCATCGCCGCCGGTGACCTGGGCGAAGACCAGCGCGGTGATCAGCGCCAGGAAGATGAGGATGACACCGGCAATCTTGGACTGCCTGAGCGCCGCTGTGTCGAGATTTCGGGGTGCGCCCGCTGCCGCTGCTTCAACACTCATTTGCAACTACTCCTTGCGTGATGCCGTCTTGGCGGAGCGGAAACCCCACGGAAAGATGGCGCGCACCAGAAGCGGCGCGGCAATGAACACGATGATGAGCGACTGGACGATGGCGATCAGGTCGAGGCTGACGCCGGCATCGACCTGCATTTGCCGTCCACCGGCCTCGAGCGCGCCGAACAGCAGTCCGGCGACAAGGACACCTATTGGGTGTGATCGTCCCAAGAGCGCAACGGAGATGGCGGTGAAACCGATGCCGGCCGAGAAGCCCGGCGAGGCGCGGCCAAGCACGCCCAGCACCTGGTTGGCGCCGGCAAGACCGGCGAGAGCCCCGGCCATCGCCATGACCGTCACGACGATCAGGCCCGAACGCATGCCCGAGAAACGGGCGGCATCGGCGTTCTCGCCGCTGGCGCGGAATTCGAAACCGATTGTCGTCTTGAACAGCAGCCAATAGACGAACCACACCATCAGAAGCATGACGATCAGGCCGGCATGCAGGCGGAAGTTGGGTCCGAGCCATTCGAGCAGGCGCGGCAGGGTGGCGCTGTCGAGCACGGCGTTGGATATCGGGTCCGAGCGCCCGGCCTTCTGGATGAAGGGCACCTTGAGCAGGTAGTCGACGAGACGATAGGAAATGAGGTTAAGCATGATGGTCGAGATGACCTCATGCGCGCCCGTCGCCGCCCTCAGCCAGCCGGCGATGCCGGCATACATGCCGCCGACCAGGATGCCGGCCATGAGCGCCAGCGGCAGGTGAATGAACATCGGCAGGCCGGCAAAGGAGAAGCCGACGATGACGGCGGCCATGCCGCCCATCAGCACCTGGCCTTCCGCTCCGATGTTGAAGAAGCCGGCGCGGAAGCCGAGCGCCACGCCGAGGCCCGCAATGACCAGAGGGGTAGCCGCAGTCAGCGTTTCGCTGAGCGAGTTGAGCGAGCCCACCGAGCCTTCGAGCAGCGCCAGGTAGGATCTGCCGACGGTTTCGAGGCTGACATTGGTGGCCAGCATGACCAGGGCGCCGAGCACGAGCGCCGCCACGATGGCGAAGATCGGCACGATGACGAGGTCTTCATAGGTGCTGCGGCTCGGGGCGGCCTTTTCAAGCAGATTGCGCGTCAGCGTCTGCTGTTGTTGTCCCTGTTCACTCATAGCGACGCCCCTGCCATTGCAAGACCGATATCGTTCTTGTTGACGGGCCGGCCCTCCACCCCGAATTCGGCGACGATGCGGCCCTTGAACATGACCAGGATCCGGTCGCTGAGGGCGATGACCTCGTCGAGTTCGGATGAGACGATCAGCACGCCGTCGCCTTCGTCGCGCGCTGCCATCAGGCGCGAGTGGATATATTCGATCGAGCCGACATCGAGGCCGCGCGTCGGATGCGCGGCGATCAACAGCTTGGTGTCGCGCGACAGTTCTCGGGCCACGACCATCTTCTGCTGGTTGCCGCCCGACAGGTGCCCCACCGTCTCGTAGATCGACGGCGTGCGCACATCGAAGGCAGTGGCGTATTCGGCGGCGCGCGCATTGACCGCGTCCCAGTTCATGGTGACGCCATTGGAGTAGCGGTCGTCGTAATAGGTGTTGAGCACCATGTTCTCGGCGATGGTGAAATCGGCGACGACGGCGTTCCTAAGACGGTCTTCGGGAATATGGGCAATGCCCATCTTGTGCCGGTCCCTGGCCGAAGCGTGCGTGATGTCCTTGCCCTCGAAGACGATGGAACCGCCGGCGACGCGATGAACGCCGGCCAGCGCTTCGACGAGCGCGGACTGACCATTGCCCTGGACGCCGGCGATGCCGACAACCTCGCCGGAGCGGATGGCAAAGTTGACGTCGTCGACGGCGATGGAATCGTCATCCCTCAGAATGGTGAGGTTCTTGACGTCGAGCAGCGTCTCGCCGGGGGCGTAGGGTTTCTTGGTGACGTCGAAACTGACCGGCCGGCCGACCATGAGCTCGGCAAGCTCGAGGTCGTTCAATTCGCCCGGCATGGATTCGCCGACGATCTGGCCGGCGCGCAACACGCTGATGCGGTCGGCAATCTCGATGATCTCGTGCAGCTTGTGGGTGATGAAGACAAGCGCCTTGCCGGCCTCCTTCAGCGCACGGATGATCTTGAAGAAATCGGTGACTTCCTGCGGCGTCAGCACTGCGGTCGGCTCGTCGAAGATCAGGACGTCGGCCGAGCGGAACAGCACCTTGATGATCTCGACGCGCTGCTGGATGCCGACCGGCAGGTCTTCGATAAGCGCGTCCGGATCGACCTCGAGGCCATAGGTTTCGTTGATCTCCCGGACCTGGGCGCTGGCCTTCTTGAGATCGAGATGGTCGAGAGGACCTGTCGGTTCGACCCCCAGCACGACGTTTTCGGCAACCGTGAAGACGGGAACAAGCATGAAGTGCTGGTGCACCATGCCGATGCCGGCGCGGATGGAATCGCCGGGGCCATTGAAATGGGCCAGCTTGCCATCGATCAGAATGTCGCCCTCATCCTGGCGGTAAAGGCCCGAGAGCACGTTCATCAAGGTAGACTTGCCGGCGCCGTTTTCGCCCAGAAGCCCGAGGACTTCGCCAGCCTTGATGTTGAGGTTCACGCCCGAATTGGCAACGACCTCACCAAAGCGCTTGGTGATGCCGCGGAGCTCGATATCCAACGCGCACTCCTTTGAGAGCTTGCCGGGAAAACCGGCGGCGCCACCCAGCAAGGAGATGGCGCCGCCTTTGGACCTAGAGGATCGGTTACATGCCGACCTTGACGTCGCCGGCGACGATCGAGGCCTTGAGGGCTTCGACTTCGCCCTTCAGCTCGTCCGGAACCATGCCGTCCATGTCGTGATACGGGGCAAGGCCGACGCCGCCGTTCTCGAGCGTACCGACGGTGACACCACCGGCGAAGCTGCCGTCCATGGCCGCTTCGATGGCGGCCTGCACCGTCGCGTCCATCTGCTTGAGGATGGAGGTCAGGTAGACGCCGTTCTTCTCGGGGTTGGTCAGATACTGGTCGGCGTCGACGCCGATGATCTTGAGGGCGTCGGTGCCCAGTTCGTCAGCGAGCGCGGCGGAGCCAAGTCCGACCGGGCCGGCAACCGGCAGAACGATGTCGGCGCCTTCGTCATAGAGGTTCTGGGCGAAGGTGCGGCCGTCGTCGAGGCTGTCGAAGTTGTTGGTGAACAGGCCTTCCTTGGTGTCCGGATCCCAGCCGAGCACTGTGACGGACGTGCCCTTGACTTCATTGTAGTAGTCGACGCCCCAGGCGAAGCCATCCATGAAGATGGTCACCGGCGGGATGTTGATGCCGCCGAAGGTGCCGACGACGCCGGTCTCGGTCATGCCGGCAGCGAGATAGCCGGCGAGGAACGCCGCCTGGTCGGTGGCGAAGACCTGGCCGAGCACGTTCGGAATGGTCGGATCATAAGCGTAGTCGACGATCGAGAACTTCTGGTCCGGATTGGCTTCCGCGGCGGCCGCGGTCGCATCGCCCATCAGGAAACCGACGGTCACGATGATGTCACAGCCGTCGAGTAGCGAATTGATATTGGCCGCATAGTCGGTCTCGGCCTGGGATTCGAGGAAGCGGCCGTCAATGCCGTGGGCAGCCATGGCATCTTCCACGCCCTTCCACGCAGTCTGGTTGAAACCGTTATCATCAATACCGCCCGTATCGGTGACCTGGCAGGCGGTAAAGGCAAGGGCCGAAGCGGCCGAGCCGAGAACCATCAGGCCTGCAAGAAGAGCGGGCTTGGCAACTCGTTTAAAATTCATGGTGATCTCTCCTGTGAATCCGGCAATGCGGATGCGAAGCGGCTGCGTCCAAAGTTCCCCCGCAGCGTTACGATAACAAAACACGCCATCAATTCGCACGGCAAGAAAAAACCATCGCCCCGGGAGGCGTTGTTGACGGCTTTCCTGCGTTCGCCTACTGCGGAGTGCGAGGTTCGCGATTGCGTTGATGCCTTGCTGAGGGGGAGGCCGCCCGATGAGTGACACAGCCACGATAGACAAGCAGCTATTTGACGCAGCCGAGCGGGTGCGCGCCCGCGCGCATGTGCCGTATTCGCATTTTCCCGTCGGAGCGGCGCTGATGGCCGACGACGGCAGGATCTATGCCGGCTGCAATGTCGAGAACGCCGCCTATCCGGTCGGCAACTGTGCCGAAGCTTCGGCCATCGCCGCCATGGTCGGTGCCGGCGCCAGGCGCATCACGCGCATCTATGTCACCGGCAAAGGAGCCGAGCCGGTGACCCCGTGCGGGGCCTGCCGCCAGCGTATCCGCGAGTTCGCCGATCCCGATACGGTGGTGATCTGCCACGGCGTCGACGGCGAACCGCTGGTGACGACGCTCGAAGAGTTGCTGCCGCATTCGTTCGGCCCGGAGAATCTTGGAGCCGCCAAGTGAGCGTTGCGGCGTCCAAGGGCCTCATCCTGAGCTCGTCGAAGGACGAGGCCATCGCTTCAGGCCGCGACCGGCGTAGCGCAAAGGACAGGTCATGAGCACAGCTGCCCTTAACGTCATCCGGGCCCGCGCCGGTTCGGATGCGCGCATTTCCGCCGCGATGGTGCTCGGGTCCGGGCTGTCCGATCTGGCCGACCTGGCTAGCGACCGCATCACAATTCCCTATCGCGATCTCGAAGGCTTTCCCGGCGCCGCCCATCTCGGCGCGGGCGTCTCGGGGCATGGCAAGGACCTGATCATCGGCACGCTGTCGGGCAAGCGCGTCGCCATTCTGACCGGGCGCGAGCATTACTACGAGCACGGCAATGCCGCCGCCATGCGCCAGGCGCTGCAAACGCTTGCCGAGCTCGGGGCAGAGACATTGTTCCTGACCAATGCCGCCGGCTCGCTCAAAGCCGGCACCGGGCCGGGCGATCTGATGATGATTTCCGATCACATCAATTATGCCGGCATGAACCCGCTGATCGGCGAGCCGACAGACCGTCGTTTTGTCAACATGGTCGATGCCTATGATCCAGCGCTTCGGCAGATGGCGCGTGCGGTTGCGGGCAAGCTGGGCATCGCTTTGAACGAGGGTGTCTATCTGTGGTATTCCGGTCCGTCCTTCGAGACGGTGGCGGAAATCAGGATGGCGATCACTCTTGGTGCCGATGCCGTCGGCATGTCGACCGCGCCGGAGGTGATCCTTGCCCGCATGCTCGGCATGAACGTCTGGGCCTGCTCGTCGATCACCAATATGGGCGCCGGCCTGTCGGAGGAGAAGATTTCGCACACCCACACCAAACAGATGGCGGTGGCGGGAGCGGAAAAGCTGAAGCGCCTGATCCCGGCGCTGTTGGAGGAACTATGAGTCTGCGTATCGTCGACAATGAGTCCGGCACGGTTGCCCGCGCGCGCAATCCCGGCTTCCCGCTCGATCTCGATGTGATCGACCGCATCCGCATGAACCGTTCGGCGCTCGAACGCCGCGCCGGCACCATCGGCGCCCGCCGTTCAGTGAAAAAGCAGTGGCAGGCGGCGTGGCTGTTGAAGGCCATTTCGCTGATCGATCTGACAACGCTCAATTCCGACGACACCCCCGGCCGCGTCGAGCGCCTGTGCGCCAAGGCGCGCCATCCGGTGCGCCAGGACATTCTCGACACGCTCGGCGTCGGTGACATCGGCCTGACGACAGCGGCGGTCTGCGTCTACCACCAGTTCGTTTCGACCGCGGTCGACGCCCTCAAGGGCACAGACATCCCGGTCGCCGCCGTCTCGACCGCCTTCCCGCACGGGCTGGCGCCGATCGAGAGCCGGCTGATGGAGATCGACCTGTCGGTCAAGGCCGGCGCCAAGGAGATCGATATCGTCATCGAGCGCGGTCTGGTGCTGACCGGCGACTGGCAGGGGCTTTACGACCAGATCCGTTCCTATCGGCAGGCCTGCGGCGAGGCCCATCTCAAGACCATTCTCGGCACCGGCGAGCTGGCAACACTGACCAATGTCGCCAAGGCCTCGATGGTCTGCATGATGGCCGGCGCCGATTTCATCAAGACCTCGACCGGCAAGGAAAAGGTCAACGCCAACCTGCCGACGACGCTCGCCATGATCCGCATGATCCGGCAGTTCCACGAAATGACCGGCATCGAGATCGGCTACAAGCCGGCCGGCGGCATTTCGACGGCCAAGGACGCGCTGACCTATCTGGCGCTGATCAAGGAAGAGCTCGGCGACACCTGGCTCGATCCGCACCTGTTCCGTTTCGGCGCGTCCTCGCTTTTGACCGACATCGAACGCCAGCTCGAACACTGCGCCACAGGGCGCTATGCCGCCGATTACCGCCAGGCCATGGCGTGAGGGTAGACCCATGAACGAGATCAAAGACATCATGAAATCGATGGACTGGGGTCCGGCCCCCGAGAGCCCGGCGCCT
Organism: Devosiaceae bacterium; assembly: GCA_963675235.2. Taxonomy (GTDB): domain Bacteria; phylum Pseudomonadota; class Alphaproteobacteria; order Rhizobiales; family Devosiaceae; genus JAHJQZ01. The sequence continues at coordinate 441,518 of CAXXFU010000004.1, read as the reverse complement.
GCCTTTGCCTGGCTCGATGCGCACGGGCGCAAGTTCGGGCATTTCATCGGCGGCAAGTGGACTGAACCGGGCAAGCTCATCGCTTCGGAAAATCCGGCCAACAGCGAGGTTCTCGCCGAGATCACCGCCGGCACGGCGGATGATGTCGAGACGGCGGTCAAGGCGGCGCGGGCCGCCTTCCCGAAATGGTCGGCGCTCTCCGGGTTCGAGCGCGCCAAATATCTTTATGCCATCGCCCGTCTGATGCAGAAGGATTCGCGCCTTCTCGCCGTGCTCGAAACGCTCGACAACGGCAAGCCGATCCGCGAGAGCCGCGACGCCGACATCCCGCTGACGATCCGGCATTTCTACCATCATGCCGGCTGGGCCCAGCACATCGAGCGGGCCTTCCCCGACCACGTGCCCTATGGCGTTTGCGGCCAGATCATCCCGTGGAATTTCCCGACGCTGATGCTGGCCTGGAAGATCGCCCCGGCGCTTGCCGCCGGCAACACCGTTGTCATCAAGCCGGCGGCGCTCACGTCGCTGACGGCACTGCTGTTCGCCGAGATCTGCGAAAAGGCCGGCCTGCCGCCCGGTGTCGTCAATGTCGTCACCGGCGCCGGTTCGGTCGCCGGCACGGCGCTGGTCGAACATCCCGACGTCGACAAGATCGCCTTCACCGGCTCGACCGGCGTCGGTCGCACCTTGCGCACCGCCACTGCCGGTTCCGGCAAGGGCCTGTCGCTCGAACTCGGCGGCAAATCGCCGTACATCGTTTTCGATGATGCCGATATCGACAGCGCCATCGAAGGGCTGGTCGATGCCATCTGGTTCAACCAGGGGCAGGTGTGCTGCGCCGGTTCGCGCCTGTTGGTGCAGGAATCGATCGAAGATAAATTCATCACCAAGCTCAAGGCGCGCATGGACAAGCTGCGCGTCGGCGATCCGCTCGACAAGTCGATCGATATCGGCGCGCTCGTCGCCCCGGTACAGTTCGAATCGATCCAGAAAATGCTGGAAAAGGGTGATGAGGAGGGCGGTTTCCGCTACGAGGCCGCCGTCACCGTGCCCAACCAGGGCTGTTTCATGAAGCCGATGCTTGTGACCGGCGTGACGCCGTCGCACTCGCTGGTGCGCGACGAGATCTTCGGGCCGGTGCTGGTGGCGATGAGCTTCCGCACGCCCGAGGAAGCGGTGCAGCTTGCCAACAACACCGCCTACGGCCTCGCTGCGACGGTATGGAGCGAGAACCTCAACCTTGCCCTCGACATCGCCCCGCAACTCAAGGCCGGGGTCGTCTGGATCAACTGCTCGAACCAGTTCGACGCTGCCGCCGGTTTCGGCGGATACCGCGAATCCGGCTTTGGCCGCGAGGGCGGGCGCGAAGGCATGGCCTCCTACCTCAAGCCGGCCTTCGAGAAAAAGCTCAAACCTGCCGCCGTGCCGAAAGGTGCTGACGCCATCGCCAGCTACGAAATCTCCGGCATCGACCGCACCGCCAAGATGTATGTCGGCGGCAAGCAGGCGCGCGGCGACAGTGGCTATGCCCGCACGGTGATTTCGCCCAAGGGTGTCGCTCTCGGCGAGGTGTGCGACGGCAACCGCAAGGACATCCGCAATGCCGTCGAGGCGGCGCGCAAGGCGCTGGGCTGGGCCGGCAAGACCGGGCACCTCAAGGCGCAGATCCTTTATTTCCTTGGCGAGAATCTCGATTACCGCAAGGCCGAGTTCGCCGACCGCATCCGCCAGATGACCGGCGTTTCAGCGACTGCCGCCGAAAAGGAAGTCGCGGCATCGATCCAGCGGCTGTTCGCCTTTGCCGGCTGGGCCGACAAGTATGACGGCGCCGTGCACAACGTGCCGATCCGCGCCGTATCGATGGCGATGAAGGAACCGCTCGGCGTCATCGGCATCGTCGCGCCGACCGAGAACCCGCTGCTCGGCGCCATTTCGCTGGTGGCGCCGGCGATTGCCATGGGCAATCCGGTGGTGCTGGTGCCTTCGGAACTGCACCCGCTGGCCATGACCGATTTCTACCAGGTGCTCGAAACCTCCGACGTGCCCGGCGGCGTGGTCAATATCGTCACCGGCGATGCGCCGGCACTTGGCAAGGTGCTTGCCGACCACGACGGCATCGACGGGTTGTGGTTCTGCGGCTCTGCCGAAGACAGCACGGCGATGGAAAAGGCCTCGATCCACAATCTCAAGCAGATGTGGACAACGCGCGGTCTGCAATATGACTGGTTCGACGCCGGGCTGATGGAAGGTGACTATTTCCTGGCGCGCGCGACACAGGTCAAGAACATCTGGGTGCCCTACGGCGCCTGAGACCATCCCGGATCCGACAAGGAGTCTTGCATGGCCGAAAAGATCGAAGTCAGGAACGTCAACGCTCCCGATCACATCACCCGGGTCGACAAGGCCAAATACGAGGCCATGCGCGACGCGATGCTCGCGGTGATCACATCGGACAAACCGGGCATGACGCCCGCCGAGATCATCGAAGCGGTCAAGCCGATCCTGCCGCAGGACCTCTTCCCTGGCGGCGACAAGGCCGGCTGGTGGGTCAAATGCGTGCAGCTCGACCTCGAGTTCAAGGGCGTCATCACCCGAGCCGAAAAGCCGCCGGTGCGGCTGTCCAGGACGTGATCTCGGGGTGACCGGCAGAGGACTATTTTCTTGCCAAAGCCACTCAGGTCACGAATATCTTGGGGCGACATGGCGCCTGATGGCGCCGCCGGCAGTCCGAAAACCTTGGGGGGGAACGGAATATGCGGTGGATCTTGGCCCTGGTTGCCGTGCCAATGCTGGTCACGGCGCTTGCTGCGTGTAGCGAGGCGGAAACGGACAACTCCTTCTACAATCAGCTCGTCCTGATCATGGACGAGTTCAACAAGCGCTGGGACGAGCCCGGTGCGCGCTCGGGCCGGGCCATGAATGTGTCGCGAACGGTTTGCGTTGTTGCGACGCTGTCCCGCCTGCAGACCCTCAATGACGACCCGAGCCTTTCGGGCAATGTCAGCTACAAATACTATGAAAAGAGCCTTACCTATGCCGACAAGTCCCAGAACTGGACGATCACCCGCCCGCTGAGCTGGAACGAGAAACAGGTGCTGGTGATCTCTCTGTCCCCACGTGACGGATGTGTTGCCATTTACCGGCACATGAACTGATCGGGATCGCACAGAACGGTCCGAATTCAACAAAAGGAACAGGCAAGTGGTTTTCCTTCCCCAGGAAGTCATCGCGCACAAGCGTGACGGCCAGAAGCTGAGCGCCGACGAGATCAAGCGTTTCATATCCGGTTTTGCCGCCGGCACGGTGTCAGAGCCGCAGGCGGCTGCATTCGCCATGGCAGTGTTTTTCAACAACATGGATATCGACGAACGTGTGGCGCTGACCGAGGCGATGCGCGATTCCGGTTCGGTGCTCGACTGGTCGGACCTCGACGGCCCAGTCGTCGACAAGCATTCGACCGGTGGTGTCGGCGACAACACCTCGCTGATGCTGGCGCCGATCCTTGCCGCCTGTGGCGTCTTCGTTCCGATGATCTCGGGGCGGGGCCTGGGGCATACCGGCGGCACGCTCGACAAGTTCGATTCGATCCCCGGTTATGCGACCAATCCGGACAACGAACTGTTCCACAGCACGGTCAAGCAGATCGGCTGTGCCATCATCGGGCAGACCGACGATCTCGCTCCGGCGGATCGCACGCTTTACGCCATCCGCGATGTCACCGCGACGGTCGAGAACATTTCCCTTATCACCGCCTCGATCTTGTCCAAGAAACTCGCTGCCGGCCTTCAGGGGCTGATCCTCGACGTCAAGACCGGTTCGGGCGCGTTCATGAAAACCCGCGAGGATGCGCGCGGCCTCGCCGATTCCCTGGTCGGGGTCGCCAATGGGGCCGGGGTCAAGACCGGGGCGCTGATCACCGACATGAACGAGCCGCTGGCCAGTGCCGCCGGCAATGCGCTCGAAATCCGCAACGCCGTCGATTTTCTCACCGGCGCCCGTCGCGACCAGCGCTTGTACGAGGTGACGCTCGAACTGTCGGCGGCGGCGCTGATGCTCGGCGGCGCGTCGTCCGATCTCAAGGCCGCGCGGGCACGCTGCGAGGATGCACTCGCCTCCGGCGCCGCGGCGGAGAAATTCTCGCAAATGGTTGCCGCGCTCGGCGGTCCGGCCGACTTCGTCGACAACATGGATGCCCATCTCGATGCGGCGCCGATCGTACGCGATGTCTTTGCCAAGGGGTCGGGGACGGTCTCGGCCATCAACGCCCGCGGTATTGGCATGGCGGTCGTGGCGCTCGGCGGCGGTCGCCGCATGCCGTCCGACAAGATCGATTATGCCGTCGGCTTCGACGGCCTGGCTGGGCTCGGCCGCAAGGTCGACGGCAAGACGCCGCTGGCGCGGCTTCACGCCCGCGATGCGACATCAGCCGCCGAAGCGGCGCGCCGGCTCGAGGAAGCCTACACCGTCGGCGGCAAGGCGCCGGACAATCCGCTCATTGCCGAAGTGATCATGCCGGGAGGTCAGAACTGATGCCCCGCGTCATTATCGCCATGATGGACAGTTTCGGCATTGGCGGTGCGCCCGATGCCGATACCTATTTCAACGACGGCCGGCCTGATACCGGCGCCAACACATTCCTCCACATCGCCGAGGGCTGCGCCGCCGGTGCTGGCGATCGCGACGGCCTGCGTGCCGGTCCGCTCAGCCTGCCCAATCTCGACAGGCTCGGGCTCGGCGCTGCCGGCAAGCTCAGCTCCGGCACTCTGGCCCCCGGGTTTTCCGAGGACGCCTCCGGCTTCTGGGCGGTCGGCCGCGAGGTCTCCAGGGGCAAGGACACCCCGTCCGGCCATTGGGAAATCGCCGGCGTGCCAGTGCCGTTCGAGTGGGGCTATTTCCCCAAAGGCGAACCCTGTTTCCCCGAGGAGCTGGTCGAAACCATCGTCAGGGAGGCCGGATTGCCGGGAATTCTTGGCAACAAGCACGCTTCGGGCACCGTCATCATCAACGAGCTCGGCGAGGAGCATATCCGCACCGGCAAGCCGATCTGCTACACCAGCGCCGACTCGGTGTTCCAGATTGCCGCCCACGAAACCCATTTCGGCCTCGATCGGCTCTATGCGCTGTGCGAGATCGTCTTCAAACACACCGCGCCGATGATGATCGGCCGCGTCATCGCCCGGCCTTTCGTCGGCGAGACGCCGTCAGATTTCAAGCGCACCGGCAACCGCCACGACTATGCAATCGAACCGCCCGAGCCGACGCTGCTCGACCGCGTCGCCGAGGCCGGACACGACGTTTACGCCATTGGCAAGATTTCCGACATCTATGCGGCGCGCGGCGTCACCCACAAGATCAAGGCGTCCGGCAACATGGTGCTGTTCGACCGGACGCTGGAAGCACTCGACATGTGCGGCGACTGCGGGCTGATCTTCACCAATTTCGTCGACTTCGACCAGGATTTCGGCCACCGCCGCGACATTCCCGGCTATGCCGCGGCGCTCGAGGCGTTCGACAAGCGACTGCCCGAGCTCATCGCCAAGATGGCTGAGGACGACCTCTTGATCCTGACCGCCGATCACGGCAACGATCCGAGTTGGACCGGCACCGATCATACCCGCGAGCAGGTGCCGATCCTGCTGTTCTCGCCGGCGCTCAAGCCCGGTTCCGCCGGCCTGCGGCAGACCTTCGCCGATATCGGGGAAACGGCGGCGAAATGGCTCGGCCTGGCAGCGGGAAAGCACGGCAGATCGTTTTTGTAGCGGCGCCAAGGCGGAACATTCGGCGCATTTTGTGTGGTCAAAGCGGCGCGGCGCCAAAACGCGCATGGACTCTTGCCGGGGGTGATTCCATTGTCTCGCCGGTTTTCCATGCGCGTGAGGCATTTTCCGATGAACAACCTGACCGTTGTCGATCATCCCCTTATCCAGCACAAGCTGACCATCATGCGTGACAAGGAGACCTCGACGGCCGGTTTCCGGCGCCTGCTGCAGGAGATCGCCCACCTGTTGTGCTACGAGGTAACGCGCGATCTCGAACTCGAGGAAATCGAGATCGAGACGCCGATGACGAAGATGAAGGCCCCGGCGATCAAGGGCAAGAAACTGGTCTTCGCCTCGATCCTCAGGGCCGGCAACGGACTGCTCGAAGGCATGCTCGATCTGGTGCCGGCGGCGCGCGTCGCCCATGTCGGCATCTATCGCGACCATGAAACCCTCGAGCCGCACGAATATTACTTCAAGGCGCCAACCGACCTCGCCGACCGTCTCGTAATCGTCGTCGATCCGATGCTGGCCACGGCCGGCTCCTCGACGGCGGCGGTGCAAAAGCTCAAGGAGCGCGGCGCCACCAATATCCGGTTCCTGTGCCTTCTGGCCGCGCCCGAAGGCGTCAAGCGCTTCAACGAGGAACACCCGGACGTGCCGGTGTTCACCGCCGCGGTCGACAGCCACCTCAACGAACTCGGCTATATCGTTCCCGGTCTCGGCGACGCTGGCGACCGCATGTACGGGACCAAGTGAGCAGGTCTCGCCGCTGACCAAGACGTCATTCCCGACCTGATCGGGAATCCAGCGCGAGGCGTCTGCCGAGCATTTGACCTTTTCGCGCGCAGGACTGCGCGTGACTGAGTTCCCGTTTTCACGGGAATGGCGTTGTGCTTGGCTTAGGCTTTCCGGGTCAGATCGCCCTCTGCCTTCAGCCCTTGTCCTTCAGCGGCAGACCCAGTTCGATGAAGTCCTTGCGCAGCTGTTCGGGGGAGGTGAAGTGCACCGCCTTCATGCCGACCGAGCGGGCGGCGGCGATGTTGATCGGATTGTCATCGGTGAACACGCAGCTTTCCGGCGCCAGCGCGTAGCGGTCGCAGAACAGGGTGAAGATGCGCGGATCGGGCTTGACCAGGTTCTCGAGTCCGCTGACCAGGATGCCGTCGAACTTTTCGAGGAAGGGGAATGTCGGCAGCACCGTCACCCATTTCTCCCAGGAGAAATTGGTGATCGAGAAGGTCGGCAGCTCGGCTTCGATCAGCTCGTCGTGGATGGCGATCGTGCCCTCGATCAACCCGCCGTTCATCTCGTCCCAGCGCGTGTCGAACGCCTCGATCTCGCGCCAGTAGCGCGGGAAACGCGCCTGCAGCTCGGCGACGCTTTTCTTGTAGGACTTTCCGGCATCCATGCCGATGTTCCAGTCCGGCGTGCACACGTTCTGATGGAACCAGGCCGCCTCTTCCTCGGTATCGAAGAGCTTGCGGAACAGGTACATCGGGTTCCAGTCGAACATCACCCCGCCGAGATCGAATACGGGAACGAGAAGGTCATCACTCATCGGGGGATCTCCAGGCAGGCATGCGGGACACTGGCGCACGAGGCGCGGCTTGCCTATGGCATGCCCGCACACGTCGGGCAAGCCGGCGTGCTGCGTGAAATCGCGCCAGACCGTTGGTGGGTGATGTCAGGTTGTCGGGTCGTAGGCGATGGCTTCGCCGAAACGCGGCAGGAAGAAGTACTCGTGATACAGGTCGAAATTGGTGTCGAAGAAATAGCCGAACATCGGCGCATAGCTCATGCTGGCCTCGGCGACGATGACGTAGTCGTTGGCGGCCAGAGCCTGGAGTTCCTCGGGCACGGTGTAGATTGAATCGACGCCGTGTTGGGTCGCGCCATTGGCGGCAAGAGACCAGACGACCGTGCCATTGCCATCGGCATCGAGCTTCACGCAGGTGACGATCTGCTGGACGGTGGCATCGTCATAGGGCGCCATGGTGGCGCTGGCGGCGAGGAAATAGTCGTCGACCTGTGACTTGGCGATGACGCCGTCGGCACGCGCCACCAGATCGCCGAGCGAGCCGGAAACCGTCGCAACGCGCTGATCGACCGAGATGGCCGAGCTCAGTTCCACCGAACCGATATAGAGCGTCAGCATGACCGGCAGGATCAGGGCGAACTCGACGGCGGCGACGGCATGCTCGCCATTTGCGAAGCGGGAGAGAAGTTCGCGGAAACGGGGAAGGGCGCGCTGCATCAGAAGGGCTCGTTTCTGAAGACGCGGACCGCAGCCATCAACCTGTAGCCGGGGCCGGCGTTGGACAGGTTGAAGCCGAAGAAATCGACCAGGGTCGGCCATTTGTAGTAAACGCGCACCGAAACGATCTGCGAGCCGTCGCCGGGTTCGTAGACCTTGGTGGCCTCGAAGTCGGTCCATTCGAAATCTTCGCCCAGCGGCGCCGAGAAACTCGCCGAGGCGAAATTGGTGATAGTCTTCACGTCGATCTGCAGGCGGTCGCAGTCGAACAGGTTATAGAGCCTGTCGCAGATAGTGCGTTCGAACTGGTCCGCCGTCAGGCCTTGGGATTGCGCCTGTCCGGTGCGCAGCAGCCTGACGCTCGTATCGACGGCGCTGTCGAGGATCTCCGATCCCAGGAAGAAGAACGCGGTTTCCATGATGGCGGCGATGATGGCGAAGAACGGCAGGGCCAGAATGCCGAATTCGACCGCCACGGCACCGCGCTCATCGCGACCGAAAGCGCGTCCGATGCGTCGACGCATGAGGGCGAGTGGCGAAATGGCGGCTTTGCTCTTCACTTCCGGTTTCATCCTGGCGTGCTCTGGCTCGCTGCTTCAACCTTGAACCGCAACTCCTAAGCTTCCGTCAGAACGCACCCATGCGCACGCGCGCAATGGCAAACCGGTGAATGCAAGGTTAACGGGCTGCTGCTGCGACGTGAGCGCGAAGGCGTGGATGCCGCGTCGGCGAGCGATCAGTTGGCAGCGGAGTCGATCATCTGCGCCGAGGCGAGGGCTTCCGAGGTGTAGCTCGGATCGTCGCCGAGCATCGGCGTCGGCTGGCACACCGGATCACAGACCATGGTGGTGCGCGACCGGCCCTGGTAGATCGTCATCAGGTTGGCTTCCTGCTGGACCACATCGACCAGCGTGTCGGCAATGGGATTGCCGATGGAATCGAGAATGATGAGATTGGTCTGGCCGTAGGCCTTGCCGGTAAGGATCAGCGTCTTGGGATCCTGGATGGTCACGTCGGCGATCGCCGGGTTGCCGATGATTACTGTCGAGGCGGGAGAGTTGATCCTCAGGATCCGCGCCATATTGACATTGACGGTCACGCCCTCGGCGGCAAGCGGCACATCGACCGCCAGTGCGGACGACGCCAGGATGGCCAGAGCCAGTAACGCGTGCTTGAATTTGGCCGACATGACGAGAACCCGTGACTTTACTACATACCGTGCCAGTTTCGGAGAGAATGGTGAACAATTGGCAAATTACTGCCGATTGTCATCAGGTTCCCAATTGCGCCCCTGCGCGTTGATCGGGACCGGCCGCGCCGGACGGGGATGGAGTGGTTGCGCCAAAACCTTCAATTTGTCCGACGCTTAGCGTGTTGCGCGCGGCAGGCGCGTGCTGTCTCGTATCCGCGCTTCAGCACCGATGACAGCCAGGTGGCGGGGTCCGCATGAGGCGCGGTAATAATCCAGTAACCCATTGAACCAAATGAACAAACAACCCTGCCTCAGCTCGAATGCAACCTATTCGATTAAGACTATGGCAAATCTTCACGCGTAGGGTTCGTGGCAGTTCGATATGTGACGTGTCGAACTGTGCTGTCACAGATGTGACGTGGAGTCAGGAGCTAGTAATGAATACCTTTTCTCGTTTCGTGTCCGATGAATCGGGCGCCACCGCCATTGAATATGGCCTTATCGCCGCTCTCATCAGCGTCGGCATCATCGCCGCGGCCTCGACCGTCGGCGACGGCCTTGGCACGCTGTTCAACGGCATCGGCAACACCTTGAGCAACACCACCGTTCCGAATCCGTAAGGGATCCGCAAGGCGGACCGGAAAAGGGGGGCAGTCGCCCCCCTTTTTCTTTGAGCTTTGTTAATCAAAGCCGGCCAAGTTTTCGCCATCGGGTGTCCGGATCGTCCGGCGCCCGCTCATTGCGTTTCCGGATGGCGAAGCGGCGCCCTAGCCGCCAGGTGGCAGTTCTCATGCATATGCTTGCGCTCCTGTTCTTTCCCGCGATCATGGCCTGGGCGGCAGCGTCCGATCTTTTGACCATGCGCATCACCAACAAGCTGGTGCTGACCCTGCTCGCCGGCTTCGTCGTGCTTGTGCCCCTCTCGGGCATGCCGCTCGAAACGCTTTACGGCCATCTTGCCGCTGGCGGCATCGTGCTGGCCGGGGCCTTCGCCTTTTTCGCTTTCGGCTGGATCGGCGGCGGCGATGCCAAGTTCGCAGCCATCACCTCGCTGTGGCTCGGCTGGTCGCTGCTTCTGCCCTATATCGTTTATGCCTGCATTCTCGGTGGCGTGCTGACACTGATCATTCTTCTCGTCCGGCGCTGGCCCTTGCCCGCGGTGCTTGCCGACGTGCCATGGGTGGACAGGTTGCACGATGCCGGACCGGGGTTCCCTACGGCATTGCGCTCGCTGGCGCGGCCATGCTGGTCTATGCCAACAGCTTCATTTTCAACGCTTTTGCTGTCTGAGACGGTGCGAGCCGCGACGCTACGCGAAGCGATAACTGCAATTTGTTGTTTACTATAATAAAAAACCTCCGATTAACCAAAACTTGACCCTTTGAAGCCAAACTCGCCACGGCGCGGGAAGCCGTAGTCGCCCGCGTTTCGGAGAGTGGTTATGAGACCGACACGCATTATCCTATTGGCGATCGCCGTTCTGGCTGCTGGCCTTGCTGCCTATCTGGCGACCCGTGGTGGCAACGTGCCGCAGACGGTGCAAGAGGTGGTCGAGGTCGAGGCGCCGAAAACCCGGATTTTGGTGGCAGCCGAGGTCATCGGCGTCGGCCAGCGCCTGACGCCACAGGTCGTGCAATGGCAGGATTGGCCCCAAAGCGCCGTCCGCCCGGAATACATCACTATTTCCACCATTCCCGACGCGCCCGAGCAGCTGACAGGCACCGTGGCGCGCTTCGAGATATTCCCCGGCGAGCCGGTGCTCGAAACCAAGCTGGTGCACACCGACCAGGGTTATCTCAGCGCCGTTCTGACCAAGGGGATGCGCGCCATCTCGCTGCCGGTCAGCGCCACATCGAGCGCCGGCGGTTTCGTCGTTCCCAACGACCGGGTCGATATCGTCCAGACGCTTCCCTCCGAGGTCGGCCTGCAGACCCAGACCGTCATCGAGAACGTCAAGGTGCTTGCCATCGGCGAGCGCCTGGGCGAGCGCGGCAACACAGCCGACGCCAAGCCCGGCACCGACCCGAAGGCCGAGACTTTCTCCAAGGACACGATCGCCACGGTCGAGGTTGATCCGCAGCAGGCCGCGCATCTGGTGACGGCGATTTCCAAGGGTCACCTGTCGCTGGTTCTCAGATCGATCACCGATTTCAACGGCCCGGCCAAGCTGGTCCAGGCCAAACAGGACAGCCAGTCGGTCAAGCTGGTGCGCTACGGCAAGCAGTCTTCGGTCATTCCGGCGACGCAGACCATTGTCGAAGGCACCGGTCCGGAACCCGCTGCCGACGATGCCGTCAACGTAACGCCCGACGCCGTGCAATGAGCTTGAGGATAACCATGATGAACCGGTTCTTTGCACTCGGCGCCAAGCTCGTCCTGATCCTGGTCTTCTCTGTCGCCGTCGCCCTTCCGGCCATGGCCGCGACACAGTCGCACCTGCAGGTTTCCAAGGCGGCGCTTGGCGCGACCCAGCACGTCGAGATCGGCCTCAACAAGTCGCTGATCGTCGATCTGCCGGTGCCCGCCGCCGAGGTTATCGTCTCCAATCCAGGCCTTGCCGGCGCCGTGATGCGCTCCAAGCAGCGCGCCATCATCCAGGGCATCACCATCGGGGAAACCAATATCTTCTTCCTCGACAAGTCCGGCGCGCGCATCTCCGTGCTCGAAGTCGTTGTCACCCAGGATTCGTCGGCGCTGGCCACCATGCTGTCGCGCCTGCTGCCCGGCTCGCGCATCAAGGTCGAGACCATGACCACCGCCGAAGGCCCGCGCATCGTTCTTTCCGGCTGGGCCCAGTCGGCCGATGATGTCGACAAGGCCGTGGCGGTCGCCGGCCAGTATGCCGGCGGGGATGTCAATGTCGCCAATCTGGTCACCGTGGGTGGCGCGCAGCAGGTGGCCCTCAAGGTCACTGTCGCCGAAGTCTCGCGCGAAACGGTCAAGCAGCTCGGCATCAACCTATCCGCTTCGCTCAATGCCGGCGGGCTGTCGACGACGCTTGTCAACACGCCGTCCCTCAGCGGTGCTTCCGGCGTTGTCCCCTCGAGCACGACCGATATCGGCTTCGGTGTCGGCGCCTTTTCGCTCGATGCCAAGATCCGGGCGCTCGAACGGCGTGGCGCCATGCGCACCCTGGCCGAACCGACCCTGACGGCGCTTTCGGGCCAGGAAGCCGAATTCCTTGCCGGTGGCGAATACCCGGTGCCCTCGGGCATCGACAACGGCGTGGTCTCGTTCACCTTCAAGCAGTTCGGCGTCAATCTGAAGTTCACGCCGATCGTCAAGTCGAACGGCGTTATCGCGCTCACTGTCGAGACATCGGTTTCCGAACCGACGACCGATGGCGGTTTCACAATCAACGGTGTCACCATTCCGGCCACCAAGAACCGCAGCGCCAAAACCTCTGTCGAGCTGATGTCCGGGGCGACGCTGGCGATTGCCGGCATCATCCAGGATCAGGTCCGTCAGCAGTTCAACGCCATGCCCGGTCTTGAAAAGCTGCCGATCCTGGGGGCGCTGTTCCGCTCACGTGACTTCATCCATTCCGAAACCGAGTTGATGATCCTGGTCACACCGATGCTCGCCCGTCCGGGTGCGCCCGTCGATTTACCTACAGATCATCTCAATTTTGCCAGTGATGCTGAAGCAATTTTCCTTGGACGTATGGAAAGCCTTTACGGAGTTGGCGGTAGCGATAGTGCTCGGAACGGAAATTATCATGGGCACGTGGGCTTTGTGCTCGACTAGACGTATCGGGAGTAGGGTGTGATGGACAAGGTTGGGGACACCAGCAAGAAGGGCGAGCGCCAGGTCGACGTCGCGCCGGGCGCACGGCTTTTGCCGCGCATCACCATCCAGGCCTTCTGCCTGCATTCGCAGACCGCGCAGATGGTCGAGCTGGCGGTGCATGACCGGCGTATGGCCAAGGTGGCGCTCACCACCCACAACGGCGGCATCGAGGGCGCGATCGAGACCTACCGCGCCAATCCGACCCCCAACCTCATCGTCATCGAGGCGGCGCAGGACACCTCGACCCTTCTGATCGATCTCGAACGGCTTGCCGATGTCTGCGATGCGGCGACACGGGTCATCGTGCTCGGCCAGGCCAACGACATCCAGCTCTATCGCGAGCTCATCCGGTTCGGCGTCTCCGAATACATCATCCTGCCGGCAACGCCGCAGGCGGTTGTCGATTCGATCACCGATCTGTTCGCGTCGGAGGGTGCTGCGCCAATCGGTCGCACCATCGGCTTCGTTTCGGCCAAGGGCGGATCGGGCGGTTCGACGATCGCCCACAATGTCGCCTGGGCCATTTCGCAGTCGACGCGCCAGAACGTGCTGGTGGTCGACATGGATTTGCCGTTCGGCACTGCCGGGCTCAATTTCAATCAGGATCCCCCGCATGGCATCGGCGACGCCGTGTTCGGCGGCGAGAAGGTCGACCAGGTCATGCTCGACCGTCTGATGGCCAAGGCGGCGACCCATATCAATCTGCTGGCGGCGCCGGGCGTGCTCGACCGCACCTACGATTTCGACGAACGCGGCTTCGAGCAGATCATCGAAATGTGCCAGAAGACCATGCCGGTGGTCGTACTCGACATTCCGCATGCCTGGAACTCCTGGGTGAAATACACCCTCAGCGCCATCGACGAGATCGTCATCGTCGCCGAGCCCGATCTGGCCAATCTCAGGAATGCCAAGAACCTCGCCGACACCATCAAGGCGCTGCGCCCGGCCGAATCCGAGCCCTGCCTGGTGGTCAACAAGACCGGCGTGCCCAAGCGTCCCGAGATCGCCGCGGGCGAGTTCGCCTCCTCGATCGATTGCCGGCTGATCGGCCAGGTGCCGTTCGATCCCGGCATCTTCGGAACTGCGGCCAACAATGGCCAGATGGTGGCCGAGGTTTCGGCATCCCATCGTGCAAACGAGATCTTCAGACAAGTCGGCCAGCATGTCATCGGCCGGATCAGTGGCGAAGCTTCCGGACGCTCCGGGGCGCTGAAGCTGCCGGCGGGTCTTTCCAAGCTGCTCAAGATCGGCTGACGCCATGACGGGTTCTGTGTTGAGTAAAGGCAGCGCGTAATGTTCGGCAAGCGTACCAGTTTCGGCGGCAATACCGGTGCGGCGCCCAGTCCTGCTCCGGCTCCGGCTCCGGCCCAGACTGCGCCGAGCAGCCCATCGGCAAGTGAAGCCAAGCGCGCGGCATCGACGCCGGCGGAAACGGCGGCCAAGCTCGAAGCCGGCAACGCCCGCGCCCGCAACGAAGAAGTGCTCGATGTCACCGGGGTGGAGAGCACTTCGCGCGCCGACAGCTATTTCCAGACCAAGTCGACGATCTTCTCGGCGCTGATCGATTCCATCGATCTTTCCCAGCTCGCCACCATGGACGCCGATACGGCCCGCGAGGAAATCCGCGACATCGTCGCCGAGATCATCGGGCTCAAGTCGATCGTCATGTCGATTTCCGAGCAGGAAGACCTGCTCGAGGACATCTGCAACGACGTGCTTGGCTACGGCCCGCTCGAACCGCTGCTGGCCCGCGACGACATCGCCGACATCATGGTCAATGGCAGCCAGCGCTGCTACATCGAAGTCAATGGCCGCGTGAAACTGACCAACGTCCGCTTCCGTGACGATTCCCACCTGATGAATGTCTGCCAGCGCATCGTCAGCCAGGTCGGCCGCCGCGTCGACGAAAGCTCGCCGATCTGCGACGCCCGCCTTCCCGACGGCTCGCGTGTCAACGTCATCGCGCCGCCGCTGGCCATTGATGGCGCGGCGCTCACCATTCGTAAGTTCAAGAAGGACAAGCTGACCCTTTCACAGCTGGTCAAGTTCGGTTCGATCTCGCCCGAAGGCGCCGAGGTGCTGCGCATCCTTGGCCGCGTCCGCGCCAATGTGCTGATCTCCGGCGGTACCGGTTCGGGCAAGACGACGCTTCTAAACTGTCTCACCGGTTTCATCGATCGCGACGAACGCGTCATCACCTGTGAGGACTCGGCGGAACTGCAGCTGCAGCAGCCGCATGTGGTCCGGCTGGAGACGCGTCCACCGAACCTTGAAGGCGAGGGCGAGATCACGATGCGCGATCTCGTCAAGAACTGCCTGCGTATGCGTCCCGAACGCATCATCGTCGGCGAAGTCCGTGGCCCCGAGGCCTTCGACCTGCTGCAGGCCATGAACACCGGCCATGACGGCTCGATGGGCACCCTCCACGCCAACTCGCCGCGCGAGGCGCTGTCCCGCGCCGAATCGATGATCACCATGGGCGGCTACTCGCTGCCCTCGCGCACCATCCGCGAGATGATCGTTTCCTCGATCGACGTCGTGGTGCAGGCCGCCCGCCTGCGCGACGGTTCGCGCCGCATCACCCACATCACCGAAGTGCTCGGCATGGAAGGCGATGTCATCGTCACCCAGGACATCTTCCTTTACGACATCCAGGGCGAGGACGCCGCCGGCAATCTCATCGGCCAGCACCGCTCGACCGGCATCACCAAGCCGCAATTCGCCGAACGCGCGCGCTATTTCGGCGAAGAGGCCAACCTGGTCCAGGCGCTCGAGAACTCCAATACCGAGCACCAGGACATGATGGCGGGATAGACCATGACACCGATCATTCTCGTCGCACTTGTCGCCATCAGCCTGGGAGCGGTGATATTCACCTTCGTGCCGGCACTGACCGGCGACAATCGCGCCGACAAGCGCAAGAAGGCCCTCAAGGGCAATTATCAGGCGGCCCGCCAGAACATGCAGGTCGACCGCCAGCGCGACCAGCGCCGCAAGTCGGTGCAGCAGGCGATCAAGGCGCAGACCGCCCAGCTCGCGCAGAAGAAGCCAAAGCTGACGCTCGAGGCGCGGATCTATCAGGCTGGCATGAAGACGACGAAGCTCGCCTTCATCCGCAATTCGGTCATTCTCGGCATTGTCGTCGCGATCGTGTGCTGGGTGCTCGACGTGCCGGCGCTGTTCGCCTTGGTTTTCGGCGTGGCGGCCGGATACGTTCTGCCGCGATTTTTCCTGGCGCAGCGGCGCAAGAGATACCAGGCCAAGTTCCTCGACGAACTGCCCAACGCCGTCGAAGCCATCGTGCGCGGCGTGAAGTCGGGCATGCCGCTCAACGATTCCATCAAGATCGTCGCCAAGGAAATCAAGGAACCGGTCAGATCCGAGTTCGCCCGCGTGCTTGACCAGCAAAGCTTCGGCAAGACCATGGCCGAGTCCATCGGCGTGCTCTACGAGAGGGTTCCGACCCCGGAAGTCAATTTCTTCGTCGTCGTCATCACAGTCCAGCAGCAGGCTGGCGGCAACCTTTCCGAAGCCCTGACCAATCTTTCCAAGGTCCTGAGAAACCGCAAGAAGATGAAGGCCAAGGTCAAGGCGATGTCGTCCGAAGCCAAGGCCTCGGCCGGCATCATCGGCTCGCTCCCCTTCGTGGTTGCCACGCTCGTCTCGCTGGTGAGGCCGGGATATCTCAACGCGCTGTTCACGACGCCCATCGGCAATATCTGGCTTGGCGTCGCTGTCGTGATGATGCTGATGGGCATACTCGTGATGAACCGCATGATCCAGTTCGAGGTCTAGGAGACGGCGATGGACTGGGTCGAAACACTCACTAATCCGCAATTCCTCACCGCTGTATTCGCGGCAATCGCGGCGGGCGCGGTGGTGTTCACTTTCGGCGCCCAGTTCTTCGACCGCTCCGATACCAGGCAGCGCATCAAACGTGTGGCGCTTGAGCGCGAGAAGCTCAGAACCCAGGAAATGAACCGGCTGCGCGGTGATGAGGAGACCAAGGCCTCCATCCGCTCGGGCCGCGAGGCACGGGCCGTTGTCACCAATGTGGTGAAGCGCTTCGACCTGCAGAAGGCCTTTGCCGACGAGAATACCCAGAACCTCATGATGCAGGCCGGCTACCGCGGCCAGGGGCCGCTGACGACATACGTGTTCCTGCGCTTTGTCTCGCCGCTGGCATTCCTGCTGTTTGCGCTGTTCTACCTCACCTTGCTGGTGCCCGGCGACCGCCCGCTCTATCTCAATGTCGCCTATTCGGTGGGCGTTGGCGTGCTCGGATCCTATCTGCCGCTGCTGCTGCTCAGGAACCGCATTCAGAAGCGCCAGGCCTCGATCAGGCGCGCCTGGCCCGACTGTCTCGACCTGATGCTGCTGTGCGTCGAGTCCGGCATGTCGGTGGAACACGCCTTCAAGCGCGTCGCCAAGGAGATCGGCATCCAGAGCGCCGAACTGGCCGAGGAACTGACCCTGACCAATGCCGAGCTGAGTTTTCTGGAAGACCGCACCCGCGCCTATGACAATCTCGGGCGCCGCACCGGGCTTGATGGCGTCAAGTCGGTGATGACGGCGCTTATCCAGGCCGAGCGCTACGGCACCTCGGTCGGCAGTTCACTCAGGATCATGGCCGAGGAAGGCCGCGAAGCGCGTATGATGGAAGCCGAAAAGAAGGCCGCCGCGCTGCCGCCGAAACTTACGGTGCCGCTGATCCTGTTCTTCCTGCCGGTGCTGTTCATCGTCATCATGGCGCCGGCCATGATCCGTATCTTCGCGCAGAACTTCAGCTTCGGCTGATACAACCGAGCCAGCCGCAACGGCCAGTTCGACAGGCCCGCTCTACGCCCCGATCCATTGGCATGTGGCGCTGTCCGAATCGCCGGATCGCAACCCTGAAGTGACGAAGGCGCCTGTTACACCGGCAGCACGATCTGCTCGGTGCTCGGACGGTGCATCTGGCTGCCGATGACCGAGATGCCGTGCTGGGCCGAGCGCTCGATGGTGAAATGGCGGAAGGGATGGTCACCGCTGCCGCGGTCCTCCCTTGTACCGGTTCTGCCGAGTTCGTGCCGGCGCCGGTCCGGACCGAAATAGGATTCGGTCTGAAAGTAGTCCCGAACCCCGGCGACCTGTCGCTTGAGCCTTTCGAGCAACGCCGCCGCTGTCAGCGGCATGGTGACGATGTCATCACAGCCGAGCTCGATGTGGTGCAGGATGATCTGCGCCTCCCGTGACCGGGACAAGACGATAATCGGCAGGAAACGGACCGGCAGTTCGGCATGGGTGCGCACCGCGGCGAAGACCTCTCGCACCTCGTCGGCGGACAGGGACGCATCGACGAAAACGAAGGGCAGCGGGCCATTGCGGAACTGGGTCAGCGACTCCCGGCTTTTCGGGAAGGGCCTGGTTTCCTTGAGGCCCGCCTGACGCATCAGGACGCGCATGCGGGAGAACCAGTCTCTGTCGTTGGTCGATACCAAGGCAATCGAATTGGAAAACATCGGCCTGCCCCTTGAATGGGCGTGCTGACAGCACGTTTGTGGAAAGACTTGGTCGGTATAGGCGTTCTAAAATACACGCCCTCATTACCGCGGCAGCGTAAACAAATAGTGTTTTCAGCTTGTTGTCCGCTTTTTTCCGTAGGCGCCGGTACGCGGTTGGTGCGCGGTTGCGAAAGCCCGGTGAAGACCCGGCAAACGGGGCGAAATCCGGTTCCCTCACTTCGCTCCCATGCTCTAGACTGCGCCGGCACAGCCTTGCGGAGTCTTCATGCACCTCATCCTCATCGACGGATCGACCTATATCTTTCGCGCCTATCACGCGCTGCCGCCGCTGACGCGCAAGTCGGACGGGCTGCCGGTCGGCGCCGTCTCCGGCTTCTGCTCGATGCTCTACAAGCTCACCGAAGACCTGAAGGGCGACAACGAGCCGACCCATATGGCGGTGATCTTCGATTATTCGGGCAAGAGCTTCCGCAACGAGTTCTATCCCGAATACAAGGCCCACCGACCGCCGGCGCCCGAGGACCTGGTGCCGCAATTCGCCCTGACCCGGCTCGCCACCCGCGCCTTTTCAATTCCGGCCATCGAGCGGGAAGGCTTCGAGGCCGACGACCTCATCGCCACCTATACAACGCTGGCCCGCGAGGCCGGGGCTAAGGTGACGATCGTTTCGACCGACAAGGACCTGATGCAGCTGGTCGAGGACGACAATGTCCGCCTGCTCGACACACTCAAGAACCGCTGGATCGGCCCGGATGAGGTCAACGAGAAGTTCGGCGTCGGACCGGACAAGGTCATCGAGGTGCAGTCGCTTTGCGGCGATTCGGTCGACAACGTCCCCGGCGTGCCCGGCATCGGCATCAAGACCGCCGCCCAGCTTATCCAAGAGTACGGCGATCTCGAAACGCTGTTGTCGCGCGCCGAAGAGATCAAGCAGAACAAGCGCCGCGAGAACCTGATCGAATTCGCCGAACAGGCCCGAATCTCGCACCGGCTGGTGACGCTCAAGCGCGACGTGCCGGTCGAGGAACCTATCGAGGATTTCGCCCGCCAGCCGTTCGAGCCGGGCAAGCTGTTTCCCTTCCTCAAGGCGATGGAGTTCAATTCCTTCGCCCGCCGCATCGGCGGGCTGATCGATGCCGATCCCAATGCCTGGGAACCTGATCCCGAGCTTGCCGCCAAGACCGGCGCCGCCGCCGAGGACGAGGTGGGGACCGCTGCAGAGCCGGTGGCCGGACATGGTGTCGCCGGCGCTTCCGGTGACGGGCCGGAGGCTTTTGCCGAAGCCGAGGCGGCCCGCATCCGCGCCATCCCGGTCAAGCACGAGGACTACGAGACCGTTCAGGACGTGGAGGCGCTCAAGCGCTGGATCGCCGCCATCATCGAGATGGGCCATGTCGCCGTCGACACCGAAACCACCGGGCTCGACAACCAGCAGGCCGATCTCGTCGGCATTTGCTTGTCTACCGAACCCGGCAATGGCTGCTACATCCCCGTCGGCCACACCAAGGGCGCCGACGATCTTTTGGGCGAGGGCGGCCCGGTCGAGGGGCAATTGCCGCTGAAAGACGTCATTTCGGCGCTGAAGCCGGTGATGGAAGACCGGTCGATCCTCAAGATCCTGCAGAACGCCAAATACGACATGGGCATTCTCAGCCGCTACGGCATCACCCTTTCCCCGATCGATGACACCATGCTGATGTCCTATGCGCTCGAGGGCGCGCGCGGCAACGGCATGGACGAGCTTTCAAAGGACCTGCTCGACCACGCGCCGATCTCGTTCAAGGACATTGCCGGTTCCGGCAAGAACATGAAGCGCTTCGACGAGCTCGAGATCGCCGAGGCAACGAAATACGCCGCCGAGGACGCCGACATCACCTTGCGCCTCTGGCACGTCCTGAAGCCGCGCCTTGTCGCCGAAAGCGCTGTGACGCTTTACGAAACGCTGGAACGTCCGCTCGCCCCGGTGCTGGCGCGCATGGAGGCGCGCGGTATCTCGATCGACAAGCAGATCCTCGCCCGCCTTTCTGGCGATTTCGCCCAGCGCGCCGCCCAGCTCGAGGATGAGGCGCAAAAGCTTGCCGACGAGAAGTTCAATCTCGGTTCCCCCAAGCAGCTCGGCGAGATCCTGTTCGGCAAGCTCGGGCTCGAGGGGGGCACCAAGACCAAGTCGGGCCAATGGGCCACCGGCGCTTCGGTGCTCGACGATCTTGCCGCAAAGGGCGTGCCGCTGGCCCAGACCATTCTCGACTGGCGCGGCGTCACCAAGCTCAAATCGACCTATTCGGACGCGCTGCCGACCTATATCAACCCGCGCACCGGGCGGGTGCACACCTCCTATCACCAGGCGGCGGTCTCGACCGGGCGGCTCAGCTCAACCGATCCGAACCTGCAAAACATCCCGGTCCGCACCGAGGACGGCCGCAAGATCCGCACCGCCTTTGTCGCCGCGCCGGGCATGGAGCTGATCTCGGCCGACTATTCGCAGATCGAGCTGCGTATCCTCGCCCACATCGCCGATATCGGCGCGCTGAAATCGGCCTTCGAGGAGGGTCTCGACATCCACGCCATGACGGCCAGCGAAATGTTCAACGTGCCGGTCGAGGGCATGCCGTCCGACGTCCGCCGCCGCGCCAAGGCGATCAATTTCGGCATCATCTACGGCATCTCGGCCTTTGGCCTCGCCAACCAGCTCGGCATCTCGCGCAGCGAGGCCGGCGATTACATCAAGGCCTATTTCGAGAAGTTCCCCGGCATCAAGGACTACATGGAACAACAGCGCACGATTGTGAAGGCGCAAGGGTTTGTCGAGACGATCTTCGGGCGGAAGATCCAGTTCCCCAACGCCAATTCCAAGAACGGCGCCGAGCGCTCTTTCGTCGAGCGCGCCTCGATCAACGCCCCGATCCAGGGCTCGGCCGCCGACATCATCCGCCGCGCCATGATCCGCATGGAAGACGAACTCTTGGCCCGCAAGATCGACGCGGCCATGCTGTTGCAGGTCCACGACGAACTGATCTTCGAGGTCCCCGAGGGCCACGCCGACGCGGCGATCCCGGCGATCAGGGATGTGATGGAGAACGCCGCCGAGCCGGCAGTGAAGCTGACGGTGCCGCTACAGGTGGACGCGAAAGCGGCGGGGAACTGGGAAGCGGCGCATTAGGGGGAAAGCTGATGGGCACTGAACCTAAAGTGGAAAACGCCTTGAACACTCAATTGCCTCCGACCGGTCATGATCCAACTCTCATGTCGGCAGGTGTTGACGGAGCAACGGCTCAACTTCTACGGGAGATGAAAAGGACAAAAGGCGTCAGATTCAATGCGGCGAAAAGATTAGAAAAAAGGGACGCTAATTTTACTCGAATTATTGCAGCAGCATCTGTCGGGGTGATAGTAACAACTCTACTGCCGGCTTTTTTTGAATTACCGTTATTGATCACAAATTCGATAAGCATAACGACAGTCGCGTTTTCAGTTGCGATACTTACTTTGACGTTGTTGCAGCATTCAACGAATGATCCAGTCAAAGCGGAGCAGTTTCATAGATGTGCGCTGGAAATCAACACCCTTCGGCGAGAAGTCAGGGCAACAAAAATTGATAGCCAAGAGCAGTTGCTAATCTACAGCAAGAAATATGATGAGATATTGCACAGATATAGCATTAATCATGATGATGTAGATTTAGAAAGATATAAAATTGATCACCCAGACGAATTTTCAGAAAAAACCAGCAAAGAGCTAGAATCGGCAAAGAAAAGTATTAGGAATTCAACGAAATATTCGGACTATGCGTTGGCAGCAATAGCACTAATTACGGCATCAATAGCTGCTTCTTCGTTAATATCGGAGATATTGTCGAGTGGTTTGAAATAGTATTAGGCGTTTTTATTCGTGGGGGAAGGAGTTTCGGTGACGGCGCGTTAAACTCGTACAGCCACCATCGTCATTTCCGACCTGATCGCGAATTCAGTGCGAGGCGTCGGCCGAGCGTTTGACTCAAACCCTCATCCTGAGGTGGGAGCGAAGCGACCCTCGAAGGGCGAGGGTTTGGCCCCGGTGGTTGCGGCTTCCTCCTTCGAGGCTCACTGCGTTCGCACCTCAGGATGAGGTCGGTGGTGGTGCGGCACCTCAGGATGAGGTCGGTGCAGTTGGCGGCCACCTCGGGATGAGGCCGGCGGCGTTGGCAGCACTTCCGGACGAGGCTGCAAATGTGGGGTCTCAGGTCTTTGATCTCCCACCCGGCCGGCTGGCCAGATCCGGTAGCGCCTCGTAGTCGCCGCGGATCAGGGCTTCCTTTTTCCGTCGCGACCAGCCCTTGATCTGGCGTTCGCGGCGGATGGCTTCGTCGATGCGGTCGTAGGTTTCGGAAAAGACCAGCGTCACAGGCCGGCGGCTTTTGGTGTAGGCGGTGTCGTAAAGGCCCAGTTGGTGCTCGGAGACGCGCGTCTCGACGGGCTTTTCCGTCAGGCCGACATAATA
This sequence comes from Devosiaceae bacterium, assembly GCA_963675235.2. Taxonomy (GTDB): domain Bacteria; phylum Pseudomonadota; class Alphaproteobacteria; order Rhizobiales; family Devosiaceae; genus JAHJQZ01. The sequence goes on along the minus strand of CAXXFU010000004.1, from coordinate 418,541 downwards.
GGAGCCATCGGTGCATTTCAGCATGTAGATGTGGGTCTGCATCTCGCGCCGGCCGTTCGTTCAGGAGCTCGGGAACTATCGATTGCAGATGCGGGCTCGGTCAAAGCGGCATTTGTGCGAGTTGGTTCCGAGCCCTCCCCCTCGTCCTTCGAGGCTCACTGCGTTCGCACCTCAGGATGAGGCGAGGTGGTGGTGCGGCACCTCAGGACGAGGCGAGGTGGTGGTGCGGCACCTCAGGACGAGGCCGGTGGAGTTGGCGGCGCCTCAGGATGAGGCCTGGGAAAGAGCCACTCTCACAAACCTTATCCCCGCCCCTTTCCCCATCCCCCATACTCGCCGCCATCGGCCTGCACAGAGCGCGGATGCATACGAGGTTCCGGCGGGTCGAGCCGGTGAGGTCGCGGGGTCGCCTGCGATCTGGGCCGGGACGGGTATCGGCGGACAGACCATCGTCCTGTCGATGGTCCGGTGTGTCGGCTGCTGCTCCCTGCCGGGGCAGGCCGCGTCGAAGGCGAGGTAAACAGCCACGGTCACTCGCCAGTGCAGAGACGCAGGCCGGAACACGGGAACGGGCCCGGACCGGTTCGCAAATCCCGGTTACGGCATGGGGCGCAATGCGCCCTTATTCGCCGACTACCGGCATCCGGGTGACTTGCGCCCCATGCCCGCTCCCTTGCGGGGGTGAAAAAACGGTTGAACCTCCGGCCAGCACTGGCGCGGAGTTCCTGGCGCATGTCCGTCCGCCGTGCCAGATCGACGCAAGTTCGGCGCTGCGGAGCCTGGTCCGCACTGCGCGAAGAGCTTGCGCAGCAAGGTTTTCATTCAGATTGAGCGGAAACCATCTCCCCAGAATCCGGGTGGCACTGGCGGAAATTCCGTCGAAACTGCCGTCGATTGGGTGTAAAAGCTCTGCCGGAGGGGATGTCCGGGGTGAAAACAACCGAAAGGGGCTGCTTATGCCCAGGCGCATCGATCCCGCCAGCATTGCCGAAATCGCCGGCGCCAGCTACCCGCCACCGCTCGATGAAAAGATCAGGACCCGCACCCGCCGCCATCTCGGCGACGCCGCCGGGCTGACCCAGTTCGGCGTCAATATCCTCACCGTGCCGCCAGGCACATGGTCGAGCCAGCGCCACTGGCACACCCATGAGGACGAATTCTTCTACATCCTGTCCGGCGAACTCGTGCTCGTCACCGACGAGGGCGAGGAACTGATGCAGGCCGGCGATGCCGCCGGGTTCAAATGCGGCGAAGGGGTTGGCCAGCACTTCCAGAACCGCTCCGACGCGCCGGCAACGCTTCTTGCCGTCGGCAGCCGCATTCCCGACGATGTCTGCCATTATCCTGATCTCGACCTTGTCGCCGGCACCAGAGACGGCAAGGCCTGGTTCACCCACCGCGACGGCACGCCTTATCCAGAAACGCCGAACGACTGATCTCCTCTCCCCCCAAGATCCAAAGACCATGACCCTCCCAACTTCCGCTTCCTCCGCCTCCGGGTTCGCCGCCGCTGTGTTCGACATGGACGGCACATTGCTCGACACCGAGCCGCTTTATCGCGAGGCGATCTACGCTGCCTGCACCGAACTCGGCTACCAGATGACCGACGACCTGCACGTCGCCCAGATCGGCGTGCCGACCGATGGCGCCCGCCACATCTTCGAGACCGCCTTCGGTCCGGATTTCCCCTTCGAGCATTTCCGCAAGCGCATGCACGAGATCATGAGCGAGATCGAGGTCGCGCGCGGGGTCAGCGAGAAGCCCGGCGCCCGCGATTTCCTGCTGCTCCTGAAAGCGCGCGGCATCCCGACGGCGGTGGTCACCTCGACTGCGCGCCCAGCGGCGCCCGACCGGCTGATGCGGGCCGGCATCGCCGAACTGTTCGATGTCGTCATCACGCGGTCCGACGTGTCCAACGGCAAGCCGCACCCCGAACCGTTCCTTATGGCGGCCGAGCGGCTCGGCATCCCGGCCTCGTCATGCCTGGCGCTCGAGGACAGCCCCACCGGCGTCCGCTCGGCCAAGGCCGCCGGCATGAAGGTGGTGATGGTGCCCGATATGGTGCCGCCCGATGCGGCGACTGCCGAACTGTGCCTTGCCGTGCTCGACGATCTCGGTGCCGTCAGCGCCGCCTATTTCCCCGAGGAAGCCGCCTGAACCCGGCCAGCCAGCGGATACCCGGTCTGCCGGCGCCGCGGCGATCATGGTTAAGCCTTGGTTGACGGGCATGGTTAACCAAAAGTGAAATAACGGTTTCACATCGGATAGGTTTTGGATAAGTTTCGTTTCAACAAACGACGTACTTCGGTACGGCGGGGGAATGGGACGGATGCTTTTCCGAACGGCTGGAAACATCGCGGCGCTTGTGTGCGGGCTGATGCTCGCCGGTTTTACGCCCGCAATCGCTCTGGCCGATGAGGTGACAGAGGTCGCCACGCTCACCCCCGAGCTGCTGTCGGCCTATGTTGCCAACAAGCAATCGGCCAAGCTCAGCCAGGACATGCCATTCCAGCCCGAGACCTGGCTGACGCCGCGTCCGGAACCGAGCGTCAACGCTGCCATGGTCTCGGCCTATGTTGCCAAGGGCTATGTCGAAACGGCCGAGCGCGTGGCGCAGATGAAGTCCGAACGCGCTTGCCTGGCCACGGCCATCTATCACGAGGCGCGCGGCGAGCCTGAGCAGGGTCAGCTGGCTGTGGTCGATGTCATCCTCAACCGGGTGAATTCGTCTCGCTATCCCGACACGATCTGCGGCGTCGTGTACCAAAATGCCGACAAGGGCAAATATCGCTGTCAGTTCTCTTTTGCCTGCGACGGCAAGTCCGATGAGGGCGGGGTCGGCAACCGCATCACCCGCGAGAGCTGGGTGCGCTCGTTCGTCGTTGCCGAGGCGGCGCTGAAACAGCGCCAGTCCGGAAAGCGGTTCGACGTGGTGCCCGAGAACACGCTCTATTATCACATGTACAATGTCAGTCCGAACTGGGCCAACGACTTCACCCGCGTCGCATCGATCGGCAGCCACATCTTCTACGCCGCGAACTGACCGTCTCCGCATCCGCGACCGCCAGCAACCCGATTGAAGGCAAGTGCGCCGCAATCGTTTCATGAACGACGCGTAACTGGCCGTGAATCGCCATCTGCCTTAATATGTGCGCAATTCTGCCGGCCAAACCGGATCGTGATGGCGCACCGGAGTGGTTGCGCCTGCCTCGCACACTCGGATGGCAAGGAGGCTCCATGCCAAAGATCGCCCTGGTCGATGACGACCGCAACATTCTGACCTCGGTGTCGATGACGCTCGAAGCCGAGGGTTACCAGGTGGACACCTACACCGACGGCGCCTCGGGCCTTGAAGGCCTGACCACCGATCGGCCGGACCTCGCCATCCTCGACATCAAGATGCCGCGCATGGACGGAATGGAGCTGTTGCGGCGTCTGAGACAGAAGTCCGACATTCCCGTCATCTTCCTGACGTCCAAGGACGAGGAGATCGACGAACTGTTCGGCCTCAAGATGGGTGCCGACGATTTCATCACCAAACCGTTCAGCCAGCGCCTGCTGGTCGAACGCGTCAAGGCGATCCTCAGGCGCGTGTCGCCGCGCGAGGGGGCTCCTGCCGGGGTCACGGCCGATCCGAACGTTCATGCTCGCCCGGTGCTCGAACGCGGTGCGCTGGTCATGGACGAGGAGCGTCACACCTGCTCGTGGAAGGGCCAGCGGGTAACGCTGACCGTGACCGAATTCCTCATCCTGCAATCGCTGGCCCAGCGTCCGGGCGTGGTCAAGTCGCGCAACGCCTTGATGGATGCCGCCTATGACGATCAGGTCTATGTCGACGACCGCACCATCGACAGCCACATCAAGCGACTGAGAAAGAAGTTCAAGGTGGTCGATGATGACTTCGACATGATCGAAACGCTCTATGGCGTCGGCTACCGCTTCAAGGAGCAGTAGCCCGTTGGCGGCGATGACCGAGGGCGATAACCGGAGCGACAAGCCGGCAGGTGCCGGATCTCACGCCAACCGCCGCAAGGCGCGGCTGCTGCCACGCCTTGGCGCCGCCTTCCGTAATCTTGTCCGGGTGACGGTCTTCGCCTCGCTCAGGCGGCGCATCGTCGTGCTCAACCTTGCCGCCCTTGCCGCCCTCGTCGTCGGCATCCTGTTCCTCAACCAGTGGCGCGCCGGGCTGATCGATGCTCGCGTTCAGGCGCTGAGGATCCAGGGCGAGATCATTTCCGCCGCCATCGCTGCTTCGGCCACGGTCGACAGCGACCTGATCACGGTCAATCCCGATCTGCTCTTGCAGATGCATTCCGGTGACAGCGCGCCGTTTTCCTATTTCGATCCGACGCTGGAATTCCCCATCAGCCCGGAGCGGGTGGCGCCACTCTTGCGAAACCTGGTTACCCCGACCAGGACCCGCGCCCGCATCTACGACAAGGACGGGTTGCTGATCCTCGACAGCGCCTCGCTCTATGTGTCCGGCGAAGTGCTGCGACGGCCGGCGGCGCCCAAGGACCAAAACGTTCTGGTCGAGTGGTGGAATTCGCTGATGAGCTGGATGCCGGGCGACGCTTTCTCGATCTACCAGGAATACGGCCCCAACGAGGGCAAGCGCTATCCGGAAGTCGAGGCCTCGCTTGGCGGCAATGTCGCCGATCTCGTGCGCGTCGATCCATCCGGCCGCATGGTCATTACCGTCGCCGTGCCGATCCAACGCCAGCATACCGTTGTCGGTTCGCTGCTCTTGTCCACCCAGCCTGGCGATATCGATTCGATTGTCGCGGCGGAACGGCTGAGCATCCTCAGGATCGCACTGGTGGCGGCACTGTCGACCTCGGTGCTGAGCTTCCTGCTGGCCGGTACCATCGCCGGACCGATGCGCAAGTTGTCCGATGCCGCCGAGCAGGCAGGCACCTCGCTGAACGCCCGTGCCGAGATTCCCGATTTCACCGAACGCGGAGACGAGATCGGCCATTTGAGCGGGGCGCTCCGGTCGATGACCAACGCGCTTTACGACCGCATCGAAGCCATCGAACGCTTTGCCGCCGACGTCGCCCATGAACTCAAGAACCCGCTGACCTCGTTGCGCAGCGCCGTCGAGACCTTGCCACGCGCCACCCGGGACGATCAGCGGGAAAAGCTGACGGCGGTCATCCAACACGACGTCAGGCGCCTCGACCGGCTGATCTCGGATATCTCCAATGCCAGCCGGCTCGATGCGGAACTGGCGCGCGAACAGCAGAATTCGGTCGATCTCGACCAGATGGCCGAGGCGCTGACCTCGATGCATGCCGACATGGCAGAGAAGCGCAAGGTCACCGTTGTCTACGAGAAAAAGACAGGACGCACGCCGCCATTGGTTATCGGCCATGACAGCCGCATCGCCCAGGTGGCGAGCAATCTCATCGACAATGCCGTGTCCTTTTCGCCCGAAGGGGGTACTGTACGCGTCGGGCTTCGCGCCGAGGGCGACCAGCTGGTACTGACCGTTTCCGATGAAGGACCAGGCATTCGTGGCGATATCTCGCGGATTTTCCAGCGTTTTTACACCGACCGCCCTGAGACCGAGAGCTTTGGCGACCATTCGGGCCTGGGCCTGTCGATCTCGCAACAGATTGTTCAGGCGCACAAGGGCACACTTACGGCGGAAAACCGGCAGGACCGTTCGGGGGCCATCTTCACCGTCCGCTTGCCGCGCGCACGCAAATGAGCGTGCCGAAGAATCGGGCGATATGACCCGAGGCAGGCCTATGCAACAGGAAAGGCTCGAGCTTTGGTCAATCTGCATGGAACTGGACTAACCCTCGACGGGCTTGGCGTGATGCTTCGCGGGCGTTCGGGTGCGGGCAAGTCCCTGCTCGCCTTGCAACTGCTCGACCTGTGGCGCGGCCGCGGGCGCGAAGCCTATCTGGTGGCCGACGACCGCATCAATATCGAGGCAGGCAAGCACGGGCTAACCATGAGGGCGCCGCCCAATATCGAGGGGCTGATCGAGTTGCGGGGCAGGGGCATCGTCTCGCGTCCGCACCGCCCGGAAGCCCGTCTCGATCTCGTTGTCGATATGGTCGAGGACCTGGTGCGGTTCCTCGAGGACGAGGCTTTCGTCACCGAACTCGAAGGGGTCGAACTGGCCCGCTGCCAGGTGCCGGAACGGTCTGTCGTCGACAGCGCCCATCAGATCCTTCTGGTCGATGAGGCGCTGTATGTGCTCGGGGCCGAACGCCAAGCGACATAAGCGCGTCCTTGGGACATGGCCAAAAAATGACTTGAAACCTTCAGCCGGCCAGCCGAGACTCCGGCCTCGAATGAAGTATGGCGCCTGAGGAGTATTTATGATCGGCATGGTGCTTGTAACGCATGGCCGGCTCGCGGAGGAATTTCGCTCTGCGCTGGAGCATGTCGTCGGTCCGCAGGACAACTGCGAAACCGTCGCCATCGGACCGGACGACGACATGGAAGAGCGACGCAACGACATCGTTTCCGCGGTTGGCCGGGTCGAGTCCGGCGATGGCGTCGTCATCCTGACCGACATGTTCGGCGGCACGCCGTCCAATCTCGCCATCTCGGTGATGCAGAACCGCGAGGTCGAGGTGATCGCCGGGGTCAACCTGCCGATGCTGGTCAAGCTGGCGCGGGTGCGCGGTGAGATGGAGATGAAGGACGCCGTGCGCGAGGCCCAGGACGCCGGGCGCAAGTATATCAATGTCGCCAACGACGTGTTGGGAGGCTGATCCCTTGCCGAACTCGACAGTTGCCGATGCCGGAAGGGCGCTTTGCCAGCGTGTCACCATCTGCAACAAGAAGGGCCTGCATGCGCGCGCCTCGGCCCGGTTCGTGCGCACAGCCGAGTGCTATGATGCCGAAGTGAGCGTGGTCAAGGACGGCATCAGCGTCGATGCCAGCTCGATCATGGGGCTGATGATGCTCGGTGCCGGACCGGGCTCGACCGTGTTCATCACGGCGCGCGGCACCCAGGCCCGCGAGGCGTTGGAATCGCTGGTCGACCTGGTCAACTGCGGCTTCGACGAGGACGCCGAAAGCGCCGGCGAGGAGTAGTCAGATCTCTGCCGGAAACGGAGGGACGAAGCAGTGTTTGGACGGCTAGTCTCGCTTGCCGGCGGCGTGGTGCTCGGCGTCATGGCTTCGCAGTTTCCCGAATTCGCCCAGCAATACCAGCAACGCCTCGGCGGTGCCGTAGATGAATTGCGCGGGTTCGTGCAATCCTTCGATGCGTCGGCGGCAAGCGAAGGCCTGACCCGTGAGCAGGCGCTCGACACCTATGCGGCGACCGATGACAGGTTTCTCACCCGCCGCGGCCAGGATGTCGGCGCAATCATCGCCCGTTACGACCGGCTGGAAACCCAGCTCGATGCGCTCGAAAACGCCAATATCGTCACACGGGTCACCGATCTCGCCGCCTACTACGACCCGGACATCGCCGAGCGCGCGCTTGAGGCCTACAAGCCTGCCGTGCCGGTCACGCCCGAGGGTTTCGCCTATGCCGGCACCGGGCTCATCCTCGGCTATGGCGTGCTGGCGTCTTTGGGCTGGGCCGGCAAGCGCGGCATCCGTCGCCGCCGTTCTCGGAAGAATGGCCTATCTGGCGTATGAGTATTCCGATTGGATCGGTAGACTTATTCCGGGTCCTTTTGTCACATCAGCATTGTCAAAACAGCGCTTCGATTTGATGCATGCTGATTTGTGGGGCGGAAGCATTTCCAGCCAGGGGAGGGCGTGATGAAATTGCTTTCAAAACTTGTACGACATGTTTCGAGCCTGACGATTTTGTGTGTGGGCCTGCCAGCAATGGCCTTGGCCCAGACGGGCGAAACCTATCAGACATTGCGCGCCATCGGCCCGCTGGGCCTGATGAAGCTGCCGGAAATGGAACGCTTCGAGGATATCCTGCGCGAAACAGGAAAAGCGGTTCAGCAGGAGGGAAGGGTTCTCAAGCTCGATGAACTGAGCGTCGATCTCTGCGGAATGATGGGTTATGTGCTCGGCCGCCAGACGCGCTATGTCGGCAATAATCCAGATCGCGCCACCGTGTTTGCGCAATTGCGGGACCATGTCGAGCACCGCATTGCCTTCATCGAGAGGGCTCTGGATTTCGAGGGCAGATGTGCCGGCGCCTATCTGAATGCGCTATATGGAATCGTCGCACTGCCGCACCGAGATACCGTGCCTTCGGTGTTCGCGCCGATGCTTGGCACGGGCCAGGCTCCCGTCGGCACCGAGACACCGGCGCCCCCGCGCGATGCGATTTCGAATGCCACCGATATCGCGCCGGGCGCGGCCGAAGGTGCCGTGCCGTCAACACCCGGACCTGTGGTGTTTCTCGATGGCACCTATATCTGGCAGGGCACCTATTCGGTCGGCATTACCCGGACCGTCCAGGCTACGGTAGGCGGTGGCACCATCAAGCTTGTGGAGCACAATTCCGCCGCGGTCGAAGGCCGCAATATCAGCGTGGCTCTGACGGGAGGCGTGCTCGAACACGATCCGAGCGCACCGGATGTCTACACCCTGACCGGGTCCACCGTCACGGGCGGCGCGACCTGGGAGGGCGGCGGCACCGAGCTGATCGGCGACTACTGGGTGTTTCAAACCCGTGATGGCGGCAAGACGTTTTCCCTGCAATGGCGCGCGACCAACGCCGATTTCGGCGACTACTACGCTTTCGGCCCGCGCGGGGACGAGTTCCAGCACGGCGCCGCGACGGCCTGGACCTCGATTGACCGACGCTGAGAAAAGTGGCCTCGCCACCCCGGCAAGGCCTTTCCCAAAGACATAAACATTTCTTTATATCTTTATTGTCTGGTTGAGGGATGCCGCGTATAAGGCGGGTCACCGCACATACCCACACATCCAGGAACCGGAGACAGTTCATGTCCCAAGACTATGCCGTCAAGGATATTGGCCTGAGCGACTGGGGTCGCAAGGAACTCGACATGGCCGAGGTGGAAATGCCCGGCCTGATGGCCATCAGGGCCGAATACGCCAAGAGCCAGCCGCTCAAGGGCGCACGCATCGCCGGCTCTTTGCACATGACGATCCAGACGGCAGTGCTCATCGAGACGCTTGTCGCACTCGGCGCCGAAGTGCGCTGGGCCTCGTGCAACATCTATTCGACCCAGGACCATGCCGCCGCCGCCATTGCTGCCGCCGGCATTCCGGTGTTTGCTCACAAGGGCGAGACGCTGAAGGAATACTGGGCTTTCGCCGACAGGATCCTCGACTGGGGCAATGGCGAGACCGCCAACATGATTCTCGATGATGGCGGCGATGCGACCTTGCTGGTGACCTTGGGTGCCAAGGCCGAGACCGACCCCTCGGTCATCGCCCATCCCAAGTCCGAGGAAGAAGAAGAACTGTTCGCCCAGATCAAGGCGCGGCTGGCCAAGGAGCCGGGCTTTTATTCCAAGGTCAAGGCCAACATCAAGGGTGTCTCCGAGGAAACCACCACGGGCGTCATGCGGCTCTACCAGATGGCCGAGCGCGGCGAACTGCCCTTCCCGGCGATCAACGTCAATGACAGTGTCACCAAGTCGAAATTCGACAACAAGTACGGCTGCAAGGAATCGCTGGTCGACGCCATCCGTCGTGGCACCGACGTGATGATGGCCGGCAAGGTCGCCATCGTCTGCGGCTATGGCGACGTCGGCAAGGGTTCCGCGGCTTCGCTGCGCGGCGCCGGCGCTCGCGTGCTGGTGACCGAGGTCGATCCGATTTGCGCCTTGCAGGCCTCGATGGACGGGTTCGAGGTCGTGACGCTTGCCGACGCCGCCCATCGCGCCGACATCGTCGTCACCTGCACCGGCAACAAAGCCGTGGTCACGCTCGACGACATGAAGAAGCTCAAGGACATGGCCATCGTCTGCAACATCGGCCATTTCGACAACGAGATCGAAGTCGCCGAACTGCAGAACTTCAAGTGGACCGAGGTCAAGCCGCAGGTCGATATCATCGAGCTCGCCGAGAACCGCCGCATCATCCTCTTGTCGAAGGGGCGCCTGGTCAATCTCGGCAATGCCACCGGCCACCCGAGCTTCGTGATGAGCGCCTCGTTCGCAAACCAGACACTGGCCCAGATCGAACTGTGGACCAAGGGCGATAGCTACGAGAACAAGGTCTACGTTCTGCCAAAGCACCTGGACGAGAAGGTTGCCGAGCTGCACCTGGCCAAGCTCGGCGCCAAGCTGACAGTGCTCTCGGAGGAGCAGGCGGCCTATATCGGCGTGACGCCGACTGGTCCGTTCAAGTCCGATCAGTATCGCTACTAGAGATCAAGGCGCTACGGCGCCGTTCATCGGAAACCCCTTGTCGGCAAGGGGATAGACCAAGCGCCCCGGACCGCCCGGGGCGCTTGTTCACTTTTCGGACTCACACGGCGGGACTCGCCCGGATTCCATACGATTCCCGTGCGGCTGTGCAAAATAGCGCAGCTACCAAATCTTCACTTCAACCCGATTCCAGCGCCAGCTATGGTATTGGTGATTCGGCGACAGATTGGGTTGGTGCTTCGCCGGACTCCCGCGCTCCGGGGCGAGCGCAATTGAGCAAGAATTTGGGCAGTGAGGCACGGCATGCGACATGCATGGCTCCGGACGGGGTTAGGATTCGGCGCGGTTGGCGCTCCCGTACTCAGCCTTTTGTTTTCTGCTCCTGCCAATGCCGCTACGATATCGTCCTCCTACATTTCCAGCGTCGCCCCCATCGCCATCGCCGCCGGCGCCATCGGCTTCGGTCTGGCTGCCGGCGTGCTGCTGATCCGGGCCCGCCAGCGCGACCGGACCCAGAACGAGCGCGCCTACCATCAGATTGCCCATTTGCGGGCCGAACTCGATCAGACGCAGGCGATCCTGGAAGGCATGCCCGAGGTGACCGTACGCTGGTCCGACCTCAGGACCGCGCCGATGGTTTTCGGCCGTCCCGCCGCCATCCTGCCGCCGGAGACTGCGGCCGACGCCCTGCTCGATTTCTCCCGCTGGATGCTGGCCGAGGATGCCGAGCTTCTGCGCCTCTACCTGTCGAGGCTGCGCAGCGCCGGAGAGACCTTTGACATCACGCTCAACGCCAATGATGGCCGCAAGCTTCGTGCCTGTGGCCGTGCCGTTGGCGGTGCTTCGGTACTGCGCCTGCGCCTGGCGTCCGTCCAGCCTGACGGAACAGCGGATGCGCGGGTCGATACCGATCAGGCGGCGCGGCTGTTCACCAGGCTCGACGTGCCGGCCGTGGTGTGGACCCGCCCGAAGGATCATGTCGCCATCAACGCCGCGGCGGAAGCGCTGATGGCCGAACTCGGCGCGCGCGAGCTGTTTTCGCCCGCCGAACGCGAAGCGCATGAAAAGGCGCTGACCGCTGCCGGCGGCACAACCGTGATGCGCGGCGTCGCCTATGGCGGCCGCAGTTTCGATATTGCTCTGACAAGCCTTGCCGACGGCTCGATGGCCTGCCTGGTGCCGGTTGCCCAGGAAGCGGAGCCGGCGCCCGAACCGGTCAGGGTGCCGGTGGCGACCGAAGAAGATATCGGCGCTGTCATCGACGCTCTCGACCGGCCCGTCGCGGTGTTCGACGACCATATGCATCTGGTCCGCGCCAACCGCGCCTATGCCCAGTTCTGGGATATCGAGGCCAACTACCTTAAGCCCGGCACATCCGAGCAAGCCATGCTTGACCGCCTGCGCACCAAGGGGCACCTGCCGGCGGAAGTCGACTACCGCGCCTGGCGCACCGAGCACCTCAAGTCCTATGCGCTGTCGGCGCCTCGCGAGACCTTGTGGCACCTGCCCGACGGCCGCGCCGTCAACGTCTCGGCCATGCCGATTTCGGCCGGCGGCGTTATTTACGTGTTCAACGACCTGACCGAACGTCTTGCCCTTGAAACCCGCTACAACGCCCTCAACAAGGTGCAGAACGAGACGCTCAACGCCCTCAACGAGGGCGTTGCCGTGTTCGGAACCAACGGCCGGCTGACGCTTTGCAACCCGCGCCTGTCGATCCTTTGGAAGCTGCCGACCAATGTCACCGGCAAGCACCCTCATATCGACGAGATCGCTTCGGCCTGCGACGAGGCCATGCCCGAGGATGGCGCCGCCATCTGGGCCAATCTCAAGGAAGTCGTCGTCGATCTCAATCCGGCCCGTCCCGATCACCAGGGCCGTATCCGACGCGCCGACGGGCGCCTGATCGACTGGGCTGCGGTACGCCTGCCCGATGGTCAGACCATGCTGACCTTCACCGATGTCACCGAGAGTGCCAACTACCAACAGGTGCTGAAAGAGCGCAACGACGCGCTGGTGACCGCCGACCGGCTCAAGGACGCGTTCGTGCAGAACGTCTCCTACGAGTTCCGTTCGCCTCTGACCAATATCATCGGGTTTGCCGACATCCTCGCCTCGGGCGGGGCCGGCGAGCTCAACGAGCGCCAGAAGGCCTATACCGACTACATCCGCGCTTCCTCGTCGACGCTCGGCGTTTTGATCGACAATATCCTCGACCTGGCCACTGTCGATGCCGGCATTGCCCAGCTCGATCTCAAACCGCAGTCGATCCCGGCCTTGATCGAGAAGGCGCGGTCTGGGCTCGCCGCGACGCTGGCCGTTGGCGATGATTCCGCGCCGCTCAATCTCGACGTCGAGATCGACGACGACCTTCCCGAGTTCATCGCCGACGGCACCCGCATCGTCCAGATTCTCTACAACCTGCTGTCGAGCGCGGCGCGCTACTCGGAGGAGGGTTCGGTCGTTCATCTGAAAGTGAGCGCGCGCGGCGCTGATCGCATCCTGTTCGTCATCGAGGACGAGGGCATCTCCTTCCCCGACGATGTGCGCGAGACCCTGACCCAGCGCATCGACACCCCGTCGGCCGAAGTGCGCCAGCGCGGCGCCGGGCTCGGACTTACGATCGTTCGGACCTTCGTTCATCTGCACGGCGGATCGCTGCAGGTCGAGGACAGGCCCGAAGGCGGCACCCGCATCACGGTCAACCTGCCTTCTGAGACTGTCGCCGAAGAGAGCGGCGCCGCCGAATGAGCGGTTCTGCCGCGCCCGTCACCCTTTCCCTGAACGACGAAGTCGATACGGCCCGGCTGGGCAGGGCCATCGCCCATGCACTGGAGCCGGGCATGCTGGTGCTGCTCGAAGGCGGGCTCGGTGCCGGCAAGACGGCACTGGCGCGGGTGATCGTCCGCACGCTGGTCGAGGATGCCGGGATCGACGTGCCCTCGCCCAGCTTTGCGCTGGTCCAGCCCTATGAGCGGCCGGACGGCGCGCCGGTTCTGCACGCCGATCTCTATCGCCTCGCCGCTGCGGGTGAAACGCGCGAACTGGGGCTGTTCGACGATCCGGACGCCATAGTCCTCGTCGAGTGGCCGGACCGCGATCCGGCGCTCGCCGCCGAGGCCGATCTCAGCGTCGCGTTGACCCAGGGCGAGGCGGAGACGGCGCGCATCGTCGCGCTCTATTCGCCGCGCGGCAGCGTGGATTGCACCACGCTGGTAGCGGACCTGTAGACGCGGCCGGCCAAGGGTGGTCATTCTCTTGCCATGACGACGCGATTCCCAACCGATGCCATTCTCCTCGCCGCCGGATTCGGCACGCGGCTGAGACCGTTGACCGAGACGCGGCCCAAGCCGCTGGTGCCGGTCGCCGGCCTGCCGCTGATCGAGCGCGTAATCGCGCCGCTCGCCGCCGAGGGCGTGGACCGGTTCGTCGTCAACGCCCATTACCTCGCCGACCAGATGCGGGCTGCTGTCTCGGCGCTGCCGATGCGTTTTCCCGGCGGCGGCTTCGCCCTGTCGATCGAAGAGGACCAGCCTCTTGATACGGGTGGCGGAGCGAAAAAGGCGCTGGAGTTGACCGAAACCGACCCGGTGCTGATTTCCAACACCGATGCCTTCTGGCAGCCGGCGGACGATGCGCCGCTCCAACGGATGCGCGAGCGGTTCGAGGATGGCGACATGGTGCTGTTGTGCGCTCATCCAGCGCGGGCGCACGGGTTCCGCCGCAGCCATGATTTCTGTTTGAGCCCACTCGGTGAGATCACGCTCGATGCCGGCCTGCCGGTGATTTATGCCGGTGTGGCACTGGTCGGGTGCTCAGTATTCGAAGGCACCCCGGACGGCGCCTTTCCCATGCTGCCGCTGTTCGAGACGGCATTGGAGGACGGTCGGCTCAAGGGCGTGCTGCTCGATGCTCCTTGGTTCCATGTCGGCGATCCGGACGGGCTCGCTGAGGCGGAGCAGGCTCTCAAGGGATCCTGAGCCATGGCCCGTCCGAAGCTTTTCTCCATCGCCCCGCATGCGCCGTTTCTTGAAACGCTTGTGGCGGCGATCGGCGACAGGCGGCTGCCCCATCCTGAACCCGGGCCATTCGGGCTTTCCGACCTAACCATCCTGGTGCCGACCCGGCGCGCCCGCACGGCGCTAGCCGACGTCCTGCTCGCCCGCATGGGCCCGGCCTTGCTGCTGCCCGACATTCGCGCCCTTGGCGATGCCGACGAGGCGGAACTGCCATTCCTGCCGCCTTATCATGCCGGGGCCCTTCCGGCACCGGTCGGGCTCGGGGAGCGGCGATTGACCCTTGCCAGCCTGGTCGATGCCTGGGTCAGGGCCGGAGACGGGTGCGCCTTCAACGCCTCGGGCTTTGCCTCGCCTCCGAGCCCGGCTGAAATCATCGGCCTTGCCGATTCTCTCGGATCGCTGATCGATTCCTGTCATACCGAGGGCGTGACGACGTCCGATTTCCGGGCGCTGGCCCAGGACGCCGAACTGAGTGCGCATTGGCAGCAATCGCTGACCTTTCTCGATATAGCCCTCAGCACCTGGCCGAAAATCCTCGACGAGAAGGGCAAGCAGGACGCTGCCCGGGTGCGCGACATGGCGCTCGACCGTCTCACCGCAGCGGTACCACGCCTGTTTGGCGACCGGCCGGTGATCGCTGCTGGCTCGACCGGCTCGGTGCCGGCGACAGCGCGTCTGCTCGCTGCCATCGCCGGACTGCCCAATGGCGCACTGGTGCTGCCGGGATTTGACACGGAGATGGATGGAGCGACGCAACAGGCGCTGTGCGATGCCGGCGCGGCACCACATGGCGCGGCGCAATACGGGTTGGCACGCCTGCTCGAGCATCTCGGCGTCGCCGCCGGCGAAGTCGTCGAACTGGCCGATGCGCCGTCGCTGCGCACACGGCTGGTGCGCAGTGCGCTGGCGCTGGCTGAAGCAACCGGACACTGGTCGGAAACGCGGTTGAGCGAATCAGAGGCTGGTGCGGCGCTTGCCGATGTCGCCATTCTTGCTGCCCGTTCCGAGGACGAGGAAGCCCGGGCGATTGCCTGCTGTGCCCACGAGGCGGCGCCGGGCAAGTCAGTGGGCATCATGACGCCCGACCGCAATCTCGCCCGCCGCATCGGTGCCGAGCTCAGGCGCTTTGGCGTGCGGGTCGACGATGCCGCCGGTACCCCGCTCGGCCAGTCACGGACGGGACGGCTGATCGGCAATGCCATCGCGCTTGTCGAGAGGAAATGGGCGCCGGTGCCGCTGATGGCGCTGCTCCGCAACCGCAATCTGACACTCGGCCGCGCGAGAGGCGAGATCACCCGGCTGGCCGATGCGCTCGAACTCGGCGTGCTGCGTGGCCAGCGTATTGCAGGCGGTGTCGACGGTTTGCGCCGGGGCATTGCCGCTGCGTTGGCCGGCGAACTCGATCATCCGGCCCGCAAGCTCAGCGAAGACGAAGCCGGAGAGCTGGAGGCGCTGATCGCGGCGCTCGATGGCGCTCTTGCGCCGCTCGAGCAACTGCACGTTTCGCCGGGTTTCGATGCCGCCGAACTGGCGTTGGCCGTCGGCGTCGTGTTCAAAAGCCTGACTGGTGCCGGTAGTTCTGAGGCTGTTCAGCCGGACGGAGCCGAGGTGCTGGAGCGCTGGGTGGCGGAACTGTCGGGATTGCCAGAGCAGGGACCCCGTTTCGGCGGAAAGCACCTCGGCGAAAGCTTTGCCGGGCTGATCACCGGACTATCGGTCAGGGCGCCGAAGCCGGAAACCAACGGCATCTCGATCCTGGGCCTGCTCGAAGCCCGCCTGCTGCCGTTCGACCGGGTGATCCTTGCCGGGCTCAACGAAAGCGTCTGGCCGGCGGCGGCCGATCCGGGGCCATGGCTGTCGCGCAATATGGCCATCGCCCTAGGGTTCGAACCGGAGGAACGCCGGCAGGGACAGGCAGCGCATGACTTCGAAATGGCGCTCGGCGCACCCGAGGCCGTTCTCGCCTATGCGACGCGAATCGGCACGGCACCGGCGCTGCCGTCGCGGCTGCTGCAGCGGCTCGAAACCTTTGCCGGCGACGCATCGGCCAAAGCCATGCGGGTGCGTGGCGCGGCCTATGTGGCTGAAGCAAGAGCGCTCGATGCGGTCGTCGATTCCGTGCCGGCCAGCCGTCCGGTTCCGACGCCGCCGGCCAATGCGCGCCCACGTTCACTGGCGATCACCGATATCGAAAGGCTGATCCGCTCGCCCTATGAGCTCTATGCCAAGTATGTGCTCCGGCTCAGCCCGATCGAAGCGCTTGGCGCCGATATTGGCCCGAGCGAACGCGGCAAGCTGTTGCACGCCGTCATGGAGCGCATGGTCAAGGCCGGGATCGCCCCGCGCGACCCCGGGGCGCGCGACAAGCTGATAGCCGAAGCCGATGCGATCTTTGCCCGGCGCGAAACCGATGCGGCGCGGCGGGCCGTGCTGTTGCGGCGGCTGATGGTGCAGGCGGGCGAAGTGCTGGATTACGAGGCGTCGCGCTTCGATGACGTGGCCGAGCGACATGTCGAGGTCAGCGGACGAATCAGTTTCGATGTCGAAGGCACGGAATTCACCCTGCGCGGTCGCGCCGACCGCATCGACGAGATGAAGGACGGCAGTTGCGAGATCATCGATTTCAAGACCGGCGGCGTGCCGGACAGCAAGGAGATGAAACAGCTCCTGGCGCCGCAGCTTCTCGCCGAGGCGCTTATGTTGAGCCGGGGCGGGTTCAGCGAGCTGCCTGCCGGCAAGGTCTCGGCGCTGACCTATCTCCGGCTGCCCGCCGATCCGATCGGCTTCGAGAAAAAGCCGTTCGTCACGGCTGACGACGACGATCTCGAGGGTGCTGTCGAAGCGCTGTTCATGGCGTTGCAGGCGCGCATTGCGGCCTATCTATTGAGCGACACGCAGCCGTTGGCGCCGGACATGCTGCCCAAGGCCAACCCGACCTATGACGGCGACTACGACCACCTGTCGCGCCGGGCCGAATGGGCCGCCGCCGAGGATGCGGAGGGCGAGCAATGAGCGAACGTCCCGTCCGTCCGACACCCGAGACCGAAGTGCGCCAGCAATTGGCCGCCGACCCCAAGAGTTCGGTCTGGGTCTCGGCCAATGCCGGCGCCGGCAAGACGCATGTACTGACCCAGCGGGTATTGCGGCTGCTGCTGACCGGCGTATCGCCGGCAGAGATCCTGTGTCTCACCTATACCAAGGCCGCCGCCGCCGAAATGCGTGCTCGCGTCACCGGGCGGCTGGGCGAATGGGCGCTGATGGAGGAGGCCGAACTCGGCAAGGAACTGGCGGACCTGACCGGTGCCGCGCCCGACGCCGATACACTGCGCCGGGCAAGGACGCTGTTCGCCCATGCGCTCGACACGCCGGGTGGGCTGAAGATCAACACCATTCATGCCTTTTGCGAGGCGGTGCTGCACCGTTTCCCGCTCGAAGCCGGCGTGCCGTTCGGCTTCGTCGTCATCGAGGATGCCGAGCGCGAGCACCTGATCCGCGAGGCGCGCGACAAGGTGTTTGCTCAGGCGCTGAACGGCGGCGCACTGCACGATGCGGTCGACCTCCTGTTCGACGCCATGTCGGACTTCAAGCTCGACGAGGTGGTGACGGCGGCGCTCGGCGACATGCGCAAGCTGATGCCGGTCCTGGCCGATGCGGGAGGCGCCAGGGCACGGCTGCGCGCTCTGGTGAAGGCGGATCAACTGGCCGGCACCGAGGCCATCCGGCATGCCATGACGGCGGAAACGCTGATCACAACGGAAGATATCTTCCTCATCCGCAACGAGCTCGGGCCGAAACCTGGCGGCAGCCAGTGCATCGATGTGCTGGCGGAGATCGCCGATTTCGATGCGCCGACAAAAGACGAATTGCAGCGGGCGCTGTTCACCGGCAAGGGCGAGCCGCGCAAGCGGCTGCTCATCAAGGCGCTGGCGGAACGTTTCCCCGGTTTGCTCGATGTGCTGGAGCGCGAACAAGCGCGCCTTCGGGCATTGCTCGCCGATCTTGGTCGCGCCGAATTGGTGGCACGCTCGGAAGCGCTGATCGATGTACTCGCTGCAATTGTCGAGGACTACGAGACAGCCAAGCGCGCCCGTGCCCGGCTCGATTTCGACGATCTCGTCACGCGCACGGCTGCGCTGTTCGGTGACGAAGCTCAGGGCGTGTGGGTGCGCTACAAGCTTGATGCCGGCATCACCCATATTCTTGTCGATGAAAGCCAGGACACAAATCCCGAGCAGTGGAAGGTCGTCGACGCGCTGGCCGACGAGTTCTTTGCAGGCGACAGCGCCGCGCAACGGCCGCGCTCGCTGTTCGCTGTCGGCGATCCGAAACAGTCGATCTTTTCCTTCCAGGGGGCGGAGCCGCGATTGTTCGCCCGGTCCGGCGATAACTATCAGCACAAGGCGATGACGGCCGGACGGCCGTTCACCCGTGTGCCGATGGCAGCAAGTTTCCGGACGCTGCAGAACGTGCTCGATGCCGTCGACAAGGTTTTCGCGCCCGGCCCGCGCCGCGACTCTGTTGTGGTCGGCGAAATCTACGAGAACCATCACAGCGCCCGTACCCATTCGGGCGGGCGGGTGGCGCTGTGGCCCGTCGTGGCGGTCAAGCCGGCAGTAGAGGGCACGGATCCCTGGCAGCCATCGAGCGCCGGGCTGAAGAGCCCCGAACAGCAGCTGGCCGAAAGGATTTCCGGTTCCATTGCGCACTGGATCGCCTCGGGCCGGATGCTTGCCGAGCGCAAGCGCACCATTCGTGCCGACGACGTGCTTATCCTGGTGCAGTCGCGCAACGCGCTATTCCACGAAATCATCAGGGCGTTGAAAAAGGCCGGCCTGCCGACCCCCGGCGCCGACCGGCTGGGCGTGGGCAACCACATCGTCACACGAGACCTTTTGGCCCTGGCCGATGTGCTACTTGATCCCGGCGACGACCTGACGCTGGCGGCGCTGCTGCGTTCGCCACTCTTCGACGTCAGCGAGGAGGACCTGTTCGCGCTGGCCCACGACCGGCAAGGGACGCTGTGGGAGGTGATGCGTCTGAGTGCCATCCCGAGTGTGGTCGATGCGTATCAGCGGCTGTCGGCCTGGCGCAGCCGGCTCGATTTCGAGCGGCCGTACGAATTCTATGCCGACGTGCTATATGCCGGTGGCGGACTCAGGCGCTTCCATGCCCGGCTCGGCAGCGAGGTCGACGATGTCATCGGCGAGTTCCTGGCGCTGGCGCTCGGTCACGAGCAATCTGACCTGCCGTCGCTGCTCGGTTTCGTCACCGAGATGCGGGCGCGCAAGGCCGACATCAAGCGCGAACTCGGCGATACCGGCGCGGGCGTACGAGTGATGACCATCCATGGAGCCAAGGGGCTCGAAGCGCCCGTCGTCATTCTCGCCGACGCCACCAGCAAGCCGCAGGGCAGCCAGACGAACCGGTCGCTCTATTTCGCCGGGCAAGATGAACCGCCGTTGCTGCTTCTCGCATCGAGGAGGGACCAACACACCGAAGAGACCATCGGGTATTTCGACGCCGAGCAGCGCGCGCAGATGGATGAATACTGGCGCAAGCTCTATGTCGGCATGACCCGCGCCGAGGACGAGCTGCACATCGCTGGCATTGTCCGCGAGCGGACAAAGCTGGAAGAAACCTGGTACGGCACCGTTGCCGATGCGCTGGAGGAGGACAGCTCCGAGATCGAACTGGCGCCTGGGCTGGATGCAAAGGTTTTCCCGAAGCATGTACCGGCGGACACCTATGGCGAAGCGCCCGAAACGGCCGCAACGATCGTCATGACGATTCCTCCCAAGCCGCTTGAGCTCAGGAAGGCGCCGAAGATCGTCACGCCGTCACGGGCGGGCGCTGAGGCCGATCCGCTCGATGCCCATGTCGAGGCGACCGGAGATGCCGATGAGGCCCGGCGGGCCGGCATCGCCCTTCACGCCCTGCTGCAGCACCTTCCCGGCGTGCCTGAAACGGAACGCGACAGCGTTGCCGTCGCTGCGCTGGACAGTCTTTTGCCAGAGCATCCGGACCGCCATGCCGAGCTGGCGGCGACGGCGCTAGCGCTGATTGCCGATCCGGCGCTCAGCCAGGCCTTCGGTCCCAACTCGCGGGCGGAAGTGGCGGTTTCGGCCCTGGCCAGGCGCGAAGGCGAGGATGTGCTGATCGCCGGACGCATCGACCGGCTGGTCATCACCGAACAAGAAGTAGGGATCATCGATTTCAAATCCGATGCCATCCCGCCCGGCGACGCCGAGGCGATTCCGCCCCATTACGTCGCCCAGCTCGCCCATTACCGCGCCGTTCTTTGCCGTATTCATCCGGACAAGGCCGTTTCGGCGGCGCTGCTGTGGACGACCACGGGTCAACTGATGTCGGTGCCGGAGTCAGCAATGGATGATGCGATGGGCACGGTCTTGCTTTGTTAACCGCGAGGGGAAACACTGTTCCGCGATTCCCCCGGCGGCCGCGGTTTTGTTTCCGGAGCGGCCCTTGAACCCGGACGCGTTAACACCTAAATTCGTTTCAGCGTATTTTACCGATGAAAGGCTAACGCCATGACCAGCAAGCCAGTGTCCGATGCCAACTTCGATAGTGAGGTGCTCGGAGCCAAGGAGCCGGTGCTCGTTGATTTCTGGGCGGAATGGTGCGGACCCTGCCGGGCCGTGTCCCCCATTCTCGACGAACTCTCGACCGAACTCGCCGGCAAGGTGAAGATCGTCAAGCTCAATGTCGACGAGAATCCGAACACCACCATCAAGTATGGCGTGCGCTCGATTCCGACCATGATCCTTTACAAGGGTGGTGAGCCCGTCGACATGAAGATCGGCGCCGGTACGCCCAAGGCCGGCCTGTCCAAATGGCTGGAAGGCTACGCGGCCTGAGCTGACTGAAATCCGACTGCCAATCCCTGATTGACCAAGCCCAAGGAGACGTCCGTGCTCAACCCCGTGACCGATGAAACATTTGCCACCGAGGTGCTAGGCGCGGACGTTCCCGTACTGGTCGATTTCTGGGCTGAGTGGTGCGGGCCGTGCAAGGCCATCGATCCGATGCTCGAACGGGTGCAGGGCGATCTCGGGGACAAGGTCAAGATCGTCTCGCTCGACAGCGGCGCCAATTTCGAGTCCGTCTCTCGCTACAATGTCCGTTCCATGCCGACCTTTATCCTGTTCAAGAACGGGTCGCCGGTCGATATGCGGGTTGGGGCAGCGCAGTCCCATGCCGGGTTCATCAAGTGGCTCGAGAGCCACGCGAACTGACGAACCGCACCAGACGACGCCAAAGCCCCGGTTTTGCCGGGGCTTTGCACTTGCGCCAAGCCAGGTTGGCATTGGATACCTGAATCCATGATCACCGGCTCGATCACACGCACAGGCGGCATATTCCATCGCGGTATCGACGCCCGTCAACGAGACAGGGCGCTCGGCGGTTCGGAGAAACGGGTTGATCGATCTGTCGCGTCAGGCGCCGGGTCTGTGGCATCTGGTGCTGTTCCGCTGGAATCGGCCCGGGGGTGCCAAGGTTCGGCTGATCGCGGACGAAAAGGAAGCGGCGATGAGCGACGCGATTTCCGATCGTGACTTTCGCGCCATGGTGAGCGAAGCGCCGGTGCCGGTGGTGCTGCACTTCGCCGATACGGAAAGCGACGCGCTTGCCGGGGCGCTTGGTGGGGCGGCAGCCCATTTCGGCGCCGCGCTGCGCATCGGTACGCTCTCGGCTCGCGACAATCCGCACCTTTGTTCGCATCATGGCGTGGTGGCGTTGCCGGTGCTCATCGTGTTTCAGCATGGGGCTGAGCTTGCGCGCCGCTCCGGACGCGCCACGTCGGAAGCCGAACTGATCGCCTGGCTGGCGCCGTTCGCCGAAGGCAGCTGCGACTGCGACCGCTGCCGCTAGCTGCCATCAATTCGGCGGGGTGCCGTTCTTTTCCAGTACATTTCCGGCCAGGTGCAACGAACCGCAGATGACCACGCGGGCGTTGTCGATCCTTGCTGCCTCGGTGAGCGCATTGGCGACAGAACGCATGGGCCTTGCCGAGAAACCGATCTCGCCGGCCATTTCGGCGAGCTGGCGCGCCGACCACGAGGCGCGTTCGCCCGGAATGCGGACCGTGAACAGCGTCAGGTCCATGCCGGAGAAATGCCTGAGGAATCCTCGGGCATCTTTGTTGGCGAAAGTGCCCATCACTATCACCAGAGGACGCGGCTGGCGGGTCTGAAGCTGCCGGACAGTGTCGGCGAGGACGCCGCCGCCGGCTTCATTGTGACCACCATCGAGCCAGAGCTCATGGCCGGCAGGCAGCAGGTCGCGCAGCTTGCCTGTGCGCAGCGGCTGCATGCGTGCCGGCCAGGAAACCGTGCGGAGTCCTTCGGCGATGTCGGCCTCTGCGATCGGCAGACCAAAATGCCGGGCCGCGGCGATGGCGAGACTGGCATTGTCGAACTGGAACGGGCCGACAAGGGCCGGTTCAGGCAGGTCGACAAGGCCGTCCTCGTCCTGATAGATCAAGCGGCCGCGCTGGCCGTAGCCGTCGAAATCCTGTCCGGCGACATAGGGTGTCACGCCAAGGCGCCTGGCCTCGGTCTCGATGACCATCAGCGCTTCATATTGCTGGCGTGCCACCACCGCCCGACTGCCGCGCTTGAGGATGCCGGCCTTCTCTCGCGCGATGCCGCCGAGATCACTGCCGAGGAACTCGACATGATCGATCGAGACCGGCGTGATGATGGTGCCGAGCGGTTGGTCGATGACATTGGTGGCGTCATAGCGCCCGCCCAGGCCCACCTCGAGCAGCAGGTAATCGGCTTCGATCTCAGAAAACAGCAGGATGGCCGCCGCCGTGGTGATCTCGAAATAGGTGATCGGCTGGCCGGCATTGACCTGTTCGCACTTCAGCAGTGCGGCATTGAGCTTTTGCGCCGAGACCAGCGTGCCGGCGAGCCGGATGCGTTCGCGGAAGCGGACCAGATTGGGCGAGGTGTAAACATGCACGCTTTTGCCGGCGGCTTCGAGAAAGGCGCGCAGATAGGCAATGGTCGAGCCTTTGCCATTGGTTCCGGCGACATGGATCACCGGCGGCAGCCTGTCCTGCGGCCGGCCGAGATCCTCCAGCAGCCGGAGAACCCGGTCGAGCTTGAGATCGATCAGCTTGTTCGGATGCAGCGCAAGAAGGCGCCGCAGGATGGCGTCGGTTCGGGTCACAGTGAACTCGCTGGCCTCCGAGGAAATGAAGGCCCGTTACTTGTAATCTCGCGCTCGTAAGCACCGAGAACCGGTTTCCGCTATTTCCGGCAGCGCTCCTATTCGGCGTTGCCTGCAGCAGGCGCATTGATCAGGTCGTCGTCGCCCTCGGCGGCCACGACCACGTCGCGCATGGTCACCTGCTTGGGCGCCGGCAGTTCGGCGCGCTTCAGCGCCTCCGGCACCGGCTGCTTGGTGAACATGGCGATCAGCGACCCGATGGTCGACCGCAGTTCGTGACGGTGCACGACCAGATCGACGATGCCGTGATCCTTGAGATATTCGGAGCGCTGGAAGCCGTTTGGCAGCTTTTCACGGATGGTGTCCTGGATGACGCGCTGGCCGGCAAAGCCGATCACCGCGCCCGGCTCGGCGATGTGGACGTCCCCGAGCATGGCATAGGATGCGCTGACACCGCCGGTGGTCGGGTTGGTCAGGACGACGATATAAGGCAGGCCGGCCTCGCGCAGGCGCTGCACCGCAATGGTGGTGCGCGGCATCTGCATCAGCGACAGGATGCCTTCCTGCATACGGGCGCCGCCCGAGGCGGTGAACATGACGAAGGCGGTGCGATCGGCAACGGCACGCTCCATTGCGGCGATGATCGCCTGTCCGGCAGCCATGCCGAGCGAGCCAGCCATGAAATCAAACTCGTGCACGGCGGCGGTCACGTCCATGCCGAGCAGCTTGCCGGTGGCCGCGATGATCGAGTCCTCGGTACCGGTCTTGGTGCGGTTTTCCTTGATCTGGTCGGAATAGCGCTTGGCGGCGCGGAAACGCAGCGGATCATTGGCGACCTGCGGTGCCGGCAGTTCGGTGAACACGCCCTCATCGAAGAACAGGCCGAGGCGATCGCGCGCCTTGACCTTCATGTGATGGCCGGAATTCGGAACCACCCACTGGTTGTCTTCGAGATCCTTGTAATAGACCAGTTCGCCGGATTCGGGACACTTGATCCAGTAGTTCTCAGGCGTTTCCCGCTTGTTCAGAAGGGACCGAATGCGCGGCCGGACAACGTTGTTGATCCAGTTCATGTGAAGAGTTTTGCCTTCTTGGGTCTTTTGTCAGCCATATCAATATGGGCCATCCAGACCCTTTTTATCAGGTCCAAAGGTCCGAAGCAAAGGTGCTTGATTGCAACGGTTGACAACTCAGGGGTCAGGAGCGGGCCGTCCGCGCACCTTCCGCCAGTTCGCGGACCAGTGCGTGGATCGCTTCCGGTGTGGCGCCGGTCGGCTTGCCGTTCTGGAGCGAACCGGCGATTGCCGACACCAGCGCCGATCCGACGACGACACCGTCGGCATCGCGGCCGATCACGGCGGCGTCCTCGGCGGTCTTGATGCCGAAACCGACTGCAACGGGCAGGCCGGTGTGGGACTTGATGCGCTTGACCGCTTCGCCGACGGCAGCGCGGTTTTTGATTGCCGCTCCGGTGATACCGGTCATCGAGACGTAGTAGACAAAGCCCGAGGTGTTCTTCAGCACCACCGGCAGGCGTTTGTCGTCGGTGGTCGGCGTCGTCAGGCGGATGAAATTGAGGCCGGCGGCGATAGCCGGCTCACACAGTTCGGTGTCTTCCTCGGCCGGCAGGTCGACGATGATCAGCCCGTCGACGCCGGCGGCAGCGGCGTCGGCGACGAAGGCATCGACGCCATAGATGTAGATGGGGTTGTAATAGCCCATCAGAATGATCGGGGTGCCGTCGTCCTTGAGCCGGAAGCGCCGAACGGATTCGAGCGTTTTCGCAAGGGTTTGGCCTGCCGCGAGTGCCCGCTGTCCGGCAAGCTGAATCGCCGTCCCGTCGGCCATCGGATCCGAGAACGGCATGCCCAGCTCGATGACATCGGCGCCGGCCTGCGGTAGCCCGTCGAGAACGGCCTGGGCCGTTACTTCATCGGGGTCGCCGGCCATGACGAAGGTGACCAACGCCGGCCGGTTTTCGGCGGCGCATTCAGCAAAGCGCGTGTCGATTCGCGTCGTATTCATCAGGGGGCGATCCGGTGACAGGGTTCTGGAACCGGCCAGTGTCCGAGCGGAACGGTCAGGCCATGCGCATGTAGGGGAACCGCGATTATCCTGTCAACCGAATGAAAAAAAGCGCCACGACCTGGGGGAGCCGTGGCGCTGATGGGTTGCTCGCGTAAATGCCTAGTTCGATGCCGCCTTCGTTTCCACCTCAGAGGCAGAGACCATCTCATCCAGCAGCTCTGCAAATTCTACGATGAAACTATTTGTCATATTATCCACTCTAGCTCGAATCCAAAGAGGTAACGACACATTAATGAATGCCGCCTGCCTACCTGCCAAGGCAATGAATTGCAAGACGGATATGCGTCTTGCACATAGCGTTTTCACGTAATTGTGAGCACGTATGTTTTCGACGCTTTTGCCGAAGCGGGCCCTAGACGATGAGGCTCGGGTCTTTCTCGAGGTAGCGGCCGACGGACTCGACGTCCTTGTCGCCGCGCCCGGACATCGTCAGCACGATCGACGCGTCGCCGGGCATTCTCGGCGCCAGTTGCAGCGCCAGCGCCAGCCCGTGCGCCGATTCGAGCGCCGGTACGATGCCTTCGTGCCTGGTGCAGATCTGGAAGGCGGCAAGTGCCTCGCGGTCGGTGATCGCCTGATAGGTGACGCGGCCCGAATCGCGCAGCCATGAGTGCTCCGGGCCGACGCCGGGATAATCAAGCCCGGCCGAAACCGAGTGACCTTCGAGGATCTGGCCATCCGCGTCCTGCAGCAGATAGGTGCGGTTGCCATGGAGCACGCCGGGCTTGCCGCCGGTCATCGAGGCGGCATGGCCGTCCTCGACATCGATGCCGTAGCCGCCGGCCTCGGCGCCGTGAATAGCAACGCCCGGATCGTCGAGGAACGGGTGGAAGGTGCCGATGGCGTTGGAACCGCCGCCGACACAGGCAACAACCGCGTCCGGCAGTTTGCCAGTTTGATCGATCATTTGCTGCCTGAGTTCCGTGCCGATCACCGACTGAAAATCACGCACCATTTCCGGATAGGGGTGCGGACCGGCGGCTGTGCCGATCAGGTAATATGTGGTGTCGACATTGGTCACCCAGTCGCGGAGCGCCTCGTTCATGGCATCCTTGAGCGTGCCGGCGCCGGCTGTGACCGGCCTGACCTCGGCGCCGAGCATTTTCATGCGCAACACGTTCGGCATCTGCCGTTCGACGTCGGTAGCGCCCATGAAGACGGTGCATGGCAGCCCGAAGCGGGCGCAGACGGTGGCCGTCGCCACGCCGTGCTGGCCGGCGCCGGTCTCGGCGATGATGCGGGTCTTGCCCATGCGCTTGGCCAGAAGAATCTGCCCGAGGCAGTTGTTGATCTTGTGCGAGCCGGTATGGTTGAGGTCCTCGCGCTTGAACCAGATCTGCGCCCCGCCATATTCCGCGCTCAGCCGTTCGGCGTGATACAGCGGCGAGGGGCGGCCGACATAGTGGGTGTGCAGATCCTTGATCTCGGCTTGGTAGGCCGGATCGTTCACGGCCTCGCGATAAGCCTTCTCGAGATCGAGGATCAGCGGCATCAGGGTTTCGGCGACGAAACGCCCGCCGTAAAGGCCGAAGCGGCCGTGCTCGTCAGGACCCTGCCGCAGGGAATTGGCGCCGTCTGTCATGTGATCCTCGGGTCTGCCTGCCCGAACTACAGGGCAGCCGCCGCAGCGCGGGCGGCAGAGATGAATGCGGCGATCAGGGCCGCGTCCTTCACCCCGGGCGCGCGCTCCACCCCGGACGAGACGTCTATGCCGGAGGGTTTGACCTTGGTCAGGGCCTCATCGACATTGTCAGGCGTCAGGCCACCGGAAAGCATGAAGGTCACGTCCTGGTCAAGGCCGGTCAACACATCCCAGTCGAATGCGACACCGCGCCCGCCCGGCAATTCCGAGTTCTTGGGCGCCTTGGCGTCGAGCAGCAGCCGGTCGCACACCTCTTCGTACTCCGACAGGAGCGGCAGGTCCTCGGGGCTGCCGATACCGACCGCCTTGAGGATGGGAATGCCGGCATCGCTGCGGATGGCGTCGACCCGATGCGGCGCTTCGGGCCCGTGCAGCTGGATCCAGTCCGGGTCCAGCGCCGCCATCTCGGCGACCTTGGAGTTGTCCGGATTGACCAGCAGCACGACGCTTTCGGCGCGGCCGCGGGTCAGAGAGATGAGTTCTTGAAGCGGATCGATCTCGACATGGCGGGGCGAGCGCGGGAAATGGACGAAACCGACCATGTCGGCTCCGGCCGCAATCGCTGCCTCGAGCATGTCAGGGGTCTTGATGCCGCAAATCTTGATAATCGGGGAATAGCTCATGAAATGGCCGATTCTGGTGCGGTCTAGTCGATCTCCAGGAAGTCGTCGGTCGCCGGCAGGCCCTTGGCGCCCGTCTGCGGCCCGTGCTGCTGGCGGCGGGCGCCGTCGAGTTCGCGCCCGAGCCGTTCCGCCTCGCGGCGGAACTGACGGCGTTCGCGCCGGTGCCGGCCCTGGGTCAGCCAGACGGCAAGTCCGCCCAGCAGCACGCCCGCCAGCAACATGGCATAGATAACGCCGAAAAGGGGAATATCGAAGCCGGGTATCAGCGCCGGTTCACGCCCGAACGGGTCGAGACCGACATGAACAACCTGGCGATTGGCCAGTGCGAACAGCACAAGCACTACCGAAAGGGGCACGAGCACGAACCAGCCGACCAGACGCTTCGTCATCTGTGTTTCGCTTCTGCCTTGGGCCTTTTGCCCCGTCTAGGGCCGCATCCGGGTTTTCCGGCTGGGCCTATTTGTTGAGCCGTTCGCGGATTTCCTTGCCCGCCTTGAACTGCGGGACGTATTTCTCGTCCACCGACACCTTCTCGCCGGTGCGCGGATTGCGCCCGGTCCGAGGCGGCCGGTTCTTGATCGAGAAGGCGCCAAAGCCCCTCAACTCGACCCTGTCCCCTCTCGACAAGGCATCGCCGATCTCGCCAAGAATGGCATTGACGATGTTCTCGACGTCGCGCTGGAACAGATGCGGATTCTCCGCAGAGAGCTTTTCGATCAGTTCGGACTTAATCATTTGTGCCCCCCAATAACGGCACCCGATTGCGGTAAACCGTTAATCAGCAAGGTTTTCAGCCTGCCAAAGCGAAACCAGCCCGTCAAGCGCCATGGCGCCTGTATTGCCGAGCCCTATCATGGACAGGGCATTGCCGCCAGCCAGCCGCAACAGCTGTGACAGGTCGTTTTCGGGCAGCGGATAGCGGGTGATGACCTTGAGATCGGGATCGATGTCGAACTGGGCGTCGAGCCAGGCAAGCGCCTCGGGCTCGCCACCCGCTTCATCGGCCAGGCCAGCCTCGATGGCCTGGCGACCGGTCAGGATTCGCCCGTCTGCCAAGCTCAGAACGTCCTTGCGATGGATGCCGCGGCGCGCGGCGACGACGTCAACGAACCACTCATAGCTGTCATTAACCAGGTTCTGCAGCGACTGGCGCACTTCTCCGGTCAGAGGATCGTCGATGTCCGGCTCGGCCTTGAGCGGCCCGGTCTGGACCTTCTGGAAATCGACGCCGATGGTGCGCATCAATTTTCCGGCATCGACATGGGCGTAATAGACGCCGATCGAGCCGACGAGCGAAAGGTTGCGCACGAAAACACGGTTTGCCGCAATCGCCGTCATGTAGGCGGCGGAGGCGCCCATCTCGGCGATGGTGACCACGACCGGCTTGGATTCGCGAAGCCTGGTTAGCGCCTGATAAAGCTCTTCGCCGCCGGCTGTGGTGCCGCCCGGCGAGTTGATGGCGACCACGACCGCCTTGACATTGTCGTCCTCGGCCATGCGGGTGATGGCTGCCAGCCGTGCCGGGTCGGTGGCAATGGCGCCATTGACGACGAGGCGGGCGATGTGGTCGGTCCCGCCGCCGCCGGGCAGGGCGAAGCGACCAAAAAGGGCCAGCACCAATAGAGCAAAGGCGAGGAAGGTAGCAACACGCCAGCGGAAACGGCCGCGCCTGAGGGCGCGAGTGGCGGGAATGGTGTGGGCGCGTTCTGTGTGTTCAGTCATTGTCCGGATAGCGCAGGGCCCGGGGGGCCGTTACCTCGTCACGGCCGATCCGCCGTACCATGTAACGTGCGTCGCTATCATAGGACAAAAGTTTTTGCACCAGCCCATCGATGTCCTCAACGGCAAATCCGAACTTTGACCAGAATGGAACGGAATTGTTGACGGCGATCAGGCTGACGCTGCCGAAGCCGCCGGCGATGGCGTGCTTGATCAGCCCGTGAACGATCTGGCTGGCGGCGCCGACCTTGCGGGTCAGCGGCATCAGGGCGATGTCGTGGATATAGTAGGTGTCCGGGTCTTCGGGCAGGTGCCCGATCAGGGCATTGAGCGCCGGCGCGTCGCCGAACCGCCAGGGGTGGCTAAGCACATAGCCGGCGATCTTCTCGCCCACTTCGAGCACATAGGCGCCATCGCGGTACAGTGCCTGGCGTTCGGCCAGGACCTCGCGCGATTCGAAATATCCGGGATGCACGGCGCCTGCGACCCGCTCTACCTCGGCGAGGTCGAACCCGGTCATGCCGCGCCATTCGACATTGGTGACCCGCATCACGTTCGCTCCGTCCTCAGAGCTTGTTCAGGAAAGCCCGCCCGCCGGAAGAACCGGGAGTATAGCGGCTTTCCAGCTCGAACCTGTGACCGTTTCAGAGTCCAGCGTCCGGCAGGGTCCGCGCCGGCGGCGCGGACCCGAAGCATTGGGCGAGGCTAGTTGCCTTCGCGATCCTTGAGCGCGGCGCCAAGAATGTCGCCGAGCGACGCACCCGAATCCGAGGATCCGTAAGCAGCGACCGCTTCCTTCTCCTCGGCGATTTCCAGCGCCTTGATGGAGACGGCGATGCGATGCGTCTTGCGGTCGAACTGGGTGACGCGCACGTCGACCTTCTCGCCGACGGCAAAACGTTCCGGACGCTGTTCGGTGCGGTCGCGGCTGAGGTCGGAGCGACGGATGAAGGCGGTCATGCCGGTTTCGCCGACTTCCACCTCGATACCGCCGTCATTGACCTGGGTGACCGTGCAGGTCACCACGGAGCCCTTGCGGACCCCGGCGCTGTCGGCAGCATCGGCGGCGGCGTCAGACGCCAGCTGCTTGATGCCGAGCGAGATGCGCTCCTTCTCGATATCGACGTCGAGCACCTTGGCCTTGACCTGGTCGCCACGGTTGTAGTCCTCGAGCGCTTCCTCGCCCTGGCGGTGCCAGTCGAGATCGGAAAGGTGGACCATGCCGTCGACATCGCCGTCGAGCCCGATGAACAGGCCGAATTCGGTCTTGTTCTTGACCTCGCCCTCGACCGTCGAACCGATCGGGTGCTTTTCGGCGAAGCTGTCCCACGGATTGGACAGGCACTGCTTGAGACCCAGAGAGATACGGCGCTTGTCCGGATCGACCTCGAGGATCATCACTTCGACTTCCTGGGACGTCGAAACGATCTTGCCCGGATGGACATTCTTCTTGGTCCAGCTCATCTCGGAAACGTGGATCAGGCCTTCGATGCCCGGCTCCAGTTCGACGAAGGCGCCATAGTCGGTGATGTTGGTGACGCGGCCGACGAACTTGGCAGCGGTCGGGTACTTGGCCTCGATGCCGTCCCACGGATCGGACTGCAGCTGCTTCATGCCCAGCGAGATGCGGTGCGATTCCTGGTTGATGCGGATGATCTGCACCTTGATGGTCTCGCCGATATTGAGCACCTCGGTCGGGTGATTGACCCGGCGCCAGGCAATGTCGGTGACGTGCAGCAGGCCGTCGATGCCGCCGAGATCGACGAAGGCGCCATAATCGGTGATGTTCTTGACGACGCCGTCGACCACCTGGCCCTCTTCGAGCTGCTGGACGATCTCGGAACGCTGTTCGGCGCGGCTCTCTTCAAGGATCGAGCGGCGCGAAACGACGATATTGCCGCGGCGCTTGTCCATCTTGAGGATTTGGAAGGGCTGCGGGACGTTCATCAGCGGGCCGATGTCGCGGATCGGACGGATATCGACCTGGGAACGCGGCAGGAAGGCAACGGCGCCGTCGAGATCGACGGTGAAGCCACCCTTGACCTGGTTAAAGATGACGCCTTCGACCTTCTCGTTCTTCTCGTACTTGGCCTCGAGGCGGACCCAGCTTTCCTCGCGGCGAGCCTTCTCGCGCGACAGAACCGCTTCGCCCATGGCGTTCTCGACACGGTCGACATAGACCTCGACCTCCGAACCGACCTCGATGCCGCCGTCGCGGCCGGCGGCGCCGAACTCCTTCAAAGGCACGCGGCCTTCGGTCTTGAGACCGACATCGACGATGGCAAGGTCGTTCTCGATGGCGATGACCTTGCCCTTGACGACAGTGCCCTCGAGGGGCTCCGCATCGACAAAGGAGTTCATCAAAAGGGCTTCGAAGTCTTCCATGGTTACTTCTGGCTGAGCCATATATTTTCCTGTTGCGCCGGGGGTTTTTCAAGGCGGCCAATAATGCCCGGCCCCGTTCCGTTCCCGTTGCAATGGGAAGGCCCGGCGCTTTCAGGCGCGAAGCGTCATTGGTAGCCGATTGCTTTTTCTCCGCCGCCCAAGGCCCGGTCCAGTGTGCCGGAAGAACGTCGTGTCGGTCTCAGAGGCGCAAGTTTGGTTTTGAGGCTCTAGAGCCCCGACTTGCGCGCGATAGACCCATCGACGATCGCGATGGCTGCGCGGAGTGCGGTTTCTATATCCATTTCCGAGGTGTCGAGCAAGTGTGCATCGGCGGCCGGCTTCAGGGGGGCGGTCGCGCGGTTGGTATCGCGGGCATCGCGTTCCCTGATGTTTTCGAGCAGAGCCGCGCGGTCGACGGTCTCGCCCTTTTGTTCGAGCTGGCGCGCGCGGCGTTCCATGCGGACCTCGGGCGAAGCAGTGATGAAAAGCTTCACATCGGCATCGGGGCAGATGACAGTGCCGATGTCGCGGCCGTCGAGAACCGCGCCGCGGTCCTGTGTGGCAAAATCGCGCTGGTGGCGGAACAGCGCCTCGCGGACCTCGGCAATGGCGCTGACCTCTGAGGCGAGCTGGCCGATCTCGACCGAGCCGAGCCCGGCAGGGTCGATGGCGGAGACATCGAGCGCATTGGCCAGCGTGACGGCCCTGTCGCGGGCGTCGGCATTGCGGGCGAACGGGGCCCAGGCGCGGCCGACAGCCCGGTAGATCAGGCCGGTATCGAGGTAGGGCAGGTCATAATGGCGCGCCAGTTCACCGGCCAGCGTTCCCTTTCCCGCTCCGGCGGGACCGTCCACTGCAATGATCACGTTTGCGCTCCCGTTTCCGCTCCGATCCGGCCGTCCCGATAGCATGCAGGCCCAGTATGCGCCAATGCCCGTGTGTCCCCGCTTCTGCGATCGAACGGACAGGGCTGTAGAAATCTGACGATTTTGGGTTTGACACCGGCCTCAATTGTCCTCTAACCGACACCGAAGTCTGAGGCGGCGCGCCCGCCTGACGCCGAAGAACCAAGAGGTAACATCGTGGGCAGTCTCGAGCGTGGCACCAAGCGACAGTGCCTTTATTGCGGTACCAAGTTCTACGATCTCAATCGTGATCCGATCCTTTGCCCGAGTTGCGGCAAGGCCTTTGTGCTCAATGCGGTCAAGGCGCCGGTGCGCCCCGTGGCCGAGAAGAAGGACGAGGAAGAGGTCGAGACCGTTGACAAGGCGGCTGTCGAGGCCGGCGCCGAGGTCATCTCTCTCGACGATGCCGAAGAGGAAGAAGAGGGCGACGACATCCCCGACGTCGAGGATGTCGAGGTCGATGATGAACTGGGCGGCGATGATGACGATGTCTTCCTCGAAGAGGACGATGATGACGATGACGACATCGATTTCACCGTCAAGGACGACGACGACGACGTCTGAAACGCCCGTGTTTGCAGGGGGGGCGCGCGAATTGGTCTCGCCCCGCAATTTCCTGCTTGCTTTGCGCGTAACGCTTGAATAGGTTTCGCGCCGTTCGGCCACCCCCAAGTGGCCGCGCCGCCCGGCCCGCCGGGCACCACATACGGATATGGGGCCATAGCTCAGTTGGGAGAGCGCTTGAATGGCATTCAAGAGGTCGTCGGTTCGATTCCGATTGGCTCCACCATTCCTCAAAAAGGCTTAGCTGGCGACAGCTGAGCCTTTTGTGTTTTTGGCGCCGGGATCGGGCTTGCAAGCCGACACGATGGCGCGATGGCAAACCGGTATTGCCAGCCCTGGACCGGAGCGAAAGG
Source organism: Devosiaceae bacterium (assembly GCA_963675235.2). Lineage (GTDB taxonomy): Bacteria > Pseudomonadota > Alphaproteobacteria > Rhizobiales > Devosiaceae > JAHJQZ01. Next base: position 384,762 of record CAXXFU010000004.1, on the reverse strand, counting down.
CTATTCGGCAACCAGTTCGAGCAGGTTGTCTTGTGAGTCGGATGTGCCATTGGCGGCATAGGCCAGAGTGACGTCCTGTTCCGGGTAGTGGCGGAAATCGGCCTCGAAGCCATCGAAGCCGCCGGTGTGGCCGTACCATTGTCCCCAATCGTCCGTTTCGATCCCCATGCCGAGCCCGTAGGTCGGCTCGACGTCCGACCCGGTCGTCATCTCATCGACCAGATCGGCCGGGATGATCGTCATGTCGTGAAATAGAGCGCGGGCGAAACGCACCAAGTCAGACGGAGTCGAGACCAGGGGCCCGTCGCCAAAGGTGCTGGCCCAGGCGACCGCGCTGTAGTCGGCACCGGATGAGTCGCGCCCGTGCGCCGCGTTGGCGCTGGTCCGGCCAATGCCGACACTTGTCGCGGACATCTTTGCCGGCAGAAAGACCTTCTGTTCTAATGCTGCGGACAAGGAACCCTCCAGACCTTCGAGAACGTGACCAAGCAGCAGGTAATTAGTATTTGAATAGTCAAAGCCTTCGCCGGGTGAAAAGCTGGCGGGTTCATCGATGGCTTCGGTCAATGCCTGCTCGATCGTCATGCCTTCGGCTCCCGCCTCCAGACTGAGCGCAACGAAATGATCGTCGAGATAGTCGACCAGCCCGGAGGTGTGGTTGAGCAGCTGCCGCAAGGTCGCCTTGTCGATATTGGCGAGTCTCGAAATCCCTGGCAGGTCATCGACAAGCGGCAGGACGGGTTCGTCGAGGGAAAGCCTTCCGTCAGCGACATAGGCGAGGATCGCCGCTGCGACGACGCTCTTGCCCGAGGAGGCGACGTAAAACCGCGTCGATGCATCAACCGGGGTGACCCGATCCGTGTCGAGATAGCCGACGCTCGCCGTCTCGATCTGTTCTCCGTCGTCAATGGCGATGCTGATGCCGGTCAGTTGGCTCTCATCGAGATAGTCCTGGAGCAGGTGATCAAGATCGGCGGCAATCACCCCCTGCGTTCCACTAAGGAAAAGGCCGGAAACCAAAAAAGCCGCAAAAAGACGGTTCATGCACGAAATCCTGTTGGGTTGAGTCTGTTGCGCCGGACCGGAGATGCCGGCGAGCGATGCGTCATCGCGAAAGGTAGTTGCCTCCACCCTTTCCATAGCCTTAACGCTATGGCATCACACTAGCCGTTCCCAGACCGGTAAAGGCAAATACATGGCCACGCGCGTTCACCAGGGCGATCTGCCCGATCTTTCCCTTTATGGCCGCGAGGTGGCCATCGACACCGAAACCATGGGGCTGGTCACCAGCCGCGACCGGTTGTGTGTCGTTCAGCTCTCGCCGGGCGACGGCAGCGCCGACATCGTCCAGATCGGCAAGGACCAGACGCGCGCACCCAATCTCGAAAAGCTCCTGGCCGATCCTGAGCGCACCAAGATCTTCCATTTCGCTCGCTTCGACATTGCCGCGCTTTCGAACCGGTTCGGAATCGAGGTGACCCCGGTCTATTGCACCAAGATCGCCTCGAAGCTGGTGCGCACCTATACCGATCGGCACGGGCTCAAGGATCTCGCCCGCGAACTGCTCGGCGTCGACATTTCCAAGCAGCAGCAGAGTTCGGACTGGGGGGCGGAAAAACTCATCGATGCCCAGCTCGATTACGCCGCCTCGGACGTGTTGTACCTGCACGATCTCAAGCGGCACCTCGATCGCATGCTCGAGCGCGAAGGCAGGGCCGAGCTGGCGCGCAAGTGCTTCGAGTTCCTGCCGGCACGCGCCGAGCTCGACCTTGCAGGCTGGCCCGAGACAGACATTTTCGCCCATTCCTGATGCACGACCAGACCCTGGCCAATCCCGCCTATCGGGCCGGGCTTCATCAACGGCTAGGACGCCGCAATCGCTTTGTCGGGCTGCTGCGTTTCCTGGTGCCGCTGGCCGGGATCGTGCTGCTCGGGTTTCTCGTGGTGCAGATCGTCATCGCCAACCTGGCGCGCGATTACGGCGTTTCCGGCATCCATCTCGACCGTGACCGGCTGGTAATCGACACCCCTCGCTATCAGGGCGTCACCGAGTCGGGCCTCAGATACTCGGTAGTCGCAGAAACAGCGATAGCCGAGGTCTCCCGGGCCGATATCATCGAACTGGGGAGTGCCACACTCGAGATCACCCGGCCCGATGGTGTCAGTTTTACGGCCACGGCCAGGAACGCGCGCTACGATCTCGTCGGCGGCATCGTCGAAGTGCCGGGCGTTGCTGAGGTCATCGACTCCCGCCAGACGCATGCGATCCTGCACAATGCCCATGCCGACTGGGGCGCCCAGGTCATCACGGCCCGTGACGGAGCCGAGATCACTTTCGCCGACGGCACCCAACTCACGGCGGATTCCCTCGTCATGTATGGTGCGGACAGCCGTTGGGATCTTGAGGGCGTAACGCTTGTCACGCCCGGCTCGGAGGACACACCATGAGACTGCTTTGCGGCGCGATAATCGCTCTCGGGCTGGCACTGACCGCCCTGCCGGCCCAGGCGGCGGAAAAGGTGCATGTCACCGCCGATCGCTTCGTCGTCGAGGAGGGCGCCAGTCTCGCAACCTTCTCGGGCAATGTCGTCGTCGTGCAGGGGACGACGACCATCGATGCCGATCGCGTTGAGGTTCATTACGGCGCCGGTGGCGCCTCGGACATCGAGAGCCTGGTTGCTGCCGGGAATCTGGTGATTGTCACGCCCGACCAGCATGTCACCGGCGAACGCGGTGTCTACGATCCCAAGGCCCGGGTCATGCTGGTGACCGGCAATGTCGTGGCGACAAGCGCCTCGGGGCGGGTGACCGGCGATCAGTTGCGCGTCGATTTCAATGCCAACACCACCGAGTTCGTGCAACAGCAGGGCGGCCGGGTCACGGGAGTGTTCAACCCATGACGGAAGCGGCCGGGTTCGACCATACCGACTGGCTGGTGGCGCATTCGCTCGCCAAGCGCTTTGGCAAGCGCGAAGTGGTGCGCGATGTCGGTATCGCGGTTAGGCGCGGCGAGGCGGTCGGGCTGCTCGGGCCGAACGGGGCCGGCAAGACTACGGTTTTCACCATCATCATGGGACTGGTCAGGCCCGACGGCGGCGACGTGCTGCTCGACGGGCGCAAGATCACGCAATTGCCGCTGTTCCAGCGCGGACGGCTCGGCATCGGCTATCTGCCGCAGGAACCCTCGATTTTCCGCGGCATGAGCGTCAGGGACAATATCCTTGCTGTGCTCGAAGGCCATATCCGCTCGCGCAAGGCCCGCGCCGCGCGGCTCGAGGCGCTGCTTGACGAGTTTTCCATCTCCCATCTCAGCCAGGCCAATGCGCTGGCGCTCAGCGGCGGCGAGAGGCGGCGGGTCGAGATCGCCCGGGCGCTGGCGGCCGACCCGGTATTCATGCTGCTTGACGAGCCTTTTGCCGGTATCGACCCGATCGCGGTTGCCGACATCAAGGGACTGGTACGTCAGCTCACCCAGCGCGGCATCGGCGTTCTGATCACCGACCACAATGTGCGCGAGACACTGCGCCTGGTCGACCGCGCCTATCTCATCTACGAGGGTAGGGTGATGGTGCAGGGCAAGCCCGAGACGATCGCCGGTGACGCCGAGGCACGGCGCATCTATCTCGGCGACGATTTCCAGCTCTAGGATTGCAGCATCACGCGGTCATGACACCGGGCAGCAGCGTCGTACTGTCTGCCGCCGGATCGGTATGGAAGCGATTAATCAAGAGATTGGCACGGAACTTGTTTGTCGGACCAATTGCTGCAATGATCCGGGTATCCTGATCAACCCGGCCAGAGCCGGATCGTATGAGTGTAAAGTATGGCACTTGGGCCGCGCCTCGAATACCGGCAGTCGCAGACCCTGTCGCTGACGCCGCAATTGATGCAGTCGATCCGTCTGCTGCAGTTGAGCCATCTCGAACTCAACGCCTTCGTCGAGGCCGAGCTTGAGCGCAACCCGCTGCTCGAGCGCGATGAATCGAGTGACAGCGAGCTGCCCGAGGTCGAACCCGAAACCGCCCAGCGCGAGGACATGGACGTCTACGAGCAGGGTGAGTCGATAGGCACAGCCGAATCGATGGCCGCGGCGCTCGATTCGGAAGCTTCTGACATCTTTCCCGAACAGATAGGCTCCGAGCCGTCGACCCATACCGGCCGCATGCTGTCCGAAGGCGGTCCGGCGGGCGAACAGCCCGATATCGACGCCTATGTCGCTTCAAGCGTCAGCCTCGCCGATCACCTGCACGAGCAGATCACCTATCTGCTCCGCGAGCCTGCCGACAGGCTGATCGCCACCCATCTCATCGAGAATCTCGACGACAACGGCTATCTCGCCAGTTCCTGCGACGCCATCGCCGAAACACTCGGCGTACAGTGCTCCCATATCGAGGAAGTGCTCGAGATCGTGCAGAATTGCGAGCCGACCGGCGTTTTCGCCCGCAACCTTGCCGAATGCCTGGCGCTGCAGCTCGAGGAGCGCGACCGGCTCGATCCCTACATGGAGCGGCTGATCGACCACCTCGACCTGGTCGCCAGCCATGATCTCGCCGCGCTGATCCGCATCGTCGGCTGCGATCGCGAGGATCTGGCCGACATGCTGACCGAACTGCGCGAACTCGATCCGCGACCCGGCCGCGCCTTCGACGGCGCGCCGATCCAGGCCATCGTGCCGGACGTTTTCGTCAGACCCGGGCCGACCGGCGGCTGGGCGCTCGAGCTCAACTCCGAAGTGCTGCCGCGGGTTCTGGTCAACCGCACCTACTATTCGAGTGTGGTCAAGAAGGCGCAGGGCGCCGAGGAACGCACGTTCCTCGTCGACTGCCTGCAGACGGCCAACTGGCTGACCCGGAGCCTGGACCAGAGAGCCCAGACGATCCTCAAGGTCGCCACCGAGATCGTCCGGCAGCAGGATGCCTTTTTGCTGCATGGCATTTCCCAACTCCGGCCGATGACGCTAAAAATGGTGGCAGAGCCGATCGACATGCACGAATCGACAGTCAGCCGCGTCACCGCCAATAAATATCTGGCAACGCCGCGCGGGCTGTTCGAGATGAAGTACTTCTTCACCACCGCACTCGGTTCAACGACCGGCGAGGAGGACCATTCCTCCGCGGCGGTGCGCCATCTGATCCGCCAGATGATCGATGCAGAGGATGTCGCGGCGATTCTTTCCGACGACACCATCGCCGAGCGCCTGAAAAAGGAACAGGGAATAGATGTCGCCCGCCGCACGGTCGCCAAGTACCGGGAGGGAATGAACATCCCCTCCTCGGTGATCCGCCGAAGGCAGAAGCGGGCGAAGCTGCAGCTTGCCTGACACGAGTCGGCGGACGCGGATCGGACTCAAATTCGCCGCTATTTGACGACTGGCAGCCGGAATCCGTCATCTTCATTCCATCGTGTGGACAAGTCCGTGTTCCACACGCCGCGCCGCAAGTCCGCTTGTCGCCATGTGAAAACGCCGGTTGTCACTTGCACCGCAGTCCTCGATCTCCTATAGGCGCCCCTCCCGCACGTTTCGTCGTTGCCGGGCCATATCCGGCCCGATAGACTCAAGTCATGGCGTGTGCTTCGCCGGCGTGCTGCAGTCGGCAAGACGGAAGCGGTCCTTTAGGCTTCGTTGACCGTGTGGACGAGAGCAGGCCTGACGGATACCCGATTTTCATCGGATCGGTGCAACCGTCGCAAGCTAGGAGGGTGCAGCTCCGAAATCCGTCGGAGCGGATCGTGCCCCTGGAGTGAAGATATGAGCCACGAGGGTGAGATGGTGCTACAGGTTACCGGCAAGAACATGGATGTGGGCGATGCCCTCAGGACCAAGGCCGAGGACGCGATCGCGGCAGCCGTCACGAAATATTTCGACGGCGGCTATGAGGGTCACCTGACCGTGGAACGCGAGGGCGCCGGCTTTTCGGCCGAGTGCGTTATTCATCTGGATTCGGGTGCTGTTCTGCACGCCAAAGCCGCGGCCGGCGATGCGACTGCCGCTTTCGTCGAAATGGCGGAGCACATCGAGAAGCGCCTGCGCCGCTACAAGCGCAAGCTCAAGAGCCATCGCCGCAAGGACAGTGCCGCGGCTCTGGATGCCCAGACCTATGTCCTGGCGGCGCCGGACGACGATACCGAGCTTGCCGAAGACTTCAGCCCGCCGATCATCGCCGAGTCGACCGAGAGCCTTCGTGCCATGAGTATCGACGAGGCGGCGATGGAGCTCGACCTCAGCCAGGCCTCGGTTGTGGTATTTCGCCACGCTGGACATGGCGGCGTGAATGTGATTTACCGCCGCCCCGATGGCAATATCGGCTGGATCGATCCGGCCCTGACAACCGGCTAGGCCGATCAATCCTCCTTTTCACAGCAACTGAAGGTTCAGATGGAACTGTCCGACATCCTGGCCAAGGAGTCCGTCATTGCTTGTGCACGCGTGTCGAGCAAGAGGCAGCTCCTGCAATTGCTGGCCGATCAGGCGGAGGCGCCTTCGGGCGCCTCGGCCAAAGACATTTTCGATACGCTTCTGGAGCGTGAGCAACTCGGTTCAACGGGTCTTGGCAATGGCATTGCCATTCCGCACGGAAAGATTGCCGGCCTGACCGGCGTGACCGCCGTATTCGCCCGTCTCGACCGCCCGATCGATTTCGATGCGGTTGACGACCAGCCGATCGATCTCGCCGTCATGCTGCTGGCGCCGATGGGCTCGGGGGCCGACCACCTCAAGGCGCTGTCGCGCGTGGCGCGCGTGCTGCGCGAGGACCGCGTCGTCGAGGAACTGCGCGGCACTCGTGATGCCGCCAAGCTGTACGAAATCCTGACTACGCCCATCGAGGCGCACAACGCCGCCTGACTGGTAGCGATCCGGCCGTTCGCCGGATCAGATCTGCAGCACATAAAGCCAGAACGAGACCGTCACGACCGACAATGCCGTGGTGATGAGGATGGCATTTGCCGCTACATCCACCGAGCGGTTGTAGCTCGTGGCAAAGACATAGGCGTTGATGCCGGACGGCATGGCCGCAGTGATCACGGCGATCCGGGCAATCGCCGGTTCGACCTGCAGGACAACGAACACCAGCACATAGACAAGCGCCGGCAGGCCGAGAAGCTTGACGGCGCTCATCGTCGCCGAAAGCAGCCAGTTCTCGCGGATGCGGTACTGGTTAAGGGCGCCGCCGAGGCCGAACAGCGCCGCCGGCAGCACCGCCTGCGCCATCATGCGGGTGAACGCGTCGGCCGGCTCGATCAGTTTCAGGCCGACGAGGTTGCCGACAAGGCCAAGGGCGATACCGATCAGCAGCGGATTGGTGGCGACACGGCGAACCGCGGTGACCGCGACCTTGCCCGCACCGACGCCGTCGCGCCGCATGATCTCCATGGTGATCAGGGAAATCGTCATCAGGATCGGGACGTGGAAGCCGATGATCGAATACATGATCGGCAGCACGTCCTCGCCATAAGCGCGTTGCACGATCGGCAGTCCGAGCAGCACGGTGTTGGAAAAGACCGCGGCAAATCCGGATACCACTGCCTCGCCCGGCCGGTTGCGGAACACCAGTTGGGCCAGGACGATGCTGAAGGCCAGGGTGGCCACGGCGCTTATGTAGTAGCCCGAGATCATCGCCGGGTTGAAAACGGCGGCGAAATCGATATCCAGCATGGCCCGGAACAGCAGGCACGGTACGGCGAAGTTGTTGACGAAGACAATCAGCCCGCTGACGCCGGCCTGCGGAAAGGCGCGGAAACGCACGGCGAGATAGCCCGTGGCGACAAGGGCGAAAACCGGCGAGACGATGACGAGAACGCTGAGCATGAAGGCGTTTTGTTTCGAGGATGCCCCACAAGTGCAGAAATGTGGTTTTGGGTCAACTTTGCTGTATAAAAAAGACCCCGCGACCGGCTTGCCGCGGCGGCGGTGAAGCGACTAGTTTCGCGCCCCGGCCAGGCAGCAGCAAAAGCAATGGCCAAGGAGGTTAGGCATGCCGGATCGTGTTTTTGATCTTTTCGTTATCGGCGGTGGCGTTAATGGCTGCGGAATTGCCCGCGATGCCGTCGGACGGGGCTATTCGGTCTGCCTGGCGGAGATGGACGACCTGGCCTCGGGAACGTCCTCGGCGGCGACCAAGCTCATCCACGGCGGATTGCGCTATCTCGAATACTACGCCTTCCGGCTGGTGCGCGAGGCCCTTGGCGAGCGCGAGGTGCTGTGGGAGATGGCGCCGCATCTGGTCAGACCACTGCGGCTGGTGCTGCCCCATCACAAGGGCTTGCGTCCGGCCTTCGTTCTTCGCACCGGCCTGGCGATCTACGACTATATTGGCGGGCGAAAGCGCCTGCCGCCGACCCGGACGCTCAACCTAAGGCGAGACGAGGCCGGCAAGGTGCTCAAGCCGGAGTTCGGTCTCGCCTTCGAGTTCTCCGACTGCGCCGTCGACGATTCCCGGCTTGTTGTGCTCAATGCCCGCGACGCTGCCGACCGGGGCGCCGAGATCATGACCCGAACCGAGGTCGTTTCGGCCCGGCGCGAGGGTGATCACTGGCAGATCCGCGTCAAGGATGTCGAAACCGGCAAGACCAGCGAGATCTCCGCCCGCATGCTCATCAATGCCGCCGGGCCCTGGGTCGACAAGATGACCTCCCACATCTCCGGGCCGGAAGTGCCGCGACGGGTTCGGCTGGTCAAGGGCAGCCATATCGTCGTCAATCGCCTGTTCGAGCACGAACGTAGCTACTTCTTCCAGAATTCGGACGGGCGAATCTTCTTCGCCATACCCTATCAGGGCGATTTCACCCTGATCGGCACCACCGACCTCGACTATGAAGGCGACCCGAGCGAAGTTGCCGTCAATTCCGACGAGATTTCCTATCTTCTAGATGGCGCGAACGAATATTTCGACGTGCCGGTGACGCGCGACCAGGTTGTCTGGGCCTATTCCGGCGTGCGGCCGCTCTACGACGACAGCGCCTCCACCGCCCAGGAAGCGACGCGCGACTATGTTCTCAAGATCGAGACCAAGCCCGGCGAACCGCCGCTGCTCAACATCTATGGCGGCAAGCTGACCACCTATCGGCGCCTGTCCGAGGAAGTGGTGCAAAAGGTCGATGCCGCACTTGGGCGTTCGACCAAGCCGTGGACGGCCGGGGCGACCCTGCCGGGCGGCGATTTTGCTGTCGATGGGTTCAATGCCGAAGTCGACAAACTGCGTGCCGCCTATGCCTTTTTGCCGCGCGAAACGGCGGAACGGCTGGTGCGGGCCTATGGCACACAGGCGTCGAGCGTTCTGGGCGTAGCGGAAACGCCCGCCGACCTTGGCGAGGATTTCGGTGCCGGCCTGACCGAACGCGAGGTCGAGTATCTGATCGCGAAGGAGTGGGCGAGGACGCTCGACGACATCATCTGGCGGCGCAGCAAGCTTGGCCTCAAGCTCGGTGAGCGCGACATCAAGGCACTCTCCCGCTATCTCGACGGCAGGCGCAAGGCAAACTAGGACAGGACGTTGCGCCAAGGCGCGGGGAGGGGACGAGATGAGCGATTTTGTGCTGGCAATCGACCAGGGGACGACGTCGAGTCGGGCCATCGTGTTCAACAAGCGCGGGTCCATCGTCGGCATGGGGCAGGAGGAGTTCACCCAGCATTTCCCGCAATCGGGTTGGGTCGAGCACGAGCCCGAGGACATCTGGCAAACGGTGATCTCGGCCTGCCGGATGGCCTTGTCAAAAGCGGCGATCCCGGTCACTGACATTGCCGCGATCGGCATCACCAACCAGCGCGAGACTGTGCTGATCTGGGACCGGGCAACAGGCGAACCGATCTCCCGCGCAATCGTCTGGCAGGACAGGCGCACGGCGGATTTCTGCGAGACGCTGAAGAGACAGGGCCACGAGAAGACCTTCACCAAGCGTTCGGGCCTGCTGCTCGATCCCTATTTCTCCGGCACCAAGGTCCGGTGGCTGCTCGACAACGTTCCCGGCGCCCGTGAGAAGGCCGAGCGCGGCGAACTGGCCTTCGGTACTGTCGATACCTTCCTGATCTGGAAGCTGACCGGCGGCAAGGTGCACGCCACCGACGCCACCAATGCCTCGCGCACCTTGATGTACAACATCGAGACCGGCGACTGGGACGAGCATTTGCTCGACCTGCTTGGCGTGCCGCGGGCGCTTCTGCCTGAGGTCAAGGATTGCGCCGACGATTTCGGCGAGACTTCACCGGAGTTTTTCGGTGCGCCGCTGCCGATCAGAGGTGTTGCCGGCGACCAGCAGGCGGCGACGATCGGCCAGGCCTGTTTCGAGCCCGGCATGATGAAATCGACCTATGGCACCGGCTGTTTCGCCCTGATCAACACAGGCCGCGACATGGTGCGTTCGAAGAACAGGCTGCTAACGACCATCGCCTATCGGCTCGACGGCGAGACGATCTACGCCCTTGAGGGCTCAATCTTTGTTGCCGGCGCCGCAGTGCAATGGCTGAGGGACGGGCTCAAGGTCATCGCCTCTGCCAGCGAGACCGGCCAGATGGCAGCGGAGGCCGATCCGAACCAGGCGGTTTACCTGGTGCCGGCCTTCGTCGGCCTGGGCGCGCCGTGGTGGGACGCCGAAGCGCGCGGGGCACTGTTCGGCATGACGCGCAATACTGGCCCGAAGGAACTGGCGCGCGCCGCGCTTGAAGCGGTGGCCTACCAGACCGCCGACCTGCTCGACGCCATGCGCAAGGACTGGAAGGCGTCGGATACAGACACGGTGCTCAGGGTCGATGGCGGCATGGTCGCCTCCGACTGGGCCATGCAATTCCTGGCCGATATTCTCAACGCGCCGGTCGACCGGCCCCAGGTGCTGGAGACGACGGCGCTCGGTGCCGCCTGGCTGGCCGGTCACCATGTCGGGGTCTGGTCCGACCGCGATGCCTTTGCGGCGCAATGGGCCGTCGAGCGCCAGTTCAGGCCGGAAATGGACAAGAAGACTCGCAAGAAAAAGCTCAAGGGCTGGCGCAAGGCGGTGAAGCGGACGCGGAGCTGAAGTCTCAGATTTTCTCTAGCTCACGGCCAGAAACCTGTCCGTCTCGCCGCCATAGACCGTGGCCCAGTAGATCTTCCACTTGCTGTTCGGGCGAGTGATGACGGCGTAGCCGAACTCGGTGAAATAGGGATGAAGCATGGTGCGGCGGTGGCTCGGCGACTTGAGCCAGCCGGCGATGGCAGCTTCAAGCGTTTTCTGGCCGCCAGCAAGATTTTCGCCCACCGCCTCATGATAGCCGGCGGCGCTGACCCGCTCCCTGAGACTCGGGCCGAGTTCGTGGGCGATCTTGTCGTATTCCGCCATCAGCTCGGCCTGACGGCGCGCCGCCGCTTCAAGGCGCCTGTCGTAATGCAGCGGCTTGACGTAATTGGCGGCGCGAACCTCGTTGATCTTGGCCAGGACCAGCTCGCGTGTGACGGCGGGCGGTGCCGTGGCACCCTCGGGCACGAAGCTCGAACAGCCGGCCAGACCGGCGGCGCTGAGACTGGCGACAATGAATTTCCGGCGGTCCATCATGCCGACACCGCCCGGCATTCGTCCGAAATGATCAACGGCAGCGTCTCCATCATCGCCAGGCCGACCAGCCGGTCCCGCTGGCTCCATACCATCCGATAACAGGCGCCGCGCCGTGCCGCAAAACTATTCGCCGACGACCGGCTCCTCGGCGGTGTCGGTATTGCCGGTGTCGATGCCCAGTTCCTCCGGCGGGGCAAGGTGAACATTGAGCCCGATGATTCGCCAGCTGCCATCCTCGCCGCCGACAAAACTCATGTCGTAGGCGACATAGGAGGGCGTGGTTTCGAAATAGCCCGCCATCTGCAGAAAGCCGTCGGAATCGATCATTGGTGCCGGAGTCTCGACCGGTTTGAAGGCGGTGATCGCAGCGAGGTCGATGTCCTGGTCACGGAAGGACTTGAACACTTCCGACAGCTTTTCCGGCGGAAACTGCTTGGCGAAGGGCTCGGAGGCGAGCGCATCGAATACGGTGTAGTTGTTCGTGAGATTGGCGTCGTTGAACGTCATCAGCGTCGCCTTGATCATGATCTCGCGCGCCAGCTGTCCGGGCATGGATTGAGCCAGTGCGCCGGTGGCGGATGCTAGTGCCGCCAGTCCTGCCAGCGACAGGGCGATAGCAAGCTTGTGCATGAAATGTCTCCCCCAGGCCGTGATGAGCCGGCAAGAGCTTGCGTCGGTTCAAGGGTGTGGGCAAGAGGGCAAAACGCCCGCGCGCGTGACGCGTGGTAGCCGGTTCGGGCAGTAGAGGTGGCCAGAGACAACGAAAGGGCCGCCCGGCATGGACGGCCCTTTAATGCCAGTGTCTGAAACCGGCTCAGAAGCGGTAGTTGAGGCCAAGCTTGACGGCGTGGCTGGTCAGCGACGTGCTGGTGGCCGTGGCATCGAGCGTGCCCGCAGCCGCCGTGCGCGAGCCGAAATCGGAATAGCCGTATTCGAGCTTGGCGCTGACCTGCTCGGTGAGGGCGGCTTCGACGCCGGCGCCGACGGTCCAGCCGAGGTAGGTGTCCGAGTTCGAGCCGGTGGTGCCGGCTGCGATCGGGCTGACGCTGGTATTGGCACGGGCGAAGGCGATGCCGCCGGTGCCATAGATCAGCACGGGATCGATGGCGTAGCCGATACGGGCCCGTGCCGATCCGACCCAGTCGAAATCGGCGCTGCAGGTGCCGCCGCCGGCGCAGGTGGCATCGCCTGACTGGCCGGACCAGCCAAGATCGCCTTCGACGCCGAGAACGACCGAGTCGATCTGGGTGTTGGCGCCCACCGTCACGCCGGCAATGACCCCTCTGGGGTCGATGGTTGTGGTGCCGGTGCCATTGGTGCCCTGCAAGGTGTCGGCGCCGTAACCGCCATAAACGCCTGCGTAAAACCCGGACCAATCGATGCCGGGTGACGGCAGGTAGCTAACCGGCGCCGCTGGTGCGGTCGTGATCGGAACCGAGAGATCGGCGGCAAGCGCCGTGCTCGTGGCCAAGGCGCCGATGGTGACGCCGATCGCTATTTTCCTGAACATAAGAAGCTCCTCAAAGGATTGAACTCATGCCCCCGCGCCACGGCGTAGAGACCGGTTCTGGAGGAAATATGTCCATGGCGTGCAAAAAGAGGGCGTGTGTGAATTCGGTCACACACGCCCCCGATAGGCGGTCAGCTGCTCAATCGCGCTTTAGTCGAGCCTGTAGGCGTCTTTTGCTGCCTGATAGGCCAGATGCTTGGCGATATCAGCCGCGTTCGATTCCTCGAGCCGGCGCTCGGCAACCAGACCGGAGAGGAACCGTGCAACCTCGCGGCGCCAGACGTCGTGCCGGGCCGGGATCGATAGCAGGGCGCGGGTGTCGTCGTTGAAGCCAGCAAGATTGTAGAACCCGGCGCTCTCATAGACCTGGTTGAGATAGCGGCGGATGCCCTCGGGGCTGTCATGGAACCACCACGGCGGGCCGATCCTGAGTGAGGGCCAGTAGCCGGCCATCGGCGCCATCTCGCGGGCATAAAGATCCTCGTCGAGCGTGAACAGGATGATGCGCAGATTTGGTTCGTTTCCGTAGCGGCCGAGCAGTGGCTGCAGCCCGTGCACGTAGTCGCCGCTCGAGGGGATGTCGGCGCCGAGGTCGGGGCCACGCTCGTTGAACAGCAGGGGGTCGGTGTTGCGCTTGGAGCCGGCATGGATCTGCATGACCATGCCGTCCTCGACCGACAGGCCGGCCATCTCGGTCAGCATCTGGGCCCGGAACAGTTCGGCATGGATCGGGTCGAACGTGCCCGACAGCACCTTGTCGAGAAGCTGCTGCTTCTCGCTGTCCGAAAGGTCGGCAGTCAGCCCGGTCGGCACGCCGTGATCGGTGGCGACAGCGCCGCCGACATCGCGGAAATAGGCGCGACGGGTGCGGTGGGCATTGATCAGCCCGGCCCAGGTCGCGGTATTCTCGCCAGTCAGTTCGCCAAGTGTGGCAATGCGTTCGGCAAAGCCGGGCTTGTCCGGATCGGTGACGTCATCGGGCCGATAGGTTGTGCGGATGCGGCCGATGAGGCCCTTGTCCTTGAGCTTTTTGTGGTGCGGCAACTGATCGAGGGCGAACTCGGTCGTTCCCAGAACCTCGACATTGGCCTTGTCGAGAATGGCCAGCGGCAGCAGTTCCGGTGTCTTTAGCGCTGCATCGATGGTGTCGTAGATCTCGTCGGCGGTGTCCGGATCGAGTGGCTTGTCGATGCCGAACATGAAGCTCAGCGAATGATCCACCCACGTCTTTGAGGGCGTCGCCGCGAACAGGTAGTAGTTCTTGGCGAACAGGCGCCAGGCTTCGCGGCCGCCGGCGACTGGCTTGCCATCCTTGCGCGGCACGCCGAGATCGTCGTAGCTCAGCCCCTGCGAACGCATCATCCTGAGGACATAGTGGTCCGGGGTCAGGAACAGACCTGCCGGGTCGGAGAACGGCGTGTTGTCGGCCAGCCATTGCGGCACGACATGGCCGTGCGGGCTAATGATCGGCAGGTCGGCGATCTGCTCATAAAGCGCGCGCGCGATGGACAGTTCCGGATCGTCCGCCGGTAGAAGGCGGTCGGGGTGAAGATGCATAAGTGTGCTCCCGTTTCTGGGCTTTAGTGTTCAGTTTTCGAGTCTAGCCCCAGAGACGGGTGTTCGAAAGCCCGCATGACGCCGCGCAGTTCGGCCAATCCGCGCAGGCGGCCGATCGTCGGATAGCCGGGCTGGGCCTTGCGCTTGAGGTCGTCGAGCAGATCCTGGCCGTGATCAGGACGCATCGGGATCTGGTGATCCTTTCGACCCTCAGCCTTGCGGCGGTGCTCCTCGCGCAGCACTTCGGCCACCAGCGAGACCATGTCGGTGTCGCCCTCTAGATGGGCCGCCTCATAGAAAGAACCCTTGATCGCGTCGCTCTCGCGTTTGACGTTCCTCAAATGGACGAAATGCACGCGGTCGCCGAGCCGGGACATCATGCCCGGAAGGTCGTTGTCCGGCCGCGAGCCGAGCGAACCCGAGCACAAGGTGATGCCGTTGGCGTTGATATCGACCGCCTTCATCATCGTGGTGTAGTCGGCTTCGGTCGACATGACCCTCGGCAGGCCGAGCAGGCCGAATGGCGGATCGTCCGGATGGCAGCAGAGGCGCTGGCCGTTCTTTTCGGCATGCGGGGCCACTTCCTCGAGGAAGGCGGCGAAATGGCTGCGTAGCTGCTCGGCGCTGATGTTGTCGTATTCGGCAAGATGGGCGCGTACACCGTCGAGCGTCAGCGTCTCGGTCGAGCCGGGCAGGCCGAAGGTGACGTTGCGGGCAATGGTTTGCCGGGTCTCTTCCGACATCGTCTCGAAGCGCAGTTTGGCTTCGGCGACGATCTCTTCGGGGAAATCATCGCTGGCGCCGGCACGTTCGAGGATGAAGATGTCGAAGGCGGCGAAGTCGATGTAGTCGAAGCGCATGCAAGTGCCGCCGTGCGGCAGGCGGTGATTGAGCTCGGTGCGCGTCCAGTCGAGAACCGGCATGAAATTGTAGCAAACGGTCTCTATGCCGGCGGCGGCGAGATTATCGAGACTTTGCTTGTAAGTCTCGATGTGGGTGCGCCAATTGCCCTGCTGCTTCTTGATGTCTTCGGAAACAGGCAGGCTTTCGACGACTTCCCATGCAAGCCCGGAAGCGGACCCGTCCGAAAGCACGCTCACCTCCTGTTGGCGTTTGGCGATTTCCTGCGGAGTCCACACGTCCCCGGTCGGGACGTGGTGGAGTGCGGTGACGACCCCTTCCACGCCCGCCTGGACCATGTCGTTGATGCTTGCAAGATCCTTGGGACCAAACCAGCGCCATGTCTGTCTCATGTCAATCTCGATTCTTGTATATCAGTTCACGTGCTGATGACTGCCTAGCCGCCAAAGGCAAGCCGCGGCAAGAACAATACGACGTCGGGTGTGAACAACAGGAATGCAACCAGTGCGATGATCGCCCCGACGAAGGGTAGAGACTCGCGGATATAGTCCTCGATCTTGACGTCCATGATCGAGCACACCGTGAACATGGCGACGCCGACAGGCGGGGTCATGGAGCCCAGGGTGACAATGGTCATCATCAGAATGCCGAAATGCACCGGGTCGAAGCCGATCTGTTCGATGATCGGAACGAAGATCGGGGTCAGCAACAGGACCAGGATCGTCGATTCGAAGAACAGGCCGGAGATGAACAGGCTGATCAGGATGACCGCGACGATGACCACCGGGTCTGAAAGGCCGGTCAAGAGCGCCTGCGCGATCGATTGCGGCATCTGCATGTAGATGATGGCGAAGCCGATCATGCCTGACATCAGGATGATCAGCATGATCATGCCGATATCGGACACGGCGTGACCGAAGGCGCGTAGCATGCGTTCCACGGTCATGTCGCGATGGGCGAGAAATCCGATGGCGATAGCGTAGACAACGGCGAAGGCGCCAACCTCGGACGGAGTGAAGACGCCTCCGCGGATCGCGACCAGCATCAGCACCGGAAAGGCGAGGGCCCACTTGGCTTCCCACGTCGCCTTGCCGAGCGCAGCCCATGTCGGTCGCTTGGCGTCGGTCACCACGTAATTGCGGCGCTTGGCAACGAGCCAGGCCGTGACCATCAGGAACATCATCATCAGAAGGCCGGGCACGACGCCGGCCAGGAACAGTCGGCCGATCGAGACTTCGCCGACATAGCCGTAAAGGATGAGGCCGATCGAAGGCGGGATGGTGGCCGTGATGAGAGAAGCGAGGGCGATGACGGAGGCCGAATAGCCCTTGGAATAGCCCTGCTTGGTCATTTCAGGGCCGAGAATGCGGGCTTCCATCGCGGCGTCGGCGACTGCCGAGCCAGAAACGCCGCCCATCAGGGTGGCGAGGATGATCGCGACCTGCGCCAGGCCGCCCGCCATCCAGGCGACGGCGACGTGGGAGAACTTGAACAGCCGGCCGGTAATGCCGCTCTCGTTCATCAGGTGGCCGGCGAGAACGAAGAAGGGAACCGCCAGCAGCGGGAAGCTCTGGGAGCTGGTCGCGATCTTCTGCACGCCGATCGAAACCGGCATGATCGGATCCATCAGGAAGAAGGTGAAGCCGGAGATGCCGATGGCGAACGCGATGGGCGCGCCAAACACCAGCAGGGCGAAAAAGACGATGCCGATGAGGGTCATGGCTTACACTTCCTCATGGAGTTCGGGGAGCGTTTCGGTGCGCGTGAAGATGAGCTTCCTGCCGCCCATGCGTTCGGACCATGCCTCCCAGGCATTGGCGAGAATTGACACGGTCAGAAAGATGCAGCCGGCCGGAACGGCAATCGTGACATAGGCGTAGCTCAGGCCGCTGTCGCCAAACAGGCGCTCGCGGTTGAGAAGGGTCAGGTCGTAGCCTTCCTTGGCCAGCAGCGCCATGAAGACGATGAACACGACCGCAAGGACGATCTCGATATAGAGGCGAATGCGGTGCGGAAACCATCTGACGATGAGGTCGACGCCGAGATGGGCACGCTCACGCATGGCCTTTGTGGCGCCGACGAAGCACAGCCAGATGAACAGGAGCTGCGCGAGGTCGACGGACCAGATCAGCGGATTGTTGAAAAAGCGCATGACTGCAGCGATGAAAACCAGAAAGGTAATGACGGCAAGCAGGCATGCCCCCACGAAGAATTCGAGTTGGGCGAGGCGTCGGGACATTTCGGAATGCTCCCACAATGTGAACAAGGGCGGCGCAAATGCCGCCCTTGCCAAAGAATTGCGTGGTTCGGGCGGGCTTTATTCGGCGGCCATCGCGCGCAGCGTGTCGCGGAGTTCGCCGTAGCCGAGGGTATCATAGACGGCTGCGGTGGCGTCCTTGAACGGCGTCACGTCGATCTCGCGCACGCTCACGCCCTTGTCGGCGAGCTCGGCCTCGATCGATTCGAAGCTTTCGAGCGTGCCGTAGGAAGCGATGTCGCCCGCCTTCAGGGCCTCGTCACGAAGGATCGTCTGCAGGTCGGCGGGAAGGCCGTCGAACCAGGAGGCGCTGGTTACAAGGCCGGTGATCAGATTGATGTGGCCGGTCTTGGTGACATGGGTGACGACTTCGTCGAGCTTGGCGCCGACGATTGCCGGAAGCTGGGCTTCAGCGCCGTCGATGACGTTCTGCTGCAGGGCCGAATAGACTTCGCCCCAGGGCATCGGCGTCGGGGTCGCGCCCATCGCCTTGATCGTTTCGACCCAGACTGGTGCGCCCGGAGTGCGCATGCGCACGCCATTGAGGTCAGCCGGGACGTTGACTTCGTGCTTGGTCAGAAGGTGCCGTTCGCCCTGCCACCAGTTGAAGCTGAGGACCTGATGACCTGAGGCGTCATGGAGCTTTTGCACCCATTCCTCGAACATGTCGGAGGTGACGACCTTGCGGATGCCTTCGTAGCCGGAGGCAAGGAACGGGGCGCCGAGCACGCCGAACTCGTTGACGAAAACAGCCAGACGACCGCCATCGACGACCACGGCAACCGGGGCACCGGCGCGGGCCTGCTCGAGGACATCTTCATCTGGGCCGAGCTGCGAGTTGGGGAATAGCTTGACTTCGAGACGGCCTTCCGAGGCCTCCGCGACATTGGACTGCAGGGCTTCAAGGCCCTTGTACAGCGGATCGGTCACGGCAAGTGCCGTGTTGATGTTGAGGGTGTAGTCGGCCGCAAGTGCCGAACCGGCCATGACCAGCGAAAGGGCGCTGGCGGCGAGCAAAGTGGTCAAAGACTGAGATTTCATGTTTATTCCTCCGGAATTGAAGGCAGACGGGGCTCCACCTCAATTGCGTGGAGACTAGTATGGTAGTATGTTGGTGTCAATATGAACGAGCAATTTCAACTGACCGCACTCAGCGACGATGCCGTCGGCATGCGTCAAGGCACGATCGGAACACGGGTTTTCGAGGCGTTGCGGCTGGCAATCGTGCAGTTGCAGCTTCGGCCGGGAAACCTGTTGTCCGAGGCCGAAGTCGCCAAGCAACTTGGCGTGTCACGCCAGCCGGTGCGCGAGGCCTTCATCAAGCTGGCCGAGATCGGGCTGGTCGAAATCCGCCCGCAGCGTGGCACCTTCGTCGTGCTCATTTCGCGACGGGAGGTTGAGAATGCCCGCTTCATTCGCGAGGCGATCGAAGTCGCCATCGTCCGCAAGGCCTGCGTCGAGGCCAGTTCCGCCGACATCGTCGCCATGCGTGACATTATCAACCGCCAAAAGGGGTTGATCGCCGCAGACGATCGCCAGGCCTTCTTCCGTCTCGACGAAGCACTTCACCAGACGCTTGCCCGTTCGGTGGATTGCGAACAGGCGTGGCGCCTCCTGGAAAACCTCAAGGCGCAGATGGACCGTGTGCGCTACCTGTCGCTGCCGATGGCGACGCCGATCGAGACCCTGATTACCCAGCATGAGGCCATTGTCGAAGCGGTGGCTGCCGGCGCCCCGGACATGGCCGAGGAAAAGATGCGCGAGCATCTGAGCGAGATTCTCAAGTCGCTCCCCAAGATTGCCGCATCGCGCGGCGAGATGTTCGTCGACTAGAGCCTTGTCGGAAGAGCCGGGACCGCCTTGTCGAGTCGAAAACCCGGCGGCTCTGGGTCAGGGTGCCCATTCGCGCCCGTCGCAGGTCATGCGGTGCCGGGAAACCAAATCCGGTCCATCTGGGAAGGCGGGCTCACGTCGGGCCGGTATGGCTAATCGTTTCTTGCCACAACCGACGGCATCAATGTCAAATCGACGCAAGTATCCAAAGTCTCAGGCAAAATCTTTGCGCTATGTTGCGTGTATCAAATCCGAGCAACCGGGGACGTGGTTGATGTCGGTCCGGGTGTTTCGGCACCCGGAGGGTCCTGATCACTGGAGGCGCAGAGCGGTTTGCGTCGATCATTGCCCTTACTGCCCCAGGTGTGCTGTCACGTCCCCCCGGCAGGCACACCGCAGATGAGAATTCGTCTGTTTCCGGCTTCGCCCCCATCGGGCCGAGGCAGGCGAATGGACCGGATTTCCGGTTCTTGACCTTCGACACACGCATGCCACTTTCGCCCCGCTTCGGCGGGGCGTTTTTCTTTGGAGAGGGTGGCCAGGTGCGCATCGTCGTTCCCAACCTGATCGGGTGTCCGGCGGCACGGTCCCGCGCAAAAGAATCTTGCGCTCGGCAGATGCCTGGCACTCGATTCCCGTATTCACGGAAATGACAATGCTGAATTGGACACGTTCGCGCGAGAGCTAAAGCGAGCCTTCAGTTATCGCCCATCTTCAAGGCCTGGATGAAAGCTTCCTGGGGGATTTCGACCTTGCCGAACTGGCGCATCTTCTTCTTGCCCTTCTTCTGGGCTTCGAGCAGCTTGCGCTTGCGGGTGACATCGCCGCCGTAGCATTTGGCCGTCACGTCCTTCCTGAGCGCCGAGATCGTCTCGCGGGCGACGACGCGGCCGCCTATCGCCGCCTGGATCGGGATCTTGAACAGGTGATGCGGGATCAGCTCCTTGAGCTTTTCGCACAGGACGCGTCCGCGACTCTCCGCCGCCGATCGGTGTACCAGCATGCTGAGGGCATCGACCGGTTCCTCGTTGACCAGGATGCTGAGCTTGACGAGATCGCCGGGGCGATGGTCGATCAGGGTGTAATCGAAGCTGGCATAGCCCTTACTGACCGATTTCAGTCGGTCATAGAAATCGAATACCACCTCGTTGAGCGGCAGCTCGTAGTCGAGCATGGCGCGCGGACCGGCATAGGTCAGGTTGACCTGGATGCCGCGCCGGTCCTGGCAAAGCTTCAGGATGCTGCCGAGATACTCGTCCGGCGTCAAAATGGTCGCCTTGATCCAGGGCTCGCGGATCTCCCTGATCTTGACCTCGTCCGGCATGTCGGCCGGGTTGTGCAGTTCCTTGATCGTGCCGTCAGTCTGTTCGACATCGTAGACCACCGAAGGTGCAGTGGCGATGAGGTCGAGATTGAACTCGCGGGTCAGCCGCTCCTGGATGATTTCGAGGTGCAAGAGGCCGAGGAAGCCGCAGCGGAACCCGAAGCCGAGCGCGGCCGAAGTCTCCATTTCGTACGAGAAGCTCGAATCATTGAGGCGGAGCTTGCCCATGGCGGCGCGCAGATCCTCGAAATCGGCGGCATCGACCGGGAAAAGGCCGCAGAACACCACCGGTTGCGCCGGGCGGAAGCCGGGCAGAGGCTTTTCCGCCGGCCGCTTCACGTCGGTGATGGTGTCGCCGACATTGGTGTCGGCCACTTCCTTGATGGAGGCGGTGAAAAAGCCGATCTCGCCCGGTCCCAACTCGCCGATGTCGACGAGCTTGGGGGTGAACACGCCGACGCGGTCGAGTTCATAGGTGGCGCCGGTCGCCATCATGCGGATCTTCTGGCCCTTTTTGATGCGGCCGTCGCGCACGCGGATCAGGACAACGACGCCGAGATAGGGATCGTACCAGCTGTCGACCAGCATGGCCTTGAGGGGCGCGTTTTCGTCGCCCTTGGGTGGCGGCAGGCGCGTGACGATGGCCTCGAGCACCTCCTCGATGCCGATGCCGGTCTTGGCCGAAATCTCCAGAGCGTCCGAGGCATCGAGCCCGATCACGTCCTCGATCTGCTGGCGGACGCGTTCGACGTCGGCAGCCGGCAGGTCGACCTTGTTGAGTACCGAGACGATCTCGTGGTCGACGTCGATGGCGTGGTAGACATTGGCGAGCGTTTGGGCCTCGACTCCCTGGCTGGCGTCGACGACGAGCAGCGATCCTTCGACGGCGGCCAGCGACCGGTTGACCTCGTAGGCGAAGTCGACGTGGCCGGGCGTATCGATGAGATTGAGCTCGTAGGTTTCGCCGTCCTTGGCCTTGTAGCTGAGCCGGACTGTCTGGGCCTTGATGGTGATGCCGCGCTCGCGCTCGATGTCCATCGAATCGAGCACCTGCTCTTTCATCTCACGGAGATCAAGCCCGCCCGTCATCTGGATCAGCCGGTCGGCAAGAGTCGACTTGCCGTGATCGATGTGGGCGATGATCGAGAAATTGCGGATGTGATCGAGCGATGTTGCCATGAGGCGCGGATTTAGCAGGATAGCTTGCCGCCGCAAAGGCCAATTGTGCGCCTGGCCACGCCCTGATGGCGTTATCGAGACAGGTGTCGGCGTTGCCGGTCCCGCGGCAGACCGCGTCGGCAAGGCGGATCAGTTGTGGCGACTGCGGTTCAGCCTCGGCGGATGCCAGGGAGGTAGGTCGGCCAGTTCGTCCGGCGTGAGCCGGGTCAGAGGATCGTCGGAGTGATCGTCCCAGTCGTTGAAACGTCTGAGCAACAGGCACATTAGCATATACATTTCCTTATTTCCTGTTTCGGTTATGCCGGCAATCAACGCCTGAAATCGGTGAAATACAATGGACAGCTCCTGCGCGCTTGTTTAGATTTTCTATATGGCTAGTCCTTTTCCCGTTCCCCTCAATGCTTTGCGGGCGATTGAGAGCGTCGCCCGGGCCGGTGCGCTCGGGCCGGCGGCGGCGGAGCTCGGCGTGACGCCGGGGGCGGTCAGCCAGCACATCCGGCGGGCTGAAGAGCGGTTGGGGGTGGCGCTGTTCGAGCGGACAGCGCAGGGACTGGTGGCAACGCCCGAACTCAGGGGCGTGCTGCCGCAATTGCAGGCCGGCTTTCAGGCGCTTATCGAGGCCAGCACCGGATTGAAGCCGGTCGAGGACAACGTGCTGAACCTGACAACGGGCAATGTTTTTGCCTCGCGCTGGCTGGTGTGGCGGATCGCCAAGTTCACGGCGCTGCATCCGGAAACCGAACTGCGGCTGAGCGTGAGCGGGCAAATGCGCGATCTGGCGCGCGGCGACGTCGATTGCGGCATCCGTTTCGGCAATGGCGTCTGGTCCGGGGTGCGGGCGGAAAGGATCGGCGGGTTTACCTGCCAGCCGGTGTGTTCACCGCTCCTGGCGCAAAGAATCGGTTCTCCGGCAGATCTCGCCGACGTGCCGGTCATCCACGACGAGACCAGCATGCTCGACTGGCAGATATGGTGGCGGGCCGCCGGCTTCCAATCTCCTCCGGCAACGTCCGGACCGGTCTATTCCGATCATGCGCTCGCCTTCGATGCGGCCGTGTCCGACCAGGGCGTTTTGCTGGCGGTGGACATGATGAGCGCCGATTCGATCAGCGACGGACGCCTGGTGCGTCCATTCGATCTGCCGGTCGAAACCGGTGTCGGCTATTGGCTGGTGACTTCCGAAACCCGCAGTGTGCCGAAAAAGGTACGCGCGCTGGCTGACTGGCTGAAACAGGAAGTTCCGGCATCGGCCTGCGGCTATGTCGGGCAATTGCAGTCAGGCGCGTTGCGGCTCGCGACCAGACCCGTTTCTGGCTGAACTGAAGATCCGTTCAGCCAGAAGGGCGAACCGCTGGCGTCGCGAGACCTGCGCAGGTGTTCCGCCAGTACCGTGAGGAAACGCGTTCAGGTCTGCGAGATCACCATATAGACGTCATCATCCGGTTTGACGGCGCCGCCGTCGTAAAGACCGAGAGTCTCGACCTTGGCGAAGCCGGCCGCCTTGATCTCGGTGGCGATGGTGTCGGGGTCGAAACACTGCATCCAGTTGTAGACCTCGTGCTCGCCGTCCGAGGTGATGATCCTGGTGTGATCGAGCGCCAGTCTGATCTTGGGGTAGAGGAAGCTGGCATTGATGACGAAATGATCGCCCGGGGCCCAGAAGCCGCCATCCGGTTGATGCGCGATGCTCTGGGTCTCGCTGCGCCTGTCGAAACAGATGGGCGCGAAGATATCGCAGATGAACACGCCGCCCGGCTTGAGGCTCTGTCTGATCTTTTGCAACAGCAGATGACGGTTTTCCGGCGAGATCGGGCACAGGTCGCCATAGATCAGCATGACGATGTCCTGATCGGCGGGCAGCGGGTCCTTGAGGTAGTCGGCCTGTCGGTAGCTGATGGTGAGCCCTTCGGCCGTGGCGTGCCTTCGGGCATGGGCCAGGGAATTGGCGGAAAAATCCAGCCCGGTGACCGTGCCGCCGCGCCGGGCAATCGCCTCGGCGTACAAGCCCGGCCCGCAGCCGAGATCGGTGATGCGCTTGCCGGCGAATTGGAGCCGGTCGTCAAGCCAGGAGACAATGGTCGCGATCTGGTCGGCGCGACGCGAGGCCAGTTCGCTGTCCTGGTCGAGATGGCAGGCGAGCATCTGTCCGGCCCGGTGCGGCTCGGTCCACAGGCTGTCGACGGTGTAGACGGAAAAGGGAGCGGGACGTTCAAAGAACGTCTTGAGTTCGGCATACATGATGTAACTTCCAGCGTTTGCGGCGCCCCAATCGTCCTTGTCGGGCAGCCGCGCAACACAACATCCCGCCGCATTGCGGCAGGCTCAGGTGAATGACGTCGATGTCGGTTCGCTGAAGAAAGTGGGCGGATATTCCGCCTCGGGCGCGCTGCCTGTCAACAGATGCGTTAATTGGGGGGATTGGCAGCGTGCGGGGATCGACTAGACTGGGCACCGTCTTCCCCTAACGGCCGTGAATTTCCGATTATGATCAACCGCTTTTTCGAACCCGGCAAACGCGACTTTTCCTCGCTCGATGCCGCCGAAATCCTCTCGCTTTCCGTCGCTGCCGAAGAAGAAGACGGGCGCATCTATGCCACATACGCCGAAAAGATCCGCGACGCCTTCCCGGCGTCGGCCAAGATCTTCGACGGCATGGCCGAGGAGGAAAACGAGCATCGCCGCCGGCTGCTCGATCTGTACCAGAAGAAATTCGGCGACAACCTGATCCCGATCCGGCGCGAACACGTGCGCGGGTTCATGACGCGCAAACCGGTCTGGCTGATGCAGAATCTCAGCATCGACACCATTCGCCAGCAGGTCTGGGAGATGGAGCGCGGCGCCTACAATTTCTACGTCGAGGCCGCCAAACTGACGACCGATGTCGAAATTCGCGAACTGCTCGGCACTCTCGCCGCCGAGGAGGCCAAGCACGAGCACAAGGCCGACCAGCTCGAAGCCGAGCATCTCGGGGAAGACGAGAAATCGGCCGAGGAGAGCGAGGCGCATCGCCAGTTCGTCCTGACCTATGTTCAGCCCGGTCTCGCCGGGTTGATGGACGGGTCGGTCTCGACCCTGGCGCCGATCTTTGCCGCGGCATTCGCCACCGGCGACACCTGGCAGACCTTTCTTGTCGGTCTGGCCGCCTCCGTCGGCGCTGGTATCTCGATGGGCTTCACCGAAGCCGCGTCCGATGATGGCAAGCTGACCGGGCGCGGGTCACCGATCAAGCGCGGCTTTGCCGCCGGCATCATGACCGCCGTCGGCGGGCTGGGGCATGCGCTGCCCTACCTGATCCCGCATTTCTGGACGGCGACCGGCATCGCCTTCACCGTAGTGTTCGTCGAATTGTGGGCTATCGCCTGGATCCAGAACAAATACATGGACACGCCCTTCTTCCGCGCCGCCTTTCAGGTGGTGCTCGGCGGCGCCCTGGTCTTCGGCGCCGGCGTGCTGATCGGCAACGCCTGACTGCCCTGAAAGCTGAACCAATTACCCTCCTGCCGTCGGCGGGAGGGCAGTTGGTGTCGCGTAACAACCTGGCTCAGACCTCCAGTGGCGATCGCGAGGCCGTGTCCGACCGGTTTTGTCCGGCACGCAGGTGGGCGATGGTGCGCCCGGCCATGTACAGGGCCGAAAAGCCGTTGATGGCGCCGACGGCAAGGCCGGCTGCGGTGCTTTGCGCCAGTTCGGGCGCGATGGCCGAGATGACGGCAACGAAGTAATTTCCAACAAAGACCACAAGAATGACCACCAGCGGCATCCATTCGCCCCGGATCAGATAGCTGCCGTCTGCCAGTTTCTCGGTGCGGCGGCCCGGCCGCGTCAGCAGGATCAGCGCGATGCCGAGCACGCCGCCACCAAGGGTGCCGAAAAGGGCATCGGCGGCGAAGCGCGCATAGCCGAGCTTGGCAAGCGCGATAACGGCAAAAACGACCGCCGGTATGACAAGACCGGAAAACGAGCGCCGTTCGGTGCGGGTCTGCCCGAGGCCGAGCGCCACAAGAGCGACGAGGATAACCCACACCCAGAACGGGGTGTTCGCGATGATTTCGACAAAGTACTGCATGGGGTCTCCGAAGCTTCGGCAGACTGCGGGATGACGGGGATCAGTTGGTGCGGCGCCGGCGCGGCCATGTGCGGTTCATGTAGATGCCGGCAGCGATCAGGACGGCGCCAAGGACCAGGAGGAAGCCTTGGTCCTCGCCGATGCCTGAAAACAGCAAGCGGTTGAAAATGCGGCCGGGCAGGAACGATAGGACACCCGCCGTAATCAGGCCGCCGAAATAGAGGCCACGCATGGTGCCGCGATGTGCCTTTACGTCGCCGCGTCGCGCCGAGCGGACGGCCTGGATGAGGGCATAAGTGGCATAGGCTGACAGCAGGTGGATCGGGCTGAATGGCCCGAACATTGCGATGCCGGAAATGAACCACGAGGTGCCGATGGCCAGTGCCATGCTGACGACCCAGATATAGCCGAGGATCCGGTGCCAGCGATCGCCTTTGCGGACATTGAGGACATAGGCGCCGAGCACAAGCGCCTGCAGCGCAGAGATAGCGTGTATCTGGACATGGAGCGGGGCGTTGAGAAAGGGGTCAAGGCTGATCATGGGAGGCTCTGTTCGCTGTTGACGACTTGCGGCGGAGGAATTCGCGGATAGACTTCCGGCGGGCAACGGCACATTCGCGAACGGGCTGGAGAATTCGTGACCGGTACAAGTCTGCAATTCGCGCTTCGTGAAGTGCACCGCGTGTTCACCGAACCGCGGGCGCTCGCGACCATTGGCGTTCTTGCGCTGATCCTCGGAATCTCGGGGCCGTTCCAGACCTATGACTACCTGCCGCTCGGTCCGCGTCTGGCTTATTGGCTGGCGATTGCCGCCAGTACGTCGGTGACCGGGGTGTTCTTCGGAACCTGGAGCATGCAGGCGGTCAGGCGCCGGCTGCCGGTCTTCGCCGTGCTGATTCTTGCTGCCGGATTTGGCGCCGGAATTCCGGTCGCCGGGGTCGTGACCGCGGTCAGCTGGCTCGCCTTCGGGTCCGACGTCGGCGGCTTGTTCGTTGAAATGGCAGTTTATTGCGTGGTGATCGCGTCCGGCGTTTCGCTGATCTTCGGCCTGATGAAATTCCACGCTCCGTCCGCGACCGCAGCGGCGGACATGCCAGAAGCCGAGAAACGACCGCGCCTGCTCGAACGCCTGCCGGTCGGCGCGCGCGGCGACCTGGTGTCGCTGTCGGTCTCGGATCACTATGTCGAGGTGGTGACGACAAGGGGCAAGGCCCTGGTGCTGATGCGCTTGTCCGATGCCATTGCCGAAACCGAGGGTGTGGACGGTTTGCAGATTCACCGCTCGCACTGGGTAGCCCGCGACCAGGTGGCGAATACGCATCGCGCCGGCGGAAAGGTCAGCGTCGAGACCAGTGTCGGCACGCGCCTGCCGGTCAGCCGCGGCTTCCTGCCGACGGCTCGCGAAGCAGGGCTCATCAGCTGATGACGGCCGCACCCGACATCGCCATGCCGGAAGCACGCTTTGTCGAGCGCGACGCCTTCCGTATCGCCTATTCGGTCTTCGGCAGCCGCGATGCGCGGCCATTGGTCATCTGTCACGGGCTTGCCGCCGAGGGGGGCCAGTTTCGCGCCGACGCCGAGTGGCTGGCGGCGAAGGGGTTCCGCGTGCTGGTGCCCGATCTGCGCGGCCACGGGCGTTCGGTTTCGCCCAAAGAGCGCCACGACGACGATTTCACCATTGCCGAGATGGCGGGCGATCTTGTCGCCATGCTCGATCAGGAAAATATCGCGGCGACCCATTGGGTCGGCAATTCGCTCGGCGGGATCCTGGCCTATGCCATCATCGAAGCGGCACCCGAACGCTTGAAGTCGCTGATCACTTTCGGCACGGCGCAAACGCTGAAAGTGCCCGGCTATCTGCCGGTCTTGTCCGAGTTTGCCCAACGCCTTGCCGGTCCCTGGCTGACGGCCTTCGTCACGGCGCGCGCAACCTCGTCAGTGCCCGAAGCGCGGCGTCTGATCGAGATGATCCTGAGGCGCATCGACCGCGATGCGGTGATGCGGGTGACGCGCAACCTTCTCGACTACGACCTGCGCGCACCGGCCCGTGCTTTCGGCAAGCCGATGCTGATGCTGCGCGGCGCCAAGGACCGGGCCGTCAATGCTGCGCTCGGACCCAGCCTTGCCAATATGCAGGGACTCGGCAATTTCGAGATCCGCGAGATCGCCGGCGCCGGTCACTGCGCCAACCTCGACCGGCCCGAGGCGGTGCGCGCGGAAATCCTCGCCTTCCTCAGCAATTTGGCGTGAGACATATCGGCCCCTCGCATGCGCGCGTGGAACGTGCGATAGGATGACGCCGTTCCGGCTCCGTATCCTCCTGTCCCGCCCAGTGAATTCACCATGATCATCCGCGACGCCAACGAAGAAGACCTTCCCGCCCTGCTCGAGATCCACAATGAGGCGATCCGCACGCTCGATGCCATCTGGCTCGAGCATGAGGAAACGCTGGTGGAGCGCCAGGAATGGTTCATCGAACGCCGCGCCGCTGGATTTCCGGTGGTGGTTGCGGTCACCAACAGTGGCGAAATTCTCGGCTATGGCAGCTATGGCACCTACCGCGCCCGTGAGGGCTATCGCGCCACGGTCGAGCATTCGGTCTATCTGTTCCCGCAAGCGCGGGGCAATGGCGTCGGCAAGGCGCTGCTTAACTGGCTGATCGGACAGGCGCGCTCCGACGGCTTCCACGCCATGGTGGCGGTGATCGACGCGTCCAACACCATCTCGATCGAACTGCACGAGAAGTTCGGCTTCGAGAGCACCGGCGTGATGCGCGAAGTCGGCCAGAAGCGCGGAAAGTGGCTCGATCTGGTGCAGATGGTCAAGCTGCTCGACGACCGCGAACGGCCTGATATCGAGGCCTAGACTTCCACCGTTTCCATCGGCATTGGCGCCAGGACTTCGGCCGTCTCGATGGCCTCGGCGAACTCGTCGGCAGACTGCGCCAAGAGGGGGAAGGTCATGTAGTGGCAGGGGATCACGGTCAGGAACTCGAAATAGCGATTGACCGCCATCGCCGCCATTTTGGCATCCATGGTGAAATGCCCGCCGATCGGCACGATGCCTATATCGGGGTCGTAGAGTTCGTTGACCAGTTCCATATCGGAAAAGATCGTGGTGTCGCCCATGTGGTAGATCGAGTGCCCGTCCATGCCCAGGACGATCCCGGCCGGCATGCCGCCATTGACGACGCGGCCATCGGGCTGGGTGAGCGTCGAAGAGTGCCAGGCCGGCACCAGCGAGACCAGAAAGCCATCTTTTGTTTCAAGGCTGCCACCGAAATTGAGGCCGACCACGTTGGCATCCGGCAAGGTCGCCTTGACGTGGTTCGCCAGTTCGACAATGGCGACAAGGGTGGCACCGGTCTGCTTGATCAGCTCGATGGTGTCGCCGAAATGATCGTTGTGGGCGTGGGTCAGGAGTATGTGGCTGACGCCTTCGCCGACCTCGTCAAGCGTGCCGGTGAATTTGGGGTTGCCGGACAGGAACGGATCAATCAGCACGCTGGTTTTTTCGCCGATGATCTTGAAGGCAGAATGGCCGAGCCACTGGATCTTCATCTTGTTTCCCCTCTGCAATGCGCCGGAGTCCGCTGAGCGTCCCACCTCCGATAGCAAGTCACTGTGACATGGATGAGGCCGACCGTACCCTTGCAAGTTAGCGGTAACATATGGCAGAGCTAGCCTTTCTCATTCATCGCAATCTGCCGCTGTCCCAACCGTGCGTGCAGGACCCTATCCGTGTTCCGAGGGAGATCCCCATGACCTACGCCGCGAGCCCAGCCCGCTATGACAAGATGCACTTCCGCCGCTCGGGCCGGTCAGGTCTTGACCTGCCGGCGATTTCGCTCGGGCTGTGGCAGAATTTCGGTGGCAGTCGCGACCACGACACTGCCGCAGAGATCCTTGGCTATGCCTTCGACCAGGGCGTGACCCATTTCGACCTCGCCAACAATTACGGCCCGCCGCCCGGTTCGGCTGAAGAGCTGTTCGGAACCATCCTCGCCCGCGAATTCCGCCCCTATCGCGACGAGATGATCATCTCGACCAAGGCCGGCTACCGCATGTGGCCCGGCCCCTATGGCGAATTCGGGTCGCGCAAGTACCTGATGGCGAGCCTCGACCAGAGCCTTCAACGCATGGGACTCGATTACGTCGACATCTTCTATTCGCACCGGTTCGATCCCAAGACGCCGCTCGAGGAGACAATGGGCGCGCTGGCCGACATCGTCCGCGCCGGCAAGGCTCTTTATGTCGGCATCTCGAGCTATCCCGAGGCCGAGACGCGCGCCGCCCACAAACTGCTCAAGCAGATGGGTGTCGCCTGCACCATCCACCAGCCGTCCTATTCCATGGTCAACCGCTGGATCGAGAACGACAAGACCATCGACGCCTGCGGCGAGCTGGGCATCGGCATCATCGCCTTCTCGCCGCTGACCCAGGGCGTTCTGTCCGGCAAGTACAATGCCGGCGCCAAGCAGGGCACCCGTGCCGAGAATGTCGGCGGCTCGCTGCGCGACAGTCACGTCGCGCCGAACGTGCTGGACGCGGTCGAGAAGCTCATGCCCATCGCCGAGGCGCGTGGCCAGTCGATGGTGCAACTGGCACTGAGCTGGGTGCTGAGGCGTCCCGAGGTGACCTCGGCCCTGATCGGCGTGCGCAATCTCGAGCAGCTCAAGGACAATCTCGGCGCCCTCGACAACCTCGATTTTGCCCCCGAGGAGCTGATGGCGATCGATGCGGCGACCAAGGGTGGACAGATGGACCTGCATCCGCTCCCGTCGGGCTGGCTGCGCTAGCGCAGCCGATGCCATCAGGGGTGCCGGCGCCTGCCGGCATCTCTCATCTTTACAAAACTAGAAATATAGTTATATTGGCGCCATGGAACTGGATGAAAAGGCTGCTGCCAAGGCCTTCTCGGCACTGGGGCATGACGCAAGACTGAAGATCTTCCGCTTGCTCGTGCGGGCCGGTGATGATGGCTTGAAGGTCGGCGAGATCGCGGCGCATCTGTCGATGCCTGCCTCGACACTTGCCCACCACCTGTCGGCACTCGTCGGCGCCGGGCTGATCGAACAGGAACGTCAGGGACGCGAAGTCATCAGTCGTGTCGATTTCAGGCACAGCGAGGCCCTGGTGGCATTCCTCTCGGATCAGTGCTGTGCCGGCGTGGTGCGGATCGCCAACGAAAACGTCGCCTGAGCCGCCCCCTTTTTTGTCCAAATACAACTAATAATCTAGTTATATGGAGATAAGACAGTGACCTACGCCTCCACTCCCGACCTGCCATCCTGGCGTCGGCATCTGCAAAGGCTCGATCCCTTCGTATTGTGGGTCGGCGGCCTGCTCGTCGCCTTGTTCGCGTTCTCTCCGCAGCAGGGCGGGGTGACGCTCGGCTTTGCCGTGTCCAGCCTCACCGGGACAGCGCCGTTCCTGTTCGCCTCCATCGCCATGGCCGCCTATGCCGGGGCCAGTGGCGCCGACAATCTCATCGCCCGCGCCTTCCAGGGGCGCACGGCGACAATGATCGTGGCGGCCTCGCTTGTCGGGGCACTGTCGCCCTTCTGTTCGTGCGGTGTCATTCCGATCATTGCGGCGTTGCTGTCCATGGGCGTGCCCTTGGCGCCGGTCATGGCCTTCTGGCTGGCCTCGCCGATCATGGACCCGTCGATGTTCGTCATGACAAGCGGCATTCTCGGTGTCGGATTTGCCAGTGCCAAGACGTTGGCGGCAATCGGCATCGGCCTGTTGGGCGGTTTCGGCATGCATTTGCTGCGTGGCCAGCCCATTTTCGCCGACCCACTGCGCGAGGGCGTTGGCAATGGCGGCTGCGGCGGATCTTCGGTTCGTGCGCCCAGGCCCGTGGTCTGGGCATTCTGGCGCGAGCCTGAGCGCGTCACCAAGTTCCGCAAATCCGGGCTGAACACCACGTGGTTTCTCGGCAAGTGGCTGTTCTTCGCCTATTTGCTCGAAAGCCTCATGCTGGCCTATGTGCCCGCCGATGCGGTCTCGGGGCTTCTCGGCGGCGACGGCATCGCACCGATCGCAATAGCCACTGTTGTCGGCGTGCCGGCCTATCTCAACGGATTTGCCGCCTTGCCGCTTGTCGATGGGCTCGTCGATCAGGGCATGATGCCGGGCGCTGCCCTGGCGTTCATGGTTGCCGGGGGCGTGACCAGCATTCCCGCCGCCATTGCCGTCTGGGCGCTGGCACGAAGGCCGGTGTTCCTTGCCTATCTCGCCTTCGCCCTGTCCGGCTCGTTTGCCACAGGCCTGTTGTTCCAGACCTGGCTGTCCCTTTCCTGAAGCCTGACAAGTGCGAAGACGGAGCAGCCGGACCTGCCGGCTGCTCCGTCATTTCCTCTTCATGACGCCCATGCGGTTGAGCACTGACCTCGGGATGTTCATCTCCCGGATGATCGAGGCCTGGTCGTGCATGCCGCAGAACTCGCGCTGGATGAAATAGCTCCAGACTGCGTCCGCGGCTTCCTGCATGAGCGCATCTCGGTCATCGCCGGTAGCGGTCGAGAGCCGGTCCAGCGCCTGTTCGGCCATGCGGCCATGGTGTCCGAGATTGGACGCAGCCTCCGCCAGAATCTCGGTTTCAAGACGCTCGAATCCGGTGGCGGAATGTCGTGCCTGATCCAGGGATATCGGCGGGCGCAAGGCCATGGCAGGTCCCATTCCTCGTGCGATGGCGTTTTGTCCTATCCGTCAAGATAGGGATGTCGCCGGCGATTTCAAATCCGAACAGGTTGCGGACGCCGCTGATTTGCGTCAGGGTTTTTCATCGCAATAATGCGATAATGAGTCGGCCAAATAGGGAGGCTCCCATGTTCAAGACCAATGAAAGCATGACCGACCGGGTGATCCGCGTCGTACTCGGCATCGTGATGCTTGCCATCTATTTCATATTCCCGGCCTGGTTGGGTGACTGGAACTGGCTATGGCTGATCGGCATCATTCCACTGGTGACCGGTGCCATCGGCTGGTGCGCCCTGTACAAGATCTTCGGGATTTCGACCAACAAGGCCGAATAGGCACAGGCTGCCGCCTGCACGCCCTCACAGGCGCGAGGCTGCCGGCCTTGCGCCTTTGTCGTTTCCGGATGGGATCGATGCCGTTCCGGTGTCGCCCGCGATCAAAACACTCATGCTTCCGAACTCATGAGAGATCGGAACCAAAAGAGGGCGCCGGGCATCTTCGTTCAGTGCGTGACCATCCCGATACGGTTGAGCACGCATTGCGGAATCCCCATCTCGGCAATCACCGAGCTGTTGTCAGTCATCCCGCACATTTCACGCTGAACGAAATAGGCCCAGACTTCGTCGGCCGCTGCCTTCAGCAGGGCCGGTCTTTCTTCCTCGTTTGCCGCGGCCAGATCGGCCAGGGCCAGCTCGACGGAGCGACCCATGGAGCCGAGCGTCGAGACGGTCTCGGACCGAATCTCGGTTTCGATGGCGGCGAAACCGGCTCTGGCGCTGCTGGCGCGGGACAAGGACAGGAGTGGGCGTACGGACATCATGGCAAAAGTGTCCTTCGGCACGTCAATATCATGTGCCCAACATTTCAGCAGGTCAAATGAAAAAATGAACGCTGTCTGCGAAATAGTAACGCATGGCCGCTTATCGGCGCACCCGAACAAGCAGGCTGATATAAAGCGGGTGAGAACAGTCGGGGATTATTGCACAAAGATTTGCAGGGCAAAGAAACGGCGAGAAAGCGAGGCGAACCCGTCATTTGCTGCTTTCAGTATGTGTAACTATCTCAGATAGTTACCCTTGATTAAGGACAATCTATTTGCGTGCAGGTGTGGTGCTGTCCGGTCGGGACTCGCGAATCTTGGCGAGCTCGCTGGTCGGAGTCCAACCGAGACCGGCGTAAAGCGGACGACCTGCTTCAGAGGCGTGAAGCGCGACATAGACGATGCCGCGCGCGCGCATCATCTCCTCGATGCGGGTCATCAATTCGCTGGCAATGCCGCGACGGCGGAATGCGGGCGCGACATGGACATTGAAGACATAGCCGCGCTGATCGGTAATGGGCAGACGTGGACCGGGCGGCCAGTCGACAATGAAGCCGCCGGCATGACCGATATCGATTCCATCCGCCTCCACCGTGATGCCGAAATAGCGCCCATCGGCCAGGCGCGGCTCGAGCCAGTCCCGGAACGGGAGTGCCATGGCAGCGAGTGCCTCCTCCGGCGCTTTCATGTCCTCGAACATGGCAACGCGATGCTGGCAGATGGCCTCCAGATCGTCGGGGCCTGAAAAGCGATAGGTAATGGCCACAAGCGCCTCCAAAACCGAAAGGCGGCCCGAATGCCGCCTCAGATGGTGCAAATGCCACGATTCGAGGGTCAATCGGGAGATGACAGATCGTCATGGCGCCGGCGGGGCAATCAGGGGCTTCCGGTTTGGCGCGATATTGTCTATTGGGCTTGCTTTCAGGGGAGGGGAGCAGGGGTTCCCCGAAGTTCAGGAGGGATCCGATGTCCGAAACACGCAAGGAATCCGACAGCTTCGGCATTATCGAGGTGCCGGCCGACAGGTTGTATGGCGCGCAGACGGCGCGTTCGCTGATCAATTTTCCGATCGGCACGGAGACCATGCCGGTGCCGATCATCCGGGCGCTCGGCCGCGTCAAGCAGGCGGCGGCCATGACCAATGCGCGGCTCGGCATGCTCGACACCAAGCTGGCCGAAGCCATTCAGCAGGCTGCGTCCGAGGTGGTCAACGGCAACTGGGACGAACACTTCCCCCTCAAGGTCTGGCAAACCGGTTCGGGCACCCAGTCCAACATGAATGCCAATGAGGTGATCTCGAACCGCGCCATCGAAATCCTCGGTGGCGAGAAGGGCTCGAAAAAGCCGGTCCATCCCAATGATCACGTCAATCTCGGCCAATCCTCCAACGACACCTTCCCTACGGCGCTGAGCGTTGCCGCCGCCATCGAGGTGAACCAGACGCTGATCCCGGCGCTCGAGCATTTGCGGGTCGCGCTTGCCGACAAGTCGAGCGCCTTTGCCGATATCGTCAAGATCGGCCGCACCCATACCCAGGACGCGACGCCCCTGACGCTCGGCCAGGAGTTTTCCGGCTATGCGGCGCAGGTCGCCTCGTCCATCGAGCGGCTGAAGCTCTGCCTTGGCGGTCTTTATCAGCTGGCCCAGGGCGGTACGGCAGTTGGCACCGGGCTCAACGCCCATGTCGATTTCGCCACCGGCTTTGCCGCCGCCATGGCCGAGTTGACCGGCCTGCCTTTCGTTACGGCGCCGAACAAGTTCGAGGCGCTGGCCGGGCAAGATGCGGTTGTCTTCGCCCACGGGGCTCTGGCCTCGACCGCCTCGGTGCTGTTCAAGATCGCCAACGACATCCGCTTCCTTGGCTCGGGTCCGCGCTCAGGGCTCGGCGAACTGAGCCTTCCGGAAAATGAACCGGGCTCATCGATCATGCCGGGCAAGGTCAATCCGACTCAGTCCGAAGCCATGACGATGGTTGCCGCCCAGGTCATGGGCAATCAGACCGTACTACAGTTTGCCGGTTCACAGGGGCATTTCGAGCTCAATGTCTATCGTCCCGTCATGGCCCATACCTTCCTGCAATCGGTCAGGCTTCTGGCTGATGCGGCCCATTCCTTCACCGATCGCTGCGTCATAGGTATCGTCGCAAATGAAAGCCACATCCAGACGCTGATGGAGCGCTCGCTCATGCTGGTGACGGCGCTGACCCCGAAGATCGGCTACGACAAGGCCGGCGAGATCGCCAAATCGGCGCACAAGCACGGCACGACCCTCAAGGAAGAGGCTCTCAGGCTCGGCTATGTCAGCGAGGAAGAGTTCGACGCGATCGTCCGGCCCGAGACGATGATCGGTCCGCGGAAAAGCTAAGCTTGTCCGCACGATGTGCCGCCTCTTTTTCCTCCTTCTCGTGGGGAGGGAGAAAGAGCCTCACGCCGAGCTAAGCCCCGCCCTATCCATCAGCTTCGCCAAGGCGCTGCCTTTTTCCGGCAGGGCGATGTCGGCGCGTCCGCGCCGGGTCAACTGGCTGCGCCAGATGTGGACGCCATGGGTGTCCGGCGAGATGACATCGCCGATATCGCTGCCCGGCGCCATCAGGGTCGGGATATCCTTGTAGAGCACCGGATAGAACACTGAGCGCGGTAGCACCTTGTCCATCAATCCGTGCCTGGGGACGAAATGGGTGAGCGCAAAGGGCCCCGTCGCGCCATATTGCATGTGCGAGGGCGTAACCGGATCGCCCAACAGTCGCCGCGCCGCCACTTCCAGGCGCCGCCCGAGCGGCAGGTGTGGTTCGAACAGCGGACGGTTGTCGAGATCGAAGATCGACAGCAGGTCGTCGAGCAGCGGCGCATCCGAGGGGATGCGCAAGACGGCACCATTGATCGAACCGGGACGTTCCCATGAAAAGATATAATCTCCGAGATCATCGATCGGACGAACGCAATAGACGTCGCAGTCGGCCCAGATGCCACGTTCCTGTCGCATCAGGTTCATGCGGAACAGGTCGGAGAAAGCGCCCGGCGTGCCGTGCCCCTTGTAAAAGAACAGGCGCTCGCGCGGCACCACGTCCTCGGCATCCTTCCACTCCGCGCCTTTGGGCAGTTCACCTTGCTGCTCGTAGGAATAGATGTCGACCTTGTGGCCCTGCGCAACGAAGGAGGAAATCGACAGGTGTTCGAGCCAGCTCAGCGGACCGTGCCAGAACGAGGCGATGATGGGCAGGCCGGTCATGTCACGTGCTCCGTTTTGGCATCTCCCTCCCCGGCAGGGGGAGGGAGAGAACGTTTCTAGGCACGCAGCACGCCGCCGGTGGCCTTGGTGACGCCGTTGACAATGGCTGTGGTCACCGCCTCGATGTCCTCGTCGGTTAGCGTCTTGTCGCGCGGCTGCAGGCTGACTTCGATGGCGACCGACTTCTTGCCCTCGCCGACATGTTCGCCTTCGTATATGTCGAAGACATTGGCGCCGGTGATGAGCTTCTTGTCGGCGGCCTGCGCTGCTTTGAGGATCGTTGCTGCCGGAACTGTGCTGTCCACGACGAAAGCGAAGTCGCGGGTCAGCGGCATCAGGTCGGACAGCTGCAACTGCGGCTTGGTGCGGGTCGGCTTCTTCTTGGGCTCGGGCAAGGCGCCGAGATCGAGTTCGAAGCCGACGACCGGGCCGTCAATATCGAGATCGTGAACAAGCGCCGGGTGCAGTTCGCCGAACCAGGCAAAAATGTTCTTCGGACCCAGTTGCAGGCGGCCGCCACGGCCGGGATGCGACCAGTCCGCCGGCTCGGCGACAATCTGCAGCTTGTCGATGTCATAGCCGAGTACGTCGAGCAGCGCCGCGAGATCGGCCTTGATGTCGAAGACGTCGACCGAATGGGCGTCGGCGCGCCAGGTGCGTGGATCCGAGCCAGCGCGAAGCGCGGTTGCATAAGTGCGCTGGCCTGCCGGCGTGTCGTCGGCAAAGACCTGCCCGACCTCGAACAGGCCGAGATCGGCAATGGCGCGGGACTGGTTGCGCTTGACGGCGTTGAGCAGGCCGGGAAGCAGCGATGGCCGCATGTCGGTCAGGTCCGAGGCGATCGGGTTGGCAAGCTTGAGCGCTTCGCCACCGCCGCCGAAGGCTTCTGCCTCGGAAGCCGAAATGAACGACCAAGTGACGGCCTCATCGAGCCCGCGGGCAGCAAGGGCCCGGCGCGCAAGGCGCTTGCGGTTTTGCAGGGGGGTCAGCATCTTCTCGGCCACCGGCGTCAGGCGCGGCAACGGCTCGACCGGCACGCGGTCGACGCCTTCCATGCGCATGATCTCCTCGACGATATCGGCCTTCTGGGTGACGTCGGGACGCCAGGACGGAACAGCGACCTTGACCACTTCGCCCGAACCCGACACCCAGAAGCCAAGACGGGTGAGAATGGTCTTGACTTCGGCGAAGGCTACCTTCAGCCCGGTCAGGCGCTGGATCTCGTGCAGCGGGAAATCGATGACCACTTCCGGCACCTCGATGCCGCCGGCGACGCGGACTTCGCACGGCTCGCCGCCGCAGAGATCGAGAGCCATCTTTGTTGCCAGCTCAATGCCCGGCTTGACGAAGCTCGGATCGACATAGCGCTCGAACCGGTAGCGGGCGTCGGAGACGATGCCGGTCTTGCGACCGGTCTGGGCCACCGAGACCGGTTCGAACCATGCCGACTCGATCAGGACATTGGTGGTGGCCTCGGTGCACGAGCTTTCCTCGCCACCAAGGATGCCGCCGAGGCCGAGAACGCCGGAATCGTCAGCAATGACGCACATGGTCTCGTCGACCTCGTGCGGCTTGTCGTCGAGCCCGTTGAAGCTCTCGCCCTTTTTGCCCATGCGCGCGTGCAGCGTGCCGACAATCTTGTCGGCGTCATAAACGTGCAACGGCCGCCCACGTTCCTGGCTGATGTAGTTGGTGATATCGGCAAGGGCGTTGATCGGGCGAAGGCCGACGGCGCGCAGGCGATCCTGCAGCCATTGCGGCGAGGGGCCGTTTTTCACATTCTTGATCAGACGTCCGGCGAACATCTTGCAGGCTGGGTCGGCATCGCCCTCGAAGCGCAGTTCGATCGGGATGGTGGTTTCGCCCGCCGTCGCCGGAACCGGCATGATGGCGTGATCCTTGAGGTCGCCGATACCAGCCGCCGCCAGGTCGCGGGCAATGCCGAAAATGCCGGTGCAGTCGCCGCGATTGGGGGTGAGCTCGACATCGATGACGACGCCGCCAAGTCCCTTGTACTCGGTGTAGCGCGTGCCGACAGGGGCGTCGTCGGGCAATTCGATGATGCCGGTGTGATCGTCCGAGAGCAGCAGTTCGCGCTCCGAGCACAACATGCCGTTCGAGTCTTCGCCGCGGATCATGCCCTTGCTGAGGGTGAAATCGGTGCCCGGGATATAGGTGCCGACTGGTGCGAACACGCCCTTCATGCCTGTTTTCGCATTGGGCGCGCCGCATACGACCTTGATCGGCGTTCCGCTGCCATCATCGACCATGCAGATGTTAAGGTGGTCTGAATTGGGGTGCGGCACCGCCGAGACGACATGGGCGACGACGAACGGCTCGAGCAGTTTCGCCTGATCCTCAACCGTATCGACCTCCAGGCCGATGGTGGTGAGGGTTTCGATGATGGTTTCGGCCGGGACGTCGGTTTCGAGGTGATCCTTGAGCCAGTCGAGTGTGAATTTCATTTTGTCGTCCGGGGTTCGAAGAAACAGGTGCCGGTCATCAGGGCAGTGGTGCCGAGGCCGGCGAATTGCAATGGGCGCGCATCGAGGTCGATGCGCAGACTAAATCGGCCGTCCTCGCGGGTGACGAGCAGCTGGTCGGTCACGCCCGGCTGCATCTCGATGGCGAAGCGCTCGCCGCTGGTGATCGATTTGGCCCAGTCGCTGTCGGCGGTGATCATGAAACCGATCTCGTATTCGCTCGGCGGCAGGGATTCGACGGTGCCGGTTTTGTCGCCCGACCAGTGCGTGACCGTTTCGGCCATGCAGCGATAGGTGCCGTCCTCGGCGAGAGCCGGCGCGGCGATGGCAAGCGTGGCGGCAAGGATCAGGAGGCGCTTCATGAGTAGGCTCCCGTCTCGTTGTCGATCTTGGGCAGGGCGGCGTTCATCTCGAACAGTTTCACCATGACGTTGGCGAAACCGCGGGCGTCGTCGATGGCCTTGTGGGTGTGCTGGATGTCGCCATACCACGACTTTGGTGCGCGCTGCATGCCCCAGTTGAGATAGTCCTGGCCGCGCAGCGTGCCCGCCATGGTGTAAAGGCACACCCCGCCGCCGCGGAAAATCTGCCGGCCCGTGTAGGGGCCGCCAAGGGCGCGGGTCTCAGCGTAGGTATCGAGATAGTGGTCCATCCACAGCCCGTCGAACATCAGTGGCGCGGCGACAAAGACCCGGTATCCCGGCAGAGCCTCGATCCAGTCAGCATAGGAGGGCATGATGTCCTCGGGACGCTCCGGATCGGCGGTTGCCGCGGCCCAGGCCTCGGGCTGGGTCTGCCACCACTCCATGGTGCGCGGATCGGTGGTGCGGTCGGCGCGCGGGATCAGGTTGGCTTCGAACGTGCCGAGTTCGTTACCCTCGTAGTCGACCGCCACCGATGCAAAGCTCAGCATCGAATTACGGAGCGGCGAATGACCGTCCGTCTCGATGTCGGTGACAACGAAGCTCACGCGTTCTTCGGAGACATGGGTCATTCGATGACCTCCACCAGCCGGAAGCGCTCGCAGACCAGCATCATGTCGCTCGACCAGCCGCCATTGCGGGTGAAGAAATCGATATGGCCAGCGCGCCATTCGTCATAGGGCCCTTCGCCCTCGGCGACGGCGAAATTCTCGGAGACGTCGTCGAACCGGCATTGCGTGACTTCAATCGTTTCGAGAACGCAGGCCGGCTCACCGCGCCCGTCGAGAACGACGTCGCGGCGTCCGACGACAGGCATCGGTTCGCCCGCCTCGATATCGCGCAAGGCGCCGCAGGTCGCGGTCTTCCTGCCACTGAGGACGAGCGCCAGCAGCTCGTCGGCGAGTTCCGGGGAATCGCCGAACGAGAACTGCACCGCGTCCTTGTAGCGGTCGGGGAGGGTCATCTCAGCTCGCAAGGCCCCCGAACAGGGTCGGCAAGTCGAGCGGGCGGAAGCCGTAGTGGTCGATCCAGCGCTGGTCGGCGTCGAAGAAGGCGCGCAGGTCCGGCATGCCGTATTTCAGCATGGCGATGCGGTCGATGCCGAGGCCCCAGGCAAAGCCCTGGTAGACATCGGGATCGAGGCCGCAATTCCTCAGAACATTGGGATGAACCATGCCGCAGCCGAGAATTTCGAGCCAGTCCTCGCCCTCGCCGATCTTGATTTCCGAGCCGGAGCGGTCGCACTGGACGTCGACTTCCATTGACGGCTCGGTGAAGGGGAAGAAGGACGGGCGGAAACGCGTCTTGACGTGATCGACCTCGAAGAAGGCGGCAAGCGAGGTTTCCAGTACCCAGCGCAGCTGACCGATATGGCTCGACTTGTCGATCACGAGACCTTCGACCTGGTGGAACATCGGCGTGTGCGTCTGGTCGCTGTCGTGGCGATAGGTGCGGCCCGGCGCGATGATGCGGATCGGCGGCTCGATGGCGGTCGAGACCCACGGCGCCGGTGCACCTTCATTGGTCCTCAGCATCGAGCGGATCTGGACCGGCGAGGTATGGGTGCGCAACAGCTTGCGGTTGCCCTGGGCATCCGGCTTCAGAAAGAAGGTGTCGTGCATCTCCCGGGCCGGATGGCCTTCGGGGAAGTTGAGCGCGGTGAAATTGTAGTAGTCGGTCTCGATGTCCGGACCCTCGGCGATCGAGAAGCCCATGTCGGAAAAGATCGCGGTCAATTCGTCGAGCACCTGGCTGACCGGATGGACACGGCCCTGAGAGGTTGGCGTCTTGGGCAGGGGCAGGGTGACATCGACGCGTTCGGCGGCGAGCCGGGCTTCGAGTGCCTTGGCCTGCAATTCGGCGCCGCGCGTTTCGATTGTCTTGGCAATCTCGGTCTTGAGGCCGTTGAGCGCCGGACCCATCACCTTGCGCTCGTCCGGGGTCATCTTGCCGAGTGTGGCCAGCAGGGCCGAGACCGAGCCTTTCTTGCCGAGCGCCCCGACGCGAACGGCATCGAGCGCGGCTGCGTCGTCGGCGGCGGCGATCTGGATCAGAAGGTCGGCTTTGAGGGTGTCGAGGTCGGAAGAGGTCATGACGGATTCCAAAAAGGCGTTTGCGCGGAGTGGTTGTAGACAAGCAAAAGGCCCCGCGCCACCCCAAGAGGTGAAGCAGAGCCTTTGATTTGGCCTCGGCAGATTCCTGCCAGTGCGATGCCTACGCCGAAATACGCTCGTGCGTGGTCTTTTCCACGCCTTCGAGATAACCGAGCGCGGCCTTCGCCTTGGCGACGAGAACTTCGAAGGCCTCCGGCTCGCGGATCGCCAGATCCGACAGAACCTTGCGGTCAACGGCGATCTCGGCCTTGCCGAGGCCGTCGATAAATCGGCCATAGGTCATTCCGTGCGAACGCACGGCGGCGTTGATGCGCTGGATCCACAGGGAGCGGAAATTGCGCTTCTTGGCGCGGCGGTCGCGATAGGCGTACTGGCCGGCCTTGTCCACGGCCGCCTTGGCGGTGCGGATGGTGTTCTTGCGGCGGCCGTAATAGCCCTCGGCTGCCTTGAATGTCTTCTTGTGACGGGCGTGATTGGTAACGCCCCGTTTGACGCGAGCCATGTGCTTGCTCCTTCCGTGGCGTTAGCGGTTGTACGGCATGTACTTTTTCACGATGCCCTCATCCGCGTCCGTCAGCACCTTGGTGCCGCGGTTGGTGCGGATATACTTGGCATTGTGATTGATCAGACGGTGGCGCTTGCCGGCAACGCCGGCCTTCACCTTGCCAGACGCCGTCATCTTGAAGCGCTTCTTGGCGCCCGACTTGGTCTTCATCTTCGGCATTTTGCTGCTTTCTGTATGCCCCTTGGGGCGAGCATTATTCGGTCCGCACGGCATGCCTTTCGGCCGGCGCACCCGGTTCGAAGCCGGGTTTATAGGAGCGAAGGGAGGGAAAGGCAAGTGGTACCGCCGCTAGCGTCCGGGGCCGTTTGCCGCGGCGCTGTCAGGCCGCTTTTGCCGCTTGCGATCCTGTCAGCGTGACAGTTCGATGATGCTGTCAAGCTCCAAGGCCTGGGCTTCGGTTTGCTCGATGGCGGCATTGGTCTATTCGACCAGGGCAGCGTTGTGCGGGGTCATCTCGTCCATATGCCGGACGGAGACACTGACCTGGTCGATCGCTTCGGCCTGCGCCTGGGTTTCGCTGGTGATGCCGACAATGCCAAGCTGCGCTAAAAAAACAGACCGGACATACTCGCAATATTCCATGCGGGTATCGGCAATCAGGCTGGTGGGAAGGGCGTAGCCGGCGGCAAGGCTCTGCTTGGCTTGCCGTTTCAAGTCCGGCCTCCTCGGCAAGAACCAGATCATAGACTTACGAAATGGCGTCGAGCGCTTCGCGCCGGAGGCTGCGCCGGTTCGAATGGAAGCCGACAACCTGGTCCGTTTCATCGATGGTCGGCATCAATTGCGCAGTTGCCCAGCAATGGTTGTTGTCCTTGGTCTTGTTGACGACGTAGACGAAGATTTCGTCACCGGCGTGCAGCTTGTTCCACACGAGCATGAAAGCGGCGCGCGACATGGCCGCCGGTCGTATCATCGAATGCGGTTTGCCGACCAGTTCGCGCAGGCGGCATTCCGCAATTCGCAGGAAGACATCGTTGGCATAGGTGATAATGCCGCGAATGGCGGTCTTGGAGATGATGAACTTCTTTTCCCAGAATCCCCTCGACGCCCTCTAGCTACATATTGCCCTTCATTGCGGTGGCTGGCGGAAGCTTCATCCGGTCTGAAGGGTGTCCTCTGTCGTCAACATAGAGAGGTGGTCGTTCTTCTGCGGCGCAGCGTGTTATTCCAAGTGATGCGCAGAGAAGTGGAAATAACAACTTGTATATTTTCTACCGACTGCTGAACTAGTCGAGTGTTTGCAGAATGCCGTCCCGGATAAACTCTCTATGTCTGGCGCGGGAGGTAAAATGATCTGGCGCTCGATGGCCCATCGATTTGGAACCATGCACAGATGCCTCCCCCGGGGGCTGGCGAGGTCGCTAGGTCGAGCCGAACTTGCCGTTGGCAACCTGCTCGAACCGACGGGAAGGATGAGGCGCCGCAATATCGGACGGCGGCGTGCGGGACCTGCCTGAGGAGTCGAATACCGGTGTCTCGATGCATGCGCGTGCAAAGTACTGAAACTTGAGCTAAACAGATTCGCCGAGGAAATTTCTCAAGGAAAACAGCAATGCTGGCGCCTGGTCCAAATAGTTCCCCTGTTTTTCAGACAAAGACTCATACGAAGATTTCGCGTGACCATGTGGACAAGGTGCAGGTGCTGAGACGGGCTGTTGAGGCCGTCGCCGACTACCCGAGCCTGTTCCGGATCGCGGCGGACTTCGGCAGGGAAATCGGCGCGGGCGCGGTCAATTGTGCGGTGTTCGACAACGCACGGGCAAAGCTCGTCGGTGTCTCGTCGAGCATGAACGAGGCCGCGATTTCACGCTATTTCGAAGAGAACATGCAGCGCAGCGATCCGCTCATCCCGCGGATCTTCGGCGCCAGGGAGCCGGCACTGCTGGGCTGGGGATTCGGTGTGACTGAAGCCTGGCGGAAGGGCAATGCCTCACGCATGCTCGAGTCGATGGAAAAGGATGGCTATTTTGGCCTCGCCTATTTCCCCGTGTCCGTTGCCGGCGAAGCCTTCTCGACCTCGATCACCTTTCGGAGCGAACTCGAGCGCGAACACGGACAGGCGTTCTTGAACGAGCACTACGCATTGATGGAGCTTGCAGCGGACATCATCGGCCG
The DNA here is from genome assembly GCA_963675235.2 of Devosiaceae bacterium. Classification (GTDB taxonomy): domain Bacteria; phylum Pseudomonadota; class Alphaproteobacteria; order Rhizobiales; family Devosiaceae; genus JAHJQZ01. The sequence goes on along the minus strand of CAXXFU010000004.1, from coordinate 340,201 downwards.
ACGCGCCGCAGCCCTGTTCAAGGCCGGTAGGGTCGGAGACCGGTGGTACACATTCGATTCCTTCGTCCTCTCACCGCGCGAACTGCAGATCGTGCGGCTGCTTGCCCTGGGCCTTAGCGCCGAACAGGTCGCCGACAGGCTGCACGACAAGCTGTCGACCGTCCGGATGTACATGGTCTCGGCTGGAAAGAAGCTCGGCGCGCAAAGCGATGAGCAGATCGTCCGTGTCGCGTACATACGCGGGCTGATCTAGGTTCCTGCCAGTCTTTGCCGTTGTCTCGCTCGCGGAGACGTCCGGCATAAAATAGGCCCGCGCCACCCCGATGGCGCGGGCCTAACCTGAGCTGGAGCGAAAAAGGTACTAGCGCTCCATGGCCCCCCCGGCCTGAGCCCAGGCGCCGATGCCGCCCCGGAGATTGGCGACATCGGTATAGCCAAGCTGAACCAGCTGCTGGCAGGCAGCGCCCGAACGGGCACCCGAGGCGCAAACGACGATGATGCGCTTGCCGGCGTCGGCCGCCGGCAGCTTGCCGGAACCGTCGGGACGGGCGTGGTTCATGAATTCGGGCAGCGGCGCACGCACGGCGCCCTTGATGGTGCCGGACATCTGCATCTCGCCGAGCGAACGCACGTCGACAAAGACGGTGTCCTTGTCACCGAAGAACTGAACGGCGGAATTGCCGGTAATGGTCTGGACCTGGGTGCCGGTCGACGGGCCACCCATGAGGGACTGGAGGAAGCTCATATGTTTTGTCCTGTGCGGGAGTTTTCAGGGTTGCTGTGTGTTGGGTTCGGGTGTCAGGCGGCGACGATGGCGTCCTTGCCATCCTTGGCCTTGACCGGCACGACAAGGTAGTGGACCCCGTTGTTCTCGGCCTTGGGGAAGCGGCCGGCGCGGATGTTGACCTGAATCGAGGGCAACAGCAGCGTCGGAGCCGCAAGCGTCGCATCGCGCGTTTCACGCATGCTGACGAATTCGTCTTCGGTGACGCCGTCCTTGAGATGCACGTTCTGTTTCTCGGCGGCGACGGTGGTTTCCCAGGCATATTCGTCTCGGCCCGGCGCCTTGTAGTCATGGCACATGAACAGCCGGGTTTCGTCGGGCAGGGCCAGAAGCTTCTGGATCGACTGGTAAAGTTGATGGGCGTCGCCACCGGGGAAGTCGGCACGGGCCGTGCCGAAATCGGGCATGAACAGCGTGTCGCCGACAAACACGGCGTCGTCGAACTTGTAGGAGATGTCGGCCGGCGTGTGGCCCGGATTATGGATGATCTCACCGGTCAGGTTGCCGATCTTGAAGGTTTCGCCATCGGTGAACAGATGGTCGAAATCGGAGCCGTCGGTCTTCAGGTCCGTGGCGTTGAACACCGGGCGGAAAATGGTCTGCACCTTGGTGATGTTCTCGCCGATGCCGATCTTGGCGCCGGTCTTGGCCTTGAAGAAAGGTGCACCGGACAGGTGGTCGGCATGGGCGTGGGTCTCCAGGGCCCAGACAATCTTGTAGCCCTTGTCCTCGGCGTAAGCGAGAATGCGCTCGCACGAGCGGGTATCGGCGGTACCACCCTTGTGATCGTAATCGAGCACGGGGTCGATGACGGCGGCCTCACCCGTTTCGGGATCTGCGACAAGATAGGAAATCGTGTTAGTCGGATTGTCGAAGAAGGCTTCGATCACGGGCTTGGACATGATGTCGTCTCCGGAACTGGTGTTGTGCGCGGCGTTTCGCGCTTCGTTGGTTGACCTATATATTCAACTGTGCTTATAAAGCAAGTGCTTTTTTAGCGGAGCACTAAAATGCTGAGTCAAGACATTGCGGATCTCGAGGGCCAGGCCGACACCATGGGCAAAACCCTCAAGGCCTTGGGTAACGGCAAGCGCCTCGTCATCCTGTGCCGGCTGATGCAGGCTGGCGAAATGAATGTCGGCACGCTTGCCGACTCGGTCGAGCTCAGTCAGTCGGCCCTCAGCCAGCATCTGGCAAAGATGCGGTCCGAAGGGCTGGTCACCACCCGCCGAGACAGCCAGACGATCTGGTACCGGCTTGCCGATCCGCGCATAGAGGATCTGCTCGGGTCCTTGCACACCATCTATTGTAGCCACGAGAAAAATGACCTTTGTTGATCTTCTGGCGCCGCTGAGCGGCGCACTCGTTGGGCTGGTACTCGCCCTTATCGGTGGTGGCGGCTCCATTCTTGCCGTGCCGCTTCTGGTCTATGTCGTCGGTGTCTCGCCGGCGCAGGTGGCACTTGGCACCTCGGCTATGGCCGTGGCGCTGACCGCTTTGATCAACCTCATTCCGCACGCACGCGCGGGACGGGTGAAGTGGCAATGTGCGTCCGTTTTCGCCGTTTCCGGCATGCTCGGGGCCTGGGCCGGTTCGAGCGTTGCCAAGACGCTCGATGGTGAAAAGCTACTGGTGCTTTTTGGCCTTTTGATGCTCGTTGTCGGCGGCACCATGCTTCTCGGCAAGTCGGGCGGCGGCAATGCCGAGATCCGCTTATCTTCCGACACGGCCGGCAAACTGCTGCCGCGGCTTATCCCGGCCGGGTTCGGCGTCGGCGTGCTCTCCGGCTTTTTCGGCATCGGGGGCGGCTTTCTCATTGTGCCGGGGCTGATGCTGGCGACCGGCATGCCGCTGGCCTTTGCCACGGCGACCTCGCTGGTCTCGGTCTTCGCCTTCGGCGCGACGACGGCGACCAATTACGCCATATCGGGCCTTGTCGACTGGAAGCTGGCGCTCCTGTTCATCGCCGGCGGCGCGGCGGGCGGCCTGGTCGGCGCCCTTGTCAGCAAATGGCTCGGCAAGTCGCGCAATGCATTGCGCTTCATCTTCTCGGCCGTGGTGCTCATCATCGGCGCATGGATCGTCTGGCGCGGCTTTGGGGTGCTGGTCTAGTGGCGAAGGGTTTCGTTGCGGAAGACCATTGGTCGCGCTAAACCCTCGCCGAATCGCACTCCGTCAAACGGATCCGTATGGCCGCCGAGCTTTTAGCCCTCAAGAATATCGCCCTGACATTCGGCGGCACGCCGCTGCTTGAATGCGTCGACCTTTCCGTCCGGCCCGGCGACCGTGTCGCGCTGGTCGGGCGCAACGGCTCGGGCAAGTCGACCCTTTTGAAGATCGCCGCAGGCATCGTCGAACCTGATTCCGGCGAGGTCTTCGCCTCTCCGGGGGCAACACTCAGGTACCTGCCACAGGAACCGGACCTCACTGGCTTCGAGACCGTGCACGAATTCGTCGCTGCCGGTCTGACCGGGGGCGATCCTTCGCACCGGGCGCAATATCTCATCGATCATCTCGGGCTCGATGCCGAGATGAAGACGACAACGCTGTCGGGCGGCGAGGCGCGGCGCGCGGCCCTGGCCCGGACGCTGGCGCCCGAACCCGATATCCTTCTGCTCGATGAGCCGACCAACCATCTCGACCTGCCGGCGATCGAATGGCTCGAGGCCGAGCTGGCCTCCCTGCGCTCGGCCTATGTGCTGATCAGCCACGACCGGCGGTTTCTGACCGATCTGACGCGGCAGACGGTCTGGCTCGACCGCGGCACTGCCCGCACCCTCAGCAAGGGTTTTGCCGGGTTCGAAGCCTGGCGCGACGAGGTGCTCGACGAGGAAGAAGCGGCCCAGCACAAGCTCGACCGCCAGATCGTGCGCGAGGAGCACTGGGTGCGCTATGGCGTGACGGCGCGGCGTAAACGCAACGTCCGGCGCATGGCCGAACTGGCCGACCTCAGGCAGAAACGCCGCGACGCCAAGAAGGCGACCGGCAATGTCGCAATGTCAGTGGCGTCGGGGAAAACCTCCGGTCAGATCGTCATCGATGCTGAAGGACTGACCAAAAGCTTTGGCGAGCGCCCGATCGTCAAGGACTTCACCACCCGCATCATGCGTGGCGACCGGCTTGGCATCGTCGGCCCGAACGGGGCCGGCAAGACGACGCTGATCAAGCTGCTGACCGGGGCACTCGAGCCGGACGAGGGTACGCTGAAGCTCGGCACCAATCTCGACATGGCCATGCTCGACCAGCGCCGGGAGAGCCTTGGCGCGCAAACCACGCTGAAGGACGCGCTGACCGGCGGCAATTCCGACTGGATCGAGATCAACGGCAACAAGCGCCATTTCGCCTCCTACATGAAGGATTTCCTGTTCACTCCCGAGCAGGCCGGCACCGCCGTCAGCCGGTTGAGCGGTGGCGAGCGTGCCCGTGTGGCACTGGCACGGGCGCTGTCTCTGCCCTCGAACCTCTTGGTGCTCGACGAGCCGACGAACGATCTCGATCTGGAAACGCTCGACCTGCTGCAGGAAATGGTCGCCGACTATCCCGGTACGGTGATCGTTGTCAGCCACGACCGCGATTTCCTCGATCGCGTCGCCACCTCGATCGTCATTTCGGACGGCGACGGGCGCTGGATCGAATATGCCGGTGGTTATGCCGACATGGTGGCCCAGCGTGGCGCTGGAGTTGCGGCGCGGACAAGGGCTGCGGCCGAGGAGCCTGCCCGCAAGCTTGCGCCGAAACCGGCGGCACCGGCGCCTGAACGCAAGAGGAAGCTGAGCTTCAAGCAGCAGCACGCCCTCAAGACTCTGCCGGGCCGAATCGACGCCCTTCATGCCGAATTGCGCGCCACAGAGGAAAAGCTCGCTGATCCCGATCTGTTTGCGCGCGACCCTGATGTGTTCGCGGCACTGAGCAAGCATCTGGAAACGGCAGGCGCCGAGCTCGCCACCGCTGAAGAGGAATGGCTCGAACTCGAGGTGCTGCGCGAAGAACTCGAAGGCGAGTGAGCCGCCGCCAGGGATGAACCGCTATGCGGATGGCGCCGCCCCGCAACCATTTGCCACAGGGGTCAGAAAGTCAGGATTTCTGGCCTTTTTCGATGCTATTGTGGAAATTGGACGTACGGCATCCGAAAATGTCGGTACTCCGAATATTAGCTGACACTTGAATGGATTCATGCATTTAGCTAAGTCAGCGCTCACTGAGGAGCAAGAGGACGATCGGTCATGCGCTTGACCAAGCAATCGAGCTACGCTGTACGAGCTCTGATATATTGTGCGCTCAATGAGCCAAATCTTAGCCAGGTGAGTTCAATCTCCAAGGCGTTTGGCATTTCCGAAGCGTTTTTATTCAAACTGATTAAGCCACTGGTCAAGAACGGGGTTCTGGCCACGGTTCGCGGCAGGAAAGGCGGCATTCGCCTCGCCCGACCGGCAAGCGAGATTACCGTGTACGAATCCATTCGCCTGACAGAAGACAGTTTTGCGCTTGCACCATGCTTTGACGGGCCGGTCGAGGACTGCCCGCTGATGGATGTCTGCAAGTTCCACGATGCCTTGACCGAGGCGTTGCAGGCCTTTTTCCGTGAGCTTGATTCCTACACGATCGCCGATCTCGTGGAGAACCGGCAGGTCCTGCGCGAGAAGCTGACCATTCCCGCCTGAGCGGGCGGGTAGGGCGCAAGGGTGCAAACCGACGTCCGGTCTCTGGCCGTGCGATAGTATGGCGTAACGTTTCGTGCCGAGAGGGAGAACCATGTTCCACCGGCCCGCCGAGCGCGTACTGACGGCGCTGTCGATCGCCATTGCCGCGGCTGTGCTCGCCGCCGCCGGCATGGGAATTTCCTATCCCGACATCTATCGGCCAATGACGCCGGATGCGCTTCTGCCGGGAACTCTGAGTCAGGACATTATCTCGCTGTGTGCCGCGCTCGGGCTTGTCGCCACGCTCTATTATGCCCACCGGCGCCGGCAGACGGCCTGGCTGATCTGGCTCGGGCTCGTCGGCTACCTGTTCTATGCCTACGCCCTTTATGCCTTCGAGGGCGTCTATAACGGGCTCTATCTCGCTTACCTTTTCATCGCCGGCGCGTCGGTATACGCGCTGATTTCCTTCTTTTTCTGTCTCGACAAGGACTCGGTTCGCTACCGCCATGGCGCCAAGCCGCCGCGCCGGGCTCTGGCAGTGCTCTTTGTCCTGTTCGTCGTCATGTTCGTCGGGCTGTGGATGTCAATCCTGGTACCGGCAATGGCGACACACGAGGCGCCCGCCGGCGGCACGATCTTCGTGCTTGATCTCGGTTTCATCCTACCGCTTCTCGGCATCGAGGCGGTGCTGTTGTGGCGCAGTGCGCGCTTTGGCGACATCCTTGCGCTGCCGCTCGTGATCAAGCTGGCGACGCTGGGACTGTCGGTGCTGATCGGGACGCTGCTCGGTCCGGTCTTCGGCTTGCCGATCGCCTGGGAAGAGGTCATGGTCTATGCCGTTCTCGGCATCGGGCCGCTGATCTTCGTGCCGTTCTTCCTCAAGGGAATCGAAATCGGCTAGAGCGTTTCGCGCATTTTCGATGCCGAAAGCCCGTCAGCCCCGCAGCGCTTCCGGTTTCTCCAGCGCATAGATGGCGTCGTCGAAACTTTCGACCTGCTGCCGGAACGCGATCTGGGCGTCGTGCAAGCCCTTGTTGTAGTAGAAGGCGCCGATCTCCTCCTGCAGGAAATCGAGCAGCAGCTCAGTGCCGATATCGCCGATCTCGACGTCGAGTTCGGTGGCGAAATAGGCCTGCACCTTGCGAACCAAGGCCCGTTTTTCCTCGCGCTCGAACGAGATCTTTTCCACGTGGCGTCTCCCCTGTTCCCGGTGCGGCTTGCCTATCGGCCCGATGCGTGCCATCCCTAGTTCCCGTATTGGTTCTCTGCGTCCGAAACGACGCGGAGATGAAAAGGGAACACGGTGAGGCGTACCCATCAGGGACCGAATCCGTGGCTGCCCCCGCAACTGTAAGCGGTGAGGCTTTGCATATCCCACTGGCCGCATGGCCGGGAAGGGGCAGAGCCGAACAAATGATCCCCTGCGAAAGCGGGAACCGGTTTCCGGCAAAGGATCATGCCGAAAGGCACACCGTAAGCCAGGAGACCTGCCAATCGCCCGATCAACACTCATCTGTCGGTGGGACAGGCGGAGGCATGCATGAACAATCACACAGGCTGAATCCATCGCCGGCGCTTCGTGCGCCTCGCGTTCCGGTGTTGGCGCTCCGGAGCGGTCTTGTCGTTACCCAAATCCAATCAAGGAACACCTTCATGCATATCGAACCCGGTTTGATCGACCCCGCCAAGATGATTCTCGCCTATGCCACGTCTGCCGCCGCCGCCGCGGGTACGGCGAAATATGCTTGGGACGCCATCAAGGAAAAAGGCCTTGTCTCGCTCGCCGCCCGCTCCTTCCTTTCGACGGCAGCGGTCTTCTCCTTCTTCGAGCTGCTGCCGCACTATCCGGTGGGGGTGTCCGAAGTGCATCTCATCCTCGGCACGACGTTGTTGCTGATCTTCGGGGCAGCGCCGGCGGCCATCGGGCTTGCGCTCGGCCTTCTGATCCAGGGCCTGTTCTTCGCGCCGTTCGACCTGCCGCAATTCTTTGCCAACGTGACGACGCTGATCGTGCCGCTCATTGCCATCAAGGCGCTGGCAGACCGCATCATTCCCAAGGCGACGGCTTACGTCGACATCACCTACATGCAGGCCCTCAAGCTCTCGACGGCCTATCAGGGCGGTGTGGTTCTGTGGGTCGGTTTCTGGGCTCTGTACGGCCAGGGTTTCGGGGCCGAGAACCTCACCTCGATCGTGACCTTCGGCGGCGCCTACATGCTCGTCGTTCTGGCCGAGCCGCTGATCGATCTCGCCGTTCTTGCCGGCGCCAAGAGCGTGCGCGGGCTCGCCAAGACCGGCCTGGTGACGCCGCGGCTTTTCGTCTGAGATCCTTCAACCCGATCGTTTGGCGCGCCTCGTTGTTTGCGGGGCGCGCCCGTTTCCTTTTCGGAGCCAAATCATGCCGGGAAAGATCCCTGCCACCATCGTTACCGGCTTTCTGGGCGCCGGCAAGACGACACTGATCCGCCATCTGCTCGCCCACTCGCACGGCAAGCGCCTGGCGCTGATCATCAACGAATTCGGCGATGTCGGCGTCGACCGCGAGGTGCTGGAGAGCTGCGGCTCGGATACCTGCCGCGCCGAGGATATGATCGAACTCTCCAATGGCTGCATCTGCTGCACCGTGGGCGAGGACTTCATTCCGGCCATTTCCGGCCTGCTGGCCCGCGACGACAAGCCCGATCACATCATCATCGAGACCTCCGGGTTGGCGCTGCCACAGCCGCTGGTCCGTGCCTTCAACTGGCCCGAGATCAAGGCGGCGGTCACCGTCGACGGCGTCGTAACGCTTGTCGACGCCATGGCATTGAGTGAAGGCCGGTTCGGCGCTGACGAGGAAGCGATCGACGCCGAACGCAAGGCCGACAAGATGCTCGACCACGCCACACCGCTGGGAGAACTGTTCCAGGATCAGTTGTCGGCCGCCGACCTGGTGGTGGTCAACAAGACCGACCTGCTCGCGCCTGGCGGGGTCGAGACGGTGATTGAGGGGCTGCGGCCGCATATGCGCCCCGGCACCGGCGTTATCGCCGCCCGCAACGGCGAGGTGGATCCGACGGCGCTGCTCGGGCTGGGCCTGGCCTCGGAGGACGACATGGGCGGCCGCGACAGCCTGCACGAGCTCGAACACGAAGGCGTACCGCACGAGCATGATGATTTTGACAGTTTCTCGCTCAGCCTGCCGGCGGAGGCCGACAAGGCGGCACTGATCTCCCGTATCGAGACGGTCATTCGCGCCCACGACATTCTGCGCCTGAAAGGCTTTGCCGCCATTGCCGGCGCCGAGGCGCGGCTGGCGGTACAGGCGGTCGGTCCGCGCATAACCACATGGTTCGACCGACCCTGGCGTCCGGAAGAAACGCGCCAGACCTCGCTGGTGGTGATCGGCGAAAGCCCGCTGCAAAAGGAAGGCATCTTGGCGGCCCTGCAAGCCGTCTAGGCCGGTCATTTCCAGGCGGAGCCTTGGCCAACGCCGGGGTAGCCGACTGGCCGCGCATTCTAGCTCTTGGACGTTCCGCCGGCGATGAACAGCGCCCCGGCAAGAAACGGCGGCACGGAGAACAGGAGATTGGTCGGGAAGGGGATCGGCAGCAGCAGGAACGGAACGCCCGAGATCAGGACCAGGATGATGCCCCCCGGAACGGGTGCATGCCAGGCGACGGCGACGAGCACGCCGAGAACCAGAGCCGGGCTCGACTGGATCACCAGTCCGACCAACATGCTTTGTGGCGAGGCACCGGACTGCAACACGTCGAGCGCGAACAGCGCCGGAACGAGAATGGTGAAAATGGACAGGATACGGGCGGCGAGCAGGAAATGGCGTGACATGGCGCCATCATGGCGCAAGTCCCGGGCCGGCGCCATCTCCGGCGTCGCCTTGCAGGATGGATTCTGATGCATCTTCTCGCGGCACGCGCCGGCGCCATCCAGCAGGACGGTGAAGCGATCGACCTCGGCCAGACGCCGGGGCGGATCGTCTTCGCCTCGGCGGCGGACAGCGAACTGGCGGCGCTGGCGGCGGCGGTTGACCGCAGGGGCACGGCCGATGTGCGGCTCGCCAACATCATGCGCCTGAGCCACAATCTTTCTGTCGATCTCTGGCTCGAAAACACCGTCCGCCATGCCGACCTGATCGTCGTGCGCCTGCTCGGCGGGGCTGCCTATTGGTCCTACGGCGTCGATGAGCTGTGCCGACTCGCCGAGAAATGCGGCACAAAACTGGCGCTCTTGCCCGGCGACGCCAATCCCGATCCGGTGCTGTCTGAACGCTCGCGCCTCGGTGCATCGGAGCTGCAATACCTTCATGCGCTGTTCGCCGCCGGCGGGCCTGACAACATGGACCGTGCCTTGCAGATGCTGCTGGCGCTGGCGGCGGACGAGCCCGTTGCCGAAGCCGCGCCGGCGCCGTTTTCCGAGGCCGGGTTGTGGTGGCCGGGGCAGGGGTTTGTTGATGTCGACGGGTTGGCTTCGCTCATCGGCGATACACCACGGGTATCGGGCTTCGTGCCGATTGTTTTCTATCGCGCAGTGCTCGACGGCGCCGGTTCGGCAACGCTCGAAGCCCTGATTGCGGCGCTGCGGGAGGCGGGTCTGACACCGGTGCCGATGATGGTATCGTCGCTGAAACAGCAAGGCTCGGTCCGCTTCGCCCGCGAGGTTTTCGGCCGCTTCCCGCCGGAGGTGGTGCTCAACCTCACCGGCTTCGCGCTCGGGCTCGGCGGATTGGCCGAGACTGATAACCCCTTTGCCGAAATCGACGCGCCGGTGGTCCAGCTGGTGCAGTCGGGTCGTCCCGAAGCGCAATGGGCTGAAGACAGCCAGGGCCTGTCGCAGCGCGATCTTGCCATGCAGGTGGTGTTGCCCGAACTCGACGGGCGCCTTGGCGGGTTGATTGTCGGCCACAAGTCGCAAGGCTTCTGGCACGAAGCGACTGAATGTCCACTCGCCGCCTATGCGCCCGATGGCGACGGCATCGCGCGGGCCGCCGAGCTTGCCGCCAATTTCATCCGGCTTCGCCAGACACCGCGCAACGAGCGCCGGATTGGGATCGTCCTTGCCAATTACCCGATCCGCGACGGGCGGCTGGCCAATGGTGTCGGCTACGACGCACCGCAATCGACCGTCGAGATTCTGAGGACGCTGGCCGAGGCTGGATATGACGGCAGTTTTCCGGCAAATGGCAATGCTCTGATTGAGGCCCTGCAGTCCGGCCCGACCAATGCCCACCCGGAACGCGGCGACAGTCCGGGCGTGCTGCCGCTTGCCGACTACCGGCGCCTCTTCGCGAGCTTGCCGGATACCATCCGCAACGAGGTGACGGGGCGCTGGGGCGATCCGGAAGACGATCCGTTCTGTCGATCCGACGGTTTCCACCTGCCGGTCCTTTTGTTCGGCAAGATCGCCGTGCTGTTGCAGCCGGCGCGCGGCTATCATCTCGACGAGGAAGCGGGCTATCACGATCCCGATCTGGTGCCGCCGCATGGCTACCTCGCCGCCTATCTGTGGCTCAGGCATGTGTTTGACGCACACGCGCTGATCCACAACGGCAAGCACGGCAATCTCGAATGGCTGCCCGGCAAGGCGGTAGCGCTCGATGCAGCAAGCTACCCGAACGCGCTCTGGGGCGGGCTGCCGCATCTTTATCCCTTCATCGTCAACGATCCGGGCGAGGGCACGCAGGCCAAGCGGCGAACCGGCGCGGCGATCATCGATCATCTCGTGCCACCACTGACCCGCGCCGAAACCTATGGGCCGCTCAAGGACCTCGAAGCGCTGCTCGACGAATACTACGCCGCCTCGGGCATGGACCGGCGACGGTTGGCGGGTCTGAGGAAACGCATCCTCGATTTCACCCGCGATACCGCGCTCGACCGCGATATCGGCATTGCCGACGACAGCGACGCTTCCCTCGACCGCATCGACACCTTCCTGTGCGATCTCAAGGAAGCCCAGATCCGTGACGGGTTGCATGTTTTCGGGCAAAGTCCCGAAGGAAGGCTCGAACGCGACCTGATCGTGGCGCTGGCCCGGGTGCCACGCGGCGAAGGGCCAGGAGACGCATCGCTGATCAGGGCGTTGAGCGATGACCTGAAGCTCGGCTTCGATCCTCTGACCTGCGATCTCGGTGCAAAATGGGACGGGCCCGATCCGGTACCGGAACTTGCGACGCTGGGTGCTCTAGACGCCGACAGACACAGTGGTCTGGTGATCCGCACAAAGGGCGATGTCGTCGAAGTGCTTGAAATGCTTGCCGCAGCGCTTGTCGAGGGCGCAAAAGTACCCGAGGGCTGGCAGGCCACGCATGCTGTGCACGAGGCCATCGAAGCGACAATCCGCCCGCGGCTCGCCGACTCCGGTCCGAACGAAATCAGGGCGCTGATTGATGGACTCGACGGCAAGTTCATCGCGCCAGGACCGTCCGGGGCGCCGTCGCGGGGGCGGCTCGACGTCTTGCCGACGGGTCGGAATTTCTACTCTGTGGACAACCGTGCGGTACCGACGCCGACGGCCTGGGAGCTGGGGCAGAAATCGGCGGAAAATCTCGTCACCCGGCATTTCCAGGATCACGGCACCTGGCTGAGAACGGCGGCCCTGTCGGTCTGGGGCACGGCAAACATGCGCACAGGAGGCGATGACATCGCCCAGGCGCTGGCGCTGATCGGGGCGCGGCCGAAATGGGATCCGGGCTCGCTGCGCGTTTCGGGCTACGAGATCATCCCTTTGGCAAAGCTTGGACGGCCACGGGTCGACGTAATTCTGCGCATTTCTGGCTTTTTCCGTGATGCTTTCCCGCAGATGATCGCGCTTTACGACCGTGCCATTCGCGCCATCGGAGCACTCGACGAGCCGGAGGACCAGAATCCGATCGCCGCGCGCATGCGCATAGACGCGCTCGATCTGATGAAGGCCGGCGCCAGCGAGCAGGATGCCTTCATCAAGGCAGGCCACCGTATCTTCGGCTCGAAGCCGGGGGCCTATGGCGCCGGATTGCAGGGGCCTATCGATTCAGGCAAATGGACCGATGCCGGCGATCTCGCCAAGGTCTTTCTCGAATGGGGCCAGTATGCCTATGGCGCGGAAGCTGCGGGTGTGCCCGAGCGCGAACGCCTTGCCAGTCGGCTCGGCGACACCGAGGCGGTGCTGCACAACCAGGACAATCGCGAGCACGATCTTCTCGACAGCGACGACTACTATCAGTTCGAAGGCGGGCTGACGGTTGCTGCTACGGAACTGTCGGGGCAACGACCGGCGATCTATCATTCCGACCATTCACGGCCCGAACGGCCGGTGACGCGCACGCTCGAGGAAGAGGTGTCGCGGGTGATGCGCTCGCGCGTGGTCAATCCGAAATGGCTCGATGGCGTCAAGCGCCACGGCTACAAGGGCGCCTTCGAGATCATCGCCACGCTCGACTACATGTTCGCCTTTGCCGCGACGACTGGCGCGGTCAAGACGCACCATTTCGATCTCGCCTTCGAGGCGTTCGTCCTCGACGAGGAGGTGCGGGCGTTCATTGTCGAGAACAACCGCCATGGCTACGAGGAACTGCTGGCGAAATTCCGTGAGGCACGCGAGCGCGGCTTCTGGACGCCGCGCTCCAATTCGGCTCATGCCTTTCTCGATGTGGGGGCATGAGCGTGTCCGAGGGATCAGGCACGGTCGACGCGCGCGGCATAGCAGCCGCGCTTGGCATTGTGGACGTGAATCGTGTCGATGGCCGGATCGGCGAACAGGCGGTTGATCAGGTCCGGCACTTCGGCGCCGCTGGCGAGATCGGCATCGACCATCATGCCGTCCCTGCCGAATCCCCTGAGCGAAAGGATACGGCTCTGCATCACCTCGGGGATGGTGTCGATCTCGGAATAGGCCTCATCGGCCCCCTCCCAGACGAAGATAGCATGGCTCGCCCGGTAAGCCGTGTCGGCGAGTTGCGAGATGTGATTGACCAGGAGCAAGGTCTCTCCGACGGGCACCTCCCTGAGGGTGATGCGGTCGGGATAGCCCGGATATTCATCGACCCGCAGGCGCTGAACGCCAAGGGCGCCGAGCTCGATATCGGTCAATCCGAAAAGCGGACGGTAGGGTTCGGCCGACAGGCCGGAAATGCGAAAACTCATATAGGCTGGCTCCGGATGAATTCTGGCGCGACGCTAGCGGTCGCGCTCCGGTCCGGCGACCCGGTTTTAGCCGGACGAGACTGGAAACGAAAGGAACCGCCATGCCTGACGCGGCAAATCTCGCACAGAAACTGACGCTGTTTTCCGAGCACTGGAGCCCGAAGATCGTCGCCGCCTACAATGGCAACGAGGTGATGGTCGCCAAGCTCAAGGGCGAGTATCACTGGCACAAACACGAGGACACGGATGACTTCTTCTATGTTCTCAGCGGCAGCCTCGTGATCGAGACCGAGAACGGAAATGTCGAGATGGGGCCGGGCGATCTTTATGTCGTGCCCAAGGGCGTTATGCACCGGCCAGTGGCGGCCGAGGAAGCCCATGTTCTTCTGATCGAGCCTGTCGGCGAGCCCAATAGCGGCGATCCGGCGACGGCAGCGACGAAAGTGTGGATCTAGCCGGGATGCAGAACACCATCATCTATCTGATCGGCAATTTTGGTGTCGGCAAGTTGACGGTAGCGCGGGCTCTTTGTGAAATGACCGATGCCCGGCTGTTCGACAACCACCTCGTCAACAACGTTGTGTTCTCGCAGATCCGGGTCGACGGAAAAACGCCGATGCCGCCGAAAGTGTGGGACTATATCGAGCGTATCAGAACCATTGCCGTGGAGGCCCTTGCCGAGCTGGCATCGCCCGCGCAAAGCTTTGTGTTCACAAATGCGCTGATCGATGATCCGGCGGACAGACGAGTGTTCAACCAGGTTCTTGAGCTTGCGCGCGCCCGGCAGGCTCTGTTCGTGCCGGTCATGCTTGATTGCTCGGAAGAGGAAAACAGAAAGCGCGTGGCCGATCCAGCCCGCGAGACGATGCTCAAGCAAACCGATGCCGAAGCTGCCATTGTGCGCCGGCGTGAGGTTTCGCTCTTGCCGGTCGATCATCCCAATCGGCTCGATCTCGATACCACCGAGCTTTCCGCCAACGAGGCGGCAGCACGCATACTCGCTCACATGGAAGGCCTGACGACATGACCGACAAGCCAGCTAAAAAAACCGACCTGATGAGCGAAGCCGAGCGCGACGCCTATCATGCCGAGAAGATGAAGAAGAAGAAGGCGGCGCGGGACAAGATCCTGGCCACCAAGACCGAGGAAAAGGGCCTGGTCATCGTCCACACCGGCAAGGGCAAGGGCAAATCGACCGCTGCTTTCGGCATGGTGTTCCGGGCGATCGGGCACGGCTTCAAGGTCGGCATCGTGCAGTTCGTCAAGGGCAAGTGGGGGACGGGCGAGCGCGACGTTCTCGAGAAATTTCCTGAGCAGGTGACGATCAGGGCGATGGGCGAGGGCTTCACCTGGGAGACCGCCGACCGCCAGCGCGACATCGCCGCCGCCAAAGGGGCGTGGGAGATGGCCAAGGAACTGATCCTTGATGAGAGCTACAAGATGGTGCTGCTCGACGAGCTCAACATCGTTCTGCGCTACGACTATCTCGATATCAATGAGGTGGTCGATTTCCTCACGACGCAGAAGCCGCGCGACACCCATGTCATCATCACCGGCCGCAATGCCAAGGACGAGCTGATCGGGATCGCCGATCTTGTGACCGACATGACGATGGTCAAGCATCCGTTCCGCGACGGCGTCAAGGCGCAGGCGGGGATCGAGTTCTGATCCGGAGCGGCGCGCAGTCATGCGCGCCACTGGAGTCTCTCGTTCGGCGGGCGCCTCGCACTGGATTCCCGATCAAGTCGGGAATGACAAAGAGCTCTGGACTGTGTCCCGGCCTTTATTTGCGCCTGAGCGCGATCCCGGCGTCCTTGAGCATCTCGTCGACGTCGACGGTTTTGCCGCTGGCGATCGATTTGTTGGCGGCGATGCCGGTCAGGATCGACCAGGCGCCGTCTTCATGGGTCGAGCCGCGCTTGTAGGGATCCTCGCCGACGTTGTCCGCGTCGAACAGATAGCCAAGCATAACCGGGTCGGCGCCGCCATGATCGCCCTCGCCGGACCACACCTCGATGTCGACTGGCTCCTTGCCGGCCTGGTGCAGCGTGGTGGTGACGTTGCCGGTTTCCATCCGCGCCCGCTTGCCGCCGAAGACGCCGTGCACCTCGACATGGCGATGGCTGAGTTCGCCCTTGGTGCCGTAGAACTTGATCTCGAGACCTTCCCACGGTGCGTAGGCTGTGAGGGTGTAATTGAGCGAGACGCCATTGGCGTATTTGGCCTGCACCTGCATGGTGTCCTCGATGGTGATGTCGTCGTCGAACACGCATTTGTCGCGCAGATAGCCGTCCTCGTCCTCGGCATCGAGATAAAGGTTCTTGAGGTATTCGTCGTCCTCAAGATCGAGTTCGAAGACGCAACTCTTGGCGATCGGGCAGGTGTGGCAGCGTTCCCCGCGCGCGCCATATCCGAGTTCTTCTGCCATTTCGGGGGTGTAGAAATCGCGCTTGCCGATAGCGTTCACCGTCACCGGCGACGAGCCGACCCACCAGTTGATCAGGTCGAAATGGTGGGTGGACTTGTGAACCAGCAGACCGCCGGACTGGTCCTTGTAGCGGTGCCAGCGGCGGAAGTAGTCGGCGCCATGCACCCGGTCGAGATACCAGCGGAAATCGACGGCGGTGATCTCGCCGATGGCGCCGGACATCAGGATCTCCTTGAGCTGGGTCCGTGCCGGCGTGTAGCGGTAATTGAAGGTGACGGTGACCTTCCTGCCCGTCTCGTTGACTGTGTCGACGATCGCCTTGAGCTTTTCAAGATCGATGGTCATCGGCTTTTCGGTGACCACATCGCAGCCCGCCTTCATCGCCGCCACGATGTATTCGTGGTGCAGATAGTCCGGCACGGTGACGATCACCGTCTTCGGCGTCTGCTCGGCGATCATCTTGCCGAATTCACCCGGCCGGTAGGTGGCGATGCCATTGCCGGACTTGACCGGTACCTGCGAGGCCGCCAGCGACAGGCGCTTGGGGTTGATGTCGCACAACCCGACCAGATCATTGGTCAAGCCATAAGTTTCCGTCACGGCGGTCCGGAACATGTTGTGCCGGGCACCGGTGCCTACGAGTGCGTATTTCAATTTTCTGCCTGCTGTCGTGCGTAAGTCGGGGGGATTAACTTGTATACCAGTGTATACCGAAGACGTGGCGCGCGCCAATATCACCTTGAGCGGATTGCTCGAAAAAAGCGGTGGCAGGGCAGTCTCAGGCCAAGCGCGACGGCGGCCGCCATATCTTTGCCAAGACCGGTGACGCGATGAAGGTGCAGCCACCCGTCGGGGCGGAACAGGTCGAGCGCGCCGGCGGCCTGCATCAGTTCCTTGTGCGGTGCGATGGAGTTGACAAACCACGGCGCCAGCAGGCCGGTCAGACCCTTGAGGCCCGGCTGGTCGCGTCGAAGTGCGCAACCTCGCGTCGGCGCAGCGTGAGTTGCGGGGCCGTTGCCGTACCAACGATGCCAGCGCCGAGGAACAGATCCAATTTGTCCCCGAGAGCCGGAGCGATCCGGGCCTGACCGGACCGTGCGCTTTGCCCTTTGCCGCCTGATCAAGTGGCGCGAGACCGGAAGCCGAACTCGCGCCGAATGCCCTAGATTGCCGCTTGGTAGAGGGCGTGCGCATCATCGATTCCGAGGGTACGCGGATTTGAGGCAGCGGAGGGATCCTTGACGGCCATTTGCGCCAGCTCGTCGATGCGGGCGGTGTCGACGCCGAGCGCACTCAGCTTTTCCGGCACGCCGAGATCGCGGATGAAGCGGGTGAGGAAATCGGCGAAACCGTCGAACCCGCCGGAGATGCCGAGATAGGCAGCGGCCATGTCGATGCGCGGCTCGATGGCGTCGCGGTTGAACTTGAGCACATGTGGCATCAGCACAGCGTTGGTCATGCCGTGATGGGTGTTGTAGACGGCGTTGAGCGGATGGCTCAGGGCGTGGATGGCGCCGAGGCCCTTTTGCAAGGAAACCGCGCCCATGGCGGCGGCGCTCATCATCTGGCCGCGCGCCTCGATGTCCATCGGGTCGGCGACGACGCGGGGCAGGTTCTCCTTGACGATCCGCAGACCTTCAAGCGCGATGCCGTTGCTCATCGGGTGATAGACCGGGGCGGAATAGGCCTCGAGGCAATGGGCAAAGGCATCCATGCCGGTGCCGACGGTAATGACCATGGGCAGGCCGGTGGTCAGTTCCGGATCGGAAATGACGATATTGGGCATCATGCGCGGATGGGAAATGTAGCGCTTGACCTGATTGTCGCAATCGATCAGCGCCCCGGCCCGCGTCACTTCGGCGCCGGTGCCGGCGGCCGTCGGCACGGCAACGATCGGGGCGATGGTGTCGCCGTCGGCGCGTTTCCAGCGATCATTGCCGAATTCGAAGTCCCACACCGACAGGATCTGGCCGGACATGAAGGCGATGAGCTTGCCAAGATCGAGCCCGGAGCCGCCGCCGAACGCGACGATGCCGTCGTGATTGCCGTCCCAGTAGGCCCTGAGGCCGGCATCGAGATCGCGGTCGGTCGGGTTGGTTTCGACCTCGGCATAAACGGCGTGACCGAGACCGGCATTCTCGAGCACGGCGAGAGCATTGCGGCCGATATCGAGATCGGTCAGCCCCTTGTTGGCGACAAACAGAGGTCGCTTGATCCGGGCCTGCCGGCAGGCATCGGCCAGTTCGCTGATGCGCCCGGCCCCGAAACGGATCGAGGTCGGATAGCTCCAGTCGGCAAGTACGCTCATGTCAATTATGCCTTTCTGCGCAAATGGTAGGACTTGGCGCGGGTCAAGTTCGTGAAGCCGATGGCGCCGAGCGTGCCGCCACGCCCGGTGTCCTTGCATCCGGTCCAGCACAGGGCCGGGTCGAGATAATCGGCGCGGTTCATGAAGACGGTGCCGGTTTCGGCGGCCTCGCCGATGCGTGCGGCGCGTTCGGGATCGCCGGTCCACAGGCTGACGGTCAACCCGTAGGGGCTGTCGTTCATCAACGAGATCGCTTCCTCGTCGTTCCTGACCTTCATGATGCCGACGACCGGTCCGAAGCTCTCTTGCATCATCACCCGCATCGAGTGATCAACGTCGACAAGGATCTGCGGCATCAGATAGGTGCTGGTGCCGTCGTCCTCGGGGAACAACTGCTTCTCGATCAGCGGCGTGGCGCCGGCGGCAATGGCTTCCCGGGTCTGGGCCCGCACTTCGTCGGCGAAGCGGACATTGGCCATCGGGCCGAGGGTGGTTTCGGGATCGAGCGGATTGCCGAGCTTCAATTTGCGTGTCCAGGCGGCGGCCTTTTCGACGAATTCATCGAACAGGTTCTCATTGACGTAGATGCGTTCAATGCCGCAGCAGCATTGGCCCGAGTTGTACATGGCCGCGTCCATCAGCACTTCGACCGACCAGTCAAGATCGGCGTCCTCGGCAACATAGCCAGGATCCTTGCCGCCCAGCTCCAGCCCGAGTGGGGTAAAGGTGCCGGCGGCGGCGCGCTCGATGGCCTTGCCGCCATTGACCGAGCCGGTGAAGTTGATGAAATCGAAGGCCCGGGCACCGATCAGTTTGCCCGTGGTGTCGTGATCCAGGAACAGGTTGATGAACAGATCCGGCGGCAGGCCGGCCTCGATGAAGGCGCCGACAAGGCGTTCACCGACGAGAAGGGTCTGCAGAGCGTGCTTGATGACCACGGCATTGCCGGCCATCAGGGCCGGAACGATGGTGTTGATCGCGGTCAGGTAGGGGTAGTTCCAGGGTGCGATGACGAAGACGATGCCATGCGGTTCGCGGCTGAGATAGCGGTGGAAGGCGTCAGTTTCCTCGATGATTGTCGGCTTCAGCGTCTCGGCGGCGATCGAGGCCATGTACTGGGTGCGCTCGTCGACGCCGCCGAACTCGCCCTTGTAGCGCACCGGACGGCCCATCATGTGGGCCAGTTCGACGGTCACCTCGTCATTCATCGAACCGAGAATGGCGATGCCGGCGCGGACCAGATCGACGCGTTCGCCCAAGGGGCGACGCGCCCAGGCCTTCTGCGCCACGCGCGCCCGCCTGAGAAGCTCTTGCGCCTCATCGAGCGCGTGCGCGGGACGTGTTGCGAAAACGGACCCGTCGATGGGCGAGATGCAGGTGAGATCTTGGTTCATGATGGCCCTGAAGGAAAAGAAGTGGTTGTGCACCGCGGAAGCGAAAGGCCGCGATGATCCGACTGCGCGCGAGCGAAGTCAAATGATGGAACGATGAAAATGCGTGTTTGGGCATGGCGCCGCCTGACGGCGGAAATGGGGCAGGAGAAATCCGCCCGTTCATTCAATCCCAAAGCGGCAAGGTCACGGCAAAGCGCGCGCCCTTGTCGGCCGAGACCAGGTCGAGCGTGCCGTCCATGCGCATGATGATCTGGCGTGAGATCGTCAGCCCGAGGCCGGAACCGCCCTCGATGGAACCGGTCACCGCGCCGCCGCGCGAGAATTTCTCGAAAATGCGCTGGCGGTCGGCAGGCGCAATGCCTGGTCCGTTGTCGGAGACCTCGACGCGATAGCGGCCGTCACCGACTGACGAGGTGATCTCGACCATCGGGTCCGGGCTGTCATTGTATTTTATGGCGTTGGCAATGAGGTTGATGAAGACCTGCGCCAGACGATCGGTGTCGCCTTTCACGGTCACATCGGGCGCCCGCGGGCCGGCGAAGATCCTGAGACCGTGCTGTTCGGCCATTGGCCGACACACCTCGATGGCGCGATCGAGCACGGTTTCGGCCGGCGTCGGTCCGTTCTGCCAGCGCTTCTCGCCGCGCTCGAGGGCGTTGAGGTCGAGTATTTCGTCAAGAAGCCGTGTGAGACGAAGAGATTCGTCGTGGATCGTGCGGGTGAACCTCTGGCGTTCGTCCGGTCTGAGATCGTTTTCGGTCAGAAGGATTTCCGAGAACGAGCGGATCGAGGTCATCGGCGTGCGGACCTCGTGGCTGACCTGGGACAGGAATTCGTCCTTCTGGCTGTCGAGCGCCCTCAGGCGCTCATTGGCCTGTTTCAGCGCTTCGGCGGTCGAGCGCAATTCGGCCGAGGTCTGTTCCAGCTCCTGGGAATATTCGATCATCTGCTGGGTCTCGTCGGCGATCTGCATCACCTCCTCGAGCGAGACGTCGCGCCCGGTCATCACCGTTGCCAGCATGACATGGGCCGAGGCGGCGCCGATCGAGCCGGCCAGTTCGCGTTCGAGCCGCACCACCATCTCGGCGGTCGGTTCGAACTGGGTGCGGCTGGTACCGGTCTCCCCGGCGAACTCGTCGAACAACTCGTAGGCGCGCTGGCCGCCGAGCACGCGCTGGGCGATGAAATAGAGATCGGAGGCGCTGGCCGAGCCGGGAACGAAATTGGGCTGCTCGCGGGTACGGCGCTTGAAGATGTCGGCGAACAGCGCGGCCTGGATGCGCTCGAGGGCGTTCTGCCGGGTGACGAGTGATACCCCGATCAGCGCGGCGGCGTTGAGGAACAGACTCCAGAACACCGAATGAACCAGAGGGTCGAAACCGGAAAGGCCGAACAGGTTCTGCGGCCGCAACAGGCCGATGCCCCAGGGGCCGGCGGCGATGATGTCGGCGATGGCGGGGCTGGTCGATGCGAAGCTCGGCAGGAACATGGTCCAGGCCCAGACGATGAAGCCGATCAGCGTGCCGGTGACCGCGCCGTGAACCGTCGCCTCGCGCCAGTACAATGCCGCGATCATCGCCGGCAGGAACTGGGCGACGCCGGCAAACGAGATCAGGCCGATGGCGGCCAGGGCGTCGGAATTGCCCGAGAGCCAGAAATAGAGGAACCCGAGGAACAGGATGAAGGCGATGGAAGCGCGGCGAGACGTGAGCAGCAGGCGCGTGACGCCGCCGGTGCCGGCATTGCCGAAGCTCTCCGACGACTTGAGCGCGATCGGCATAACGATGTGGTTGGAGACCATGATGGAGAGCGCGATGGTCGCCAGGATGATCATCGAGGTGGCGCTGGAAAAGCCGCCGATGAAGGCGAACAGCGCCAGCCCGGCATTGCCCGCCGTCAGCGGCAGGGTCAGAACGAACATGTCGGGATTGGAGCCTTCAGGCAGAACCGTCAGCCCGTACAGGGCGATCGGCATGGTGAAAAGACTCATCAGCAACAGGTAGGTCGGGAAGGCCCAGGCGGCGGTCCTGAGGTGACGCTCGTCGGAATTCTCGACAACGGTGATCTGGAACTGACGCGGCAGGCACAGTACCGCCGCCGCCGACAGCACCAGGATCGCCACCCAGCGCGGGCCGAAATCATAGGAACGGGCGATGTCGATGCCAGCGTCCGCGGCCCCCTGATAGATCGCCATCGGCCCGCCACTGACGCCGAAGACAACGAAGATGCCGACGGCGAGGAAGGCCACGAGCTTGACCACGGCCTCGAAGGCGATGGCGGCGACGACGCCGTGATGCTGTTCCTTGGCATCGACATTGCGGGTGCCGAACAGGATGGTGAACACGGCCATACAGGCTGCCGCACCGAAGCCGAGGCTGACAGTGTCGAAACCGGACAATCCGCCCGGGTCCGAGGCGGAGGTGATGACCTGGATCGACTGGGTGATCGCCTTCAGCTGCAGCGCGATATAGGGCGTGGTGCCGACCACGGCGATCAGGGTGACGAGGACGCCGAGCGTGCCCGACTTGCCGAAGCGCGAACTCAACAGGTCGGCGACGGAGGTGATGCGCTGGCGCTGGGCGATGCGCACGAGCTTTCTCAGGATGAACCACCAGCCGACGAAGATCAGTGTCGGGCCGATATAGATGGCGAGGAACTCGAAATTGTTGCGCGCCGCCGAACCGACCGCGCCGTAGAAGGTCCAGGAGGTGCAATAGACCGAGATCGAAAGCGTGTAGATCAATGGCGATCTGAGGAAGCCGCCGTGCGACTGCCTTGCCCGCTTGTCAGAGACATAGGCGAGAACGAACAGCAGGCCGACATAGGCGACCGCGATCACCAGGACGAGGTCGGTCGAGATCATCAAGGCCGGTCCTCGCCTTCGCTGGAGGCGTCTTCTTCGCGGCCGAGACGGCGCGACAGGACGAATGTGATCCCGATCAGCCCGATCCACACCGAGAACAGATAGATGGCGACCAGCGGAATGCCGATGACGGTCGCCGGCACGTTGAACACGCTGAGCAGGGGCGGCACACACAGCAGCGCCCCGAAAACCGGCAGGATGAACGCGGCGGTCTGGACGCGGCGCGATTCCGCCATCAGGCAGGCCCGAGCCGCGCCATCAGGGACTGCACCGATTGCACCACATCGGCATTTGCATAGGGCTTGGTGACAAAGGCGTCGGCGCCCAGCTCCTCGGCGATGCGCTTGTCCTGGGTCTGGCCCTTGGCGGTGAGCATCAGCACCTGCAGCTGTGCGAAAGCCTCATCGGCGCGGATCTGCTTGAGAACCTCGAAACCGGACTGGCGCGGCAGCATGACGTCGAGCACCACGACCTTGGGATTGAGGCGCCGGATCTCGGTCAATGCGGCGGCGCCATCGGTCACCGAGGCGACGGATAGGCCGGCCCGGCGCAGGATGAACTCAAGAGAATCAAGGATCGCCGGCTCGTCTTCGGCGATCAGAACGTCGGTTTTCACGTATTGCCCTCCCGCCGCGCCCGGAGTTTCCCCCTCCCGAACCTCAGCGACTGATTGAGATAACAGCAAATGGGCGCCGCACTCAATGTGCTGTTCATATCGGGGTGCCTTGCTGCATGCCACCGGAATCGAAGCGGCGCGGCACCAGCGGGGTCCTGAGTTCGGTCTCGGCACCCTGAAGATCGAGCGCTTCTTCCTGGCGGTGGGCGCAGCCGCGCCGGACACAGAGCCGGCATGCCGGACCTACCGGCACTTCGTTGGACGTGTCGGCGAGATCGAGCCCCTGGCCGTAAACGGTCTGGTCGGCGTGAAGGATATCGGCAGCCAGCATCACCGAGGTATAGAACGGCTGCTCGCGGAAGGTTGCCGGCCGTCGCGACACCGACTTGGCAACGAACAGGTAGCGCGAGCCGTCGGCGAAGCGCGCCACCTGGCGCACGACCTGGCCGGTCTGGCGGAAGGCGGCGTAAAGCGCCCAGAGCGGGCAGGCGTGTCCAGTCGAGGGCAGGAGCAGGCCGGGAAGCGGAAAGTGTTTGGTCAGACGCCCGGCGGGGTCGGAACGCAGGAAGGCGAAGGGAATACCCTCGGCGCCCTTGCGTTTTAGGGTGACGAGGCGATGGGCCACCTGTTCGAAACTGGCGGTGAAATTCTGGCCGAGATGGTCGATGTCGTACTGGCTGGCCTCGGCGGCTTCGAGGACCCGGTCATAGGGCATGACGATCGCGCCGGCGACATAGGAGGCAAGCGCCCTGAAGGTCAGGCGCCGCGCCGCCGCCGAGGTCAGCCTGGCGCTGGCGGCCGCGTCGAGCAGGGCATCGGGCGCCGCCAGTTCGACAAACAGCCGCGCCAGCTGGAACTGCCGCGTCGCCGCCGTGGTCGAACCCTGGAACCACATCTGCGCCGCCTCGGCGCTAAAGCGATACTGCGAGGAAAAGCTGATCTCGCCCGCCGGCGCATCGCCGCCCCGCTGGGTCGTGATGCCGAAGCGTGTCTCGATCAGGTCGGACAGCGCCACCTCGCCGAAACCGCCCCGGGTCTCAACCTCGGTCCTGAGTGTGCTCGCCACCGCTTCGAGGGCAGGGAAGTGGTTGTCCTCGGCAATGAAGAAGTCATTGAGTTCCTGCTGCGGCGTGGCGATGCGGCGCTGCGCCGAGGACTGCTCGAAATGGGCGACCAGCGTTTCGGCGACATCGGAGACATCGCGGGCTTCGCGTCCGATCGATTCGACGAAGCGGGTGCGTTCGGTATCGGTCAGATCCTCGGTGTCCATGATGATTTCCGAGGAGGAGCGAACGGCGCTGACATGATTGAGCACCTGGTGCAACAATTGCGAGAACAGCGGATCGGCGCGCAGGCGCTGCTGGTAGGTGTCGAGGCTGTTGTTGGCTTCGAGATAGGCGCGGTGAAGCTGTGCCAGTGCCTCGGCGGCCTGGGGATGCTGGGCCACCAGGATACGGGCGTCGGCGGGGTGAAGTCCGGTGCCGACGAACACGGGTTCGGTCAGCGCCTCTTCCAGCGAGTGAATGAGGCGATGTTCGGATTCGCCCGTCAATTCCGAGATATCCAGACCCAATGCCTCAGCTATTCGGTGCAGCAAAGCGCCTCCGACGTCGCGTTTATTGGCTTCGATGAGGTTGAGATAGCTGGCCGAGATCTTCGAACGGCGCGCCAGTTCGGCTTGGGAAAGTCCCAAGGATTTCCGTTGACTACGGATTCTTAACCCTATCGGTGCGCGCACTCCGAACCTCCCGTTTGTAAATGAATTTTCAGATAGTCGCGGTCAAGCATTAAACAATTTACAAAAAATAACAATCATTACAGTAAGCTGTTGCGCTTGTTTTCATTCCGCGCGTAAATTCTCGCCGCACGGAAGATGCTGAACAATGGCACGCCGGCATTCAACGAGGAGGATATCCATGAGCGAACGCAAAACGGGGCTGACCCGGCGTACGGTGCTCAAGAGTACCGCTGCTGGCGCAATTGGCGCCGGTCTTGTTCCGACTATGTTCAGCCGGGGCATTGCTGCCGAATACACCAACGAACCGACCGGCAGCACGGTAAAGTTCGGATTCAACGTGCCGCAGACCGGTCCGTATGCCGCCGAAGGCATGGACGAGCTGCGTGCCCAGCAGCTTGCTGTCGAGCACCTCAATGGCGAGGGCGACGGCGGCATGCTGAACACCTTCAGCTCCAAGGCGCTGAAGGGCAATGGCGTGCTCGGCAAGAAGGTCGAATTCGTCACCGGCGATACGCAGACCAAGTCCGACGCCGCTCGCGCTTCGGCCCGGTCGATGATCGAAAAGGACGGTGTCGTCATGATCAATGGCGGTTCGTCCTCGGGCGTGGCCGTCGCCGTTCAGGGCCTGTGCCAGGAAGCCGGCATCATCTTCATGGCCGGCCTGACCCACTCCAACGACACCACCGGCAAGGACCGCAAGGCCAACGGGTTCCGTCACTTCTTTGACGCCTACATGTCCGGTGCGGCGCTTGCGCCGGTGCTGTCCAAGGCCTATGGCTCGGATCGCCAGTTCTACATGCTGACGGCCGACTACACCTGGGGCTGGACCCAGGCCGACTCGATGAAGAGCTTCCTCGAGGGTGAAGGCTGGGGCATGGTCAAGGACGTCCGTACGCCGGTCGGCGCGGGCGATTTCTCGTCCTATATCACCCCGGTTCTGCAGTCGGGCGCCGATACCCTGATCCTCAACCACTACGGTGGGGACATGATCAACTCGCTGACCCAGGCCGTTCAGTTCGGTTTGAGGGACAAGCAGGTCAACGGCAAGCAGTTCGAGATCGTCGTTCCGCTCTACTCCGAGCTGATGGCCGAAGGCGCCGGCGAGAACATCAAGGGCGTGTACGGTTCGATGAACTGGAACTGGCAGCTCTCCGATGCGGGTACCAAGGCCTTCGTCAAGTCGTTCGGCGAGAAGTACGGCCAGCCGCCGTCGAATTCGGCGCAGACCTGCTACGTGCAGACCCTGCTTTATGCCGATGCGGTCGAGCGTGCGGGTACGTTCAATCCGTGCGGCGTGGTTGCGGCGCTCGAAGAGAACACCGGCAGCCTCGATGGCGTCGACTCCGATGCCAACAAGGGCTTCGTGTTCGACGGCATGGGCACGGGCAAGACGCTCTATCGCTCGGCCGACCACCAGTGCTTCAAGGACGTGCTTGTCATGAAGGGCAAGGAAAACCCCTCCAACAAGTACGACAACCTGGAAATCGTGGAAACGACCCCGGTCAGCAAGGTCTGGTACGAGCCCGACCACGAGATGTTCGGTGGTCCCGAGGCCACGCTCGGCACCTGCAATCCGGGCGCCTAGCATTCGCAACCAGAAGACGTGAAACTCGCCAATCGCGCCTGAGCGCGATTGGCAACTTCCAAGCACCGTGGCGTTCCGGCAAGCCGGGGCCCCATGGTGCGCTGTCACAAGGGCAGACGAGATGGATGCCATAATCCTGCAAATCCTGAATGGACTGGACAAGGGCTCGGCCTACGCGCTGATCGCCTTGGGTCTGACGCTTATTTTCGGCACGCTGGGGGTGGTCAATTTCGCCCATGGTGCGCTGTTCATGATTGGCGCCTTCTGCGCGGTGACGCTGCAGCGGGTGTTCACTCTGTCCTTCGAAGTGGTCGACCCGACCCAGAAGGACTTCCTGGGCAATCCGCTCGTTGTGCAGATGCCCTATGTCGAGGCCTGGTTCGGACCGGAATTCGGTGCCTGGCTGATCGACTGGTCGGTGCCAATGGCGATCCTTCTGGCGATCCCTGTCATGCTGCTCGTCGGCATCGCCATGGAACGCGGCCTGATCAAGCACTTCTACAAGCGTCCTCACGCCGAACAGATCCTGGTGACCTTCGGGCTGGCCATCGTGCTGCAGGAAATCGTCAAATATTTCTTTGGCGCCAATCCGATCCAGACGGCGGCGCCCGGCGCCTTCACCGGCTCGTTCGATTTCGGCGCCATGATCGGCATGCCGGCCGACGTCATTATCTATCCGTACTGGCGCATGGTCTATTTCCTGTTCGCCGGCGTGGTCATTGCTGGCGTGTTCTCCTTCCTGCAGTTCACCACATTCGGCATGGTCGTTCGTGCCGGCATGGCCGACCGAGAGACCGTCGGATTGCTGGGCATCGATATCGACCGGCGCTTCACCATCATGTTCGGCATTGCCGCCATCGTCGCCGGCATGGCCGGTGTGATGTACGCGCCGATCCTCAGTCCCAATTTCCACATGGGCATGGACTTCCTGGTTCTCAGTTTCGTGGTCGTCGTTGTCGGCGGCATGGGCTCGCTGCCAGGTGCCGTCGCGGCAGGGTTCCTGCTCGGCATCCTGCAGAGCTTCGCCTCGATGAACGAGATCAAGTCCATCATCCCGGGCATTGACCAGGTCATCATCTACCTGGTTGCCATCATCATTCTGCTCACCCGTCCGCGTGGCCTTCTGGGCCGGCGCGGGGTGATGGAGGAGTAATCCATGCTTGGTCTGAGCAAGAAAGACACAACATTCCTGATCGCGGTCACCATCCTGACGATGGCCACGCCGATCGTTCTGCAACCCTTCCCGGAAAGCTCGAGCCTGGCGCAGTTCAACGCCGGCTACCCGGACCTGATGCAGCGCTTTGCCATCTTCGGCATCTTCGCCATCGGCTTCAACATCCTGTTCGGGCTGACCGGCTACCTGAGCTTCGGCCATGCCGCCTTCCTCGGCATCGGTTCGTACTCGGTGGTGTGGATGTACAAGCTCCTGGACTTCAACGTCCTGCCCGGCCTGATGCTCGCGGTGGTCGTTTCGGGGATCTTCGCCCTGTTCATCGGCTTCATATCGCTCAGGCGATCAGGCATCTATTTCTCCATCCTGACGCTGGCATTCGCCCAGATGAGCTACAACCTCGCCTATTCGGTGTTCACGCCGATCACCAACGGCGAGACCGGTCTGCAGGTCTATCTCAACGACCCGCAGGTGCTGATGAGCGAGGGTGCGCCCGACGCACCGCATCTGTTCGGCCTGGTCATGGGCGAAAGCTTCAAGCTGGGCCTTGGTGACTGGGTGTTCACCTTCAATATCGGCTACTACTTCTGCGCCGTCATCGCGATCCTGGTGTTCTATCTGTCGCTGAGGATCTTCCGCTCGCCCTTCGGCATGATCCTCAAGGCGATCAAGGCCAACCGCAACCGGTTGAGCTACGCCGGCATTGACACCAAGCCCTACATGCTGACGGCCTTCGTCATATCCGGCATGTATGCGGGTCTGGCCGGCGGACTGCTCGCCGCCATGGATCCGCTGGCCGGTGCCGAGCGCATGCAGTGGACCGCCTCTGGCGAGGTCGTGCTGATGACCGTGCTCGGCGGCGCGGGCACAATGATGGGCCCGGTGCTCGGCGCCGGCTTCATCAAGTACTTCGAGAACATCTTCTCCAAGATCAACGAGGGGGTTCTGCACGAGTGGTTCGGCTGGCTGCCGCCAGCGGTGCAGGATGTCGTGGTCGGCGTCATCAGCCCGTTCACCGGCGAAGGCTGGCACCTGACGCTCGGGCTGCTGTTCATCGTCGTGGTGATCTTCCTGCCTGGCGGCATTGTCCAGGGTTCGAAACTGATCTGGGGCCTCATCATCCATCGCAATGGCAA
The DNA here is from genome assembly GCA_963675235.2 of Devosiaceae bacterium. GTDB lineage: Bacteria > Pseudomonadota > Alphaproteobacteria > Rhizobiales > Devosiaceae > JAHJQZ01. The sequence goes on along the minus strand of CAXXFU010000004.1, from coordinate 311,418 downwards.
TGGTGACGCCGGTCAGACCGAAGAAGCGGCGAAGCCGCAGCCGGCGGAATAGGGGACAACGATGAGCGTTCAAGACAGAAACATCGTTCTGCACGTCGACGATGTGCACAAGACCTTCGGCGGCCTGCATGCGCTGGCCGATATCGATCTATCGATCGAGGAGGGCAAGACCCATGCGATCATCGGGCCGAACGGCGCCGGCAAGTCGACATTGCTCAATGTCATTGTCGGCCGCCTGGCCCCGACGCGCGGCGCCGTCGTGTTCGACGGCGCGGTGCTGACCGGCAAGGCGCCGCATCAGATCAATCAGCTCGGCATCGCCCGCGTCTTCCAGACGCCGGAAATCTTCCCCGATCTGACGGTGCTGGAAAACGTCATGGCGCCGGCCTTCGCCAGGCGCGACGGTTCGTTCAAGCTCAATTTCTTCACGACACTCGGACATCAGACCGATATTCGCGAGGAAGCCGAGCACACGCTCGAGGACGTCGGGCTCACCGAGCGCATGCATCACCGCTCCGGATCGCTGTCGCGCGGCGACAAGCGGCGCATGGAACTGGCCATGTGCCTGATCCAGCATCCGCGGCTGCTGCTGCTCGACGAACCCACGGCCGGAATGTCACGCCACGACACCAATACCACCATCGATCTTCTCAAGAAGATCAAGGCGCGCGGCATGACCAAGATCATCATTGAACACGACATGCACGTGGTGTTCTCCCTTGCCGACCGGATTTCCGTTCTCGCCGGCGGCCGTATCATCGCCGAAGGCGAGCCGGAAGCCGTGCGTACCGATCCGCGCGTCAAGGAAGCATATCTGGGCGAGGCACACTGATGACCAGCGTTGAAATGGCAAGCACCGATCACAATCCGGTGCCCGAGATGGCGGCAGAGCCGTACTTTTCTGTCAAGGATTTGCACGCGTATTACGGTGAGAGCTATGTCGTTCAGGGAGTGAGCTTCGATATCAAGGAGGGCGATATCCTCGCCCTGCTTGGACGAAACGGTGCCGGCAAGACCTCGACGCTGCGTGCAATTGCCCGCGTCGAGACGCCGGAATTGCGCAAGGGCGAGGTCTGGCTCAACGGACAAGGCCTGCACGACAAGGCGGCATTTCAGGCGGCAAGGGCTGGAATTCAGCTGGTTCCGGAGGATCGGCGAATCATTCAGGGCCTGACAGTCGAGGAGAACCTGCAGCTTGCCCAGGTTGCGGCCGGCCACGGCTGGACCGTCGAGCAGGTCTACGAATCATTTCCCAGATTGGGTGAAAGACGGCGCCAGGAGGGCACGACTCTCAGCGGTGGAGAGCAGCAAATGCTGGCGATTGCCCGCGCTTTGATGCGAGATGTAAAGCTTTTACTGCTCGATGAGCCCTACGAAGGGCTCGCGCCAGTTATTGTGCAGGAAATTGAACGAATCTTGATGAACATCAAACGGCTGGGCATAACTTCGGTTATTGTCGAGCAGAACGCGGTCGCCGCGCTTCGGCTGAGCGACCGCGCTGTCATTCTCGACACGGGGCAGGTCGCCTTTTCCGGCACGGCTCAGGATGTTCTCGACAGTCCTGAATTGCGGCAGGAATATCTTGCGATCTGATCTCCAGAGGGTGAAAAAAAAGCCAGCCGGCACGCCGTCGCAAAACCCTTGGCCTATTTGAGGAGGAAGCAGGGGCTGCGTGAGCTGGCGGAAAACAAACCGATGCGGACTCCCCTATGTGACGCATCGAATGGAGAACCTGATGACTGACGCAGTTTTTAATCCGCCCCCCGAAATCGTGAAAAACACGAAGGTGACCGCTGAGCAGTATGAGGAGATGTACGCACGCTCGGTCAACGACCCAGACGGATTCTGGGGCGAACAGGCCAAGCGCCTCGACTGGATCAAGCCGTTCACGAAGGTCAAGAATTCAACGTTCGAATATCCCAACGTCTCGATCAAATGGTTCGAAGACGGCGAACTCAACGTCGCTGCCAATTGCATCGACCGCCATCTTGAGACCCGCGGCGATCAGGTTGCCATCATCTGGGAAGGCGACGATCCCAACGAGACCAAGAACATCACCTACAAGCAGCTGCACGAGGAGGTCTCGCGGCTGGCCAATGTCTACAAGTCGATGGGCGTCAAGAAGGGCGACCGCATCTGCCTGTATCTGCCGATGATCCCGGAAGCGGCCTATGCCATGCTGGCCTGCGCCCGCATCGGCGCCGTGCATTCGATCGTTTTCGGCGGCTTCTCTCCGGACGCCCTGGCCTCCCGAGTTCATGACAGTGAAGCCAAGCTGCTCGTCACCGCCGACGAAGGTCTGCGTGGCGGCCGCCACGTTCCGCTCAAGGCCAATGCCGACATCGCGCTCAAGGACCTGCCCGACGTCAAGGTGCTGATGGTCAAGCGTACCGGCGGCGACGTGAACTTTGTCGAGGGTCGCGACCACTGGTATCACGAGGAACTGGCCAAGGTTTCGGCCGACTGCCCGCCCGAGCCGATGAATGCGGAAGATCCGCTGTTCATCCTCTATACCTCCGGTTCGACCGGCAAACCCAAAGGCGTGCAGCATTGCACCGGCGGCTATCTCGTCTATGTCTCGCTCACCCATGAGCTGACGTTCGACTATCACGACGGCGACGTGTTCTGGTGCACGGCCGACGTGGGCTGGGTGACGGGCCACTCCTATATCGTTTATGGACCGCTGGCCAACGGCGCCACCACGCTGATGTTCGAAGGCGTGCCGAACTACCCCGACGCCGGTCGTTTCTGGGACGTGGTCGACAAGCACAAGGTCAACATCTTCTACACCGCGCCGACCGCGATCCGCTCGCTGATGGGAGCCGGCGACGAATTCGTCGACCGCGCCGACCTGTCGAGCCTCAAGGTTCTCGGATCTGTCGGCGAGCCGATCAATCCGGAAGCCTGGATGTGGTACCACAAGAAGGTCGGCCACGAGAAATGCGCCATCGTCGACACCTGGTGGCAGACCGAGACGGGCGGCTTCATGCTGACCCCGCTTCCCGGCGCCATTCCGACCAAGCCGGGTTCGGCGACCAAGCCGTTCTTCGGCATCCAGCCGGTGGTGCTCGATCCCAATAGCGGCGAAGCGCTGCCAGAAACGGGTGAAGTCCACGGCGTGCTCGCTATCAAGGACAGCTGGCCGGCTCAGGCCCGCACGGTCTACGGCGACCACGACAGGTTCGTTTCGACCTACTTCCAGCAGTACAAGGGCTACTACTTCTCGGGCGACGGCTGCCGCCGCGACGAGGATGGCTACTACTGGATCACGGGCCGCGTCGACGACGTTCTCAACGTCTCGGGTCACCGCATCGGCACCGCCGAGATCGAAAGTGCCCTGGTCGCGCATGCCAAGGTCTCCGAAGCGGCCGTCGTCGGCTATCCGCACAACGTCAAGGGCCAGGGCATCTACTGCTATGTCACCCTGATGTCCGGCGAAGAACCGAGCGACGAGCTCAAGAAGGAACTCAGGACCTGGGTCCGCACCGAGATCGGCCCGTTCGCGGCGCCCGATTTCATCCAGTGGGCCCCGGGCCTGCCCAAGACCCGGTCGGGCAAGATCATGCGTCGCATCCTCAGGAAGATCGCCGAGAACGACTTCGGCGCTCTGGGCGACACCTCGACGCTGGCCGATCCGCATGTGGTTGAAGACCTGATCGACAACCGCATGAACAAATAGGGTTGGGGGACCCGCCGGGAAGGCGCTCTGCGCTTTCCCGGTCAAAACCCACTCCGCAACAAACACACTGCGGCGGAAACGCTCGAGGGGGAGCAAAACGGGGTGCCATCTGGCGCCCCGTTTCTTTGTAATCGCCCGCAACGCGGCTTGGTGGTAGTTTGCGGATCCCACGATCCAACTCATCAGGGTGCACTGACGGGATGAGACCGCTTCGCTACTCGATCAATGTCACGCTGGACGGCTGCTGCGACCACCGGGCGGGAATTCCGGACGAGGACCTTCATCATCATGCGGCGAAGGGAATTGCCGAGGCGGACGCCCTCATCTTCGGTCGCGTAACCTATGAGATGATGGAAGCTGCCTGGCGGCCATCGACCGAAACCGGGGCGTTTCCTCAATGGATGGACGACTGGATGGTGCCGTTCGCCCGAACCATCGATGCGGCGAAGAAGTACGTCGTCTCCGACAGTCTCGAACAGGCGGACTGGAACGCCGAGATCATTCGTGGAGCGGTGCTGGAACAGACCATCCGTCATCTCAAGCAGCAATCTGGCAAGGGACTGGCGCTTGGCGGGGTGACGCTGCCGCAGACACTGGCCGAGCTCGGTCTGATCGACGAATACGAGATCATCGTCCACCCGCGACTGGCCGGCCACGGACCGAATTTGTTTGCCGGCTTGTCCAGATATATCGATCTCAAGCTCGTGGATACGAAAGCGCTCGCTTCCGGAGCCGTGGCGATACGCTACGAGTTGAAGGTCTAGGTTTGCCACTCCCGCCGACCGCCGAAACGCAAGCGCTCAGTGCTCGGTCGGCTCGACCAGCGGCTTCGACTTGATGTCCTCGAAGGCGGATCGCAGCGCTTCGGACCAGGCCTCGCTCAGTGCCCGGAAATAGGGATCGTCGGCCTCGATCCTCTCCATCTCGCCCATGTGATAGGTGTCGCGGCGGTAGATGGCGAAATCGATTGGCATGCCGACGCTGAGGTTCGAGCGCATGGTCGAATCGAAACTCAGCAGCAGGAGCTTGGCGGCGTCGCCCATGCGCATTTCGAGCTTGGCGACGCGATCGAGGATCGGCTTGCCGTATTTATGCTCGCCGATCTGGAAAAAGGGCGTGTCCTCGGTCGCCTCGATGAAATTGCCTTCCGGGTAGATCTGGAACAGGCGCATCTTGTCGCCCTTGATCTGGCCGCCGAGGATGAAGGTGGCGGTGAACCCATCCGCCTGCTGGCCCATCACCTCCTGGTTGATCTCGCGGATCTTGCGCAGTGCAGCACCGATCAGGCGGGCTGCCTGGAACATGGTGCGCACATTGGCGAGCGAGGGGCCGTCATGCTCGGCATCGGAAATCTGTTCGCTCAAAAGCGTGACCACCGCCTGCGAGACGGCGAGATTGCCAGAGGTCAGCAGCACGAATGTGCGGTCGGAGATTTCGTCCCAGACATACATCTTCTTGAAGCAGGCGACATTGTCGAGGCCGGCATTGGTGCGGGTATCGGACGCAAACACAATGCCGCGGTCGATCTTGAGGCCAACGCAATAGGTCATGTTGAGGTTCGCTTTGGGAGGAAGGACAGCGCGAGTGTGCTACCGGTCGGCTTCTTCCGCAACAAGGATTTCGACGGTTTCGACCGGCAGATCGTCTATTCCGACAGCAGGATGGGCGCGAATCGGCGCGGCCGTCTCGGCATCGAACCCCACCGCCATGCGCACATGGCGATCGGTCGGGCACATGTCGAGGCGCGAATCGAAGCCGATCCAGCCCAGACCCTCGATATAGGCTTCGGCCCAGGCGTGGGTGTTGCTGTCGACGTTCTCATCGTCCTCGGCCAGGTAGTAGCCGGAAACGAATCGCGCCGGAATGCCGAGCGCCCGGGCGCTGCCAACGAAGGTGCGGGCATATTCGAGCGCCTGGTCGGGGATGAATTCCACCTCGTCCTGCGACTGGGTTTGCGTGCTCTCGCCATCCGTCTGAGATTGCGACTGGCTCTGTCCGGCTTCCGATTCCGAACGGGCGCCGAGCATTTCGTGAATGCGCGCCATCAGACCGTGCATGGCGCCGAGCTGGTCCTCCCGACGGCTGGCCTCGCCGCGGAACTTGCCCCAGATGCTGGCCGGAACCCGTGTCGTCGGCGTGACGCGGTGAAAAAGCCAGGGGACCGGCTCGGCCTTTTGCCAGCCGAGCACGCCATTTCCCGACAGCGTTCGGATCCGGCCTGAAATGGTGATTTCCAGCGGCTTATCGAGGTCGGAGAGTGATACGAACAGTGCCTGGTTGCCGAAACCGTCGGCGATCGGCACGCGCCGCGATTCGGCGGACAGGTCAAGCGACCAGTCGACAACCTGCTGGGTCGATCCCGATTGCGGCGTCATCAGAAGGTGCAGGAGCACACGCTGCGAAGCAGTAGCGAAGTCGATCCTCAATCTGTGGCGGATGGAGATCAGCATGACGCCTCAATAGAAGTTGTAGTGTTCGGTGAGCGCGTCGGTCAGCGCATTGTTGCGCCCGATGAATTCGACAAGGAATTCGTGCAGTCCGCGCTGGAAGATCGCGTCCATCTCGATGTCCTTGAGCATGGCGCTCATCTCGTCGGCCATGTCGTGCACGGTGGTGCGTGCACCATAGAGCTTGTCGATGAGATCGAGCGAGCTTTCAACCCAGTTGGTGCAGAAGGCCAGCGAACGCGGCATCTCCGGCCTGAGGATCAGGTATTCGGCGATGTTCGAGGCCTTGAAGCGGTCGTGATAGGTGTGCCGGTAGGACGAATAGGCCGAGGTTGCCCTGAGGATCAGCGTCCACTGCTGGATGTCGATCTCGCCGCCGACGAAGCTCGAACGCGGCAGCAGCACGTAGTATTTCATGTCGAGGATGCGGGCGGTGTTGTCGGCCCGTTCGACGAAATTGCCGAGCTGAGAAAAGGCATAGCCGTCATTCCTCAGGATCGTGCCGAGCAGGGCGCCACGGAAGGAGTGGCTCGATTGCTTGGCCCAGGCGACGAGGTCGGGAAGCTGCTTCTCACCGACCTGGCCGGGCCGCATCTGGGCGATGTCGAGCCAGGCAGAATTGATCGCCTCCCACATGTCCGAGGTCAACGCCGTACGCTCGGTGCGGGCGTTGGTGCGGGCATTGTGGAAGCACGAATAGACTGAGGACGGATTCTCCGGATCGAGCATCATGAACTGCGCCACGGTCCTGAGTTCAGCCGTTTCATACTTGGCGAAAAACAGCTGGTCGCAGGCTGCCGCCTGCAGCATCGAGGTCAGGTATTCGCTTTCGGACTGGTCGGGGCGACGGATCAGCGACATGCGCACGCCGGCTTCGAGCAGGCGGGCAATGTTCTCCGCCCGCTCAACGTAGCGGGAGAGCCAGAACAGATTTGCCGCCGTGCGTCCGAGCATCATTTGCGTTCAGCCACTCATCTCAATCTTCAAGCACCCAGGTGTCTTTCGTGCCGCCGCCCTGGCTGGAATTGACCACGAGCGAGCCCTTCTTGAGGGCGACGCGGGTCAGCCCGCCAGGGGTGATGCGGATCTTGTCGCCGACCAGGACATAGGGCCTGAGATCGACATGGCGCGGCACGATGCCGGAGCGCGACCAGGTCGGGCAGGCGGAAAGCGCCAGGGTCGGCTGTACGATGTAGTTGTCGGGCCGCGCATTGATCTTGTCGGCGAACTCCCTGTGCATCTTCCTGGTAGCCGTCGGGCCGACCATCATGCCGTAGCCGCCCGAGCCGTGAACTTCCTTGACCACCAGTTCATCGAGGTGGTCGAGCACATAGGCTCGCTCGTCATCATTGGTGCAGTTGTAGGTCGGTACGTTCTGCAGGATTGGCCGCTCGCCGAGGTAGAATTCGATGATCTGCGGCACATATGTATAGACCGCCTTGTCGTCGGCAATGCCGGTGCCCGGGGCGTTGACCAGGGTGACATTGCCGGCGCGATAGGCGTCGAACAGACCCGGCACGCCAAGCATCGAATCGGGCCGGAAGGTCAGAGGATCGAGGTAATCGTCATCGATACGGCGATAGATGACGTCGACCTGCTGGGGGCCGCGCGTCGTGCGCATGTAGACCTTGGCCTCGTCGACGAACAGATCGCGGCCTTCGCACAGCTGCACGCCCATCTGGTCGGCCAGGAACGAGTGCTCGAAATAGGCCGAGTTGTGAATGCCGGGGGTCAGAACGGCGATGACCGGCGCCGCTTCACGGCCTTCGGGGGCGACCGATTGCAGGGTGCGCCTGAGGTCTTCCGAGTAGGTGTCGACCGGGGCGACGCGCAGTTTCTGGAACAGGTCCGGCGCCAGGCGCAACATGGCCTCGCGGTTCTGCAGCATGTAGCTGACCCCGGACGGCGTCCTCAGATTGTCCTCGAGCACAAAGAAGTCATCGGGTCCGACCCGGACGATATCGACGCCGATGATGTGGGAATAGACCCCGCGCGCCGGATCGAGCCCCATCATCTGCGGGCAGAATGCCTCGTTCTGAACGATCAGCTTCTCGGGGATCTTGCCGGCGCGGACAATCTCCTGGCGGTGGTAGATGTCAAAAAGGAAGGCGTTGAGGGCGCGCACGCGCTGTTCGATGCCCTTGCTGAGACGCCGCCATTCGGCGCCCGAGATGACCCGCGGAATGACATCGAACGGGATCAGCCGCTCGTCGGCCTCTTGCTGGCCGTAAACGGCGAAAGTGATGCCGAGACGCCGGAATATGCCTTCTGCATCGGATGACATCTTTTTAAGGGAATTATCGGGCTGGTTCTCGATCCAGTCGGCCAGAACGCGATAGGGCTCACGGATCGAGCCGTCGGCATTGAGCATCTCGTTGAATGGATCGGCTTTAGTCATCAACCCCTGCTGGCACGCAAATCACGTCACTTCTGACCGATAATTGCGCACCAGAAAGGAATTGTCCAACAATTCGGCATAAATGCCGGCATTTGCTTGTGCGGCATGAGCCAAGTCGACAGATGGCCGGCGGGCGGATAACACTTCCGCACCATCCCAATGACAGTCCAGAGACCCATGACCGACCACGTCCTGATCACCCAGAAACTCCTCAAGAGCTGCGAAGACGCGCTCGAAGCGCGCTATGTCGTGCATCGGCTCTACGAAGCCGGCGATCGCGACGGCTTCCTCATCGATGTCGCACCCTCGATCACCGCCATTGCCGGCGGCGATGTCGATTCCTCGCTGATGGATCAGTTGCCGGGGCTGAAAATGATTTCCAACTTCGGCGTCGGCTACGACACGATCGATACCGAGGCGGCGCGGAGCCGCGGCATCCATGTCACCAATACGCCCAGCGTTCTCAACGACGCCATGGCCGAGATCACCATCGGTTTGATGGTGTCCCTGGCCCGGCGCATTCCGCAGGCAGACCGCTACGTCCGCGACGGCAAGTGGCCGTCGGCTGCTTTTCCTCTGCAGTCCGAGCTGAACGGCAAGACTGTCGGCATTGTCGGGCTCGGCCGCATCGGTGTGGAGATCGCCACGCGCTGCCAGGCGATGAAGATGCGGGTGGTCTATCATTCGCGCACCAAGCGGCCGCACAGTCCCTATGTCTATTATTCCACGCTGGTCGACATGGCCCGCGACGTCGACTGGCTGGTGGTGATCACGCCCGGCGGCAAGGGGACGGAAAAACTGATCGATGCCGACGTGCTGGCGGCGCTGGGGCCGAATGGATACCTGGTAAACGTGGCGCGCGGTTCGGTGGTTGACGAACAGGCTCTGATCAAAGCGCTCGCGGGCAATACCATCGCTGGCGCGGCCCTCGACGTCTTCGAGGACGAACCCAATGTCCCCGAAGCTTTCTGGTCGATGGACAATGTGGTTCTGAGCCCGCACCAAGGCAGCGCCACCAACCAGACCCGCAACGGCATGGGAGCGCTGGTCGTCGCCAATCTCGATGCCTTCTTTGCCGGCGAGCCGCTGCTGACGCCGGTGGTCTAGGAGCGTTGTCAGGAAAGGTGCGAAGCGGTTTTGCGGTCCGACGACGCGGCGGCGCCTAGTCGATCCTCAGCCCCGTGTCGGGATCGAAATAGCTGAGTGTGTCGCGGTCGGCCCTGAGCTGCACGCGACCGCCCGCCTCGACATGGGTGCGCGCCGGCAGCCGGGCGATCATCGTCGTGCCGCTCAGGGCGAACGAGGCGAAATTGTCCGAGCCGGTGTGCTCGACCAGCTGGGCAGTGAGATCGAAATCGGCGAAATCGGCATTGACCGTTTCCATGGATTCGGGGCGAATGCCGATGATGACATCGCGCCCGTCACGTGCGGCGAGAGCTGCCGGGGGGCGTGTGTCGACCAGGTGCGCCGTGCCGTCCTCGGCGGCGACGTCGATGGCAAAGCCGTCCGCGGTTTTGGTGCAGCTGCCATGGATCAGGTTCATCGGCGGCGAGCCCATGAAATCGGCGACGAACAGGTTGGCCGGCTTTTCATAGATGTCGCGCGGCGAGCCGATCTGCTGGATGATGCCGTCCTTGAGCACGACGATGCGGGTGCCGAGCGTCATCGCCTCGATCTGGTCGTGGGTGACGTAGACGATCGAGGCACCGAGGCGCTGGTGCAGCTTCTTGATCTCGAGGCGCATCTCGACTCGGAGCTTGGCGTCGAGATTGGAAAGGGGTTCGTCGAACAGGAACAGTTTCGGGTCGCGCACAAGGGCCCGGCCCATGGCGACGCGCTGGCGCTGGCCGCCCGAAAGCTGGGCCGGACGCCTGTCGAGCAGGGATTCGATCTGCAACAGCGTCGCGACCTCGTGCGTCCGCGTCTCCTGGTCGGCTTTCGAAAGCCCGCGCACCTTCATGCCGAAAGCGATGTTTTCGGCGACGCTCATGGTCGGATAAAGCGCATAGGACTGGAAGACCATGGCGATGTCGCGATCGCGCGGCGGCACTTCGGTCACGTCACGCCCGGAGATGAAGACATTGCCGCCCGAGACGGTTTCGAGCCCGGCGATGCAGTTGAGCAGGGTGGATTTGCCGCAGCCCGAGGGCCCGACCAGAACGAGGAAGTCGCCGTCGTCCATCGACAGCGAAATGTCCCTGAGCACGTCGACCGAGCCGAAGCTCTTGCCGAGCGACTTGACCTCAAGCGCCGGTGCGTTCAGTTCGCCACCTTCTGCCATGGTGTTTCCTCTCCCTCCGGAACCGGTCCGGTCGAGTCCCTCACGACCAGATCGACCGGTTCGGTAATCTGCAGTGTCTTCGGATCGATGCCGGCAACGACCTTGGAGATCATTTCGGCCAGATGTATCGAGGCATCACGGATCGGGGCCCGCGTCACTGTCAGCGGCACGGCGAAATGCTCGGTGCGCATGTGCGGCAGCACATCGTCATGGGCAATGACCGAGACATCTCCGCCAACATCGAGACCGGCTTCGCTCAGCGCCCGATAGACCCCGAGTGCCAGCAGGGAAGACGAGCAGATGAAGGCGGTCGGCCGCGACGGCATCTTCAGCATGGCGGCGGCGCGGGCGTAGCCGGCTTCCTCGTCCATCTCGTCATGGCTGATGAATTCGGAGGGCACGGCAAAACGGCGCTCGGCGATGGTGCGCATAAAGGCCTTTTCGCGCTGCTCGACATAGGCCAGGCCCGCCGGCCCGTTCAGAAGCGCGATGCGGGTGTGACCGAGATCGGTCAGCAGCCGTGTCGCGGCGGTGAAGGCGCCGACATTGTCGATGTCGAAATAGGCATAGGGCACTTCGTCGGCGTGGCGACCGTGCACGACAAAAGGAAAACTGCGTGCCAGCAGCGCCTCGATGCGTTGGTCCTCGACCTCGGGGGCCGAAACGATCATGCCGTCGACGCCGCCACCGGACATGAAGCGCGCATAGTGGGAGAGTTGCTGGCCCGGCGGGGCAACATGAAACAACAGGTCGATGTCTGAATTGGCCAAACGTGAACACAGGCCGGACAGAAAATCGGTGAAATGCGGGTCGACCATCATGTTGTTGGCCGAACGGAAGATCATGCCGACCACGCCCGAGCGGCCGGTTGCCAGTCTTTGTGCGTTGGAATTGGGCGTATAGCCGAGCTCGCGCGCCGCCTCGACCACCCGTGTCCGCGTCTTGGCGCCGACTTCGGGAAAACCGTTGAGCGCCCGGCTGACCGTGGCCGGCGACAGTCCGAGATATTGCGCCACGTCCTTGAGCGTGGTCATCGCGCTTTCCCCCTCAAATCGCTTTGAAGATGGCACAGGGCTTTCACGGGATCAATCGATGAGAACTGATCTGTTGCATAATAAACACGCAGGAACGCCGTCAACAGCGTGTTAAAGCGGTTTGAAAAAGGCATGGATTTCGGCTACCGTTGGAGAGGTTTTTGGTTACGGCCCGGCGTAGCGGGCTGCTGTGGAACGGGAGGTCTTCATGTCGGACTGGTGGCGTGGCGGGGTTATCTATCAAGTGTATCCGCGCTCCTTTCAGGACGATTCCGGCAATGGAATCGGTGATCTAAAGGGGATCATCCGGCGTCTCGACCATATCGCCTCTCTCGGTGTCGACGCCATATGGCTGAGCCCGTTCTTCACTTCGCCCATGGACGACATGGGCTATGACATCTCCGATTACTTCGATGTCGACCCGCTGTTCGGCACGCTCGCCGATTTCGACAGGCTGATCGAGACTGCGCACGGTCTCGGCATCAAGGTCATCATCGACCAGGTGATCTCGCACTCGTCCGACCGCAATCCATGGTTCATCGAATCCAAGTCCTCCAAGACCAACCCGAAGGCTGACTGGTACGTGTGGGCCGACGCCAACACGGACGGCTCGCCGCCCAACAACTGGGCCTCAGTGTTCGGCGGCTCGTCCTGGGAATGGAACGCCACACGGCGGCAGTATTACCTGCACAATTTCCTGATCAGCCAGCCCGATCTCAATTTCCACAATCCGGAGGTCCAGGACGCGGTGCTCGGTGTCCTGCGCTTCTGGCTCGAGCGCGGCGTCGACGGCTTCCGCTTCGACACGGTCAATTTCTATTTCCACGACAAGGAGCTGCGCAAGAACCCGCCGGCGCATCGGGGCGAGTTGCGGCCCGAGATCGACACCTACGCCATGCAGAAGCATGTCTATGACAAGAACCGGCCGGAAAACCTCGTTTTCCTCACAAGGGTGCGCAAGCTGCTTGACGAGTTTGGCGCCACCAGCGTCGGCGAGATCGGCGATATCGACGCCATCGGGCTGATGGCCGACTATACCGGCGGTTCCGAACGCCTGCACATGGCCTACACGTTCGACATGCTGCGGCTCGACTACGTTCCCGAAACCTATCGCAGCCGTGTCGAGGGCTTTTTCAAGACAGCGGCCGACGGCTGGCCATGCTGGAGCTTTTCCAATCACGACGTCATGCGCCATGTCAGCCGTTGGGCCGACCAGGGCGTATCGCGCGAGGTATTGGCCCGGCAGGCGATCGCGCTGCTTTTGAGCTTCAAGGGATCGGTGTGCATCTACCAGGGCGAAGAACTCGGCCTGCCCGAAGCAAAGCTCGCCTATGAGGAGCTGACCGATCCGCCCGGCATCCGCTTCTGGCCGGAAAATCCCGGCCGCGACGGCTGCCGCACGCCAATTCCCTGGGACAGTGGCGTGGCGCCGAACGGGTTCACGACCGGCACGCCTTGGCTGCCGGTCAAGCCGGAGCATTCGGCGCTCAATGTTGCCGATCAGGATGCCGACGAGAATTCGGTCCTCAACCACTACCGGGCGGTGCTCAAATACCGCAAGGACAACAAGGTCTTCGTGTCCGGCGACATCAGTTTCTTCAATACGGCGTCACCGGTGCTGGCCTTCCGCCGCGATCTGGACGACGCCAGCGTCATCTGCGCGTTCAACCTGTCGACCGAGCCAGTGACGATGCGACTGGTCAAGGGCGCTGAGGGGCGCCTGTCCGACCTGTCCGCGGCCGCGCTTTCCGGCAGCACGCTGACGTTGCCGGCCAATGGCTTCGCATTCATCGAATTTGCAGGCGCGGGAAATGATGCGCGCATCGCATACAGCCGCCCCCGATAGGCGGCATACGAGATCCATCGCTGGCGGGAGGGCGCGGCCGGCGACAGGATGATGGGCCACAAGGCCCGCACCAGAACCGTTGCGGCACCGATATGCCGGCGCGGACCAAAAGGGAGGTAGAAATGGTTGTGAACAAATGGGCATTTGCCGGCGCTCTTGCAGCGCTGATGGCATCGACCAGCCTGGCCCAGGCATTCGAGGACGGCAAACTCCTCGTCTGGATCAATGGCGACAAGGGCTATAACGGACTGCAGGCCGTCGGCGACAGGTTCGCCGAGGAACTCGGCGTCCCCGTCGTTGTCGAGCACCCGGAGGGGGTGACCGACAAGTTCCAGCAGGCCGCGGCAACCGGGTCCGGCCCCGACATCTTCATCTGGGCCCATGACCGCTACGGCGAATGGGCCGCCGGCGGCCTGATCGCCCCGGTCGACCCCGGCGCCGAGGTGCGTGACGGCATTTTCGATTTTGCCTGGGATGCCATGACGTTCGACGGCAAGACCTGGGGATATCCGATCGCGGTCGAAGCTGTCGGCCTGATCTACAACAAGGACCTTGCTCCCGAGCCGCCCAAGGCTTTCGAGGACATCTTCGATCTCGAACTCGCTGACGGCGTCAAGCCGATCATGTGGGACTACAACAACACCTATTTCACCATGCCGCTGCTGATGGCCAATGGCGGCTATGCCTTCCAGAAGGTCGACGGCTCGTATGATGCCGAAGACACCGGCGTCAACAATGACGGCGCGAAGATGGGCGGCGCCATGCTCAAGAAGCTCATCGACGACGGCGTCATGCCGGAAGGCGTCGATTACGGCGTCATGGATGCCGCCATCAACAAGGGTGAAGTCGCCATGGTCATCAACGGACCGTGGGCCTGGGCCAATCTCAAGACGTCGGGCGTCAATTTCGGCGTCGCCCCGATCCCGTCGATCAACGGCAAGCCGTCCAAGTCCTTCGTCGGCGTCATGGGCGCGACGATCAACGCGGCGAGTCCGAACGCCGATCTCGCCAAGGAGTTCATCGAGAACTACCTGTTGCAGGACGACGGGCTGAAGACGGTCAATGACGACGTGCCGCTCGGCGCGGTTGCCGACAAGAGCTTTGCCGAGGCGCTTTCGGGCGATGCCGACGTGGCCGCAACCCTCGCCAATGCGCAGGAAGGCGTGCCGATGCCCTCGACCCCGGCCATGGGCAAGTTCTGGTCGGCCATGGGCCCGGCACTGCAGAACATCACCTCCGGCCAGCAGACGGTCGACGAGGCGCTCGACGACGCGGCAGCCCGCATTCTCGCCAAATAGCACTCTCTGCCGTCGCCCGGTTCTCACCGGGCGGCGGCGGGTCCAGATTCCGGTTGCCGGGGCGAACCTCCGGCGCCGTCAGGCTTAGGAGTGGGGAGGGGTTCCGCATGACGAGCATTGCCGAAACGGCACCGCCGGGCGGCGGTCGGAGATTTGGCCTCACCATGCCGATGGTGGTGCTGAAATGGCTGGTGCTTGCCATCATTGCCCTGGCCATGACCTACACGACATGGGCGCTCTATCTCAGCGGCGAGCCGCTGTTCGCCGTCGTCGTCATGGGTGTCGCCATCGGCATCGTCACCGTATTCGGCTTCAGCCGGTTCTACACCGTCAGGTTCTTCTTTCCGGCGGTTACCGCCGTGCTCGTCTTCATCGCTCTGCCGGTGCTCTACACGAGCTATGTCGGGTTCACCAATTTCGGCTCACGCAATCTTCTGACCTTCGACCGCGTCACCAACCAGTTCCTGGCCGAAGTCGATGTAGACAAGACGACCGAACGGCCGTTCTCGCTGGTCAAGGCCGGCGACGGCTATCAGCTGTTCTTCCCCGCTGCCGAGGGCGAGGGCGGCTTCATGACCAGGGTAACGCCGCTTGACGGTGGCCCTGCCGAGCTAGCGGCAGAGCGTGTCGATGTTGCTCCAGAGCATGTTCTCGAGATGCGCGACGTCATCAAGCTCAGGAACGCCCTTGCCGAGGTGACGGCCATCCTGCCGGACGGCACCGATCTGAGTTCGTCCGGCCTCAGGACCTTTGCCACCGTTCGTCCGGTCTACGAGCAGCAGGCCGATGGCGTCCTGCTCAACCGGCTCGATGGCAGCACGCTGACCCCGGACCAGTCCGTCGGGCTTTATCGAACCGATGACGGCAGCACCGTCGCGCCGGGCTGGCGCGTCAATGTCGGTTTCGCAAATTTCACCCGCGTGCTGTTCTCGGACGGGGTCCGCGAGCCGATGCTCGAGATCTTCATCTGGACGCTGGTGTTCGCCACCGTCTCGGTGGTCTGCGTGTTCTCGCTCGGGCTGTTGCTGGCCTCGATCCTGCAATGGCCGCACCTGAGGTTCCGTGGCGCCTACCGGATCCTTTTGATCCTGCCCTATGCCGTGCCGGCCTTCATCTCGATCCTGGTGTTCAGAGGGCTGTTCAACCAGAATTTCGGCGAGATCAACCTGATCCTGAAAGCGCTGTTCGGGATCCAGCCGCTGTGGTTCACCGACCCGTTCCTGGCGCGGGTGATGACCATCATGGTCAATGTCTGGCTCGGCTATCCCTACATGATGCTTCTGGCCATGGGCTATCTGCAGACCGTGCCCAACGACCATCACAAGGCGGCGGCGCTGGAAGGGGCGGGGCCGCTGCGCGAGTTCTTCTCGATCACCCTGCCGCAGATCCTGCCGCCTTTCGTGCCGCTGCTGATCTCGGCCTTCGCCTTCAACTTCAACAATATCGTGCTGATCCTTTTGCTGACGCGCGGCCTGCCGGACATTGCCGGCACCAAGGTGCCTGCGGGCCATACCGATATTCTCGGCTCGTTCACCTACCGCATCAGCTTCATGGATTCGGGTCAGGACTTCGGTCTCGCCGGCGCCATCTCGACCCTGATCTTCATCCTGGTCGGCGCCATCGCCTATGCCAATTTCGTCTTCATGCGCCGCGCCGCGGCCGGCAAGGGAGCGAACCAATGATCGTCGAGCATCCACGCGAGCTGTTCTGGAAGAAGCTGTTTGCCCATGGCTTCCTGATCATTTTCATTGCCATCATCATGTTCCCGCTGCTGATGGTCATCTCGATCTCCTTCCGCGAGGGCAATTTCTCTACCGGCTCGATCATCCCGACGCGCCCGACACTCGAGCACTGGGCGCTGGCCCTCGGTTTCGAGTTCACGCGTCCCGACGGCACGGTGGTGCAGCCGCCGTTCCCGGTGCCGTTGTGGCTGTGGAATTCGGTCAAGATCGGCATGATCGCCTCAGCGGGGATCCTGTTGCTGTCGACGACGGCAGCCTATGCCTTCTCGCGCATGCGCTTTCGCGGCAAGACCGGCATTCTCGACTCGCTGCTGATCATCCAGATGTTCCCGGCGGCGCTGACGCTGATCGCGCTCTACACGATTTTCGACGCGCTCGGCGGCGTGACCCCGGTGCTGGGACGCAATTCTCAATGGGCGCTGATCCTGACCTATTTGAGCGCCATCACGCTGCATATCTGGACGATCAAGGGCTATTTCGACAGCGTCGATCCGGCTCTCGACAAGGCGGCACAGATCGATGGCGCCACGCCATGGCAGACCTTCCGGCACGTCTTCCTGCCGCTGGCGACGCCGATCCTGGCGGTGGTGTTCGTGCTATCGTTCATCTTCCTGGTCACCGAGTATCCGATCGCCTCGATCCTGTTGCAGGAGACCAGCCAGATGACGCTGGCCGTGGGTGCGCGGCAATATCTCTACGACCAGCGCTATCTGTGGGGGGATTTCGCCGCCGCGGCGGTGCTGTCCGGCATGCCGATCACCATCGTCTTCCTCATCGCCCAGCGCTATCTGGTCAGCGGGCTCAGCGAGGGCGGCGTCAAGGGCTAGAATGTCAGCCCGATCGCGACGGCAGTGCTCGATACGCGCTCAACCGGCCGAAGCAGGGTTCCGGCCGGTTGATCAAAGATGTTCTGGAGGTGGGGAAGCTGTCGCCGGGCTTGCACGTCGGGCGTGGCAATTGCGCCCGGCGCTGCCGGTTTCGACCTACATGTGGATGAGGTTGAGCGTCGACGGATCGTAGAGCTGCACGCTCTTGGTGCCATCGGAATTGAGCACCATCACCTTGAAGCAATTGCCGAAGGTGTCGATCTCGCTGAACGGGACGCCGTCTTCTTTCAGCCTGTCGGAGATGCGGGTCGTGTCCCACGATTCCGGACTGCCCTTGAGCGCGTCGCAGTCGCCCATCGACGTGTAGGCGTAGGAGGCCGCCGAAGCGCCGCCAACGCCGGCGGCGAGCAAGGAGAGGGTGGTGAGGGCAATGGCAAGCTTTTTCATTTCATCTGCTCACATCAGGGCACGTTCGGGTCTTCATCCGTGCCGGGGGGTTGATCGTTCGAAGACAGGCGGACCCTATGATCCTCTGCGTTTCCAGGTCGTGGCCGCACCGTTAAAATCGTGTAATGTCAGTGAGTTAAATGTATCTCACTGTTTCCGGACATTGCCGGATGCGCTTGATTGCACCGACTGGATGCCCGTGACTTGCCGACGCCTTCCAACCAGTCGCAGGCCAAACCGCATCGACAGGCGCCGTGCTTCGGGGAAACCTTGCACCCGAACCCACGTGGGGTATTCCTATCAGAAATCAAGTTTGTGCGCATATCAGGGCGACGCATGGCAATCATGCGGACGGGTCGGCCTGTCAGCCGTCGGCCGGCCTTCGCCTCACGAGCAGCGCCACGCTCGGGATCGACAGGGTCAGAAGGAAGAACCGCACCGTGTGATGGGCGGCGATGAAGGCGGTATCGAAGCCGAGGGCAATGCCGAGCGCCCCCATCGATTCGAGCGCGCCGGGAGCGAGGCCGAGCCAGATCTGACCGGCCGGCATGTCAACGAACTGGATGGCAAGGAGAACGGTGGCGCTGACGACACCGACGCAGACGAGGGTCACCATGGTGCCGGCGATGGCCATGCGCCTGAGATCGGTGAGGGTGGTGCCGGCAAAGCGCGAGCCGATCAGCGCGCCCATCGTGACATAGCCGGCGGCGATGAGAATCATCGGCAGGCGTCCGTCATAGAGCCCCATCAGCCTGGCGGCGGTGGCCACGACCATCGGTCCGAGAACGAAGGCGGCCGGGACCCTCAGGAACTTGAAGGCGAAGCCGCCGGCAATGGAGGCGACGGCAAGAAGGACCAGCGGCAGCACCGCCATCTCGTCTCCCACCGGCAGCGGACTGATGTCGCTGGTGCTGGTCAGTTTGGCAAAGACCGGAACCAGTGTCGTCAGCAGCATGATGCGCATTGTCTGGATGACGGCGATCTGGCGCGTGTCGCCATAGCCGGCTTCGGAAAGGCCGATGACGAAACTCAAGTGGCCGGGAAAAGAGGAAAGGTAGGAGGTCGCCTTGTCGTAGCCGAACAGGTACCTGAGCATCAGGGTCGAAAGCGTCACCATTGCCACCAATGCCAAAGCGAGTCCGATCAGGGTGACCGGCCAGTGCGGGATCAGTGACAGGGAATTGGCGGAGACATTGGTGCCGAGCGTCATGCCGACGACGACGAAGCCGGCATCGCGCAGCTTGTCGGGCAGGACCGGGCGGAACCCGGCGATCGAGGCGATGGCGACGGAAACGGCGCCGCCCATCAGAAGGCCTGCCGGCAGGCGCAGAAAATGTGCGACAAGGCCGCCGGCAAGCGAAATGACAAGGGTCAGGACAAGTGCCCGCCCGACCCCGGACAGGGCGTCGTCAGCCAATCGGCATGGCCCGTTCGACGAGGCGCACCCAATATGACACGCCGTAGGGGATGACGTCGTCGTTGAAGTCGTAGGTGTCTTCGTGAAGGCCGGCGCTGTTGCCCTGACCGACGAGAATGTAGGCGCCGGGGCGCTCCTGCAGCATGTAGGAGAAATCCTCGCCACCGAGCGAAGGCGGTGTCTCTCGGTTGACCGCGGTCTCGCCGACGATCTCGGCGGCGGTATCGGCAGCGAAATGGGTTTGTTCGGGAGAATTGACCGTCACCGGATAGCCGCGCATGTAGTTGAGAACGGCCTTGGCGCCATAGGCCTGAGCATAGGCCGGAACGAACTCGTTGAGCCGGCGTTCCATCATGTCGCGCACGCCCTCGTCGAGCGTGCGCACCGTGCCCGTCATGGCGACGGTGCGCGGAATGACGTTGTCGGTGGTGCCGGCGTTGATCACCGTCATCGACAGGACGGCCGACTTGACCGGGTCGGTATTGCGCGAGACGAGCGTTTGCAGCCCGACGATCATCTGGGCCGCGACCATGATCGGATCGACGGTCTTGTGCGGCTGGGCGGCGTGACCGCCGATGCCTTCGATGTCGATGGTGAACACGTCGGTCGCCGCCATGATGCCGCCGGAGCGGATTGCGAAGCTGCCGACCGGCAAGCCGGGGAAGTTGTGCAGGCCGTACACTTCCTGGATGCCGAACCGGGTCATCAATCCGTCCTCGACCATGACGCGGCCGCCGCCGCCGCCTTCTTCGGCAGGCTGGAAGATGAGCACGGCCGTCCCGTCGAAGTTGCGCGTCTCGGCGAGATATTTCGCCGCTGCCAACAACATCGAGGTATGGCCGTCATGGCCGCAGGCATGCATCTTGCCGTCGTTTTCCGAGGCGTAGGGCTTGCCGGTGCGCTCGAGGATCGGCAGCGCATCGGTGTCGGCCCTCAGGCCAATGACGCGGCCGGAGGCCTGGCTCTTGCCCTTGATCACGCCGACAACGCCGGTCTTGCCGAGCCCGGTCACGACCTCGTCGACGCCGAAATCCTTGAGGAGATCGACGATTCTCTCGGCCGTGCGGTGGACGTCGAACAGCAGTTCGGGATGGCGATGGAAGTCCTGGCGCCAGGCCACGACTTCATCGTGGAATTCTGCGATGCGATTGATAACGGGCATGTCTGAACCGGGTGGGAGGAAGGGCGGCCCACATTTGGCGTCCTATCGCGGCGGCGTCAACTCCCCGGTGTCACGGAAAGGACGAAGGCGTCGGCTGCGGAAATGCCGATGCTGCCGTCTTCCAGGCCGATGCGGATCTCGCCGTCGCCAGTCACTCTCATCGCGCCATCGGCAGGCGCGGGCAGCGGCGGTGTCGCCGTGACAGTGAAGTTGCGACCGGCAAAGCGCACCATGCCGAGCGCCGTACGGCTGGCATTCGGCAGCACCAGGTCGTCGATGCCGTCGGCGTCGAAATCGGCAACAACGGCCATGTCGGTATGGGTCGAACCGAGCCGGTGATTTGAGAAACCGGGTGCCGATCCGAGCAGCTCGAGACTGCCGTTCTCGAGCGTATGGATGTCGAGGCGCTTGACGAGGTGCGGCATGGCGACCGAGGCGATGTCGAGCGTTCCGTCGCCATCGAAATCACCGAGCCCGGCGATATTGAGCCAACGATGCGCCTGGCCGATGAAGGCGGTTTTCGTCTTGAGCACGAGCGTGCCGTCGGAAACCTCGAAGACAGCGATCGATGCGCCAGCATCGACCGAAGACAGGATAGTGACGATCTCATTATGGCCGTCGCCGTCAAGATCGCCGAGCCGAGGGGTGGTGTCCTCGAACACCTGATCCTCTGGCAGGTCAATCGAGAGCGTCTCCCCCGATGCGAGGTGGACGGCCAGCGCGGCGGCTTCATAGTCTCGTCCCTGGACGAAATGGTCGTAGCGCGTGGTTGGTTCGAAATACCAGGCACGGGCAATGTCGCCTTCGCCCTTGGCAGCGGAAAAGGCGAGCGCGGGATCGGGTCCCGTGCCCGATGAGGATTGTGCCATCGCCGGCACGAGAGCCAAGGGCAACAGGGTGGCGATTGCAGCAAGTTGGAGCACGTCACGGCGGCTCAAGGGCATGCTTTTCTCCTCAAACCACATCGATGAGGCCTAATTTGTCGGCGGCGAACTTGCCGGTATCGGCACGATTTGCAAAGACAAGTCGCAATCAAACACTTGCGATCTCAACGGGCCGTTTCATGAAAATCCTTGTCGCCGTCAAACGCGTGATCGACCACAATGTCCGCCTGCGGGTCAGGCCGGATGGCTCCGGCGTCGAGACCGCCGGCGTGCGGATGTCGATGAATCCGTTCTGCAAGAACGCCATGGAAGAGGCCGCACGGCTGAAACAGTCTGGTGCCGCCAACGAAGTCGTTGCCGTGTCCATCGGTCCGGCCAAGGCCAATGACGTGCTGCTGACGGCGCTGGCCATGGGCGCCGACCGGGCGCTGCTGATCGAGACCGAGGCGGAAATCGAAACGCTCGGTATCGCCCGGTTGCTGCAAAAGGTTGTCGAGGAGGAAAAGCCGGACCTCGTGTTGATGGGCAAGCAGGCCGTCGATGGCGACAACAACCATACCGGCCAGATGCTGGCCGGCCTGCTCGACTGGCCGCAGGCCACCTTTGCTTCAGCGGTCACCATCGAGGATGGGTCGGTTCGGGTGATGCGCGAGGTCGACTACGGCCAGAGCGAGCACCTGCTGCCGCTGCCGGCGGTGGTGACTGCCGATCTGAGGCTCAACACGCCGCGCAACACGGCGCTGCCGGCGGTGATGGCAGCGCGCAAGAAACCGCTCGCCGTCAGGTCCGTTGCCGAGTTCGGTGTCGATATCGCACCGCGGCTCGTCGTCGAAAAGGTCGATCCGCCGCCGCCGCGTCCGGAGGGACAGGTGCTCGCATCGCTCGATGACCTGGTTGCCACTGTCACGTCGCTGGCCGGCGGGGAGGCACAGTCATGAGTGTTCTGGTTCTTGCCGATCACGATCTTGGAAACCTGTCGGGGGCAACGACGCGGGCCGTGAGCGCCGCCGCGCAATTGGGTGGTGAGGTGCATGTGCTCGTCGCTGGTTCTGATGTCGCCGCTGTTGCGACGCAAGCGCAGGCACTGGCCGGTGTCGCCAAGGTGCTTGTTGCCGACAACGACGCGCTTGCGGATGCGCCGGTGGAGGCGCTGACCGGGCTGATCGGGACCATTGCCGGCGATTATGCGCACATTCTCGGTATTGCCGGCGCCGTCGGGCGCGATGTGCTGCCGCGACTGGCGGCGCGCCTCGGCATCCAGCCGGTCACCGATATTACCGCTATCCTCGGCCCCGACCGATTCGTGCGTCCGGTCTATGCCGGCAACGCCTTTGAAACGCTGACCTCGCCGCAAGACAGGCAGGTGCTGAGCGTGCGTGCCTCGTCCTTTGCTCCGGCAGGCGCCGGCGGTTCGGCGGAACTCGTCGCGGTGCCGATTGCTGACACTGCCAGTCTCGCCCGTTTCATTGCCGCCCACCGGACACAAAGCGATGCGCCGGATCTGCAGACGGCGCGCATCGTCGTTTCCGGTGGCGTCGCCCTCGGCTCGCGCGACAATTTCAGGATGATCGAGGACCTGGCGGGTCTTGTTGGTGCTGCCGTCGGCGCGACTCGCGCTGCCGTCGATGCCGGCTACGCGCCGAATGACTGGCAGGTGGGGCAGACCGGCAAGGTCGTTGCGCCCGATCTCTATATCGGCATCGGCATTTCCGGCGCGCTACAACACCAGGCTGGCATGCTCGGCGCAAAAAAAATCGTCGCCATCAACACCGATGCGGAATCGCCGCTGATGAAGCTCGCCGATTATGCCTATCAGGGCGACCTGTTCGAAGCGGTGCCGGCGCTGATCGCGGCACTGAAAGGCTAGGGCAGGGCAGGTGCCGTGACCTGCCGCTCCGCCCGAAAAAGCTGACTTGAGTATCGAGGAATGTCATTCCGCCGCGCGGCTGGCGATTGCAAATTTGCGTGCCCGGCCTATAAAGGCCGCGTCTTTTTCGCATGCGGATCGATGAAAAAATGTTCGAAAGCCTGAGCAAAGCCCCGCCCGACAAGATTTTTGGTCTTGTGGCCGAATACAAGGCCGATACCCGTGCCGAGAAACTTGATCTCGGTGTTGGCGTCTACAAGGACGAGAACGGCAAGACGCCGATCCTTGGTTCGGTCAAGAAGGCCGAAGAGGGGATTCTCGCTACCGCCGACACCAAGACCTATGTCGGCGTTCCCGGCAACAAGGGTTTTGCCGATGCCGTTTGTGCGCTCGTGTTTGCCGACAGCGTCGATCCCGCCCGCATCGCGGCGGTGCAGGCGCCGGGCGGCACCGGCTCCTTGTGGGTGCTGCTGACGCTTTTGAAGCGCGCGCGCCCGAAGGGTACGGTCTATCTCAGCGATCCAACCTGGCCGAACCACAAGCCGATGGTAACGACGGCGGGCCTGAAGGCCGAGTTCTATCCCTATTTCAAGCCCGAGACCGGCCAGGTGCGTTTCAAGAAGATGCTGGCGGCGCTCGACAAGCTCGGGTCCGACGATATCGTTTTGTTGCACGGCTGCTGCCACAACCCGACTGGCGCCAACCTGACCCCGGCGCAGTGGGATGAAGTGGCCGCGAGCCTCAAGAAGACCGGCGCCTTTCCGCTGGTCGATCTGGCCTATCTCGGTTTCGGCGACGGGCTTGAAGACGACGCCTATGGCGCCCGCAAGCTTGCTCAAGAACTGCCGGAGATGGCGCTGGCCTTCTCGGCATCGAAGAATTTCGGCCTTTACCGCGAGCGCGTCGGCGCCGCGATCACCATCTCGAAGGACGCCGAGGCCAAGGGTGTCGTCGCCTCACAGATGTCGAACGTGGTGCGCACCTCCTATTCGCAGCCGCCGGACCACGGCGCCGAAATCGTCCGCCGCATCCTGACCGAGCCGGAACTTCGTGCCGAATGGGAAGCCGAACTCGGCGCCATGCGCGAACGCATGCTGCGTCTGCGCGTCAAGCTGGCCGAAGCGATCCGCAAGGTGTCGAATTCGAGCAATTTCGATTTCGTCGCCGAGCATCGCGGCATGTTTTCGCTGCTCGGCATTTCGGAAACGGCCGTCGGTCATCTGAAAGCCGACAATGCCGTCTATATGCTCGACGACAGCCGCATCAACGTCGCCGGTCTGCCGGAAGCCGACATGGATGCGCTAGCCGCCTCGATCGTCGCGGCAACGAACAAATAACCCCTCGCTTGCGACGCCTCATCGGCATGATAGGGTCGCCGACCCCAAGCAGGACCAATTTCCCACTACCCCCGGAGGGATCACTATGAAGTTTTTCGTCGATACTGCAGAAATCAAGGACATCGAGGAGCTCAACGCCACTGGATTGCTCGACGGTGTCACCACCAATCCGAGCCTGATCGCCAAGTCGGGCCGCGACTTCAAGGAAGTCGTCAAGGAGATCTGCGGCATTGTCGACGGTCCGGTTTCGGCCGAGGTTGCTTCGACCGAGTATGACGGCATGCTGGCCGAGGCCGATGTCCTCGCCAAGCTTGCCGACAATGTCGTCATCAAGCTGCCGCTGACCTGGGACGGTCTCAAGGCCTGCAAGACCCTGACCGGCAAGGGCGTCAAGACCAATGTGACGCTGTGCTTCTCGGCCAACCAGGCGCTTCTGGCCGCCAAGGTGGGCGCCACCTATATCTCGCCCTTCATCGGCCGGCTCGACGACATCAACACGGACGGCATGCAGCTGATCGAGGACATCCGCACGATCTACGACAACTACGCCTTTTCGACGGAGATCCTTGCCGCTTCCCTCAGGTCGGTGAACCACGTCTCCGAGGCTGCCCTTGCCGGCGCCGACGTCGCGACCATTCCGCCGGCCGTCATCCGCAAGTTGGCCGACCATCCGTTGACCGACAAGGGCCTCGCCGCCTTCGTCGCCGACTGGAAGAAGACCGGCCAGTCGATCCTCTAAGCGGGTAGATCCGCCACGTCTCCTGCCCCGGCGGTTGCGCCGGGGCCTTTCCTTTTCCGGCGCTCCGCCGGTTCCGTTTCCCGAGAAGGCCGAAACCATGGCAGACAACCCCATTGCAGAAGCGGTGCGTACCGCGCTCCATTCCGTCGATATCCCCGGCGGGCAGAAGCTCGGGTCATATGCCGGTCTTTCCGAAATCATCGTGACGCCGAGTGCGGTTGCTTTCGCCATCTCGGTAGAGCCGGGCATGGAAGGGGCCTTCGGGCCGGCGCGCGCCGACGCCCAGCGTGCCGCAGAAGCCGTCTCCGAAGGCCGCAAGGTGTTGGTGTCGCTGACCTCCGACCGGGCGCCGAACACGGCGACGCAAAGCGCGCAGCCGGCGCAGGACCAGGGCTCCGGCATCCCGCCGAAAACAGCAGTCACCGGCGTCAAACACGTTGTCGCCGTCGCTTCCGGCAAGGGCGGCGTCGGCAAATCGACAGTCGCCGTCAATCTGGCGCTGGCGCTCAAGGCGCTCGGCCACAAGGTCGGCGTGCTCGATGCCGATCTTTATGGACCCTCGGTGCCGAGGCTGCTCGGGCTCGAGGGCCAGCCTGTCATCCGCGACGACGAGATGTTCACCCCGCAGCCGGCGTTCGGGCTCGAGGCAATGTCGATCGGTTCGATGCTGCAGGGCGACCAGGCCGTGGTCTGGCGCGGTCCCATGGCCGCGTCGGCGCTCAGGCAATTGCTGCGCGAAACCGCCTGGGGCGACCTCGACATCCTCATCATCGACCTGCCGCCGGGCACCGGTGACATCCAGTTGTCGCTGTGCCAGCAGGTCGAACTGGCCGGCGTGGTAATTGTTTCGACGCCGCAGGACCTGGCGCTGATCGACGCGCGCAAGGCCATCGACATGTTCAAGCGCCTCAATGTCCCTCTGCTCGGCCTGGTCGAGAACATGAGCTATTTCGTGGCTCCGGACACCGGCGCCCGCTACGACATTTTCGGTCACGGCGGGGCGCAGAGCGCGGCGGGCGAGCTCGGCATTCCCTTCCTTGGCGAGGTCCCGCTGCACATGGCGGTCCGCGAACAGTCGGACCTCGGTGCACCGGTCGTGGTGTCGATGCCGGATGGTCCCGAGGCCGCCGCCTTTACTGCTGCGGCGGCGAAACTGCTTGCCGGCGGACAGATCTGACCGACTATTCCGGCTCGTGTTCGAACCGGAAGTCCTGTTCCCGCGGTGTCTGTCACCGCGGCGCGCTTTGCCGCGGGTTAACCATTTCGGCCTGTGAGGCAGGAATATCCGCTTTCGTAAGCAAAACATAGCAAAGGATTATTCATTTTCCGCTATCGCGTTCCTGATGAGGGAGCTGCGGGGCAGCAGATGAATTGGTCTGGTTTGGCACAGGTGGCGATCGCCGGCGTGATGGTCGGTGGTCTTGCATATGGGACGCTTTTTGGCGTCTCGACTGCTGTCGACTATGCCGTTGCCGCCGATGCCGAGCGGCGTGCCCGCAATTGGGCCGAGTACATGGTCACCGAGATGCCGGATATGGATCAACTGATCCGGCGTGGCCAGCCGACCGACATACAATACTTCCGGATCTGGCAGATGGAACGCGTCGGCGACGTGTTCCGCTTCAAGTTGTTCGACGCCAACGGCAAGATCATCCTCGTCTCCGACGCCCGTGAGGCCCGGCTGGATCCCGAGGCTTGGGTCGACGAGGGCGATGATGCGCTGGGGGTGCTTGCCAGCGGGCGGACCAAGGTCAACCTGTTCGCCAAGCATGACGAGCCGAACAAGCCCGACACATATGCCGAGGCCTATGTCCCGGTGCCGGATGCAGACGGCAATATCATCGGCGTTGTCGAGGTCTATCTCGACCAGACGCCGCTCAGCAAGCTGTTCCACTCCGTGCTCGGCATGGTGTCGATGCTGCTGGCCGGCGTGTTCGCCCTGGTCTTCGGCGGCGCCTTTGCCGGCTTCCTGATCAAGAACCGGCAGGCGGCGCATTCGCTCAAGCAGATCGATTTCCTGGCGCAATACGATCCGTTGACCGGTCTGCTCAATCGCTCCGGCTTCGGCCGGGCCGCAAAGGACCTGATCGAGACGCAGGGCGCCAATGGTGCCGTGGCGGTGCTCTGTCTCGACATCGACAATTTCAAGGCGATCAACGAGGCGCGCAGTCACAGGGGCGGCGATGTCTTCCTGCGCCATGTCGGCAAGGCAATCCGGCAGGTCATGGAAAATGGCGATGTCGCTGCGCGGCTGAGCGGCGACGAGTTCGTCATCCTGACGCGCCGCGCCCAGCTCGATGCGACGGAGGTCCTGGCGCAGCGGCTGTTGCTCGCGGTGGCGCGTCCTGTCGAGATCGACGGCGCCACGGTTTCGGGGACTGTCAGCATCGGCATCCACTTCGCCATTGACGGCCTGCCGCTGGAAACACGCCTGCAGCGTGCCGATCTGGCGCTGCTCCAAGCCAAATACGAAGGTCGCAACTGTCACCGCGTGTTCTCGGTCTCGCTCGAGAAACAGCTCGCCAGGCGGCGTTACCTCGAAACGGCGATTGCCAGCGGATTGGCGGAAGACCGCTTCTTCCTTGTCTATCAGCCGTTGCTCAACCGGCAGGACGGCAGGTGCGCCGGCTTCGAGGCACTGCTGCGCCTCAAGGACGCCGATGGC
The DNA here is from genome assembly GCA_963675235.2 of Devosiaceae bacterium. Taxonomy (GTDB): domain Bacteria; phylum Pseudomonadota; class Alphaproteobacteria; order Rhizobiales; family Devosiaceae; genus JAHJQZ01. Next base: position 283,348 of record CAXXFU010000004.1, on the reverse strand, counting down.
AGCATCATTCCGCCTTCGGACTTCATCCCGGTTGCCGAGAGCATGGATCGTATCGACGAGATCGGCAGTTGGGTACTGGAGAGCGCCATGCGCACGGCGGTCGGATGGCCCGATGCGCAGTTCGTTTCCGTCAACCTGTCGGTCAATCAGTTCAGCAGTGGCAAGCTGGTCGAACGAGTGCGGCGGCTGCTGGAGGAGACCGGGCTTCCGCCCACGCGCCTTGAACTGGAAGTCACAGAGACGATCTTCATCAGCGATGCGGACAGCATCGGTGATCAGCTTGGCCGGTTGCGGGGGATGGGCATCTCGATTGCCATGGACGATTTCGGCACCGGTTTTTCCAGTCTTGGCTATCTGTGGCGGTTTGGCTTCGACAAGCTCAAGATCGACAGGTCGTTTATCGAGGGCATCGAACACGACATGAGCCGGGCCAGGGACATTTTGGGCACCATCGTGACGCTCGGCCACCGGCTCGAGATGAAGGTGACAGCGGAAGGCATCGAAACCCAGGTGCAGGCGGACCTGCTCAGTGAACTCGATTGCGATCAGTTCCAGGGCTTCTTTTTCGGCAAGCCCATGCCCGATACCGAGCTGGCCGCGTTCCTGATGTCGCTGACGGCACGCACGCAGCAGCGGCCGCCGGAAGGTGGAGAAGACCTGGCCAGAACCGCGTAGGTCTCTCGCGGCCCGCCCCGCGCGGCGTGCTGACGCGCTTGACTTCCCGCATCACGCAGTTGCATTGCATGTGATCGATAACACCAACGCATCGATCCCTCGGGAGCATATCTTGTTCGACTTTTCACGCGCCGATTTCGGCAAAGACTTCGTTTTCGGCGTTGCCACCGCCTCCTTCCAGATCGAAGGCGGCCAGACCGATGGCCGCGGGTCCTCGATCTGGGACACGTTTTCTGCCACGCCCGGCAATACCGACAATGGCGATACCGGTGTTCGGGCCTGCGATCACTACAACCGCTGGCCGGAAGACCTCGACCTCATCCGCGACGGAGGCTTTGATGCCTACCGGTTCTCCTTCGCCTGGCCCCGTCTCATCCCGGAAGGCGCCGGTGCGATCAACCAGGCCGGCATCGACTATTACGACCGCCTGATCGACGGCATGATCGAACGCGGGTTGAAGCCTTACGCAACGCTCTATCACTGGGACCTGCCATCGAGCCTGCAGGACAAGGGTGGCTGGTTGAACCGCGACATCGGCAAGTGGTTCGCCGATTACGCCGCTCTGATTCAGAACAGATTCGGCGACCGGCTTGCCTCAATCGCCACGATCAACGAACCGTGGTGTGTTGCCTTCCTGAGCCACATCCTTGGCGCACATGCCCCGGGTTTCCGTGACCTCAGGGCCGGTGCCCGCGCCATGCATCACGTGCTTTATGCCCATGGCAGCGCCGTCAACGCGATTCGCGCCGAAGGCGGCAGCAATCTCGGCATCGTCCTCAACCTGAGCTATGGCATGCCGGCGACCGACAGCGAGGCCGACAAGAACGCCACGCGGCTGTGGGACGGCGTTTTCAACCGCTGGTATCTCGACGGCCTGTTGAAGTCCGAATATCCCAAGGATGTCGTGTCCGCCATCGAGCCCTATCTGCCGCAGGGTTTTGAAAAGGACTTGGATGTTGTCGGCACGCCGATCGACTGGCTCGGCATCAACTATTATTCGCGCAATCTCATGGCGCACGACCCGGATCGCCAAGTCTTCCCCGTCAAGCAGGTGGAAGGGCCGCTCGAAAAGACCGAGATGGGCTGGGAAATCTATCCCGAAGGGCTCGAAAACCTTCTGGTGCGCATCAAGGACGAGTACCCGGCTATTCCTCTCTATGTCACCGAGAACGGCATGGCCGAGGTCGAAGGCATCGAAGATCCGCGCCGCGCCAACTACTATTCGGACCATCTCAAATCCGTGCTGCGCGCCAAGCAGCGTGGCGTCGACATGCGCGGCTACTTCGCCTGGTCGCTGCTCGACAATTTCGAATGGTCCTTCGGCTATTCCAAGCGCTTCGGCCTGGTCCATGTCGACTACCAGACGCAAAAGCGCACGCCCAAGGCGTCCTATCGCGCCTTCCAGGGCCTGCTGCACAACACGTGACACATCGTCCGTGCGGGGTTGCTCCGCGCGCGCGACGACATTAGGGGAAGGGGCCGGCGCATGCCGGCCTTTTTTCCATCGTGGAGCATCCTCATGTCCAGGATTGAAAACATCTGTGTCTATTGCGGCTCGGGCGACGGCAACGATCCCGCTTTCGTGGCCGCCGCGAGTTCCTTCGGCACGGCTCTTGCCGCTGCAAGTGTCCGCCTCGTCTACGGTGGCGGCTCGACAGGTCTCATGGGGGCGGTCGCCAGCGCCACGCTTGCCGGCGGTGGCCGTGTGACCGGCATCATTCCGCAGTTTCTCGTCGACCGCGAGCGTGCCCACAAGCAGGTGACCGACATGATCGTCACCGCCGACATGCACGAACGCAAATGGGCGATGTTCGAGAACGCGGATGCCTTCGTGGCGCTGCCGGGAGGCATCGGCACGCTCGAAGAGCTGATCGAGATTCTCACCTGGGCCCAGCTCGGCCGTCACGCCAAGCCGATCGTCATTGTCGACATCAATGGCTTCTGGGCACACCTGAGGGCGTTGCTCGACCACATGAACGCTGCCGGGTTTCTGCACTCCATGCAGATACTGAAGCCGGTTTTCGTCGAGCGGGCCGAGGATGTGCTGCCGGCGCTTATGTCAAAATGACGCAGGCAGCGGCTAATCCTCAATAATTGATGTAATCGATTACATCGAATAGTGGCTCGAGAAAGCCGGAATCGGCGTAATAGCCTATCCAAACCGCTTCAAGTTGCGAAAATTGCCGGAACGGACACGAAAAACGTCGCTTGGCAAAGGCTGGTGAATGTGCAACGCTGGCTTCACCGGTCGCGTCGAACTGCCGGATAACGGCGTCCCAAAACGTTTTGGGATCATGGCGCGATTTGGAGCAAATCGTCGGGATGCGCGGTGCGCCACACTGAGGGCTGACCGGGCATCTATGACAACAAGTGCATCGGGAGGTTCACATGCACAAGTCGATTTTGGCCGGCGTTTCGGCCGCTGCCATTATTCTGTCGATGGGTGGCTCGGCCAATGCCGCGTCGCTTTCTGTCTTCGGGCCCTGGCTAACCGCCGACCAGGAGCACATCGAAGCCGTTATCGCCGGTTTCACAGCCAAAACCGGTATTGAAGTCGATTATGCCGGTTCGGACAGCTTCGAGCAGCAGATCGTTATCGACACGCAGGCCGGTTCGGCCGCGAATGTCGCGGTCTTCCCGCAGCCCGGTCTGGCCGCCGATCTGGCCTCCAAGGGCCTGCTGACCCCGCTCGGGGACGACGTCGAGAAATTCCTCGTCGACAATTACGCTGCCGGCCAGTCCTGGGTCGACCTGTCATCCTATCCGGATGCCAATGGCGACACCAAGCTGTTTGCATTCCCGTACAAGGCCGACGTCAAGTCGCTGGTCTGGTATGTCCCGGACAACTTCGCCGACGCTGGCTACGAAGTGCCGACCACGATGGAAGAGCTGATCGCGCTGAGCGAGCAGATCGTCGCCGATGGCGGTACCCCGTGGTGCATCGGTCTGGGTTCGGGTGCCGCGACCGGTTGGCCGGCCACCGACTGGGTCGAAGACATGATGCTCAGGACGCAGGCTCCCGAGGTCTATGACGGCTGGGTCGACAACTCGATTCCGTTCAACGATCCGCGTATCGTCGAAGCCATCGATGCGTTCGGCCAGTTCGCCCGCACCGACGGCTGGGCCGATGGCGGCGCCGCCGGCGTTGCCGCGACCGACTTCCGCGACAGCCCCAAGGGTTTGTTCGAAGTTCCGCCCAAGTGCTACATGCATCACCAGGCCTCGTTCATTCCGTCCTTCTTCCCTGAAGGCACCGAAATGGGCGTGGATGCCGACTTCTTCTACTTCCCGTCCTATGCGAGCAAGGACCTCGGCAACCCGGTGCTCGGCGCCGGCACGCTGTTCGCCATCACCAACGACAGCCCGGAAGCCCACGCTTTCATCGAATATCTCGAAACGCCCGAGGCGCACGAGATCTGGATGGCTCGCGCTGGTTTCCTGACGCCGTTGAAGACGGTCGACACGTCCAAGTACGCCAACGACACGCTGCGCAAGCAGGGTGAGATCCTCCTCAATGCCACCACCTTCCGGTTCGACGGTTCCGACCTGATGCCGGGTGCGATCGGCGCCGGCACCTTCTGGACCGGCATGGTCGACTACGTCGGCGGCAAGAGTGCTCAGGACGTGGCTGACGAGATCCAGGACTCCTGGGACGCCATCAAGTAGGCTATCGATAGTTGTGATGCGCCCGGCGCCCTTGTGGCGCCGGGCGTTTCTGCCTTAATGGTTGTGAGGGGCAAATCGGAGGGGGGAGCTTGGTATGCTTGAACAGATCACCTATGCGCTGATCGTCGTGGTTATCGGCATCGCAGCGTGCTTCCTTTACTTCTGGGGTTCGAACTGGCTGCTCGACCGCATGCTGCAGCCCAGCCCGACCGCTGTCGGTACCGCAACGGTGCGCTCCGACCGGATGCGCACGGCGATTCGGCCCTGGCTGTTTCTGGCGCCGGCTCTGCTGTTCATGAGCCTTTACCTGGTCTATCCGGTGTTCTCGACGCTCTGGCTTTCGTTGTTCGACCGCAACGGCGTCAGCTTCGTCGGTCTGTCCAACTACGCCTGGCTCCTGCAGGACCCCGGCTTCCAGCAGTCGGTTTTCAACAATCTTATGTGGCTCATCATCGTGCCGTCGGCAGCGACCGGCTTCGGCCTTCTGGTCGCGGTACTTGCAGATCGCTTGTGGTGGGGCAACATCGCCAAATCGCTGATCTTCATGCCCATGGCGATCTCCTTCGTCGGCGCATCGGTGATCTGGAAATTCGTTTACGACTTCCGCGGCCCTGACAGCGTCCAGATCGGCGTGCTCAACGCCGTCGTCACCGCTTTCGGTGGCGAGCCGCAGGCCTGGATCACGGTGCCGTTCTGGAACAACATCTTCCTGATGGTCATCCTGATCTGGATTCAGACCGGCTTCGCCATGGTCATCCTGTCGGCGGCCCTGCGCGGCATTCCCGAGGAAACCCTCGAAGCGGCCCGCATCGATGGTGCCAGCGAGGTTCGCCAGTTCTTTGACATCATGATCCCGCAGATCTTCCCGACCATTCTCGTGGTCTGGACGACGATCACCATTGTCGTGCTCAAGATCTTCGACATCGTCATCGCCATGACCAACGGACAGTGGGATACGCAGGTACTGGCCAATCTGATGTTCGACTGGATGTTCCGCGGCGGCGGTGATTCAGGCCGGTCCTCGGTGATCGCACTGGTCATCATGTTCGCCGTGTTGCCGATCATGATCTGGAACATCCGCAATGCCAATGCCGAGGAGACGACACGATGAGCAGTGAAGCGATCACCTCCGCACCGCCTGCCGAACGGTCCCGCTTCGAAGCCATGATGGCGCAGTTGAGCTGGGGCAAGGTTGCGGCTCACGTGGCATTGCTGGCCCTTGTTCTCCTGTGGACATTCCCGACCGCCGGCCTTCTGATCTCGTCACTGCGCGACAAGGACCAGCTGACGACCTCCGGCTGGTGGACGGCGCTGGTTTCGACCGAGACCAATCAGCTCGCCCGCATCGGCACCGCCGCTGATCAGGTCGAGGAAGACGGCACCTGGCATATTCGCGGCAATCTCTTCGATGCCGAGTCGGGCCGCACCATCGTGACCTTCGGGTCCAGTTTCGACACCATCGCCGACTTCGTGCCGGGCGATGCCATGGAAATGCGTCAGGGCGGCGAATTGACCCTGACGTCCGACGGCGCCTACGACTGGAGCTCGCCGACAGAATTCGACGTCGATCGCGGACCGCGCGTCTTCTATGTCGTGTCGATCCCGCCCGAGTTCACGCTGGGCAATTATGCCGAGGTGCTGGCGGCGGAAGGCATCGGCCGTTCGTTCATCAACTCGTTCACCGTGACGGTTCCGGCAACCGTCATTCCGATCCTGATCGCGGCCTTTGCCGCCTATGCACTTGCCTGGATGGCATTCCCGTTCCGCACCGTGCTCGTGGCTGCCGTCGTCGGTCTGATCGTCGTGCCCTTGCAGATGTCGCTGATCCCGCTGTTGCGGCTTTATAACGATATCGCCAGCCTGACAGGCGGCAGCGCCAAGACCTATCTCGGCATCTGGCTGGCCCATACCGGCTTCGGGCTTCCACTCGCGATCTACCTGCTGCGCAACTACATGGCCGGTCTGCCGCGCGAGCTGATGGAATCTGCCCGTATCGACGGCGCATCGCACTTCAAGATCTTCACCACCATGGTGTTGCCGCTGAGCTTCCCGGCTCTGGCCAGTTTCGCCATCTTCCAGTTCCTCTGGGTGTGGAACGACCTGCTGGTGGCCACCGTGTTCCTGGGCAATACCGACTCGACCCTGGTGCTGACCGGGCGTTTGCGCGAGCTGCTCGGATCGCGTGGCGACAACTGGGAAATCCTGACGTCCGGCGCGTTCATCTCGATCATCGTGCCGCTGATCGTCTTCTTCTCGCTGCAACGCTACTTCGTGCGCGGTCTGCTGGCCGGATCGGTCAAGGGCGGTTAGGGTGCCTCAGGCACGGCCGGCAACACTTGTCAGTCCGGCCGGGACCGACAGGTAGGCTCAGTCCGGCGTTTGCGTGACGACATGTCGTGGCCGGTCACAGCGCAACTGAGCCGTCAGGCGCAATTCCCAAGAACAGGCCGGCGCTTCCAGGGCGCCGGCCAATTTGTTCGGGCGACACATGGCCTGCCGGCGCACCGGCGTCAGATCGCCAGATGCTGTTCTTCCAGGCCCGCGACGTTCTCGATCCGGCTGGCATCGATGCCGTCGGCGATGTCGAACTCGGTGGGGAGGAGGGTACCGCCCGGCGGTCCGCCCTGTTCGCAGACCCGGATCAGGTCGGCGGCCAGCTGCCTGCCGGCGGTGCGCAGCGAGGAGCGCGCGAAAGTGACGCGGCCGCTGTAGCGCGACAGATCGATCGGATGCAGCATGTCGTCCATGGTGGCGACACACATGCCGGCGCCGGCCGGTACCCCGGCCTTTTCAAGCGCTGCCTCGCCCTCGACGGTCATCAGCGCCGAGGAATAGATGACAGCCGTGGGCTGCGCCTCGGCAAGGGCTCGTTCGGTCAACTGGTAGCCGGCCTCGCCCATCGGGTGGGTGGCGTTGTAGATGGCGACGGTCTCGCGCGGCAGCCCAGCGGCGTCGAGCGCTGCCTCGACACCGCGCCGGCGCTCGGCGGCGAAGGCATAGTGTTCGTCGCCATTGATGAAGGCGATCCTTGTGTGATCGTTGTCGATCATCAACTGCGTCAGGGCGCGGAAGATGCCGAAATTGTCGATATCGACCCAGCTGTATTCGTCCGAACGGTGTTCACGCCCATGGACAATGAACGGTTGGCCAGAATCGATTAGGAAGGAAATACGTTTATCATCAGTCTGTTGCGGCAAGTTGACCAGGAAACCGTCGACACTGTTGTCACGGACATAGCGGTCGTAGACGGCGATCTGGCGTTCGGGCGTGTCGCTGGACAGGATGACGTCATAGCCGCCGACACGGACACCACGCAGTACGCCGGCCAGCACCTCGATGAAGTGCGGGTCGACGAAATTGCGGTCGTTGTCCGACTGGACCCAGGCGAACATGTGCGTTCGCCGTGTTACCAGCCGCTGGGCATTGCGGTTCGGCCGGTAGCCGAGACGGTCGGCCATGTCGGCGACGCGACGCCGAGTTTCGGCGCCGACGTCGCTGTAGCCGCCGAGCGCACGAGACACGGTTGTGATCGACAATCCGAGCTCGGTGGCCATGTCGCGGATGGTCACGTTCTGCCGGGGTTGATCCCCGTTTTTCGTCTTCAATCTTTCCTCCCTGCGCACCGGAACGAGATCGTTGAAAAATCCCGGTGCCGCGGCGATTTTAAGCGCTTTGAACCCATTGCGTCGGCGCCAAAAACTTGCGTATGATAATCCTCCAAAACGTTTTGGCAATCTGCCGGCCGGGCAGGGAGGAACCCCGGTTTTCACAGACCTGCGGAACGGATCACCGGCCACCGGGCCGGAACCAAAATCGGGTGTGAAGCCACGCCGGGCGCAGCGGAACAAGCGCCAGGACTCCGGGGAGCGGGAACCGGTTTCTGACGGCGGGTGACGTGCATCCACACAGTCAATGCGCAGGCGGGAACGGAACCTGCAGCGCGCTCCAGTCAGGGAGTACCCGTTCATGTTTCCAACCGCCTCCCGTTTCGAGGAAGAGGCTCAGCCGACCAAAAAGGACTGGTGGCGTGGCGCCGTCATCTACCAGATCTATCCGCGCTCGTTTCAGGACAACAATGGCGATGGCGTCGGCGATCTTGTCGGCATTACCCAGCGCCTCGAATATGTCGCGGATCTCGGTGTCGATGCCATCTGGCTTAGCCCGTTCTTCAAATCGCCCATGCGCGACTTCGGCTATGACGTCTCGAACTACCGCGAAGTCGATCCGATCTTCGGCACGCTCGAGGATTTCGATCAGCTTGTGTCCAAGGCGCATGCCCTCGGCCTCAAGGTCATCATCGACCAGGTGATCTCGCACACCTCGGACCAGCACGCCTGGTTCGTCGAGAGCCGTCAGTCGCTGACCAATTCGCGTTCCGACTGGTATGTGTGGGCCGACGCAAAGCCGGACGGCACGCCGCCAAACAACTGGCTGTCGATCTTCGGCGGCTCTGCCTGGACCTGGGATCCGCGCCGCAGGCAATACTATATGCACAACTTCCTGGCGAGCCAGCCGGATCTCAACTTCCACAATCCCGATGTGCGCGATGCGGTGCTGGAAGAAATGCGCTTCTGGCTCGAACGCGGTGTCGACGGCTTCCGGCTCGATACGGTCAATTTCTACTTTTGCTCGGAGGGGCTCGAGCCCAATCCGCCGATCGAGGCCTCCCGGTACAGCGCTTCGATTGCACCGGACGTCAACCCGTACAACCTGCAAAATCACCTCTACGACAAGAGCCAGCCGGAAAACACAGAGTTCCTCGAACGCGTCCGGGCGCTGCTCGACGAATACCCGGGCACAACCTCGGTCGGCGAGATCGGCGACGCCCAGAAGCAGATGGAACTGATGTCCGACTACACGTCGGGCGAGACGCGCCTGCACATGGCCTATACATTCGATTTTCTCGGCGGCGAATTCTCCGCAAGCCATTTCCGCGAGGCAATCGAAAAGCTCGAGACCGAGGCTCCCGATGGCTGGACGTGCCTGGCCTTTTCCAATCACGACGTTGTGCGCCACGTGTCGCGTTGGAGCCGGCACGGATCGGAGAACGATTTCGCCCGCCTGACGGCGGCCATGCTGCTGTCGATGAAAGGGTCGGTCTGCATCTATCAGGGCGAAGAACTCGGTCTGACGGAGGCCGATATTTCCTATGAGGACATCGTCGATCCCTACGGCCGCGAATTCTGGCCCAATTTCAAGGGCCGTGATGGCTGCCGCACGCCAATGGTCTGGCAGGCCAGCGCCCAGAATGCCGGCTTCTCGCCCGCCGATCGCACCTGGTTGCCGATTCCGGTCGGCCACATGGAACACGCGGTCGACGAACAGTCGCGGTCCGACGATTCAATGTTGCATTTCTACCGCGCAATGCTGCAGAAACGCCGCGAGAATCCGGAACTGATGACCGGCGCCGTTGAAATGATCGAGGCGCCCGAAGGTGTTCTCGCCTTCTATCGCATCAAGGATGGCAAACGGTTGCTTTGCGCCTTCAACATGACCCATGATGCCCACATGCTGCTGACAGAGCATAGGGGCAGGCCCGGCGGCACCCTGCTCGCCGAGCGCGTCGTCGTCGATGACGGCGCTTTGCACTTCGATGCGCTGGGTGCATATATCGGCAGGGTGGAGTGACAAACATGAACAAGAACAAATGTGCGACGGGAGGGAAGAATGGCTGACCTGAAGATTACCAATCTGTACAAGCGTTTCGGCCAGGTCGAAGTCCTCAAGGACATCAATCTCGACATCAAGTCGGGCGAATTCATCGTCTTTGTCGGCCCGTCCGGCTGCGGGAAATCGACGCTGCTGCGCTGCATTTCCGGGCTCGAGACGATTTCGGGCGGCAATCTCGAGATCGACGGGCGAGTGGTCAACGACGTTGCGCCGTCGCGGCGCGGCATTGCCATGGTCTTCCAGTCCTATGCGCTCTATCCGCACATGACCGTGTTCGACAACATGGCCTATTCCCTCAAGCTCAAGAACACGCCCAAGGACGAGATCAAGAAGATGGTCGAGACCGCAGCAGAGGCGCTGCAGCTCACCGAGTATCTCGACCGCCTGCCCAAGGCCCTGTCAGGTGGACAGCGCCAGCGCGTCGCCATCGGCCGCGCCATCGTGCGCAATCCGAAGGTGTTCCTGTTCGACGAACCGCTTTCCAATCTCGACGCGGCGCTTCGCGTGCAGATGCGCATGGAGATCGCCCGGCTCAATGAGAGCCTGCCCGACACCACCATGGTCTATGTCACTCACGACCAGATCGAGGCCATGACCATGGCCGACCGCATCGTCGTTCTGAAGGACGGCGTCGTCATGCAGGTCGGCTCGCCGATGGAGCTTTATGACAACCCGGCCAACCTGTTTGTGGCCCAGTTCATCGGTTCGCCGAAGATGAATTTCTTCACCGGCAAGCATGCCGAGAAGTTCAACGCACCGACCGTCGGCGTCCGTCCCGAACACCTGCAGCTTGCCAACGGCGACGCCGCCTGGCGCGGCAAGGTGGTCTATGCGGAAAATCTCGGCGCCGACAGCTACATCTATGTCGATCTGGGCGAAGAGGACCCGGTAATCGTCCGGCAGCAGGGCAAGTCGTTCCACAGCGCCGGCGAAGAGATTGGCTTCTCGCCGATGGACAACCTGTATCACCTGTTCGACAAGGACGGGCGTCCGGTCGCGCACTGAGCCCGGCTTCCGGCACCGAACAAACGCGAAGCCGCGAACCCTGATGGTTCGCGGCTTTGTTGTATTCTGCGCCTGGTGACGTGCCTGATCAGGCTACAGCACCACGATGCCGGCGTGCTTTGCCTTGTCCTCGGGCTCGACATGGATCGAGATCATCGCGCCGCCGACGTCTTCGCGCAGGGCGTTCTCGATGCGGTCGCAGATCTCGTGGGCATCCGCGACGCTCATGTCCGCCGGAACGACGAGATGAAACTCGATGAATGTCTTTCGACCGGACTGGCGCGTCCTGATGTCGTGGGCCTCGATGGCGCCATCGGCATTGGTGGCGATGATGGAGCGAATGCGGGCCAACAGATCGTCCGGCACGGCGACATCCATCAACCCGCCAACACTTTCCGAGACAAGCTTGTAGCCCGACCACAGGATGTTGAGGGCGACAAGCGCCGCCAGGATCGGGTCGAGAATGCTGATGCCCGAGACGATGGCGACGAAAACGCCGACAAGCACGCCGGCCGAGGAGATGACGTCGGTCAGAAGATGCTTGGCATCGGCGACAAGCGCTGGCGAGCGTGTTTTCTTGCCATGCCGGAACAGGATGAGGCACCAGAAGCCGTTGACCACGCCGGCGATACCGTTGACCACCAGGCCCTCGAGCGGCGCATGGAACGGTGCGTCGTCCATGATGCGCAAATAGGCCTGCTGGAAGATCAGCAGCGCCGCGACCAGGATGAACACGCCCTCGATGACTGCGGAGAAATATTCTGCCTTGTCATAGCCATAAGGCAGGTTGGCGTTGGCCGGCTTGGACGCCAGGTACACGGCCATCATCGTGGTGATGGCGGTGACGACATTGACGATCGATTCGAGCGCGTCCGACAGCAGGGCGACGGACCCCGTCATCAGATAGGCGACGTATTTCAGCCCGAGCACGAGAATGCCGACGGCCACGCTGCCAAGCGCGATCTTCAATGTGCGTGATCTGTCCATGCCCAGTCCGTGACAAGTCCCGGCCGTTCTCCCCGCGCCCCTATACATGAACTTCAAGCGGTAACAAACCGTTCAGATCGACGCTTATCCGCAAGCGTCGCATTCGGGTCACGACATGTGCACGGGCTCCGGGCAAAGGACCCGAACAGCGCGCCATTTGTCTTTCTGCCGGACGAACGTAGGCATCCGCGTCGCCGGACGCCAGTCCTCGGCGCGCCGGCGTGTCCTAGCTCTTGAGCGAGTCGGCGCGCATCACCAGTTCGGCCGGAATGATCAGCGAGAACAGCACGCCGGAGCCGCGATCCGGATCGATGTCGAGATCGACGGAATTGACCGTGAGCAGTGTCCGGGTCAGGGCGAAGCCGATGGCCGAAGGCATGGGCGTCAACGTCTCACCATCGGCGGCTTCGCCGTCGCGGAAGACCATGAAGCTGTCTTCAACGCTCTCGTTGGCATTGTGGCCACTGTCGCGCACATGCACTTCGATGGCGCCGTCGCCGCGCTTGCGGGCCGACAGCACGACCTGTCCGCCTGTCGGGGAATGCGCGATGGCGGTGGCCAGGATGTTGAGTACGGCCTGGACCAGGGTTTCCCCGTCGGCGCTGATGTCGGGCAGGCTTGTCGAGATCGACGAGCGCACGAAAACCCGTGTCGCTGCTGCATAGGGCCGGACGCGGTTCATTGCCGAGGCGAGCAGGTCGATCAGGTTGAGTCGTGCTACGGCGAGCGGAAAATCCTCGTCGCGCAGCCGGGCATAGTCCTCGAGTTCGTCGATCATGCCGGCAATATCGCGCCCGGCGCCGTGGATGAAGCGCCCGTAGTCGGTGTAGCGCTCTTCCGCGATCGGGCCGAACGCCTCATTGCGGATCATCTCGGCGAAGCCAACGATGGCGTTGATCGGCTGGCGCATGGCGCGGGCGAGGCGAATGAGGAAGTCGGGATCGATGCCGTGCCCGCTGTGTTCGCGCATCTCGGCGGCACGGGTACGGATGAAGCCGAAATAGCCGGTGACGATGCCGGCCATTCCTTCGGCGAAAATGATGATTTCACTGCCCGGATGTGCGCCTTCGAAGCGCATGGACGGGCGTTCACCGCCGGCAAAGCGGGCCGGTTGTTCGAGAAAGCTCCGCAGACGCGCACCTTCGGACAGTGCAATCATCGAATGGACAGGCCGATTGATCAGGGCATCGGGCCTGCGATGGCTGAGAATGGCCGCCTGGCCGGAGATCGATGTCAGGATGCCGGCACGGCTGGTTTCGAAGTAGCCGAAATCGAGGGACTTGGCCATGAAGGCGGCGAAGGTGCGCGCCATGTCCTCGGCATTGGGCGGTTCCTGGTGCCGGGTGGCCGACAGCAGCAGTGCCGGGCGGCCCTGCCAGGAGATGACCTGCAAACGCGCCGAGACCGAGAGCACGCGCCCGTCGGCGCCCATGAGCCGGGTGACCGGTCCTGCCGATTCCTGGTCGCCATCGGGCGGGAAGACGCCGGAAAGACCGGTGCGGCGCAGGCTGGTGGCGTCGACATGGCCCAGAAGGTCGGTGAAGGCGCGGTTGTTGAACAGGATCTGCTGGTCGCGGAAGACGAGCAGGCCGATGGGCAGCCGATTGAGAATGAGGTTCTCGTCGCCAAGATTGACCAGCGCCCCTGCATTGGTGGCGTCGGTGACATCCGGCTTGTTGCGGTGGGCTTCGGGATCGCCCGAAACCCGATCGTTGAGAATGCGCGACAGCTCGTCGAAATTGTAGCGAGAGGTCTGTTCGATCTCGGCATCTGGGGCGCCGATGAGATCGGCGATGCGACCTGTGACGTCGTCGAAATCGGAGGTGGCGGGCTCCTCGCCATCCTGCGGTGATGCGGCGGCGACACGATCCTCGTCTTCGGCCTCGCCTCCGGTTTGCGGAGGCTCCGTTTCGGAGAGGGGAGGCTGCGATGCGGATCGGGCGATGGCGTCGATGATCGACAAAGGGTCGTGCTCGGCGTCGTCCTCGGTCGCGGCATTTGCCACAGGTTCCGCAGCCGGCGATTCAGCTTCGGAACCTCTCTCAGGCGCGGATTCGTGCTTGCCGCCCTGCAGCAGGCTGAGGCCGCGTCCGACGACCTTCCACAATTTGCGTGCCGGAGGCTGGGTAGTGTCGGCAGGCGCGTCCGCTTCGTCGGCGCGTGCCTCCGGGCTCGAATCCGAATCCGGTTCGATCACTTCGGCTGGTTCGGTTTCGCCTGCGGCGTCGGCCCCGACAGGTGCGGCGTCTGGCGCATCCGTGTGCGTGGCGTCGTCAGTCCTTTGTGGTGCAAACACACCGTCGTCCTGTTCGCCAAGCGGCTGGTAGAGCACCTCGCGGCTGTCGAGCTGGTCGATGAGGCTGACCAGTGCGTCGCGATTTGCCGAGCCTGCCTCGTCGGCAGCGCCTTCGACCTCAACCGGTGGCGTTTCGGCGGATGTCTCCTCGGTGCGCCGGTCTTCGGGGGCGGCAGGCTCGATGACCAGCGTCTCCTCGCCCGGTTCGGCCTCGTTTTCGGCTACAGCATTCTGCCCGGGTTCCGTGGAGGCCGCTGCCGGCAGGTCGGCGAAAAAGACCAGCCGGCTGTCGGCACCCGTTGCCAGCTCGCCGGCGGGGGTCTCGCCCTCGGCAAGGCGCCTGGCGCCATCGCCATTGTCGGCCAGCACGCTGCCATCGGCGCCGACAAGGGCATAAGGACCGGCTCTGCCGATGAAGGGGGCAATGCTCTCGGGCGGCACCGCGGTGCCGGCAAGTTCGTCCCCTGACAGAGGGGTCTGCATGACAACCAGAAGCGCCGAGATCTTGCCGCCGAGATACAAGGGCGTGCAGGTGCAGGTTTCCGAGATCGGCTTGCGGCCGATGGCAAATTGCAGGCGGGAACGGCTGGCGCCGAACACCAGCCCCATGCGCACCGTGCGCGGGATCTGGCGTGGCACCGGCACGAGGCTGTCACCCGGCTCACGCCTGTGAGTCGCCTCGTAGACGATCGCGGCGCGGTTGTTCCAGACACGGCGCTCGCTTTCGGCTTCCCACACCCAGGCCGGCCGGGCACCATTGAGATGCGCCGCCACCAGGCGTTCGGATTGGGGATCGTGCCAGAAAGCGCTCATAAGCCGTACTACTCAAACAGATTTCGGAACAGCCAAGCCGAATTCAAGGCAGGTGGACGACAGGTCGCAATCTGTCGACGGGATATCGGAGGCAAGTCCAGCGCTGAACGGCAGGCGCCCATGGCGCGCTCCAAACCTTGAACACTTTTGGATCGGCGTGATCCGCAATGCATAAAATACGTCCAATTTCGGCACAGATGCGCCAGAATATTCACGTCTCGTTTAGATATCGGATGGTGAGGCAGCGGTCCATATCGGAGCCCGCCGGAAGTCCAGAGAAGTGCAGGGATGGTTAAGCAGGAAACCCAGGGCTCTCAGGGCGCAGAATCGCAGGCGCACGAGCCCAAAGGCAGAGCCGGATCCGGGATTTACGGCCTGCTGCCGCGAGGCCGGTGGGCCTGCGGCGCATCGGGGGCGGGACGCTTTGTCCCGTCCGATTTCGATTCTCGTCCCGTACACCGGAATTCGCCCCTTGCATGGGCCGGCGGCTCGCCCTATGTTCCGCCCGATTTTCGACCACGCCGCCTTAGCTCAGTTGGTTAGAGCGCTAGATTGTGGATCTAGAGGTCCCCCGTTCGATCCGGGGAGGCGGTACCACCCCCCAAAGCCTTTTGTTGTTTGTCTGAACGCGCGCGAACAGTGCTCGTCGTGCTGTCCAGCTTGACCAGTTTTCGGCCTGACCGCCACGATGGCTCCTCCTACCAGGCGGCTGCATGCGTCGGGCCTATCTTTCGATACGCAGTTGCGCCAGCTGCTCGGCGATGGTGACGAAGACCGCATTGAGCTGGGATGGGTCCGTCGGGAAATAGGCCATCGAGGTTTCGCTGGCGCAGGCCTTGAGCATGTCCCTGGTTGTCGTGTTCGGCGGTTGCAGACCGATCGTGTAGATGGTGATGCCCGCCGCCTTGGCGTTTTCGCAGGTCGCCAGCGTCTTGGTATTCATGTTGGCCTGCTGAGTCGACGTGTATTCGTAGTCGTTGGTGCCAAGACGCCCGTCGGGCAGATGCGCCAGGTTGTTCCACGCATAGCCATAGGCCATGTAGTAGTCGGTTCCGTTCATGTTGCTGCGCGGGTAGTAGGTGTTTTCGCCGTCGGTCATGATGATCATCACCTTGGACGTCGCGGTGCCGTAGTCGCGCCCCTCGGTGAACGGCGCCGTCGGCGAAAGCACGCGGAAACCCCAGGCCGCACCCTCATGGATATTGGTGCCGCCTTCGGCGACCATGGCGTCGATCTCGGTAGCAATCCCGGACGGATTGTCGGTCAGCGGCTGCAGGTCGGCGTCCGGACAACCGGCGTTGGGACCATTGGCCCAGCTCCAGTAGCTCGGTGATGCACCATCGTACTTGCAGATGCGCTGCTGCCGCTCGCGGTCTGGCAGGTCGTAGCTGTAGGTGGTGACGCGGGTGTTGTCGTACCTGCCCCTGCTGATGCGGTTCGAGGAGTAATTCGACCACGAGCCGGAGACCGACCAGCTGTCGAGGGTCGAAGGCGCCGAAGATACGGAGGTCGATGTCGTGCCGTCCGGATACAGCAGATAATACTCGTTCGACGTGGTGCCGGTGCAATAGGCATCGTTATAGTGGTACTCCTGATAGTAGGAGCCGACATCGTCGTTGCAGTTGCGCCGGATCTGCGTATGGACAAAGGTGGGTCGTGTGCATGAGCCGCCATAGTCCGACAGGTAGCTGTTGCGATAAGGGCCGCTGTCGGGCTCGTCCGGAGCGAACAGGGGCGCGAACATGGTTTCCGGGACCGTCGGGTCGGGTGTCGCGTCGTTGACGTCATAGGGCGGTTCGCGCGCCTCGAAGCACCCTTTCCAGGACTGGCCGGTCATGTCGTTCATCAGGTCGATACGATCGAACGAGGCGGTGAAAGCGTCGGTGTGGTTGTCGTTGTCGTCAAAATTGTCCCGCGAGATCGAATTGCCGACCCGGTCGACCCATGTGGCGTTGGCATAGCCCGCGCCGACATTGACAAGGAATGTGAACGGAATGATTCCGATCTTGGTGTGCAAGTCCTTGGTCGCATCGGCCGCCGGATTGCACGAGCCATAGAACAGGATATTGACGGCGCATTTGGAGGCCGTCTTGAGATTGCTCAACTTGGTGCCTGCCATCGACCCGGAGTTGTCCAGAACCATGGCAACTTCGATATTGAGTTTCTTGCGCGTCACCTGGGAGATGACCACCGTGTCCAACTGATTGATGCCGAGCAGGGCAACAAAGGCCATCGGCACGGTCACGTGGGCCTGAAGGAAAAGCCTGCCGTTCTCGGTGTCCTTGGAGACATCCGAGGTTGCCATGTCGACGGTGATGCGATTGTCGCCGACGCGCTCCCTGACAAGCGCCAGGGCTTCGTTCTTCAGCACGGAGTTTTCTTTGGCGTAGATCTCCGGCTGCAAGGCAAGCGCGGCCGAATCGAGGGCGATCTGTACGCGGTTGCGCGCCTGATCCACTGTCACCAGATCAACCGTTGCACCCGCCATGGCGGTGAGAACGATGGCTATCATGCCGAAGATCACAGCGAATGCCCCGCGATCGTCGCGGAAGAAACGCTTGATATTGCGCCCGACCATGTCCCCCGACTCCTTGACGGTAGATATTCGGGAGTCTCCTCCCCAATTCGTTACTAAAAGACGATAACCTTCGCGCCAATTTTAGCGCGGCCGTAAAGGTCGATGATGTCCTGGTTGGTCAGCCGGATGCAGCCCGAGGAGACGTTGTGACCGATGGTCCAGGGCTGATTGGTGCCGTGGATGCGGTACAGGGTCGAGCCGATGTAAAGGGCGCGGGCGCCGAGCGGATTGTCTTCGCCACCTTCCATGTAGGTCGGGATATCTGGGCGGCGCGCCAGCATCTCGGCCGGCGGTGTCCAGTCCGGCCAGACACGCTTGTTCGAGATCTTGTGAGTACCAGACCATTCGAACCCGTCCTTGGCGACGCCGATGCCGTAGCGCATGGCCAGGCCGTTGCCGAGCACGAGATAAAGATACTTTTCGCCGGTCTTGACGATGATCGTGCCGGCCCGTTCGGCGCTTTGATAGCGCACGACCTGGCGCAGCAGCTGTGGCGGCTGCCCGTTCTCGTCGACAAGCGTCAGCGCATTGGGACGGCTCGCCTTGGACAGGGTGACGCCGGCCGGCGGCGGCACCGAATAGCGCGTGGTCGCCGCCTGCGCCGCGCCGAGTCCGGCGAGGACGAAACAGATGGCAAGGCCGAATGCAGAGCGAAGATGGCGGGTACGCAACATGAAAAACTCCCGGGGTGGGGGCCGTGACTGAACTGGCCACAGGATCACGCGCAAGGGCCAATTTTGGGTGAACGCACGTGGTTAGCGCATGGTGAATCAGGCAAAAAAAACGTGAAGCCGTCTCGGCGCGATGCTATTTGCCGGTCAGGAGACAAGCGGAGCCCGATGATGACCGACAAGACACGCTGCCCCTGGGCCGGTTCCGATCCGCTCTATCGCGCCTATCACGATACCGAGTGGGGGTGGCCGGTCACCAGCGACATCCGCCTGTTCGAAAAGATCTGTCTCGAGGGTTTCCAGTCAGGGTTGAGCTGGCTGACGATCCTGAGGAAGCGCGAGAACTTCCGCGCAGCCTTCGATGGGTTCGATTTTGACAAAGTCGCGCTCTACGGCGAGGCCGACATCGAGCGGCTTCTCGGCGACGCCGGCATTATCAGGCACCGCGGCAAGATCACGGCGACGATCAACAACGCCAGCCGGGCCCTGGAAATGCGCCGCGAGTTCGGTTCGCTCGCCGCCTATTTCTGGGGGTTCGAACCGGGGCCAGACGAGCGACCCGATGAGTTTTCATGGGAAACGCTCTCGCGGCTTGTCGAGACCCCGTCCTCACGGGCGCTGAGCAAGGACCTGAAAAAGCGTGGCTGGCGGTTCGTCGGTCCGACCACATGCTATGCCTTCATGCAGGCCATGGGTCTGGTCAACGACCATATCGACACGTGCTTTTGCCGTCAGGATGTGTTGGCGGCGCGGGCATCGATGGTGCCGCCGGCCCGGGCCTGATCCCGTCTCGCAAAAAAGTTTGAACCTTTTGCTCGTGCTGCGCGTCCATCTATGTGAACGCGGCCGGTCACGTGGACCGGCTCCGCACCCCGATCAGATTTCAGTTTCGACGGCCCACTTCCTCCCTAGTCATGTCCCCCAACTCACGGCCCGCGTCAGCGGGCCTTTTTTTGCTTTCTCGCGTGGCCGGATGACCAGCGTTAATTTTGTTTGAACCGAATTCCGTCTCGGCGCGTCCATTGATGGCTGAAGGCGGAAAGCCTTTCATGACGTCAAAGATCAATCAAAGTCTTTTCATGACCTCAAAATCAATGCATCCCCACCTGGACCCGCTTCGGCGGGTCATTTCTTTTCCCGTTTGTTTCAGTTTCCTAATTCGCCATTTCCGTGCACAATCGATTGAACCTTTCTGCTCGTGGTTGCGTCCAAGAGACAACGGCTAGGCATATGGAAACAGATGACCACGACCGGGACCTGATTGCGCGCATAGCAAAGCGTGACAGCGCAGCGCTGAGGGCTCTGTATATGTCCCATAACGTGCGCATCTATCGGTTTATCCTGAGCCTTGCCCGAAACGAGACGCTGGCCGAAGACGTCGTCAGCGAGACCTTCCTGAAGGTCTGGCAGAAGGCGGGGAGTTTCGAAGGACAGTCCAAGGTTTCGACCTGGCTCCTGACCATCGCCCGAAATGAGGCCATCAGCGTTCTCAGGAAAAGAACCGAGGCGCCGATCGATGAAGAGAAGGCTGCCGAGCAAAAGGATGAAAGCGATACCCAGGAAATACTGACGGCCAAGAAAGACAAGGGCGCGGTCATGAGGGCCTGTATCGACAAGCTCTCCCCGGCGCATCGGGAAATCATCGATCTGGTTTACTATCAGGATCGCTCGATCGCCGAGATCGCCGAAATTCTCGACATTCCAGAGAATACGGTGAAGACCCGCACGTTCCACGCCCGAAAGCACTTGTCCGAGCATTTCCGCAAAGCGGGTATCGACAGAGGCTGGCCATGAACGACCGTATCGAAGAAGACCTGCCCGAAAACGAAGCCGAATTGCTGCTGCCCTTCTATGTCAACGGCACGCTAGGCGAAGAGGACTCGCGCCTTGTCGAAGCCTGGCTCAATGAGAACGCCGAGGCTGCCGACCATCTCGCCCGCGTCGACGAGGAACTGTCGCTGACCCGCGCCGATGCCGAAGCGCGTGGCATGCCGCCGCGCCGTGTGCTCGACGATCTGATGGCGGAAATCGGCGCGGCACCCGACAAGGCGGGCCGTGTCAGTTTCGCCGAAAAGATCTGGGCCATGCTGTCGCCGCGCTATGCGCTGGCCGTGGCTGCCGCTCTTTGCGCCGTCGTCGCACTGGAATCGGGGTATCTCGTCTACTCCAACCAGCAGACGCCGGCCCAGTACCAGACCGCAACCTCCGGCTCTGAGGCCTTTTCCGGCCCGAGCGCCATGGTGGTGTTTGCACCTGGTGCCGAGATGGAAACGATTGCCGCGCGGCTCACCGATCTCGATCTCACCATCATCGATGGTCCCAAGTCCGGCGGCGTCTTCATCATCGGTGCGCCCGATACCGAGGACGGGACTGCTGCCCTGGCAATGTTGGGTGAAACCGAAGGCCTGATCCAGTTCTTCCAGCTGCGCTGAGGGGCGTGGGGGCAATGATGACCAAACTCTTCCCGATTCTGGTCCTGATTCTGGTCACATTCGTGGCTGCACCCAGCCTGGCCCAAAGCCAGCGTTATACCGAAAATGTTCCGAACAGTCGCGGGGGCAGCAGCGATTCCGGCAATTCCCTCAGCGGCACGGTCTATCGCGTCGTGCCTATCGACATCGGCAATCTGCTTCCCGGTTCCGTCGATCTCGGCGAACCTGGTGAAGACGATCCCCGGACACCGGATGAGCCCGCTGCGCGCGACACACCGGTTTTCGTCGACCTGCCGGCACCGCCGGTGCGTCCTGCGACCTATCGGGGACGGCCGATCCTTGTCGATGCGCCGCATGACCCGGAAAAACTCGTTGTCGTGTTCAGGCCCGAGCTTACCGATCCGGAAGCCTTGATGCGTGCCGTCGGCGCCCGGACCGATTATGCGCTCGATCTGATCGATCTGCGTCAGCGCGAACCAGACAATCTTGTTGTTGCGCTGTTTCGCATCCCCGCCGGCAGCGACTTGCCGGCCATTCTCGCAGCCCTGCGATCCGTCGCCGGCGTTGTCGGCGCCCAACCGGAATATCTCTACTATGGCCAGGCCGGCGCTGCGCCGGTGGACATGACGGTGCTGCAATATGCGCCGCGCAAGCTCAACGCCCTCAGTGCCCGCGCCACTGGCGCGGGTGCGGGCGTGACCATCGGATTGATCGACACCGGCGTCGATCTCGACCAGCCCGGATTTGGCGCCGCCGATATCTCGGTGTTCGACGTGCTGCCCGGCCGAGAGGTCAACGATCTCGGTCATGGCACGGCGCTGGCCGGCCTGATGCTGGCGGATCGCGGCTTCGACGGCATCGCCCCGGACGCACGCCTCGTCTCGATCCGCGCCTTCGACACCGGCCCCGACGGCGCTGCCGTTTCGGGGAGCTACGAGATTGCCGCCGCCATCGATCTCGCCGTCGCCGAAGGGGTGCAGGTGCTCAATCTCAGCTTTGCCGGTCCGCGCGATCCGCTGGTGCTGTCAGTGCTCGACGACGCCGCAAGTGCCGGCATGATCTTCACCGCGGCCGCCGGCAATGGCGGACCCGAGGCCGCGCCCGCCTATCCCGGCGCGCATCGCGATGCCATCGCCGTCACCGCCACCGACATCAAAGACAGGTTGTTCTCCGGCGCCAATCGCGGATTCTACATCACGGTCGCGGCGCCTGGGGTCGACGTGCTCTCGCCGGTGCCGGGAACGAGCTTCGAGATGCTGACCGGCACCTCGATCGCCACCGCCCATGTCACCGCCATCGTGGCGCTGATGCTCGAGCGCAACCCAGGCCTGGCTCGGCAGCAGGTCATCGACATCCTCAAGGGATCGGCGCACGACCTCGGCGATCCGGGCCCGGATGACGCCTATGGCGCCGGGCTTGCCGATGCCGAAGCAGCGGTCGGGGCCGCTGCCGGCGAGTGATTGTGGTTTTTTGGCAACAACTTGGCGCAAGCGACACGTCGCCGGCAATTGATGATTGCCTTGGCGGGTGAACGCGGCTAGCAAGCAGCGTCCCGAAAACACCGAACCAGAGGAGGGGCGTTCATGGCAGCTATGAATAACGTTCCCAATCTTTGGCTCGTCCGAAGTGCAAAGTACCGCGCCGCTTAACGCGTCCCCGTACTTGTTCGCGAGGTCTCGGGACCTCATCTCACCAACCCTGAATTGATCCGGCATCACGTGCCCGTTCGCGGGTGTTTGCGTGTCGGCTCGCCACCCCCCCCCAACGGAGCCGGCACGCGCCCAACAAGCGTGGCCGGGAAAAGCTATGAACGCCCAAGTTGCGTCCATCCGCGAAGGTCTGTCGTTCCGCCAGATCATCGCTTTCGACGTGTTGCGCTGGAACCTGAGACTCGGTTTCGCAGTTGCGCCGCGAGATATCGCTCGCGAGCAGCTACGCCGCCGAAAACGGGTGCGGCGGCCCGCCGTTCCCCGCTATCTGCGTGAGGATGTCGGTCTGCCGCTGGAAGAAACGATCTCTCCGGTTGCCGCCGCCATCCATTATCTGGCGCGGTAGCGACACCCCATGCCGATGACGCCATCGACACGGGCTCTCACGCCTTATGCGGCGCGAGCAACACGCCCTGATCCGGCATCCTCTGCCCCCGGACGCCGGATCAGGTCCGGGCCGGTGCGGCGGCATTGCCCCGCGCCGGCCTTGCGCCTTGCCCGTCCCGCCCCAATCCGCTAACAAGGCGCCGGGTTTCGGGGCGCACAAAGCGCCCCTTTTGAGTGGATCGGAACATGTCCAAAAAGACCTCGCTGATCGCGCCGCGCCTGCCGCGCGGCTTTGAGGATCGTTCGCCTGCAGACATCGCGGCGACCAACGAGATGATCGCCCGTATCCGCGAGGTCTACGAGCGCTACGGCTTCGATCCGGTCGAGACGCCTTTTTTCGAGTATACCGACACGCTCGGCAAGTTCCTGCCCGACGAGGACCGGCCCAACCAGGGCGTGTTCTCGCTGCAAGACGACGACGAGCAGTGGATGAGCCTGCGCTACGACCTGACGGCGCCGCTCGCCCGCCACTTCGCCGAGAATTTCAACGACCTGCCCAAGCCCTACCGCACCTATCGCCAAGGCTATGTCTTCCGCAATGAGAAGCCCGGCCCCGGGCGTTTCCGCCAGTTCATGCAGTTCGACGCCGACACGGTCGGCGCGCCCGGCCCGGAAGCGGATGCCGAGATGTGCATGATGATGGCGGATACGATGGATGCGCTGGGGCTAAAGGGGAAATACGTCGTCCGGGTGAACAACCGCAAGGTGCTCGACGGGGTGATGGAGGCTGTTGGTGTCGACAGTGATATTCAGAAATTGACCGTGCTCCGCGCCATGGATAAGGCGGACAAGTTTCCACTTGAAGATGTGAAGAGACTTCTTGGCAAAGGGCGGAAAGACGAGAGTGGCGATTTCACTCCTGGAGCGGGATTGGGCTCCTCGCAAATTGAAACGATCTCGACCCTGCTGGCTCCTGTTGATCAGATTGAGCGACTGATCCGTTTTTTTAGCCACGACTGGACCAAGCCATTCACGATTGGCGTCTATAGGAAGTATCTGAAAAAATACCTGAATTTGCGGGAGTCGGACGACCTGCCGTTGATAATCGAGCAGGGGCTTAAAGAAGCATCGGTTATGCGCAAACTGTTTCGTGCAGCCGGATATTCCCCTGATCAGATTCGCATCGACCCCTCGGTCGTTCGCGGCCTCGAATACTACACCGGCCCGGTCTTCGAGATCGAACTGATCTTCCCGGTTACCAATGAAAAAGGCCAGGAAGTCGTTTTCGGCTCGGTCGGCGGTGGTGGGCGATATGACGGGCTGGTGTCGCGCTTCCGCAAGGAACCGGTGCCGGCGACCGGTTTTTCCATCGGCGTCTCGCGCCTCGCCCATGCGCTGAAGCTCACGGGCCTTCTTGGCAACACGCAGCCGATTGGTCCGGTCGTTGTCTGTGTCATGGATAAGGACCAGAAGGCCGGCTACCAGAAAATGGTTGCCGAACTCAGGGCCGCCGGCATCCGCGCCGAAATGTATCTCGGCAATCCCAAGAATGTCGGGCGGCAGTTCGCCTATGCCGACCAGCGCAATTCGCCGGCCGTCATCATCGAGGGCACGCAGGAGCGCGAACAGGGGATCATCCAGATCAAGGATCTGGTCGCCGGCAAGGAAGCCTCAAAAGACATCACCGACAACGAGCAGTGGAAGGCCGAGCGGCCCGGCCAGTTCGAGTGCAAGCGCTCTGAACTGGTGGTGCGCATCGCCGAATTGCTGAAATCGCAGAGCCAATGACCAAGAACGCTCGCGCCGCGCTGGACGCCCTGGTCGGATCGGAAGGGTTCACCCGTTTCGACCCGGCGATCCTGATGTCGGCCGATCCCTATTTCAAGCTGGCCGGCGAAGAGTTCCGCCGCCGGTTGGTGCTGACGCTCGGCGCCAATGGTGAAGAGTTCTGCCTGAGGCCGGATTTCACCCTGCCGATTGCCACGCATTTTCTTCAAGGCGACAGAACGCCCGCCGCCTATTCCTATCTCGGGACGCTGTTCCGCCAGCGCCCGGACGGGCCGGCCGAGTTCGAGCAGGCCGGTATCGAGCTGATCGCCCAGCCCAATCCCCTCACGGCTTTCGACAGCGTGCTCGGTTTTGCGCGCGACGCCCTTGCCGCCTATGGCATCGATACGCCGACGATCCGCATCGGCAGCGTTGCCATGTTCGAATCCGTGCTCAACGGTGCAGAAATGCCCGATGTCTGGCGGCCACGGCTCAGACACCGGTTTGGCCATCCTGAATCCTTGATGCCGCTTCTGGAACGCCTCAGCGATCCACATGGGGCCGAGGGCAATATCCGCACGCCACGTCTCAAAGAGATCGAGGCCGACGTCACAGAGCGCATGACCGCCGCCGGCCTGCCTTTCGACACCTCGCGTGCGCCGGAAGAAATTGCAGCACGGTACCTTGAAAAGCAGGCGCTCGCCGCTGCCTACGTGCCCGGCGAGACGATTGCCATGCTGAGCGATTATCTGGCGGTTTCGGGTCCGGTCGAATTGGTGCTTGGCCAACTGGAAGCAGTGTTCGACAGCCCGCCGCCCGGATTTGCCGAAAGCCTCAACACCATCAGCCACCACGCCGGAATGGTGCAAGCCGGAATGCCCGGCGCAAACGTTGTCTTCGATGCCGGTTTCGCGCCGCGGCTCGACTACTATACCGGGCCGGTGTTCGAGGTGACGGGCAAGAGCGGCGATATCCTCGTCTCTGGTGGTTCCTATGACCGCTTGCTGCGGCGGCTCGGAGCTGGCCACGATATCGCTGCCTCGGGATGTGCTCTCTGGGTCGACCGCCTTGAACAGGAGGCGGGCAAATGAGCGGGTTGATCATTGCCGTACCGTCAAAGGGGCGGTTGGAAGCCGATACGCGCGCCGCTTTCGCCGCGGTCGGTCTCGACATGGAACGCCCCGGCGGCGCCCGCTCCTACCAGGGCGACATCGCCGCTCTGCCCGGCGTCATAGTTCGCTTCCTGCCGGCATCCGAGATCGCCCGCGAGCTCATTCGCGGCGAGGTCCATATCGGCGTGACAGGCGCCGATCTCATCCACGAGGCCTCCGAACAGGGACCGGATTCGGTGACCTTTGCCAAAGCGCTCGGTTTCGGCGGCGCCGATGTCGTCATTGCCGTGCCCGATGCCTGGATCGATGTCGTCTCGATGCGCGATCTGGCCGATGTCGCCTCGGACTTCCGCGCCGGCCATGGCCGCTGGCTGCGCGTCGCCACCAAATACCTCAACCTGACACGGCGCTATTTCGCCCGGCACGGCATCGCCGAATACCGCATCGTCGAAAGCCTCGGGGCGACCGAAGCCGCGCCCGCTGCCGGCGCCGCCGATCTCATCGTCGACATCACCTCGACAGGCTCGACGCTTGCCGCCAACGGTCTGAGGATCATCGAGGACGGGTTGATCCTCAAGTCCGAGGCCAATCTCATCGTCTCGCGCAATGCGGACTGGGACGGGGAGGCCGCCGACCTTCGCGCCCGCATCCTTGCGGCATTCGGGGTCTGAAGATACCCAAGTGATCGATCCTGCAACTCTCCTCACCCTTGGCGGCGTCGGCCTTGTCGCCGGGTTCGTCGATGCCATCGCCGGCGGCGGCGGTCTGCTCGCCGTGCCGGCACTGCTCTCGGCCGGTCTGCCGCCGATCGCGGCGCTAGCGACCAACAAGATGCAGTCCGTCGTCGGTACGACAGCAGCGGCGATCACCTTCGGGCGCAAGGGCTTTTTCTCGCTCAGGACCATGGTGCTGGCGATGGCGGCGACCTTTGCCGGTTCCTATCTCGGCGCCTTCTCGGTCAAGCAGATCGACACCTCGCTGCTGGGCGCCGTGGTGCCGGCGGCATTGATCCTGATCGCGCTTTATTTCCTGTTCGCGCCCAAGCTCACCGATGCCGACCGCGCGGCGCGTCTGAGCTTTGCCGCCTTCGTGCCGGCACTCGGGTTCTGCGTCGGCTTTTATGACGGTCTGTTCGGACCTGGCACCGGCTCGTTCTTCACCATCGCCTTCGTCACGCTGTTCGGGCTGGGGCTGACGCGCGCCGCCGGGCACACCAAGCTCCTCAACATGACCTCGAACTACGCTGCTCTGGCGCTGTTCATCCCGTCCGGCGACGTCGTCTGGCCGGTGGCCCTGTCGATGGCGGCGGGCCAGCTCGCCGGCGGCTATCTCGGCGCCCTGACCGGCATCCGTTTCGGGGCGAAGATCATCCGCCCGCTCGTGGTGGTGGTGTCGATTGCCCTGGCGCTGAGACTGCTGTTCGGTGGATAAAAAAGAAGGCCCGCGCGCCACAAGGGACACGCGGGCAGTTACCGGCGGGGATGGAGGAACTAGAGTGTTTTCAAGAACCGCAGGTCCGTGTCAGCGAACAGTGGACGCCACGTTTCTGGTTGGAAAACACGACCGCTCAAGAGCCTAGAGCGTTCGGTTTGATTCAATCAAAACGCCAAGCGCTCTAGGGAAGAAGCACGGAGTCGATGACGTGGATGACGCCATTGTCGGCCTTGACGTCCGCGGTAACGACCATTGCTTCGTTCGAGGCGGCGACACTGACACCGCTCATCGACTTGGTAACGTTCAGCTTGGCGTCGGGATTGAGGGTATCGACCTCGACCGTGCCCTCGCTCAGATCCGTCGACATCACGGCGCTGCCGAGCACGTGAAGCTGCAGGATCGCAATGAGCTGATCCTTGTTC
Organism: Devosiaceae bacterium; assembly: GCA_963675235.2. GTDB lineage: Bacteria > Pseudomonadota > Alphaproteobacteria > Rhizobiales > Devosiaceae > JAHJQZ01. The sequence goes on along the minus strand of CAXXFU010000004.1, from coordinate 255,784 downwards.
TCCGGCATCAGAAGCGTGTCGACGGTGCCTTCAGGCAGCGCGGCGAATGCCTCATCGGTCGGTGCGAAAACGGTGATGCCGTCGGTCGTTGCCAGGGCATCAGCGAGGCCGGCGGCCTGGGCAGCGGCAAGCAGGGTGCCGAACGAGCCGGCCTCGGCGGCGGTTTCGACGATATTGGCGGCGTTCGCCGCGGTCAGGGCGAGCGGGCTGAAGGCAAGGGCGGCGGAAAGGGCAATAGCACTGATGGTCTTCATGGCGAGCTCCGTAATCATGGTTTCGCAGACGCGATCATCGCGCCTGATCTGCAGCTGGATACGCAGGGAGCGCGCCGGCGGATTGGCGGACAAATTGTGGCAAAAAAGCGGATGATCCAAAATAACCACAAAAAATCAATAAGATAAATGGAATTTGGCTGCGTGAAAGGCGATATCAACTAGATTTGAGCGCGAATGTGATCGTCATCGGCGCTGTCGGCCAGGACATGTGCCAGGAATTGGGACAGGAGCGACACACCGGCTGAACCCCGGTTGTGTCCGGGTGCCGGAGATCCGTTGTATCAGCAGGGCGTTGATGGACCGAGGGTCGGCAAGGACCCAGGGAACTCAAATGAGATTGTCATAATCCTGATGCAGGCCGCTCGCCTGACAGGACGAGAGGTCAATCGCTGCTTCCGCTGCTTTTGCCAGCGGAATTGCGCAAAGAATCAGGGCTCCAACGAGAGCGGCAACGCTCAGGACCTGACGGAAACGGGTGTCTCGGTTGGGCAGCATGGTTCCCTCCTCCCACACTCAGTTTTAAATACTATCGGATTACTAGGAATTAAGATCAAGGTAACGAGTTCGGCTGATGAACGAGAACGCTGGAAAAAATTTTCGTGAGAGCGCCAATTCTCGGAACGAGTTGGTGCAGGTTGGCGACAAGCGGCCCCGGTCACAGCTGTGACGGATTCAGATGTTCAGCCCGAATATGCGTGAATTGGACGAGGCGACCGCGCCGGCCAGGCTCATGCCTTCGAGCAGCAGCGACGTCGTGTCCCTGACGGCCATGAGGATCGGCCGTATCTCGCAGGTCTCGACCGACTTGCAGTCGGGGCAGGGCGCAAAGGCGGTCTTGGAGGCGCAGGGCGCCAGGGCCAGTGGGCCGCTGATACATCTAAGGACGGCAGCAAAGGTGATTTGTTCGGGAGGCCGCGAGAGCCCGTAGCCGCCACCCTTGCCTCGCCGGCTGATGACGATGCCGCCGAGCTTGAGGTCGTGCATGATCTGCTCGAGGAACTTGCGTGGCGTTCCGGTTTCTGCGGAAATCTCGGCAACACTGGCCGCCTCGCCCTTGCGGGCAAGGTATAGAACGGCATGCAAAGCGTAACGCGCCTTTTGCGTGAGCATGACTTGGTCTAGCACATAACCCGTTGATGAAAAGCGCATAGCCGGAAATGTGACAACCGGACCAATAGATGGTCCGGTTGCGCGGGATCTGGGCCGGTCGTTGTGCCGGTGCGAAGGCTAGTTGGCCGAGCACACGGCGAACTGCGATTCACGGGCGGTGTGCTCGGAGATGACAAGCGCGGGATCGGCGGTTGTGCAGAAATCGTAATGCGCCTTGTAGTCCTGCAGCCAACGCCCCCCGACAAAGCCACAGCCAAGCACTTCGGCCTTGGCCGCTGTCTTCACCGCTTCGTTGGCGTAGGCAGCGCAAGCGCCGTTCGGCTGTGGGTCCTGCAGCTTGACCGGCGGCGGTGGCTGGACCTGGGCGGTCTGGCACGACTGGACATATTCGGCACGATCAAGATTGGACTTGGCCGTCATCTTGTAGTTGTTGCCGTGCATGCACCAGTCGAAATGCATCTGGTGGTTGTTGCTCCACACCGGCGCCGTCAGATTGACGCAGTTTTTCTTGTGGGCGATCTGGTTCCAGTTGACTGCTTCAAGCGCGTAGGCACGGCAGATGTCCTCCTTGTCCGACGCAAGGGCGACGGCGGGTGCGGCTGCGGTGAGCAGAACGAGGGCGGCGGCGAGCTTTGCAAAGGTGTTCATCGGAGTTTCCATTCCTGGTATGGCCCGGGGCCCGAGAACGGACCCGATCTGATGTGGCGCGCAGGGTTGGGACTTCCGTGCAGTAGGGCGGAACGCGATAACACCCTGCATCCAGTTAGACGCAGGGTGTCGCAATTTGGTTCAAAAGAAAACGTCGCTTTTTGTCAGCGGCTGTTGAAAGCGGCGTTGAGAGCGGCGCGGGTCTTCGGACCAAAACTGCCGTCGATACCGCCTCCGTAATAGCCATCGGCCCGCATCAGCTGCTGCAGGTGCTGGCGGAAGACTCGGGAGGTCTCGTACTCGCCAATATTGAGCAAGGTCTCGAGCGCGTATTCATGCCCGCCAGTAACGGCGACATAGGCATAGTCGGCGGCGCGTTCGGCATCCTTGGTCACGCCATCGCCATACAGGTAGCAAACAGCCAGCCACCAGTTGGCATCGAGATCGCCGCCTTCGACAGCTTGCTTGAACCAGCCGGCTGCCTGGCCATAGTCGCGCGCCAGGCCGGTGCCCTCGTACAAAAGGATGCCGAGAAAGCGCTGGGCCGGGGCATCGCCGGCCTTGGCGGCTTCGCGGAACAACACTGCCGCCTGCAACAGGTCGCGGTCGACACCCTCGCCGTCCTGATACATCTGGCCGAGAAAGCGCGTGGCGATAATGTCGCCGGTATCACGGGCCTGCCGGTAGAGCTCGACGGCCCTGACATTGTCCTCGGGAACACCGCGCGCCAGATCGTACATCAGCCCGAGCCGGCGCATGGCGATACCGTCGCCAGCGTCGACGGCGATCTGGTAGTTCTGGCGGGCAAGGTCGAAGTCCTGGTTGGCACCCTCCCCATATTCGTACATGGCGCCGAGCGCGCCCGCCGCGATCGCGTCGCCGGCGTCGACCGCCATGATGAAATAGTCGACCGCCTTGTCGTCGTCTTCGACCACGCCCTCGCCGGCGTCGTACATCTGGCCGAGATAGCGCATGGCGATGGCATCGCCGGCATCGGCGGCCTTCTGGTAGTATTCGACCGCCTTGGCATCATCGAGTGCCACGCCTTCGCCCCGGTCGTACATCAGTCCGAGCGCCCGCGAGGCAGGGGCATCACCTAGTTCCGAGGCCTTGAGATAGAGCGCCGCCGATTTGATCAGGTCGCGGGCGACGCCTTCGCCATCGTGGTACATCTGGGCCAGGAAACGGGAGGCGACGGCATCGCCGCCCTCGCTCGCCGTCTTGTAGAGCAGGGCCGCCTTGAAATCGTCATGTGCCACGCCTTCGCCGGTGTCGTACATCAGCCCGAGCTTGCGGGCCGCCACGACATCACCGAGATCGGCCGCTTTCTGGTACCAGTCGGCGGCGGCAAGCGCATCCTTGTCGACCCCGAAACCGCCGCGCAGCATGTCAGCGTAAAACAACATGCCTGTCGGGCTGCCGGCGTCGGCGGCGCGCCGGTAGAAATCGACGGCGACGGCGTCGTCGGGCTCGAAGCTCTCGCCGTTTTCGTGCATCAGCCCGATGCGCCACAAGGCTTCGATGCTGCCCAGGTCAATAGCCTGCTGAAAGAGCCGGGCGGCGTCCTGATAGTCTTCGAGATACCAGGCGTCGAAATAGATTTTGTCGCCTTCTTCAAGCAGGTCCGCGATGCTCATTTCCGGCGCAACGGGATTATCGGATTCCGCCGCTATGGGGTCGACCGTACCATTGCCGGCAGTGGCGTCCTCGGCGGAGCCGGTTTCCCCGATCGGGGCGATGGTGGCGCCGGCATCGATGCTGACCGGTGTGTCGTCCGTCTCGTCGCTCGTCTCGGCCGGACTGCGGGCATCGGTGTCGGTGGCCGGCTCCGCGCTTTCGGTCAGGCGCGCCTTGGTTTCGGCGATCCGGGTACCGAGCGTTCCGGCCGTTGCCGGTGCGATGAGGAGCAGGACCAGGAGCGGCGCGAAATAAAGGGGCTTCATCTTCATCCTCCATGCGGCGTGCAAGACGGGGCACGCCAGCTTGCCGGAACCGCGGGCTCCGTTCTCCCTTTATGGCAAGCATATCACAGAATTGCAGCCTTGAACGACGCGCCCGGCGCCTGTGTCGACGCAGACTCGCGCGCCCTTCTCCAATTGCCTACCGGTGCCGCAACGAAAAACGCCGGCGCTTTCGCACCGGCGTCTTCCAGATCCGAGACTGGGAAGAAACGGATCAGATCGGTCTGGGTTGGCTGGATCAGAAGCCCATGCCGCCCATACCACCCATATCGCCCATGCCGCCGCCGGCGGGCATCGCGGGCTCGTCCTTGGGAAGCTCGGCAACCATGGCCTCGGTGGTGATCAGCAGGGCTGCGACCGAGGAGGCGTCCTCGAGCGCGGTGCGCACGACCTTGACGGGGTCGACGACGCCCATCTTGACCATGTCGCCGAATTCGCCGGTCTGGGCGTTGTAGCCGAAATTGTAGTCGGAATTGTCGAGCACCTTGCCGACGACAACCGAACCCTCGTCACCGGCATTGCCGGCGATCTGACGGATCGGCGCCTGCAGGGCGCGCTTGACGATGCCGATACCGGCTTCCTGATCGGCATTGGCGCCCTTGGCCTTGAGGTTGGAAGCGGCGCGCAACAGCGCGATGCCGCCACCGGGGACGATGCCTTCTTCAACAGCGGCGCGGGTCGCATTGAGCGCGTCTTCGACGCGATCCTTGCGTTCCTTGACCTCGACTTCGGTCGAGCCGCCGACCTTGATCACGGCGACGCCGCCGGCGAGCTTGGCAAGACGTTCCTGCAGCTTCTCGCGGTCATAATCGGAGGTGGTTTCCTCGATCTGCGCCTTGATCTGGGCAACGCGGCCCTGGATGTCGTCCTTGGAGCCCGCACCATCGACGATGGTTGTGTTTTCCTTGGTGATGTCGACCTTCTTGGCGGTGCCGAGCATGTCGATGGTCACGTTCTCGAGCTTGATGCCAAGCTCTTCGGAGATCACCTGGCCACCGGTCAGGATGGCGATGTCCTCGAGCATGGCCTTGCGGCGATCGCCGAAGCCCGGAGCCTTGACGGCCGCAACCTTGAGGCCGCCGCGCAGGCGGTTGACGACGAGCGTGGCCAGGGCCTCGCCCTCGATGTCCTCGGCGATGATCAGCAGCGGACGCTGGGACTGGACGACCGATTCAAGGATCGGCAGCATGGCCTGCAGGTTGGAGAGCTTCTTCTCGTGCAGCAGGATCACCGGATCCTCGAGCGAGGCCACCATCTTCTCGGTGTTGGTGACGAAATAGGGGCTCAGGTAGCCACGGTCGAACTGCATGCCCTCGACGACGTCGAGCTCGGTCTCGGCAGTCTTGGCTTCCTCGACGGTGATGACACCTTCATTGCCGACCTTCTGCATCGCCTCGGCGATCATGTCGCCGATCGAGGTCTCGCCATTGGCCGAAATCGTGCCGACCTGGGCGACTTCCGCGGAGGAGGAGATCTTGGTGGCCGAACCCAGAAGGCTCTGGACGACTTCGGTGACGGCGAGATCGACGCCGCGCTTCAGGTCCATCGGGTTCATGCCGGCGGCAACCAGCTTGACGCCTTCGTTGACGATGGCCTGGGCCAGCACGGTGGCGGTAGTGGTGCCGTCGCCGGCGATGTCATTGGTTTTGGAGGCAACAGTGCGCACCATCTGGGCGCCCATGTTCTCGAACTTGTCCTCAAGTTCGATTTCCTTGGCGACGGTGACGCCGTCCTTGGTGATGCGCGGGGCGCCGAAGGACTTGTCGAGAACGACGTTACGGCCCTTGGGGCCGAGGGTGACCTTGACCGCATTGGCCAAGGTGTTGACGCCGCGCAGCATCTTGTCGCGGGCGTCGGTCGAGAATTTCACGTCTTTTGCGGACATTTAATTGTGCTCCTGGAATTGGCGGAGTGTGTGAGAAGAAGCAGTCGGTCGTCGGAGCGCTTTCAGGAAAAGTGGAAACCGGTTTTCCGGTTTGAAAGCGCGACCACCAGAAAGCTCCTAGGCCTCGATCACACCCATGATGTCGGATTCCTTCATGATCAGAAGGTCTTCACCGTTGAGCTTGACCTCGGTGCCGCTCCACTTGCCGAAAAGCACGCGGTCGCCAGCCTTGACGTCGAGCGCGACGACCTTACCGGTCTCGTCGCGGGCGCCCGGACCGACGGAGATCACTTCGCCCTCGGAGGGCTTTTCCTTGGCGGTGTCGGGAATGATGATGCCGCCGGCGGTCTTTTCCTCGCTGTCGAGGCGACGCACGACGACGCGGTCATGCAGGGGACGGAAGCTCATGTTCGCTCCTTGGCGTTTGCTGATGAACTCTCAGAATGGATCTTGTTAGCACTCATCAAGATAGAGTGCTAACGTCAGCCGGGGATATAGGAAGGGGGCCTTGGGGAGTCAAGAGCGGTCGCGGTCCGGACATACCAAGAATTCGCTTCACGCGAATGTGGCTTGTCATTGAAGCGTCGAAGGTGCCGCAATGCCGGCTCCATTAGCACGAGGCGCACAGCATGGTCCAGGAATGCAGGGACAAGGACATCACCATCACGCGGCATCAGGGTCGCCTGCGCGTGATATTTGACGGCGCGGTCATTGCCGAAACCGATCAGGCCCTCGATCTGAAGGAAGGCAGCTACCCGATCGTGCACTACCTGCCGCGCTCAGCGGTCAGGGCCGATATCCTGTCCTCCTCGGACCATCACACGACCTGCCCGTTCAAGGGCAATGCGGACTATCACCATCTCAAAGTCGGTGAGGAAATCGCCGAGAATGCCGTATGGTATTATCCCGAACCGTGCCCGCAGGTCGCCGAGATTGCCGGCCACGTCGCCTTCTGGGGTGGCAGGATCCGGATCGAAGCGGCCTGAAGTTGTTCCAGCGAGGCCGGAACCGGTTATGCGGGTCAGCAAAAGCCACCGGATGACAGGTCCAGCACCTGCGACGTCTTTGCATTTTTGAAAGGCTTCGGGTCAGGCCGCGCCGGCCATCGGGGATTGCTGGTCGTCGCCGGACTGACGTTCATCCCAGGCCTGGCGCTTGCGGTAGATGGTCGAGGGCGAAATCTCGAGCGCGGCCGCGGCCTTGGAGACATTGCCGCCGAACCGGGCGATGGCCGCTTCGATGATGCGCTGCTCCTGCTGCCACATCGGCAGGATGTCATCGGCCTCACCGAACGTGGCGACGGGCTGTCGTCCGCTGGCGATGCCTTCGATATCGGCGGCGGCCAGCATTTGCGGGGTGACCAGCACCTCCTCGAACATCGACACGGTGCGGTGCATGAGGTTTTCGAGCTGGCGGACATTGCCCGGCCACTCATGCGCCTCGAGAAACGCGCGGGCACCGGCGGTGAAACCCTGCATCGGCTTGCCGGCGGAGCGGGCGAAACTCTTGAGGAAATGACCCGATAGCGGCGCGATATCCTCGGGACGCTGGCGAAGCGGCGGCAGGTGCAGCGGCAGGACGTTGAGCCGATAGAACAGGTCGGCCCGCAGCCCGTCCTGGCCGACCAGCTTCGCCGGGCTTCGCGCTGTCGAACAGACGACGCGCAGTTTCAGTTCGGCGGCGTGACTGGTGCCGGTCGTGCCGCCGGGATCGACAAGGTTCATCAGTCGCGCCTGCGCCGTCGGGCCGAGCGCCGAGATCTCGTTGAGATAGAGCGTGCCGCCACCGGCGCGCATCAGGGCGCGCATTCCCTCGTCGCCGGCCAGTTCCATCAGCGCGTCTTCTGCCGATCCCTCGTCGGAGTACGTCGGCATGGCGCAATCGACGGCAACAAATGGCATCGCCGCCTGTGGCCCGAGAGCGTGCAGCGTTTCCGCCGCGAGGCGTTTTCCGGTGCCGCTTTCTCCGGTCAGGAACACCGGGGCCGGCGAGTTGGCGATGCGGGCGAGCTGTTCGCGCACGCGTTTCATCTGCGGTGAACGGGCAACGAGCCGGCCTGCACCCTTAGGCGTCGCGCCGGAAACCGGCGGCAGGGCGCCGCGCCGATCATGGCGAGCCCGGAGCACGGCGATGCGGTCGCTCAGCGCTTCGAAGCTCACCGGCCGCACGAGACAGTCATGGGCGCCGGCCTGCAGGGCAGAAACGGCGTCGGATACCGAACCGGTTGCGGATACGGCGATGATAAGGGCGGTGCCACCCAGCCGGGCCAGGCGCGATACGGCACGGCTGGCGTCTTCGGACAGATCCGAGAGGCTGTCGAGATCGGCGAGCACGATGTCGTAGCGGCCGGTATGCAGGGCGGCGGCACCAGCGCGGCCGCATTCGACATGGAGCGGCGTGAAAGCACCGGGATGTGCGAAACTGAGTTCGGCCAGGTCCCGCCCGTGGTCGATGACGAGAAGGCGCGCCGGAAAATCAGGCGAGGCCTTATCTGGCATTGGTGTTTCTCCGATTCTGGAGCCGCGAAGCGCATTCTGCGCGAGGCGATTGTTCTCCAAATAGGGTAAACAAAGTGTTTTAGCGGTGGGGCGGCATAGCGCGCCGCTTTTGCCCTGCCACGCGGAATGCTAAGAGGAAAGGGCGAATCCAGAGGCTGAAAAGACGGATTGCCGTGCAGTTGCTCGTCTATGTTTTCATATCAATCGTGGCTGTGGCCTGTGGGAGTGCGGTCTATTTCGGCCTGACTTTCACTCTGGCCGAATCACTTCTGGTCGCCGGTATCGTCTTCACCCTGTCGATGGTCGTGATGGAGCGCACCCTGAGGTGGCGTTCCGAGCGCCGCATGGAAAAGGCCATCGAGGACCTGTCGCGGCTGCTGTCGACCGACGCCCAGGCCGGGCAGGTGCTGTCGCAGCGCATTAATGCCCTGACCGACATCGATGCCGGGCCGCGCATCGAGGTACTCGAAGCCGATCTTTCCGTTCTCGGCACTGTCGTCCGCCAGGTCGCCGAAGCCGTGACCGAGATCGAGTCGCGCTCGCCCGCCGCCGCGCCTGCCGCGCCGCCGCCTGCCGTCGCCGCTGTTGATCCTGAACCCGAACGGCGTGCTGAGCCCGTGCCTGCACGTGAGCCCGAGCCGGTCATCCCGCTGCCGATGCTGCGTACGGCCCTCGAAGACGAGCGCCTTGTGTTTCACGCCCAGCCGGTGATCACCCTGCCGCAGCGGCGCACGCACGGTTTCGACTTGGTGCCGCGGCTCAAGCTCGAAGATGGCGATCTCGCCGATGCGCCCGATTTCATGCCGCGCCGCAACGGCCAGGACGTGATCCGCGGGATCGAACGCGCCGGTATCGAGGAAGCGGTCTCGATCGTCAGGCGGGCGCGCTCGTCGGGTCAGCCGGTCACGCTGTTCATCCCCGTCACTCGGGCCATCCTCTCGCACAAGCCGACGGCCGAGGAACTGGTCGGGTTGTTCGATGCCAGCCGTGTCGTGTCTTCGAGCCTGGTGCTGCGCATACCCGAAGCCGAGTGGAACGCCGCCAACAACGCCGAGCGTGTCGTGGCCAGCGAATATCACGCCAAGGGCATCGGTTTCAGCCTGACCGCGACCTCGACGCTCAGGCTCGATTTCGACGAACTCGCCGGGCTCGGCGTCGGGTCCATCCGCGTCGACGCCGAAACCTTCGCGTCCGATCCGGAAGTGCTGACCGATTTCCACGTTTCCGACATCTCATCCTATATCGCCCGGTTCGGCATCGATCTGACCGTCGAGAACGTCAAGACCGAACAACAGGTGCTGTCGGCGCTTGAAGATGGCGTCCGGTTCGCCATCGGTCCCCATATTGCCGGTCCGGCGCCATTGCGCATCGATCACATGGTCCGCCGCGACACGGCCGCACCCGCCAGACGCGCGGGGACGGCCTGATACCAAAAAGAGAGACTGACATGTCCAAAACGCAGCTGGTCACCGCCGGGTTTTCGGCGCTCGCCGCCAATTACGATGCCGCGTTCTGCGATATCTGGGGCGTCGTGCACAATGGCGTTGCCGCTCATCAGGGCGCGGTCGACGCCTTGATCCGCTATCGCGAGGAGGGCGGCAAAGTGATCCTTGTCACCAATGCCTCGCGTCCCGGTCCGCAGGTGGCCCAGATGCTCGACGAGCTCAATATCTCCGACAAGGTCTATGACGCCATCGTTTCTTCGGGCGATGTGACCCGCGACCTGGTGAAGGCCTATTCCGGCCATATCATCCATATGGTCGGGCCGCGCATGGATCATCCGCTGCTCGACGGGCTCAACATCGCCCTCGGTGAGCCGGACGAAGCCGCCGCCGTGCTGGTCACCGGGCTCGATGCCTATGGCGAGACGCCTGACGACTACAAGGACAGGCTGAAGACCTGGCTCGACCATCGTCTGCCGATGATCTGCGCCAATCCGGATATCACCGTCGAGATTGGCGACAGCTTCGAGTATTGCGCCGGCGCGCTGGCCGAGATCTATGCCGACATGGGCGGCAAGGTGCAAATGGCAGGCAAGCCGCACCCGCCGATCTACGATGTCGCCTTCAGGCGGCTGGCCGAGGCGACTGGGCCCGGGCTCGACCGGCGCCGGATCGTCGCCATCGGCGATGCAGCGCGCACCGATGCACTCGGCGCCGCCCGCTTCGGCATCGACTTCTTGTTCATCACCGGTTCGTTGCACGCTGCCGAACTCAACGCCTTCGAGGGCGCGGAGGAGGAAAAGGTGATCGAGGCGGTGGCCCCGAGCCAGGTGAGGCTTGTCGGCTACATGCCGCGGCTGGTGTGGTAACCGGAGCGTTGCCAGGAAAAGTGCGAAGCGGTTTTCCGGTTCGGCAGCGCGACCACCTCGCAAAGGCATTGCCAGGAAAAGTGCGAAACGGATTTTCCGTTCGGCAGTACAAGAAACATGAACTGGTGGCCTCGGACCCCTGTCTGAGGATCGGCTGCGACGGTTGTGGCATGCCGCCGAGCTTGCATTCTGGTCGCGGACGCGGCAGTTTCCCGCCGTTCCGCTCCCCCTTCCGCTATCCGGAATGATGCCGTGACCGCTTTCGCCTTTTTGCGTTCCCTCGACTCTGTGCCCCAGTCCCTCAAGGGCGGCGTTGTCGCCATCGGAAATTTCGACGGCTGCCATCGCGGGCACCAGACGGTTCTCGCCGAAGCGCGGCGTCAGGCCGAACAGGCCGGCAAGCCCTCGATCATCCTGACTTTCGAGCCGCATCCGCGCGACGTCTTCGCGCCCGAGCCGTTCCTGTTCCGGTTGAGCGACGGCGAACAGAAGGCACGTCTCGCGGCAGCGCTCGGGTTTTCCGGCATCGCCATCCTTCCGTTTTCGCGCACGCTGGCCTCGGTCGAGGCGGAGGCGTTCGTCAGGTCCTATCTTGTCGATGCGCTCGGCGCCTCTGCGGTGGTTGTCGGCGCCGATTTCCATTTCGGCCGCGGCCGCGCCGGCACGCCGGAGTTCCTCAGGCAGGCCGGCCGCCATCACGGCTTTTCGGTCAGCCAGCTTGAACTGGTAACCGACGGCGACGAGGCGATTTCATCGTCGCTGATCCGCGAGGCCCTGGAAAAGGGCAATGTCGCCCGCGCCAACAAGCTTCTCGGCTATCACTGGATGGTCGAGGGCACGGTGATCAAGGGCGACCAGCGCGGCCGCACCCTCGGCTTCCCGACCGCCAATTTCGCCCTGCCGGCCAATTCGCACCTGGCCGAAGGCGTATATGCCGTGCGCGTCAAGCTCGGGAACCGCCTGTTCGACGGTGTCGCCGGTCACGGCAAACCGATGTTCGACAATACCCAGCCGCCGTTCGAGGCCCATATCCTCGATTTCGACGAAGACATCTATGGCGCCCATATCGAGGTGGCTCTGGCCTGCCACCTGCGCCAGAATTTCCAGTTCGATGGCGTCGACGCCCTGATCGCCCAGATGAACAAGGACAAGCAGAGGGCACGCGAGTTTCTTGCCGGCTCCAAGCCGCTGTCCGAACTCGACCGGCATCTCGGTTTCATTATCTAGGGTCGGCGGCGTTTCGTCTCCGACCCGGTAAAAACCTTCCCTCATTACGGCGTGGCTGATAAAGCAACGCCGAATTTCCAGAGCAATCTGAAAGAATACCGGTACCAAGATGACCGACACCGTGACCGAAGCGACGGAAACCGACTACTCCGCCACGCTTTTCCTGCCCAAGACCGAGTTCCCCATGCGCGCCGGGTTGCCCAAGCGCGAGCCCGACTGGCTGAAGCGCTGGGAGGATATGGACCTGCACGCCCGCCTGCGTGAGCAATCGGCGGATGCCAAGAAGTTCACGCTGCATGACGGCCCGCCCTATGCCAATGGCAGCATCCATATCGGCCACGCGCTCAACAAAATCCTGAAAGACGTCATCAACCGGTCGCAAGCAAATGCTGGGCTACAATGACGCGAACTATGTCCCCGGCTGGGACTGCCACGGATTGCCGATCGAATGGAAGATCGAAGAGCAATACCGCGCCAAGGGTCGCAGGACAAGGATCGAGGTGCCGATCAACGAGTTCCGTAAGGAATGCCGCAGATTTCGCCGCGCATTGGATCGGCGTGCAATCGCGAGGAGTTTCAAGCGGCTCGGCGTGATCGGCGACTGGGACGCGCCCTATACTGACGATGAGCGTATCGGCGCCGAAAGCGTCAGATCGCTCGGCGAGGTCATGAAGTTCGCCATGACCGGACGGCCTTTTGTATCGCGGCTCCAAGCCGGTGATGTGGTCGGTCGTCGAAAAGCACCGCGCTGGCGGAGGCCGAGGTCGAGTATGCACGACTTACGAGAGCGGATCACGATCTGGGTGAAGTTTCCGCTGAAGTGCAGCCAAGGGGTGAACTCGCGATGCGCGTCGGTCGTGATCTGGACGACGACGCCCTGGACTATCCCCGGCAATCGCGCGGTCTCCTATTCGCCGCGGATCGCCTACGGCCTCTATGAGGTTCACCGCCGACGGCGGACGAACAACTTCGGTCCGCATCCCGGTGATCGAAGTTGATCATGGCCGACGTACTTGGCCGACGGCGTGATGAAACGCGCGCGAAGGTCGAAGCTGAGTTCCAGCAGTGTTTGGCGACGTCAGCGCCGACGAACTCGGATCTCAAGACGCTGGTTTGCATCCATCCGTCTCAAGAATCTCGGCGGCGGCTACGAATTCGACGTGCCGCTTCTCGCCGGGGATCACGTGACCGACGATGCCGGCACCGGGTTCGTCCATACCGCGCCCGAGCCATGGCGCGCGAGGATTTCGTCAGTGTGGATGGACAACAAGGCCGCAGCTCGAGGCGCAAGCGGCATCCATACGAACGATCCCCTATACCGGTCGACGATGCGAAGGCTACTTTACACGATCAGGATGCGCCCGGTTTCGATGAGCAATGCCGAGGGCGGCGCGGCCCGGGTCATCGACCGAAAAGGGCAAAAAGGGCAACGCCAACAAGCGCGGTCATGGATGCGCTGGTCGCCGCCGGAACGCACTTGGTCTCGAAGCGGTAGCGTCTGGACCATCAATATCCGCATTCGTGGCGTTCGAAAAAGCCGGTCATTTTTCGCAACACGCCGCAATGGTTCATCGCATATGGACCAGGACCTGGGCGGCGTGACTTTCGATGCCGCCGGTGTCATGAAAACCGAAGCCAAGGACGGGGAGGATACGCTCCGCACCCGCGCGTTGAAGCGCGATCGACCGAGACGCGATTGGTTTCCGGCCGCAGGGCGAGAACGCGGCATCATTCGGCATGATAGCCGAACCGGCCCGACTGGGTGATCTCGCGCCAGCGCGCCTGGGGCGTCCCGATTGCGGTGTCGTCCGCGAACAAGGGCAGACCGGCCAGATCGTCCCCGGACCCGATTCTCGATCGATAAAACGATGTCAACGCCAGCGCATCGCCGACGGCGTTCGATTCAAGAAGGCGCGGACGCGTGGTATCGCCGATGGCGCCAAGCCGCGCGCTTCCTTGACGGGCTAACGACTACGATCCCGAGCGAATGGGTTCAGGTGCGCGACATTCTCGACGTCTGGTTCGATTCCGGATCGACGCATTCCTTCTGTATTGAGAAACCAGCGCAGAAGTGGCAGCATCTGCAATGGCCGGCTTCGCTCTACCTCGAAGGGTCGGATCAGCATCGCGGCTGGTTCCATTCGTCGCTTTTCGAAAGCGTGCGGCACGCAATGGATATGCGCACCGTATCAGACGCCGTGCTGACGCATGGCTTCGTGCATGGCCGAGGCCGGCGTGAAGATGTCGAAGTCGGGCGGCAATGCCATCGTCGCCGCAAGACATCATCAGGCAATACGGCGCCGACATCCTGCAGTATCTGTGGTCGTCGCCGATCGGATTATGCCGAGGATCACCGCATCGGCGACGAGATCATCAAGACCGTTGTCGAGAACTATCGCAAGCTCAGGAACTCGATCCGCTGGATGCTGGGCAATCTTGCCCATTTCAAGCCCGAGGAAGCCGTCGATCCGGCCGACATGCCCGAACTCGAACGGCTGATGCTGTCCCGCATCAAGGCGCTCGATGCGCTGGTGCGCGAATCCTACGACAATTACGACTACAAGCGCGCCATCTCGGCCCTGTCGAACTTCATGAACATCGAGTTGTCGGCGTTCTATTTCGACATCCGCAAGGATGCGCTCTATTGCGACCCGATTTCGAGCGTCAGGCGCCGCGCCGCCCTGACCGTGCTCGACATCCTGTTCAACCATCTCGTAATCTGGCTGGCGCCGGTCCTGAGTTTCACCACCGAGGAGGCTTGGCTCGAACGCAATCCACAAAGCGACGGTTCGGTCCATCTCGAAGTCTTTCCCGAGGTGCCTGCAGACTGGCGCAACGAAAAGCTCGAGGCCAAGTGGGCCCAGATCCGCAAGGTCCGTCGCGTTGTCACCGGCGCGCTCGAGATCGAGCGTCGGGAAAAGACCATCGGCTCCTCGCTCGAGGCGGCACCGAAGGTCTATATCTCGGATGCTGACCTCATCGTCGCCCTGCATGACCGGGACTTCGCCGAGATCTGCATCACCTCCGGTATCGAAATCATCCAGAACGAAGGTCCGGCCGAAGCGTTTCGGCTCGACGACGTTGCAGGTGTTTCGGTGGTGTTTGCCCGCGCCGTCGGCAAGCGCTGCGCCCGCTCCTGGAAGGTTTCCGAGGATGTCGGGTCCGATCCGGACTATCCGGACATCAGCCCACGCGACGCCAAGGCAATGCGCGAGCGTGCCGCAGCCGGGCTCTAGAGTGTTTTCAGGAAAAGTGGACACCACTTTTCCGACTGGAAAGCACGACAAAAGGAGAAGCTGGAGCAGTTCGCCCCATTCTACCGGATCGTGAATTTCTCTGGCGCAATCCGGCCTCAATGACTTGCCATTTTCGGACGGCGGCGCTATTGCCGCCGTCTTCTTTTTTAGCCACGGCCCGGTCCGGGTCGCCCGAGCCGGAGCCGTCGATCATGGCCGTGTCGAGTGGAATCGACTTCGGAACGTCCAATTCGGCGGTCGGCCTCAATGGCAGTGACGGCGTGCGGCTGGTTGCGCTCGAAGACGGATATCTCAACATCCCGAGCACGATCTTTTTCGATTTCGACGACAGGTGCACGCGCTTTGGCCGGACCGCCATGCGCCATTATGCCGAGGGCGCCAGCGGCCGACTGATGCGGTCGATGAAAAGCGTGCTCGGCAGTGCGCTTATCGACGACCGGACCCGGGTCGGCGGCCAACTTCTCGATTTCACCGATATCATCGGCATGTTCATCGGCCACCTCAAATCACTGTCCGAGACGCACGCCGACGAACGGATCGAGGACGTGGTCATGGGTCGACCGGTGTTTTTCGTCGACGGCAATCCCGAAGCCGACCGTGCTGCCGAAGACGCGCTTTTGCACATCGCCCGTTCGCTCGGCTATCGCAATATCGCCTTCCAGTTCGAGCCGGTGGCGGCGGCGCTCGATTACGAGCGGACGTCGACGCGCGAGGAGCTGGCGCTGGTCATGGATATCGGTGGTGGCACGGCCGACTTCTCGATCGTGCGTGTGTCGCCGCACGCCGATACCAAGCCCTCGCGTGAACAGGACATTCTCGGCAATCATGGCGTTCATGTCGGCGGCACCGATTTCGACAGGGAATTCAGCCTCGCAACGGTGATGCCGCAGCTTGGCTACAAATCGCTGATCCGCGGCATATTCAACCAGGATCAGCTGCAGGAAGCACCGCACCGCTATTTCGTCGAGCTTGCAACATGGCACCTGATCAACCGGCAATACGACCCGGCCAACATCTCCGAAATTCGCCAGATGCTGCGCCATGCCGTGGAGCCGGACAAGATCGTGCACCTGCTGCATGTCCTCGAGTCCCGGCTCGGCAGCCGTGTCGCCGATGCCGTTGAAACGGCAAAGATCGAACTGACGGAGGCGCAGAATGCAATCATCCACGTTGCGGCAAATGAGGGCATGCGGGAGATCCCGACCACCCGCGATATGCTCGATGGTGCGATCGGCCCGCTTGTCGAGCGGCTGCGCCATGCGCTCCTCGAAACGCTGAGGATGTCGGGCATCGCCAATGACGAGATCGACGTCGTATTTCTGACCGGCGGCTCGACGCAGATTCCGGTGGTCAGGCAGGCCCTTGTGTCTTTGCTGCCGGAGACGAAAATTGTCGACGGCGACAAGTTCGGCAGCGTATGCACGGGACTGGCGATCGACGCCCGCCGCAAGTTCGGGCATTGAAGCGCGAGGCGCTTCCTGCCATGCCGGGATGCGGCAAAACGCGATCACGAAAGGGTGCCGAATGGCCGATCAAGAGCGGACGGAAGGTGAGGGGACAGGCAGGAGTGCCCGTCCCGCCCTGCAGGCAAGCCTTGCGGCAGGCCTCTTCGTCTTTTTTCTCGACCGAGGCCACAAGTTCATCCAGCTCGAAACGATGGGCTGGCGCGAGGCCTGCCCGCCGCCGGGCTCCGGTTCGCTGTGCCCCTATCATCCCGTCTTGCCGGTCTTCGACTATGTGCTGGTGTGGAACACCGGCATCTCCTACGGGCTTTTGCGCGGCGTGCCGCTTGCCGGCCTTTTGGCCCTGATGAGCGTAGCGACGCTGATGCTCATGTGGTGGTGGGTGAAGGCCGACACGGTGCTGACACGGTTCGGGTTGGCCATTGCAGTCGGCGGTGCCGGCTCACATATCATCGATCGGATGATCTATGGAGCGGTTCCCGACTTTTTCTACTTTCACTGGCAGTCATGGTCGTTCTACATCTTCAACATCAGCGACACCGCCATCACGCTTGGCGTGATTTTGTTGCTGTTGGACATGGTTTTGCCCAAAAGGGGTACGCCTGCTTGACGGCTTGGAAACCATGGTCTGGTTTGATCACCGGCATTGGTGCTATAAGCGCCTCCGCCGGGGCGGAACGGCAGCAGTTAGGGGCGTAGCCTTATGTACAAGTATTCCGGCAAGCGGCTTTTCGGGCTGGCAGGTGCAATCACCTTGCTGGCGGTTTCGCTTTCCGCCTGCACCACGATCGAAGGCACCAATGCGCTGTCGGATGTCGGCACGTTCGAACGCGAGGTCGGACAGGAGACACTGAAGGGCCTCGGCGTCATTCCGCGCGAGACCAAGCAGCCGATCAAGACGCCGCGTGGCCTGCTGGCCCTGCCCAAGGAAGGGGTGGCCGTGCCGCCGCCGAGCGAGGAATCCGGCATCGCCATGATCCCGACCGATCATGACCGGGCCAAGCTCGACACAACAGGGCTTTCCGACGAGGAAGTCTCGCGAATCCGCTCGATCATCGTGTTCGACGGCATCGCCGATTCCGGCCGCAAGCTGACCAATGCCGAGATTGCCCAGATCACGTCGAACATCGAAGCCGGCAAGCTGCGCATCAACAATGCCTCGGCGCCGCTGTGGGTGCCCGACCAGTCCTATTTCTCCGTCAGCACCGTCGGTGGTCAGGACGCGGTGTGCCTTGCCGCCAATGGCGATCTCGTTCCGCTCGAAGATCCGGCCTGTCCGCCCGAGATCAGGCAGAAACTTCAGCAGGGCTGAGCGCTCCGCATCGACCCAGGATCAGAACATGGCCGAAAAAAACCCAAAGCCGGCGCCTGAAGGCGAGCGGCTCGCAAAGGTGATCGCGCGCGCCGGGCTGTGCTCGCGCCGTGACGCCGAAAAATGGATTGCCGACGGCCGCGTTGGCATCGATGGCAAACTCGTTACCACCCCCGCGACCAATGTCACGCCGGCCCAGGCGATCACCGTCGACGGGGAGCCGCTTGCCGCCCGTCACGGCACGCGCCTGTGGCTCTATCACAAGCCGGCAGGTCTGGTGGTGACCGAAAAGGATCCCGAGGGCCGCGAGACCATTTTCGACAAGCTCGAAGCCGAGGGACTGCCGCGCGTGCTGACGGTTGGCCGGCTCGACATCAACACCGAGGGTCTGTTGCTCCTGACCAATGACGGCGGGCTCAAGCGTGTGCTCGAACTGCCGTCGACCGGCTGGCTGAGGAAATACCGTGTCCGCGCCTTTGGTTCGATCGACCAGGCGCGGCTCGACACGCTGAAAAAGGGTCTGTCGGTCGACGGGGTCAATTATGGGCCGATCGAGGCCACGCTCGAACGCGTGCAAGGCGGCAATGTCTGGCTGGTCGTGGCATTGCGCGAAGGCAAGAACCGCGAGGTCAAGAATGTCCTCGGCGAACTCGGCCTGCAGGTCAACCGGCTAATCCGTATCTCGTATGGCCCGTTCCAACTCGGGGATATGCCGATCGGATCGGTGTCGCTGGTCAAGGCCAAGGTGCTGCGCGACCAGCTCGGCGAGAAACTGGCTGAGCGGGCCGGCGTCGATTTCGACAGCGCTTTTCCCGAGGAAGTGATGGAACGCCCGGCCAAGCCGTCGCGCAATCCGAATGATCCCAACGCGCGGCTGCGCGGGCGGCAGCCCCGGCCGGGCAAGAAGGCCGCAGCGCCCAAGCCGCGCACTGGCGAGCCACGTTTCGCCAAGCAACGCGCCGAGGGCAAGGTGCCTCCAGAGCGTGCCACAAAACGATTCGGCGAGGACAAGCCGGCAACGCGCCGCGTTCTTTTCGACGACGGCCGCCAACTGGTCGAGGAAGCGCCGCGCCCGCGCCGTGACCGGCGCGAGGACGAGGGCGGGGAGAACAGGAGTTTCGGCGCACGCGGACGCGACGAAGCACGTGGTCGCGACCGGAATGACCGACCCCGCGAAGGCAATCGGGATGACCGTCCGCGCGGCGGCGGAGGCAGGCCGGCATCCGGCGACAGGCCCGACCGGCCGTTCGCCGACCGGAAGCCGGCACGCCCCGGATCGCGTCCGGATGCGCGTGGTGGCCAGCGGTCGGACGGTCCCCGTGGCGGCGCCAGATCGAGTGGATCACGCGATGGCGCCAAGCCGGGCGGTCCGCGCGGCGGTGGCAGGCCATCCGGCGGCGGCAAGCCCTTTGGTGGCGGCAGGCCTTCGGGCGGTGGCAGACCGTCGGGTGGTGGTGGAAGGCCGGCAGGTCCGCGCGGCCGGGGGCCGAAATAGATGCGCATTGTCGCCGGTGCATTCCGGGGGCGCGCCATCGGCTCACCGCCCGACGACTCGATCCGTCCGACGTCTGACCGGGTACGGGAATCAGTGTTCAACATGCTGGCGAGCCAGCTCGGGCCTGATCTCGGCGGTGCGCGCGTGCTTGATCTCTTTGCCGGCACTGGCGCGCTCGGGCTCGAAGCCCTATCTCGCGGAGCGAGCTTCGCCATGTTTGTCGACAGTGGCATCGCCGCACGGGCATTGATCCGCGACCATATCGAGGTTTTCGGCATCGGCGGCAGGGCGAAACTCTTGAAGCGCGATGCCACGGCGCTTGGCCCCATCGAACGCTTCCGACCCTTCGATCTCGTTTTCCTCGACCCGCCCTATGGCAAGGGACTTGGCGAGCAGGCACTGGCCTCGGCCCACGACGGCGGCTGGCTGACATCCGAGGCGCTTGTGGTCCTCGAAGAGAAAAAGGGTGTCGCGCTGACGCTGCCGGAGGGTTTTACGGTCAATGATGCGCGCGATTACGGTGACACGACGATCCGTTTCCTGAGCGTTGAGAGCGATTCCGACTAGAGTGTTTTCAGGAAAAGTGGATGCTACTTTTCCGGTTCGAGAACACGACACCTCAATGACTTGGAGCGTTCGTTTTGATTCCATCAAAACGTGCAGCGCTCTAGCGCCCGAATAGGCGTTCGAGGTCGGTTTTCTTCAGTTCGACATAGGTCGGCCGGCCATGGATGCACTGGCCGGAATGAGGCGTTTGCTCCATGTCGCGCAGCAACGCGTTCATTTCCTCGGGTCTGAGGCGCCGGCCGGCGCGCACCGAGCCGTGACAGGCCATGCGTCCGATCAGAGCGTCGATGCGGTTGGTCAGGGCCGGCGACGCTTCCCATTCGGCGAGGCCATCGGCGATATCGCGCACAAGCGGGGTGATGTCGGTCTGGCCGAGTACGGCGGGCGTTGCCGAGACCGCCATGGCGTCAGAACCGAACCTTTCGAGGAACAGGCCGAGCCGTTCGAAGTCCGGCGCAGCCGCCTCCAGCCGGTTGCAATCCTCTTCGTTCAGCTCGACCACGACCGGGATGAGATGAGCCTGGCTGGGCACCGGTCCGGAGGCGAGTTCGGCCTTGAAGCGCTCATAGACCAGGCGCTCGTGAGCCGCGTGCTGGTCGATCAGCACCAGGGAATCACTGTTTTCGGCAACGATATAGGTATCGAAAAACTGCGCCCGCGCCGCGCCGAGCGGGAAGTGTTCGCCCGGTTCGGATGCTGCCGCGTCGTAGCGCGCAACCGGCTCGGCAAAGGCGCGGTCGATCTCGCGGCGCAGCTCGGCGGGTGGCGCGGTGGGAGAAACGGTGCCGAACCAAGGTGCTTGCGAAGGCTGGGGAGGCGCGTAGGCCGAAGCATCCTGCCGGCCCGTCGTCGGTTCAGGCACGGTGAAGGCGGCAAGCGCCTTGTCGGCGACGCTGGACGAGGCCTTGTAGCCGGCCTCGGCAAGGGCGTTGGCGATGGCGCGTATGGTCGCCCCGCGTACCGCACCCTGGTCGCGGAAGCGCAGTTCCGTCTTGGCCGGATGGACATTGACGTCGACTTCCGCCGGATCGACGGAAACGAACAGCGCGATGGCCGGGAAGCGATCGCGGAAGACGAAGTCGGAAAAGGCGGCACGCACCGCTCCAAGCAGGACCTTGTCGCGCACCGAACGGCCGTTGACGAAATAGAACTGACTGAGCGAATTGGCGCGGGTGTAGGTTGGCAGTCCGGCCAGCCCGGCAATCACCAGTCCATCGCGGCTGAACGCGAGGGTCACGGCGTTGGCAGTGAAATCGGGACCCATCACCTCGGCGACGCGGTTGCGAAGGGCGCCGGGACCGGAATGGGCACCATAATTGATCGAGGAGCGATCGCTTCCGCTGAGCGAGAACGCCACTTCCGGATTGGCCATGGCCAGGCGCTTGACGACATCGGTGATGGCGCCGGTTTCGGCCCGGTCGGACTTGAGGAATTTCAGCCGCGCCGGTACGGCGGCGAACAGGTCGCGCATCTCGATTATGGTGCCCTGGTTCATCGCCTCGGGCCGGATCTCGCCGCGCATGCCGCGCCGAACCGAGAGCGACAGGCCGGATTCCGCCCCCGCGGGCCGGGAGGAGATGGTTAGTTCGGACACGGCGGCGATCGAGGCCAGCGCCTCGCCGCGGAACCCGAGGGTGCGGATATCGTCGAGATCGTCGGCCGTCAGCTTGGACGTGGCGTGGCGCTCGACGGAAAGGACGAGATCGGCCTCATCCATGCCCATGCCGTCGTCCTCGACGCGGATCAATGCCTTGCCACCACCGGAGGTGACAATGGCGATACGCGACGCGCTGGCGTCGATGGCATTCTCGACAAGCTCCTTGACGACGCTTGCCGGACGCTCCACCACTTCACCGGCCGCGATCCTGTTGACGAGGTCGTCGGGCAATTGCCGAACGGGCATGGGTCCAGTCTCCTTTGTCAGGGACTCTAGAGCACGATTCGCGAAAGGACGAACATTGTCAGCGAAAAGCCCGATGGTCCGTGCGCTGGAGTTGGCCGAACAAGCTGCCGAAGCCGGCGAAGTGCCGGTCGGCGCGGTTGTCGTGCGCGAGGGCGAGATCATTGCCGAAAGCGCCAATCGCATGTCTGCGCTCGGCGATCCGACGGCGCATGCCGAAATGCTGGCGATCCGCCAGGCGCTCAAGGCGCTCGGCGGCGAATGGCTCGGCGAATGCGATCTCTATGTGACGCTCGAACCATGCACCATGTGCGCCGGGGCCATCGCCCATGCGCGCTTGCGGCGGGTCTATTACGGCGCGCCCGATCCCAAGGGCGGGGCCATCGACAATGGTGTCAGGTTCTTCGACCAGCCAACCTGTCACCATCGCCCGGAGGTTGTTGGCGGGCTGAGCGAAACGGCATCCGCCGAGCTGCTCAAGGCGTTTTTCGCGTCCCGGAGATGAAGGCCTCAACCGCGTCGCCGAGGTGACGTTTGAACTGCTCTTTCTCGCGGTCACCGGCCTTGAGGATTTCCGTCACCCGCCAGAATTCATGGGCCTGGAAGCTCTGCACATGCGGGCGAACATAGACGTCGGGCGGATAGGCGGCGATCATGTGGGCGCTCAGATGGTGGGCCATGATCTGGGCCGAGCCGGCGGCGACATCGAGCGGGGAGGGCAGTTTCAGAGGGTGCAACATGATCGGTTCGCCGTTGACGTCGACCGCGACCCTCAAATCGGTGTCCACCGAGGCGATGTCGAGCGGTAGCGGATTGGCGACGCCGCCATCGACAAGCAGGCGGTTGCCGTTCTCCATCGGCTTGAAAAAGCTCGGCACCGCGACCGAGGCGGCAATTGCAGGCACCAGAGGCCCGCTGTCGAAGACCACCTGGTTCCAGGCCCAATAATCGGTGGCGACGGCGAAAAACGGTACTCTAAGGTCGCTGAAATCTTTGACGAAATCATCGGGCAGGAAGGCTTCGACCACATCCTCTGGATCGAGCTGGATGGGCAGGCCCTGCTTGAACAGGCGCGAGAGGTCACGGGTGTGGGTGGCCCACAGTCGTCCGGTGATCGACTGCATGGTGCCGAGCACGCCCACGGCGTGGGCGCGCAGGTCCGATCCGGTCATGCCGCTGGCCCACCCAGCTCCGATCAGAGACCCGATCGAGGTGCCGGCAATGCGGGCCGGTCTCAGCCCGAGTTCGTCCATTGCTTCGATGAATGAGATATGCGCCAGCCCGCGCGCCGATCCGCCGCCGAGTGCCACGCCGATCCTGGGTCCGCCGTCGAGTGTCATCGCATGTGCCGATAGAGCCGCGCCATTTGCCGGTTCTAGCAGGTCCTGATGGTAAAATCGTTACGCCAGGCCGGAAGGCGGCGAGCCCCGATCCCTGCCCGAGCATTGCACGAGGCTAGCTGTTTTCCCGTTCGACGGCGCGCCAGCCGATGTCGCGGCGGCAGAAGCCTTCGGGCCAGTCGATCCTGTCGACGGCCTCATAGGCGCGGGCCTGGGCCTCGGTGACATTGGCGCCAAGCGCGGTGACGTTGAGCACCCGCCCGCCATTGGCGGTATAGCCGGTGTCGCTGCGCTTCGTGCCGGCATGGAACACCTGCACCGTGTCGGAGTTGAGCGCATCGAGCCCGTTGATGGCGCTGCCCTTGTCATAGGCGCCTGGATAGCCCTTGGTCGCCATGATGACGGTCAGGGCCGCCTCGGGCCGCCATTCGGCCGCCTTGCCGACAAGGTTGCCGGTGGCGGTTGCATAGAGCAGGTCAAGCAGGTCGGACTTGAGGCGCATGAACAGCACCTGGCATTCCGGATCGCCGAAGCGGGCGTTGTATTCGATGAGCTTGGGGCCGTCCTTTGTGATCATCAGCCCGGCATAGAGCACGCCCTGATAGGGTGTGCCGCGTGCTGCCAAGCCCGAGACGGTCGGGGCGATGATCTCGCGCATGGCGCGGTCCGTCAGTTCGTCGGTCATCACCGGTGCTGGCGAATAGGCGCCCATGCCCCCGGTATTCGGACCGGTGTCGCCGTCACCGACACGCTTGTGGTCCTGGGCGGTGGCAAGCGGCAGGGTGTTGATGCCGTCGCACAGAACGAACAGGCTCGCTTCTTCACCGAACAGGCATTCCTCGATCACCACCGAGGCTTCGGCGCCTGTCTCGACGCCGGCGAAACAGGCATGCACGGCCCTTTCCGCCTCTTCAACCGTTTCGGCGACAGTGACGCCTTTGCCGAGCGCCAGACCGTCCATCTTGACCACGATCGGTGCGCCGACCTTGCGGACATGCTCGATAGCGTCTTCGGCGTTGTCGAAGGCGCGATAGTGGGCAGTGGGGATGCCCATGGCATTGCACAGGATCTTGGTGAAGGTCTTGGAGCCTTCGAGCTGACCGGCGTCGCGGCTTGGGCTGAAACAGGGGATGCCAGCGGCGCGGACATCGTCGCCAAGCCCGGCGACCACCTGCGCGTCAGGACCGACAACGACGAACTCGATCGCCTGCTGTTTACAGAAATCGATGATGGCCTGGTGATCAGTCGGATCGAGATCGACGTTCTCGCCCTCGATCGCCGTGCCACCATTGCCAGGGGCAATAAAGAGCTTGGTGAGTTTCGGCGATTGCGCCAGCTTCCACGCCAATGCGTGCTCGCGACCGCCTGAGCCTATGAGAAGTGTCCGCATGTCCCCGCCCGATTTTGTGCATTGGCTCTAGCATAGGCAAAGCGATTCACACCAGTCTTGACGGGTGCGACGGATATGGGCAGTCATCGTCGCATGAACGAGCAACTGGCCAATGTGCCCGAATATTCGGTCTCCGAGCTCTCCAGTGCCGTCAAGCGCACGCTCGAGGAGGGTTTCGAGCATGTGCGCGTGCGCGGCGAAGTCGGGCGACTGAGCCGGCCCGGGTCGGGCCATGTCTATTTCGACCTGAAGGACGAGAACGCCGTCATCTCCGCCGTCGCCTGGAAAGGTGTGGCCGGGCGCTGGCGCTTCCAGCCCGAACAGGGGCTGGAAGTGATCGTCACGGGACGTCTGACGACCTTTGCCGGGCAATCGAAATACCAGATCATCGTCGAAACGGTGGAGCCGGCCGGCGTCGGCGCGCTGATGGCCCTGCTGGAAGAGCGCCGGAAGACGCTTGCTGCCGAAGGATTGTTCGACGCAGATCGCAAACGTGACCTGCCCTATCTGCCGCGCGTCATCGGCGTCGTCACCTCGCCGACCGGGGCGGTGATCCGCGATATCCTTCATCGTCTCGCCGACCGGTTTCCGACCCATGTCATTGTCTGGCCGGTCCGGGTCCAGGGAGAAAGCGCTGCCGCCGAAATTGCCGCCGCAATCAATGGGTTCAACGCCTTGCCGGAAGGCGGCGCGATCGCGCGCCCGGAACTGCTAATCGTCGGACGTGGCGGCGGCTCTGTCGAGGATCTGTGGAGCTTCAACGAGGAAGTCGTGGTCCGTGCCGCCGCGGCAAGCGACATCCCGCTGATCTCCGCTGTCGGCCACGAGACCGACGTGACCCTGATCGATTACGCCTCGGACCGGCGCGCGCCGACACCGACGGGCGCGGCGGAAATGGCTGTGCCGGTCAGGGGCGAGCTCATCTCCTATGTCGCCGATCTCGGTACGCGCCAGCGCCAGGCGCTGGTCCGCTCGAATGGTTCGCTGCGCGATCGTTTGCGGGCCGCCGAACGCGGGCTGCCGCGCCCGACCGATCTTCTGGCGACGGCGCGCCAGCGTCTCGATCTGGCCGCTTCGCGTCTGAGCGCCGGCCTTGCCGCCGCTGCATCGGCCAAGCGCGTGTCGCTGGCCCGGCTCGATTCGCGGCTATCGCCGCGGATCCTGAGCCAGCGCATTGCGCTCGGCCGTGATCGTCTGGAGGATCGCGCCAGCCGGTTGCTGCCGGCCTATCGCCGCACCGCACTGCAGCGCAACGAACGTCTTGCCGGGCTCGACAAGCTGTTGGTCTCGCTCAGCCACAAGTCGGTGCAGGCTCGCGGCTTCGCGCTTGTCTCGGACGAGAACGGGCAGCTGCTGCGTTCGGTCGAGCAACTGTCCTCCGGCCAGCGCATCGATATCGGGTTTGCCGACGGTCATGCCGCAGCGGTTGTCGGAGACGGTGGAGACTTGCCCCCGCCGCGTCCGCGTCCCCGTCCGGCACGCCCCAAGCCCGATGCGGACGAGCAGTCCTCGCTGTTTTAGTTTTGCCCCGCGCCGCAAAAGCCTATATTCGGAGGGCGAAAGGTCCGTAGCCGATGAATATTTTCGATTCCGGGTTGTCCCCGCAGGAAGCCAAGCTCCGCTATCTTGACGCCGATTTCGTCGTCACGAAGCCGGGTACATTCGTGCGTTGCGCCATTACCGGCAAGCCGATCCAGGTCGACGATCTCAAGTACTGGAGCGTCGACAAGCAGGAACCCTATGCCGACGCCGAGGCGGCGCTTCAGGCCTATCTGCGCGACAACGGATGAAACCCGCCCCCGAAGGCGGCCTCGGCCTGCAACTTCTGTTCATCGCCAATGGCAATGGCGAGGATTCGGTTGCCGCCGAGATCATCAGGCAATTGCCGCCCGAATTCGTTGCCAGCGCCTATCCGATCGTTGGTCCCGGTGCCGCCTATCAGGGCCTGTGCGACATCGTCGGGCCGCGCGCCTGCATGCCGAGCGAAGGCTGGCGCCACGAAAAGGGTTCGGTGGTTCGTGACATCAAGGCTGGCATGTTCGGAACGGTGCCGCCAGCCATCGGATTCCTGAGAGCGCAGCGCCGGCTCTACGACAAGATCATCGTCGTCGGCGACATGGTCGGGCCGATCCTGTGCCTGATCGCCGGATTGCGCATCGATCTCTATCTCGACGTGTTCAAGGTCGGCCAGGCCCACACCTATCCCGACCTCGAGAAATGGGTGCTCAAGCGCATTGCCACCAAGACTTTCAATCGTGACGATATCCTTGCGTCGTCGCTGCGCCAGGCCGGCATCGATGCGGTCAGCGCCGGCAATGTCATGATGGATACCGTGCCGCGAGGAGACTACGACATGGCCGGCCGGCGTCGGCACGATCATGTCGTGACGCTGATGCCAGGCAGCCGCGAGTGGACCGGGGAAAGCCTCGGCCTGCAGGTCGAGGCGCTGATCCGCCTGCCGACTCATCTGATGCCGGACGTATTCCTGGCGCTGGCCGGCGGTATCGATGCCAAAGCACTGGCGGCCGAGACCGTGCTCACCTACGTGCCGCCCAGCGGCGAGGAGACGAGCGATGCCGGCATGCTCCGTGGCAAGGACCTTGAAATCCATCTCGCCCGCGGCGTTGTCGGCAATCTCATCGAGGGATCGGACGTGGTGCTGTCGCAGGCCGGCACCGGCACGCAGCAGGCACTGGGCTTAGGCAAACCGGTCATCACCTTCAATCGCGCTTCCAACCGGCCCAAGCGCATGCGCGACGAGCAGGCGCTGATGGGCGAGGCCCGCCGCCTGATGCCGGAGGATGCCGACGCGGTTGCCGGCGAATTGGCACGGCTGCTGTCCGATCCGGAACTGTGCCAAAGGCTCGGCGATATCGGCCGCGAGCGCCTCGGCGGACCGGGAACGATCGCGGCGGTGCTGGCGGAATTGCGCAGCCAGGCCTGAGGACGCCGCCTACTTGTTGTCGTGGTCGGGGTCGAGCAGCTTGTGCATGTGGACGATGAAATAGCGCTTGTGCGCATCGTCGACAGTCATGTGCGCCTTGGCCTTCCAGGCGGCATAGGCACTGGCGTAATCGGGAAAGATGCCGACAACGTCGAGCAGGTCGAGATCCTTGAAATGGATGTCGTCCAGCCGGTCGAGTTCGCCGCCGAAGACGAGATGAAGAAGCTGCTTTTTCGGTTGTTCGCTCATAGGCCCTGCCTCATGGGAGTTTCGACGCCCGCCTCGATGGACGGACAACCATAGACGCGACGCAAGGCGTCGTGCAGCGGTGCTTTTAGCGTTGCATCGGCAATGGCGGCAAGGGCGGCGTGCCGCGTATCAGGTTTGTTGAAAACGATGGGCCCGGCGCAAACGTCCTCGAACCCGACCCCGCATTCGGAAAGGATCACCGCCGCGCCGGCGATATCCCAGTCCTGGGCGCCGCGCCGTGCGGCCACGGCGTTGAACCGTCCGGTGGCCGCCTGCACCAGCCTGTAGGCGAGCGAGGGCAGGGCAGGGCCGTGCTCGTACTCGAAGCCGGCGCCCTCGAGTTCGCGGTGTATGGCACCTGGCGCCGGGATGACGGTGACTTCTGCCGCAGGCACGGGATTGAGAAGCGCCACGCCGTTCAGCTTTGCCCCGAGATCGCGCGCTGCTTCATAGAGCTCGTCGCGCGCGGGGGCGTAAACGACGCCGGCAATCGGGACGCCGTTCTCGACCACGGCGACAGAAACGGTCCAGCAATCCTCGCCACGAAGAAACGCCCGTGTGCCGTCGATGGGGTCGACGACAAAAACCCTTTTCCTGTCGAGTCTTGCTGGATCATCGATGCTTTCTTCGCTGAGCCAGCCATAGTCCGGTCGCGCCCCGATCAGCGATGACCTGAGGAACTGGTCGACGATGATGTCGGCTTCGGAAACCGGCGAGGCATTGTCCTTGGACCAGGTCTTGATCGGCTGGCGAAAGCGACCGAGCGCGAGGATGCCCGCAGCCACGGCATTCGAGCGCAGCAGTTCAAGATCATCGGCAATGTCGGTCTGCGTGTAAACGCTCATCTTTGCCTTGTCGGCCCTGTTGCCCGCCTTGTTATGCGAGCCCGGGTTGCCATGCAACCGCTATAGGATTCGCACCCGGAGTCACTTCCCGCTAACCCTTTTGAAAACAACAAAAACTTAACCGAACTTCTTAAGCGGCATGCAGCCAGACCGCGCTATCTTCCGGCCAAAGGGAGCGTGACCACATAAGGCTCTCGGAAGTTATCAGGAAGGTTGGCAATATGAATAATGGCGCAAGGATCGAGGGATCGAACGTTGTTCGTCTTTTCGGCGATGCGCGCGCCGCGGACCGCTGCGCCGAGGCGTCCAATGACAATGGCACCGTCAAGTCGGTGCGCACCGTTACGGTGCGCAAACGGCTTCCGGAAAGCGGCGTCATGGTCAAGATCAAGGTGCCGGTGGACGAGTTTTTCGGCGTCGCCGTTTCCACCGCGATCAGCGAGGAAGGCGTTCTGACGAGCGCCATCGAGCTCGTCCATTCCGACGAGACGCTGAACTACAAGGTGTTCGAGGAAACCGGCAACGCCAACGTGGTTGCCGAGTGGCAGAACTGGGGCCGCAAGCTCAGGCTGCCGCTGTTCATCCGTTCCGGTGACGGCGCCTTGATGCCCTATTCGCAGCGTGTTTCCGGCGTCATCGTCGGCGACGACAGCGAACGCCGGCGTCTGGCCGCAGACGCCAAACGTCGTCCGCGTTTCCTCAACCGCCGCAAGATGGGCGCGCCCGAAAGCGCCTGACACTCATTCCGCGCGAAAGCGCAGGTCTCGACGACCTCCACAAAACGGTCCGGTTTGCCCCGGGCCGTTTTGGTTGGGGGGTGGGAAGAAGCGGCGGGCCTTCGGCACGGTTTGAAAATGCAGCCTTCAGGGTATTCACTGCGCTGGTATCGAATACCTGATTATGGGCCCGATGGGGACTGACGGCTTTTAGCTGCCGACAGGGATAAGTCGCCGGCCCTGATGCCATACTTATTTGACAGCTGCGGGCGCAATGCCGCCATCTGTGCTTCCGTGCAAGGCCCGCTCTCGCCTTTTGCCCCTGAGGATTTTGGCCGTGGGGCACCGGCGGCAGCAAATGGCACTTTGGCCATTCCCGCGAAAGCGGGAATCCAGCGGCGCGCAGTCCTGTGCGCCTAGGGAGTCTGGCGCTCGGAAGACGCTTCGCACTGGATTCCCGATCAGGTCGGGAATGACGAAAGCGGGTGAGGCGAATGTTGGAAGCCTTTTGGCGCGGAAAGTGCTTGCCGGCTTGCTCCCATCTCAGAACTGCGCCTGAACGATCAGCGCCAGCGTGAAGGCCAGACCTACCCAATTGTTGGCCTTGAAGCGCGTCAGGCAGTTCGCTCCGTTCTTGGGGTCGAGCGTGATCACCTGCCAGGCAAGGATCAGCGCTGCGGGGATGGCGGCGACAAAGAAGACGATCCAGCCCTGCGCGGCGTAGCCGGCCCACAACCAGAGAGCGAAGGCGGCGGTGTAGAACAGTGCCACCATGATGCGCGCCTTGTCGCCGAACAGGCGCGCGGTCGATTTGACCCCGATCAGGGCATCGTCCTCGACATCCTGCAGGGCGTAGATGGTGTCATAGCCGATGGTCCAAATGATCGCGCCGGCATAAAGCAGGTAGGCCGGCAGGTGCAGGGCGCCGAACTCCGAGGCCCAGCCGATCAGCGCGCCATAGGAGAAGGCGAGGCCGAGGAAGAACTGCGGCCACCAGGTGATGCGTTTCATGAACGGATAGATGGCGACAAGCGCCAGCGAGGCGACGCCCAGCCAAATCGTGAACAGGTTGAACTGGATGAGGATGACGAAGCCGATCAGCGACTGCAGGATCAGCCATGCCCAGGCCTGTCTGATGCTCACCTGGCCGCTTGCCAGCGGCCTGAGGCGGGTGCGGGCGACCTTGTCGTCGATGTCGCGGTCGACGATGTCGTTGAAGGTCGTGCCGGCGCCGCGCATGATGATGGCGCCGATCAGGAACAGGACCAGGGACCAGTAATTATAGGCCACCATCGGCCGCGCCACGGCGGCTAGGCCAAGCGACATGGCGCAGGGCCAGAACAACAGTCCCGCCGGCAGCGGCCTGTCGAAGCGCGAGAGCTTGAAATAGGGCTTGAGCGCTTCCGGTGCGAAACGGTCGACCCAATTGCCCTTGCTGGCATCGGCAATACGCTTGCTGGTCCTGCGTTCCGTTTGCATCACGTCCCGTCCTTGGTTTATGCGGGTGACACTATTCAGCACCCGAGTGAAGTCAACAAACCATGCCGCGTTCCCACGCAACCCTGCCGCGCCTTTTTGTCGAGATGCCCCTTGCCGAGGGGGCGGCGCTGGCGCTCGGCAAGGACCAGGTGACCTATCTGGTCTCGGTATTGCGGCGCGGAGCGGGCGACAGGCTGGTGGCGTTCAACGGCAGCGATGGCGCCTGGTTGTGCGACATCATCGAAGCGAGCCGCAAGGCGGCGACGCTGGTGCCGGTGGAACGGATCGCCGCACAGACCCCGCCGTCCGATCTCTGGTATGGCTTCGCGCCGCTCAAATCGGCCCGGCTCGACTATATGGTACAAAAGGCCACCGAAATGGGGGCAGGCATCCTGCAGCCTGTCATCACCCATCGTACCCAGGTCAGCAGGATCAAGATCGAGCGCATGCGGGCCAATGTGCTCGAGGCAGCGGAGCAGTGCGAAGTTTTGACCTTGCCCGAGGTGCGCGACGAGATCGGGCTTGAAAAGCTCATCGGCAACTGGGCCGAGACCGAAGGCGACCGCATGCTGGTCTTGGCCGACGAATCGGCGCCGTCGGGCAGTCCGCTCGATGCCTTGCGAGACTTGCAGGGGAAACGCATCGGCTTGCTGATCGGCCCGGAAGGCGGGTTCGACGAGGGAGAGCGGTCGCTGCTCGTGGCCCAGGACTTTGTCCTGCCGGTCTCGCTTGGGCCGAGAATCCTTCGCGCCGACACTGCAGCGGTCGCCGCGCTGGCCGTGATGCAATCCATTATCGGTGATTGGCGATAAAGCCATTGCTTTCGGCTGTGTCGGCGTTATGTTCGCCCCGCGCCCAACGCCCCCGATATCCCGTTGTCGGCGCGCCGACCAAAGGAGCCCCCCATCCATGTCCATGGCAACAGACGATGGCGTTTCGCCGCCGATCGAATCGCGCGCAGACCTGATCGAAGCGCTGGCGAAGGGGGCCAAGCCGAAAGCGGATTGGCGCATCGGCACCGAGCACGAGAAATTCCCGTTCTTCCGCGTCGAGAACCGGCCGGTGCCCTATGACGGCGAGCGCAGCATCAAGGCGATCCTGCAGGGCATCATCTTTGCCGAGGACTGGAAGCCGATCCATGACGACGGCAACCTGATCGGGCTCAAATGCTCGGAATCCGGCGCGGCGGTTTCGCTCGAGCCGGGCGGGCAACTGGAACTGAGTGGCGCTCCGGTCGATACGATCCACGAGACCTGCCAGGAGATCAACAACCACCTCAAGATCCTGCGGCGCATTGCCGATCCGATGCGCATCGCTTTCCTCGGGCTCGGCGTGGCGCCGACCTGGAGCGTTGCCGACATGCCGCAGATGCCGAAATCGCGCTACGCCATCATGAAGCCCTACATGGAAAAGAAGGGCACGCTTGGCACCTCGATGATGTTCCGCTCGGCGACAGTGCAGGCCAATCTCGATTTCGGATCGGAAACCGACATGGTGAAAAAGCTGAGGGTCAGCCTGGCCCTGCAGCCGGTGGCGACGGCGCTGTTCGCCAACTCGCCCTTCACCGACGGCAAGCCCAATGGCTATCTGTCCTTCCGCTCGGAAATCTGGCGCAACACCGATCCCGACCGCACCGGCATGCTGCCCTTCGCATTCGAGGACGGCATGAGCTTCGAGCGCTATGTCGATTATGCACTCGACGTGCCGATGTATTTCGTCCGCCGCAACGGCAAGTATATCAACACCGCGGGCGAGAGTTTCCGCGCCTTCCTTGAGGGCAAGCTGCCGCAGGTGCCCGGCGAGAAGCCGACCAAGGCCGACTGGGAGGATCATCTGTCGACGATTTTCCCGGAAGTCAGGCTCAAGTCCTTCCTTGAGATGCGCGGCGCCGATGGCGGGCCGTGGCAGGACATCTGCGCCATGCCGGCCTTCTGGGCTGGCCTGCTCTACGACCAGAGTGCACTCGATGCCGCCTGGGACATCGTCAAGGACTGGACCGCGGAAGAGCGCCAGGTCCTGCGTGACGGCGTGCCCAAGCTCGGCCTGCGCGCGCCGTTCCGCAACGGACAGCTGGCCGAAGTGGCACGGCAGGCGGTGGATATCGCCCGCGCCGGCCTCAAGGCGCGCAAGAAACTGAATTGGGAAGGCGCGGACGAGACGGTCTATCTCAGTCCGATCGAGAACACCCTGTCTCTGTGCAAGCCGCGGGCGCAGCGCCTGCTCGATCTCTATCACGGCGCCTGGTCCGGCGACATCACGCGCGTGTTCACCGACGCGGCGTACTGATCCGGACACTCCCGGGATGCAAAAGCCCGCCGCCCGCTCCCGAAGCGGGAGTGTGCGACGGGCCAAGCGCCTTTTGTCGACTTTCGTCAGGCGCTGTTCGAAGTGTCCTTGCTGCTACGATAGCGCGATGCCGGCCGGCCGGAAAGGGCCAGTCCGCCGACCGTGTGCGGCGGAACAGCCGGAATCGGCAGAGACCTCGTCGATCGTTTCGGTGATGTGTACCGGTTGGTCGGCCAGCGCTACGGCGTATTGGGCAAAGCCGTTCGCCTCGTCCGGCAAACTCGGCATGCCGAAACCGCGATCACCGATACAAGGCTGGTGACACCGCTGCCAAACGCTGCAACCGTGCCGACAATGCTCTAGCACATGATGAAAGCTGGGTCTTCGAGCAGATGGGCGTCGCCTCGGCCGGCATCTCGTTGGAGGCCAAAGCCCAGCTACTTCGTCTGCCGCTCGAAAACGCGTGTGCCGATCCAGGCGGAAAAAGCGAGCAGACCAATGGCGAGCCCGAAGCCGAGCGCAACCGTAAGGGTGAAGATGTCGCCGCGGAAGACCTCGCGCAGTGCCGTGACCATGTGCTTGAACGGGTTGATGTCGGAGACGATCTGCAGCCATTGCGGCGCCAGGCTCATCGGCAGCAGGATGCCGGAAAGCAGCAGGATCGGCAGGGCGAATGTATTGACGATCGGGGCGAAACTGTCCTCGGACTTGAGTGCCAGGCCGGCAGCGTAGCTGAGAGCCGAGAACGAGGCGCCGAGCAGCACCATCAGCACGAGACCGAGGGCGAGGGCGTGCAGCGGCACATCCAGTCCGAACAGGAAGGCCGCGCCGCTCAACAGACACCCCTGGACGAAGAGCACCACGACGTCGCGCATGACCCGCCCGACGATGAGCGCCGTGCGGCTCGCCGGGGAGACCATTTGTCGGTCGATGACGCCCGAGCGCCACTCGTAGATGATCGAGAAGCCGACAAATGCGCCACCGAAAATGCCGAGCTGCACCAGAAGGCCGGGTACGAACACCAACCAGGCATTGCCCGGTGGAAAGCCCGGCATGCCCGCCATGCGTGTCAGCAGCGGCCCGAACAGCGTCAGGTAGAGCAGCGGCTGCAACAGGCCGATGACGATCCACAGCGGGTTTTGCGACGAGATGATCATGGCGCGCTTGAACACGATCCAGGAGTCGCGGAAGAACGTCATTTGGCGAGCCTTTCGTTGGTGGTCGTGGCATCGAGCCGACGAGCTGGTTCGGATTGCCTGTGAGAGCGCGCTTAGTCGCGCAAGGTGCGGCCGGTGAGGGTGAGGAAGACATCGTCCAGCGTCGGCCGGGCGATTTCGGCGCCGATGGGCTCGACCCCGTATGTTGTCAGCTGCTTGAGATAGCCGGGCAGCACGGTTGCGCCGTTGGGGATCTGGAAACGCAGGACATTGCCCTCGACAATGATGTTCGCAGCCCCGTCCAGCGTGTTGGCGCTGTCCGCGGCCCGCGCCGCCTCGTCGTCGTCCCGCAGGGTGAAAGTCAGCGAGTCGCCGGAGATTCTTGCCTTGAGCTCGGCCGAGGTACCTTCACCGACAATGGTGCCGTGATCGATGATCAGCAGTCGATCCGAGAGCGAATCTGCTTCGTCCATGTAGTGGGTGGTGAGAAACACCGTGGTTCCGAACTCGTCGCGCAGCCGACGGATGTGGTGCCACAGATTGGCGCGCGATTGCGGGTCGAGCCCGGTCGAGGGCTCGTCGAGGAAAACCAGTTGCGGCTGATGGATCAGCCCCATGACGATATCGAGCCGCCGTCGCTGGCCGCCGGAAAGCGACTCGCATTTGCGGTCCCAGATATCTTCGAGGTCGAGGGCTGCGAGCAGGGTTTCTCCGCGCTTTTTTGCTTCCTTGGGCGATATGCCGAACAGCTCTGCCTGCGAGGTGATTTCGAGACCGGCGCGGGCGATGCCGGCGGTGGTACCACCCTGGGCGACATAGCCGATGCGACGACGGACGCCGCGCGAGTCGCGCCTCAGATCGCAGCCGGCGACCGTGGCCTCGCCGCCTGTCGGCTCCAGGAGCGTGGACAGCATTTTCAGCGTTGTCGTCTTGCCGGCGCCATTTGGGCCGAGAAAGCCGACGATCTCGCCGGCGCGGACGGTCAGGTCGATGCCCTTGACCGCCTCGATGGACTTGCCGCGCGTTTTGTAGGTGCGCTTGAGGCCGCGCGCCTCGATCATGTTTGGGAGTGTGGAATCTGCCATCTTTAAAATTGTCTGATTTCTTGCTAGAATGATATCTTATGAATCAAGATATTAAATTGTCAAGACAAAAGCTGGTTGCGCTTGATCGTCTCGTTGCCGCCATCCGCGTCTCGCAGAACGCCGGCGAGGCGATGGACGAGGCCTTCGCTGCGCTTCTCGGCGTCAATCGCACCGATCAGCGCTGTCTCGATATTGTCCAGAGGCTCGGTCAGATAACGGCAGGAGAGTTGGCCCGGCAGTCCGGGCTGACGACCGGCGCCGTGACTGCCGTCATCGACCGGCTCGAACAGGCCGGCTATCTTCGGCGGGTGCGCGATCCCGCCGACCGCCGCAAGGTAATGGTGGAGTTGACGGAGCTGGCCAATTCGCTTGCCGAAATCGTCTACGGCCAGATCGGTGAAATCAGTGGCGAGAGCATCTCCCGGATGGCGATTAAGGACATGGAACTTGTCGCGCGGTTCCTCAGGACCGGCGCTCATATGAACATGGTGCTGGCCGACCTGCTACGCGACTATGTCGCCGGGCCGGCGCGCGATCCGGTGGAGAAACTGCGCGCCGCCAAGAATTATGCCGCGCGGGTCGCCCGCGAGCGGGAGGCCATGACCGCCGAGATGAAAGACGCCTGGAACGCGCCGGCGCCGGACATTCCCTCCGGCAAGCGCTTTCCGGACGAGATGATCTTGCAGGAGGAGGGTGAGACCTAGTTGATGGCCGTCGCCTGTGTGACACAGGGGACAGCCATCGACTTTGCCCGTTTCTTCGGCCCATTCGATCCGCGCCTTGCCGTGCTGGTGGCCATTGTGCTTGGCGGACTGGGCATGTGCTACCCTCACACGCGGCAGGGCTTTGCCATCATGTGGGCGCCCGGCGACTTGCGCTTGGGGGCCCATGCCTCCGTGCCGGCGATGGTGCTCGCATGCATGATGGTGCTTGTCGATGTCGCCGCGCCTCTCCCGGTCGACAGCAGCATCACGCCGCCTTGGGCACTGCTTACCTATCCTGACATGGGATTTATAAATGACATGGTCATGCACGCGTTCCCGCTGGCGCTGGTTCTGCTGATCCTTGCAGGCCTTCGCAAACGGCGGGCGTCAGGCATCACCCTATTATCGGCTTTCGCCGTCGTGGCGGGCTGCGAAGCAGTTTTCCGGATCCTGCCGGCGCTTGCCGGCGCCACTGTCTGCTGGTCGGACCTTGCCGTCGGTGTCATCGTCTTCGCCTTCGGCACGGTGCAGTTCGGTATTTTCCGGCGTCACGGCTATCTGGCCATGTGCCTGGCGCGCATGGACTATTAGCTGATCTGGCACCTAGCCGGGGCACTCTGTGGCTCGAACCCCTGTTCTAGGCGTTATTCCGCTGCGAGGTAGCCGAGATGGGCGTGGCTCTCGAGATTGCCCATTTCCGAGATGATGTGGTTGGCCAGCGCGTCGTAGATGCCGCCATAGGCATGCGAGCCGCGCATCAGGGCGATCTGGGCGTCGTTGAGACGGGGCAGGTGGGTTTCCTCCTCGGTCAGCACCCGCATGCCCGGCTGCAGGGCGCTTTCCGGCAGGTAGCCGACGGCCAGGTCCGAGTTGACGGCACCGATGATGGCAGTGGCGTTCGACGAGGTATAGGCGATGCGATAGTCGATCCCGACCCGTGACAGCGCCTCAATGGCGCCGGCGCGCCAGAAGCAACGCTTGGTGCCGCAGGCTATCGGAAGAGGCTCCTGGTGCAGCGCCGTGCCTTCCGGCGCGCTGATCCAGAACATGCGTTCGGTGCGGAACAGTTCGCCGAACTCGTGGCTCGTGCCCTGCGTGAAAACGATCAAATCGAACCGTCCGGAATTCATACCGTCAAGCAGATCCTCGGAGGGCAGGCACCTGACGTCGACGGTGATGCGCGGATGGGTTTTCTGGAAGCTGGACAGGATGATTGGCAAGAGCTTGACGGCGTAGTCATCCGGCACGCCGAAGCGGATATTGCCGCTCAGGTCCTCGCTGGAGAAGATGTCGGTGATCTCTGCATTGAGCCGCAGCATGCGCCGCGCCCGTGCATAAACGGCTTCGCCCTCGGCGGTCAGCGATACCGATCGACCGTCGCGGCTGAGCAGAACCTTGCCGAGCCGTTCCTCCAGTCTCTTGATCTGCATCGACACGGCGGACTGGGTTTTGTGCACGCGTCGTGCAGCCTCGGTGAAGCTGCCGCAGTCGGCGATGACGCAAAAACTCTGCAATTGGTCCAGGTCAAGTGGCGCGGCCATGATCACTTCGCCCTTTTTTTACGCAACCGAATAAGAATTCCTTATGACAACGATGATATCTATTTGTTTGAATGATGATCCGCAAGTGCCTATCTCAGGATCATGCATTGAGGTGGTCCCCCATGAACCACCGAGTC
Source organism: Devosiaceae bacterium (assembly GCA_963675235.2). GTDB lineage: Bacteria > Pseudomonadota > Alphaproteobacteria > Rhizobiales > Devosiaceae > JAHJQZ01. The sequence continues at coordinate 218,002 of CAXXFU010000004.1, read as the reverse complement.
GAACTTCGGGGCAGTGCCCCACAGGAGAAAAAAATGTCGTTCCTCAGGCGTTTGTTCACGATCAACACGCTCAAGAGCCTTTCGGCGCTCGACGATCATTTGCTGTGCGACCTCGGTCTGTCGCGCCAGGATCTGTTCGAAGCCCGCCATGCCCATGGCGAGGCTGCGCGGTTCCTGCATGATCGTGCCGCCGAACGCGCTGCGTCCTGGATCCACTAATCACAGTTCCGGTGGCGAGAGCCATCGGTTTCCCCGCGTCGGTTCGCCCGAATTGACGTGTTCCAGACCTGACTGCGCCGCCGCCAGTAACATGGCGCGCGGCGCTTTTTTTGCCGATGCAGCGCCCGAATGCAGTCGCTACAAGCTCAAGTCCTTGAGCCGGCGTCGGAATGGGGAGGTGGACAGGCCCGCTGCGGGGCAGAGGCCGATCAGGGCAGGGCGGCGAAACCTTCGCTGAAACCGTTGAGCGACACCGGAATGCCGATGCCTTCCTCGGGGGTCTTGAAGACGATGAAGATCGCCGAGGTTCCCTTGGACAGCGTCGCAACCAGGGCGTCGTCCATCACCACTTCGGCAACGCAGCCATTGGGCAGGCAGCGGACAAAGGCGACCCGGCCCATGTCGGTGCCATCGACATTGAGGCCAAGTCCGTTGGGCAGGAGGACGCCGAGCGGGGCGAGGACGCGCAACAGCCGCGCCTTGTTGTCGGCCGTCTTCAGCACGATCACCGACAGGCCGACATTGGGCTGATCCTCGGCGGTGACATTCTGGATGATGGCGCATTGTTCGAAGCTGGCGCCCGGCGGGGTGTCGCAGCTCAACTGCCAGTCGCCCAGCCGCTGCTTGATGGTGCCGGGGACGGTGTTGGAGCGCGGAGTTGCCGCTGCGACAGCGGTGGAGCCGGCGCTGGCGCCCGGCTGTGTCGTGGTTGACGCGGCGGGTGCGGCGGCGGCAGGCGCTGCTGATACCGTACCGGGGGGTGCCACCTCGGTCACCGCGATGTCCGTTCCGGGTGCCGGCTGCATGAAGAAGATCGCCGCTGAAACGGCAACAATCGCCGCGATGGTCCCGCCTGCAATCGCTATGACCTGACCTCTGCGCACTGGCTTACTCCCTGAACGAATCGCTGCCCCGGTACTGCCATGCACTCTTCGTGCAGCGCCGTCGGCCTTGTCAACACGCGGCACCGCCCCCGCCTTTTGCACAAGGCCGCAAGCGACGGCGTTCCGAGTTCATCACTCGTGTGTCAATGCGGCAAGGGTGAGGCAAAGCGAACAAAGCCAAGCCTTACAGAATAGGACTCGGAGAGGCAGGAAATCCGGGGCAGACAATGTTACAATTTGTCGCAGGTGCGACAAATTGCAGCGCAATTGCCATATTCGCGCCAATGTGGTTATAGGACAGCACTCGGCTCGTGTGACCGGGGCGGAATTGCATCAGGATTCGGGCTAATCGGATCGCTGCAAAGCGCCGGAATGCGGGACATTTGGGACTTCAGGGGGAAATCAGGTGGTCGGATCGTACTTCCGCAAAATCCTTGCCATTGGACTGACTCTGTTGGCTTTTCTGCCGACAACAGTATTCGCCGAAGCCGGTCAGCCGGTTCCGGGCGAAATAGGCCTTCAGGCCGGAGTCACTCCAATCATGGATTCCATAACAGCTTTTCACAATGGGCTCTTGATCTGGATCATCTCCGCGATCGTGCTCTTCGTGCTGGGGCTGATGATCTACGTGATGGTGCGATTCAACAAGCGCGCCAACCCCGTGCCCAATCGTTTTTCGCACAATACCCTGGTCGAAGTCGTCTGGGTCGTGGTGCCGATCCTGATCCTTCTGGTCATCGCCGCGCCATCGTTCGCGGTTCTGACCGACCAGATGACCATCCCTGACGGCGAGCGCAAATATCTCGGCAAGGACATTTTCTCCTGGGGCGAGGTCGACGTTCCGGCGCCGGAGTTGACAGTCAAGGTCACCGGCTTCCAGTGGTACTGGAATTATGAATATGTCGATCAGCAGGTCGATTTCGACTCCTACATGCTGTCCGACGAGGATCGCGCCAGTCTCAAGCCGAACCAGCCACGCCTTCTGGCCGTCGACAGCGAGCTCGTCGTTCCGGTCGACACCACCGTGCGCGTTCAGGTCACCGGCGACCCCAACGGGGTGATCCACTCGTTCACCGTCCCCGCCTTCGGCGTCAAAACCGACGCCGTGCCCGGCCGTCTCAACGAGTCGTGGTTCCATGCCCGCAAGACCGGCATGTACTACGGCCAGTGCTCGGAGCTGTGCGGCAAGGACCACGCCTACATGCCCATCGCCGTGCGCGTCGTCGCCAAGGAAGAATTCGACACCTTCATGACGGCCTTCCAGGCCAATGGGCTCGACGAAGCGAACGCGACGCTGGCCGCGGTCGACTAGGAACACAGCGCAGCGCCCCAACCAGTGGCGCGCGAGAGGAAATGCGAGAGGGACTACCAAATGGCTGAAGCGAAAGCTGCCCAACACGACGCCGCGCTCGATCATCCGACCGGCTGGAAGCGCTATGTGTTTTCGACCAACCACAAGGACATCGGCACGATGTACCTGATCTTCGCCATCGCGGCGGGGATCATCGGCGGCATCCTTTCCGGTTTCATGCGCTGGGAACTGGCCGAGCCGGGTGTCCAGATCTTCACGGGCCTGGCCCAGATGGTCTACGGCGACAGCGCTGCGGCGGCAGTCGACGGCGGCAAGCAGATGTACAACGTGTTCACCACGGCGCACGGGCTGATCATGATCTTCTTCATGGTCATGCCGGCCATGATTGGCGGCTTCGGCAACTGGTTCGTGCCGCTGATGATCGGTGCGCCGGACATGGCGTTCCCGCGCATGAACAACATCTCGTTCTGGCTGTTGCCTTTCGCCTTCGCGCTTCTGGTCATTTCGATGTTCGTGCCCGGCACATCGGGTCTTCCCGGTGTCGGCGGCGGCTGGACGATCTATCCACCACTGTCGACGACCGACTCGCCCGGCCCGGCCATGGACTTCGCCATCCTCAGCCTGCACATCGCCGGCGCGTCCTCAATTCTTGGTGCAATCAACTTCATCACGACGATCTTCAACATGCGTGCCCCGGGCATGACGCTGCACAAGATGCCGCTGTTCCCGTGGTCGGTGCTGGTGACGGCGTTCCTGCTGCTGTTGTCCCTCCCGGTTCTGGCCGGTGGCATCACCATGCTGTTGACCGACCGCAACTTCGGAACGGCCTTCTTCGTGCCCTCCGAGGGCGGTGATCCGATCCTGTTCCAGCACCTGTTCTGGTTCTTCGGTCACCCGGAAGTCTACATCCTCATCCTGCCCGGTTTCGGCATCATCTCGCACATCGTTTCGACCTTCTCGAAGAAGCCGATCTTCGGCTATCTCGGCATGGTCTACGCCATGGTCGCCATCGGTTTCGTCGGTTTCATCGTGTGGGCGCACCACATGTACACCACCGGCCTTTCCCTCAACGTCCAACGCTATTTCGTTGCCGCGACCATGGTCATCGCCGTGCCGACCGGCGTGAAGATCTTCAGCTGGATCGCGACGATGTGGGGCGGTTCGATCTCGTTCAAGACGCCGATGCTGTGGGCGCTCGGATTCATCTTCCTGTTCACCGTCGGTGGCGTCACCGGCGTGGTCCTGGCCAATGCCGGCGCCGACCGCGTTCTGCACGACACCTACTACGTCGTGGCGCACTTCCATTATGTGCTCTCGCTCGGCGCTGTGTTCGCCATCTTTGCGGCCTGGTACTACTGGTACCCCAAGATGTTCGGGCTGATGTACAACGAGACGCTGGCCAACATCCATTTCTGGATCACCTTCATCGGCGTCAACACCGTCTTCTTCCCGCAGCACTTCCTCGGCCTGTCCGGCATGCCGCGCCGCTATATCGACTACCCGGATGCGTTTGCCCTTTGGAACATGGTGTCCTCGATCGGCTACGCCATCACGGCGGTTGGCGTGCTGGTCTTCCTCGCCGTCCTGATCGAAGCGCCGATGAGGAAGCGCAAGGCTGGCGACAATCCGTGGGGCGAAGGCGCGACCACGCTCGAGTGGACGCTCAGCTCGCCGCCGCCGTTCCACCAGTTTTCAACGCTGCCGCGCATCTCCTAGCCGGCGGTTCGAAACAGACGGTCGCGTTTCCGCTCCGGAAGTGCGGCCGCCCGACGGGAAGCCGATGGCGGTTTCCCAGATGAAAGGACGGGCAATTGACCCTAGTCGATGACAGCAGGGACCTGACGGTACGCGGATCCGAAGCGCGGATCAGCGATTATGTCGTGCTGCTCAAGCCGCGCGTCATGTCGCTGGTGGTGTTCACCGCTTTTGTCGGCATGATCGCCGCGCCGGGCACGCTCCATCCTTTCGTTGCCGCGGTGGCAATCCTGTCGATCGCCATCGGCGCCGGAGCATCCGGTGCGCTCAACATGTGGTTCGATGCCGATATCGACGCCAAGATGACGCGCACGCAGAACCGGCCGATCCCGGCCGGCCGTCTGACCAAAGAGGACGCGCTGACCGTCGGGCTGACGCTCAGCGCTTTTTCGGTGGCGACGCTTGGCCTGGCGACCAACTGGTTTGCCGCCGGGTTCCTGGGATTCACCATCTTCTTTTACGCGGTCGTCTACACCATGCTGCTCAAGCGTTCGACGCCGCAGAACATCGTCATCGGCGGCGCGGCTGGCGCGTTTCCTCCCATGGTCGGCTGGGCTGCCGTGACCGGATCGGTCTCGCTCGATTCATTGATCCTGTTCCTGATCATCTTCTTGTGGACGCCGCCGCATTTCTGGGCCCTGGCGCTGTTCAAGCAGTCCGACTACGGCGCCGCCCGCATCCCGATGCTGCCCAATGTTGCCGGCGAAGCGTCGACCAAGACGCAGATCCTGGTTTACTCGGTGCTGCTGGCGGCGATCTCGATTGCGCCGGCGCTGACTGGGTTGGCCGGTCCGATCTATGCTGTAGCGGCGGCGCTTGCCAGCCTTGTCTTCGTCGTGCTGGCGGCGCGCCTTTACCGGGCTGACGGTGCAGTCATGCGCAAGCAGGCCCGCGGCCTTTTCCTTTACTCGCTGAGCTATCTGTTCGTGCTGTACCTGGTGCTGCTGCTCGATCTAATGGCCCGACATTTGCTGGGAGTTGCGTGGTGAAAGCAGATCAATCCATCGACGAAAATGCCTTCAAGGCGGCGCGCAGGCGGCGGTCGGTGGCGCTGGGGCTGGCATTGGCCGGTTTCGCGCTCATTTTCTACGTCCTGACCATCGTCAAGATGGGCTCGGGCATCTTCGACAGGGCCTTGTGAGCGCCTGATGGTCGACGCGCACTACAGCGAAGATAGGAGCGGCAACGGCAATCTCCGGATTGTCGTCATCCTTGTCGGCATCGTCGCCGGCATGGTCGGCATGGCCTATGCCGCCGTACCGCTGTATTACGTGTTCTGCGCAGTGACCGGTTATGGCGGCACTACGCAGCGCGCAGACAGCAATCCCAAGGGCGTCATCGCCCGCGAGATGACGACGCGCTTCGACGCGACCATCGCGCCCGGCCTGCCGCTCAAGGTCACGCCGTCACAGCCGGTCGCGGCCAAGATCGGTACGGTGACGACGATCAATTTCATCGCCCGGAACATGTCGACCGAAGAGCTGACGACAACGGCCGGTTTCAATGTGACGCCCGATCTGGCCGGCGTCTATTTCAACAAGATCGAATGCTTCTGTTTCACCGAGCAGACGCTCAAGCCTGGCGAAACCGTCGAGATGCCGGTGACCTTCTTCGTCGATCCCGATTTCGACACGGACCCAGACCTCAAGACGGTCAAAGAGATCACGCTGTCCTATACATTCTACGCCGCTGACAATGGGGGAAACTGACATGGCAGCCCATGCCAAAAACCACGACTATCATCTCGTCGAGCCGAGCCCCTGGCCCTTCGTGGGGTCGGCTTCCGCTTTCGTTGCGGCGGTAGGGGCAATCCTTTGGATGCACGACATCCTGCCGGTCTGGCTGTTCCTGGCCGGGATGGTCGGCATTCTCTACACCATGTTCGCCTGGTGGGCCGATGTCATTGCCGAGGCCAATAACGGCCGTGACCACACCCAGGTGGTGCAGATGCACCACCGCTACGGCATGATCCTGTTCATCGCCTCCGAGGTGATGTTCTTCGTTGCCTGGTTCTGGGCCTATTTCGATATCTTCTTCGGCTTCGACAGCGCCAACCAGGTAGCCCGCGTCGCGGCGACCGGTGGTGTTTGGCCGCCGCAAGGCGTCGAACTGTTCGATCCCTGGCACCTGCCGCTGTTCAACACGCTTCTTCTGCTGGCCTCGGGCACGACTGTGACCTGGGCTCACCATGCCCTGCTCGAGAATGACCGAGAAGGCCTCAAGTGGGGCCTGGTGCTGACCGTCGCGCTCGGCGCGCTGTTCACCGTCGTGCAGGCCATCGAGTATTCGACTGCCGGCTTTGCCTATTCGGGCAACATCTATGGTGCGGCCTTCTTCATGGCGACCGGCTTCCACGGTTTCCACGTCATCATCGGCACCATCTTCCTGACTGTGGTCCTGATCCGCGCCCTCGCCGGCCAGTTCACGCCCAAGCAGCATCTCGGCTTCGAATTCGCCGCCTGGTACTGGCACTTCGTCGACGTCGTCTGGCTGTTCCTGTTCTCCTGCGTTTATGTGTGGGGAAGCTGGGGCGGCGCCCTGGCGGTGCACCACGGCTAGGCTGAAACACGTTTCCGGGGCCGCAGGGCCCCGGATTTCTTTCGGGTGCCTTGCAATCCGGGCTGCTTCGTCGCTAGGCTCACCTCATTGTCGCCGGACACGCGATGCGTGCCGGGGCAGAACGACCTGGAGGGCCATGATGCCCGACACCGAACACCATCATCACGTTTCCCCGTTTTCCGCTGGCCTCAGGGGCCGCTGCCCGCGCTGCGGCGAAGGGCTTTTGTTCAAGGGCTTCCTCAGCCTTGGCAAGTCCTGCGAAAGCTGCGGGCTTGAGTATGATTTCGCCGATGCCGGCGACGGTCCGGCCGTGTTCATCATCCTCATCGCCGGGGCTGTCGTCGTCATGCTGTGGGCGATCGTCGATGCGCTGTTCCATCCGCCGGTCTTCGTTCATCTCCTCATATGGATTCCGGTGACCATCGCGCTCTGCCTCGCCATGCTGAGGCCGTTCAAGGCGACGATGATCGCCCTGCAATATGCCAATCAGGCACGGGAAGGTCGCTCTGAGTAACGGGTTCGACAGCGTCGCCGAAGAACTCAAACGCATGCGCACGCCCAAGCGCGAGCGCCCGCGCTGGGGGTTCATTGTTCTCATCCTCACCATCACCGCCATCTGCCTCGGACTGGGCACCTGGCAGATGGCGCGCCTGCATGAGAAGGAAGTGCTGATCGCCAGGATCGCCGATCGCGCACAATTGCCGGCCACGCCATTGCCCAAGGCGGCCGAATGGGTCGGCTTCGATCCCGAAGTCTGGGATTTCCGCCATACCGGTGTCACCGGCAGCTTCCGCCATGACCAGACCATCCTGGTGTTCACCGCGCTCAGCCAGCCGCGCGGACGGCAGCAGGGACCGGGCTATTGGGTGATGGCGCCGCTGGTGATGGAGGACGGTGGCATCGTCTGGGTCAACCGCGGTTTTATACCCGTCGGGCTGAAGCAGAACTTCGCCGATGGCGGCCCGGACGGTGACGGGATGGTGACAATTGCCGGCATCCTCAGGCGGCCGGAACAATCGGGCATGTTCACGCCCGGCATCGAGCGCGCCGATCGCATCGACTATGTGCGCGATCCGGAGCGGTTTGCCAGGATCAGCGACAAGACACTGACCCCGGTATTGCCGGCCTATCTCGACCAGGACGCCGGCGCCGAGGGGGCGCTGCCGCAGGGCGGAGAGACGGTGTTCGACCTTCCCAACCGCCATTTCGAATATGCGCTGACTTGGTACGGACTGGCGCTGGCATCGCTGGGCATGCTCGGCGTGTGGGTCTTTGCCCGGCGCAAGGGCTAGAGGTGGCGCTGCGCTTGCGCTCGACAGGCCCACACACTAGTTTAGCCGCCGCTCGGGGCACGTGTCCGAACGGTGCAAGGCGCACTTCGGACAGGACCATGGCCCTTGCAGGCAATCAACGTGGCGGTGCTACCACCCTGCCGCCGCGCCGATCGGGTAGGAAAACATGAAATATGTCTCGACGCGCGGTCAGGCGCCGGCGCTGGGCTTCTGCGACACGGTACTGGCGGGACTGGCAAGCGACGGAGGGCTCTACCTGCCCGAGACCTGGCCCCGGATCACCCCTGAAGAGATCGCCGGGTTTGCCAACAGGCCCTTTGCCGAAATCGCCTTCGAGTTGATCGCCCGCTTCGTTGACGGCGAGATCGCCGACGCCGATCTCAAGGCCCTGATCGAAGATGCCTACAGCACCTTCCGGCATGCCGCGACGACGCCGGTCGTCGAACTTGAGCCGGGGCTTTTCGTGCTCGAACTCTTCCACGGCCCGACGCTTGCCTTCAAGGACGTGGCGATGCAGTTCCTCGCCCGGGTGATGGATCACATTCTCGTCGCGCGCGACCAGCGCGCCACCATTGTCGGGGCAACCTCCGGCGACACCGGATCGGCGGCGATCGATGCCTTCCGCGGCCGGGACAATATCGACATCTTCATTCTGCACCCTTCGGGTCGCACCTCGGAGGTGCAGCGGCGGCAGATGACGACGGTGGTCGACGCCAACGTCCACAACATTGCCCTAGAAGGCACGTTCGACGATTGCCAGGCCATCGTCAAAGGCCTGTTCAACGATCAGAAGTTCCGCGCCAGCGCTGCGCTCAGCGGCGTCAACTCGATCAACTGGGGCCGCATCGTCGCCCAGATCGTCTACTACTTCACTTCCGCCGTCGCGCTCGGCGCTCCGCATCGCGTCGCCGATTTCACCGTGCCGACCGGGAATTTCGGCGACATCTTTGCCGGCGAAGGCGCCCGGCGAATGGGTTTGACCATCGACAATCTCATCATCGCCACAAACGAAAACGATATCCTCAAGCGTACGCTCGAGACCGGGCGCTACGAGCTCGGCGGCGTCACGCCGACTATGTCGCCGTCCATGGACATCCAGGTTTCGTCCAATTTCGAACGCCTGATCTTTGAGAGCCTCGGACGTGACGGCGAACAAACGACACGGCTGATGGCTTCGCTTGGTCAGTCCGGTGGCTTCGCACTGCCGGAGAAGGCGATCGAGGCGATCCGAAAGGGCTTTGCCGCCGGCACCGCCGACGAAAGCGCCACCAGCGCTGCCATGAAGGCGACATTCGAGGGATCGGGCTATCTTGCCGATCCGCACACCGCAGTCGGCCTGTCGGTCGCCCGCCGGTATCGTGATCCGGCGCGGCCGATGATCGCGCTGGCGACGGCCCATCCGGCCAAGTTCCCGCAGGCTGTCGCCGGGGCAACGGGAGTTGAACCGGCTCTTCCGCTATGGTTGGCTGGCCTTTATGACAAACAGGAGCGGTTGACGGTCTTGCCGAATGACCTCAGAACCGTTCAGGACTTCATCAGCGGCAAAAGCCGCGCTTGGGAGGATTGAGTTGACCGTCGAAACGACAACACTGGACAGCGGCATGACTGTGCTGACCCACAACATGCCGCATCTCGAAAGTGCCTCGCTCGGCGTCTGGGTCAAATCGGGTTCGCGATCGGAGCTTCCGAACGAACACGGCATCTCCCATCTTCTCGAACACATGGCCTTCAAGGGCACGACCTCGCGCAGTGCCCGCGAGATCGCCGAGTCGATCGAAGGCGTAGGCGGCGAGGTTAATGCCGCGACCTCGGTCGAGCATACCGGCTATTTCGCCCGCGTTCTCAAGGAGGATGCGGAACTGGCCGCCGACATTATTGCCGACATTCTGCAGAATTCGGTGTTCGACGAAGGCGAACTGGCGCGCGAGCAGCAGGTGATCGTGCAGGAGATCGGTGCGGCGCGCGACGATCCCGACGATCACGTCTTCGATCTGTTCCAGGGCGTTTCCTTCCCCGATCAGCCGATCGGGCGACCCATTCTCGGGACCGCCGAGACGGTGCGTGGTTTCAATCCGAACGCCATCCGCTCCTATATGGGGCGCAACTATACCGGCGATCGCATGATCCTGTCCGCCGCCGGCAATGTCGATCACGACAAGCTGGTGCGCCTTGCCGAAGACCGTTTCAACGGGCTCGATTCCGCCGCCAAGGCGACGCCGGAACCGGCCCGCTACGTGGGTGGCGAGGAGCGTTTCGAGACCGATCACGAGCAGGCCCACATCATCCTGGGCCTCGAGGGCCGGCCGTATAATTCGGACGGATTCTACACCGTGCAGATCCTGTCCTCGATTCTCGGGGGCGGCATGAGTTCGCGCCTGTTTCAGGAGGTTCGGGAAAATCGCGGCCTCTGCTATTCGGTCTATGCTTTCCACTGGGCCTTTGCCGACAGCGGCGTGTTCGGCGTCGCCGCCGCGACGGGAGGCGAGGAGGTCGACGATCTGGTCACCGTGGTGCTCGACGAATTGCGCCGCGCCGCCGAGACCATCTCGGACGATGAGGTGAGGCGGGTCAGGAACCAGATTCGCGCCGGCCTGCTGATGTCGCTCGAGAGCCCGTCGGCGCGTGCCGGACAGATCGCCCGCCAGCAGATCCTGTGGGGCCGCACCATTCCGCTTGAGGAAACCGTCGAACGCATCAATCGCATCGACGCCAACAGGGTCAAGGAGGTTGCCGGCCAGCTCTTCGATACGGACCGTGTCTCGGTTGCGGGCATCGGCCCGGTCAAGAACATGCCGGACCACGATACCGTGGTCTCGCGCCTGCGCGCCTGATCCTGCTGCCATGCTGGACCGGATCTTTGCCCCGGACCGAACGCCCGAACTGATCCGGGGCGAGTTGCTGTTGCGCGCAGCGCGGTCGACCGATTATCGGCAGTGGCGCGATGTGCGCCTGAAAAGCCACGCATTCCTCAAGCCCTTCGAGCCGCGCTGGAGCGAAGTCGATCTGTCGCCGGCGGTTTTCCGCGAGCGGCTGAGGCGCAATCGCCGTGAGGCTGAAGCTGGCAGGGAGTTCTCCTTTTTCATCTTCAGGCTGGCGCGAGAGGGCGAGCTCCTCAGCGGCGGGCTAACGCTTTCCAGTATTCGCCGCCGTGCCGCCATGCATGCCAATCTCGGGTATTGGATGAATGTCGATTGCGCCGGCAAGGGCATCATGAGCGAAGCGGTCAGCATGATCCTGCCCTTCGTTTTCACGACACTCGATCTCAGGCGCCTGCACGCGGCAACGCTGCCGGGCAACATCGCCTCGCGCCGTGTCCTCGAAAAAAACGGATTCCGCGAAGAAGGTTATGCCGAAGCCTATCTGCAGATCGACGGGGTCTGGCAGGACCACGTACTGTACGGGCTGACGCGTGACCGGCATCAGGGCCAGCGCATCTGAAAGCGGGGACGAGCGCGGTCTGCGCGCTTGTGAGCCGGGGCAAACCGCATTACCAAGGATTCCTGCGGCACAACGACAATGGGAACCACCGACAAATAATGCGTTTTGTGCTGAGCCTCGTTCTTGCCCTCGCGATTGGCCTGTTCGCCGCCGTCGAGGCCGAGGCGTTCGAGATCATCAATGTCCCCGACAGTGTCAACGCCATCAATCTGCGCGCCGGCATTGATGTCGTGCCGGGCCAGAATGGCAAGGTGCAATTGTCGACCGCGCCCGGGGCCGATGGGATCATCCGCCGCATTGAGGTGCTGGCACAAAAGGAGGGGACCAACCCAAACTGGGCCCTGTTCGCGCTCTCCAACGACAGCGACACCCAGATCCAGCGCCTGCTGGTGGCGCCGTTCTATCGGCTGCCTGGCTCCGGCCTGGTCAATCCCGATCTCGGCTCGGACCGCCTCGCCGTCCTGACCGTCAATGCCGGCATCCGGCCCGAACGCGTTTCGGACCCGGAGGCCGATGTCTTCGAGATCACGCTCGACCCGGGTGCGACGGTGACCTTCGTCGGCGAACTGGTGAACGGGCAATTGCCCGAGCTCTATTTGTGGAAGCCGGACGCTTATCGTGACTACGTCAACTCCTTCACCCTGTTCCGTGGCGTCGTCATTGGCATTGCCAGTCTCGCGGCGGTGTTCCTGACCATCATGTTCGTCGTCAAGGGGCGCGGAGTGTTCCCGGCGACCGCCGCGCTCGCCTGGGCGGTGCTGGCCTATCTGCTCATCGATTTCGGCGTCTTTGGCCGGCTGATAGGCGTCGGCAATGGCTCGATCCAGCCCTATCGCGCCGCGGCGGAGGCCGCACTCGCCACCACCTTGTTCGGCTTCCTGTTCATCTATCTCAACCTGCATCGCTGGCACCTGAGGTTCCTGCACCTGGCGCTGGCGCTGACAGCGGTTTTCCTGGGACTGTTCGCGTTTTCCTTCGTGCAGCCCGAGACCTCGGTGACCATCGCACGCATCGTCATGGTGGTGCTGGGGTTCCTGGGCTTTTTCACAATCGTGCTGCTGGCGCTTCGCGGCTACGACCGGGCCGTGCTGCTGGTGCCGACCTGGATCATCTACATCGCCTGGCTGTTCTACGCCTGGCTCGTGGTTTCAGGCCGGGTAACCAACGACATCGCCCAGCCTGCCGTTGCCGGCGGTCTGGTGCTGATCGTCATGCTCATCGCCTTTACGGCGGTCCAGCACGCCTTCTCGGAAGGCCAGGTGACCATCGGCGCTCTGTCCGAGGTCGAGCGGCGTGCGTTGGCTCTGACCGGGGGCGGTGACTTTCTGTTCGACTGGAACACCGATCGCGATCGCGTGCAGGTCAGCGAAGAGTTGGCGTCGCGGCTTGGCGAAGCGCGCGGGGCACTGCGCGGTCCGATCAAGAGTTGGCTCGAACGCATTCATCCCGAGGATCAGGATCGGTTCCGCACCGCCCTCGATACGCTGGTGGAGATGCGCCGCGGCAAGGTGAGCATGGATGTTCGCGTGCTCGGCCATGACGGTGCCTATCGGGCCTTCCAGCTCAAGGTGAAGCCGGTGCTGGCCGGAGACGGCCAGGTCAATCGCATCATCGGCACGCTGCAGGACGTGACCGCCGAACGGGCGGCACGCGAACGGCTGCTGCACGATTCGGTCAATGACAGCCTGACCGGTCTGCCCAACAAGGAGCTGTTCCTCAACCGGCTCGAGCGCGCGCTCGAGCGCGCGCGTCTGGGCAAGGACGCCCAGCCGGCGATCTTTTTCATCGACGTCGACCAGTTCTCCGGTGTCGTCGAGCGCCTCGGTCCGGCCGGCGCCGACTCCGTGCTTCTGGCCATCGCCCGGCGGCTGGCCCGGCAGATGCGACCGCTCGACACTGTGGCGCGGCTCAATGCCGACCAGTTCGGCGTCATCCTTTGTTCGGAAGTGACCCCGGACAAGATCGCCGAATTCGCCGACCAGCTGCGCAAGACCATCCGTGCGCCCTTCACCTTCGGCGAGCGCGATATCGCCGTCACCGCCTCGTTCGGCATCACCATTTACGACAATGGCCAGGCCGGCGCCGACGAATTGCTGCGCGATGCCGAACTCGCCATGCTCTACGCCAAGCGCCACGGCGGCGACCGCATCGAGGCCTATCGCGCCGCGGCGCGCTCGATTTCGGCGCTGGCCAGATCGAGCGAGGAGGAACTGCAGCAAGCCATCCGCCAGGATCATGTGCGCATGCAGTTTCAGCCGATCTGTGCGCTCAACACCGGACGTATCATCGGCGCCGAGGCGCTGATGCGCTGGCAGCACCCGACGCGCGGCCTGGTCGGCCCCGACGAATTCGTGCCGCTGGCCGAGCGCACAGGCCAGATCGAGCAACTGGGTCGGCTGGCCTTCGAACAGACCGCCTCGGCGCTGCACGCCTGGCAAAGCGCTGTCAGGCTGCCCGAAGACTTCTTCGTGTCGGTCAATCTGTCGCCGCGCCAGCTGTCGACCGAGACCATGCTCACCGACATGCGGAGCTATCTTGCCGAGCACCGTGCGATTGCCTCTCATCTCAAGCTCGAGATCACCGAGAGCGAGGCCATGCTCAATCCCGAGCATTCCGCCTATGTGCTGTCGGCCCTGAGGGCAATGGGGCTCGGCATTGCCCTTGACGATTTCGGCACCGGCCACTCGGCGCTGAGCTATCTGCATCGCTTCCCGGCCGACACCATCAAGATCGCCGCGCCGTTCGTACGCTTCACCGACGAGACCGGTTTCGCCCATACCCAGGTGCCGATCATCCGCTCGATCGTGCAGTTGGCGAGCGAACTCGACCTGATGGTTGTCGCCGAAGGCGTCGAGACCGAAGCCGAACGCGACCGGTTGATCGCTCTGGATTGCCGCTTCGGCCAGGGCTATTTCTTCTCCGAAGCGCTCGATGCCGAAGCGCTGCAGAAACGGCTGGCTCATAATGCGCCCGCCGCGCCTTTGCAGCCGTCGCGACTGATACCGCGCTCGGCGCCGGCGCCGTCGCCGGCGCCTGCGCCCGAGGTCAAGCCACAGGCCGAACCGGCCCGGAAGCCGCTGTTCACCCCGGCACCGAAACCGGCGGCTGCGAAATCGCCACCGCCGGCAAAAGCGCCCAAGCCGAAGCCGGCGGCCGCCGCCAAGCCTATGCCGGCTGCCAAGGCGGAACCTGTTGCCAAGGCAGAAAAGCCGGCCGCAACGGCCAAAACGGCCGCGCCGGCCAGAACCGGCATGCGCGCCATCCTGGCGCCGATTGCCAGAACCGGTTCCGCGGCAAAGCCCAAAGCGGTGGCAAAGCCTGATGCGCCGGCAAAACCCGGGCCTGAAGTCGAAACCGAGCCTGCGGCAAAGACCGGCCTGCGTGCCATTCTCGCGCCATTGGCCGAGACACTGTCGTTCAAGCCGGGCTCCGCGGCTTCCGGTGGCGAGGACGATGCCTTGCCGCCGCAGGCGCCAGCGGAAAAGCCCGCCGCCGCACCGCCCGAACCCGAGGATCCGCTTCAGGCCATCCTGGCGCCGCTTCTGGAAGAGCAGGACGAGGCCCCGCGCCGGAGCGTGTCCTTGCCCGGCGCCAGCAGGCTGAAGCAATCGGCATACGAACGGCTGCGCGCCAAGCATGCCCAGGCGCAGGCCGCAAGCCAGGCATCCGAAGGCGATGCCCCGCCGCCCAAGCCGACGGACAAAGACAGCCAATAGCGGTGAGGTCCGGCCCTGCGCTGGCGCACCGGTGCATGCCTATTGCGCTGCGGCGTGGTTCGCCGGTCAGGCCTGGCCGATTTCGCTCGATAGCGCTGCCGCGCCGGAAATGCCGATCGAAGCAAGAGCGGCATGATGTCGGTCTTCGACCGGGACCTTGAACAGGATGTCGAGCGAATGCGGTGCGGTCAGCCAGCCATTGCCGCGCAATTCGTCCTCAAGCTGGCCGGGAGCCCAGCCGCAATAGCCGAGCGCCAGCAGCGATTGCGACGGGCCGTCGCCAAACGCGATGGCGCGCAGGACATCCAGGGTCGCGGTCAGGCCGACCTCGTCGTTGACCTCGTAGGAATTGCCGTCGCGGAAATAGTCGCGCGAATGCAGCACGAATCCGCGTCCGGTCTCGACCGGTCCGCCCATCAGCACGGCACGGTCGCGAATGCGTTCGGGCACGCGGATGAGTTCCTCGGGTGGTCCGAGTTCGAGTTCGCCGAATATGTCGCCAGTCGAAAGGTCGGGCAGCTGGTGGTTGACAATCAGCCCCATGGCACCGTCTTCGCCATGGCCGACAAGATAGACGACGCTGTCGGCAAAGCGCTCGTCGGACATGCCCGGCGTGGCAATGAGAAAACTGCCTTTCAGAGACGACATCGGCATTGCTGCCTCCTGTTGCTGACTGAAGGCTCCGATATCCGGCCGGTATCGCCGCAGCCGTGGCCCGCCGGTGCGACCGTTTCCGGATCGGATCCCTCGGACCCGGGCCAATGCCACTAGCTTGGTCCAGACCCTTGTTCCGCCACAACCCGACCTCGATTTTAGGGCTTCTGGGCAAAAGTGCAAATCAACAACGACAGAGCCGGCCGCCGCACGCCGTCGCAACGACCGCTTCATATGGGCCTTGGCTGGATCGGACGGGATCACGCGGTTCTGAGACAAGGTGACTTGGGTTTGCCGCAAAACAAGGCTATTGCGGGAGCCATGAACAGGACAAAACTGCTTTTCGCCCTTCTGGCCGTGGTGCCGGCAAACCAGGTCCTTGCTGCAGCGACCGACTGGACGGAGGTGGCGCCCGGAGCGCAATTGCGGGCGATCTCGGCGGGGGCCGCGAATGACGGCAAGGCGCTGGTCGGGCTCGAACTGACGCTTGAGCCGGGACTCAATACCTATTGGCATGTACCGGGAGAGACGGGCGTGCCGACAATGGTTTTCGCCACTGCGTCCGGCGATGCGGTGTTGAGCGAAATCCTGTGGCCGCTGCCCGAACGCGACAGCTCGCAGGGCTTTGTCGATTACGTCTATCGCGATGAGCTGGTGCTGCCGATCCATGTCGAGGCGGCAATCGATGCGCCGCTCCAGCTCGACGTGCTGATGGGCATCTGTTCCGACATCTGCGTGCCGGTCCGTGCCACGTTGAACCTTCAGGGCGACAAAGGGCCGGACGTCGTTAACGGCTTGCGGCTGCGCCAGGCGCTGGCCGAGACGCCGGTACCGTTTGCGAATAGTGATCCACCGCTCAGAGATATTGTACTCGATCCCGAAACCGGTGCGCTGTCAGTGGCTTACGATCCGGCGCGCATTGAGCCGGCACGTGTATTTCCAAGTTTTGACGGTCATGCCGCGGTCTACTCCGAACCGGAGGTTGATGCCTCAGCCACGCGGATGACCTTCTCGCTGCTGGTGCGCGAGGGAGATGTTTCGTGGCAGCAAAGCCCGCTGAGGCTGAGCTTTGCCACGCCTGACGGTCCGTACGATATCGTGCTGCCAGCGGTCGGGCGTTAAGCCTCGCTTCATCTTCCGATGGCATGTCAACAAGGTCTGCCCTATCAAGATCCAGCAATGAAGGTTTTGACCGCATGATCGCTCCGGGCGATACCATTCCTTCGATTTCCGTCAAGTCCATCACCTCTTCCGGCGCCGTCGACGCCGATGCCAGAGATGTCCTGTCCGAAGGCCGGATCGTGTTCTTCACCCTTCCGGGGGCGTTCACGCCGACCTGTCACAACAATCACCTGCCGGGCTATATCCAAACCGTTGCCGCCTTCCGGGAAAAAGGCATTGCGCGGGTGATCTGTGGCACGGTCAACGATCACCATGTCGTCAAGGCATGGGCCCTGGAAACGGGAGCGGTCGGCAAGGTCGATTTCATCGCCGACGGCAATGCCGCGCTGTGTCGGGCGATGGGGCTGGACCGCGACATGATTGCCAATGGTATGGGAATCCGCTTTATTCGTGCCGCAATTATAATCAATAATGGCGTTGTGGAAGCCGTCTATGCCGAAAAGGCACCTGGTGAAGTCGATTTGTCAGGGGCGCCTGCGGTTCTGGCTGCTTTGTGAAGGCGGCGTGTGTTGCGTATGGGGATGAACATGTCTGAATTGAAAGGCGCCTTGGGCGCAGGCCTTGTGGCCAAATCGGTCGCCAGCCTGTCTTTGGCTGTTCTGTTGTCAGCATGTTCGATGGGCTCGATGTTCGGCAACAATCCCGGCACCACTGGTAGTACCGGTTCCCTCGCCAACGCTCAGGCGCCGCAGCAGCAGATCGATCTCAACGCCCTGGCGACGGCCCCGGCCATCGCCACCGAGTGCCCGCCGATCAAGGTGCGCAATGGCGGCGAGGCCGTCTATGTCTACAACAAGGGCCAGAGCGGCAACCCGCGGGCGCTGCAGTACGAGGCGCTGATCGACAAGCAGTCGCGGTCCTGCGTTGCCTCGGCCGGCGTCATCACCGTCGACATGGGCCTTGTCGGCCGCCTGTTGCTCGGCCCTGCCGGCGAGGCCAAGCAGTACACGGTTCCCGTGCGCTTCGCCGTCGAGCGCGATGACCTGGTTGTCTATTCCGAGAAGTTCGACCTGCCGGTGACGGTCAAACAGGGCGAACAGAGCCAGGAATTCTACAAGGTCGTCGATTCCGTGCAGATTCCGTTCGTCGGCGGCGAAAACACCGTCATCTGGGTCGGATTCGATACCAGGGCCTGATCTGTCCCGACAAATTTAGCTTTCCGATTGATGCCGGCAATTGACGTGCCGCGCCTTATCGCGCAGTGTCGCCAGCGCGGGAGAGATCGGTCCCAAGTATCGTGGGACCGGCGCCGAAGGAGCAACCGCCCCGGAAACTCTCAGGCAAAAGGACCGCACAGATATTCATCTCTGGAAAGGGGCGTCCGCGAGGACGTCACACCGAAGGAGCAGTCGGCCGAGGCGTGATACCTAGTTGGCCGGGAAATCTCTCAGGTTTTTGGACAGAGGGGGCGTGTGGTGCGGATTTTCCGCGCCCTCGTGGTCCAACCTGAGGAGACGGCATGGCGCAATCCGCTGAACCGAACGCATCCGATATCAATACAGTCCCGCTCAACGACATCCACGCCGCCTCCGGCGGGCGCATGGTGCCGTTCGCCGGTTATTCGCTGCCGGTGCAATATGCCGATGGCATCGTCGCCGAGCACAACTGGACGCGCACGCACGCGGGACTGTTCGATGTCACCCACATGGGGCCGAGCTTTGTTCGTCTCAACGCGACGAGCGGGGATGTCGAGGCCGATCACGCCGCAATTGCCGCGCTGGTCGAACCGCTCGTCTGTGGCGACCTCCAGGGGCTGAAGCCGGGCCAGGTGCGCTACACGCTGCTGCTCAACGATCAGGGCGGTACGCGCGACGACCTGATGATCGCCCGTCCGCTGCGCCCCGAGAGCGCCGGCTCGCTCTATGTCGTCGTCAACTCCGCTACCAAGGAAGCCGATTTCGCCCTGATCGCCGCAGCGCTTGGCGGCAAGGCAAGGCTCGAAAGGGCCGACGATAATGTGCTGCTGGCCCTGCAGGGGCCCGAAGCCGCCGCCGTGATGACAGACCTGGTCCCTGGGGCCATCGAACTCGGCTTCATGCAGTACGCAGCGTTCGACTGGCAGGGCACCGAACTCGTCATCTCGCGTTCGGGCTATACCGGCGAGGACGGTTTCGAGATGCTGGTCTCCGCCGGACGTGCAGCCGATCTGTGGACGGCGCTTACCGCCGATGCGCGGGTCAAGCCGATCGGGCTCGGCGCTCGTGATTCCCTGCGGCTCGAAGCCGGCCTGCCGCTCTATGGCCACGAGCTCGACGAGACGATCTCGCCGGTCGAGGCGGGGCTCAATTTCGTCCTGTCGAAGGCTCGCCGCGAGCGCGCCGATTTCCCCGGCGCCGAACGGATCCTTGCCGAACTCGCCGATGGCACCTCCCGCATCCGGATCGGGCTCGAAGTCGAGGGCGCGCCGGCCCGCGAAGGCGCCGAGATCGTCGATGCCGAGGGCAAGGCCATCGGCGTTGTGACCTCCGGCGGTTTCTCGCCGAGTCTCAATCGCTCCATCGCCCTTGGCCTGGTGCCTCCGAGCTTTGCCACGCCCGGCACCGCCATCGGCGTGTCGCTACGCGGCCGCGTCCGTCCGGCGCGCGTGGCCGAAACACCTTTCGTCCCCCACCGCTACTATCGCAAGCCCCGTTGAGTGAGGCCCTCCCCATGACCACGCGCTACACGAATGACCACGAATATATCCGCATCGAGAACGAGATCGGCATCGTCGGCATCACCGACTATGCCCAGGAGCAGTTGGGCGACATCGTCTTCGTCGAACTCCCTGAAGTCGGCAAGACTCTCAACAAGGGCGACGAGGCGGCGGTGATCGAATCCGTCAAGGCCGCATCCGAAGTCTATTCGCCCGTGTCCGGCGAAATCGTCGAGGTCAACGCGGCGCTCGCCGACACGCCCGACAAGGTCAATGCCGAGGCCGAGACCGGCGGCTGGCTCTACAAGATCAAGCCGTCCGACACATCCGAGCTCGACGCGCTGATGGACGAAGACGCCTACAAGGCCATTCTGGACTAGGAGAGCCATTGATGCGTTATCTTCCCATCGGGGCTGCCGACAAGGCCGCGATGCTTGCGGGCATTGGCGTTTCCTCGGTCGACGACCTGTTCAACTCGGTGCCCGCCTCGGTGTTTCGCACCGCCGACTACGGGTTGCCGGAGCACAAGCCCGAATTCGAGGTCGAGGCCCATATGCGCGCCCTCGCCGGAAGGAACCACGCGGCTGGCGACGGCCCATTCTTTCTCGGCGCCGGTGCCTATCGCCACCACGTGCCGGCAACTGTCGATCATCTCATCCAGCGTTCGGAATGGCTGACGGCCTACACGCCCTACCAGCCGGAAATCTCGCAGGGCACGTTGCAGATGCTCTTCGAGTTCCAGACCCAGGTGGCGCGGCTGACCGGCATGGAGGTGGCCAATGCCTCGATGTATGACGGTTCGACCGCCACAGCCGAAGCGGCGCTGATGGCGCGGCGGCTGACGCGGCGGCAAAAGATCATCCTCAGCGGCGGGCTGCACCCGCACTACCGGGACGTGGTCCGCACCTATACCGGTGACGAACACCTCGTCATGCAGCCGGCCTCGCCGAAAGGGCAGGGGGATATCACCGATCTCATCGATGGAGAGACGGCGGCGATCATTGTCCAGACGCCCGATTTCTACGGCCATCTGCGCGATGTGAAGAGCCTTGCCGATGCGGCCCACGCCAATGGCGCGCTGCTCATTGTTGTTGTCACAGAGATCGTCTCGCTCGGCCTGATCGAGGCGCCGGGTGCGCTCGGCGCCGATATCGTCGTCGGCGAAGGCCAGTCCCTCGGCAACCCGATTTCGTTCGGCGGACCCTATGTCGGCCTGTTCGCGACGCGCCAGAAGTTCGTCCGGCAGATGCCGGGCCGGCTTGCCGGCGAAACCGTCGATGCCGAGGGCCGGCGCGGGTTCGTTTTGACGCTGTCGACGCGCGAGCAGCATATCCGCCGCGAAAAAGCGACCTCGAACATCTGCACCAATGCCGGTCTCGGGGCGCTGGCGTTTTCAATCCACCTGTCGCTGCTCGGGGAAACAGGCTTTGTCCGGCTGGCCCGGCTCAACCACGCCCGCGCAACTGCGCTGAAAGCGGCGCTCGGCACGATCGGAGGCGTCAGTGTCCTCAACGAGACCTATTTCAACGAATTGACAGTCTCGCTGCCGGTGCCGGCCGCTGGCGTCGTTGATCGACTCGCCGAACGCGGCATCCTTGCCGGCGTGCCGGTGTCCCGTCTCGAACCGGGCCAGCCCGAGGTCGCCAACCTGATGGTGCTGGCCGCCACTGAACTGACCGGCGACGGGGACATCGGCGCACTTGTTGCCGCACTCGAGGAGGTGACCAAATGAGCCTTAATTCTCAGGGCCGCCCCACGCAGGCGGGAGATGTCGAAATGACGCCAAAGGCGGCGCTGCTGCCCGACGAACCGTTGCTGTTCGAGATCGGCGACACCGATGAAACCGGCGTCGATCTGCCGGAAGTCACAATCGACGAGCAAAGCCTTGGCGGTTTCGCCCGCAGGGCGCCGCTCGACCTGCCGGGTCTGACCGAACCGGAAGCCATGCGCCATTACGTGCGCCTGTCCCGGCTCAACTATTCGATCGATTCGGGCACCTATCCGCTAGGCTCGTGCACGATGAAGCACAACCCGCGCCTCAACGAGAAGACGGCGCGCTTTGCCGGGTTTGCCGACATCCATCCGCTGCAGCCCCTGTCGACTGTCGAAGGGGCACTCGGTGTGTTATCCGAACTCTCGGACTGGCTGCTCGCCCTGACCGGCATGTCAGCCGTGGCGCTCAGTCCCAAGGCCGGCGCTCACGGTGAGTTGTGCGGCATGATGGCGATCCGCGCGGCGCAGCAGGCGCGGGGCGAGGGCCATCGCGACGTGGTGGTCGTGCCTGAGGCAGCGCATGGCACCAACCCGGCTACGGCGGCCTTCTTGGGCTACAAGGTCCGTGTCGTGCCGGCCGACGGCAAGGGCACTGTCGATGTCGAGGACGTCAAGAAGGCCCTCGGCCCCGATGTCGCGGCGATCATGCTGACCAACCCGAATACCGCCGGGCTGTTCGAGCCGCAGATTATCGAGATCGCGGAAGCGGTGCACAAGGCCGGGGCGCTGTTCTACGCCGACGGCGCCAATTTCAACGCCATCATGGGTTTGGTCCGGCCAGGCGATCTCGGCGTCGACGCCATGCACATCAACCTGCACAAGACCTTCTCGACGCCTCATGGCGGCGGCGGTCCGGGTGCGGGCCCGGTGGTCCTCTCCGATGCGCTGGCGCCGTTTGCGCCTGTGCCTTTCCTGACGCACGAGGGAGGCGATCTCGGTCTCGAGGAAGCCTATGGCGCTGGCGAGAGCTTCGGGCGCCTGACGGCATTCCACGGCCAGATGGGCATGTTCGTGCGCGCACTGACCTACATGCTCAGCCATGGCGGCGACGGGCTGGCCGAGGCGGCGGGCGACGCCGTGCTCAACGCCAATTACGTCAAGGCGCGGCTGAGCCATGTCTTCTCGGCGCCGTTCGGCGAAGGCCATTGCATGCATGAGGCGTTGTTCGACGACAGCTTCCTCAAGGGCACTGGCGTCGAGACGCTCGATTTCGCCAAGGCGATGATCGATGAGGGCTTCCATCCGATGACCATGTACTTCCCGCTGGTTGTTCACGGCGCCATGCTGATCGAACCGACGGAGACCGAATCCAAGCAGGGCCTGGATCATTTCTGCGACGTGATGCTGGAATTGGCCCAGGCTGCAAAGGCAGGCGAGACGGAACGCTTCACCACGGCGCCGCGCACGGCACCGCGGCGGCGTCTGGATGAAACCCGCGCCGCTCGCAGTCCGAAACTGACCTACACGCCGCCGGACTTGCCGAAGGCAGCGGAGTAGGTGGGCTCGCCGCTCGATAGTTTCCCCTTGCAGGCGAAAGCCTGTGAGCGGCTGGGCTCACCGTTTACCGGCGCACTGTGTCGCGTCATTCCCGATGTGCTCGGAGAAAGCGACTTCGGCCAACGCCTCAGCGCCTGGTCGGCGGAAAGCGCCGGCCAGGATGCGTTGGCGTTGAGGGCCTGTGGGGCCTTGCACGCGCTGATCCTGACCGGTGCGTCGCCCGAGCTTGCGGCGGTCTACCCGCCCAATGCGCTCAACGAGGCTGCGCTTGCCGCCGCTGTCGGCCAGGCGATCGAGGCGCATGACGCGTTTCTCACGGCCTATCTCGACAGTCCGCCCCAGACCAACGAGGTGGCGCGTTCCGCCATCATTCTCGGTGCGGCACTGATCCTTGCCGAGCAGACCGGCCTGCCGCTGTCGGTCATGGAGATTGGAGCGAGTGCCGGGCTCAACCTGTTCTTCGAGCGCTACCGCTTCGCGCTCGGCGACGACCGCACCTGGGGCGCGCCGGACGCGGTTCTGAGCGTCAGTTCGGAGTGGTCCGGCGCCATTCCGCCCCTCACGGCGCCGCTTCAGGTGGTGGCGCGCGCGGCGTGTGACCGCAATCCATTGAAGCCTGATGATCCGAATGACCGCTTGCGGCTGTTGTCCTATGTCTGGCCCGATCAGCCGCAACGCCTCGAGCGGATGCGCCAGGCGCTCGATCATGCCGCACGCCAGGATCTGTCAGTCGACAGGGACGATGCCGCGGCATGGGTGGAACGTGTTCTCGCAGCGCCGCAACAGCCGGGCGTGGCGCGGATGCTCTATCACACCATTGTCTGGCAATACCTGCCAGAGGCGACAAAGGCCCGTATCTCGGTGGCGTTCGAAAAGGCCGGGGCGGAGGCGAGCAAAGCGACACCGCTGGCCTGGTTCCGCTTCGAAAACGATGCCGGCGCCAATGGCGATGGAGGCCTGATGGAAATGACGGTGTGGCCCGGTGGCGAGACGCGCGTTCTCGGCCGCGCCGATTTCCACGGCCGCTGGGTACGCTGGGCCTGACGGGGACAGGGTGGAATCCGGCGGGCCGGGACGGAGCGAATCCTCTATGCTCGAGCGAAATTCCTCAAATCGATGACGCGACAGGACATGCATCTTTCTTTCCCGGCCAGGCCCATTTCGAAACTCCTCGTCGTGGCGGGGCTGTCGGCACTGATGGCCGCCTGCTCGGATGGCGCCCGGACCAATGCGCCCGAACCTGTAGCCGGCGGTATGTCGGGATCGTTCGTCCTGGCGTTGAGCTGGGAACCGGCCTTTTGCGAAACCCGGCCGAAAGTGCCTGAGTGCCGGACCCAGACGGCTGAACGGATCGATGCCGCGCAGTTTTCGTTGCACGGGCTCTGGCCAGAGGGCGCCTATTGCGGCGTCGACGATGCCGTCCGCGCGGATGACGAGGCTCATCGCTGGGACGAACTGCCCGAGGTCGAATTGCCGATCGCGCAGCAGGCACGGCTCGATGCCGCCATGCCTGGCACCCAGTCCGGGCTCGAACGTCATGAATGGATCAAGCACGGCACCTGCTCCGGCACCGATCAGATGGGCTATTACGCCGCCTCGCTGGCATTGACGGATGCCGTCAATGCCTCTGGCCTGCCGCAACTGTTCGCCGGCAGTCTGGGCATGTCGCTGAACGCAAGCCGGATCGCCGATGCTTTCGACGAGGCGTTTGGCGCCGGGACTGGCGAGCGGGTGACGCTCGAATGCGTCTCCGATGGCAGCCGCAGGTTGATTTCCGGCATCAGGATCACGCTTGAAGGAACGATCACGCCGACTCCCGATCTCGGTGCGCTGGCCCGCGCCGCCAGCCCGCGTTCGGGAGGGTGCCGTGGCGGTGTCGTCGATCCGGTCGGGCTGCAATAGGCGGTGGCGTCAGCGCGGATCGGGCACGAAATCGTAGCGCTTGGAGATGGCGCCCGGCATCTGGCGATAGGTGCGGAAGCCCATGGCCTCGTAATAAGCCAGAGCCTTTTCGTTGTCGGCGCCGATCGTGGCATCGATTGCCGGGAGCCCGGCTGTTTGCGCTGCCGCGTGCGAGGCGGCAAACAGGGCCGAACCTATGCCGCGGCGCGCCGTTCCGAGTTTCACATAGGTGCCGATGATGCCCCAGCCGGGGGTGACCTCATAGGAATTGCCCGGGGTCGCCAGCCGCAGCGATTGAAAGCCGACAATTGTCTCAGCCTCGTCGACGGCAACCGAGCATTCGATGCGCTCGGGGTGCTCGATGTAGAAGGCGCGAATGTGATCGGGACTGGTCGGTCGGTCGCTCTTCCATAAGGCAATGATCTCGGCAAGCACGGCGCTCATCATGTCGGCATCCGCCGAAATGGCCGGTCTGACGATGATCGAAAAGGGCATGTGTGGCTCCGTGGTACCTGGGATGCGAAAAGGGCGCCCACAGGCGCCCTTTACACATCATTGCCTGACGAGTGCATTCAGTTCAGCTTGCTGCCAACGTCCTTGATCGACTGCTCGATCAGTGCATCGCCGTCGGTTTCCATCTGCTTGGTCAGGATCACCCGCGCCGCCTCGATGGCGACATCGGCTGAGCGCGACCGGACTTCGGCCAGCGCCTGGGCTTCGGCGTGAGCTATCTTCTGCTCGACCGCATGGGTCCGGCGGGCCACCATGTCCTTGAGCTGCTCAGCGGCTTCCTCGCGCATGCGGGTCGCTTCTTCCTGGGCGGCGATGACGATGTCCTCGGCCTCGGATTCGGCTTCCTTGCGCTTGCGGCCGTATTCGGCGAGCAGAGCCTGGGCTTCCTCACGCAGACGCTTGGCCTCGTTGAGGTCTTCCTCGATCTTCTTGATGCGGTTGTCGAGCATGCCGGTAATCATCTTCGGCACGCCCATGTAGATGATGATACCGATGAAGATCAGCAGCGAGATGAAGGCCCAGAATGTATTGTCCAATACCATGTCCTAGCCTTTCACCACTTGCTTGACCGCGTTGCGCGCATCGGCGATCGACACCTTGCCGGCAAGCGCGGTCACGACCGACACAGCGGTCTGGGCCGCGATCTCGTCAACATTGGTCAGAGCTTCGGCCTTGGTTGCCTGGATCGACTGTTCGGCAGCCGCGATGCGGGCACTGAGTTCGGCCTCCGTCTCGGCACGGGACTTTTCGGTCTCGCGTTTCAGCTCGCCCCGGGTTTCCTCGGCGATGCCATGCGCCTTGCTGCGCGCGTCTGCGAGCGCCGCTTCATAGTCGGCAATGGCCTGATCGGTCTTCTGGCGCAGCCTGTCGGCCTCGGCGAGATCGCCCTCGACCCGGTCGCGCCGGACCTCGAGGATGTCGCCAATGCGCGGCAATGCGATTTTGCTCATCAGCAAGTAGAGCGCACCGAAGGTGATCGCCAGCCAGAGCAGCTGGGAACCGAACGTTGCCGGGTCGAACGGTGGGAAGACGCCATGAGTCTCGCCGCCATGCGCTTCGGTCGTCGTGTGGACAACGGCCTCATCAGCGCCCGACATAGCGTCGGTACCGGCCGCGTCAGCGTGTTCTGTGGTTTCGCCTGCCATCAAGGCACCTCAACACTTCATCATGACCTCGCCCGCGAACGGGCGAAGCCGGCGATGCAACAGGTCCTGCGGATGGTTACAGGACGAAGAGAAGCAGAAGGGCGATCAGCAGCGAGAAGATGCCGAGCGCTTCGGTGATGGCGAAGCCGAAGATCAGGTTGGTGAACTGGCCGGCCGCCGCCGCCGGGTTGCGCAGGGCGCCCGACAGGTAGTTGCCGAAGATGATGCCGACGCCGACGCCGGCACCGCCCATGCCGATGCACGCAATGCCCGCACCGATGAACTTGGCTGCAATTGGATCCATTTGGTTGTCTCCCTTGGGATTTCTCTCAGTCAGGATTGAAGGGGTGCGGACCGCGATCGTTTCGATCAGTGTCCGGGGTGGATTGCGTCATTGAGATAGACGCAGGTCAGAATGGTGAAAACGAACGCCTGCAGCGCCGCCACCAGCAACTCGAGCGCGGTCAGGGCGATGGTCATGCCGAGCGGCAGGATGGCGCCGACGATGCCCAGGAATCCGGCCCCGGACAGCATGACCACGAAACCAGCGAACACCTTGAGCACGATATGGCCGGCAAGCATGTTGCCGAACAGTCGCAGCGACAGGCTCAGCGGCCGCGAGATGAAGGAAAGGATTTCGATCGGCACGACGATCACCAGGATCGGCGCCGGAATGCCCGAGGGCACGAACAGCTTGAAGAAGCCGAGGCCGTTGCGCATGAAGCCATAGACGATGACGATGGCCATCACCAGAAGCGCCAGCGCGGCGGCGATGATCACGTGCGAGGTGATCGTGAAGAAATAGGGCACGATGCCGAACATGTTGCCGACCAGCAGGAAGGCGAACAGCGTGAATACGAAGGGGAAGAAGCGCATCCCCTCGGTGCCTGCCGAGCTTCGTACCGTATTGGCTATGAACTCGTAGAACATCTCCGATACGAGTTGCAGGCGCCCCGGCACGAGACCGCGCCCCTGAGTCGACAGGATGAGATATCCCGAGACCAGCGCCAGGATCAGCGCCATGAACAGGGCCGAATTGGTGAAGGCCAATTCGACGCCGGAACCAGGCGTGCCATCCCCACCAACGGTGCCGAAGGTGAAGTATTTGATGATGTTAAACTGGTGAATGGGATCTGTGCCCGCCACAGTCTAGCCTTTCGCTCAAGCTCAATCTTCGTCGTCATCGTCCGGTACGGAACCGGTGGTGGCCGCATCGGCCACATCGGAATTCATTTCCGCTGCAGCCCGCATAACATTGAGCACGCCCGCTGCAAAGCCCAGCAACAGCAAAACGATCATTGCCCAGGGAGAGGTCCCTGCCAGCCAGTCGATCCCATAACCGATCAACCCGCCCGCAATGATCGCGGCGACGAATTCGGACGCGAAACGGAAAGCCCGCCCCATACCCGTCAGTTCCCTTTGCCGGAAGGTGCGCGCCGCCTCGACGGCGATGCTTCCTTTCTGGGCCTGCTTGATCCGCTCCGCCAGGCTACTGGTGGAAGCGCTTGCCGACCGCTCCGGCTCCGGGTCCTGTGATTGAGGCGCTCTTGCCATTGCGCTCACTGCCACCCAGCCGCTGTGCTTTAAAAGGATGCCCCCTTCAAAGTCGCGCGAACAATAGTGATCGGTCCAAACCCTGTCAAGCCAAGTTAGGTCGTCTCAACCCATTGAAATAAAACGCAATTTTCGTTTGTCCACGACTGTCGATCCTCGGGGGGTGCGGCGTTCTGACCCGTATCGGGTCCAGAGCGGATTCCTCGAACGGCATGCGCATGCAATGCGCGGGGCAAAACAGAATCGCAACTGCTGGCGATGCTGGCGGAAAACGGCGCCGTGATCAGCCCGCTTCAACGACGGCCTTGGCCGTTGTCAGGTCGACCGAAACCACCTGGGAGACACCACGCTCGGCCATGGTCACGCCGTAGAGACGATCAACCCGGCTCATGGTGATCGGGTTGTGGGTGATGACCATGAAGCGGGTCTCGGTGCGCTTGCGCATGTCGTCGAGAAGATCGCAGAAGCGCTCGACATTTGCGTCGTCGAGCGGCGCATCGACCTCGTCGAGCACGCAGATCGGCGCCGGGTTGGTCAGGAACACGGCAAAGATCAGGCTGAGCGCGGTCAGCGCCTGCTCGCCACCCGACAGAAGCGTCATGGTCTGGGGTTTCTTGCCCGGCGGCTTGGCAATGATCTCGAGACCCGCTTCGAGCGGGTCGTCGCTCTCGACGAAGGCGAGATCGGCGGTGCCTCCGCCGAACAGCGAGGTGAACAGGTCCTTGAAGTGGGCATTGACCACGTCGAACGCCTCGGTCAGCCGGGCCCGTCCCTCACGATTGAGACTGGAGATGCCGGTACGGAGCTTGGCGATGGCCGCGACCAGGTCTTCGCGGTCGGCAACAAGGGTCTCGAGCTTCTCGCGGGTTTCCTCGGCCTCGCGCTCGGCGCCGAGATTGACCCCGCCCAGGCGTTCGCGCTCCAGCTTCAGCCGCTCGACCCGGCGCTCGACATCCTCTTCCCGGGGCAGCGGCGCTTCCGGTTTCAGTCCGCCGGCCTCGGCGGTCTTGCTGGCCGGGATGTTGAGGGTCTCGACGCACAGCTGTTCGATCTGCTGGCGCGCGGCGTTGTGGCCCTTCAGGCGCTCCTCGATTCGAGCCAGTTCTTCGCGGGCGGCGCCGACGGCGTCATGGGCGATGCGCGCCGCGCGGTCGGTTTCGCGCCACTCGGTCTCGGCACTGGCAAGGACGTCGCCGGCCTTTTTGTGGCGGTCCGTTGCTTCCTCGATGCGGTCGGTGAGAGTCTGACGCTTTTCGTCGAATCCGTCCGGACCGTCCTCAAGTCCCTTGAGTTCGGAGGCCAGTTCCTCGGCGCGCCGTGACAACGTTTCGGCCTGCGATTGCGCACTGGAACGTCGTCGCGTCCAGCCGGCGCTGTCGTCGGTCAACTGTTTCAGACGTGCAGAACGCAGCCGGGCAGCGCCTTCGAAACTGCCGAGGCGGAGACGGGCCTGTTCGGCCTTTTCGCGCAGTTTGCGGGTTTCTTCCTCGTGCGCCGCCAGTGTCTCGGCGGCCTCGGCATCGGCGCTGGCATCGGTCAGGGCGGCACGGGCGGTCTCGGCCTCTTCGCGCGCCTCGGCAAGATTGACGCCAAGCCGTTCTCCGGTTTCGGTCAATGCGCCCTGGCGCCGCGTCAGGTCGCCGAGCGCCTTTTGCGCCGCATCGACGCCGGCCTGGGCCGACTGGATGGCATGCTGGGCCGCGCGCCAGTCGCTGCGCGCCGCCTGCTCGGCGGCCTGCGCGGCGTCGCGTCTTTGCGCCAGCGCACCCAGTTCGCCGCGCAGCCTGTCGCGCTCGGCCTTGGCGGCGGCGATTTCCTGATCGAGATCGTGCAGCCGATTGCGCTGAGCCAGACGCTGTGCGGCGGCGCTCGGCGCATCGGCGGCGGCAGTGAACCCGTCCCAGCGCCACAGGTCGCCGGCCTTGGACACAAGACTCTGCCCGGCCTTGAGCAAAGGCTTGAGCCTCGGTCCGTCGGCAGCATCGACAAGCCCGATCTGTTTTAGCCTGCGGTTGAGCAGGGCCGGACCGGTGACCAGCTCGGTGAACGGTCTTGCGTCCGAGGGCAGGGCGGCATCATCGGCGCCGTCGCCCGGCTCGTCCCAGAACAGCGGCGCGCCGGAATCAGAAGAGGCATCAAGATCGTCGCCGAGGGCGGCGCCGAGCGCGGTTTCGTAGCCCGGCGCGACCTTGAGGGCATCAACGATCGGCGGCCACAGATTGCCGTCACCGACATTGAGCACACGGGTCAGCGTCTGCGCCTCGCTCTCCAGCCGTCCGAGCGCGGTCTCGCATTCGCTCAGGGCCGGCCGGGCGGCATCGAGCGCGGCGATGGCATCGGCGCTGGCGGTTTCTGCTGCGAGCGTTTTTGCCTCGGCGGCTTCGGCGCTTTCCTGGGCCGTTGCCAGAACGGCCTGCTTTTCCGAAAGCGTTGAATCCCCGGCAAGAGCGGTCGCGACGGCAGCAAGTTCTGTCTCGACGCCGGCGAGCTGTTCGGCAAGGCGGCCGGCACGGGCCTCGGCATCGGCGGCGGCGCGTTCGGTTGCTGTACGCCGTGCCCTGATCTCGGCGAGGCGATCGGCAGCGCCGCGGGAGGCGGTCTCTGCCTCGGCCAGCGACTTGGCCAGAGCCTCGGCCTCGGCGCGGGCCGCTTCGGCATCCTCGCGCTCGCTCTCGGCCTCGCTGTTGAGCGAAGCGATTTCCTCGGCGGCGGTGGCGAGGGAGGTTTCGGCCTCTTCGGCCAGCTCGATCTCGGCGGGGGCGCGGTCAGCGGCGATCTGGGTCTGGCGGACCTCGAGTTCGTGACGCCGCGCATGGTTGCGACGGATTTCGTCCTCGAGTTGCTCGGCAAGGATCGTGTAGCGCTGCAGGATGGCGCCGGCCTCTGGCCTCGGCCTGCCTGAGCGGCTGCAGCTTGGCTGCGGCGGTTTCGAGCGCCTTGGCGCTGACGCGCTCAGGCATGGACCGCTTCGGCGAGAACGGTGACCTGCTGGCCCTGGTTGGCCTCGGTTTCCTTTTCGGCGATGCGCGCCCTGACCCATCTCAAATGGAACAGGGTGGCCTCGGCCTTGCGAATCTCGCCCGACAGTCCGCGATAGCGGATGGCGAGGCGGGCCTGGCGCTTGAGCGTGTCGAGCTGCTGTTCGATCTGCCCGATGATGTCGTCGACGCGTTCGAGGTTCTGCTCGGCCGCCTTGAGACGGAGCTCGGCCTCGTGCCGGCGCGAATACAGGCCTGAAATGCCGGCGGCCTCCTCGAGCAGAGCCCGGCGCTGCACCGGCTTGGCGGCGATCAGCTCGCCGACGCGCCCCTGGTGCACCATGGCCGGCGAGCGGGCGCCGGTCGAGGAATCGGCGAAGAGAAGTTGCACGTCACGGGCCCGGACCTCGCGTCCATTGACGCGATAGACCGAACCGGCCTCGCGCTCGATACGGCGGGTGACTTCAAGCAGGTCGGCGTTGTTGAGCACTGCCGGGGCGGTGCGGTCCTCGTTGTCGAGATGTACCGAGACCTCGGCGCTGTTGCGCGCCGGACGCTGGCCGGAGCCGGAAAAGATAACGTCGTCCATGCCCGAGGCGCGCATGGCCTTGTACGAGCTTTCGCCCATGACCCAACGCAACGCCTCGACCAGATTGGACTTTCCGCAGCCGTTCGGGCCGACCACGCCGGTCAGGCCCGGTTCCAGCACGATGTCTGTCTGGTCGCAGAAGCTCTTGAAGCCGTGGATCTTGAGGCGCGCAAATTTCATTGTGCGCCTCTCACCACGCTATCGGGTCAGGCGAGGAGAGGATCGATCTCCGCTGAAAGCTGTTTGACGCTGTGTTCGCCTGCAAACTTCTTGCCATTGATGAAAAAGGTCGGCGTTCCGGTAACGTCGAACTCGTCCAGCGCCTGAGTGCGCAGTTTATCAAGACCATCGAACAGGTCCTGATTCGTCAAGGCAGCCTCGAAGGATTCCTTGGTAAAACCGAGCTGCAGGGCGATCTTTTCGATCTCGTCACGCGGCTTTTCGCTGGTGGCCCAGGTCATCATCGTCCTGAAGTAGGTTTCCACGACATTGGCGTAGCTTTCCGGGCCGGCGGCGTCGGCCAGCATGAAAACCACGGCGTCGAGCACATTGCGCACGAACGGGCGCAGGATGAAGGTCACCTTGCCGGTGTCGACATATTTGGCCTTGAACTCGGGGTAGACGTCGAGCGCGAAGGTGGCGCAGTGCGGGCAGGTCGGCGAGGAGTACTCGACGATGACGACCCTGGCATCCTTGCCGCCGACGGGGCGGTCCTCAACGCCGGCCGGATTGAGAAGCGGATCGGTGCCGATCGGTGGCACCGGGCCGCCATCGTAGAACACCACGTCGGCGGCCGGAGTCATCTCGGCGGCGGGCGTTGCGGCAGCCGGCTCGGTGGGCGCTTCGGCCTGGGAAACCGGATCTGAGCTGCAGGCGGCCAGCGTCACAACGCCGAGCGAGGCCCCGGTGGCGAGAAAGAGTCTGCGGCTAACGGTCAAGGTATGCTCCTAAATTGTGCGGCGCCAATTTACTCAGGCCTGTGGTGAGAACAAGGCAAAATGCGGTGAACACCGCGTCTCTGGGATCGAACCGATCGGCTGGCAGGCGAGTTGGCGGCGATGACGGTCTATTTGCGCCTGGTCTTGATGTTTTCCCCCAGACGCCTGAGCGCGTCGCGCAAGCCGTCGTCTCGGACGGTTTCGACGATTTCGCCGACGGCGGCGGCGACATCCGGCGGGCAGGGCTCGGGCTTCTCCCTTTCCGGAGCCGGCGGAGCGAACGGCTCGGCCGAGATCTTGACCGAGTGGACGAGAAAGTAGCCGAAATAGGTGTTGACGGCGCGGGCGATGCGTTCGCCCTCGTGCGAAACGGCAAGGGCTGCGCCGGGAGCGCACCTGAGGTGAAGGATCGCCCCGTCGGCGCCGGCTTCACGGCGCGGCCAGAACAGTCTTTCGGGCTGGGTCGTCTTGTCGAAGGGGGACGGCGCGATCTCCGGCCAGCGCGCGAACAGGTCACGATTGGCAAAGCCGCGCTTGCGGAACACCGGGTCGAGCACGGCGTTTGCCGCATCGTCGAGCCCGACGAAGCGGTTGCGCCGCTTGATTTCCGTCTTTTTCTTGGTTTTGTCCGCCTCGGCCATGGGTTCGCCGCCTTTCGCGGTGGGGACAATTACGTTGCGGCACTTGCCAGCACAAGGTGCCGGCCCTCACATCGCCATCATGGCTCAAGGCACGACAATGAGAAAGACCGATCCCGCCTTTTCCGCAAAGGCGCTGCTTGACTGGTACGATGCCCATGCCCGCAGCCTGCCTTGGCGGGTGATGCCGGCGGCGCGCCGTGCCGGGGAGATGCCCGATCCCTATCGGGTGTGGCTGTCCGAGGTCATGCTGCAGCAAACGACCGTGGTGGCCGCGCGCGACTATTTCCTCGATTTCACTCGGCGCTGGCCACAGGTGACCGATCTCGCCGCCGCGCCGCTCGACGAGGTGCTGGCGCGCTGGGCCGGGCTTGGCTATTACGCCCGCGCCCGCAACCTGCATGCGGCGGCACGGGTGGTGGCGGAAGACCTCGGCGGGATTTTTCCCCGGACTGCAGCCGAACTCGAGACCTTGCCCGGCATCGGCCCCTATACGGCGTCGGCGATTGCCGCCATCTGCCATGACGAGCAGGTGCCGGTGATCGACGGCAATGTCGAACGGGTGCTGGCGCGGGTCCTGCAGCTCGAGGCGCCGCCGCGCGATGCCAAGCCGAAGCTGCGTCAGATTCTGGCGCCGATCGTGCCAGAGCGGGCCGGCGATTTCGCCCAGGCCCTGATGGATCTCGGCGCAACGCTTTGCGCGCCGCGCGCGGCGGCCTGCGCGCTTTGCCCTCTGCAGCCGGATTGCGCCGCATCGCGCCTCGCCGAGCCAACAGCGTACCCGCGAAAGCCCGAGAAAGCAGAACGTCCAACGCGGCGAGGCCATGCCTATGTGATGACGCGTCCCGATGGTTCGGCCTTTCTGGTAACGCGGCCCGAAAAGGGACTTCTCGCCCGCATGACCGGCGTGCCGGTTTCCGACTGGTCCGCCGATCCCGGACCGCCTGCCTATCCATTGCAAGGTGCCTGGCGCCGCGCCGGGGAGGTTTTCCATGTTTTCACCCATTTCCGCCTGGAACTGACGGTCTGGCATCTTGCTGACGCGAACGATTCGCCGGCGGAAGGTTATTGGTGCCCGCCGCGCGATCTTTCCGGTGCGGCGCTGCCTTCGGTTTTTCGCAAGGTGCTGGCGACGGTGTTCGACTAGCCCACCGGCAGGGTGTCAAAGCGCCGCGCCGAAGCTAGCTTGCGTTCCGGCGGCAGCAGGACTAACAAGCCGCCGTTCTGACATACAGATAGGTGTTTTTTGTCGAGCCAAACTCGCACGGGAACTGCGTCCAGCGCCGCATCGGTCATCGAATCGACCCTTGCGGAACGGTCGTCCTGTGCGTTGATCAGCCGCTCGTAAAATACGCCGCTGTCAGCCCCGGTCGATCTGGCTGGCAGCGAAATCTCCCCCCATCACCTGAGATTTTGTTCTGCCCAATCATCTGGTTCGAGATGAATGGCATGAACTCATGTTTTACGATCAACGCGATTTCGGGCGGAAAAGGTTCCGCGCCGACAAGCACCGTCGCGGCAAGACACACGCCAACAAGGACAATCGGTGGCAGGCAGTGGACGGCGCTTTCCGATGCGCCAATTGCAGGCAGATGGTCTTTCCGACTTCGGCAATGGGGACGGTCCACCGCAATCACTGCCCCTACTGCCTGCACTCGCTCCATGTCGACACGCGCCCCGGAGACCGGGCCTGCACCTGCCACGCACGCATGGAACCGGTCGGTCTGACCTTCAAGCGCAAGGGCGTCGACAAGTATGGCAAGGCGCGCTGCGGCGACGTCATGCTGGTCCATGTCTGTTCGGGGTGCGGCGCGGTGAACATCAACCGCATTGCGGCCGATGATTCATACGCCGAAATCCTCGATGTCTTCACGCGATCGCTTGGCAACAGCAGCGCGAACGAGGATGCAATCGCAGCGGCCGGCATACGGATGCTGCAATCGGACGAAGAAGCGCAGCTTCATGTGGCGCTGTTCGGCAAAAAACTGCCAGCATGAATGATCACGGTGGTCCGGGACGATCTCCCGGGCCGCCGGGTCTTTCGCACCTCCTGCGCCCGGGACATGCACGCAAAGAAAATGCCGCCGGTTTCCCGGCGGCAGTTTGCCTGATTGAGTTGGAGGTCGAATTCAGGCGGAAAGCTTTGTCATCTGCTGGCGCACTCTGGCGCGGAACTGGTCGATCGGCACCGGGCCCTTGGCGTCTTCGATGTGCCAGAAGGTCCAGCCGTTGCAGGCCTCGGCACCCTGGACGAGCGCGCCGACCTTGTGGATCGAGCCTTCGTGGTCGCCGGATTTGAGCGATCCGTCGGCGCGGACCAGGGCAGAAAAGCGCCCCTTGGCGTCGATGAGATTGGTACCCGGTGCGATCAGTCCCTGTTCGACCAGAGAACCGAAGGCGACGCGCGGCGCATTGCGCTTGGCGCTCAATGGCTCCACGGCCTCGGATGAAAGAGGCGTGACCTTGCCGATACGCTCGAGCGCAGCGGCGGCGTAGGTCGTATCGCGCTCGATGCCGATGAAATGCCGCCCAAGCCTGCGGGCGACGGCGCCGGTGGTGCCGGTGCCGAAGAAGGGATCGAGCACCACTTCGCCGGGCCGGGTGGTGCCGACGAGAATGCGGTGCAGAAGCGCCTCGGGCTTCTGGGTCGGGTGCACCTTGCCGGACGAATCGTCCTTCAGGCGCTCGCCGCCGGTGCACAGGGGAAACAGCCAGTCGGAACGCATCTGCAGATCGTCATTGCCCTGCTTCAGCGCCTCGTAATTGAAGGTGACGCGCGACTTCTGGCTGCGGGCCGCCCAGATCAGCGTTTCATGGGCGTTGGTGAAACGGGTGCCGCGGAAGTTCGGCATCGGGTTCGACTTGCGCCAGACGATGTCGTTGAGGATCCAGAAATCATTGTCCTGCAGCGCCGTGCCGACACGGAAGATGTTGTGATACGAGCCGATGACCCACAGCGCTCCGTCGGGCTTGAGCAGGCGCCGGGCCGCCTTGAGCCAGTCGCGTGTGAAGGCGTCGTAGTGGGCGAAGCTCTCGAACTTGTCCCACTCGTCATCGACGGCATCGACATGGGACTGGTCGGGCCTGGTCAGGCCGGTTTCGAGCTGCAGATTGTAGGGCGGGTCGGCAAAGATCAGATCGACCGAGCCTGCCGGCAGAGCATTCATCCGCTCGGCGCAATCGCCGATCAGGATGGTATCGAGCGGCAGTTCGCCTTTTCCGGAGCCCGATACAGCGGGCGCCTCGAGGATACGCGCGGTACGCAACATGCACTTAACCCTAACGCAACACTAACAGGGCGTTTGTAGCCCGGTAAGGTTAAGTGCCGCCTAAGCATTAGGGTTAACAAAGGGTTAGAGCAACAGGCGCGAAGCTTTTTCGGTGATGGGGCGAGGCGCCGTGCTCGGCGAGGGCCGACATGTGGGCGGCCGTGCCATAGCCTTTGTGGCCGGCAAAGCCGTAGCCGGCGGAATCGACGTCCATGACTGGGCACATGGCGTCGCGGGTCACCTTGGCAAGAATCGAGGCAGCGGCGATCGAAACGGACTTGCCGTCACCGCCGACAAGCGCCTGACCGGTGCAGGGCAGACCGGGCGGTACATCGCGCCCGTCGATCAGGGCGAGGTCGGGCCGCGCCGGCAGGGACAGAACGGCCCGGCGCATTGCCCAGAGCGTGGCGCCACGGATATTGAGACTGTCGATGACCGCGGGCGGGGCGGTGATGATCGCGGCTTCGCCCATCATCAGGATTTCGGAGAACAGCAGTTCGCGGCGCTTTGCCGAGAGTTTCTTGGAATCGTTGAGCCCCTGCGGGTAGCGACCATCCGGAAAAACCACTGCCGCAACGACGACCGGCCCGGCCAGGGGGCCCCGCCCGGCTTCGTCCACCCCGGCGACCCGCGAGGCGCCGCCTGTGAGCGCAGCCGTCTCGCTTGAGAAGTCCGGCGCGCCTGATGGTCTCGAATCGCGTTTTGCCATGCCGGCAGTGTGCCGGTGGGCACGGCGGGAGACAATTCGGTTCGAGCCCGGGAATGGACGCAATGACAAAATGTCATCATGGCGGGCAAAAATATCCGGGCGCGCGCGCCCTGGTGGTGATATTTGGACGTCATGACCGAGAACAATGCCCCTGACGGCGGGATTGCCGTTGCCAAGGATCCGCTGACGATCTTCGCAGAATGGATGGCGCTGGCTGAAGAGTCCGAACCCAACGACCCGAACGCCATGGCACTGGCCACGGCCGACGGCGACGGTATCCCCGATGTGCGCATGGTGCTGCTGAAGGGCTATGACGCCCGCGGCTTCGTCTTTTACGGCAACAAGCAGAGCGCCAAGGGAAACGAGCTGGCCGCCAATGCCCACGCCGCGCTCGATTTTCACTGGAAATCGCTACACCGGCAGATTCGTGTCCGGGGTGCGGTCGAGGAAGTGAGCGACGAGGAAGCGGACGCCTATTTTGCCTCGCGGGCGCGTGACAGCCAGATCGGTGCCTGGGCCTCGGCACAGTCGCGACCGATGACGACGCGTTTCGAGTTCGAGAAGGGGATCGCCAGATACGCGCTCAAATACGCCATCGGCAAAGTGCCGCGCCCGCCGCACTGGTCCGGCTATCGTATCGTGCCCAAGCGAATCGAATTCTGGCGCGACCGGCCGTTCCGCCTGCATGACCGGCTGGTCTACAAGCGCGAGACCCCCGACGCCCCCTGGACGACAGAGAAGCTTTATCCCTGATCCGGAGCTGCGACTGCCTGTTGGCGATCTTCCTGCAGCTTTTCGACCCATTGGGCGCGCCAGTCCGGCGCCTCATAGGGATCGGGCCAGAATTCGCGGATATGGGTGATCTGTCCGTTCTTGACGGTGAACATGCTGATCGCCGTGGCCCGGACATCACCGCTTGAGACCGTGGTTTCGGTGACGCCGCTTTCGCCGTCGACGACAAGCGATCTGACCTCGAAACGCCACGGTGCATCTGCAGGGTAGGCGCTGTTGAGAGCGACGAAATTCGCCGCACCGCGAATGCGCTCGCCCGATTGCGGCCAGTCGATGGTGCAGTCGCGCGCAAAAAGTGCGGCTGCCGATACCCAGTCGTTGACGTTCATGCGACGCCAGAATTCGGAAATCGCGGATCGGGTCTTGTCCATCAGTCGAACAGGCTGAGCTGGTTGTCGGGCGTTTTCGGCGAGGCGAACAGGTCGGTCCTCAGCCGCGGCAGTTTCGATTTGAGCCCATAGCGCTCGAGGCCCTTTTCGAAGCGCTGGCGCAGCATCACCGCATAGGGGCCTTCGCCGATGAAGCGGGTGCCGAAACGCGGGTCGTTGTCGCGGCCGCCGCGGGTTTCGCGGACAAGGCTCATCACGTGCCTGAGCTTGTCGGGGAAATGGCGCAGCATCCATTCGCGGAAGATGTCGCGGACTTCGCCGGGAAGGCGCAGCAGCATCATGGCCGCCGCCTGGGCGCCCTGGGCGCTGGCGGCATCGAGGATGCGTTCGAGCTCATGATCGTTGATGGCCGGGATGATCGGGGCAAGATTGACCGAAACCGGAATGCCGGCGGCGGCGAGCAACCGGATGGTCTCGAGCCGGCGCGACGGCGTTGCCGCGCGCGGTTCCATCAACCGCGACAGATGACGGTCGAGCGATGTGACGGCGATGGTGACGGAAACGAGATTTTGCTCGGCCAGTTCGGTCAGGATGTCGAGGTCGCGGACGATCAACGCCGATTTGGTGGTGATCGTCACCGGATGCCTGGTGTCGCGCAGGACCTCGAGGATCTGGCGCATCAGGCGATGTTCGCGCTCGACCGGCTGGTAGGGATCGGTATTGGTGCCGAGTGCAATCGGCTTGGCGCGGTAGCGCGGATTGGCGAGTTCGCGCGCCAGCAATTCGGCGGCATTGGTCTTGATGAAGATCTCGCGCTCAAAGTCGAGACCTGCCGACAGGCCGAGATAGGCATGGGTTGTGCGGGCATAGCAGTAGGAACACCCGTGCTCGCAGCCACGATAGGGATTGATCGAACGGTCGAAGCCGATATCGGGGCTGTCGTTGCGGGTGATGATGGTCTGCGCCCGTTCCGGCCGCTCATGGGTGATGGTTGGGGGCAGGGCCTCCTCGATCTCCCAGCCATCATCGAACGCTTCGCGCTTCTCGCGCTCGAAGCGGCCGCTGGCATTGGTCTGGGCCCCGCGCCCGCGATTGTGGGCCGGGGAGACCATGTTGCGCCGCGTCAGGTCGGCGTCCGCCGACTTGGACAGCCGCTGCAAGGCATCGAAATTGGGTGCAACCACCTGGGCCATATCCGTCTCCGCCATCGCGAATCGGCTGGTCCTCCAGCCTCATCGCAGACTAGCGCAACGATGCGAACAAAACAAGAACCTGCCTACTACTTGCCAGGCCTATCCGGCTTTTCCGTTTCCGAGACAGCATCATCCGACGCCGCCGTTGCGGGTTCGGACTCCGCCTGTGTTTCCGCAGCAGCTTTCTCTTCGGTTTGGGGTTGGGGCAGATCGTCCGGCACCGGCTCCACATCCTCGGCCGGCAGATCGTCGGCGCGCGGATCGAGCGCATAGGTTTCCGGCGTCGACGGCCTCCCGAGCACTACCGGCTGGAACGGCGAGCGGTCTTCGGCCGGAAGCGGATCGCGGATGCGGGTGCGCAGATAGGCAATGCCTGCCAGCGCCGCGTGGAAGGTGGCGGTGACGACGAACAGCCCAACCGGGCCGATCACTTCCATGACGAAGGCAGCCGCCAGAGGGCCGACGGCCAGGCCGATGCCGTAGATGAACAGCATGGCTGAGGCGACGGTGGAGAACTGACCCTCTGCCGTGTAGTCGTTGGCGTGGGCAACGGCGACGGCGTAGATCGGAAAGGCCGCAAGGCCATACAGGGCGAAAAGCGTGTAGAGCAGCCATTCCTGATTTGGATTGAGCAGCACCAGGGCCAGGCCGGCCAGTGCCGCCAGAAGGGATGTTCCGATCAGGATCCAACGACGGTCGAACATGTCCGACAAGCGGCCGAGCGGAATCTGGGCTACGGCGCCGGCAATGGCGGCAACCGACATCAGAAAGGCGATGACGGCCGGGCTCAGGCCAATGGTGAAGCCGTAGACCGGGGCCAGCGTGCCGAATGTGCCGCCGGCGATGCCGACCGCGAAGGCGGCGACGGCCGCAATCGGCGAGGTCTTGTACAACAGGCCGATGTCGAGTTTGGCCGAGCTCAGGGGCTGCGGCTGCGGGCTCGAGCTGACGGCGGTCGGCACGATGGCGCCCATGAAGGCGAGGGCGCCGAGAACGAAGGGGATATAGCCCGCCGTGCCGGTGACCGACATGGCCAGTTGCCCCGCCGTCGCCGCAGCGGTGTTGATGGTGATGTAAAGCGCGAAGGTCGTGCCGCGCGTCCTGTTCTCGGAGACCTCGTTGAGCCAGCTCTCGACGATCATGGCGGCACCGGCAAAGCAGAAGCCGGAAAAGGCGCGCATGACGATCCAGCCGACATCGTTGATCCACAAAAGGTTCAACAGGATGGTCATGCCGCCCAGCACAGCCATGACGGCATAGCTGCGGATGTGGCCGACCTTGCGCACAAGCATCGGCACGCTGACCGAGCCGGCAATGAAGCCGATCGACCAGCCGGTGCCGATCAGGCCGAGAGCGAGGAGTGAAAACCCCTCCTCGGCGCCGCGAACCGACAGCAGCAGGCCCTGCAGCCCGCCACCGAACATCAAAAGGGCGGAACCAAGTAGGAGGGCGTATATCTTGACGACTTGGGCCATGGACCTAGGCAAACATGAAAAAGAAGAAAAATCAGCCCCAAACGCATGCCTATTCAAGACGTGCGAGGAGCCGGGACATGAGAACCGATTTGGCGCGTCAGCGCTAGCTTGTATTGCCGGTTTTGAGCGCATGCTTGAGAG
Organism: Devosiaceae bacterium; assembly: GCA_963675235.2. Classification (GTDB taxonomy): domain Bacteria; phylum Pseudomonadota; class Alphaproteobacteria; order Rhizobiales; family Devosiaceae; genus JAHJQZ01. The sequence continues at coordinate 176,921 of CAXXFU010000004.1, read as the reverse complement.
TCAGCATGTCGCGCCAGGCCAGAGCCTTCTGCGCCGGCTGGCGCAAGAGAAAGGCCGGATGGAAGGTCGGCAGCAGCCTGAGTGTCTTTCCTTCGATCTCGACCTCGCGCCATTTGCCGCGCGCCCGCGTGATCGAGACCGGCTGGCCGAGCAGCGTCTGGGCCGCCGGCGCGCCGAGCGTCACCAGAATGTCCGGCGCGGCAAGAGCGATCTGGCGGTGCAGGAACGGCAGGCAGAGCGCGATCTCGGCCGGCGTCGGCGTGCGGTTGCCCGGTGGCCGCCAGGGCACCGTGTTGGCGATATAGACCTTGGTGCGGTCGAGACCGATGGCGGCAAGCATCAGGTCGAGCAGATGACCGGAGCGCCCGACAAAGGGCTTGCCCTGCAGGTCCTCTTCGCGGCCCGGCGCCTCGCCGACAAGCATAACCCGGCCCTCAGGGTTGCCGTCGGAGAACACCAGTTGCGTCGCGCGCTGCTTGAGCGGCGAGCCTTCGAACCCGGCCATTGCCGCTTCAAGCGCTTCCAGTGTATCGGCGGCGGCCGCGAGCGCGTGCGCCTCGGCGGGATCGGCTACGGCTTCCCCTTCCGGAGGCCGCGGCGCGGCTGGCGCGGCTGGTGGCGTCTGCGTTCTTGAGGGGGGCCTCGCGGGACCGGCGCCGGCATTGGTCGTGGCGCTGGCGCGCTGCAATGCCGATTGCGCCGCGTATCGATCGACCGGCTCGTCGCCGACGGCGAGATCGACTCCGGCGGCGGCGTACCACTCGAGCAGCGCTGCCCAGTCCTGTTCGGTCATGTCTCGCTTTTGGCCCATGGTTTCTGTTATGTCACAGCGCCGTGGCGCAAATCCACAAGCGGCGCGCTTTGCGCCGGTTGTATGTCCGGATTTGCACATTCACAACGCGCCCGATGGCCTGTCCGCCGTCGGAGCCAGCCGCAAACAGCGAGGAGGCCCGATGTCGGACGATCTGGTCCGCGAGGAATTTCCAACCGATGTCGTCATTGTCGGTGGCGGTCCGGCCGGGCTCAGCGCCGCCATCCGCCTCAAGCAGATCGCCGCCGAAGCCGGCCGTGAGATCGCGGTGACGCTGATCGAGAAATCGGCAGAGATCGGCGGCCACATCGTTTCCGGAGCGGTCATGGACACGTCCGGGCTCGATGCGCTCATCCCGGACTGGCGCGAGCGCGGCGCACCGGTTGGCCCCAAGGTTGAAAAGGAACACCTGCATTTCCTCACCGGGAAAAGGGATTTCGCCCTGCCGCATGCCCTGGTGCCGCCGGTTGCCCGCACGGCGCAAAGCCATATCGTCAGCCTCGGACGCATGTGCCAGTGGCTCGGGGACGAGGCCGCAGCCCTTGGCGTCGACATATTCCCGGCGACGGCGGCGGTCGATGTCGTGACAAACGACGAGGGCGCGGTGACCGGCGTCGTAACAGGTGATCTCGGGGTGAACAAGGACGGCACCCCCGGCCCCAACCATGCGCCCGGCATAATCCTCACGGCGTCCTATGTGCTGATCGCCGAGGGCGCGCGTGGTTCGCTCGCCAAGACCCTGATGGCGCGGTTCGACCTGAACGCCGATGCGGCGCCGCAGAAATACAGCCTCGGCATCAAGGAAATCTGGGAGATCGCCCCCGACAGGCATGAACCGGGCCGGGTCGACAACTATCTCGGCTACCCGCTGCCGGCCGACACCAATGGCGGCGGATTTGCCTATCACGCCGAGGACAACAAGCTCTATTTAGGCTTCGTCACCTATCTCAACTATCCCAACCCGACGCTGTCGCCGTTCGACGAGTTCCAGCGCTTCAAGTTGCATCCGGCCGTGGCAAGGCTGATCGCGGGCGGAACGCGGATCTCCTATGGTGCCCGCGCCATCACCGCCGGCGGCTGGCAGTCGATCCCGAAGCTCGGATTTCCGGGAGGTGGCCTGATCGGCTGCGCCGCCGGATTCATGAACGTGCCGCGCCTTAAGGCCATCCACAATGCCATGCTTTCCGGCAAGGCGGCGGCGGAATGCGTTGCCGATGCGCTGGCGGCGGGGCGGCACAACGATGTGCTCGAGGATTTGCGCAAACGGGTCGATGCTGCCGGAATCGAGGCCGATCTCAAGCCGGTGCGCGCCGTCAAGTCGTTGTGGACACGATTCGGCTCGCGCCTCGGAATTGCCCTGGCCGGGGTCGATATGTGGACGGTTTCGCTGACCGGTTTCTCGCCTTTCGGTTCGCTGACGGCACGGGTGCCTGATTTCGTCCGGCTGGCGAAGCGTGGCACTTTGCCTGAGATCGCCTATCCAAGGCCGGATGGCGTCACCACGTTCGACCGTTCCGCCTCGGTGCACCTGGCCAATATCGCCCATGACGAGGACCAGCCGGTGCACCTCAGGCTGGCTGATCCGACGATCCCGATCGCCCGCAATCTGCCGGAGTTCGGCGAGCCGGCGCCGCTTTATTGCCCGGCAGGGGTCTACGAACTTGCCGAGGAAGACGGGGGACCCGTCTTGCGCATCCACGCCGCCAATTGCGTGCACTGCAAGACCTGCGACATCAAGGATCCGAGCCAGAACATCACCTGGGTGCCGCCCGAGGGCGGATCGGGCCCGAACTACGTCGGGATGTAAACGGTTGCGCCCTCAGGCCAAGTGTGATCGCACGAGCCTTGCGGTCAGCCGCAAAATCACCAATCTTTGACAGCAATCAAGGTTGAGACGCGCTGTGTCGAAACGAATGTGGATTTGTCTGTGAACAGGTTTTCGAGAATTCTGACGACGGCCCTGGCCGGTCTTGTTCTTGCCGCTCCCGTCGGGGGCGCGTTGGCCGTGGCCAGCATCCAGGAACAGCTTGGTTCTTTGATTGCGGCTTTGAGATCCCCGACCGGCAGTTTTCTTGCCGGCGAGGAGGCAATGAGCCGGCTCGACACCGTGAGCGCCGCCGAATTCCTCGGCAATGCCCAGTTGACCCGACCGGACAACATGCTGCTGACGCTCAGGACCTTCCATGCCCAGGCGGCGAATGGCGAGATCGAGGAGGCGGCGGCGATCGCGCGCCAACTGCTCGAAATGCTGCCGGACGACGAATTGTCCAAGCTGATGATCGGCACCGTGGCGATCAAGCAGCGTCAGTACAATGCGGCGGCGACGACGCTCGAGGGACTCGAATCGAGCTCGTTTGTCGGCATCACGGCCGCCGTCATCAAGGGTTGGGCGCTGATCGCGGAAAACCGGTATGACGAGGCACAGGCCCAGCTCGACACCGTCGCTGCCGGCGGCATCGAGGGCTTCCTGACCTATTATCGCGCGCTGATGGCCGATGTCGCCGACAGGCGCGAGGACGCCCTCGGATTTGCCAGGAAGGCCTACGAGACCGATCCCTATGATGTCCGCCTGCTCAGCGCCTATGCCCGCATGCTCGCCAATGGTTCCGAGTTCGACGAGGCTGCGAAGATCATCAAGACCTATCGTGACCTGGGCCTCAGCGATCCCGGCATCCTGGCGCTCGAAAAGGACGTGCTGGCCGGCAAGCGCCCGGGCAAGCTGACCCCGACCGTTCAGGCCGGCGCGGCCGAGATGTTCAACAGCGTCGGCGCGGCGCTGGCGCGCGACGGCTCCGCCGATCTCGCCAGCATCTATCTGCGCGCCGCGCTTTATCTGGCTCCGGACTTCGATCTGGCGGCAATGCGGCTGGCCCAGCTTTACAGCGGATACGGCCAGTACGATGACGCCAATGCCATCTACAATGGACTGCCGCAGAGCTCACCCTACAAGCAGCAGGCCGAGGTTGGCGTCGCCCAGAACATGAGTGCGGCCGGCAGCACCGAAGCCGCCATCGAGAAGCTGCACCGCGCAGTTGTCGCCGATCCGGACAATCTCGACGCTATCACCGCCTATGCCGACATGTTGCGCGCCAACGAGCGCTACAAGGATGCCGCCGATGCCTATTCGCTGGTGATCGGCATGGTCGGCGGCGAGCATCCGCAGGACTGGCGCTACTATTACCTGCGCGGCATGTGCTACGAGCGCAACAAGGCCTGGCCCGCTGCCGAAGACGATTTCCAGAAGGCTTTGTCGCTCGATCCGGGCAATCCGCAGGTTCTGAACTATCTCGGCTATTCCTGGATCGACCAGGGCGTGCATCTCGACGAGGCACTCGATATGATCCGCCGGGCATTGAAGGCCGATCCGGCCGACGGCTATGTCGTCGACAGTCTCGGCTGGGCCTATTACCGGCTTGGCCGGTATGACGAGGCGGTTCAGACCCTGGAACAGGCAGTGCAGCTCAGGGCGTCCGACCCGGCGATCAACGATCATCTCGGCGATGCCTATTGGCAGGCCGGGCGCAGGCTCGAGGCCCGGTTCCAATGGACCATCGCTTCCGATCTCGACCCTGGCAGCGATATCGGGGAAAAGGCGCGCCTCAAGCTCGACGAAGGATTGCAGCCGGACATTGCCACCTCGAACGGCTAGGGTCATGGACAAGATCGTCGAAGCGGCGGCCCTGGCCAAGGTCAATCTCGCCCTGCACGTCACCGGCCGGCGCGAGAACGGCTATCATGACCTCGAAAGTCTGGTGGTGTTTGCCGATCTCGGCGACGAGCTGACGGCGCGCAAGTCGCAATCCGACAGCTTCCGCCTCACCGGACCGTTTGCCGGGGCGTTGACGACGGGACAGACGAATCTCGTTGCCAGGGCGGTCGAGGCGTTCCGGGAACGCTGGCCGGATGCGGTCCCGCATGGGGTCGGGATCACGCTTTCAAAGAACCTGCCGGTTTCCGCCGGCATCGGCGGCGGTTCGGCCGATGCCGCGGCGGCGCTGAAACTGATGGCAGAATTCGCCCAAACCGAAATACCGCTTGCCGAGCTGATGTCGGTTGCCCTGCAGCTTGGCGCCGACGTGCCGGTTTGCCTGTTCTCGCGGCCATGCCTGGTGCGCGGCATCGGCGAGATCGTCGAACCGGTCGACATCATGCCGCCGGCCTCACTCGTGCTGGTCAATCCGTTGGTGCCGGTTTCAACCGCCGACGTGTTCCGGCGGCTGAATAAGCATGACAATCCCGGTCTGCCGGATATTCCCCGGCCACTCAGCCATGCCGCCGTGCTCGGGCTTTGGGTCACCGAAACCCGCAATGACCTGCAGGCGGCGGCGGTCGAGCTTGTGCCGGTGATCGGTGAACTGATCGCCAGGCTCGAAGCAACGCCCGGTTGCGTTGCCGCACGCATGTCGGGTTCGGGTGCCACCGTGTTCGGCCTGTTCGGCTCGGCGTCGCTGGCCCATCTGGCGGCGCAGCAGATGCGCGAGAGCTTCCCTGAATCCTGGGTGGCGGCAGCGCCGCTCGATTTGGGCTAGAGCCGGAGCTCCGTCTGAACGAAAGGCCGGTCGCGCCGTATCCGCTACCTGATCAGACCTCGCCCCTAGTAGGCGCGCGCCACACAGAAATCGGCGGTGTCGGCAAGGATGTCACGCATAGCCGAGGCCGGGATGGCCTCAAGCGCCTGCTTGGCCTTTTCCGCGTGGCAATGGGCTTCGGCGAGCGTCGCTGCCAGGGTGCCGTATCTGTCCATGATGGCCATGACGTCCGCCACGGCCTGCTGGTTGGCTTCCGGGTTGCCGAGCGCGGCGGTGATGGTTCCGCGCTCCGTCTCGGTGGCAGCTTCGAGCGCCAGGATGACCGGCAGGGTCATCTTGCCCTCGCGCAGGTCGTCGCCGGTGTTCTTGCCGAGCTGGCCGCTGGCGCCACCGTAGTCGAGAACGTCGTCGATGAGCTGGAAGGCCCATCCGAGTTCGCCGCCATAGGTGCCGAGCGCCTTTTGCGCAGCCGAATCGGCGCCGCCGGCCATGGCGCCGACGGTTGTCGCCGCTTCGAAAAGGGTCGCTGTCTTGGCGCGGATGACCTCGGCATAGTCCTCGCGGCTTGCCTCGAGATCCCTGGACTTGGCGAGCTGGAAGACCTCGCCCTCGGCAATCACCGTTGCCGCTTCGGATAGAACGTGCAGCGCCTTGAGATCGCCGGTTTCGACCATCATCAGGAAGGCCTGACCGAGCAGGAAGTCGCCGACCAGGACGCTGGCCTGGTTGCCCCAGATCTTGCGGGCCGCCGGCTTGCCGCGGCGCATGTCGGATTCATCGACAACGTCGTCGTGCAAAAGAGTGGCGTTGTGCATGAACTCGACCGAAGCGGCGTAGAAGATCTGGTTGCCATTGCCGGGTCCGAACAGCGCGGTGCTGGCAAGGGTCAGCATCGGGCGCAATCTCTTGCCGCCGGACTCGATGAGATAGCGGGCGAGCTCGGGCACCATGTCGACATGCGAACGGGCGCGATCGAGAATGAGCGCGTTGACCTTCTCCATGTCGGACTGGGTTTCGGCGATCAGACGCTCCAGTGCGTCGGCGCCGGCAGTGCCGTCCGGTCTACTCACGGCGGTGAACCCCATTTTGCTCCTCGCGCTGGCCCCATTCCTGCAGCGATTGAGCCGGAGCGCCTGCCCAACTAGACTTGGCGACAAAATCAACCGGCCCTGCCATGTGCGTAGACCAGACTGACACCTTTGTAAAACGTGAAAACACTTCCAAAGACGCCTTCCTCGACGGGCGGCTGACGCTCGTCCAGCCGCTGCGCGGGTTTCGGGCCGGATCGGATTCGGTCCTGCTCGGCGCCTCGGTGCCCGAAAGCGCCGGCCGCATTCTCGATCTTGGCGCCGGGGTCGGTGCTGCCGGACTGGTCGCCGCATGGTGGGCGAAGAGTGCAAGCGTCCTTCTGGCCGAACGCGATGCCATGGCGCTGGGGCTGGCGCGGGAAAACATCACGGGCAACGGGCTCGCTGCGCGCGTCGAAGCGGTCGCGGCGGATGTGACGGCGTCCGGACCGGCGCGGCAGGCGGCCGGACTGACCCCCGACGCATTCGATGCGGTCATCGCCAATCCACCGTTTTTCGAGAAAGGCCGCGGCACGCCGGCCGGCGAGGCGGGGCGTAATGCGGCGCGTCACGCCGAAAGCACCGAGCTCGACCTTTGGCTGCGCGCGGCAGCGGCAGCGGCCTCGCCTCGCGGAGTGGCGATCTTCATCCTGCCCGCCGAACGGCTCGGCGATGCGCTGGCCGGTTTCGCCCGGAGATTCGGCGCCATCACGGTCCTGCCCGTCGCCGCCCGGCCCGGCGCGGTGGCCGGGCGCGTGCTCATCCGCGGCATCAAGGGGTCGCGCGCGCGGCTGCAGCTTCTGCCGCCGCTGGTGCTGCACGGCCCGGGTGGCAATGAATTCGCCCCGGAGATCGCCAAGGTATTGCGCGGTGAAACGAAACTGGACTGGTAATTTTGCCGGCACGGTGGAAAGCGGCCTGGTTGTCGCCTATCTAGGATCAAAGATTTTGGGAGCCGCCAGATGTCCGACACCAGTTTCAGTTCCTTCGCCAATGCGCTCGGCACTCGCGTCGGCCGGCTGTTCAATCGCCCGCCTGTCGTGCCGATGGTCCGCCTTCAGGGCGTGATCGCCTCCGAACTGCGTCCAGGCCGCATCAATATCGCCACCTTCGCACCGGTGCTGAAGCGGGCCTTCTCGATCAAGAACGCCCCGGCCGTCGCCCTCGTCATCAATTCGCCCGGCGGCTCGGCGGTGCAGTCGCGCCTGATCGCCAAGCGCATTCGCGACCTCGCCGAGGAACACGAGAAGCAGGTCCTGGTCTTTGTCGAGGACGTCGCCGCTTCCGGCGGCTATTTCATCGCCAGTGCCGGCGACGAGATCATCGCCGATCCGTCCTCGATCGTCGGTTCGGTCGGGGTGATCATGTCGAGTTTCGGCTTCGACGAGGCGATCAAGAAGCTCGGCATTTCCCGGCGCCTCTACACGGCGGGCAAGAACAAGTCGACGCTCGACCCGTTCCTGCCTGAAAAGGAAGAGGATGTCGCCCGCATCAAGGCGTCCGAACTGGCGATCCACCAGGTCTTCATCGACTATGTGAAGGCGCGGCGCGGGGAGCGGTTCACCGCTCCCGACGACGAATTGTTCACCGGAGAATGGTGGACGGCCGTGCGCGGACTCGAACTCGGGCTTGTCGACGGTCTCGGGGATATCCACGAGACGCTGACAACGCGCTTCGGCAAGAAGGTCAGGATCAAGGCATTCGGACCCAAGCGGCCGCTTTTGCAGATGCCGCGTTTCGGCATGTCGGCACTTGGCGGCAGCGCCGGGTTCGGCGCCGATCTCATCGCCGCCGTCGAGGATCGCTCGATCTGGTCGCGTTTCGGACTTTAGGACCAATATATGTCCGGCATCGTTCTGCGCATCGTCATCTATGCCGTCATCGCCGGCATCGTCTATTTCGCTATCAAGAAGATCATCGACGACTGGAAGGGGCGTTTTCGCGAGATGGACGAGAAGGTCCGTGAACGTGACCTCAAGGAACGCCAGCGGCCCGATGTCATCGATCTGAAGCGCGACGAGGATGGCGTTTTCCGCAAGAAGGACGAAGACCGGCTCTGAATGCCCCGATTCGGGCGGCCACATGCCGGGCCGCGCCCGGCCGGCGAATCATCAGTGCCCATGCACTATGAATGGCACGAAACCTTCGCCCGAACGCGTTTTACCCGGCAGCGGCCAGCAACTGGATAGAAAACGCAGTTTTGACACATGCCTGTTTTTCAAATTCGGGCGGATTTCGTTTCTATTGCATTAACATCGTCCGGCTAGAGTGGTTGCAGAGAACTTGCGCCACGTGTGGAAGCAAAGACCATCCCGGCGGCGCTGCGGACCCGAAGGCGTTATGGCATCCGGCCGGCAAGGCCGTGTGCGACGTTGCAGTTGAGGATCGATTTGCCATGAGCACTGCTGCCCCCATGCTTGATCATTCCGAGCCCCAGATGCCCGAGAACGAGGCTGGCCTCTACACGACGCGCCAATTCGTGACCTTCGGCATTGGCAAAAATGCCTATGGCATCGACATCATGGCCGTGCGCGAAATCCGCAGCTGGACGCCAACCACGCAATTGCCCGACCAGGGGTTCGGCGCATGCGGGGTACTCGACATTCGCGGGTGCATCGTCGAGGTGTTCGACCTGTCGGCAGTGCTCGGCTCGGGCGGCCGCAGCGATGAGGAGCGGACCGGGCAGGTGGTGCTGGTCGTTGCCATCAATGGCCGCGACGTCGGGCTTGCGGTCGACAATGTCTCCGATATCGTCGATGCGGAGCCGAAGAACTTCGCCGATCCGCCGGAAAAGGATGGCAAGGTCTGGACCATCGTCCGCACTGAGGACAAGCTGATCTCCATTCTCGATCTGAACGTTCTGTTCAACTGAGCGAACGGTTGCGTCTCCGTTTCATGGCGGCGCCTTCGGGCGCCGTTTTGCATTTGGGCCATTGACTGCGAACTGCCGCGCACCGGCAGGGGCAGTGCAACCTTGCCGTGGCATTTCGCCGGTTGAACCCGAATGCCGGCAGGTCGAGCTTGCCGTCCGGGAGCCGGAGCATGGACGCATTCGAGCACATATTGGCCTTGAGGCTGCGGGATAGCGCCCGTTTCAGCATCCAGGACGTTGCCCGCCATGAGCCGGAGCTGCGGCAGATGTCGGCACGGATCGAAACGGCAATCGCACAGAATCATGCCGGACTGCTCAAGCAGTTCGACCAAGCGGACACGCGCGAGGCGATGGCGGCACGCATGGCCGCCGGCATGTATGATTTCCTCGCCGAGCAGTATCAGTATCTTGAGCTCGGCGATGCCGAGCGGCGCGATCTTGGCGCCATCTATCGTCAGTTCGTTGCCGAAACGCGCGACTGGCTGTCGGCGGGGGTCTCGACGTCGACGGAGTGTCCGCCGCTCGTCGCCCATCACGACCGCCTTTGCGCATGGACCCGGTCCCGGCTTGCCGAGGTCGATGCGCTCGAGTGGGCCGATACGGCCGATGACACTGTCGTCTGCGGTTCCTACAGCGCGCTATTGCAGCTCGATCTGCTTGGCCTCGATTCCGTCGATCTCATGGGACCAATTCTCGATCTCGGATGCGGGCGCGCTGCCACGCTCGTCGCCTATTTGAGGCAGACCGGGCGCGATGCCTATGGCATCGACCGGTTGGTGGCGGAAAGTCCAGGCCTGTTCCAGGGATCGTGGTTCGACGCGCCGCTCGCGCCCGGTTCGTGGGGCACCATCATCGCCCACCATTCGTTTTCCCTGCATTTCCTCAACGCCCATCTCGGCAGGACCGAGCGGGCAGTGCGCTATGCCCGGCACTACATGCGCATTCTCGATGCGCTCAAGCCCGGAGGGCTGTTTGCTTATGCGCCGGGGCTCGGTTTCATCGAGCAGCACCTCGATCCACAAAGGTTCAATGTGACGCGCCGGAAGATCGACGCCCTGGCGGATATGCCGGTTGGTGCGGTCTCCTCGGCCGGATGGTATGCGGTGCGGATTATTCGCCTCACGTCCTAGGCGTGCATGCCGCTTGACCGCCCCCGAGCACGCCACTAGGGTCCGCCGCGAATTTCCCGTCCCGACGGACCATCCCCATGACCGATACTCGTCCCGCCTATCTCGACCCGAAAACTTCGTTCCAGGGCCTGATCCTGACGCTGCAGGATTACTGGGCGGCCAAGGGTTGCGTCATCCTGCAGCCCTACGACATGCAGATGGGCGCCGGCACCTTCCATCCGGCAACGACCTTGCGGGCATTGGGGCCGAAGACGTGGAACGCCGCCTATGTGCAGCCCTCGCGCCGGCCGACCGACGGACGCTATGGCGAGAACCCGAACCGGCTGCAGCACTACTACCAGTTCCAGGTGATCCTGAAGCCGTCGCCGCCCGAAATCCAGCAGCTCTACCTGGAATCGCTTTATGCCATCGGCATCGATCCCAAGGTCCACGACCTGCGTTTCGTCGAGGACGACTGGGAGAGCCCGACGCTCGGTGCCTGGGGCCTCGGCTGGGAAGTGTGGTGCGACGGGATGGAAGTTTCCCAGTTCACCTATTTCCAACAGGTCGCCGGTTTCGACTGCAACCCGGTCGCGGGCGAACTGACCTACGGGCTCGAGCGCCTCGCCATGTATATCCAGGATGTCGAGAACGTCTATGACCTGAACTTCAACGGCGGTGAGAACGACAAGGTCACCTATGGTGACGTCTTCCTGCAGAACGAGCAGGAGAGTTCGCGCTACAATTTCGAATACGCCGATACCGAGATGCTGTTCCGGCACTTCGCCGACGCCGAGGCCGAGTGCAAGGCGCTACTCGAAAAGGGCGATCAGGGCGACAAGCACCTCTTGGCGCTGCCTGCATACGAGCAGTGCATCAAGGCCTCGCACTACTTCAACCTGCTCGACGCGCGCGGGGTGATCTCGGTCACCGAACGCCAGTCCTACATCCTCAGGATCCGCGAACTAGCCAAGGCCTGCGGCGGCGCTTGGCTGAAGACCGCCGGCGGCGGCGCGGCGTAGTGTGCCCTAAATGAGTATGCGCAGCTCACGAATTGCTGTTCTCGTGAGAAAGACTGCGATTGCCGTATTTTACTTCTCCTTTTTGGCGATTATTTGTGTTTTAACATTTACGTATTCTTATTCGCCAAATTACGCTGCTCCAAAATGGGTATACTCTCCGCTATTTATTTTTCTGAGTTTATTATTATCCATGTCGTTTTTGGGGTTCTCAATATTTGTATTTAAGAGCGCGCATAGCTTCGCGATACAAGACGAGCGGTATGCAGGTAGATACGCCAAAAATAATATTGGAAATATAGGGATTATAGTTTTATCTTGTCTCGCAATATATTCATCTATTGTTATATTTCCAAGGTCAGTTCTAATATTATTCCACAATAATTCCGAAAAGGAGGAATCAGTATTATGCGGATACGTTGTGGCGAAACAAAATTTTGATCATAAATGGCCGGGTGATATTGATGTGAAAGTTCTAGATCCAGATCTGAGAATTGACGGATTTCGAACTTATTCTGATCAGCTGGATGGGATTAATTTAAATGAGAGGACACTTGCGGTCATATATGGAGATGAGTCTCGATTCGGCGTAACTATAAATAAAATGGAGAAAAGCAAATTGGGAAAAGCATTTTGTAGCAATAAGTAGAAACACGAATACTATATTAGATCCGATTGCGGGTGCATTGAAACATTTATGTCCACCTAGCCGACCATGAACAGGCAGATGTCGGCGCGGAGTAGGCCCGAACCGAAGGTCTTCGAGCCATGGCGACGCCGGTTTTCAGGGATTTGAGCCTCGAGGACGTCGATCGGATCGTCGAGATCGATCGCATGGAACATGTCGATGCCTTCTACAGGCAGACAGGGTGCGATATCCGACTCGAACCGATAACGCCGTTTGATGGCGGCTGGGACGATCTGCCAGAAACCATCGAATTCTGCCGCGGTCACATGCGGCGCAGCGCGCGGGCGGTGGGAGCGTTCGACGGCGACAGCCTGATCGGCATCGCCATGGTGACCCCGAACATCGCGCCGGGCATGGCGCAATTGTCCTTTTTGCATGTCACGGCAGGCTGGCGCAGACATGGCCTTGGCGCGCAGCTGTTCCAGACGGTTCTTGCCGAGGCCCGCAACAGTGGCCACACGCAGCTCTATGTCACGGCGACGCCGACGCGCTCGGCAGTCGGTTTCTACCTCGATGCAGGTTTCGCACCGACCGACCAGCCCATTCCCGAGCTGCTTGCTCTCGAGCCCGAAGACATCCACATGATCATGGCACTGTAGCGCGCCAGGAACCGGTTGCAGCGATGGGCTCCGGAAGCTTGTTTTGCTTACGCGTGAAGCGGGCGGCGCACGATGCGCTGCCCATGATTTTCACGGAGTGTCGTCAGGCGTCACACGCCTTCGAACAGAACGCCGGCCAGCAGGACGATGAATCCGGCCAGGACGCCCCAGCTCAGAAGGGTTTCGACGCCGAAGCCCAGGCCGAACATCGGCAGCAGCCCGAGGATGACCAGGATGATGGCGACGATGACGGTGATCTGCTTGGGTGCACTGATATTCATGATGTGGTATTCCCCCCAATCTTCAGTGGACGGACTCGACGAACAGTTGCAAGTCAACTGAAAAGCAGGCTTTTTATAATTCAAATGTTCAGCTGAGTCCGCTCCTGAATTATTGCCTGTTTTCTGATTTGTTTCCAGAGTAGCGGGCGATTTTTATTAGGAGATCAAGAATGTCCGGAAAGCGAAAACCAGGCACGCCGCAAAACCTTGCGGCGCGGTCGCTAGCCGAGGCCCGGCATCGGGCCCAGGTGGTGAGAAGCCGCAAGACCTATTCCAGAAAGATCAAGCACAAGAACCGGGACCGCGATCCCGGTTCTTTTTTGCCCAACAGGTCGCAACTTGCGCTGCTTGCCGACAAGCGTTCCTGCGCAAATACTTGGTCACGCTGGTCTGTTCCGGGGGGAGACAATGGCCAAGACGACCTACGACATCCGCTCACGGTTGATCGAAAAGGAAATGCACTTTCGCTTGTTGCCGGATGCACTGGTGAGGACAAGTGAGAGCGGCGAGGGGCGCATCGCCTATGACAATGTGCGCCAAGTGAACCTGACGGTCGGCATGTCGCAATACGGTATGGCGGCCAATTGCACGATCCGGCCGAAGAACGGGAAGCGCCTCGTCTTCGGCACGGTGCATTTCGCCAGCATAACCTCCTGCGAGAACCGCGCCGCCGCCTATGGCCCTTTCGTCCGGGAATTGCTCGCAAGGATTGCCGACGCTACTCCGGATGCTGTCTTCACCCGCGGCAGGCCGCTTGATCTCGCCATGCTCAGGGTTGCGATAGGCATGCTGATCGTACTCGCCGCCGTGCTGCTTGTGGTCATCGGTGCCTTCGAGCTGTCGCCGCAGCCGGTCATGCTCGGTCTGTTCGCCTTCGTCGCGGTGACCATTCCCGCGACCTATGGGCTGATGCGGAAGTTCAAGCCGAAGACCATCGATCCGCGCGACGTGCCGGACGATCTTGTCGGGCCCCGCGCCGGTCCGCAGGGCGAGGGGGCGGCTGCGCCCGAACCGGTCGAGAACGCGCCACAGGGATCGGTCTAGATCCAGCGCCTGACGCGCTGACGGTAATCGGCATAGTCGGCGCCGAAGCTCTTGGCCATGCAGTCTTCCTCGAAGGGGATGACGATGAACTGCATGATGGCCAGCGAGACGAACAGCGTCAGCGCCGTCAGCGGCAGGCCGAGCAGCAGACTGAGCGCGAGATGAAGCAGGGCCAGCCCGAGATACATCGGGTTGCGCGAGAACCGGAACGGCCCGTCATCGACCAGCTTTTTCAGTGCATCTCCGGGCATCAGCGCCAGATGACGCATGCGGAACATGGCCCAGGCGCCGATCCCGAAATAGGCAGCAGGAAGCGATACGACCAGCCCGATCCAGAACAGCGGATCGTCGGGCGCCGCAGGATGAGGCGCGCCGAGAGCCAGAACCTCGATGGCGAAGCCGGCCAGGAAGACGATGACGAACAGGGCGATGGGCGGAAAACGTAGCAGGATCGAGTTGCTGGAACCGGCCATATCGGTGCTCCCGGGGTTTCGGCATCGTCAAGCAGGTATGAAGTGCTTCCAGGCCGTTCAAGTGAAAGCCGCGCCGGCGCGGTGCGGCGTATTCGCCTTCCTGGCGGGCTCCATGCGCCAACGCGAATAATGTGCGGTGCATGGCGGTGCGACTTGAGCTTCGCCCGCACCGGTGCGAGTATTCTGCCAAGGAAGCAAGTATCGGGAGGCGCACGCAAAATGGAATTTTTCTGGATTCTCCTTCTCATCATTGTGGTCGCGGCCGGCTATGCGATTTTCATCTACAACTCGCTGGTCAGGAACCGCCAGCTCGCCGAGGAAGGGTGGTCCGGCATCGACGTGCAGTTGAAGCGCCGCGCCGATCTCATCCCCAACATGCTCGAAACGGTGAAGGGCTACATGACCCACGAGCGCCAGACGCTCGAAGCGGTGACCGAGGCCCGCGCCTCGGTGCAGGCCGCCGGCAATGCCGGTCCGGCCGAACGCGGCAGGGCCGAGGGCATGCTGACCCAGGCGCTCGGCAAGTTGTTTGCCGTGGCCGAGGCCTATCCGGACCTCAAGGCCAACACGACGTTCCTCGAGTTCCAGGGATCGCTGCAGACGGTTGAGAACGAGATCCAGATGTCGCGGCGCTACTACAATGGCACCGTGCGCAATCTCAACGTCACCGTCGAAAGCTTCCCGTCCAATATCGTCGCCAACATGTTCCAGTTTTCCAAGGCCGAGTATTTCGAACTCGACAATCCGAACGACCGGGCCGTTCCGGACGTGAGTTTCGGCTAAACCGCTCTTTTGTGGGGGTAAATCATGAAGATGCTCGCACGGGCGCTCGCGGCGCTTGCGTTTGCTGCCATTCTGCCGCTGGCGTCGTTGTCGGTCGCCCAGGCCGAGGAGGTCATCCGGACCTTCGCCTCGGACGTCACGCTTGCAACCGACGGCTCGGTGCGCGTCGTCGAGACCATCACGGTCCGGGCCGAGGGGCAAAGCATCAGGCGCGGCATTTTCCGCGACATTCCCACCGTCATGATCAATGACGACGGCTCGAAGCTCTACTCGGACCTGACCATCAATGCGGTCAAGCGCGGCGGCCGGGCCGAGCCCTATCACACCGAAGGCATCGAGAACGGGCTGCGGATCTATATCGGGGACGGCGACGTCTTCCTGGAAACCCCGGCGCAGTACACCTATACGATCGATTATACGATGACGCGCATGGGCCGGCGGTTTGCCGACCATGACGAGCTTTACTGGAATGCCACCGGCAATTACTGGGAATTCCCGATCGAAAGCGCCGTCGCTGCCGTCACCTTGCCGGAAGGCGCGGTGATCGGCGACCTTCAGGGCTATACCGGCGCCTTTGGTTCGAGTGAGCAGGCGGTGGCGATTTCAAAGCCGGCTGACAACAGGGCGATCTTCCGCGCCACGCGCTCCCTTGCTCCCTATGAAGGCATGACGGTCTCGGCGAGCTTCGAAAAGGGCGTGCTCGTGGCACCTGGTGGCGCGGCCGGCGCCCTCAACTATGTCTCCGACCACCGCGCCGACATCCTGCCCGCCCTCGGCATGCTGGCCGTGCTGCTCTACAATCTCTGGGCCTGGAACAAGGTGGGGCGTGACCCGCCCAAGGGCACGATCATCCCGCTGTTCCATCCGCCCGAAGGCCTGTCGCCGGCGCGCGCCCACTATATCCACCGCATGGGCTGGAAACGCTCGGGCTGGCTGGCCTTTACCGCCGGCATGATCGACCTTGCCGTCAAGGGGCTGCTGGTGCTCGGCAAGGACGGCAAGAAGAACACCATTACCGCCGTCGAGGCGGACTTGCCCGAGGATCTGCCCAAGGAGGAACGGGAGCTTTTCGACTATTTCAGCGGCCTCGGCACCGTGAAGGTCGACAAGAAGTCCGGGCCAGCACTCAACACGCAGAAGGGCCGGTTCACCAAGGCGGCGACGGGAACCGACAAGAAGGCCTGGTTCAGCTACAATATCGGCTATTCCATTCTTTCCATTCTGCTTTCGGTGATAGCTATTGGGGCCATGCTGTTTTTCGGCGTGCTCGATCCCGAAGTCGCGTTCATCGCCTTTTTTGCCTCGGTCATGCTGACCATTCTCGGCACGGTGTTCGGCGCCGGCATGCGCGGCTCGATATTCGTCCGCATCTTCATCGCGGTGTGGATCGGGTTTGCCTTCATCAAT
Organism: Devosiaceae bacterium; assembly: GCA_963675235.2. GTDB lineage: Bacteria > Pseudomonadota > Alphaproteobacteria > Rhizobiales > Devosiaceae > JAHJQZ01. The sequence goes on along the minus strand of CAXXFU010000004.1, from coordinate 160,239 downwards.
ATCGGCGGCTCGCTGGCCCTGGCTGCTTCCGATATCTTTGCCGGCATCAATATCGACATGCCGATGGTCGCGGTCGTTTCCATCCTGGTGCTCAACATCTTCTTCGGCTTCATCATGCGGGCGCCGACGCCGCTGGGCCGTGAGATCATGGACAAGATCGACGGCTTCAAGATGTATCTGGAGACCGCCGAGAAAGAGCGCCTCAACTTCCGCGGCGAGCCGGAAATGACGGTGTCGCGGTTCGAGACGATCCTGCCCTTTGCCGTTGCCCTCGGCGTCGAAAAACCGTGGACCGAGCGTTTCGAGGGCGATCTTGCCCGCAACGCTGTCAGCGACGCCCGCGGGACGACCTATCATCCGCACTGGAATACGGGTTCGGATTTTTCGGCCGGGTCGATGAGCCGGACGGTGTCGTCCTTTGCCGCCGGCATGAGCGCGGCAATGATCGCGGCGCAGCCATCCTCGTCATCGTCCTCCGGTGGAGGCGGAGGTGGCTCGTCCGGCGGCGGCGGCGGCGGCGGTGGCGGCGGCGGCTGGTAGGCATCGTACTGGCCTAGGGTCGAAGGGCATAACCCCTCCACCATGCTCTGCATGGTCCCCCTCCCCATTGCATGGGGAAGACAAGGATGGTGCCGCTTCAATCCTCCCTCGCAGCGCGGGGGAGGGGAACCGTCGCGAGACGGTGGAGGGGGTGGCTGTGATGATGGTTGGCAGCTATTGGCCCGTTTCCCTCCCATTGATGGGGAGGGTGGCCCGGCGCAGCCGGGTCGGGTGGGGTGCCTCGCGGTCGCGGGCGTCCGAAACTTGTCTCGTGCGAGGCTGGCGCCTCGCCGATCCTACCCTTGATCCCTCCCCAAAAGGGGGAGGGAGGCGGAAGGCAATTCTACCCTCCGTAATAGGCCTCGCCGCTCATCCTGAAGGCCTTGCCGAAGCCGCCATTATAGGTGACACGCTCGATCCTGAGGCGGAACAGGATGAAATCGGGCAGGCCGGCATAGAGTTTCGCCTTGGGATTGGAGGCGAGATAGCGGGCGAGGGCATCGTTGCCCGCATCGGTTTCGCGTTCGATCCGCTCTGCCCGGCAGAACAGCGTTGCGCGCGGATGGGCCACCGGGTCGCCGCGGCCAACCTCGCCGATGAGAAGCGAGCAGCGTGAATCGCTGAGAAGCGCCGGCGTGTGGGCCGCGAGCATCGAAACGAAGATCAGCGGCGAGCCGTCTTCGAGTGTCGAAAGCCCGACCCGCGTCGCGACAGGATGTCCCGTTTCCGGCTCGAGCGTCGCCAGCGCGCCGTGCCCGGAAGCAGCGACAAGCGCGCACACACGGGCAATCGTCTCGGCGTCGGCGTCGCGAAAAATGGCAGGTCTTTGGGTGTCGTTCATCGCTCTCGATCCGGTTCGCCAATAGACATTCACGTTCGCGCCTGTTAGGCAAGCCGCGCCTCAAATCCATTGTCTGGTGGCATCATGCCCGAACTGCTGCTCGAACTGTTCTCCGAGGAAATCCCCGCCCGATTCCAGAAGAAGGCGGCCGACGACCTCAAGAAACTCGTCACCGATGCGCTGGTCGACAACGGCCTCGTCTACGAAAGCGCCGCGAGCTTCGCCACGCCGCGCCGTCTGGCCCTGACCGTGACCGGCCTTCCCGCCGCCTCGCCCGACACGCGCGAGGAAAAGAAGGGCCCGCGTGTCGGTTCGCCCGACAAGGCCATCGAAGGCTTCCTGCGCGGCGCCGGCTTGAGTTCCATCGACGAAGCCAAGATCGACTCCGATCCCAAGAAGGGCGAATTCTACGTCGCGGTGATCGAGAAAAAGGGGCGCGCCGCGACCGAAATTCTTCAGGCGGTTCTGCCGCAGACGATCACGTCCTTCCCTTGGGCGAAATCGCAGCGCTGGGGTGCGGGGAGTCTAAACTGGGTGCGTCCGCTGCGCGCTATCACCGCGACCTTCGGCACCGAGAACGACGAGCCGGAAGTGGTCTCGTTCGATGTCGACGGCCTGGCGTCCGGCAACACAACGTTCGGGCACAGGTTCCTCAGCCCCGACGCCATCAAGGTCAAGCGTTTCGACGATTATGTGCAGGCGCTCGACAAGGCCAAGGTCGTGCTCGATCCGGCCCGGCGGGCCGAGATCATCCGCGCCGAAGCCGAGCAACTCGCCTTTGCGCGCGGGCTGACGCTGATCGAGGACGAGGGGCTTCTGGCCGAAGTCGCAGGGCTGGTCGAATACCCGGTCGTGTTGATGGGCGATTTCGATCCCGAATACCTGTCGCTGCCCGAAGAGGTCATCATCGCGACCATCCGCGCCAACCAGAAATGCTTCTGCTTGCGCGATGCCAAGACCGGCAAGCTGGCGCCGAACTTCATCATCACCTCCAACATGGAAGCTGCTGACGGCGGCGCCGTGATCACCGCCGGCAATGCCAAGGTCATCCGGGCGCGCCTGTCCGATGCGCTGTTCTTCTACAAGACCGACCTCAACGTGAAGCTTGAGGATCGGGTCGAGAAGCTCAAGGAATCGGTTTTCCACGCCAAGCTCGGCACGCAATATCAGCGCGTCGAGCGGCTGGAAAAGCTCGCTGCCGAGATCGCGCCGCTGGTCGGTGCCGGCGCCGATGACGCCAGGCGCGCCGCGCGGCTGGCCAAGGCCGATCTGCCGACCGGCATGGTTGGCGAGTTCCCGGAACTGCAGGGGCTGATGGGGCGCTACTACGCCGAGGCTCAGGGCGAAAAGCCCGAGATCGCCGAAGCGCTGGAGATGCATTACAAGCCGCTCGGCCCGTCCGACGAAGTGCCGACCACGCCGGTCTCGATCGCGGTGGCGCTCGCCGACAAGCTCGACACGCTGACGGGGTTCTGGTCGATCGACGAAAAGCCGACCGGTTCGCGCGACCCCTATGCGCTGAGGCGCGCTGCGCTCGGCGTCATCCGCATCATCGTCGAGAACAACCTGAGCTTCCCGCTCAAGGTCGAGCCCGATCTTTTGTCATTCTTCCATGATCGGTTGAAGGTGATGCTGCGAGACCAGGGGGCCCGCTATGACCTCGTCGATGCCGTCATCTCCGAGGGCAGCGACGACGTCCTCGAAATCACCCGCCGCGTCAAGGCGCTCTCCGAGCTGCTCGACACCGAGGCGGGGCAGTCACTTCTCGCCGGCTACAAGCGTGGGGCCAATATCCTTGCCGCGGAGGAGAAGAAGGACAAAACGAGCTATTCCGGCAAGATCGATACCGCGCTGCTGGCGCTCGACGAGGAACAGGCGCTTGCCGGCGCCGTTGCCGAAACCTCCTCGAACGTGTCGACACATGTCTCTGACAACGACTATGCCGGCGCCATCGAGCAGTTGGCGACGCTGAGGCAGCCGGTCGACGCTTTCTTCGACAAGGTGCTGGTCAACGACCCGGACGAGGCCGTGCGCATCAACCGCCTCAAGCTCTTGGCAGGCCTGAGGGACACCATGCATCTGGTGGCCGATTTCTCGAAGGTCAGCGGCTAGGCGTTCTGCGAAAACCGGTCCAGCACCAGTGTCGTCCCGGGACTTGATCCCGGGACCCATGGTCGTTTCCGGCTTGTAGCAATGCGACGGAAAACGTCCACCGCGGCGTCATTCCCGTGAAAACGGGAATCCAGCCGCGTGCAGCCCTGCGCGCGAAAGGACTCTCACGCTCGGCAGACGCATCGCACTGGATTCCCGATCAGGTCGGGAATGACGACGTGTTTCGGACAAGCGTTCTCGGTTCGCCGAGGACGGGAGTGGATCCCGGGGTCACGCCCCGGGATGACATCGAAGCCTAAAACGGCGGCTTTTCCGAATAGCTGATCTCAGGGGAGGCGTCCGCCTCCTGATCTCCCTTTGACTTCTTCTTCGGCTTGAACGGCGCCATGCCTTCGGTGGCAAGGGCGTCGGCGCGTTCGTTCATCTCGTCGCCGGCATGGCCCTTGACCCAGCGCCAGTCGATCCTGTGCCGGGCGGCGGCTTCTTCAAGCGCCTGCCAGAGATCGAGATTTTTCACCGGCTTCTTGTCGGCGGTCTTCCAGCCGTTCTTTTTCCAGCCGTATATCCACTTGGTCAGACCGTCGCGCAGATAGGTGCTGTCGGTGTGCAGTTCGATATCGCAGGCGCGGCTCAGGGCATTGAGCGCCTCGATGGCGGCGGTCATTTCCATGCGGTTGTTGGTGGTTTCCGCTGCGCCGCCCTTCATCTCCTTCAGATGGTCACCGAACTGCAGCACCACGCCCCAGCCGCCGGGGCCGGGGTTGCCCGAACAAGCGCCGTCGGTGTGGATGATGACTTTACTGGCCATGCCAATCGGCCCTCCGGAAAACATGAAACTGGCAGAAGAGCCCGTTCGGGTCCTGATCTAGATGGGTTTTCGTCATGCCGATGGCGCCAAGAATGCGCAAAGACGCCGTGTTGCGCGTATCGGCCAAACCGATGAAGTGGTCATGATCCGTGCTCTTGAAGATCCAGTCGCGCAGGCCCGACGCTGCTTCGAGGGCATAACCGTGTCCCCAGTGCTCGCGATAAAGGGCGTAGCCTAGCTCGGGCTCGCCTGTGGGGGGATAAATGCCGAAACCTGCGCGTCCGACGAGGTGACCATCCGCCTTGCGGATCACACGCAGCTTGCCGAGGCGCGAGGTCGAGAACAGGTCCATCCAGGTGTGAAGGGCAGTTTCGCACTGTTTTGATGTCCAGGGGATACCAGAAAGTGTCAGAAAACGTGCCACCTGCGGATCGCCATGAAGGCGTTCGAGGTCGGGCAGGTTCTCTGGCAGCCAGTTGGTCAGCCGCAGGCGCTCCGTCTCCAGAACCGTTTCGAGCGTCACGCCGGCACCGAACGCAATTCGCGCGGCAGGTTGAAGGCGATGTCTTCGCGCGCGGTGACGCGGGAGGTAACCGAGATGGCGTAGCGCGAACCGAAGGCCTCGATGATCTCGTCAACCAGCATTTCGGGAGCCGAGGCGCCGGCAGTGATGCCGAGCCGGGCAATGCCTTCGAATTTCGACCAGTCGATCTCGGCGGCGCGCTGCACCAGCATGGCGCGCTGGCACCCGGAGCGCTCGGCCACCTCGACCAGCCGCATTGAATTGGACGAGTTCGGCGCGCCGACGACGATCATGGCATCGACTTCGGGCGCGACGCGCTTGACCGCTTCCTGGCGGTTGGTAGTGGCGTAGCAGATGTCTTCCTTGTGCTGCTTGCGCATATTGGGGAAACGCCGCGTCAGCACCGCGACGATCTCGGCGGTGTCGTCGACAGAGAGCGTCGTCTGGGAGACGAAGGCCAGCTGGTCGGGGTCCTTCGGCGTGAAGGCCTCGGCATCGGCAACCGTCTCGACAAGGGAGATGGTGCCGTCGGGCAATTGCCCCATGGTGCCGACGACCTCGGGGTGGCCGCGATGTCCGATCAGCACCGTCTCCAGCCCTTCGGCGAAATGGCGCTGCGCCTCGACATGAACCTTGGACACCAGCGGGCAGGTGGCGTCGAGAAAGAACATTTGACGCTGATTGGCTTCCGCCGGCACTGATTTGGGCACGCCATGGGCCGAGAAAACAACCGGCGCCTCGGTGTCGGGGATTTCGCTCAGTTCCTCGACAAAGATGGCGCCTTTGGCCTTGAGACTGTCGACGACATACTTGTTGTGGACGATCTCGTGGCGGACATAGACCGGTGCGCCGTATTTCTCCAGTGCCACTTCGACGATCTGGATGGCGCGGTCGACGCCGGCGCAGAAGCCACGCGGGGCGCATAGGACGATCTCGAGTTGGGGCTTTTCGCTCATGGGCACATGAGATGGCCAGTTGGTTCCTCGGTGTCAAGAAGGCGATCGCGTCGCCGCACCGCGCATGGCGCATTGCGGCCCAGGTCCGGCTTGCGCCATAGTGCCGGAATCAAGGGCTCGGGAGTTGGAAGTGTCCCTCGCACGGCAAATGTTCGCGATCGCTCCCGCCGACGGGCGTGTGGCGCTCGATGCGGCCCAGAAACGCCTGCTGACCGGCAAGGCGCGCTGGCTCCATGCCATCCAGTCGGCCGGCCTCGGCGCCGTGCCGACCATCGTCATTACCCGGGCCGCGTGGAACGCGCTGATGGCCGAGCGTGACCGTGGCGGCAACAAGCTGCTCAAGACCTGGGTGACTGTGCTGTTCCGGCTGGTTCCCCGTGGCGCCACGCCGCCGGCGCTGGCGGTGCGTACTTCGGCGCCGCGCCATTCCTCCGGGCTGATGCGGGCGCGACTCGGCATTCCGGCGCCGAGCGAGGAGAGCGAGGCGGTCGATACCACCCGCCCGCTGGCCCGCGCGATCGAACAGGCGTTCCGTTCCTATGCCGCCGAAGGCCCGCTGTGGGAGAATCCGGAAGGCCAGACCGAGCGCGACGCGCAGATCGTCATCGTTCAGGCCATGGCCGGCGGCGAGCACATCGCCTTCAATACCCGCGACACGGAAACCGGCGCGTTCGGTCCGCCGCCCGAAGCAGTTGCGCGTCTTGGTGATGCGGCGCCCCCGGCGCGCAAGATTGCTGAAAAGCTGGACGACACCTCCGGCCAGCACATGGTCTGCCTGCTCGCGTTCCGCGACGGCGTGCCGGCCCTGATGTCGGCCCGTCCGTTCGTCGCCAGTGCCGAGGGTGAACTCGAGGCTGCCGTCGACCGGGTCGAGCGCGGTGTGTGGTCGCCGCATCAGGCCGTATTGCGAACCGATCCGGCGCGCATCCCGCAATTGCTGCACCCGCAGCTCGAAACCGGCGACGACGAGGCCCCGATTGCGGTGGGCCTTGGCGTGTCGCCGGGCGCGGCAAGCGGTGAGATCGTCTTCACCACCGAAGATGCGGCGCGGCTCAATGCGCGCGGGCGCCATTGCATTCTGGTCGCCATCGAAACCGGTCCGGCCGATGTCGAGGGCATGAGCGCGGCGACCGGGATCCTGACCGCACGCGGCGGCCAGAATTCGCATGCGGCGATCATCGCCCGCGTCTCCGGCAAGCCCTGCGTCGCCAGCGTCCGCTCCCTGCAGATCGACAGCCACGCCATGAGCTGCCGCATCGGCTCGACGGAACTGAAAGCCGGCGATCACATCACCATCGATGGCACCGACGGTGCCGTCTATTCCGGCGCGCTCAAGCTTTCCCAGCCCCATATCGGCGGCGCCATCGGCAAGCTGCTCGACTGGTCCGACGCCAGCCGCACCATTGCGGTCAGGACCAATGTCGAAACCCTCGAATCGGCGCGCACGGCGCTGAGCTTCGGCGCCGAGGGCATCGGGTTGGCGCGTTCCGAGCATATGTTCTTCTCCCCCGAACGGCTCGTCGGGCTCCGGCGCATGATCCTTTCGGAAAACCATGCCGATCGAGTCAATGCTCTCATGGCTCTGGTCGATTACCAGTCGGGCGACTACGCCGACCTGTTCGCGGTGATGGAGGGACGGCCGGTGACGGTCAGGCTGTTCGATCCGCCACTGCACGAATTCCTGCCGCGCACGGAAGAGGACATTGTCGAGACCGCCGCCTCGCTCGGGCTGGATGTGCGGGCACTGCGCCTGAGGCTCAACCGGCTGGCGGAAACCAATCCGATGCTCGGTCATCGCGGCTGCCGGCTCGCCATCACCTATCCCGAAATTCTCGACATGCAGATCAAGGCGCTGGCCGCCGGCCTCAGGGCAGCCGCCGACAACGGGCTGGCCCGGACCGATCTCGAGATCATGGTGCCGTTCGTGTCCTCGCCGCGCGAAGTCAGCCTGATGCGCCAGCAGGTCTTTGCCGTGTTCGAACGTGAAGGCGTGCTCGACGATCACCGCGTTCACATCGCCTTCGGCACCATGATCGAACTGCCGCGCGCGGCGATGCGGGCCGGCGACATCGCGCCATTTGTCGATTTCTTTTCGTTCGGCACCAACGACCTGACCCAGACCACTTTCGGCATCTCACGCGACGACGCGCCGGTCTTTCTCAATGCCTATCTGAGGCGCGGCCTCTACGACGGCGACCCGTTTACCACCATCGACCAGCGCGGTGTCGGCGAGCTGATCCGGATCGCCATTGAACGTGGACGTGCCGCCAATCCCGACCTCGTCGTCGGTATCTGCGGAGAGCATGCCGGCGATCCGGCCTCGATCGCTTTTTTTGCTTCGCTCGGCATCGACTATGTGTCGTGCTCGCCCTATCGCGTGCCGGTGGCGCGCCTGGCGCTGGCGCAATCGCAGCGCAGGGCAGGCTGACCGCGGAGAGAGGCGGTCTTTCCGTTTGGTTCACCAAGAATCCGAATGCCCTGAAATGGCCTTGGCACCGCCATTTGTTCGCCTTTGCGCACATGTTTACGTCGCATCAACGTTAATTGCCCATTATGGCAAAGCCTTGCATTGAGCCGAGTCTGCTCGAACGGGGCGCGTTGCGGCGAGTTGAGTTGAGTAACAAAAGCGTATGCAGTTGCGTTCAGGAGTGCCCAGCCGCGTAGTGCGTTCGCGCAGGAAACGCCTTGCCTTCCGGGTGCTCCTTGGCTTGCCCCTGGTGCTTTCCTCCTATTCCATGACAGCCCGTTCCGCTTTGCCGCCCGATGCCGAGGCCGTGGTGCCCGCCGCATTGGCGTCGGCCATGCCACGGGCCGAATTGCATGGCGCCGGCATTGACGAGACGATTACCGGCAGCGTCGGCACCTTGTTCAGTGCTTCCGTGTTCACCGGTCCGAACCGCTCGGAAAAGCAGGCGCGGGCGCTGCCGGTCAGGGATCCGGTCGCGGTAGCGAGCGCTTTCGACGTCTTCCGCAACGGCCTTCTGGAAATGAAGATGCCGCATGCCATTGTCGCCAAGGCCGATGAAGTTGCTCCGGAAGCATTCGTGCCGACAGGATCAGGCGCCGTCGCCTACACGGTGGCGAGCGTTGCCGCCGATCCGATGACGGCGGCCTTCGCAGCCATCCGCGATGCCTTGCGGCTCGACCCGGTTCCGACCGAGATTCCAGGTGCGCTCGCCTATGCCCGCGCCGCGGCGCCGCCGAGTCTCCTCAACTCGCCGATCAGCATGCGGGTGAGCGACAAGCAGGACCGGTGCTTGGCCGAGGCGATCTATTTCGAAGCCCGCGACCAGTCTTATCGCGGTCAGGCGGCAGTGGCCCAGGTCGTGCTCAACCGGGTCAAGTCCAACCTCTACCCCTCGACAATCTGCGGCGTCGTCTACCAGAACCAGTCCTGGCGCAACGCCTGTCAGTTTTCGTTCGCGTGCGACGGCATTCCCGAGCGGATCGCTGAGCCGAAGGCCTGGGAAACCGCCAAGGAAATCGCCGACAAGGTGCTGCGCGGCGAAATCTATCTGACCGAGATTGCCAACGCCTCCCACTACCATGCCGATTACGTCAATCCGTCATGGTCACGCGAACTGAAGCGCGTCACCAAGATCGGCGAGCACATCTTCTATCGCTTCAGATGGGCCAAGGGCACGACGCCGCCGTCACTGCCCGGCTAGTTGCCAAATCCGGCGAACATGAAAACCGGCTGCAGGGGAACCCGGCAGCCGGCAAAGCGCAACTCCAGATCAGGCTAGAAACAGCCGCGATAGTTGGAGCCGGACACACAGGTCGTGCTGCCGGAGGTCATGTAGCCCTTGCCGAAATAGGTGAACGAGCCGCCGTCGACGAGGTGAAGCGGCGCCCAGCCGCCACCGACCAGCGCCAGGATCATGCCGATGCCGGTTTTGGCCGAAGGCGAGGTCTCGACGCCGGGATAAAGCACGTTTGCCGAGGCGATGCCGTCGCTCGAATAGACACCGCTTGGGGTGGTGACGATCTCGACCGAAGACTCGTGGCCATAGCCGATCTTTCGGACGTTGCGAATGTCGAGCACCTCGCGCGACACGGTCGGCGCGATGGTTGCCCTCTCCTCGTCGATGCGCAGGAGCTGGGTGAAGCTGTCCGATGTCACCGGCTGCATGCGTTCGAAATCGGACGGCGTCATGGTTGCAACACTGGCCGCGGTGTCGACGGCCTGGTTCATCCAGCCGGGGCTGGCGAGATCGGCGGTCAGAGCCGCCGTGGTGCCTGCCAGAAGTGCGGCACTTGCCGCCAAAGCCACAATTCTTGCCTTCATGATAATATCCGCCTGCTATCGAAAATCTCTCCGTTGAGAGAATTTCAACCATTCGCAGCGGCGGAGGTCAAAGCGAACCGGGCGTAAACCTTAACCGCTAAAATGCGGTCTTGTTCGACTTAGACTAGTAAAAACAAAAGGTTAGGAAATATCCCCGGCCAGAGCACGGAAGGCGTCGACGAAACGGTCGTGGGCCTCCTGGGTCGGCCAGGGCCGGATCAGCCGTTCGAACTCGTCGACCTCGAACTGTGCCATATCGGGAGCGCCAAAATACTTTCGCGCTTCCTCCGGTTCGAATCCCGCGAGGTGGACCGCCTCGAAATAGGCGGAGTCGCGGTCGGCCTTCTTGATGGCGCGGCCAAGCGCGGCGGGACGGTTGGCCGGCAGCGCGAAACGGATATGGATGGCGCTCAGGAGCTTTTTCTCGAGATCCTTGTAGTCGCCGCCCATCGCCGCCTTGAGCGGGGAAATGATGTCTCCCATGACGTATTCGGGGGCGTCGTGCAACAGGGCGTAAAGCCTGTCACGCGCCGGGGCCTCGGGGCTGTGGGCGGCGAACAGCGCCATGACCAGAACCGAATGCTGAGCGACGGAAAAGGGATAGTCGCCGACGGTCTGGCCGTTCCAGCGCGCTACGCGCGCCAGCCCGTGGGCAATGTCGGAAAGCTCGATGTCGACCGGGGACGGATTGAGCAGATCAAGTCGCCGTCCCGACAACATGCGCTGCCACGCCCGGTCTGGTGTCCGTGCCATTTCATGCCCCCGAAAACGGAATGGCGGCGTCAGGCCTTGCCAACGCCACCGGAATCGCCAAAAGCGTAGTCCGCCCACTGGGGCAGGGCAAGTGACACCCTGTGACCGTTGACCGTGGCGCTTTCCGGGTCGGTGATGCGGTCGAGCCGAAGGATGGCGATGGCGGATCCGTCGACCTCCATGCCGAGGGCGCCGGCATCGCGTCCTCCCGTCAAGACGGATTCACCGGCAGCCATCCCCTGTCCTTCGACTATGACCGGGCGTCGCCGCGCCGTGCCGCGATGCTTCATGCGTGAGACGACTTCCTGGCCGACATAGCAGCCCTTGGCGAAATCGATGCCGCCGAGGAGGTCCATGCCGACATCGTGGGGGAAGTGGCTGTCGGCATCATAGTCAAGGCCGAGCTCGGTTACCGCACCGGCAATGCGGGCGACGTGCCAGGCATGATCCTCGTCGAGCCAGGACGAGGTATCGGCAAGCGGCGCGATGATGCGAAAGCCGAGCCCCTGACCGCGCGGATCGCGATGGGCGATCGCACTGGGCTTCGACGGGGACCAGCCGACGGCATGGGTTTCGGCCATGTTGGCGATTTCGACATTGGCGCGCAGCTTGTAGAGCCGCATGCGCTTGAAAAAGGCCTCGGCCACCGAGCGGTCGACATCAAGCCAGAATCCGTCTTCGGCCCAGCCGTTAAGCCCTTCCGCCTGGATCTTGCCCTGCGGGCTCAGCAGCGCCCACCAATGCGGCTTGTCCGGATCGGTCTCGAAGGTTCCGGTCAGCACGTCGTTGAGCAGTTTTTGCACGTCCGGACCGGAAAAGCGGAAGGGCGTACGGGAATGTCGGCGGTAGACGGCCATGTTTTCTGGCTCCGAACTTGCAGGGCGATAGCAGCTTCGCATACACCCGAGAGCAAACAGACCCCGGGGAGTGGCTCATGTCTCAATACGACACGATTTTTCGTCGCGCGACCCTCGTCAATCACGATGGCGAGCATGAGGCAGATATCGGCGTCATCGATGGCCGCATTGCCGGGCTTGGCCCGGAAGTGGGCGCGGACGCCGCAGAAGTGATCGATTGTGGTGGTCTGCACATCCTGCCCGGTGTCATCGATACCCAGGTTCATTTCCGCGAGCCGGGACTGACCCACAAGGAAGATCTCGAATCGGGTTCGCTGTCGGCGGTGATGGGCGGGGTAACCGGCGTGTTCGAGATGCCCAACACCAATCCGCTGACCGTCACGCGCGCGGATTTCGAGGACAAGATCGCCCGCGCCAGCAATCGCATGCATTGCGATTTCGCCTTTTTCGTCGGCGGGACCCACGACAATGTCGCCGAACTGCCGCTGCTCGAGAAGCTGCCCGGTTGCGCCGGCGTCAAGGTGTTCATGGGGTCCTCGACCGGCTCACTGCTGGTTGCCGATGACGACGGGGTCGAGGCGATCCTCGCTGCAATTTCCCGCCGCGCTGCCTTCCACTCGGAAGACGAGTACCGGCTGGAGGAACGCAAGGGTCTGCGCGTCTCCGGCGATCCGTCCTCGCATCCGGTCTGGCGGGACGTCGAGGCAGCGATGACGAGCACCAAGCGCCTGGTGAGGCTGGCCCACAAGACCGGCAAGCGCATCCATGTGCTGCACATCTCGACCAAAGAGGAAATGGCCTATCTGGCCGATCACAAGGACGTCGCCAGCGTCGAGGTGACGCCGCATCACCTGACGCTGGACGAAACAGCCTATGATCGGCTCGGCACCTATGTGCAGATGAATCCGCCGGTGCGCGACGCCGAGCATCGCGCCGGTATCTGGGACGGCGTTCACCGGGGCGTTGCCGATGTGCTCGGTTCCGACCACGCGCCGCACACACGGGCTGAAAAGGACAAGCCCTATCCGGACTCGCCGTCCGGCATGACGGGTGTGCAGACGCTGGTGCCGATCATGCTCGACCACGTCAACGCTGGGCGTATGAGCCTTCAGCGTTTCGTCGACATGACGAGCGCCGGCCCACAGCGCCTGTTCAACATTGCTGGCAAGGGTCGCATCGCCGTTGGCTATGATGCCGATTTCACCATCGTCGACATGAAGCGCCGTGAGACCATCAGCAATGACTGGGTGGCCTCGAAAGCCGGATGGACGCCCTATGACGGCGTCACGGTGACCGGTTGGCCGGTCGGTACGGCCGTTCGCGGCAGGCGCGTGATGTGGCAGGGCGAACTGGTTACCCCGTCGACGGGCCAGCCGATCCGCTTCGCCGAATCACCAATGAGCCTCAAGGCATAGTCACCTCAAGGCGATTGCTGACGATGGGGCCGGGCGCTTACTGCAGCGTTCGTTCGAGCGTGTACTCGCCGGCACGAATGCGGGTCGGCAGTGTCGCGATGAAGTCGGCGACACGATCCTCGCCGTAATCGGTCACAAGTGCCGCGAGAGCGGCAAAAATGGCAGCATGGGACATCGCGGGGGATTCGATGCCATCGTCCTGGGCACAGTGCCACGCATGCGCCAGATGCTCGAGGGCGATCTGGCGATCTTCGGGCTCTGGGGCGCCATTCCGCTGGAGAGAGGCGAAAGGGGTCATTCACAGAGTCTCACTAAGTCTTTGTCATGGATGTTTAACACAGACCCTATCGCCTCTGCGAGCTAAATCTGACAAAGGTTAATAGCAAATGTGAGTTTATTAGGAGTATTACGTACGTAGTTACTCTGCATAACGAGAGTGAATATCGCTCGCACGCGTGCGCGCTTCATCGAACAGGCGCCCCATTGCTTCGCGCGCGGCCGGCGTGCACTGGCGGTGGAGGCGGGCATAATCCTCGTAGCCGGTGTTGAAGGCGCCGTAGAGCCGTTGCTCGCGGTCCGGATCGGGGGCGTCGAGCGCCACCAGATCGGCGGCCTGCTTGCGCCAGTCGGCGGTTTTTTCCCCACACAGGGGTTCGAGGAAGTAGAGACTTCCCATGATCTCCAGCAGCCGGCTCATCTCGCTTTGGTAAAGCGGGTCGGTGGCCCTCGCAGGCTGCGCCGCGCCGAGCGCGGCAATGATCGCCACGATTGGCGCGATATGTCGGGAAAGAGAAATGAGCCGCATCATGGCGCATGAGGTTGCAGGTATTTTCGCGCGCCGCAAGAGGGTCAGAGAGGCAGTTGCAGGGCGAGCGTGGCGCGCTTGAGTACATCGGCCAGTCCGTCGGTATGCGGGACTGGCAGCTCAGTCCCCGGGACATGCCAGCACCATTCGACAATCTCGGCATTGGGGTGAGGTACAGCGCCATCCGGATACGGGCCGGCAAAAACAGTCAGCCGGAACGGACCGAGTGCCTGTTCCATCACAGGGGTGATGGCGCCGATTTTGAGGCTCAGTTCCTCGCTGATCTCACGCCGAATGCACTCCTCGATGGTTTCGCCGGTTTCGAGACGCCCGCCGGGCAGGGTCCACATGCCTTCGGAGGGCGCCAGGGCGCGCCTGATCAGGAGAATGTCCCGGCCACGGAACAGGGCAATGCTGGCAGCACGGCGTGGTTGTGTCATGGCAGACAAGATGTGCCGCGCTTGCGCGGAAAGGTCAAACCGGACAAGATTCGGCTCCTGCGATGCGTGAGGACACCCCATGTGCGGCCGGTTCACCTACAAGATGACATGGCAGCAGATCCACGATCTGCTTGAGGAGTTCTCGGTCGCCATCGATACGCTCGGAGAAGGTGTCGAGGAACACCCGGCGCGTTACAATATTTCCCCGACCCAGCCGATCGTCGTCTTGTTCGAGGAACGCGGCAAGCGCGAGGCGCGGCTGATGCGGTGGGGGCTGGTGCCGGTCTGGGTCAAGGACCCGCGCGAGTTCTCGCTGATCATCAACGCGCGCGTCGAGACGATCATGCAGAAACCGAGCTTCCGCGGCGGCATGCAGCACCACCGCTGCCTGATCCCGGCCTCGGGCTATTACGAGTGGCGCACCGGGCCCGATGGCAAGAAACAGCCATTCCACATCACGCCCCGGGACGGTAAGCCGCTGATGCTTGGTGGTGTCTATTCGACCTGGCTCGGCGCGACCGGTGAGGAAATCGATACAACCGCCATCATCACCGTGCCGGCCAATGCCGATACGCGCTTCGTGCACGAGCGCATGCCGGCGATGATCCCGCACAAGATGCTCGACGACTGGCTGTCGGTCAGCCGGGTCGGCCCGAAGGAAGCGATGCGCATCCTCGCCCCGGCGGCCGAAGGCGCGCTTGAGCTGACGCCGGTGTCGACACGGGTCAATTCCAACCGCAATGAAGGTCCCGACCTCATCAAGCCCCTGTCGGAGGAGAAGCCGGAAAAGCCACAGCCAGCGCCGCGCAAGACCGCAGGTGGGCAAGGCGAGTTATTTTAGGATCAGTGCGGCCCGAGCCAGCGATAGGCCGAAATCGACGGAATGTCGGCGGTGAAGCTTTTCACCGTCTCGCAGCCATTGCAGCCTCCGCAGGAGGCGCGCGAACCGATGCCGCAGCCGCCGCCGGTCTCGACGGTCTCGGATTCGATCAGACCGCGCCGCTGCCAATGGGCGAGAACATCGTCGACGACCTCTTGTGGCAGTTTCAGCTCGGTGGCGAGCTGGCCGGTGGTGGCGACACGGCGCTCGCGCAGCAAATCGCGTACGGCAAACAGCGGGTTCACGGCTGTTCACCGACCAAGCGCGGCTTGGGCCTCAGGGCCTGGCGGCCGCCGTAAAAGCGCAGCGTCACGATCAGCAGGCCCAGCGCGGCAAGGATACCGGCGATCCAGCCTCCCGAGGCGAAGGGATGCTCGGCAAAGGTGCCGGCCTGATAGATGACGGTGGCGGCGCCCCAGCCAAGGCCGACGCCATAGGTGATCGAGAACAGCATCCAGCCGGTGCCGACCTCGCGCTTGAGGGCGCCCATTGTCGAGGCGCAGGGCACGTAGAGCAGCACGAAGACGAGATAGGCAAAGGCCGAAAGCGGGGTGAAGCCGGCGGCAATGGCGGCAAGGGTAGCGTTCGAGGCCCCCGACGCCTGGGTGGCGCTTTCGTTCGACTGCATGGCCTCGAGGCCGAGCGGATCACCGATGGTGGTGAAAAAGGCAACGGTGTTTTCCGGAATGGTCATCAGGGCGGCAAAGAGTTGGCCGGCGATATCGGGATTGCGGAAGCGCGCCATCTGGTCTTCGGAGTTCTGGCGCTGGTAGATGCCATTGAGCGTGCCGATGACGATTTCCTTGGCTGCGGCGCCGGCAATCAGGCCGGAAACGGCCGGCCAATTGTCCTGCTCGATGCCCATGGGGGCGAACAGGGGCACCAGCGCCCGGCTGCCGTCGGCCAGAAGGGAATGATCGATGTCGGTGGTGCCGATGCCGTTTCCGGTCCAGCCGATGCCCGGCAGGATGAACAGCACCACGCCGATGGCGGCGATGACACGCCCGACGCGCAACAGGAACACCTTCAGCCGCTGCCATGCCTGCAACAGGACATTGCGCACGCTAGGCAGGCGATAGGGCGGCAGCTCCATGATGAACGGCATGGCCTCGCCCTTGACGGCGGTGCGCCCGATGAGCAGTGCCGTCAGGAAGGCGACGACGATACCGAGGATATAGAGCGCGAACACCACCTGCCCGCCGTTCTCGCGGAAAAACACCACGGCGAAGGCCATGTAGATGGTCAGGCGCGCCGAGCACGACATGAAGGGCTGCATCAGCACGGTCAGCAGCCGTCCGCGCGGGTCCTCGATGATGCGCGAACCCATGATGGCCGGCACATTGCAGCCGAAACCGACGATCATTGGCACCAGCGCGTTGCCCGGCAGGCCCATCTTGCGCATCAGCCGGTCCATGGCATAGGCGGCGCGCGCCATGTAGCCGGAGTCCTCGAGCAGGGCGAGGAAGACGAAGGTCAGCCCGATCGGCGGCACGAAGGTGAAGACGAGGTTGAGGCCGCCACCGACGCCGCCGGCGGTGACTGCAACCAGCCAGTCGGGCAGACTGAGCGATAGCAGAAGGTATCCGACGCCGTCGATCAGAAGCGTTGCCGAGGTCTGGTCGAAGAAGTCGAGAAGGATATTGCCGCCGGAGAAGGAAACGACGAACACGGCATAGAGCACGGCCAGGAAGATCGGCACGCCAAGCAGATCGCTGAGGACGATCTTGTCGATGTGCTCGGTCATGGTGTTGCCGGCGCGGTGCTTATGGCGGAAACCGATGCCCTTGCGCGCCGTATCGTGGGCCCAGCCGAAGCGGTAACCGGCAACGGCGTCGGCGGCTGCCTCGCCGGTCAGGCTCTCGATGGCCTCACGGGTATGGGTCAGCGCCTCGGCGACTTCCGGGGTCTCGGCATCGACGATGTCCTCGACCAGGCGCAGCGCTTCGAAACGCTTTTCAGCATAGGTGCGGCCCGGCATGACCGCGCGCAGGCCGCGCAGCGGGTTTTCGATTGCCGGCTCGAAGACATGGGTATGAACGATCGGCGGATCGGCAAGCGCCGCGATGATGGTCTCGACGAGCTGGGCGTGGCCGCGTCCGGTGCGCGCCACCATTGGCACAACCGGGATGCCAAGCGCTTCGCTGAGCCGCTCGGGATTGGGCAACAAGCCCATCGCCTCGGCCTCGTCGACCATGTTGAGCACCATCACCATCGGCCGGCCGACCTGCATCAGTTCGAAGGTCATGGCCAGATGACGCTCGAGATTGGAGGCATCGACGATGTTAAGCACGAGATCGGCGTCACCGTGAACCAGATAGGTGCGCGCCACATCCTGGTCGGCGCCGCCGCCGCCCAGAAGCGAGTAGACGCCCGGCAGGTCGACCACCGACATGCGCTGACCATCGATATTGGCAACGCCCGAGCGGTGCTCGACGGTCACGCCCGGCCAGTTGCCGACCTTCTGGCGGGCGCCGGTCAGCAGATTGAACAGAGTGGTCTTGCCGCAATTGGGATTGCCGGCAACGGCGACAACCGGAAGCTTTTCGGGGCGATTGCCGCCCGGAAGGCGCGGTTTCGGGCTCATTCGGCCGCCTCCGGAAGACGGGTGCGGATCTCGGGATTGACCAGGATCATCTCAATAACACCGCGTCCGAGTGCGACGCGCGTGCCGCCGACACGAAGGACGGCGCCGCGGCCGCCCGGACCGTGCAAAACGCAGATCTTGACGCCCGGCCGGATGCCGAGCATGGCCAGTCGCTGGATCATCGCCTTGCCACCGCCGACGAATCCGACTTCGGCGCAATCGCCCTGTGACAGGCTGGCGACGCTTTGCGCAATACCGACTTCGCCGCTGTTCTTTTTCATTCGCGTTCCATCAGTGCTTTGGGCCGGGCCTTGTCGTGGGAGAGGAGGTTGGCGGCATCGCAACGATGCCCGCGCGTCCATCGGCTCAACAAGAGGCAGGATCGAGCATATCGATGATTTTGCGCGTCTAGAGCATCAAAAGCGTAAACTCAATGAAAACCCTGCCAGTTTGGAACCAATCTAAAAGCTCCGTTGTGGCAAAAATGCAGGTGCAGTTCAAATACGATAATCATCAGAAGGTATTGTGGCTGCATCGGGCGTGGTCAAACTCACGTGAGCCAAAAAAGTGTACGGGCGCGTCAGATCCCGGCCAGGTCGGGATAGCGCATGCGCGTTTCGGCAGAGAAATGGCCGAAAGCCAGAGAGTACGGTCTGATGGTCACGGCAGGGCAAGGGTGAAGATCATCTCTTCCGAAACGCTCGGGTCGAACGCTTCGCACTGCCAGTCGCCCAGAAGCGATTCCACCACCAATCCCGCCGATGTGGCAGAACGCCGTATGTCGGCTTCCGTCCAGAAACGCAGTTCGCTTTGCGAGGCAAGTTCACCGTCGGCGAAGCGATAGGTCGTTGTGAAGTCGATACGTTCGCCGGACCACGAGCCAACGCGCCGCGAGACGGCAACTTCGCCCCAGGGCGTGTCGAGCGTTAGCTCGTGGGTCCATTTGCCGACCCAATCGATCGCCGGGTTGCGCGTTTCGAAAACGAAGCGTCCGTGCGGTTTGAGTGCGTTGCCAAGATTGGAGAAGCTGGCAGCGATGTCCCGTTCTTCCAAAAGAGTCTGGAAGGCGTGCCCGGTCATGATGATCAGATCGAAACGGCGCCGGGTCGCAAGGGTCTGGGCCGTGGCCTCGATCCACTCGACCCTCGACCCGTGCTTTGAGCGACGGGCGACATCCAGCATGGCCGCCGCCGGATCGACGCCCGTGACGCGATGGCCGCGCGCTGCATAGGCATTGGCAAGTAGGCCGGTGCCGCAGCCGATGTCGAGGATGTCGATCGGCTTCGGGCCGGCGAGGTCGAGGTAGAAATCGCGATCCTCGGACCAGCCGCATTCGATGTCGTAGAGTTCGACAAGACGCGGATCGATGCAGTGAGCATCCAGCACCTACGGTCTATCCGATCGCAACCAGGATCGCCCCGCCGCCGATAAGGGCGATGCCGAGCCATGCTGTTGCCGACAGGTGCTCGCCAAGGAACAGGGCGGCGAACAGCGCCACCATGACGACGCTGAGCTTGTCGATCGGCGCCACTTGTGCCGCCTGCCCGACCTTGAGGGCGCGGAAGTAGCACAGCCATGAGGCGCCGGTCGCCAGGCCCGACAGCACCAGGAACAGCGCCGACCGGCTGTCGATTGTTCCAAGGCTCTGCCACTGGCCAGTGGCGGCGACAAGAATGCCGAGCGCGACCACAACGACGATGGTGCGAATGAGCGTGGCGAAATCGGAGTTGAGGCCGGTGACGCCGATTTTGGCGAAGATCGCCGTCAGCGCGGCAAAGACCGCCGCGAGGAAGGCCCAAATGAACCAGGGTGAAGCAAAAGCGTTCATGGGCATCGGTCCTTGCGTCAGCCGAGCAGCTTGCCGGGATTGAGGATGTTGTTGGGGTCGAGGGTCTGTTTGATGGCGCGCATCATTTCGAGCGCCACCGGGTCCTTGACCTTTTTCAGCAGGTCCGCCTTCAGCTGGCCGATACCATGTTCGGCCGAGAACGACCCGCCGAGGCGCAGCACAACCTCGTAGACGGCGTCATGCACCGGCTGCGCCCCGGCCATGAAGGCGGGGCCGTCGGTGCCGACCGGCTGGCTGAAATTGAAATGGATATTGCCGTCTCCGATGTGGCCGAACGGCACGGGGCGGATGTCGGGCACGACTTTTTTCGCAGCGGCAATGCCCTCGGCGATCAGTTGTGGCACGGCAGCGACAGGTACGGAGACATCGTGCTTGATCGAGGCGCCTTCCTTGGACTGGCACTCGCTCATCTGTTCGCGTGCCTGCCACATCAGCAATCGGTCTTCCTCGGACTCGGCGATGACGGCGTCGGCGACAAGCCCGGATTCGAACCCGGCTTCGAGGGCCGAGAGCAACACGCCTTCGGCGCCGCCGTAGGGGCGCGAGATCTCGACGAGCACATACCAGTCCGACAGCCCGGCGCTCGGGTCGCGGGCGATCATCTCGTGCTTGAGTTGGTAGTCCAGTCCAATGCGCGGCATCAGCTCGAAAGCTGTCAGGGTGTGGCCGGCGCGCTGGCGCATATCGACGAACAGCTGGAGCGCCGCATCCGGGTCGGCCAGCGATATCCAGGCCGTCTCATAGGCTTCGGGGCGTGGAAACAGCTTCAGCGTTGCTGCGGTGATGACGCCGAGAGTACCCTCGGCTCCGACCAGCAGGTCCTTGAGGTCGTAGCCGGTGTTGTCCTTCCTGAGCGCGTTGAGGCCGTTGTAGAGCCGCCCGTCGGCCAGCACCGCCTCGACGCCGAGACAGAGCTCGCGGGCATTGCCATAGGCCAGCACCTGCACGCCGCCGGCATTGGAGGACAGCACGCCGCCGATGCGCGCCGTGCCCTGCGAGGCGATGGTCAGCGGGAACAGCGCCCCGGCCTCTTCGGCCACGCCGTGCACCTCCTCAAGCGTCAGCCCGGCTTCGACGGTGATGTGGCCTGCGTCGGCGTTGACCTCGCGAACGCCGTTGAGGCGGACAAGACTGAGGATCACTTCTTCGCCCGAAAGTGGCACCTGGCCGCCGACCAGCCCGGTATTGCCGGACTGGGGGATGATGGCGACCTTGTTGTCGTTGGCCCACTTCATCAGCGCCTGCACTTGGGGCACGGTTTTCGGCAGGGCAACGGCGACGGCCTTCTGGTGAAAGCGCTTGCGCGGTTCGTTGAGGAACCGGTCCATGTCGGCGGGATTGGTGACGACGCCGTCACTTCCAAGAAGCGCGGCGAGCGCCGCAGCAATATCTATGGTGCTGTCTTGCATGGATGAAGGATAGCCGGAGCCCGGGCTAGAGAAAAGCGCCGTATCCGATCCTAGCGGCCATGCACCAGCAGGGCGTCCGCTTCGCTGGCGGCACGACGATGAACGACGATGCGCTTGTAGGCATCGGATTCGTACCAACTGCGGAATGACGCCTCGTCGGGGAAGCGAATGAGGACGATACGGCCGTCGAGCGGCATCCCCTCCAGCGGCAGCGGGGCGTCATCGACAGCAAGGACCTCGCCGCCGGTACCGGCGAAGGCCTCGTCATAGGCGTCAAGATAGCGCTGTTAGCGCGCCATGTCGGAAATGCGGATGGTGGCGGAGAAATAAACAGCCGGCATGTCTGTTCTCGAATTGGATTGAGGTCATCTTTGGCGCGTCGGGTAGGCGTTTCGGGCCATGGGCCAGCATACGCCCGATTCCGATGCGGTGCCTCTGCATTTCGACGCATGCGCCGGTGCTGCGCGACCTTGCCCGCCGCCCGCGCCTATGCCAAAACCGGCGCAAGCAATATAGGGAGCACGACATGTCCGACGGCATCATGGCCGGCAAGCGCGGTCTCATCATGGGGCTCGCCAACAACCGTTCGATCGCCTGGGGCATCGCCAAGGCATTGAGCGCTGAGGGCGCCGAACTGGCTTTCGCCTATCAGGGCGAGGCGCTGAAGCGTCGCGTCGAACCGCTGGCCACCGAAACCGGCTCGGATTTCCTTGTCGAATGCGACGTCACCGATGATGCCGCCGTCGACGCGGCTTTCGCCGAGATCGAAAAGCGCTGGGGCAAGCTCGACTTTCTTGTCCATGCCATCGGATTCTCCAACAAGGACGAACTGGAAGGCCGTTATATCGACACCACGGCCGAGAATTTCGCCATGACAATGAGCATTTCGGTGTTCTCGTTCACGGCGGTGGCCAAGCGCGCCGAGAAGCTGATGGGCGAAGGCGGTTCACTGCTGACGCTGACCTACTACGGTTCCGAAAAATATGTGCCGAACTATAATGTCATGGGTGTCGCCAAGGCGGCGCTCGAAGCCTCGGTGCGCTACCTTGCCGTCGATCTCGGCAAGGCCGGCATCCGCGTCAATGCCATTTCCGCCGGCGCCATCAAGACGCTGGCCGCTTCCGGCATTGCCGGCTTGCGCGAAATGCTGCACTGGCAGGAAGCCAACTCTCCGCTGCGGCGCAATGTCGACATCAATGATGTCGGCAAGGCGGCGCTCTACCTCCTCTCCGACCTCTCCTCCGGGGTCAGTGGCGAAATCCATTATGTCGACGGCGGCTATAATGTCGTCGGCATGAAACTGCTCGACGCGGATATTCCCACGTCCGACTGATCCTCGACCCCGGCATCCGCCCCAAAGGGACAACAATGCCAATGACAGACCTGCCGGACTTTTACCTGATCCGGCACGGCGAAACCGAATGGAACCGCGAAGGCCGCTACCAGGGTCAGCGCGATATTCCGCTGAACGAAACGGGACAGGGGCAGGCCGAGGCCAATGGGCGCCTGCTCAGCCGCCTGTTCGACGAACAGGGCACGGCGCCGTCGGATTGGCACTGGCGCGCGTCTCCGATGATCCGCGTGCGGCAAACGCTCGGCAAGGTGCGCGCCGCCTTCGGGCTCGACGACACGGGAGTCCGCTTCGACGAGCGGTTGCGCGAAGTGTCCTTCGGTATCTATGAGGGGCAGTTGGCGGCCGAGCTCCCCGACGATCCGAACGGGATGCGCAATGTCGGAATGCGCGACGGGAACTTCTGGTTATACCGGCCGCCCGAGGGCGAGAGCTACGAAGACCTCGCCGACCGGGTGCGGCCTGTGCTCGAGGAGCTGCCCGGCAAGTCGGTGATCATCGCCCATGGCGGCATCGCCCGGATCTGCCGCTATCTGGTGACCGGCATCAGCCATGAGGAAACGGTCAACTGGCCGATCCGCCAGGACGCCATCATGTTCTTCTCGAAGGGCGAGATGACCATCATCCCGTCTGGCGCGCCTGGTGCGCCTGTCAAGGATTCCGGGCCGCTGTAGTTTGGCAACGCGCCCACTGCAATTGACGCCATCGGCGCACCTCCGTATCAAGGCTGCACCTTTCTGGGGGCTGTTGCATGTCGCACAATTCGTTCGGGCATCTGTTCCGCTTCACCACCTGGGGCGAAAGCCACGGGCCGGCGCTCGGCGTTGTCGTCGACGGCTGTCCGCCGAAGCTCGATGTCGACCTCAGCGAGATTCAGCGGCAGATGGACCGACGCAAGCCTGGGCAGTCGCGCTTCACGACGCAGCGGCGCGAGGCCGATGAGGTGAAGATTTTGTCGGGTGTGTTCGAGGACGAGCGTACCGGCGGGTTGAAAACCACCGGCACGCCGATCTCGATGCTGATCGAGAACACCGACCAGCGCTCAAAGGATTATTCCGAGATTCGCGACAAGTATCGGCCCGGCCACGCCGACATGACCTATCACCAGAAGTACGGCATCCGCGATTATCGCGGCGGCGGCCGTTCCTCGGCGCGCGAGACGGCGGCGCGGGTGGCGGCGGGGGCGATTGCCCGGCTGGTGATCCCCGGGGTGACGATCCGCGCCTCGCTGGTGCAGATCGGCCCGCACAAGATCGATTACGGGCGCTTCGACTGGAAGGCGGTCGACGACAACCCGTTTTTCTGTGCCGATCCGGTGGCCGCCGAGGAATGGGAAGACTATCTCGATACAATCCGCAAGGACGGCAATTCTGTCGGCGCGGTGGTCGAGGTTGTGGCCGAGGGCGTGCCTGCCGGTTGGGGCGCGCCGATCTATGGCAAGCTCAGTTCCGACCTCGCCTCGGCGATGATGTCGATCAACGCCGTCAAGGGTGTCGAGATCGGCGAGGGCATGGGCGCCGCGGCTCTGACCGGCGCCGAGAATGCCGACGAGATGCGGGCCGGACAGACGGCGCCGGTGTTCAAGTCCAACAAGGCCGGCGGCATTCTCGGCGGCATCTCCAACGGCGACCCAGTGGTGGTCCGCTTCGCGGTCAAGCCGACCTCGTCGATCCTTCAGCCGCGCGATACTGTCACAATTGAGAACCGCGACACCGACATCATCACCAAGGGGCGTCACGACCCATGCGTCGGCATTCGCGCCGTGCCGATCGGCGAAGCGATGATGGCCTGCGTTCTGGCAGATCACTATCTGAGGCATCGCGCCCAGACGGGCCGCGACGGCGGCGTCGGGTACTAGTCTGACCGCCAGACGATACCTACATTCGGTATAGGCCATGCTTGTGCGATGGCTGCGGACTGTATAGAACATATGCGGAACATCAAGGAGTGCCGCCATGCCTCGCGCCGAAGGTAGTTTTGTCGTCAATCTTGCCCCGCAGGCACCCGACGAGCGGCCCGAGGCGGCGTTTCTCGGCCGGCTGCAGATTGCCAAGACCTTCTCCGGCGGCCTTGAAGGCAGGAGCGCCGGGCAGATGCTTTCCGCCCGTTCCGACGTCGAGGGTTCGGCCGGCTATGTCGCCATCGAGAAGGTCGAGGGCGAACTCGACGGGCATCGCGGCAGTTTCGTTCTGCAGCACTCCGGTCACGCCCATCGCGGCGAGACGCGCCTGCGGGTCAATGTCGTCGCCGATTCCGGCACCGACGAACTGACCGGTCTGCGCGGCGAGATGCAGATCAATGTCACGCCCGACGGCAGCCATCTCTACGTCTTCGACTACACATTCGATTTCGCTGCCACCTAGAGCGCTAGTCGCTCTCGCCGTTTGCCGGATTGGGTCGGCTCGATGCCAGAACGTCCCTGAGTCTGCCGTTCGACTTGTCCTCGATCCGCACTATTCGGCGGTCGAGCCAGTCATGCCGGGTGCGCAGGCGTCGAATAACGCGCCGTGCCCGCGTCGAACGGGTCAGCAGCACGAACAGGCCGACGCCGGCGAAAGGCACCCCGATCGGGAACGGCGAGAAAAAGAACATGACGCCGATCGCAACCAGCAGTAGCCCGAGGCCGACAATCGCCATATGCGCCAACCTGTCAAGAAACAGCCGGGTCACGTGGTTTCATCCTGCCTGGTGACGACAAGCGCGATCTCGTGATTGCCATCGCCGCCGGCGATGGGCGAGGGTGCTTCGGTGACGAAGTGCCAGCCTTCGCGCCGCAGGAACAGGGCGATCCTCAGCTTGGCTTCACCGACAGCTTCCTCATTGGTGACGATGCCGCCCTTGCCGACATGTTCGCGTCCGACCTCGAATTGCGGCTTGAACAACAAAACCGCCTCGGCGCCGGGCCGGCACAGGGCCAATGGCGCGGCCAACACCTTCTCGATCGAGACGAAGCTGATGTCGCAGACCAGCAGATCGACCTGGTCGGGCACCTCGGCCCGTGTCAGGTCACGAGCATTGAAGTCCTCGAACAGCGCGACACGTGGGTCCGAACGCAGCGGTTCGACCAGTTGGTCGTGCCCGACATCGACGGCGAAAACCTTCGACGCGCCGTGCTTGAGCAGCACTTCGGTGAATCCGCCGGTCGAGGAACCGATGTCGAGACAGGTCTTGCCGGCAACGTCGATTTGGCCGGCATCGAGCCCGGCGATGAGCTTGAGCGCGGCCCGCGAGACATAGGTGGCAGCCGGATCAGCGACCGCGATGTCGTCGGCCTCGGAGACCATCTGGCTCGGCTTTGCAGCAGGGGCGCCATTGATGCTGACGGTGCCGCGCAGCACGGCATCGCGGGCCCGCGCCCGACTCGGCAACAGCCCGCGTGCTTCAAGAGCACGATCAAGTCGTTGACGTGTCATCACATGCCGACGAGGCGGCGGATCTTGGCGATCGCCGATTTCTGGTCCTCGCCATAGGCGATGGTACCCTGGAACTTGCCATCCTTGTCGAGCAGGAAGACGCTGGCGGTATGATCGACAAGGTAGTCGGTCGCCTCGTCGGTGATGACCTTCTGCGAGAAGACACCGAATGCCTTCTTTGCCGCCTCCGTCTGGGCTTCGTCGCCGACAAGGCCGATGAAGTCGGAGGAGAAGGCATCGAGATATTGCCGGAGGTTGTCCGCCGTATCGCGTTCGGGATCGACGGTGACCATGATGAAGCGCAACTGATCGGGCGCGAGCTCTAGCTCCGCCTGCCAGCCCATTGCCTCGGCAAGCGTCGTCGGGCAGACATCGGGGCAGAACGTATAGCCGAAATACATCAGCGTCGGCACGCCGGCGAGGTCCTTCTCGGTGAAGGTCGCGCCATCGGTGGTCTGTAGCGTGAAGGCACCGCCGAATAGGCCGACGGGGCGTTCCGGCGGCCTGACAAAATAAAGGACAGTGGCGCCGAGGCCGACGACGACGACCAGACCCCAAAGGATCAGGCGCATCCGCCTCAAGAGCGGAGTGGATGACTGTGCCATGTTACTCGTCCAGTGGTTCGACGCCGGCCGGATTGCCGTCGCGGTCGAGGGTGATCTTCTCGATGCGGGCTTCGGCTGCCTTGAGCAGGGCCTCGCAATGCTTCTTCAACGCTTCGCCACGCTCGTAGATGGCGATCGAATCCTGCAGCGGCGCCCGGCCGCCCTCGAGCTCGGCGACGATCTTTTCAAGTTCGCCGAGAGCCTGTTCGAAGCTCATCTTCTTGATGTCGGGCAGGGCGCTTTCGCTCATGTCTTCCTCTTCAGCTTGCGGCGCGACCATAGGGTTTTTGGTTCGGGTTGCAACCCGTCTGACGATCAGCGTTGGCCATCGGCCTCCGGCAGGAAGGCGACGGACTGGCCATGCACCATCATGCCGACATGGGCGGCAACGCCTTCGGACAGACCCTTGAGGTCGTATCCCCCTTCCAGCAACGAAACCACGCGCCCGGCGCAACGCCGGTCGGCGATATCGAGAATACGTCCGGTCACCCAGGCATAATCGTCGGCGTTCCATTCGAGTTGGGCCAGCGGATCGCGGTGGTGCGCATCAAATCCGGCGGAAATCAGGATGAAGTCCGGTGCGAAAGCGTCGAGCGCCGGCAGGATGCGCGCCGTGTAGGCGTCGCGCATGCGTTCCATGCCCGATCCGGGCGACAGCGGCGCATTGAAGACATTGCCGGCCCCGACTTCGTCCATCGCCCCGGTGCCGGGATAAAGCGGCATCTGGTGGCTCGATCCGTAGAACACGCTGTCGTCGTCGAAGAAGATGTCCTGGGTGCCGTTGCCGTGGTGAACGTCGAAATCAATGATGGCGATGCGCTCGGCGCCATGCTTGCGTTGTGCCTCGCGTGCGGCGATTGCTACTGTGTTGACCAGACAGAAGCCCATCGACTGTTCGCGCTCGGCGTGATGTCCGGGCGGACGTATGGCGCAAAAGGCATTGTCCATGCCGCCGAGCACGACAGCATCGAGCGCCTGCAGCGCCGCTCCGACGGCAGTCGAAGCCGCTTCGAAGGATTCCGGCGACAAGAAAGTATCGGCATCGATTCGAGACAGGCCTTCGGTGGGGCGCACGCGCCTGAGGAAATCCAGCACCATCGGGTCGTGAACGAGTTCGGCAATGGCGAGGTCGGTCGATTCCGCCATACGGCGTTCGAGTGCGGCAAAGGCCGGTCCGGATAGGGCATCTTCGACGGCTTCCAGCCGCTCCGGCCGCTCGGGATGTCCCGGCGGTGTCAGGTGCAGCCGTCCATCGGGCTGGCTGATCAGAAGCGTGGTCAAAACCGCGTTCCTCCGAAGCTTTTCTTGACGCGCGGCGAAGGCCTTGTCAAACGAACACCATGAACACGCTATCGCCTGCCAACGCGCTGGTCGATCTCAAACAGGCTGCCGAGATACTCAAAAACGGCGGTGTGTGCGCATTTGCCACCGAGACCGTCTACGGACTTGGCGCCGACGCGCGCAATGCCGACGCGGTTCTGAAGATCTACGAGACCAAGGGCAGGCCGCGCTTCAATCCGCTTATCGTGCATTGTGCAACGCGCGAGATGGCCGAGGCGCTGGTCGTGTTCGATGCGGCGGCACAAAAGCTCGCCGAGGCCTTCTGGCCGGGACCGCTGACGCTGGTGCTGCCGCTGCGAGACGGGGCGGCGGTCGCCGATCTCGTCACTGCCGGACTCGACACACTGGCGGTTCGCATGCCGGCGCACGAGATGGCGCGCGAACTGATCGCAACGGTCGGGCGTCCGCTGGCGGCGCCTTCGGCCAATCCGTCCGGACGTTTGTCGCCGACGCGGGCCGAACAGGTCATTGCCGATTATGACGGCGTGGTGCCCGTGCTCGACGGCGGCATCTGCGCTGCCGGGGTTGAGTCAACAATTGTCGCCTGTCGCGACGGCGGCGGCGTTCAGCTTCGCGCCGGGGCCATTGCCCATGACGATATCGAGCAGGTGCTCGGTTTCAAGGTGTCGCGGGCCCGCGAGGGCGATGCGATCGCGGCGCCGGGCATGCTTGCCCGGCACTATGCCCCGCGCGCCCGGCTCTATCTCGAGGTCAGCCATCCCGAAGCCGGAATGGCCTATCTCGGCTTCGGGGAGATGCCGGAAACTACCGGCCCGATGCGCAACCTGTCGCCAACGGGCGACCTTGCCGAGGCGGCCCGCAATCTGTTCGCCATGCTGCGCGAACTCGATGCTTCGGGCGTCGCGGAAATCGGCGTTGCCCCCATTCCTGAAACCGGGCTTGGCGAGGCGATCAACGACCGGCTGACGCGGGCTGCGGCGCGCGACTAGAGCGCTTCACGTTTTGGTAGAATCAAAACGCTTGCTCCAAGTCCTTGAGTTGTCGTGTTTTCCAGCCAGAAAAGTGGCGTCCACACTTCTTGAAAACACTCTAGGGCGCTTTGAGTCTGGATTGAGCAAGGACCCACGCCCCTGGTCTTCAGATAGCGAATGCTCAGTCCCGCGCCTTGTAGGGCTTCTGGTCGCGCCAGAAACGCATCAGGCTTTCGAGGTCGGCGTCGCCACCCTTGGGCAGGACAATGCGCAAGCCGACATAGAGGTCGCCCTTGCCCTGGAAGCCCTTGCCCTTGAGACGCAGAGACTTGGAGGTGTCCGGTCCGGCCGGCAGATTGAGATCGACCTCGCCATCAAGTGTCGGGACTCGCACCTTGCCGCCCAGAACCGCGTCGTAGAGCGTCACCGGCAGGTCGACGCGAAGATCATTGCCGTCGAGCCGGAACTGGCGGTGCTGGGCGAATTTCACAGTGATGATGGCATCGCCGGGCTCTCCGCCCCTCAAAGATGGCTGGCCCTGGCCCTTGAGGCGGATCTGCTGGCCTTCCTGCACGCCCGCCGGCAGCTTTACCGACAGCGTCCGGCCGCTTGACAGGCGAATGGTGGTGGTGCTGCCCTTGTGTGCGTCCTCCAGCGGCACTTCTGCCGTCACCTGAACGTCGTGGCCCTTCTGCGTGCGTCCGCCACCGCCGCCGGCACGGGCGCCGGTGAACGGATCCCAGCCGCCGCCCATGTCGGGACGCCGGCCACCGCCGGGTCCGCCAAACCCGGACATGAATTCCTTAAGAATGTCCTCGGCATTGAAGGCGCCGCTGCCCGGGCGCGGACCGCCGCCGCGCGCCCCGCCGAAATCATAGCCGGCGAACTTAGGGTTGCCTTCAGCGTCAATCTCGCCGCGGTCGAAGCGCGCGCGCTTGTCCTTGTCGCCCAAAAGATCATAGGCAGCCGTCACCTCGGCGAATTTGGCCTGGGCGTTGGGGTCAGTCTTGTTCTGGTCGGGGTGGTACTGCTTGGCCAGCTTGCGATAGGCCGACTTGACGTCCTTCTCGCTTGCCGACCGCGCCACTCCGAGTACGGCATAAGGGTCGCGCATGGCTCCTCGATGCTAGGTGTCGGACGGTTGCTTCGTTAACTGCACAGCGGCATATATGGAGAGGAGGATGCGGCTTGTCCAGAAATAGCGGCGGAGGGAAGCTTTCATGCAGGCATTGGGACCGCGTCTGTTCGACGATACCGACACTGATCCGATAGACCCGTTCGAACTGTTCGAAGAATGGTACTCGGAAGCGCGGGGGCGAGAGCCGAACGACGCCAACGCTATGGTGCTGGCGACAGTCGATCCGTCGGGCATGCCCGACGCACGAACGGTCTGGATGAGCAGGCATACGCCCGAGGGCATCGTGTTCTTTTCCAATTCCGATTCGATGAAGGGCATGCAGCTCGCGGAAAATCCGCGCGCGGCGTTGGTCTTCCACTGGAAGAGCCGGTTCCGGCAGGTACGGATGCGCGGGGTTGTTGAACAGGTTTCCGTCGAGGAAGCCGATGCCCATTTCCGTACCCGTCCGCATGGCGCCAAGATAAGCGCACATGCCTCGCATCAGTCGCAGCCGCTGAAGAACAGGCGGGAACTGATGAGCCGGGTGGAAAAGCTCGAAGCCGAATATGACAACAATGAAATCCCGCGGCCGGACCACTGGACCGGCTACCGGCTGAAGCCAATTGTCTGGGAATTCTGGCAATCGGGCGAATTCCGCCTGCACAACCGCGTCCGCTTCACCCGCACCGGCGACGCCTGGACGCGCCAGCGGCTCAATCCATGACAGACGCTGCCGCATCGTCTCCCTGGCAGGCGCCGCCAATGGCGCCGCGCCCCGCCATGCCGGACGAAGCGCCGCCGCCCCCGATCCGTACCGCTCCGGTGAGCTTTGTCGGCAAGCGCCGGCCGTTTCTCGGCATCCTTTTGTCAGGCCTGGTACTGCTGCTGCCAACGCTCGGGCTCTACCGGTTCTGGCTGGTGACGCGCAAACGCCAGTTCTACTGGGGCCACACCGATATCGAGGGCGATGCGCTCGAATATACCGGCACACCTGCGCAATTGCTGGTCGGCTTCCTCATGGCGGTGCTGATCTTCCTGCCGATCTATGTCGCCCTGTTCTATGTCACGGTTCGCCTGCCGGACCTGTCGGGGCTGACCTACATGATCCTGTTGCCGCTGTTCTGGTTCTTCATGGGCTATGCCGGCTATCGCTCGCGGCGTTTCAGACTATCGCGCACGTTGTGGCGGGGCATCCGCTTCCAGCAATCGGGCAACGCCTGGGTCTACGCCTTCAAGCGCTTCGTGTGGACGATCGTCACCATCTTGACGCTCGGGCTCGCCTATCCGTTCATGGCCAGGAGCCTTTGGGCCTATCGTATCGGCAACACCTGGTACGGCGACCGGCGCTTTGCTTTTTCCGGCCGGGTGCGGACCATCGCCGGACCGTTCTACAGCGCCTACATGCTGGTTGCAGCGCTCCTTGCGTTTTCGGGTTGGCAGTTCTACCGGCTCGAAACCGGCGGCGGCGATCACGATGCCTATATTGCCAGCGTCGCCGGGCTGACGCTGCTGGTTGCCTTCGTCGGCTACATCGCCTGGATTTTCGTCACCACCCGGATCGACTCGCGCTTCTTCTCCAGTGTCGGCATTGGCGAGGCCGGACTGAAGGTGCGCATCAGCGCCGTGGCGATTGCGCTGCAGCACCTGACCTATGTGCTACTGCTCTGTGTCTTCATCGGGGTTTTCTCGATCGTTGCTCTGGTTGTCGTTGGCGGTATGACGGCGGGTCTCGAAATGATCGGCGGCGCCGGCACCTCGGAGGATCTCGCACGTCTGATGCACATGGGGTCGTCGGCCTTCATCGTATTGATCGCCTTCTATCTCGGGTTTCTCGGTCTTTGGAACCTGCTATCCGAACTTGTGCTGGCGGTCGGCTACTGGAAGATCGCCGCGCGTGGTGCCCAGATCACCAATATCGAAGCCCTCGATACGGTGCGGGCGGCCGGAACCGAATCACCGCTTGCCGGCGAAGGCCTGGCCGACGCTCTGAATGTTGGAGCGTATTGAGATGATCACCGGGTATTTTCTCGATGGCGAATGGGCGCAAAGCCACGATGTCTCGGCCCATTTGACCGGAATGCCGGAAGACGGCACATGGACGATCATCGACGCGGCGAGCGGCGCGCACCTGGCGCATTGGCCGGCTGCGGAACTGGTTCGAAAGCCGGCGCGCAAGGGCATCATGCGGCTCAGCGCCACCAGTGCCCCGCTCGGCGCCCGGCTGGTGCTGTTCGAAGACGAGGAGATCGCCGAGGCCGAGCGTCTGATGCCGGCCCTGGCCCGACAAAGGCACCGTCAGCGCGGCAGGCAGGCAGGGCTTCTTGCCGGCTCGACCGCCTTGCTGGCCGGAGTGGTGGCGGCCTATGTCTGGGGCATTCCCCTCGCTGCCGGTCCGATCACCGCCGTGATGCCGGCAGAATGGGAGACGGAACTCGGACATACGGCAGCAACGCAGATCGAACAGGCGCTCGGCGATGGCCAACGCATGCGGGCCTGCAACATCGCGCCACAATCTGCGGCCAATCTGGCCATCTCCCGATTCGTCGAACGCGTGCTGGATGGTCAGTCCTCGCCCTTTCCCGTCGAGGTGATGGTCGGCCAGTCCGATGTCCCCAATGCCTTCGCCATACCCGGCGGGCGCATCTACTACACCTCGGCGCTGCTGGAAGAGACTGAGGATCGTGACGAGTTTGCCGGCGTCATTGCGCACGAGATCGGCCATGTCGTGCATCGGCATGCCATGCAGAACATCGTGACCGCGGCGGGGACTGGCCTGATCATCGGTTTCATACTCGGCGACATGACCGGGCTGTCTGTCGCCGGGGGTCTCGGCGCGATGATCATCGATGCCCACAACTCGCGCCAGGCCGAAACCGAGGCGGACGTGTTCGCCGCCGATGCCGCACGCCGACTCGGTTACGATCCGACAGCGCTCGGCACGCTATTGCAGCGCGTCGCCGAAGACGATTCCGGCGCGGCGGTGCTGGCGCTGCTGTCGAGCCACCCACTCACCGCCGAGCGCAAGCAGAACCTTCGGCAGCTCTCGGCCGATGTGCCGGTCACCGGCAAAGCTTTCTCCGATTTCGAGTGGGAGACAATCAAGACTATGTGCCGTCAGCGCAAAATCAGTGGTGGAGCCGACGCCTCGGACAGCCTGCGCTAGGCCACCCACTTTGATCGAATCAAATCACATGGCCTAAGCTGCGCGTGGTCGCGTGTTCGAACCGACAGGGTGATCGCTGCCCTGCCGCGGACACGTCCCGCTTCAGGAGTCTCGTTCATGCGCATTCCGATCCGCACTTCGCGCTGGGCCATATGGGCGCGACGGCTGGCGTCGCTGGCGTTGCCCTTCGAGATCATCCCCATTTTCATGCATCGCGAGCGCATGGTTGCCGGCGACACCTTCACTCTGCTGTTCGGGATTGGGCTGGTGCTGGCGCTGCTGGCCATCCTGACCGGCCTGGTTGCTCTTGTCCGGCTGTGGCAGACCGGCTTTCGCGGCTGGGACAAGGCATTGCAGGCGCTGATCCTCGGGCTCGTCCTGGTGTCTCCGCTCGGGATCGCTGCCTATTGGGCGACGCAATATCCTGCGACCAGCGACGTGGCGACGACTGGCGAAACGCCCGATCTCGTCATCGAAGCTGATGATTCCGAGCCGCCTTTGGCGCAGGACGCCAGGGCCAAGGCTTTTCCGACTGCGGTTGCGCGCAGCTATACATTGCCGCCGGACAAGGTGTTTTCCCTTGTTGCCGGGCTCGTAGCGGCGCAGGGCTGGGAAATCCGTTTCCGGCGCGAGCCGGTGGGTCCTGACGGCGCCGGACGCATTAACGCGCTCGTCACGACCTGGTTCGGCTATCGAGACGAGGTGGCGCTCCGCATTGGCTGGGCCGCTTCCGGCACTGTCGTCTCGATGCGTTCGGCATCGCTTTTCGGTCTCGATGATCTCGGCGCCAATGGCCGCCGCATCGAGGCGTTCCTGGCCGGGCTCGATCAGGCCGTTCTCGAGGCCGAACGCCAGGGACCGATCGGAGAGGTGCCGACGCCCGACGATCCGAACAGGGAAACGGATGCCGACGAGGGCTAGACCCTGGCCACCTCGCGTCCGCGAAATCCGAACCTCGTGCGGACGGCCCCGGTTTCGACCAGGTATTCGATATGGGCGGCAAGGGTCAGCCGTGCGGCGAAGCGGTTTTCGGCCGGAAGGTCGGGATAGATCGCTCGCAAGAGGGCGTCCGGGGTTTTCGGACTCTTGCCGACAAGGTCGAGGATCTGGGCGTTGCGCAGGCCCCGATGCGCCAACAGGGCCCTCGCATAGTCCGGGCCGTTGCTGATCGCACCGCCATGGGCCGGCAGGTAGGTGGTGAAATCGAGGGCGATGAGCTTGTCGAGCGAGGCGAGATAGTCACGCATCGATCCGTCGGGCACAGCTACCAAAGTCGAGTTCCAGCCCATGACGTGATCGCCGCTCAAAAGATAGGGCGTTCCGGCAAAGCCGAAGGCGATGTGGTTGGCACAATGGCCGGGTGTCGCGACCACGCTGATCCGCATATCGCCAAGGGCAAGCTCGTCGCCGTCAACCAGCACACGGTCGGGCCTGAGCACCCAGTCGCAGGAGGCTTCGAGCGGATCTGTCTCGAGGAATTTCAGAGACCGCGAGCGGCGGTGCGGCCCGCCGAACCAGATCGGTGCCTGGAACGCCTCCGCCGCCTTGTGCGCCAGAGCGGAGTGGTCCTTATGGGTATGGGTAAGCAGCAAGGCTTCGACCTTGCGTCCACCGATCGCCCGCACCAGTGCCTCGAGATGATCGGGATCGTCGGGGCCGACATCGACGACAAAGACCGGTTCTCTGCCGATGACGAAGGAGTTCGTGCCGGTGAATGTATAGGCGCCGGCATTTGGCGCGGTGACGCGGGAAATGTCCGGTGCGACCTCGGCGGGCACACCGATATTCGGGCTGAAGTCGCGGTCGAAAACGAGGCTCGGCGTGGTGGAGGCCATTGAGTTCCCGGCTTGGTGCGGTTATCAGTTCTGACTTCGTATGGGATCAAGGGACCGTAAGCACATGGCCACCATCTATGCCACCCCCAACACGCTTCTTGGCTCTTTCGGCGCGCAATCGCGGCCGCTGCGCCTTGCCGGCGCGCTCGCAATCGTCGTATTCGGCACGCTGCTGCTGGCCGCCTCCGCGCATGTACGCATCCCGTTCATTCCGGTGCCGGCGACGCTGCAGTCGATGACTGTTGCGTTGATCGCCGCCGCGTTCGGCGCCCGCCTCGGGGTTGCGACCATTCTTCTCTACACGATCGAGGGCCTGAGCGGCCTGCCGGTCTTCACCAATGGCGCCGGACCCGCCTATGTCCTGTCGCCGACCTTCGGGTTCATCCTCGGATGGCTGCCGATGGCCTTCATCATCGGCACCGCCGCGGATCGCGGGTTATCGCACAAGATCGTGCCGCTGGCGCTGACCATGGTTGCCGCCGACGCCGTATCCTTCGTTTTCGGCTTTGCCTGGCTGGTCATGCTTTCCGGCGGCGCCGCCTGGATCGATCAGGCCAATGTCCTTGGCTCGGCTTTTGACATCGCCGTCAAACCGTTCCTGGTCTGGGACGGGCTGAAGATGGCGCTGGCAGCGGTGACCATCGCCGGTGGCTGGCAATTTCTCAAGTCGCGCAAGGGCTGAACGATACTAAAAGAACCAGGGAAAAGGCCGGCCTCTGTGCCGGTCTTTTTCATGTCTATTCGATCAGGGCAGGGGGCTGTCGATCCGACCGACGGCCCAATAGACGAACAGCCCGATCCATTCGCGAAACGCCACGCCGACAGTGTCGAGATTGCCGACCGCGTAGGCTGGTGATAGCGACAGGCTCTCGGTCCCCTCTGTACGATAATCGACCGGCCATGGCACGACGGTGAATCCGGCGCGCTCGAAGAGTGCGACGGCCCGCGGCATGTGGGAGGCCGATGTAATGAGCACGTAGCGCTCACCAGAGACCGGTTTCAGCAATGCCGCCGAGTTGACGGCGTTCTCATAGGTATTGCGCGAGGCGTCTTCATAAGCGAACCGCGACCCATCGAGGCCGAAAGCACCGAACAGCCGCGCCGTGCTCTTGGCATCGGTATCGCCGCCACCGACAAGCGAGCCCCGGCCGCCAGCAACCAGCACCTGGAGTTCGGGATGGGCCAGCGCCAGCCGTGCCGCCTCGACGAATCGGTCGCCGCTGTCGCCGAGTTCATAGGCTTCGCGGGCACTGGAAACATCGTTGACGGTGCCACCGCCGAGGACGATGAGGCCGGCTGCATCGGTCGGAAACGTAGCCGGCCGCTGATTGCGGGCCTCGAGCGGCTGCAGCATCAGTTTGCCGGCATTGGTGAAACCGAACACCATCAGCAGGACGAGGCCGAAACCGATCAGTACCCGTCCTGTCCGCAGCCGGCGAGTGAAGGTAAGTGCGAAACCGGCGAGCACCAGCAGCCCGATCAAGGCCGGCGGTTGGGCAACGATCCAGAACAGCTTGGAGATCAGCCAGAACATCGCTCACCTTTGTTGCGCTCCGGGAGCGGGCGCAAGGGGTGTTCGGCAAATGCGGGAGAAAATGGTCGGAGTAGCAAGATTTGAACTTGCGACCCCCTCGTCCCGAACGAGGTGCGCTACCAGACTGCGCTATACTCCGCCACGTCAAGTGACGGCCTTATAGCTTCGGTGTGAGCGCCGTTCAAGTCCCCAATCAGGGTCAAATGTGTCGCGAATTCCGACGCGCCCCGCGCGGCGGAGCAAGCGCGTGACAACAACAATGTCCGCAGCGAGTTGCGTGGCCTTGGCGAACGGTGTAGGAACCGTGCCGCTTCGTTGGGGCGTCGCCAAGTGGTAAGGCAGCGGCTTTTGGTGCCGCCATTCCCAGGTTCGAATCCTGGCGCCCCAGCCAGCTTCACGTAAGAGGCTGATCTTAAATCATAATCCCCGATGCCTGCGCACCTTGGCTTCCAGTGGTCACATCACTGGGTCACATGGGTGAGTGACAGGCAGGCAACATGGCCAGAATATCCGGACCCGAAAGGCGTGGCGCCGTCCATTTCTGGCGTCGACGAGTTCCCCAGACACTTGCGCGAAGCATCGGCCGTACTCATCTGAGAATCTGCTTGGGAACCAAGGATTTGAAAGAGTCTGGATTCCTGGGCGCCGGTCTCGATGCAACAGCCGCCGAGGCGTTCATGATGGTTCCCGCTCGAATATTTGATGACCAGCTGAAGCAGGTCTTCGTGACCGCCTTCGAACAGCTTCGGGAAGAGCTTCAGATGTTCGCCGACTGCAAACGCGGCGGAGGGCAATACAACGCGGGTACAAATGCGCGATAGAACCTAAACATCGGTCTCGCCGACCGGCATCCGGTTCACTTTGGCGCCAGCGCGTCGTTCGGGCAAACTTGTTCCCCGTCAGCGCCCATGGCACAGATTTGAGTTTGTGACTTAAGGAGAATTTGGGTCTCGTCTGAGAGACAAACGAACGAAGATGCGAGCCAATCCCCAAGTCCCAGGAAGCCCGCCGAGAAGGTGGTCAAGGACATCCGCCGGCAGACACGACGGCACTTTTCGGCGGAAGACAAGATCCGGATCGTGTTGGAAGGACTGCGCGGCGGCGACAGCATCGCCAAGCTGTGCCGCAAGGAAGGCATCGCCCAGAGCCTGTACTACTCCTGGTCGAAGGAGTTCATGAACTGAGGCCGCCGGCACGCCATTGGTCCGAGTGCAAGGCCGAACGGAAGGAAGCGGCTGGCCGGCGATACCGAGCGATCGGCCACCTCCGAGGAAGTGAAGGACCTGCGGCGTGAGGCTGGCGCCCTCAAGGAGGTCGTTGCCGACCTGACCCTGGAAAACCGGCTGCTCAAAAAAAGCATGATCGCGCCCTCTCGATGAATGCGAACCATTCACCTGCCGGTCGATAGATGGGGAAGACGATGAATGAGGTATCCCGCATCCGAAAAACTCGAGATCATTCGGATCGTCGAGCAGGCACATAAACCTGCCAAGCAGGTCCTCGATCGATTGGGCATTCCGCGCCGGGCTTTTTGTCGCTGGTACGACCGCTATCTCAATGGCGGGTCGGAGGCATTGGAGGACCGCCCCTCGGCGCCGAGCCGGATATGTAACCGGATCGACCCCGATATCCAGGACCAGATCATCGAGATGGCGCTGGATAGGTCGGAGTTGAGCCCACGAGAGCTGGCCGTACGGTTCACCGACGAAAGGCGCTACTTCGTCTCGGAAGCCACGGTTTATCGACTCCTGAAGGCCCATGACCTGATCACAAATCCGGCCTTCGTCGTCATGAAGGCGGCCATCGAGTTCAAAGACAAGACCACCCGGCCCAACCAGATGTGGCGGACCGACTTCACCTGTTTCAAGATCATCGGCTAGGGCTGGATGTATCTGTCGACAATCCTGGACGACTATTCCCGCCATATCGTCGTATGGAGACAGTGCACCACCATGCGGGCCGAGGACATCACCGAGACGCTGGAGCTCGCTCGTGCCGCATAAGACTGCGACCAGGCCGATTTCCAGCGCGACTTTCGTCGTGCCGTCAACGTCACCCCGGCCGAGTGTCTACGGATTGCCTTGAGGGCCCAAGGCATTTGATGGGGACGTCCTCAAAAACGGTCGCCTTGCAGCCTACTTCTTCGCCGAAGCACGCCAGCCCGCTTCCGGGCGCGTGATTGGTCAGGCGACTTCGCGCCCTAAACCGGCCCTAGACACAACCGCTTCGAAGCCCTGATTTCAGCCATCGCGCAGTCCCTCGTCATGACGACAAGCACGCATCAAAGGCGGTGGCATCAATGCGAGTTCGTCGTTTTGGATCTTAGGTGTTCGCTGACTCTTCCCGGCCGATTCGGCTTGTACCACCAGGCCCTGCCGAATGGCCGCCCGTGACATATATCGCGCGGAAGTCGTTGACGTTGGTGCGTGTCGGACCGGTCACCACGGAATCGCCCAGAGCCTGAAAGAATCCGTGCCCGTCGTCGTTGGACAAGGATACGCGCGGATCAACTCCAGCAGCCCGGGCGCGGGCAAGCGTCGTCGGGTCACAGGTCGCGCCGGCAATCTCATCGATGCCGTCGACGCCGTCGGTGTCCCCGGCCAGGGCAAAAACGCCGTCAAGACCGTCAAGGGCGATTGCCAAGGACAGGAGGAAAGCCACATTGCGTCCGCCCCGTCCGTTGCCGGTCACCGTCACCGTCGTTTCGCCGCCCGACAGCAAGACACAGGGGGGTGCGAAAGGTTGGGCGCGCGTTGTGATCTGACGCGTGATGCCGGCCATGACCACGCCGACGTCCTCGGCCTCACCTTCGATCCTGTCGCTGAGAACATGCGCCGGAATGCCCTGCGATCGGCAAAGCCCGGCGGCGGCTTCGAGTGCCTGCCGCGGCGATGCGATGATGTGTGTCTCCACGTCCGGCATCGGCGCGGAGCTGCGTTCGCTGGCGCGGGCGCGCTCGAGATGCGCGCGCGCCACAGCCGGCAGGTCGAGACCGTGGCGCAGGACAATTGCCAGTGCATCTTCCGGGCCTGTCGTGTCGGCGATCAGTGGGCCGGACGCGATGTCGAGCGGGTTGTCGCCCGGCACGTCCGAAATCAGCAGATTGACGACGCGCGCCGGAAAAGCCGCCTGGGCCAGCCGTCCGCCTTTGATCCCGGACAGGTGCCGGCGCACGCAATTGATCTCGGCGATGGTCGCGCCCGAGACGAGCAGTTGCCGGCTGATGTCCTGCTTGTCTGCAAGCGTGATGCCGTCAGCCGGACACGGCAGCAGGGCGGAGCCGCCGCCTGAAAACAGCCCGAGCACCATGTCGTCGGCAGATAGACCCCTGACGATGTCGAGCATACGGAAAGCGGCGTCCTGCCCGGCCTGATCGGGCACCGGATGGGACGCCTCGACGATCTCGATTTTCTCGCAAACGGCGCTATGTCCATGGCGCGTCACGACCAGACCCTCGACCGCGACACCATAGTGGCGCTCCGCGGCCTGCGCCATTGCGGCGGACGCCTTGCCCGCGCCGACGACAACCAGCCTGCCCGCGGGCCGCGGCGGGAGGTAGCGCGGTACGCGCAGGGCTGGTTGTGCCGACCCGATCGCAGCCTCGAACAGGCGGCGCAGGAAAACGGGGGGAGACTTCACTTTGCTCCTTTCAGCAACCGGTCAGACAGCTGCCGTCCGGATCCGGTCGGCCCGGCTGGCAGGTAACTGGGCCCGGACTGCCGCTGCGACTGCATCCGGTGTGATGCCGAAATGGCGATAAAGGTCAGGATAGTCGCCCGACGCGCCGAACGAGCGCATGCCGACGAACCGTCCGGACTCTCCGATGAATTGGTCCCATCCGAGGCGCATTGCCGCCTCGACAGCGACGCGTGCCGTGCCGCGACCGATAATGGTTTCGCGATAGGCGTCGTCCTGAAGCGCAAACACTTCCCAGCTTGGCATGGAGATGACGGCGGTGGCGATGCCTTCGGCTTCAAGCTTCTCACGAGCATCGAGCGCGATGGCAACCTCGGAGCCAGTGGCGAAGATCGTTGCCGCGCGGGAACCGCAGGCAGCATCGGCAAGTATGTAGGCGCCACGGGCGCAAAGGTTCTCTGCGACGGGTTCGGTCCGGACCGGCGTTAGTGGCTGGCGCGAACAGATCAGGGTTGTCGGCCCGTCATCATGGGCAACGCCCAGCTCCCAGCATTCGGCCATCTCGACCGCATCTGCCGGACGGAACACCCATATATTGGGATAGGCCCTGAGTGAAGCGAGTGTCTCGACCGGCTGATGCGTCGGGCCGTTCTTGCCGATGCCGATCGAGTCATGGCTGAACACAAACATGGCCGGGATTTTCATCAGCGCCGCCATGCGCAAGGCTGGCCGCATGTAGTCGGAAAACACCAGGAATGTCGTACCGACCGGCTTGACGCCGCCATGCACGGACATGCCGTTCATGATCGAGCCCATAGCATGCTCGCGCACACCGTAATGGATATAGCGCCCGGCGCGGTCGTCGCGTGTGAACGGGTTGAGCTGGCGCTTGTGCTTGGTAGCCGCTTCGAGGTCCGGCGCGCCCGAAATGAGCTCGGGCAGACGCGATGCCAGGATGGAGAGGATTTCCCCCGAAGCGGCGATTCCGGGTTTCGCGGCCTGTTCCGCAACGGACTCGGCTTTGTAGGCATGAAGATCGTCGGCCCAGCCCTGCGGCAGGGCGCCGGACATCACGCGGTCAAATTCGGCCTTGTCGGCCGCCGGCATGGCCTGGTAGCGGGCAAGCCATGCGTCGCGCTTTTGCGCGCCCTCGTGACCGGCGACGGCCCAGGCGTCGTAAATCGGCTGCGGAATGACGAATTCCGCATGCGGCCAGTCGAGGTTTTCACGTGCTGCTGCGGCGTCCTCGGCGAACAGGCGCCCGCCGTGGGCGGCGCGCTCGTTCTGGATGCGCGGCACGCCGAACCCGATATAGGTCCGGCAGGCAATCATCGAAGGACGCGGGTCGGCCTTGGCAGCCGCGATGGCCGTGGCGACTGCTTCTGTATCGTGCCCATCGACGCGCTGGGTGTGCCAGCCGGCGAGTTCGAAGCGGGCGACATTGTCTTCGCTGACCGCCTGGTCGGTGGCGCCGTCATCGGTCATGCGGTTGTCGTCCCAAAGGAAAACCAGCTTGCCGAGCCTCAGATGGCCGGCCAGTGCGATGACCTCATAGGAGAGACCTTCCATCAGGCAGCCGTCGCCGACATAGGCATAGGTATGGTGATCGACGATACCATCGCCGAAGCGGGCATTGAGGTGGCGCTCGGCAATGGCCATGCCGACGGCGTTGGCAATGCCCTGCCCCAGCGGTCCTGTGGTCGTCTCGATGCCGTGGGCGATCTCGTATTCCGGATGACCGGCGGTGTTGGAGCCGAGAACGCGGAAATCCTTGATCTGCTCGATGCCGAAATGCCTGTAGCCGCAAAGATGCAACAGCGAATAGATGAGCATCGAACCATGGCCTGCCGAGTGCACGAAACGGTCACGGTCGGGCCAATCGGGATGCCGAGGATCGAACTTGAGCTG
The DNA here is from genome assembly GCA_963675235.2 of Devosiaceae bacterium. Taxonomy (GTDB): domain Bacteria; phylum Pseudomonadota; class Alphaproteobacteria; order Rhizobiales; family Devosiaceae; genus JAHJQZ01. The sequence continues at coordinate 118,344 of CAXXFU010000004.1, read as the reverse complement.
TCGGGCGAAAAGGCCGGTTGCGATGTCGGCGCCTCCAAGCGGCGTCCCCGGATGGCCGTCATTGGCACGCACGATGGCATCAATCGACAAGAAGCGGATCGCATTGGCCATGTCTTTGAGGGTAACCGGCATTTCAACTCCTCCAATATCCAGTCAGGAACGCCGCATGTCGGTGCAACTAGGGCTGCGCCGACATCTGGCGGAGGCACCTTGTGGCGCTCTTTCCCGCGTCGGACATGATGGCGCCCGACACCGTTCATCTAGCGAGAGCCGGGTCGTCGAACCCAATATGAAAACTTAAAGTACTCGTAAGCTAAGCTTAATCTTCGTATCAATTTCATCTGAATGCACAAAGCGATTGGCGTGCCGGAATCTGCCTTTCTGTTGCCGGGAAAGAACCTCCTATGGTTTTCTTGTCATCTAGAGTGCTGATAACAATAACTATATTACAGCTTCGGAAAGCCATGCAGAGCCACCTTCCGCATGGCCTGCATTTTCGCCGCCGAAAAATAGATGAATTTTTCTAAATCGAGCCACAAGCGTATTCAATTGAACTCGGCCCGGCCAACTTCCACAAATCTCCCAGAACGCTTGGGGTCTGCCCTCGCAATCTGACGACCCGTCCCGAAGGCGAGTCAGCAGCCGACGATCGGCAGAAGCCAAACCGAAAAGCCCGAGGCAATCGGGACGGAGGAAGGTCGGCTCGCGCGCTGAACAAGCGCGGATCCAATGCCCGGAGGAGACCGTGCCGGAAGCCAGCAGCCCCGTGAGGTGGCCCTGACAAACCGGCCATTCCTCCGACAGACCAGTCGACGTCCGTCGGACGCGTTCCAACGAGGACCGCAGAAAGCGGCCGCACGCGTGACCAAGGGAAGAATCAATGTTCAAGCACGCAGTCATCACCGGATTTCTCGGCCAGACCAGGGATCGTTTCTCCGTCTACAACCAGCCGCTCGATCTTAATAAAAAGATCAGGCTTTTGAGCACGATCGAGGGCATGGATGGCGCCGAACTCGTCTTTCCCTATGAGATCAATCCCGATCTTGCCGACACGCTGCCCGGTCTGCTTGCCGACAACGGCGTCCACCTCGCGGCGATAAATGTCAACGTCAAGGCCGAACCGGAATTCGTCTCAGGAGGTCTGACCTCTCCGGACGCCGACGTGCGCAAACGCGCCATCCAGTTCATCAAGGATGCCAAGGACTTCGCTGCCGCGGTTGGCGCTGACAAGGTCACTTGCTGCCCGCTGAGCGACGGCTACGAATACCATTTCCAGGCGGACTACAACGAGACCTGGAAACGCCTGCAGGACGCTTTCGCCGAAGCAGGCGCCCATCGTTCCGAGCTGCCGCTTTTCATAGAGTACAAGCCGAACGAGGTCCGTGGCCGGTGTTTCCTCGAGGATGCCGCCAAGACCATAGTGCTGATCAATTCGATCGACAGCGCCAATATCGGGGTCACCCTCGACTACGGCCATTCGCTCTATGGTGGCAACAATCCAGCCGAGGAACTGGCTCTGCTGCACGACGCCGGCATCCGGGCCTATGTGCACATCAACGACAATGACGGGACGTGGGACTGGGACTTCTTCTCGGGCAGCCGCAATCTGATGAGCTACATCGAGTTCATCTTCTATCTGAAGCGCTACGGCTATCAGGACTGGCTGACCTCGGACGCATCCCCGACCCGCGTCGACATCGTGAAGATGTTCGAAACCAATGTCCGCATCACCAACAAGCTCTCGGCCCGCATCGACGAGATCGGCATGTCGAGCTTTGAAGAACTGCTCAAGCATCGGGAATATATGGACGTGTGGAAGGCTCTGGAGGAAGGTTTCCTTCGAATCTGACCGCGGCCAGCCATCCTACCCGAGCACGCAGACCCCGGCGCGCGACCCTGAGTGGCCCGCCGAGCATCATGAGGAGGAAGAACGTGAATACCAAGAAACTGATCATGGGGCTGGTCCTTGCTGCCACCACCCTGACGGCGAGTGCCGCGGCCGCACAGGACCGTTATCCCAGCCGCAACATCACCGATGTCGTCACCTGGTCTGCCGGCGGCGGCACCGACGTTACCAACCGCGTCATCACTGCTGCCATGTCGAAGTTCATTGGCACCAATATCAACGTCGTCAACGTCACCGGCGGCGTCTCCGGCTCGGTCGGTCTTATCCAGGGCTATGATGCCAAGCCTGACGGCTACACGCTGATCGGCCTGTCCGAATCCAACACCACCGCGGCCGCCATGGGCGGCTGGGAAAACCGGACCGATGTGTTCGATTTCTTCATCGCGACCAGCTCCCCTGACGTGGTGTCTGTCGGCAAGGATGCCGAATGGCAGACGTTGGCCGAGCTTGTCGCCTACATCAAGGCCAACCCGGCCAAGGTCCGTGTCGGCGCCGGCGGTGCGGGTTCGCTGCATCACATCAATGCCCTGGCCTTCATGAAGGGCATCGACGGCGAGATGAACTTCGTGCCCTATCCGGGGTCGTCCGCCTCGCAGAACGCGGCCCTGTCCGGTGAAATCGACGTGGTCATCACCACCGTCGCCGAGCAGAACCAGCTGATCCAGTCGGGCGATTTCCGTCCGCTCGGCACGCTGACCGAGGGCCCATACACCCTCGGCGAAAAGGTCATTCCGTCCGCGCTCGAGGAATATCCCGAGCTCAAGACCTATCTGCCGATCTCCCAGGCCATCGGATTTGCCGTGCGCAAGGATGTGCCCGTCGAAATCAAGCAGGAGATCGCCAAGGCCTTCATCGCCGCCATGGACAGCGAGGAAGTCAAGACCTTCGCGGCTGAGAACTACTACGAACTGGTCGGCGAATATGGCGCCAAGGCCAATGCCCGCATGGCCAGGCTCGAATCCCTGTTCTCCTGGACGCTGTGGGATCTCGGCGCCGCCAAGGTCAATCCTGAAGAACTCGGCATTCCGAAGCCCTAGGCGCGCTCAATGAACCGGCAGGGACGCAGGTTATCGCGCCCCTGCCGACCGCCCGCCCGGACGGTCGGACGGCACCCCGGCGAACCAATGCGTCGCACCGGCGGTGCTTGCCAAGGCGCACAACCTCCGTACCAATCGGCCGAGAGCTGCAAACCTGACTACAATGCGCAGCTTCAAGGTGTGGAAGGACCACTCGATGTCCAGCGACGATCTGAACCAGGCTTCTCTCGATCAAGGCGACAAGGACGCTCCCGATCCGTCCGTCATGATCGGCTGGGACTTCATCTTCTCCGCTATCATCATCGTTTTCTCGATCTTCGTGGTCGCCCATTCGCTGACCATGCCGTTTTCGGGAACCGTCGGCGGCGTCTCGACCACCTGGTACGAATCCCCGGGCCTGTTGCCGCTCTTCGTCGGCATTTGTCTCGGCATCACAGGCTTCATCATCTTTACCAAGTCGTTGAAGGCGCGGGGCTTTCACCTGTTCCGCGACAACCTGACGAAAACCGATCCGCGTGCCTTCCTGCTCTCCGGGCTCGGCATTCTCAGCTACATTTTCGTGCTGGTGACCTGGTTCGACTTTTTCCTGGCGTCGGCGGCCTTCCTGGTTTTCTACATCGGCATCTACTATCTCGGTGGAGACGTGCTGAAGCGCCAGCTCATCACGATCTACTACGCGACCATCGTCGCGGGAGCGGCGGTCTTTCTGACCGGGCTCGATGCCGTCGCCAATGCCGGCTACGAATTCTCCACGGACATCCTGCTGGTCGTCTGTATTGCTGCGCAGATTCTGGTGCTGACGGCCCATGTCCGGCGCGCGGACAAGCTCACCGGCCGGAAGGTCCGGCTTGTTCTGATCCTGGCGCTGGTCTTCCCGGCCATCCTCGTTCCGACCTTCCGCTACTTCCTGCTCGTGCCAATGCCCCGGGAAGGGCTCGTGGTCGAGGATGTCTTCAACCAGACCTATTACGGCTATCTCGTGCCGCAAAAGAGCGGGGACGAGACGGTTCTGTCCGACGAGCAGATGAACGAACTCGAAAACGCCTTCTGAGAGTGTGAGTCATGAATCCTCTGTCGATCTTTGCGGAAACGCTCTCGAACATCGCCATCTCGCCGATGCTTGTGGCGATCCTGTTCAGCTCCACTTTCCTCGGCATCGTCTTCGGCGCCATGCCGGGTCTGACGGCAACGCTCGGTGTGGCGCTTCTGACCACGCTGACCTACGGACTCGAACCAGAGACCGCGCTCGTCGCTCTGCTCGCCATCTATGTCGGCGGCGTTTATGGCGGCATGTACACCTCGGTCCTGCTTAACATCCCCGGCACGGCCGCTGCTGCCGCCACTGCGCTTGACGGATATCCCATGGCGCAACGCGGCGAGGCCGGACGCGCCTTCGGTCTCGCGACGACCTCGTCGCTGATCGGCGCCCTCATCGGCATGGTGTTTCTGGCGCTGGTCTCACCATTGATCGCGCAGGCGGCGCAGCAGTTCACCTCCTACGAGTATTTCCTGCTCGCCCTGTTTGGCATCCTGATATCGGGCAGCCTGACCTCGCCCGATCTGGCGGTGAAGGGATGGGCTGCGGGCCTGTTCGGCATCTGGCTGTCGACCATCGGCCAGGATCACATCCAGATGTATCCACGCTTCACCTTCGGAATGCATGCCCTCGACAGCGGCATCGACGTCGTGCCGGTGCTGATCGGTGCCTTCGGCATCCCGCAGATCATGATGGTGCTGGAATCGCACCTGTCGCTCGGCAACATGAAGGCCAGCATGCTCGGCAGGATTCTTCCCGACTTCAGGACCATGATCAAAAACACCCGAAACATCGTGTCGTCGGCCCTGATCGGCGTCGGCATCGGAGCGGTGCCGGGCATCGGCGAGGACATCGCCGCTTGGGTCTCATACGGCGTGGCGCGCAAGGCCTCCAAGAAGCCCGAAACCTTCGGCAAGGGTGCACCCGAGGGGGTGATCGCAACAACTGTTGCCAATCAGGCCTGCGTCGGCGGCGCTGTCATTCCGCTTCTCAGCCTTGGCATACCTGGTTCGCCGCCAGCAGTCATGCTGCTCGGCGCGCTCATGCTGCACAACGTGGCGCCCGGCCCGATGCTCCTGAAACAACAGCCTGAATTCGTGCCGCAGGTGGCCGCGATCCTGTTCGCTTCGGCCATCACGATGTTCATTATCGGCATGATCCTGTCCAAGCAGGTCATCCACATCCTGCGGGTGCCGCAATCGCTGTTCATGCCACTTATCGCGGTGCTCTGCGTCATCGGCTCGTTCGCACTCGGCCTCAACACCTTCAATCTCTACCTGATGGGCATCATCGGCATCATCTCGTATTTCTTCACCAAGCTTCAGTTCCCGATCGCGCCGCTGGTCATCGGCGTCATCCTCGGACCAATGGCCGACACGGCGCTCAGGACCGGGCTCAAGACCACTGACGGCAGCCTTCTTCCCTTCGTAACACGGCCGATCTCGCTGATCCTGGTGCTGGTCATTCTTGCCATCGTCGGCAGCCAGATTCCGGCCGTCAACAACGCCATCCGTTCCCTTTTCAGCGTCATGAAGCGCAAAACTGCCTAAGGTTGCTCGCTCATATGAAAAACATCGTCTGTCTCGACGGCCATACACTCAATCCCGGCGACAATCCCTGGGATGCGATAGAAGCGCTCGGCGCCTTCACCGCCTACGACCGCTCGACAGGCGGTGAGGCCGAAGTCATCGAGCGGGCAGAAGGCGCCAATGTCCTTTTGACCAACAAGACGCCGGTCACCGCTGCCGTCATCGATGCCTGTCCCGATCTTGAAGGCATTGCCGTGCTGGCAACGGGCTACAATGTCGTCGATACGGCCCATGCGCGGCAAAAAGGCATTCCGGTCATGAACGTGCCGGTCTACGGCACCGACACCGTCGCGGAAATGACCTTCGCGCACATCCTCAACCTGGCGCGCGGCGTTACCACCATGAGCGACGATGTCCGCGACAGACTGGGTTGGACGAACAATGCCGACTGGTGCTACTGGCTGAGTCCGCAGATCGAACTCAGCGGCAAAACGCTCGGCATTGTCGGGTTCGGCAATATCGGCCGGCGCGTCGGCGAGATCGGCGCTGCCTTCCGCATGAATGTCATCGCACATGACAAATTCGTCAGCGCGCAGCCAGATTATCGGCATGAAATCGCCGAGCTCGACGAGGTCTTCGCACGCGCTGATTTCCTGACGCTGCACTGCCCGGCGCTGCCAGATACCATCAACTTCCTCAATGCCGACAAGCTGGCGCTGATGAAGTCGACGGCATTCCTCGTCAACACTTCACGTGGCCAGCTCGTCGTCGAACAAGACCTCGCCAACGCGCTCAATGCGGGCAAGATCGCCGGCGCTGCGCTCGACACGCTGCAGCGCGAGCCACCTGAGGCCGACAACCCGCTGCTGACGGCGAAAAACTGCGTGATCACGCCCCATATTTCATGGGCGACGCGCGACGCCCGCCAGCGCATCACCGCCGTCGTTGCCGAAAACATCCGCTCGCTCTTCGCAGGCCGACCGGACAACGTTGTCAACTGAAAACGGTAGTGCAATGAACGGTGGACCGTACCGATGCACGTAGGCCGCAAGCGCTTCGGCACCTGGTACAACCAGCCTGTCGACGAGATCGTTCTTGAAAACGACAACGGCATGTCCGCCAGTATTCTTGAGCTCGGCGGTATCCTGCGCGGTCTCAGGGTGGCGAACCATCGCGGTGAGATCGCCGACGTGGTTCTCGGCCTTGAGAACATGGCCGCCTATGCCCGCGACAGGCACTATTTCGGCGCCATCGTCGGGCGGGTCGCCAATCGCATTTCGGGCGCACGTTTCGATCTCGCCGGCCGAACCCAACTTGTCGATGCCAACGCTCATGAAGGCCGGCACTGCGTCCACGGCGGACGTTTCGGCTATCACCGCCGCGTCTGGAAGACGCTGGAGCTGACACGGACCGCGGACGCCGCCAGCCTCACGCTCGGATTGGAAGATGGCGACGGCGAGGAAGGCTTCGCTCATAACGTATCGGTCCGCGCGCGCTATGCCCTCGACAATAGCAACGCCCTTTCCCTCTTGCTGACCGCGGAAGCCGACGGACCCACGCCGGTCAATCTCAGCGCCCACGGCTATTTCAATCTGGACGGGGCCGATGCCGGCGACATTTCCGGCCACGCGCTCGAACTCGGTTCGGCCATGCTGCTCGAACAAGGCGCCGACCGCATGCCCACGGGCGCCACTGTCGACATCTCCGGCACAGCATTCGACTTCACCCGAACGACCGGTCTGGCCGCAACCGTCGGCACCGGCATCGAAATCAACCATTCTTATGTGTTCGATCCAAAAGCCAGTGCGCCGGGCGACGTCGGTCGCAAGTGCGCCACGGTCGCAGCCGGAGGGCGGCGACTCGAAGTGTGGTCGAACGAGACGACTCTCCATTTCTACAATGGCCACAATCTCGACGGCGTGGCGGGCAGGAACGGCTCTCGCTACAAGCGCTTCGCCGGTCTGTGCCTGGAACCGATGGGATTCGTGAACGCCATCAACGAGCCAGCCTTCCCTTGCTGCGTGATCACGCCGGGAACGCCCTATCGCCACGAGATTGTTTATAGGTTTGGCACGTCCTGAGCTGCTCTGAACCTGCCGCGTTGCATTCCCCAGCCAGTCCGAGACATGATAACGCTTGGGGGCCGCGAATGCGTGAGAGTGAATGCGAAATCTGCCGTCGCTGAAAGCATTGAGAGCATTCGATGCCGTGTCGCGCCTCGGCTCACTCGTCGCTGCGGCAGCGGAGCTTAACGTTACGCCGTCGGCAATCAGCCATCAGGTCCGGGCTCTCGAAAGCCAGCTCGGTGTCAAACTGCTCGAACGCGCCAACCGCGCGGTCTATCTCACCGATATCGGCAGAAGCCTCAGCGAGCGGCTGGTCGTGGGCTTCAACGAGCTTGAATCGGCCTGCCTCGCCATCGAGCGCGCTCCGCGCCACGAGGTGCTGACAATTCACAGCGCGCCAAGCCTCGCCCAGCAATGGCTCATGCCGCGCCTGCGCGCCTTCCAGGCCGCAAATCCCACGCTCGACGTCCGGCTCAACGCGTCGCCGACGCCGGTCAATCTCAACGCCTACGAAGCAGATTTCGACATCCGGTTCGGTTATCATCCGGCCCAGCCGGGCGTGCGCCGCGTGCCGTTCCCGCCCGAAACCATGCTCGTTCTGTGTTCGCCCAGGCTCCTCACCGAGGACAACCCGGTCCGCTCGCCGATCGATATGGTCGGCCGGCCACTCATCCACTCGGAATTCAACCTGTTCAAGTGGCGGCAATGGTTCGAGGCCGAGGGCATGGCCGAGCTCTATGTCGAGAAAGGGCCGCGCTTCGACCGCTCGTTCCTGTCGATCAGCGCCGCCATCGACGGCCAAGGATTTTGTCTCGAGAACTACTTCCACGTGACCGGCGAGCTCGAACGGGGCGAACTCGTGACGCCGTTCGGACAGTCGGGCTACACGGTGCAGGCCCATTCCATCAATTTCCTGCAGTCGCGCAATAACCTTCAGAAGAACCGCGCGTTCAAGACTTGGCTCCTCAACGAGCTCGGCATCGACGACGCCGGTGAGCCGGCATCATGACGCGCGCCAGCCGATTGCCCCTCAAGGCGATGATGTATTTCGACGCGGTCGCGCGGCACCGCAGCCTGACTCGCGCTGGCGAACAGCTCGATGTGTCGAGTTCTGCCGTCAGCCAGCAGGTCAAGCTGCTCGAAGGCTTGCTCGGCACAGCACTGTTCAGGCGGGTCAAGCACGGTCTGGTTCTGACCGAAGATGGCGAACGGCTCTTCAAAGCGACCAGCGAGGCGCTGGGCATCCTGCAAAGCAGCGAACGCCAGATCTCGCGACGTTCGCAAAATCGCCCCTTGAGCGTGCGCGTTGCGCCGTCCTTCGGCGCCTTGTGGCTGACCAGGCGCCTTCCCGATTTCATACGCGCCCATCCTGAAATGAACATTCGCTTCGACGCTACGACCGAGCTCACCGATTTCGACAAGGAATCGGTCGACCTCGATATCCGCTACGGGCGTGGCAGCGGCGACGACCTGATATCGGAGCTTCTCGCCGAAGACCTCGTACTGCCCCTGTGCAATCAGGAGACCTACAGGAACTTCGCCTTTCGCGACCCTGTTGAGGTACTCGGGTCGGTCCGGCTGATCAGCTCGATGAAATCGGCAATTTCGTGGGATCGCTGGCTGATCGCCAATGAACTGGAATGCGACAACCTTGAGGAGGGCCTGCAATTTGACCGATCCTCCATGTCGCTGCACGTGGCCCGTGAAGGCGTGGGTGTAGCGCTTGAAAGCACGACGCTGGCCCATGACGACCTGGCGAATGGTACGCTCAGGCCGCTTTTTCCGGCGCTCAAGCCGGTTTATAACGCCTCATATTGGCTGACCTGCCCGAACCGCCACCTGTCGCGCCGGCCGGTACAGATTTTCAGGGATTGGCTGCTGGACGAGGCTGCGAAGGATCGCGCGGCGCTGGATCGATTGCACACGAAGTTGCTCGGATCGATCCGGCCAGCCTCGTAGGCATGCGCCGATGCCAGCGGGGGCATCGTGCCGACGAGAGTCACGGACGCACGAGAGCTGACTGACACCCCCGATGAATGAGGTCGATCGCCATGACGTAGCCCGGGTGCATCGTCCGCTAGCGCCTTTGACTGCGCCGTACCCACCAGTCCAATGCCGGCCCCCGAAACACCTGACACAACGGCGCATTCGATGGCGAGACCGTCGACAAGCATCTAGCGCTGCAACGCCATAACCACTGTTCACCTCATCGGCCATGATGGCGGCGGGAGAACGTTAGTGGGGTAGCCACAATATGATCCTGCCAGGCTCGGAAGGCCTGCATGGAACGCAGGAAAAAAGTTGGAGCGAAGCGAGCGCTGAAGCCCCGACAGATCTGGGCGATCCGGTTCTTTCGGGATCGGGAAGGTCGATTGCGGGAGCGCGCACTGTTCGATCTCGCAATCGACAGCAAACTGCGCGGATCCGATCTGGTGAAGATCAAGATCGGAGCGCTCGTCTCCGGGCAGGATAATCTAACTCGCGCCATGGCCATTCAGCAAAAGACCGAGCAGCCGGTCCAATTCGAATTGGTGTCCGACGCCAGAACGAGGTTTCCCGCATGGCTGGAGCGACGAGGTGGCACAATCGACGATTTCGCCTTTCCCAGCCGCATCGATCATTCAGATCACCTGAGCACCAGACAATATGCGCGACTGGTTGACGAGTGGGTGACAGCATCGGTCTACGCCGCGAGGAATATGGTACGTATTCGCTCCGACGCACTAAGGCTTCGATCATCTACTCGGATCAAGGCCGACCTGAAAGGAAACCGGAGGATCGTTCCCTGCAGGTGCTGACGGTACAGCCGCGACGGGGGCAGCGACAGGCGCCGTGTCCGGTTCCATGCCCATCGTGCCGCAGTTGCTGAGATAGGATTCGGATACCCATCCGCTCGGTCCGGCGTGCTCGACGTAGCACCAACCGGTCAGACACTGACCGGCTGTTACCGACTCACCGGCGGCAAGGGTGTCGATGATGACGTGTTCGGTTCCCGGACCTGTGCGGGCATTGACGGCACTCGTCGCGACGGCGTTGCCGGCCGCCGTCGTTCACATGGGAAGGGCGAGGGCGACGGCGACTTCGGTTGCGCCGCTCATGAAGATCTCCATGTGGATTGACGCTTTCAATATCGCTGGGACGGGCCGGGCGCTGTCATGGTTCAAGGCATAGCAAAAGCGCATGTGACAAAGTGTTGGGCAGATGGCGTGCAGTGAACTGCTGCCTATATGCTTGATCTAGAAAGAAAAGGCTGCGATGCGCGGGGCATCGCAGCCAAGACAAGTGCACCTGGTTTCCGGCTCGGCTAGTAGGGCATTGTCACAACAAAGGACGAGACCTTGTTATCGAGCCGCGTCAGCTGCGCGATGGATTTGCTGTGGGTGGCGCAAAGGCCGGAACCGCCGATCGGCAGTTTCCTGAGCGGACCGTCACAGATGCGGATCTTGGCGCCGCCAATGATCTTGATCGAGGACATGCGGTTGTCCCAATAATCGCCGGTCACATTGATCCGGTGATCTGTCTTCGAATAGCAGACACCGGCACCTTCGTAGTTGTAGCCATCATAGATGCAAACCTGCGGCACGACGTTTTTTAGCGTCGTTGTCGCGGGCGCCGTGAAGGCGGGCTGGCTCGGCCCGAGGGCATTCGGCGTCTTGGGCATGGGCGCCGCAATCTGGGGCACGTCGCTGCCGGGCGGCGCCACGGTCACCGGGAACGTGTTTTGAGGCATGGTCGTGCCCGGAACGGTGATCGATTGGGCCGGCGGGCTGAAGCTGGCGACAGGCGCGCCGGACCATGAGGGATCGGCCGGCAGATTTATGATCGGCGCAGGGGAATTGGCGTTCATGCCGCCACCGCTCATACCGCCATGATTGGCGATCGCGCCGCTCTCAACCCAGCCATCCGGGCCATGATGGGTGATGTAGCACCAGCCGACCTGGCACTGGCCGAAATCAACCGTTTCGCCCTCATAAAGCGTATCGACCTGGGCGAAGGTCACATTGGGACCGGTATGGATGATGGTCGTGGTGATGGCGACGGCTTCAACGGCAGAGGCACTGGTGCTGGAAACAAGGGCGGCGGAGAGAACAAGGAAGGCGAAGGGCTTGGCGGGGCGCACGGAAATCTCCTCTGGTTTGCGCGGGCAATGCCCATTGGACGCTCGGAAAACGACGCTGGTTCATGTCCTTAGGCGAAAAACGCTGCGACAAACTGTCTTTTGCCGGGCAGCGCCGCCCGAGGTCCGGGAATTTTCCCACCAATCGCCCCTTGACCCCGCAAACGACACAGCCTGGAGGCCCTGCAGCCTCCGGGTTGGCGCTTCTCGTAGCGATTCGAGCGCCAATTCACCTGGACTAGAACGGCCATCGGTTGCGTGCCGAGCCCGCATATGTCGACCCTCAGCCATATCTCGGTGCCGACGAACGCGGCGGTAATATCGGGACCAACGGGGTTCTGCATCAGGACGGTTTCGAGATCGGCCCGCGCCTCGATCTTGCCGAAATCGCTGTCGGTCTGCTCATTCGGATCCTGAATGCCAAAGCGATGGGAATTGACGCGGTCCTGGCGGATGACCTGCCAGAATTCGGTCGGTTGTTGACCTTTGGAATTGTAGTGGTCGGCGACGCCTAGATAGGCGCAATAGCTTTCGAGCAATTGCACCTGCTGCGCTGCGGCCGCGTTTGCGAAGAACCCGGCCAGTGACCTGGGCGAATTCGGCGTGAGGATCGGCTTATTCGCGATCAGGATCGACCGCCGGAAATGTATCAGTTCATTCCCGCGACGCCTGCAAGCATCGCTGCAGACAGACTGATGCGATCGGGCGACGGGACGCCCGCGCGGAACAATGGCTGGTTTCAGGCGCGGACCATGTTAGTTCCCAAGGCCGAAATGGGGCGCGCTTCTGACCGGCTGCTTGCATCGGGACCGGTCTGTCAGTTCCGGGGCGCCAAGCTGCGCTGCATTCGCCTAAAAGATTACACTTTGAAATCAATGTGTTAGGGTGCGTTTGTCCGATAGCTGCGCGTCCTAACCCCCCAAGCCAGCCTCCCGTAAGGTTCTGAACAACAAGACGAATTTCGGCAGAGTTTGCCTGGGGCTGCACAGGATGGTCCAGGCGGTGTTCGGCCATGGAGCTTGCAGACCGGCATGAAAGCATCCGGGCACGGATCGATTCCCGGGCTTATGCAGGCGCAGGCGAAAATTCTGTCAGATCGGCTCGAAGCCTGGCGGCTCAGTGTTGTGCAGACAGGCGATCTTTGGCTGGCCAGCGCAGAAACGCGTTATCAGCCAAATTTGGCATGGCGTTGGCGGCAGTCAGCCGCGGCACGGCGGATGTTGTGAACCGGCGGCATTTCCCGGGCATATCGCGAGATGCCAGACGCCCTTGCCGGCAAACTGGTGCCTGATCTGCCGAAAGCCCCTTATGCGCCGGGTGCGCGCCACATAGAAGTGGTGACGCCCTCGTCGACCAGTTTCTTTTGCACGGCATAGGCCTTCTGCCAACGGTCGCGAGCCTCGCCATAGACGGCTCGATTGTCCGTATTGGGTTCGACCGAGCGCTCCCAGCGCACGAAGGCATTGCCGGCCTCGACGACCGAGGTGAACTGGCCGATGCCGGTCGCCGCCGCGGCAGCGCCGCCGAGGGCTGTCGCTTCGCGCACCTTGGGGATGCGGATCTGGCGGCCGGTGACATCGGCAACGATCTGCGGCCACAGCCGCCCCTTGGAGGCGCCGCTGGCCAGCGTGATCGGGCCGGTGCTGTCGACCGCGGCGAACTCCTCGACACGGGCGAGATTGACCGAGGCGACGATGGCGGCGTTTTCCTGGATGGCGCGGAAGATGGCGCCCTTGCTGCAGATGGCCGGATCGATCGACAGGTTCAGGAAGGACGGCGCAGCATGGTACCAATTGCCGAAATCCATGGCGTCCGAATAGATCGGGATGATGCCATGGGCGCCCGGCGGCACCGCCATCGACAGATCCTCGAGCAGGTCGTAGGCATCGCGCCCTTCGGCGGCGGCGCGCTTGACCTCTTCGGTACAGAAGGTGTCGCGGAACCAGCGCGCGGTCAGGCCGACAAAAAAGCTCAGGGCCTCCGCCTGGTTGGTCCCGGGCACGGCGGCGGCATTGACGCGCACGCGCATGGTCTTGTCGACCGAGCCGGGCGGGATATTGACGACCTGCTGCCAGAAGGTGCCGCCAAGAATGGCGGCTGCGCCCATTTCGACAAGTCCAAGGCCGATCGAGCCCATCTGCACATCGCCGCCGCCGGCAACGAAAGGCGTGCCCTCGGCGAGGCCGGTGTCTTCGGCGGCCTTACGCGTCACCGTACCGACAACCGTACCGGGTTCGACGACGCGGGGGAACTTGGCCCGATCGAGACCGGCCTTGGCGATCAGGTCGTCAGACCAGTCCCGCCGAGAGAGATCCATCAATCCGTTGGTGGAGCCATTGGTCGGCTCGATGGTGATTTCACCGGTCAGGCGTGCGCCAATCCAGTCGTTGATCATCGAGATCGACTGCATGCGGGCGAAGGTTTCCGGATGGTGCCGAGCCAGCCAGTTGAGACGGGGCAGGGCGCCCAGGGCAAAGGTTTCGCCCGAGATCTCGTAGAATTCGCGCTCGAAATTGGCGTTGCGTTCCCTCAGTTCCTTGACCTCGGCAATGGCGCGGCTGTCGACATTGGCGACGCCCCAGATCTCCTTGCCGTCGCCGTCATAGAGCACGATCGCTTCGCGCATGCTGGTGGAACTGATAGCGGCGATATCGGTACTGGTCAGACCACAGGCCTTGAGCGCGTTGGCGATGCAGCGCTTGATCAGTGACCAGCCGCTCTCGACATCGAAGGCCATGGAGCCTGGAACGCCCTCCTCGGGCAGATGGCGCCATTCTTCCTGGGAGAAGCCGATCTGGTTGCCGTCGCGGTCGAAGATGACGGCCCGGGCACTGCCGGTGCCGGCGTCAATGACGAGAAGGTGGGTTTTCACTTTGCTCTCCTCAACAGTTCCGTCGCTGTCGCCTGGTCGGTGACCAGGATGTTGGCGAGCCGTCCGCGCAGGAGCCCGAGTATGGCATCGATCTTGTGCTGTCCGGCGGCCGCCGCCGCGAGGTTCGGAATCTTCCTCAGATCGTCGGGACGGACCGCGACGACGTGCTTGTGCAGGTCGAGATCGATGATCTCGCCGTCCGCATCATAGAAATAGCCAAGAATGTCGCCGACGGCGCCACGGCGCTGGAACAGTTCGATCTCTCCGCTGGTGCAATAACCGTAGCGGACAAGCGTCGCCGTGGACGAGACGGCGCCGACGCCGATCAGGCCCATGCGCGCCGTCGCCGCCATGTCGAGCACGTGGCTGACATAGGGCTCGCGCCTGAGCATCTCGGCGAGCTCGGCCGAGGACACGCGCAGCGGCGTAGGAATGAGATGGGCATTGCTCTGCGGCCCGTACAGGCCGGTTGTGCCGATATAGGCGGAAACGCCTCCGGTCAGGCTGACAAGGGCAATATTCGAATGTGGGAAGACCGGAGCGGTGTAGCGCAGTGCGGTCGAGGTGGCCTCGCCCCAGCCGATCGCCAGCAGATCGTCGCGCTGCAGCTTCTGGATGAGAAAGCTTGCGGCGGCGCGCCCGATCCTGGGGGCGACTTCCAGCTCGGGATTGTCCGGCACGACGCGCGAGTCAACGAGGCCGAAAGCTGAGATCAGCTCCTGCTGCAGGGTCAGGCAGCCGGCATAGGGGGAATTGATGCGCAGTTCGATCAGTCCGGACTGCCTGCCTTTTTCGAGCAGGCGTGAAACCTTGATGCGCGACACGCCGAGCATGTCTGCAATCTGATTCTGGGTCAGCCCGTCATTGTAATAGTGCCATGCAGCCCGGGTGATCAGTTCGACTTCATCGACGTCCGAGTGCAGGTCGGGGTCCTGATTCTTGCCGTTTCGTGCCATATGCGCTTCGCTCTCCTTGTGTACAAACGATCACCAGATGATCACTATGTCAACAATGCTGGCGCAAAAAGTCGCAGTTTCGGCGGAAATTTGCCTAATCGGTAGGCGCTATGCTTGACAGGAGTGTTCATTTGGAATTTGTTGGAGCAAATGATCGCTATCGCCTCGACGGCATGCGCGTGAGCATGAGCTGCGGCACGAGGCAAAAGTTCGTTACCCTGGGAGGCTTTTGATGTTTGTTCAGCTCGTCCATATCCGGATCAAGCCGGGGCGGTTGCAGGAGTTTTTCGATGTCTTCCGCACCAATTTCGACGGGACCCGCGCAGAGCCCGGAAACTACCGTTTCGATGTCCTTCAGGATGTCGAGGACGAGAACCACTTCGTTATCTACGAGGCATTCGAGAACGAAGAGGCGGTCAATGCACACCGCCAGACCGAGCACTACCGGCTGACCACTGCCGGCCTCAAGGACCTGATGACCACCGAATCCCGCGAAAAGGACTTCTTCGAGATGGTCATGCCCGATCACGCCGCGGCGCTGGTCGGAGAATAATCCGATGGCGCCCCCTTCCAACGATCAGCTGAAGCAGCGCTGTTCCGGCATCAGTGCCGGCATCTTTGCCGCGCCGCTCGGCGCGCTCGGCTCCGCGGTCAGCGATCTGGCGGATTGGGGCGGCAAGATCGTGCATTTCGACGTGATGGATGGGGTATTCGTTCCGCAGATGACGGCCGGAGCGGATTTTGTGGCGGCGCTCGATACCGGCCTGGTGCGTGATGTTCACCTCATGGTCGAGGATCCGGCCAGCAAGGTTGCCGCCTTCGCCCGTGCCGGCGCTGACATTATTACCGTGCATGCTGAAGCCGAAAGCGCACCGCAGGCGCTTGCCGCGATCCGGGCCGAGTCCCAGCGTCTCGATCGTCCGATCCTTGCCGGCCTTGCCATCATGCCCGGCACGCCGTCAGAGGCCATTGTGCCGCTGCTGACGCCGGCGCCCGATCTCATTCTCGTTCTCGCGCTCGATCCGCGCGACGGCAATCCGGCCGATCTGGTTACAGCGACGGCGCGGCTCGAGGCGCTACGGCAGATCACCGCCTCGGCCCATCCGGTTATGGCGATCGATGGCGGCATCACCGAGCATACCATTGCCGCGGCAGCCGCCGGCGCACCCGACATCATCGTGTCCGGCAGTGCCATCTTCCGCGCACCCGACCCGAAAGCGGCGTTCCAGCGGCTCGCCGCTGCGGCCTGCGCCGCGGAATTCGAGGGAGAAACCGCATGATCAGTGCGACAACCCAGCTGCAGACCCCCCTGGTCGCCCTCAAGGGCATCTGGAAGGTGTTCGAAAGCGTCACCGTGCTTCGCGGCATCGATTTCGAGATCTATCCCGGCAAGGTCCATGCGCTGCTCGGCGGCAATGGCTCGGGCAAATCAACGATGGTCAAGATCATCTCCGGCGCTTACCAGCCGACCGCGGGCATGATCGAGATCGGCGGTGTGCCGACACTGCTGGCCAATCCGTCCGAAGCCCATGCCCACGGCATATATATGGTGCCGCAGGAGCCTCACATCTTCCCCAACCTGTCGATTCTCGAAAACCTGACCACGGGCCTGCAGGGCGAATCTGCATCCAACGCCAGGCGCGCCAAGGAGATTGCCGGCGAGATCGGGCTCAATGTCGATTTCAGCGCGCCCGGTGGCGAACTCTCCATCGCCAACCAGCAGCTGGTCGAGATCGTTCGCGGCCTTTTGCGCAACGCCCAGGTGCTGATCCTTGACGAGCCGACCTCGTCGCTGACGCGTCGCGAGGTCGAGAGCCTCGCCGCGCAGATCCAAAATCTCAAGGCGCGCGGCATCGGCCTCTTGTTCATCTCGCACCGGCTCAACGAAGTGCTGGAGCTGACCGACCACATCAAGGTGCTGCGCGACGGCAAGTTCGTCCTGTCCGACGCCTCGTCGGAACTGACCACCGACATGCTGGTCGAGGCGATGCTGCCTGCCGATTTCACCCCGCCGGCCGAGGAAAAGGAAGCCAAGCCGATCAACCGCAGCGGCGAACCGGTGCTCAAGGTGACTAACCTGTGCTCGCGCGTGTTCCGCGATGCGTGCTTCGATGTCTATCCAGGCGAGGTGGTCGGCATATCCGGCGTCGTCGGCTCGGGACGCACCGAACTTGCCGAGGCGATCTTCGGCATCGACGCGGAATCGACGGGCGACGTCTTCATCGACGGCAAGCCGGCAACGAACCGGTCGCCGCAGTCCTGCCAGGAACTGGGCCTGGCCTATGTTCCCGAGGACCGGCACGCCCACGGCATCTTCCTGTCGCTGCCTTGCACCCAGACGATCTCGTCCGGCGTACTCTCGCTGTCCCGGTCGCGCTTCATGAGTGAAGCCCAGGAAGAGAGCCTGGCCGACAAGTTCATCCAGAGCCTGAGGATCAAGCTGTCTTCCCCCTTCCAGGTGGCAAGGACGCTGAGCGGTGGAAATCAGCAAAAGGTCGTTCTGGCCAAGACACTGGCGCCGGAACCCCGGGTCGTCATTCTCGACGAGCCGACGCGCGGCATCGATGCCCGCGCCCGTCAGGACGTCTACCGCATCATTCGCGAACTGACCGAGACCGGTGTCGGCGTTGTCGTCATTTCATCCGAGGTCGGCGAGATCACTGAAGTATCCGATCGCGTCATGGTCATGAAGCGCGGCCGGCTCGTCGAGCTGCCTCCCGGCGTGCGCGGCATTGAACAGATATCCGCGGCCATATTCGAGGCGAACGGAGAGGCACAGGCATGATCAAACTACTCAAAAGCCGCGAATTGCTGGTGCTGGTGCTGCTGGTCGCAATGGTCCTGGCAGTCAGCATGGTCAACAAGGCGGTGCTTCATCCGATCACGCTGATCAATATCGTCAACTCGTCCCTGTTCCTGATGTTGATCTCGATGGGGCAGATGTTCGTCGTGCAGACGCGCGGCATCGACGTCTCGGTGGGCGCCATTGCCGGCATCAGTGCCGTCATCTTCGGGTTTGCGCTCAATGCCGGCATTCCCCTGCCGCTTTCGATGCTGGCCGCGCTTCTGACCGGCGTCGCCGCCGGTTCGGTCAATGCTGTCGGCGTTACCTTCATCGGCATCCCGCCGATCATCATGACGCTCGGAACGCTCGGCGTTTACCGCGGCCTGATGCGTGTTCTTACGGGTGGCAGCTGGATCGAATCCATTCCGCAATCGATCAAATCACTGTCTGTCACCCGCTTTTATTCGGTTCCGCTGATGGTTTGGGCCGTTGCCGGCCTGGTGATCATCGTCGCCATTCTTCTCTACAAGATCAGGGCGGCGCGGAACTTCTACGCGGTCGGCGACAATCGCGATGGCGCCTACCTGCTCGGGATCAACGTCAAGGCGACGATGTTCTCGGCCTATGCCTTGGCCGGGCTTTTCTCCGGCGCGGCGGCCATCGTGTTCACCGGCCAGATCGGCTTCGTGCCGATGCAGACCGGCAACGGCCTCGAACTCAAGGCGATCGCGGCGGTGGTGCTCGGCGGCGTTTCGCTGATGGGCGGCACTGGCTCGATCTGGTCGGCGGTCATCGGCGCGCTGTTCCTGACCACGGTCGATTCCATGATGATCTTCCTCAAGGTCCCGGGTTCCTGGAACAACGCCGTCGCCGGCGCGGTCCTGCTCGCCGTGGTCGTGTTCGACTACGTCATTCGTCAAACCGTCAAGAACCGTCAGCTGGCCGCGCGTGCAGCCGAGATGCGCAACGCGCATATCGAAGCCGACAGCCTCGCCGGCGCCAAGACCCTTCAGCCCACGGAGGCCTCGTCATGAAATTTCCGTCCTGGATGAAAAGCTGGGAATTCATGCTGGCCGTGGTGCTGGTGGCAGAGCTGATCGTGCTCGGCCTGATCAATCCCAACTTCCTCAACATCGAGAACCTGCTGTTCTCCACCAGTGACTTCGTTCACATCATCATCGCGGCGGTCGGGCTGACGCTCATCATCATGACCGGCGGCATGGATATCTCCGGCGTGTCGATCATGGGGCTTGCCTCGATCGTTTGCGGGCTGAGCTTTGTTGCCGGTGCCCCGATCGGTATCGCCGTCGTCATCGCCCTCGTCGTCGGGTTCGCTGCCGGCTCGTTCAACGGCACCGTCGTCGCCAATACCGACGTCAATCCGCTGGTCATCACGCTCGCCATGATGTTCCTTTACGCCGGCATCGCCACCGGCCTGCCGACCCTGCTCGACATGCTCGGGTTCGTTTCGGCCGGCGCCGGCGGCTTCGAGGCCTATCAGTATGAAGGCATCTCGGGCCTGCCCAAGAGCTTCACCTGGATCGGCACCGGCGGGATCGGCTGGATTCCGATGCCGCTGATCATCACCTTCGTCATCGCAGGCGCCGCGTCCTACCTGATGCTCAGCACCCGGTTCGGCCGCTATCTCAAGCTGATTGGTGTTTCGGCCGATGTCGCCCGCTTCACCGGCGTTCCGGTCAAGCGCACCCTGATCACGGTCTATGCCATCAACGGTTTCACGGCTGCGGTCGCGGGCCTGGTGCTGACGGCCTATTTCACCTCGGCCCGGTCCGATCTCGGCGCCGATGCACTTTTGAACATCATCACGGCGGTGGTTCTGGGCGGGTCATCGATCTACGGCGGCCAGGGCTCTGTGCTCGGCACTTTCCTTGCCGGGCTCGCCCTCGGCTTCCTGCGCCAGGGACTTCTGGCCCTCGGCATCACCTCGGACGTCGTCCCGGTGATCGTCGGATCCCTGCTCGTCGGCACTGTCGCCCTCAAGATCGGCATGTCGGTGCTCAACACGAAACGCGCCAACCGAGCGGCCTATGCGGCCGAGCGGATGGCAGTTGGCGGAAACAGCGGATGACATCCTGTCGTCCCAATGACAGAGGCCGGCCTACGGCCCGCACACCCAAGACACTCACCATGAGGAGGAATTTAAAATGAATTTCGGAAAACTTGCGGTCGGTCTCACCGTCGCATCCGTTATGCTGTCGGCTTCGGCCATCCCGGCGAGTGCCGCGGACGCCCGCATTGCCTTCATCCCCAAGCTCACTGGCGTCGGCTTCTTTGAGTCCGGTGGCAAGGGCGCAATGGCGATGGGCGAACAGCTCGGTATTGACGTCAAGTATGACGGCCCGTCGGAAGCTTCGGTCTCCGGCCAGGTCGAGTTCATCAACAACTTCGTCAACCAGGGCTATGATGCGATCGCGATTTCCTCGCTGTCGCCCGACGGGTTGTGCGAGTCGCTCAATCGCGCCCAGGACAAGGGCGTGAAGGTCCTGACCTGGGACTCCGACGTCAATCCGGAATGCCGCTCCTATTACATCAACCAGGGCACGCCCGAACAGCTTGGCCGCCTCCTGGTGACCATGGCTGCGGACCAGATGGAAGATCCGACCGCCCCGCAGCAGGTGGCGTTCCACTATTCGTCGCCGACCGTGACCGACCAGAACCAGTGGGCTGAAGTTGCCAAGGCCGTCATCGCCGCGGAATATCCGAGCTGGGAAATCGTCGCGACCGAGTTCTCCAATCAGGACGCCCAGAAGGCCGTTCAGGTCCCGACCGCCTTGTTCCAGACCTATCCTGATCTCGATGCGATCATCTGCCCCGACGCCAACGCGCTTCCGGGCTCCGCCCAGGCCGCCGAAAACCTCGGCATCGCCGGCAACGTGATCGTCACCGGTTTCTCGACGCCGAACACCATGCGTCAGTATGTGAAGTCCGGCACGGTCGACGCCTTCGGCCTCTGGGACGTTGTCGTCCAGGGCAAGCTCTCGGTCTTCGTCGCCAATGAACTGGCACAGGGCAAGAGCTTCAACGTCGGCGACACCATCGAAGTCCCCGGTATCGGTACCGTCGAAGTCTCCCCGAATGCGGTGCAGGGCTACGACTACGAAGCTGACGGCAACGGCATCATCCTGCTGCCCGAGCGGACCGTCTTCACTGCCGAAAACATCGACAACTTCGACTTCTAGATAAGTCGGTTGCCAAGCTCGCCGCGGCTTTGGCCGCGGCGGGACCTCTCCCCTCAATGCGAGCGCCCGGCTCTCGAAAGGACATGCACATGGCTGATTTGGACGACATCAAGGACGGGAAGGACTTCGGACTGGATCGCCCCGCCAAGACAGAGGGTTTCTTCGTCAAGGGCAGCGCGCACCTCGACTGGGGCATGCAGCACCGCCTTTCCCAGATATTCAATCCCAAGACCGGCCGCACGGTCATGCTCGCCTTCGACCATGGATATTTCCAGGGTCCGACCACGGGGCTCGAGCGCATCGACCTCACCATCCAGCCGCTGGTCGAATATGCCGACGTTCTGATGGCCACGCGCGGATCGCTGCGCGCCTCGATCAGCCCGGCCACGCAGAAGCCCGTCGTGTTGCGCTGTTCGGGCGGCAATTCGATCCTCGGCGAGCTTTCCAACGAGACCGTCGCCGTTGACATCGAAGACGCCATCCGTCTCAACGCGTCGGCGATGGCGGCACAGATCTATATCGGCGCCGAATTCGAACACCAGTCGATCAAGAACGTCATCAAGCTGATCGATACCGGCATGCGCTACGGCATGCCAACCCTGGCCGTGACGGGCGTCGGCAAGGACATGGCGCGCGATGCCCGCTATTTCGGCCTGTCCACCCGCATCGCCGCCGAACTGGGCGCGCATTACGTCAAGTCCTACTACATCGAAGAGGGCTTTGCCCGCGTCGTCGCCGGTTGCCCGGTTCCGATCGTCATCGCCGGCGGCAAGAAGCTGGCTGAGCGCGATGCGCTCGACATGGCCTACAAGTCGATCGATGCCGGCGCCGCCGGTGTCGACATGGGCCGCAACATCTTCCAGTCCGATGATCCGGTGGCGATGATCCAGGCAGTTCGCGCCGTCGTCCACGACCTCGAAAAGCCGGACAGGGCTTTCGAGATGTACAACGATCTCAAAAAGAAGAAGTAAGCTCCTCCCGAGCGACATGCAAAACTCCAGCGCCCCGACCCTGGTCGGGGCGTTTTGTTCTGGAGGCAGAAAAAAGGGGCGGCCCAGGCCGCCCCTTCGGATTTCGAGTGAA
Source organism: Devosiaceae bacterium (assembly GCA_963675235.2). Classification (GTDB taxonomy): domain Bacteria; phylum Pseudomonadota; class Alphaproteobacteria; order Rhizobiales; family Devosiaceae; genus JAHJQZ01. The sequence continues at coordinate 95,757 of CAXXFU010000004.1, read as the reverse complement.
GCCGGCGTTCAGTGGAACAGTACGTCGAGGTCGAGAACCGAAATCAGGTGCTCGTTCTGGCGCACGATGGCGGCAACCTTGCCACCCTGCTTTGGCGGATCGGCGAAATCGCCATCGGCAGCGTCGACGATGTCGGAAACACTGTCGACCGCCAGCCCGACATCGCGATCGCCAATGGCAACCACGAGAACGACCTGGTTGGTCTGATGATCGCGCGCGCCCGAGCCGAGCACGATCGACAGGTCGAACACTTCGACGATGGAACCGCGGATATCGAGAACGCCGCGCGCGCCGTGAGCCTGATCTGGCAGGTCGGTCGTCGGCGTCCAGGAGCGGATCTCGCGTACCGCCATGATGTCGATGCCGTAGGCGTTGTCACCGATGTAGAAGGTGACGAACTGGTTGGCGCGTCCTTGACTTGCTTCCACGGCAGGTGCGGTGGGCTCGTAATCGCCCATGGCGAGTGCTTCAGCAGTGCTCATCAGAATTCACTCCAGTCCTTGTCGAGAGCGGTATTTCCCACCGCGTATTGAGCGGAAGCGGCCTTGACCGCCTTGGCCTTGACAGCCGGGGCCGGGCGCGGCTTGGCAGCGGAAACCGTGGGCGCGACCTGACGATCGGATTGCGAAAGGGTGAACACGGCAACGATATTATCGAGTTCGGACGCTTGCGATTCCGTCTGTTCGATCGCCGCATTGGTCTCCTCGACCAGCGCTGCATTGTGCTGGGTCATCTCGTCCATCTGGCGGACGGCAACATTGACCTCCTCGATGGCAGAAGCCTGCTCGCGGCTCTCGCGGGCAATGCCTTCCATCAGGACGTTGTTGGCCTTGACCGCTTCGAGCATGGCCTCGAGCTTCTCGGCCGCGCTGGCGACAAGCTTGGAACCGCCCGAGACCTCCTCGGCGCTTTGCTCGATCAGCGCCTTGACCTCGGACGAGGCCTCGGCGGCGGACTGGGCAAGGCGACGAACTTCTACGGCGACAACGGCAAAGCCCTTGCCGGCCTCGCCGGCACGCGCCGCCTCGACAGAAGCGTTGAGCGCCAGCAGGTTGGTCTGGAAGGCAATGTCGTCGATCATGCCGATGATGTTCGAGATCTTGGCGCTCGAATGGGTGATCTGCTCCATGGCCGTGTTGGCGTCGCGCATGACCTCGCCGCCTTCTTCGGCGGTCTGTGACACGGAGCGCGACTTGACCGAGGCTTCCTCGGCGCGCTTGGCGTTCTCGATGACTGTCTGGGCCAGCTGTTCCATCGCCGCCGAAGTCTCTTCGATCGTCGCCGCCTGCTTGGTGGTGCGTTCGGAAAGATCGTTGGCGCCGGAAAGAATCTCGCCGGTGGCGGTCTTGAGGCCGCGCGAGGTCGACTTGATCTGACCGACGATCTCGACGAGCTTGTCGGCGACGGCGTTGGTGTCCCGCTTCAGCTTGTCGAAGGCGCCTTCATAGGAGCCGGTGACGCGGCGGGTCAGGTTGGTTTCAGCGAGAGCCGCCAGCACTTCGCCGGTCTCGCTGACGCCGCGGTCGACGGTCTCGACAAGAGAGTTGACCGAACCGGCCAGCGCGTTGAGCTCGGCATCGGGGAACTCGACTTCGACGCGCCTGGAGAAGTCGCCGCCGATCGCCGCATCGACGACATTGCCGAACTCGGTCTGCAGCTCCTGCATCATTCGTGTGCGCTCTTCCTGACGGCGTGCCTCGGCCTCGACTTCGGCAGCGGTCATGCGATTGACCTTCCGGCCGTTCTCCTTGAACACCTCGACGGCCTTGGCCATGTCGCCGATTTCGTCATTGCGGCCGGCGCCAAGGATTTCGGTGTCAAGGTCGCCATCGGCGAGCTGTTTCATGTTCTGGGTGATCGCGGCAATCGGCCTGGTCAGCGAAAGGGCAATCGGCACGGCCGCGCCGATCAGAAGGACAAGGGCGCCACCGAGCCATCCGAGTGCCTTGAGCATCTCGCTTTGGAAGATGGCATCGAGGTCATCGATGTAGACGCCGGTAGCGATCATCCAATCCCAGGGCTCGAACATTGCCGAGTAGGCCATCTTCGGCGACAAGGCATCGCTATCCAGACGCTTGTACTGATAGCCAGAAAAACCGCCGCCGCTCTGGGCTGCCTTGACCATGTCCCGAATATAGAAGACACCGTTTGGATCCTGTGCATCCCAGCCACTTTGCCCTTCAAGGTCCCGCCTCGGGTGCATAACGCGCACGCCGTCGGTGGTGTAGAAGAACATGTAGTCGTTGTTGCCGTAGCGCATGGACCGCGAGACGTCTCGTGCAGCTGTTTGCGCTTCGTCAAGAGACATCTCGCCATCTTCGACGCGCTGTTGGTAGAACGCCAGAATGGACATGGTGGATTCGACCTGCGATTGAATCAGGTCCTCCCTGTCCGACCACAGGCGGTCACGCAAGCCCATGAGCTGAACACCCATGGCGATGATGAGAACGATCGCTGAGACCGCGATGAGGCTCGACAGTTTAATTGGAATAGTGAAGCGCATTTCCGATCTCCCGCAAGAGAATACCTTGATTGCATTGTTCGGCTCGGGTTTTTGGTGCGCCATGAAACCCGCTGCGGGTCTTCACCCATCGGGCCACACGTCAGACAACCAAGGCTCCAGGCCAGTTGCTAGATAATTGTTAGCCTTGAACGTGTTAACGTGCCTTAAATCGGGGTTATTAAATCCGAGGCGCAGCCTAAAATCCGTGGCCTCTATGCTTGCGACTTAGGCTGCTTGCATTTGCAATTGGCGACACTTGCCTGTCTGATGGTCACGGCATCACAAACATTTCGGGAGCGGAAGTGCCCATTTGGCACGCTTTGTCATCGGCGATTAACCTGTTGACATAAAACAGAAAAACATTTTGACAGACAAAGTGCGCAAGGCCGGGTTTACTGGATGATCTGTCTTTGATGCGCTGGTTTCGGGTGCGTCCGGTGGACATATTGCCTGACCTGGGAATAGGCGCGCCAGATTGTCGCGACTGGTATCGCTTTGTCGGCAAAAAAGTCCGGAACCGGTCGGGTTGAGGACAAGACGCCTGTTGTCGCAGATTGTCACCCCGGATGGGATAGGTCCGAGACGATCTCGTCAGCCGACTCGCGCAGATTCCTGACTGCGATGCATGCGCTGTGGATGGGATATGCCCTGCCAAATGGCCAAGATGCGACGGCGCAGGAGCGGACGAGTCGCATTGTCGCCAGTCAAACTCTGACAACGAAAAACTTCAGCTTCAGATCTTACTACTGAATAAATTCAGTGACTTAATAGAAATTCTGGGGTGTGCAGTTTGCCGATACAGCCGGTCTGAGGCGGTCGGGCAGGTAAGTGATGCCACATAAGTAACTTTACAAGCACGCCGATCTCTGGGAAGGTGAGCCATTAAGTTTTTAATAAGCATTCCATTTGTTATTCAGGATTGATCGATGACCGACGCTGTTTCCTCACAGTTCGTCCGAGCCATTCCAGACAAGAAGCTGTCTCGTGATGTCGATTCTTCCCGCCTTCCGCCAGTCGTGGTGCTGGCGCGGGAGGTCGAGACGCTCGATCACGACGCGCCGCTGCGGCGGGTCAATCTCGCCCTCAAGCGCGTGATGGACATTTTCGGCTCGGCACTGGCACTGGCCATTCTGTTGCCTTTTCTGGCGCTTGTCGCCCTGGCCATCAAGCTCGAGAGCCGCGGTCCGGTGTTCTTCATCCAGGAGCGCTGGGGCAGGAACCACCGCCGCTTCAAGGTGCTGAAGTTCCGCTCGATGTATGTCGAGGCCTGCGATCCCTCCGGCATCACCCAGACGGTCCGGGGCGACGGTCGGGTGACCCGCATGGGCGCCATCCTCAGGAAGACCAATGTCGACGAGCTGCCGCAGCTGATCAACGTCCTGAAGGGCGACATGTCGCTTGTCGGTCCGCGTTGCCATGTCGTCGGCATGCAGGCGGCGGGGATGGATTACGAGGAGCTGGTGCCGCAATACCACCTGCGCCATGCCATGCGCCCGGGCATCACCGGGCTGGCGCAGATGCGCGGGCTTCGTGGTCCGACCCATGATGCGCGCCTGGCCATCCGCCGGGTCCGTTCCGATCTCGAATACATCGTCCGCTTCAACGTCCTGCTCGACGTCGTCATCGTGTTCAGGACCCTGTGGAGCGAGATCTTCCGCGGCGGCCGCGGTATCTGACAGCCCGCAGCGCAAGGACCAATCAAGCCGGCGCGCACGGATAGGTGCTGTGCCGGCTTTGTCTGACCTGCAAGGTGGCGCCGGGTTTCGGATTCCGCCGTTTATTCGACCTCCCAAGCATCGGCAGCCAAAGGCGGCGAGCCCTTCTGATCGGCAAGTGCCTGTTCCCATGGCCTTCTTGCGGGTTGCTGTGACAGGTTCTACTACTGGAGTGCATAGCGATAAGGCGATGGCGCCCTGTCGACAGGATTCTGCCGGCGCGCAAGCTGAGAATAGGTAGCCCGATGCAAGCACATGGCCCGATGGTTCCTGTCATTCTGTGCGGGGGCAAGGGGACGCGGCTCTGGCCGCTGTCACGTGCGGCACGACCCAAGCAGTTTCTGGCGTTGACCGGAGACCTGAGCCTGTTCCAGAAAACGCTCAAAAGGCTTGATGATCCTGTTCGCTATGGCAAGCCGATCATCATCACCAATGAAGCCTACAGATTCCTCGTGGCCGAGCAGGCGCTGGAGGCCGGTGTCGATCTCGATGCGATCCTGCTCGAACCGGTGGCGCGCAACACCGCGGCGGCCATTGCCGCGGCTGCGGTCCATGTTGCAGCCCGCGACCCGCAGACGCTGATCCATGTTCTGGCTTCCGACCACGAGATATCGGTCGACGCCGCCTATCTCACCGCGCTCGGTACGGCGATTGCAACGGCCGAGGACGACAAGCTGGTTACCTTTGGCATCACCCCGGACGCACCTGCGACCGGCTTCGGCTATATCGAGGCGGGAGCGGAACTCGGCTCAGGCGCCCGCGCTGTCGCCCGCTTCGTCGAGAAACCGGTGCGCGAAAAGGCGGAGCAGATGCTCGCGGCCGGCAATTACTACTGGAACTCCGGCATGTTCCTGTTCCGGGCCGCAACCTTTCTGGATGAATGCGCGAAACTGGCGCCCGAGGTTCACGAGGCCGCAAAGGCGGCAGTCGCAGGTGCGCAGGCCGATCTTGATTTCGTGCGGTTGGACGAGGACGGCTTTGCCTCCGCGCCCGATATCTCGGTCGACTACGCCGTGTTCGAGAAGACCGACAGCGCCGCCGTGGTGCCGTCGCCGATCGTCTGGTCAGATCTTGGCTCGTGGGATGCCGTGTGGAAGGTCAATCCACGCGACAAGGCCGACAATCTGGCGCGCGGGCCCGTCAGTCTGTCCAACACCAGTGGATCGCTGGTTTTCACCGAGAAGCTGCACGTGGCGGTCGACGGGCTGGACGATGTTGCAGTGGTGGTCAGCGAAGACGCGATCTATGTCGGCAAACTGTCGGCAGCCCAGCGCGTGGGGGAGGTGGTCAAGCGCCTTGCGGCCAATCCTGAAACGGCACCACTGACGGAATCCCATCCCACCAGCTACCGGCCCTGGGGCGGGTACACCTCGCTGATTTCGGGTGAACGCTTCCAGGTCAAGCGCATTTTCGTCAAGCCAGGCAAGAGGTTGTCTCTTCAGATGCATCATCACCGCTCCGAGCACTGGGTGGTGGTGTGTGGCACCGCCGAGGTGCAGATCGGAGACAAGATCACACTGCTGAGCGAAAACGAGAGCGCCTATATCCCGCGCGGCGAAACCCATCGGCTGACAAATCCTGGCCGGATCGATCTCGAACTCATCGAGATCCAGACCGGCCCCTATCTCGGCGAAGACGACATCATCAGACTCGAAGACGAATTCGGCAGGGCGTGAAGCATTGCGCCCGACCTGTCGGCATGCCGGCAAAATTCACCTTAGTCGAAGCTAGGACTGTTTCAGCTGTTTTCCTTGGCCGGGGCACCTGCTATTTCCGTTCGCATTGTCGGAGTACGTAATTATGCTAGACGTCGAGACGACACGAATTGCCGATCTTGTTGTGCTGACGCCGCGCCGGTTTTCCGACGGGCGCGGCTTTTTCGCCGAGACCTACAGCGAACGCCATGCCGCCAAGGCCGGGATCACGACCCGGTTCGTTCAGGACAACCATTCGTTTTCCGAAGCGAAAGGGACGGTCAGGGGGCTGCACTTTCAGGCACCGCCCAACGCCCAGGTAAAGCTCGTACGCTGCGGGCGCGGGCGTATCTTCGATGTTGCCGTCGATGTGCGCGGCGGCTCGCCGACCTTCGGGCAGTGGTTCGGCATCGAGCTGAGCTTCGAAAACGGAAAGCAGCTGCTTGTGCCCGAGGGGTTCCTGCACGGGTTCATGACGCTCGAACCCGACTGCGAGATCACCTACAAGTGCTCCGATTTCTATGCACCCGAGACCGAGGGTTCGGTGTTGTGGAACACATGCGGCATTGACTGGCCGGATGTCGGTGCAGAGCCGGTGCTCTCGGACAAGGACGCGGCGGCGTCCGGATTCGCCGATTTCATCACGCCTTTTCAGTACCAGGAATAGAACATGAAGATCCTCGTCACCGGCGGTGCCGGCTTCATCGGATCGGCGGTGGTCCGCCTTGCGGTTTCTCGCGGCCACGCCGTCGTCAATGTCGATGCCCTGACGTACGCGGCGTGCCTCGACAATGTTGCCACGGTTGCCAACAGCCCGCTTTATGCCTTCGAACAGGTCGACATCCGCGATCGGGCAGCGCTTGGTGCCGTGTTCGCGAAGCACAGGCCCGACGCGGTGATGCATCTGGCGGCGGAAAGCCATGTCGATCGCTCGATCGACGGGCCGGGGGATTTCATCGAGACCAACATCCTCGGCACCTTCAACATGCTCGAGACGTCGCGCGCCCATTGGCACGAAGCGGGCAAGCCGGAAAGCTTCCGCTTCCATCATATCTCGACCGACGAGGTGTTCGGTTCGCTTGGCTCCGAGGGCCAGTTCACAGAGGACACGCCCTATGATCCGCGCAGTCCCTATTCAGCCTCCAAGGCCTCCTCGGACCATCTCGTCCGCGCATGGCACGAGACCTACGGATTGCCGGTGGTGCTGACCAATTGCTCGAACAATTACGGGCCCTACCACTTCCCGGAAAAGCTCATCCCGGTCGTCATCCTCAATGCGCTGGCCGGCAAACAGATACCAATCTATGGCAAGGGCGACAATGTCCGCGACTGGCTCTATGTCGAGGACCATGCCGACGCGCTGTTGATGGTGCTCGAAAAGGGCGGGACTGGCAGGAGCTATAATATCGGTGGCGAGAACGAGCGCAGCAATCTCGAGCTTGTCGAGACCATCTGCGCGATTCTCGATGCCAAGAAGCCGAAGAATGCCGGCTCCTATGCCGACCAGATCAGTTTCGTCGCCGACAGGCCGGGTCACGACATGCGCTATGCCATCGATCCGAGCCGCATTCGCGATGAACTCGGATGGCGGCCCTCGGTGACGGTCGAGCAGGGGCTCGAGTTGACGGTGCAATGGTATCTCGACAATCCCGAGTGGTGGCAGGCGCTGCAGAACCGCAAGGGCGTCGGCGAACGGCTGGGGACCAAGGCATGATCCTGGTATTCGGACGCATAGGCCAGGTCGGAACCGAGCTGTCGCGGCTTGTGCCCGACGCGACATTCCTCGACCGCGACGAGATCGACCTGACCCGGCCCGAAAGCTGTGTTGCGGCGATCGATGAGTTGAGGCCCGAGGCGGTGATCAACGCCGCTGCCTACACCGCGGTCGACAAGGCCGAGGAAGACGAAGCGATTGCCGATCTGATCAATGGCGTTGCACCCGGCAGGATGGCCGGCGCCTGTGCCGCGCTTGACATTCCCTTCGTTCACATCTCGACCGACTACGTTTTCGAAGGCACCGGCTCGGCGCCATATGCGCCCGACGCCCCGACGGGGCCACTCAGTGTTTATGGGCGCACCAAGCTCAAGGGCGAGCTTGCCGTGCGCGCGTCCGGTGCCACATTCGCCACGTTCCGCACCAGCTGGGTGTTTTCGGCGCAAGGCGGCAATTTCGTCAAGACCATGCTGAGACTAAGCGAGACACGCGACAGTCTCAACGTGGTTGCCGACCAGATCGGCGGTCCGACACCGGCAGCCGCGATCGCCGAAGCCTGTGTGAGCGCCGCCGAGGCGCTCAGGACTGACCCGGAAAAGAGTGGAACCTATCACCTGTCCGGCGCGCCGGATGTGAGCTGGGCCGACTTCGCCCGCGAGATCTTCCGCCAGGCCGGGCGCACAGTCACGGTCAACGATATCCCGACTGCCGAATACCCGACACCGGCGCATCGCCCGGCCAACTCGCGGCTCGATTGCACCTCGCTCGAAGCCTTCGGGCTATCGCGCCCGGACTGGAAAACCCATCTCCATCAGATACTGACAGAACTCGGAGAAGCCAAATGAGCGCCATGAAGGGCATCATTCTCGCCGGCGGCAGCGGTACGCGCCTGCATCCGATCACAAGGGCTGTCTCCAAGCAGCTGATGCCGGTTTACGACAAGCCGATGATCTATTACCCGCTGACCACTTTGATGCTGGCTGGGATCAGGGACATCCTCGTCATCACAACCCCACACGATGCTGCGGCGTTCCAGAACCTTCTCGGCGACGGTTCGCAATGGGGCATTTCGCTGAGCTATGCCAGCCAGCCGAGCCCGAACGGCCTGGCCGAGGCCTTCATCATCGGTGCCGATTTCGTCTCTGGCGGGCCATCGGCTCTGGTGCTCGGCGACAACATCTTTTACGGCCACGGCCTGCCGGAACTGTTGCGCGGCGCCACGGCGCGCGAAACCGGGGCCAGCGTTTTCGCCTATCACGTCACCGATCCCGAACGCTATGGCGTCGTCGAATTCGACAAACAGATGCGGGCCGTCAGCATCGAGGAGAAGCCGAAGGAACCACGGTCGAACTGGGCCGTCACCGGGCTTTATTTCTATGACGCCGAGGTCGTCGACATCGCTGCCAACCTCAAGCCTTCGCCGCGCGGCGAACTTGAGATCACCGACGTCAACCGCACCTATCTCGAACGCGGGCAGTTATCGGTGGAACTGATGGGGCGCGGCTTTGCCTGGCTCGACACCGGCACGCCCGATAGCCTGCTCGACGCGGCGCAATATGTCGGCACCCTGGAAAAGCGCCAGGGTTTCAAGATCGCCTGTCCGGAGGAGATCGCCTTCCGCATGGGTTTCATCAGAGAAGCCGAACTCGCTGCCCAGGCCGAGGCGTTGGCCAAAAGCGCCTATGGACAGTATCTCGCTTCGGTGCTCAGAGCCGGTAAGTCATTGTAGGCAGCCGTCCGGCGCCGAAAAACACGGTTTGCTGAGGCTGCGCCAATCTGTGGCAGATCTGGCAGTGCATTCCGTGTCCTTCACATAAGCATTTGTACGTGTTCGGCTTTTCATTTCCTGCCGAAAAAGGTGAAAAAAACCAGTTCGCGCCGGTGCGGCGGCAAGGATGTCCCAAAGGGTTCAAACACTTGCCCCGGCATGAAAAAAATGCTTCAACTCAGATAGTTAAGCAATTCCTAACACTCAGGGTTTCGTTGAATTTCCGATGACCGAAGCCTTTGCCGACGACGAAGCAATCAAGAGCGTTCCGCTCACAAATCAGGCCGTCGACGTGTCCCGCCTTCCGCCAGTCGTGGTGCTGGCGCGGGAGGTGGAGGCGCTCGATTTCGATGCCCCGTCGCGGCGGATCAACCTGATCCTCAAACGTGTCATCGATGTTTTCGGCGCCGCCCTGACACTCGTTGTCCTGGCGCCCGTTTTCTTGCTTGTCGCCCTGGCCATCAAGCTCGAGAGCCGCGGTCCGGTGTTCTTCATCCAGGAGCGCTGGGGAAGGAACCACCGCCGCTTCAAGGTGCTGAAGTTCCGCTCGATGTATGTCGAGGCCTGCGATCCCTCCGGCATCACCCAGACGGTCCGGGGCGACGGTCGGGTGACCCGCATGGGTGCCATCCTCAGGAAGACCAATGTCGACGAGCTGCCGCAGCTGATCAACGTCCTGAAGGGCGACATGTCGCTTGTCGGTCCGCGTTGCCATGTCGTCGGCATGCAGGCGGCGGGGATGGATTACGAGGAGCTGGTGCCGCAATACCACCTGCGCCACGCCATGCGCCCGGGCATCACCGGGCTGGCGCAGATGCGCGGGCTTCGTGGTCCGACCCATGATGCGCGCCTGGCCATCCGCCGGGTCCGTTCCGATCTCGAATACATCGTCCGCTTCAACGTCCTGCTCGACGTCTCGATCCTGGCGCGCACGATCTACCAGGAAGTGTCCAGGCGCGGCGTCGGCTTCTAGTTGATCCTGCGCAGGTCGGGATAGTGGCGCACTCCCTGATCCGGAACCATGCTGTTCACGACCGCTCGTCGAACATTGCGACGACTTTTTCGGTCATGTTTTCGGGTTGGTCGGTGGCGCCGTTGAGGACGAGATCGGGGTGTTGGGGGGCTTCGTAGGGGGAATCGATGCCGGTGAAGTTTCTGATCTCGCCGCGCCTTGCCTTGGCGTAAAGGCCCTTGGCGTCGCGGGCCTCGCAGATGGCGAGGGGGGTGTCGACATAGACCTCGTGGAAGGGGATGTCGCCGGCGATCTCGCGGGCCATTCGGCGTTCGTTGATGAAGGGCGAGATGAACGAGACGATGACGATCAGCCCGGCATCGGCCATCAGCCGCGCCGTTTCGGCGACGCGGCGGATGTTCTCGACGCGGTCGGCCTCGGTGAAGCCGAGATCCTTGTTGAGCCCGTGCCGGACATTGTCGCCATCAAGGATGTAGCAATGCCGGCCTTCGGCGGTGAGGCGCTTTTCGACGAGGTTGGCGACGGTCGACTTGCCCGAGCCAGAAAGGCCGGTGAACCAGACGATGCGGGCGGTCTGGCCCTTGAGGCGGGCGCGCACGTCGCGGTTCACGTCGAAGGACTGGTAGGTCAGGTTCTGGGCCCGCCTCAGCCCGTAGTCGATGATGCCGGCGCCGAGCGTGGTGTTGGAGAGCCGGTCGATGAGGATGAAGCCGCCGGTCCGGGGATTGGTGCCATAGGTGTCGAAGGCAATGGGCCTGTCGGTGGCGAGCGTGATCGTGCCGACCTCGTTGAGCTGGAGGTTGGTGGCGGCGAGCTTGTCGAGCGTGTTGACGTCGGTGCGGTGCTTGATGTTGGTCAGCGTCACCGGCACGGTCTGCGCCCCGATCTTCATCAGGTACGAGCGCCCGTGGAAGGCCGGCTCGTCGTGCATCCACACCAGCCGCGCCTGGAACTGGTCGGAATAGTCCGGCGTCTCGCCCGGCCTGACCAGGATGTCGCCGCGCGAGACATCGATCTCGCGGTCGAGCACCAGCGTCACGGCCTGGCCGGCATGGGCGCTGGCGAGATCGCCATCCATGGTGACGATGCGTTTGATCCTGGCCGGCTTGCGCGAGCTGGCGACGAGCACGTCGTCGCCGGTGGCGATGCTGCCCGAGACGATCGTGCCGGAAAAGCCGCGGAAGTCGAGATCGGGCCGGTTGACCCATTGCACCGGAAAACGCAGCGGCCGCGCCGACCAGTCCTCGGTGACCTCGACACTCTCGAGATAGGGCAGCAGCGCCGGTCCAGTGAACCAGTCCATGTTGGCGCTCTTGTCGACGATGTTGTCGCCTTCGAGCGCCGAGACGGGAATGGCCTCGATGGTGTCGAAGCCCAATGGTTCGGCGAAGCTGCGGAAGGCCGCCTCGATGTCGCGGAAGGTCTTTTCGTCGTAACCGACAAGGTCGATCTTGTTGGCGACGACGACGACGTGGCGGACCCCGATCAGGGACAGGATATAGGCGTGACGCCGGGTCTGGGACAAAAGTCCCTTGCGGGCGTCGACCAGCAGGATGGCCAGTTCGGCATTGGAGGCGCCGGTGGCCATGTTGCGGGTATATTGCTCGTGCCCGGGCGTGTCGGCGACGATGAACTTGCGCTTCTCGGTCTCAAAGAACCGGTAGGCGACATCGATGGTGATGCCCTGTTCGCGCTCGGCGGTGAGCCCGTCGACCAGCAGCGAGAAGTCGATGCCGGCCGAGCCGGTGGCGCGGTTGCGGCTCTCGGACTTCAGCGTTGCCAGCTGGTCGTCCAGGATCAGCTGGCTGTCATAGAGCAGCCGCCCGATCAGGGTGGACTTGCCATCGTCGACCGAACCGCAGGTCAGAAAGCGCAGGAGCGACTTCGAGGTCTGCTGGCCGAGCCATTCGGAGATGTCGGGGGTGGGGGCGGAAGGTTCCATGTTTAAAAGTATCCCTCCTGCTTTTTCTTCTCCATCGAGCCGGCCTGGTCACTGTCGATCAGACGGCCCTCGCGTTCCGAGGTGCGCGAGGCCTGCATCTCCATGATGATGCCGGCAAGGGTATCGGCGTTCGAGCGGATGGCGCCGGTCAGCGGGTAGCAGCCGAGGGTGCGGAAGCGCACCATCTCCTCACGCGGCGTCTCGCCGGGCTTGAGCGGCAGGCGCTCGTCATCGACCATGATCAGCGTGCCCTCGCGCTCGACCACCGGGCGCGGCCTGGCGAAATAGAGCGGCACGATGTCGATGCTCTCGGCGTGGATATAGGTCCAGATATCGCGCTCGGTCCAGTTGGAGAGCGGGAACACCCGCATGCTCTCGCCGGGGTTGAGCCTTGTGTTGTAAAGCCGCCAGAGTTCGGGGCGCTGGTTCTTGGGGTCCCAGGCGAAACTGGCATTGCGGTGCGAGAAGACGCGCTCCTTGGCGCGCGACTTCTCCTCGTCGCGCCGCGCCCCGCCGATGGCGGCATCGTACCTGCCGGCGCTCAGCGCCTGCCTGAGCGCCACCGTCTTCATGATGTCGGTATAGCGGGCCGAGCCATGATCGAACGGGTTGATGTTGTCCCTCAGACCGTCCTGGTTGGTGTGAACGATCAGGTCCAGTTCGTGCTCTTTCGCCGTCTTGTCGCGAAAGGCGATCATCTCGCGGAACTTCCAGGTCGTGTCGATGTGCAAGACCGGAAAGGGAATGCGCGAGGGAAAGAACGCCTTGCGCGCCAGGTGCAGCAACACGCTCGAATCCTTGCCGATCGAATACATCAGCACCGGCCGCTCGAAGCTGGCCGCGACCTCGCGGAAGATCTCGATGCTCTCGGCCTCGAGGGCCTGCAAATGGGTGAGGGAACTGGTGGTCATGAAGCGCTTTGTCCTTGGAGGGCCAGTCGCGTGTCGCCATAGGCGATGAAAAAGGGGTTGGCGAAATCGCTATCGCTCGCCTGGTTGCGCTTGCCGTAGCAAAGCGGGGTGCCGTCGAGCCGGTCGACGCGCCCGCCGGCGGCCCGCAGAATGGCGTCGCCCGCGGCGGTGTCCCATTCCATCGTGCGCCCGAAGCGCGGGTAGATATCGGCCTCGCCCTCGGCCAGAAGGCAGAACTTCAGCGACGAACCGATGGCCTTGAACTCGGAGATGGCAAACCGGGCAAGCCGTTCGTCGCCCTCGCCGCTGCCGTGCGAGCGCGAGCCGACGGCGCAAAGATCGCCACCGGCCTGGCGGATGCGGATGGGGGAGACATCGACGACCGCGCCATCCGCGATGCGGCCGGCAAAACTGCCTCCGGCCGCGCTGCCCCACCAGATGCGCCCGAGCGCCGGGGCCGAGACCACGCCCATCACCGGCACGCCATTCTCGATCAGCGCGATATTGACGGTGAACTCGCCGTTGCGGGAGATGAACTCCTTGGAGCCGTCAAGCGGATCGACCAGGAAGAACCGCCCCCCGATCTCGGGCACAAGTCCGGCGGCGACCGATTCCTCGGCAACGACCGGAACATCCGGCGCAAGCGCACCGAGACCATCAAGGATGATCCGTTCCGCCTCGGTATCGGCCAGCGTCACCGGCGAAGAATCCGCCTTCACCGCAACCGAAAATGCCGTCCCGTAAATCTCAAGAATCCGGGTCCCGGCACTAAGCGCAAGAGAAACAAGAAGGGGTGGGTTGTGCACTTTGTCTTCCTGATACCGTTCACGGGCGTTTTTCAAGCTCGTGCAAGGAACTAGTCCCACAGCCATTGGCCCGCAAGGCGGCGAACACCATTATTATCCTAAGAGTCCGGCACCTTTGAGAAATGTGTTCGCCTTTCGACCTTGCAGCCGGGCGCAGGCCCGGAGGGCGCCCGATGCGAAAGACGGATGCCATATTCACCATTTGTTAAGCTTGTGCTTTGACTGGCGCGTGTTTGTCTTATGATCGCGGCAGTCAAGGAGCCCAAATGTCGCAGAACGCAAAGTCAGTCAAAACCGCGTTGCTCGCCGTCGCGTTTTTCGCGCTGGTCGTTGCCGCCGCGCCGCGAGTGTTTCCGCCCGATGTGCCTGGCGCCGTCGACTCCATGGCGTCTGAGCCCTCCATCACTGTTGCCCAGGACACGGCGAACCCGGCGGTCTAGCCGGATCAGTGCAAGCAACAGGCAATGCTGGTGCTTTGGCCTCCGCATTGGTTTCCGTATCCCGTCGGGGGCGTGCTAAGAATGGATTTCGCAGGCACGACTCGGAGGCCACGACCTACATGTTCCGATCATGGCTCCCGGAATGGCGTGGCGGGCTGACCGCGACAGCGCTCGGCCTGGTTCTGGCGGTTGGCACCGGACTGATGCATTACGACAATTCCGTTGCCCTGATCCTGGGCAATCTGGTGCCGTATCTGGCGCTGGCACTGGTTGTCGTTGCACTGGCACTGCTGATTTTGCGGGCGCGTTGGCGCAGCTTCGTGTTCGGCCTCGTCGGAGTTTCGGTGCTGGCGTCAGTCGCAATCGCCCTGGCGCCGTATTCGCGCCTGCCGACAGGCGGCAAACATGATCTCAGCGTCATCAGCTTCAACCTGCTGGCATCCAACGCAGGAAACGGCAATCGCATCGTCGACTACCTGTCGGAGAGCGGCGCCGATGTCGTCGTCATCGCGGAGGCGGATCCCATCGTTCCGCATCTCGACCGACTTGCCGAGGCCTACCCGTATCAAGCTGGTTGCGAAACGGCCGAGACCGAATGCGGCGACGTGCTTGTGCTGTCGAGATACCGGCTCGACAACCTGCGCGTGTTCTTTCAGGGCGCAGACTCACGACACCAGTCAATCGAGGCCGACATAGTGGTTCGTGGCCAAAAGGTGCGCCTGTTGGCGGTTCATCTGCTGCGGACCGATTATGGCTCGCTGCAGATCAACGAACTGCAGAAGCTGGGAGCGAGAATAGCACGTGTGGATGGCCCGGCAATCGTGGCCGGCGATTTCAACGCAGCGCCATGGATCGGGCAATTCACCGACATGTTGCAGCGCAGCGGACTGAACCGGGCGACGATCGAACCGGGGACGTGGCCGGTGATGTTTGGCCCGTTGGGCGTGCCGATCGACCATATCCTCGTCAAAGAGCCGGCGCAGATAGCATCGCTTGACGTGCTTGCAGATAGTCTGGGATCAAATCATCGCGGACTGCGAGCCGAAATCGTGCTCGAACCGGATCCATGAGATCGCGATCGAAGCGGCTCTGCTGCTGCACAGGTGAACGGGACTGATGAAACTCTTGTCTCTGCTATCGCGAAAATCGGGAAAGAGCGCACAGCCACTGCGCATCATCGAACGCGAGGCGCCGCCGCCGCTCGCCTATGCCATCGGTGATATTCACGGGTTTTACGACCTTTTCGCCAGGCTTGAGGACGCCATTCTTGCCGATGCCAAAGTCCGTGGCGTCACGCCGCTGATCGTCGTGCTTGGCGATGTCGTCGATCGCGGGCCGGACAGCCGCAAGGTCATCGAGCACCTGCTGACGCCGCCCGAAGACGGGGTGGAGCGCGTGACGCTTTCGGGAAATCACGAAGCGACAATGGCCGAGTTTCTGAGGCTGCCATCGTTCACTCACGACTGGCTGCGCTATGGCGGCGCCGAGACGCTCGGCTCTTACGGCATCGATATCGCTTCCTGGTCCGCTAGCCGTCCGCGGCGGCAGGACATGGCCGAACAGCTGGCGCGCCACGTTCCGCCGGAGCATCGGCGCTTTGTCAACGATCGTCCCTATCTTCTGCGAGCCGGCAATCTGGTATTCGTGCATGCCGACATCGACCGGAGCAAATCGATTTCGCGCCAGGAGGCGCGCGTCATGATGTGGCGGCGTCCCGATCCGGCCGAGAGCCAGGACCCGGCGCCCGACGGCCTGCTGGTGGTGCACGGCCACACGCCCGGTCCGGAAGCCTATGTCTCCGGCCGCCGGATCAATCTCGATACGGGTGCCTATGCCGGCGGCCCACTGACGGCGGGGCGGTTCGTTGCCGGGCGTTTCGACGGGGTGCTGACAACAAGGTGAGGCAAATCCTTCCCTGAACGCAATCTGAACGCCTGTCTCAGCAAGGGTTCAAGCCGGCAAGGGCATTCTCGGTCTCACGTTCAAACGAGCAACGCGAGACCGACATGACCCGCTCCCAGGAAAAGCTTTTGATCGCCGCCCTTGCCGGGCTTGTCGTCGCAGCCGCTGCTGCCTTTGTTGTCAGCCCGACGCTTGCCGGCGATCGCGCCGAGGCTCCTGAAGTGCATGTCTCGACCATCGCGCCGCTCGATATCTCCCGTTTCTGATCCTTTCTGTCGACCTCCCGATTGACTTCGCCCCGGATTGTTCGCCAAATCAGCGTCGAACATCCGGGGCTTTTTCGTGAATCCTGTTCTCGTCGAAACGATCCGTGGCAACTGGGTCGAAAACATCCACCGCGGCTCGGTTGCCGTATCTGACGCCAATGGCACACTGGAAATCTCGCTCGGCGATCCGACGCAGCCAGTGATGCCACGCTCCGCCGTCAAATCTCTGCAGGCGCTGGCGCTGTTCCGTTCCGGCGCGGTCGATAAATTCGATCTGAGCGACGAGGCCATCGCCATGGCCTGCGCGTCGCACAATGGCGAGCCCGAACACCTCGCCGTGGTCGAGCGCACGCTCGGCGCACTCGGGCTGTCGATCGAGGATCTTGAGTGTGGCGCTCATCGCCCGGCCTCCAAGGCGACGCGCAAGCAGCTCGAAGAAGCCGGCCTGGCGCCGTCCGCCATCCACAACAATTGTTCGGGCAAGCACACAGGCATGCTGGCCGATGCGCTGGCGCTCGGGGTGCCGACGAAGGACTACGTTGCGCGTGAGCACCCGGTGCAGAAACTGGTGCGTGCCTGCGTCGAAGAGGTGATCGGCAGGCCGCTAAGCACCGGAGCCTGCGGCACCGACGGCTGCTCCATCCCGACCTGGGCTGCGCCGCTCGATGCCTTTGCCGCCGGCTTCGCCCGCATGGCGAGCGGAAAGGGCCTTGCCGACGATCTTGCCGGCGCCGCGCGCCGGATCTTTGCCGCCGCGACGGCCCATCCGCTGCTGGTGCGTGGACCGGAGACGCTCGACAGCGAGCTGATGCAGGTCTTCGGCGGTCGACTGATGATCAAGATCGGTGCTGAAGGTGTCTATTGCGGCGCGCTGATCGACAGGGGATTGGGTTTCGCCCTCAAGATCGATGACGGCAACATGATTGCCGCCGAATGCGCCGTCGCCAGCCTGCTGCTGGCTATCGCCGAGCCCAACGAGGCCGAGCGCGCCGCCCTGATGAAATATGCGCGCCGGATCAACAAGAACTGGCGCGGTATCGAAGTCGGCGAGACGCGGGGTGCTGGCGGGGTCTATTGAGCTATGCCCGGCTGCTCGGGATTCCGGTCTCACGGGAATGGCGACGTGCCTCGGGCAAGATGTCCCGTCACAACCTGAGCGGCTCTAGTTCACGGTGTTGTCCGAAACACTGACCGTTGCGAACTGGTCCGGATTGGTGGCGAGGTCGTCACCTTTCACGTCCGTCCATGCCAGCGCGGAGATGGCGCGCTGGCGCGCGCCTGAGATCATGTTGCCGGCGATGCGCGCGTGACCCGCGCCGGGCGCGACACTGACGCCGATGCCGAGCTCGGTATCGCGCACGAGATTGTTGGCGACCAGCACGTCACGCAGGTACTCGCCCCAACCGGCGCCGATGCCGATGCCCGGCACGTTGTCGACGACATTGCCGGTGATCGCCGTGTCAGCTTCGGCATAGATACCGATCGGATTGACGTCCGGGTTGGTCGGGGACTTCGGCAGCACATTGCGCACAAGGTTGCCCTGGCACACGGCCAGCCGTCCGCCATCGTTGAAATTGGTGATCGATATGCCCGCCGCCGAGCGGTCGATGATGTTGTCGGCAATGATCGAGCCGGCAAAGGCGAATTCGGAGAAGATCGCCACCTCGCGGCAATCGGCGCAGGCATTGCCCCTGACAATGCAGTCCTCGGTGGAGTTGAGCCGGACGGCCGAAAAATCGACATCGGAGATGACATTGTCAGCGACGATGACTCCGTTGGCGCGGAAGACATTGATACCGTTGCCGTTCTGACCGTTGCCGGAACCGGAGCGGATATTGGTGACATGGTTCTCGGTGACAATGGTGCCGTCGGCGCCCGCTTCGCTCCTGAATACGCGGATGCCGCCATTGCCGCAATCGGAGACCGTGTTGCCGGTAATGATCAGGCCGGTGCTGCCGGTGGCGAACAGGGCGGTGAGTCCGAAGCCGGAAAGCACGGAATTGGCGATGCGGCCCGAACAGGTGCCGGCAAATATGCCATTGCCGCGTGCATCGACGATGCGGCAGGCGTCGATGATCAGATTGGAGCAGGCGTTGAAGCGCACAAGTCCGGAAAAGCTGTCGTCGCTGCCGATGCCGGTGCCTGAAATGCCGAGTCCCGAAAGCGTGAGATTGTCGATACCGTCGCCGACGAGCACCGGATTGTTCGAGATGGCATGAAGCATCGTGGCGCCGCTGACGCCCCGGAATAGCAGGTTGGAACGCATTACGAGCTGGCGCACGCGATAGGCGCCGGCGTTGAGTTCAAGCGGCTTGCCCTCGGTGGCGGCGGCGTCGATGGCCGCCTGCAGCTGATCGGTCTGGTCGGCATCGCTATTTGGCACGATGCCGAAAGCGCCAGGATCGATGCTGAGGGCGCGGACCGGGCTGGCGGCCAGAACGGTGGCACCGCCCAGAGCGGCAAGGACGGCGCGACGGCTCGGCTTCAGGATGTGACGGGCAAAACTGTTCATGGCGCGAAAATACTATGGCCGGTGGCGCGAGGCGAATGACAATGGCCAAAGTGGTGAATGCCGCAGTCAGCGGCGGCGCAGACGCACAGCCGTGCCTGAGCAGGTGACCAGAAGCATGGCGCCGCGCGAGCCCACAACCTCATAGTCGAGATGCACGCCGACAACGGCGTCGGCATTGAGAAGCTGCGCCCGGTCGACCATCTCGACCATCGAGCTTTCGCGCGCCCGCCCGAGGATTTCCTCGTAAGCGGCGCTGCGTCCGCCGACATAGTCAGTGACCGTCGCCATGAAGTCGCGCACGACATTGGCGCCCGAGATCGTCTCGCCGGTGACGATACCGAGATATTCGGTGATTTCGAAGCCTTCGAGGGTGTCGGTCGTCGAGGTCAGCATGTCATGCTCCGTGGCGTTGCCCTGATGAGATAGGATGACGGGCCGGCAAAGCCAAGTGCCGCGCAAGCGCTTGTTTCCTCTTGCAGCTGAGGGCTATAACCGGCCGACGCTTGCGGGGGGCCTTTCATGCTGATCAACGACGCCGTTTATCTCGGCACATCGACCAAGCCCGAGTATCTGGCGCTGAAATACGCCAACAGGCATGGGCTTGTCACCGGCGCCACCGGCACCGGCAAGACCGTCAGCCTGCAGGTGATGGCCGAAGGCTTTTCGCGGGCCGGCGTGCCGGTGTTCTGCGCTGATGTCAAAGGGGATCTGTCGGGGATCGCCATGGCCGGCGAGCCCAAGGACTTCCTGTTGAAGCGGGCCGAGACCATCGGTTTCGACGACTATGGTTTCGAGGCCTTCCCGGTGATCTTCTGGGACCTGTTCGGCAAGCAAGGGCACCCGATCCGCACGACGATCACCGATATGGGGCCGCTGCTGCTGTCGCGGCTTCTCGGTCTCAACGACACCCAGGAAGGCGTGATCAACATCGCCTTCAAGCTGGCGGACGATGAAGGGCTGGCGCTTCTTGATTTCAAGGATCTGAGGGCGCTTCTGGCCCATGTCGACGAGCGCGACAAGGAGCTGTCGGCGAGCTATGGAAAGGTGTCCTCGGCCTCGATCGGCGCCATCCAGCGGGCCCTGCTGGTACTCGAGCAGCAGGGCGCCGAGCATTTCTTTGGCGAACGGGCGCTCGACATCGCCGACATGATGATGACCGACAGGGACGGACGCGGCTTCATCTCGGTTCTGGCCGCCGACCAGCTGATGGGATCGCCGCGGCTTTACGCCAGCTTTCTGCTGTGGCTGATGTCTGAGCTGTTCGAGGAACTGCCCGAGGTCGGCAATCCCGACAAGCCCCGGCTGGTGTTCTTTTTCGACGAGGCGCATCTCCTGTTCGATGAAGCGCCCAAGGCCCTGCTCGACAAGGTCGAACAGGTGGTCAAGCTGGTGCGCTCGAAAGGGGTCGGGGTCTATTTCGTCACCCAGAATCCGGCCGATGTGCCCGACGAGGTGCTGGCCCAGCTCGGCAACCGCGTCCAGCATGCCCTGAGGGCCTATACGCCGCGCGAGCAGAAGGCCGTCAGGGTCGCTGCCGAGACGTTCCGGCCCAACCCCGATTTCGATACCGCCGAGGCGATCAAGCAACTGGGGATCGGCGAGGCGCTGGTCTCGACGCTCGAGGCCAAGGGCGTGCCCTCGATGGTGGGGCGGACAATGATGCGTCCGCCGTCGTCGCGCATGGGCCCGATCACGGCCGAAGAACGTCAGGCGGTGATGGACAGCTCGCCGGTTCGCGGGCTCTATGACGAGATCGTCGATCGCGAATCCGCCTTCGAAGTGCTGGCCGAGCGCGCCAGCC
The DNA here is from genome assembly GCA_963675235.2 of Devosiaceae bacterium. Lineage (GTDB taxonomy): Bacteria > Pseudomonadota > Alphaproteobacteria > Rhizobiales > Devosiaceae > JAHJQZ01. The sequence continues at coordinate 74,810 of CAXXFU010000004.1, read as the reverse complement.
GCCGCGCCGAACAGGAAGCGCGCCGTGAGGCGCGCGTGCCGGACAAGAAAGCATCGCGCCCGCGCCCTACCTCGGGCCGGCAGACCGCAGCAGAAGCGGCGCTCAAGTCCTTTGCCCGTACCATGGCGCGTGAGCTTGGACGTTCGCTGGTCAGGGGCATTCTCGGTTCGGTCAGCCGCGGACGGTCGCGGTGAGCCTTGAAGTCGCCGAACACGCCCCGGTGCTTGCCGTCTTCGCCGACGCAACCGCGCCCGGCGATGCCGATTTTCCGCGCGTGCTCAGTGCTGCCGGCACGCTTCTCGGCGAAGCCGGGGTTCAGATCGCCTGCCTCAGCGCCAATGGTGTCTATTGCCGGCCGCTGGTCGTTGCGGCCCGGGCGGCGGGCGCCGAAGTCACGATTATCTCCGACGGAGCGCTCGACGCTCGCGAGCTTGCAGCCGGCACGCATGTCGAAGTGATCGCAGAAGAGGATGCCCGTTTCCAGCATCTCAGCGAGGCTGCCGACGCCTTTGTCGGCTTCCCGGCGGGCATCGCGACGGTCAGGGCGCTGTTCAATGTCTGGGTTCTGGCCGGCGGCGGTTCGAGCGGCAAGCCGGTGGCGCTGCTCAATCGCAACCGCGCCTACGAGGTGTTGCGCGGTTACGCCATGGACGTTGTGTCCCACTCCCTGACCAATTCCGACCGGCTGCTGTTCTTTGCCGATACGGTCGAAGAGCTGTGGGCACGGCTCGAACGCGCCCTGGCCCAGGGGTGAGAGTGCGCGCAGCGTGACTGCGGTAGGTGCTCAGACGAGTGCGACGATGTCGCTGGCGGTGGTGCCGGTCGCGAGCACTGCGGAGATGCGCACCGGCAGGATGGTTCCGGCACCGACACCGATAAAACTCAGGGACGCACCGGAGGCCATGGTGACGGCGATGGTGCCTGCGGACCCGACATAAAGGGCGCGGCAGGTCTCGGCCAACGGCGTGGCATCGGACGGGGTGACGGCGAAGCCGTGAGTGGCGGGGCCTTCAAGGCTCTGGGCGCGCGAGGCGAAACGGTCGGTCATATCGGTCTCCGGACTTGTTGTCGCAGCAAGTATGCGTGGTGCGTCCGGGGCGGGGATTAGTTCGGAAAACTGGTGCCCTGAAAGGCAACCTTTGGTTAGCCATCCGGGCCGATTTCACAATCCGTTTACCCGCCCGAGTCCTTTGCGCGCGTAGCCTTTGCTCAATGGGGCAAGCTCCGGCCCGAAGCGGCCGGATGGGGCTATCGATCATGAATGTGTCACACTATCTGCGAGTAGGTTTGGGGTGCGGTCTCGTCGTCGCCCTGGGGCTCACGCTGTCGGGGTGCTCGTCTTCCGGGATCGGCGCGAGCTCGTTCGGAAACACCAATGCCAAGATCGCCGAGCTTTCGGCCGATGCTGCGCTGACGCCTCAGGATGCGCTGGCGCAGGGGCGCGGGCATTTCCGATCCAATGATTTTGGCTATTCGGCCGCCTATTTCAAAAAGGCGGTGGAAATGGCGCCGCACAACCCCGAGGGCTATGTCGGGCTCAGCGCCTCCTACGACCGCCTCGGCCGGTTCGACCTCAGCGATCGCGTCTACGCGGCGCTGGTCAAGCTGACGGGGCCGAGCGTGCAGTACTACAACAACATCGGCTATTCGATGATGCTGCGCGGCGACCTCAAGAATGCGCTGACCTATTTTCATAAGGCCGAAGCTCTCGATCCTGAGAATATCGTCATCGCCAACAACATCCAGCTGCTGACCGACGCAGCGGCCCGTGCCGACGCCTGACACTGACCGGTTGCCGAACCGCAGAAACGATAGACAGGGGGGCTTCGCCCCCCCTTTTTTGTGTCGCGCGCGCTTTCGAACCGGCAAAGACCTCATCGACCTAGCGGCACGGCGCCGCGATCGAGAATGCATCCGAAACTAAAAAAGCCACCCCGCACCGGCGGAATGGCTCTTTCGTCTTTGCAGATAGTGTCCGTCCTAGGGCGCGGCCGTGCTTCCCTCGCTGGGCGGAACGACGTTGCCGTCCTTGCCGAGGCCGGACTTTTTGTAGGCCGTCAGGGATTGCGGATTGATCGTCTGGGCCTCCAAATTGGCCTTGACCGCGTCGCCGGCGTGATAGCCGACCCTGTCGGTCTGCTGCCAGTAGTCATAGGTGCAGCCGCCGAGCGCCAGGACCATGCCGGCGCCGGCGAGAAGGGTGATGGTGCGGAACGGGGTCATTTCGCCGCCTCCGTGCCGGTGTCCATGATATAGCCATAAGGTCCGACAACGCCCGCGCCGGTCTTGAAGTCGCGGATCATCTGCGGGGTGACCTCCATCTGGCCGAGCAGGAAGAACTGCACGTCGTTGGCCGGCCGCGTGGCGTCGAGCGGGCTGGCAAGCCGCTCGCCCGGAGCGATCGGCTGGACGAGGCGCGGCGTGACGATCACCACCAGTTCGGTGTCATCCTTTTGATAGCCGGATGACCTGAACAGTGAGCCGAGCACGGGCACATCCCCGAGCCAGGGCAATTGATCCTGGTTGAGCGTCGTGCCGGATTGCAGCAGACCCGCGACCGAGAAGGACTGGCCGTCGCGCAGCTCGACAGTGGCCTCGAGATTGCGGGTGTTGAAGATCGGGTCGCCGTTCTCGGTATAGCCGTTGATGCCGCTGACCTCGGGCTGCAGATGGATCTGGATGCGGCCATCGTCGAGCACGATCGGCGTAAACGAGAGCCTGACGCCGAAGTCGTGATAGTCGAGCACTACATTGCCGTCCGGATCGAGGAAGCGCACCGGGATCTGGCCGCCGGCGAGGAAACTGGCATTGACGCCCGAAAGCGTGGTCAGGTTCGGCTCGGCCAGCGTTCGCACCAGGTGCTTGCTCTCGAGCGCATTGATCATGGCCGAGACATTGAGCCCGCCCGAAATGATGTTGGTGATGAAGGCCGAGAAGCTCGAGGCCTGGGACGTCGGTCCGTTGGCGCGAGCGCCGACATGGGTTTCAAGCGCGCCGTAGTTGCCGCTCCACTGCACGCCGAATTCGCGTCCGGCGCTGCGCTGGGCTTCGAGGATGCGGACCTCGAGATTGACCTGGCGGCCGCCGGAAAAGGTCATGGCGTTGATAATGCCTGGGCCACCATATTGCGCGGCGATTTCGAGGGCCTTCTGCATCGAGGCGTCATCGGGCACCGAGCCCGTCAGCTTGATGCGGCCGTTGACGGTGTCGGCCTTGACCTGGGAGGCCGGTATGGCCTGACGGATCGAGCTGGCGAGGTCGCGAACGTCGGCGCCGACCTCGACGGACAGCAGTCCGACGGGCTTGCCGTCCTCATCGAAGATATTGACCGTGGTGGTTCCGAATGCGCGGCCGACCAGGAAGATCGACTTTGTGGTGATCAGCTGTGCATCGGCGATCTTGTTGTCGGCGGCGACGACCTTGCCGATCTCATGGCTCATCAGGACCGTCAGCGCCTGGCTGGCCGGCAGATTGATGCGCAGGGCCGAGGTTGTCTCCATGTCGTACTTGACGGTCTGCGCCGAGGGCGAACCGATGGCGAATGCCATGAAAATGGCGGTGAAGATGCCCATCCAGCCGAAGTGTGAAACCAGACTTCTCCGGCGATCGGACTTGCGCACCGGCTTGGTGTCGGTGTCTTGAACTGATTTACGCATGGCACACTCGAAACGCATGGCCCCCCCGGGCCAGGAACACGGCAATGTTAGCCCCGTGCCGTGAATCCGGGCTTAACGTCGACATACGCCCACGGTGCGGGTCGTTCGGCGCTCATTGCGGCGCCGCCGAATAGTGGTCGTTCCAGAAGGCGCTGGTCAGCCTGATGGCCTGGTTGGCACCGTCGCGAACAGCCTGACGTGGCGCGTCCTGCTTGTCCGGCGGGCGCAGGGTCAGGGTCAGGGCGCCACTGGTAGTTGCCTTGACCAGCACTTCCGCGTCTGTCGGGTCGAGTTCGAGGATCGCCGTTGTTGTGCCGGCAAAGCCCTTGTTGGCCGTTTCCGGATCCTCGTTGGCATCACCGGTGGTTTCCGGCCCGAACTTGCTGCCGATGGCGAGGACGCGCACATCCGCCAGGACAGTGCGGGTCGTGCCATTGGAATTCAGCACCACGTCGACATGATCGTCCGGCTTGATGAAGCCGCCGGCGGCGGCAACCGCACTGACCGGAACAGATATGCCCCGCATGCCCGGTGTCAGCACTGCCGCCAGGGACTGGCGCGGCGAGTCGAGCAGCTTGTCGGCACGGATCGGGTCGCCGGGGAAGAACGGATAGCGGGCGATGGCCTCGGCATATGAGGTGAGCGCCTCGGGTTCGGCTTCCGAGGAGATATAGCCGGGCAGCAGTGTCGAGACGGGCACCTCATGCCAGGACAGGCTGGCGCTGGTCAGCTTGTCGCCCGCGCCGATTTCCTGGGTGGCGACCAGGACACTGGTCATTGGTACCTCGATGGGCGGGGGCGGCGGTGCCGCTTCGACAACCGGTTCCGGCGTCGGCGCCGGTGCGCTCGACAGGGCCAGTGCGCCGGCGATGGCTGCCGAGGCGATAGCCAGCACAAGCAGCATCAGCCGCGATGGCTTGAAGCCGAGGCGCTTGAGCAGGCCCTTCTTTTCCTCCGGCTCGGGAGAGGAGGACCATTGCAGTTCGGTCCTCAAGAATTCCATGTTGCGCCGTTCCGCCTGGCGGCGGTCGCCCTGGCGGCGCTCGAGCGGTTCGGGCGTATCGGACTCGGTTTCCGGGCGCTCGATTGTCGAGAAACGTTCGGGAACGGCATCGAATTGCTGTGCTTGTTCGAAGTCCTCGATCTCGGAGATATCGGGCACCGACGAAAAGGACAACGGCGGCTGCTCGGCCGGCTCCGGCGCGCTGTAGCTGAGGGGCGCTTCGTCCGTGACATCGGCAACAAGATCTTCGTCGAAGGCCGCGAAATCGGACTGCCGGTCGGACGGCGCAGACGGCTCTGCCGCGATGCTGTCCGAGACGGGACGTCGGCGCAGGCTCGGCTCGGCCCGAGAATCCTCTTCGGTCTTGGCCGGCTTGGCCTTTTTCAGATGGCTGCGTTCGAGACGCTGCGCGATGATCTGCTGGATGTCCTCACGAAGCGCGTCCTCTCCCTCCTGCGGTGTCGGGGAAAGGTCTGGATCGGCATGCTGCAACATAGTCTTCTCGCAATCCGCATCCGGTTCCGTCGGGATTCCGGAGCCTGGACCAGTGGCTTACGCGTGGACGGATCACCGCGACGTTCCGGAAAAAGCTAAAATGCTTGAGGAATTCTAGATAAAAGGCATCTGATCGAACGCCAAGAAAACTTGTTTCATTGCGTCAGATAATACTGAAATTCCAGATAGTTATTGTTTTGAACAGCTTGGCGGGCGCCGGGCCAAGTTGGTAATCAGGACGCTCCGGGCACGCGCGTCCGGTTCCCCGCTCCGCTTTGTCGCAGGCGCATCACCCATAGCCCCGTTGCGGCAAAGGCCAGGGCGATCAGAACGCCATGGGTTTCGGGAGTGAAAGCGAGGTTGAGCCCGCCTTCAATGCGCATGAACCCGATGAGCGGCAAGGAGAAGGCGAAAAGGTTCGAGACCGTGTGCAGCACAAAGCCGGGCCAGATCGAACCCGACGCCAGCCGCAACTCGCCATAAAGCACTGCCTGCAGCGGCAGGATGATCAGGCCGACGATGACGAAAGCGGCGACCGGCAAACCGCTGGCAGCGAAAATGTCATCCGGGGTCAGCAGGACGAGCCAATAGGGCAGGTGCCAGAAGAACCAGATCAGCCCGGTCAACAGATGCCCGACGAGCGGAGCGATACCGGTGCGGGCGAACTGTGTCGTCAGCACGCCGCGCCAGTAGGTCTCTTCGAAAACGTTCTTGATCAGGGTGATGACGACAAGAGCGGCGAAGCCGGCGGCAACGCCTGCATCGACGGGGCCACCGAGCCTGGCGCCGGCGAGGAGCGAGACAGCGAGTGCGAGCCCGCCGAGACCCAGCGGGATTGCGGTAGCGAGGCCGTACCAGCGCAGGGCGGCATGCGCGCGCGGCGAGAATCCGGCGGCGCCCAGCCATCTGCCGGCGATCATGTAAGCGAGTGCCGGCACAAGCGGTCCGGCAAGCCAGACGAGCGGCGCAAGATCGGCGAGCGGAGAGTCCGCTGGCGAGGACAGCTTCATCCAGGCGGCGAGCGCGCCGCATGCCAGCATGAAAAGGGTGAAATCTCGGATCACCACACCGGGCCGTGCGAAGTAGCTCATGTTCGGTCCCCCTGCTTGCACGCCCAGCAATTCTGGCACCGACACTTTGCCGCAGCAATCACCCGAGGGTTTTGGCCACACGAATGACGAAAAATCATGATGTGCGTACAGTTGGCTTGATTATAGTCGTACCAAGGGCATGAACAGCGCCGCCACTCATACGGATCGGCGCGTCCGGCGTGTCCGCTGCCGGCGGCGTGATTGGCGCGCGCATAAGGTGGCTCAGGCAAAGGCGTGGTTCCGACATGGCGATCTGGAAGCAGATCCTTCTCTCCCTTGTGGTTTTGGCGGCGATTGCTGCTCTTTGGTATTTCTATTTCCCCGGTGCGCAAGAGGTTGCGACCCGGTTCGGCGTTCCGGCGCTGGCCGCGCAGCAGGATGAAGCGTCCGCCGGCCGGGGAGGTGGTGGTGCCCGCCCGTCCGGTGGTTTCCCCGGCGGTTTCGGCGGCGGCAGGCAGACCAATGTCATTGCCGAGGCGGCGACGATCGCGGTCATCAACAACCGTCTGACAGCACTTGGCGATGGTACGGCGCTGCATTCGGTGACGGTGGTGCCCAACGCCTCGGGCAAGCTCGCCGATGTGCTGGTCAAGAGCGGCGCGCTTGTCAGCAATGGCGATGTCATCGCCCGACTCGATTCCGATGCCGAACAGATTGCCGCCGACCGGGCGCGGCTGGCGCTGGCAGATGCCCAGGCAACGCTGGATCGCTATTCGCAGCTCAGGGATACCAACCTGACCGCCGCGCAGATGCAATCGGCACGGCTGGCGGTCGACAACGCCAGGCTGGCGCTGCAAAGCGCCGAACTGGAACTGTCCAATCGCGGGATCGTTGCTCCGATCGATGGCCGGATCGGCATCGTTCAGGTCGACGTCGGCAATGCCGTCACGACGCAGACCGAGATCGCCACAATCGAGGACCGCTCCGATATTCTGATCAGCTTCTGGGTGCCCGAACGGCTGACGGGCGCCGTCGAGATCGGCGAGCCGATCAAGGCCGTACCGGTCGCCCGCCCGCAAGACGAGGTCGTCGGAGAGGTCATTGCGATCGACAACAGGATCGATCCGGCCAGCGGCACGTTCGAGGTCCGGGCCAGGGTGCCGAACGGCGAGGACGAACTGCGCGCCGGCATGAGCTTCACCGTGTCGATGGATTTTGCCGGCGACAGTTTCGTTGCCGTCAATCCGCTCGCCATCCAGTGGGGATCTGACGGGGCTTATGTCTGGCAGATGGTCGATGACAAGGCGGAGCGCAAGGATATCCGAATCGTCCAGCGCAATTCCGAGACCGTGCTGGTCGCCGGCGATATCGAGGCCGGCGACATGGTCATTACCGAAGGGCTGACCGCCCTGCGCGAAGGCGCGGCGGTGAAACTGGCAGGCGCCGGGAACGCCGAGAAGGCTTCTGGCTCGGACACACCTGACGGCGGTTAGGCCTCGGCCACGTCGAACTGATCCGCAACGGAGAGAGCGCTCATGTCGATCGAAAGCCACAACCAGCGCGGCGGCGCTCTCGCTTCGCTTTTCGTCAAGCGACCGGTGCTGGCATTCGTCATCAACGCCATCATCGTCGTGGCCGGGCTCGCCGCCCTGTTCGGTGTGCAGGTCCGCGAACTGCCCAATGTCAGCCGGCCGGTGATCTCGGTCTCGACCAGCTATCCCGGCGCTTCGGCGGAAACAGTCGATTCCGAGGTGACCTCTGTCGTCGAAGGCGCTGTGGCGCGGGTGTCGGGCGTGACCGACATCTCCTCGAGTTCGCGCTACGGTTCGTCCCGCACCACCATCGAGTTCGATGCCAGCGCCGATCTCAATATCGCTGCGTCGGACGTGCGCGATGCGGTCTCGCGCGTCACGCGGCAACTGCCCGCCGACGCCGAAGCCCCGACGGTGGTCAAGGCCGACGCCAATGCCCAGGCGATCATGCGCCTGTCGGTGACGTCGGACACATTGGGCATCGGTGAGCTGACCGATCTGGTCACGACCACAGTCTCGGATCGCCTCGCTGCCGTGCCGGGCGTCGCCGACGTCCAGCTCTACGGTAATGAAAGCCAGATTTTCACCGTCGACATCAACCAGGCCAGGCTCTCGGCGCGCGGGCTGACGCTCGGCGACCTCAACGCGGTGTTCTCGACGATCTCGATCGATTCCCCGGCTGGAACGCTCAATGCCGTCAACCAGAACATCATCGTGCGTGCCACCGCTTCGGTAACGACGCCGGACGAATTCGAGAACATAGCCATCAGGGACAATGTCCGTATCGGCGACGTCGCCACGGTTTATGTCGCGCCCAATCCCGGCAGCACCAGGATGCGCTCGGAGGGCAAATCCGGGGTCGGCCTCGGTATTGTCGGGCAGGCCCAGTCCAATACGGTGCAGATCTCCGACGGGGTGCACAAGGCGGTCGAAGAACTGCACCAGAGCCTGCCCGCCGGCGTCGATATAGCTATCTCCGGCGACGATGCCGAATTCATCCGCAGCGCCATCGAGGAGGTCATTCGCGCCATCGTCATTTCCGTGGTGGTGGTGACGGCCATCATCTACGTGTTCCTGCGCGACTGGCGGGCAACGCTGATCCCGGCCATCTCGATGCCGGTGGCGCTGGCCGGTTCGCTCGCCGGCATCTATCTGGCTGGCTTTTCTGTCAACATTCTGACGCTTTTGGCGCTGGTTCTGGCGACCGGCCTTGTGGTTGATGACGCCATTGTCGTGCTGGAAAACATCGTCCGGCAGCGCGGGCTCGGCTTCGGGCCGCGGGCGGCGGCGGTGATGGGAACACAGGAAGTGTTCTTCGCCGTGGTGGCGACGACGGTGACGCTGGCGGCGGTGTTCGTGCCGATCTCCTTCCTGCCCGGGCAGGCGGGCGGATTGTTCCGCGAATTCGGCTTCACCCTTGCCATGGCGGTGATGATTTCCTCGGTCGTGGCGCTATCGCTGACACCGATGATGGCCTCGCGCTCGCTGCGCGCCATCGAGGCGCATCATCCGGCTTCGCAACGCCCCGGCGTGGTGGTGCGTTTCGGCAAGGGGCTCGAGCGGCTCTACGCCAGGACGCTCTCCGGCGCACTCAATGCGCCGATGGTGGTGCTGGCTGCGGCGGCTGCGGTGGCGGCGATTGCCTATTTCGGCTTTTTCACCCTGAACCAGGAACTGACGCCGCCCGAGGACCGCTCTCAGATCGCGGTCATCGTCCGGGCGCCGCAAAATGTCAGTCTCGACTACACCAATTCCAAGATGAGCGAGATCGAGGCACTGATGAGCCCGCTCAAGGCGAGCGGCGAAGTAACAAACATCTTTTCGGTTTCGGGCTTCGGCGGCAGCACCAATATCGGTTTCATCAATGTCACCCTGGCGCCATGGGGCAAACGCGCCCGTAACCAGGCGGCGATTGCCGACGACATCAACCGCTATATCACGTCGGTGACCGGGGTCAGGGCCTTCGCCGTTTCGCCCAACAGCCTCGGGGTGCGCGGCGGCGGCAACGGCTTGCAGCTCGCCGTTGTCGGCACCAGCTATGATACGCTCGCCGAAGCCGCCGAGATCGCCGTCGCAGCGCTGTCCAAGGATGCGCGCTTCGGCAATGTGCGCTCATCCTACGACACGACCCAGGCACAGTTGCAGGTTCGGGTCGACCGGCAACGGGCCGAGATGCTCGGCATCGATATTTCCGGGCTGGGGAATATCCTGCAATCGATGCTTGACGGAAGACAGGTCGGCACCATCTTCATCGAGGATGTCAGCTACCCGGTCTACCTGCAATCGACCAGCCAACCGATCAACGATCCGACCGATCTGGAGAACATTTTCGTCAAGGCGTCCGATGGACGATTCGTACCGATGTCCTCGATCGTGTCGATCTCCGAGGAACCGGCGGCTCCCTCGCTCAACCGCGAGCGCCAGCAAAGGGCGATCACCGTCTATGCCGGGCTATCCGACGGCTTTGCCATGGGCGACGCCTATAATGAGGCGCGGTCGCTGGTGATGCCGCTCTTGCCAGCCGGTGCATCGATCATTCCCCTGGCCGAAGCGGCAACGCTTGGTGAGAACGCCAACGGGCTCATCATCACCTTCGGATTTGCCGTCATTGTCATCGTTCTGGTGCTGGCGGCGCAGTTTGAGAGCTTCGTATCCGCCGGCATCATCATGGTGACGGTGCCGTTCGGACTGGCCTGCGCTGTGTTCGCGCTGATGCTCACACACGGCTCGCTCAATGTTTATTCCGAGATCGGGCTGGTGCTGCTGGTTGGCATCATGGCCAAGAACGGCATTCTCGTCGTCGAGTTCGCCAACCAGTTGCGCGACCGCGGCATGAGCGTGAGGAAGGCCATCGAGGAGGCCTCCCGCATCCGCCTCAGGCCGATCATGATGACCAAGCTTTCGACCATCATCGGGGCAATGCCGCTGGTGCTCGCCCATGGCGCCGGGGCGGAAGCGCGCTCGTCGCTCGGCTGGGTCATCGTCGGAGCTCTCGGTTTCGCCGCGGTTTCGACGTTGTATCTGACGCCGGCGACCTATCTCGTGTTTGCCCGGTTCTCCAAGCCGCGTTCGCACGAAGCCGAACGGCTGGCGCGCGAACTCGACGAAGCGAAAGGCAAGGAGGTCGAGGAAGCCGACCTCGTTGCCAAGCCAGGGGAATAAGGGAGCCGGCGGAAACGTCAGCCGCCCTGCTGAACCAATTGATGCGAGGCGGGCCCGCGACCGTTCATCGGCATGCGTGTCACCGCAAAGGCAGCGACGAACCACAATGCGGTCGAGATGATGTTGGCGCCGGGCGTGGCGTTCAGCAGGTTGCAGGTCACAACCACCGAGAAATGGAATAGCACGATCGCCAGGGTCGAGCGGTTGGTGTTGTTGTAGATCCAGGCCATCACCACCTCGAGCGGCACGATGGCGATCATGAATGTCCAGAACCAGATCGAGAAGGCACCCTGCTCGAACTGGTACGTACCCGGAATGAAGAACAACGGCAGGTGCCATGCGGCCCAGATGAAGCCGAGCTGGATAGCTGCGGTGACAGCGCCGCGTCGTTCCTGCAACCGGTCGAGCAGGTAGCCATGCCAGCCGAACTCCTCAGGCAGGGGGCCGATGAGCATGACGGCGAGCAGGAGCATGGGCAAGCCGGCCAGGTCGCCAAACATCTCAACAAAGCGCGCCTGATAGGGCGCGATGGCGCCTCCGGTTGCCAGATCGATCAGGGCGGTCAGGCCCATCAGCACCGGCACCAGCAGGAAGATCGCCAGATACCAGCGGCCCCTGAAGCGGCGCGGATCGACAAGGCGCCGCCAGTAGTCGCGCCGCCATGCACGATCGCGGGTCAGGTATGTGAACAGGATGCCGCCGATCATCGGGCCGAGAAGGCCGATGAGGGCGAGGACCAGGCCGCCGGACGTCGTCGTGCCGGTGCCGATGAAGATCGTTGTCAGCCAGAAACTCCAGCTCCAGACGAAGACGAACAGGACGAAGGCGAGCGGATGAGCAAGGCGCGCAGCGCTAAGTGTGGATTGGGAGGTCATTTCAGAGTCCTTCCGGAGCGGTGTCAGGGGCTTGGGCGAGGCTGTCGCTGAACTCGGTCAGTTCCGGCCGGGTGGCGGCCCAGGCGGTGACCAGCAGGGCAAGCCCGCCGGCGATGATCAGCATCAGGTCGAGGTTCCATTTGCTGGCGGCGCCTGACAGGGCCTGGGAAACCGGCACCAGTCCGGTATTGGCGAACATGAGTAAACTCATGACCCGTCCGAGCATCTGCCGAGGCGTGCGCGTCTGCATCCAGGTGTAGAGCAGGATGGCCAGGTAGCCGTTGCCCGACCCGAGGACGAGCATCATGCAGAAATCGATGGCGGTGGAGGGAATGAAGCCGAATATGGCGACAACGAAACCGAACCCTGTCATTACCGCGAGGACCACGCCCTTGATGACAACGCCACCGGGGCGCGGCAGGGCGCCGGCGAGGATGAAACCGACAAGGTTGCCGGCGGCAAACCCCGACATCAGCATGCCGTAGGCCACTGCGCCTTCTGGCAGGCGTGTGCTTGCGACGAGTGGAATGCCGATCAGCAGAGGTCCGATGAGAAGGAAGTTGATCGCGGCCAGCATCAGGAAGACGAGCCGCATGGCGTCGTCGTGCCAGACCTGGTGGAAGGCTTCGGCAATCGAGGAAAAGACGCCAGACTCGCTGGCGGCCGCATCCGGATCGCGCCGGGCACCGCGGATGAGGAACAGGCATAGCCCGGAGATGGCGAAGCTCAGCGCGTCGGCGCCGTAGGCCCAGGCAATGCCATCGAGCGATTGTGCATAGGTGCCGATGAGGATGCCGGCCAGCGTCGGTCCGACGAAGCCGGCGAGCTGTCCTGCACCCATCATCAGGGAATTGCCGGCCTGCAGCTCGCTGCGCCGCACCAGCAGCGGCACGATGGCGTTCTCGGCCGGGACGGCGAAACCGGCGACCACGCCGAAACCGAGACTGAACACGAACACCATCCAGATCTCGATGGTGCCGGTGAGGACGGCGATGGCCATCAGAGCGGTCAGTCCAAGGCGGATGATGTCGGACATGAGCATGACCAGGCGCGGCGACAGGCGGTCGGTGATGGCGCCACCGATCAGCATGAAGCCAGCCCGCGGCAGGCCGGTCAGGGCCAGGACCAGCCCCAGTGCCATGGCGTCGCCGCCGAGCTGCAGCACCAGCCACGGGGTGGCGATCAGGGCGAACTGATCACCCAGTAGCGACAAGGCGGTACCGGTGAACAGCAGACGGTAGTCGGGGAGGGACATTACCCGGATCATCGGATTTCGTTGTGTTGCGACATTGGCCATCGTGGCCTCCTCGGAAGCTCTCATTCGATCGGGCCGGTGCCCGGTCTTCGGTTTGTCGGACTGCGGCGCGGGAGACATCCCTGCGGCAGTGCCTTGCGGTGAGGGCCAGACAGTCCGTCCCGAACCGCTTCTCGGGCTTCTATAAACCACAAAGAAATCTTTGCAAAGAAAATTTTGCAAAAAAGACTTTGCGGTGATAGAAGGACAATGTGTTAGCCTTGGCAGGACGGAACAGGAGCCAGTGGCCATGGCAGAAAAAAACAGCGGCGCGGCAGCCGCCCCAACCGACGCGGATGCAGCCCGGCTGTCCGTGGACACCGATGCGGGAGACGCGACCGCCTACAAGGCGATGGCGCATCCGGACCGTTTGCGCATGCTCGGCATGTTGCGTTTCGACGGGCCGGCGACGGCGACAGGCCTGGCCAAGCGCCTCGGTCTCAATTCGGGGGCGACGTCCTACCACCTGCGCCAGCTCGCGCTGCACGGGCTGATCGAGGAAGCGGAAGGTTTGGGAAACAAGCGCGACCGCTGGTGGCAGGCCCGCCGTGTTGCCGCCGAGGACGATCCGGCCGAGGGCGGCGGTGCGCCGAGCGCGGTGATCGACATGGTCCGGGGCGTTTTCCGCCAGCATCAGCAGATGATGGAGCGTGGCATCAGCCAGTTTGGCGAACTGCCCGACGAATGGAAGAAGACCGCCAATATCTCCGACTACACGATGGCGCTGACGGCGGATCAGGCGGAGGCGCTCAAGGACAGGCTGATCGCCCTTCTCTGGGAAGAGGTGCACAAGGCACCAGTCGGAGACGGCAAGCCGGCACCGGGGACGCGCAATTACACGATCATGCTGCACGCCTTCCCGTTCTCTGCAGCCGACGGCGGAGAGAGCGGCGATCCGGCCTGAAGCGCGGTGGCGCAGCGGCATTTGGCAATCGCACTGCGCCGTGGCACATCTTCGGCCTGCGGGTCGGCTGCGTCCGATCCGTTCCTTCAGTTCTGCACGTCAGACCACGGAGACACGCCCATGAGTTTGCTGCCCATGCCGACGCTCAGCTACTTCTGCACGTTCGAGGTGGCGCTTTCCAAGCCTGTCGGCTTCGGCAAGGTCCGGACCGGCACGCGGCGCGTCATCCCGATCCGGGGCGGCTCGGTCAAGGGACCGCATATCTCCGGCAAGATCCTCGATTTCGGCGCCGACTGGCAGACCATTCTCGATGACGGGGTGGCCGAACTCGACGCGCGCTATGCCTTCGAAACCGACGACGGCGCGCTGATCGAGATGAAGGATTTTGGCTTCCGCCATGGTCCGAAAGAGGTGATGGAGGCGCTCGCCGCCGGTACGCCGACGTTGCCGGAGGCCTACTACATGCGCACTGCCGCAAGGCTCGAGACTGCGCATCCCGACTATGCATGGATCAACCGGACGATGTTCGTCGGCACCGGGGCACGGCTCGCGAACGCCGTTCAGATTGACCTTTACGCCATCGGCTAGCCAGATATCCGAGGCGCTGCCGGGTTGGCAGGCTGCGACAGTTTGTCTATGTACCGCCGGGCAGGGGGACGCGCGAGGGGGAAACGGCGTGGCGGAGAACAGGGTGCTCATTGCCGGCGGCGGCATAGGAGGGCTGGCGCTGGCGCTGACCCTTTCCGAGATCGGCGTTCCATTCACGGTTTTCGAATCCGTGCGCCAGCTGGCGCCGCTTGGCGTCGGCATCAACATCCAGCCCAATGCCGTGCGCGAGCTTTACGATCTCGGCATCGGGCCGGAAGATCTCGACACCGTCGGCATCGCTACCAGGGAATGGGCGCTGGTCGGGCTCAACGGCAACGACATCTATTCCGAACCGCGCGGACTGTTGGCCGGCTACAACTGGCCGCAATATGCCGTGCATCGCGGCGAATTCCACATGCTGTTGTACCGCAAGCTGATCGAACGTGCCGGCAAGGACTGCGTCCGGCTCGGTCAGCGCGTGACGGGCTATCAGATCAACGGTCATGGCGCCGTGACCGCGGAGATCATGCAGGCCGACGGCACGAAAACCAGCGAGACGGGGGCGCTGCTGATCGGGGCGGACGGCATCCATTCCGATATCCGCGCCCGAATGCATCCGACCCAGCCGTCGATCCACTGGGGCGGCGCCATCATGTGGCGGGGAACGACGCGGGCAAAACCGATCCGCACCGGGTCGTCGTTTGTCGGCCTTGGCACCCACCGCCATCGTATCGTTGTCTACCCGATCTCGCCGACCGATCCGGTGACCGGACTGGCGACGATCAACTGGATCGCCGAACTGACTGTCGACAACAAGAGTGGCTGGACCAATAGCGGCTGGTTCCGCCCGGTTGAGACAGCGGAGTTTCGCCACCACTTTGCCGATTGGCGCTACGACTGGATCGATGTGCCGGACCTCATCGATCGTGCCGAGATTGCCTATGAGAACCCGATGATCGACCGCGATCCGGTGCCGACGTGGCGCGACGGCCCTGTGGCGCTGATGGGGGATGCGGCACATGCCATGTATCCGACCGGTTCGAACGGGGCGAGCCAGGCCATCATCGACGCCCGTACGCTCGGGGCCGAGATGATCCGCTATGGCGTGTCGGAAGCAGCGCTCGCGGCCTATGACGACAAGCTCTGCGGTCCGGTGTCCGAACTGATCCTGAGAAATCGCGGCGCCGGCCCGTTCGGTCTGCTCAACCTCGTCGACGAGCGCTGCGGCGGCGTGTTCGACACCATCGACGACGTCATTCCCGCCGAAGAGCGCAATGCGTTCATGGCCGGGTACAAGGCGGCGGCGGGGTTTGCCATCGAAACGCTCAACACCGCGCCCCGGACCATTGCGCCCGGAACGAAGGTATCGACTCCGACACCGGCCTGACGCGCGCCTGCAGGCTCGAACCGGTCAATCCGTCCGGACCAGTCGCCAGGAATGGACCTGGAACGGGCCGAAACCGGTTTCGGCGTCTCCCAGCGGTTCTTCGAGCAGGTTGACCTCCTCGCCGAGTGTCCAGCCTTCGGGGAGGTGGAGTGCTGTCGTGCCGCGTCCGCCGGCCGGTTCATAGGTGCGCAGGATCAGGCCGTTTCCGTCTTCGGCGGGTTTCAGGCCTCCCAAGCCGAGGGTGGCCCCCTCAAGTCCGATCGGGCTCAGGCAATTTCCGTGTGCCACGCCGATGGGCAGGACCGGCATCGGCTGGTTGAGGTCTTCGGCCTCGGCCAGAACACCGCCTTCCAGCCAGCCGCCGGCATGAGGCAGTAGCGCGTAGGTGAAGCTCTGTGTGCCTTCGTCGGCGAGAAGGTCCGGATAGACCGGTGACCGCAGAAGGGTAATGCCGAGTTCGTTGCCGACAGCGTGATGACCGTATTTGCCATCGTTGAGCAGGGCGACGCCGAAACCCGGTTCGGAAAGATCGGCAAAGCGATGGGCGGCGACCTCGTATTGCGCCTGCTCGAACGAATTGTTGCGGATCGTCGGCCGGGGAATGACGCCGAAGGCACATTCGAAATCAGCCGTCGGCGCGCGCACTGCCAGCGGGAAGCGGGCCTTGAGCAGGATCTTGCGATCATGCCAGTCGAGATCGGTCTTGATTTCGATGCGCGGCGAGTTCGACCACAACCGCATCGTCTGGATGATTGTGGAATTTGCGAACTTGCGGCTGATCCGCAGCGCGGCGCGATGCGGACCGGTCTCGACGATTTCCGCCGGAGCGGTGGCCAGCACTTCCTGACCGGAAAGGGCGTAATCCTGTTCGATATCCCAGGCGTCGAAATCGCGTGGGCGGTCGGCATAGGCCCAGATCTGGTTGCCGCGATCGGCAAGGCACTCGCGCCCGGCGCGCTTGTCGAAAACGCGGGAAAGCGTGCCGTCGCTGCCGATCTCGACCCGGACGAAATCGTTCTCGATGGTATCGGGCGCCACGCTCAGGCCGGAGGCAGGGTTGAGTTCGGATGCCGCGAAACTCGCCGCCGACAAGGGAGGAACCTCTGCCGTGCCGGCCAGCACATAACCATCTTCAACCTGTTGGCCACCGGGGAGCGGTTGGGCAGAGATGAGGCGCAGCGGTCGCGCTGACAGGTCGGGGTTGACGGCGAGGATGCCGGTTGGCGCGCCATCGGTTGCGGCCTTGGCGGCGAGCTTGTCCAGTTCGGCCCTGGCCTGCTCCCGCGCGGCATCGATGGCCTGCTGCAGTTCGGCTTCAGCCTGGTCGTAGACCTCGTGGATGCTCGAACCAGGCAGGATATCGTGAAACTCGTTGCGCAGAACGGTTTGCCACGCCGCTTCCAGCGACTTCGGTGCCTCGGCGCCGATGAGATGCGCCAGCCCGCCCAGAACTTCGGCGGTGATCAGCGCCCGCTCGGCGCGGCGATGAAGATACTTGGTGCGCCCCTGCGTCGTCAGCGTTCCGCGATGGTATTGCAGGTAAAGCTCGCCGGACCAGACCGGGAAATCCTTGCCGTGTTCAAGGCGACCGGGCAGGCTCTTGTACCAGTCCGAGATATTGACCTGTCGCACCGAAGGCATGACCGGAAGATCGGCGATCTGGCGGTAGGCTTCGAGCATGGTGATATCGGGACCACCGCCGCCGTCACCGTGGCCGTAGGTCAGGAGCGTTTCGGGAACCTGTTCCTTGTCGCCGTAGTTGCGCCATGTCTCCATGGTGGCGCGGGCCCCAAGCAGGCCGTTGTAGCCTCCTCCCGGATTGTCGAAGGTGTGCATCAGGACGCGACTGCCGTCGAGCCCTTCGAACCAGAACAGGTCCGTCTCCATCTTGTTCTTTTCGGACCAGTTGGTCTTGTGGGTGAAAACGCCTTCGATGCCGGCAAGGCGCAGGAGCTGCGGCAGAACCGGGGAGAACCCGAAGGTATCGGGCAGCCAGTTTACGGTGGTGCGGGCGTTCTCGCCGAACAGGGCATCGAATTTCCGGGTGCCGTAGAGCAGCTGCCGCACCAACGACTCGCCTGTCGGCATGTTGACGTCTGGCTCGACCCACATCGCCCCGATCGGCTCCCACTGCCCCTTGGCGACCTTGTCGGTGATGCGGGCGAGAAGGGCAGGATCGTCTTGTTCCAGCCAGGCATAATATTGTGCCGTCGACTGGTTGAAGCGGTATTCGGGATAGCGATCCATCAGCTCGACGACGCTCGAGAACGAGCGTCTCAGCTTGTTGCGCGTTTCAGCGATTGGCCACAGCCAGGCCAGGTCGATATGAGCGTGACCGGATACGGCAACCGAGCCCGTCTGCGGGTAACGCGCCTGCAAGGCTCTCAATCCGGTGCGGAGCAGCACCAGCGCTTCACCGACAGACTTGCGTGCATCGTCATCGAGCGGCGCCGGATTTTCGGCAAGGCCTTCCGGCAATTGCCAGACTTCCAGAGATCGCGCGCTCATGGCGATGCGGCCGACATAGGCCGACGTCCCGGTCGGCCAGCGCAGATGGCGCAGCGCCTTTTCAAGCACGCTCAGCATCGGCTCGACCACTTCATGCGGACGCGAATGGTCCGGGTGCTTGCGATAGGGATGGTAGTTCTCATGCGGTATCGGGTCGGTGGCGTAGCCGGCGAGGGCGCGCGCCAGCTCCAGCGCCTGCCTGACGGTACCGACAAGATCGATGAGCTGCGGTTCGAGGCGGACCAGCCGGGCAGTCGCAAGGCGGGCATCACGGTTCGGCACGCCCTGGGGCAGGCGGGCAACGCATTCGGCAGAAACCGACAGGGCCCCGGCGGGAACGGGAAAGAGCGTGTGGTTGGGATCGAGCCCGTACTGATGCGTGCTGCCATCCGGGCCGACGACGGTCACCAGTCCCTCGCCGCCGAGATCGAGCTCGAGCCGGGTCTCGTCGCGCGGCCAATCGTCCGGAACTGCGATTTCGGGATGCACGAAACTGACCATGCCCGCAAGCGACGGCCAGGGGGCGCCGAGTGCGTGCGGCGCCCCGTCCAGTGTCCAGTCAGAGAGCGGTACGACGGCGCGCACCGTCCACAGTTCATATTCGTTGAGCCAGGCCTGGAGGCGCTTCAGACGTTGGTCGACAGACAGATAGGACATGGCAGCGTTCCGAGCCGATGGAATGGAGCAACAGGCGCGCACGACCCGCCGGGACGGACCACACGCCAACATAGTCAAATGTCTGACATATACAGGTCCTCCTCGAAACCGCAATGACCTGCAGCCTGTCTCCAATGGCCTGGCGCTGCAACACCTGCGTCTCGGAAATCGGCCCGGTGCTGTTGCACCGATCGCGGACCGAGCCGCGCGCAATGCAAATCACGGCTTGATCGCAAAGGCTTTCCCCCGCAAACTTGCACAACGCGCGTCACCGGATTCCGGATCGGGAGCCGGGCGTCCAGAGCGGACGACAGCACGCTGCGCAGCAACGCACAGTTGGCTCCGGACCAATCCGGGCGCGTTGCGACGACAAGAGGGAACCAGCCATGACAATTGAGAAACGTCCATTCGGCCGCACAGGCCACGAGAGTTCGGCCGTTCTTTTCGGCGCGGCAGCGCTGGGGGAGGTCGATCAGTCAGTTGCCGATCGCGTGCTCGATCTGTTGCTTGAACATGGCGTCAACCACATCGACGTCGCCGCCGATTACGGCGACGCGGAAAACCGTGTCGGTCCGTGGATGGACCGTCACCGCAATGACTTTTTCCTCGCCACCAAGACGGGCAAGCGTGATTTCGACGGCGCCTATGCCGAAATCCGGCGCTCGCTGGACCGGCTGAGGACCGACCATCTCGACCTGATCCAGCTGCATGCGCTGATCCATCCGAACGAGTGGGACGAGGCGATGTCGTCCGGCGGCGCGCTGGAGGCCGCGATCAAGGCGCGCGAAGAAGGCCTAGTGCGCTTCATCGGCGTGACTGGTCACGGCTGGAACGTCGCGGCCATGCACAAGCGCAGCCTCGAACGCTTCGACTTCGATTCTGTCCTGATGCCGTGGAACTGGTATGTCGCCCAGCACCAGACCTATGGCCGGGATTTCGAAGAGACCGTACGGATCTGCCAGGAGCGCAATGTCGCCATCCAGACCATCAAGTCGATCGCGCGCGGCCCGTGGGCGGCCGGTGTCACGCACAACACCACGACCTGGTACCAGCCGCTGGAAAACGAGGACGATATCCGCGCCGCCGTGCACTGGACGCTCGGCCGCCCGGGCATCTTCCTCAATTCGGTCGGCGATGTCGGCCTGTTGCCGGCGGTACTCCGCGCTGCCGAGACGCTTGGCGAGATGCCGGACGACGCCTTCATGGCCGGTCTCAGCGAACGGGTCGGCATGGCGTCGATCTTCGGTATCTAGGGCGCCGGCATGCGCCCGGACCTGCACTCCGAAAAACCGGGCAATGGCGCAGGCCGGGTCGGCCTTGCCTATGGGCGCGGCGAGCTGGAGGTCGTTCTGCCTGCCGGCGCCGAGGTGACGATCGTGCGCAAGAACCCTTTGCCCAAGATCGCCGACCCACACGCGGCGATTGCCGGTGCGTTCGACGCCCCGGTCGGTTCGCCGCCGCTCGCCGAGCTGGCGCGCGGAAAGGCCAGCGCGTCCATCCTGATCTGTGACATCACCCGACCGGTGCCGAACGGGTTGTTTCTCAGGCCGATGATCGCGACCCTGACGGCCAGTGGCATTGCGCTCGACAGGATAACCGTCCTCGTCGCCACCGGGCTGCACA
Source organism: Devosiaceae bacterium (assembly GCA_963675235.2). GTDB lineage: Bacteria > Pseudomonadota > Alphaproteobacteria > Rhizobiales > Devosiaceae > JAHJQZ01. The sequence continues at coordinate 54,095 of CAXXFU010000004.1, read as the reverse complement.
GGCCCAATCTCGGCGATGAGCTCGCTGAACTGGTCGGCGATCCCTGGGTGCTCGAAAACGTCCGGGTCGAGAACCATTATGCCCGCGACGACAACATGCATGTCGATCTCGGCCAAACGGCGACGCGCGGAACTCCGGTCAAGCTCGACAAGCGTTTCGTCGAAGCCGATCTCAAGATTGCCACCGGGCTTGTCGAGCCGCATTTCATGGCCGGCTGGTCGGGGGGGCGCAAGGTCATCGCGCCGGGCATTGCCCATCACGAGACCATCCGCACTTTCCATTCGGCGCGCTTCATGGAAGACCCGCTCGCCGTCCAGTGCAATCTTGTCGGCAATCCGCTGCACGAAGAGCAGCTCGAGATCGTCGGCATGCTCGGCGATGTCCATGCCCTCAACACCATCATCGACGAACAACGCGACCTGATCTTCGTCAGTTTCGGGGAGATCGTTGCCAGCCATCAGGCGGCCATCGATTTCGTCAGCGCGGCGACCCATGTGCCGGTCGCCAGGCGGTTCTCGACAGTCGTGACCTCGGCAGCGGGCTATCCGCTCGACAAGACCTACTACCAGACGGTCAAGGGCATGGTGACTCCGCTCGACATTCTCGAACCGGGCGGCACGCTGATCATCGCCTCGGAATGCTCGGAAGGGTTCGGTTCCGCCGAATACCGGGAATCGCAGTCCCGGTTGATCGCACTCGGACCGGATCGATTCCTCAAGACGCTGACAGCCAAATCGCTGGCCGAGATCGATGAATGGCAGACCGAGATGCAGCTCAAGCCGATGCGCCTGGGTTCGGTCGAATTCTATTCGACAGGACTTCAAGGCGAAGATCGCGAGATGACGGGTGTCGAACTGATCGATGATATCGAGAAAGCCATCGCGCGCTCCATCGCCCGCTGCGGCGATGCTGCCGTCGCCATCATTCCCGAAGGACCCTATGTTGTCCCTCGCTTTGCTTCCCCGTCCTGAAGGCGAACACGCGCGATGCTTGAAATTCATCTCGATCCGCTCGGGGGCATTGCCGGCGACATGTTCGTTGCCGGGCTGATCGATCTGCGGCCCGATCTCGCGCCAGGACTGGAGCAGGTGCTTGCGATGTTGCCGCTGCTCGATGGTGTCAGCGCAAAGGCAGTGGCGCATGACGACGGCGTGCTTACCGGGCACCGTTTCGTCGTTGCACGTGGCGATCACCAACATGCGCACGAACACCATGCCCATGTCAGCTGGAAGCATATCCACGACATGCTCGAAACGGCGCCGTTGGACGAAGCGACTCGTGGCCATGCCATCTCGATCTTCACCCATCTTGCTGAAGCGGAAGCACGCGTCCACGGCACCACGCCGGACGCGGTCGAGTTCCACGAGGTCGGCGCCTGGGACTCGATCGCCGATATCGTTGCCGCCGCCTTCCTGATCGGGCAGATCGGCGCGGCGCGCTGGAGCATCGGGCCGCTGCCGCTCGGGGGCGGCAGGGTCAAGAGTGCCCACGGCATGCTGCCGGTGCCGGCGCCGGCCACGGCCCTGCTGATCGAAGGGTTCGCCACGATCGATGACGGCATTTCCGGTGAGCGGGTGACGCCGACCGGGGCGGCGATCGTTCGTCATCTGTGTGCCGCTGAAGAGCCGGTTCGGACGGCGCGTCGGCTGGTGGGCTCGGCACACGGATTCGGCACGCGCAAGCTTCCCGGCATCAGCAATTGCCTGCGCGTCCTCGCTTTTGAAACCGGGGCGGCGGCGGGATTGGCGCGGGATAGCATCGTCGTGCTCGAATGCGAAATCGACGACCAGACAGCTGAGGATCTCGCCGTGGCCATCGACCACCTGCGTCAGCGTGACGGTGTGCTCGATATCATCCAGGCGCCGGTCTTCGGCAAGAAGGGTCGGGTGATGACCCAGCTGCGGGTGCTCGTTGCCGAAACGCACGAAGACGGTGTCGTTGCGGCGATATTCGATGAAACGACAACGCTCGGATTGCGCCGCCAGTTGGTAGAACGCCACGTGCTTGACCGGGAAATGTCCTCAGCCGAGCTTGACGGACACGGACTTCGGGTCAAGCTGGCGACACGACCTTCGGGTCGAACGGCCAAGGTCGAAACGGGACGATCTTGCCGGCATCGCCGGGGCAGGGGCACGCAAGAGCGCACGCCGGCGCGGCGAAGCGCCGTTCGAAGACGGGGACAACAGCTGATGCACGATGAACTTGCGGCAGTTCGTCGATCGACTGGCGCCGGCGGCGATCGCCGTCAGCGGCGGCGTCGATTCGATGACGCTCGCCGTTTTCGCTCACCGTCAGCTCGGCGACAGCGTCGAAATGATGCATGCGGTATCACCTGCGGTACCGTCCGAGGCGACGGCGCGCGTGCGCCGATTCGCCGCCGAGGAAGGCTGGCGTCTGTCTGTGCTCGATGCCGGCGAATTCGCCGACGCCGACTACATCGCCAACCCGCTCAACCGCTGCTATTTCTGCAAGACGAACCTCTACGATGCCATCGCGAGCCATACCGGACGCCGCATGCTGTCGGGCACCAATACCGACGATCTCGGCGACTACCGCCCGGGGCTCGAGGCGGCGCGCGAACACCTCGTGCATCATCCCTATGTCGAGGCCGGTATCGACAAGCAAGGCGTGCGGGCACTGTCCCGTCGGCTCGGGCTCGGAGATCTTGCCGAACTGCCGTCTTCGCCCCTGCCTGTCGAGCCGGATCGAGACGGCCATTCCCATCGATGCCGACGTGCTGATAGCTGTTCATGCCGCCGAGAAGCTGGTGGGCGAGAGCCTCAAGCCGCGAACGGCGCGCTGCCGTGTGCGCGGCACGGGCATTGTCATCGAGCTCGATGCCGACAGCCTTGGCGGGCTCGATGCGGCGCGGCGCGATACGCTGACCCTCGCCATCACCAGACTGTTTCCGGATGCCTTCGCGCAAACGCCGGTCAGCTTCGCGCCCTACCGGATCGGCAGCGCCTTCGTCGGGGAACGCAAATGAGTGAGACCGACGTGGTTTTCGACTACGCCCGCACGGCGCGCATCGGACTGGGCGAGGCGGTGTTCTGCGAGGGGCAAGTCGGTGGGGCAGATCGCCTCGATCCTCGAAGGCGCCCGCGAACGTGGTGCCGGCCTGCTGCTGACGCGCCTCAGTGAAACCGCATTCGGCGACCTGCCGCCGGAGCTCATCGCCGCCACCGACTATTGCCCGGTGTCGCGCACCGGCTTTTTCGGGCCGGTACGCGCCGACGCGGTGGCGAAGCTGGTGGTGGTGGTCTCGGCCGGCACCGCCGACTCGCCGGTCGCGCGCGAGGCGGTGAGGAGCCTGCGTCATGGCGGGGTCGAGGCAACCGCGATCGCCGATGTCGGCGTGGCAGGCATCTGGCGGCTGATGGACAGGATCGAGGAAATCGCCAGCTATCCTGTTGTCATCGTCGTGGCCGGCATGGATGCGGCGCTGGCCAGCGTCGTCGGTGGACTTGTGCCGGGTGCCATCATCGCCGTGCCGACCTCGACCGGCTATGGTGCCTCCGAGAAAGGGCGCACGGCGCTCAATGCAATGCTGGCAAGTTGCGCTCCGGGTGTCGCCGTGTGCAATATCGACAATGGCTATGGTGCTGCAATGGCGGCGCTGCGCATGCTTCACACCATGAAACTGGTCACCCCCGAATGAGCAATTAGCGGGTGGCCGCAACCCCAGCGAAGTCGCATGATGGATAACGCCCGAGCCCTGTTACGAGAAATGTTCGAGATGGCCGTCGCCTCGGCCCAGCCCTCACTGGCCGTGCCCCAGCACCTGCCCAAACAAAAGCCCAAGGGACGCTTCATCGTCATTGGTGCCGGCAAGGCGAGCGCCGCCATGGCCCGGGCGGTCGAGGACCACTGGTCCGGTCCGCTCGAAGGCCTGGTGATCACCCGCTATGGCTACAATGTGTCCTGCGACAAGATCGAGATCGTCGAAGCGGCCCATCCCGTGCCGGACGAGGCGGGATTGAAAGCGGCCGAACGCATGCTCGACTATGTCTCCGATCTCAGCGAAGACGATTTCGTGCTGTGCCTCATCTCCGGTGGCGGATCGGCGCTGATGCCGGCGCCGTTGCCGGGGCTGACGCTGGCCGACAAGCAGGCGGTCAACGGCGCGCTTCTGCGCTCCGGGGCGACGATTACCGAGATGAACTGTGTCAGGCGTCCACCTCAGCGCCATCAAGGGTGGCCGCCTGGCGGCGGCCTGCCATCCGGCGAAACTGCTGACGCTGATGATCTCGGACGTGCCGGGAGACGATCCCATCGACATCGCCTCGGGGCCAACGGTTGCCGATCCGACGACGCTTTCCGATGCCCTCGATATCGTCAAGCGCTACAAGCTCGAGCTGCCGCAAGCGGTGATGGATGTTTTGGCCGATGCCGGCAGCGAAAGCATCAAGCCGGGTGATGCGCGCCTTGATCGTGCCGAGGCGAAGATCATCGCCGCACCGCAAAAGGCGCTGGAGGCAGCGGCGAAGCTGGCGCGCGCCCATGGCTTCTCGACCTATATTCTCGGCGATGCCATCGAAGGCGAGGCACGTGATGTCGGGCTGGTCATGGCCGGCATGGCGCGTCAGGTCGCCCAGAAGGACCAGCCGTTCAACAAGCCCTGCATCCTGCTTTCGGGCGGGGAGACGACCGTTACCATCAAGGGCGATGGCCGCGGCGGACGCAATGTCGAGTTCCTGCTGTCGATGGCGGTTGCGCTGGAAGGGCTTGACAATGTCTACGCCCTGGCCGGAGACACCGATGGTGTCGATGGTGCCGAGGAAATCGCCGGAGCAATCATCACTCCCGACACACTGGCGCGGGCCCGCTCAAAGGGCATTTCAGCCAGTGCCGAGCTCGACAACAACAACGCCCATGGCTTCTTCGAGGCGCTCGGCGATCAGGTCATCACCGGGCCGACCCTGACCAATGTCAACGACTTCCGGGCGATCCTGATCGAATAGGCGCGATCCCGGACCGGATCAGCATTCGGTGACATTGGAGGCAAGGCCGCCGCGCGAGGTCTCCTTGTAGCGCACGCCCATGTCGAGGCCGGTCTGGCGCATGGTTTCGACAACCTGGTCGAAACTGACCGAATGGGCGCCATCGCCACGCAGCGCCAGCGATGCAGCGGCGATGGCCTTGGAGGCGCCGAAGGCGTTGCGCTCGATGCAGGGGATCTGCACCAGCCCGCCGACCGGGTCGCAGGTCAGGCCAAGATGATGCTCGAGTGCGATTTCGGCGGCATTCTCGACCTGGGCGCTGTTGCCGCCAAGCGCGGCGCAAAGCCCCGCTGCCGCCATTGCCGCCGCCGAACCGACTTCGCCCTGGCAACCGACTTCAGCGCCGGAGATCGAAGCGCGCTGCTTGATGATGGCGCCGATGACGGCTGCCGTCAGCAGCAGGGTGTGGATGCCATCCATGTCCGCGCCGGAGCAGAATTCCCGGAAATAGCGCACGACGGCGGGAAGAATGCCGGCCGCGCCGTTTGTCGGTGCGGTGACAATGCGTCCACCGGCGGCGTTGACCTCGTTCACAGCCATCGCGTAGGCGGCGACATAATCCATCGGCCGGGTTGGGGACTGGGTGTTGGCAATGCGATCGGCCTCGAGTGCTTCGAACAACTGCTTGGCGCGACGCCTGACCTTGAGCTCGCCCGGCAGCACGCCGGAGGCCGCAAGCCCTTCCTCGATCGAGGCGTCCATGGTCCGGACGACAAGATCGAGATAGGCGAAGACCTCGTCGCGCGACCGGTGGGCGCACTCGTTCTCGAGCGCAATCTCGGCGAGGCTCAGTCCCGTTTGCTGCGACAGGGCCAGAAGCTCGGCGGTGCCAGTGAACAGGTGAACCGGCACGATCTCGTCCTCGGTGCGGTCGGGATCGGACAGGCAGCGCACCGATCCGCCGCCCGGCGAGGCCCAATCCTCCGAGAACAGCGTTGCGCCTGCCGCGTCAAAGGCGGTGAAGCGCATGCTGTTCGGGTGGGCGACAGGCTTGGTTTTCTTGTCAAAGACGAGGTCGGCCTTTGCATTGAAGGGGATATCGAGCCTGCCGAGGAGCGGGAGCACCCCAGATTGGGCGATGGCTTCGAGCTTTTCATGCGCGAGTGCGGCATCGAAGCTTTCCGGGCGAAAACCGCACAGGCCGAGAACTAGGGCCTTGTCCGTCCGGTGGCCGATGCCGGTCCAGGCAAGCGAACCGAATACAGTGACGCTCAGGCGCGCCGGACGGCATCCGGCCTCGACAAGCCTTTCGGCGAAGCCACGCGCCGCACTCATCGGTCCCATTGTGTGCGAGGACGAGGGACCGATCCCGATCTTGAACAGGTCGAAAAGGCCGGCTGTCACCGGTGTGTGCGGGATCTGGCGCGCTCTTGATCTGGAATGTGCTGGCATGACGACCTCGTTGGCTGCCGGCAGAACCGGATCAGCGGATCGCCCCATCTGTCGGTGTGCCTGAGAGCATTACTCCTTCGGCGGGCCAATGGCCTCTTTCCAGATGCTTTGTCGCGCGGGGTCCTTGTGCCTGAAAGTTTCCGGGGCGGTTGCTTCTTCGGCGCCGGATGGATCCGGTCTCTCCCTCGCGCCAGGCCAGCTTAGATCAAATTCGGCAAGACCGGATAGAGTTTTTCCTCCTCGGCGTCCTGTTGCCCTGTTGTCGGACAAATGCGACTTGCACGCCTGCCGGTTGCCGACGGCATTCTCCGACAGGCGGCGGGGGAAGGTGGTGCGGACTTCATTCTGCCCCCGGCGCCGGACGACACAGCATCATCGGCGCCGCGTCGATGGGTCCTGTAGCAATCGCAGCTGCAACGCCGCAAAACGCTTGCGCCGGACCCCATGATTCCGGCTGACAGAACAGGGCCTTAAGACAGATGGACTTTATCGTTTCGGTTGCGCCGATCGTTTTGCTTGTGTTTTTGATGACGAAGCGCAACGCGACGCCGTCCCATGTTGCGCTGCCGTTTGCGGCGTTGCTGGTCTATGTGCTGCAGCTTGTCTATTTCGGCACCGATGCCAACCTGGTCAACGCCACGGTGGTCAAGGGCGTTCTGACGGCGCTGACCCCGATCCTGATCATCTGGGGCGCCATCTTCATGTTCCGGACCATGGAGGCCTCGGGCGGCATGGACGTCGTGCGCGGCTGGCTCAACGGCATCAGCGCCAACCCGGTCGCGCAGCTGATGATCATCGGCTGGGCCTTCGCCTTCCTGATCGAGGGGGCGTCCGGGTTCGGCACCCCGGCAGCGCTGGCCGCGCCCATCCTGGTCGGGCTCGGTTTCCCCGCCGTCCGCGTCGCCATCCTGTGCCTGATCATGAACTCGGTGCCGGTCTCGTTCGGTGCGGTGGGCACGCCGACCTGGTTCGGGTTCGGTCAGCTCGGATTGAGTGAAGCCGAGCTGTTGCGGGTCAGCGCCCAGACCGCTCTCACCCATGCCGGCGCTTCGCTGATCATTCCGGTGATCGCGCTGCTGTTCGTTGTCGACCGTCGCACCATCCGTGCCAATCTGGGGTTCATCTACCTGTCGATCCTCAGCTGCGCGGTGCCCTATGTCCTGCTCGCCTTTTTCAACTACGAGTTCCCCTCGCTGCTGGGCGGGTTGATCGGAACGGTCACGTCGGTGGTTCTGGCTCGCCATGGCATCGGGCTTGGCCGCGCCGACGAAGAGGATGCGCAACGGCAGGCGCGCCTGCCGCTGATCAACCGCTCGGTGATCAAGGCGACCTTCCCGATCTGGGGCGCGGTGGCCATCCTTGTGGTGACGCGGATCGAGCAGCTGGGGCTCAAGGGTTTCCTGACCGACGCGACCCCGGTCATCGAGGCCCCACTGGGCTCGTTCGGCTCGTTCGGCGCCAGCGCCTCGCTGGTGCTGCAGTTGCAGAACATCTTCGGGTCCGAGAGCGCCTGGGCGCTGCAGGCCCTGTACATTCCGGCCTTCGTGCCGTTCTTCCTGATCTCGGCCATCACCTTCTGGATCTTCCGCATGCCCAGGGCCACGGTCACCGGCATCATCTCCAATAGCTACGAGCGGATGCGGGCGCCGATCTTCGCCCTGTTCGGGGCGCTGACAATGGTGCAGCTGCTGATGGTGGGAGGCGATAACTCGATCGTGGTGCTGATCGGCAGGACCTTCGCTGAGACGGCTGGCGGCGGCTGGATCCATGTCGCTTCGCTGCTCGGAGCAATCGGTGCGTTCTTTTCCGGCTCGGCCACGGTCTCCAACCTGACCTTCGGCGGCATCCAGAACTCGATCGCGCTGACCCTCGGGCTCGACCGCACCGTCGTTCTTGCCCTGCAATCGGTCGGCGGCGCCATGGGCAACATGGTGTGCATCAACAACATCGTCGCCGTGTGCACCATCCTAGGGATCAACGACAAGGAAGGTTGCATCCTCAAGCGCACCGTCATCCCGATGCTCGTCTATGCCGCGGTCGCGGCAATCGCAGGCGCCGTCTTGTGAACTGGGGCCAAGAGCGGGAGTTGGGACGTCGGGACGCCTTCGAAGACGCCTTGAACCACGCCCTGCCGACTGATCAGCCCTGAATGCCGTCGTAGACGGCGACGACATCCCGAGCGACGCGCGGCCAGGAGAAGACCTCTTTGGCGGTGCTCATTGCTTCGGCCGTGAATGCCGCTCTTTGCTCCGGCGTCCAGCGCGCAATCCGGTCGATCGCGGCAACCCAGGCCGCGGGATCCTGGGGTGCGACGAGAAAACCGGTCCGACCGTCGATCACCGCTTCGGGCAGCCCGTCACACCGGGCTGCAAGAACAACGCCGCCTGCCGTGGCGGCCTCCGGGGCCACCAGTCCAAATCCCTCGAATTCGCCGTTTGGCAGCTGGATGTTGGGCACGATCACGCACATGGCCCGGCCGTAGGCTGCGGCCAGTCGGGTCTGATCGAGTTTGCCGAGATACTCGACGCCAGCGGCGCCGAGCGCCAGGCGTTCGTCGTCGTCCAGGACCGTGCCCGCAACCTGAAGGACCGTGCCCGAAGGCAGTTTTGGAAGAACGTTTCGGATGAACCAGCCACAACCCTTGCGTTTGATCAGGCGGCCGGCAAACAGCAGCTTTCCATTGTGGGCATCTTTGGGACGGGCATCGCGCAGGTCGGTTGCCAGTGGCACGATCCTGATATTGGCCCATCCGTTTTCCCGTGCCGCCGCTGCGGTCACGGCGGAATTGGCGATGACAGTCGCATCCGGCATTAGCCACGCGCCCAGGCGCAGATAGAACCCGTAAAGCCGCCCGCGCGGTCCGCCCCGTCTTGGATAAGAGACATCGGTTCCGTGCGCGGCAATGATGACGCGGGTCGGTCCCTTGCGAAGGCGCGACAAAAGACCGACGGGCCAAAGTGCCATATCGCCGACTTGAATGATCGCCGGCGCGCACGCGCGCCGGAAGTAGCGCCGCGCCACTGTCAGAGGAAAGGTGAGGAGCGCAGAGACCTTCGGGGGCAAGCCGTTGGCACGGCCTGGCAGCGCGATGGTTTCGACGGTACGCAATTTCGCCAGCTCGGCGCTGAGCTTGACCGACCAGGTTTCCATGCCGCCAATCGCCGGCGGCCACTTCCGGGTGACGAACAGAATGTCCGGTGGCAGGCTCAATGCATCCGCCAGGAGTTTGCAACCATCGGCGACGATCCGGACTGTTGGCTATTTCGTTCCATCGTGACTGCGCCGTGATTCTTGTTCAACCGTCTGCAAACCTTATTGCGTCATGTTGACTTCGAAAATCCCGGCGTGATCGAGTTGGAAAAGAAGATGAGCACAGCGGCGTCACCTCCGGATCGGCCGGGCTCCGAGGCTCTGAGTGTGGTCATTCCTGTGTATGGGCCAGGTCCGCATCTGGAGCGGGTCGTTGAAGCGCTCAGACATCAAACGCTCCCGATCGCCCGAATTATCATTTCTCATAGCGGGGCCGAAGATCCCACGCGGCGATTCGCCGATGCCCAGAACGTGCGGGTTGTGCATTCACCCGAGCGGCTTTTCGCCGGAGCCGCACGCAATCGTGGCCTTGAATGTGTCGAGACCGAGTGGGTCTCCTTCATCGACGAGGACATTGTTGTAGACCCGGATTGGCACGCCAACCTGCGTGCAGCAATCCAAGCGGGCAATGCGGATTGCTTTGTGGGAGCGATTGAGTATGCGGAAAGTGGCGGCTATTGGGGGCTGTCGCAGTGGATAATAGAATTCAGTGCTTTGCACGCCTATATGCCGGCGCGCCCGGTTCATGGCGGGGCATCGGCGAACATGACGGTCAAGGTGGCTGAGTTCCGGGACCTCGGGGGGTTTCCCGAAGCGCTGCGAATGGGGGAAGACACCTACAGTCAATCGAGGTGGAGGGAAAACGGGCACAGCATACGGTTTGATCCGAGGGTCGTGGGCCGACATGTCAACATTCCCGGCTTTCGGCGGATGGTCCGGCATAATCTCACCCTCGGTATCCACTCGGCCCGTATCCGCCGCCTGTGCCCCGATCTTCCGGGATCAGGGATGGCACGTTGGCCAGTTCTCTCCCCTGCATTGTGGTTGGTTCGCCTGATACTGGTATTTGGTAGGGTTTTTGCCAATCGGGGTCCGGTGATCCTGTTCGCAATTCATGCCCCAGGCATCATAGTCGGACTAATCGCGCACAATGTCGGCTTCTGTCGCGAGCTTTTGCGTCCGGCACCGCTAGCGATAGAAACGCAGGGCTCTTCCGGCAAGATTGTGTAGGAAGCGCCAGGCCATTCTCAGTTTCGAAGGCGTCGCGTTGTGCCGCTTGGAAAATTCGGACAGCGCTGCTTCCAGGTCTCCCTCGGCGCCGATCCAGGTCCAAAAAGCACGGAAATCGTCCTCGATATTTTCCATGCGCATGTTCATGGTGTGCGGCTTGCCCTTGAGAAAATGCCGAATGTTCTCGGTTTTGGTTCGCACGTAGTCGCGCGTGCAGTCCAGTTTGGATTCATTCGTCATTTTCAGAAACGCGTTGCGATATGCGCGTGGTGAGGAGCCTTGCCACCACCACCATCGCAGCCACGTGCGCGCGACCTTTTCAGGATCGCGCGTAAGGTGGACGTAGTAGGCATCATCTCCATAGGCTTGATCGAGCCGCCCCAGAAACCAGCTGAGATAGTGGTCAATCTCGATGTGATTGTCGGCATACGCCACCCGAGCGTCTCCGACAAAGGTTGCCCGCGATTCGTGCGCGCACGAGAAGTTGGTGATGTGTTTGCAGGCAGCCTCGACGGCGTTCGAGCCGCTGCGGCCGGTGCAGAGTACGAATACGTTCATTGGTGCCCTCTCGATGCGGTCATGTAGATCAGCCCGGCAGCAAACGCCAAAAGCACAAGCTCTGAAAAGCGGGCAAGAGCTGCCGACAGAAAGGCGGTGGCCGGATCAAGCCCGACCAGCGGTGCGAGCAAAGCCGTGGTTCCTTCACGAATTCCCAGTCCCCCGGGGAAAATGGAGATTGCCGTGCCAACAAATGTGCTGATCACCAGAAGCGTTCCCTGAGTGAAGCTGATAGGGGCGCCGAGTGCATAGAAGGCCGCCAAAATGCCGAAGGTCTGCTGAATCAGGGCCAGAACGCGCATGAATGCAATCAGCCCGACGAGACGCATTCGGACTTTCATAATGGCAAAACCAGCGAAGCATATGACAAGCCCGATCATGCTTATCGCACCGGCTAGAATTGCCAATTCGAACTGCCGTTCGAGCAGGAATATCGCAGCGAAGCCGAATGCGAGTGCGCCCCATAGCCCGGTTGTCAGCACGGTCAGAGAAGAAGCTGTCTGAATTGACACACCGTTCATGCGCAGGACGGCGACCCGGGTCAGCAGGCCGGCGGGAATGGGGAGGAAATTGGCGGCTTGTGCATAGATGATCGTCCGCAGAGCGCTCAGCCAGCCGACATTTGCGCCACCCATCTGCGCCGTGATCCTGAAGCTGACGGCGTTGAACACGAAGCCGAGCGGCTGAAAGACAGCGATCAAAAGCAGACAGGGCAGAATATCGAGCTCTATCGCCTGGCCATTTAGCTGGAGGACCGACCAATAGAGCCCGAGCCCGAAGACGACAATCGCCAGAGCCAGTCCGAGCTGGCGTATGCGCCGCTTGTGAACGCCCCAGAATTCTCGAGCTTTCTCGACCAGTTCGCCAGCACGAAGATAGATCGTATGTCCCTGTTCTCGCATCAAAGCACGTACCCCTCCGATGCTTCGTTCGCCGGGGCGCTCGGTCTCGGCTGGCAAGGCAAAGGATGGAGCCCGGCAAAAGGCCAGGAGGCGTCACCGTCGGACGAGCCCAAATGAGCCATGGGTGATGGCGTGCCGAAGGAAAAATGGCGCGGGCAGATGAATCCGACAATTGAGTGCAAGGCAATCGGCCGATGGCGGGCACGGCATTTCATCTCATCATATGTCCGCATCTCGACCGTCACTAATAGGACTTCAGCGGCTGGAACGGTGGCGAAGCAGTCGGCGCTTCGGCGGGAATTTCGAGATGATCCCCCCACCGCAGAATTGCCTCAACAGTGCGCCCTCCGCCGATCTCATGTGTGCCGCGGCTGAGGTCGATCACTTCGCCCGGCTGGTAGGACGTGCCATCGATCCGCAGCGCGCTTTGCTCGAGAGTGTACTGGCCGGGGATACCAATGTTGACCGACACGGGCGCAGCACCGGCATCGATATGCTTGCCGGCAACCCAGATGCGTCCCCAGTGATGGATGAAGTTGTTGTGCAACGCCTCGGCGTCGGCATCCAGAAGCTTTTCAGGCCAGTCGTTACCCACTAGCGCCGCCTCCAGTACGTGGTGGTTCTCGATCAGGAGCGGCACCGCCTTTTCAGCCATGATCTGGCTCAGTTTCGGCACCTCTCGTGCCCTGTAGCTCGCCAGTCCCCAGCCGGAGGGCATGAAATTGAGCGCGCGATCGTAGTCACCCAGAGAGCCGGCAAAATCGAAATAGGTCACGGGTTCAGGAAACAGCTGGTGGGCGACGGCGATGGTCTGTTTCTGACCGTCGAGAATGCCGCTGGGACCGAGCGTGGCGATGAACAGCGCCCAGGCAGGCATGAACAGCGCTGCCAAAGGCAGGATGCCATAGCGCCGTCGCTTCATCAGCAGTTGTTGCAGAGCGGGCGCGGTAGCAACCAGCACCGGGGGCAGAAGAAACACGTAAAAATAGGCAAAGGCATTGCGATAAATCAGCACAACCGCCAGGGGCAACAGCATGGCGAGGACCGACAGGCTTTGGGCGCGCGTCAGTGGCAGGCGGGGCAAAAGGACCAGTGTAACAATGATCAGCGCCGTCACATGTGGTGCAAAAACGATCTGGAACACCAGCGTTTCCAGCCTGGGCAGCAATCCCGCCGAGAAGACCACACCGGACGCCGAACCGATCGTCGACATCCCCGCCGAGAGTGCCGGTTTGGTGATGAAGCCGGAATGCCAGACATAGAGCGCCGCAAAGACCGCAAGGCTGGCAATCACGCAGCCGGCGAGATATCCCGCCATTGTGCGGCGGTGCCCGCTTTCTCTGAGGCGCAGCCAGGCGATTCCGGCAAAGGCCGGCGCGTAGATCACCACCTTGATGGTGATCATGGCGGCAAGGCCAGTGAGCGCGCCGAAGACGAGCGCGGAGACAATGTCCGGACGCCTGGACGCCAGAAGCCACAGGGCGCTCATGAGCAGGAATGCCGCCTGGGCGTCGGTCCGGAACGCGGTGCCGTGGATGACGACGAAACCGGCTGTCAGATAGGCCAGCGCAACCAGTGCCGCGGCGCCATCGGAGGCAAAGCGACGGGCAAGCGCGAAGATCGCGATCGCTGTCCCCATCTCGAAAAACACCATGATCACGCGTGCGACACGGATGTGATCGGTGACATCGCCGGGCAGGTGCAGCAGCCAGGTGAAGTACTGGGCGAAGAACGTCTGCAGCACTTGGTTGAGAGTTCCCGCGTCGAGCCGCCTCACGACGTCGTAGTGCTGAAACTCGTCCCAGTTGATGCCCCTGGTCAGCGCCAGATAAAGCTGGATGCCGAAAATGACGGCAGCGGCTGCAGACAGCAGCAAGAGCGTGGAACCGCGCAGGGCGTACTCTGCCGCCGGCGCCTCGGACGCGCTGGCGTCCTGGAGCCCGGTCATCGTTTGCGAGGATTCAGGCATCGCGGGCCCGGCGCGTTCGCTTGGCCGGCGTCGCCTGGGGCTGTTCGGCCAGCCTGTCCTCGAGCTGCCGGATCTGGACGAGCGCGGTTTCGATCAGTCGACGGTTGGCGCCGATCAGGTCCGCCAGAATGGCAAGCAGGCATGTGATCGCGCCGAGCGTGAGCAATGAACCGCCGAGAATGAGTGACTGGATATGCCCCTCGCTGTCGCCCTGCATCCAGAACCACAAGAACCGTATGATCGGGGCAAGGCCGACGACAATCACCACCGCGCCGATCGTGGCGAAGGCCCGCAACGGGTTGTAGGTGGCGTAGGCCCTCAGCATGGTCACAAGGGTACGCGAGATGAAGCCCGGAATGGACTTGAAGAGCCGCGAGGGCCGCTCGGTCCGATGCGTGCGCACCGGCACGCTGACGATGGCCATGCGCCTGCGGCCGGCCTGGATCAGCATGTCGGTGGTGTAGCTGAAGCGGGTCGTGATGGTGATCTGATGCGCCGCATCTCGGCTGATGGCGCGAAAGCCGCTGACGGCGTCGGTGATGGCGGTGCCAGACAGTTTGCGCACCGCGGCGCTGCCAAGTCGCTGCAACACGCGCTTGAACGGATTGAAATGCGCATTGCTGCCAACGCCGCGGTCGCCGACCACAATATCTGCCTGTCCTTCGACGATCGGCTGAACCAGGGCGGCGATGTCCGCGCCCTCGTACTGACCGTCTGCATCGGTGTTGACGATGATGTCTGCGCCCATCTCCAGAGCGGCGTTGAGGCCTGTCTGGAACGCGGCGGCAAGTCCCCTGTTGCGCCGATGGCGGCGGATGTGTGTGACCCCGTTTGCCCGCGCGACATCGGACGTGCCGTCTGTGCTGCCGTCATCAATGACGAGCACCTCGATGTCCGTCACGCCCGCGACCTTCTTGGGCAATGCGGCGAGCGTCCCCGGCAGGGCCTCTGCCTCGTTGAAGCAGGGTATCTGAATAATCAGTTTCACCAATAGATCCGCGTGCGTGGACAACTGTCTCCAGTCCTCGATTATTCAGCAAAAATGCTAATGGATTGGCAACTTCAGGCAATTGTGGGCGCGCCTGAACAGCCCGGCGCGTTGACAGGCGGTGCGGCTAGCAGAACAGGCAATGAAATGTTTGGAGGTCGGTCCCGTTCGGGATAGTCTTTGGCGCCATGGGCTACGTTACTTCGCTGTTCGCGCGAAAAATGATCGTTGCAGCGGGCGCCGAGGTGGATGCCGCTGCCTTGTTTGCATCGGTTGGTCTTGATGCGGACGGCCCATGGGATCCGAAGGCGATGATCCCCGCCAACACCTACTACACCATGCTGGAACGGATCGCGTCGCAAACCGACGTGACCGATCTGCCAGTGCGCGTTGGCGCGTCCATGCGCCTCGATGAGTATGGTGCGCTGGGCCTGGCATTCAAGGCGGCGACCACGCTGGATGGTTCCTACGCACGTGTGGAGCGCTATGCCCGGCTCTGGACCAGCGTCGTGGAGTACGAGTTGCGCCCCGATCCGCGCGGCAAGCTTTTCATCCTTCACCGCGCCGGGGATCGACGGTTGGGCCTCAGGCTTTCCAACGAGGCGACGCTGGTGAGTGCCATATCGATTGCCCGGCAGGTCAGCCCTCGGCCCGTCGCGCCCCTGGAGGTGATGATCCAGCATTCCGCCCCGGTGTCCACAGCAGCCCATGCCGACTATTTCGGCTGTCCCATCACGTTCGGGGCGAACCTTGATGCGCTCCTTTTCTCGAACGAAACTCTCGCGCAGCCGAACATCCTCGGGGACGAGGGCATTTCGCACTTTCTGATCTCGCATCTCGACGCTGAACTGTCCGAGATCGCCAGCGAAGCGCCTCTCGTCGCCCGCGCCAAGGACGCCATCGCGCAGGCGTTGAGCGAGGGCGCGCCCAGGATGGCGGACATCGCACGCGGCCTGGGCCTCAGCGCGCGCTCCTTTCACCGTCGTCTGTCGGACCACGGAATGAGCTTCCAGACCCTGACCGAAGACACCCGCCGTGAGCTGGCCGAAGGCCTGTTGCGCGATGACGGCCATTCGCTTGCCGAGATCGCCTTCCTGACGGGGTTCGCCGAACAGAGTTCCTTTACCCGGGCGTTCAAGCGCTGGGTGGGCACGACACCCGCGAACTACCGAAAGGATCGCGTGAACCGTTGATGCAAATTTGGCGACGGCGGTCAACAAAGTGGTAGGACCGGTCAATACCACGCCATGCCCTTGCGTCTAGCCCTTGGCCTCCATTTCGAGCCAAGGAGCAAGACCAATGCAAGACCAACCCATCCTCGTCATCGGCGCCACCGGCAAGACAGGCCGTCGCGTCGCCGCCAAGCTGGAGGCTGGCGGCCGGTCCGTCCGCCGCGGCGCCCGCAACTCCGCCACGCCTTTCGACTGGGAGGCCCCTGAAACCTGGTCCCCCGCCCTGGCCGGCGCGCGCGCCGCTTATGTCACCTATTTTCCCGATCTCGCATTTCCCGGCGCCGTCGAGAAGCTGGACTCTCTTTGTGAAACCGCGAAGGACTGCGGGCTGGAGCATCTCGTGCTGCTGTCGGGCCGGGGCGAACATCACGCCCGCCTCGGCGAACAAGTGGTCCGCGAATCCGGGATCGAGTTCACCGTCGTTCGCGCCGCGTGGTTCGCGCAGAACTTCTCCGAAGGCTACCTGCGCGATCCGATCCTTGCCGGCATGCTGCCGATGCCCGGCGGCGACATACGCGAGCCGATCATCGACATCGACGACATCGCCGATGTGGCGGTGGCGGCGCTGACGGAGGACGGCCACAAGGGCAGGCTCTACGAGGTGACGGGGCCGAGGCTGATGAGCTTCGCCGAGATGGCCGATGCGCTGAGCGAAGCCACCGGCCGGCCCATCCGCTACGTGCCCATCAGCTTCGAGGACTTCCACGCCAATATTGCCGAGGCAGGCGGGAACTTCGTGGCCGATGTCTTCACGGCCATCGCCCGCGAAACGCTCGACGGCCGAAACGCCCACACCAGTGATGGCGTGATCGAGGCCCTCGGCCGGGCTCCGCGCGATTTCGTCGACTTTGCTCGTGCCGCCGCCAAGGCGAACGCCTGGCCGGCCGCCGCCTGATCCCCACATCCAACATCATTGAAAGAGCAACACATGAAACTCATTCAGAAAATCGCCCTCGGCCTGGCCGGTGTCACCGCGCTTGGAATTGGCGCCTCCATCCTGATCGCCCCGCATGGCTTCTACGCCAGCTACGAGATCGCTCTGGGCTCCGACCCGAGCCTTTTGAGCGAACTGCGCGCGCCTGGCGCCGGGCTCGCCGCCTTTGGAGGGGTCATGCTGGCCGGGATCGTCAGACCGGCACTGCAGCAGGCCGCAGTCGTGGCGGCGCTGACAGTCTTCCTCGCCTTCCCGGCCGGGCGCCTTGTCGGCATTGCCGTCGACGGCATGCCATCGAGCAGCATCGTGACCGCGCTGGTTCTCGAACTCGCGATCGCCGCGCTGTGCCTGTTCGCCTTTCGGCGGGGCGCTGCTCCGGCCGTCACCGGCCTCGCGGCACGCTGACAATCCCATCCGATGCGGCGGCACGGCAAGACCTGCCGCCGTTTCCTCTTGTCGGAAAGCAACTGTCCGATATCACCCGTCATCTTCCTGCTCATGCAATTCGCAATCATCGCCTATGCGCTGGTTGCGGGCATCTTCCTTGCCTTCTCCGACTTCTTCATGCGCATGCGCCGACGGACGGCGTCGACGGCGTCGACGGCGCGAAGGCCATGGAGGCGTTTGGCCGCGAGGTCTTTCGTCGGGTGTTCACGGCCCGTGGCGGGCTCGTCGTCGGCGGCGCACCCGGCCTGTTCATGGTGGCTGCGGCGCTCGCCCATATCATCGGTGGTTTCGGCGTCACGATCTTCCCCAACATCCCCATGAACGAGGCTGTGGCCGGGATGGATCTGTCGCCCGTGGACACGCGCGCCTATTGGCTCGGCACCTATCTTCGACGCTGGAGCTTCTGGAGTGGTGTCCTCTTGCTGGAGGGGTCGGCGCTGTTGCGCCTCGGGCTGCTCTGGGCGACGCAAATGCTTGCGCAGGCCGCACGCGTTCCTCACGCAAAGGCAAGATATGGCACTTGATCGGATGAACGGACGGAAACGAGTCATGGTCCCGACCGCCTGGCTCTATTCCGTTTCGGCCGGCAAGGACGGACGTCTCTGCCCGTGCGCGCCCGACCATTTCATAATGCTTTGTCAGCCCGGTCGAGCTTTCCTTTGGCTGGCAACGGCCAAATACTCTTTGCTTAACTAACAATATAAGTCATGATTTTTCCGGGGTCGTTGGAAGCATATGTCGCAGCATCGATGCTTGCCCGCCCAATTGAGGGCTTCTACCGTTTGACAGATATTCTGACAGTCGGGAGTAATTGCCAGCAACGGGGAGCTGCAGCGAAATGGTCCTCGATCGGACCGGATCGCGGGCGAAAAGGGAATGATCTCAACAAGAGTGCTCTGTTCGATCTTGGCCGGGATCGGCCTGGTTCTGCCGCTGGCAGCACAGGCCGAGGAGAAGGCCAGCGCCGCCCTGCAGGACAGTCTGATTGCCGATATTGATACGGCCTGCGCCAATTTCGCCGCGCATCGCACCGCATCTGTCGCAAGCCTGACCGCGTCGGGCTGGGAGATTGATGAGCCAACCGAAAGCCCCAATCTCGCCGATGCGTTCGGAACACGCGAATACAAGGGTGTTGGTTCGGCCGAACTCTATCTGATGGTGGAAATCTATCCGGCGCATCAGCTCAGCTATTGTTCCGTCAACATCATGTTCAGCGACGTGCTGTTCGACATCGACAGAATTGGGGATGCCGACGGCCTTGCCGGCAGGGTCGAACCTGTTGACAGCGGCGCTTACGGAGCATGGCACGGTAATACGGCAACGGCGCTTCGGCTGGTGCAGGCCTATCAGATCGGCTCCGACTTTCACTATCAGGTCACGGAAATCGAGACCACGGCCGAATAGCGGCAACGCGTGTGCCCTGGCGAAAGGCCTTGTGCGGAGGAGGTATTGGCGGGTGGGTCGGAACGGTCCGGATCATCGGGCGGACATGGCAGGCCTGCCGCTTGAAAGACTGCATTGGTTGCACCCTGCGGGGAACGCATCGGTCGGCGGAGCGACGCGGCTGCCAGAGCCAGTGCCTTGCTTGAGGAGGAGGCGTTGACGACGTCCGGACAGGTTCTCACACACCCGCACTGGCGGCAGTCCGCCATGGTTTCTGTGCTTTTCTCCGTCTTTCTCGCAGCTTTTCTTTTCCTTGGAACCGCCCCTGCCGGTGCGGCGCAAGCGCCGGACCGTTTCCCGATCCGCATGCAGATCGAAAACGAAGGCAAGCCGACCGCCAAGGTCGGCGTCTTCGAGGTGAACGAGAGCGCAATCGATTTCCTGGCTGTCGGCGGCAGCGCCATCAACGTCTCACTCGATCGGTTCAGCGGCAATATGTCGGCCTCCGAGGTATCGGCGCTGCGGGAGGCGGCGGCGCTCGAGCTCTGGGACTGGGTTGGTCAGAGCGCCAATGTTGTCGGCATGGCCGGCACGTTCGCCGAACACGGCATGCTCTATGGCGGCCTGAGCAAGGCCAACAATGCCATGACCAATATCGGCGCGGTCCTGACTGCCATTCAGGTCGGCATCAATCTGTACAAGGGTGAAACAAAGGAAGCGGCCGTCAACGCTTTCAAGGGAACGTTGAATTTTGCCATCGGCAAGTACGGTACCAGCGCCATGCAGCTGAGTTCGATCGCCCTGGTCGCCATCGACTACAGCCTGAACAAGTTCGGCACCACCGCCTGGGCCGAGCGGGAAAAGGCCTGGCGCCACGTCTACCGGCGCTATTATGCCGTGCGTGAGGCAGGACAGCGCGGAACGGTCACCCAGCAAAAGACCCTCGCCGAGCGCTTCCGGGCCATCCGCAGCCGCCGCGAGGCGGGCCGTTCGGTCAACGACTGGAAGGTGGTCGCCGCCTTCTATCATCAGAACGCCAAGACCCCCGAGCAGTTCGAACGCTGGGTTAACGCCGATATCGGCGACTACGTCGGCAAGTTCTGGGATTCGGCGCAGTTTTCGGAGTACTCCGCAGACGGCAACTGGTCGACGGCAGGCTTTGCGCGTTCAACCAGTCTGACGGAAACCATCAAGACAAATCTTCAGCGCGAGCATGCCGACACCATCCGCAAGATGCTGGTCAAGCGCGTGTTTCCCGACCTGCAACGCATGATCATCAGGAAAACTCTCGAGCGGCTGGTTGCCGACCTCAACGAAACCGTGATGCCCGAGCTCAACGCACCTGTGCTGATCGACGTCTCCGCCTATGATCTCGATGCGCCGGCGAAATTCGTCATGCCGCTGCCGAAGGGCGGACAATGGGCCGGCACGCTCCAACCGGGCCAGACACGGCAACTCAAGCTCACCCGGCTCGCCTACCTGTTGGCCGGTTTTCCCGACACCATCCGGCTCGAAGGGCCCGACGGGCCGGCTGAAAAGAAGTTCACCGTCGAGAACGACATGGCGACGGTTGTGTTCGGAACGCCGCCGGTTTCGACAATCTCCGTCATGGACCGCACCGAGTCCGATCTCAGCTGCACCCTGACGACCACGGACCGGAACGAGCAGGTAACGGTCAGGACCGAAACCCGGCCGGCACCGGCGCCGACACCGCTGCATTTCTCCGCCGCGCCGGACGGCAACGCCATTCTCGGCCACTTCGACGGCACGGCCTGGAGCCTCGCCTCGCCGGGCCGGTTCGGTGACGCCGGCATGAGCCTTGGCGCGCCCTATTTCGAGAACATCGTTGCCATCGACGGTTGCAGCCTGGCGCGCAAGGACCATGATTTCTACGGCACATTCGCCGACAATCAGTGCACCTTCACGCGTCGCCTGATCGAGCCGACCGGCGATGGCGGCACGACCGAAATCAGCTGCACCTCGCAGGTCACCATGAAGCTGACCGGCGGCTTCACCATGTTCAACGGCGCCATGGTCTTTGTGCCGATGGATGAGGATTTCTTCGGCGACCTGCAGCGCGAGTACGAAAAGGCCCAGGACGCCATGGACGGTCTGGGTATCATGCAAGGACTGCCCCAATGATCCGTCTCGATGCCGCGATCGGCGTTGCCCTGCTGCTCGGTTTGGCGCCAGCCATTGCCTTTGGCCAAGGCGCGACCGGCGACGACCTGTTCAGCGACTATATCGTGCAGGAGCCCGAAACGCCGCTCGACCAGCTGGTCGACGACTTCGGCGATCCGGTTGCGCAGCCGAATCCGGATCTGGTCGAACAACTGGCCCCGGAGATTACCGAGGCAGCGGCAGCGGCTGGCGGCTCCGACGATTTCGGTGCGGCTGATCTTGGCGGTGACGGGTTCGCAGAGCTTTCGGCAACCGGTTCCGAGCCGGCCGAAGTCGTTCCGACGGACAATGGAGCGCCTCCGGTCGAGGTTGCAGCTCCGGTTGTGCACGAACCGGTCGTGCCGGACGGCTGGGTGACCCACGAAAGGTTGCGCATCGGCTTTGCCACGCCTCCGGGTTTCGTTTTCCAAAAAGACCGGGACGACGAAATGGGGATCGGCGAGATCGACATGCAGAAGCAGTCCGGCTGCGTTTTCATGGCCAAGCACGAGAAGTATGCAGACCCGGCGGACGAATTGCCGCCGGAGATCAAGCTCGAGGAACTGCCGGATATCGATCTCGGATTTGGCGCGGTGTTTCAGCATTGGAGCATGCAAGGCGTTTCCGAAGGGCTTTCCATGTACGGACAGGTCGCGATGTCGCGCGACCAGTACGAGGGCACCGATCATCTTCTGGTCTCGGCGACCTGCATGAATACCGACGAGAGTGCCGCGCAGCCGGTGATCGACGGCATCATGGGCTCCTTGCATCTTGTCAGCGCGCCTCAACCGGAGGCTACCAAGCCGAAACTCGGCGGTCTGGTCACCGGCGTGGTGCCGCATGGCTGGATGAAGTACCGGTCGAACGACACAGAATGGCTGGTCCTGGCGCCGAGCATGCAGGGATCGGTCAGTCTCAAGACCGGCGAGAAGGCGATCAGCGCGCTGCGCGATCTGCGGCCGGGGCGCCGAGAAGACGAGTTCGCCGCAGCGCCGGTCATTGAACGCACCAGTCTGTTCGGCCTTGATGGCCATTCGATCAGCGGCGATGTCCCGCCCGACGACCCGGAACGCGGCGTCTACAATGGCGGCATGGACGGACCGGTCAGCTATTTCGTCGCCGAGCGGTGCACGCCGTCGGGCGAGCCGTTCGTCGTCCAGACGACCTTCCAGCGTGCCTGGCTCGAAAGGGGCGGCAGCCCGGCTGCTTTCCTCGACACGATTGCCGTCACCTGGGCCGAAACTTCGGCGGCGTGTTCGGAAAAGGCTGCCAAGGCTATTGCGGAAGCAACGGATACCTCTATCGCGCCAACAGCATCGGAAACGGCAGAAACAGCTCCGACGGCGCAACCGGAAGCATCCACTGTTCCGGATAACGCGACGCCCACGCCTCAGCCTGAACCGGATAAAGCCGCGCCGGCTGTCGCATCGGGCCTTGTCGAATACGCCCATCCCGATTTTGGTACTGCCATTTCCTATCCATCGGACATCTTCGTCACCATGGGGGATGCCGAGGATGGCAGCGGCCGGACATTCTCAACCGCCGATGGAACGGCCCGGATCGCGGCAGGTGGCGCCGTCGTCAGTGCCGATACGAGCGTCGACGACCTTATTCGTGACATGATGCTCTCATCCGCCTTCGACAGCGTTTCAGGCATGCAGCGCACCGGAGAACGTGTCTTCCGGATAGATGGCGTCAAGGGTGGCGAACGCGTCGTGCAGATCGTTGCGCTGACCGAAGACGCCCGCACGGCCGTTTTCAGTGCCCACTACTCCGACGCCTTTGCCGATGTCGTTGAAAAGGTCGCCGAGAGTTTCCATGTCGTCAAACCACAACCGGCTCCGGAGCCTTTGGGCAACCGAACGGGCGAACTCGAGCTCGCCTTCTGGGAGACGATCAAGGATTCCGACGATCCGGCCGATTTCGAGGCCTATCTGTCGCAGTTCCCGAAGGGCGTATTCGCCTCGCTCGCCCGCATCCGCATCGATCGGCTCACCGATCCACCGATCAGTGACATGCAAACGATCGAAATGCCGGACTCGGGCGAGAATTCGCCATTCTACGTCTCGCCGGCGCCAATCGTCGGCCCTAACGGCACCTTCCGGTTCCAGGACTTCGGAACAATGCGCCTTGCCACGGGCGACGATGGCACTGTCGTCGGCGACTACACCAGTGGCGACGGCAGGATCGAAGGCGGGATGAACGGCCTGGTCTTGTCCGGGCGCTGGATCCAGGCGAACAGCGGGCAGAAATGCTCGGATGGCGGCTACTGGGGCGGCATTCGCCTGGAGTTCTCGCCCGACTTCCAGAAAATCTCCGGAAGCTGGGATTATTGCGGCGGCGGACTGGACAGGTCCAACCGCACCGGTTCGCGCACCGGCGACGGCATGCCGGAGGTGCTTCCGCCAAATAACCCGTCGACATCCGCATCGGACAGTGCCGTCACTTCGAGCACCCATGACTGGCAGATCTATGCCAACGACCGCTACGGCGTGACGATCGAGTATCCGGCCGACATCTTCGCACCATTGCCGCCACCGGACAGCGGTGATGGACGACGCTTTGTCAGCGATGACGGGCAGTCCGGCTTTTATGTCTTTGCCCAGTATAACGCCCTGGAGCAGAGCCTCGCGGAGATTTTCGCCGACGACCAGACTCACGATGGCGAGCGGATCACCTACAAGAAGCTGGGAACAGGCTGGTATGTGATCTCGGGCTACGACGGGACCGATATCTTCTATCGCAAGGCCCTGCTGTCGGATGACGATCTGTTTCAGGTTTTCGAGATCACCTATGCGCCCGATCTCCTGGATGCCTTCGATTCCATCGTAACGCGCATGGCCGCATCGTTTTCGCAGCCCTCCGGCACCTCGATTGCTGTCGCGCCGGGCGGCACCTACCGCGAACCGGCGCGCGGGACCGCAGAGCGCAAGGCGATCATCGATGCCGCCCGGATTCCTGTTGCCGGGGACATCGGACGACAGATCGTCTTTGTCGTCGACCGTCTGCGCAGCGACGGCAACTGGGCATTCCTGCAGGCCGTTCCCAAAGAACCCGGCGGTCTGCCGCTGAACTGGCTGCAGTCGAACTACGCCGGCGCCTGGGAAAGCGACGTGATGAGCGATCTCGTGCAGGTGCTTCTGCGCCAGCAGAACGGGCAATGGGCGGTTGCCGAATACACCATCGGTCCGACCGATGTGGTCTGGTACGACTGGATGGACCGGTACGGTCTGCCGGAGGTGCTTTTTATCGGAGACTAGACTCATTCACGATCAGGAAGAAGCGTATCCGGCGGTGGTGATGCAGTTGGCGCATTCGCTTGGGGAGAGGGTCTGAACGAGAAATCCGATGTGGCTTCAGGATCGGTCGGCGATGCCCGCCCGTCCTGTTCGGCCCGACCGACCCACTTGCCCGGTGGCGTCGGCGCCACTTCACCACCGAGGACACTGACACCCGGAACCGGCCTGCAGCCACCCGGCAGCTCGCGCCGCCCAAAACCGCCGCACCAACGCGCTCGCCAAGATCGTTCGAAAGAGGTCCCGCCACGGGATGCTGGCCTCCAGTCCAGCAGCATCCTGAAGCAGATTTGCAGCCCTGGAGCGCTTCACGTTTTGATAAAATCAAAACGACCGCACCTCGTCCTTGAGCTGTCGTGTTTTCGAGCCAGAAAAGTGGCGTCCACTTTGCCTGAAAACACTCCAGCGGAATCCCTTCCGATTCAGTTAGGTCGTGAACCGTGCTGGCCAGCGCCTGAAATCGGACCGGGGCGAGGAAATTGGCGCCCAGTCGTCACCGTATCATCCGACGGCGGCCGCACGACCGGTGCGGAGACGCTGTCCTTGAGCGCCATCAGCTGCGGGATCAGCGACAGCACGTCATTGGGGGCGTGCTCGGCGTCGAGCAGCAGCCAGTCGAAGCCGGCCAGCCCGAGAACCTCGGTGGTAACGGGATTGCCGAGCGAGCTCCAGCAGCCGATCAGGCGTTTGCCGGCAAGAAGATCCTCCCGGAACCGATTGGGAATATGGGTATAGGCGGTGGACATGGAGCTCTCCCCTGAATGGCCGGCGGCCCGGCGACCAGCATGGCACGGATTTCCTCGACAGTGGTACTGGCAGGACCGGCTTCGCCCTATGCCACGTCGTGATCGGCGAGAAGCTCGAGCGCCTTGACCAGGGCCGAGTGATCCCAGCCCGAGCCGCCATGGGCGGCGCAGGCGTTGAACAGCTCCTGCGCCGTCGCCGTGTTGGGAAGGCTCATCTTCATCGCACGGGCGCTGGATAGCGCCAGGTTGAGGTCCTTCTGGTGCAATTCGATCCGGAAGCCGGGATCGAAGGTCCGGTCGATCATGCGCTTGCCGTGGATCTCGAGGATCTTCGAGCTGGCGAACCCGCCCATCAGGGCTTCGCGGACCTTGGCCGGATCGGCACCGGCTTTCGAAGCGAACAACAGCGCTTCCCCGACCGCCTCGATGTTCAAGGCGACGATGATCTGGTTGGCGACCTTGCAGGTCTGGCCGTCGCCATTACCACCGACAAGCGTGATGTTCTTGCCCATCAGCTCGAACAGCGGCCTGGCCGTGGCAAAGCCCTTGTCACTACCGCCGCACATGATGGTCAGGCTCGCCGCCTTGGCGCCGACCTCGCCGCCCGACACCGGGGCATCGACATATTCACACCCGAGTTCGTTGATCCTTTTGGCAAAGACCTTGGTCTCGACCGGCGAGATCGAGGACATGTCGATCACCGTCTTGCCGGCACTCAGCCCTTCGGCAACACCGTTGTCGCCGAACAGAACCGCCTCAACATGGGGCGTGTCGGGCACCATGATGATGATGATCTCGCTGGCTTCGGCAACTTCCCTGGAACTCGCAGCGGTCTTGGCGCCCTTCTCGGTCAGCGACTTCGCCACCCCGGTCACGTCATAGGCCAGAACCTCACGGCCGCCATCAATCAGATGCGCCGCCATCGGAGCCCCCATGATCCCCGTGCCAATGAAACCGATCTTGCTCATGCTCCAAATCCTTCGTGGCTCGCGGCGTCCGCCGCGTCGGTTGGTCGATTGTCGTTGTGACGGCGATCAGGCGGCGAAGCGCTTCATCCAGTCGAAGCCGTCTTTCGGCACGTATTCACAGCCGATCCAGCCGGTGTAGCCGAGGGCATCGATATGAGGCAGCAGAAAGTCGTAATTGATCTCGCCGGTTCCAGGTTCGTGTCTTCCGGGATTGTCCGCAAGCTGGATATGGCCGATGCGGGCGAGATTGGTTTCGATGGTCTTCGCCAGTTCACCTTCCATGCGCTGCATGTGGTAGATGTCATACTGGATCGCGATGTTGTCCGAGCCGACCTTGTCCAAGACCGCAAGAGCTTGTGCGGTGCCCGACAGGAAAAAGCCCGGGATGTCGAAAGTGTTGATCGCTTCTACGACGAGCAGGATGCCGGCCTTTTCGAGCGCGTCGGCGGCGAAGCTGAGATTGGCGACAAGCGTTTCCTCAGCCCTTGTGGGACTGATCTCTGCGGGAAGCTTGCCGGCAAGGCAATTGATCTTCGGGCAGCCGAGGGCGTTGGCATAGGCCACCGCTTTGGCGACGCCGGCATGGAATTCCTCGATCCTGTCGGGAAGGCAGGCGATGCCGCGTTCGCCACCGGCCCAGTCGCCGGCCGGCAGGTTGTGCAGGGCCATGGTAAGCCCGTTGGCGTCAAGCCGAGCGCGGATGTCGGCCATGTCGAAGTCATAGGGGAACAGGAATTCGACGCCCTTGAAGCCAGCCTTGGCAGCCGCCTCGAACCGTTCGAGGAAAGGCAGTTCGGTGAAGAGCATCGACAGGTTTGCTGCCAGTTTCGGCATGAGGAACCTCCACGAGACGAGAATTGGCCGCCGGACTAGGCTCCGGCGAGATCGGAAAAGCCGTCGAGCAGACGGCGGGCGCCGTTGATCAACAAGCCGACATCGGAACCAACGGCGGTGAAGACGCAGCCCTGCTGGATGAAATGCCGCGCCAACTCCTCCTTTCCGATCAAGATGCCCGGCGGCTTGCCGGTCGCCTTGACGCGCGCAATGGCGCTGTCGACAGCCGCGACCACATCGGGATGGCCGGGCTGGCCAGGAAGCTTCATGTCCGCCGATAGATCGCCCGGGCCGATGAAGATGCCGTCGACGCCTTCGACGGTGGCAATCTCTTCGATGTTTTCGAGAGCTGCGCGGGTTTCAACCTGAACCAGAACGCAGATCTCCTCGTGATAGCGTTCGAAATAGCCGTCCATCCGGCCATAGCCTGAGGCACGCGACTGCGAAGCGAATCCGCGAACGCCCGAATCCGACGGGTAGCGCGTCGCCGCGACCGCGGCCCGCGCTTCGGCCGCCGTCTGGACCATTGGAATCAGCAAGGATTGCACACCGGCATCGAGGAAACGCTTGATGACGACTGTGTCATTCCATGGCGGCCGGGCAACGATGCTCGCACCACCGCCCTTAGTGGCCTGCAGCTGCCGGACGATCATCGGCAACTCGTTCGGGGCATGTTCGGAATCGATCAAAAGCCAGTCGAAGCCGCTGTCGACCAGGATCTCGACCGAGATATTGTCGGAAAGACTGCTCCATAGGCCGATCTGCAACTTGCCGTTGGCAATGTGCTTTTTGAACTTATTTTCCTTGAGTTGCATGGCTTTTCTCTCGTTTTCGAGCCGGCGATCCGGTTTCCGACGCTAGGCCGCGTAGCCGAGGCTCCCTTGCCGCAAGTGACGCGTGTATTCGTGCTGGACGTCGCCTGTGACCAATTGATCGCGCGTGACCTCCTCGACCACGATCCCGTCCTTCATGACGGCGACACGGTCGCACATATGCGTCACCACGCCCATGTCATGGGTAACCAGCAAATAGGTCAGGGTCTTCTCGCTCTTGAGGTCTTGCAGCAGGTTGAGGACTTCCGCCTGCACAGAAACGTCGAGCGCCGAAGTCGGTTCGTCGAGGAACAAAATAGGCGAGCCGAGGGCAAGGGCCCGGGCTATGGACACGCGCTGGCGCTGTCCGCCGGACAGCTGGTGCGGAAAGCGAAACCGGAAATTGCGGGGCAGGTTGACAAGCTCAAGAAGCTCCTCGACCCGACGTTCGCGGTTCGGCACGCGGAAGATTTCCAGGGGTTCGGACAATGTGCCGCCGATCGTATGCTTTGGGTGGATCGCGCCGTACGGATCCTGAAAGACGATTTGCAGCGAACGCCGCTGCTCCCGCGTTCGCTTCGGGCCCATCACGGTGCCATCGACGACGACCTTTCCGGTCCAGTCCGAATGCCGACCGGCGATCGCATTGAGCACGGTCGTTTTGCCCGAACCGGACTCACCGACCAGGCCGAAGGTTTCGCCCTTGGCGATGCTGAAGGAAACGGATTTGACCGCCTCGAACCGATCCCGCCGGTCTCCATAGAAAATCGACAGGTTTTCGACCTCAATCATTTGGCGCTCCCACTGTGTCGTTCAGCCATGACGGGTCGCGCTGCAGCACGGCCAGACGCTCGCGCGGGCGGTCGAGCAGAGGCAGGGCCTTCAACAGCCCTTGCGTATAGGGGTGTTTGGCTTCGTCGAGACGCGCCGCTTCGATGGTCTCGACGATATGGCCGGCGTACATGATCATCACCCGGTCGCAGAAACTGCGCACGAGATTGAGATCGTGCGAGATGAACAAAAGGCCGATGTTCCGCTCTGCAAGAAGCTCGTCGAGGATTTGCAGCACTTGCTGCCGGACGCTGACGTCGAGCGCGGAAGTCGGCTCGTCGGCGATGATGAGCGAGGGTTGTGCGATGATCATCATGGAGATCATGATGCGCTGCCCCATGCCACCCGACACC
Source organism: Devosiaceae bacterium (assembly GCA_963675235.2). Classification (GTDB taxonomy): domain Bacteria; phylum Pseudomonadota; class Alphaproteobacteria; order Rhizobiales; family Devosiaceae; genus JAHJQZ01. The sequence continues at coordinate 24,970 of CAXXFU010000004.1, read as the reverse complement.
TCATGCGGATACAGCCGGTAAACGCGCTCCGGATCGCGGATGTGCACGCGCTCCAGTAGTTCGAGCGTGCGCTTCCGCGCCGCCGACTTGTCGAGCTTGAGATGGATGCGGCAGGTTTCAGAGATCTGGTCACCGACCGTCATCACCGGATTGAGCGAGAACTTCGGGTCCTGCAGGATCATCGCGATCTTGCGGCCGCGCATGGCCCGCATCTTTTCCTCCGGCAATCCGAGAATGCTTTCGCCCTCGAAGCGCATCCGATCGGCGGAGACCTGCGCCGTTTTGGGGAGAAGCCGCATCAGGGAGCGCCCGGTCAACGACTTTCCCGAGCCGGATTCTCCAATCAGCCCGACTTTTTCCCGGCCGATATCGAAAGAAATGTCGCTGACAACGGTATTGGCGCCGACAAGGTTGCGGAAGCTGATGTTGAGATTGCGGACCGAAAGGATCGGTTCCTGTGTCGCGGAGCGCTCAACCATTTCGAGGATCCAAGGCATCACGAAGGCCATCGCCCAGCAAATTGAAGGCGAGGCTGACCAGCAGGATTGCGATGCCCGGAAATGTGGTCAGCCACCAGGCATCGAGGAGGTATTGCCGTCCGCCGGCCGCCATGGCGCCCCATTCGGCAATGGGTGGCTGGGCACCCAGGCCGAGGAAGCCGAGGCCCGCGGCCGTCAGGATGACGTGCGACATATTGAGGGTAAGCCTCACAATGATCGAAGGCAGACAGATTGGCATGAGATGACGCCTCAGGATTCGGAACACCGAAGCGCCTTGAAGTTCGGCGGCAGCGACGTAATCGGCATTGCGCACGGTGAGCGTTTCGGCGCGGGCCAGACGGGCAATCGGCGGCCAGACGGTCAAAGCGATGGCCATGACGGCATTCTCGAGACCGGGCCCGAGGGAAGCTGCAAAAGCGAGCGCCAGAACCAGCGGCGGAAAGGCAAGGAAGATGTCGGTGAGGCGCATCAGGATGACATCCAGGATGCCCCCGACATAGCCCGACAGGGCGCCGATGAGAAAACCGACAGGCGCAACGATGACCGTTACGAGAACCGTGATGTAGAGTGTCGTTCGTGCGCCGTAGAGCAGACGCGAAAACACGTCGCGTCCAAGTTCATCGGTTCCGAGCCAATGCTCGGCGGATGGCGGAAGCAAGGTGATAGACAGATCCTGCAGGGACGGGCTGTAGGTCGCCAGCACAGGTGCCAGCATCGCCACGAGCAGCAGAAGGGTAACGATCACGAGACCGAAGATCGCGACGGGATTGCCCGAGAGCACGCGGAAGCCGACATACCAGCGGTGCAGGATCGCCTGGCGCTTTGATGTGAAGTCCTCATCGATCAACCAGTCGTGAAGGCTCTGGCGTTTGGAAGGGGCGGAATCGATGTTCATTTCGTCCTCGGATCGAGAAGGCGATAGGCGACATCGCACAGGAGATTGACGCTGACCGAGATGAATCCCATGAGCAGTACCGCGCCCAGAACCGCGTTCATGTCGGCAAAGAAAAGTGCCGTTGTGAGGTACTGGCCGAGACCAGGCCAGCCAAAGACGGTTTCGATCAGCACAGTGCCGTCGAGAAGCCCGCAATAGGCGAGGGCGATGATCGTCAGCAACTGGACCCGCATGTTCATGAAGGCGTGGCGCCAGATCACGGCATTGTCCGCAAGTCCTTTGGCGCGCGCAGTCAGTATGTATTCCTGATTGAGCTGCTCGAGCATGAAGCTGCGGCTCATGCGACTGATGTAGGCCATATTGGCGTAACCGAGCAGAAGTGCGGGCGTCACAAGATGCTGCAAAGCATCCCAGAACAGGTCCCATTCGCCGGCGAGCGCGGCATCAATCATCTGGAAGCCCGTCGGGCCCTCGATGAGACCTTCGTAGAATATGCCGATACGACCGCCGGGTGGGATCAGACCGAGATTGGCATAAAAGACCAGAATGACCATCAAGCCGAGCCAGAAGATCGGCATCGAATAGCCGATCAAGCCGACGACGCGGGCGACATGATCGAACCAGGTTCCGCGTCTCACAGCGGCCATGACGCCCAGAGGTACGCCGAGGCCGGTGCCGATGATCAGAGCCAGCGTGGCCAGTTCGACCGTGGCCGGAAATACCCGCGCGAGGTCCGACGACACATCGTTGCGCGTCAGGTGCGAGCGTCCGAAATCAAACCGGGCGACATTTCCGACATAGGTGATGAATTGCTCCGGCAGCGGCCGGTCCAGGCCGAGCTGGTGGTAGACTCGTTCATAGGCGGCCTGATCGGCCTGGTCGCCTATGACGGCAATGACGGGGTCGGCCGGAACGAGCCGGCCGACGATGAAGGTGATGACGAGCAATCCGAACAGCGTTGTCAAGATCACGCCCAAAGAGGTGGCGAGCTTGCGAACGGTCGTCAGCCAGTCCCTGTTGAAGCTGCTTTTCTCGACAACGTTGCTCATGGACGTCTACTCGGACTTGGTCACGCTATCCCACCGTGTGACCCAGGTGGTCATGCCGGTGTAGCCCTCGACTTCATTGCGGACCGCGCGCGGATCGAGGCGGCGGAAGGAGGTGATCAGGGGCGGCGAGGCTTCGAGATACAGCTCGTTGATCGTCCGATACATTTCCTCGCGTTTTGCAGCGTCGACTTCGTGGGCGACCTGATTGACCAGATCCTGAATCTCTGCAGGCACGTCCCAGGCGGCACGCCAAGCCATGAGGCCGGTCAGGTTGGCTTCCTGGCTGTTGTCCGGGTTCTGGGCATAGGACTGGAGCACCGCATACGGATCGGGCATGCGTTCGCCGGTACGTGCGGAGAAGATCTCGTAGTCGCGGCCACGGAAATCGCCGATGTGGTCGCCGATCTGGAGATCGAGGTCGAGACCGGCGCGTTCCGCATTGGCTTGGATCGACTGGGCGATCTCGAATTCGGGCGTGGCCGGCGATGCGTAGTAGACCTTGGAGAAGCCGTCGGGATATCCGCCTTCGGCCAGAAGCTTCTTGGCCATGTCGATATCCAACGTGTATCGGTCTTCGTCCATCGCGCCCGGCATGCCCGCCGGAACGATGGTCTGCTGCATCTTGCCGTAGTACTTCATAACGGTTCCGGCGAGTCCGTCGTAATCGATCAGGTAACGGAAGGCTTCGCGCACCTTGGGATTGGACAGAATCTCATCGTTCTGGTTGAGCGCGAGATAGTAGAAACCGACGCCGGGTGTGGATTCGATGTGGATGTCGTCCTGATCGCCAACCGCGATGAGGTCCGTCGAGGACAAGCGCGTGGCGATGTCGATATCGTCCGATTCCAGTTGCAGACGCTGCGAGGATGACTCGGGGATATTGCGCAGGATGACACGACGCATGGCCGGTTCGCCGCCCCAGTAATCGGGATAGGCTTCGGCGATCAGCGTGTCGTTGGCGCGCCATGTGCGCAAGGAATAGGGCCCCGAACCCGCGTCATGCGTTTCGAGATAGGCCAGTCCGTAATCATCGTTTTCGATGTGGTCCTGAACGAAGACGCTGTCGACCACCGAGGTGGAGAACGAGGCGAGCGAGTAAAGGACGAGGCTTGTGCTCCAGACGGTCGGAGTTTCAAGGACCAGCGTGTGGTCGTCGGTCGCCCGGATCAGGCTTTCGACGTTCTCTGCGGTAAAGCCCCACTGCTTGAGGTCGCGGGCCGGAGCGAGCCCCATGTTGACCAGGCGCCGCAGGCTCCACTCGACGTCCTTGGCCGTTAGCGGATTGCCGCTGTGGAAGGTCACGCCGTCGCGGATGTGAAAAGTGAAGGTCTTGCCGTCCTCGGAAATATCCCAGCTCTCGGCAAGGCCCGGAAGGAGCTCGGTCTGGTCTTCCGGGTTGGGCATCAAGAGCCTGTCATAAAGGTTGGCAATGACCTCTGCCGACTCGAACTGGTTCAGTTCCTGCGGGTCCATGCCGCGCATGGACGTCATGTTCATTGCGATAACCAGTTGATCGACAGGCGTTTTTGCCAACGCGGGGCCGGCGGAGATAAGCGCGGCTCCAATCGCGACAGAGCACAGCAGGGCATGGCGGATTTTCATTGGTCCCTCCCAATTGGTGTGGACATCCATGCTTGATGTCTGATATATCTAATTTCACATTTCAGATGACGGTGTCAACGTGCACTCGCTCGGGAAAGGAGCCCAAATTGGAGACAAAGGCTGATCTCTCGCCCCTCACCCTCGATGTTGCCGCACGCATGAGCCTGCGCGATCACGTGCGCCGCGCACTGCGAATGGCCATTATTTCAGGTCGCTACGAGAAGGGGACGAAGCTGAATGAGCGCAAGCTTGCCGACGAGATCGGCGTCAGCACCACCCCGGTAAAGGAGGCTCTGCGTCAACTCGCCGCTGAAGGTTTGATCGAAGTGCGCCCGCGGAGTGGCCTGATCGTTTGCTTCGACCGGGCATTCGCCGAAGAAATGATTCTGGCACGCGCGTCGCTCGAAAGCACGATCGCGGCGCTCGCTGCAGCGCGCATCACCGACAAGCAGAAGTCGCGCCTCAAAGAGATCGTTGGTCTCATGGCAAAGGCGACCGAGAAGGGCGATCCCGACGATCTGGTGGAACTGAACACGGACTTCCATGGCGAGATCCACGCAGCCTCCCGTTCGGTTCACATCGCCAAGCTGGTCGACATGCAGATGTTCTACGACAAGAGCGCGCGCCGCGTCATTCATGAGGATACCGAGGAAAGCAGGCGGGCGCTCGAGGAGCATCGCAGGATCGCCCAGACGATCATTGCGGGCGATGAGGCGGCGGCGGAAGCGGAGATGCGCCATCATGTCAGTCGCTCCGGCGACCACTACATGACAACCGTTTTCGGAAAGCGCATGCAGGCAAAGAAGAACGCCAACTAGCCGCGAGTGGCGACAACCGTAAAAATTCCGCCTGCAAATGCACGCGAGAGCGCCTTGGAGGACGCCGAAAAATGAAAATAACGAGCCTGAAAACCTTCATGCAGCGGGTGGACGACCGCCCGCGGCTTCTCGTCAAGATCGAGACGGACGAGGGAATCGCCGGATGGGGGGAGGCTTACAATCACGGTCCGGACAAGGCGCTCTCGCCGCTTCTCGACTACCTGTTCGGCCAGATTCGCGACGAGGATCCGCGCCGCGTCACCTTCATCAACCAGAAGCTTATCCAGCAATCACGCTTTCCTCCGGGCGCGCTTGGTCTGGCGGCGATCTCTGCCGTCGATCACGCGCTTTGGGATATTGCAGGCAAGGCCGCCGGCCTGCCGGTCTACATGTTGCTCGGCGGCAATGTGCGGGATCGGGTCCGGGTCTATTGCGGTGTCTACACGGCACCCGATCCGGACCAGGCTGAAGTCGAGATCATGGCGCTTCATGAAGCCTACGGCTTCACCGCCTTCAAGCTCAGCCCCTACCGGCGCAGCCTTTATGAGGGCCGGTGGGGAGCGCTATGCGCCGAAACGGGCGCCTATCTTGGGGAGTTGCGTCGTCGCCTGCCGGAACATTTCGAGTTCGGCTTTGATGCGCATGCAAAGATTTACGAACCCTATCAGGCCGTGCAACTGGCCATGGCACTTGCGCCGCACGATCCGCTCTTTCTCGAAGAGCCGATCCGGCCCGAGCATATCCCGGCCTGGGGCGAGCTCAAGCGGCAGATGGGCGGCGTGCCGCTGGCGACGGGGGAATGCCTGTACAGCCGCTACGAGTTCCTGTCTCTGCTCAGCGCGCGTGGCGCCGACATCATCCAACCCGACATCTGCGTCGTCGGCGGCCTCACGGAAATGAAGCGGATCGCGGATCTCGCGGACGCCCATTATGTCAGCGTGGCACCGCACAACCCGATGGGTCCTCTGGCCACGGCTCACAACGTTCACTTCTGCGCGGCACAGGTGAATTTCCGCTTCCTCGAGTACAAGCTGGCTGTCGATGCTCCCTGGGCGAAAGACCCTTACCTTCCCACGGAAGGTTACCTCGATCTGAGGCCACAACGACCAGGTTGGGGAATTGAGATAGACGAGACGTGCCTTGACCGTGACGACTATGTTCATTGGGAGCGCAATATCGTCACGAAGCCGGATGGTTCGACGTCCTATCCATAGGCGGAAGGTGCAGGCAGCAAGCTGCTGGTGGTGACGTGACGTAGCCCCCCGGGTTTGTCCGGCTTTGCGGAGACCCTGACGGTTGGTTTGACGTGCTTCCAACGAGCAAAACCGGACAATCCGCTGGCGTCAGCTTGAGGGAAAGCGGCGATTTCCTCGAATTCTGCCTCTTCTGCCTGCGGGTTCCGGGAGATTGCGTGTTGGGCGCAAAAACCGGAACACGGCTAGGGTTTCAAACGCGGTCAACAAGAGCAATGATGGTCGCAATCGCTGGGGACTCGACCGTTGCCTTGGTCAGGGCGCGGCGGCTTATTGGCCACGCCGATGACGCCAAGAGGTGCTCTCGTCCGTTTTGACAGGGATTGCGACAAGTTCAAAGCTGTTGGCGCGCACGATCAGGGCATCGGCAAGCGCATGGGCGCCGGCTTTGCGGATGATATCCGCCTGCTTTTTAAGCGCATTGGCAAGCTGCTGAATATCCAGTTTTGTCAGGCGCATCTGGTTTTCCTCCTCGTCGCGGCAAACGCCGCCTGGTGTGTGTGACTTTAGTACGCAGCAGAACGCGCATCGGATCACGAGGATGTTCTGTTTTAGCTTCGCCGTCGCCTATTGCTCGATCCTGTTTGCGATCTCGTCGACAATCTCATGTGTCGCCGAGGCCATGTCGCCTGTGCCTATGGTCGGCACGGAACTGCTCGCGGCCCTGGCAAGCAAATGGCCCTGTATCTCCCTGATGGCCTGGATATCCGCCAGGTGACGGTTGCCTTGCCGCAGGGGTTGGGACGCCGCCCGGCGCTCCAGTTTGGCGCGATGAGCTGCGGCGTCAGTTTCCACGATGAGGCGTTCGACAACTATTGGCCTGGATGAGTGATCAGCGAGCGCCTTGCCAATCATCCCGGGAAGAAGATGAACACCCTCAAGGATGGCCGACCTTTTTTCAGCCGCGAGACGCTTCGCCACGGCCGCTGTTGCGTTCGCAACGGCGCCTGCCTGTCTTTCGAAGCTGGCAAATGGCGCAGGCCCGTCCGGCTCGACAAGCTCAAATGTCGACCGATGCAGTTCTGGAAGAACCCCTTCCGGTATGACCGTACGAAGCACGTCGCGGATGGCGTCGCTGGTGATCACGCTTGAAATGCCGAAGCGAACTGCCATGCTTGTGGCAAACGTGCTTTTTCCCGCGCCCGGCGCACCGCAGAACACGACGACAATCGGTCGCCCCGAGCGCTTTGCCTTGCGCCAGACCAGCCAGCGTTCGGCTGTGCCATCGGGCTCCTCGTCCACGAGAATCTCGTGGATCATCCCGACAAGCTGTTCCGATCCTATGCTGCCAGTGCGCGCACTGAGTAGCCGGGATTGAACGGCACTGGCGAGCCGGTAGGCTTCCTCGGTCGCGATCCCGGTCGCAAGCAGGCTGCTCGCAAGTATGCCTCTGGAGAACGGCAGCTCGTCGCCCAGACGGTTCGCGATCGTGATCCGCCCGTCCGTGTCTACCGGACCCTCCAATTGGGCATGCGCTTGTTCCGGCGCAAATCCAGCTCGCCTACTCAGCGGCAATGCCATATCCCCACCGACCCGGAGAAGCAGGTGCGCGCCGTTTGTCGTCGTTTCCGGGCACCAACCCGTCAGGGGTCTCGCGCGGCGCAATCTGTTTGCGTCCCCCAAACCGGAACAGGTGCGAAATCCCGTGCACTGCCATGAAAAGCGACGGCACCGAGAACACGATCAGGAACATGCCGAGCAGGACACCGTAGCCAACCGATACCGCCAGCGGGATCAGGAACTGCGCCTGCAGCGACGTGTCCAGCGTCAGTGGGAAGATCCCGAGGAATGTCGTCAGCGATGTCAAAAGGATCGGCCGGAACCTGTCCTTGGTGCCGTCGATGACCGCCTCGCGCACCGGCATGCCGTTGCGGATGTTCTCGTTGTACACGTCGATCATCACAAGGCTGTTGTTGATGACGACACCAGCCAATCCGATGATGCCGAACACCGACAGGAGCGTCAGCGGAATCCCGACGATGTAGTGGCCGGTGATCGCGCCGACCAGGCCGAGCGGAATGGCCGACATGACGATGAGCGGCTGCGCGAACGAGCGGAAGATCAGGGCCAAAAGGGCGAAAATGCCGAACAGCGCGATGGCGAGCGAGGCTCCGAGGGCCGATTGCGCTGAGCCCTGCTGGCGCTGCTGGCCGCCAAAGGAAACCTCCAGCTGCGGATAACGCTCCTGCAGTTGGGGCAGGATGTCGTCGGCGATGATCCCGTTGACCATGCCGGCCGAGGCGACCGAGGTGTCGAGCCCGGCGGTCACGCTGGTGATCTGGCGGCCGTCGCGGCGGAACAGGCTCGATGCGACGCGGCTCTCGGTCAGCTCGGCGACACTGGCAAGGGGAATGCGGTCGCCCGCCTGCGTTGTCACCACGGTGTCCATGAGGTCGGCAAGCGACCGGCGCTCGTTGGCCGGATATTTCACCACGACGCCGACATCCGTGCCATCGCGCTGGACGCGGGTGGCCTCGATGCCGGACAGTCCGGCGCGGACCTGGCTGGCCAGATCCTGCACCGTCAGGTCGTACAGGCGCGCCTCCGGCTTCAGGGCGAGCGTGTAGTCGATCTGCCCGCCGGAATAATCGTCACTGATGTTGAACAGGCCAGGAATGTCCTGAAGAGCGGTGCGCAGGTCGCCGACGGCGGCGCGCAGCTGTTCGCCGTCAGGGAGCGACAACTCAATGGCAACCGGATCGCCGGCGCCGATCAGTTCCGAGGAGACGACGAGGTTCTTGGCGCCAGCGACACGGCCGATCTCGTCGCGCCAGGCGGTTTCAAAGGCTTCGTTGGGCCAAGAGCGATCTTCGGGCGCAGCGAGTTTGACCTCCACCTTGGCGAGGGTGGCGCCGCTCGGCGCCCGCCCGCCGGTCGGCCCGCCGCCACCGGTACCCTGTCCGACAACGATGTTGATGCCGTCGATGGCCGGCACCGACAGGTCCGGATACGCGGCCTCGACAAGGGCGCCGGCGCGTTGCGCCGCCGCGCCGATTGAACTGGCCACGGTTTCGGTCAGGGCAAAGGGCGTGCCCTCGTTCATCTCGATGCGCGCGGTGACCGACTCGCTCTGGATCGAGGGAAAGAACTCAAAACGCACATAGCCAAAGGCAACCAGCCCGACGGCGTTGATGATCAGGGCGATCGAGACGGCGAGCGGCAGCAGCACCGCAACGCCGCGTGTGGTCTTTCGCAGGACGAAGTCCAGCGGGCGGTGGATGAACCATTGCAGCGCTGCGTCGAAAACGCGCCGGATGGCGCCGGTCGCGATCAGGATGATGTTGTTGCTTCGCGTCTCCGCGAAGTTGGTGCGGGACAGGTTCCTGGGCAGAATGAACAGGGCCTGCAGGGTCGACAGCGCCAGCACGGTCATCACAACCAGCGGGACGTCCGACAAGAACTTGCCGAGCGAACCGGGCAGTTGCAGCAGGGGCCAGAAGGCGACCAGCGTCGTTGCCGTGGCGAAGATCACTGGCACCGCGACCCTCTGCGCGCCCTTGATCGCCGCGTCCAGCGGCGACATGCGCTTTTGGCCGTTGGCATAGATCTTTTCCGAAACGACAATGGCATTGTCGACGACGATGCCGATGGCCAGGATGAAGCCGAACAGCGAGATCTGGTTGATCGACATGCCGAGCCAGCTCATGACGATCAGCGTGGCCGAGAAGGAAACGCCGATGCTGACCGCCGACCAGATGGCCAGACGCAGGTCGAGAAACAGCGCCAGACACAACACGACAAGCGCCAGCCCAAGCATGGCGTTTTGCAGCAAAAGGTCGACGCGGCTTTGCAGGCTGACGGCCTCGTCGCGCCAAATCGTGGCGCTCAACCCGGCCGGAAGATTGGGCCGCGCCTCGTCCCGGAGATAGGTCGACACCGCCTCGGAAATGGCCAGCACCTGCTCTTCGCCAACCTGGAAGACGTTGATGGTGACGGCCCGCTCGCCCGAATAGGTCGCCGCCAGCTCGGCGTCCTCGAACCCGTCCACGACCCGCGCCACGTCGCCGATGCGGACCTGGGCGCCGTTTTCGCCCGTACGGATGACGACATTGGCGAACTCCTCGGCGGTGACGTTCCGCCCGGAGGTGCGCACAGGAATCGAGGCCGTTTCGGTGTCGATGATGCCGGCGGGCAAATCGAGCGAATTGCGGCCGATGGCCCGGGCGATTTCGTCGAGCGTCATGTCGTAGGCGCGCAGCGTGTCGCGGCTGACCTCGATGCGCATTTCGGTGTCGCGGGTCGCGCCGACCTGCACGAAGGACACGCCGTCCAGACGCGCCAGCGCGTCACGCACCCGTTCTGCTTCGGCATACAGGACCGCCTCGCTGGCATCGCCGTGCAGGATGATGTCGATCACGCTTGAATTGTTGTCGGGACGCACGACGATCGGATCCATCGCGTCTTCGGGGAAGACGTCGATCTCGTCGACGAGCGATTTGACCTCGTCGAGCATGAGCGCCATGTCGGTGCCGTTGCCGAACGTCACCGACAGACCGCCGCGGCCTTCGGAGACGGAGGCGGTGATCTCGTCGATCTCGCTGATGGCGGACAGCTTTTCCTCGATCGGCCGGACGATGGTGTCCTGGATTTCGGTAGGCGTGGCGCCGGGATAGGCCACGGAAATGCTGACCACGTCGAGCGCGAAATCCGGAAAGGTCTGTTGCGGCAGTCGGCTCGCCGAATAAACGCCGAGCGACAGAATGAGCAGCATCGACAAGGCCGCCGCGACCGGATGCCCGGCCATCCATTTGATCATCGCTTTCATTGTGCATCATCTCCGGCAGGGGTCGTCTCCGTCGCGGAGACCGTGATGGGCGTCACGTCCTGCACCGCCATGCCGTCCACCGGCACGGCGATGCTGCTGACAACGAGGCGAGCGCCGTCGGCGATTTCGTCGGCAACGACGAAGGAATAGCCATTGTCGATATGCAATTGCCGCGCCGGCACGCGGGTCAGGGTGCCATTATCGGTCAGCCAGATGTCCTCGCCGCGCAACGCGGTCGAGGGAATGCGGTAGGTGCCGTTCGCCGACGCGCCCGAGATCTCGACTTTTGCGTAGGCATTGATCAGCGCCGGCGGCGCTCCCGAGGCTGGCAGAGCGCCGGTGACGGGGCGGAGACGGCTGTTGCCGTCGAGCGTGATGGTGACGGCAAGGGTGCGCGTGCGGGCATCGAGGGCTGGCGCCACATCGGTCACCCTGCCGTTTGTGGCATAGGTGGCGCCGGCAAAGGCGATCTCGACGTGCGCATCGGCCTCGCCCCCGTCGAACAGGCCGGGAATGAGGGCCGCCTCGGCCTCGCCAAGATTCACAACGACGTTGAGGCTCTCGTCGGTGTAGGCCTCGGCCAGCGTCTGGCCGGGCGACACGATGGCGCCGACCTCGACCTGATGCGACAGGATCGCGCCGTCGAAAGGAGCGCGGACGATCTTGTTCTCGACTGCGGTTTCAAGCACAGCCTTTGAGGCCAGAAGACCGTCCAGCCGGTATTCGGCCGCCACGACGCGTGCCTCGGCCTCTTCGAGCGATTTTTCCGGAGTAAGGCCGCGCTCGGAAAGACTGCGTGTGCGAAGGAGATCGGAGCGTTCGAGCGCGAGCTGCGCCTCGGCAGCGGCGATATCGGCGTCGGCCTTGCGCAGATTGGCCTGCTCGGCCGCATCGTTGATGCGGATCAGGGTGTCATTCTTTGCAAACCGTCCGTTCTCGTCGGCGATGGCGGGATGCAGATAAACGATCTCCCCGCCGGCGAGGGCTGAAAGAGATACTGCGCGTTCGGCAGAGACAAAACCTTCGCCGCGCACGGGCAGGGGCGCCTGCCATGGCCGCAACGGCTGCGTTTCAACGGCCGTCGCCGCGCGCGAAACCGAGACCGGCTCCAGCGTCTCCCTGTTGTCGCGCAACGCCGTGTAGCCGAAATAACCGCCGCCTAGCACCGCAACGGTCAAGCCGACCCAAAAAACGTTCGAAAGTACCGTCGCTATTAGCTTCATCATGCACTTCCCGCCTTGCGATCAACTTGCCCCGGACCGAAGTGCATTCGCACGGGTCCCTGAAGCATGTACGCGGCGCAATCGCGATCGGATCAAACAAACAGCAGAGTCACCGAATGAAGCCGGGGGGCGAGGTGAGACCACGTCAGGGCCCTCGGTATGGATGGGTGCGGGTAGGCTCATGCAAGACTGGGCACGAGCGAGCACGGAGGTCATCGCTTCCGAGCATGCTGAACATGAGCTTGCAGACGAGCTCAAGGACTTTAGCCAGGCTCCAGCCTTTGCACCGTTGCTACCGCTGCGGTGACCAACATGCCGACCATTATGGAGGGTCGCCGATTGCGGAGGGCGCTACGGTTTTTGACGCTCAACGAGTTTCATGGACCCAGCCGCTTTTCTTGCCACTTCCGGATCAGAAGCAGTTGTCGCACCATCAATACATTGACCGAGTTGCCAGTCTGGGCAGGCAACGCATCTTGACTTGTCGTGCCCTTGGAGATCGCTTGTCCCGACCTATCCTCGCACTGGCCCGGTTCCATTGGCTCCTTGCCAGCTCTTCCCGGTCATTCCTACCCAATCCCAGATAGGCCATCCGTTCTGTCGCGCTACAGCCTGCGAACGAGGAAAGAGGCTCGCGCCATCGCGCATGAACCTGCCGTTCGGGCGTGACACATCCCTGTGTCGCGTGTCCGGCGACGTGACGATCACAAGGCTCTGTGTAGCGCGCAATTTCGCGTGGCGCTTTGCGACACTTCGCATGGCATCGCTTTTTTGGCCTTTCAAGCGCTCTTAATTTGAATTTGCCGCCGCCTGGTGCCGCGCCGGGTTGGCGGGTCGGGCCAGCCGAGCGCGTCGTCGCGCTCCTTGGCGAGCCGCTGGCGCTCGAAGTGTCGGCGGGTCGCCTCTTCAACGGAAACCATCGCCACCTCGGAATGCAGCGACGGGCCGGCTTTGGGCTCGCCGCTGTCGGCGCCTGGGGCGGCCGTGGGGCGCTTCTTGTCGTCGCTGGGGCCTGCCATCGCGCTAGGGCGTTTCGATCATCAGGCCGGGCGCGTTGCCCCCCTCGGGGCCATAAAGGACCTCGGCCGCGACGCACATTGTGTCGTTGCCCAAACTCTCGGCCGCATAGGTCACGCTTGAGTACTTGGCGTTGAACGCCTCCTGGAGCGCGGCGTCGGCCGCGATGTCCTCGACGCCAAAGCCGGCGAGGTACTTTGCGGCCGCCAGCTTGTCGGCTTCCCAAGCGTCGCAGAAATCGCCGGTGACGATCGCTTCGGCGACATACTCGACAGCCGCGATCTGCTCGGCTGAGGGCGCGGCAAGGGCCGGCGTTGCGAAAAGGGCGGCGGCAATCAAAAGGGCGCGGTGCATCAAAACATCCTGTCGGTTCAATCCGGCGCCAGCTTAGACTTGGCCCCGGATCGGCGCAACGCGCGGCAGCGGCGTTTGCGATCGACGCGGCACCTGGCCGCGATGGTCGAGCTCGCCGAGGGCGCGGGCGATCAGGCGAAAGCCCATCGGCGCCAGGCGCTCGCGCCAAAGCTCGGCCGGCGTCATGCCGGCATCGATAAAGCACCAGTCCTGAAAGGCGATGTCACCGGCGTCCATGCGGTCGCTCAAGTGATAGATCGTGCCGCCCGTCACGCGCTGGCCGGCCGCGATCGCGTCCTCGATCGACCGCTTGCCCCGGTAGAGCGGCAGGAGCGACGGGTGATAGCCGAGGGCGCACCTTGCCCGAACGCGCACCTCGCTCGGCACGAAGACATGGGCATGGGCGGTTAGGAGCAAGTCGAATTGCCCGATCTCCAGCGGCAACGGGTCAAGCTCGGCGCCGTGCTCGATCAGCGGCACGCAAGACATGGCGGCCGCGCTCGCCATGCGGTTCTCGCCGCGCGGGGCGACAGCGACCAGGTCGTGCCCAAGCGCTGCGACCAGGCGCATAACGCGGGCGCCGAACCACTTCTGCCCGATCAATAGGACCCTCATGCCCGGACCTCGCTTCCTTCGACGTAGCGGAAGCCCTGGGCGGCGCGGAAATGGCCGCCATATCCCGTCCCGTTTTTGATGCCGGAGCGCCGCAAGGACTCGATGCACTTCCGCTTGCTTTCGCCAGTCAGGCGGCACGACACCTGCGCCCAAAGCGGGTCGCGGCGAAGGGCGGCCGCCAAGCCGGGGTGCGAGGTGTGGAACAAGGTCAGGAGCGGTTTGCCGTAGCGGTTCTCGCCCCGGCGCCAGGCGGCGCAAACGGCATTCAAAAAGCGCATGCCGACGCCCGCGCCCTGCCACTCGGGCATGACGACCAGGCGGCAGGCGCGGGCCTCGACGAGACCCGGCCGCGTGCTGACCGCGACGTGTGCGACCGGCTCGCCCTCGACGAAGCCGACATAGTTGGTGGCGGCGATCATTTTGGGCATTTTCAGATAGTGATGCGGCTCAAAACGCGGCCACCACTCCCACCCGGTCTGGCGGATTTCGAGCTCGAAACGGGGCCTTGGTTGAAGATACCTCCCGGTGAAAGCACCCGTTGCGGTGTCAAAGACCCAATCCGGCTGGAGCCATTCGGCGACATCGTAATGGCAGGACAGCAAGACGACGCGGCCGGTGCCGCGCCGCCATGCCTTGCCAAAGGCCATCGCACCGATGCGCGCGATCTGCCGATCGACGACGCTGGTGAACTCGTCGACGACGACTTCGGCCGGCTGGTCGCAAACCAGGCGAGCGAGATCGGCGCGGAACTTCTCGCCTTGCGACAACACCTGGTAGGGGCGAAGCCAGGCCGGCACGCTGCCGAGGCCCACGGCCGACAGCGCCGCCGTTGCCGCGTCGACCGAGCCGCCTTCGGCGATCTGGTCGATGATCGGCCGATCGGGCGACCAGCGGAACCGGGCGAACGCCTTGCGACCGCGCCTGAACAGCTTTTCACCGATCGAGGTTTTGCCGCTGCCGGAGGGGCCGACGACGAGACCGATTCGCCAATCCGTGTCGTCGATCGGCAGGTCGGCGCTGAGGCGGAAGGCGCTGGCGTCATCGACGTTGAACAGCGACTTGACCCGCGCGGCGCGGTAGCTGTCGAAATTCGCGCAGCTTTTGTAAACCTCGACCCTCATGTCGCCACCACCTTGATCTTGGCGCGGCCGAGAACCTTGAGGGCCTCGAACAAGGCGGCCTGTTCGGCCTCGTCGGCGCAAATGATGATGAGGCCGAACTGTTCACGATAGCGGCGATCGCCGGGGATGCCGGGCGACTTGGTGTCGAGCGGAGGCAAGGGATTTTCCTTGGCCAAGGTCTTTCTCCGAAATGGACGCTCGCGGGCGTTCGGAGTTAGGGTCTCTCAGGGCCTCGGGGAATGGCGGAATCATAGCAGGTTTCCCCCTCTTGTCAGCCCGGCAATGATGGAGGGGCGCATGTTCGGAATCGGGTCGGGTTGGTTGTCGGCGGTCGGCGTCGGATGCGAGTTGTTGGGCTTTGTCCTTGTTGCCCTTGAATACATCAGGGGTTCATACAGCTCTAGCCGAGAAGCAGAATCAAGCCGGAAGCGGGCTCCAACGCCCGAAGGCGACTGGCACCCCGAATGCATCACCTCGGCATTCTTGCCGTTGCCCGAAGTCCAGTTTTCCGGTCCCGCAGATGAAGCACGGGCCGGCGCAGAGCGCATGAAGTCGCGAGAGATGGGCATAGAGGCGCTTACGCGAACCTCCTACTTCGTGTTGCGTCAGGCTCACCTCACTCGTTCGGTGGATGCTCCAAAGTCCATTCGCGATCTGGCGGCCCGGCGTTGGCTTTTTGTCCTCGGAGCCGCATTTGTGCTGCTCGGAGGTTTGCTCCAAATCGTGGGGTCACTTCCCGCCGCTTCAGAGCCGATCCTTGCGCCAGCTATGTTTTCTGTTAATGCCGACCGGCCCGTCTCGGTCACCGTCGAGCAAAGCGGGGCCGTCAGCATTGTCTGGAGTGATCCGGGCGACTGATCGGCACCTCGGGCACTTGATCTCAATTGCGGTTTGAACGGGCGTTTCGACGCGCGCCAACAGCTTGCCGCAGGTACAACGGAAATCCTGCACTTGTCCCTCATGACGAATCCGATTCACCTGCCGTTGTCCCCTCGCGAGGGACGGCGGGTGTGGCATTCTCAAGGGTGCCTTGCGGGTCCGGTCTGGCGATTTGGTCCCGCAGTTCGGTGCGTTGGCGCGCACCGGGCCGCCCGTCACCGAAACCGAAAGAGGCTCCAATGACGGACGGTATTCAGGCTTTCGACTACTCCGATCCTTTCTGCCGCGCTCAGGGCGCGCTCGATGAGGCCAGGCGATATGCCGAGGCCAAGCACAGCGAAGGCGCAATGAACGGGCTGCTCGACGCATTCGGCACTTTGCTCGACGAGCTTCGCGAAATGCGCGACGAGCTGGAAGCGAAGATCGACGAGGTCGACAGCCGCATCGAGTAGCTCGTCAGTCGAGGATCACGGCGTCGGCGAGATACCAGTGATCGTCGATCCGTGCGATCGGTTCACCTGGAGCCGTGCTGACCCGGTCGATGATGCCGGACCTGTCCGGCATGTCGGCGATATGGGCCGGCTGGCCGACCGCCTGCATGATCTCATGGTTCATGATTTCCCTTCCTCTGGTGCTTCGAGCGCGATGCTCGTCTTGTAGGTTTCGGAATAGGTGTGGGTGACGGTGCCGGCGCGCCAAAGCCCATTGGCCTCGGGGCGAAAGCCGGTGAGCGTGATCGGGGCGTCGGCCATGATCTCGGGCATGCCGGCCAGGTCGATCGAGCCTGAGCCGGTGGCGCGGGTCAGGCGCTCGCCTTCGGACTTCGCGGCGGCCTTGGCCTCGCCGGCATTGGGATAGAGCGTGCGCAGCCTTTTGACCGGGCCTTCAAGCGGCGTTGAAAAGCTCTCGAAATGGGTTTTGCCGGTGCGCCGATCGAACCACCCGGCCTCGGCCTGGCCGAAGCGCGGGCGCGGCTCGACTTCAAAGGTCCAGCTTTCGCAGTCCGATCGATCGATGGTGATCTGAGGCAGCGAGCCGCGCCTCAGAAACAGGAACTTGCCGTCCTTGACCGAGAAAAAGCCGCCCGTCTCGTCGGCCATGCGCGAGAGGAAATCGGCGGTCGATTGATTGAAGCGCGCCCGGTAGAGAATGGCGATCCCGGCGAGATCGCCGTCGACCTTGGCGTCGAAGCCGTGGCGGCCGGCCAGCTCTTCGACGATGCCGCCGACCGTTGTGCTTTCGAAGTGTTCGGAGACCGGCTCCTTGATGTCTTCGCGCATGTCGGCCGAGCGGCCGGACAGCTTGACGAACTCGCCGCTCTCGCCTCCCTCGATCGAGGATTTCTCGACGCGGAAAACGCCCATCTTGAAAAAAGCGTCATCCTCGAACCCGAACTTGACGGTGAGCAGCGCGCCCTTTTGGGGAATGACGATCTCGTTTCCGGCGTCGTCGAATTTCAGCTCGCAGGTGTCGGCGTCCTGGCCGGGCGCGTCGGTGATCGTGGCCGAGTTGAGCCGCTTGTAAAAGCTCGACGAGACGGGCCGACCGTTGACGCTGGCTTCGATGAAGGGGCGATAGCGGGTCATTCGTCCCAAAGCCTCGCGGCGGGCGCGGCGGCCGTTTCGATCGCGAACTCGGGCAGCTCGATCACCGTGCCGCGCGGCAGCACCAGGCCGCGCCCGGCCAGGCCCGGATTGGCCTCAAGCGCCGCCTCGACATAGCCGGTCAGCTTGCCGGCGCGGCGGTGGTCGCCAAGGGCCATAAAGGCATGCTCGAAACAGATGGTGTCGAGGGTCACGCCTTCGAGCGTCACGGTCACGGTTCGGGCGGGAAGCGTTGTCATCTGAACAACCCGATCGGCTTACCGCCGCCGGTGAACGGCGCCAGGGAAACGGAATACTCGATGCGCCGGCCGGCGCCGCGCCAATTGATGCGCGATTGCGTGTCGTCGACCTTGAGGATCACGACGCGGCCGAAGACCTCGGCGGCGCCCGATCCGACCGCCCAACCCATGAGGGTCACCGGGCGTTTGCCGCGCTGCGTGGCGCGCAAGGCTTCGAACTGCTCGCGGTCGTTGAACTCATCGGGAAACAGCAGGCCGGAGATCTCGATGCTGTCGTCGCCAAAGCCGGTGAACTGTCGACCGGGATAGCCACCGAACCGGGCGATCGCTGGCCATTTGGCCTCGGTCGATCGCTTGAGCTCCTGGAAGTTCAATTCCGTGGTCTGGAAAATGTGCGGGCCAAGGGCAAGAAGCGGTGCCATCAGTCAACCCCGTCATGCAGCGCGCCGGTGCGCGCCTGGCTGATCTGGGAGTTGATCGCGCCGGCCACGGCGGCGCCGGTGGCCTTCGGATCGGCGGCGGCCTGGACGGTGATCGGGGCGTTGACGTTGACCGTGGGCGGCCGCTTGTCGACGACTTCGGCGGCGATCTTGGTTTCTACCTCCTGGGGCGGCCCGCCGAAGGCAGGAATCCAGCCGAGAGGGTTAAAGCCTTCGCCCGGCGCGCCCACGCCGAGCGAGCCCAGGCCCTCCGCGATCGCATTGGTCCCGGCGTTCACGGCGTCTCCGGCCTTGCCCATGAGCCAAGTGAGCCATTCCGGCGCTGCCGGCCACTCAACGCTAAGCGCAAAGCTGACGATGCCGTCGACGACTGAGTGAAGCCAGTCAACGAGTGGATCGATGTTGCCGCGAGCGAGACCAAACGTGATGTCAAACACCGACTTTGCCAGGCCGATGGCGGCTTGTGCGGCGTCAACAACAGCTTGGCCCGCGCGGCGCCCTGCGTCCTTGAAGCCGGCTTCCTCTTCGTCGGAGAAATCCTCCATCTTGAAGAGGCCGCCCATCCAGTTGCCGACCTGGCCGGGCAGCTCCCAAAGCCAGGTGACCAGGCCGTCCCATTTGGCCTGGATTTCGGCCTGGGCCTTGCCGATCGCCGCTTCCATTTCGGCCGGCTCGATGCCGAACAGCTTGCCGACATCGATCAGCCGATCGACGACAAAACCGCCGATCGCGGCCATCGCCGTGGAGATCGCCTCGGCGACCACCTGGCCAAACCCGACAAAGAAGTTGGAGATCGGCTCCCAGTACTTGTAAACGGCAATGCCGATCGCGGCCGCGACCACGACGAACAAGCCAATGAGGCCCCAGATCGGCGCCGAGATGCCAGCAAGCGCGGTCACGATGCCGCCGGCCGATGCCATGATCAGGTTGAACGCCCCGGTCAGGAGCGAGCCGGTGCCGGCGAGCAGGCGCCAGCCGGTCGCGACGTTCTTCCCGGCCGCGTCGAATTTCAGGAAGGCCGACAGCGTGCGGATCGTCGACAGCCGGACGCCGGCCAGGGCAAAAGCGACCAGGCGCGACGCGACCGAGAAAGCCATCATGCCGGCAACGGCGAGCACCAGCGTCTTGGCCAGCTCGGGGTTGGCCTGCATCCAGTCGGTGACGGCCGAGACGATCGGCTTGATCTCGTTGACGACCTCGATCAGCACCGGCAGGAGCTGATTGCCCAGGATAATGACCAGCTCCGAAACGGAGTTCATCATCATTTTCCATTGGGCGTTGAAGCCGCCGGCCATTTCGTCGAAGGCCGGGTCTATGGCGTTGGCGCCATTGCGCATGTCGTCGAGCGTGGCGCGGAACGTCTCACCCTGGGCGCCGGTGAGGCCGAGAATTGAATTGAGTGCGTCTGTCGAGCCAACGAGCTTTAGGAGCGCGGCGTCGTCGCCGCCGAGCTGCTCGCGGATGCGGGTTAGGGCATTGACCATGCCGCCCGACTTGTCGATCAGGTCCTTGAAGCTGTCGGCTCCTAAGGCGTCGAACAATTTCTTGCTGTCGGCGGTTTCGCGGGTCAGCCCTGAAATCGTCGCCTTAAGCTGTGTGTGCGCCTCGGCGGCCGGCAAGCCAGTCGTGGTCAGGGCGGCGACCGAGGCGAGATATTCGTCGATCTCGACGCCGGCATTGGCGACGACGCCGGCCGTACCGCCGAAGCCGCGCGCAAGCTGGTCGATCGTGGTCTTGCCGTTCTTCACGGTCTTAAAGATCACGTCATAGATGCCGGCCTGTTTCTCGCCTTCGAGGTTGAAGGCGTTGATTGCCGAGGTGACCAGGTCGACAGCGGATGCGGTATTGCCCTGGCCGGCGACCGCCAGCCGTGCCGAGCCCTCCAGGACGTTGAACTGGTCGGCCGCCTTCACGCCGGCCGAGCGCACGTCATAAAGCGCCGTTGAAAGATCTGAGAGCGCGACGGGCACGCGCTCGGAAATGTCGAGCACTTCGCGTTTCAGGTGATCGAGCGGCTCGGCCGTGGTGTCGATGAGGGTGCCGACCTTGCGCATGCCCTCGTCGAAATCGCCGGCCATCTTGGCCGGGCCGAGAAGTGCAAGCGCGGTGCCGACCGCGCCCATGAGCCGCTGGCGCGACTTGTTCAAAGCCTGCTCGGCGTTGCGGGTCGCGTTCTCGATGTTCTCGACCGAAAAGCCTTCCTTGATCGCCTCGGCGAAGCCCTGCTTCATGCCCGAGGCGGCTTCGGTGATGCCCTGCAACCCCTTCTTGACCTTGGCGGCCGGGCCGGTGAGCTCATCGATCAGGCGGATTAGGAGTGAGGCTTCCATGTCCCTCTAGTCCCTCAGCGGGGCATGGCGCTTGAGCGCCGCGAAATAGCCGAGCGCGTCGAGCCAATCCATCCGGTCGATCTCCGAAGGCGGCCAATGGAAGGCGGCCGCCAAGGCGGCGCCTATTTCGAAGCTGTCAGCGACCGGAGTGCCGGAAAAAAATCCATGAACGCCGTCGCGACGGCCATGAGGTCGACCCAATCGAGCTCGTCGATGAACTCGGGGCTTTCGTCAGCCATCGACGCGATGAGTTCGGTCAGCCCGTCCAGGCCCTTCTCGGTCAAAAGGCCGTTCATGACCTCCTGGATCAGCGCGCCCATATCGACATCGGCGAGCGCCTCGGCGGCCGAGCCTTGCCCGGACGGCTCGCCCTCCGTGCCGGGTTTCGCGGCGGCCTGGCCTTGCCCGATCGACACGTCGGCGAGCAGGCCCTTGAGGAATTGCGGCCCGATCAGGATGGCGAGCTTTTTGGCGTGGGCGAATTTCGGGCGCCTAAGCACGATGCCGTCGCGCCTGGCCTCCTTGCCTTCGGCGTCCTTGACGGTGATCGGCACCGACAGCGGCACCGGGATCGACGCGACGATTTTCGGCGTGGTCTTGGTCTCGGTCATGGCGGCCCCGCTTAGCTGAACAGGAAGTTGGTCCGGTGCGCATTGACCGGGGTGGAGTTCATGACCGTCCAGCCGCCGGCCTTGAGGCTGAAGGCATGGAGCACCGCGCCGTCCCAGTATTCGGTGTAGCCAAACACGGAGCGGATTTCGAAGTCATAGCCGGGTGCCTTGCCGCCCTGGGCGGCGCCGGGCGCGATCTTGACCAGGCGACCCGAAACGTCGACGGCGTGCTCGTGTTCGGCGCCGGTCTCGTCGTCGACGACCAGTTGCTTGCCGGTCCAGTTGTGGCGCACGCCAGGCGCGCCGCCGAACAGGTTGGCAACGGCCGGCGTGTGACCCTTGACCTTGAAACCGAGCATCAGCGCCTTGGTGCCCAGGCCGGCAATCTCAATCTCGGCGTCGAGCCCGCCCGGCTGGAAGGTCTCGGTCGTTTCTTCGAGCGTCGGGAGGGCGAGCTCTTCGATCGTCAGCGCGAGGTTGATGTCGTCGTCGGCGACCAGGGTAAAGCCGCGCATGATACGGGGTGCTTGAATGGGCATCGGGCGTGCTCCTTAGGCGGCCAGAAGGTCGGAAATCGAGGTCGAGAACGACACGCTCAAAAGGTTCTGAACGTTGTTCGCGAGCTCGTCGAAATAGGCTTCGTTGCGGCGCGAGCCGAAGATCAGGTCTTCGAGCGGCGGGTATTCCTCGGCGTCGAACTCGACGCGGAGCTTGCCCAGGCGCAGGCTGGAATTGGGGTTTTGATCCCGGTCGAAGAAAACCCGGCCGTTGATGATCGCGCCGATGCCCTTGAGCTCGTCGAGGAAATCCTGGGTGCTGCGGATCACCGACAGGACGTGTTGCGGGGTCAGGTTTTCGTCATTGGCCCAGCGGAAGCCGCGCGCCAGGGTCTTCTCGGTGGCGTTGCGGGTGCGGACCACGTTGACGAAGGCCCAAAGGGTATCCTCGGACGTGGTGCGGTTGCCCCAAAGGACGCGGCCATTGGCCGAGAACTGGCCACCGATGCCCTGGACGGTGCGGCTCGGAATGAACGTGGCGATGCCGTTCTGGTTGAGCAGATTGGCCTCGTGGTCGATCTCGCCATCGTAGTAGGTGATCGGGCGAGCCGTTCCGAGAATGCCGGATACGTCCTGGTTGGACGGCGACCAATAGGGGCCGCCCTTGGTCTTGTCCTTCTTGACGAACATGGCGGCCGCGTAGGGCGAGGCCGGCTTGGCGACGATGGTTTCGCCACTGGCGACGCGAACGAACGGGTCGACGAGGTAGGTGTAGCGCGAGGAAAAATCGGCGCGGAAAGCAAGGCTCGTCGCCGAATCCGGGCCGCCGGTGTCGATCACGGCGATGCCCTTGAGCTTCTTGGCGACGCTTTCGAGGGCGTCGGCCAGGGGGTTCTTGGCGTCGTCGATCCGGCCGGATGCATAGCCGGGCGCGATCAGGATTTCAGGCTCAACGCCGACATGGCCACGCGCATAGGCAAGGCCCCAGACGCCCGTCATGCTGGCGGCGTCACCGACGAGATTGGTGCGGGTCGCCTCGGCGTCGACGCCCTCGGCAGCGCGGGAAAATACGAGCTGCGCTTCGATGCCCTGGGCGCGGATGGCGTTGACGATATCGATGCCAGTGCCGGTGGCGCCGAGCGCGGCGACCTTGTCGGCCTCATGCGTGAAAAAGGCGACGGGCTCGCCGTCCGGCGGAAACACGGTGTCGTCGGCGTCGGGCGCCGTGATCGCCGCGCCGATGGCGGAAACGTCCGTCAGCTCAAGCGGGCGCGGTTCGCTCCCGGCATCGAGGACGCGGGGTGCCGTGATTGAAGGGGGATGCGGGCATGCCTTGGTCTCCAAACGCCGATAAAAACGGCTTCAAATCAGGTTCGGAGACAGGCTAGATGGATCGGCAATGCAAAAAGAGCCTGACACTGTCAGGCCCTTGCCGGAGCGCTTCATTCGCGCGGCGCAAGACTAGCCGAGATTGAGCCGGTGGCCAATAGGGCGGGCAGTCAACCGGCGCCCGGCCCGGTCAAGTGAGCGTAGGCCAGCACCGCCAGGCCCATGATCGAGGCGCGCCACTTGCCGACGCCATCGGCGGTGAGCGCCTCGGCGAAAGCCGCCGAGGCAGAGGGCGGCGCCCATCCCTTGCTGATCAGGTAGTCATGCAGCACCGACGCCTTGGCGAAGCGGGCGTCGGCCGGGTTGAACAGCGGCCGCGCCCAAAACGGAATGCTCGCCAGGTCGGTCTCGAAACCGGGCGGCACCAGCACCCATAGCTTTGATCCCTTCCGGCCGATCTCCCATTGAAGCGGGCAGGAAAGCCGCCAATGCCCGTTCGGCATCGGCACAAGCGCGAGGGAGCCGGTATAGGCGGACATGAGCGCGAAGCCCCTACTGAGCGCTAAGGACCGCCGCCGCTTCTGCCTTTGCGGCATTGACGATGGCGGTCACTTCAACCGCGTCGGACGCCTCGCCGATGGCGTCCTGAGTGCGGGCGCGAAGGCCGTTGAGATAGGCCGCCAGGTCCGCCCATGCGTCGGCATAGCCCATGACGACCGCCGCCTTCCCCTGAAGCTGCGTAAGGCGTTCGGCATCTGTCGCCTCGCCAAACTGCGCGACACAAACTTTTGTCAGAAATGGCGCCATATCGAGCGTTGCGGCCTCGCCGGCATCGAGAACTGCCAGCGCCTCAGTCCGCTGGATGGTCCAAGACTGCACCTCGCCCTCCGGCCACATTCTGAGGGTGTTCGTGGTCAGCCCATTGATGTGCCGGATCAGCTCGTCGTTGGCGTCAATCTTTGTCGCCGACAGGTGATCCGCCTCTCGCTGCGCGGCAATTTCTTCCGGGGTCGGTTCGGTCATGGTAGCTCCTTAGTGAGCACCCGCGAGGGTGCCCGTGTTGGTCAAGTCGACAAAGCCTGAGTTGAGAATAGCGGCGCCCGCCGCGCCGCCGGTCGCGCCAGCAGAACCGGCGCCATTATTGCCCGCCGCGCCAGTCGAGCCGGTGTAGCCGGCAAGGCCCCATTCGCGGCCGGCGCCGCCCGTGCCGCCCGTGCCGGCATTCGTCCCGCCCGCCGATCCCGGCGAGCCGTTCAAAGGCGTCTGGTTGTAGCCTCGCCCACGGCCACCGGCACCACCAGCACCGCCGGTTGTGTAGTTGGTCTGCGGCTTCGATCTGAGGACGGTATGCGCCCAGTTATAACCGCCATAAAGGGGGCCGTGATTGTAGTCCCATCCGCCCATGCTAAATACGCCGGTCGTACTGTTGGCGAGGTAGGTGCCCCAATAGTAGGAGCCGTCACCGCCTTTCGCCGGCTCATTCCAGTAGTATCGAGGTGGGTTCAGGCTCCAAAACGGGCCTTCAGTGAGCGTGCTCGTATAGTAGCCAGCCCCCGCCTTGACCACCGACGCCGCCTCCACCGCCGCCGCCCTTTATGTCGCCGGAATTGATGAGCGAAATTCCGGACTGTTCAGCAAGGAAAGCCGGACCACCCGCGCCACTATTCGCAGCGCCGCCAGCGCCGAGAACTTGGCCGGCGTTCTCGATGATGAGCGCCCCGCCGCGACCGGTGCCGGAGCGCAAAGCCGCCACCGCATTGCTCGCGCTGCCAGAGCACAATGCCGGCGGGATAATGAGCCTCTTGGTGCGCGCTTCAGCCCAAGAGGTC
>CAXXFU010000003.1:0-86930 GCA_963675235.2 Devosiaceae bacterium | reverse complement strand
GCGCCGACCAGCACAAAAAATACGTCGAGCCCGACGTTTGGATTCTGCATCGAAGTTCTCCTCACTCCCATCGGACCGGGCGGTCCGACCTGGCGCCTTTGCGGCACCACCCTGCAGCTAACAAGACCTGTGCCAGAAAATGAGGAGAAAGAACCGGCTGGATTTGAGCCGGATGAAGGCCGATCCGGCGGCGAACGAGAGGGCTTGCGCCTAAAAAGCGAGCGAAACCGTGCCCAAACGGGCAGCAGGATGGCTAAAAACACGTCACCGAAAAACCCGAGGGTGCGGCATCGGCATCAAGTGGTGGGCCCAGATAGCGGCGCGGGCCGGCCCGATGGCCATCCCTGCCGAATGAAACGGAAGCGCGACCGGCCGGCCGCGCTCCCGCGAACATCCTAGTCGGCGACGCGCTCGCCATGGAGCGAGATGTCGAGACCTTCTTCTTCCTCGGATTCGGAGAGACGCAGGCCGACAAGGGCCTTGACCACCATGAGGATGACGAAGGAGGCAACGGCTGTCCAGATGATGGTGACGCCGACGCCATAGACCTGCTTAAGGAGCTGGTCGAAGCCACCGGCAGTACCGCCGACGGCTTCAACGGCCAATACGCCGGTCAGAAGGGCGCCGATGATGCCGCCGATGCCATGCACGCCAAAGGCGTCGAGGCTGTCGTCATAGCCGAGCATTTTCTTGAGGTGGGCGGCACCGAAATAGCAGCCCAGACCAGAGATGATGCCGATGACGAAGGCGCCGGTGGGATCAACAAAGCCAGCGGCGGGGGTGACGGCGACAAGACCGGCGACGGCGCCGGAAATGATGCCCAGAACGCTCGGCTTCTTGATGATGATCCATTCGGCGAACATCCAGGTCAGGGCCGCGGCAGCGGTGGCGACCTGGGTGTTCATCATGGCGATGCCGGCAGCGCCGTTGGCCGCCAGGGCCGAACCGGCGTTGAAACCGAACCAGCCAACCCAGAGCAAGCCAGCGCCCGTAACCGACCAGGTCAGGTTGTGCGGGGCCATGTTGGTGGTGCCGTAGCCCTTGCGCGGTCCCATGACCAGCGCTGCGACCAGGCCGGCGATACCGGCATTGATATGGACAACGGTGCCGCCGGCAAAATCGAGCACGCCGGCATCATAAAGGAAGCCGCCACCCCAGACCCAGTGCGCCACCGGCGCATAGACGACGATCGACCAGATGCCCATGAACAAGAGCATGGCCGAGAACTTCATGCGCTCGGCAAAGGCACCGGCGATCAGCGCCGGGGTGATGATGGCGAAGGTCATCTGGAACATCGAGAAGACGAAGGTCGGGATTGTGCCCTCGACCGATTCGACGCCGACGCCAGCATGCATGAACGCGCTGAACCCGCCCATGAAGGCATGGAGCGGACCGCCATCGGTGAAGGCGATCGAGTAGCCGACGATGAACCAGATCACGGTCATCAGCGCCGTGATTGCGAAGCTCTGCATGATGGTGGCGAGCACGTTCTTGCGGCGCACCATGCCGCCGTAGAACAGGGCCAGACCGGGAATGGTCATCATCAGCACGAGAGCGGTGGCGGTCAGCATCCATGCCGTATCGCCAGCCGAAATTGTCGGCTCCGCTTCCTGAGCAAAGGCAGGCAGGGCCTGCAGCGCGGCCACTGCGGTCAACAGACCCGCAAGACCGAGTTTACGTGTGTTCATCTTCTTGTACTCCAGTGGTGTCTTTCAGAGCGCCGACGAGCCGGTTTCGCCGGTGCGGATGCGCATGGCCTGCTCGAGATCGAGCACGAAAATCTTGCCGTCACCGATCTTGCCGGTGGTGGCAGCATCGCGGATTGCGGCGGTGACCGCCTCGGCCTGGGCATCGTCGATGGCCACTTCGAGCTTGAGCTTGGGCAGGAAGTGCACCTCGTACTCGGCGCCGCGGTAGATTTCCGAGTGGCCCTTCTGGCGTCCGAAACCCTTGACTTCGGTCACGGTCATGCCGTGCACGTCGAGGGCGTTGAGCGCCTCGCGGATGTGCTCGAGCCGGGACGGCTTGACGATTGCGACAATGAATTTCATCGGATCATTCCTTCTCTCTCACTCCCGGAGCGGCGCGTTGGCCGACGGTTCCCTCAAGACCATGCCAGTATTGTGCCAAGTTCTGTTGGGCGGCAATCGCGACGGAGCGAGCAACGCAACATGGTTCGGGTCTTCCGGTGCCGGTTGTTCCCGGAGATTATTCCAGACGAAGATTGTACACTTTCATCGATACTTCACGGACCGGCGGGCCACTCCTCCTGGGAGTGGCCCGTACCGCCAAGGGAGGCTTGGTCGGGCGGGGGACGCAGTCCTTGATCGGGCCTGTTGCCCTCGAACTGCGCGCCGCGCCCGGCAGGCGGTCCGGGCAGAGCCCGAACCGCCAGTTCCCCCCGGAATGCTAGAATTCCGGATAGGCTTCGACGCCGACCTCGGTCTTGTCGAGGCCGAGGGCTTCTTCCTCTTCGGAAACGCGGATGCCCATGGTCGCCTTCAGGATCATCCAGACAATGCCGGCGACGACGAACACGAAGACGCCGACGATGATGATCGAGATGAGCTGGCCGAAGAAGCTCGCGGCCGGGTTGGTGATGACCACGGCGAGCGTGCCCCAGATGCCGGCGAACAGGTGGACCGGAATGGCACCAACCACGTCGTCGATCTTGAGCTTGTCGAGGAACGGAACCGCGAACACGACGATCACGCCGCCGACACCACCGATCAGCGTGGCCATGCCGAGACCGGGGGTCAGCGGTTCGGCCGTGATCGACACAAGGCCGGCCAGGGCGCCGTTGAGCACCATGGTGAGGTCGACCTTCTTGTACAGAAGCTGGGTGAGGATCAGGGCAGCAACCGCACCACCGGCAGCGGCGGTGTTGGTATTGGCGAAGATGCGGGAGATGTCGGCGACATTGCCGGCGGAGTTCATGTACAGCTGCGAACCGCCATTGAAGCCGAACCAGCCGAGCCACAGGATGAACATGCCGAGCGTGGCAAGCGGCATAGAGGAACCGGGCATCGGAGTGACAGCGCCGTTTGCGTCGTACTTGCCCTTGCGAGCGCCAAGCAGGAGCGCTCCGGCGAGAGCGGCCCAGCCACCAACGGAGTGCACGACGGTCGAACCGGCGAAATCCTGGAAATTGAACTGGGTGAGCAGGAAGCCGCCTCCCCACTTCCAGGACGCCTGGATCGGGTAGATGAGGGCCGTGAGGATCAGGATGAAGATCAGGAACGGCCACAGCTTGATGCGCTCGGCCAGGGCGCCCGAAACGATCGAGGCAGTGGTGGCGCAGAACATCAGCTGGAAGAAGAAGTCGGATCCGACCGATGCATAGGTCAGATCGACCGCATCGGCGCCGACGCCGACCGGCTCGAGCGTGGCGAAACCGAACGCGCCGAGAACGTTGAGGATGGTCCAGCCGTCACCCGGATACATCAGGTTGTAGCCGATCAGGTAGTAGGCGATGGCGGCGATCGAGAACAGGGAAACGTTCTTCAACAGCTGCATCGACACGTTCTTGCGACGCACGAGGCCGGCTTCGAGCATGGTGAAGCCCGCGGCCATCCACATCACCAGGAAGCCGGTGACAAGGAACATGAAGGTGGTCAGGATGAAGCCGACCTCTTCGGGAACGCCGCCCACAGCCGCTTCGACGGCCGGCTCGGCTTCCTGAGCAAGCGCCGGAACGGTCAAGGCAAGCGTGGCAATCAGCGCCGTGCCTGCGATCCTCGGGAGTTTGAAATCAGTCATTATGTGTCTCCAGTGCATAATCTGGCGGTTCTAGAGGGCCGCAGAACCGGATTCGCCGGTACGAATGCGGGTGGCCTGCTCGAGGTCGAGCACGAAAATCTTGCCGTCACCGATCTTGCCGGTGGTCGCGGCTTCTCGAATTGCAGCGGCAACTGCCTCGGTCTGGGCGTCATCGACAGCGACTTCGAGCTTGAGCTTGGGCAGGAAATGCACCTCGTATTCGGCGCCGCGGTAGATTTCCGAATGGCCTTTCTGGCGCCCGAAGCCTTTCACCTCGGTCACGGTCATGCCGTGAACGTCCAAAGCGTTCAGTGCTTCGCGGACGTGCTCCAGCCGAGACGGCTTGATGATGGCAGTCACGAATTTCATTACGAAGGTTCCTCTTGTCTTGCACTTGGGCGGTGGCGAGAACTGAGCCCACAGGGATCGCTCTCAAGCTGTGTGCCAGATTCGCCAAATTTTATTCGTGTGAAAAATCAGTGTGTTATGACGTGTGCCCCAATCTTGCCAACAATCGGCGGGGGATATTGCACACATTTTGATCACACGATGAAAGGCGTGCACAATTATTGACCAGCACATGAAATCACTCGTCAACCATTGTTCCTTGCCATTGCCCGCGCGGTTCGGCGCGCCGGAACAGGGCCGGCGACCGCCAGGGCACGTCGTGCCCACGTGGTCACCGACAAGCCTTGCTCCGGACGGCAGGTTCACAGCGCTTCCACCCCGGACTCGCCGGTACGGATGCGGATAACGTCGAGCAGGTCGAGGACGAAGACCTTGCCGTCGCCAATGCGCCCGGTCTGGGCGCCTTGCTTGACGGCGGCGACGACCGGATCCACCTGGGCATCGTCGAGGGCAATCTCGAGCTTGAGCTTGGGCAGGAAATGCACCGCATATTCGGTGCCCCTGTAGATTTCGGAATGGCCTTTCTGGCGGCCATATCCCT
This sequence comes from Devosiaceae bacterium, assembly GCA_963675235.2. Lineage (GTDB taxonomy): Bacteria > Pseudomonadota > Alphaproteobacteria > Rhizobiales > Devosiaceae > JAHJQZ01. The sequence goes on along the minus strand of CAXXFU010000003.1, from coordinate 82,222 downwards.
TGACCTCGGTGACGGTGATGCCATGCACGTCCAGTTCGCTGAGCGCCTGGCGCACATCTTCCAGCCGCGATGGCTTGATGATCGCAACCACGTATTTCATCCAGTGTCCTTTCTTGCCTCGACGGGGTGGATGCCTGCAAAGACTCAAACGGCGTGCCAAGGCGCGTCGTGCCTTGCTAATTCATTGCTTTCGCTAGTTATTCTCGGGAGACTGTGTCGACGTTGCCAGAAAACTGCCGTCAAAATGGCAGGCCTTTGCACACAAGGTGGTCACCTGCCGCTCCTTGTGGCAGCGCCAGGACAGCCGGGAACGCGTCACGTCACGACCCGATTTCCGCTGCATTGGACCCGGAGTATCATTGCCGGAAACCGGCATCGCACCCGGCTGTTGGCGAAAACGTTGCGCTGGCGCCATGGGCGAGTCACAAGCAGGGATGAAATGCCAAGGGCGGGGAGTTGCACATGGCGAGCGAGAAGGTCTGCGACATTGCCATTGTCGGCGGCGGTCCGGTGGGCCTGGCGCTGGCGGCTAGCCTTGTCCGCTTCCAGCCCGAACTGTCGGTGGTGGTTCTCGACCGGCGCGAGTTCACCATTCCTTCCGATGCGCGCGCCTCGGCCCTGGCCGCCGGCGTCACCCGCGTGCTTGAAGCGCTTGGCCTGTGGGACGAGATCGCGCCGGAGGCGGCGGCGATCAAATCGATGCGGATCACCGATTCGGGCGCAGGCGATGTCTCGCGACCGCTGTTCCTCAGCTTTGACGGCGATGTCGCGCCCGGCCTGCCCTATGCCCATATGGTACCGAACAGGGTGCTGATCCGTGCCTTGCTCGGACGCGTTTCCGACAGCGTCGAGCTGATCGGACCCGCCGAGATCACCGGGTTCGACGCCGGCGCCGGCAAGGCCCAGCTGACGCTTGCCGATGGCACCGTGATCGTCTCACCGCTGGTTGTCGCCGCCGACGGGGCGCAATCGAACCTGAGGAAACAGGCCGGCATCGCCACCATCGGTCATGCCTATGGCCAGTCCGGCCTTGTCACCACCATCGCCCACGAGCGCGATCATGAGCAGACGGCATGGGAACACTTCCGGCCGGCAGGGCCTTTCGCCAGCCTGCCGCTGCCGGCGAACCGGTCCTCGCTGGTGTTCACGGAAACCAGCGATGAAGCCCAGCGCCTCAAGCAATTGTCACCCGAGGAACTGGCCGAAGTGATCGAACAGGCGATGGGATCGGTGTTCGGAAAGGTCGAGGTGGTCGATCAGGTGCAGGTGTTCCCACTGCGGTTGCAGATTGCCCGACAGTTCCACGCCCAGCGGCTGGCACTGATCGGCGACGCCGCCCACGTCGTTCATCCCATCGCCGGACAGGGGCTCAACCTTGGCCTCAAGGATGTCGCGGCGCTGACAGAGCTGGTCATCAAGGCGCTGCGCCTCGGACAGGATCACGGCTCCGCCGATATCCTTGGCGCCTATACCGGCTGGCGGCGCTTCGACACGGCGCTGATGGCGATGGCAACGGACGGGCTCAACCGATTGTTCTCCAACGACGTGCCGCCGGTGCGCGCCCTGCGCGACCTCGGCATCGGCATCGTCGACCGGCTGGGACCAATCAAGTCGGGGCTGATCCGCCATGCCGCTGCGGTCGGGGGCAGCGAACCGAAGCTGATGCGCGGGCTGAGCCTCTAGGAGAATTGCCGCAAAATCGGAAGCAACGGATCAAAATGGCGCGGCGCCAGGACGCCGATGATCTCCCGTGCCCGGAAAGCAGATTCCCGGGCAAGGCCGGGCAAGACACGATCGGTGGTCTCAGGCAGACAGGGCCGTCGGCACTTCGTGGGTGCGGATCTGCTTGCGGCGCAACAGTTCCCTGATCGCCGTGCCCGGCAGGGCCGGTGCGAAAATGTAGCCCTGCACCTCGTTGCAGCCATGGGCGGCGACCATGGTCATCTGCTCCTCGGTCTCGATACCCTCGGCCACGGTCAGCATCTTGAGACCCCGACACAGATCGGCGATCGCCGAGATCATCGTCGCCGTTTCCGGTTTTTCGGCAACGGTAGAGACGATCGAGCGGTCGATCTTCACCTTGTCGAAGGGGAAGCGCAGCATATAGGCCAGCGAGGAATAACCGGTGCCGAAGTCATCGAGCGCGAAACGGACGCCGAGTTCGCGCAGACGATGCAGCATTTCGAGATTGTGTTCGTCATCGGCCAGGAACAGCGATTCGGTGATCTCCAGCTCCAGCCGCGACGGCTCCAGCCCGGACACCATCAGTGCATGGGCCACGTGCTCGACGAGGTCGTCGCCGCGGAACTGCACCGGTGAAACGTTTACGGCGACCCGCACGTGACACGGCCAGTTTGCCGCTTCCATGCAGGCGGACTCGAGCGCCTTGACGCCGATCTCGCGGATGAGACCAGTTTCCTCTGCCACCGGTATGAACTCGGCGGGCGAAACCGTCCCGAGAGCCGGGCATTCCCAGCGCAGCAGCGCCTCGCAGCACGAAACCCGGCCAGTGTCGAACGCGATCAGCGGCTGATAGGCCAGCGTCAGGCTGTCGTTCTCGAGCGCCTGATGCAGACCGCGCTCGATGGTCAGTCGGCGGCGCTGGGCCCGGTCCATGTTGGGTTCGAAAACACACCAGCCCCGGTTTTCGCTCGATTTCGCCGTGCTCAGTGCGAGGTCGGCGCAATAGATCAGCTGATTGGCCTCGCGGCCATGCGTGGGCGCCATTGCGATGCCGATCGAGGCATCGCAGAACACGGTCGTATCTCCGATCGTCAGCGGCCGACGCAGACTGGCGATAAGGGACTCGGCAAGATCAAGGACGTCTTCGTCGGAACTGAGCGGACCGACAAGGGCGGCAAAATCGTCGCCACCGAGGCGGCCGGCAACGCCGCGGCCTTCGAATTCGACGCGCAGCCGGTCGCCGATTGCGGCGAGCACCGCATCGCCGACGGGATGGCCGAAGGCGTCATTGACGTCCTTGAACCTTTCCAGATCGATGCTGAGCACGGCCATGCGGTCTCCCGTGGCGATGCCGCGCTCGGCATCGGCGAGCGTTTCCAGGAACGTCGCGCGGTTGGGCAGACCGGTCAGATTGTCATGCCGGGCCATGAAGTGAATGATCTCGGCATTGTGGTGCTGGTTGGTGATGTCCTCATGCGTCGACAGCCAGCCGCCATCGATGAGGGGCTGGTGGTTGATCATGACCACCCGGCCGTTCTGCATGGTCCGCACGCCCTTGAAGGCGGCGTGGTCGGTTGCCGTGGCGTCGACGAATTGCAGCATCGATTCCAAGGTTGCATCTGTCTCGATCATCGAAATCGAGGCGCGGTGTCTCATGATGTCGGTGATGTCCGTGCCGGGCCGGGTCAACTCTTCGGGCAGGGAGTACAGCCGGGCAAAACTGTCATTGCAGGTGATGAGCTTGCGGTTCGCGTCGAACATCGACAGGCCCTGGCTCATGTTCGCGACCGCGGCGTTGAAGCGCATGGTTTGCGCCTCGGCCTCTCGAAGGCGGGCCATTTCCTCCTGCTGGCGTTGCTGTTTTTCGGTGACGTCTTCGACAATCGAAACCCAGCCGCCATCCTGCAAGGGTTCGTGGATCGTGCTCAGCATGCGACCGTTCTCGGTTGGGGCGACGCTGCTCCACGACTTCCTTTCGGAAATCAGGTCTCGAAGATACGCCGCACTGATGTCGTCGGCGGCGGGCTTGAACCCCTTGTCGCAGCCATGTTTGAGAATGTCCCAGAAAGAGGTACCAGGCCTGCAGACCTCGACGGACAGCTGGAAGGTCCGAACGAAGGCGTCATTGCACACGACCAGGTTTTGATCGGCGTCGAACATTGCAAAGCCCTGTGAAATCTGGGCAATGGCCGCTTGCAGCCTGATATCGACGATATCGGTGTCGGCTGGCGTGCATTCGCCGTCGAGGCTGTCATGGTCAGCAGTCACGTCGCTGATTGTCGCTGGCGCAACACGCCCGTCAGGCAACAAACGCATTTAGGTCCCCAATGTCCGGTCGCGATTGCCGGTCGTCTGTCTTGTTAGGTGCAATTGCAGTGCGGATCGCACTGCTGACGTACCTGAATGCCAAAGGCGGAATACGCGTCATGCGAGCCGGCGCCAGTCTCGCGTATGGGGATTAACGATCCAATTCGGCCCGTGTCCGGACTGTTCGCGTCCTAAACATTTTCCTAATTGCCGGTGCGCGAACACGATGAAGCTAAAGCTCTTTTCGCGCACCGGCATGGCGTGGGGAGTGCCGGCTCCTCAGCGCGAAGACAGCTTGCGGTTGCGGGCGCCCCAGGTCTTGAGCCGCAAGGCGTTGAGGCGAATGAATCCTTCGGCATCGTGGTGGTCGTAGGTGCCCGAACCTTCCTCGAAGGTCACCAGGTCCTCCGAGTACAGCGAATAGGGCGAGGTGCGGCCAACAACCGCAGCCATGCCCTTGTAGAGCCGCAGCCGTACTTCGCCGGTCACCAGTTCCTGGCTCTTGTCGATCAGGGCCTGCAGCATTTCACGTTCGGGCGAGTACCAGAAGCCGTTGTAGATCATCTCGGCATATTTCGGCATCAGCTCGTCCTTGAGATGCGCCGCACCACGGTCGAGCGTGATCGATTCCATGCCGCGATGGGCCGCGAGCAGGATGGTGCCGCCCGGGGTCTCGTAGACGCCACGCGATTTCATGCCGACATAGCGGTTCTCGACAAGATCGAGCCGGCCGATGCCATGCTTGCGGCCATACTCGTTGAGCGCCGCCAGCAGCGTTGCCGGCGACAGTGTCCGGCCATCGATCGAGACGGCGTCGCCCTTTTCGAACCCGATGGTGATGTATTCGGGCGTGTCGGGCGCGTCCACCGGATCGACGGTGCGCTGGTAGATATAGTCGGGCGCTTCCTCGGCCGGATCCTCGAGCACCTTGCCTTCCGAGGAGGTGTGCAGCAGGTTGGCGTCGATCGAGAACGGCGCCTCGCCGCGCTTGTCCTTGGGCACCGGGATCTGGTTGAGCTCGGCATACTGGATGAGCTTGGTGCGCGACTGCAGGTCCCAGATGCGCCAGGGCGCGATAACCTTGATCGCCGGATCGAGCGCATAGGCGGCCAGTTCGAACCGGATCTGGTCATTGCCCTTGCCGGTGGCGCCATGGGCAATGGCGTCGGCCCCGGTCTCGTGGGCGATCTCGACAAGGCGCTTGGAGATCAGCGGCCGGGCGATCGAGGTGCCGAGCAGATAGACGCCCTCGTATTGCGCATTGGCACGGAACATCGGGAAGACGAAGTCGCGGACGAATTCCTCACGCAGATCGTCGATGTAGATTTCCTTGACGCCAAACATCTCGGCTTTCTGGCGGGCCGGCTCCAGTTCCTCGCCCTGGCCGAGATCGGCGGTGAAGGTCACGACCTCGCAATTATAGGTATTGCGCAGCCATTTCAGCAGAATGGAGGTGTCGAGGCCGCCCGAATAGGCGAGAACGACTTTCTTGATCTCGGTGCTCATGGAGTTTTTCCCGGTTCGAAATGCCGACACGATACGCTGGCGCTGGCGCAATGATCTTGCGAAAACGTCACGCTTGGACCAGTTTGTAGCATAATCTGCCAACACGAATTCCAAGCGTGACAGTTCATGCCAGCAACTCTCGATGCCATTGACCGGCGTATCCTGCGTACTCTGCAAAAGAACGGGCGCATTTCCAATGTCGAACTGGCAAATGAAGTCGGTTTGTCGCCGTCACCCTGTCTGAGGCGGGTGCGTCTTTTGGAGGAATCGGGGGTCATCACCCGCTATGCCGCCATTCTCGATGGCGCCGAACTCGGCCTCGGACTGACGGTGTTCGTCCGGGTCTGGTTCAAGACCCAGGACGGCGAGATGACCCGCAAGTTTGCCGAGACCGTGCGCAAGTATCCCGAAGTGACCGAATGCTACCTGACGACGGGCGAGTGCGACGCCATCCTCAGGGTCGTGACCACGGACCTGCACGCCTATTGGCGGTTCCAGGCCGATCATCTGACCCGCATTCCCAGCGTGCAAACGGTCAAGACCGACGTGCCGATGGAGACCATCAAACGCAGCTTCGAACTGCCGCTGCCGTGATATAGGGAGCATGTTCAGGAGTTGAGCGGATGCGAAAACGATCCGGTGGATCGTTTTCTCGCGAAACGGAAACCGGTTGTCCGGTTCGAACATGTGCCCAGACAGGAACCCGGACCACGCCCATGCCCGCCTTTGTTCCCGACCTCAGCGTCATCCTCGCCTTCGGGCTCGCCAGCCTGGTGCTGGCCATCTCACCGGGGCCGGACATGGCGCTGTTCATCTCGCGCACCATCAATTGCGGGCGCCCGCACGGCATCGCCGCCATGTCCGGGGCGATCACCGGCATCCTCTTTCACGCCCTTCTCGCCGCCTTCGGCGTATCGCTGCTGCTCATCGCGCTGCCGACGGCCTTTTTTGTCCTCAAGATCGTCGGCGCCCTCTACCTGCTTTTCCTCGCCATCCAGGCCGTGCGCCAGGGCGGCGGAATCACGTTGCTGAACAAGGCGAAGCGCACGCCGCGCGTCCTCGAGAGCTATCTGACCGGCATCGGCATCAACCTGACCAATCCCAAGATCATCCTGTTCTTCGTGACCTTCCTGCCGCAATTCGTTTCCTCGACCGATCCGGCCGCGCCGCAGAAACTCCTGTTCCTCAGCGGCGAATTCGTCATCGTCGCCTTGCCGGTCGTCATCTCGATCATCTTTCTTGCCGATTGGGTGGCGCTGGTGCTGACCCGATCCAAGCGGGCGCAGAAGCTGCTCAACTGGAGCTTTGCCGCCGTGTTTGCCGGCTTTGCAGCCACGATTCTGTTGATGGAGGGTCGGCGCTGATCCTTGTGGGTCGCGCCTTCGAGAGAGCGGCGACATGAACTACGACCACGCCTTCCATGCCGGCAATTTCGCCGATGTCGTCAAACACATCATCGTCACCCGCCTGATCGCCTATCTTCAGCGCAAGCCCGGCCCGTTCCGCGTCATCGACACTCACGCCGGTTCGGGGCGCTACGAATTCGACAGCCGTGCCGCAGACAGGAGTCCGGAGTGGCGCGAAGGCATCATGAAGCTGCTCGATGCCGAGCTGCCGGATGACGCCGCGGCGCTGATCGCGCCCTATCTCGATGCCGTGCGTGCGCTCAATCCGGGCGGTACGCTCGCCACCTATCCCGGCTCGCCGCTCATTGCCAAAAGGCTGATGCGGCGCGAGGACCGGCTGACGGCGATGGAGCTTCACCCCGAGGCCGGCACGGCGCTGAAATCGCTGTTCGCTGGCGATGTCCAGGCCAAGATCCTGCAGGTTGACGGCTACCAGGCCCTGCCGGCGCAATTGCCGCCCAAACAGACCCGCGCCCTTGTCCTTGTCGATCCGCCGTTCGAGGAAAAGGGCGAGTTCGAGCGCATGGTCGCGGCGCTGGTCAAATCCCACCGCATCTTTCCGCAGGCGGTCTTCGCCCTGTGGTATCCGCTCAAGGACGACTTGGCGGTGGCGAAGTTCAGGCAGGCCCTGCTCAAAACGGCGATTCCGGACATCGCCTTCACCGAATTCCGCCTGCGCAACCCGTCCGAGCCGCCGCGGCTCTACGGATCGGGCATGATCATCGTCAATCCGCCCTTCGTGCTCGCAGGCGAACTTCAAACGATCTACAGCGCACTGCTGCCGGTCCTGACGGTATCCGCCACCGCCGGATTTGAAACCGGCGTGATCCGGCCCGAAGCCGGCGGCGGTGGTAAGCCCGGAAAGGGCGAACGAACAAAAAACTAGGCTCAGATCGTGCCGGTTTCCTCGTCCCAGCCGAGCGCATCGAGCAGCGGCTTCAGTGACTTGCCGTAATTGCGATAGCGTCCGACCGAACTGCTGTAGATCGGCTGGTGCACCTGGGCAGCGGTGGCGGTGCGGACGCGCCGGTCGTTCCGGAAGAACTCCAGCACCCTGTCGTCCCAGCCGAGTCCACAAAATTCCAGAATTCTGCGACTTTCTGCTTGCTGGTCCGCCACCATGTCCTCGTAGCGGGTTTCGAGCACAAAGCCGGGCATCACCTCTTGCCAGTGCCGCATCAGCGCCTCGTGCTGGCGGTAGTAGTCACCCAGTTCGCCGAGATCGCTGGAATAGGCCGGTCCGCCCGGACCGAAATTGAGGTTGAAGATCGACAGGCAATTGTCGGGTGCCGACCGCCGGCAATAGATCACCTTGGCCTTGGGCAGGGCCATGCGGATATGACCGATGAAACGGAAATTGTCCGGCATCTTGTTGACGATACGCTTTGCCTCGGGCGCAAATCGCCGAAGCTCACCGACATAGGCTTCGCCGAGCGCTTTCCAGTCTTCGGGCGAAGCTTTTTCCACCAACCCGCCTGCATCCTCGACGCCGAGCCTGCGTTGGGCACCGCGGATGGCGGCGTAAAGCTGCTTGATCTCGCCGGCGCCGTAGACGTCGGGATGGGTGGCAAGAACCTGTTCGACCAGCGATGTGCCTGAACGTGGCATGCCGAGAACGAAGATTGGCGTCTCGTCGTCGTGGCCGGCATCGCCATGCCGTTTGATTGCCGCCGGAGTGAAGGCTGAGCGATAGCCATCGAATTCGTTCGCGGTGTCCCTGGCTGCATAGGTCTTCCACTTGCGCGCCAAGGCGTTGCCGGCGCGCGCATGGGCAAAGGCCTTGTCGAAATCCCCGATGTCTTCATGGGCCTTGGCCAGACCGAAATGCAGGCTGATGCGGCTGGCGTCGTCGGTCCCCTTGCGGGCGACCAGCTCTTCCATCCGGGTTATCTCGTCGTCGTTGCATTCGAATTTACTGGCGCGCGACAGCATCATGTGGGCCATTGCGAGATTGGGGTGAGCCGACAGCAGCGCCCGCATCAACTCGGCGGTTTCCTCGAGGTAACCGCGCTCGAACAGGAACTGGCCATAGGCGAGCCCGACCTGCGGACTGCCGGCGGCCAGCGTCATCGCCGCCTTGTAGGCCGCGCGCGCCGCAGCAACATCGTCGGCATCGTTGAACGCCTCGGCAAGGCGCAGTTGCGAACGCGGGTCGTTTGGCGCCAGGGTCACGGCGCGCCTGGCGGCCTCGACGCCATCGCGAGCCCGGCCGCTCAGTCCGAGGACTTCGGAAAGCACCCGGAAGGCTTCGGCATAGGTCCTGTCGATGCGGATCGCCGCACGCGCCGCGCGTTCAGCCTCGTCCAGGACATTGGTCTGCTTGTAGAGACTTGCGAGGTTGAGCCGATAGCCGGCCACGTCCGGCGCCAGAGTGATGGCGCTTGCCAGCGCTGCCTCGGCTTCCTGGTAAATTCCGAGCCGGGTCAACACCATGCCAAGATCGTTGAGCGCCGGCGGGTGGTTGGGGTTTTCAGCAACCAGTGCCCGCAATCGTCGGGCTGCGTCCTCGCCCGCACCCTTGCGGAAGGCAATCATCGCCAACAGGTGCCGCGCGTCGCGATGGCGTGGATTGGCCGAGGTGATCTGATGGCATATGCGGCTGGCTTGATCGAGCTTGCCGGCATTGAAACGGGCAATGGCCTCCCGAAGGGAGTCCATCGGCTTGACGTGCTTCATCATCTGTCTGTCCGGCAAGTGCGGAACAGGATGGGGGAGATGTGGAGGATCCGCAGCGAGCCTTTTTCAGACGTGGTCCTTCCCGCCGGAAATTCAACAGAGCCTTTCGTTACAAAAATGTAATGCTATCAGGACAACCAGTCGCGCAGCATCCGGCAGACACGGGGCATGCCCGGCTCGCTGCTAGCGCCAGGGCTTGTGCGTCGGCGCATAAAAGCCGGGCGGCTTGTCCTTCACCCAGGCGATGAATTTCGCCATCGAAGGTTCGGCTTTCAGGGTCTCGATATCGGACAGGCGCCTTGCCAGTTCCGCCTCCGAGAATCGGGCATGGATGGCGTTGTGGCAGATCTGGTGCAACAGCACCGAACCCATGTTGGTGCCGCCTTTGAGACGCGGCACCAGGTGATGGCGGCTGGCGCGGACGCCGTCCGGAATCGGGCGCCCGCACAAGGGGCAGATCGGGGTATCGCCGCCGCCCGTGCCATGGGGCCGGGGCATGGGGTCAGGCCGAGGCGAGGGCGTCGCGCTGTTTCTTGCTCAGCCGCTCGCTTTCCGATTTCAGCTGGCCGCAGGCCGCCGAGATGTCGCGGCCGCGCGGGGTACGGACCGGCGACGCGTAGCCGGCGCGGTTGACGATCTCGGCAAAGGCCTCGATCCGGTCCCAGTCCGAGCATTCATAGGGGCTACCCGGCCAGGGATTGAACGGAATGAGGTTGATCTTGGCGGGGATGCCGGCAAGCAGGCGCACCAGTTCGCGGGCATCGGCATCGGAATCGTTGATGCCCTTGAGCATGACATACTCAAAAGTGATGCGCCGCGCATTGTTGAGGCCGGGATAGGAATGGCAGGCAGCGATCAGCTCCGCGAGCGGCCACTTCCTGTTGATCGGCACCAGCTCGTTCCTGAGATCGTCGCGCACGGCGTGCAGCGAAATCGCCAGCATGACACCGATCTCGCGTCCGGTCGGCTCGATATAGGGTACGACACCGGAGGTCGACAGCGTGATGCGGCGCTTGCTCAGGGAAATGCCGTCCCCGGACGCGGCGATCAGCAACGCCTTCTTGACATGGTCATAGTTGTAGAGCGGCTCGCCCATGCCCATCATGACGATATTGGTGATGGCGCGGCTTTCGCCGGTGGGCACCAGGCCGCCATCCGGGCGGGCGCCGCCGGGGAAATCGCCAAGCTGGTCCTTGGCGGCAAGGATCTGGTTGAGAATCTCGCCGGCGCTGAGATTGCGCACCAGGCGCTGGGTGCCGGTGTGGCAGAAGCTGCAGGTCAGGGTGCAGCCGACCTGGGAGGAGACGCATAGCGTGCCGCGATCCTCTTCGGGGATATAGACCGTTTCGACCTCGACCGGCGGCGCTGTTGGCGCATCCGGATCGCGGAAACGGAACAGCCACTTGCGCGTGCCGTCATTGGAGATCTGCTCGGAAACGATCTCCGGCCGGTCGATGGCAAAGCGTTCGGCCAGCGTTTGGCGCATCGGCTTGGCGATATTGGTCATCGCCTCGAAATCGGTGAGGCCGTTGACGTAGATCCAGTTCCACAGCTGGCGGGAGCGCATGCGCGCCTCTTTTTCGCCCAATCCCGTTTCAACGAGTGAAGCGGCAATCTCGGCCGGGTCGAGACCGACGAGGTCGCGGCGCGACGGGGCGGTGGTGGAAGCTTTGGACGAATGAGAGATATCGAGCGCGATGCTCATCGGGCGCCGACCTTTCCACAGGGTTTACGGGCAAAACACGGATGGCGGGACATAGGCCGGCCCGGGCGTGGCGTCAATGGCTATGGGGAAGCAGGGCATCAGGGCCGGCTTTGAGTGGTCGCGCTTCTGAACCGCAAATCCGGTTCTGACTTTGCTGGAAACGCTCCTAGAAGCACTCCGCGTCGATGGCGCGCGAGGCGGCGGTGACCCCGGACAGCGAGAAGGTCTGGCGAATCTTGATGCCGCGTTCGTTGGTCCCCTCGATGACCATCGTGGTTCCGGCGCGCATGGCGCCCGCCACGTCCTGGGCGATGTCGGTGTCGAGCAGCCAGGCGGCGTCATCGCTGGTGAACAGGGTATAGCTCTCCCCCCCGACCTGCAGTTGCGCCTCCGAATCGGGGCTGAAACTGTAGCCGGCAATGAGGTTGAGCTCGTTGCGCAGGCGCTCGGCCGGGCGGTGGGTCAGATAGAGATAGGCCTGGCCATAGCCATCGGGTTCGGGTTCGGTCGCCACGGGCTTGGACAGAACGAAACAGATCTTTCCGGCCGAATCGGACGTGGCATAGGCAGACCAGTCGCGGAAATCGCCAAGCAGACGAACCGATTGGGCAAAGATGCCGGAACTGGAGGCGGCGATCAGGCCGAAAGCCAGGACGATGCGGACGGGCCAGGAAGCGCTCATGCAGGGGCCTTTCGTGTTGCCTCTGCTTGCCACGGCGCATCGCAAAGATCAACGCCGTCGCGAACCATGGATGAAACCCCGACTATCGTCCGTAGGGGCAGACCTGATCGACCTTGTTCATTGCGGCGGTCACGCCGGACAGCGAGAACGTGTAGGTCGTGTCGTTGCCGCGTGCCGAGGTCGATTTGACGGTGAGCTTGCTTCCCGCCTTCATCGCGTTGACGAAACCGGGTTCATCGGCATCCGAGACCAGCCACATGGCCTTCTGCGTGCTGGTGTCACCGCGCATCGGATAGACCTTGCCGTCGATATTGGCGCTCAGGTTGCCGTCCGGCTTGATGGCATAACCCAGTTGCGCCTGAACCTCGCCATGCCAGGGCCGGAAGGTCGTGCCGTCCTTGCCATTGGAAAAGTCGGGCGCTTTTTCGCGATTGATGACGAAAAAGTAGATGTCGCCGTGGTCGAGGCTGGCCGGCAGCTTTTCCTGCGGGTTTGACGAGATGTAGCAGATCTTGCCATTGGCATCGGTGCTCTGCCAGGCGATCCAGTCCTTGAAAGTGCCGAGCTTGGTCGCTTCGGCTGCCGCTGTCGCCTGAATGCCGCCGAGAAGGGCGACCAGCGCCAAACCGGTGAAGCCAATCCTGCTCATTGCCATAGGGACGTCTCCTCGTGTGCGAACCTGTTCGATGCGGACAACTCAAGCCCGAAGCGGCGACAAAACTCTCGCACACACATGGTTACCAAGCGGCAAAGAGTACCCGTTCCTGCCGAGCTTTCGCGACATTAGCGGCAAATTTGACATGAATTAGGCGCTACGACGCAGGAATTGGTTTGGCAGGTTTTGGGTTAATCAGGCGTGAACAAGCCGTTCATGCACGAAGGTTTTCACGCTGCGATTGTCGAGCTGCCGGCACCCGGGCCTGATCAGGCGGCAAGATCGTAGGATTGCTCGACGATATAGGGGCCGCCGCCCATCGATTCGCGCGAGGAAAACAGCACGAAGCGGCCGACCGTGAAGCTCAGCGGCTCAAACCTGAGCGATTCCTCGAGATAGCGGGCCAGTTCGCCCGGACTGGTCGTCTTGAGCCGGGCCAGGGTCACGTGCGGCACGAACTTGCGGCTGTCGGGGCTGAGCCCGATGCGCTGCAGCACCCGCTCCTGGGAGGCATGAAGCCGCGACAGCGCCTCGTTGACGCCGGCCCCGGCAAACAGCGCCCGCGGCTTGTTTCCGCCGAAGGCGCCGAGATGATCGAGCCGCAAAACGAAGCTTTCGAACCCGGTGAACCGGTCAAGCGCATCCACGACCTCATTGGCCGTGCGATTGTCGACTTCGCCGACATATCTGAGGGTTATGTGGTAATTGTCCTTGTCGATCCAGCGGGCGCCGGGCAAGCCACCTTTCTTGAGCGACAGGGCGAAGGCGACATCGTGGGGGATTTCAAGTCCGGTGAACAGACGTGGCATGGAATGAACTCCTTCCTGCCGCGACGCGGACCGGCCGCAAATTCGCGCGAATCAAGTGTAGCACGAATTTGTGTCGCTTCATCCCGATCACGGGCATGTTGACGGCCTTGTAATTGCCGTAAGCCATATTCATATTATCCGCAAATTCCGGGGCGCAACCTGCCTCGAACTGTTTTCTGGAAGGGAAATGCAATGGCTCAATACGAACGCGACACTCTCAGGACGCATGCCGGTTCAACGGTTGCGATCGACGAGGGTTTGCGCAGCTACATGCTGCGTGTCTACAACTACATGGGCGCCGGCCTGGTCATCACCGGCCTTGTCGCCTGGTTCACCTCGCAGTGGGCCATGTCCAGCCAGGCCAATGCCGAGCTGCTTTATGCCAGCCCGCTTGCCTGGGTGATCATGCTGTCGCCGCTGGCCTTCGTTCTGGTGCTGAGCTTCGGCATCAACAAGCTTTCTGCCTCGACGGCGCAGCTTCTGTTCTGGGCCTTCGCCGGCGTCATGGGCCTGTCGCTGTCGTCGATCTTCCTGGTCTATACCGGCGCCTCGATCACCAAGGTGTTCTTCATCTCGGCGGCGACCTTCGGCGCCATGAGCCTTTACGGCTACACCACCAAGCGTGACCTGACCGGTGTCGGCAACTTCCTGATCATGGGTCTGATCGGCCTGATCATCGCCTCGATCGTCAACATCTTCCTTGCTTCCTCGGCGCTCGACTGGGCCATCTCGGCCATCGGCGTGCTGATCTTCGTCGGCCTGACCGCCTATGACACCCAGAAGATCAAGGAATCCTATTCCGAGACCTTTGGGGCCGAGATCCTGAAGAAGGGCGCCATCATGGGCGCGCTGAGCCTCTACCTCGATTTCATCAACCTGTTCCTGATGCTGTTGCGCCTGTTCGGCAACCGCAACTAGTCAGAGGCGCAGTCCGGAAAACAAGGCCGCGGGTTCGCCCCGCGGCCTTTTTTTATGCGCCGATGCCGGTAATGGCCGGGACCAGGGATCAGCCGAACTGCTCGGCAAGAAACCGGGCGGCGTTTTCCGGGCCGTGCCAGGTCTCGAGATGGGCCTTGAAGGCCATGATCTTGTTCCTGGCCGCATTGTCGCCAAGCAGGCGATCGATGGCGGCGAGCACGTCCGCCGCATTGGCCCGGCGCTTGTCGAGGCGGATGGCGAAGCCCTTGCGCACGCAGGCATCGAGATTGGCCTGCTGTTCGGCATGCATGCCGATGCCGACGATCGGCGTGCCGGAAAGGCAGGCATTCATCACCGTGTTCTGGCCGCCGTGCAACACGCTAATATCAGCCATCGGATTGACCTTGTGCGCCGGCAGGAAGCCGGTGACGACGACATTGTCCGGCACCTCGATATCGAGTTTTTCGACAAGCGATCTGACCGGCGCGATAACGCGATAAGGCTTGCCGGCAAACCCCCTGAGGATGTCGGCGATGAGCTCGGGTCGCCCCGAGCTGCCCATGGCGAAATAGACGATCGGCCTGTCATGCGGCATCGCCGCCACCTCGGGCGGAATGGGCAGGTCGAGACGCGCCGGCAACGGGCCGATGAAGTGCTTGTTGGGCCGGACGGCGTCGAGCCCGACCCATTCGGGAATATCGGCAAGAAGCGTGTGATCGCCTTCGAGCACATCGATGATCTGGGCGAACTTCCGCAATCCGTACTGGGCGCCGATCTCGTTGTAGAGATTGGCCGAGCGCGCCATTTTCAGCACCAGATTGGAGGTGAAACGGTTCATCCGCTCCTCGTCGTTGCCAAAGAGCCAGCGGAACGGCGCGAAATTGGTGCGATCGGGCCAGGATTGCAGCCCGGCCTCGTAATATTCGGTGATGGTCGTCGAGTGCAGGACGTTGACGAAAGGCACGCCGGCGGCGCGTGCCGAAATGGTCACCGACAGGCACCAGCCGGTGAGAACGGCAGCGGGCGAAAGCTCCTTGAACAGGGCGATCTCGCGCGGCACGCGGATCTGCATTTCCTCTTTGGTCAGATAACCCAGCGTGTTTGCGGTGTCGCCGTTGAGCACCTTCTGCAACCGCGCCAGCCGTTCCGGTGTCAGCCGTGGCTCCATGCGCCGGAGCGCGAAACCTTCCTTCTCAATCAGTTCCTCGAACCGACCGCCATAGCTGATGAACACGATGTCGAAATGCTGTTTCGCCGCGCGGGCGATCTCGATCATGCGACCGGTTTCGGCAAGATTGTATCCTGCCACTGCAAAGACCAGGGTTTTCATGAATGGTGCCGTCCTTTCAGCCCACCTGTCGGCGGGAGTACAAGGCATCGGCGGTCCGGCTCGCAGGCCGTTGGTCAGGCGCGCGAGCGGGGAGCGCCGTCAGGCACAGATGGGAGGCTGGGCGCTATTTTACAACGGACAGGGATTGGTCAAAAACGCGCAGGACCTTTTCGAGATCGTGGCCGCGCCGCAGCACCCGGCCCTCGGCATTGGTGACGATGAACTGGCCCTGCCGATTCCTCAGCTTCGGGTCCTTGGCGACCACATATTGCGGGCGCTCGGAGGTGCGGCGGAAAATCGAGAAATAGGCGCAGTCCTTGAGCATGTCGAGGGCGTAGTCGCGCCATTCGCCATCGGAAACCTTGCGGCCGTAGACATTGAGCAGGAGCATCAGCTCCCGTCGGTTGAACGCAACGATTTCAACGGCTTTTGCCGGCTTCGTCATGGGTTCGGCGGGCGAAGTCGGGAAGGGGATGATTTCGGCCGACCGGAGCGCTGGCTCGGCCGGCCGGAGTGCTATCTCGGGGTTTTCAGCCAAGATGCTGCCTCCCATGTCATCTTGCTGTCATGAAAGACGCATTGGGCGACGCTTGCAAGCGGGAAAATCATCGCAGCGCCGGGATGGGCCGATTTCCCGCCCTGGAGCCTCTGGGGAGCGGTAGATCGGGGCCGGACGCTTTGGGCAAAATTCCCCGATTTGGTCACATTCTCATCGCGCTTCGGCCCAATTGCCCCGGTATCAAAATCATGTTGCCTCCAGTAACCGGCTCCGGAGCGAGATGAGCCCCCAATCCAGTCGCTCCGGAGCCACCCCCTCCAAGTCAGTCAACAACTTCAATGCGTCCGTCCCACAAAGGGTACGGGCGTTTTGTTTGATGCGACGCGTTTTCGGCAAAGGCGGACACCGCTTGCGACTCGAAAATGCGACTATTGAGGGAAAAGGTGCGCGCGTTTTTCATTCGGCGCAACGCGCTGCGTTTCGAGCGGGGTGGCCGCTGGTTTTGCCGCGCCGGCCCGCTATTGCAGGAAGGAAGCGCCGCCGAGAATGCGGCCGGGCTTGCCGTTTGCGTCCTGCTGGATGACGACGACGGCACCATCGCTTTCGGTGCCCAGCATGTCCTTGATCGGCAGCGTCAGACTGGCGCCGAAATCCGGATCCCACATGCCGACGACATGGCGTTCCCGGGCGATATGGGTGTAGTCGATGACCCTGTCCTTGTTTTCGCCGCGTCCGATGGCGACTTCGGCCTCGGACTTGAAGGTGACAAGCCAGAGCTTGGATTCGGCGAACCTGTTATCGCCGAGGGCGGAAATCGTCAGCATGCCATTGGACTCTTCGAGCCTCAGCGGCACCGGCAACTGCTCGTCGGTGAGTGCGGCGCCGACATCGCTGCGGCGCGACCCGACCACGTCATTGGCGCCATTGACCATCAGCTGCGGGGTGTAGATGCGTGCCTTGCCGCGCGCGGCCGCGTAGTCGCGCTGGTATTGTGAAAAGGCGGCGCTTCCGAAGGTGTCGCGCCAGCCGATATAGTCCCAGTAATCGACGTGATAGGCGAGCGCGATCACGTCCGGGCGGGTGCCGATCTCGCTGAGCAGCGCATCCGCCGGCGGGCAGGACGAACATCCTTGCGAGGTGAACAGCTCGACGATTGCCGTGGGATTGGTCTTGAGCTCTGCGGCCGCCGAAGGGGCGGTCGAGATCAGGGCTGCGGCGAAAAGAAAAAGGGAACGCGATATCATGCGTTCCCTTGTAGTCCTTGCGGCGAACAACTCAAAGTCACAGGGGCTTGATGTTGTCCCGATTCACTGGTGCGTCGTGCTGCGACGAGGTTGCGCAGCACGTAGTGGAGGATGCCGCTACTACGGTCCTAGTCGAGGCCGTTGCACCTGTCGATGCGACAAAGCGTTTCAACTGTCGGGCGTTAGCCGATGCCACGTCAGCTCGGTCGGGCTGACCCGCGCCACGCATGGCGCGGGTGCGAACGACCGTCAGGCCGCAACGAGGTTCCTGAGCACGTAGTGCAGGATGCCGCCATTGCGGTAGTAGTCGAGCTCGTTTTCGGTATCGATGCGGCACAGCGTGTCGACGACCGAGTTCGATCCGTCCGTCTTGGCGATCCGGACCGGAACCGTGGCGCGCGGCGTCAGGCTTTCGATGTCGCCGATGCTCACCGTCTCGTCGCCGTTGAGCCCGAGGCTCTTCCAGCTCTGGCCTTCCGGGAGCTGCAGCGGCAACACACCCATGCCGATCAGGTTCGAGCGGTGAATGCGCTCGAAGCTCTCGGCGATGACGGCGCGCACGCCGAGCAGGCGCGTGCCCTTGGCGGCCCAGTCACGCGAGGAGCCGGTGCCGTATTCCTTGCCGGCGAAGACGACCAACGGCGTGCCGATGGCCTGGTAGGCCATGGCGGCGTCGTAGATCGGCATGGTCGTGCCGTCCGGACCCTTGGTGAAACCGCCTTCGGTGCCAGGCACCATCTGGTTCTTGATGCGGATATTGGCGAAGGTGCCGCGCATCATGATTTCGTGATTGCCGCGCCGCGAGCCGTAGGAGTTGAAATCCTTGGGCAGCACCTGGCGCTCGGTCAGGTAGACGCCCGCCGGGGTGTCCTTCTTGAACGAGCCGGCCGGCGAGATGTGGTCGGTGGTGATCGAATCGAGGAACAGGCCGAGGATGCGGGCGTTGTCGATATCGGTGACCTCCTCCGGCTCCATGCTGAGACCCTCGAAATAGGGCGGGTTCTGCACATAGGTCGAGGACGAGTTCCAGCCATAGGTCTCGCCGCCGGTGACTTCGATGCCCTGCCAGTGGGCGTCGCCCTTGAACACGTCGGAATAGCGCGAGGTGAACATCTGCGGCGTGATCGTCTGGCGGATGATGCCGGCGACCTCTTCATTGGAAGGCCAGACGTCCTTGAGATAGACGAGCTGGCCGTCCTTGCCCTTGCCGAGCGGTTCGCTGGTGATGTCGCGGGTCATCGAGCCGGCGAGCGCATAGGCGACGACGAGCGGCGGCGAGGCGAGGTAGTTGGCCTTGACATCCGGATTGACCCGGCCTTCGAAATTGCGGTTGCCGGAGAGCACCGAGCACACCACCAGGTCCTCGGCCTGAACGGCCTTGGAGATCGGCGCCGGCAGCGGGCCGGAATTGCCGATGCAGGTGGTGCAGCCATAGCCGACCAGATTGAAGCCCATGGCGTCGAGATCGTCCTGCAGGCCCGAGGCGGTCAGGTAGTCGGTGACGACCTGGGATCCGGGCGCCAGCGAGGTCTTGACCCACGGCTTGACGGACAACCCGAGCTCGCGCGCCTTGCGGGCGACAAGGCCGGCCGCGACCAGCACCGACGGGTTCGAGGTGTTGGTGCACGAGGTGATGGCGGCGATGACGACATCGCCATGGGTGACCGTATAGTCACTGCCTTCGACGGCGGCCTTGGGCGTATCGGTCTTGGCGAACTCGCCGGCCAGCGCGGCGGCGAATTTCTCGTCGGCTTCGGCAAGAACGACACGGTCCTGCGGGCGCTTCGGGCCGGAGATCGAGGGCACGACCGAATTGAGGTCGAGTTCGAGCGTGTCGGTGAACACCGGTTCGGGCGCGGACGTGTCGCGATACATGCCCTGCGCCTTGGCATAGGCCTCGACCAGCGCCACGCGCTCGGCGGTTCGGCCCGATGTCGTCAGATAGTTGAGCGTGTCACCATCGACCGGGAAGAAGCCGCAGGTGGCGCCATATTCGGGCGCCATGTTGGCAATGGTCGCCTGATCCTCGAGGCTCAGGGCATCAAGGCCCGGGCCGTAGAACTCGACGAACTTGCCGACAACGCCTTTCTTCCTGAGCATTTCAACGACGGTCAAAACGAGGTCGGTGGCGGTGATGCCTTCGGCGATCTTGCCGGTGAGCTTGAAGCCGACGACTTCCGGGATCAGCATGGTGATCGGCTGGCCGAGCATGGCGGCTTCCGCCTCGATGCCGCCGACGCCCCAGCCAAGGACACTGAGCCCGTTGACCATGGTGGTGTGGCTGTCGGTACCGACGAGCGTGTCCGGATAGGCGATGGTTTCGCCATCCTCGTCCTTGGTCCACACGGTCTGGGCCAGATATTCCAGATTGACCTGGTGGCAGATGCCGGTGCCGGGCGGCACGACGCGGAAGTTGTCGAAGGCCGACTGCCCCCACCGGAGGAATTCGTAGCGTTCGCCGTTGCGCTCGTATTCGAGCTCGACATTGTTGCGGAAGGCCAGCGCCGTACCGAAATTGTCGACCATGACCGAGTGATCGATCACGAGGTCGACCGGCACCAGCGGGTTGATCTTCTGCGGATCGGCGCCGAGCTTGGCGGTGGCGTCGCGCATGGCGGCGAGATCGACGACTGCCGGCACGCCGGTGAAATCCTGCATCAGCACACGCGCCGGGCGGTACTGGATCTCGTGGTCGGACTTGCGGGACTTGAGCCATTCGGCGATGGCGAGGATGTCCTCCTTTTTCACCGTGCGCCCGTCTTCGAAGCGCAACAGGTTCTCGAGCACAACCTTCATCGAATTCGGCAGCCGCGAGATTCCCGGCAATCCGTTCTTTTCTGCGTCGGGCAGGGAGTAATAGACGTAGGTCTTGCCTCCGACGACGAGAGTTTTCCTGGATTTGAAGCTGTCGAGTGAAGATTGTGCCATGAAGAACTGCCTGGTTTGCTGAGGTGATCAATCAATCGAACCTCTCGGCGGCCGGCAAAGGCTGCCGGTTCCCCCCGCGCGCGAAGGTTCGAATGTGCCGGCCTTATAATCAAAACAGTCTTGGCTTGCCAGTACCGAGTTTTCCGGTTTTATGACTGGCTTCATGTTCTACCCCAGCCATTTTGCCGTCAGGCGCCTGACAGTCGAAGGACTCGCCTGCACACGCGGCGGGCGGGAAATCCTGTCCGGACTGGGTCTCAGGCTCGGTCCCGGCGAGGCGCTGGTGCTTTCCGGACCGAACGGGGCCGGCAAGTCGAGCCTTCTGATGTGCCTTGCCGGGCTGCTCGATCATGCCGGCAAGATCGTCTGGCACGGCCAGGGCGAGGAGGACCGGCCCGGCGCCGATGTCCACTTCCTCTCGCACCTGCCGGCGGTCAAACCCAATCTAAGCCTCAGACACAATCTCGAATTCTGGGCCGATATCAATGGCGGCGACCGGGCGCTGATCGGCCCGGCGCTCGATCGGGCGCGGCTCGCCCATGCCGCCGATTTCTCCGCCGGATTGCTGTCAGCCGGACAGGTGCGGCGGCTGGCGATCAGTCGCCTGCTGGTGGCGCCGCGCCCGATCTGGCTGCTCGACGAGCCGACGGCGGCGCTCGACAGCCAGGGCGACACCTGGGTCGGCGAACTGATCGACACCCATCTCGGTGCCGGCGGGCTGGCGGTCATTGCTTCCCACCTGCCATTGAAGCTTGCAAACAAGCCGCGCACGCTATCGCTCGGGAGGCGCGGATGAAGCCTTTCATCGCCATCGTCCGCCGCGACATCCGGCTGGCCATTGCCGCCGGCGGTGACCTGCTGACGCTGTTGCTGTTTTTCGTCCTTGTCGGGGCGCTGATGCCTTTCGCCGTCGGGCCGGACAAGGTCCTGCTTGCCCGCATCGCACCGGGCATCACCTGGGTCGCGGCACTGCTGGCGCTGCTATTGGCGCTCGACCGGCTGTTCAAGACCGATGCCGAGGACGGATCGCTGCGCGCCTTCCGCAATGCCGCCATCTCGATGGAGACCATCGTCATGGCCAAGCTCGCCGCCTTCTGGCTGTCGGTGATCATGCCGCTGGTGATCGCGGTGCCCGTTCACGCACTTTTGCTCGGCATGAGCCTGGAAACGCTGGCGAGGATGATACTGTCGCTTCTTGCCGGTTCGCCGGGCCTTCTGGCGCTCGGGGCCATCGGGGCGGCCGTGACCGTCTCGCTCAGGCGCGGCGGGCTGATCGCGCCGGTTCTCATTTTGCCGCTTGCCGTGCCGATCCTGATTTTCGGTATCGGCGCGGTGGCGCCGCCGGCGGCGCCGGGCGCCGATCGCGCGGCAATGCTGCTGTTGATGGCGCTCAGCCTTGTACTTGTCGCAATTGCCCCGTTTGCTGCCGGTCTTGCGCTCAGATTGAGCGAAGACTAACAAGGCTGCCTGTCCGACACGAGCCGGAGACGACCTGCCCATGGCAAGCACTGAAACAGCCCGTCCGATGCGCTGGTACGAAAAACTGGCGCATCCCGGCCAGTTCCTTTCCTGGTCCGCCTACCTGATCTGGCCTTTGGCCGCGATTTCGGCGGGTCTTTTCGTCTGGGGACTGTGGCTGGCGCTCTATGGCTCGCCCGAAGACTACCAGATGGGAGCGACGGTCAGGATCATGTATGTCCACGTGCCCAACGCCTGGCTCAGCCAGCTCGTCTACGGCATCATGACGGTCGCGGCCATCGGCACGCTGGTCTGGCGCCACCCCATGGCCGATGTCGCCATGAAGGCGGCGGCTCCGCTCGGCGCCGTGTTCACCATCCTGGCATTGTTCACCGGTGCGCTCTGGGGTCGGCCGACCTGGGGCACGTTCTGGGAATGGGACGGGCGCATGACCTCGACCCTGATCCTCTTGTTCATCTATCTCGGACTGATCGCCTTGTGGGCGGCATTCGAGGACAAGCTCAGGGCCGCCAAATTCGTCGCCATCCTCACGCTTGTCGGCGCCATCAACATTCCGGTTATCAAGTTCTCGGTCGACTGGTGGAACACCCTGCACCAGCCGGCGAGCGTGTTCGTTGCTGGCGGACCGCGCATGCCGATGAGCATCCTGATGCCGCTGTTCGTCATGCTCTTCGCCTTCACCTTCCTGTTCGCCCTTCTGCAGATCCTGATGATGCGTTCCGAAATCGTTTCGCGCCGCATCTCGGCCCTTGAACGCCGCATGACGGCGGAGCACGCCACCTGATGCCCGAACTTGGACCGCACGCCATCTTCATCATCGCCGCCTATGTCGGCGTGTTCGCCGTCACCGCGGCGCTTGTCGGCTTCGTCGTCATCAGTGGACGCGCCCGCAGGCGGCGCCTGAACGCACTCGAGGCGCAGCGCAACAAGGAGCGCCCAAGGTGAGACGACTGTCCTTTGCGCTGGTGCCAATCATCGTGCTGGTCGGCCTTGTCTGGCTGTTCGCCGCCACCATCGACCGCGACACCAATCTGGTGCCCTCGGTCATGCTCGACAAGCCGGCGCCGGACTTCGCGCTCGCGCCGATCGAGGGTCTGGACATTCCGGGCTTCGACACCGCGTCCCTCAAGGGCCAGGTGACGCTGGTCAATGTCTTTGCCTCCTGGTGCATTCCCTGCCGCGACGAGCATCCGATCCTGATGGAACTCGCCAAGACCGGCGTCCCGATCTACGGCATCAACCAGAAGGACGCTCCGGAAAACGCCCGGGTCTTCCTCGCCGATCTCGGCAATCCCTACGAACGGATTGGCGCCGACACCAACGGGCGGGTCTCGATCGACTGGGGTGTCTACGGCGTGCCGGAGAGCTTCGTGGTCAATGCCCTTGGCGTCATCACCTACAAGCACACCGGCCCGATCACCGAGCAATCCTTGAGGGACGGCGTGCTACCGGCGCTCGCGGCTGCAGGTGGGGGCTAGCCGGACGCGGCCGGCGATAAACTGGTTGTGTCTGGACTTGATCGAGAGCGCGTGGTTTGGGGACCGCCGCTAGAACTGGTGCACCGGAAACACGCTATGCCTGCCCCATCCAATTCGGATATCAGCTTCGTCCGACTGACGGACGTCTCGCTCGACGACATCACCGCCCATATGGCCGATCCGAGGGTTGCCGAACACATGCCGCTGCTCAAGGGCGGATGGGGCAGGGACAACAGCGTGACGTTTGTTTCCGACAAGGAAGGGTACTGGCAGCGCGACGGGCTCGGGCACTGGGCCATCCTGTCGAACGGCACCTATGTCGGCTGGGGCGGCTTCCAGCTCGAGGACGGCGAGTGGGATTTCGGCCTGGTGCTGAAGCCGGGCCTGTTCGGTCTCGGGCCGCGGATCACCCGCAAGGCGATCGAGTTCGCCAAGGCCGATCCGCGCATCGGCCACGTCACCTTCCTGCTGCCGCCGTCGCGCCGGCACTTGCGCGGGCTTGACCGGCTCGGAGCCAGCTTTGTTGGCGAAATCGCCTATGACGGCGAGACCTTCCGCAAGTACCGGCTCGACACCTAGAGCATTCGCAGCAATAAGCGTACAGCGCCTTTGCAGTTCGAAAAAGCAACAGTACCGGGATATGGAGCGCCTGGTCCGGCCGTGCCGGAACGTCAATCGCGTCAGTTCGCCTGTTCGGTTGCCTCTGCGCTGCCGTGATCGGCGTATTTGGTCAGGGCCGGCAACTGGAAGAACGAGAAGATCAGCGTGATCGGCATGATTCCCCAGACCTTGAATGCAACCCAGGCGTCGGTCGAGAATCCGCGCCACACGACCTCGTTGAGCACGGCCAGCACCAGGAAGAACACGCCCCAGCGCAGGGACAAGACGTTCCAGCCCTTTTCGGTCAGCTTGTAGACCTCGCCGAAGACATATTTCAGCAGCGGGTGTCCGAAAGGCAATCCGCCGAGCAGCACGCCACCGAACAGCGTGTTGACGATTGTCGGCTTCATCTTGATGAATGTGTCGTCCTGCAGGATGAGCGTCAGGCTACCGAAGATCATCACAACCACGCCGGTGACCAGCGGCATGACGGCGATACGCTTGAAGATCAGCCAGGAAATCGCCAGCGAGACGACCATCGCCGCCATGAACCAGGCGGTGGCGGTGAAGATGCCGGCGCGGCCGTTCATGATGAAGAACAGCACCAGCGGCCCGAGCTCAAGCGCCAGCTTGATGAACTGCTGCTTGGGATCGCCGGCCATGGCCGGGGCGTCGGGCGTGGCGGTCTTGTCCTCGGTCATCGTCAGTCCTTTCCGGCGATCAGGGCGGCGAAATCGCGCGCCGAGAACGGTTCGAGATCCTCGACAGCCTCGCCGACGCCGATGAAATGCACCGGCAGTTTGTAGCGGGCGGCGATGGCGACGAGAATGCCGCCGCGGGCCGTGCCGTCGAGCTTTGTCATGACAAGGCCGGTGACGCCGGCGCGCTTGCCGAAGATATCGACCTGATTGAGGGCGTTCTGGCCCGTGGTGGCGTCAAGCGTCAACAGCACGGCATGAGGCGCAGAATCGTCGAGCTTTTTTATGACGCGAATGATCTTTTCGAGTTCGGCCATCAGCTCGTCGCGGTTCTGCAACCGGCCGGCCGTGTCGATGATCAGCACGTCGGTGCCATCAGCCTTGGCCTTTTCGACCGCTTCATAGGCCAGCCCCGAGGCATCCGCGCCAGTCGGCTTGGTAATGCATTCGACGCCTGTGCGCTGGCCCCAGACCTGCAGCTGCTCGACAGCGGCTGCACGGAAGGTGTCGCCGGCGGCCAGCAACACCGACTTGCCCTCGGCACGCAGTTTCTGGGTCAGCTTGCCGATGGTGGTGGTCTTGCCCGAGCCGTTGACGCCGACCATCAGGATGACGAAAGGCCTGTGTCCGGTGATCTCCAGAGGCATTGCCACCGGGGTCAGGACCTTTTCGACCTCCGCGGCCATGGCAGCGCTCACTTCTTCGGTCGAGATTTCCTTGTCATAGCGGTCGGCGGCAAGCGCCTCGGTGATATTGGTCGCCGTCTCGATTCCGAGATCGGCGGAGATGAGGATGTCCTCGAGCTCCTGCAGCGTCTCGCGGTCGAGTTTCTTCTTGGTGAAGACCCCGGCAATGCCGCCGCCGAGCTGGTCGGAGGTGCGCCGAAGTCCGGAAGCAAGGCGCTGGAACCAGCTTTTCCTTTCCGGCTTGGGCTCGGGTGTCTCTGCCGGAATCACTTCCGGTTCGGCGGATTTTTCCTCGGCATATTCCGGCGTCGTCTCGGGCGGACCGGGATCGAAGCTATCCGGCGCCGGCGGGGTGTCGTTCTGTGTCTCGGGTTGCGCCTCGGGCACCGGCGTCGGAGTTTCCGGTACTTCGGCGGTGTCAGTGTCATTGCCGCCCGACCTGTTGCCGAACAGGCGTCCGAACAGTCCCGGGTTCTTCTTTTCCGTCACGCCAATGCCTTTTCGTCCATGCCGATGAGGCCGGTTTCACTTGCCGCCGAGATCTCGATCTCGACGATCTCGCCCGGCTGGCCACTCGCGAGGCTGACCGGAACGAACTGCTCGGTCCGTCCGAGCCCGTTGCGTTCGACCAGCACCTTTTCCGTCCTGCCGATGCGGCTCCGGCACAGTTTTGCGAACTGTGCCTCGCCCAGCGCCCGCAAGCGCGCCGCCCGTTCCTTGGCCACGGCCTTCGGCACCTGGTTGGGAATGCGTGCCGCCGGCGTGCCCTTGCGCCTGGAATAGGGGAAGACATGCAGATAGGTGAGGTCGGCCTCGGAAACAATGGCGAGCGAGTTCGCGAACATCTCCTCGGTCTCGGTCGGGAAGCCGGCAATGATGTCGGCGCCGAAGACCATGTCGGGCCGGACCCGGCGCATGTCACTGACGAATTCCAGCGTGTCTTCGCGCAAATGCCGGCGTTTCATGCGCTTCAGGATCATGTTGTCGCCCGATTGCAGCGACAGGTGCAGATGCGGCATCACGCGGGTGTCGCCGGAAATGGCGTCGGTCAGCGCCGTGTCGGCCTCGATCGAATCGAGCGAGGAAATCCTCAGGCGCGGCAGGTCGGGCACATGCCTGAGGATCTGCTGCACCAGCGTGCCGAGACTTTGCGTGCCGGGCAGGTCAGGTCCGTATGAGGTGATGTCGACCCCGGTCAGCACCACTTCCTTGTAGCCATTGCCGACAAGCGTCTTGATCTGTTCGACCACGGCGCCGGCCGGCACCGAGCGCGACGGACCGCGGCCATAGGGGATGATGCAGAAGGTGCAGCGGTGATCGCAGCCGTTCTGCACCTGCACGAAGGCGCGGGCGCGCCCGTCCAGCCCCTCGATCATGTGGCCGGCGGTCTCGGTCACGCTCATGATGTCGTTCACGAGAATCTTGTCGTTGATCGGCGCCCCGAAGGCGAGGCGCTCATAGGTCGCGGTCTCGAGTTTTTCGGCATTGCCGATGACGAGATCGACCTCCGCCATGCCGGCGAAAGTTTCGGCTTCGGTCTGGGCGGCGCAGCCGGTGACCAGGATGCGTGCGTCCGGGTTCTCGCGCCGCGCTTTGCGGATGGCCTGGCGCGCCTGGCGCACCGCCTCGCCGGTGACGGCGCAGGAATTGACGATGACGAGATTGGAAAGGCCGGCCTTTTCGGCTTCAGCCCGCATCACCTCGGATTCATAGGTGTTGAGCCGGCAGCCGAAGGTCAGCGTCTTGATGCTGGCCGTCATGCCGCGGGCTCCTTGACGAAGTGGCCGGGCAGTTCGCCCCTGCCGTCGAGCGACCATGGGCCGGTCATGATGATATGGCTGTCGGCTTCGCGCCATTCGAGCTTCAACTGGCCGCCGGGCAGTTCGATCGTCACCGTTCGGCCGGTCAGCCCCTTGCGGGCGGCGGCGACGGCGGTGGCGCAGGCGGCGGTGCCACAGGCCCGGGTCAGCCCGACGCCGCGTTCCCAGGTACGGACCTTGATGAGTTCGTCGCCGAGCACCTGCGCCACCGAGATATTGGCGCGCTCGGGAAAGATCGGGTGGTTTTCGAGCAGCGGCCCGAACAGGTGCAGATCGTAGTCCTCCGGATCATTCTTGACCCAGAAGATCGCATGCGGGTTGCCGACATTGACAACGGACGGCGTGTGCAGCACCGGTGCGTCGATCGGGCCGATCTGCAGTTCGATGCCGGTGGTGTCGGCGAATTCCTCGGCCAGCGGGATCTGATCCCAGCCGAAGCGCGGCACGCCCATGTCGACGCTCACTTCGCCATCCCTGACCTCGGCGGCAAGCAGGCCGGCCTTGGTCTCAATGGTGATGGCGGTGCGCCCGATCTCCTCGGCGACAAGCGCAGCGACGCAGCGCGAGGCATTGCCGCAGGCGTCGACCTCGCTGCCATCCTGGTTGTAGATGCGCATGAACACGTCGCCGCTTTCGGCCCGTGCCTTTTCCATGACGATGAACTGGTCGCAGCCGATACCATTGTCGCGGTCGGCGATCATGCGCACTTCGTCCTCGCTGAAGCTGTGCGGCTTGGCACGCGTATCGACGACGACGAAATCGTTCCCCAACCCGTTCATCTTCAAATAGGCGATCGGCATTCCAGCAGCCTCAAAGGGTTCGCACCGTCCGAAACCTCCGGTTTCGGCACACGCCAACACGCATGGCCGGCGCCTTCGCGTCGGCCCGCGCGGTGAATACGCCCCTATATGGCGCACAAATGCGGCAAATGCCAGTTCGGGGCCCGGCGGCGAATTCGAGCTTCGGGGCGCCTGGGTTAACCTTTTGTTGGTGCCGCGCACCGAAAGGTTCAACTTGAGGAAAATTTACCAGATTGATCGGGGGGAGACATGAGTGCAGAGGGCGCACGATTGTCGGGCGATGCACAACCGGATGCATCGGAGGCACTCAAGGGCATCGGGCGGGGCATCGGCGGGCTGTCGATCGCCATCGCCGATCTCAGCGGACTGGTCGCGGACCTGTCCGAACTGGGTACGTTTCAGTTCGAGCAGGCGCGTCACGCCGTGACCAGCGCCCGCACGATGCGCGATTCCAATGCCGATCTCGAGCGCGCCATGGCCAGCACGCAACAGATGGCGGGTGAGGCAACCGAACTGCTCGGGCAATCGACCTCGGCCATTTCCGAGGCGCTCGATACTTCGACATCGGCGCTCAAACAGCTTGGCGAGGGGTCGCTCGGCCTTCATTCCTCGCTGTCGGAAGCCGGGACGACAATCGCCCGCATTGAGAAGGCCAGCACCGCCATCGAGACCATTGCCCAGGAAACGCAATTGCTGGCGCTCAATGCCTCGGTCGAGGCGGCGCGGGCCGGCGATGCCGGACGGGGCTTTGCCATCATCGCCAATGCCGTCAAGGGGTTGGCCGACCAGATCAAGACCTTCACCGGCCAGAACGCCGCCGCCATCGCGGCGCTCAATACCCAATTGTCCGTGCTGCAGCAGACGGCCCAGGCCAATGCCGTGGTCGCCGAGAATTCGGCCATGAATGCCGACCGCGCCGCCCAATCCAACGCCCAGCTGGCCCAGCTGGCCGCGACCGTCGAGATGTTGGTGCGCAATGCCGAGGACATGGCCAAGCCGGTCAAGGCCAATACCGAGAGCTTCAATGCCCTCGGCACAAGGCTCCGCGACATCGTCCGGTCGATCGATGTGACCCACGAAAAGCTCGACATCGCCCATGAGCATGCCGAGTCCATTCTCGGCATTTCCGAGCAGTTCATGGGTTTTGTCGTCGATAGTGGCGTCGAGACCGACGACACGCCCTATATCGCCAAGGCCGTCGAGACCGCCGGGCGCATCGCTGCGATCTTCGAGACGGCACTGGCAACCGGCAAGCTCAGCCACGCCGATCTGTTCGACCGCAGCTACCGCCCCATCGCCGGCACAGACCCCGAGCAGTATGCCACGCGCTATCTCGATTTCACCGACGCCCACCTGCCCGAGATCCAGGAGCCGGTGCTGAAGTTCAATCCGCGTATCGCCTTTTGCGCCGCGGTCGATGTCAACGGCTATCTGCCGACGCACAATCTCGTCTATTCACGGCCGCCGTCGGACGATCCGGTGTGGAACGCCGGCAATTGCCGGAACCGTCGCATCTTCGACGACCGCACCGGTCTTGCCGCCGGGCGCAATACAAAGCCGTTCCTGCTGCAGACCTATCGACGCGACATGGGCGGCGGCAATTTCGTCCTGATGAAGGACGCCTCGGCCCCGATTGTCGTCAATGGCGAGCACTGGGGTGGATTGCGACTGGCCTACTAAGGTCTAAGCCGGCCGGCGCGCTGCCGCGACATGAGCCAGAATCATGGCCGCGGCGTCTTCGGCGCCGTGCCTGGCGGTGTCGATGCGGATGTCGGCATTGGTCCAGTCCTCGTAGTTGCGGCTTTCGACAGCCTGCCAGTCGGGCAGGTGGAGGCCGGCGATGTCGGGCTGGCGCGTCTCGACCCGCCGGCGGTGCTCATCGATGTCATCGCAGACCAATTCCACGCCGACCAGGTGCGCGGATGCCTCCGTCGCCACGTCGCGCCAGGCGTTTCGCGACCAGGATATGGGGTTGACCGAATCGGCGACCACGCTTCGTCCGAGCGCCAGGTTGTCGGCAGCCAGCGCGTTGAGGACAGAATAGCCGGCAGTGACCAATTCCGCCATCTCTCCCGACTGCCGCAGGGCCTGTTCGACCGTATCGACGCGCAGGTAGGCGGCGCCAAGCCGAAGCGCCACCTTGCGAGCAATTGTTGTTTTTCCGACGCCTGGCAGACCCGCAAAGGCGATCAGAAAAGGGCTCACGCCCACTCGCCCTTTCGGAACACCGGCACGCGTGCGCCGTCCTGCTTAATGCCGTCGATATCGACCTTGTCCGAACCGATCATCCAGTCGACATGGATCAGCGAGGAATTGCCGCCCTTGGCCTTGATCTCGTCCGGCGTCATGGAGGTGCCGTCGCGGAAGGCCTTTGCATAGCACTGGCCGAGGGCGATGTGGCAGGCGGCGTTTTCGTCGTAAAGCGTGTTGTAGAACAGGATCCCCGATTGCGAGATCGGCGAGGAGTGGGGCACAAGAGCTACTTCGCCGAGCCGGCGGGCGCCCTCGTCGGTGTCGATCAGCCGGTTGAGCACGTTCTCGCCACGGCTGGCATGGGCCTCGACGATCCTGCCCGCCTCGAAACGCACCGAGATGTCTTCGATCAGCGTGCCCTGGTGCGACAGCGGCTTGGTGGCGCTGACCGTGCCCTCGACCTTCATCGCGTGCGGCGTGGTGAAGACTTCCTCGGTCGGGATATTGGCGTTGCAGGTGACGCCGTTCTTGGCCGTTGCCTCGCCGCCGGCCCAGTGGTGGCCATCGGCCAGTCCGACGGTCAGGTCGGTACCCGGTCCGGTGAAGTGCAGCGCCGCGAAGTTTTCGTCGTCGAGCCAGGTGGCCTTTTGCCGGAGCACGGCGTTGTGCGCCGTCCAGGCGCCGATCGGATCGTCGCCATCGACGCGTGAGGCGGCGAAAACGGCATGGGCCAGCTTGGCCACGGCCATTTCCTCCTGGTCGTCGGGAAAAACCACCCTGGCCCAGGCGGCGGTCGGATAGGACACGATCGACCAGTTGATGTCGAAACCGGCGATCTTTTCCAGCGCCGGCTTGTAGGCCAGCGAATTGGCGCGATTGGCGCGGGCGACCTTTTCCGGATCCTCGGCGCTCAGCGCCATCGGGTTGTCCCCGACGATGGCCAGGCGGGCGGTATTGGCGCCATAGGCCTTGCCCATGCCCTCGTACAGCCAGTTGGCGGCGCGGTCGAAACTGGCGTCGGAGCCGTGGCGGTAGCGCGCCAGAGCGATGTCCTCGTCATTGAGCAGCACCGTCACCAGTCCCGCCCCGGCCTTGTAGGCCTCCGCGGCAATGCGGCGAGCGAGCGGCAGGGCCGCGACCGGGGAGGTGACGATCAAGTCCTGGCCTTCGGTCAGGCGGACACCGACCTTGATGGCGACTTCGGCAAGGCGGTCGATTTCGGCGGCAAACTGGGTCTCGGGCATTTCCGGTCCTCGAATAAACGTCTTGCCCGAACCTTAGTTGAGCCGCGTTCGGCACTGCAATCCCCTTGCGTCCGAGACGTAACGGGGTTAGCCGAAGGAGGTGGGGAGTTTATTGGGGAGCCGTTCATGGCCTTCGACGACATCAAGGCGCAGATCATCGATCTTCTGGAAAAGATGACCAACCAGCCGCACGATCTGCACGAACTCGAGGAGATGGTGCGCGAGCGGCTCAACGAATTGCGCGCCGAAGGCCTGCCGCTGCCGGAAGATCTGGTTGCGCTGGAGCAGAAACTCGAAGCGGAATTCGAGAAGCAGGGCAAGAAGCCGCTGCGTCGGAACTAGGTTTTGGCCCTGCCCGAAATCGCCGACACCGCCGCCGATGGCTGGCGCGCGGCCACGCCCGTGGCCAGGAGCGCCTTTGCGCGCTTCACCAGTCACCAATGGTACTGCCACCAGGCTCGCCAGTCCGTCTATTTCTCCGCCTTCTTCACTACCGTTCCGGATCGGGACGGCCTTGTCGATCTCGCCATGGATGTCGCTTCGCACATCCCCGAGCTCGGCGCGCTCCATGAGGCGCTGACCGGCAATCCGCTCGACCGGGCGGTGCTGGCCGGTGTTGTCTCGATCGAGGAGACTGACGAACTTTCCGCCTATCCCGATGCCTGGGACGTTTCCGGCGCCGAGATCTTCGATCGCCACGATCTGCCGATGATCCGCGTCCGCGCCGCCATCCGCCGCGACGGACCCGACGCGGACGGGCGGCGGGCGGCGCTTTTGGTGGTGTCGACCCATTCATTGTTCGAGGGCGCCGATTCGGCCCTGATGAGCCGGTCGCTGCCGACCGGGCACACGGCGCTCAACGCACCGGTCGTGCGCCATTCGCTTTTGCGCCGGCTCGGTTTCAAACTGACCGCCGCCGTGCTCGGACCGGCGCAGTTGCTGCTGGCGCTGGCCATCGCGCCGCGACGGACCGACAAGCTGGCAAAGAGCCTGGTGTTCGAACGCGACCAGATCAGACGTGTCGCCGCCCGGCTTGGTCTGCGCCAGCGCGCCCTGATGTTCGCGCTCGCCTGTTTTGCGCTCAACCGCGGCGGCAAGGGCTATTCGCGAAGACGCCTCTCGGCCATCTATGCCAACATGGACACAGCCGGTCGCGCTGGCGGCGAAGGCGCCTATTTCCGCCACTGGATGACCGAGGCGAGGTTCCCGGTCAGTGCCGATTTCATGACTTTCGCCCGCGGGGTCGAGGCCGAGATCGACCGGCTCGACAGGATCGACCGGCGCGAGACGCAGGGGCTTTTGCACGCCGTGTTCGGCGCCCATCGCCTGATGCGGCGCTGGCTGCCCTTCATCTATTCGGACCGTATCTTCCGCTTCGCCGGCTTTTATCACCTCAACCTGTCGGTGACCCCGCCGCACCGGCTCAGCGGCCCGCTGGCCAGAAACCTCGTCGAACCGGTCCATGCCGGTTCCTATCACCCCGGGCTCGACATGTGCGTTTTCGTGCCCGGCCGCAAGACGGTGACCTTCAATTGCGCCGTCAGCGCCAGGCTGGCCGGGTCGATCGACGACATTCCCGCACTTCTCGACGCCCTCGACGCCGAAGCGGCGAATTGACTCTTTGGCGGACCCGGCCTAAAAGCCGTCCAACTCTGCTCAGTATCTGAGACCGAGCCACCAGCGTGATCCACGAGACACGCGGTCACCACCCGCCAGCGCGTTGCGCCCGCGGGTGTTGTTTGGCATTTGGGTTTTTCGTTCCCAAATAGGTCCGGCGCAAAGGCAGAAGTGAAGGGAAACACCATGTTCGAATCCCTCAGCGATCGGCTGGGTACTATCTTCAAGGGTCTGACGGGTCGCGGTGCCCTGAGTGCCGGCGACGTCGATCTGGCCCTCAGAGAAATCCGCCGGGCGCTGATCGAGGCCGATGTTTCCCTCGAGGTCGTCAAGGCCTTCACCACCCAGGTCGGCGAACGTGCCGTCGGCGCCGAGGTTACCAAGTCGGTGACGCCGGGCCAGCAGGTCGTCAAGATCGTCCACGACGAACTGGTCAGGGTGCTCGGCGAAGAGGCGGTGCCGATCTCGCTTGCCGCCAGCCCGCCCGTTGCCATGCTGATGGTCGGCTTGCAGGGCTCGGGCAAGACGACGACCACCGCCAAGATCTCCCGCCGGTTGAAGGACCGCCAGAACAAGCGCGTCCTCATGGCCTCGCTCGACACCCGCCGGCCGGCGGCCATGGAGCAATTGCGAGTGCTCGGCGAGCAGGTCGGCGTCGACACGCTGCCGATCGTTGCCGGCGAGACACCGGTCGAGATCGCCCGGCGCGCCGAGCGCGAGGCGCGGACCGGCAATTACGACGTCTTGATGCTCGATACGGCCGGTCGCACCCATATCGACGAAGAGCTGATGGCCGAGACGGCCGAGATCAAGGCGGTCGCCAAGCCCCATGAAATTCTTCTGGTCGTCGATGCCCTAACCGGCCAGGACGCGGTCAACCTGGCCCGCTCGTTCGAGAACCGTCTCGATATCACCGGCATCGTCATGACCCGCGTCGACGGCGACGGACGCGGTGGTGCGGCTTTGTCCATGCGCGCGGCGACCGGCAAACCGATAAAGCTGATTGGTACCGGCGAAAAGCTCGATGCGCTCGAGGATTTCCATCCCTCGCGCATTGCCGATCGTATCCTCGGCATGGGCGATATCGTCGCCCTTGTCGAAAAGGCCGCCGAACATGTCACGGCCGACGACGCGGCCAAGATGGCCAAGAAGCTCAAGAAGGGCAAATTCGACCTCGAGGACCTGAAGTCCCAGCTTCTGCAGATGAAGAAGATGGGCGGCATGGGCGCGCTGATGGGCCTGATGCCGGGCATGGGCCAGATGAAGAAGGCCATGGCCGGCGCCAATGTCGACGAGAAGATCTTCGACCGCCACGTCGCCATCATCAATTCGATGACCAAGAAGGAACGGGCTCAGCCCGAACTGCTCAACGCCTCGCGCCGCAAGCGCATCGCCGCCGGTGCCGGCGTCGAGGTCTCCGAGATCAACAAGCTGATCAAGCAGCACCGCCAGATGGCCGACATGATGAAGAAGATGTCGCGCGGCAAGGGCGGCATGGCGGCGGCCATGGCCGGGATGACCGGCGGGCGCATGCCCCCGGGTGGCATGCCCGACATGGCCAATATGGACCCGGTTCAGCTCGAACGCATGGCGCGGGAGATGGGCATGGACCCGGCGGCGCTGCAGCAGATGGGCGCGGGCGCGGGCGCCGAGCCGGCTCCGGCCAAGCCGCAAAAGGCATTGCCGACCGACGTCAACGATCTGCTCAAGTCCTCCGGTTCGGGCCTGCCCGGTCTCGGTGGCGCCCCGCGTTTCCCTGGCCTTCCCGGTCTTGGCGGCAAGGGCAACAAGAAATGATCCCCGAACTCAGGACCGAACGGCTGATCATGCGCGGCTGGCGCAATGACGATCTCGACACCTTCGCACCGTTCTGGGCCGATCCCGAGGCCAGCGCCTATATCGGCGGACCGCTGACCGAGCGCGGCGCTGCCTGGCGCCGCATGGCGAGCTATGCCGGCCAGTGGCTATTGCGCGGCTATGGGTTCTGGGTGCTGCAGCGCCCCGAGGATAAAACCCCGCTCGGCTATTGCGGGCTGTGGCATCCCGATGACTGGCCCGAGGCGGAAGTCGGCTGGTCGGTGCTGCCGCGCTTCCAGCGTCAGGGCTATGCCGGCGAGGCAGCGCGCGCCGCTATCGGCTATGCCAGGGCCCTCGGCTGGAAAACGCTCATCAGCCTGATCAACAAGCAGAACATCGCCTCACGCGCGTTGGCCGAAAGCCTTGGCGCCCGGCTCGACTACGAATTCGAAATCCATGGCAAGACGGCACAGGTCTACCGTCACAGCCTGTCAAACGAACTCAAGACCGTTTCCTAAGGAGTAACCCGAAAATGGCTCTCAAGATCCGCCTGGCCCGTGCTGGCTCGAAAAAGCGGCCCTTCTACCACATCGTCATCGCCGACGCCCGTTCGCCGCGCGACGGCCGTTTCATCGAGCGTATCGGTTCGTACAACCCGATGCTGCCCAAGGACAGCGGCGAGCGCGTCAAGCTCGACACCGAGCGTGCTTCCCACTGGCTTTCCGTCGGTGCTCAGGCAACCGACCGCGTTGCCCGCTTCCTCGACGCCGCCGGCCTGATGAAGCGCACGGCCAAGAACAACCCGAAGAAGGCCGAGCCGGGCGAAAAAGCCAAGGAACGCGCCGAAGAGCGTGCCGCCAAGGCCGCCGAACTGGCTGAAGCCGAAGCGGCTCCCAAGGAAGAAGCGCCGGCCGAGCCGGAAGCAGCTGCCGAGGCTGAAGCTCCTGCCGAAGAAGCTCCTGCCGAAGAAGCTGCCGCCGAAGAAGCCAAAGCCGAATAGGCGATGGCCGGCTCTCGGTCGGACAACAAGCCTGCCGATTCCGGACTGGTCCTTCTGGGCCGGATCGGCGCGGCGCATGGCATCAAGGGCGAGGTGCGCATCCAGAGCTTTTGCGCCGCCCCGCTCGACATCGCGTCCTATGGTCCGCTGGCGACCGGACGTGGTGACACGACAATCGAAATCGTCAAGGCGCGCATGGCCAGGGACATGGTCATTGCGCGCCTTGCCGGCGTCTCCGACCGCAGCGCGGCCGAAGCACTCAACGGTACCGAACTGTTCGTTGCCCGCGAAAAACTGCCGCCCGAGGACGATGAGGACGACTTCTACTATGCCGATCTGATCGGGCTTGCCGTCCGTACCCCGGAAGGCCGCACCATCGGCACGGTCAGCACGGTCGAGGATCATGGGGCCGGCGACGTCGTCGAGATTGCGCTGAGCTCCGGAGCCAGCGCCCTTTACGCCTTTACCAAGGCCAATTTCCCCGAAATCGCCGTGCCGCAAGGCTATATCGTGCTCGACCCGCCGGCCGAGATCGAGGCGCGCGAGACAAGCGGCAAGGACGGAGAATGAGCTTCCGCGCCGATATCATTACCCTGTTCCCGGAGCTGTTTCCGGGGCCCCTGGGGGCCTCGGTGATCGGGCGCGGGCTGCGCGAGGGCTTGTGGTCGCTCGAAGCGACGCAATTGCGCGATTTCGCTACGGATCGGCACCGCACCGTCGACGATACCCCGGCCGGCGGCGGGCCGGGCATGGTGCTCAAGCCCGATATCCTTGCCGCCGCCATCGACACGGTTTCGCCGGAAGCCGACACCCGTCCGCGCCTTTTGATGAGCCCGCGCGGGCGGCCGCTGACGCAAAGCCGGGCCCGCGAACTGGCCGAAGGCCCGGGCGCCGTCATCGTCTGCGGACGGTTCGAAGGCGTCGACCAGCGCGTCATCGACGCCCGCAGTCTCGAAGAGATTTCCATTGGCGATTATGTTCTCGCCGGCGGCGAAGTGGCAGCGATGGTGCTGCTCGAAGCAGTGGTGCGGCTTTTGCCCGGAGTGCTCGGGGCCGAGGACAGCCACAAGGACGAAAGCTTCGAACAGGGCCTGCTCGAATATCCGCACTACACCCGACCGCAGGTCTTCGAGGGGTGCAGCATTCCCGAAGTGCTGACCTCGGGCGATCATGGCAAGGTCGACACATGGCGGCGCGAGCAAGCCGAGAAACTGACGCGCCTCAGGCGACCGGACCTGCTCGCACGTAAACTGTGACAGCCCGCCGCACCCTCTTGCTGCCAACTCCTGCCAGAAACCGACACAAAACGGGAACATGTTCGGCGCGAAACCGACAGGCAGAAGGAGAACGAACATGGCCAGCTACGATGTCATCGAAACCACCGAACAGCCCTATCTTTACGTTACCCGCAAGAGCTCGATGAAGCCGGAGGATATCAGCAAGGCAATGGGCGAGGCGTTCTGGGAGGTTTGGAATTTCATGCAGGCAAAGTCCATCCCGCCCGCCGGCGGGGCGATTTCGGTCTATTACGACTATTCCGAGGACGAGATGGAGTTCCGGACCGGCTTCACGGTATCCGCCGATGATGCCGGCAAGGCGGAAGGGGTGGTCAAGGCGGACAAGACGCCGGCGACGCGGGCCGCCCATGCCCTGCACACCGGTCCCTATGCCGGCCTGCAAGCGGCCTATGGCAAGATCATGGGCGAGATGAAATGGAACGGCCACCGCTATGGCAAGCCGACCTGGGAGCTCTATCTCAACGACCCCGACCAGGTGCCCGAGGCCGAATTGCAGACCGAGATCTTCATCGCCCTCGAACAGTAGTCGCCAGTCAGCAAAAAAAGGCTCCGGACGCTGGCGCCTGGAGCCTTCGTTGTTTTTTCCGACGTTTCCTGCTCAGTGCATCGCCGGCATTTCCTTCGAGCCGAGCGCGCCGACCGGCAGGTGCAGCGTCACTTCGCCGGCCTTTTCGAAGCTCAGCGTGACATCGACCGTTTCGCCCTCGGCGAACGGCGCGACAGCGTCGATGAACATGATATGCATGCCGCCCGGCTTGAGGGCGACGGCCTTGCCGGCGGGCAGTTCGACGCCATTCTCGAGCTCGCGCATGACCATGACGCCATTGTCCATCTTCATGGTGTGCAGCTGCACCGCCTCTGCCGCCGGCGAAGCAGCAGAGACCAGACGGTCGTCGTTCATGCCAGTGTTGACGATGGTGACGAAGCCGCCGCCGGCGCGGGCGGTCGGCGGCATGGCGCGGGTGAAGGCGTCATAGAGCACGAGGTCGCCGAGCGTGACGCCCGTTTCCATCTTTGCCGGATCGGGCGTGACCTCGCCCATGTTTGCCATGCTCATCTGGTCGCCGGACATCTTCATGTCCTCGGCATTGGCGGTTGCGGTGAAGGTGAAGGCGGAAACGACCGCGATGGCGGTCAGAACAGTTTTGATCTTCATGTATTTCACTTCCCTTGTGCCGTGCCGAAGCGGCAACGGCAGCACTCAGTCCGATGTGTTGGTGTGGTTCAAACGGGTGCGGTCAGGGGTGGGGCGCGAGGGCCGCCGCCGGAAAGGGCGGGGGCCGGACTGACGAAAGACGGAATCGCAAGCGTGCGCACCAGGGTGCGCTCAACCACGGCGACATCGACGGACGCCGCCGGAGCCGGCAGCACGACGGCAACTCCAAGGCGACAGCCGTCGCAGGCCTTGGTCAGCAAGACACGGGGATCGTGGCGGTCGCCGGGCAGCTCGGCGCCGCCGTCAATGGCGGCGGAGACTGCCGGGGAAACGCCGTAGCGCTCGATCGGAGCGGGCTGCGGGGAGAAGGCGAGAAAACCGAATGCCAGCACCGCCAGCACGCGCGCCAGTTCCGCGATGATGGAGCGTGTGGCTCGCACGTTTGTCCCCTCGACACGTGAGGGGCGTTGTCTAGAGCAACTCGACTGGCGATGCAATCGCATCCGTGCCCCGCAATGCAAGGGATTGTGGGCCTGATCATGCATTCGGCATATAGACTCCGCTCCCCGTCTCATGTATAGCCGCCGCGACGAAATCTCCGTCCAACCAAGACCGGAAGAAAAGGCGGGCAATGGTTCTCGCTGGAAAACTTCCCTTTGAAAAGATCAGAACGGAAAACCGATGAACATTATCGAACAGCTCGAAAAAGAGCAGCTTGAAGAGCTCACCTCCAAGCGCGCCACTCCCGAATTCAGCCACGGCGACACCGTCAAGGTCTGGGTCCGCATCCAGGAAGGCAACAAGGAACGCCTGCAGGCCTATGAAGGCGTCGTCATTGCCCGCACCGGCGGCGGACTGCAGGAGAGCTTCACTGTCCGCAAGATTTCCTATGGTGAAGGCGTCGAGCGCGTCTTCCCGGTGCACTCGCCCAATATCGACCGCATCGAGGTGCTGAAGCGCGGCAAGGTGCGCCGGGCCAAGCTCTATTACCTGCGCGACCGTCGCGGCAAGTCGGCTCGTATCTTCGAATCGACCAACTCGCGCACCCGCAAGATCGAGGCCGACGAGCGCCAGGCTCTGGCCGAGGCCAAGGCAGCGCAGGAAGCCGAGCGCGTTGCCGCCGCCCAGGCGCTGGCAGCCGAGACCGCCGCCAAGGAGGCCGAAGAGGCCGCTGCCAAGGCCGCCGAGGAAGCTGCCGCCGCAGCTCCTGCCGAAGAGGCCGCTGCCGAAGAGCCCAAGGCCGAGTAGGCGCCTCAGGCAGACAAGAGATTTCGAGCCCGGCCATTGCGCCGGGCTTTTTCGTGTCCGCGCCCCAACTAAGAACTATTTTACGATATATCTTGACTCTCGATCGGCGAAGGCCTACGTAGTCATCAATCAAAGATATATCGTAGGAGCGATCTTATGTACCAACATCAACACCACCACGATCACCAACGCCACATGATGGGCCGCCGCCGTCATCGTTTCGAAGGCTTTCCCGGCGACAGGCAGGGGGGGCATGGCGGTCCGGGCGGCTTTGGCGGCGAATTCCGCCTCAAGCGCATGTTGCGCGGCCAGGACCTGCGCCTCGTCGTCCTGCTGCTGATCGGCGAGGCCCCGCGTCACGGCTATGATCTC
This sequence comes from Devosiaceae bacterium, assembly GCA_963675235.2. Taxonomy (GTDB): domain Bacteria; phylum Pseudomonadota; class Alphaproteobacteria; order Rhizobiales; family Devosiaceae; genus JAHJQZ01. The sequence continues at coordinate 42,388 of CAXXFU010000003.1, read as the reverse complement.
ATCAAGGCCATGGAAGAGAAATCGGCAGAGGCCTACAGCCCCAGCCCGGGCGTCATCTATCCCGCCCTGACCTATCTCGAGGAGGCGGGCTTTGCCACCGCCGAGATGGACGGTTCCAAAAAGGTCTATGCCATCACCGATGCCGGCAGCGCCCATCTTGATGAAAACCGTGCCGAGGCCGAGGCGGCGCTCGAGACGCTGGTGCTCGTCGGCAAGCGCGCCAAGGTCCTGCGCGCGCAAATGGCCGAACGCGAAGAGGCGCAGGACCGCGACATTCCCGACGTCCTGCCGGAAGTCAACGAGGCCAGGCGCGCCCTCAAAACTGCAATCGCCTCGGCAGTGCGCGGCGATGAGGCGACGCAAAGGCGCCTCGCCGAAATCCTCAGGCGCGCGGCCGAGGACATCGGCAAATCCGACATCGACATCTGAACCAGAATCCAGATCCGGACGGGACCAGCGACAACGGCCCGGTGCGACAACGCGCCGGGCCTTTTGCCGTTGCGCGGCCATAGGGTGAAACCTAGCTTTGCCCATCCTCGGAACTGCCGGAAACCCGCCATGACCAACTGGATCTGTACTGCCTGCCTTGCCGAGTTTCCCGATAGCGAAAATCCGCCGGAAACCTGTCCCATCTGCACCGACCCGCGTCAGTTCGTGCCGCCGCGCGGGCAGACATGGACCAGCGCCGAAAAGCTCGTCGCCGAGGGTCATCGTACCGACATCCGCGAACTCGAACCCGGCCTTTACGGCATCGGCATCGCCCCGGCGCTCGATCTTGGCAAAAGGGCCGTGCTTGTTGCCCATCCCGACGGCGGGGTGCTGTTCGACGGCGTGCCGCTGCTCGACGATGACGCGCTGGCCGAAATCATGCGCCTGGGTGGCGTCCGCGCCATGGTCGCATCGCACCCTCATCTTTATGGCGCGCTGGCGACCAATGCGAGAAAGCTCGGAAATGTGCCGGTCTACCTGCCCGAGGCCGACCGTGGCTGGCTGATGAACACCGATGTCGAGGTGACCTATTTCTCCGGCGACGCGCTCGATCTCGGAGACGGGCTCACCCTGCATGTCACCGGAGGGCATTTTCCCGGTTCGTCGTTCCTCTACTGGCCCGACGGCGCCGGAGGCAAGGGCGCCATTCTTGCCGGCGACACCATCGTGCCGACGCCCGGCTGCGACTGGGTCAGCTTCATGTGGTCGGTGCCCAACATGGTGCAATTGCCGCTCAGGGACATCCGCCGCATTGTCGCCGCCGCCGACAGGCTCGCATACGATCGCCTGTATGGCGGTTGGTGGGACGCGCTGATCGCGCAAAACGCCAAGGCAGTTGTTGCCGCCTCGGAAAAGCGCCTTGTCGCGATGCAGGCGGGCGGCTGATCACACGATCTGCAGGGCAATGGCCACGGTGATCACCGACAGCACCGTGGAGATCAGTACGGCCCTGGCGATCTCTCCGGTCGGCTGGCGGTATTGCAGTGCCAGCACGAAGGCCATCAACCCGACCGGGCCTGCCATGACCAGCACGGCCGGCGCCGCACGCGCGATATCGAAGCCGAGCCCGACCACAAAGACCAGATAGCCGATCGCCGGCATGGCGACGATGTTGAAGCCGACCAGCGCCCAGGGCACTGCCTGCCGGCCGCCGATCCTTTGTTCGGAAACGATCAGGCCGAGGGCGAACAGGGACAGGGGCGCCGCCGAATTGCCGACGAAAGTGGCGAACACGCCAATGCCATTGGCCATCGGCAGGCGTATGGCGGAAGCGATGAGGCCGAGCACCACCGCGACGATCTGCGGGTTGCTGGCGATCTTTCTGGCAATGGCGGCAGCGCCTGCGCCGTTCTCCTGTCCGGTCAGGATCTCGAGCAGGATCATCGAGCCGATATAGAAGACGACGGCGTCGAGCGTCACCAGGGTGATGATCTTCAGACCGATCGGTTCGCCATATTCGGCAATGGCGATCGGCAGGACATACATCAGGTGATTGGCGAAGAACGCCCCCATGCCGAGGATGACGGCCTCGGCGGCGGGACGCTTGAACCAGAAGCGGAAAATCAGGAAAGCGGCGAGATAGACTGTGGCTTCGATGCCGAAATAGCCGCCGAGCAGGGCCCAGTCGTAACCAGTGATATCGCTGCGGGCCAGAAGCCCGAACATCAGGACGGGCAGGCCGATATGGAACAGGTATTTGTTGACGACCTGCGCCACCGAGACGTCGAAAACGCCGGCGCGGGCAAGGCCGATGGCGATGCCGACGATGGCGAACACCGGCAGCACCGAGTTGAAAAGGGCGTCGAGCATCTGTTCAGGAGTGGTCCTGGTTTTGCCACCAGCCTGCGCCGCTTCGAGAAGGCTGTCGATGATGGTTTTTGACGCAATTGGCCTTGTTCCCGCCAGTGTCCTGACTATCATCCGCGCGTCGGCGAATATGGGGAGATCAGCATGCACTACACACGTTTGGGCAAGACCGGGCTCGAGGTCTCGCGCCTGTGTCTCGGCTGCATGGCCTTCGGTGACGTCGCGGAGGGCCAGCGGCCCTGGGCGCTCGATGAAGAAAAATCGAAACCCATCATCCGGCAGGCGCTCGATGCCGGCATCAATTTCTTCGACACCGCCAACATGTATTCGGGCGGCACCTCGGAGACCATCACCGGCAAGCTCTTGTGGTCGATGGTCCGGCGCGAGGACGTCGTGCTCGCCACCAAGGTGCATCATCGCATGCGCCTCGGACCCAATGGCATGGGCCAGTCGCGCAAGGCGATCATGCACGAGATCGACGAAAGCCTGAAACGGCTGGGCACCGACTATGTCGATCTCTACCAGATCCATCGGTTCGATCCGAACACGCCGATCGAGGAAACGCTCGACGCGCTCAATGATGTCGTGCGCGCCGGCAAGGTGCGCTATCTCGGCGCCTCCTCGATGTTCGCCTACCAGTTCATGAAAATGATCATGACCCAGCGCATGAAGGGCTGGGCGCCGTTCGTCTCGATGCAGAACCACGTCAACCTGCTGCATCGCGAGGAAGAGCGCGAGATGCTGCCGCTGTGCCACGAGGAAGGCATCGGCGTCATCCCGTGGTCGCCGCTGGCGCGCGGACGGCTGGCCCGGCCCTGGGGTTCCGACACCAGGCGCTCCCGCACCGATTCCTATGCCGGCGCGCTTTATTCAAAGGGCGAGGAGGCGTCCAGGCAGATCGTCGACACCGTTGCCGATTTCGCTTCGCGCCGCTCTTTGCCGATGGCGCAGATCGCCCTGGCCTGGCTCTTGGCCAAGCCGGTCATCACCGCCCCGATCGTCGGGGCGACAAGCGCCGAACAGCTTGCCGATTCGATCGCCGCCCTCGACGTCAGGCTCGAAGCCGACGAGATCGCCGCGCTCGAAGCGCCCTATCAGCCGCTCGAACCGGTCGGGTTCGAGTAAGGGACAGGCCCGACGCGCCTGAATATGCAGCGTCGGGCCACCTTTCCGACCATCAAGCGCCTGAACGATCCGCACGCTCGGGCAATCCGCGTCCGGCAGGCGGGCCGCGTCCGACCGGGCCAGCGCGTGCGCCGCGAACAGCCATACAGGTTGTCGCACCCCGGTCTTGCTTTCGCCGGGCATTGCTCACACAAATCCATGCGACAGTCGGAGTGCCGAGGGGAGGGCGCGGTGGACAAGAAGCAGAAGGGCCTGAGGGTTGCCGATCGCCTCAGGGGCGCGATCCCGGACAACCGGATCAAGACCGATCCTTTGTACACCTACGCCTATTCGGGCGACGCGAGCTTCTACCGACTGGTGCCGGCGATCGTCGTTCTGGTCGAGACCGAAAAGGAGGTCGCCGCCGTTCTTGCCGCCGCCGAGGCCGAGGATCTCAACCTGACCTTCCGCGCCGCCGGCACCTCGCTATCCGGCCAGGCGGTGACCGATGGCCTGTTGTGCGTGCTCGGCGACGGCTGGCGCCGGATCGATATCGCCGAGGACGGCAACAAGGTGACGCTCGGCCCGGCGACAATCGTCGCCGTCGCCAACAGCGCGCTCAGACCCTTCAACCGCCGGCTCGGCCCCGATCCGGCCAGCCAGGCCACTGCCAAGATCGGCGGCGTGGTCAACAACAATTCCTCGGGCATGTGCTGCGGTGTGGTGCAGAACACATACCACACCATGACGCGCCTCCGCCTTATGCTGAAGGACGGCACGCTGCTCGACAGCGGCGATCCGGCCTCGCGCGAAGCCTTTCTGAGGGCCCGGCCCGACTTGGCTGCCGGACTGATCGATCTGAGCGAAGAGGTGCGGTCCGACAACGAGCTGGTCGACCTGATCCGGCGCAAATACTCCATCAAGAACACTGTCGGCTATTCGCTCAATGCGCTCGTCGATTTCACCGATCCGATCGATATCCTGATCCACCTGATGGTCGGCTCGGAAGGCACGCTCGGCTTTGTCTCCGAAGTCACCTATGACACCGTGCCCGATCACCCGCACAAGGCGACGACGATCGTGCCTTACGAGACAGCGGAAAAGACAGCCGAAGCCATTCGCTCGCTCGCCCATGTCGGCGTCTCGGCGGCCGAATTCATGGAAAGGCGGGCGCTCAAGACAGTCGAGGACAAGCCGGCGCTGGCGCCCTATCTGCCGTTCCTGACCGAAACCTCGCCGGCCGTTCTGGTCGAAATCATGTCCGATAGCGCCGAAGGGCTTGCCGGCGAGGTCGACAAGGCGACAAAGGCCATGGCCGAGGTCGGGCCGCTGAGCGAGATCCTGTTCACCACCGATCTTGACCAGCAGATCGCCCTTTGGGATATCCGCAAGGGCTTGTTCGCCTCGGCCGGCGCCAGCCGCGACAAGGGCACGACAATGCTGACCGAGGACGTGGCGGTGCCGATCGACCGCCTGCCCGAAGTCGTCGGCAAGCTGCGCCGCCTGCTCGACGATCACGGCTACGAGGACGCCATCATTTTCGGACACGCTCTGGCCGGGAACCTTCATTTCCAGATGGCCGAGAATTTCTCCCGCCCCGGCGCCGCGGAAAAGTTCGACACTTTCTGCGACGCGCTCGCCGGTCTGATTGCCGTGGAACTCGGCGGTTCGCTCAAGGCCGAGCACGGCACCGGCCGCGCCGTTGCCCCCTATGTCGAGCTGGAATGGGGCAAGAAGGCTTACGCGATCATGGAACGCGTCAAGACGCTGTTCGATCCGGACCGCCGGCTCAATCCGGGCATCATCCTCAACGAGGACGATCAGATTCACGTCAAGAATCTCAAGTCGATGGGCGAAGCCGACGACCTCATTGACCTGTGCATCGAATGCGGCTTTTGCGAGCCAGCCTGCCCTTCGGCCGGACTGACCCTGACGCCGCGCCAGCGCATCGCCGTGACGCGCGAACAGGCCCGTCTCGAAAAGGCCGGCGGCGCCATGGACCTGATGGAGGCGCTTGCCGACGGCTTCGTTCACGCCGGCATGGACACCTGCGCCGCCTGCAATCTGTGTTCGCTCAGATGCCCGGTCGGCATCGAGACCGGCACGATGATCATGGGCAAACGCGCCGACAGACGCGGCAACACCGCCGACCGGGTCGCGGCGCTGGCCGCTTCGGCGACCGGCGCCATCGAGACTGGCTTCGGGCTTGCCGCCGGCGCCCAGACCCTGGCCCGCAGCGCCATCGGCAACACGGCGGTCGATTCCGTCGCCGGCGCCCTCAATTCTTGGTCGAAAGGCAAGCTGCCGCGCCCGGGCAGGTCGATGCGGCCGGGCCCAGGCAAGCCGAAAACCATCGAGACCGCGGCGACGCGCGGCCGCGTGCTCTATTTCCCGGCCTGCGCCTCGCGCATGTTCGGTCCGCCGAAGACCGATCTCGGGCTTTTGCCGGTCACCGACGCCATGGTGGCCTTGCTGGTGCGCGCCGGCTACCAGCCCGTCGTGCCCGAAAAGCTCTCGGGCGCCTGCTGCGGCCAGCCCTTCGCTTCAAAGGGCTTCCCCGAGGAAGCCGAGAAGCTCGGGCGCAAGCTTGCCGATACGCTTGATATGGCGCGCGGACCGGGGGTTGTTGCCTCTGTGACCGACATGTCGACCTGCGCCCTTCACATTCAGGGCGATGGCGGCGAGATGCGCGACAGCGCCGAGTTCCTTCTCGACATGGTGGTGCCCCACCTTACCGTCACCCGGCCGCTGGACGTCGTCGCCGTGCATCACAATTGCTCGGCCCAGCGCATGGACGAACAAAAGCACACCGAGGCGCTGGCGCGCACCGTCGCCAGGGACATCGCGGTTCTGACCTCGGTCACCTGCTGCGGCTTTGCCGGCGACAAGGGGCTGTACAAACCGGAACTCAACGCCCATGCCCTGCGTTTCGCCAAAAACGACATCCCCGATACCTGCACGCTCGGGGTGACGACGGTCTCGACCTGCGCCATGGGTCTCACCGACACGCTCGGCATTCCCTTCGTTTCGCTGGCCAGTGCGCTCGAATATGTCAGCCGGCCTTAGCGCCTGTTGAGCAAAGGTGGATGCCGGCTTTCCCCCGCGTATCGGCGGCCTCGCATTGACCGCACACGCCCGGACCCGCTACAGACCGATCGGTCTGACAGACACCGGGTGATTCGCCATGACCGGTCACACCTCCGAAGACGCCGCCGAAGGCAAGGACGCGGCCCCGCACGCCACGACGCGCGACCGCATCGTTGCGGCGAGTTTCCAGCTGTTCCTGCAACACGGTTTCGACGGCACCGGCCTGAGCCAGATTCTCAAGGCGACCGGGCTATCCAAGGGCGCCTTCTACCACTACTTCGCCTCCAAGGACGCGCTTTACCGCGAAGTGGTCGAGAGCTTTTTCCTCAATCCGGTGCGCCGCTTCGATTTCGAGCATTTTGGTGGCCAGGGCGTGCGCCAGAGCCGCGAGCTGCTCGCCGACGCCTATGAGGAGCTGCCCGGGGCGGTCAAGGCGGCGGGCATCGACATGGCCCGCTATTTCGCCCTGTTTTTCGAGGCGTTTTCCCGGCTCGACGATTTCCGCGACGAAATCCGCACCTATTACGCCAGATTGCTCAAATCCCTGGCGCAGCGCAGCTACGACCAATACGAGATCGTGCCCAAGGCGGCCGAGATCCATGCCGTCAACATCGTCGCTGCCTTTGAGGGCCGGCTGTTCCTCGATGCCGTGTTTGGCGCCGAGGGCATGGAGCCGATGCTCGACAACGACGCAGCGCCGCCAAAAGAGCAGAAAACGGCTTGAGTGCGGCTGGCGGACGTCGCCAAATGTGGCAAACCTGTCCGAAACCTGACGCCAACATTACAGCATTTTCACTTTGATTTCAGTCTCCTGTCAGGTTGAAAGCCGCATGTGACGCCGAACAAAACAAGTTCGGGATCACTGAAGTGAAAAAACTCGCCCTAGTCCTTTTGATGAGCACGGCCCTTGTTGCGCCGACTGTGGCCGAGGCCGCGGACGTCACCGTTCAGGTCGACCTCACCCCCTATTCCGGCCCTGCCGCCTATCTCGCCGTCTACCTCGTCGATCAAAACGGCACCTATGACTCGACCCTCTGGGTCGCCGGCCGCCACACCCGCTACCTCAGGTCCCTGCGTGGCTGGGTCCGTGGCTTCACCGGCGCCGGCGAAAGCTCCGTCGACGGCATTTCCGGCGCCAGCGTCGGCGCCGGCAGCTCGCTGAGGATCAGCTCCAATGTCTCCGACGCCCTGATCGACGCTGGCTACTCTATCGTCGTTGACACTGCTGTCGAACACTGGGGCGACTACACCGCCGATGCGGTGGTGCCATTGCAGACGGGGGGTGGCAGCGCCACGGGGCAGCGTTTCGTCGACCGCCTGACCGTTTCGATGTAATCGGCAAGGAAATCTGTCCATGTTGCGCAAGCTGCACGCCTGGCCGGCGCTGATTGCCGGTGCTCTGGTCGCATTCATGGCGCTGACCGGCGCTATCCTCTCCCTCGAGCCGGTTTTCGGCGCGGCAACGGCCCAGTCGGGCGCGACCGATACCTCCAGCCTCGCTGATCTCGCCGCGGGCGTCGCCGCCGATATCGAAGGCGTGCAGCGCATCGTCCGTCTCGCCAGCGGCAAGATCGTCGCCTATCACATGAGCGCAAACGGCCCGGCCGCCGACCTCGTTGATGCCAGCGGCCAGAGCCTTGGCGCCTACCAGCCCTCCGCCTTCTTCCAGTTCTTTACCGAACTGCACCGCGCCTTCCTGTTGGGCGATGCCGGCCGTGTTCTCGCCGGCGTCGCCGCTGCGGCGCTGGTGGTTGTGAGCGTCGGCGGTGTCTTCCTTCTCGCCAGAAGGCTCGGCGGCTGGCGAAAATTCTTCTCGGGCGCCAGAGGCACGCTCAATCAGCGTCTTCATGTCGAGCTGTCGCGCATCGGCGTCATGATCCTGACCGTGCTGTCTGTTACCGGCCTTTGGATGACGCTCAGCTATTTTGGTCTTGTCGGTGCAAGTGACACGGGTTTCTCCTTCCCGCCGCAATCGAGTGGCACGACCATCATGGCGACAGCCGATATGCCGGCTCTTCAGGGCGTCTCGCTCAACAGCTTCCGCGAACTCGTCTTCCCAGTCGCCGGCGATCCGGCCGACGTGTTCACCCTGACCACCGCTTCGGGCTCCGGCTCTATCGACCAGACGACCGGTACGATGCTCGCATTCACGCCCAATACGCTGTGGCAGGATTTCTACCAGCTGATCTACACCCTCCACACCGGCCAGGGCGTCTGGTGGTATGCGCTGCTGCTCGGCGCCGGGGCCCTGACCATTCCGGTCCTGTTCGTCACCGGCCTTGTCATGTGGCTGGGGCGCTGGCGCAACAGCGTGCGCATCCACGGCAATGGCCGGGCGCAGGACGCCGAAACCGTCATCCTCGTCGGCTCGGAGGGCAATTCCACCTGGGGTTTTGCCAAAACGCTTCACGCCGAGCTGACCGGCAAGGGCGTGTCCGTCCACGTCGCGGCGATGAACGATCTCAAGCGCCATTACCGTTCGGCAAGACAGCTCATCGTCATGACCGCCACTTATGGCGACGGCGACGCGCCGGCAAGCGCCAAGCGGTTCCTGGCGAGGCTCGAACATTTCGAGTTGCCCGAGCAGCTGCGGACCGCCGTGCTCGGTTTCGGTGATCGGTCGTTTGCCGATTACTGCGGCTACGCCAACACGGTCGCAAAGGCGCTCGGCGACAAAGGACTTGTCCCTCTGGTCGATTACGCCACCATCAATCGCCAGTCGGCCCAGAGTTTCGGGGAATGGGGCGATGCCCTCGGACTGGCGCTCAACCACAGGCTGGTGCTCAGGCACGAAGCCGAGCTGCCGAAGCTGCATGGCTTTGTCCTCGAATCCCGGCGCGATTTCGGCCAGGATTATCAGACGCCGCGCTCGATCCTGCGCTTTCGGCCGGCCAGCGCCCGCTCCTGGCGCGCCCGGCTCGGGTTGGACCCCGCCTACGAGGCAGGCGATCTCGTCGGCATCGCGCCGCCGGGCTCGACCATCCCGCGCTACTATTCGCTGGCTTCGTCCGCCCGCGACGGGTTCCTCGAGATCTGCGTCTCCAAGCAGCCGGGCGGCGCGTGTTCCACCTATTTGTGCGAGTTGCAGCCGGGCGATGAAATCGGTGCCTTTCTCAAGCCCAATCTAGCCTTCCGGGCGCCACGCGGCACCAAGCCGCTGATCCTGATCGGCGCCGGTACCGGCATTGCCCCGTTCGTCGGGCATTTGCGGGCCAATCACGGTCGCCGCCCGGCATATCTCTACTGGGGCGGACGCGATCCGTCCTCGGACTTCCTGTTCCACGACGAACTCGTCGGCTTCCGCAGGGACGGCCGTTTGACCGGCGCGCGTATCGTCTTCTCGCGCGCCGTCACCCACCGTTACGTCCAGGACGAAGTGCGCGCCGATGCCGAGTTCCTGCGCAAAAGCGTTGCCAGCGGCGCCCGTATCCTGATCTGCGGCGGCTCGGGCATGGCCCGCGGCGTTGCCGAGGCCCTCGACGAGGTGCTGGCGCCGCTCAAGCTCTCGACGTCCACGCTCAAAAGGGCCGGACGCCTCATGGAGGATGTCTACTGATGTATGTCGAAGACCTTGCCGGAACCCGGCCCATCCCGGCGCTGGTGCGCCGTTCCCTCAACGGCCGGACCATGGGCACGCGCTGGTCGGCCGTGTTCTATGCCCTTGAAAGCATCGATATGAGCCTGATCGAGGCTGCGCTGCAACGCGCCGTCGACGAGGTCGACACGCAGATGTCGCCATTCAAGTCCGATTCGGTTGTCAGCCACTTCAACCATGCCACGCCCGGTTTCTTCGTCGATCTGCCGCGCGAGACCTATGACGTGCTGCTGGCCGGACTCGAGATCAACACCCTGACCGGTGGCGCCTTCGATCCATTCGTCGGCGAATCGGTTCTGGCCTGGGGCTTTGGTGCCGATGGCGACCAGCCCGACATTGCCCGCATCGCCGCCATCGGCGAACACTGGGGCAAGGCGGGCCGCGCCGTCACCGTTGACCGGGAAACCCGCCGCATCCGCCGTCAGGGCGACATCAAGCTCGACCTGTGCGGCATCGCCAAGGGCTATGGCGTCGACCGGCTGTCCGAGGTGCTGAGCGAATTTGGCATCACAAGGCACCTGGTCTCGATCGACGGCGAGGTCCGGGCCGAGGGCCTGCAGCCAGGCGACCGCGGCTGGGGCATTGCCATCGAACGCCCGGACGAGACAGCGCGCGACATGGTTTTCTCCATCGAGATCTCCGACATGGCGGTGGCCACTTCGGGCAATTACCGCCACGCCCATGCTGTCGGCGGCCGCAAGGTCTCCCACACCATCGATCCGCGCACCGGCGCGCCCGTCGACAATCGCCTCGCTTCGGTGTCGGTCCTGGCCGATACCTGCATGCTTGCCGATGCGCTGGCGACGGCGCTGATGGTCATGGGCACCGAACAGGCCCAGGTTTTCGCCAAGGCCAATTCCATTGCGGCGCTTTTGATCGAAGTGGACGGAGATGGCGCGGAGCACCTGGTACCGACCAAGCGGTTTGCTGCCTTGTGTGGCATGCAAGCCGCCGCCTGAACTGGTGTTTCGACGCCGACCGGCACAAAGACATCACAAAGCGAAGCGTCCGCCCGGCCTATGGCCGGCGCGGTACAAAACCGCCTCACAAGACGCGAAAAACCGTTCTGTTTGGGAAAATGGAGCGGGCGATGAGATTCGAACTCACGACATCAACCTTGGCAAGGTTGCGCTCTACCCCTGAGCTACGCCCGCTTGTCACGGCACCCATGCAACAGGCCTAGAAGGCTTGGCGCAGGGCCGGTGCGCGCCTATATGCCGAAATCGAAACGGGTTTGCAACCGAAAACTCACGGCACCGTTGACGCAGGAGAGACTTGCATTGGTGAGGGCCTGTCTGCGACAACGGGGCGAACGCAGGTTCGGTGCGGCCATCCCCGGTCGACCGGGCAGATTTGCGATTGGCACAAGTTGCGGAGCCGTGCTCCGATCCCGCAGGGGACGAGCCCGAGCGCCGCAGACTTCTCAAAGGATGAACGACATGACATTCGAAAATGGCGCAGTGGCGAATGGAGCTGGACAAAGCGCTCTCGTGGTCGAGGCCACGTCCGCAAGCTTCCAGAAGGACGTCATCGACGCCTCGCGTCAGCAGCCGGTTCTCGTCGATTTCTGGGCGCCCTGGTGCGGTCCGTGCCGGACCCTCGGCCCGGCCATCGAGCGCGTCGTCAACGATCTCAAGGGCAAGGTCAAGCTCGTCAAGATCAATGTCGACGAGAATCAGGAGATCGCCGGCCAGTTGCGTATCCAGTCGATCCCGACCGTTTACGCCTTTGCCGACGGCAAGCCGGTCGACGGCTTCATGGGCGCTTTGCCCGAAAGCGAGATCCGCCGGTTCGTCGATCACATCATGCAGGCCGCGCCGAAGGGCGAGGGCGCCGACGCCGGTGACGACCTCGCCAAGGCGCTCGAGGCGGCCGGCGAGGCGGCTGAGGCCGGCGATGTCGCCACCGCCGAGCAGATCTATGCCGCCATCCTCGATCAGCAGCCGGCCAATATCGATGCCCTGATCGGGCTGGCCGGGCTCTACCACGCCGCCGGACAGATCGATCAGGTCAAGGCGGTGCTGAGTGTTCTGCCCGAAGAGGGCAAGTCCCACGCCAGCTATGCCGCGCTCGAAAAAGCCGTGGCGCTCAACGAGGAAGCGGCGGCGCTCGGCTCGGTCGAGGACCTCGAACGGCGCGTTGCCGCCGACCAGGACGACCACCAGGCCCGGTTCGACCTCGCCATCGCCCTCAACGCCAAGGGCTTCCGCACCGAGGCGGCCGAGGCGCTGGTGGCGCTCATGCGCCGCGACCGTTCCTGGAACGACGACGCCGCCCGCAAGAAGCTGCTCGAGCTTCTCGAGGCCTGGGGTCCCAAGGATCCGGCCACCCTCAAGGGCCGGCGGCTTTTGTCCGCGGCCCTGTTTTCGTGAGGATTGAGCCTGTTGCGTAAGGCCGAAACAGTCTTCGATCTGCCAGCGAGCGCCCCGGTGTTTCCACTCAACGGGGCGCTGTTGCTGCCCAGCACCAGCCGGCCGCTCAACGTCTTCGAGCCGCGCTATATCGAGCTTATCGACAAAGCGCTCGGCGAGGAGCGGCTTGTCGTTCTGGTGCAGCCGATGAGCGCTAAGGAGGAATCGCCGGAAGGCAAGGATGTGGCGCTGCGCGAGACCGGTTGTCTCGGACGCATCGTTCATTTCGAGGAAAGTGCCGACGACCACTATCTGATCGTGCTCGAAGGCGTGTGCCGGGTGCAGCTCGAAACGGAACTGCCGGGAGACGAGCTGTTCCGGCGCTTCACCTTCGACGCCAAGCCTTTTGCCGGCGATTTCGAGCCGGCGCGCGGCGAGGAACAGGTCGATCGCAACCGCTTCGTCACGGTGATGAAGTCCTATGCCGATTTCGCCGATATCGATGTCGACTGGGAAGAGGTTGACCAGACCGGCACGGCGGACCTGGTCAACGTCTCCTCGATGCTTGCCCCGTTCGGTCCGGCCGAACGCCAATTGCTGCTGGAAGCGGCGAGCCTGAAGGAACGGGCCGAAGCGCTGGTGGCGCTGGCCGAAGTCGAGATGGCCCGCTCGCGCTCCGGCCACATGCTGCAGTAAAGCGATCGGGGGGCATCATGGAGCGTGAACTCGACCCGCGCATGCTCGAAATGCTGGTGTGTCCCCTGACCAAGACGCGGTTGACGCTTTCCGCCGACCGGACGGAGCTGATCTCGCGGGCAGCCCGCATGGCCTTCCCCATCCGCAAGGGTGTGCCCCTGCTCACCATCGACGAGGCCCGCAATATCTCCGAGGAAGAGGCTGACCGCATCGGCCACTGAAGCAACCTCGCGCGATGCCAATTGTCGGTAAGTCTTGCGCCCTGGCGCCGGCGGCGGCCATTGGCCGCAACAAGAGTTTCTCAGGCAATGCTATCTGATTGACGCTTCGTTAGCGTCAGGCCGAGGGGGATATCATGCCGACGACACGCGAAAAGCTCTTCGTTCTCTGGGTCTTCCTGTTCATCAACTATCTGTTCTGCGACGTTCTCTCGCTCTACTACGGACCTACCCTCACCCAGTTGCTGACCGGTGTGGTGGATGGCACGGAGATGAACCAGACCTTCCTGCTCATCATGAGTGCCATGATGGAACTCGGCATGATCATGATCCTGGTGTCGCGCCTGGCGCCGCACCGTTGGAATCGCTGGGCCAATATCGTCATTGGCGCCTTTTTCATCGTCGTGCAGATTGTCACCGCGATCACGCCCGGCCTTACGCTGCACTACGCCTTCTTCTCGGCGATCGAGATCGCTACGCTGGCGTGGATTGTCTTTACCGCATGGCGCTGGACTGCCGAGGTCTGAACGGGATCAGGGCATCCATCGGTCGCGGCCGCGCCGGATCAGTGCAGGCGTTTGGACGCGAATTTCTCGCGTTCCGCGGCCAGCATCGCGGACAGTGCTTCAGTCTTGATGACCGGCTCGCCGCGCTCGTCGGCCCAGTCGAGCTCGACGCTGTCGCGCCAGGCGAAGCGGATGAGATGGGCCTCGACGACGTGGATGAGGCGCTGCAGGTCGTCCGGAGTGTCGGCGCGGCAGACGAAGCTCAGTTCAGTCTCTGAGGCCGTCATGGCGCAACTGCCCGGCCCGAAACTCACATGCGCACTGGTCTCGTCCCAGGAGGCCGGCACCTTGTGGGCGAAGTGCTTGCACAATTGCATGAGGTATTTGCTGGCGTCGGCGGTTTCGTAGCGGGTGAAGATGGCGGTCATCTCATCTCTCCTGATCGTAGTAGACGCTGATAAGCTGGCCGGCGATGGCGTGCACGCCGACCTCGATATCGTAGATGTCGCGCATGATTGCCGGCGTGATCACCTCGGCGGGCGTGCCGGCATGGGCGAGCTGACCGTCGCGCATGGCGATGATGTGATCGGCATAGACCGAGGCGAAATTGATGTCGTGCAGGACCAGAACCACGGTCTTGCCGAGCTCGCGCGCGGCCCGGCGCAGCAGCTGCATCATGGTGACGGCATGCTTCATGTCGAGATTGTTGAGCGGCTCGTCGAGCAGCACGAACTCGGTGTCCTGAGCCAATACCATGGCGACATAGGCGCGCTGGCGCTGGCCGCCCGACAGTTCGTCGATGAAACGGTCCTTCAATTCGTCGAGACCGAGAAAACCGAGCGCTTCGTCGACCTTGGCGCGGTCGATCTCGGTGAGCCGACCTTTTGAATGCGGATAGCGGCCGAACGAGACCAGATCGAAAACGCTGAGGCGGGCGCTGGTGTGGTTGTCCTGGCGCAGGATGGCGAGCTTGCGCGCCAGCGTGTCCCCCGGCGTGCGGGAGACATCGAGCCCGTCGATGGTGATCGCGCCGGCGCTCATCGGCAGAAGGCGCGCGATCATCGACAAGAGCGTCGACTTGCCGGCGCCGTTCGGACCGATGATGGCTGTGACGCCCTGGCGCGGGATGTCGAGCGACACGCCGTCAACGACCAGGGCCTGATCATAGGACTTGGAGACGTTGCGGATGCTGATCATCTGGCCTTGCCCCTCAAAAGCAGGAAAATGAAGGTGATGCCGCCGACGAACTCGATGATGATCGACAGGCTGGTGTTGAAGGCGAAAACCCGCTCGAGCACCATCTGTCCGCCGATCAGGCAGATGACGGCGATGAGCATGGCCACGGGCAGGATGTGCCGGTGCCTGTGCGACGGCGTGACCAGATAGGCGAGATTGGCCACCAGAAGGCCGAAAAAGGTCACCGGGCCGACAAGGGCGGTCGAAACCGAGATCATCACCGTGACCAGCAACAGGACGATCATGGTCTCGCGGCGGTGATCGAGGCCGAGACTGACGGCGCTGTCGCGCCCCAGCGCCAGCACGTCCCAGGCATGAAGACGCGGCCAGGCGAACAGGATTGCGGCGAAGATGATCAGTGCCGAAACCCCCAGCAGGTCGGGTTTGACCGAATTGAAACCGGCATAGAACATGTCCTGAAGCATGGCGAATTCGTTGGGATCGATCAGGCGGACCATCAGGCCGGTGAGCGAGCGAAACAGCACGCCGAGGACGATGCCGACGAGCATGACAAGGTGCAGCGAGCGCCGGGCGCCGAAGAACAGCGCGCCATAGATGAGCATGGCGAAACCGGACATGACGACGAGCTCGAGCGCGAACATCAGCTGCGAACCGGCTGTCAGGACGGCAAAGCCGCCGAAGGTGAAGACCAAGACCGTGCGCAGGAGAATGAAAAGGGCGTCGAAACCCATGATCGCCGGGGTGAGGATGCGGTTGCCGGTGACGGTCTGGAAGGCAACCGTCGAAACGGCGACGGCAGATCCGACGAGAACGAGCGCGGCCAGCTTGCGGCCGCGGAACATCAGGACGAAGTCCCAATTGCCGCGGGCGCCCAGTGTCATGAACATGAGGCAAAGCACCAACGCGACGATCGCCAGCAAACCGATGACGGTGCCGGGGCGGAAAAGCAGGTTGCGCGGTGCGCAAAAGGCGGCGGTCTCAGGCATTGGCCGTGCTCCGCCTGAGCAGAAGATAAAGGAAGATGATCGAGCCGATGACGCCCATGACGGTACCGATCGGGATCTCGTAGGGAAACCGGATGAGCCGGCCGGCAATGTCGCTCAAAAGCACCAGCCCGGCGCCCATCAGGGCGACATGGGGCAGGCCGGCGCGCATGTTGTCGCCAAAGGACAGGCGCACCAGGTTGGGCACGATCAGGCCGAGAAAGGGAATGGTGCCGACGGTGACCGTGATGATGGCGGTCATCAGGGCGACAATGGTCAGCCCCAGGCCGACAATGCGCTTGTAGGCCAGGCCGAGATTGGTGGCAAAATCGGCGCCGAGACCGGCCACGGTGAAGCGGTCGGCAGTGACATAGGTGGCGATGGCCAGCGCCAGGGTGAGCCAGAGCATCTCGTAGCGGCCGCGCAGGACGCCGGAGAAATCGCCGGTGCGCCAGGCGCTGAGGGCCTGCAGCAGCTCGAAGCGATAGGCGAAGAAATCGGTCGCCGAGGCGATGACGCCGCTGAGCATCAGTCCGACCAGAGGCACGATGAGGATGTCGCGCCACTTGACCAGAGAGAGGATCTTCAGAAACAGCGCCGTGCCGGCCAGCGCGAAGGCGGCGGCAATCAACATCTTGACCATGACCGGCGCCCCTGGCCACAGAACCAGCGTGGTCAAAAGGCCAAGTGACGCGGATTCGACAGTGCCCACGGTCGAGGGCTCGACGAAGCGGTTGCGCGCCAGCATCTGCAGCAAGAGGCCGGCAATGGCCATGGACGCGCCGGCCAGAATGAGCGCCAGCGTGCGCGGAATGCGGCTGGCAAGAAGGATCAGCAGCGCTCGGCTGTCGTCCTGGCCGGAAAAAAGCGTCGTCAGGCTGACATCGCTCACCCCGATGAACAGGCTGGCAATACTCAGGCCGATGATGGCGATGAAGGCGGCTGCGAGAAGAACGGAATTGCGCATGATCGTGCCGGCCGGGTTGCGCAAGCGCGGCCCGGCCGGTCGCTGGCTGAGACAGGGGGTCAGTCGCCGGCCAGCTCGTCGACGATGGCGTTGAGATTGGCAATGCCACCATTGGTGACATACCAGCGCGCGCTGTCGACATAGATGATGCGATCGTTCTTGAAGGCGCTGGTCTCGTGCATCAACTCGTTGTCGAGCACCTGCATGGCCGAATCGGCCTGCTGGCCGACGGCGGCGTCGCGGTCGAGCACGATCAGCCAGTCCGGATCGGTTTCGAGCAGGAACTCGAAAGATACGGCGTCGCCATGGGTCGCCGCCTCCACGTCCGCGATCGCCGGGGTGATGCCGAGCGTGTCATGCACGAACCCGAAACGCGATCCGGGACCATAGGCGGTGATCTCGCCACCCGAGGACATGATGATCAGGGCGGTGCCGAAGTCCCTGGTCTGTTCGCCGAAGCCTGCGACGCGGGCGTCGAAATCGGCAATCAGAGCCTCGATTTCGGCAGTGCGATCGAAGATCTGGCCGAGGGCGAGACTGTTGCGCTTCACCGAGGGGACGAAATCGGCCCAGTCGTTGGACAAATCGATGGTCGGAGCGATGGCGCTCAATTCGCCATAGGCGTCTGAGGACCGCCCGGCGACGATGATCAGGTCGGGCTGAAGGGCGTTGACCGCCTCGTAGTCGGGCTCGAACAGCGAACCGACCTTGATGTAGTCGTCGCCTTCATATGCGTCGAGATTGGCCGGCATGTTGAAGGCCGGCACGCCGGCGACGTCAATGCCGAGCGCCTGCAGCGTATCGAGCGTGGCGAGATCGAAGCTCACCACTTTCTCGGGATTGACCGGAACCTCGGTCTCGCCCTGGGCATGGGCGATGGTGACTGTGTCGGCGGAAAGGGTGGGGGATGCTACGAGAGCGGTTGCCAGGGCGGCGACCGCGAGAGGGTGGCTGATCTTCATTTTGTCTCCAATCGGCGGGGGTCAAGGCCCCGTCATTAAAGTTGAGCGAGACGGTTAGCCGGGTCGGCCTGTCGGAATCAATAGAAATGGCAGCAAGTTGGAACGGTTCTAGCCAGATAGGAAAACAATCCGGATGGAGGCAGCGGAACGCCTCATGCGGCGGACGGACGCCCCGAAAGCCCGGCTTCCGCCCGTTTTGACTTGTCTCGGTGACCGCCTTCGGATAGAGCACGCGCGCTAGACAGATTTCGCGCGCGTGTTCCGGTCCGGTTATGCGCATCGGTCAGATACGAAGCCGCAGGCCGGTTTCGCCCGATGCCCCAGGACCCGCGCAACCCCAATTAGGTATGGCTACCCAATGAAATTGCGCAATATCGCGATCATCGCTCACGTTGACCACGGCAAGACCACGCTGATCGATGTCCTGCTCAAGCAGTCCGGTTCCTTCCGCGACAACCAGCGGACCGAGGAGCGGATGATGGACTCCAACGATCTCGAGCGCGAGCGCGGCATCACCATTCTCGCCAAGGTCACCTCGCTGATGTGGCACGACACCCGCATCAACATCGTCGACACCCCCGGCCACGCCGATTTCGGCGGCGAGGTCGAGCGCATCCTCAGTATGGTCGACGGCGTAGTCATCCTGGTCGATGCGGCCGAAGGGCCGATGCCGCAGACCAAGTTCGTTCTCAGCAAGGCGCTGGCGCTGGGTCTCAAGCCGATCGTTGCCATCAACAAGATCGACAAGCCCGATGAACGCCATGTCGAGGTTGTCAACGAGGTGTTCGACCTGTTCGTGGCGCTCGACGCCCACGAGGAACAGCTCGATTTCCCGATCCTTTACGGCTCGGCCAAGCAGGGCTGGATGGCCGCAGATCCCGCCGGCCCGACCGACAGCGTCGCGCCGCTGCTCGATCTCGTCGTCAAGCATGTGGAAGAGCCCAAGGTCGAGATCGGCCCGTTCCGCATGTTGGTGACGACCATCGAGCGCAATCCCTTCCTCGGCCGCATTCTGACCGGACGCATTCTTTCGGGGTCGATCAAGGCCGGCGAGCCGGTGCACGCCATGCATCGCGACGGCGAGACCATCGAGAAGGGGCGCGTCTCCAAGGTGCTGGCCTTCCGTGGCATCGAACGCCAGCCCATCGATATCGGCGAAGCCGGTGACATCGTCGCCATTGCCGGTCTCGAGACGGCAACGGTGGCCGATACCATTGCCGTGCCGCAGGTCAGCGAGCCATTGGAAGCGCGGCCGATCGATCCGCCGACGCTGTCGATGACCTTTCGCATCAATGACGGCCCGTTTGCCGGGCGCGAGGGAGACAAGGTGCAGTCGCGCGTCATCCTCGATCGCCTGCGCCGCGAAGCCGAGGGCAATGTCGCCATTCGCGTCACCCGCGGTACAGACGCCGACAGTTTCGAGGTTGCCGGACGCGGCGAACTCCAACTCGCCGTTCTCATCGAGACCATGCGCCGCGAAGGGTTCGAGCTGACCGTCGGACGCCCGCGCGTGCTGATGCAGGAGCGGGACGGCGAAACCTTCGAGCCGATCGAGGAAGTCATCATTGACGTCGACGACGAATTCACCGGTCCGGTGGTGCAAAAGCTCACCGAGCGCAGGGGCGATCTCGTCGAAATGCGCCCCTCGGGCCTTGGCCGCACCCGTTTGCGGCTCTATGTGCCGACCCGGGCGCTGATCGGCTATCAGTCCGAACTGCTGGGCGACACGCGCGGCACCGCCATCTTCAACCGGCTGTTCCACGACTACCAGCCGCACAAGGGACCGATGCAGGGTCGCCGCACCGGCGTTCTCATCTCCAATTCGACCGGCACCTCGGTCGCCTATGCACTGTGGAACCTCGAGGATCGCGGTCCGATGCTGATCGATCCCGGCGTCGACGTGTATGAGGGCATGATCATTGGCGAGCACACCCGCGGCAACGACCTCGAGGTCAATCCGATCAAGGGCAAGCAGCTGACCAATATCCGCACCACCTCCAAGGACGAGGCCGTGCGGCTGACCCCGCCCAAGAAGCTGTCGCTCGACCAGGCGCTCGGCTATATCGCCGACGACGAATATGTCGAGGTCACGCCGAAGAACATCCGTTTGCGCAAGATCCGGCTCGATCCCAATGAGCGCAAGCGCGCCTACCGGGCGGCGCAGGCACAGGCGAGCTAGCACGCTTCACGACCTACCGCGATGAGGTTGGGGTCCTGCCAGTTGGGAGGACCGGCCATGCTGCGTGCCTTGCTCGTTGTACTATTTGCCTTGTCTGCAACAGCTTCGATGGCCGAGGGCGCCACGGTGAGCTTTCACTCACTCGGTGGCGATCTCGGCATCCACGATCCGAGCGTCATCCATTTCGACACCACCTATGTCGCCTTCTCGACCGGGGTCGAGCACGCGCCTGATGGCGGCGCCATCCGCATCAAGACCTCGAAGGACGGCATCACCTGGTGCGACGCCGGCACACTCGGTTCCGGATTGCCGGACTGGGTAGCGCCGGCGCTCAAGCAGACGCCTCCCAACCTCTGGGCGCCTTCGGTGTCGCTCCAGGGCCGGGAGTTGCATGTTTATTATTCCGCTTCGAGCTTCGGCAAGAACCTCAGCACCATCGGTCTGACGGTGAACGCCGACTTTAACCCCGAAACACCCGGCGCCGGCTGGCAGGACCGCGGCATCGTCTTTCAGAGCCATCCTGGCAACAATTTCAATGCCATCGACCCGGTGCGCTTCGATGACCGTGACGGGCGGGCCTATCTCGCCTTCGGCTCGTGGTGGGATGGCATCAGGATGATCGAACTCGATCCGCAGACGGGCATGCGTCTCGCTGAAAACGAGGAGATCATCCCGTTGGCCTCGCGTGGAGACGGCGCCATCGAGGCGCCGGCGCTGCTGCGCCATGACGGACGCTATTATCTGTTCGTCTCTTTCGATCATTGCTGCCGGGGCATTACCAGCGACTACAATATCCGCGTTGGGCGGGCCGAGGACATTGCTGGTCCCTATCTCGACCGCGACGGCGTGCCCATGCTCGACGGCGGTGGCACCCTGGTTCTCGGCACGACCGGCCGCTATCGCGGGCCGGGCGGACAAGAGGTGTTCGCGGCAGCGGACGGGACGCAGATGCTGGCCTTTCATTACTACGACCGCGCGGCAGCCGGCGCGCCGAAACTGCAGATCGAACCGATCGGCTGGGACGCGGAAGGCTGGCCGGTCATCGGCATGTCACCGCCCTAGCGCCGTGCCGTCGCCGAAAATACCCGGCACCGGCTCAAAGCGGTTCATCCCTGTGCCAGAGTCAGGATCGGGATGAGCGCTGCGGCCATGCCTGCGATCGTGATGATCGTCGCTTTCGCCGATCCGGTCAGCCGCCACAGGGCGAGCGGGCCGAGAGCCCAGTAAAGCTGGGCCGTGAAGGCGCCGGGGAAATAGCCGACAGTCATGATCACCCACCAGCTGTGAGCGATGGCGTTGCCGATGGCGCCATAGATGACGAAGAACAGCATTGGCGTCAGCATGAATCCGAACCGTCGTGTCAGCATCAGGATCGCCGCCAGGCTAAACACGGCATAGGACGTCATGTTGATGATAACGAAAAGCTGGTGCGAGTAGGGACTGGCGCCGTAGAGCTCGGGAAACCGGGTATTGAATCCGGTCAGATACTCCTCGGTGAAGTGAACGAACTGCCAGGCCAGTGTCGCGAAATAGACCGGGTAGCAGGCGGCGCCCGGCAACGGTGCACCGGCACGGTAGAACCAGACAAGTACGCCGGCGACACCGACCAGTCCGATGCAAAATGTCACCAGCAGCGGCTTTCCTCCGATGGCGACGAAGAGCGTTGCCATGACGGCGGCGATGGTGAGCGCGATGCCGAGATCGCGCCGGGAGAGTTTCTGTTCGCTCATGTTTTGTCTCGCTTTGAATTTGCCTGTGTAAAAGTCAACACATGTTGGCATTTATGGTGAGGACTTGAAAAAGTC
Source organism: Devosiaceae bacterium (assembly GCA_963675235.2). Lineage (GTDB taxonomy): Bacteria > Pseudomonadota > Alphaproteobacteria > Rhizobiales > Devosiaceae > JAHJQZ01. The sequence continues at coordinate 20,443 of CAXXFU010000003.1, read as the reverse complement.
AACACATGTTGGCAAATAGACCCTATGAGCGGGATGAAATCCGAACCGAGCAAATCCGAACGCACCCGGCAGCGCATTCGCGACGCGGCGGCGAAACTGTTTGCAGCGCGCGGCTACGAACGGACGACTGTGCGTGATATCGCCGAAATGGCGGAGATCGATCCGACGATGATCATCCGCTATTTTGGTTCCAAGGACGGGCTCTTTGCCGAAACCGCTGGATTCGACCTCTCCCTGCCCGATATCGTCGCAGTGCCGCCTCACCGGCTTGGCGAAGTAGCAGTGCGCCATTTCCTGTCGCGCTGGGAAGGCGGCAGTGAGCAGAGCGGGCTTGCGGTACTGCTGCGCTCTGCGGCCTCCAACGAAATGGCGGCGGCGCGGATGCGTGACCTGTTTGCCAGCCAGATAATGCCGATGCTGGCGGTGCTGTCGCCGGGTCGCGATACAGAGCACCTGGCGGCTCTGGTAGCCAGCCAGATGCTGGGCTTGGCCTTCTGCCGCTATATCCTGAAGCTTGAGCCGATCGCATCAATGACGATCGACGAGGTGGTGGCGCTGGTTTCGCCGAATCTGCAGTCGATATTGGCCGGGTCAGACGCGCTGGGCAACACCAGCAGGAACGAAACTTAGCTTGCCGCCAGCACACCTTCGAGTCCGTCCACGGCTTCAGCCAGACGTTCGTCGACAATATGCAGATATTGCGTCCAGTCGTCGAAATGATGCAGCTCGGTGGCGCCGTCGGAAATGCCTCTCAGCGCCACCAGCGGCACGACGAAGCGCATTGCCGCGCGCTTGAGGGCAAAGGTCTCCATGTCGACCATGTCGGCATCGACCGAGTCATAGGCGGCACCTGAAACGATATTGGCCCCGGTCGACAGCCGCGCCATGGGGACATCGGGCACCGGCGTGTCGAGCTCGATGTCGATCGGCAGTCCCGAAAACGGCGTTTCGCCCCGCGGGAAACCGAGCGCCGAGGCGTCCATGTCGCGGTAGGAGACCGAGCTGGCCTGGTAGACGGCGCCCTGTTCAAGCCGTTGCGAACCGGCCGAGCCCAGGGACACCACCAGATCGGGCAGGCTGGCTGTGCCGGCGGAACGGGTCAGCGCCTCGGTCAGGATCACCGCCGCCTCGACCGGACCGACCCCGGTCATCAGCGGCATGATGCGCGATTGCAGGTGTGGGCCATATTCGGATTCGGCCGCCATGACGTAGAGCACCCGGCGCTTGCCAACCTTTTTGACGAAATCGGCAATCATCTCAGTCGGGCACCCGGACCGGCTCGTCGCTGGCGCAATCGAAGCTCGCCGCCGTTTCGTCGGCATATTGCCGGGCAAGCGCATTGGCGTTGTCGATCCGCCGCGCATCGATATAGGCGATATGGCAGGTGTTCGCCGGCGCGATCTTGGTGACGACAAGGGTCTGGCCGTCCGGCTCGCTGCCGTCCCCGGTCTGGGTGAAAAACCTCAGGATCGTCGCGAAGGGCAGCCAGCCGTAGTCGGTCTGCACCAGGCGCCATTCCAGCGTTTCGTTGATGGTGTTGAACTGCGGCAGGGTCTGGCCGGCCGCCACTTCGTCCGGCGCGCCGAAACCGTAGGAGACGAACATGCGCAGATCGCCCTCGGCGACATAGAGCGGATAGCCCTTGTAGCCCGGGCAGGCCCAGCTGCCGCCCAGTTCGTCGACGCTGGTGACCGTGCAGGCATCGAGCTCGATCTTGGTGTAGGCGCTGTCGATCTGCTGCGCCGTTGCCGGTGCCGCCATCAGGCAGGCGCCGGCCAGAACGGCTAGGAATCGTCTGGTCAACATGTAAACCCTTTCGCACTTTGCCGCCCGTCCGGTCTTGCCATCGCGGCGGCGGAACGGCACAAGCATGCCCCTCACTCTGTCCAGTCCCCAATCAGGAAGACGCAATGAGAATTGACGCAATTTCAGCCGGCCACAACCCCCCCGACGATCTGCATGTCATCATCGAGGTGCCGATCGGCGGCGAGCCGATCAAATACGAGCTCGACAAGGCCTCCGGCGCGCTGTTTCTCGATCGGTTCCTTTACACGCCCATGCGCTACCCGGGGAATTACGGTTTCATCCCGCATACATTGTGCGGCGACGGCGATCCGCTCGATGCCATCGTCATGAACTCGCGCCCGATCGTGCCAGGCGCCGTGGTGCGCTCGCGGCCGGTCGGGGTGGTGTTCATGGAGGATGACGGCGGCACCGACGAAAAGATCATCTGCCTGCCGGTGCACAAGCTGACCCGCATCTATGACGACATCCACGACATTGCCGACATGCCGGAAATCCAGATGGAACGGCTCAAGCACTTCTTCTCCCACTACAAGGATCTCGAGCCTGACAAATGGGCGCGCATCGACCGCATCGGCGGCATCGAGGATGCCAAACAGGTCATTCTCGATTCGATCGCCAAGGCGGCAGAAAAAGGGGAATAGACCGACGCCAGCCGGCTCCGGCTTGCGCCGGGCGGCAAGGCTGGTGCAAGACTTGACGGTGCAGGATCAGGCGATGTTTTGAGATCTTGGCCGGCGTTAAGGAGAGCGAAGACATGGGCGGCAAGCGTCTGGTTGTGCATCACGACGATCTCGGCGGCAGCCATGCCGCCAACATCGCCTTTGCCGAGCTGTCGGAAAAGGGCCTGGTCTCCTCCGGTTCGATCATGGTGCCGTGCCCGTGGTTTCCGGAAATCGCCGGCATGGCCCGGGAGCATGCCGACTGGGACCTTGGCGTGCACCTGACCCTGACCTCGGAATACCATGCAATGCGTTGGCGGCCGCTGACCGGGATCGCCAGCAATGGCTTGACCGACAAGGACGGCTATTTCCCCCGCAGCGTCGAGGAAATCATCAAGGCCGATCCGGATGCCGTTCATGCCGAGCTTCACGCCCAGGTCAAGGCGGCTCTGGATGCCGGCATCGCCGTGTCTCACCTCGATACCCACATGATGGTGCTCTACCAGCCCGAATTCATCGACATCTACGAACGACTCGGCGACGAGTTCGAGATCCCGATCATCCTGTGCCGGGATGCGGTGGAGCGGCGCGGACTGACCGAAGCCTATCAGCCGCTGATGGCACGCATGGAAAAACGTGGCGTGCCGGTCTTCGACAGTTTCGTTGCCACCCCGTTCGGCGTCGAGATGCCAACGATCACCGACTACCAATGGGTGCTCGACAGCGTTTCGGGCACGTTGAGCTACGGCGCCTTTCATTTCGCCATTCCCGATCACGACATCGAGGATATCGCCAGCGACGCGCCAACGCGCATCAGTGACTATCGCATCTTCGCCTCCGGCTTCGGGGCGCGCATGATGGCCGAGCGCGATATCGAGATGGTCGGCGTCAAACAGGCCATGTACGGCTGAGAGCCTCAGCTGAAGCTGCGGCCGCCGGATGTGCGCTCCGGGCGTGTGGTTCACCCGGTGCGGGCAATGCGGCGGAATTCCTTCGGCGTCATGTTGAGGGCGCGGCGGAAATCGCGCTGGAAATGTGCCTGGTCGGCATAGCCGCAGCAATAGCCGATCTCGGCCAGCGACTCCTCGCCCGTGCTCAGCAGCCTGCCGGCGGCATTGACCCGCGCCTGGCGCAATACAGTTGAAAAGCTTCGGCCCTGACCGGTGAGCTGGCGCTGCAGCGAGCGGACCGACAGGGCCAGTCCTGCCAACCGATGACGAAACGGGCGCCGGTCGCAATGTCGATGTCGGCATGCATTTGAAGCTCGGTGGCATCAAGATGCTTGCCCTCGATCTCGAGGTGCACGCCCGTTGCGCCGGCGCGGGCACAAAGCCCGGCAAGGAACCCGGCGATCAAGGCGTTCTCGGACGGATCCGGACTGCCTGCTTCGCCGTGGCGGCTACAGGTGAAGTCACGATTGGACACCGTGATGCGCGTGCGGTTGCTGGCGTGGTGATAGCCTTCGAGCCGCATCCATTTCTGTGCCAGCCCCTCGGGTGTGGACGAGGTCGTCAGCGTCGTCAGCGTCGGCGTCTCGTCGGCGCGGTCCAGATAGTGTCCAATGGCAAGCAAGGGACCAGCGCCGGCCCTGGCATGGATCGCCTGCAACAATCCGCGCTTGTCGCCGGCTGCGGCCAGAGCGGATTTCATCGGGTCGGGCGCGGTCGTTCCCTCGGGAAGGAGCTCGGGACGCTCGGCACTGAGCGCGCGCACAACCAGGGCAATGAGCCAGGCGCTGGCATATGTGTCCGGTTTGGCACGGGCCGCCATTTCAGGACTTCCGCATGATGGTTTCCACCAGTTCCGGTACGATGCGGTTGAGCATCAGCACAGTCCGCGACTTGCCCGGCGCGATCAGGGTTCTGCCGGTGGCGACACCCTCGGCAATCGCCGCGGCCATGTCCGAAGCGCTCAGTTTGCCCGATCCGCGTCCGGCGGTCATCTCGGTATCGACAAGCGGCGGCACCGCTTCGACGACACGGATGCCGCGCGGAGCCAGTTGCTGGCGCAAGGCGCGGGTATAGCTGGCAAGCCCGGCCTTGGTGGCCGAATAGACCGGCGCCGTCGGCTTCGGGTGCCGAGCGATCAGCGAAGTGAGATTGACCACCGCGCCCCCGGGCTGGCGGAGAAGGGGCAGTAGCATCTGTGTCAATACGAGCGGCGCCAGCAGGTTGAGGCCTATCTCGGCTTCGGCCTGCGCCGCGAAGACGTCGGCGGGGATGGTGGTCAGGTCGAGGGTGAGCTGGATGCCGGCATTGTTGACGATCAGGTCGAGCGGTGCGCCGTGCCCAGCGATGACGCCGGCGATGCGGGCCCGGTCCTCCGCCCGGGTGATGTCGCCGGCAATGGGAACGAGCGTGCCAGTGCCGGCATGAAAGCCGTCCGGCGACATGGCACGGGCAGTGGCGAACACGGTGGCGCCCGCGTCGAGATAGAGTTCGGCGAGGGCGCGGCCAATGCCACGGCTGGCGCCGGTGATGAGTACGGTCCTGGGTTCATGGTCTGTCATGGCGAACGGTTTCCTGTTGTTGATGCAACCGGACTAAACCCGTGACGGTCAATGGGATTGAATAATCACGCCAAAACGCAAGCTTCAAAAGCGGACCTGATATGGCGTGATTGTTCAATACGCGCCAGCGCGCCAGCGTCAGCATGTCGGCATTCCAATCCGACAACCAGGAGAGTTTGCATGCTGAAGACAACATTCGAGTTCGCCGCTGCCCACCCGATCGCCCTGTGGGTCATTGCCGCGTTTTGCGCCCTGGCCATGCAGGTCGGCATCGATCTTTTCATGGGCGAAAAGGCCGAATATTTCAACGCGGCGGGCGTTTTCGCCGCCTGGGGCGGCGTGCTGAGTGGCGCTGATCCGCTGACGCATCACTTTCTCGTCGGCCAGGAAAGGCTCGGTGTCTGGGCCTTGCCGGCGGGAACGGCACTGCTGGTGGCGCAACCGTTCGCCATTGGTGGTGTGCTGGCACTCACTCTGCGCCTGATCCTGCGGAACTGAGCGCATGAGGCGGCGGGAAAACGCCTGGCTCAGGCCCGCCTTGGGCTGTGCCGGTCCATGACATCCTTCATCTGGCCCTTCAGCTGCGCCGCCCACTCGGCCTGCAGTTCGCGCACACGCCGCACATAGGCTTCGTTCTCGGTTGCCGGAATGTCGGGATCGTAGAGCTCGGCCACTTCCAGCATCGATCGGCGGTCGGCCGCCTCGAAGGCCGCCGTCATCTCGAGCGCCGCCTCGCGCGGCATGCCCATGGCCTCGTAGGCCGAGCGGCCCATTCGGATCGAGCTGTCATAGGTCTCGCGGATGACGTCGCGGCAGCCGGCGCCCCAGAGCTGGTAGACATGGTGACGGTCGACGGCGCGCGCCATGACATGCACATGCGGATAATGCTTGACGACATAGCGGGTGAGCTCGGTGATCTGGTCCTTGTCATCGATGGCGATGACCAGGAGCCGTGCCGTTTCGATGCCGGCGGCGACAAGCAGATCGGGCCGTGTGGCATCGCCGAAATAGACGTGCAGGCCAAAAGTCCTCAGCATCTCGAGCTGGGACGATGAGTAATCGATCACCGTTGTCTCGAAGCCGGTGGCGCGCAGCATGCGGTTGACCATGCCGCCAACCCGTCCGTGGCCGGCGATGATGACATTGGCCGCTTCGGTGATCTCGTCGGCCTCGCGCGCCGGGCCATTGGCATAGCGTGGGGCGATGACGCGGTCGTAGAGGATGAACAGCGCCGGCGTCAGCAGCATCGACAGCGCCACGATCAGCAGCAGCTGATCGGCCACCGCTGGCGGGATGACGCCATTGCCGACGGTGAACGAGACCAGCACGAAGCCGAACTCGCCGGCCTGCGCCAGCCCGAGCGCGAACAGCCAGCGGTCGGCGCCCGTGATGCCGAATCCGATACCGAGCACCAGCAGCACCGCCGCCTTGACCGCCATCAGCAGCAGCGCCAGCCCGACAATGGTGGCGAAATTGCCGAACAGCAGGGCGAAATCGATGCTGGCGCCGACGGTGATGAAGAACAGGCCGAGCAGCAGGCCCTTGAACGGATCGATGTCGGATTCGAGCTCGTGGCGGTATTCGGAATTGGCCAGAACCACCCCGGCAAGGAAGGTGCCGAGCGCCGGTGACAGCCCGACAAGCGACATCAGAAGGGCAATGCCGATGACGATCATCAGCGCCGCGCCAACGAACAACTCGCGCAAGCGCGCCTTGGAAACGAAGCGAAAGATCGGGCGGGTCAGATAGACGCCGCCGAAGATCACCGCGGCGATGGCGGCGATGGTGACCAGCGCCACCTGCCAGCCCGGGAGCCCGGCGACGAGACTGAGCGAGCCGCCATGCGCATCGGCTTCGCCGGCGGTGTGCCCGACCAGTTCGGGCAGCGCCAGAAGTGGCACCAGCGCCAGCATCGGGATGACGGCGATGTCCTGGAACAGCAGCACCGAAAAGCTCGAGCGGCCGCCATCGCACTGCAAAAGGCCCTTTTCCTGCAATGTCTGCAAAACGATTGCGGTCGAAGAAAGCGACAGCACCAGCCCGATGGCCAGCGCCACCGACCACGGCTGGCCGAGCGCCATGGCGATGCCGGTGACGATGGCCGTCGTAACAGTGACCTGCAGTCCGCCGAGCCCGACAAGCCGGTTGCGCATCTGCCACAGGCGCTTGGGTTCGAGCTCGAGCCCGACCAGGAACAGCATCATGACGACGCCGAATTCGGCGAATTGCTGGACGGCGTGGATATCGACATGAAGCCCGACCAGGATCGGCGAGATGACAATGCCGGCGATGAGATAGCCGAGTACGGAACCGAGCCCGAACTTGGTGGCGATGGGCACCGAGGCGACGCCTGCGACAAGGAAGATGAAGGCGAGCAGGAGAAAATCGGTCATTTGGGCATCCCGGAGGCGGAGGAAAACGCACTACAGCAAAGGTGCGACATTCTGTCCATTGGCGGTAGGTGATGTCGCTCGGGCAATGACCGCACAAGCCGCGCATCCATCTGCCTGTGTCATTCCGGGGCTTGACCCCGGAATCCAATTCTCGAGCCGCCAGCCTTGTACTCGGGCCAAGCCATGATGTGTCCGGGATCAAGTCCCGGGACGACAGGTGAAGGGATAGGCCCATCATCTCCCGTATCCGCCGCGACCGCGCGGTTGGCAATCCTCGGCTAGTGTCCGCGATGCGCCGGCAGGGCGAGCTGCCACTTGATGGCCGCCGCCCGCAGCAGGAAGCCCGAGGCAAAGCCGACAAGAGATGGCCACGGGCTGGAAATGCCGAAATTCATCAGGGCAACGAAGACGATGGCGCCGGCGAGTGCGGCCGTGACGTAGAGCTCGTGACGCAGAAGGACGGACGGCACCCCTGCGGTGATGTCCCGGACGATGCCGCCGACACAGGCCGTGATGACCCCGGCCGCGATGGCCGGAATGGGCGAAATCCCGAACTGCATTGCCTTGGCTGCGCCATAGACCGCGTAGGCGACAAGCCCGGCCGCATCAAACCAGTCGAGCGTGCGCGCCGACCAGAACCTGAGCGGCACCACCCAGACGGCCAAGGCGACGACGAGGCACAAGATGATCGGCGTTGCATCCTGCATCCAGAAAATGGGCGCGCCGATCAGGACATCGCGCAAGGTGCCGCCGCCGGTTGCGGTGATCAGGGCAAAAAAGATAGCCGCCAGCAGATCCAGCCGCTTGCGCGCCGCAAGCAGCGCCCCCGAGGCGGCGAAAACCGACAGGCCCGCAATGTCGAGCCACCACAAGGCGGAGGCAAAAGGCAGAGCTGTCATTGTCGGTATTCCACCCGGAGACCCTGTGCGCGTCGGCGTTTCTTAGTCTATGGGTCTGCGCCTGCCCCGTATACGGCATTGAGCGCGCTGGCTTCGCCGGAGGCGGGTGCGGACTTCAGGCCGTCATTCCTCGATGTCGTCCCGGAACGACACAGGAGTTTTGCTTCGGTCCGAGACTGAGCGCGCCGAATTTGCGCGCGCAATCACTGCGCCTGATCCGCCCCAACGCCCTCAACTTCCCGCGGCCGCATATTCCTGATTCGCTTGAAGGCAGTCGAGAAGGCGCTCTCGGATTCGTAGCCGACTTCGGCGGCGATCGCCGCGATCGGGCGAGAACCGTCGCGCAACAGGTTCTCGGCCAAGAGCATGCGCCACTTGCGCAGGTAGTCCATCGGCGCCAGCCCCAGTGTCTGTCGAAAGTGGGCGGCAAAACCGGAGCGCGACATGCCGGCAATGCCGGCCATGGCTTGAAGCGTCCAGCGCGCGGCCGGATCGCCGTGAAGCGCGGCGATGACACGGCTCAAGCGCCTGTCGGCAAGCGCCTTGAGCCAGCCGGCGCCGGTGCCGGCATTGGAGGCAAGAGCGAGGCGCAGCACCTGTACCAGCATGATGTGAATGAGGTGCTCGGACAGGATCCGCGAGCCCGGGCCGGGGTCGAGAATCTCGGCGGCAAGCCGGTCGAGCGACCAGCCGAGCACCTCGGCTTCGGGGGTACCGGCGCGGATATGGGTGACCAGCGGCAGCCCGCCGAACAGCAGGTCGAAATGGCTGTCGACGACGGAAAAGCGTCCGCCGATGAGGACCATGTCGCCGCCGCCATTGACTGTCGAGACATTGCGACTGGCCAGGGCGCAGACGGCATCGGGGTCGCGGCGCGGCGCGGCGAGGTCGGAGGCGAGGGTGAACGGCTGATGCGGGCGCAGCAGATAGCTGTCGCCCTGGTTGAGCCGGATCGGGGCGGCAAGACCGGGTACAGCGAGCCAGCACGCGCCCTTGACGATGGTGTTGAACTTGAGCCCGTCGGGCGGGGGGAAATCGATCGCCCAGTCCCCGGCGGCATCGAGACCGACGCTGATGGTGTTGCGCGGGGAAAGGCGCGAGATGATATCGGACAAAAGATCCATTGTTCTGGACGCTCGCGAAACAAACCTGGATATTAGCGCATTGAGCGTGCAGAGCACAGCGCCTATCAGACGGTCCTTCAGCAAAACGAGGTGAACCATGTACGCCGACCAGAAACCGCTCCCCTCCGGCTTCGGCCGCAACACCACTGCCGCCGAGGTGATCGAGGGCATTGATCTCGGCGGGCGTTATGCCCTCGTCACCGGCGGGGCCTCCGGACTCGGGCACGAAGCCGTCAAGACCCTCATTGCTGCGGGGGCCGAGGTGTTGGTGCCGGCGCGCACTCCCGAGACGGCGGCCAAGGCGTTTGCCGGCGTGGATGGCGTCAGCGTGGCGCGTCTCGATCTTTCCGATCTCGACAGCGTTGCCGCTTTCGCCGACGAGGTGCTGGCGGCCGGCCGGCCGATCGACATGCTGATTGCCTCGGCCGGTATCATGGCCTGTCCCGAAACGCGGGTCGGGCCGGGCTGGGAAAGCCAGTTCGCCACCAACCATCTCGGCCATTTCGCCCTGGTCAACAGGCTGGCACCGCTTCTGGTCAATCACGGCGCGCGAGTGGTGATGGTGTCCTCGGGCGCCCATGTCAGATCCGGCATGCGCTGGGACGATGTCCAGTTCGAAACCGGTTATGACAAGTGGACGGCCTATGGCCAGTCGAAAACGGCCAACGCCCTGTTTGCCGTCGAGCTCGACCGCCGCGGCGCCGGCGTGGGGCTGAGGGCGTTTTCGCTGCATCCGGGCGCCATCCTGACGCCGCTGCAGCGCCACCTGCCGAAAGAAGAGATGATCGCCGCCGGCTGGATCGACGAGAACGGCAAGCCGGCGGAATTCTTCAAGACCATCCCCCAGGGCGCCGCGACCATGGTCTGGGCCGCGACCTCGCCCCAGCTCGATGGCATTGGCGGCGTCTATTGCGAGGATTGCGATGTCGCCCCGATCGCCGAGACCGGATCGGGCGTTCGCCCCCATGCCGCCAGCCCGGACGAGGCCAAGCGGCTGTGGGAGCTGTCGGTCGAACTGACCGGCATCGACGGATTTGCCGCACCCTGATGGGTGAAACACGCGGGCCGTTGTTGAATTTCGGCCCGATTGTTCGCTAGTCTCGGCGGGGCGATGATCTCGACCGATGATGCCTTGCCGATACGTTCGCATTCTCTCGGTCCGGCGGGGCTTGTCACTTCGCTGGGCCTTCATGCCCTGTTGCTCGCCGGCATCGTCGTCTTCGTGCGCCCTGCCGCGCTGCCGCAGGCGGTCGAACAGGTGGTGATCGTCGAACTGGTCACCGCGCCTGCCCCTGTCCCTGCCGCGCCGGCTTCGGAGGCGGTCGTGCCGGTCAGCGCTGCCGAGCCCGAACAGGCCGATCCGGACGAACCGCTGCTGCCTCCGTCAGCGCCGGATATGATCGAAGCCACGCAGATGCTGGCGGGCGCCGCCCTTGCCGATCCGCGCAATGCCGAGGCGCGGCAGATGCTCGGCCTGATCGAGGTGTCATTGCGGCGCGAACAGGTCTGCGGCATCGAGGCGATGGAGCAGATCAAGCGCCTGGCGCAAGGCTGGTCGCCCGAATGCGTCATTTCCTATGCGTTTTCCGAAACACGGCTCGAAGGCGATACCGTCATCGCCGAAGGCGCGGTGGTGCAGTCGGGTCCGCGCTGGTACCGGCTTGCCTATGAATGCACCCTCGGGACCGAACCCGGATCGGTCACCGCTTTCCGCTACCGTATCGGCGATGTCGTTTCCCTTGAGGACAGCGACCGGCTCGGGCTGGCTCCCTGCATGTGAGACGCGGGCGGCGGCGCGATCGCCCAACGGCACAGACAAAAGGCCCGGAAGCGATCCCGGGCCTTGATGCAATGCGCCGAGCCGGACGGCTCTAGAACCAGAGGCGCCGCGCCAGACCGAGGCTGGCGGTGAACTGGTGTTGGCTGCCCGAGGTGACGATCGGGGAATTGGCGGTGTCGCCGATATAGGCCGAATAGGATGTATTGACGCTCACAAACGTGTCGGGAACGAATTCGTAGCGCGCCTGCGCCGCAACGCCGACCGATTTGATGCCGCCCTTGGGATCAAAGGCAGCGAGCCGTCCGCCGGTGGCGACGGATTCGGCGGCGGTCACGCCGAAATAGCTGTCCATATAGCCGTTCGAGGCAAAACTCAGCATCGGACCGCCCCTGACCTCGAGCTGCGGCGAAACATCGGCGATCAGGTCGATGCCGAGCTCCCCGACAACACCGCTGGTGCCGCCGAAGGCATAACGCGCGGCGCCGTAGACTTCCGCCCGCGTCATAGGGTTAAGTGCGGCCTGATAGCTCACCCGCCCACCGACGGCAAAGGTCGCGCCGACATCGTTGAGGCCGGCAAGGGCGGCGTGATCCGCGCTCTTGCGCTCGGCCACGAAGCCGAAAGAGGGTGCAAGGGCCAGGCCGCCGGTGCTCTTTGTCGTGTCGATATCGACCAGCCAGAACTTGAGACGTTCGATTTCGATGATCGGGGCAAAGGTCAATCCGTAGTCGGACGCCCCTTCATAGGCCGGGGCGACGCCGATGCTGCCGCCGAGAATGAACATGAAGTCGGGCGTCGCCTGGACGGGCGCGAAATCCGCTGCGGCGTTTCCGTATGCGTCGAAGCCATCGGCGAGCGAGGGCGCCGTGAGTGCGGCAATCAGCGACACGCAGGCAGGCAATAAGACAGGACGAAACATGATCACTCCAATCGGCATCAGCCGGTCCAGAAACGCAATTGGTTGACGCCGGCGATCCGTCATGTCCGAACGCACATGACGACCCGTGGTTCCCAAGCAGAGCTTGAGGACGTCCCCCCAAAGCTGGATAGCACAGGGCACAGGCCTTGCACAGCACGTGCGCCCGGCACAGGGCGAGTAGCAGCATCGATGGCGGGCTTGCGCGTCACGCTCACGAAAAAGGGCCCGGGATGTCTCCCGGGCCCTCGTTCGTTCTGGCTCCGGATCGGGGTCCGGAACCTATTGGTTCAGCAAGGTCAGACCGCGCCGCCCGCCATGACCGCAAGCAGCAAGAGCGCCATGATATTGGTGATCTTGATGAGCGGGTTGACGGCCGGACCAGCGGTGTCCTTGTAGGGGTCGCCGACGGTGTCGCCGGTGACGGAAGCCTTGTGGGCGTCCGAACCCTTGAAGTGCTGCTGACCCTGGGAGTCGGTGAAGCCGTCTTCGAACGACTTCTTGGCATTGTCCCAGGCACCGCCGCCCGCCGTCATCGAGATGGCGACGAACAGGCCGGTGACGATCACGCCCATCAGCATAGCGCCGAGGGCGGAGAAGCCCTGGGCCTGACCGGCGATCCAGGTGATCACGAAGTAGATCACGATCGGCGACAGAACCGGCAGCAGGGACGGCACGATCATTTCGCGGATCGCGGCCTTGGTCAGCATGTCGACAGCGCGGCCATAATCCGGCTTTTCCTTGCCTTCCATGATGCCCGGCTTTTCCTTGAACTGACGACGCACCTCGACCACCACCGACTGGGCGGCGCGGCCAACGGCCGTCATGGCGATACCGCCGAACAGGAACGGCAACAGGCCACCGAAGATCAGGCCAACCACGACATAGGGGTTGGACAGGTCGAAGTTGACGTTGAGGTCCGGGAAGTACTCGTGCAGGTCCTGGGTATAGGCTGCAAACAGCACCAGGGCGCCAAGACCGGCGGAACCGATGGCGTAGCCCTTGGTCACGGCCTTGGTGGTGTTGCCCACCGCGTCGAGCGCGTCGGTGTTCTGCCTGACTTCCTTGTCGAGGCCGGCCATTTCGGCGATGCCGCCGGCATTGTCGGTCACAGGGCCGAAGGCGTCGAGCGCGACGATCATGCCGGCCAGGGCGAGCATGGTGGTCACGGCAACCGCGATGCCGAACAGGCCGGCAAGCGAGTAGGTGACGATGATACCGGCAATGATGACCAGCGCCGGCAGAGCGGTCGATTCGAGCGAAACGGCCAGGCCCTGGATGACGTTGGTGCCGTGGCCGGTGATCGAGGCCTCGGAGATCGAGTTGACCGGGCGCTTGTTCGAGCCGGTGTAGTACTCGGTGATGATGACGATCAGCGTGGTGATGATCAGGCCGACGACGCCGCAGAAGTAGAGCGACAGCGGCGTGAACGATTTGCCGACCACTTCGCCGGCGGCGTTGAGAGCACCGAGTTCGGTGTCGAGGCCGCCGAAGACCATCCAGATCACTGGCAACAGCACCACCAGCGACATGACGCCAGTGGCGATCACGCCCTTGTAGAGCGCGCCCATGATGTTGCCCGAGGCACCGAGCTTGACGAAATAGGTGCCGGCGATCGAGGTGACGACGCAGGCGCCGCCGATGGCAAGCGGCAGGACCATGCCGGCCAGCTTGATTTCTTCGGGCAGAACGATCGCGGCCAGAACCATGGTGGCGACCGCGGTCACGACATAGGTCTCGAACAGGTCGGCGGCCATGCCGGCGCAGTCGCCGACATTGTCGCCGACGTTGTCGGCAATGGTGGCGGGGTTGCGCGGATCGTCTTCGGGGATGCCCGCTTCGACCTTGCCGACCATGTCGCCGCCAACGTCAGCACCCTTGGTGAAGATGCCGCCGCCGAGACGGGCGAAGATGGAGATCAGCGAGGCGCCGAAGCCGAGCGCGACCAGCGCGTTGACGACGGTGCGGCTCGTCGGCTCGAAGCCGAGGCCGAGCAGGACCATGAAATAGAGCGTTACGCCCAAAAGGCCGAGACCGGCAACCAGAAGACCGGTGACCGCGCCCGACTTGAAAGCGAGATCGAGCCCGCCGGCGAGCGACTTGGTAGCGGCCTGTGCAACGCGGACATTGGCGCGCACCGAGATGTTCATGCCGATGAAGCCGGTGGCACCCGAAAGCACCGCACCGATCAGGAAGCCGATGGCGGCGTAGATGCCCAGAAGCCAGAAGGCGATGATGAAGATGACGACGCCGACGATGGCGATGGTGGTGTATTGGCGGCGCAGATAGGCCTGGGCGCCTTCGCGAACCGCTGCAGAAATTTCCTGCATGCGGGCAGTACCGGCGTCGGCGGCCATGAGCCCCCGTGTCGTTATGACACCGTAGACGATCGACAGCGCTCCCGCGATGACGATCAGCCAGAGTGCAAGGTCCATAGGTAACCCTCTTGTTTTGGTTCGTGCTCTCCGGGTCCGGCCGGGGCCGGACGACTAACAAACGCCGAATGAGCAAATCGGCGCCTTCCCCCGAAAATGGCGAACCTATGGCAAATTGGTGCCAAAGAGGCAATGAATATCGTGCCAGAAACCGCCTATTGGGCGGTTATGCGTCGCTTTGAAACAGGTTTTTTGCTTTTGAGGCGAGTGGACCCGCCGGACCGTCTATTCTGAGAAGCTTCAGACGGGCCGTTTCGCCCGAAATAATGGCGACGCGCGACTTGGCAAGACCGAAGGCGGAGGCGACGAGCGCGGCGACGGCCTTGTTGGCCTTGTTCCTGTCCGGAGGCGCCGTCACGCGGATGCGCAGGACATCGGACCCGTCGTCTCGGGTCTCGATACCCTCGATGCGGGTGGCCGAGGCATTGGGGGTGACGCGCACGAAAAGCTCGAGTCCCTCACCGGTCTCGCGCCAGGCAGTCATGCCCCAACTCGTGTGTCAGATTTTGGTGGCCGCGGCGTTTGTTGCAAAAAACCGGTGACCACTTTTCACCCGCCGCGCCTAGAAGACGCCGAGATAGCGCGGCAGGTCGCGTTCGACGAAGATCTGCAGGAACAGGATGATCAGGAAGACGATGATCGGCGACAGGTCGAGCCCGCCGATGGGCGGCAGGATGCGCCGGACCGGCTTCAGAACCGGCTCGGTCAGCGCCGTCAGGGCATTCCAGACGGTGTAGACGAACTGGTTGCGGGTATTGATGATGTTGAAGCTGATCAGCCAGCTCATAATGATCGTTGCCAGCAGCACCCAGTAGGCGAGCGTGAGCAGCATTGAGATGATACTGATAAGGGCGATCATTACACGGCTCCCGAGATGACAGTTCGCTCTATCTAGTCACTGGCCTCGATATCGGCAAGTCCGGGCGGCCGGTTTTGCCCCGAAGCGGTAAACGCGTCAGGCCTATTCGGCCTCGGTGTCGTCGCGGATCTCTTTGCGCAACAGCGTGCGCTGACGCGTCGAGATGCCGATCAGCTCGGCGACGCGCCAGACCATGTTGTCCTCGAGCTCGTGATTGTGCCCGTCGGCAAACACCACCTGCCACATCTGCCGGATGATCTCGATCCGGTCTTCTTCAGGCAGGCGGGTGAGGGTGGCGGTGAACTGGTAGAAATCGACCGATTCCGCGTCGCGATGCGTTGCTTCTGCGACAAGCTTTCTGACCTCGTCCGCCGTCAGCTCGAACTGCTCGCTGAGGACGCCGGCGATGGTCTTGCGCTCATTGTCGGTGATGACGCCGTCGACAGCGGCCAGGTGTACCAGCAGCGTCGCGACCGACAGCTTGGCGTCGGGCGGGGCGGTATCGGGCTGTGGCTGTGCGAAGAGTTTGGAAATGGCATCGAACATGAGCGGGTTCCACGTTTGAGCTGCGTTTCCGGCCCTAGGCAGGAAGTACGGCTATTTTAGGCCGACCCACCGCTTCAGCCGCCGCCGCATGCGGTACCAGAAGAACCGGTAGAACAGCTCGTTGGTCATCACATGGCGGTAGACGCGGGCGAAGGCGACCATCGAGACCAGGTTCCAGGGGCGGCGGTTGCCGGTGTAGTGCAAATTGGCCGGATCGAAGGTTTCGTGGGCGTCGCGCGGCTTGATGACGTTCCACATCTGCGGCAGGCGCAGCCAGTTGTTCTTGAAGATCAGGTTGAGCACGTCCTGATCGTAGTACAGGCGCTCCATGGTGCCGTCCTCGATCAGCGCCTCGAACTTTTCGAGTACCTGCGTTTCCCGCCATTTCTTCATGTCGACGACCAGCAGGCCGGAATTGAAATAGGGGTCGGCGAGGTGGAACAGGTCCTGTTTCTGGCGCATGTCGCGGCCGCCGACCACCAGGAAGGAATGGGGATCGCGCACGGCGGCGATCGGGTGGCCTTCAAGATCCATCTCGGCGATCTCTTCGATCGGATGGCGCACGAACATGTCGCAGTCGAGGTAGACCAGCCGGTCGATGTCGGCAGGCAGGAAACGGTCGAACATCAGCCGGGCGTAGATGATATGCGTCAGGCGCTTCCAGTAGCGGCCCTTCGTGCCGACGCGGTTGAACTCCTCGATCTCGCGCAGATCGTAATAGTGTTGCCGACAGCCGAATTCACCAACGATCCTGTCGAGATCGGCGCGGTGCTCGGTGCTCAGTCCCGTGTGGCACAGGTGGAATTCGAGGTCGGACCGGCGATGGGTGGCGATGGCGATCCCGCGCATGAGCGCATAGGCCGGCGCCCAGAAATTGTTGTCAAAGCACAACAGGATGTGGATTGGCCGCGAGGTTTTCGCCGATGTGTCCGCTTGTGCCGGGGTCATTTCATTTCCCGATCCCGAACCAGCGCCGGATCCGCCGTTTCACGCGGTGGCGCATGTACCGGTAGAACAGCTCGTTGGTCATGACATGGCGATAGGCGCGGGCAAAGGCGGTGCCGGAAACCAGATTCCACGGCTTGCGCGGACCGGTGTAGTGCAAAAGCTTGGGATCGAACGCCTCATGCGCCACGCGCGGGTTGAGGGTGTTCCACAAGGTGTCGAGTCGCTTCCAGTTGTTATGGAAGACGAGGTTCAGAAGGTCCTGATCGTAGTAGAGCCGGTCCATCGTGCCATCGGCGATGAGCCTTTCGAGCCAGCCGGGAATGTCGGCCTTGCGCCACCCGTCCATGTCGATGACGATCAGGCCTGCATTGAAATAGAGGTCGGCGAGGTGGAACAGGTCCTGGTTCTGCCTGAGGTCGCGGTCGCCGATGATGTGGAAGGAATAGGGATCGCGCACGGCGGCGATCGGATGTCCTTCCATGTCCATGTCGTACAGCTCCTCGATCGGGGAGCGCACATACATGTCGCAATCGATATAGATCAGTCGCTCGACGGTCTCGGGCAGCAGCCTGTCGAACAGCAGCCGGGCATAGACGATGTTGGTGGTGCGCTTGTGGTAGCGGGCGCGGGAGATGATATCGAGGAAGCGATCATCGTTGTCGAGGTCGTACCAGACCAGGCTGGCGCCGAATTCGTCCTCGATCTTCTTGAGATCGGCGACGTGTTCCTCTGTCAACGGGCGGTGGCACAGGTGGAAGACGAGATCAGTGCGCCGGTGCGTCGAAAGACACACGGACCGCATCGTTGCGTAGGCCGGCGCCCAGAAATTGTCGTCGAACGTCAGGGCAATATGGATCGGCTGGCTCATCGCTCGGTCTTTCGTGCCACATCTCCGGTCAGGTGAGCGGTGCTTATCACACTCCCGCATCGTGACAAGCCTTGCCGCATCGGCTGAGGCGCGAGGTCGCGCGCGAAGGTGCCGTGTTTCATCAAGGTTCTTGACTCTTTCCCGGCTTTGATGTTCCCTTTTTGTTCTCTTTTTGATGAGAACGGAACCCATACCCATGTCCGCCCGCACAAAGGTCATCGCCGATCTGCGCGCCTCGATCCAAAAGATCGAGCACCGCCCGGTGCCGGCCGCGCCCGCGGCGGGCGGGGCGATGGCGGCGGGGCTGCCGCAGGCCAGTCCGGGCACGCTCAACGAGATCTTCGCCGACACGCCGCGCGATGCCGGGGCGGCGCTCGGTTTCTGCCTGATGCAGGCGCGCGGGCTCATCAGTGCCGAGCGCCAGGCGGTGATCTTCCTGCAGATGCGCGCCGAGGCGCAGGAGACCGGCCTGCCCTATGGGGCGGGGCTTCTGGAATATGGATTCGACCCCGAGGCGCTGGCGCTCGTCCGGGTCGACACCATCACCGAAATGCTGTGGGCGATGGAGGAGGCGACCGGCTGCCGCAACGTCGCCGCCGTCATCGGTGATTTCGCCGCCCATCACAAGGCGCTCGACTTCACCGCGTCGCGGCGGCTGGTCCTGAGGGCCGAAAGCGTCGGGGTCGCGCCTTTTCTCATGCGTTACGGCAGCGGACGCGAGGCCAGCGCTGCGGCCCTGCGCTGGCACGTCATGCCGATTCCGAGCGCCGAAACGCCATTCGATGCCCGCGCGCCGGGCCTGCCACGCTACCGGGTAACGCTTGAAAAGGGCGCCCGGCATCTCGGCGTGCGGGCGCGCCAGCGCGACGCGCTCGGGCAGGATTTCTGGGATGTGCAATGGAGTGAAAATGGGCTTGTGGCAGACAGCGCCCGCGGGCGGGACGGTGCCGGCTCGGGCGGCAGAACGGCGCTATCTGGCGCTCGCCCTGCCGGACTGGGCGACCGACTGCCTCAGACGGCATGATCCAAATCTTAAGGGTACGAAAAACCCGCTCACCGTCTACGAAAAGCGCGACAATGCCATGCGGCTCGTCGCGGCGGACGGGCTGGCGCGCGCTGCCGGACTCCATGCTGGCCAGAGCCTTTCCGATGCCCGTGCCCTCTGTCCGGGGCTGATCGCCCGCGAGGCCGATCACGGCTTTTTCCGCATGATGTTCGAACGTCTGGCCGACTGGCACGCCAATGTCTCCCCGATCGTCGCCATCCTCGCCGATGAGATGTCCTATGGCGACCTGATGATCGACATCACCGGGACCGCCCACCTGTTCGGCGGCGAGCGGGCGCTGATGGAGATGGTGGTCACGCGCCTTGCCGCTGCCGGCTATGCCGCCGAGGCCGCTATCGCCCCGAGCATCGGCGCCGCCTGGGCCCTTTGTCATTTCGCCCCGGGGGCGATCGCGGCAGGAGAAAACGAGGTCAAGTCCTTACCTGTCACTTGGGGGAGAGGTCGGCCCGAAGGGTCGGGTGAGAGGGCCCTGCCGCAGACCGGGAAAGGCCCCCTCACCCCAACCCTCTCCCCCAAGGGAGAGGGAGAAAGTACCGCGCGCCATCCCAGGATCGTCTCCCTGCCCAATCCGCCGCTCGGCCATCCGCGCGACCAGGGCAGCGGGCGGGTCTTCGATGCCCTTGCCGGGCTGGAAGACACAGCAGCGCCGGCCGTCCTGGAAACGACGGATGTCGCGACGCTCTTGGCGCCGCTGCCGGTTGCGGCCCTGAGGCTCGATGCCGGGACCATTGCCGGGCTTGGCCAGATGGGTCTCAAGCGCATCGGCCAGCTCTATACTCGCGACCGTGGCGCCTTGCTGGCGCGATTCGGCGGCACATTGCTGCTGCGGCTCGACCAGGCGCTCGGGACCGCCGACGAAAAGCTCGATCCGCGCCTGCCGTTGCCCGAGCGCTATACCGACCGCAAGTTCGCCGAACCGATCGGTCTGATCGACGATGTGCTCATGGCCGTCGACGATCTGGCGCACAGGATTTCCGGGCAGTTGCAGGGTGAGGGCGCTGGGGCCCAGACCTTCCACCTGCTGATGTTCCGCGTCGACCACGAGGTTATGCACCTGGCCGTCAATGCCGCCCGGGCGACGCGCGATGCCGGCCATATCGCCCGGCTGTTCGCCAATCGCATCGAAAAGCTTGTCGCCGATTTCGACGCCGGATTCGGCATCGAGATGATCCGGCTGATGGCCAGTTCCGTCTCCGAACTCGACGAGATCCATGCCGGCAGCTTTTTCGGCGGCGGCGAGGCACAGGCGCTCGACAGACTCTATGACCGCATGGCGAGCCGGCTCGGGGCGGCGTCGGTGCTGCGGATCAAGCCGCGCGACAGCCACATCCCCGAACGGGCGACAGGGCTCGAACCGCTGGTGGCGCGTACTCCGGACACGCCCGAAGCCGCTGCGCCCGCCGCCGCGCCCCGGCCCTTGCGGCTTTTCCCGAACCCGGAGCCGATCAAGGTCATCGCCGAGGTGCCGGACGGACCGCCGGCCCGCATGGTCTGGCGGCGTATCGGCTACCGGTTCCTGAAGGCCTCGGGGCCGGAACGGATCGGGGTCGAATGGTGGCAGCCCGGCGAGGGCGCGCTGACCCGCGATTACTATAGCTGCGAGGACGACGAGGGCCGGCGCTTCTGGCTGTTCCG
>CAXXFU010000002.1:0-1255887 GCA_963675235.2 Devosiaceae bacterium | reverse complement strand
CATGGCGCCGGTGGCGATGTCGGTGACGATCAGCGCCGAGGCAGAGGCAACCAGCAGCGTGTCACTGTCGATGATCGCCGCCGCTGCCGCTGGCTCGCTGAACTGGATGTTTCCGAGCAGCCTGCCTGAAGCATCGGCGCGGAACAGTGTGCCGGCATTGATGTCGAAACCAGAAAAGCTCCTGGCGTTGGTGATGCCAGAGCGGGCCTTCGCCGAGATCGAGCCGGCAATCGAAGAACAGTTCGGCCGTGTCGCTCATCTCAGCGCGCCTTGCCGCACAGTGCCATCGCTGCATGTGCCTTGGCCCGCACTATTTCCGCCGTATCGCCCGGCGAAAAGACCAGGCGCCGAGCCCGAAACCGTTGACGCGGCAGCGATGTAGTCGGCGAAAGGCCGGTTGAAGGCGCCGCTGACGGCATAGACCGGCATATCGGGCGGCAGCACTGCCCGCATCTCGCGAATGCCCTCCGGCCCGACGAGTTCGGCGGGGAAAATCTTGAGGCCGGTTGCGCCTGCATCGATCGCGGCAAAGGCTTCGGTCGGGGGTGATCACGCCTGGGAATGCGCCCATGCCGAGGGCGCGGGCGCGGGCGACCACGGCCGGAACGCAATTCGGCGAAACGACATAGGACGCGCCGGTGGCCTTGACCGCATCGACAGCCTCGACGTTGAGCACCGTGCCGGCGCCGATCTCGGCGCGCGCGCCGAAATGGGTCACCAGCCGCGAGATCGACTCAAGCGGCGCCTCGGGCGAGTTGAGTGCACCTCGATACGGGTGATGCCGTTGGCGAACAGCGCTTCGCCGATCTCGACGACCTCATCGGGACGGACGCCGCGCAGGATGGCGATGATGGGAGATGAATCGAGCATGACAACCTCACATGTTCATGATCTGCAGCCGCGCCGCCGCGAGACCGGGCCCGCGTCGCCGCCGTCGCGTCGATGATGCGGGCCTCGGCGCCGTCGCGGGCGATGGGCCCTGGCATAGAGCGCGCACAGGCGCTCCGAGCCGATCAGGGCGATAGGGGACGCACCGCGCCAGGACCGGAAGGCGGCAATCTCGGTGCCGACCAGCAGGCCTGACAGATAGGCGCGGCACCATTCGGGCGATTGTTCCGAAACGAGCATGGCGGCGCGGGTGCGGAACAGCATGGCCTCGAGACGCTCGGGCGTGGCAAGCCCGGCGTCGAAGCCCTGCCGATATCCGTCGTCGTCGGCCAGATCGGCATTGGCGCCGGCCAGCGCATGCCTCAAAACTGATCGGGTCGACAGCAGCTCGAACAACTCGCCGGTCATCGCCGTCTCGAATCGCGTGACGGTGCTGTTCTCGATCGTCGCCCATTTCGAATGCGTGCCGGGCAGGCAGACCGGCCCCTCGAAGCCGGGCTCCATGGCGAGCAGGCCAAGCAATTGGGTTTCCTCGCCGCGCATGACATCTTCGTGGCCCGCCTCGGTGGCGCTGAGGCCGGGAAGGATGTATGGCGCGATCCCGTCTCCGGGCATCAGCGGGCGCGCGGCACTGGCGCCAAGCGCGTCAAGTCGCGCCGGCAGCGGCAGGTAGGGCGCCTCGCGCCAGCCTTCGCGCGCGCCTGCCATGCCGCAGACGATGAGCGGCAGGCGCCTGCCGTCTCTGGGCAGGTGAGTCCCGAGCAGTTCGGCGAGGACATCCGGATAGTCGGCCGGACCGATCCGGCCCATTCCCTTTTCCGAGGAGAAGGTGAACAGCGTCTTGCCACTCTCGTCGACGCCCCAGAGCCGCAGGTTCGACGTACCCCAATCGGCAGCGATCCAGACCGGTATGTCCATTTTCGAAGAGACCTTGTTGTCCATGGGGGCGCACGCCCTGCCGGCGATTACTCCGCAGTGCCGGGCCATCGGCGCCGGTGCCGGGCTATGCTAGCAAGAGTCCGGCGCTGGCACCATGCCGCGGCGGATTTGATCCTCCGGCAGTTTTCTTCGCTGGCAAAGGCGCTTAGAACACTTTCGGCGCGCGACACAGGCGCATGAGACGTTCAGGGAGAAAACGATGTCTTCGGAAAATGGCAGCCGCAAACAAGGCAAACTCCGTTCGCAGGCATGGTTTGACAATCCGGCGAACATCGACATGACGGCGCTGTATATCGAGCGCTACCTCAATTACGGGCTGAGCCAGGAAGAGCTGCAGTCGGGCCGTCCGATCATCGGCATTGCCCAGACGGGATCGGACCTTGTGCCGTGCAACCGCCATCACCTGGTGCTGGCCGACAGGATCAGGGACGGGATACGGGAAGCTGGCGGGGTGCCCTTCGAGTTCCCGGTCCATCCGCTGCAGGAGACCGGCAAGCGCCCGACGGCGTCGCTCGACCGGAACCTGGCCTATCTCGGTCTGGTCGAAGTGCTTTACGGCTATCCGCTCGACGGGGTGGTGCTGACCATTGGCTGCGACAAGACCACGCCGGCGCTCTTGATGGCGGCGGCAACGGTCGACATCCCGGCCATTGCCCTCAGTGTCGGCCCGATGCTCAACGGCTGGCACGAGGGTGAGCGCACCGGCTCGGGCACGATCGTGTGGAAGGCGCGCCAGATGCTGGCCGCCGGCGAGATCGATAACAGGAAGTTCGTCGAACTGGTGGCATCGTCGGCGCCCTCGACCGGGTATTGCAACACCATGGGCACGGCGACGACGATGAACTCGCTGGCCGAGGCGCTGGGCATGCAACTGCCCGGCTCGGCGGCGATACCGGCGCCGCACCGCGACCGCCAGGAGATCTCGTACCGGACCGGCCGGCGCATCGTCGAAATGGTCAACGAGGATCTCAAGCCCTCGGACATCCTGACCAAGGACAGTTTCATCAACGCCATAAGGGTCAACTCGGCCATCGGCGGCTCGTCGAACGCGCCGATCCATGTCGGGGCGATTGCCCGCCATATCGGCGTGGAGCTCGACATCACCGAATGGCAGACCGAAGGCCACGACATCCCGATGCTGGTCAACCTGCAGCCGGCCGGGGACTATCTCGGCGAGGACTTCTACCGCGCCGGCGGCGTGCCGGCGGTCATCGGCGAGATGATGAAGAAGGGCCTGATCATCGAGACCGCCCCGACGGTCAACGGCAAGACGATCGGCGAGAATTGCAAGGACAAGAAAACCAAAGACAAGGACGTCATCCATCCGATCGAGGACCCGATCCTCGAGGCGGCGGGCTTCATCGTTTTGTCCGGCAATCTGTTCGACAGCGCCGTGATGAAGACCTCGGTGATCTCCGATGAGTTCCGCAAGCGCTACTTGTCCAACCCGGACGATCCGGATGCCTTCGAGGGCCCGGCGGTGGTGTTCGACGGGCCGGAGGACTACCACAAGCGCATCGACGATCCGGAGGTGGGCATCACCGACCAGACCATCCTGTTCATCCGCGGCACCGGTCCGATCGGCTATCCGGGAGCGGCGGAAGTGGTCAACATGCGGCCGCCGGCCTATCTGATCCGCGAGGGCGTCAATGCGCTGCCCTGTGTCGGCGACGGGCGCCAGTCGGGCACCTCGGGGTCGCCCTCGATCCTCAACGCTTCGCCGGAAGCGGCCGCTGGCGGCGGGCTGGCGCTGCTCAGGACCGGGGACCGGGTGCGCATCGATCTCAACAAGGGCACGGCGGACATGCTGGTGCCCGAGGCGGAACTCACAGAACGGCGTGCGGCGCTGGAAGCAGCGGGCGGCTACCAGTATCCGGACCACCAGACGCCGTGGCAGGAGATCCAGCGCGGCATTGTTGACCAGCTCGGACAGGGCATGGTCCTCAAGCCCGCCGTCAACTACCAGAAGATCTCCCGCAAAAAGGGCCTGCCCAGGGATAGCCACTGAGGAGAAAGCCATGGCTGGCGAAGCACGAAGCCCAAAACTAGCGGTGTTGATCGACGCCGACAACACCTCCGCCAAGATCGCGGACGGGCTGTTCGAGGAGATCGCCAAGATCGGTGAAGCCAGCGTGCGCCGCATCTATGGCGATTTCTCGCATCAGCGCTCGAAGTCCTGGGCCGAAATCCTGTCGCGCCACGCCATCATCCCTCAGCAGCAATTCGCCTATACGACGGGAAAGAACGCATCGGACATCACTCTGGTGATCGACGCGATGGACCTGATGTGGTCAGGTCGGTTCGACGGTTTCTGCCTCGTGTCCTCCGATAGTGACTTCACCCGGCTGGCGGCGCGCATCCGCGAGCAGGGCGTGGACGTCTACGGATTCGGGGAACAAAAAACGCCGGAAAGCTTCCGTCAGGCGTGCCGGCGCTTCATCTACACGGAAAACTTGACATCGGACGCGAGGCAGGATGCCGACGCCGCCGAGAAGACCAAGCCGCTCAAACCGCTGACCGAGGCGGAGAAAATCCTCAACCGGGCGCTCGATCAAATGGATACAGAGGATGGCTGGGTGCATCTCGGGCCTCTGGGCACGCAGCTCGCCAACTTTGCTCCTGACTTCGATCCGCGCACCTTCGGCTATCGCAAGCTCAGCGACCTGGTCAGCAAGACCGGTAGCTTTGCTGTCGAATGGCTTGAGGGCGGGCAGGTACGCGTACGACGCAAGAAGGCGTCACGGACCTCGGCAAAACGATAACCACGTTCGCGGTATTCATCCGGCCTCGTCCATTGTCTGGCTTAGGATGAAGTCCGCCAGGGCTGAAGCCGCTGGTGTTCAATACTTGCGCAAAAGCCCGACGAGCCGTCCCTGAACCTTGACCTGATCGGGGCCGAAGATGCGGGTTTCGTAGGCGGGGTTGGCGGCTTCGAGGGCCACCGAATTGCCCTTGCGCCTGAGGCGCTTGAGGGTCGCCTCTTCATCATCGACCAGTGCGACGATGATCTCGCCATTGGTGGCGGTGTCCTGCTTGTGGATGACGACAGTGTCGCCATCGAAGATTCCGGCCTCGATCATCGAGTCGCCGCGCACCTCGAGAGCGTAGTGCTCACCGCTGCCGAGCATTTCCGGCGGCACCATGACGGTGTGGGAATGGGTCTGTATGGCCTCGATCGGCGTACCGGCAGCGATGCGCCCCATGACCGGCACCGAGACCGGCTGGCCGGTGTTCATGTCGGCATCGGCCCGCGGCGGTGGCGAAGCCACCTTGCCAAGTGAGCCTTCGATGACCTCGGGCTCGAAGCGGGCACGGCGTCCGCCGAGCGAAGGATTATGCGCATCGGGAAGCTTGATGACCTCGAGCGCCCGGGCCCTATTGGGCAGGCGGCGGATGAAGCCGCGTTCCTCCAGCGCCGTGACAAGCCGGTGGATGCCCGATTTCGACTTGAGGTCGAGGGCATCCTTCATCTCGTCGAACGACGGGGGCACGCCACTCTCCTTCATGCGTTCGTGAATGAACATCAGGAGTTCGTGTTGCTTGCGCGTCAGCATTGTAGCCCCCCAGCGGGAATCGGAACAGAGACGGAACATTACTAGCTGTTCCGGTATTGTTCTGCAACCCCTGGGGTTAATGTTCGGTTACAACTAAGGCGCGCGAAATTATTTGGGACTCGTGGACCGAATTAACTGGGACTGAAAACAAGCTAAGCCATTGCAATATATAGTGTATCAAGGTCCTTAATTGGTAAACCGATTGGTAAACCATATGGTCAATCCCAAACAATTGGGAACTGCAGGAATAATCAATGGGTTAGTAGGCGTCGATTGGGAAACTTACGGAAGACGTTAACCTAGTTTGGTAAACTTGGTTGGTAAACCTATCAGCGCCTATTCGCTCTTCTGGTCCAGCCAAATCTCCAAAGCCTCATGCACTGCTGGGAGCTTCCCCGTATCGATCATCGCCTTGATCATTTCGGCTACCGTGAATTGATTGTCACCCGGACCGAGAAAACCGAGAGACCGAATGGCGCTACGAATGTCATCCTCACAATGCAGAAATGCCTGAGCCCACGATATGTAGTGCTCGCGAGAAATAAACGGATCGAGTATTGATCTGTGTTGATCGAACAGACTTAAATAAACGGCTAGTATTGCCTGCTTTTCTCTCTCTGAACTGACGTGCTTTATTTCAGGGTATAGGCCAGCCTCCGGGCCATACCTGTCTACCAACTCGTATTGCACGCTGCAGGGAACGTCCCCCCGCCGTCGCCAAGACGATACGGTCTGTTTGGCCTTGCCGATGGCGGCGGCTAGCTCCGCATCGGTTTTGGCGCCGGTTAGGCGCTTCAGGGTCTCCAGATACTCTTCAAGTGCCGTGTTCATAAGTGCCTTGTTGACAGTACGCAAAACTAGGACAGTATGCAAGGATGCATACTGAATCCACTAACTTGCAGACAATAGCACCGGGCCCGGAATTGTTAAATGCAGTTCGGGGGCGAATGGTGCTTCGAGGTTCCTCTCTCAACGCCTGGTGCACGTCCAATGGCATTTGCCGGGTTTGGGCGACTAATGTCTTGCTTGGTAGACGGAACGGACCGGCCGCGAAGGCACTCCGGCGCAAACTAGTGTCGGAGGCGATAAGTGAGACTGCCTGAGTATCTTTCGCTGCGCCAATTTGCGGGCCTTGCCGGCATTTCTAGACAGGCGGCTTGGAAGGCCTGCCAACATCAGATATGGCGCGGCAAGGCACTAATTATTGAGGCCCTCGAAGGCCAACGCGGCGGCCGTTCGGGCGTCACCTACCGTGTCAAGATCAGCTCCCTTCCGGTCGAGCTTCAGGAGCGTTTGAAACGCACTTCAAATGCCACTCAAATCAAGCTCCCGGCGCCGGCGCCGGGGCAGGGCAGTGAGGAAATGCTCTGGTGGCTTCATCACCTAAAGCCTGTTCTCGCCATGCCTGAGGACACGCCGGAGCGAGCCGAAGCTATCGACGCCCTTGTCGGCACTGTCGTGCTCGACTGGCAGAACCGCCAGAAACGCCTTACTCGCTCGACGATCTATCGCAAGCTCCAGGAGCTCGACAGCCCGACGGGCATGGTTGCTCTCAAGCGCGGCGGTCGGGCGGACAAGGGCAGGGCTCGCGTCTTGATCTCTAGGGAATGGGACGAAGCCGTTCCCTTCGACGGTGCGACCCGCCAGAAGATCGCCGACAACTTGACCCTCCAGCTCCGCGCCTATCAGGCGCAGCGGGCGAACCGCAAGATTGCTCTGATCCTTGCAGGCAAGTGGCTTCGCGAGCAGACGGAAGCTTATGGCTTCCGGCCGAACGATCCTGACATCATGGAACGCATCTGCCGGGTGCCGGCGCGGCTGTTCCAACGTGAAGCGGCTTACCAGACCGTTTACGACTACACCTCCGACCGAGACCGGTTCGACAACAATCTCCCGCGTGTCAAGCGCACCATTGCCGGCATGCGGCCCATGGAACTCGTCGTCGCCGACGTGCATCCGGTCGACGTGCGGATCGAGCGGCCGGACGGCACGGTCGGTTCGTCGCGTCTCATGGCTTTCATGGACCTCGCCACGCGCCGCGTCTGGTGCGAGCTACTGATGGTCGAAAAGGCTGGCGGCGTGCGCAATACGGATGTCATCAAGGCCCTTGTCGCCATGTTCCAGGACGAGGCATGGGGCGTTCCCGAGCAGCTCTATTTCGACAATGGCTCGGAATATCTCTGCGGCGACTATCTGGATGATGCCCACAAGCTCGCTTGCACTTCTCTGGTCGATCAAAAACGCCGATCACGCATCATACGGGCGCAACCCTACAACGCCTCGGCCAAGCCGATTGAAGCATGGTTCCACCGCTTCGAAGGTGATCATCTGCGACATGTCCAAGGCTGGCACGGCGGCAAGCTCGGCGCTCCCAAGCGCCCGGCACGCGGCAAATTGCCGGCGCCGTTCAAAGGCGGGTTCGATGCCTTTTGGGAGGTCTTTAAAGGCCATTTGAGAGCCTATGAAGCCATTCCCCAAAATGGGCAGTTGGAGGGCGATAGCCCGGCTGGTCGGTTCGCCAAGTTCGTCAAGTCCGGATGGTCGGCGACGGTCATGGCCCCGGAAAACCTGCTGACCATCTTCACCAAGACCGAAACCCGCATCGTCAAGCAACACGGCATCAGCGTCGACGGCCGCAAATGGAGCTGCCGAGAGCTCGACGGCTATTTTGGGCGGACGGTGACGGTGAAGGTGCCCACGCTTGGGTTCGGTTTCAACGAGCTCTGGATCGGCGACGAATTCGAAAACCAGATCGGCATTGCCGTGCCCGATATAGAGCGGGCCTACAACGACACGCGGCAGGCCAAGCACTCCGCAGATCGCAAGCGGACTACCGCCGCCGCCACACGCGCCATGCGGGACGAGCTGCCGCACGTCGATATCGGCGTGGAAATTCTCGCTCTTGGTAGTGGCCTTCCTATTCCGGCAAACGCGCCTTCGGGAAAGGTTTCAGTCTCGCGGACCAATGCGCCCAAGCGCGCCATTGTGCCCGAGCATCAGCCGAAAAAGACACTCAAACAACAACAGGACGAGCAACGCGCCCTGCAGGAAACGCTCAACTCCATTTCGCTGCACAAAAGGAACTCAGCATGACGAGAATAACGCCGCATCGGCCATCGCGTTTCGTCGATATTAGCGCTTCAAAGGCCGTTCGATCAGCAATCGAGGCAGCTGTTGATCTCGGCTATCCCTCACTCATCACGGGCGAGCCTGGTACCGGCAAGACCACCGCCCTGCTGCATCACACCGCTGAGCTAAGCGGTGTTTACTGCCAGGTCGGCCAAGCTAGCAAGAGCGTCGCCGGCATGTACCAGATGCTGCTCGATGCCCACAGTTACGGGACGGACGCCAAGTTTCTCCGTGACCTATCGGATGTTGTCTATAGCCAGCTCAGACCATCATACATGGATGAACGCGGCCGGCTGCTCGTGGTCGACGAAATCCAGACGCTTGATCTCGCCGCGCTCCGCGAACTGCTCAATATCCAGGAGACATGCCGCATTCCGCTTGTGCTTTGCGGCAATGACGAGCGCCTCGCCAAGACCAACTCGCGCGACAGTGCCATCGATCAGATCAAAAGCCGGATCGGTGTGATCCGCAAGCTTGGCAAACCTCTGCCGGAGGACTGTCGAGACATCGCCATAGAGTTCAACGTCGAGGGCAAGGACGCTCGTACTGCCCTCGAAACCTTCGGTTGCCAGACCTCGCTTCGCGACCTCGTACGCGTGCTCGAAATTGCTTCGGTCATCACTGGCGGTTTTGGCAGCATTCAGCTCAGACACATCGAGCAGGCGACGCTCAAGAAGTACGGCGACCCGAGCGCCTTGGCGCTGCTCAAAGGAGAAGAAATCGATGCCTGAACAGGACTGGTATGAGGCCTACCAGAAAAAAAGGAGCTCGCGGAGATGGTGTTGTTCTTCGCCAAGCTCGACAACGACCGCGTCGACCTCCTGTGCAAGCTCGGTGCTGCTCCCGAAGCACACCCCGATTGCACCCCTCGGATCGTCTACCTGATGAACAAGTGGATGGCCCATTGGAAACGCATCACTGTTCCCCGTCAGCACCCATGGCACAGATTTGAGGTTGTGATTTAGGGAGGATTTGGGTTTCGTCGTAGTGACGAAGGAACGAAGATGAGACCCAAATCCTCAAGCGCCAAGAAGCCTGCCGAGCAGGTGGTCAAGGACATCCGCCGGGCGACACGGCGGCACTTTTCAGCCGAGGACAAGATCAGGATCGTTCTGGACGGCCTGCGTGGCGATGACACGCTCGATGTGTTCGAACAGTTCGCGGCGGGATTGGCCGACATGCCGCATCGGCCGGTTGTTGAGGTCTTCGAGAAGTACGGCAATGGCGGCATTGAGTTCACCCAGGCTGAACAGGCGCCGGTTGCGCAGCCGCGCCAATATCCAGCGCTCGACAATCAGCACCGCGCCTTCAACCTTACCCTTGTCGCGCGGGCGCCGGCTGCGGGTGGGAAGAACCGTGGTGTCGTAATGTTCCGCCATCGCGGAAAAGGTCTGATTGAGCGTCGGCTCGAACCACAGCGGTCTGGCGACGCCGGCCTTGAGATTGTCGCACACAATGGTTCGAGGCACGCCGCCAAAATAGGCCAGCGCACGGCACTGCCCTTCGATCCAGTCGGGAAGCTTCTGGCTCATGCTGGCCATCGCAAAAGTGAGCGATGATGCGCCAAGGACCGCCACGAAGATCTGGGCCTCATGGACCTCGCCCGTTTGCGGGTCGATCAGCGGCACTGTGTGGCCGGCATAATCGGTCTGCATCACCGCACCGGCTTCGTGCCGGTTGCGGTAACTGGCGTGGGTGCGCCGACGGAAAGCCCCGAACTGCCCGCAGAACCAGGTATAGCCATAGCCGTTGGGATGAGCGGCCCGATATTCCTGCCACAAAAGCAAAAGCGTCACGCCCTTGCGCTTGATCTCCCGTGCAACCATCGGCCAGTCCGGTTCGTCCAGATCCTGCGGCGGACGCCCGACACGGCGAAACAGCACCCGCTCCAGCCGAGCGTCATCGTCATAGCCGGGCGGCAAGGGCCAGCATGCAAGCCCCGCCTCGCGGGCCCGCAGCACATAGGTCGATACCGTCGTCTTGCTCAGCTGTAGCCGTTCCGAAACGGCCCGTACCGACAGCCCCTGATCATAGGTCAGGCGCAGGATCGATCGCATGTCCTTCACGTTCGCTCGTCTCGCTTGCTTCCGTCTCGGCATCGTCACTCCCATCCCAAAGATGAAAGATCACAATGCCAGTCCGGCGCTCTCGAAAGACGACCCCAATCCGGTTCCCGCTACTGTCCGGGAATTAGAGGAACCACTGTCCCGTATTTACTGAAATCTCTGTCCGCGATTTACCGAAATGCCTGTCCGGTGGTTTCCGAAACACGCAGTGAACTGGGAACCTTGGTCGGTATTCATGATCTCGGGCGGTCCGAACCTGTGGATCGCCTCGTTCAGCGCCTCGATGCAGAAGTCTGCTTCCAGCGTGTTGGAGATGCGCCAGGACAGCACTTTCCTCGTGGACCAGTCCATTATGGCGACGAGGTAGAGGAAGCCGCGGCGCATCGGCAGATAGGTGATGTCGGCGCACCAGACCTGGTTGGGCCGCTCGACCCGCAGCCCGCCCAGCAGATAGGGACAGGTCTTGTGCCCTTTGGCCGGTTTGCTGGTGTTTGGTTTCTGGTAGATCGGCATCAGTCCCATGAGCCGCATCAGTCGCCGGATACGCTTCTGGTTTACGGCATGGCCCTCGTTCCGAAGGTGCCAGGTCATCTGCCGGACGCCATAGAAGGGCGTCTCCAGGAACTGCCTGTCGATCAGGAGCATCAGGGCGAGGTTCATCTCGGTCTCGCCCCTTGGCTCGTAGTAGAACGAAGACCGCGAGATCGACAGCAGGCGGCACTGCGCCCCGATCGACAGCGTGGGGTGGTTACGCTCAATCATCCCGCGCCTCACTTGCCGCCCCAGGGCTTGAGCTTTCTGGACAAAAAATCGTTGGCGACGGCCAGCTCTCCGATCTTGGCGTGAAGTTCCTTGACCTGTGCCTCGTCGACCTCGGCCGTTTTCTTCCCACCGCGCTCGAAGATATCCGGTGCCCCTTCGAGCAGCGCCTTCTTCCATTGGTGGATCATGGTCGGGTGCACGCCGTATTCGGCCGCCAACTCCGATACCGTGCGTTCGCCCTTTACGGCCTCCAGCGCTACCCGCGCCTTGAAGCCCGCGTCGTGGTTCCTGCGTTTCGACATGTTCTGATCTCCTCGTACTTGGAGACCAGCAGACGTCAGATCGTAGCTTCCGTCACTGTCCGATTTTCGGGGAGGAACTCAAAACCCTTGCCCATAGCCTGATGCCATGCATCAGACATGGCAATACAAAGATCACGAGTTCACCGCGCCGGTTCCGGCGAATATCCAGCCATTTGTTCGCATTCTTGGCGTCGACGATACGATCGAACTGCTTTTGAAGCTTGGTGGATCGGATATTTATTTTCCGCAATCCAGAACTCATGTGGATGCACTCCTGGCCAACATCATAGGACAGGAGCGGGCTTGCCTTCTCGGTAAGGCGCTCAATCAGAACATAGTCCGAGTTCCCGTCGCCAGCACCTTCATTTGCCGGCATCTCAAAGGCGCCGGACGTTCCGTCCAGGAAATATCCCGTGCCGTGCGTCTCTCCAACGTGGCCGTGCGCGGACACCTCAGCGGGATGCCGCGGGCTCACGCACCGACGCCCGACAAGGTTCCGCTGAAGTCCACGCTCGTCTCCCAAGAAGCGGAGCCGAGCTGATGGAACGGCAGGTCTCTCATGTCGCCGGTTTCTCTGATTTCCAGACCATTGCCGCGTCGACGGCGGTTTCCCTTGTAGTGGCCGAGCCCATGCACCATGCGCTCGCCGGCATAGGCCTTTCTGGGCGACAAGGCGCAGACAAAGAGAGCGGCGTGAGGACTTCCCGACGCTTGCGTTCAGGCGGTTTCGGTTCGAACATCGGGATGGAAAGACGAAATTGGGTTCGGCAGACGGGCGGGCGTATCCCCGGCGACCAAGTGAACCCTGGCGTTGGCATGGGAGGAAATTATGAGCTTTTCTGGCAAATCGGTTCTGGTGACCGGAGCGGGCAAGGGTATTGGCCGGGCCATTGCGGTGATGCTGGCCGAGCGTGGCGCCGATGTGGTGGCACTCAGCCGTTCGGCGGTGGACCTCGAATCGCTTCACAACGAGACCGGATGCAGGGTCATCACTTGTGATCTCGCCGACCCGGAGGCGGCGCGGGCCGCGGCACGGGACGCCATGCCGGTTGACTATCTCGTCAACAATGCCGGCATAACCATTCTCGACGCGCTCGTGGATGTTCGCATCGAGGATTTCGATCTGGTTCACGCCGTCAACACGCGGGCGCCGCTCATTATGTCGCAGGAATACGCGCGCGACCGCATTGCGCGCGGAAGCGGCGGCGCCATCGTCAACGTCTCCAGCAATGCCGCCTGGATGGGATGGGTCGATCACGCCGCCTATTGCGCATCCAAGGGCGGGCTCGACGGAATGAGCCGCGTCATGGCCAACGAACTCGGCCGGGTCGGAATCAGGGTCAATTGCGTCAATCCGACCATCACGCTGACCGCGATGGGCGAGAAAGCCTGGAGCGACCCGAAAAAGGCCGACCCGATGCTGAGCCGCATTCCGATTGGTCGTTTTCTCAAGCCTGAAGATGTGGCGGAGGCGGTGCTCTATCTGCTCAGTGACGCGGCGTCTTCGCTGAACGGGGTGTCTCTGCCGATTGACGGCGGCTTTGCCGTGAACTGATCATCTGAGCTGGCATGGCGGTTCTGGGACGGGCTATTGCCCGACCGCATTTGGCAGAATAGAGGCCGCGTGCGGTCGCGCTGCCTTGTGCGCCGTGGCTGTTGATATCTGCCAGCCATAGCGGGCGGTTGCTCACGGGACATTTGATACTGCGACTGTGGCTTCTGCAGAGCACCCGCAGGGCGTCTCGCCGCTTTCGCCCAGCGGCTGGCAGAACGCCTGCCAGCCTGTCGGCACTGCCCATCTTGCCGAGTTTGAGCCTGGCTACATGCTCCCGCGCCACCCGCGTCTTGTCAGATGCTTCCTGGCGCCGAAATCGGCAGAAATCGACGCGGGAATGATCAACTGATCTTGAATCATTACCCCGCATGTGAACAGATAATTCATATGAGAATATCGTGGATGTACGCAAGCGCGTTGTCCCGAAGGGCGCGAGCATTGACGCATGTCAGGCTGGCGGCCTCTCCATCACGCAGCTCCATTCCGCTTTGAAGGGGAAACAATGGGCTCAACAATGTCGTTCTCGACGCGTTTTGAACGCACCGCTTCGGGCGCTTGCGGAAGGCAAATGCACTGGAGCTCGAAATGCGAGGGCGGAAGGTTGTCTCCTTTCATGAAAGCCAAAGGTTATGTTCGATGACCAAGATCACGGGCTTGGCGACCGTCGACCTGCGTTTCCCCACCTCCGACGCGCTCGACGGATCGGATGCAATGAATCCCGATCCGGACTACTCGGCGGCCTATGTCATTCTGGCGACGGACGAGACGGAACTGGTCGGGCATGGCCTGACCTTCACCATCGGGCGGGGCAACGACATCTGCTGCGCGGCCATCGAGGCGATGCGCCATCTTGTCGTTGGTCTCGATCTCGACTGGATCCGGGAAAATCCCGGACGCTTCTGGCGCCACGTTACCTCGGACAGCCAGCTGCGCTGGATTGGTCCGGACAAGGGCGCGATGCATCTGGCGACAGGGGCGGTGGTCAATGCGGTTTGGGATCTGCTTGCCAAGCAATCCGGCAAGCCCGTCTGGCGTCTGGTTGGCGAGATGAGCCCGGAGGAAATCGTTTCGATCATTGATTTCCGCTATCTGACCGACGCCATGACCCCCGAGGACGCACTTGACATCCTGAGGCGCGTCGCGCCGGGCAAACAGAAACGGATCGCCTATCTGGAGGCCCACGGTTATCCGAGCTACACGACTTCGGCCGGCTGGCTCGGCTACTCGGACGACAAGCTCAGGCGCCTGTGCCGCGAAGCCTGCGACGCCGGCTACAGCCACATCAAGCTCAAGGTTGGCCAGAGCCTTGCGGACGACAAAAGGCGCTTGCGCATCGCCCGTGAGGAAATCGGCGACGATCGAACGCTATTGATCGATGCCAATCAGGTCTGGGAGGTCGACCAGGCGGTCGACTGGGTGAGGGAACTCGCGTTCGCCAATCCCTTCTTCATCGAAGAACCGACCAATCCCGACGATATTGCGGGCCACAAGCACATCCGGGAAGCGGTGGCCCCGGTCAAGGTCGCAACGGGCGAGATGTGCCAGAACCGCATCATGTTCAAGCAGCTTATCGCCGGCGGCGCCATCGACATCGTTCAGATCGATGCCTGCCGCATGGGCGGGCTCAACGAAGTGCTGGCGGTGATGCTGCTTGCCGCCAAATACGGCCTGCCGGTCTGGCCGCACGCCGGCGGCGTCGGCTTGTGCGAATATGTCCAGCACCTGTCGATGATCGACTATGTAGCAGTATCCGGCTCCATGGAGGGGCGGGTCATCGAATATGTCGATCACCTGCACGAACACTTCATCGACCCCTGTGTCATGTGCGACGGCGCCTATACGGCGCCGAGTGCGCCCGGCTTTTCGATCGAGATGAAGCCCGCCTCAATCAGCCAATATGCTTTCGTCGCTGCACCGGACAACACTTCGACAAAAGACTGACAGTCACGAAGCGTCTCCGTACTCGAGAACAACGAGCCCAAAAGCCGGCCATTCTGGATCAGGTAGGCAAGCTGCGCGACCTGTCGGCAGTGTCGGCAGGCTTTGGCGACATCGCTCGGGACACGCCCCAGCCCGAAACGCTGGAGAAGTTCCCCTGCATCGATCGCATGGGCGAATGAAGTCCGGCTTCAGGCGTCTCGCCTTTGAACAAGATAGACATGATCACAGGCAAGAACTGTTTCACCGCGTTGATTGATGACGCGGACCCGTTCGATGACGCGGCCGTAATTGGGGCGTTTCGGATCGGGTTCAAGTGCACCGGTCGTCAGCTCGGTATGAATGGTGTCGCCGATGAAAACCGGTTTCGGAAAGCGCAGGCGCTCGTAGCCATAGGTGAAAGAGAGCGGATTGATTTCGCTGGCGGTCAGCCCGATGCCGATGGCGAAGGTCATCGTACCATGGGCGATGCGCTGGCCGAATTCCGACTCTTTCATGAATTCTGCATCCATGTGATGCGGGAAGAAGTCGCCCGTGTGTCCGGCATGAACGACGAAATCGGTCTCGGTGATGGTTCTGCCAGTCGTTCTTCGCGTCTCGCCCACAGCATAGTCTTCGAAATGGCGTGGCTTTTCCATCAGAAGCTCTCCTCGAACAAACGGTTGAGATCGGCAAGAATGCTCTGGGCCGCATGATGCGAGCGCAATCCGGCATCGAGCCGGTCGCTCGCTTTTTGCTGAAACCCCATGTAGCCGCGATGGCGAGGACGCATATAGGCGCGCTCAAGGGTTTGGCGCGTTGCCGCATAAAAGTCATCGGTCGCGGCGTTGACAGCGTCGGCCTCCCAGGCCGTTGCGTATCCGGGCTGGCCGCCGGATACTGCGTATAGGCTGGCCTGGACTTCTCCGGACGCCACCCAATAGGCATAGTCGATCGCTTCGGTGACATGCTCGGAAAAGGCAGAAACGGCAATGCCCGTGCCGCCAAGCGTCGAGCCTTTGCATTCGGCAAGCGGAATGTCGGCAAAGCGCAGCCTGTGCCGGCGGAAGCCGGGAACCGTGTAGTTCGCATAGCCGTAACCGAGAGGCATGACAGCGAGCGTGGATTGATCCTGGACCAGCAATTCGGAGGCCGCGATCGGATCCATATCGAAATTGGCGGCGTCGAGATGAAGAGCGGTTTCCTGCAGCATCGCGATGGCGCGCAGTCCGATATCGGATTGCACAAGCTTGCCCGGAGTTGTCGCGCACGGCGCGCCGAGATTGGCGCAGAGCGTGAAAAAGCACATGAGATTGTGCGGCGGCCGGAGCGGCAGGACGATCCGGCCCTGCCTGGCGAGCGCGATGACATCATCCCAGCATTGCGGCGGCTCACACAGATCCGGGCGCCAGGCCATGACCTGGGCGGCGGCATCGATCGGGAAGGCCCATTGCCGTTCGGCGAACTGGTAGCTTGCGAACGACTGGCCAACCGAGCCAAGTGCGAGCGCCGCAAGTTCCGTCTGGCGGCCGGAGACATCAAGCGGCACAAGGCAGTTCTCAGCCGTGATCTCACCGACATGCGGATGATCGATGACGATGAGATCGAATGCTCGGGCGAGGTCCTCGACGGGATAGGCTTCGAAGTCCTGAAGGCTGCGCTTCTCCCAGTCGATTTGAACACCGGTCTTTTCGAACCATGCCCGCGATGTGGCGACCATCGGGTCGTAGCCGCGCGCGTGGTTCCAGGTCATGCCGCGAAGCTTGATCACAGGCCGAATTCCGCTCTTATGCGCCCGCTGTGTTCACCGACCCGAGGCGCCGCTCGCGTCGTGCGCGTGCGTTTTCCGTCGATCCTGAGAGGGGAGCGCGTGGTCAGGATCGAGACATCGTCCTCGCGCGTTACCGTCTGCAGGAGATCGAGTGCTCGGAAACCGTCGCTTTCCATCAGCTCGGCCCACGTCAGCACCTCGGAGCACCAGATATCGGCCGGATCGAGAATCGATAGCCAATGTGCGGTCGTTTCCGTTGCGAGCCTTTCGGCGATGATGCGCTTGATCTCGTCGCGGTGGCTGAACCAGCTGCTCGGATCCCCAGAAAAGGGTGCGAGCGTTTCGAGTGCGAACAGGTCAGCGAGCCGGCCGAGCGGCGTCATGGCGATGGCGATATAACCGTCTTTCGTCGGATAGACGCCATAGGGCGCCGACAAATAGGCGTGTGCCGAACGGAAACGCGAGCGCTTCGGCGCGCGCCTGCCATCGTTGAGATGGGTGGTCAGGACCTCGAACTGGAAGTCAACCAGGGCTTCGAGAAGGCTCGTCTCCACATGGGCGCCGCGCCCGGTGACCCCGCGCCGGACGAGGGAGGCGAGAATGCCCTGAGCCAGGGCGGCGCCGGCCAGCATGTCGGCGACGGCCAGCCCGAAGGGCACGGGGCCCTGGTCGTCGTCGCCGTTGAGCCACATGACACCTGAGCGGGCTTGTGCCAGAAGATCCTGTCCCGGGCGTTCAACCCACGGGCCTTCGGTGCCATAGCCGGTGATCGAACCATAGACGAGGCGTGGATTGATCCCTTTGGCGGACTCGTAGTCAAGGCCGAGCCGCTCGATGACGCCGGGGCGGAAATTCTGCAGCATGACGTCTGCCTGGCCAATCAGCTTTTTCAGCGCAGCCACGTCGTCCGGGTCTTTTAGGTCGAGAGCCAGGCTTTCCTTGGAACGGTTGATGGCGTGAAAGATCGTCGAATCCCCACCGATCTCGGTGTCGCTCAGATAGATCTGACGGCTGAGATCGCCGCCACTCGGTCGCTCGATCTTGATCACGCGCGCACCGAGATCTTGAAGGCGCAGGGAGGCGTAGGGGCCTGAAAGAAACTGACACAGGTCGACAACAACCAGTCCGGCCAGCGGGAGTTCTTGATCGGAAGTCATCTTGCCTCAGTCTTTTTCTGTTTTGCCTGCCCAGGCGGCAGGATCTTTGTATTTCACGGTCTGAAGGTGCTCGCAGTAAAGCACCAGATCGCCCTCATCCTTGAAGACTTCGTAACTCGCCTTGATCAGGCCGAGCTCTTTGTATTTTGGGCGTTTTTCGAGATTGGTACGGATAGTGTAGATGGTGTCGCCGATGAAGGTCGGCTTGATGAATCTGAGCTTGTCATAGCCGTAGGAAAAGGCATTGACGCAATTGGTCGCCACCAGGCCCAACCCGGCCGAAAACACAAAGGCGCCGGCAACCAGCCGCCGTCCGAACTGGCCTTCCGTTTTGGCGAAAATCTCGTCAGCGACATAAGGGTGCATGTCGGTGACCAGTGCATTGAACTGCATCGACTCGCCTTCGGAGATCGTGCGTCGAAGCGAGCGGATGCGATGTCCAACCTCAAAGTCCTCATAAAACCAGTTCTCTGCATTCCACACCGGCAATCGGGCGTGCTCGTGCGGCATGGTCGCCGGATTGGTCGTGTGTATCCCGACAGTCGGCGCAAACTCCGGCGCCCCGCTCACGGCGCGCTCCGAACGGGCGTGGCCGGTGCAGCTGACGATTCAAAAGCCGCCTCGACGAGGGCCATTGTCTGCCAGGCGTCTTCGACATTGGACACCAGCACCTCGTCCTCGCCGGCGGCAAAGCGCTGCAGGTTCGACATGGTGCCGATGAAGGCATGCGGGAACCATGTGCCGTGCAGCGCAATCTCGGTCCATTCGCCGCCCTTGGCGCAATACCAAAGCTCGTCCGGTACGCCTTTGGGATAGTTGAGATTAACCCCAAGGGTTGTCATGACCGCGCCTTCGGTGCCTTCGAAGCGGAAGGTGCAGTCCTGGAACTTCGACCCGAAATCGTGGTTGTGGTTGACCGACATGACACAGCGGATCGCGTCGCCATAATCGAGGATGGCGGACGTGCGGGTCTGGGCCATGTCCGTCGCTGGATGCCCCATGGTCTTGGCATGAACGCCCACTGGATTGCCGAGGAAGTGGCGGATCAGGTCGAGATAGTGGATCGAATGGACGGCGATCTCGATGCGCGGCAGCCCGATCAGGAACGGAAACAGCTGCCAGGGAGTGTTCATGTTGGCATGCATTTCGACATCGATGAGCTGGCCGAATGCGCCTTTGTCGAAGAGGTCGTGAACGGCAAGCATCATCGGCGAGAAGCGGAGTTGGAAATTGACTGCGGCTGTCAGTTTTCTGCTGCGGCAGACCGAGAGGATGGCCAACGCTTCTTCGATTGTGCTGCCCATCGGTTTCTGGATCAGCGCCGCCGCGCCCTCGGGAAGCTTTTCGAGTATGGAAAGATGCGCCTTTGGAGGCAGGGCAAGGTCGTAGACGGCGCCGGGCTTGGCGATTGCCTCTTCTGCAGTGTCAAAGACACGCACGTTCCATTTCTCGGCAAGCGCCCGCGCCTTGCCGGCATCGATATCGAAGATACCGGCTACCGGAATTCCGGCCATGCGATAGGCCGGCAGATGGGCATCACCGACAATGCTGCCTGCGCCGAAAATAACGACCGGCCGAGGCGCGGAGGGCAGGGGCCAGGATTGGCGCAAGGCATTAAGGTCAATGTTTGACGGTTCAATCGACATGGAACACTTCCGGCATGTTAGCCCACCATTCACCGGGCTTGCGGGTGTCGAGCGGAGATTGAAGCGGCATGCACACGTCCCACCATTCTTGGGTGCGTTTGTCCGCGGCCATAGCCGCCATGTCGGCGTCGTAGTCGCAGCCGTGATACTCGAAGTAGGAAAAAAGCAGGTTTTCCGGCTCCTTGAGATAGATCGAGTAATTGCGAATGTTGGAGTGTGCGATCTGCGCAAGGACGTCCGGCCAGACGTCGGCATGAAGACGCTTATATGCGGCGATGGCGTCCGCCTTTAATCCGATGACTGACGCGTAGCGTTTCATTGTCAGTTCCCCTCAAGTCCATAGATTCGCTCGGCATTGCGATGAAATAGCTTTGCCTGTTCGTCCGTGCTGGCGCCGCTTGCGATGTGTTTGCTCGCCGAGACCCAGCGCTCGAGATCGGCGGTCAAGGTGCACACAGGATAATCGGATCCCCAGACGACGCGGTCCCATCCGAAACACGCGATGACGTGTTCGACGAAGGGCTTCAGATCGTCGACCACCCAGTCGGGCTTGGCATAGGCGACCACACCGGAAATCTTTGCTGCGACGTTGGGCAGCTTTGACAGGGCCCTGATCTCATCGCGCCATGGATCCAGAGCTTGCCCGGCAATATCGGGTACGCCGCAATGATCGA
Organism: Devosiaceae bacterium; assembly: GCA_963675235.2. Lineage (GTDB taxonomy): Bacteria > Pseudomonadota > Alphaproteobacteria > Rhizobiales > Devosiaceae > JAHJQZ01. The sequence continues at coordinate 1,235,527 of CAXXFU010000002.1, read as the reverse complement.
GAACGAACTGCGTGTTCGGGCACTTCGCAGCCAATGCACGGCCGATCGGCAATTGCCGGGCGAGCACGCAAAGATCGAAGGGCAGGCCGGCATCGCCGATGCGCTGGATATTTTCGGCAAAAAGGGCGGTGCCGCCTAACTCGTCGGGCGAGGTATGCAGGATACGCCTGATCCCCTTGACGCCCGGGATGGCGCGCACGCACTCCAAATAGGCCGCAAACCCGTCGCTTTCCGGCCGGGCAGATGCAACGGCGCCGCCGATGCGCGGGTGGGCACCGACAATGAAACGCGTCTCGGCTTCCATGTCCTCTTCGGCGACATCGACTTCCATATGAAGCGCGGTCTCGATGCCGAGCGCTATCGCCTTGGCGAAATAGTCGTCAGCCGTCCATTGCCGGTTCAGCGGTGGCGCATCGGCAAGCCACGGATAGGAAAAGCGGTCGCGATAGACCAGATGAAGATGTGTATCGACAATGCGCATTGCTTCCTCCCGCTTACGACGACACGACGCGATGGCGTTCGTTGATCTCGCGGCCGGCTTGACGCAACAATTCAAGGGCCACGGTTTCCCCGGGGGCTTCGGCGACATCAAGGCGTTCCGTATACGGGCAGGTCAACGCCGCGATCACTGTGCCGAGTGAATCGAAGATCGGCACGGACAGGTTCACCACACTGGCAACCTGATTGCTCCTCATTGCCTCGTATCCACGATTCCTGACCTGGGACAGACGTTCGGCCAGTTCGGCGGAAAGAACCTCCTGAACACGCGTCGCCGGATCTTCAAGCATCAGTTCGCGTTCCTCGTCGGAAGCATAGGCGAGGAAAACGTGACCGGAACCGGTATTGGTCATCTGGATGCGCGAGCCGACCCGGATGGACACGTTCCAGTAGCCGGGGCCGTCGACCTGCGCGACCACGACAAGCACGTTGCGATCGTAAATGACGAGATGAACCGCTTGCAGCGCATCACGCGCGAACAGACGCATGACCGGCATTGACTGGCTGACCAGACGTGCCACCGGCGGCGCCATATGGGCCAGTTCGAAAAGCTTGAGAGTCAGTTCGTAGCGATCACCCAGCGTGCGCTGCACATAGCCGCGTCGTACCAGCCGGTCGAGCATCCGGTAGATTTCATTCGGTGTGCGGTTGAGGGATTTGGCGATTTCCGCCTGGCTCAGGCCCTCACTGGTGCCGGCCAGAAGTTCGAGAATATCCAGCCCTTTATCGAGGGCGGGAGCTCGATACCTGTCGGCTTCGGCGTCCTTGTCCACAAAATCCTCCCTCGAGCCCTAGCTGCGACCAGTTGACGCACAACGCCCCTTCTGCTTACTTACAAATAGACCTTTCACATATGGATGATCAAGGGCCATTCGAGCCTGGTGTGGGAGGCTGGTGGAGGAGAAACTATGCATCGACATGTGTTGCAGGCGCTAATGGCGTCGTGCGTGGTGCTTGGATTCGGCACGGCCGCGTTCGCACAGCACTTCGACTACGGTAAGTTCGACGGCTACACCCTCAAGGTGAAGCTGATCGGAGGCACCCAATACGAAAAGCTCTACACGCGCATCCCCGAATGGGAGGCGATGACGGGCGCCAAGGTCGAGATCGTCTCGTCCAAGAACCACTTCGATCTCGATCGCGAAATCAAGCAGGACATCGCCTCAGGATCGATCTCGTGGTGCGTGGGGTCGAACCATACGAGCTTTGCTCCCCAATACGGTGATCTCTACATTGATCTGAAGGACTTCATTCCGCAGACCGAACTCGACAAATACGTGCCTGGCACGCTCGCCTCGGCCATGGTCGACGGGCGCTTGGTGCAATTGCCGCGCGTCACCGACGTGTCGAACATCTATTATCGCAAGAGCCTTTACGAGAACGCCGACAATCAGGCGGCCTACAAGGCCAAATTCGGCAAGGATCTGGTCCCGCCCGAGACCTTCGAGGACTTCAAGAACCAGGTCATCTTCTTTGCCGATCCGCCGAATCTTTACGGCACAGCCTTTGCCGGCAAGGACGAAGGCATGTCCGGCCGGTTCATGGAAATCCTGCGCGCCAATGGCGGCGATATCTTCGATGAGAACTGGAAGCCGATCTTCAATTCGCAGGCCGGAGTCGACGCGGTCAACTGGTTCAAGGACATCTACGATGCCAAGGCCGTTCCGGCCGGCACCGTGAACTACACCTGGGACGACATCGGGCAGGCTATGGCCGCCGGTCAGCTCGCCATCGATCTCGATTGGCCGGGCTTTGCCGGATACTATTCGGATCCGTCCTCCTCAAAGATCGCCGATGAACTCGGGTTCGCCACGGCCCCGGTCGGGAGTGCCGGCATTCGCGGCGGCTGGTCTGGATCGCATTCCTTCTCTGTCACGCAGGCATGCGACAACAAGGAGGCCGCGGCCTCGTTTGCCGTGTTCCTGACCAATGACGAGAGCGAGATGATGGAGGCCCAGGCCGGCAACCTGCCCACCCGCACTGCCACCTATCCGGCGGTAAAGGCGTGGTTCAAGGAGAACGACAAGAGCTTCATGGTCGACATGTTCTCGGCCTGGGAAGGTTCTCTGGCCGAAGCCCGGACCCCGCCGCTCGTTGCGCAGTGGATCGAAGTCTCGAACGTGATCTGGCCCCAGGTTCAGGCCGCAATCGTTGGCGACAAGACGGCGCAGGAAGCCCTCGATCAGGCCGCAGCCGATGCGACCATCATCATGGAAGACGCGGGTCTGCTGAACTAGCAGACCGGACGGTGCAAACAGCCGGCGCCAATCTCGGCGCCGGTCTCCCGGTATTGGCCGGCCGTTGCTCTGGCCGGCCGATATGCCGTTGGTTCCAGGGCATGCAGGCCGCGATGAAACTCCTACGCTCGCCACGCGCGACACCCTATTTGCTATTGCTTCCGGCGATCATCGTGATCCTTGCCGTGGTTCTGGTGCCGTTGGTCGTGTCGTTCTGGACGAGCTTCACGAGCTACAATCTGACCCGCCCGGCAACGCTGTTCAATTTCATTGGGTTGCGAAACTACCAGCGCCTGTTCGGCAATGCCGAATTCTGGTGGGCGTTTTGGCGAACCATCGTGTTCATTACAATCGCGCTGAATCTCGAACTGATTTTCGGGTTGGGTCTGGCGCTTCTGGTCAACAAGATCACCTGGGGGCAGCGCACATTGCGCACGGTGATGATGTTTCCGATGATGTTCTCCCCGATCCTTGTGGGATTTCAGTTCAAGTATTTGTTCAATGATGCCGTGGGGTTGGTGAACAATGCGCTGTTCGATCTCGGACTGATCGCGACGCCGATTCCGTGGCTGGTTGATGGTACGCTCGCACCACTCACCATCATCCTTGCCGAAATCTGGATGTCGACCTCGGTCTTTGCCATCCTGCTGCTTGCCGGTCTCATGTCCTTGCCAAAGGAACCGATCGAGGCGGCCAAGGTCGATGGCTGCAATCCGTTTCAGGTCTTCTGGCACATCACGCTGCCATTTCTGATGCCGTTCGTTTTCATCGCCATGACCATCCGGTCGCTGGATGTGGCCCGTGCGTATGACATGGTCCGCATCATGACCAATGGCGGGCCGGCAGGGCGCACGGAGCTGATCTGGACGCTGATGACCCGCGTTGGCTATCAGAACAGCCAGATGGGCATGGCCAATGCGATGGGCTACGTCTCCATTCTGCTGTCGATCGTCTTCACGTTCTACTTTTATCGAAAGCTCGTGGCCGCCCGAAACTTCATGGGAGGTGCACAATGAGCGCGCTGTCGATCGAGAAACCCTGGCACCGCTGGGCCATTCGCCTGGGCATCCTGATTGCAATGCTCATTCTGGTTGTGCCAGGCGCCTGGGTTGTGTTGACCGCGTTCCGTCCGAATATCGAGGTGCTGGCGCGGCCGGCGGTCTGGATTCCGGAGCAGCTGACATTGCACAATTTCCTCGGCATTTTCGGTCAACTCTCCACCCAGCAAGGTCTGCCCGTCGTCAATTACTTCGTCAATTCGCTGGTCATCTCGCTGACCTCAACGGCCATCGCCGTCGGCATCGGTATGATGGGGGGGTATGCCTTCGCGCGCTATCGCTTCCGCGGCAAGGCCACCCTGTTCCTCGGCTTCATGCTGAGCCGGACGGTGCCGGGTGTGGCGTTGAGTCTGCCGCTGTTCATCATCTGGGCCCGGCTTGGACTCATCGATACCAGTTTCGGGATGATCGTTGTCTATCTGGCGATCAACATCCCCTTCACGATCTGGCTGACCGACGGCTTTTTCCGCCAGATCCCGCCAGATCTCAGCGAAGCGGCGCAGATCGACGGCTGCACGCGCTGGCAGGCCTTCTGGAAGGTCGAGTTTCCATTGGCGCGATCCGGACTCGCCTCCGCCGCCATCTTCGCCTTTCTGACCTCGTGGAACGAATATGCGCTCGCCAGCCAGCTGACGCGCACCACGGCATCCAAGACCATGCCGGTCGGGCTGATGGACTTTACCGCGCAGTTCACGGTCGACTGGACCGGCATGAGCGCCATGGCCGTGCTCATCATCATTCCCGCTCTCGTCCTGACCTTCATCGTTCAAAAGCATCTGATCGCCGGACTGACCTTCGGCGGCGTGAAAGGGTAATCCCGTGGCCGTTGTCCACCTCAACAAAATCGTCAAGCGCTATGGATCGATGGAAGTGGTCCACGGCATCGACCTCGATGTTGCCCACAACGAGTTCGTTGTGCTGGTCGGTCCATCGGGATGCGGAAAATCGACGACGCTCCGCATGATCGCCGGGCTCGAAGAGATTTCGGGCGGTGAGTTGCGCATCGGCGAGAGGGTCGTCAACGACCTGCCGCCGCGCTCGCGCAATGTCTCGATGGTCTTCCAGTCCTATGCGCTTTATCCGCATATGACGGTGCGCGAGAACCTTGGCTTCGGGCTGAAGATCGCCGGGATGAAGCCCGAGGAGATCACGCCGCGCGTCGACGAGGCGGCAGGCATTCTGGGGTTGGGCGAACTCTTGGATCGCCTGCCGCAAAACCTGTCTGGTGGCCAGCGCCAGCGCGTCGCCATGGGCCGCGCCATCGTGCGCAACCCCGACGTCTTCCTGTTCGACGAACCCCTTTCCAATCTCGATGCCAAGCTCAGGGGGCAGATGCGCGTCGAGATCAAGAAACTTCATCAGCGTGTCGAGACGACGATCGTCTACGTCACCCACGACCAGGTCGAAGCGATGACCTTGGCCGATCGCATCGTCATTATGCGCGATGGCCATGTCGAGCAGGTCGGCACGCCCGACCAGGTGTTCAATGCGCCCGCCAATACCTTTGTTGCCGGCTTCATAGGGTCGCCACCGATGAACCTTGTGGAAGGGGCTGTCGAAAAGGACGGGGCCAATGCGGCGGCGCGGATCGTCGGCAATGTTGCGGTGCCCATGCCCGAGGATGTCGCGGCACGGGTGCGCGACGGCCAAAAGGTGATTGTCGGCTTTCGCCCGGACAGTTTCGCGCCAAAAGGGCATTCGCTTCATCCCGAGGAACGATCGCTCGAGCTCAAGCTGCCGGTTGTCTTGGCCGAACCGCTCGGCACTGAAACCATCGTTTTTACCGAACTCGGCGGACAGGAAATTCTGGCCAAGATGCTCGATCCCAAGCCGCTCTCGGTCGGGGAGGCGCTCACCTTCACACTTGATCTTGAGCGTTTGCACGTCTTTGATGCCGAAAGCGGCGCAAGCATCCGGGGCTGACCATGGCACGCATCACCCGTATCGAAACACGGATGGTCGATCTCAAGCCGAAGGTGAAGCGGGTCGACGCCATCCAGTCCTTTGTGAGCCAGGAAACGCCGATCGTCAGGATCACCGACGAGGATGGTGTTGTCGGGACCGGCTACAGCTACACGATCGGGACCGGCGGCCCCTCGGTGATGGCTCTGATCGACCGAACGCTGGCGCCGGCCCTGATCGGTCGTGAGGCCAATGAGATCGAGGCGATTTGGCGCGACCTGCTCTTTATGACCCACGCCACGACCATCGGTGCGATCACCTCGATTGCGCTGGCGGCCATCGACACGGCGCTGTGGGATCTCAAGGCGCGCAAGCTTGGCCTGCCTTTGCATCTGCTGGCCGGAGGCGCGCAAAAGGACATTCCGCTCTACACGACCGAAGGCGGTTGGCTGCACCTGTCCTCCGAGGCTCTCGTCGAGGATGCACTCAAGGCCAAGGCTGACGGATTCGGAGGCTGCAAGCTGAAGGTCGGACGTCCGATCCACGAGGATGTGGCACGCATCTCGGCGGTGCGCGACGCTGTCGGGCCTGGGTTCGAAATCTTCACGGACGCCAACCAGGCCTTCCAGGTCGACGAGGCCATCCGCCGCGCATCCGCCTACCAACCGCTCGATATCGGCTGGTTCGAAGAGCCTCTGCCCGCAGGCGATGTCAGCGGCCACGCAAGACTATGCGCCCAGACCGCGATTCCGATCGCCGTTGGCGAAAGCCTTTATGCGCCCGAGCAGTTCCGCGACTATCTCGAGCGGCATGCCTGTTCAATCGTTCAGGTCGATGTCGGCCGCGTCGGTGGCATCACGCCCTGGCTCAAGGTCGCGCATATGGCCGAGGCCTTCAACGTCGCGGTTTGTCCGCATTTTCTGATGGAACTGCATGTTAACCTGTGCGCTGCGGTGCCGAACGCGCGCTGGGTCGAATTCATTCCGCAGCTCGACAGTCTGACGGGCGACAAAATGACAGTCCACATCGGTCGCGCCGTTCCTTCCGATACGCCGGGGCTCGGCATAGACTGGGACTTCGATGCCATCGACGCCATGAGTGTCGAAGGCTCCCACACAATCCACACCTAGGACGCACGTCATGGCCGACCTGACCGGAAAAAGAGTTCTCATCACCGCCGCCGCACAGGGGATTGGACGTGCCTCAGCGGAAGCCTTCGCGCGTGCCGGTGCCGAGGTCATCGCAACCGATATCAACGCGGAAAGGCTCGCCGATCTCAACGGTGCGCCCGGCATTGTGACACGCATTCTCGATGTGCTCTCGACAGACGAGATCAATAAGGCGGTCGCGGAAATCGGTCGGATTGACGTGCTGTTCAACTGCGCCGGCGTGGTGCACAACGGCTCGGTGCTCGATATGCCCGACAGCGATCTCGAGTTCGCCTTCGATCTCAATGTCTGGGCGCAGGTGCATGCGATCAAGGCGGTTTTGCCCCAGATGCTCGAACGTCGCGACGGTTGCATCATCAACATGTCCTCGGTCGCCAGCTCAATCACCGGCGTGCCCAATCGTGCCGCCTACTCGATCTCGAAGGCCGCCGTGATCGGCCTGACGAAGTCACTGGCCGGGGACTATACCGACAAGGGAATCCGCGTGAACGCCATCGCGCCGGGCACGGTCGAAAGCCCGAGTCTGCATGATCGCTGGCGGGCAACCGGGGATTTCGAAGGTGCCCGCAAGGCCTTCATCGCCCGTCAGCCCATCGGTCGAATCGGCCAACCCGAAGAGATTGCCGATCTTGCCGTCCATCTCGCTGGCGCGACCTATACCACCGGACAGGTCCATATTATCGATGGCGGTTGGACCACCTGAAACAGGTTCGCCGGTATCGGCACTGCCCGGGAAGCGGGCGTCCGATGGACATGCCACAACTGTAACGACAAACGCACACCGAAGCGGTCGGCGACGCTGAACTTGCTGCAGGCGCCAACAGCGGCTGGCAAGCGGCTGCCGCACAACACGTCCGAACGACATTTGCGCCTTAATTGATAACGTTTCGAGTTAGTTGCCGCGTTCAACACAGCTTGAGCAGCGGCCTCGTGCGGCGCGGCGGCCTGTGCGTCGAAATTCGTCTTGGTGGCGCCAATTGTTGCATATTCGGACAGATTGCGTCGGAAAGGCGCCCCTACTGTCGCGCTGAGGCCGATCATGACCTCGCAGTTGCTGTAATCGATTACACGCACGTTCTGCCCATTCGGGTTCACCGAAGGCTTGACATGGTTGCATTAGTTGATAACGTTTCAATTTGCTCGATACAGCGAAACTGGCGTCGGGCACGCTATGGGAGGAGAACTGAAATGAAGCTGAGGACAAGCAACTTGGTGCGTCGCCGTGTCGTTCTTGCCGCGATATCTGCGAGCATGGTGATGAGCGTCGCTCCCGCCGCGCTGGCGCAAGGGGTTGAGGGGGAACTCGTTATCCTGAACTGGCAGGCCGGCGTAGAGGGTGATCTCTGGACCGATCTCGAGGCGGCGTTTGTCGCGGCCAATCCGGGCGTGAGCGTTCGAGAGGTGAAGGTTACGGCGCAGGGCGATCCGCGCGGCGGCATCCGTTCGGCCCTGCTTGGCGGCGAGACCGTCGACATCATCATCAACACCTGGCCCGCATTCCGGGCCGAACTCAACGACGCCGGCATGCTGCGTCCGATAGACGATGCCTGGGACAGCTATGGCTGGAGTGCAAAGCTCAACGATTCCTGGCGTAACCTCGGTTCGATTGATGGCCAGACCTACGGACTGACCTACACCTATGGCGACCGGTCCGCCATCTGGTACAAGACCGAGCATCTCGAAAAGGCGGGCATTGAGCCGCCCAAGACCTGGGACGAGTTCCTGGCCAGCTTCGACAAACTCAAGGCCGTGGGCTACGCAGCCCCAGTTGCCATTCCCGGCAAGTACTGGGCGCATGCCGAGATGTTCGAAACCCTGCTCATTCGCACCGCCGGCGTCGAAGCAGCATCGGCTCTGGCCGCGCATGAAATCGCCTGGACCGATCCCAAGGTCAAGACTGCCTTGATGACCTATGCCGAGATGATCAATGCTGGATGTTGCGGCGATACCGCCAGCATGCTCGCCAATGACTGGGACGGCGAGGCTGACATGGTCTTCCAGGCCGACGCCAAGAACTACCTGCTGATGGGCATGTGGATGAATGGGCGTGCGCGCAACGATTACGGCATGACAGAAGGTGTCGACTACTCGATCTTCCAGTTCCCTGCGCTTGGCATGGGCCACGACAACACCTCGATTGTCGACGCCAAAGAGGTCAATGTGACCTCCAATGGTGCCAATCCGGCAGCGGCTGACGAATTTCTCGATTTCCTGCTGACCAAGCAGGCTGCAGATATTCTGGCCAAATACGGCTTCGCCTCGCCGAGCACGGAGGCCGACACCTCGCTGCTTGGGCCGGTGTTGCAGGTGGCGACCGCTGCAGTCTCGGACTCCCAGGTGCAGTTCGTCCTTGGTGATCTTTTGCCGGGCGATCTGGTGGACGAGTACCGCGTGCAGTTGCAGAGGTTCTTGCAGAATCCGACCGAGGACACGGTCGACTCCGTGCTCGCGGCCATCGAAGCCAAAGCAGCGGACGCATACTGATGTCACAGCCTGCCGCCTCATCTGCGGCAGGCCCCGGCTCCTCCCGGACTCCCGAGACTGGCGAGCAAGAAGTCCTGCTCGCCAGTCGAGGGTGGCGCCTCAGGGACACGCCGGCGGCCTGGTTGCTAATTCTCCCGGTTCTGGCGTTCTTCGCCATCGCAGTGGTCTATCCGCTGATCGAGACGATCCGGCTGAGTTTTTTTGATATCAAAGGTCTGGCGGCGCCCAAATATACCGGCTTCGGCAACTACATCCGGCTGATGGCCGACCCCACCTTTCTCAACACGATCTTGACGACCATCGTCTTCACGCTGGCGACAACCGCCATATCGGTGTCCGTCGGCTGGGCGTTGGCGATGCTCAGCGCTTTTGCGCCGAGCCAGACTCTCATTTTCCGGATCATGGTGTTTTCCGCATTCGGCGTTTCCGAGACCGTGAGCGGCTATATGTGGATCTCCATCCTCAGGCCGGATCAGGGCGGCCTCCTGAACAGCATGATCGGCAATTTCATCCCCGGCTTTTCCTATGCCTGGTTGGGAGACCCGACCACGGCCCTTTGGGCCGTTATCATCGCCGCAAGCTGGAGCGCTGTTGGCCTTCCGCTCATGCTGTGTTTTGCCGCGGTGCAGGCCATACCCAAAAGCGTGCTCGAGGCGGCCTATATGGATGGGGCCAAGCCCCTGTCGATCATGCGGTTTGTCATGATGCCGCTATCCCTTCCGGGCGTGCGCGTCGCCATTTTCATCAACCTGCTGAACGCCCTCAGGGCTTTCGACATTATCTTCATTCTCACTGGCGGCGGTCCTGTGCGGGCCACCGAAACCGTGGGTTACTTCATGTATCGGGAGTCCATGACTCAGTTCAAACTGGGCTATGGCGCTGCGGCGACCGTGGTGCTTCTGGTCGCGGTGCTGGTGATCTCGATCCCTGCCATCATCCAACGGACAGCAGGTGCGAAATGATAGGACGCGCTCCACGCTGGATCATTTTCGTTATGGGCAGCATTGCCCTCATCTGGATTATTCCGATCATCGGCATTGTGATCCTGTCCATTCGTCCGCTCAGCGAGACGACAATCGGCTGGTGGCGTATCGATCAAGTGACATTCACACTGAGTGCCTGGCAGCGCGTGTGGTCTGAATATCCGCTCGCGAGCGCCTTCTGGACCACGGTCCAGCTGGCCGGCATTTCGACCCTGCTCACCATGTTCCTGACACCGGCCGCCGCCTACGCTTTCCATTTTCTGCGTTTCAGGTTCAGACGTGTGCTTTTGATCATCATCATCAATGCATTCGTGTTGCCTGTGCAGGTGGTGATCATTCCGCTTTTCCGCCTATGGCGCGAACTGGGCATGATCGACAGTTTCGCAGCGGTGATCATTCCTTACGTCGGGCTGAGCTTTGCCTGGTCGATCTTTCTGGTGAAGAACTTCCTTGAAGATTTTCCCAAGGACCTCATCGAAGCGGCGCGCATCGACGGCTGCGGTCCAATTGCCACGTTCTGGCACGTGGTCTTGCCAAACTCGCTCAGCCCTGTGTTCGCCGTCGGTATTCTGCAGTTTCTGTGGACATGGAACGCATTGCTTCTGCCGATGCTTTTTCTCAGGAGCGACGTGCCGCTGCCCGTCGTCCTGGCGCGGATCTCAGGCACTTATGACCTCAATTGGGATCTGCGTGCGGTGGCCGCGATCCTTACGACAAGTGTGCCCCTGATCATCTTTCTTATCTTCCAGCGTCAGTTTGCCGCCGGTTCGCAAGCCACAACCGGAGGCAAGGAGTAGCCATGGCAACCCGCACCACCAAACCGCTCAGATATCGCCACGTTCACCTGGATTTCCACACCTCGGAGCACATTCCGGACGTCGGTTCGGCTTTCGACGCCGATGATTTCGGGCGGACGTTCAGTGAGGCCAACGTCAACTCGGTGACCATCTTCGCCAAGTGCCATCATGGCTGGTCCTATTATCCGACCGAAGTTGGGGCGCCGCACCCGCACCTGGCGCGCCCGGACCTTTTGGGCGACATGATCGGCGCTTTGCAGGCGGTCGACATTGAGGCGCCGGTCTATATCTCGGTGCAGTGGGACGAGCGCAATGCGCGCCTTCATCCCGAATGGCGTGCCATGAGTGCATCGAACCAGTATTTTCATGAGTGCGTCGAAGACACATCCTCCGGACGCCAGCTGAGCCCGGCATGGCACACGCTCTGCCTCAACCACGAGGCCTATCGCCAGGAGCTTCTCGCCCAGGCGCAAGAGATCGCGCGGCGATACACCCCGCCGGGTCTTTTCTTCGATATCGTGCTGACCCCGGACTGCGTCTGTCCGGCATGCGTGGACCGTATGCTCTCGATGGGGCGCGATCCGGAATATCCCGATGATCGGCTGGCCAATGACGAAGAGGTCAACGAGCATTTCCGTCAGGAAATGAGTGCGGCGCTTGCCGAAGAATACCCCGAACTGCGCGTCTTCTACAATTGCGGGCATATCCACAAGCAGGGTGCGGTACGATTCAGCACCTACTCGCATCTCGAACTCGAAAGCCTGCCGACCGGGGGCTGGGGGTACGACCACTTCCCTTCGAGCGCGCGCTATGCCGCCACGCTGGGAACGGATTTTCTTGCGCACACAGGAAAGTTCCATACGTCCTGGGGCGAGTTCGGTGGATTCAAACACCCCGAAGCACTCGAATACGAGTGCGCCCAGATGGTGGCGCTGGGCTCGAAATGCCTTGTAGGCGATCAACTGCATCCGAATGGCGCCATCAACAAGGATACCTATCGCTCCATAGCATCCGCCTACGATCGCGTGGCCAGGTTGGAACCCTTCCTCGAAGGCGCGCGGCAGATTTCCGAAATCGCGATCCTGTCGGCCGAGCATTTCAACCCTCGTGGTGCCCGCAACAATGTCAGCGACGACGGCGCCGTCCAGATGCTGCAGGAGCTTAAATATCCCTTCGATATTGTCGATTCTGGCGCGCCACTGGATGGCTACCGCCTGATCATCCTGCCCGACGAAATCTCACTCGATCACGCCATGGCCGACAAGCTTCGGGTCTTTCACGCCGCCGGCGGCAAGATCATTCTGTCCGACCGGAGCGGTCTCGACGCCGACGGCGAGTTCGTGCTGCCGACAGGTCTGATAGCGCGCGAAGGCAGACACGAATTCGACCCGTCCTATGTCACTGCCATTTCCGGTGAGATGTCGGGATTTCCAGAGACACCGTTCGTCGTTTACGGCAGTCCGCGTCAAGTTGCTCTTGCGGGCGCAAATGTGCTCGCGTTTGCTCACAGGCCCTATTTCAACCGGTCGTTCCGCGCCTGGTGTTCCCACCAGCACACCCCGGACGATCCCGCGGCCGCGCCACTTGGTCCGGCCGTAACCGAGATGGACGGGATTGCCTATGTCGCCTACCCAATCTTCAAGATCTATCATGGCATGGGGCAGCCGCTCTTCAAGCATGTGATTGGCGAGCTGATTGCGCGACTGATGCCGGATCCGGCACTTGAGACCGATCTGACGTCGGCCGGACGCGCCAGCCTGACAGTTCAGCAGGCTCACCGGCGTCACATTCTCCATCTGCTCTACGCGGCACCGCAAATCCGCGGACACGCTGTGCCGGATGCGGATGGGAAAACCCGGGTCATGGAGATGATCGAAGATGTGCCGGCGATTGGCCCCGTGACTGCAACGGTGCGCCTTCCAGCCGTGCCAACACGCGCTTACGAGGCGCTGACCGGCAATGAGCTGGACGTCACCACGCGCGCCGATGGCGCTGTCGAGGTGTTGCTGCCCCGGTTGCATATCCACGCCGCGATCGTGTTCGAGGACAGTCTGTGAACCTGTCGTTCAAACAGGCGGTTCGGCATCGGCCGCGTGAACTTGCCGATCGACCGATCTGATACTAGTGCATGCGCCACCCGCCGGCTGTGAAGCGCAGGTCGGTGCCGGACGTGAAGAATGGGATGAACATGGCAGACCAATCAGAAGACAGGGCGGGCCGGCGGACGAGGTCGCCGACGGTTGTCGACGTTGCCACAGAGGCCGGGGTTGCCGTTGGCACGGTGTCCCGGTTTCTGAACGGGCAGAGCACCCGTGATGCCAACCGAATCCAGATAGAGCGCGCCATCGATACACTCGGCTACACCCGCAATGCCATCGCCGCGTCGATGAAGACCGACATCAGCCATGTCGTCGGCCTTTTGGTGCCCAATATGGGCGAGTTCCACGCCGAACTTCTGGATCAGCTTAGTCGCAAGTTCCGAAATACCGGCCGTGCCCTCATGACGTACAGTCATACCCTGGACGGGCGCTCGGTCATGGAAGGTATCGAGTCATTTCTGTCTCACCGTGTCGATGCCATCATAATGGCCGGATTTCCCAGTCTGGACGAACCGCTCAAGCGGCTGGTGGGCAGGGGACTGAAGATCGTCTTGTACGATCACGATATTCCGGGCCTCCCGGCCGACCGCGTCTTCGTCAACAACCGCGAGGCAAGTCGGCATGCGGTCGAACACCTGATCGATCTCGGTCACACCCGCATCGCCACGATTGTTGGCAGAAGCGAGGAATCGGCGGCTCGGGAACGTCTTGCCGGCTATCACGAAGCGCTAGCGGCGCATGAGATTGAGAGCGATCCGCATCTGGTGTTTTACGGTGACTGGCGCGAATCCGGCGGATATTCGGCGATGGCGTCGTTTTTCGCGCAGGCGAGCGCGCCGACCGCAGTGTTCAGCGCCAACTACTACATGACAATCGGAGCACTGACCTGGATTCACGAAAACGGGCTGCGCATTCCAGATGACATTTCCTTGGTGAGTTTTGACGATTTCCCGGCATTTCGGGTGCACGTGCCCAGCATCACAGCCATAGGGCAACCTGCCGAGGCCCTAGCCGACAACATCGTCGCAGCACTCACATCACGTCTGGAAAAGACCGGGCCCATTGCGCACAGGACGGTCACGGTCAAATGCGGGTTGACCCTCAGAGGCTCAACCCGACGCTACCGGCCGGAGCAACAAGGGCAGGGCAGGGAGAACAACTAGAACAATGTCTATGGTCGAATTGGTCGGCGTCGGTAAAACCTACGGCGCAGTGCAGGTGATTGATGATTTCAATCTGAAGGTGGAGAACGGCTCCTTCACCGTTTTTGTTGGGCCATCAGGCTGCGGCAAGTCCACCTTGCTGCGCATGGTGGCCGGACTTGAGGACATCACCCGGGGCGAAGTGCAGATCGACGGGCGACGCGTCAACGACGCCGACCCCATCGAGCGGGGCGTTGCCATGGTTTTCCAGAACTATGCCCTGTATCCGCACATGAATGTCGAACAGAATATCGGGTTCTCGTTGCGCATGGCGCGCCTGAGCAAGGCGAAGATCGCCAAAAAAGTTCGCGAAACGGCGCGTACGCTTCAGATTGAAGACCTGCTTGATCGCAAACCGGCCCAGCTTTCCGGCGGCCAGCGGCAACGCATCGCCATTGGTCGCGCCATTGTGCGCAATCCCGGCGTGTTCCTGTTCGATGAGCCGCTGTCGAACCTGGATGCTGAACTCCGGGTCTCCATGCGCGTAGAGATCGCCAAGCTGCACAACAAGCTCGGGACGACCATGATCTATGTGACCCACGACCAGACCGAGGCGATGACCCTGGCTGACCGGATCGTGGTGATGCGCAAGGGCGTGATCGAGCAAGCTGGCGCACCGGATACGCTTTATGCGGATCCCGATAATCTGTTTGTTGCCGGTTTCATCGGCTCGCCGAGAATGAATTTCTTCAAGGCGAGACATACGGGCAAAACCATCCAGATCAGTCAGGACGCAACTCTCGACATTCCTGGGCTCGATGGGAATGGAGACGTGATCGTTGGTGTGCGCCCCGAACATTTTCTGTTCGGTGCAGGCGAAGCCGAGATGACGGTCAAGGTCGATGTCGTCGAAAATCTTGGCGGCACCCGCTACATCTACGGCTCCTTGGAATCCGGTGAAGCCATGGTCATCGAAGATCGGGATCTTCATGGCTTCAAGGCTGGAGATGTGATTTCCGTTGGCATCGGTGCCAGCCGATCGCTGGTTTTCGACAGCGCCGGAAATCGCATTCGTCCGGGAACCTAGACCATGGACAATTCTGAACTGTGGTACCGCTCGCCTGCGGTGGAGTGGACCGATGCGTTGCCTGTTGGCAATGGACGGCTCGGCGCCATGATTTTCGGCGGGGTCGGACGCGAGGAGGTGCAGCTCAACGAGGAAACGCTGTGGTCCGGCGGCCCGTATCAGTCGACAAATCCCGAGGCCCTGCCAAACTTGGATGCGGTGCGTGCGCTGATCTTCGAGGGCCGCTACGCCGAGGCCCAGGATCTGGCGAATGCCCATCTCATGGGCCGGCCCTATCTCCAGATGAGCTACCAGCCGGCGGGCAATCTGTTTTTGGAGTTTCCGCACGAGGCGGTGCCCGGCAGCTATCGCCGTTCCCTTGATCTGGAGACTGCCGTCGCGACCACGCGCTATGCCCTGTTGGGCGCCGGCATGAGCACCGACACGGCTATATTCGAACGCGAAAGCTTCGTCTCGGCCGCAGACGATGTCCTGGTGATCCGCATTACGACCTCGCATCCGGGCACCTTGTCCTTCGAGGCCTGGCTGGACAGTCCGCAGCCTGGTCAGGAAACCTCGGACGACGCCACGGGCATCTCATTCCTGGGACAGAATACCGGCGAGAACGGCATTGAAGGACAGCTGAAATTCGGGATTGGCGTCGATTCGCTGATCGAGGGCGGCCACGCCGAGCGAAGAGGCAAGCGGCTGATCGTCAGCGAGGCCACAACCGCCATTTTCCTTGTCGACATTGCGACAAGCTTCCGCCGGTTTGATGACGTCTCCGGCGATCCGACAGCGCTGCTCGCCGCGCGGCGCGAGGCTGTGGCGGGCAAAAGCTACGCCGCCCTGCGCGACGCACATATCAGTGCGCATCAGCGCCTGTTTCACAAATTGAGCCTCGACCTGGGCGCCGGCCAGCCGGAACTCCCAACCGACGAGCGGATCGCCCGGTACCATCTGGGCGAGGATCCCGCTCTCGCCGCCCTCTACGTACAGTATGGGCGTTATCTGATGATGGCGTCCAGCCGTCCGAACGGCCAACCCGCGACGCTTCAAGGTATCTGGAACAAGGAAACGCGTCCGCCCTGGGGCAGCAAATACACCTCCAACATCAATATCCAGATGAATTACTGGTTGCCCGATCCGGCCAATCTGGCGACGTGCTTCGAACCGCTTGTATCCATGATCGAAGAGGTTGCGATCACAGGGGCCGAGGTTGCCAGAAGAAATTACGGCGCACGGGGCTGGGTGCTTCATCACAACACGGATCTGTGGCGTGCCGCGACGCCCGCCGATGGTGCGCAGTGGGGCCTCTGGCCGACAGGCGGCGCCTGGTATTGCGCGCAACTGTGGGACCATGCTGCCTATGCCGGCTATCCCGAAACGCTTGTCCGGCGTCTGCACCCGATCCTGAGCGGGGCGACGCGGTTTGTGCTCGACGTGCTCCGGCCAATGCCGGGGACCGACCTTCTGGTGACCGTGCCGTCGCTGTCGCCAGAGAACGTTCATCCTCATGGATCGGCACTCTGCGCCGGGCCGGCGATGGATAGCCAGATCATGCGAGATCTGTTCGATGCCTATCTCGCTGCGTCAAAGCAGCTCGGCCTTGCCGATCAGATGCAGGACGAGGTGATCGCGGCGCGTGCCCGGCTGGCTCCGCCGCGCATCGGCAAGGTGGGACAGCTTCAAGAATGGCTGGAGGATTGGGATCTGGAAGTCCCTGAAATCCACCATCGCCATGTCTCGCATCTGTATTGCCTATACCCCAGCTTGCAGGCCACCCGCCAGGAAACGCCCGAGCTTGTCGACGCGGTCCGGAAATCGCTGCAAATCCGTGGCGACAAGGCGACTGGATGGGGCATTGGCTGGCGCATCAATCTTTGGGCGCGCCTTTGTGAGGGCGAGCACGCGCATGATGTCCTGAAGCTGCTCTTAAGCCCTGAACGCAGCTACAAGAACCTGTTCGACGCTCATCCGCCCTTCCAGATCGACGGCAATTTCGGCGGTGCGGCAGGGATCCTCGAAATGCTGGTGCAGTCGCGCGTCGGGCGCATCGACCTGCTCCCCGCTCTTCCGGACAGGTGGCATACGGGATTTGTGAAGGGACTGCGCGCCCGCGGTGGACTGGAATTGGATCTCGCCTGGCAGAACAGACAGGCAAGGCACCTGAAGCTAAGGTCGCTGGTTGACCAGGCTTGTGCCATCCATTGGCATGGCCGCAACAAGGACGTCGTGCTCGAAGCTGGCAACGAGCTCGTTCTCGACTTGTCTTCGATCGACTGAAGACAAAGCCCTGCCTGCAGACCTGATCAGGGTTTGGTGACGTTTGAGGACCACCCGGCCCAATATTGCGCCAGCGGGCCAATTGCCTGACGGCCCCGGCGTTGCGCGCAGTGGTTTCACATCCCGAACTTGATCCTGAGCTGTTCAGCCAGATCGTCGTCGGTCGGTGGATTGCGGTGGGTGTTTTCGAGATGCACCCGCTTCTCGTTCTCCGGCATCAGGTACTCCTTGTACCAAAGAAAGTAATCCGGATTGTCTCCGAAAGCCCTGACATAGCGCCTCAGCGAGTCAATTGAATAGGTCGTTATCTTGACATTGGTCAGCCAATCGAAGCGGAAAAAGTTCTTCCATTTGCCGTGTTCGGATTTCTGCAGCAGTTCGAGGCTTTGCCGATAGGCCCATAGTGATTGTGACGCCAGAACGAAGGACTTCGGGTAGTCTTTCTGGCGGAAAGCATCGATGCTGTTGCAAAGATGGACCATTCCACGGCAGCCGGTTTCGTGCAGGCCGACCTGAAACGTCAGGAAGTCATCGAAGAACACGGCTTCATCGGGCGAAAGCATCCGGCTCACCGCCCGGCACCGCTCGGCAAGTTGGCCAAAGCGCGCAACTGCCGGCGTACAGAAGTCTTTGAACCAGGCGACCTGGTCATGGAAAACCCGTTCGCCGGTTGCCCAGACAAGATCTAGGGCAGAGGCTTCAGTTTCCCCGCGCAGCAGATGTCCTACCAGGGAGCGGGCAGGGTGATGGTAGAATTCATCGCCCGCCATGTCGTCATCGTTCGGGCCATACTGGATGGCCGCGTCGAAATAGCCCCGGAGGCAGGCCGCAGCTTCCTTTGCAGCCGAAACGAAATAGTGCTCTGCGAACTCGTCGATGAAGGTAGAGGCATCCTGGTGCCCGGTACTCCACAGTCGTCGCACAAGCTCCAGCGCATAGACATGCGGGCGAATATTGCCGCAATTCACCAGGAGGACATCATCGGCGCCCGCCGCGAAAGCAGTCTCGAGTTCGTCGACGACCAGGGAACTGGCGACCGGCAACATCGCAAGATGGCTCGATGCCTGAGCTCCTCCCCGAAAATCGGACAGTGACGGAAGCTACGATCTGACGTCTGCTGGTCTCCAAGTACGAGGAGATCAGAACATGTCGAAACGCAGGAACCACGACGCGGGCTTCAAGGCGCGGGTAGCGCTGGAGGCCGTAAAGGGCGAACGCACGGTATCGGAGTTGGCGGCCGAATACGGCGTGCACCCGACCATGATCCACCAATGGAAGAAGGCGCTGCTCGAAGGGGCACCGGATATCTTCGAGCGCGGTGGGAAGAAAACGGCGGAGGTCGACGAGGCACAGGTCAAGGAACTGCACGCCAAGATCGGAGAGCTGGCCGTCGCCAACGATTTTTTGTCCAGAAAGCTCAAGCCCTGGGGCGGCAAGTGAGGCGCGGGATGATTGAGCGTAACCACCCCACGCTGTCGATCGGGGCGCAGTGCCGCCTGCTGTCGATCTCGCGGTCTTCGTTCTACTACGAGCCAAGGGGCGAGACCGAGATGAACCTCGCCCTGATGCTCTTGATCGACAGGCAGTTCCTGGAGACGCCCTTCTATGGCGTCCGGCAGATGACCTGGCACCTCCGGAACGAGGGCCATGCCGTGAACCAGAAGCGTATCCGGCGATTGATGCGGCTCATGGGACTGATGCCGATCTACCAGAAGCCCAATACCAGCAGGCCGGCCAAAGGGCACAAGACATACCCCTATCTGCTGGGCGGGCTGCGCGTTGCTGCCCTCAACCCGCTGACCGATCTGATCCGGCGCCATGTGTTCGCCGCTCATCGGCTTTATGCCGACGACACCGTGATCAAGGTTCTCGATCCCAAGGTTGCGATTGCCTCGAAGGGAGCGCGCCGCGCGGTCAAGGAGGGGCGGATCTGGGTCTATGTCCGCGACGACACGCCGTTTGCCGGCAGCGATCCACCGGCGGCGGCCTACTTCTTCTCTCCGGACCGCAAGAGCGAGCATCCGCAGGACCATCTCACGGGCTTTTCCGGTGTTCTGCAGGCCGACGCCTATGCCGGGTTCAAAAAGCTCTACGAGCCCGATCCCAAGACCGGCGAGCCCCGCATTGTCGAGGCCGCGTGCTGGGCGCATCTGCGTCGGGACTTCAACGACGTGTTCAAGGCCACGGGATCCGAGATTGCCAAACAGGCGCTCGAGCGCATCGGCAAGCTCTACGACATCGAGCGCGCCATCACCGGTGAGAAGGCCAATGTGCGCAAACGCATTCGCCAGAAGATGAGCGCGCCGATCGCCGCTGCCTTCAAGGTCTGGTGCGAGGATCAACTCGGCCGCATCTCCGGCAAGAGCGATCTGGCCAAGGCCATGCGCTACGGCCTCAACCGCTGGCCCGCCTTCACCCTGTTCCCTGAAAACGGCGAAGTCGGCATCGACAACAATCCTGCCGAGCGCGCCATGCGCCCCATTGCCATTGGCCGCAAAAACTTCCTGTTCGCCGGATCCGATGCCGGCGGCGAGACCCTAGCCGACGCCATGACCCTGATCGAGACCGCCAAGCTTCACGGCCTCAATCCCGAGCTCTGGCTTGCAGACGTCCTTGCCCGCATCAACGATCACAAGATCAACAGACTCGACCAACTCCTTCCCTGGAACTGGACGCCGCTGAACGCTGATGAAAACACCGCGGTCTGAACCGGCCGGTTACTTGGCATTGGCCCTTCGAGCTAATTCGGTTTGAAATAGGCCCCAATCCCACGTTGAACCGGCGCATTATCGCGAGATACCAGAAGTTACCACCTAATCCCAGATAATTGCGCTCAGTCTCACTTAATTAGTTGCAGGTCAACAGCCCCAAAATATACGCCTGAACGGGTGCGCCTTCGGGCCGGGCCGGGGCGTGCTCCATCTGGACGATGAGGGCGTCGGCGCTGGCGAAGGACGACAGGTGGGCGCTGTCGGAATTGTCCCCCGGCATGATGCGCAACCCGCCGGCGCTGTCGACAAGCCTGGCGCGGCTGAAGTGTCGGCGCGGGCCGTTGGCGGCAAGGGGCGCGGCCAGGGGCAGGGTGACAAGGCGTGGGCCGGGCTCGGCATCGCCAGCAAGCGCCCGCAGCGCCGGCGCGACCAGCAGTTTCGCCGTCGTCAGGGCGGAAATCGGGTTGCCCGGCAGGCCGAAGAACAACTTGTTGCCGACCTTGGCGAACATCAGAGGCTTGCCCGGCCGCATGGCGATGCGCCAGAGGTCGAGACTGACGCCAAGCTCGACCAGCACCGGCTTGACGAGGTCGCGGTCGCCGACGCTGGCGCCACCCGTGGTGATGATGACATCGGCATCGCTCGCCAGCATGGTTTCGAGCTTCTGGCGCAGACTGGCCTCATCGTCGCCGGCAATGCCCATGTCGGCGATCTTTCCGGCATGGGGTGCGAACAGAGCCATCAGGCCGGCGCCGTTCGAGGCGGCGATCTGGTCGGGGCCGGGCAGGGTGCCTGGCGGCACCAGTTCGTCTCCGGTCATCAGCAGCGACAGGCGCGGGCGGCGGGTGACGGTGAGGCTGCCATGACCGGCAGCGGCGGCAAGCGACAGGGCAGCCGGCGAAAGCCGTGTGCCGGCGGCGAGCAGAGGCATGCCCTCGGCAAAATCATTGCCGCGCTTGCGGATGTGTTGGCCAGGGGCGGGGCGGGCGGACAGCGAGATGGTGTCACCGTCAACCGCCACGTCCTCCTGCATGATGACGGTATCGGCGGTATCGGGAACCGGCGCGCCGGTCATGATCCGTACCGCCTCACCGGGACCGAGCGAGCCGGCAAAACCCTTGCCTGCCTCGGAACGACCGACAACGCGCAAAGGCGTGCCGGGAGTAGCGGTGGCGCTGGCGACGGCATAGCCATCCATGGCGCTGGCATTGAAGGGAGGCTGGGTCAGGCGGGCGGCGATTGTCTCGGCCAGGCAATGGCCTGCGGCATCGCTCAGCGGGCGCGTTTCGGCATCGAGCGGTATTGCAGCGGCAAGAATGCGCTGAAGCGCGTCATCAAAGCTCATCAGGTCGCGATTGGGCATGTGGCCTCCGGATCGGTATGCGCCGCCTGTTGGCCGATACGGCGTCTCAGGCGTGGCGGTAGGTTCCCGATTTGCCGCCGGATTTCTCGATCAGCCGGATATCGGTGATGACCATCGCCCTGTCGAGGGCCTTGGCCATGTCGTAAAGCGTCAGCGCCGCGGTGCTGGCGGCAGTCAGCGCTTCCATCTCGACCCCGGTCGGTCCGGTGGTCTCGGCCGTGGCGGCAATGGTGATCGTTGTGTCGCCGGCGCGGGCGATATCGATCTCGATGTGGCTGAGCGCCAGCGGATGGCAGAGCGGGATCAGGTCTGCGGTCTTCTTGGCCGCCATGATGCCGGCGATCCGGGCGGCGGCGAGGGCGTCGCCCTTCTTGAGCGTGTCGCCCATCAGCGCGTCGATCGCTTCGGGTGTGGCCGACAGACTGGCGCCGGCAACGGCACGGCGGCGTGTCGACGCCTTGGAGCCGACATCGACCATGTGGGCCTCGCCCTTCTCATTGAGATGGGTCAGCCCTGATCGCGTCTTTTCGCTCACGAGTTCCTGCCGGTCAGCAGGCGACGCGTGGCGGCATCAACGTCGTCATTGCGCATCAGGCTTTCCCCGACAAGGAAGGTTCCGATGCCGGCTTCAGCCTCGAGCCGCTTCAGGTCGGCATGGCTGCCGATGCCGCTCTCGCTGAGAAGCAGAACGTCATCGGGAACGCCGACCGCCATGTTGATCGAGGTCTCCAGACGCGTCTCGAAGGTCCGGAGATTGCGGTTGTTGATGCCGATGAACTTGGCCCCGAGCCCGAGCGCACGGTCCAGTTCGACAAGGTCGTGGATCTCGACCAGGGCATCCATGTTCCACTCGGCTGCCGCATCCATCAGGTAGCGCGCCGCTTCGTCGTTGACGAGGGCGAGGATGATCAGGATGCAGTCGGCACCCCAGGCGCGCGCCTCCACCGCCTGATAGGTCTCGAGCATGAAATCCTTCCTGAGGACCGGCAGCGAACATGCCTCGCGGGCCTCGACCAGGAACTGGCCTGAACCCTGGAAAGAAGGCTGGTCGGTGAGAACCGACAGGCAGGTGGCGCCGCCGCGCTCGTAGGATTTCGCGATCTCGGCCGGGTTGAAATCAGGGCGGATCAAACCCTTGGAGGGGCTGGCCTTCTTGACCTCGGCGATCAGGGCGTAGTCGCCGCTCGCGCGTTTGCTGACCAGGGCATCGCGGAAACCGCGGGTCGGAGAGGCGTCGCGTGCCTCGGCGACGATCTCGTTCCAAGGCTTCTTGTGCTTGGCCGCGGCGATTTCCTCGCGCTTGTATTCGGCGATCCGGTTGAGGATGTCGTTCATCAGGGCTGTCCGTTGGAGATGGAAACAAGGCGGGCCAGGGTGTCGCGGGCCGCGCCGGAGTCGATTTGGTCGGCGGCGCGCTTGACGCCGAGCTGGAGGTCGCCGTCCTTGCCGGCAACGATGAAAGCCGCGGCGGCGTTCAGAAGAACGATGTCGCGATAGGGACCGTGGCCGCCGTCGAGCAGCTCGCGCATGGCGGCGGCGTTGTAGTCCGGATCGCCGCCTTTGAGATCTTGAGGGCTGGAACGCTTGATGCCGGCGTCCTCCGGCGCGATCTCGAAGCTTCTCAGGTCCCCGTCGAGAACCGAGGCGACGAAGGTCGGCCCGGTGGTGGTGATCTCGTCGAGACCGTCGCTGCCGTGAACCACCCAGGCGGCCTGCGCCTTGTTGGACATCAGCGCGGCGGCGACCGGCTCCACCCAGTCCTTGTCGTAGACACCGAGCAGGTAGCGCCGGACATTGCCCGGGTTGGATTGCGGTCCGAGCAGGTTGAACAGGGTCCTGACGCCCATCTCGCCCCGCACCGGCCCGACATATTTCATCGCCGGATGATGGGCCGGGGCGAACATGAAACCGATCCCCGCCTCGCGGATGCAGGCCGCGATCGAGGATGGCGGCAGGTCGAGCTTGACCCCGAGCGCCTCCAGCACCTGCGAGGCGCCGGATTTGGAACTGAGCGCACGGTTGCCATGCTTGGCGACAGGCACACCGGCCGACGCCACGACAAGCGCGGTCGCTGTCGAGATGTTGAGCGTGCCGGCGCCATCGCCGCCGGTGCCGACGATGTCGATCGCGTCCTCGGGCGCATCGACCGGCACCATCTTCTCCCGGAGGATCGAGACGGCCGCCGCGATCTCGCCGACGCTTTCGCCCTTGACCCGCATGCCCATGAGGAAGGCGCCGATCTGGGCCGGCGTGGCCTCGCCACCCATGATCTCGCGCATGACGGCGCGCATTTCCTCGCCGGTCAGGTCATGACCGTCGGCGATTCGTGCGAGTGCCCCCTTGATGTCCATTTGCGCCTCCGAAGCTGATTGGATCAGGCTGCCCGCCCGAGATTGAAGTCCCGGGCGATGTTGAGGAAGTTCTGCAGCAGGGTGTGACCGTTTTCCGAGGCGATGCTCTCGGGATGGAACTGTACGCCATGCACCGGATAGGACTTGTGTTGCAACCCCATGACGACGCCGTCCTCGGTGGTGGCCGTGACCTCGAGCGTGATCGGCATGGTTTCGGGCTTGACCGCCAGCGAATGATAGCGCGTGGCGGTGAAACCGGAATTGAGGCCGCGGAACACGCCCTTGCCGGTGTGGTGAATCTCCGAGGTCTTGCCGTGCATCAGCGACGGCGCACCGACGACCTCGCCGCCAAAAGCCTGGCCAATCGACTGCATGCCGAGACAAACGCCGAAAATCGGGATCTCCGGGGCGAAACGCGGAATGAGCGGCAGGCAGATGCCGGCCTCGTTCGGCGTGCACGGGCCGGGCGACAACACGATGGCGTAGGGTTTGCGCTCGGCGATGACGTCAAGGTCGATCTTGTCGTTGCGGACGACGTCGAGTTTTGCCCCAAGCTCGCCAAGAAAATGCACGAGATTGTAGGTGAAACTGTCGTAGTTATCGATGACGAGCACGTTCATGGGGGCATCCTAGAGCATGTTCAAGAAAAGTGGCTACCGCTTTTCCGGTTCGAACACGCGACCACTCAAAGACTTAGGACATGTGACGCGGCTTTGAAAAAGCATCACAAGATCGTATTCACGGCATGGCATTCACTGGCCGATCCGGGCTTCTCCAGCATAGCGTAGCGCCTCTTCGGCGGCACTGAAAAGGGCGCGGGCCTTGTTTTCGCACTCGAGCTGTTCGAGCCGCGGCTGGCTGTCGGCGACGATGCCGGCCCCGGCCTGCACATGCAGCTTGCCATCCGCAAGGATGGCCGTCCTCAAGACGATGCAGGTGTCGAGCGTGCCGTCGGCGCCGAAATAGCCGACGCAGCCGCCATAGATGCCACGGCGCGATTTCTCCAACTCGTCGATGATCTCCATCGCCCGGACCTTGGGCGCGCCCGACACCGTACCGGCCGGGAACCCGGCCGATAGCGCATCGATCACGTCCTTGTCCGGCGCCATGGTGCCGATGACATTGGAGACGATGTGAATGACGTGAGAATAATACTCCAAAAAGAACTTGTCGGTGACCTTCACCGAGCCGATCTCGGCGACGCGACCCACATCGTTGCGCCCGAGATCGAGCAGCATCAGGTGCTCGCTCAATTCCTTGGGATCCGCCATCAGCTCGTCGGCCATGGCCTTGTCGGCCTCGGGTGTGGCGCCACGACGGCGCGTGCCGGCGATCGGACGGATGGTGACCGTCTTGTCCTTGTCGACGCGCACGAGGATTTCCGGGCTCGAACCGGCGACTGCGAAGGCGCCGAAATCGAGGAAATACATGTAGGGCGACGGATTGGTGCGCCTCAGCGCCCGATAGAGCGCCGTCGGCGGCAGGTCGAACTCGGCGGAAAAACGCTGCGACAGCACCACCTGGAAGATGTCGCCGGCCTTGATATAGGTCTTGGCCGCGTCGACCATCGCCTTGTATTCGTCCGGCGTGGTGTTGGAGCTAACGGCAATGGTTTCGGTGTCATAGGCGTCGGGAACGCGGGTGATCGGACGTTCCAGCCGCACCATGGCGTCATCGATGCGTGCGAGGGCGGCCTCATGGGCCTGCCTGGCCGTCACGCCCTCACGCGGATAGGCCGGCGCCGTCAGGTAGAGCTCGTCCTTGAGGATATCGAACACCGCCAGAAGTCCCGGCCGCATCAGCAACGCGTCGGGCTGGCCCATGTCGTCGGGGTTGGCGTCGGGCAGGACTTCCATCTGCCGCACCATGTCGTAGCCCAGATACCCCCACATGCCGGCCGACGACGGCGGCAGGCCTTCGGGAATGTCGGCCTGGGATTCGGCGATCAGCATGCGCAACGCCTCGAGCGGCGGCATGTCGATGGTCTCGAAGGCGTCCGGGGCGGCCTTGACCTGGCGGTTGACCGCCGGCACCCCGTCCTTGACCCTGAGCATCATGTCCGGCTCGGTGCCGATCATCGAATAGCGTGAGCGTGTCGTGCCGCCGAGAACCGACTCGAGCAGGAAGGTATTGGTGCGCCCTTCGCTGAGCTTCAGGTAGATGCCGACCGGCGTGTCGAGATCGGCGACGATGCGGCGCCAGACGATCTGCGCCCGTCCTGCCTCATACCCCTGTGCAAACTCGGCAAAGCCATCGCTGTCGCTCATCTTGCCTCAGTTTCCGGTCGACGTGCCGACAAGGTTCGCCAGCGTGTTCTGGGAAATGCTCATGCCGGTATCGGTCCTGAGCCCGGCGACGAATTCGGCGTAGATGGTGTCGCGCCAGCCTGTCGTCACGTAGTCCAGCGCCTGTGCTGGCGGCTCGCCTGTCGCCGGCGTCACGCCGGACACGGTGAAAACGACATAATTGCCGTTGCCGTTCAGGGCGATATCGCTGAGTCCGGCCGGGCCGGCGAAGGCCGCGGATGCCACGGCGCCATCGATCGGCGAGTTCTGCAGACCGCCACGGTTGAAACCGGGCGAGGTGGTGGTGAAGGTGTTGCGCGCCGCAGCGACTTCGTCGACGCTCTTGCCGGCATCGATGGCGGCAAGGTCCTCTTCGGCGGCAGCCTTCAGCGCTTCCGCGGTCCGGGCGGCGACCATTGTCGTCTTGATCTGGTCGCGCACCTCGTCAAGCGTCTGGTCGCGGGCATCGGTGATCGCCTCGAGGTCGAACCAAACATTGACGCTCGAGGAGATGGCGATCGAGGGGGCGAGGGCGCCCATGTCTGTCGAAAACACCTGAGTGGCGACCTTGGTTTCGGCACCGGCCGGAATGTCGGAGATGACCGAAAGCTCCTGGCCGGATGCGGTCAGGCTCACCTCGGAGATATCGAGGTTGAAGCGCTGGGCGATCTCGTCGATTGGCGTGAAGGCGGCACGCAACTCCTCGATGCCGTCGAGCACATCGGCATATTTGTCTCGGGCCTGCTTCTGCTTCAAACGCTCTTCGATGTCGGCGCGTGCTTCCTCAAGGGTCTCGACCCGGGCGGCGTTGATCGTGTCGACAACAACTGCACGGGTGCCCAATGCGCCTGGCACCAGGGCAAACTGGCCGGCTTCGAGGCCGAAGGCAGTCTCGGCCAGTGTTTCGTCGGTGATGTCGCTGCGGGCGAGCGTGCCGAGGTCGGTCGGGTTGAGGCCATTTGCAGCGACAAGTTCGTCAAAGCCCTGTCCTGCTGTCTGGCCGGATTCGAAGGCGGCCTTCTGCTCGTCATTGAGCACGACCTGGCGGATGGTACGGGTCTCGACAACCGACAGGCTGGCCTTGGTCTTTTCATATTCGGCCTGAACCTGTTCCTCGGAAACGGTCTCGTTGCGGGCGAGCGCATCATTGGTCAGAACGATGAATCGCGCCGTGCGTGTCGGCTGGGTCCGGAACGTCTGCTGGTTTTCGCCGAGATAGGCGGCCATCTCCTCTTCGGTCGGCTCTTCGACACTCGGAATCGACTGCGGCGCGAGCACGTAATAGTCGATGGCGCGGGTGTCGTTCGAATAGCGGTTCAACAGCTCCATCGCCGCCTTGGGCAGGGCGATGTCGGAGAAGGTGGCCGAAACGATCTGCTGACGCCCGGCGCCGTTTTTCAGCATGTTGAGATATTCGGTCTCGGTGTAGCCGGCCTGGGCGATGGCGCGGCTGAAGATGGCGCGGTCGAACGTGCCGTCAATGCCGGCAAAGCTCGGATCGCTGCGCAGCATCTGGCCGAGCCTTGTGTCGGAGGCGCCAAGGCCCATGCGCATGCCGAGCTCGTCGAGCGCCGCGTTGGCCGCCAGCGAATTGAGAACCGACGAGGGAATGCCCATGGCCATCGCCTGCTCAGGTGTCGGGACCGAACCGAACTGGCGCGCAGCGGCATCGACCTGCTGGCTGTAGGCGCGCTGGAAATCCCTGATGGTGATTTCCTGGCTGCCGACGCGGGCGACCGTGTTCGAGCCGATGGAGGTCAGGACGCCGGAAATACCGAAACCGGCAAGGCCCACCAGAAGGAACCCCATCATGATCTTGCCGATGATGGATGAACCGAAATGACGCAGATTGTCGAGCATGAAACATTTCCCAAAGGGATAAAGCGCTTGCGGCGCTGTGGCGCCGGATATTAGACAGGGTTATCCGGGCGCCGCAAGCCGCCGGACCGGTGGGTAAGGCAATCCGCCGGCCAGTGCAAGGGTGCGTCCGTTTGCCAGCATGATGTCGAGGCCAAGATTCGACATTGTGCGCCATTCTTTAGTCGTTCGATCTTGTCCGCAAGCCGCACACCCCCCGCTTTGTCTGCGGCAAGAATTTGCGAACACCTCCAAGGGAACACATCAATGCGCAGACCTCTCATCGCCGGAAACTGGAAAATGAATGGCACATCCGCGGAAATCGCCGAGATCGAGGCGATCGCTGCCGGCGCCGCCGCGACCGGACCGGAATGCCTGATCTGCCCGCCGGCGACCATTCTCGCTGCCGCCAGAGCCGCCGTCGGCTCCAAGCCGCTGGCGCTCGGAGCGCAGGATTGCCACACCGAAGCCAAGGGCGCCCACACCGGCGATCTGTCGGTCGGCATGCTCACCGATGCTGGCGCCGCCTATATCATCGTCGGCCACTCCGAACGCCGCGCCGACCACGGCGATACCGATGCCATCGTCAAGGCCAAGGCCGAAGCCGTTCTCAATGGCGGCGCGATGCCGATCGTCTGCATCGGCGAAACGCTGGGCCAGCGCGAAGCCAATGACACCCTTTCGGTCATTGCTTCCCAGATGGCTGGCTCGGTTCCCGATGCCAACCCGGCGGGATCCATCGTCATCGCCTATGAGCCTGTGTGGGCCATCGGCACCGGCCTGACCCCGACCAGCGAGCAGATCGCCGAGGTCCATACCGCCATCCGCGGCCACCTGCGCGACCGGTTCGGTGCCGGCGCCGACGACATCCGCATTCTTTACGGCGGCTCGCTCAATCCCAAGAACGCCGACGAAATCCTCGCCATCGCCGATGTCGACGGCGGACTGATCGGCGGCGCCTCGCTCAAGGCCGATTCGTTCCTGTCGATCGTTGAATCGGCGCGCAAGCTCGGCTAGCCAGCTGGACCAACTCCTGAATGAAGGGGTGACGGATCGCCGAAGGCGCCGTCATCCCTGCCAGTCACCGAGAACAGCGGCCATCGTCAGGCCACGCGCCTCGGCGTCGCCGAGGATACAGCGGCGCGCCGACGGATCTGCGGCGCCCGGCCCGGAACTGTCATATTCGAAAAGTCGCGCCTGTTCCGGTGCAAGCGTTGCCCGGCTGCCGCTCCTGGCGTTGTAGTCCATGGGGTGCCAGCCTTCCGGCACGATATGGTCGTCCATCCAGCACGACAGATAGGCTGCCGCTCCGACATGGTCGGGATTGCCGTAGAACCCGTCGGCAAACTGTGTCGTCTGGCGCCACGGGCGCCCCAGCGCCACCGAGTGCGGCGCAACGCCGTGTTCTTTCTCCAGCCTGCACTGGTTGAAAACAAAGCCGGCTGGCTGATGTCTGTCAGTGTTGGGCGCGGCGATGAAACCTTCGATGGCCTGGCCGGGCCGGTGGCGCGAGACGATGCGGCAGGAATCGAAAAAGGCGCGTCCGCCACCGAAAATGAAATCGACGCTGCCCGAAATCGTACAATTGTGAAAAAGGCTGCGGCCGGCATGGGCGTAGAGCGTGTCCTGGTGGCCGATGAGGCGCACGTTGTTCAAGACTGTGCGATCGGCCGCGCCCTCGATCGCCAGTGCAACGGCCTGCGAACCGTGGTGTCCAACCTTGTCGTTGCCGCCGGCGCTCTGCATGTTGCCGAGGTAGTCGTAATCATTGGCGATGGTCAGGTTTTCCGCGCGAAAGCCCGGTGCCACCACTTTCAACGTCGCGGTATCGAATGTCCCGATCGGTTTGCCATCCGCGCCTGCCAGCCCGGCATGGCGGGAAAACACAAGTACGCTTTGCTCGGCATCCTCGCCGATCAGATGGACATCGGGCCGGTCGATGACGATTCGTTCGCGCCACTCGCCCTTGCCGATGAGAATGCGATATGGCCCGGTCGCAACCGGCGGGGCGGAGGCGAGGGCGGCAGACACCTTCGCATGACAGCGAACAGGGCCGCCGCGCCCGGATGTACTCACCACCGCATCGAAGGGGAATTCTGTCGCAGATGGGGGATTTGCCGACATTGCTGGCCTTTTCCGACGTCCTGCCGTGCACTATGTGAAGGCTACACAATGCCTCGCCCTAAAAAATCCGCAAGCCTCTGGCATTGAGCCGACGTTTGCTCTAGAACGCCCGCTTGTTCGACCCTACGGACCCGTCCCATGGATAATGTACTGCTCGTCGCCTATCTGCTGATCGTCCTCGCCATGATCGCTGTCATTCTGATCCAGCGCTCCGAAGGCGGTGGACTTGGTATGGGCGGAGGCAACAACTCCTTCATGACCTCGCGCGGATCGGCTAATGTGCTGACCCGGACAACGGCCATTCTCGCCACGCTGTTCTTCCTGCTGGCCATTGGCCTGACCGTGGTCAAGTCGATCGATCGCAGCTCGAGCTCGATCCTCGACAGCGCTTCCGAGCAGACCCAGACGGATGGGACCGTCCAGACCAATGGTGACGGCACGCTGTCCCAGAACGCGCTTGACGCGCTCAACCAGCTGCAGGAGCAGACGAGCGGCACGGCTCCCGCCGATGCCTCGGACTCGCCAGCGCTGGCCATTCCGTCGGCGCCCGCCGACGGCACGACCGGGACAACCGGCGGCAGCGGAAACTAGGGTCGCGACATGGATGACGAACAAGGGGATGGCAACATCCCCTTTTCTTTGTTTGGAGACGAAAATTGAGCGTCCGAATCGCCGAATGTGGAGTATGGTAGGGGCCCATGGCTCGGTATATTTTCATCACCGGAGGCGTGGTCTCCTCACTTGGCAAAGGTCTGGCTTCGGCGGCGCTGGGTGCCGTATTGCAGGCGCGCGGCTACAAGGTGCGTCTGAGAAAGCTCGATCCCTATCTCAATGTCGATCCGGGGACGATGTCTCCGACCCAGCACGGCGAGGTCTTCGTCACCGATGACGGCGCCGAGACCGATCTCGACCTCGGTCACTACGAGCGCTTCACCGGCCGCTCGGCCAATCAGCGCGACAACGTGACAACGGGCCGCATCTACTCGGACATCATCGCCAAGGAACGGCGCGGCGACTATCTCGGCGGCACGGTGCAGGTCATTCCGCACGTCACCAACGAGATCAAGGATTTCGTTCTCGACGGCAACGAGGATTTCGATTTCGTCCTGTGCGAAATCGGCGGCACCGTCGGCGATATCGAAGGCCTGCCGTTCTTCGAGGCAATCCGCCAGCTCGGCAACGATCTGCCGCGCGGGCATGCGCTCTACATGCACCTGACGCTGATGCCTTTCATCCCGAGCGCCGGCGAACTGAAGACCAAGCCGACTCAGCACTCGGTCAAGGAGCTGCGCTCGATCGGCATTGCGCCCGATATCCTGCTGGTGCGATGCGATCGGCCGATTCCGCACGGCGAACGCAAGAAGCTCAGTCTGTTCTGCAACGTGCGGGAAAGCGCCGTCATCCAGGCGCTCGACGTCGGTTCGATCTACGACGTTCCCATGGCCTATCACCAGGAAGGGCTCGACGACGAAGTGCTTGCCGCTTTCGGCATCACCGATGCGCCCGAGCCGGACATGTCGAAATGGCACGACATCTCCAATCGCGTCCACAATCCGGAAGGCGAGGTCAATATTGCCATCGTCGGCAAGTACACCGGCCTCAAGGACGCCTACAAGTCGCTCAACGAAGCGCTGGTGCATGGCGGCATCGCCAACAAGGTCAAGGTCAATATCCGCTGGATCGATTCCGAGATCTTCGAGCGTGACGACCCGGCGCCCTATCTCGAAGGCGTGCACGGCATCATCGTGCCGGGCGGTTTCGGCGAACGTGGTTCGACCGGCAAGATCAACGCCGCCCAGTTCGCGCGCTTGAGGGCGGTGCCCTATCTCGGCATCTGTTTCGGCATGCAGATGGCCTGCATCGAGGCGGCCCGCAACACCGCCGGCATCAGGCAGGCCAACTCGACCGAGTTCGGATCGTGCCGGGAGCCGGTGGTCGGCCTGATGACCGAGTGGGTCAAGGGCAACCAGAAGCTCGAACGCAGTGAGGAGACCGACCTGGGCGGTACCATGCGGCTCGGCGCCTATCCGGCCCGGCTTGCCAAGGGATCGCGCGTTGCCGACATTTACGGCACGACGCAGATTTCCGAGAGGCATCGCCACCGCTACGAAGTCAACATGGCCTATCGCAAGCTCCTGGAGGCCAATGGGCTGCTGTTTTCCGGCATGTCTCCCGATGGCGAACTGCCCGAGATCGTCGAGCGCACCGACCATCCCTGGTTCATCGGCGTGCAGTTCCATCCGGAACTGAAATCGCGTCCATTCGAGCCGCATCCGCTGTTTGCCAGCTTCATCGGCGCGGCGGTCGAGCAGAGCCGGCTGGTGTAGTTGCTGCACACAGACAAATGAATTGAGCCGGCCGCCTCAGGGCGGCCGTTGCACTGGCGAGCGTCATGGGTTTCCATGCCGGCCCAGGCACGAAGGAGGGGGTCATGGCGACGTTTTCTGATTTTTCGATGGAAAAACTCGGCGGCGGGCCGCTCGATCCGTCGGCCTTCGCCGGCAAGCTGATACTGGCCGTCAATGTTGCCAGCAAATGCGGGCTGACGCCGCAATACGAGGGCCTGGAACGCCTGCACAGGGACCTGTCGCCCCTTGGTTTCACGGTGCTCGGCTTTCCCTGCAACCAGTTCGCCGGGCAGGAGCCGGGCAGCGACGCCGAAATCGCCGAATTCTGCAGCGCTACCTATGGCGTCACTTTTCCCATGGCCGGCAAGATTGACGTCAACGGCGCGGATACCGACCCACTCTATGCCTGGCTCAAGACGGAAACGCCGGGTTCCGACGGCGCCGAC
The DNA here is from genome assembly GCA_963675235.2 of Devosiaceae bacterium. Lineage (GTDB taxonomy): Bacteria > Pseudomonadota > Alphaproteobacteria > Rhizobiales > Devosiaceae > JAHJQZ01. Next base: position 1,202,321 of record CAXXFU010000002.1, on the reverse strand, counting down.
ATCGAGTGGAACTTCGGCAAGTTCCTGATCGGACGCGACGGACAACCCCTTCGGCGCTATTCGCCCAAGCAGACCCCGGAGGACATACGCGCCGACATCGAGACGTTTCTGTGATGGCTGACATTGTCAATCTCAGGCAGGCGCGCAAGCGCAAGGCGCGGGACGAGAAGGAAAAGACAGCGGAGGCCAACCGCATCGCCTTCGGACGCACCAAGGCCGAAAAGCAGGGCACAAGGCTTGAAAACACACGGGCCGAGAAGGTTCTCGATGCGCACAAGCGTGGTGAAGACGAGAAAAGGTAGCGCGAAGCGTCGCCCGATCACGTCGTCATCGCCGACCTGATCGGGGATCCATCTGCGCCGCGTCGGCGGCGCGCATGAGTCCTGCACACGCAGGCCTCAAGCGCTATTGGACTCCCGCATACGCGGCAATGTCGGGTTTTTGGCCTTGATCTACTGGAACGCCGTCTCGGCAAAGCTGCGCAATTTGCGTGAATGCAAGCGCTCCGGCGCCTGGTTCCGGAGGATTTCCATGGCCTTGATGCCGATCAGCAGGTGCCGGTTGACCTGGGTGCGGTAGAATTCCGAGGCCATGCCGGGCAGCTTGATCTCGCCATGCAGCGGCTTGTCCGACACGCACAGCAAAGTGCCGTAAGGCACGCGGAAGCGGAAACCGTTGGCGGCGATGGTTGCCGATTCCATGTCGAGCGCGACGGCGCGCGACTGGCTCAGCCGCTGCGATATCTCGTTCATGTCGCGCAGTTCCCAGTTGCGATTGTCGAAGGTCGCAACCGTGCCGGTGCGCATCACACGCTTGACGTCGACGCCATGCAGGCCGGTGACGCTGGCCACGGCCTGTTCGAGCGCCACCTGGATTTCCGCCAGAGCCGGGATCGGCACGCTGATCGGAAGGTCTGCGTCGAGCACGTGGTCCTCGCGGACATAGGCATGGGCCAGAACGTAGTCGCCGAGTTCCTGCGAGTTCCTGAGGCCGGCGCAATGGCCGACCATGACCCAGGCATGCGGCCTCAGCACTGCGATATGGTCGGTGATGGTCTTGGCGTTGGACGGGCCGACGCCGATATTGACCATGGTGATGCCGCGGCTGCCCTCGGCGACCAGGTGATAGGTCGGCATTTGCGGATCGCGTGGCGGCGGCTCGCCGGTGGTGCCGCCACCAAGGCGTGTATTGGTCTGGATGACGTTGCCCGGCCCGATGAAATGCGTGTAGTCCGGGTGTCCCTCGTTCATGTACTGCTCGGCCAGCCGGCAGAACTCTTCCATGTAGAACTGATAGTTGGTGAAGATCACGAAGTTCTGGAAGTGCTCGGGCTCGGTCGCAGTGTAGTGCGACAGGCGATAGAGCGAGTAGTCGGTGCGCGGCGCCGTGAACACCGAAAGCGGGTAGGGACCGCCGGCGCCGGGAATGAGGGTGCCGTTGGCGATCTCGTCGTCGGTATTGGTCAGGTCCGGCACATCGAAGATGTCGCGAAGCGGCACGCCAAGGGCGTCGATCGCCTCGCCGTCGATGCGCTCGGACGGGTGGAAGGCGAAATGCAACGGGATCGGCGTGTCGGATTCGCCGATCTCGATCTCAGTGTCGTAGTGCTTGAGGATGAGTGTGAACTGCTGAATGAGATAGCGCTTGAACAGCAGGGGCGCGGTCAGCGTCGTCTTGTAAAGACCGGGACTATGCAGGAATCCGTAAGGCAGGTGCGAGTCCACGCGGCCGAAGCTGGTCGATGACACGCGCACTTCCGGATACGTGGCGCGCACGCGCCCGAGCGGCTCTGATCCCTTGATCAGCGAGAACAGGTGCTCGCGGATGAAGCTGGTGTTGCGCTTGTAGATCTCCGCGACATACTCCCAGGCAAGTTCCGGATTGTCGAAACTCTTCGTAGGCATCGGCTCGGGTATGATCGCGTTCATGTTGTGGCCTTCCTTCAAGAGGTGCACTGGATTGCCAGTTTCCAGGACAAAGTGCAACGGCGGCGGTGCGCCGACCGATCCGACGGCCATTTCGCGCTGACCGGCGGGGTACGATCACCTTTGAGTGAGCGGCCCTTGTTCGGCCAAAACCCAAGCCTATCTACATCGCAAGCGCCCGCTGATCATGCCACTGCCCAGGCATGGCGGGCGACGGGACCGGTCATTGACGAGTTTGCCCTCAACCCGGATCGGTTCCTTCAGGCCGCAGCATCCATCCCCCTGGTGCTGCGGCCGTTTTATATGGCGTGATCCGGATATCTCGTCTTGAGATCGGCAACGGACCGGCGCACCAACTCGCCCAGCACATCGGCATCGATCTTCTCGACATCACGGATGTACAGGCACGACTTGCCCATGCGATGCGGGCCGAGCCGCTCAAGCAGAGCCGCATAATCCGGCTGGTCCGATATATAACCCATCAGATAGACCACGCTCTCCGCCTTGCGCGGCGCGAAACCGACAAGGAACGTGTCGCCTTCGTGGCCGCTGTCGTAGCGGTAGTGGTACTGGCCGAACCCGATCATGCTCGATCCCCACACACGCGGCTCCATGCCGGTCAACTCGCGAAAAAGCGCGAGCAGGTATTCGGCATCCCGCCGCCGTTTCGGGTTCTCGACGGATGAGATGAGCGTTTCCGGGGCAATCGCGGTGGGCACGGTCTTGGCTGTGTGCTTGGTGGCCATGAGCAAAATCCTCGCTGAACTACCCAGAATGCCGGGTGTGGAACCTGACATCAATCAGAGCGTGGCCAAAACCTTGGCGCAATACTTGTCGTGGCGTCGGGGTGTTCCCACATAGATGGAGCACCCGGGGCCGGCTGCATCCGGCCCGCTGAATGTCCAGGAGACCGCACATGAGTGACGAAAAGGACAACAAGGACCGTTGGAAGACCTTCACCGAGGAGGTGGAAGTCGCCGGTCAGCACCTCATCGACGAGGTCACCAAGCTGATCGCCGAAGGCAATGTGCGCAAGGTGCGCGTGCGTTCGCAGAACGATGATGTCGTTCTCGAAGTCCCCCTGACCGCCGCTTCCGTCGTTGGCGGTATCACCGTGCTCGCCGCGCCCTGGCTCGCCATTCTTGGCGCTCTTGCCGGGCTGCTGGTCAAGGTGCGCCTTGAAGTGGTGCGCGATCAGGATCCGGACAACAAACAGGACAGGGACGAAGGCGACATGCCGCCCGGCAACGCCTGACCACCACCGAATTGACGACCTCCAGAGTCGGGGCGGCGTGCACCAGCGCCGCCCTTTTTCTGTCCGTGCCGGTCCCGAACGGCAAAGCCTCGCAAACTGGAAACCATGGCGTCGTTGACGGGCGCCGGCGGGTTTAATTCCGGCCCGAAACCCACTAAGCTCACTTCCACCGACGAAACGCCCGGGCAATCGCTTCTGCTGAAGCGGGACTGGCAACACAGGCGGCACCGACCGCCTGAACGCGTTTCAGATGTGAAGTGCTGGCGGGCCTGAAGAGCTGCAGCCGGCGATCCCAATTTCTTCAGAAAATACAGGCTCAATGACGCAGGCAAAGGCCGGCGACACTGTTCGCATTCAATATACCGGCACTCTCAGCGACGGAACCCAGTTCGACAGCAATGTCGGCGGCGAACCGCTGCAGTTCACCCTCGGTTCCGGCGAGGTCATTACCGGCCTTGATTCGCGCATTCCCGGCATGAACGTCGGTGAATCCGCGACAATCGCCATCGCCTCGGACGAGGCCTATGGTCCACACGATCCGGCCAAGATCCAGAAGGTGCCGCGCGACCGCGTGCCTGCCGAGATCGATCTCGAAGTCGGCATGCAGCTTGGTGCCCGCACCGAATCCGGCCAGCAGATCGCCTTCACGGTCGTCGAACTGTCGGAGAACGAGCTGACCATCGACGGCAACCATCCGCTGGCAGGCAAGGACCTGACCTTCGAGATCGAACTGCTCGAAATCGTCTAGCGCGACCACCCACATCAGATCAGTGACCCGGCGTTCGTCGCCGGGTCACACCCAGCTGTCGAGCGCAGCGAGTGCTCGCGACGTGATCGCCATCTTCTTGGCGACAGCCTTGTCCTTGCCGCGCCAACGCTTGACGCCTTCGGGCTTTGTCAGCGTCACCGGCGGAAACAGTCCGAAATTGACGTTCATCGGCTGGAACGAGCGCACCTTTGCCGTTTCGTCGCCGATATGGCCGCCGGTGATATGGCCGATCAATGCCCCGAGTGCCGTTTCGGACGGCGGTAGAACCGCCGCGCCGCCAAGCCGCTCGGCGGCGGCGAACCGCCCGGCCATCAGGCCGATTGCCGTCGATTCGACATAGCCCTCGACGCCGGTGATCTGACCGGCAAAGCGCAGGCGCGGTTCAGCTTTCAATTTAAGATCCGGACGCAATACCTTCGGTGAATTGAGGAAGGTATTGTGGTGCAATCCACCAAGACGGGCGAATTCGGCATGCTCGAGGCCGGGAATGAGACGCAGCACCTCGGCCTGCCGGCCATATTTCATTTTGGTCTGGAATCCGACGATGTTCCACAAGGTGCCGAGCGCGTTGTCCTGGCGCAATTGCACAACGGCATAGGGCGGAATGTCCGGATGGCGCGGATCGGTCAGTCCGATCGGCTTCATCGGCCCGAATCTCGGGGTTTCGCGGCCGCGCGACGCCATTTCCTCGATCGGCAGACAGCCGTCGAAATAGGGCACGTTCTCCCATTCGTGGAATTTGTGCTGTTCCGAATTCAGCAGCGCGTCGACGAAGGCGTTGTACTGCGCTTCGTCCATCGGGCAGTTGAGATAGTCGGCGCCGGTGCCGGAGGGGCCGGGCTTGTCGTAGCGCGACTGTGCCCAGACGATCGAGCGGTCGATGCTGTCGCCATGAACGATCGGAGCAATGGCGTCGAAAAAGCTCAACGCTTCTTCACCGGTGACCTCCTGAATGGCTCTGGCCAACGGTTCGGAGGTCAGGGGACCGGTGGCAATGATCACATCTCCCCAATCCGCGGGCGGCAGGCCGGTGAGTTCACCGCGGGTGAGCGTGATCAGCTCATGCCCGGTGATCGCCTCGGTGATCGCCTCGGAAAAGGCGATGCGGTCGACGGCCAGCGCTCCGCCGGCAGGCAGGGCATGGCGATCGGCCATTTCCATGATCAGCGAACCGGACCGGCGCAGCTCCTCGTGCAGCAGCCCGACGGCATTGCGCTCGGAATCGTCGGAGCGGAAGGAATTGGAGCAGACGAGCTCGGCAAGTCCCTGGGTCACATGGGCCGGCGAACTCTTGTCCGGGCGCATTTCGTGCAGCACCACCGGAATTCCGCGCTTGGCGGCCTGCCAGGCAGCCTCCGAACCGGCGAGCCCGCCGCCGATCACATGAAGGGGATTGAGGGAAGAATTTGTCATTGGCGGCTGATATCAGGAGCGACCGAAAGGCGCAATCGTGCGTGATGTGAAGGAGAACCGGAGATGAGCGAACGGATTTTGTGGGGCCGCAACACTTCGGCCAATGTGCAAAAGGTCATCTGGGCGCTCGAGGAACTGGGACTTTCCTACACCCGCAAGGATGTCGGCGGCGCCTTTGGCGGGCTCGACACACCCGAATACGGCGCCATGAACCCCAACCGAAAGATCCCGGTGCTGCAGGATGGCGATCTTACCGTGTGGGAATCGAGCGCCATCGTCCGCTATCTCGCCGCCCGATACGGCGCTGGCACACTCTGGCCGGTGGATGCAACCGAGCGCGCCATTGCCGACCAATGGGCCGATTGGGCCAACACGACCTTCCAGCCGGCCTGGATCGAAGTCTTCGTGCAGCTGGTGCGCGTTGCGCCGTCGAAGCGCGACATGAGCCTGATCACGGCACAGAACAACGCCGCCAATGCCTGCTTTGCCATGCTCGATACGCGGCTCGGGGCCGCGCCGTATCTCGCTGGCGAGACACTGACCTATGCAGACATCATGTGCGGGGTGGCGCTTTATCGCTGGTCTGTGCTCGACGTCGCGCGCATTGCCATGCCCAATGTCGATGCCTGGCACCAGCGGCTGCAGCAGCGTTCGGCTTTCCGGACCGGCGTCGAAATCGATTTCAGCTCGGCCTACGTCTCCGACTGATTGCAGGTCGCCACGGCTTTGCCGATATGAGGGAAGCCAGTGCTCCGAAAACGAAATTGGCGCCCGGCGCCGGTTTCTCGGGGGAGGAAACGAGCGGCGCAGGCGCCATTCGGAGCGCGGCACCCGGATTGCGGGAGGATGGTGCCGCGCACGTCAGGTCTGTTGGTCGGCGGCATAGCCGCCGGTCGCGCCTTACATCTGCGCGGCGTATTCGCGGGCGATGGTCGGGATGTCGCCGCGCTTGATGCCGAGATCGGCGAGCGAGCGGCTGTCGAGGGCTTCGAGTTCGTTGAGAGTCTGACGATAAACAGACCAGCGGTGAACGATCTTGCGGAGGTTCATTGGGGGGGGCTCCTTTGTTTGCAGGACTTATCTAGTCGCGCACGCACTCGCTGAGTAGACCGCTTTTCGTCAAGTCGGCTATGCACTTAGCGTATGGTTTCACAACGTTTGACGCACGTTCCTCATCCCGGCTGGGCCGAGGGCGCGCCGGGCAGGCATGAACGGGGCAGGCGAAGTCCTGGAAAACGGCCCTTGAAGGTGGGCCGAAGCAGTTTTTGCGACGCTCACAAAGCAAAACACCCGCTCTCGGAAGAAAGCGGGTGTTTCAGAAGCAATCGCGGCCGGTCGTTTTCGACCCTTTGTCGGGAGTGCGGAAGCAGGTCATAGACTTGCCACCGCACTCATCTTGTCAGAGCTGTTCATGATCGTTGCCGATCACGAACTAGATCTGGGAAGCGTGGGCGCGCGCGATGCGCGGGATGTCGACGCGGGAAATACCCAGGTCGTTCAGCGAACGGTTGTCGAGGGAATTCAGTTCACGGACGGTCAGCTGGTAAGCATTCCAACGCTTGAAAGCAGTACGGATACCCATTTGTTTTCTCCTTGTTTCGATGACCTCTATCTAGTGCAGATGAGGTACGTTGAGCAGTACGAGTTTCCTCAGATCAGGCATGCATTTATGCGAGAGCTCGGAGGAACGGGGTTAACAACTCGTCAACTGCCCGTTTGACCGGTGTGCCTGTCAGCGGTCGAATAGGCCTTGCGTCATGCGGTGCATGTCGGCACCCGGATTCGGGAAGACGTTGATCCCGCGGATATTGGAGCGGCTCGGCTCACGAAACGTCTGCGGGACGTCGGTATGTCGATGTTCTTGCCAGACAACTCTTACGAACATGGCGTGTCTCCCTTGTGCTTGGGACGCCCAACAGATGGATGATTTGCCTCCGCCTGAGAATGCGCATACCGGCAGACTAGCCTTGCATACCATGCATGACGCTCGACACGCTTCGTTCACAAATGGCGAAAGCCCCCGAAAAGCCGGGGGTGAACGTGGCGAGATTCTGGCGGGCAGGGCGTCGCTGCAGCGCCTTCCGGCACAAAAATCTTCAGCGGACCGACCTCTTGTTGCGCGAATGTCACTATGGCGAGGTGCTGCAACAGCTCAATTCGCGGTCTTTTCAGCGACACAGGGCAGGACGAAGCGCCTTCAAATGCCTGGTTCATTGTTCACAAGGCGGCCGCACAAAAGCAAATGCCCTCCAAAGCGTTTGGAGGGCATTTGGAATCGCCGCTCAGGCGATCGAGACAGATCTGTCGCGTTCAGGCGGACGTCCGGTCGCGACGCTTCTTGCCAGAGGCCAGGCCAAGCACGCCCAGACCACCGAGCAGCAGCGGCAGCGTCGCCGGAAGCGGCACCGCGGCGACGTCGATCCTCAGATCGTCGACAAAGACCTTGTGTGCTGTGCCGTCATTGCCGCCAGCGAGGCCGATACCGATCGAAATCCGATTGATCATGGCCTGTCCCCAGTCGGCATACAGATCCGCAAGGGTGGTGTCCCAAAAGACGTCGTATCCATCGCTGTCATTCCGCAGGTGGAAGGACGTCGTAAACGGGTCAATGACGAACTCGTTCCAGGTATCGGTGGCAAAGGTCCCGGACGGCTTCATGATCGCCAACATGGTCTTGTTGGCATATGTGCCTCCGTCGCATGCGGCGCCGGGCGACGCGCAGTCAAACCGGAGCATCAAGTAGGGCAGGGCGGTGTTCACCGTGTCGAGATAGAAGCTGAAGCTCGCCGATGTCATTGACTGCAGCGAAAACTGCGTCGCTGGCACGACGTTGAGCTTGGCGTAGTCAACGTTCCTCGGAATATACAGCTCCGCCGAGTATGCCCCGGTATTGGCCTGGGCTGTCGACTGGGAAGCAGACCAGTTGTCGGTCTCACTGCCGTCAAATCCCCAAAAAGTGAAATCGACGCCGGGTGTGCCCTCGAAACTCGAACTGACCACTGTCGTTGCCAGTGCCTGGCTCGAAAGCAGGGCTGTGCCGGCGGCGATGAGCCCGATCAAAGTCTTGCTCAGCATAATCGTCCTCCTGAAATATCCTGTCGTGAGAAAGCCGAAGAAAACGCAAAATCGCTATACTTGTAACTAAGTTGCCATGTCGGTGGTGTGTCAATATCTCGTTAATGCGTTGAAAAATGAAGCAATTTGGTCAGCAAATGACCCTGAATTTGCCGCCAAGAAAACCTTTCTGGCGAAGTGATAATAATGCTGTCAGCAGAAGTCGAATGAGGACGCCATGCGCCAAGTCCCCGAAAACCGGGGCGGTGCGCTGTCACAACACTGTCATGATGCGAACTGGCCTGGTGAAGTTGGCAACGCAGAAATACCTACAATTCAGTCAGGAACTAGGTGAAATCCACTATTCCGCGGCGCTGTCGAGCCCCGAAAACCGCCGCGTCATGACGTCGCGCAGGAACTTTCCGGTGTAGGAGCGCGGTTCGGCGACGATGTCCTCGGGCGGGCCGACCGCAACGATCTCGCCGCCGCCGTCGCCGCCTTCCGGGCCGAGGTCAATGACCCAGTCCGAAGTCTTGATGACTTCGAGATTGTGCTCGATGACAACGACGGTGTTGCCGGTCTCGACCAGCTCGTGCAGCACGTCGAGCAGCTTGGCGACGTCGTGGAAGTGCAGGCCCGTCGTCGGTTCGTCGAGCATGTAGAGCGTGCGCCCGGTGGCGCGTTTGCTCAATTCGCGGCTGAGCTTGACGCGCTGGGCCTCGCCGCCTGAAAGCGTCGTCGCCGGTTGTCCGACCTTGATGTAGCCGAGGCCGACGCGCTGCAGCGTCAGGAATTTGTCGCGGATCGACGGCACGGCGGCAAAGAAATCGACGGCCTCGTCGATGGTCATGTCGAGGACGTCGGATATCGACTTGCCCTTGAACTGTACCTCCAGGGTCTCCCGGTTGTAGCGGTGGCCGCCGCAGGTGTCGCAGGTGACATAGACGTCGGGCAGGAAGTGCATCTCGATCTTGAGAACGCCGTCGCCTTCGCATTTCTCGCAACGTCCGCCCTTGACGTTGAACGAGAACCGGCCCGGTCCATAGCCGCGCGCCTTGGACTCGGGCAAGCCGGCGAACCACTCGCGGATCGGGGTGAAGGCGCCGGTATAGGTCGCCGGGTTGGAACGCGGCGTGCGTCCGATCGGCGACTGGTCGATATCGATGACCTTGTCGAGGAATTCGAGACCGGAAACGCCCTCATGCGGTGCCGGATTGGTGCGGGCGCCGTTCAGCCGCCGCGCCACCGCCTGGTAGAGCGTATCTATGAACAGGGTCGACTTGCCCGAGCCGGAGACGCCGGTCACCGAGACGAACAGCCCGAGCGGGATGTCGACCGAGACGTGCTTGAGATTGTTGCCGGTGGCGCCGCGCACGGAGAGCTTGCGTGTCTGGCTCGGTTCGCGACGTTCCTCGGGCATGGCGATCACCTTGCGCCCGCTGAGATACTGTCCGGTCAGGCTGTCCGGGTGGGCGAGAATGTCGTTGGGCGTGCCTTCGGCGACGATATGGCCACCGTGGACGCCGGCGCCCGGACCGATATCGACGACATGGTCGGCGGTGAGGATGGCGTCTTCGTCGTGCTCGACGACAATGACGGTGTTGCCGAGGTCTCTCAGACGGCGAAGCGTTTCCAGAAGCCGGGCATTGTCACGCTGATGCAGGCCGATCGACGGCTCGTCGAGCACGTAAAGCACACCGGTCAGGCCGGAGCCGATCTGGCTGGCGAGACGGATGCGCTGGCTCTCGCCGCCCGACAGCGAGCCTGAATTGCGCGACAGGGTCAGGTATTCCAGCCCGACATCGTTGAGGAAGGCCAGGCGCTCGCGGATTTCCTTGAGCACGCGCTCGCCGATCTGCATCTGGGTCGGATTGAGCTGCTCGGGCAGGGTTTCGAACCAGCGCGCGGCATCGCGGATCGACATGTCGGCAACCTGGCCGATATGCAGGCCGGCGATCTTGACCGCCAGCGCCTCGGGCTTGAGACGGTTGCCTTCGCAGGCATCGCAGGGCGCCGAGGACATGTACTTCTCGATTTCCTCGCGCATGCCGGCGCTTTCGGTCTCGCGATGGCGACGGCTGAGATTGCCGATCACGCCCTCGAACGGCTTGGTGGTCTTGTAGGTCCTCAACCCGTCGTCATAGACGAAATTGATCGGCGTCTTGCCGGTGCCGTAGAGCAGGGCCGTCTGCGCCCCGACCGGCAGATCCTCGAACGGCGTGCCGGTCGAGCCGCCGAAATGCTTGACCACGGCTTCGAGCGTCTGGTTGTAGAAGGCGGCCGACGAACGCGACCATGGCGCGATGGCGCCGTCCTTCAGCGACTTGGTCGGATCGGGCACGATGAGATCGGCATCGATCTTCATTTCAGCCCCGAGTCCGCTGCAGACCGGGCAGGCGCCGTGCGGGTTGTTGAACGAGAACAGCCGCGGCTCGATCTCGGCGATGGTGAACCCGGAAACCGGGCAGGCGAATTTTTCCGAGAAGGTGATGCGTTCGGGTTCGCTGGCACCTTCTTTTAGGTCGGCATATTCGGCGATAGCAATGCCGTCGGCGAGCTGCAGCGCCGTCTCGAACGAATCGGCGAGGCGCGTAGCCAGGTCCGGACCGGTAACGATGCGGTCGACCACAACCTCGATATCGTGCTTGAGCTTCTTGTCGAGGGTGGGGGCCTCCTCGATCTCGTAGAAGGTGCCGTCTATCTTCACCCGCTGGAAGCCGCGCTTCATCAGCTCGGCGAGTTCCTTGCGGTATTCGCCCTTGCGCCCGCGCACCATCGGCGCCAGCAGATAGAGCCGCGTGCCCTCGGGCAGCGCCATCACCTTGTCGACCATCTGCGAAACGGTCTGGCTCTCGATCGGCAGGCCGGTCGCCGGCGAATAGGGAATGCCGATGCGCGCGAACAGCAGCCTGAGATAGTCGTAGATCTCGGTAACGGTGCCGACCGTCGAGCGCGGATTGCGCGAGGTCGTCTTCTGCTCGATCGAGATCGCCGGGCTGAGGCCCTCGATCTGCTCGACGTCGGGCTTCTGCATCATCTCGAGGAACTGCCGGGCGTATGCGCTCAGCGATTCGACATAGCGGCGCTGGCCTTCGGCATAGATGGTGTCGAAGGCCAGGGAGGATTTGCCGGAGCCCGAGAGCCCGGTCATGACGATCAGCCTGTCACGTGGCAACCTCAGGTCGATCGACTTGAGATTGTGTTCCTTGGCGCCACGGATGACGATTTCGCGATTGCTGCTCACTGACATGGGCTGCCCGGTCAATTGGTATGGCCGCGCGCCAGCGCGGCACAGGAGGAGATGAAGAACATAGACAGAACATTAAAATCGGAGTCAAGCGGCTCCGTCCGTCCTCGCGTAAGATAGGTGGACGGCTAACGCTTTCCAAGCACGATGGCTACTGCCACCTGATGCCAGTTAGTGGCAGTGGCACACAATTGCGAGCACGGAGCAAACGCCACTCAGGCTTTCGCCCCGGTCCCGGACCGGAGCGTCAGGATGTGGCGGGCAGGCGTCTCGACGCAGCGTCGACGGCGCGGGCGGGCGTCGAGCCCTCGCGTCGACGCCTAATGGGCGGCAGCCGATCGTATGTTGTAGCGGCGGGCGAGCTCCCGCTGCTCGGTCATCGGCAGCGACGTGAAGTACTTTTTCCATCCCGGACAGAAATTGATATGGAATCGCCAGAACCTCCCGGCGAAAGACTTCGGCGAGGCATCATATTTCGCCCGCATCGGACAATTGGCGCAACCGTTCTCGCTCATGGCAAGTGCCCTCACTGTTCGGATCGACCGTCCATATTTAGGGCCGCCGACGTCTTCTTCCAAAAGTCATTAGTGTCGCAGGCCGCGATTTGCGCGCCGCGCCAGGGCCAGTCTCTCGCGTTGCGCGCCGGCCCGGCCCTGCTGCAGCCGGAACGGACTTGACAGTCTGGCAACAAGTGAGAACATATAATGAACGCACGCGTGACAATCCGCCGGGCGCAAGGCAATCTGTGGACGGGCGGTGGATAGCCGGCGCCGACGGTGGCTTTGGCGCTAGGCTCATGCCGTTGATCGCGCTAGAACTCGCGCCAATCGAGAATTCAGGAAGGACAAGCCATGGCGGGGAGCGTCAACAAGGTCATTCTGGTCGGCAATCTTGGCGCCGATCCCGAGGTGCGTACGCTGCCGAGCGGTTCGCCTGTGGTCAATCTGTCGGTGGCGACCAGCGAGAGCTGGCGCGACCGCAATTCCGGCGAGCGCAAGGAACGCACCGAGTGGCATCGAGTGGTGATCTTTTCCGAGGGTCTGGCCAAGGTCGCCGAGCAATATCTGCGCAAGGGCTCCAAGGTCTATATCGAGGGCCAGCTGCAGACCCGCAAATGGCAGGATCAGTCCGGCCAGGATCGCTATTCGACCGAGGTCGTGCTGCAGGGTTTCAATTCCAACCTGACCATGCTCGACGGGCGCGGCGAGGGCGGCGACACAGGATTCTCCGGTCCGCGTCCGGCAGCCGATCGCGGCCGTCCGGCAGCATCGAGCGCACCTGCTTTCGAGCCCGGCGGCTCGGACGACGACATTCCGTTCTAGGAGCGCGCTCAGGAGAAGTGCGAACCACTTTTCCGGTCCGAACGCGCGGTGACATGATCTCGGGCATTTCAGGTTTTTCGGAACCTGAAATGCCCGATGTGATTCCGGGTGCTGCGAGGCCAACCTAGATCAGCATCAGTCCGAGCGCGGCATGCACGAGCGCGGCGACCAGTGCACCAACCGTCATCCCGGTGAGGCGGTGGTTTCGGCCGATGACGACATCGGCGAGCTGGGTCAGCGCTGCGGCGAACAACAGGGTAGCAACTGGCCAGCCGCCGAAGAACAGCGGCACGAATCCGGCGATCAGCCCGAAAGGCACGGCACGGGCGGCATACATCCGGGCGAAGAATATCTCGCCGCCGCTGTCACCTGCGGCGGGATTGATCAGCGTCGGGCGAAACAGCGCAAAAACGCCGAAAAGCGCTGACGCCAGCGCGATGAGGAGGTTCAGATAGGTGAGGGCGATGGTCATCGCTGAAATCCCGCATTGAAGAGTGTCCCTGGCGGATATGCGTCTGCCGTGCTGGCAGGGCAACCGATTGATACGCTTGGCCGCACCCGCCCGCAGGCGCTGCGGCGTGGACGCGAACTGCGTGCCCTGCTAAACGCCGCGCCATGAACGCCAACACTCCTTGCCATTTGGCCCTTGTGTGAGGAGCCGGGTCTTCCCTTTTGAGGAGGACCGGCTCGGAAGCCCATTCGTCGGCGTGATCGGCCAAAATCGACCCCGCCGGGTTTCAAGGCTGCGCGCCTGGCGGTAAAACCGCAGCGGCGGCATAAAGGAGATGCGGTTCGTCCTTCCGAGACACTTGCCACGGAACTGAAAGCCCGGGCGTCGGGGCGATGGCCGCCAGTTTGCAGTGAACTTCATCATCAGAAACGAACGTCCCGAAGACGCGGCCGCGATTGCCGCACTGACCGAAATCGCCTTTACGGGCATGCCCTATGCCAGCGGCACCGAAGCCAGCATACCGGCGCGCCTGCGGGCGGCCGGCGCTCTGACGCTGTCGCTCATCGCCGAAAGTGACGGCGAAATTGTCGGCCACGCCGCCTTTTCGCCGGCAACACTGGGCAAGGACACGGACTGGTTCGGGCTCGGACCGGTGTCGGTCCATCCCGACCAGCAACGCTCCGGCGTCGGTTCGGCGCTGATCAGGTCCGGGCTTGATCGTCTGCGCCAGTTGGGAGCGCCTGGCTGTGTCGTCGTCGGCGATCCGGCCTATTACAAGCGTTTCGACTTCCGCTCCAGTCCGGAGCTCACCTGTCCGGGCGTGCCGGAGGAGAACACCATGGCACTGTCCTTCACCGACACGGCGCCGACAGGGGAAATGGCCTTCCATCCGGCCTTTTTCGACGCGCTATAGGGCATGAAAAACCGGGCCGACCCTCAAGGCCGGCCCGGTTCGGTAGGACGGGATGCCGAAATTGTGTCGGCGCCGGACGCCTTGCGTCAGGACTTCTTCTCGAGCGGAACCTTGGCGGTCGTCGTCGCGCCGGAAGCAGTATCGGTCACCTTGGCATTGAAGGTGATGACGCCGTTCTTCAGCGCCAGGTCGACGGCGACGTCGAGATCCTTGTTGGTCTCGGGATCGGTCGGACGCATGTTGAAGATGATCCCCGAACCGGACCGCCGTCCAACGGCGACCTTGTCCTGAAGGAAGCCGATATCGGAGTTGAGCACGGCCTCGAAGCGGTTGCGCTCCTCGATGTAGCCCATCGTGCCCTTGAGCGAGACGGTGCCGCCGGCCAGGGCGCACAGACCGTTGAAGGTCACGCGCTCGGGACGGGACGAGGTGACGTTCAACCGGCACTTGACGGTTTCCTCGTTGTCGCCGGTGCCCATGCTGCCGCGGCCCGACCAGTCGCCGACATAGGTCTGCAGCATGTCGATGTCCCGCTGCGCGGCGACGGCAGGGGCGGTCTGCGCCAGCGCCAGGGCAAGAAACAGGCCGGTGATCACCGGCCGGAACAGGGAAGAACGGATCATGTCTTTTTGGCTCCGAGAGTCTGCAAATAACGCCCGCCCGCATTCATCAGGGCGGGAAGGATGAGGAGATCGCCGACCAGGGCAAGCACGAGCGTCAGAACGGTCAGCGTACCGAAGAGCGCCACCTGCGGCAGCGCCGAAAAAATCACGACAAAGGTTCCGGCAGCCAGAATAAGCGTTGTGGCAACCAGTGCCGGACCGATGCGCTCGAGGCTGCGATCGACAGCCTCAAGATGATCGAGTCCGTTCTCACGTTGTCGCATATAGGTGGCGAGAAAGTGAATGGTGTCGTCCACGGCGATGCCGAAAGCGATTGTCAGCGCGAAAACCGTGGTCAGCTGCAATCCGGCGCCGGAGAAGTAGAGATAGACCTCCGTCCCGAGGATCGGCATCAGGTTGGGAATGACGGCCAGGATTGCCACCCGCACCGAGCGGAACGCGAAGCCGATGACGAAGATATTGACGATGACGGCGGCGGTCAGGCCGTTCCTGAGGCTGCCGATGATGTCGGTGCTTGCATAGGCAGTTAGCACATTGAGCCCGGCGACCTGGGCATCGTCGATGCCCGAGGCCCTGAGATCGGCATCTGTTGCCTCGACCAGGGTCCGGAGTTCGGACGAGCGAATCATTGTCGGGATGAAGGCGGTGATCAGCGCCTGTTTGTTGTCCTCGGTGACAAAGCGGTGCTTGAGGAAGGGGCCGACGGCGCTGAAGATCTGCTCGCGGGAAAAGCCGCTGTCGGCGTAGTGCGTGAAGCTTGCCGCCGAGATCACCTTGCCCTGTCCGACGTGGCTTTCGACGATTTCATGCACTTTCTTGATACGCTCGAAATCATCGTCGCCGACATTCTCGACGCCTTCTTTCAGCGGCACGCGCACATAAAGCGGGGCGACGCCGCCAACACCGGAATCGATGCCCTCCGCCGTCGACAGTGCATCCGAATTGGAGGGCAGGAAATCCTGGAAATCGAAACGCGGCTGCATGGAGAAATGCGGGATGAAGAAAAGGCCCACCATGATCACGGCGCCGATGGCGATGGTGCGCGGATACCGGCCGGTCAGGAACCGTGCCACCGGGATCGGCGCCGAAACGGCGATCGACATGTGGTCGGGAGGCGTGAAGCCGAGCCGTACAGCCAGCTTGATCGCCAGAGGCAGGAAGGTCACCAGCGAGATATAGGTGATAACGACGCCGATGACGCCGGAAATGCCGAATTCCTCGATGCCCTGACCCTGGACGGCGACGAGCGTGGCGAACGAAACCATGGTGGTGATGGTGGTCAGCGCCGCCGCGGGCGTAACCCGCACGACCGTCTCCGAGATCGCCTCATGAGGATCCATGCCATCGCGCCACAGCCTGAGCCAGGTGAAACAGAAATACATGCTTTCGGCAAACCCGATGACCAGCACCAGAATGGCGACGATATTGGTCAGGAAGGTGAACTGGCCGAACGCGGCCGTCACAGTGCCCATCAGCCAGATGATCGAGATGAAGGGGGTCAGCGTCGACAGCACGGCGCCCCAGAACGATCTGAGGCAGATGAATGAGACCACTGCGCCAATCAGGAACCCGACTACCGAGAACTTGATCTGGTCGTCAACCGTTGCATCGAGCATCTCGGTCTTCCATACCGGTGGCCCGGTCAGCTCGACGTCGACCTTGTCCGTGTCATAGCGGGAGACGACCTCCTTGAGCTCCGCGAGCATCTTGGCCTCGCCGTCGCCCCTGGTGAGCTCGGGATCCGGAAACAGGATCATCACCATGCCCGTCAGGTCGCCGAGGATGAGATTGCGCATCATCGGATCGGTGTCGCGAAGGTCTCCCAGCGCCGCCGCGACTTCCTCGCGCGTCTGCATGTTCTCGGGCACCGAGGGCGCGGTGCCGCCGTCATCTGTGGGTTTGCGCAGCGAGAACGGCGACAGGGTTCCGGCGGCATAGGAGGTCAGTTCGAGATCGAGCGCCAACTCGCGCAAGGGTTCGAGCACCTCCGGATCGGTCAGGTCGGGTGACTTGACCAGAATGTAGGCGTCGTTCTCGAAGGTGCCGAAGGTTTCCTGCAGCTTGAGGTAGCGGTCGTACATCTCGCCGGAATTGCGATAGACCCGCAGGATGTCGCCGTCGACGGAGACCTGAGGTATCTGCGCAAGACAGAAAGCAGTGAAAGCGACGACGGCAACCGTCATCAATCTCGGGAACCTCAGGGTGAGGTGGCCGAGGCGCTCAATCCCAAACCCAACCGACAAGAAGCTCTCCCTCCGCGCGCGGACAACTCGGTGTTTCTATGGTGTTGCGCCGATTCCGTCCAGCATGGCGCGCAAAAGCGCCTGTGCCGAGAGCATCGGGCCGGCAGAACCGGCCCGAATGGGCACTCCTGCACGGCATTTGCCCCGGCATTGCACCTTAGCTGTGGACGGTGCCGTGCGCGGACGATATGCAGGCGCCTCCACATGGCACTTGCAGCCGGAATCGCCTAGATAAGGGAGATTCATCGGCAAAGAAGATCGAACACGTGACCGATACGCCTGATACGCCCCAGTCGCCCGCCACCGGATCGGACATCGCTCCGATCTCCATCAACGACGAAATGCGCAAGTCCTATCTCGATTACGCCATGAGCGTGATCGTTTCCCGCGCGCTTCCTGACGTCTGCGATGGTCTGAAGCCGGTGCACCGCCGCATCCTGTTCTCGATGAGCGAGCAGAACATCCTCTGGAACAGGCCGTATGTGAAGTCGGCGCGCGTGGTCGGCGACGTCATCGGTAAGTACCATCCGCACGGCGACGCCGCGGTCTACATGTCGCTGGTGCGCATGGCGCAGGATTTCTCCATGCGCGACTGCCTGATCGACGGGCAGGGCAATTTCGGTTCGGTCGACGGCGATATGCCGGCGGCCATGCGCTACACCGAATGCCGCATGGAGAAGATCGCCAACTTCCTGCTCGAGGATCTCGACAAGGACACGGTCGACTTCCGTGAAAACTACGACAACTCCCTCAGCGAGCCGGCGGTGCTGCCGGCGCGCTTCCCCAATATCCTGGTCAACGGCGCCGGCGGCATTGCCGTCGGCATGGCGACCAACATCCCGACCCACAATCTCGGCGAAGTGATCGACGCCACCATCGCCGTCATGGAAAATCCGGAGATCGACATCGACGCCCTGTGCGAGATCATGCCGGGTCCGGACTTCCCGACCGGCGGCATCATCCTCGGGCGCGCAGGTATCCGTTCGGCCTATGAGACCGGCCGCGGTTCGGTGCTGGTGCGCGGCAAGGTGACGGTCGAGGAAACCCGGCGCGAGCGCGAAGCGCTGATCATTCACGAGATTCCCTACCAGGTGAACAAGGCGACGATGATCGAGCGCGTCGCCGAACTCGTCCGCGACAAGCGTATCGAGGGCATTGCCGACATCCGCGACGAATCGGACCGCCACGGCATGCGCGTCGTCGTCGAGCTGAAGCGCGATGCGGTCAGCGACGTGGTGCTCAACCAGCTCTACCGCTTCACGCCGCTGCAAAGCTCTTTCGGCTGCAATTTCGTCGTCCTCAACGGCGGCAAGCCCGAATTGCTGGGCGTCAGGGAGATGCTCAACGCCTTTGTCGCTTTCCGCGAAAACGTCGTCACGCGGCGGGCGAAGTTCCTGTTGAACAAGGCGCGCGACCGCGCCCATGTTCTGGTCGGCCTTGCCGTCGCCGTCGCCAATGTCGACGAGGTCATCGCCATCATCCGCACCTCGCCGACGCCCGCCGTGGCGCGTGAGCGCCTGCTCGAGCGCGACTGGCCGGCCCGCGACGTCGAGGCGCTGATCAAGCTGATCGACGATCCGCGCCACACGGTCAACGAAGACGGTACCTTCAAGCTATCCGACGAGCAGGTGAGGGCCATTCTCGACCTGCGTCTGGCGCGCCTGACAGCGCTGGGACGTGACGAGATCGGCGACGAACTCAACGGGCTCGGCGCACAGATCGAGGACTATCTCGGTATTCTGCGGTCGCGCGAACGCGTTCGCGAGATCGTGCGCACGGAACTGCTCGAGGTGAAGGAGCAGTTCGCCACCCCGCGCAAGACCGAGATCACCGACTATGCCGCCGACATGGACGATGAGGATTTCATCGCTCGCGAGGACATGGTCGTCACCGTCTCCCACGCCGGCTACATCAAGCGCGTGCCACTTTCGACCTATCGGGCACAGCGGCGCGGCGGCAAGGGCCGTTCGGGCATGGCGACGCGCGACGAGGATTTCGTTGCACGCCTGTTCGTCGCCAATACCCACACGCCGGTGCTGTTCTTCTCCTCGCGCGGCATTGCCTACAAGCTCAAGGTCTGGCGGCTGCCGCTGGCGGCGCCACAGGCGCGCGGCAAGGCGCTGATCAACATTCTGCCGCTTGAGCAGGGCGAATGGATCACCTCGATCATGCCGCTGCCCGAGGACGAGGAAAGCTGGGGCGATCTCGACATCATGTTCGCCACCACCAAGGGCACGGTCCGGCGCAACTCGCTGGCCGATTTCACCGACATCCGTGCCAATGGCAAGATCGCCATGAAGCTCGGCGAGGAGGGCGACGCCATCCTCGGGGTCGAAACCTGCTCGTCCAGCGACGATGTCCTGTTGACCACGGCCCATGGCCAGGCCATCCGTTTCCGCGTCGACGACGTGCGCGTTTTCGCCGGGCGCAACTCCGTCGGTGTCCGCGGCATCAACCTTGCCAAGGACGACACCATCATCTCGATGACCATCCTTCGCCATTTCGAAGCCACGCCCGAGGAGCGCGCCGAATACATCAAGCGCAGCCGGGCCATGCGCGGCGAGACCGAAGAGATGCACGAGGACGCCGAGGCCGAGGCGAGCGGCGGCGAGCTTTCGCCCGAGCGCTACGTCGAAATGGGCGCGGCCGAGCAGTTCGTCCTGGCCATTTCCGAGAAGGGCTACGGCAAGCGCTCGTCGAGCTACGAGTACCGGGTGACCGGACGCGGCGGCAAGGGCATCACCGGCATGGCGATCACCGCCAAGAACGGGCCGATCGTCGCCTCGTTCCCGGTCGAGGACGACGATCAGATCATGCTGATCACCGATGGTGGCACGCTGATCCGGGTTCCGGTCAACGGCATCCGCATCGCCGGACGCGCCACCCAGGGCGTCAAGGTTCTCGATACTGCCGAGGACGAGAAGGTCATTTCTGTCGAACGCATCCTCGAGCCCGAGGACGAGGACGGTGGCGAAGCCGAAGGCGGAGACGAACCCGAGGCCGGAGGACAGCCCGAGGCCTGACCCGTGTCGTAGGGTTGACGGAGAGACGACATGGCTGAAACCGAGCGCGGCTACCGTGCCCTCTTGCGGCTGCGCCCGGCGCGCCTGCTCGCCGCTGCGTCGGTGCCTGCCGACTTCGCCGATTGGCTCGATTACACCGCCATCATTGCGCTTCTGGTCTTCTCCTACGGTGCCGGGCCTTGGGAGATGGCGTTCTTCGCTTTTTCGCTGACCACCCCGGCCATTCTGGTTGGGCCGGCGCTCGCGGTCTATGTCGACAAATGGCCGCTCAAGAGGGTTCTGATCCTGTCCAATCTCGGCCGGGCCCTGACCACGGCGTTCCTTATTCTGACGCCGCCACCGGTTGTGGTCATCACCGTTGCCTTCCTGCGCGGCACGGTCGATTCGGCCTTCACGCCGGCGCGCCAGGCCGCCATTCAGGCGACCACACCCAAAGAGCTGTTCGGCGAGGCCAATGGCCTCCACCAGGCCATCAACCAGGTCTCAAAGATCGCCGGGCCGACCTTGGGCGGCCTTCTGCTGGTGTTCCTGACCCCGCAAATGGTGTTCGGGATCAACACGCTCGTCTCGCTGGTCGCCGTGGCCATCCTGATGATCACGCCGGTGACGCGCGAGGTCGCCAAGCTCGAACTTCCCGAGAGCTTCCGGACCCAGCTCATGGCGGGTCTGGCCGAGTTCAGGGCGAACGCCCACCTGACCCAGGCGCTGGTTTTCGCCGCTGTCGCCTTTTTCGCCTTCTTCCTCTACGACACGCTTCTGGCGCTGCTGATCGACGGTTTCGGCATGGACGCCGGCGTTTTCGGCATCTCGGTAGCGGTTTCAGGCGCCGGCGGGTTGGTCGGCGGGTTGATTGGCGGGCGCCTGCCTCTGGCCCGCCCCATGCGCATCATGATCGCCGCCGCCACGGTTTCGGCCATCGTCACCACGACGCTGGCCTGGCTGGCGCTTGCCGGCATCGTACCGTCGGTGCCGCTGTTTCTGTGCGCCCTGTTCGTCATGGGCGGCAGCGTCTCATTCCTGATGATCCCCTATCGGGTCATCATCCAGCGTGACGTCGATCCATCCCGCATCGGCCGCGTCACAGCCACCGGAGAGTCCGTCATCACCACTGCCATGGTCGGCGCGCCGTTCCTCGGATCGCTGATCGCCAGCCTCTGGGGCGTCCCGTCCGCCTTCCTGGCCGGTGGGCTGGTCCTTCTGGCATTGGCGCTGTTCGCGCTCCTGGCCAGCCTCCGCAGGTAGATCAGTTTCCCTCCAGCCGTTCGATGTCGTCGGGCGCAGTCAGCCAGCGCGGGTGGTTTGGCCACCAGTGGATATGCGCAGGCGCAGGAAAATCCGGGTCGGCGAAATGCCCGACATTGATACCGATGCAGTCGGGCAGGTAGGACCCGGTGAGGAAATAGCCGCCGCCGCCGCACGTCCGGCAGCGCCAGACCTCCGTGCCGGCTCCGTTGGGCTGCCACATCATCGTCTCGCCCTTGATAGCGACGACCTGGTCCCTGGGGAACCACGCGGTTACGGTCATGACGCTGCCGGATGCACGCTGGCACTTGGTGCAGGTGCAGGCATGGTGATGCGTCGGCGCACCGCGCACGGTTACGCTGAGCTGGCCGCATTCGCAGATGGCCTGGCGCGTGGTCTCGCACATTTCTCATTCTCTCATCGTTGCCGGCTCACAGGCTAGCCGAGCCCGACGCGGCCAACAACGCACTTGCCTTGAACACGAAGGTCTGCGTTTGCTTGTGGCTTCGGAGCCTGCCCCATGTTCTCGTCTGCAACCGTCGCAACCTTTGCCGTCACCGTTCTCGTGCTCGTCATCGTGCCCGGGCCGACCGTGTCGACGATCGTGGCGCAATCGCTGGCGCGTGGCACCAGAGCCGGCTTTGCCGTGATTATCGGCACCCAACTCGCCAACTACACCATGGTCCTGGTCGTGGCGCTTGGCATGCAAGCCATTGTCGCCTTCATGGGCTGGGCCTTTGACTGGATCAAGCTGATCGGCGCCGGCTATCTGATCTTCATCGGCATCTCGATGCTGCGCTCCGGCATCCACCGGCTTGGCGGCGGCGCGGTGAGTCAAAGGAGTTTCGGGCAGCTGGTGCTGCAGGGCTATGTGGTCCTGTGGTCGAACCCCAAGGCACTGGTGTTCTTCGGCGCCTTCCTGCCGCAGTTTGTCGATCCGACGCAGTCCACCTTCTGGCAAACCGTGCTACTTGGTATCGTCTTCAATATCATTGCCGGCATTTCCGATGCCGGCTACGCCATTCTCGCAGGGTCCGCCCGCAACGCCTTCACGGCCGGGCGTATCAGAGTATTGAGCCAGGTGGCGGGGACAATCCTTGTCGGCGGCGGCATCTGGCTGGCGCTACAAAAACGAGCCTGATCTCATCGGGGAAAACCATGTTCACACCAAGTTTGTTGATCACCTACACGCTCGCCTGTTTCGTTTTTTCCGTCGTACCCGGTCCTTCGGTCACCGTGGTTCTGGCCAATTCGCTGGCGCGGGGAACCGCCGCCGGCTTCTGGACCATCCTCGGCACCGAGCTGTCGATGCTGTCCATGGTGCTGATCGTTGCCTTCGGCCTCGAAGCGGTGATGGCCGTGGTCGGCGAGGCCTTCGTCTGGATCAAGCTGATCGGTGCGGCCTATCTGGTCTATATCGGCTGGCGCATGTTCACCTCATCCGGGGAATTGGCGACCGCCAAAGCGAGCCGTGAACGCGCCCCGATGCACTATGTCATCCAGGCGGCGCTGGTGAACTGGTCGAACCCGAAAACGCTGCTGTTCCTTGGCGCGTTTCTGCCGCAATTCGTCAATCTCGAACACGCCGCCTTTCCGCAGATCATGGTGCTCGGCGTGCTGCTGATGGCCGTCGCCACCGCGACCGATGCCGTTTACGCCGTGCTGGCCGGCAGTGCCCGCAACGCGCTCAACGCCATTCGCCTCAGGTTGCTCAATCGCGTTGCCGGCGCCACGCTCATGGCCGGCGGCGTCTGGCTGGCGCTGGTCAAACGCGCCTAGGGGAAAAATGTCATGATCCCGCTGGCCTCGCTGATCACCTTTGCCATCGCCGCCGTCATCGCCGGGGCGATTCCCGGACCGACGGTTGCCGTCGTCGTTGCCGCCTCCATGCGCCATGGTACGCGTGCCGGCATGCTCACCGCGCTTGGCGCCGAAATCGCCGTCGTCACCATGTTGATCGTGGTGGCGCTGGGGCTCGAAGCGGTCATGGCCTTCATGGGCTGGGCCTTCGAAGGTCTGAAGCTGATCGGCGCCGTCTATCTCGTCTGGCTCGGCTGGCGCATGTTCACCGCCAAACCGGCGCATGCCGACATGGCGCCGGGCGAGGGGGTCTCGGGCCGCAGGAGCGGCAACGGGTTTGTCCTAAACGGCTTTTTTGTCGTCTGGTCGAATCCCAAGACGCTGCTGTTCCTCGGGGCCTTCCTGCCGCATTTCCTTGTTGCCGACGCCCCGGCATTGCCGCAACTGATGGTGCTGGGCACGATCGTCGTCATTCTCGCCGTGCTCAACGACTTCGGCTACGCGCTTGCCGCCGGCAAGCTGCGCGGCCTGATGACCGAAACCCGCTCGCGCCTTGTCGCCCGCCTCTCCGGTCTCGTCCTTATGGCGGGCGGGATCTGGCTCGCCGTGCAGAAAAAGGCCTGAGTCCATGTACCTGACCGCCTCGGCGCTTGCCGCCTACTGGGTGACGGCGCTCGTCGTCATGGCGACGCCCGGCGTCACCGTTTCAAGCCTTCTCGGCACGACGCTGGCGCTCGGTACCCGCGCCGGCTTTGCCATGGAACTCGGCGTCAACATCGCCCGGCTGTCGATGATCGTCATGCTCGGGCTCGGCTTGAGCGCCATTTCGGCCTTCATGAGCGAGGCCTATGTCGTCATCAAATATGCCGGCGCCGCCTATCTCGTCTGGCTCGGCATCAAGGCGATCCGCCACCCGCCCAACCTCACTGCGTTGGCCGCGGTGCCGCCGGGATACCATTCGCTGGTGCTGCGCGGTATCGCGGTGCTGTGGTCCAATCCCAAGGCGTTTCTGTTCATCGGCGCGCTGGTGCCGCAGTTCATTGTCTCCGATGCGCCGCTGGCGCCGCAACTCGCCTTGCTCGGCGCCATCTGGATGGGGACGGCGACGATTACCGACGGGCTCTATGTCGTGTTGTCGGGGCAGGTGCGGGCGCTATTCAGCAAAAAGGCCGGGCGGGCGCTGGGCTGGCTCTCGGGTTCGGTGCTGATGGGCGCCGCGCTCTGGCTTGCCACGAGCCAAAAGGCGTGACAAAAGGCCCTCCATGAACAAGTTGACCGGCTTTTATCCCGGCTCCTTCGATCCGGTGACCAACGGGCATCTCGATGTCATCGAGAGGGCCTGCAAGATCGTTGATGTGCTGTTCGTCGGCATCGGTGTCAATTCCACCAAAGAACCTTTGCTGACCGATGAAGAGCGGTTGTCGCTGTTGCGTGAGACCTGCGGTCCCATCGCCAAGCGGACGGACACCGAGATCAACTTTGTCGATTTCGAAGGACTGATGATACATGCCGCCCGCAATCTCGGGGCGACGCTGATCATTCGCGGCCTTCGGGACACAACCGACTACAACTACGAAATGCAGATGGTCGGCATGAATTCGCAGATGGCGCCCGACCTGCAGACGGTTTTCGTGCCCGCCACGCCGCATGTGCGTCACATTTCGGCGACATTGGTTCGCCAGATCGCCCAGATGGGCGGTGACGTTTCGGCCTTCGTCCCACTCGTGGTTTTGAAAGCACTGAACAAATAATGGCAAACAGCACCGCTCCGAGGGCGCGCATCTTTGGTGTGCTCGCCTTCCTCTTCGTCGCCGTGTTCATCGGCTATGTCGCCTGGGAAAACTGGCTGAAGCCGGTGACGCCGCCGCCGGCCGAGACCGCCACCACCGGTGAGGCGCCCGATTGCACCGATGTCTCGGCCCTGGCCGACGACCATGCCCTCATCGGCCTCAAGGACGGCTGCGTCGAGATCGCCTTCCGGCCCGACCTCGCGCCCAACCACGTGGCACAGATCAAGACGCTGATCGGTGAGCAGTTTTACGACGGATTGAAGTTCCACCGCGTCATTCCGGGCTTCATGGCCCAAACCGGCGATCCGACCGGCACCGGATCGGGCGGCTCGGACCTGCCTGATCTCCAGGCCGAATTCAGCGATGCGTCCTTCGTTCGCGGCGCGCTCGGCATGGCCCGCACCGCCGATCCGAACTCGGCCAACTCGCAATTCTTCATCATGTTCGCCCCCGCGCCACACCTCAATGGCCAGTACACGATCGTCGGCGAGGTCGTCTCGGGCATGGAATTCGTCGACAACATCAAGCAGGGCACCCAGGCCAACAACGGCCTGGTGACCGATCCGGACACGATCATCACCTTCCGCGCCAAGTAGCGGCACCGGAAGCATCCAGAAAAGGACAAGGCCATGGCCGAGATCTCCGATCCCGAAAACACCATCCTGTTGGAAACCACCAAGGGCGCCGTCACCATCCGCCTGCGTCCCGACCTGGCCCCCGGCCATGTCGCGCGCATCAAGGAACTGGCCCGCGATGGGTTTTACGACGGCATCGTCTTCCATCGCGTCATCGACGGCTTCATGGCCCAGGCCGGCTGCCCGCACGGCACCGGAACCGGCGGCTCCGACAAGCCCAACCTCAAGGCCGAGTTCAACGCCGAGCCGCATGTGCGTGGCACCTGTTCGATGGCCCGCACCTCGGCACCCGATTCGGCCAATTCGCAGTTCTTCATCTGCTTTGCCGATGCGCCGTTCCTCAACCGCCAGTACACGGTCTGGGGCGAGGTGATCGAGGGTATGGACGCTATCGACCAGCTCAAGCGCGGCGAACCGGTGCGCGATCCCGACTCGATCGTTTCGATGAAGGTTGCGGCGGACGCCTAGGCGCCCAGCCAGCCGCCATGCGCGTCGATCTGTTCGATTTCGAGCTGCCGCCCGAGCGGATCGCGCTGCACCCTGCGGAGCCGCGCGATTCGGCGCGGCTGCTCGTCGTGCGCTCGGGCCAAGCGCCCGAGGACCGTGTCGTCACCGATCTCGTCGGGCTGTTGCAGCCCGGGGACGTTCTGGTGGTCAACGACACCCGCGTCATTCCCGCCGAACTCAAGGGCGTCCGCGTGCGCGGCGAGTTCCGCGCCGAGGTCTCCTTCAACCTGCACAAGCGCATCGATCCTTCGCGCTGGGCGGCTTTTGCGCGTCCGGCCAAGCGGCTGAAGGCCGGGGATCTGCTGGAATTCGGCGAGGCGAGCGACCGCGCCTGCGCCCTGACCGGGCTTGCCGCCGAGGTCGAGAGCATCGGCGATGCCGGTGAGGTCGTGCTCGCTTTCGCCCTGTCGGGCGCCTATCTCGACGAGGCGATCAAGGCCCACGGCGCCATGCCGCTGCCACCCTATATCGGGTCCAGGCGTCCGTTCGAGGAACGGGACCGCAGCGACTACCAGACCGTTTATGCCCGAGAGGACGGTGCCGTGGCCGCCCCGACGGCAGGCCTTCACTTCACCGAAGATCTGATGGAGCGCCTGCGTGCCAAGGGCATCGTCATCGAGACTGTGACCCTCCATGTCGGCGCCGGCACTTTCCTGCCGGTCAAGGTCGAGGACACCGAGGACCACAAGATGCACGCCGAATGGGGCGTGGTGCCCGATGAGGTGGTCGAGCGCCTGAAACAGGCCAAACGGGCAGGGGGGCGCATCGTCGCCGTCGGCACGACCAGCCTGAGGCTGCTCGAAAGCGCCGCCCGCGCAACCGGCGAGCTCAAGCCGTTTGCCGGCGATACCGACATCTTCATCACCCCCGGCTACCGCTTCAACGTCGCCGACATGCTGATGACCAATTTCCACCTGCCGCGCTCGACGCTGATGATGCTGGTGTCGGCCTTTGCCGGACTCGACACGATGAAAGCGGCCTATGCCCACGCCATCGCCCATGAGTACCGCTTCTATTCCTACGGCGATTCCTCGCTGCTGTTCCGCGAGGACGCAGAGTGAGCGCGGTCGCGGCATTCGAACTGCGCCGTCAGGTCGACGGGCTGGTCTACCGCTTTCACCGTGACACAACGACTGACGGAACGCCGGGCTACAGACGCGAGGACCGCGACCTGTGGATCCTCTGGACAAAGGATCGCGGCTGGGTCTCCTTGATGCCGGAGACCGGCGCCTTGTCGGGCCTGCCCTGGGAAGTCACGCGCGAAGAGCAGAACCAGGAAGCCCCTCCCGAGGGCATCTGGGTCAGCCGCAAGGGCGAAAAGTCATATGTCTATGATCTCGTTTATGTTTAGGCTCATGATCCGATGACCGATTTCGGTTTCGCACTGCTCAATACCGATGAAGCGGCCCGGCGCGGGCGCATCACCACGCCGCGTGGCGAGATCAATACGCCCGCATTCATGCCGGTCGGCACCGCCGGAACGGTCAAGGCGATGTATCCCGAACAGGTCAGGGCGACCGGGGCCGAAATCATCCTCGGCAACACCTATCACCTGATGCTCCGGCCCGGTGCCGAGCGCGTCGCTTCGCTCGGCGGGCTGCATGAGTTCATGGACTGGCCCGGGCCGATCCTGACCGACAGCGGCGGTTTCCAGGTCATGTCGCTGGCCAAGCTCAGGAAGCTGACCGAGAACGGCGTCACCTTCCGCTCCCATATCGATGGCTCGGCCCATGAGATGACCCCGGAGCGCTCGATCGAGATCCAGCTGCTGCTCGACAGTGACATCATCATGCAGCTCGACGAGTGCATCGGACTGCCGGCGGAGCGCCCGGAAATCGAGCGGGCGATGGAGCTGTCGCTCCGCTGGGCCGAGCGGTCGAAAAAGGCCTTCGGCAACAGGCCCGAACGCGCCCTGTTCGGCATTGTCCAGGGCGGCGACGATATGGAGCTTCGCCGCCGTTCCGCCGAAGCGCTCGCCGATATCGGCTTTTCCGGCTATTCGGTCGGCGGACTGGCCGTCGGCGAGCCGCAGGAGGTGATGTTCCGCGTTCTCGACGAACTGGTGCCGGCGCTGCCGGTCGACAAGCCGCACTATCTGATGGGTGTCGGCAAGCCCGACGACATCCTCGGCGCCATCGGACGCGGCATCGACATGTTCGATTGCGTCCATCCGACCCGTGCCGGCCGGCACGGACACGCCTATACGCGCCACGGCGTGGTCAACCTCAAGAACGCCCGCCACAAGGACGATCCGCGTCCGCTCGACGCCGACTCCGACAACCCCAATTGCCGCCGATTCTCACGCGCCTACCTGCACCATCTGGTGCGCTCCGAGGAGATTTTGGGAGCAATGGTGCTCTCCCAGATCAATTTGAGCTATTATCAATACCTGACGGCAAGCGCTCGCGCTGCTATAGAGGCTGGCACATTTTCCGACTTCGCCGCCGAAACGCGTGCCCGTTGGGCGCAGGGCGATATTCCCCTTCTGTGAAAATTTCAGGAGCTTTTCCCCCATGGTCTCCTCCCGCAAATCCGCTCTCGATGCCCTCCGCGAACACCGCAATCGGCTGGAAAACAAACCGATGCGTGAGATGTTTGCCGAGGATCAGGCGCGTTTCGATACATTCTCAGCGCGTTTCGACGATTTGTTGCTGGATTACGCGAAGAACCGCATCGACAGGGAAGCGATGGCTGCCCTTTTCGCTCTTGCGCGTGCGTCGGGCATCGAAGAGCGCCGCAACGCCATGTGGGCCGGCGAACCGATCAACATCACCGAGAACCGTTCCGTCATGCACATGGCGCTCCGCTATCAAGGCGATTCGGTCAATGTCGACGGCAAGAACGTCATGCCGGAGGTGCGCGGCGTACTCGACGCCATGCGCAAGTTTTCCGCCGATATCCGTTCCGGCGCGATCACCGGCTCGACCGGCAAGCCCTTCACCGACGTCGTCAATATCGGCATCGGCGGTTCCGATCTTGGCCCGGCCATGGTGACGCTGGCGCTCGAACCTTACACCCGCACCGATCTGCGCGCCCATTACGTCTCCAATGTCGACGGCGCCCACATCTACGACACGCTCAAGCATCTCGATCTCGAAACGACGCTGTTCATCGTCGCCTCGAAAACCTTCACCACCGACGAGACCATGACCAACGCCCATTCGGCGCGCGGCGTGCTGTCGATTTCACTGGGCGAGGAGGCTGTTCCGCATCACTTCGCCGCCGTGTCGACCAATCTCGAGGCCTGCGCCGATTTCGGCATTCCCTCGGATCGCATTTTCGGCTTCTGGGACTGGGTCGGCGGCCGCTATTCGGTGTGGTCGGCCATCGGTCTGCCGGTGATGCTGGCGGTGGGCTACGAGAATTTCGAGCGCCTGCTCAAGGGTGCCGCCGAAATGGACGCCCACTTCCTCAACACCCCGCTCGAGAAGAACCTGCCGGTCATCATGGGCCTGTTGGGCGTGTGGTACCGCAATGCCTGGGGCTTCTCGACCCACGCCGTTCTGCCCTACGACCAGCGGCTGTCCCGCTTCACTGCCTATCTGCAGCAGCAGGACATGGAATCGAACGGCAAGTCGGTGTCGCTGGAAGGCGACGCGGTCGACTACGAGACCGGGCCGATCGTCTGGGGCGAGCCGGGCACCAATGGCCAGCACGCCTTCTACCAGCTGATCCACCAGGGCACGTCGGTCATTCCCTGCGATTTTCTCGTCGCCGCCAATCCACACGAGGATCTCGTACCCCATCACGTCAAGCTGGTCGCCAACTGCTTCGCCCAGTCCGAGGCACTGATGCTCGGCAAGAACGAGGCCGAGGTGGTCGCCGAGCTCGAAAAGGCCGGCATGAGCGCCGACGAGATCGAAAAACTCACGCCGCACAAGCTCTTCCCCGGCAACCGTCCGTCCAACACGCTGGTCTACCGCAAGCTCGATCCGGAAACGCTCGGCAAGCTGATTGCGCTCTACGAGCACAAGGTCTTCGTCCAGGGCGCCATCTGGGGTGTGAATTCTTACGACCAATGGGGCGTCGAACTCGGCAAGCAGCTTGCCAAGGCGATCCTGCCCAAGGTCGAAGGCAGTGCCACCAGCGCCGGCCACGACGCCTCGACGCGTGGCCTGCTGGCGCATTTCCACAGCCTCAGGGGCTAGACGAGCGCCAGTTTCGCTTCGGCGACAATGACCAGCCGCTCGGTCTGGGTGGCGATGATCCTGAGGATCGGATGAGGCTGGGCCTCGCTCGGACGCCGGGCGAGGCGGGCCGCAAGTGTGATGGCGTCGCCAACATAGATCGGCGCGATGAAACGCGCATCGAGCTTCAGGGTTTCTTCGCAGCGCGGCCAACTGGCGACATAGTCTGCAATCTTGGCCATCATCAGCATGCCCGGGATGGGAATGCCCGCCAGTCCGATCCGTGCCGCCAGATCCGGATCGGCATGCAGCGGGTTCACATCGCCGGACACATCGAGATAGGCCTTCATGGCCTCGAGCGTAAACGCTGCGATCTCGAGCGGCGCCGGCACGTCGAACGCGGGCAATTCGGTCACGGCCTGTCCTCCATGCTGACGAAGACGAAGGTGCTGGTCATATCGAGGACATGCGTGCCGCCGGCATCGCATATCGAGGCGTCGAGTCGATAGGCACCGGCGCGGTCCGGCCCGTCAAAACTCATGTCGAGCAAATAGCGACTGTCCGGCCTCAGCGGGCGCGCATAGACGAACTGCTGTCCGGTCTGCAGCACGAGCATGCTGTCGGAGCCGACTGTCTCGTAGAGTTTGGCGAGAATGCCGGCCAGTTCCGGCGCGGCGAGCCAGGTGACTGGGAAGGTGACGGGCACATCGTCATTGCCCCCTTGATATCCCGTGGCCTCGCGGTAGGCACCAAGAGCCGCCCGGTCGGTTGTCACCTGGAAACGGCCGAGAGGGCGGGATGGTGGATCGGGTTGTGTCATGAACGTTCGGGTCGAAGTGGTCGCTGCGAAAGTCGGTGCCTAAGGGGATGGAGGCGATTCACGAGAGTGTTCGGCAAACCATGCCACGCCAACGCAGATGCTCCAATCGCCAAAATGGCTGCGTAATGAACACGGCATAGTCCGGCTCGGGGTCAGCGCCTAGAATGAGGTGATCACCGTCACGCCGAGCGCGTTGAACTCGTCCATGCGGGTCAGCGCCTCGATCGACTGTTCGAGGCTGATCCGGTCGCCGATCAGGCGTTCGGGGCTGAGCTTTCCGGCCTCGATCATGGCGAGCATGGCGTCGTAGCGGTGCGCCTGCATGCCGTGGCTGCCGTGGATTTCGAGTTCGCGCGATATCACCAGATCCATCGGGATCGGGGGCGTCGCCTGGTCGGCCATGGTCAGTCCGACCTGGATATGGCGTCCGCGGCGCCTCAGGCAGGCAATCGAGTTGAAGCAGGTCGTCGGATGTCCGAGCGCATCGATCGAAACATGCGCGCCGCCGCCGGTGATCTCCATGATCGCCTCGGTGACGCTGGGCACGCTGCTGGCGTTGATCGCTGCCTCGGCGCCGATTTCGCGCGCCAGGGCGAGCTTGTCCTCGGCGATGTCGACGGCGACCACCCGTGCGCCGAGCGCAGCGGCGATCATGATGGCGCTGAGCCCGACGCCGCCGCTGCCATGGATGGCGACCCATTGGCCGCCCGTCACGCGGGCCTGGTCGACCACGGCGCGGAACGAGGTGGCAAACCGGCACCCCAGGCTCGCCGCCGTGGCGAATTCCATCGATTCGGGCAGGGCGACGAGATTGAGGTCGGCATCGTGGATGCAGACATATTCGGCGAATGATCCCCAGTCGGTGAAGCCGGGCTGGTGCTGGTTGCGGCAGACCTGCTGGTGACCGGACTGGCATTCCGGGCAATGCCCGCAGCCGGTGACGAAAGGCACCGTCACCCGGTCGCCTTCGCGCCAGCGCGTGACGTTGCGCCCGATGGCCGCGATGGTCCCGGCCAGTTCATGCCCCGGCACGTGCGGCAGAACGATATCGGAATCGTGTCCGATCCAACCATGCCAGTCGCTGCGGCAGATGCCATTGGCCGCGAGCTTGACGACGACGCCATTGGCGTCGGGCGTCGGATCGGGAACGGTGGTCAGTTTCGGTGTCTCGCCGAAACGCTCGAAGAGCACGGCCTTCATGACGGTCTCCTGCAGGGAAGTCGTTCGATGGCGGGAGCTTACTGCGGAAGCGGCAGCACGGGATACGCCAATTGCGCGCAGGAGGGATTGTCGAGAAGGGGACGCGACGGGGTGATGCGGGAGTGGCCGTTCGCCATTCAGCCATGAGCGTCATGGCGCTTTGCCGCCCGCTTGCCATTCGAGCGCAGCTCTCATGGCTTTCTCACTTCAAATCCTTCCACCGGAAGGATTTGCCCGGCTCTGCCGGGACAGTTCGAAGTGGTACGCCCGGACAGATTCGAACTGTCGACCATCCGATTAAAAGTCGGATGCTCTACCACTGAGCTACGGGCGCATGCCGGACCGGGCCGTTTGGCGACCCCGAACAGACGCGGCGGAAAATAGAGGCTCGGCTGCACGAGTCAACCGCCAAGTGACGGGGATGGCCGCGCCGGACCGTGCGCAAACCCGGAGCTACAGCGGCAGCTTGTAGCCGGAATAGGGCACCGGCAGGCATTGCAGCCCGGCTCTCTGGATGTAGCCGCACAGTTCCTCGGCGCGGGCGATGCGATCGATCGGGCCGGCAACGATGTGATAGCTGCCCGCCTGACCCGACAGGATCGGATCGAGCCCGATCAGCAGGGCGCCGACCTTGTTCCTGAGATCGAGCCAGAACACATAGGCGTCCGACAGGGTCACCATCCCGCCCATGGCCAGCCCGTATTGGTCGGTCTCGACCGCCACCAGCTCCGCCATTTCCGCGTCGATCCCGGTCTCGATCTCTGGATCGGGCTCAACGGTAGTGTCGCCCGCTGCCGGCGGCGGCATGTCAGGTGTATCCGCGGTTTCGGAGTCGTCCTCGGGGTAGAGCGGGACCTGCGAATACTCGACGCTGCCGCCGGGGATGGTGGCATTGGTGGCGGTCTTGTCGATCGAAGATGTCAGGATCGACGCGTCGATGCTGGTTCCCGGCGGGATCTGTTCGACCAGCAGCGGCAAGGTGTTCTCCAGCGCGCCGACGCGCTTGAGGATAGCGGTACGATCCTGTTCGGCCAGGCGCAGGCGCGTCACCAGTTCGGCATTGTCGATCTTCAGCGCCGAGGCCTCGTCGGCCAGGGTTGCGATCTCGGATGTGAGATTGTTGACGTCGGCGCCGTTCAGCACGCTGGCATGAAGCGCCCGGAACACATGGGCGGGCAGGATCGCCGGCAGCGCCCCCGCCGACACGGCAATGCCGCATGCCGCGATGGCTGCTATGCCCCAGAATGTGACGTCGGACTGGCGGTAACGCTCAACCGGCTTGGACACGGAGCCCTATCCCCATGCGAATCAAATACAAAGCTGAGTTTACCATTGCCGTCGGCACGCGTCGGGGGCATGTGTGTCACGCCACAGTTTTGTGATAATCAGTGGGATATATGCCCGCGGAGACGGACATGAACGGTTTGCAGGTCATCATTCTGGCAGCGGGCGAAGGCACCCGCTTCAAGTCGAAAACCCCGAAGGTCCTGCACAAGGTCGCCGGTCGTCCGATCGTCCATCATGTGTGCCAGGCCGCAATCGATGCCGGCGCCGACAAGGTGTCGGTCGTCACCGCGCCCGAACGCCCGGAAATCGGCGTCTCCTTGCAGAAGGCCTTTGAAGGCGTTGAGCTTTTCACCCAGACCGAACGGCTGGGCACGGCGCATGCGGCGCGCATGGCCCGGCCAGCCTGGGAAGGCGCCAAGGGCACGATTGCCGTTGTCTACGGCGATCATCCGCTGCTGCGCGGCGAAAATTTCACCGGAGTGCTCAACCGTATCGCGTCCGGATTTGACGGCGCCGTCCTCGCTTTCGAGCCCGAGGACCCGACCGGCTACGGCCGGCTGCTGACCGAGGGCGAGAAGCTGATCGATGTCCGCGAGCACAAGGATGCCAGCGACAAAGAGCGCGCCATCGGGTTGTGCAATGCCTGCATCATCGCTTTTCGCGCCGAAGTCTTTGCCGAACTGATCGATGCCATCGGCAATGACAACGCCCAGAACGAGTACTATCTCGGAGACCTGGTGCCGCTTGCCAACACGGCGGGCTACTCGGTGTCCTACGCCGTGGCGCCTGAAGCCGACGTCATGGGCGTCAACAGCCGCGATCAGCTGGCACGGGCCGAGGCGCTTTTCCAGCAGCGCCTGCGAAACAGAGCACTGGCAGGGGGCGTGACGCTTGTCGATCCGCAAACGGTCTGGTTCTCCTACGACACCGAGATCGCGCCGGACGTGACCATCGAGCCCTCGGTGTTCTTCGCCCCGGGGGTCAGCGTCGAATCCGGTGTCACCATCCGTGCCTTTTCTCATCTCGAGGGTGCCCATGTCGGCGCGGGGTCGACAATCGGTCCGTTCGCCCGGCTGCGGCCGGGCGCCGATCTCAGCGCCAATGCCCATGTCGGCAACTTCGTCGAGATCAAGAACGCCACGGTCGGCGAAGGCGCCAAGGTCAACCATCTCACCTACATCGGCGATGCCGATATCGGCGCGCGCACCAATATCGGGGCAGGGACCATCACCTGCAATTACGACGGGCTCAACAAGCACCGGACCGTCATCGGCGCCGACAGTTTCATCGGCTCGGACAGCGCCCTGGTCGCCCCGGTCACCATCGGCGACGGCGCCTATGTCGCCACCGGCAGCGTCGTGACCGAGGACGTGCCGTCAAACAGCATGGCCATCGCGCGCGGACGCCAGGTCAACAAGCCCGGCTACGCGGAAAAGATCAGAGCTCGCAACCAAGCGTTCAAGACGGCAAAGACCGGGGGAAAGACCTGATATGTGCGGAATCGTCGGTATCATCGGCACGTCGCCGGTGGCAGATCGTCTCGTCACGGCGCTCAAGCGCCTCGAATACCGAGGTTACGACAGTGCCGGCGTGGCAACAATCGAGAACGGAACCATCGTCAGGCGCCGGGCCGAGGGCAAGCTGGGCAATCTTGATGCCCGGCTGAAATCCGAGCCGCTTGATGGCCTGACAGGTATCGGCCACACCCGCTGGGCCACCCATGGCGGGCCAACCGAGCGCAATGCCCATCCGCACGCCACCGGCAAGGTGGCCGTTGTCCACAACGGCATCATCGAGAACTATCGCGACCTGCTCGCCGGCCTCGCCGCCGACGGCTATGTCCCGGAAACCGAGACCGACACGGAATCGGTAGCGCTGATGGTGACGCGCGAGCTCGACAATGGGCTTTCGCCCGAGGGCGCGGTCGGCGCCGTGCTGCCGCGCCTGCGCGGGGCGTTCGGGCTGGTGTTCCTGTTCCGCGACGCGCCCGACACGCTGATTGCCGCCCGCCAGGCCAGTCCGCTCGCCATCGGTCACGGCGAAGACGAAATGTACTTTGGCTCCGACGCCTATGCGCTGGCCGCCTTCACCAACCGGGTCACCTATCTCGAAGAAGGTGACTGGGCGGTGGTCAAGCCGGGCTCGGTGGTGATCCGTACTTTCGACGGCAAGACGGTCGAACGCCAGATGGTAACCTCCTCGGCTTCTGCCGCAGTGGCCGAGAAGGGCAATCACCGCCATTTCATGGCCAAGGAGATCTACGAGCAGCCTGAGGCGATCTCGCACGCCCTGGCGCATTATGTCGACATGGCCGAGATGAAGGTGAAGCTCCACGAGAAGCTGCCGGTCGATTTTGCCAGCCTGACGCGGCTGACCCTGGTCGCCTGCGGTACCGCCTCCTATGCCGCGATGGTCGGCAAATACTGGTTCGAGCGCTATGCACGCCTGCCGGTGGATGTCGATGTCGCCTCCGAATTCCGCTATCGCGAACCGGTCCTGCCCGAAGGCGGGCTGTCGCTGTTCATCTCGCAATCCGGAGAGACGGCCGACACGCTGGCAGCCCTGCGCCATTGCGCCGCCGAGGGCCAGGCCATTGCGTCGATCGTCAACGTCGCCGAATCGACAATCGCCCGCGAATCCCAGGCGGTGTTCCCGATTCTGTGCGGGCCGGAAATCGGCGTTGCCTCGACCAAGGCCTTTACCGCGCAGCTGACCGTTCTCGCCAGCCTCGCCATCGCCGCGGGCCGGGCGCGCGGCGTCCTGAACGAGGGGGATGAGCATCGCCTGGTGCAGGCGCTCGTCCATCTGCCCTCGGCCATGGCTGAAACCCTCAAGACCGAGCCGAAGATCGAAGAACTGTCCAGGCGTCTGAAACACGTGCGCGACGTGCTCTATCTCGGACGTGGGCAGATGTTCCCGATCGCGCTTGAAGGCGCGCTCAAACTGAAGGAAATCTCCTACATCCATGCCGAAGGCTATGCCGGCGGCGAGCTCAAGCACGGCCCTATCGCGCTGATCGACGAGGATATGCCGGTCGTCGTCGTCGCCCCTTCGGACGGGCTGATGGAAAAGACCCTCAGCAACATGCAGGAGGTGGCGGCGCGCGGTGGCAAGATCGTCCTGATCACCGACCAGTCGGGCGCCGATTTCGTCGGCGCCGACGTGGCCGACATTATCCTGCTGCCCGGTGTCGACGAACTGGTCGCCCCGATCGTCGCGGCGCTGCCGGTGCAGATGCTCGCCTATCACACGGCGGTGCAGATGGGCACCGATGTCGACCAGCCGCGCAATCTCGCCAAGTCGGTGACCGTCGAATGAGCCGGAGATCGACGTGATGAAGGTCGGCATTTTCATTTACGACAATGCCGAGGTCATGGATTTTGCCGGACCGTTCGAGGCGTTTTCGGTTGCCAGCCGCTTTCTGCCGGACGCCGAGAAATTCGAGGTCAGCCTCGTCGGCGCGTCACGCCGCATTACGGCGCGCGGCGGATTCAGGGTGGAAACCGGCTATACCCTCAATGCTCCGCATCCCGAGTTCGACATCTTCATCGTTGTTGGTGGCGTCCACACGGCTGAGATGAGCAAGCCGGATGTCCTTGACTGGATTGCTGCGCAGTCGCGCAAGGCCAAGCTGACCGCTTCGGTATGCACGGGTGCATTTCTGCTCGCGGCGGCGCGGGTGCTGACCGATCAGCGCGTCACTACCCATTGGGAAGATGTCGCCGAACTCCGTGCCAGTTTTCCCGCGCTCGATGTTGTCGAAGCCGTCCGCTGGGTCGATGACGGTATCGTCACCTCGGCCGGCATATCCGCCGGTATCGACATGAGCCTTTACCTGATCTCCAAACTCAAGGGCAGGGAACTGGCCGAACGCGTGGCGCGGCAGATGGATTTCGCCTGGACCGAGAACGATGCCGGCGTGTGAGCGCGGCTGTGGGCCACCCGGGTGGCTGGCCGCGAAGGCATCTGCCCAAGCTGAGCAAAACTATCGGCACTGTGTTGGCGAAATGTCGTACTGGCCCCATATAGATCGCATCCGCCACGATCGAGGATATTGACGTGAACGAGCCGCACGACCACCACGAGCACCACGCCATTCCCGCAGTACACCTGACCCCGGGTCGCCGCATCGTCAATTACTTCCTCACCGGTCTGGTCATTGCCGGTCCCATAGGCATCACGCTCTACATCGCCTGGTGGGTGATCGGGGTCATCGACAATCTTGTCACGCCCTTCGTGCCGCGGGCCTTCAATCCCAGCACCTATCTGCCATTCGAGATCCCCGGGTTCGGGCTGATCGTGGCGCTCTTGACCATCACGCTGCTCGGTTTCCTCGCCGCCAACCTTGTCGGGCGCTCGCTGGTGCAGATCGGCGAAAGGCTGCTGAGCCGCGTGCCGATGGTCTCGACCATCTACAAGGCTCTCAAGCAGATCTTCGAAACGGTCGTGCATCAGTCGGCCCAGAGCTTCAAGCAGGTCGGTCTGATCCAGTACCCGCGTCAGGGCCTGTGGGCGATTGTCCTGATTTCGACCGAGGCCAAGGGCGAGATCAAGGAGAAGGTCGACGGCGAGGGCGTGTTGAGCGTCTTCCTGCCAACGACGCCAAACCCGACTTCGGGTTTTCTACTCTTCGTGCCGCAAAACGAAATCATTATTCTCGACATGAGCATCGAGGATGCCGCCAAGCTCATCGTCTCAGCAGGACTGGTCTCGCCGGCCTATCAGAAAAAGACCAGAGAACTCGCAGACGAAGCGCTGGCGAAAAAGGCGGCGGCGAACCAGGATCAGGCCTGACGCCGCAGCATCCGGTTGTCCGGTGCGAAGGCGAGAACCGACGTCATGTCTGTCGTCTCGAGCCAGTCAAGCGCCCTGTCGAGCGACATCGGGCGGGCGATGCCATAGCCTTGGACGACACTGCCGCCGAGGGTGACGATGGCGCCGGCCTGTTCGGGCAGTTCGACGCCTTCGGCGACAACGTCCAGCCCCAGGTCCTTGCACAGGCGCAGGATCGCCTGCACCACGGTTTGTGCGGTCTTGTCGGTCACCAGATTCTGCACCAGTGCCCTGTCGATCTTGACGCCCTTGACCTGAAGCTGGGCCAGATTGACCAGGCCGGAATAGCCGGAACCGAAATCATCGAGCTCGACACCGAATCCTGCCTTGGACAAGGCGGCGATCGAGCGCGCCGCCTGGTTGTCGCGGCCTTCGATCAGCGTGGTCTCGAGCACTTCGACCGCCACGTCCTTCGGCACCAGACCGCGCTTATCGACTTCCCATTTGAGTTGATCGAGGAACGTGTCCTGGTTGAGGCGCCGTCCGGAAACATTGATGGATATCCTGAGATTGTCATGCCCTGCGTCGCGCAGCGTGCACAGGGCATCGAGGGCGCCGTGCATGGCGATCTCGTCGATGTCCTCCATCAGGCCGTTGCGTTCGGCGATGTCGAAGAATTCGGCCGGCGCCAGCATGCCGCGGTTGGGATGGTGCCAGCGCATCAGCGCTTCGAAGCCGGTGACCTGCTGCGTGACGAGATCGAATTGTGGCTGCAAGACCACCCCGAGCTGATTGTTGACCATGCCATGCGACAGGGCCGACGAGATTTCGGTTCTTTTTGCCACAAGTTCACCGAGCGAGTCGCTGAACAGCAAAAGGTTGTTCCGTCCAGATTTCTTGATCTCGTACAAGGCAATGTCCGCCTGACGCATCAGTGCCTGGGCGTCGCGGGCGTGATCGTTGGATACGGCAACGCCGATACTGGCGCCGATGGAGATGGGAGCGTCCTCCCAGATCAAGGGCTTTCTGAGCTGCACGAGAATGCGGCGCGCCAGCACCTCCAGCCGTTCGTTGCTCCATATGCTTGGACAGACGATGACGAATTCGTCTCCGCCGAACCGGCAGGCGAGGTCGTCCTCGGAGATCTGCGCACGCAGCACGTCGGCGGTGTGCGACAGCACGGCATCGCCGGCGGCGTGGCCAAGTCTGTCGTTGATTTCCTTGAACTGGTCGATATCGACATGGATCAGGCCGACTTCGCCATGTTCGGGACCGGCGCGTCCGAGCGCCTCATCCAGGAAGGCATCGAGCTTCAGCCGGTTTGACAGGCCGGTCAGGACATCGGTTTCGGCCAGTTTCTGAAGGTTCTGCTTGGCGCGCTCGAGATCTGCCTCGCGCTCGATCTGCTCGGTGACGTCGCGGGCGATGACGATGACCTGCGGCTCGGTGCCGGTATCGCCTTCGACAACGGCAAAGCTCAGCTGGTTCCAGAATTTCTCGCCGTTCTTGCGGACGTTCTCGACAATCTCGAAGCTGTCGAGAATGCCGGAGGCGATGTCGTATTTGAAGGTGCTGATGTCTTCATCGGACCAGCATCTTTCAGGAGGGAGCATGAAGCCGAGCGGATTGCGGCCGCGAACTTCTTCAGCCGACCAGCCCGTGATGCGCGTATAGGCCGGATTCGACCACAGGATCCTGCCGTGAATGTCCTGCAAAACCAGTCCGTCATTGGCGTTCTGGGCGATCATTTCCATGACGCGGTTGTCTTTGCGCGCGACGCGCAATGCCGTGCGCAGCCGTGCCTGCCGCTTCCGGGCAGCGCGCAAACGTGGCCACAGCGCAAGCGCCACCAGAGCTGCGCCAGTCAAGAAGGCGAAAACGACGAAGGCCGTCGGGATGAACGGATGCCAGGAAGGCATATGCGGCTCCCAAGCCGGGTTGAGCTGCTCGGGAAGGGACAATAGGCGTGGGTACTTAAGTTTTTGAGTCGCCAAGCGGAGCAATGCCTCCGGACCGGCACTATCGCGCGTCTTGGTAAAACGCAGGTATATCAACCGGCGCGGATCAGCGGAATGGCGAGGTCGCGCCGGAACAGATAGAGCAGCAGCCTCAGCGCCTCGCCCTCCGCGCCTGTTAGGCCGGGATTACGGTCAAGCACCAGTCTGGCGTCGTCATGAGCCATGTCGAGCAGGTCGCGATGAACATCGGGCACGGCGAGGCAATAGCCGGGCATGCCTGACTGGCGGGTGCCGAGCACATCGCCTTCGCCACGCAGTTCGAGATCCTTTTCGGCGATGACAAAACCGTCCTCGGTGTCGCGGATGGTTTCGAGGCGAGCCCGCGCCACCTCGCCAAGCGGTTCAGCATAAAGCAGCAGGCAGGCCGAGCGCGCCGTGCCGCGTCCCACCCGGCCACGCAGCTGGTGGATCTGGGCCAGGCCGA
The DNA here is from genome assembly GCA_963675235.2 of Devosiaceae bacterium. Lineage (GTDB taxonomy): Bacteria > Pseudomonadota > Alphaproteobacteria > Rhizobiales > Devosiaceae > JAHJQZ01. The sequence goes on along the minus strand of CAXXFU010000002.1, from coordinate 1,161,460 downwards.
AGCGTTCGGCATGCTCGATGATCATGATCGTCGCGTTGGGCACGTCGACCCCGACCTCGATGACGGTGGTCGCCACCAGGATCTGCGCCTCGCCGGACTGGAAGCGCTGCATGGCGGCTTCCTTTTTCGCTGCGCTCATGCGGCCGTGCACCAGTTCGACCCGCTCGCCGAAGATCTGCTTGAGCATGGCGAAACGGTCTTCGGCGGCGGTGAGCGGGCTTTGTTCGCTCTCTTCGACCAGCGGGCAGACCCAGAAGGCCTGCACGCCTTCGGCGATGCGCGCCTCGAGCCGGGCGATCACGCGGTCGAGTTCGCCGTCGGGCAGGATGGCGGTGTCGATCTTCTGGCGGCCCGCCGGCTTGTCCTTGAGCAAGGAAACGGCCATGTCGCCGAAATGGGTCAGGACCAGAGTGCGCGGGATCGGTGTCGCCGTCATCACCAGCAACTCGGCATCGTGCCCCTTGTCGGAAAGCGCCAGCCGCTGATGCACGCCGAACCGGTGCTGTTCGTCAACGACAACAAGTCCGAGATTCTTGAAGGCGACATCGGCCTGGAACAGCGCATGGGTGCCGACGGCGATGCTGGTTTTGCCCGACGCAAGGCCTGCGGCGATGGCGCGCCGTTCCGCCGCCGGCGTCTTGCCGGAAAGAAAGGCGATGCCAAGCCCGGCCTTCTCGGCCAGGGGGGCGATGGTGCGGTAGTGCTGGGCTGCCAGCAGTTCGGTCGGTGCCATCAGCGCCGACTGCGCCCCGTCCTCGGCCATTGCCGCCATGGCGAGCAGCGCCACCACGGTCTTGCCGGCGCCGACATCGCCCTGCAGCAACCGCGACATGCGGTCTGGCGAGGAAAGGTCGCGGGAAATCTCGGCAAAGGCCTGGTGCTGGCCTGCGGTCAGGGAAAAGGGCAGTGCGGCTTCGACCCTTTTGCTTATTGTGCCTGTGAGTGTTCGCTCACGGCCACGAGCACGAACGAGGCTCGAGCGCACCAACTGCAGGGTCAATTGCCCGGCGAGATATTCGTCATAGGCGAGCCGCGCCCGTGCCGGACCGGCGATATCGGCGTCACGAGGGTGTTCGGGCGCATGCACGGCGCGCATCGCGTCGTCGAAACCAGGCCAGCCATTAAGAGTGAGTCGTTGCTCACCAATCCATTCGGGAAGTTCCGGCAGGGCATCGACCGCCTGTCCCATCAGCTTGGCGAGTGCTTTCGAGGACAGGCCGTGGGTAAGCGGATAGACCGGCTCGACCAGGGGCAGGGTGTCGCGCTTGTCCGGTTCGACGATGTAGTCGGGATGGGTGATCTGCTTTTCGCCGCGGAAAATGTCGATGCTTCCCGAAACGATGCGGCGCTCGCCGATCGGCAACGCCTTTTCCACCCAACCGCCGTCGGAGCGGAAGAACACCAGCTGCACCTCGCCGCTTTCGTCATGGGCAAAGACGCGCATCGGCACGTTGGACTTGCCGCGCGGCGGCTTGATGTGCCGATCGACATGCACGTCGAGCGTGACAATGTCGCCGAGATAGGCCTGAGAGATCGGCACCTGCTTGCGCCGATCGATGACGTTCGCCGGCATGTGCATCAACAGATCAAGCACCAGCGCGTCCTGCCCCTCGGTGCGCCCGAGAAAGCGCGACAGCAACGGCGCCAGGCGCGGACCGACGCCCTTGAGCGCGGTCACCGAACGAAACAGCGGATAGAGAAGCGGCGGACGGGGCAAGGCGATTCCGTTTGATTGGTTGTGCTTCAGCTTAGCGCGGCACTGCGCCGCCGGCAAAAGGCTGACAAGATGGCGGCAAGGGGCTAAAACGGCCTCGCTCATTGCGCCGAATCCCGTCGCGATGGGCTTTTGCGCGTCCAGAGCATGATCCCGAGAAGTGGAAGCCGGTTTTCGGACAAGACCATGCAAACCCAGAAGTCGGAAAGTTGCCCGATGACCGATGCCCTCGAAGCCACCCGCAAGCGCCTTTTCTACCGCGCTCATCATCGCGGAACCAAGGAGATGGATCTTGTGCTCGGATCGTTCGCCGAGGCACATCTCGATGGCTACGATGTGCAATCACTCGAACGTTTTGCCGCGATACTCGAAGAGTCGGACGCAGATTTCCTCAACTGGGTGACCGGACAGGCGCCGGTGCCGGCCGATGACAATGGCGAGATGATCTCTGCCATCGTCACCTTCGCCAGCAAAAGGCTCTCGCGATGAACCCGGTCAGCGCAGGTCTTGCCAGCATCGGCAACGTTCCCGAGGGCATGCAGCCCTTCATGCTGGCGCGGCTGGTCGAGCGGGCACTTTCGGAAGGTGGAACGGGACCGGCGTCACTGGTCTTTGTTGCCCGCGACGGGCGGCGCATGCAGCGGCTTGCCGATGTGCTGCCGGCACTGATGCCGGGCCACACTATCCTGTCGCTGCCGGCCTGGGACTGCTTGCCATACGACCGGGTCTCGCCCAACGCCGTCACGCTGTCGGCGCGCATGGCGACGCTGGCGGCACTTACCGATCCGATGACCAGGGGCGCCGTTGTTCTGACCAGCGTCAATGCGCTCCTTCAGAAGCTGCCGCCGCGCGAGGTTGTCGCCACCATGTCGTTCTCGGCCAAGGCCGGGGCGGTGGTCGATAGCGAACGCCTGATCGCCTGGGCGGCTGGCAATGGCTATTTGCGCGTGCCGACGGTGCGCGAAGCCGGCGAATATGCCGTGCGCGGCGGCCTCGTCGATCTGTTCGCCGCCGGCATGGAGGCGCCGCTGAGATTCGATTTCTTCGGTTCGACCCTCGAGACCATCCGTAGCTTCGATCCCGAAAGCCAGCGCAGCACCGGCTCGCTCAAATCGATCTCGCTGTCGCCGATGAGCGAGGTCATTCTCAATCCGGAAACGATCCGGCATTTCCGCGGACGCTATACCTCGAGTTTCGGTGGCAATACCGCCGACGACCAGCTCTATGCCGCCATCAGTTCCGGGCAACGGTTCCCCGGCATGGAGCATTGGCTTCCGTTCTTCTACGACAGGCTCGATCCGCTCACGGCCTACACGGGGCCGGCGCAATTCATCTTCGACGACCAGGCCGATCATGCCCTTGCCGAGCGCCAGGACCAGGTTGCCGACTATTACGAGGCCCGTGAAAGCGCCCGCACTGGCGACAACCCGGCGGGCGCCACAGTCTACAAGCCGGTGCCGGCGGAAACGCTTTACGAGATCTCGTCCGGCCTCGCGGCCCTGGCCGGCGGCAACGGTCTGGTGCTGTCGCCCTTCGCCAGCGAGGATGGCGCCGAGAACGCCGGCGGGCGCATGCCGCCGAGCTTTGCCGCCGAGCGCAGCGCCGCCGACACAAACCTGTTCGAAGCGGTGGTCAGGCTGATCGGTGAGCGCAGCGCCAAGGGCCAGCGCGTCATTATCGCTGCCTGGTCCGAGGGCACGCGCGAGCGGCTGATGCAATTGTTCGCCGATCACGGACTCGGCAAGGCCAAAAAGGCCGACAACTGGCGCGATGCCGAGATGACACCGCCGGGCACGGTGGCCTTCGTCACCCTCGAACTCGAAACCGGCTACGAGACCGACTCGATCCTGGTGCTTTCAGAGCAGGACATCCTCGGCGAGCGCATCATCCGCCATGCCCGGCGCAAGCGGGCGGAGAACGCCCTGACCGAGGCATCGAGCCTCGCCGCCGGCGACCTCGTCGTCCATGTCGAGCACGGAATCGGGCGCTTCATCGGCCTCAGGGCCATCGAGGCGGCCGGTGCGCCCCATGATTGTGTCGAGATCGAATATGCCGGCCAGACCAAGCTCTACCTGCCGGTCGAGAACATCGAGCTTCTGACGCGCTACGGTTCGGATGCCGAGCATGTCGAACTCGACCGGCTTGGCGGCGTCGCCTGGCAGGCCAAGAAGGCCAAGCTCAAGCAACGCATCCGCGACATGGCCGAGCAGCTCATCAAGATCGCGGCGCAGCGCGAATTGGCCCGTGTCGAGCCGATCGAATTGCCCTCGGGCATCTACGACGAGTTCGCCGCGCGATTCCCCTTCGAGGAAACCGAGGACCAGCTCGCCTCGATCTCCCAGGTCTTCGAGGACATGACCGAAGGCCGGGTCATGGACAGGCTGGTGTGTGGCGATGTCGGCTTCGGCAAGACAGAGGTCGCCTTGCGTGCGGCTTTCGCCATGGCGATGTCGGGGCGGCAGGTAGCGGTGGTCGTGCCGACGACGCTGCTCGCCCGCCAGCATTTCAAGACCTTTTCGGAGCGCTTCGCCGGCCTGCCGATCCGGCTGGCCCATGCGTCGCGCCTGGTATCGTCTTCCGATCTGCGCGCCGCCAAACAGGGCATTGCCGATGGCACGGTCGACATAATCGTCGGCACGCATGCGCTTCTGGGCAAGTCGATCAAGTTCCGCGATCTCGGCCTCTTGATCGTCGACGAGGAGCAGCATTTCGGCGTGGCGCACAAGGAACGGCTGAAGGAGCTGAAGGCCAATGTCCACGTGCTGACGCTGACGGCGACGCCGATTCCGCGCACGCTGCAGCTGGCCCTGGCCGGTGTCCGCGACCTGTCGCTGCTGGCAACGCCGCCGATCGACCGCCTTGCCATCCGCACCTTCGTCTCGCCTTTCGATCCGTTGACAGTCAGGGAGGCGCTGCTGCGCGAAAAATACCGCGGCGGACAGGCCTTCTATGTTGTGCCGCGCATCAAGGACCAGCCCGAGATCGCCGAGTTCCTCAAGACGCAGGTGCCCGAGGTCAGTTTCGTTGTTGCCAATGGCCAGATGGCGCCGGGCCAGCTCGACGACATCATGAACGCCTTCTATGACGGGCGGTTCGACGTGCTGGTGGCGACGACCATTGTCGAATCGGGGCTCGATATTCCCAATGCCAACACGCTGATTGTCCACCGCGCCGACAATTTCGGCCTGGCGCAGCTCTACCAGATCCGTGGCCGCATCGGCCGGTCCAAGACCCGCGCCTATGCGCTGTTCACCGTCCCGGCCGACCGCAAGCTGACCGATACCGCCCAGCGGCGGCTGCAGGTGTTGCAATCGCTTGAGTCGCTTGGCGCCGGCTTCCAGCTCGCCAGCCACGACCTCGACATCCGCGGGGCGGGGAATCTTCTCGGGGAAGAGCAGTCGGGCAATATTCGCGAAGTCGGCTACGAGCTCTATCAGTCGATGCTTGAAGAAGCGGTCGCCAGTCTTGGCGGCGAAGGCGAGGCGGTCGATGCCGGCGAATGGTCGCCGCAGATCTCGCTCGGCATGCCGGTGATGATCCCCGAGCATTACGTGCCCGACCTGCAGGTGAGGATGCAGTTGTACCGGCGCCTCGGCGACCTGACCGAGACGCGCGAGATCGATGCCTTCGGCGCCGAACTGATCGACCGATTCGGCCCGCTGCCCGAGGAGGTAACGGCTCTTCTGAAGGTCGTGGTCGTCAAGGCGCTGTGTCGGGCCGCCAATATCGAACGGGTCGAGGCCGGACCAAAAGGTGCGGTTATTTCGCTCAGGAACAATTCCTTCGCCAACCCGGCAGGGCTTGTCTCGCTCGTATCGGACCCGACCCAGATGGTGCGCCTGAAGCCCGATCAGAAGCTGGTCTTCTCGCGCAACTGGCCCGAGCCCGAACAGCGGCTCAAGGGTACTGCGGCGATTCTCAGCCGGCTCGTCGTGCTGGCCGAAAAGGGCGCGGCGCCCAAGAGCGCAGCCGGATAATGCATTGGAAAGCCTCGGCGGTCATGTTATTGCCCGAATTCCTGCCTTCAAACCGACATCAATGGACGGCAGTGTCTGCCCGAACCGAACCACGGATACAGTTATGACAGCGAAACGCGCGCTCGGCCTCGTAATGGTCTGGATCGCCTTCCTGCTTGCGCCCACCGCGGGCTTTGCCCAGGACAACACCAGTGATGCGCCGGCTCCGGCGCCGGCCAATTCATCGGCCACGGATGCGCCGGCAGCGGAGGCAGCAACCTCCGAGGCGACAAAACCGGCTCTGCCCTGGCTCAAGTTCTGCGGCGACATTCCGGGCAACGAACAGCAGCTTTGCCTGGTACGTCAGCTTGTTTTTGCCCAGAACCAGCCCATCGCCCGGTTCATCCTCAGGAACAATCCCGCCGACAAGAGTCCGTTGCTGATCATGGCCTCGATGCCTCTCGGCGTGACGCTGCCCTATGGGCTGCGGCTGCAGATCGACAGCGGCCGCGAATTGGCGCTCCCCTACATCGCCTGCGATTCGCAGATGTGCAATGTGCGCACCTCGGTCGACGAATCCTTCGTCACCAGCCTGAAGCGCGGCGCCGTGCTCAAGCTGAAGGCCAAGAATGCCCGTGGCGACGACGTCACTATCGAGATCGACCTTGCGGGCTTCACCGCCGTTTACGATGGCGAGGACTATGTCTCGCTGACAGACATGCAGGCCCCCCAGCAGAACACGGCGACCGAGAAACTCGGCCAGGCGGTCCAGGATCTCGCCGAGCAGATTCGCCGCGAGAAGGAAGGCCAAGCGGCCGATGCGCCGGCGAGTGACGCGCCTGCGGCTTCTGACGGCAACTGACGGTTTCGCCGATCATCGCGAAAAGGTTCAAGGGGCGCTCAGGCGCCCCTTTTCACGTGGTGCCGCGTTCGCCCATGCCTGCCTGCATGGCGCTGCGCCGCAAGCCGGGTATGAGCTTGAGTGCCCACAGGCCTCCGGCCCGGGCCGCCTGCACCGGCAGGAAATCATAGAGCAGGGAGCGGAACAGCGCCTCGACGCCGCCACCTGTGCGCATCAGGTCGTCGGCGCGGCGCCTCGCATAGGCGGAGCTGACGCCATCGGCCCAATCGGGCGCCGACCTGTCGGTTGCGCCGAGTGATGCGACCAGGTCGGCAACATCGCGCAAGCCGAGATTGAGCCCCTGGGCGCCGATGGGCGGAAAGGCGTGCGCCGCTTCGCCGACCAGCACGATACCGGCCTTTCCGGCGGACGAAACGCTCAGCATCGACAAAGGGAAGATGGCGCTCGGGCTGATCGGCGCAATGGCGCCGAACAGGTGCTGGCTGCGGCCGTTGAGCGCTCCGGTGAAATCGCCGTCGCGGGCGGTCTCGAGAACGGCTGGCCTGTCGATCCAGACAAGATTGGCCTTGTTTCCACCGGCCGGCACCAGAGTGAACGGGCCGTTCTCGTAATGGAATTCGACGGATGTGCCCTCGAGCGGACGGGAGAGCTCGAGATCGCAGACCAGCGCCGCCTGCCCGAACGGGCGCTCGCGTGCGCCGATGCCGGCAAACTCGCGCACCGGCGAGCGCTTGCCATCGGCGCCGACAAGCAGGTTGGCAACGACGGGTTTGCCATCGGCAGGGGTGATCTCAAAGCCCTTTCCGGTGCGGACGAACCCTTTTGCCACGCACTCGACAATCGTCAGATTGTCGAGTGCGGTGGCGCGGACGGCGAAATGGGCGAGAAGCGGCGCGTTGGCGAAGTTCCAGCCAAAGGCTTCGCGCCCGGTTTCGCTGGCTTCAAAAAGGGTCTCCGGCGCCCGCAACAATCGGTGCGTGCCATCGATGATGCGGATGCGGGTGAGGGGCACGGCATGCGCCTCGGGGCGATCGATCAGCCCGGTACGCACGAGGAAATCGACCGAAGGCCCCATCAGGGCCGATGTGCGCCGGTCCTCGGGGCCTTTGGGGGCGAAATGAACTGTTCTGTAGCCGGCTTCGGCACAAACGATGGCGGCGGCCGATCCGGCCAGGCCCCCACCGATGATGGCGATATCGTATGCGCTCACTTTGGTCCCGCAGGTCTCGCGTTGTTCGGTTCGGTCCGGCACTGCCGGTCCGAACCGTCAGTTTACGCGATGGCGGGGCGGCGCGTCATCCACTTGAGGACGAATCCGCCGGCAAAAGAGCCTGCGAACATGGCGGCAAGGAAAATCAGCAGATTTTCCGGCACGAAGGCGATGAGCGTGATCGCCGGGCCGGGGCAGATGCCGGACATGCCCCAGCCGATGCCGAACAGGGCCGCGCCGAGAATCAGTGGCGTGTCGACGTCCTTGAGGTCGGGCAGGTGGAAATGCCCGTTGAACAGCGGCGCCCTGAGGCCTCGGGCAAAGCGGTTGGCGATGAAGGTGACAAGGATTGCCGGCGCGATGACGAAGGCGAGGCTCGGGTCCCAGCCGCCGGAGGCGATTGCACCGATGTCGAGAAAGCGCAGGACTTTCAGCGGATCGACCATCTGCGAAACGTAGAGCCCGAGACCGAACAGGCCGCCGGACACCGCAGCGGTTGCAACATAGCTCCAGGAATTGTTGTCCTTGTGCATCAAACCACTCCCGTGACGGCGACCGTCAGCATGGCCACGCCGAAGAAAACCGCGACCGCCACACCCGAGCGCACCGACAGGCGCGCCAGGCCGCACACACCGTGCCCGGAGGTGCAGCCATTGCCGATCTTGGTGCCAAGACCGGTCAGCAGCCCGGCAATTGCCAGCCACAGCGGATCGCCGATCAGCTGCGGGGCCGGGGCACCCGGTCCGCCGACGCCCAGCCCGGGAAGGCCAATGCACCGAGACCGGCCATGACGACCATCGACGCGAGGAAGGCAAAACGCCAGCGGACCGGCCCCGTCGGGGGAAGGATCCGACCGAAAATACCCGAAATGCCGGCGATGCGGCCATTGCCGATCCACAGAATCGCGGCCGAGAGGCCGATCAACAGGCCGCCGATCGTGGCGGGAACGGGGGAGAAGGACTCCATTGGATTGCTCCTTGATCTGGACCGGCAGTTTATGGCGTGACGCCAGGCCGGCGAAGCGGGCGGGAGATGCCGGGTTTCGAGGAAACCTTCCAAAAAGGAAATGTTTTGCTCAGGCCTGGCGCCGGTGCGCAAAATGTCGTCGAGGCTTCAATTTTGTGGCTGTTCGGCATAGCTTCGGGCTCCACGCAAAGAGGCCGCAATGATCGAACTTTTGCTAAGCCCGACCGCCTGGGCCAGCCTTGCCACGCTGACCCTGCTCGAGATCGTTCTGGGCATCGACAACATCGTGTTCATTTCGGTGCTGGTGTCGCGCCTGCCGGCGGCCGCAGCGCGGCGCGCCCGCCAGATCGGGCTGTCGCTGGCGCTGATCTTCCGATTGCTGTTGCTGCTGGTGATCTCGTGGATCATTGGGCTGACCGAGCCGATCGCTACTGTGTTCGAGCACGACATCTCCTGGCGCGACTTGATCCTTCTGGCTGGCGGCGCCTTCCTTGTCTACAAGGCGACGGTCGAGATTCACCACGCCATCGAGGAGCCGACCGACGAGGAAAAGGCCCGCCAGAACGCGCCGAGTGTCTTCAGTTCGGTGATCGTCCAGATCGTCCTGCTCGACATGGTGTTCTCCATCGACTCGATCATCACCGCCATCGGCATGGCCCAGCATCTCGAGATCATGATCACCGCCGTCGTCATCGCCATGGCGCTGATGTATTTTGCCTCGAACTCGATCTCGGGCTTCATCGCGCGCCACCCGACCACGAAAATGCTGGCGCTGGCATTCCTTCTGATGATCGGCGTGACGCTGGTGGCCGACGGGCTCGGCGTGCATGTCCCCAAGGGCTACATCTATTCGGCAATGGCCTTCGCGGTGCTTGTCGAGAGTTTCAACATCTTCGCCCAGGCGCGGCGTAAACAAAGGCGCGAAACCCAATGAGCAAAGCCATCATCATCGACGAATTCGGCGGACCCGAGGTCCTCAGATACAAGGATCGGGAACTGCTGCCGCCCGGTCCCGGCGAGGTACGCATCCGGCACGATGCCATCGGGCTCAACTTCCTCGACATCTATCACCGCATCGGCCTTTACCCGCTGCCCCTGCCGCTGACGCCGGGGAGCGAGGCGGCAGGCACCGTGACCGAACTCGGGGAGGGGGTCGACTTCCTCAAGCCCGGCGACCGCGTCTGCTATTCCGGACCGATCGGCGCCTATTCCGAAGAGCGCAACGTTCCGGCGGCACGGCTTATTCCCGTTCCCGACGACATTCCCTCGGAAGTTGCCGCTGCCGCCATTCTCAAGGGATTGACCGTTCTCTATCTGCTCGAGATGACGGCGACGCCGCAGCCGGGCGAGACCATCGTCTTTCACTCCGTCGCCGGCGGCGTCGGCCAGATCGCCGTGCAATGGGCCAAATCGCTCGGTCTGCGCGTCATCGGAACGGTGGGCTCGGACGACAAAGCCGAGATCGCCAGGGCGCTGGGTTGCGACGAGGTCATCAACATCGTCACCACGCCCGATTTCGCCACCAAGGTGCGCCAACTGACCGGCGGCAAGGGCGTCGGCGTCGTTTACGATTCCATCGGCAAGGACACGTTCGAAACCTCGCTCGGCTGTCTGTGGCCGCGCGGGCTGATGGTTTCGTTCGGCAATTCCTCCGGCGCGGTGTCGGTGCCGAACCTCGGCATTCTCGCTGGCAAGGGCTCGCTCTATGTCACCCGGCCGACCATCGCGTCCTACTTCCCCGATCGGGAGGCTGAAATCGCCGGCGCCGAACGCGTGTGGGCCAAGATCCGGGATGGCTCGGTGACGGTTGCCATTGGCCAGACCTGGTCACTTGCAGAGGTGGCCAAGGCCCATGAAGCGCTGGCGGCGCGCCAGACCCGGGGCTCGACGGTGCTGGTGCCCTAGACAAGGCAGGGCGCCTTGATGGAAGTTGTTCTCGGGCTGGTTGTTGTCGCTGTTTTCGCGGCGCTGATCAGCCGGCGCGTCAGGTCCAACAAGGGCTGGTCGGCGACGGTCACGCCGCTGGCCTCGATCATCGGGTCCGGCTTTCTGGTGTCGGTGCCACTGCTGGCCAGCGCCGTCGGCATCTGGGCCGTGGTCGCGGTCGCAGTGCTGACGCTGACCGCCTATTTCATCGGTGGTGCCATCCGCTACAACATCCGCTACGGCGAGCCGATCTTCGATACCGCCAAAGCCGGTCACCCGATCGAGTCGTTCGAGATCGTGTCGCATTTCGCGCTGATCGGGGCCTATTTCATCTCCGTCGCCTATTATCTCGTCCTGCTTGCAACCTTCGGTCTCAAGCTCGCCGGCTGGGCCGATCCTTTGCTCGGCAAGGCAATCGCGACAACGCTGATCGTGCTGATCGCCGGCGTCGGCGCCATCAGGGGCCTGAGCGGCATCGAGCGGGCGGAGAAATACACCGTCAGCGCCAATCTCTCGGTGATCGCGGCCCTGCTCGTCGCCCTGGCGATTTTTGGCCTGACCCTGCCGTCAGACTATTCCTGGACCGCCACATTGGCCGAAAACCATGTGTTCGATTGGGACACGCTACGATTCCTGATGGGCATGCTGATCATCGTGCAGGGCTTCGAAACGACACGATTCATGGGCGACATGTATGACGCCAAAACCCGTGTTGCCGCCATGCGCCGGTCGCAGATCGTTTCTTCCGCGGTCTATCTGACGTTCTTCGTGCTGATGATCCCGCTTTATCCCTATTTCACCTCGACCGCCGATGTTGCCGGATTCATCGACGTCATCGGGCGCGTGTCGCCGCTACTGCCCTTCGTGGTGACAGCCGGGGCCATCGCCAGCCAGTTCAGTGCCTCGGTCGCCGACAGTATCGGCGCCAGCGAGTTGATCTCGGACACGACCCATAAACACATCGACCCCAGGCATGCCTACGTGCTGATCGGCGTGGTCGGTGTGCTCGTCATCTGGGCGACTGACGTAACCCAGATCGTGGCGCTCGCCTCGCGCGCCTTCGCCCTGTTCTACGGGTTGCAATGCACCGTGTCGGTGATGATTGCGCGCCACCGCAATGAGCGCCAAAAGGCACTCTGGTTCGGCGCGCTGGCAGCGCTTGCCTATGCGGTGGCGGTCTTCGGCATACCGGCGGGCTGACGCACCCGCCGGACGCGTGTTCGATCAGCCTTGCTGCGGCGGCGCCAGCAGCGCGTCCCTGTTGGCCACGATGAAGTCCCTGAGCGATGTTGGCGCCTGCCCGGTGAGCTCTTCGATAGCCGGCGTCACCACGCCGTAATACCCCAGAGCAGTGGCGATATCGAAGCCTAGCATGGCGCCGATCAGCGTTGGCGGCATGCCGGCGCCGGCCATGCCTTGCCGCAAGACGTCGGCCGGGACATCGGCATGGGCGAGCGGCTTGCCGGTCACCTCGGAGACGATGCCCGCCACCTGTTCGGCCGTCAGCGCTTCGGGGCCGGTGATGTCGTAGATGCGTTTCCCGGTGTCCGAGGAGGCCAACGCTGCCGCATCGGCGCTGCCGCAATCGGCGCGCGTCACCCAGGAACGTGGCTTGTTGGCGCTGGCATCGGCCCAGGTGCCCTGCTGCAGGGCGCGGGGCAGGGCCCAGAGGAGGGCTTCGGCATAAAGGCCATGGCGCATGAAGGTCCAGCTCATCGAGCTCGCCGCGATGGCCTGCTCGGTGAAGAAATGATCGTCCTCGATGATCGAGTCGGCACTCGGTTTGGGTGCGATGATCGAGGTGTAGACCACGTGCTTGACACCGGCCTTGTCGGCAGCCGCGACCGCCGCCCGATGCTGGGCAAGGCGCTGGCCCGGCACGACGATGGCGTCGGTGCTGATCAGGAGCATGCGGTCGACGCCGGCGAAGGCGCCGGCAAGGGTTTCCGGTTTCTCGAAATCGGCAGCCCTGACCTCGACGCCCCTTGCGGTGAGATCAGCAAGTTTTGACGGATCGCGGGTGGCGGCAATGATCTTGTTGCCGCCCCGAGCCACGAGGTCCTCGACGACCTTGCGGCCGAGTTGACCGGAGGCGCCGGTCACAAGAAGGGATTCGGACATTGAGCGTGTTCCTGATGCTGGTGTGCTGCAAGCCTAGCGCCATGTCTTTGTGAGGCAAGAAGGGTCATCCGCGTTCCTCAGTGACAATGCGGGTACCGAGGCCAAAAGCGCCTACGCGCATCTTGCGCCCACAGGCAGGGGAGGCTACATCCCGTCCCTGCCGGGTGGGTGGCAGAGTGGTCGATTGCTCCGGTCTTGAAAACCGGTGGGCGTGCAAGCGCCCCGGGGGTTCGAATCCCTCCCCACCCGCCATTGCCATGACCTGAAAGCCCCGGTTTTGCTGGGCATTTTGGTTGGCAACGATCATCTCCCCCGCGTAGCGCCCGATTGCGTGCAGCAGAACCAGCTGGCGCATGTTCCGACGTCCGCACGGAAAACGGCCAGAATCGCGCCGCTTCATGCCAGAAATCCGGGCTGTCGAAGCCGTGCGTCGGTCATGTTCCACACCGCGTTGACATAGGTCTCATCGAAGGCGAGCGGAATGGTACGGGCCGGCGTGTCGAACAGGTGTCCGGACTTGATCCGAAGATCGGACGCGGTGGCGACGTGTATCCCGCAAGCCGAATCCGGCGCCATGAAGAACGAGGCCGCGGCATAGCCGGCGCGCAGCAAGAGCGATTGATTGCGCATGAGACCTGAGCGGATTACCCCCGGGTTGAAGCAAACCACCGAGATGTCCTTGTCGGCCAATCGACCTGCCAGCGCCTGCGCCATCACCGCCTTGGCGTGTACCGTTGCCAGCGACGTCTTGAAGCCGCTGTATTTTCGGGAAAAATCGAAATCTGACAGGTCGAGACGCGTGTCGAGCAACGTTCTTGCCGCGGCGCCGACATTGATGATCCGCGCGTTGTCGCCTTTTGCAAGAAGCGGCTCCAACCACGAACATAGTACCACTGCGCTCAGGTAGCCGACGGTAAAGCTTTCCTCGAAACCGTCTGCCGTGACCTTGCGCGCGGGGCGCGTCATGCCGGCGACATTGGCCAGAAGGTTCAGGGGGGCTGCCCGCTCCGCGTAGGTCCTGGCAAAATCCCGCACTGCGCCGAGATCGCTTTGGTCCAGTTCGACAAACTGCACCCGACCCGGGCCGCCACGCGCCTCATGCTCGATTGCCGCTCCCCGCGCCTTGTCGCGTCCGAGGGCCACGACGTGATAGCCCCGCTGCGCCAGCGCGGAAACGATCGACCGCCCGATGCCGGAGGTGCCGCCGGTGACCAGGGCGGTTTTTGCTGGTCGCGCTGATGCGTTCATCGATCCGAGTGCTCCTGTTGGCACCGGTACCTGCTCCTGCAAATGACGGTGCATAATCTTAACGATGTAAAGATATGGAGGTGAACTTGACGATGTCAAGATTTGGGCGAAAGAGTCTGCGATGAACGAAAAGAGCTATCATCACGGCGATCTGCGCAATGCGCTTGTTGCTGCCGGACTTGAACTGCTTGAACGGGACGGACCGCAGGCGGTCTCGCTTCGCGCGGTTGCCCGCGCTGCCTGCGTTTCGCAGGCCGCGCCCTATGCCCATTTCAAGTCGAAGCGGGCGCTGATGGCCGCGATTGCCGCCACCGGCTTTGAGCGACTGAGCGGCCGGCTCGAGGAAAGCGTGAACGACCCCGCTGCCGGCCTTCGCGAACTCGGCCGCGACTATGTTGAGTTCGCCAGCGAGAATGCCGGTCTTTACCGCCTGATGTTCAGCTCGCGCGCCGAACTCGATCCCGAAGACGCGCACTTGCAGCGCGCGAGTGCCGCAGCATTCCAGCTTTTCGCGCAGAAGACTGCAACAGGAGCTGGCAACCCGTTCGACGATCCGGGACCGGTCGCCGCCTGGTCGCTCCTGCATGGTTTTGCCATGCTCCTGGTCGATGAAATGCTTCACTTTGCAGCCGACCACACCTTGAGCGGTGTTCTCGATCTTCTTGAAGCCGGCATTTCGGCAAAGGTGGATATTGAATGATCGCCACAGCAAGCTGGGCGACGTCTATGTCTCTGAGTTGAGGAAATCGCGCCGCGCCGGATGTGAACCCCGGCGCGAGGCGACTATGGTCGCGCCAGCCGTACCAGAAAGCCGAGTCATGTCAGATCACGATACCCGTATTGCCGCCCAGATTGCCGCCGAAGTCGCCGCCCGCCCCGAGCAGGTGCGCGCCGCCGTGGAGCTTCTTGACGGCGGTGCGACGGTGCCGTTCATCGCGCGTTACCGCAAGGAAGTGACCGGTGGGCTTGACGACACCCAACTGCGTCTTCTCGCCGAGCGGTTGACCTATCTGCGCGAGCTGGAGACCCGGCGTGTCGCGATTCTCAAATCGATCGATGAACAGGGCAAACTCACAAACGAGCTGACCGCATCGATCGAACGCGCCACCACCAAGGCCGAACTCGAAGACCTCTATCTGCCCTACAAGCCCAAGCGCCGCACCAAGGCCCAGATCGCCCGCGAACGCGGCTTGGAACCGCTGGCCGAGGCCATCCTTGCCGATCGCAATGCCGATCCGCTTGTTCTGGCCGAGGCCTACCTGACCGAGGAAGTGCCGGGCACCAAGGAAGCTCTTGAGGGCGCGCGTGACATCGTTATCGAAGGGCTGACGGAAAATGCCGCTCTGCTCGGGCAATTGCGCGCCCACATGCGCGACAGAGCAGTGCTCCGCGCCAAAGTGGTGAAGGGCAAGGAGGAGGCCGGCGCCAAGTTTTCCGACTATTTCGATCACGCCGAACCCTGGAGCAAGGTCGCCGGCCACCGGGCGCTGGCCATGATGCGCGGCCGCAACGAGGAGGTGCTCAGCCTCGATATCGAGGTCGATATCGACAACACCGAGCCGGTCAAGCCCGCCGAGCGCATCGTCGCCGCATCCCTTGGTGCCAGAGGCGATGGCGCCAGCGACCAGTGGCTGCGCGAGGTAGCCGGTTGGGCCTGGCGCACGCGTCTCAACGTTTCGCTGTCCATTGATCTGATGGTCGAACTGCGCGAGCGCGCCGAGGCCGAGGCCATTACCGTTTTCGCCCGCAATCTCAAGGATCTGTTGCTGGCCGCTCCGGCCGGGGCCCGCGCCACCATGGGGCTCGATCCCGGCATCCGCACCGGCGTTAAGGTGGCGGTCATCGACGCCACAGGCAAACTGCTCGATACCGAGACCATCTACCCGTTCCAGCCGCGCAACGACGTGACCGGTTCCGAGGCCGCCCTCAAGGCGCTGATTGAGAGACACAATGTCGAACTCATCGCCATCGGCAACGGCACTGGCAGCCGCGAAACCGAAAAGCTGGTGGCGGGCCTGATCGCCGAGCTGCCGCCGCCGCGGCCGACCAAGGTGATCGTCTCGGAGGCGGGGGCCTCGGTTTATTCGGCGTCCGAGCTGGCGGCGTCCGAGTTCCCCGACCTCGATGTATCGCTTCGCGGCGCCGTCTCCATCGCCCGCCGCCTGCAGGACCCGCTGGCTGAACTGGTCAAGATCGAGCCCAAGGCTATCGGCGTCGGACAGTACCAGCACGATGTCGACCAGTACCGTCTCGGACGATCGCTCGACGCCGTTGTCGAGGACGCCGTGAACGCGGTCGGCGTCGATCTCAACACCGCCTCGGCGCCACTGCTGGCCCGCATTTCGGGTCTCGGACCGTCCGTAGCCGAGGCCATTGTCACGTATCGCGACGCCAATGGCCCGTTCCGCGCCCGCAAGGCCTTGCTCGAGGTTCCGCGTCTCGGACAGCGTACCTTCGAGCAAAGCGCCGGGTTCCTGCGCATCACCGGCGGTGTCGAACCGCTCGATGCAACCTCTGTGCACCCCGAAGCCTATGGGCTGGCCCGCAAGATCGTTGCGGCCTGCGGCGATGACCTGCGGTCCGTCATGGGCAACAAACCGGCCCTGTCGGGTCTCGATCCGCACAGTTTCGTCGATGACAAATTCGGTCTGCCGACCGTGCGAGATATCCTGTCTGAACTCGAAAAGCCGGGCCGCGATCCGCGCCCGGCCTTCAAGACCGCCGCTTTCGCCGAAGGCGTCGACGACATCAAGGATCTCAAACCCGGCATGATGCTGGAAGGCACAGTCACCAACGTCGCTGCCTTCGGCGCCTTCGTCGATATCGGCGTGCATCAGGATGGTCTGGTGCACATCTCCCAACTGGCCGACCGGTTCGTCAAGGATCCGCACGAGGTGGTCAAGGCCGGCGATGTCGTCAAGGTGCGGGTGGTCGAGGTTGACGTGCCGCGCAAGCGCATCGGCCTGTCAATGCGCAAGGACATGGATGCCGGTCCTCCGCGCGAACGCCCCCGCGAGCGCGCTCCGGCTGCCGGGAAAAAGCCACCCCAACATGTTCCGAACAGCACCGGTTCACTGGGCGACAAGCTCAACGAAGCCATGCGCAGGAAAAAGTAGCACGACCGATCGCGATGAAGGCCGGCCGTTGAGGCTGACGGCAAAGAACGAAGGAAAGGCCCATTCATGTGGGATGATCGCTACAGCACCCCGGACTATGTCTATGGTACCGAGCCCAACCACTTTCTCGTCGCCTCGCGCGGGAAGTTGCCGCGGTCGGGCAGGGTACTGTGCGTCGCCGACGGCGAGGGACGCAATGGCGTCTGGCTCGCCCGCCAGGGGTACGACGTGCATTCGGTCGATTTCTCGCCCAATGCCCAGGCAAAGGCGCAAAGGCTCGCCGCCACGCATGGTGTCGCCATTGCCACCGAACTCGCAGACCTCAGTGCCTGGGACTGGCCGCACGCTGCCTATGATGCGGTGGTCGGCATCTTCATCCAGCCGTTCGGACCGGAGGCGCGGCGAGAGCTCTTCGCCAATATCGCCGGCGCACTGAAACCGGGCGGCGTCTTCCTGCTCGAAGGTTACAGTCTCGAACAGCTCGCGCTCGGCACCGGCGGTCCGGGGGTGGCCGAGAATCTTTACTCCGAGGCGCAATTGCGCGCCGAACTCACCGCTTTCGACATTCAGTCGGTTTCGGCCTACGAGCGCGAAATGGGCGAGGGCGACACCCACAAGGGGGTGTCCGCCCTGATCGACGTGGTCGCCATCAAGCCCTGAGCCCGCCAGCCGAAACTCCCGGCTACTTCCACCTGTCGTGCTGTTTGCCCTTGAGAACGGCTTTGGCCATCTTGCCGAAGGCCTTGGACTTGGCACGGCGCTCTAGCAGCGTGGCGCTGTTGAAGGCCTCTTCGGCAACAAGTTTCCGCCAGCGCCGGTAGCGTTCCGGATCGAGCGCGCCAGTTTCGAGCGCCTCGCGCACGGCGCAACCCGGCTCGCTGTCATGGGTGCAATCGGCGAAGCGGCACTGCGCAACAAGGGCCGTGACGTCCTCGAAAACCATTTCCACTCCGGCGGCGGCGTCGGTGATCTGCAATTCGCGCATGCCGGGCGTGTCGAGAAGCCAGCCGCCGTCGGCGAGCCGGTGCATGGCCCGTCCGGTGGTGGTGTGGCGGCCGCGCGCGTCGTCTTCGCGGATGCCCTGGGTGGCGATCTCGCCCGAGCCGGTCAACGTGTTGATCAGCGTCGATTTGCCGACGCCAGACGAGCCGACGAACGCGACGGTCTGGCCTTTGCCGCACCAGGCGGCGAGCGGTTCGATGTCGTCGGGATCGAGCGCGTTGACCGTCTCGACAAGCAGCCCGGCTTGCAGCCGCCGCGCCCCGGCGGCGTACTCCTCCGGCGCTTCGGCAAGATCGGCCTTGGTCAGCACGATCACCGGCGTGACGCCGGCCTCGCGCGCCAGAACGAGATAGCGCTCCATGCGGGCGATGTTGAAGTCGAGATTGCACGACGAGACGATGAACAGTGTATCGACATTGGCGGCGATGAGCTGCAGCCGGCGGTCGGACCCCGGCGCGCGCCTCTGAAACAGGCTGGTGCGCGCAAGGACGCGCACGGGGCGATGGGTATGCCTGTCGATCAGCAGCCAGTCTCCGACCGTCGGATGCTCGTGTTCGGATTGGGCGCTGTCGAGATGGGACGGAATCGCTTCGTCGAGACCATCGCCGGCGATGTGAAGGATGCCGCGATGCACGGCCATGACGCGCACGGCAAGAGCGCGCTCAAGCTCGTCGATCTCGATCTGCGAGGCGAAATGGGATGTCCAGCCGAGTTCGGCCAGACCGGAATTCTGCGATATCATTGTTGTCAACCAGTGGTGTTGGTTTGCGCCGTCAGGCGCATGGAAAAGCCCGGCGCCGCTTGGCGTCCGGTTGAGGGCTGGATTCCGGCCAACACAACCTGTTGGCGGCGCAGTCGAGGCGCTGCCGTATCAATCCCCAATATGGGGCGATCTCAGGTTCAGGCAGTCGGTCCAGCTTTTGCGGACACAACGACCTTCATAAAAGCCTCCGATCGTTCCGAGTTGACGCGGTCAATATAAAGCCTGGCGGGCAGCGCAACAAGCGCGGTGCGTCAGTATCGCACGGCCTGGCAATGGTTTGTGCTGATCCGTGGCGATTGTGCCATCCTGCAAAATCACCGCCGATGCGCCCGGGCTCTCCCGCGGCGAACCTATTCGACAGGACTCTCCCGATGAAATTTGACAACGGACGCAAGGCGAGATTACTTCGCGCAACGACTGACCCGCCGGCCGCGATGCTCCTCCGTTGCGCGCCAATCCAGGATTGAGGGGTGGACGCCGGCTGAGCCTGATGACGCGCTTTCTGTATTTCGCCTATGGCTCCAACATGCTGACCGAACGGCTGACAGCCCGATGCCCTAGCGCCAAGCCGGTTGGCCACGCCGAGGCGCGCGGTTTCTCGGTGTCCTATTGTCTGGGATCAACCGACGGATCGGCCAAGGCCGGCATCGTTGCAGCGCCCGAGCAGACGGCGCGCGGCGTGCTCTTCCTGATCGAATCGGCCGAGAGGCACCTGCTCGACCGCGCCGAAGGCGCACCGGACATCTACAGCCGCGCCGAGATCGAGGTGTTTTCTCACGCGACCGGCCATCCGGCTGATGCCATCACCTATCTGCCCCATCCCGAGCGCACCGCAGAGGGGCTGCATCCCTATGCCTGGTACAGTGCCCTGTGCGCCGGTGGCGCCCGCCAGCATGGACTTCCCGAGCCGGCGATTGCCAATCTGCATGCCGGCCCCGTGCAGCCGATGCCGCCGATGGCGCGCGGCAAGCGCGCCTGGCAAGGGCGAGAACTGGCGCACGAGGCCCTGACGCGAGCCGGGCTTGTTCCTCCCGCCGATAGCGAGCCACTGCCATGACGATGATGCCGCTGATCGTGCCTCTCGGAGACCGGGGGCTGCTTATCCGTTTTGCCGAAACGCTTGATGATGCCGCCAATGTCAGGGCTGTCGCGATTGCACGCGAGCTTGCCGCCGATCCGCCCGCCGGCGTGCTGGAAATCGTTCCCAAGCTCGTCTCGGTACATCTGCGCTACGATCCTGCCCGTACCAGCTTTGGCGATCTCGGCGCAGAGGTTCGCCTGCGCCTCGCGCTGGGCGGCGAGGGAACTGACGCAGCTGTCGCGCCGGTTGTCATCCCGACCCGCTACGATGGTCCCGACCTTGCCGAGGCGGCGGAAGCGGCCGGCCTCACGCAAAACGCCTTCATCGCGCGCCATGCCAACGCGGCGCTGAGGGTTCTTGCCATCGGCTTTGCCCCCGGTTTTGCCTATTGCGGCTTCCACGAGGCTCTGCCACCGTTGCCGCGACGCGCCGAAGTGCGTCCGCGCGTGCCGCCAGGAACGGTGCTCTACGCCGCCGGCCAGACCGCCATCACGGCGACCGCCATTCCGACCGGATGGAACGTCATCGGCAGCACGGATTTCCGCAATTTCGACGCCGGAGCACATCCGCCCGTCAGGCTGGAGGCCGGCACGTCAGTCCGGTTCGAAGCCGAATGAACGCCATCGCCCGCATCCGCATCACGCGCGCCGCGCCGCTCACCACGGTGCAGGACAAAGGCCGCTTCGGCGCACTCGGATACGGCATCGCCGCATCGGGGCCGATGGACCCGACCGGCTGGGCCGAAGCGGGCGGAGCGACCTCAGGTCTCGAGTTCACCATGGCCGGGCTTGATTTCGAGGTGCTCGACGGCCGTCTCGAGGCCGGGTTCGGCGGTGGCAGTTTCGGCCTCCGCGTCAACTCGATCAAACGGCCCTGGCCCAACGAGGTCACTCTCAACGCCGGCGATCGCGTCGCCATCTCGCCGGGCGCATCCGGGGTCTATGGCTATTTGCGCTTCAACGGCGAAATCGGCGTGCCGCCGGTTCTCGGCAGCCGCGCCACCAATACCATCGCCGGGCTCGGCGGGCGCGAGGGGAAACCCGTCGCTGCCGGAGACCGCATTGATATCATCGCTGCCAACGGCGAGCTCGAAACGCCACGTGAGCGTTCGGCTTCGGAGGACGATGCGCCGCTGCGTTTCGTCTGGGGGCTGCACGCCGATCTCTTCGATCCACGCGAGCGCGCCGGCTTCGTTGCCGGCACCTTCCATGTCTCGCGGCGCCTCGACCGCATGGGTGTACGTCTCGAGGATCGTGCCGGTGTGTTTTCACAGGCTCGGCACCTGTCGCTGGTCTCCGATGCTGTGGTGCCCGGCGACATCCAGATCCTCGGAGACGGCACGCCGATCGTCCTGATGCGCGACCACCAGCCGACAGGCGGCTATCCGCGTATCGGTACGCTGCTGAGCGGTGAAATCGGTCGTTTTGCTCAAATGCGACCGGGGAAATCTTTGAGATTCAAACCTGTTTCACTTACATTTGGCATGGGCGCGCCATCAAGCGGGAAGGTGCGATGATCGCGATTGATCTCAATGCCGATCTCGGCGAAGGCATTGGCAATGATGCGGCGCTGATCGGCACGGTTTCCAGCGCTTCGATTGCCTGTGGCGGCCACGCCGGTGATCTCGAAACCATGCATGCATGCGTCGAGATGGCCAAGCGCAAGCGCGTTGCCATCGGCGCCCATCCCGGTTTTCCCGACAGGGCGAATTTCGGGCGTGTCCGGCTCGACTGGCCGGCCGATCGCATCGCCTTCGAAACCATCGCCCAGGTCGGACGCCTTCTTGCCGTCGCTGCCGAACAGAACGCCCGGGTGCGCTACGTCAAGCTGCATGGGGCGCTCAACAACATGTGCGCCGAGGACGAGGACCTGGCGCGAACGATCTTTGCCGCGATCAACAAACTCGATGACAGCCTCGCCATTCTTGCCATCGAGGCTTCGGCGCAGGTGTCGGCGGCCGAGGCTCTCGGCCTGCAGGTCGTGACCGAGGCCTTCGCAGACCGCGGCTATGTGAAAAAGGGCATATTGGTGCCCCGGAGCGAGGAGGACGCCATCCTGTCGCGGCGCAAGGATGTGCTCGATCGTTGCCTCAGACTGGCGGAAAAAGGTGAAATCGTTGCCCGGGACGGCTCGGTGTTCGAGAGTGCGGCGCGTTCGATCTGCCTGCACGGCGACACGCCGGGGGCCGTGTCGCTGGCCCAGGAGGTCCGCGACACACTGTCAAAACACGGGGTGTCGGTGGCCAACGCCTTTGCCGAGTGCTAGGAGGCAGCGCTTGGCAGACATCATCAACGCAAGGGATTTTCAATGAGCGCGACAATCGTCGATGGAAAGGCATTTGCCGAAGGGATCAGGACGCGGGTTGCCGGGCATGTTGCACGGCTCAAGGCCGAACACGGACTGACCCCTGGCCTGGCGGTGATCATCGTCGGCGAGGATCCCGGTTCCCAGATCTATGTGCGCAACAAGGCCAAGCAGACTGCCGAAGTCGGCATGATGTCGCTCAAGTACGAATTGCCCGAGGACACGCCGCAGGACGAGATCATTTCGCTCATCAACGAGTTGAACGCCCGCGACGATGTTCACGGAATTCTCTGCCAGATGCCGGTTCCCGATCACATCGATCCGATCGCGGTGATCAACGCCATCGACCCGAACAAGGATGTCGACATGTTTCATCCGGTCAGTGCCGGCAAGCTGCTGACCGGCCAGAAGGGCCCGGTGTCGTGCACGCCGCTCGGGTGCCTGATGCTGTTGCGGGATCTGCACGGCGCCGATCTCGCCGGCAAGGAGGCCATTGTCATCGGCCGCTCCAACCTTGTCGGCAAGCCGATGGCGCAACTGCTGCTGCGCGAGAACTGCACCGTGACCATGGCCCATTCGCGCACGAAGGACCTGGCCGATGTCGTGCGCCGCGCCGATATCGTCATTGCCGCCGTCGGACGGACCCAGATGGTCAAGGGCGACTGGATCAAGCCCGGCGCCACCGTCATCGATGTCGGCATCAACCGCATTCCTGCGCCCGAACGCGGCGAAGGCAAGACGCGCGTCGTCGGCGATGTCGCCTTTGACGAGGTCGTCGATGTGGCCGGGGCGATCACGCCGGTTCCGGGCGGTGTCGGGCCGATGACCATCGCCTGCCTGCTGGCCAACACGGTGACGACCTGCTGCCTGATCAACGGTTTGACACCGCCGGACGACCTGACCGCCTGACCCTTTCCTGGCGCTATTTCGTGGTGCCGACTCCGCCCAGGGCCTTCCTGTAGACGAGCCAGTACACCAGCCCGACCAGGCCGGCACCGCCGACGATATTGCCGAGTGTCGCCGGGATGATGTTGTGCGCGATGCCGCCGAGATTGATCATCGAGACATCGAGACCTGCCGGTACGTGGCCGGTCGAGATCAGCAGCCATGCCATGGGCAGAAGGAACATGTTGGCGACGCAGTGCTCGAAGCCGGCGGCGACGAAGGCGGTGATTGGCAGGATGAGGCCGAAGATCTTGTCGGTGACCGAGCGTCCGGCGTAGGTCAGCCACATGGCGAGGCAGACCAAGAGGTTGCACATCACACCCTTGAAGAACAGCGTCACCATGTCCGGCGCGATCTTGGCCACCGCCACCTTGACGATGGCGTCGCCGACGGCGCCGTGATGGTTGTCGGCGAAATGCGCCATGTAGAGCAGGAAGACCAGGAACAGCGACCCGATAAGGTTGCCGATCCAGACGATGGACCAGTTCCTGAGAACTTTCAGCGAAGACAATTGCCTGTTGGCCCAGGCCATGACGATCAGCGTGTTGCCGGTGAACAGTTCGGCGCCGCCGACGACAACCAGAGTCAACCCGAGTGAAAAGGCGACGCCGCCGAGGATTTTCTGGACGGCGTAGCTGAGTTCGCCATCGGCCAGAACAAGCACGTAGAACATGGCGCCAAGTGCAATGGCGCCGCCGGCGATCATTGAAAGAACGAAACTGGCGAGGACCGGAAGGTTGGCCTTCTTGATGCCGAGGGTTTCGACCTTGGCCTGCATCTCGGCAGGCGCATAGGCATCGAGGCCGAAACTGTCCTTCGGCGTGCTGTCAGTTGGCTTGGTCACGGGGGGCTCCGTTGGGCGGGGGGAGAGCGCCGTTTAAAGCTGATAAAACTCACCAAGAAAAGAGCCCTTGCCGCGACGGATGGGCGCGCCGTAAAACCCGTTGTGCAATCGACTCTGCTCAGGCGCAGACGGGAGACGTGCATGTCGAGAACGACCCAGGCGACGCAGGCGCTGACCAAGGCCGGCGTAAAGTTCACGCCGCATGTGTACGACTACCACAAGGATGTCGAGCGTATCGGCCTCGCCGCCGCCGAGGCCATCGGCATTGCGCCCGAGCGTGTTTTCAAGACGCTGATGCTGGTGGTCGACGGCAAGCCCGCCTGTGTGGTTCTGCCTTCGGACCGGGAAACCTCGATGAAAAAGGCGGCGCAGGCCTTTGGCGGCAAGTCGGCCGAGATGATGAAACCGGTCGAAGCCGAGCGCGTCACCGGCTACCATGTCGGCGGAATTTCGCCGTTCGGGCAGCGCAAGCGCGTACCGGTTGCCGTCGACGAGAGCCTTCTCGGCTTCCCGAGCGTCGTGATCAACGGCGGGCAGCGCGGCATGCTGGTCGAATTGGCTTCGGACGACGCGGTGACCGTGCTGCGAGCCATTGTTGCCCCGATCTGCGCTTAGGGATTTGGCCACCCTTGCAACGAGGTCCTTTTGACGCCGGCCTCCGCCGGTCCTATGACGATTTTCGACCTTCACGGTGCCATTTGCGCCACCCGAGAACGGACGTTCCAGCATGAAAAACAAGGTCCAGCTGATCACCTATGTCGACCGCCTGAGCGGGGCGGGTTTCCCGGCGCTCAAGGCTCTCATCGACGGGCCGCTCGCCGGCCTGTTCGGCACCGTTCATCCCCTGCCGTTTTTTTATCCCTATGACGGTTCGGACGCCGGATTCGATGCGATCGACCACACCGAGGTCGATGCCCGGCTCGGCACCTGGAATGACGTCGCGGCGCTAGCCGGCTCGGTCGACGTCATGGCCGATCTCATCGTCAACCACATCTCGGCGCAGTCGCCGGCCTTCCGGGACTTTCTCGAAAAGGGCGATGCGTCCGAACATGCCGAGATGTTCCTGACCTATTCGCGCGTCTTCCCCAATGGGGCGAGCGAGAAGGACCTTCTCGCCATCTACCGTCCGCGCCCCGGTCTGCCATTCACCCAAGTGAGCCTGGCCGATGGTTCGAAACGGCTGATCTGGACGACGTTCACGGCCAACCAGATCGACATCGACGTGTTGAGCGCCAAGGGCGCCGCCTATCTCGACGCCATTCTCGACAGCTTCGCCAGGGCCGGCATCGCCTGCGTAAGGCTCGATGCTGCCGGCTACGCCATCAAGACGCCGGGCACGAGCTGTTTCATGACGCCGGAGACCTTCGCCTTTCTCGAGGAGCTGAGCGAGAAGGCGCGGGCGCGCGGCATGGAAGTGCTGGTCGAAATACATTCCTACTACAAGGACCAGATCGATATCGCCAGGAAGGTTGACCGGGTTTACGACTTTGCCCTGCCGCCGCTGGTGCTGCACGCCCTGTTCGAGGGCGAGGCGACGCCGCTCGCCGACTGGCTGAAGATCAGCCCGCGCAATGCCGTCACCGTGCTCGACACCCATGATGGCATCGGCGTCATCGACGTCGGCGCCCATCCCGACGGGCGGCCCGGCCTTCTGCCGCCTCAGGCCCTCGACCAGCTGGTCGAAACCATGCACGAGAAGAGCGGCGGTTCGCGCCAGGCGACCGGCGCAGCAGCCTCCAATCTCGATCTGTATCAGGTCAACTCGACCTTTTTCGATGCGCTCGGGCGCAATGTAGACGCCTATCTGATTGCCCGCGCCGTGCAGTTCTTCGCCCCCGGCATCCCGCAGGTCTACTATGTCGGCCTTCTGGGCGGCACCAACGACATGGAGCTTCTGGCGCGTTCCAATGTCGGGCGCGACATCAACCGCCACTATTATCAGGAAGGCGAGGTTGAAGAGGCGCTTGAAACGCCGCTGGTCAAGGGGCTGACGCGCCTCATCGGTTTCCGCAATTCCCACGCCGCCTTCGACGGGGCCTTTGTCTTCGAACAGCCCTCGGAGAGCACGCTGGTGATGCGCTGGGACAATGGCGGCGAATGGGCGGCACTCACCGTCGACTTTGCCACGCAGGTCGCGTCCATCGCCTATTCGGCGCCTGAAGGCGCGGCCAAGATGAAGGTCTCGGCCTAGGCCGCGTCGGAACGGATCGGGGTGTAGTTGAGGATCGGCGCCAGCCAGCGTTCGACCTCTTCGGGCGCCATGTTCTTGCGCCGGGCGTAGTCCTCGACCTGATCGCGTTCGATCTTGGCGACACCGAAGTAATAGGCGTCCGGATGGGCGAAGTAGATGCCCGAAACCGATGAACCGGGCCACATGGCAAAGCTCTCCGTAAGCCTGACGCCGGTGGCGTTCTCGGCGTCGAGCAGCCGGAAAAGCGTCGCCTTCTCGGTGTGATCGGGCTGGGCCGGGTAGCCGGGAGCCGGGCGAATGCCGCGATAGGTCTCGCCAGCCAGTTCGCTGTCCGGGATGGCCTCGTCGCTGGCATAGCCCCACAACTGCTTGCGCACATATTGGTGCATGCGCTCGGCAAAGGCCTCTGCGAAGCGGTCGGCCAGCGCCTTGACGATGATCGCCTTGTAGTCGTCGTTCTGGCGGGCGAAGCGATCCGAGATCGCTTCCTCCTCGGCGCCGGCGGTAACGACAAAGCCACCAAGGTAATCCGGCTTGCCGCTGTCGAGCGGCGCGATGAAATCGGAGAGCGCCACGTTCGGACGGCCGGCGCGCTTGGAGATCTGCTGGCGCAGGGTATGGAAGCGCGCCAAATCGGCATTGCGGGTTTCGTCGGTGAACAGCTGGATGTCGTCGCCGTCGCTGTTGGCGGGCCAGAAACCGACAACGGCACGTGGGCGGAACCATTTTTCTTCGATCAGCTGTGTCAACACGCTCTGGGTATCGGCCCAGACCGTACGTGCGGCTTCGCCCTGGTCGGCGTCTTCGAGCAGGCCGGGATAGCGCCCCTTGAAGTCCCATGCCTGGAAATAGGGTGTCCAGTCGATGCAGGCGGCGAGATCGCGCAGATCCCAGTCCTCGAACGTGCGGGTGCCGATGAAGCTCGGCTGAGGCGGCGTATAGGCCTGCCAGTCGAGCGCCATGGCGTTGGCGCGGGCGCGGGCAAGCGGCAGGCGCTGTTTTTCGGCTTCGGCGCGGGCGTGCTTTTCCGCCGTCTTGACGTAGTCGTTGCGGATATCGGTGATGTAGCTGTCACGCGTTTCGGGCGAGAGCAGGTGCGAGACGACGCCGACCGCACGGCTGGCGTCGGTGACGTAGACCGTCTGGCCCTTGGAGTAATGCGGGTGGATCTTGACCGCGGTGTGGACCTTCGACGTCGTGGCCCCGCCGATCAGCAGCGGCACCGAAAAGCCTTCGCGCTCCATTTCCTCGGCGACCGAGACCATTTCCTCGAGCGACGGCGTGATCAGGCCGGATAATCCGATGATGTCGGCATTGTTCTCGCGCGCCGCCTCGAGAATCTTGTTGGACGGCACCATGACGCCGAGGTCAATGACCTCGTAATTATTGCACCTCAGGACAACGCCGACGATGTTCTTGCCGATATCGTGGACATCGCCCTTGACGGTGGCCATCACCACCTTGCCCTTGGCACGGGCGACGGCGTCGGGATTTGCGGCCGAGGCCTCTTCCATGAACGGGGTCAGGTAGTCGACGGCCTGGCGCATGACCCGCGCCGACTTGACCACCTGCGGCAGGAACATCTTGCCGGCGCCGAACAGGTCGCCGACGACGCCCATGCCGTCCATCAGCGGCCCTTCGATGACATGGAGCGGCTCGGGGAGCTTTTGCCGCGCTTCCTCGGTGTCCGCGATGATGAATTCGGTAATGCCGTTGACCAGCGCGTGCTCGAGGCGCTTTTCGACCGAAAGCTCGCGCCATTCGAGATTGGCCGCGTCCACGGCCTTGGAGCCGTCGCCCTTGAACCGCGCCGCCGCGTCGAGCAGACGCTCGGTCGAATCCGACCGGCGGTTGAGGACGACGTCCTCGCACAATTCACGCAGCTCCGGATCGATGTTTTCGTAGACATCGAGCTGGGCGGCATTGACGATACCCATGTCCATGCCCGCCTCGATGGCGTGGAACAGGAACACCGAATGCATAGCACGCCGCACCGGCTCGTTGCCGCGGAAGGCGAAGCTCAGGTTCGAGACGCCACCCGAGACGTGGGCGTGCTTGAGGTTCTGGCGGATCCAGCGTGTCGCCTCGATGAAATCGACGCCGTAATTGTTGTGTTCCTCGATGCCGGTGGCGACCGCGAAGACATTCGGATCGAAGATGATGTCCTCGGGCGGGAAACGCACCACCTCGGTCAGCACCTTGTAGGCGCGGGCGCACACATCGATGCGGCGCTGGTAGCTGTCGGCCTGACCGTCCTCGTCGAAGGCCATGACGACCGCCGCGGCGCCGTAGCGCTTGATCAGGCTTGCCCGCTCGATGAAGGCCTCTTCGCCTTCCTTGAGCGAGATCGAGTTGACCACCGGCTTGCCCTGGACGCATTTGAGCCCGGCCTCGATGACGCTCCACTTGGAGGAGTCGATCATCACCGGCACGCGGGCAATGTCCGGCTCGGCGGCGATGAGGTTCAGGAATTTGACCATCGCCGCTTCGGAATCGAGCAGACCTTCGTCCATATTGACGTCGATGATCTGCGCGCCGGCCTCGACCTGGTTGCGCGCCACGTCGAGCGCGGCGGCATAGTCGTTGGCCTCGATCAGCTTGCGGAACTTGGCCGAGCCGGTGACATTGGTGCGCTCGCCGATATTGACGAACGGGATTTCGGGCGTGAGCTTGAACGGTTCGAGACCGCTGAGCTCGAGATAACGCTTATCGGACAAGGCTCGGCTCCGCGAAATTCGTTCAGGCGACCTGATCGGTGTGTTCATGGGTGTGAACGTGATGGGGTTCTATCCCCTCGACACCCGCTGCGATCGCCCTGATGTGATCCGGTGTGGTGCCACAGCATCCACCAACCAGGTTGATATATCCTTCCCGCGCATAGCCACCGAGCAATTCGCCGGTTTCCTCCGGTGCCTGGTCGTATTCGCCCATCTCATTGGGCAGGCCGGCATTGGGATAGACACAGATCGGCACGTCGGCGACGCGCGCCAGGTCGGCAACATAATTGCGCAGTTCCTTGGCGCCGAGGCCGCAGTTGAGCCCGAAGGCGAGGGGCCTGGCGTGTTTCATGGAAATCCAGAATGCCTCCGGCGTCTGGCCGCTCAACAGCCGGCCCGAACGATCCGAGATCGTTCCGGTGACGATGACCCGGAGGTCGAGCCCGGTTTCGCCGGCGACATCGTCGACAGCGAACAGTGCCGCCTTGGCGTTGAGCGTGTCGAAGATTGTTTCGATCATGATCAGGTCGACGCCGCCCTCGACCAGGCCACGGGTCTGCTCGGCATAGGCCTGGTGCAGTTCCTCGAAGGTGATGGCGCGGAAGCCCGGATCGTTGACGTCGGGCGAGATCGAGGCGGTGCGGTTGGTCGGTCCGAGCGATCCGGCGACAAAACGTGTCTTGCCGTCTTCGCTTTCGGCGATCTTTGCCGCCTCGTTGGCGATCTCGGCGCTGCGCTTGTTGATCTCGAACACATACTCTTCCATGCCGTAGTCGGCCTGGGCCACGGACGTCCCCGAGAAGGTGTTGGTCTCGCAAAGGTCCGAGCCGGCCCGGTAGAACCCGAGATGGGCGTCACGCACAGCGTCGGGCTGGGTCAGGCTCAAGAGATCATTGTTGCCCTGCAGCTGGCGCGGCCAGTCGGCAAAGCGGGTGCCACGATAGTCGGCTTCCGAAAAGCGATGCTTTTGCAGCGTCGTGCCCATGGCGCCATCGAGGATGACGATGCGTTCGGAGATCAGTCTTTCGAGTTCTTGGATGCGGGGGGTGCGCATTGGGTCGTCCTTTGCAGTCGGCGATCATCCGACCGTTGATATAAAGACATAAAGAATTCTTTATATCATTTCCGGTCGGTGGACAAGATGACACAGGGCCTCAAATGGCCATTTGCACCCTCCGCGGCGGCGCATCAACTCAAAATCCTGAGCGTATCAGGAGACAAAGCGCCGAAATCCGGGATTTGCCGGAGGTTCGCGCCGGCGTTAACGCCCTGAAAACCATAGTGACCGGCTTCGCTCACGGCACAGATGCAGTTTGACTAAACTTGTTCGTGCTCATGAGTGATCTGACTGCCCATCACCGATTTCGCCTGACGGTACTGCGCCCCTTGCGGTTCATCACCGGCGCTTTTGCATGCGCGGTGCTTCTCGCCGGCTGCTCCGGCTCCAGTTCGATGTTTCCGACCTCGATCTGGGGCAATGCCTCGCCGCGCGTGACCAATTCGGCCTATGTCCCCAAGGGTGGGGGCAGGGAGATGGTCGGAAAGCCCTATCAGGTCGCTGGACGCTGGTACACGCCGCGCGTCGATCCCGGCTACGACAAGACCGGCAAGGCCTCCTGGTACGGTTCGGCCTTTCATGGCCGGCTGACGGCAAATGGCGAAATCTTCGACCAGAACGCCATCACCGCCGCGCATCCTACGCTGCCGTTGCCGTCCTATGTGCGGGTGACCAATCTCCAGAACAACCGGTCGCTTGTCGTACGTGTCAACGATCGCGGTCCTTTCGTTGCCAATCGCATCATCGATTTGTCGCGCCGTAGCGCCGACATGCTCGGGTTCGGCAACAAGGGCGTTGTCGACGTCCGGGTGAAATATGTCGGGCCGGCGCCGCTCGAAGGCGATGACACCCGCGTGCTGCTCGCCAGTCTCGATGGCCCGGGCGCCGCCATTCCAAGCCCGAGCCCGGTGCCGACCGTTGCCTATCGCTCCGAGGAGCTCAATCCGACGATTGCCACGCCGCGCCGCTCCGAGCCGGTGATGAAGACGCTGACGACGCTGTTCACCAATCCGCTCGACCTGTTCGCCTATGCCGGCGCCGACGTAACTGAAAACCCCGTCAATGCCGCCTTTGCCGCCACCGAGACGATGGCCGTCAATGCGGACCTCGTGGCCTGGCAGCAGCAAAACGATGTCGATGCCCGCAGGATCGACGTCGATCTTGGCAGTTTCGGCGATCCGTTGAGGGCCGAGACCGTCGCCCGTGCCTTCGCCGTCATCGCCGCCGTCGAGGCGAAAACGCTCGAAATCGGCGGCGAAAAGGTCACCGGACTGGGACTTTCGATGCTCAAGCCGGGCGCGACCCGTGCCGATGTTCTGGGTATAGCCGACGGTCTTGGCCTTGAGGATGTCGCTTTTGACGATTAACAAGGTCTTGCCGGACCTTGGCTAATTCGAAACGGCGAGGCGACTATGACGTCCATCGTGAGACTTTTGCGCCTGGGAATTGCGCTTGTGCTGCTCATGGTGATGACGGCACCGGCCCTGGCACAATTGCAGTTCGACACCAAAGCACCCTTTGCCGTGCTGATGGACTACGAATCCGGCACGATCCTTTTCCAGAAGCAGGCTGACGAGCCCATGGAGCCGGCCTCCATGGCCAAGCTGATGACGGTCGAGATCGTCTTCTCCATGCTGCAGAAGGGTTCGCTGTCGATGGATGACGAGTTCTTCATCTCCGAACATGCCTGGCGCGACGGCGGCGCGGCTTCCGGCGGCTCGACCATGTTCGCCGAACTCAATTCCAAGGTCCGCGTCGAAGACCTGCTGAAATCGGTGATCATCCAGTCGGGCAATGATGCCTCGATTGCTTTGGCCGAAGGCATCGGCGGCACCGAGGCGACGTTCGCCCGCATCATGAACGAGCGCGCCTACGAGCTGGGGCTCACCGGTTCGCATTTCACCAATTCCACCGGGTTGCCCGATCCGGACATGTATGTGACCCCGCGCGATCTCGCCAATCTCGCCCGCCACATCATCGAGACCTATCCCGAATACTATCCGATCTTCGCCGAGCCCAACTTCGAGTGGAACGGCATCAACCAGTCCAACCGCAACACGCTGCTCGAAATGGGCATTGGAGTCGACGGGCTGAAGACCGGTCACACCTCGTCCGCCGGCTATGGCGAGGTGGCCTCGACCACAGAGGGCGGCCGGCGGCTGATCGCCGTGCTGCATGGCCTCGAGTCGATCCGTGAGCGTTCGGAGGAGGCGCGCAAGCTCGTCACCTGGGGTTCGCGCAGCTTCGAGCGCATCGATGCCTTCAGGTCCGGCGAGACCGTTGCCGACGTGCCGGTCTATGGCGGCGAGGCGGCCAGTGTCGGCGTTACCGGCAAGGATGGCGTGGCGCTTTACATCCCCAAGGGGTCCAAACGCTGTCTTTCCGGGCAGATCACCTACAATTCTCCCATCCGGCCGCCGGTGGAAAAAGGCGACAAGCTTGCCGATCTCCAGATCATGTGCGATGGGCAACTGATCCAGTCAGCTCCGCTTTACGCCGCCGATTCGGTTGGCGAGGGCGATCTGGTCCGCAAAGCGACCGACGCGCTCAAGGAACTGGCGCTCGGCTGGATCTACTAGGCGCGAGGCGACATGGAAGATCCCGGTACGCCGGCAAAAGCACGTTTCGTGACGTTCGAGGGTGGCGAAGGGGTCGGCAAGTCGACCCAAATCCGTCATCTGCTCGATCATCTCGCGCGCGTCGGCGTTTCCGCAGTCAGGACGCGCGAGCCTGGCGGAACGCCGAAGGCCGAAGCCATCCGCTCCTTCATCCTGCAGGGTCGTTCGGAGGAATGGGGGCCGGGCGCCGAGGCGGTGCTGTTCGCCGCCGCCCGCCACGACCACGTCACCCAACTGATTGCGCCGAACCTTGCAGCGGGCAAATGGGTGCTTTCAGACCGCTTCGCCGATTCGACCCGTGCCTATCAGGGCATGACCGGGGGTGTTGACGAAAAGACCATCGACGCGCTCGAAGAACTGGCTCTCGAAGGCCATCAGCCTGACCTGACCATTCTGATGGACATGGATCCCGAATATGCCTTTCAGCGCGTCGCCGAGCGCGCCATCGAGGACGGCGTCACGACGCCCCCCGACCGCTTCGAGAAGGAAAGCCTCGACTGGCACCGGCGGCTGCGCGATGGCTTTCTGACGATAGCCGTGCGCAATCCCGGCCGCTGCGTGGTCGTTTCCGCCGAGCATAGCGAACACGATGTCGAGCAGGAGATCTGGCGGATCGTCTGCGAACGCTTCCCCGAGATCGCCCGCGCCCAGGCGCCGGTGCCGCTGTTTGCCAACGGGGGCAGGGAGTGACCCCGCCCGATGGGGCCGTGCGCGAACCCGATCAGCTCGACGGTGTGCCGCTTCCCGAGCGTTGCCAGCGTGTATTCGGTCACGACAGGGCCCGGGCAAGGCTGAACGAGGCGATCTCAAGTCGGCGTGTGCCGGGCGGCGTGCTCCTGCATGGGCCGCGCGGCATCGGCAAGGCGAGCCTTGCCTTCGAATTCGCCCGCGATCTTATCGCCACCACCGGCGACGAGGACCGCCACCGCGTCGACGAGCAGGTCATTGCCGGCTCCCATCCCAATCTGTTCGTGCTGCGCCGCGGTCTCAGAGACACCGGCAAGGGCTATTCCGCCTTCATCCGCGTCGAAGAGGTGCGAAGCCTGATCGAGCGGCTTCGCCGGACCCGTGGCCGGCCTGGCTACCGCGTCGCCATCGTCGATGCCATCGACGACTGCAATCAGAATGCCGCCAATGCTCTTTTGAAAATTCTCGAGGAACCGCCGCCCGAGACCGTGTTCGTGCTCGTTTCGCATCAGCCGGGCGGGCTGTTGCCCACCATACGGTCGCGTTGCCAGTCGCTGGCGCTGCGTCCGCTCGGTGATCAAGCGCTCGTCGCGCTTCTGGGTGACGCCGGCGTCGGCGCCGAACAGATTCCCGAACTGGTCGCGATCGCAGGCGGCCGTCCGCGTCGGGCCTTCGAATACATCAACCTCGGCCAGGCCGACGCCGTCGTGGCGCTGAGGGGGTTCCTCGCAGCACCGGAGCGGGCCGGGCAGGGCGCGACACTGGCTCTGGCCGATCTCATCGCCGGTGCGCCGGAAGCGGAGCGGCAAATCGCCCGCGACATGGTGCTTGAACAGATCGCCGATCAGGCGCAGAACGCGGCACGAAACGGCGCAACGGGCAATCATCTTGCCTCCGTCACCCAGCTATGGGACAAGGCCGTCCCGTTGTTCGCCAATGCCGAGACCTACAATCTCGACACGACCGAAACCTTTGTCATTGTTCTCGACGCGCTGAGGGCCAATGCCCTTGCCGCCGTGCCCAGCTGAACCGGCCCCGATGTCGAAAGAAAAGTTCTACATCACCACCGCCATTTCCTATCCGAATGGCACCCCCCACATCGGCCACGCCTATGAGGCGCTGACGACCGACGCCATCGCGCGCTTCAAGCGCCTTGACGGCTGTGACGTCTATTTCCTGACCGGCACCGACGAGCACGGCCAGAAGATGGTACAGACAGCGCGCAAGGAAGGCATGGAGGTCCGTGACCTCGCCGACCGCAATGCCGCGCGGTTCAAAGACATGGTCGCGGCACTCAACTGCTCCAACGACGATTTCATCCGCACCACCGAAGCACGCCATTTCGCCTCGGTGACCGAGATCTGGAAGCGGATGGAAGCCAATGGCGACATCTACAAGCACACCTATTCCGGCTGGTATTCGGTGCGCGACGAGGCCTATTACGGCGAGGACGAGACCGAACTGCGCGAGGATGGCGTCCGCTATGGCCCGCAGGGCTCGCCGGTCGAGTGGATCGAGGAAGAGAGCTATTTCTTCAAGCTGTCGGCCTACGAGAAAAAGCTGCTCGACCATTACAAAGCCAATCCCGAGTTCATCGGGCCGGACGAGCGCCGCAACGAGGTCGTCAGCTTCGTCAAGAGCGGGTTGCGTGACCTCTCCATGTCGCGCACGACCTTTGACTGGGGTGTGCCGGTGCCTGGCGATGCCGGTCATGTCATGTATGTCTGGGTCGACGCGCTGACCAACTATATTACCGGCGCCGGTTTCCCCGACGAAAACAACCCGCTCTGGCACTACTGGCCGGCCGACGTCCATATCATCGGCAAGGACATCACCCGTTTCCACGCTGTCTACTGGCCAGCCTTCCTGATGTCGGCCGGGATCGAATTGCCCAAGCGTGTGTTCGGGCATGGCTTCATGCTCAGCCGCGGCGAGAAGATGTCGAAATCGGTCGGCAATGTCGTTGACCCGTTCGATCTCGTCGAGCATTTCGGTGTCGACCAGGTCCGCTATTTCTGCCTGCGCGAAGTGCCCTTCGGACAGGACGGAAACTACAGCCCGGAACTGATCGCCAACCGCATCAATGCCGATCTCGCCAACGATCTCGGCAATCTGGCGCAGCGGTCGCTGTCGATGGTCGCCAAGCATTGCGAGGCCAAGGTGCCGGCCTGCGGCGAACTCGCCGAGGCCGATCAGGAAATCCTCGCCGCTGCCGACGCCCTGCTCGACAAGGCGCGCGAGGCGATGAAGAATTTCGCCATGCACCGCATGCTCGAAGCCGTCTGGCAGGTGGTGGCCGACGCCAATCGCTATTTCGCCTCCCAGGAGCCCTGGGCCCTTCGGAAGACAGATTTCGACCGCATGCAGACCGTGCTCTATGTCACTGCCGAAGTCATCCGCCAGGTGGCAATCCTTGCCCAGCCGGCCATGCCGGCATCGGCCAACAAGCTGCTCGACCTTTTGGCCGTGCCGGAAGACAAGCGCGATTTCGCCGCGCTCGGCGCAGTGGGTAGGCTGGTTTCGGGCGCGGACCTGCCCAAGCCGGAAGGCGTATTCCCGCGCTACGTGGCGCCCGAGAATGCCGAAAACGCCTGATGCTGATCGACAGCCATTGCCATCTCGAGTTCGACAAGCTCGCCGCCGACCGCGACGGCATCCTTGAGCGCATGGCCGAGAACGGCGTCGACGGCTGCGTCACCATTTCGACCCGCATCAGGCGCTTCGATCAGGTCAGGGCCATTGCCGAGGCGCATGACAATATCTGGTGCTCGGTTGGCACCCATCCGCACCATGCCGACGAGGAACCGGAGGTCACAACCGAGGAGATCGTCGCGCTTTCCGAGCACCCGAAATGCGTCGCCATCGGCGAGGTCGGGCTCGACTATCACTACGATTTCTCCTTGCGTGAGAACCAGGCCGAAGGCTTTCGCCGCCACATCGCGGCGTCGCGCATCACCGGGTTGCCGCTGGTCATCCACGCCCGCGAGGCTGATGACGATGTCGCCGCAATTCTCGAGGACGAGACGGGGAAGGGGGCCTTCCCTTTCCTGTTGCATTGCTTCTCATCCGGGCCGGAACTGGCGAAACGCGGGCTGGCGCTTGGGGGGTATCTGTCATTCTCCGGCATCCTGACCTTCAAGAATGCCGTGGATATTCAGAAGGTTGCCGCCGAGGCTCCGGCCGATCGCATTCTGGTCGAGACGGATTCGCCTTATCTCGCGCCCATCCCCTTCCGCGGCAAGACCAACGAACCGGGGCACGTCGTCCACACCGCCCGCAAGCTGGCTGAACTGCGTGGTGTCAGTTTTGAAGAGATAGCTTCAACGACGACAGACAACTTCATAAAATTGTTCAATAAAACCGGGTTGACTGCATGAACGGAAAGCCGGCTGAACGGGTCAGGGCAACCATTCTCGGGTGCGGATCCTCGGGCGGCGTGCCGCGCATTGGCAATGACTGGGGAGACTGCGACCCCGACAATCCGAAGAACCGCCGCCGCCGCTGTTCGCTGTTGGTCGAAGGCATGAGTGACGGCGCGCCGGGCGTGACGCGGGTCTTGATCGATACCGGCGCCGACCTGCGCGAACAACTGCTTGGCGTTGGTGTCGATGCACTCGACGCGGTGCTTTACACCCACGCTCATGCCGACCACATCCACGGCATCGATGACTTGCGCGTCCTGGCCATTTCCAGCCACCGCAGGGTGCCGGTCTATTACGGTGCTGAAACCGGAGCGCGCCTGCACGAGGCCTTTGCCTATTGCTTCAGGACCCCGCCGGGGAGCGGCTATCCGCCGATCCTTGACGGCCATGTCATCGAAGCCGGCCACGATGTGGTGATCGACGGGCAGGGGGGCAGCCTCACCTTCACCCCGTTCGACCAGTTGCACGGCGACATCATGTCGTTCGGCTTCCGCATCGGCAATCTTGCCTATTCCTGCGACCTGTCCGGCGTACCGGACGAGTCACTGCCGGCGCTGACCGGGCTGGACGTCTGGATCGTCGACGCGCTGCGCTACAAGCCGCATCCGAGCCATTTCAGCCTCGAAGACGCCTTGCGCTGGATCGATCGGATGACGCCGAAACAAGCGGTTCTGACCAATCTCCACATCGATCTCGACTATGAAAAACTCGAGAAGGAGACGCCCGCCAGTGTCACGCCGGCCTTCGACGGCATGGTCATCGACGTCAGCCAGGGCCGAGTGGAAAGCCAATGACGGGCGAACAGATGAGCAGCGGCTTCCGGCGCGCCGTGCTTTTCGTGGCTCTGGCCAATTTCGCCTACTTCGGCATCGAGTTCGCTGTCGCCGTGTCCATCGGCTCGGTGTCGCTGTTCGCCGACAGTGTCGATTTCATCGAGGACACCTCGGTCAACCTGCTGATTTTCTTCGCGCTGATGTGGACGCCCATCATGCGCGCGCGTGTCGGCATGGCGCTGTCAGGTGTCCTGATCGTGCCGGCTATTGCTTTCCTGTGGGCCTTGTGGGGCAAGTACACAAACCCGGTTCCCCCCGAAGCTTTCACGCTGTCGCTGACCGGTCTTGGCGCACTGGCAGTCAATATCGGCTGCGCATACCTCTTGGCCGGGTTCCGCCATCATGCCGGCAGTCTCAGCCGCGCCGCCTTCCTGTCGGCCCGTAATGACGCGCTCGCCAATGTCGCCATCATCGCCGCCGGGCTGGTCACCGCCTATCTCTGGCATTCGATCTGGCCGGACGTCATTGTCGGTCTCGCCATCGCCGCGATCAATCTCGATGCGGCCCGCGAGGTCTGGGAAGCGGCGCGCGGCGAACACGAAGCCGAAAGCTGAACCGCCAAAGCCATGCACCGGCTTGCGCGCGAACAATGAAACGCTCACTCTCTGCAGGGTTCGAGAGGGGGCCTTGATGAGAATTCTGGTCGTCGGCGCGGCGGGCATGGTCGGCCGCAAATTCACCGATCATCTGTCGCGCGAGCGCCAGGCACTGGGCGAGGGGCTGGATGAGCTGATTGCCGCCGACGTTGTCGCGCCGGCGCGCAGTAGCGATCCCGACTGGATCTCCTGCCAAGCGCTGGAGCTGACCGATCCGCAGGCGGTCAGGGAAATGATCGCGCGGCGGCCGGACATGATCTTCCACCTCGCGGCCATCGTTTCGGGCGAAGCCGAAGCCGATTTCGACAAGGGCTACCGGGTCAATCTCGACGGCACGCGTTCGCTGTTCGAGGCCATTCGCGCCGAAGGGCAGGCGGCGCCCTATCGGCCACGCGTCGTTTTTGCCTCCTCGATCGCCGTATTCGGCGCACCGTTCCCGGAGCGCATCGGTGACGAGTTTTTCCAGACGCCGCTGACGAGCTACGGCACGCAGAAGGCCATTTCCGAGCTGCTTTTGTCCGATTACAGCCGCCGGGGCATCTTCGACGGTATCGGACTGCGGTTGCCGACAATCTGCATCCGTCCGGGCGCGCCGAACAAGGCCGCATCGGGCTTTTTCTCCAACATCCTGCGCGAACCTCTTGCCGGCAAGGAAGCGGTGCTGCCGGTCGGCGACGATGTGCGCCACTGGTTTGCCAGCCCGCGCTCGGCGGTCGGCTTCCTCGTCCACGCGGCCGGACTCGATCTCGAAAACGTCGGTTCGCGCCGCAACCTGTCGATGCCGGGACTGTCGGCCACCGTCGGCGAGGAAATCGCCGCACTCGAACGCCTGGCCGGCGCACAGGCGGTGCGGCTGATCAGGCGCGAGCCCGATCCGCAGATCGCCAAAATTGTTGCTGGCTGGCCACGCAATTTCGAGACGAATAGAGCACAGGATCTGGGGTTTGTGGCAGAATCCGATTTCGATGAGATCATTCGCGTCCATGTCGAGGACGAACTGAACGGCAAGGTGGGGTCATGAACGACGCAAAAGACGCAATCGCATTAGTGACAGGTGGTGGCACCGGTATCGGCAAAGCCATTTCAGCGGCGCTGAGCAACGCCGGCTACACGCTGATCATCGCCGGCCGACGCCTCGAAGTGCTCCAGGATGCGGCCAGCGAAATCAGCGCAAGTTCGGGAAACAGGGTTGCCGCGATCCATTGCGACGTCGGTTCGGCGGGCTCGGTCGCGGCGCTTTTCGATGAGATCCGCAGCAATTTCGGACGGCTTGACCTTCTGGTCAACAACGCCGGCATGGGTGCGCCGCCGGTACCGCTCGAACAGATTACGCCGGCGCAGTGGGACGATATCGTTGCCGCCAATCTCACCGGGGCGTTCTTTTGCACCCAGCAGGCCTTTCGCCTGATGAAGGAACAGCAGCCGCGCGGTGGCCGTATCATCAACAACGGCTCGATCTCGGCCACGACACCGCGGCCCAATTCGGCGCCATATACGGCAACCAAGCATGCCATCACCGGCCTGACCAAATCGACCGCGCTCGACGGGCGTCCGTTCGACATTGCCTGTGGCCAGATCGATATCGGCAATGCCGTCACCGAAATGACAGCAAAAATGGCCTCGGGCGTGCTCCAAGCCGATGGCACGACGGCGGCGGAACCGACGTTCCCGGTCAGCGAGGTCGGCGAAGCAGTGCTGCATATGGCCGGCCTGCCGCTGACGACCAATGTACTGTTCATGACCATCATGGCGACCGGGATGCCGTTTGTCGGTCGCGGTTGAGCCAAGATCGACGGGAAACGTCTCCGTCGTCGTGCAGATGGCCGACCGCAGCCGCAATCGTCATTGAGGGCGCCATGTAACGCCAGGCTTGTGCTCGACATGCTCTGGATGAAAGCAAGAGGCTTGTAGCCGGACGATCTTCTCATCGACAAGACGTACGGCGACGGGGCCGGAAGCGAAGGAGATAGCTGAAAGCCCAGGAAAACTGCCCGTTGGCGATATCGTAAAGTTCCATAATATATATTATGCGAATCATTTGGCAGTAGTGACGCACTTGGCTAATGCCCATCCCTGCCTGTCGACATGCTGTTCGACTGCCCTGCCGAAAGGCTTGCGCACGCAAAGGTTCGTGACCAATTGGCCGCGGCAGAACGGGCTGGACGCAATCCGGGCGGCCACTAATCTCTGCCGGTTCTTCGATCCATTCGATTCCACAAAGCATGAAGTCATTGCCCATGCGCCCACATCACCGCGAAACGCTCGACACGATCGCCAAACGCTATGCCGATGATCAGGACGTGCTCGGCGTGCTGCTCGTCGGCTCGATCGCCCATGGCTTCGAGAAACCTGGGTCCGATGTCGATATCATGCTCGTCCTGCCTGAGGCGGCTTTCGCGGCGCGTGAGCGCGATGGCACCCTGGCTTTTCTCGACCTGGAGAGCGCCAAATACGACGGCGGCTATGTCGATATCAAATGTACGAGCTTCGGCCAGATGGAGCGCGTGCGCGACATCGGCAGCGAACCGGCGCGCTTTGCCTTCGAAGGCGCCGTGCCCATTGTCGCGCGTGACGACAGGCTCGGTGCGCTTGTTGCCGAGGTGGCGCGCTATCCGATTGAAAATAAACAGGAAAATATCAAGCGGTTTTATGCTCAGCTGCAGGCGTGGAACTGGTATTGCGGCGAAGCGCACAAACACGACAACGCATATTTGCTTTCCGTCTCCGTCAACAATCTTGTCCTGTTCGGCGGCCGCATGATCCTGGCCGAGAACGAAGTGCTTTACCCCTATCACAAGTGGTTTTTGCGCGTGCTCGACGAGGTTGCCGACAAGCCTCAAGGCATGATGGCGCTGGTCGACGCCTTGCTCAGAAAGCCGGAAGTCGCTGATATCAAGAGCTATTTTGAGCTGGTGTCCACATTCAGAACCTGGCC
Source organism: Devosiaceae bacterium (assembly GCA_963675235.2). GTDB lineage: Bacteria > Pseudomonadota > Alphaproteobacteria > Rhizobiales > Devosiaceae > JAHJQZ01. Next base: position 1,120,346 of record CAXXFU010000002.1, on the reverse strand, counting down.
GGACGTCAGCTGGAGCAATCAGTTCATGGCCGACAGCGAGATGAACTGGATGACGGGCCACACGCCTGTTGGCGATCTCTGACGCCGGTTTGCCGCGCCCCTCTTGCGGCGGCGGTGCGCGCCGACTACCAGAACGGCATGAACAAGCTGATCACGCCCGCAGGGGCAAATCCGGGCGAGACCGCCCTCGCCGCGTCCGCCGGCGATTCGGCCCTTGCTTTCGTTGAGGCACAGTTTCCGCAACGGCTGACGCCGACCATCGCCGCTGCCATCACAAGCGACGACGATCCGCTCGGCCGCCAGTTCCTGCCCGATGCGCGCGAGGCCGAGATCAGGCCGTGGGAAACGGACGATCCGATTGGCGATTCGGCCCATTCCCCGGTGGAAGGCATTGTCCATCGTTATCCCGATCGGGCGCTGCTGAAGCTGACGACAACCTGTCCGGTCCATTGCCGCTTCTGTTTTCGCAAGGCGATGATCGGTCCTGCTTCCGCTGGGCAATTGCCCAGGGACGCGCTGGATGAAGCGTTCGGCTACCTCGCCAGGACACCGGAAATCTGGGAGGTGATCATCACCGGCGGCGATCCGCTTGCGCTGTCTCCCCGGCGTATCCGCGAGGTGACGCAAAGGCTGGATGCCATCGCGCACATCAAGGTCATCCGCTGGCATTCGCGTGTTCCCGTCGTCAGCCCCGAGACCGTCACTTCCGAGTTTGTCGAGGCGCTGACGGCGACGGACAAGACGGTCTATGTCGCCGTTCATACCAATCATGCCCGCGAGCACACGGCGGAGGTTGCCGCTGCCTGCAAGCGCTTGCGTCAGGCAGGCGTGATCCTTGTCGGCCAGAGCGTGCTGCTCAAGGACATCAACGACAACGTCAAAGCGCTGAGCGAGCTGATGCGTTCCTGCGTCGTTCTCGGCATCAAACCCTACTACCTGCACCTGCTCGACCGGGCGCCGGGGACCAGCCATTTCCGCGTGTCGCTGTCGCGCGCCGTCGAACTGGTTGCAGCCCTGCGCGGCCATCTTTCGGGTCTGTGCCAGCCCAGTCTCATGCTCGATCTGCCCGGTGGGCACGGCAAAGTGGCGATCCCGGTCTCAGGCGTTGTCGATCTCGGCGCCGGACGCTATAGAGTCCGCGACTTCAACGGGCGCGACCACGATTTTCTCGATCCGGCCTGATCGGGCTTGTCACCCCGCACAACGCGCCTGATCCGGCCTGTTCGGGCCGGGACCACGCCATCGAACCGGAGAGCGGCCATGCAACCTTCGCGCGACATTTCGCGGCTTCTCGAGATCATGGCGGCGCTGCGCAATCCCGATGGCGGTTGTCCCTGGGATCTCGAGCAGGATTTCGCCACCATAAAGCACTATACGATCGAGGAAGCCTACGAAGTCGCCGACGCCATCGAACGCGAGGACTATGAGCATCTGCGCGAGGAACTGGGCGATCTGCTGCTGCAATCGGTCTACCACGCCCAAATGGCCGATGAGCGCGCGCTGTTTGATTTCGGCGACGTCGTCGAGGCCATCACCACCAAGATGATCCGCCGCCATCCTCATGTTTTCGGCGATATTTCAGCCAGTTCAGCCGGCGAGGCCAGCGTGCGCTGGGAACAGATCAAGGCGGAGGAACGCGCCGGCAAGGCCGGCAGCAAGGCTGACGACACGCCTCCGTCCCTGCTCGACGATGTGCCGCGCACCCTGCCGGCGCTGTCGCGCGCCGAAAAGCTCGACAAGCGCGCCGCCCGTGCCGGCTTTGACTGGCCCGATGTCGATGCGGTGATCGACAAGGTTCGCGAGGAAATCGACGAAGTGCAGGAAGCGGTCCATTCCGGCGATCGCAAGCGCACCGAGGAGGAACTCGGCGACGTGCTGTTCGCCGTGGCCAGTCTCGCCCGCCATCTCGGCATCGAGCCGGAGGCCGCTCTGACCTCGGCCAATCTCAAGTTCACCCGGCGCTTCCACCACGTCGAGGCGCGTTGCCGCGAGGAAGGTCTGACGGTCTCCGATGCCGGCATGGACAGGCTCGACAGCTTCTGGAACGAGATCAGGGCGAAGGACAAGGCGGCGGACTAGGATCTGCCGGCGATACCGACACTTGTGCTCAGGCGGCTTCCGGTGACCTCAGGAAGGCCCGATAGCGCCGGAAGAAGCCGGACCGGTGCGCCGGCTCGACGCGCACCAGGAAATAGGTTCCATCCATGTCAGGTTCGCGCCGTTCGAGAATTTCGGTATGGGCATACAGCCAGCCGAGCTCGTCGCTGTTGCCGTGCGGCAACTTGAGGGCGAATTCCTCGGTGCGCTGGGCCAGTGCCGTTTCGATCGCCGCGAGAAGTGCCTCGGCCCCCTCGCCCGTTGCCGCCGAAACCGGAACTGTCGCCGCAACCTTGCCGGCCGGCACGACACCAACCTCCGAGCCTTGCGGCACAAGGTCGATCTTGTTCCAGGCCTCGATGATCGGCACGGACTCGCCGGAAACGCCGAGCTCGGACAGAACGGTCAACACGTCCTCGGCCTGGGCGGCATGGTCGGGATTGGCAATGTCGCGCACATGCAGGATGACATCGGCGCCGATCACCTCTTCAAGCGTGGCGCGGAAGGCGGCGACGAGGTCGTGCGGCAGATCGGCGATGAACCCGACAGTGTCCGACAGCATGACATCGCGGCCGTGCGGCAGTTTTGCTTTGCGCACGGTGGTGTCGAGGGTGGCGAACAGCAGGTCCTTGCTCATCACGCCGGCGCCGGTCAGGTGATTGAACAGCGTTGATTTGCCGGCATTGGTGTATCCGACGATGGCGACGAACGGGAACGGCGCTTCCTTGCGCGGTTTGCGCTGCAGGGCGCGGGTGCGCCGCACCTTGTCGATGCGCGTTTCAAGGAGCTTGATCCGCTCCTGCAGGTTGCGCCTGTCGCTTTCGATCTGGGTTTCGCCCGGGCCACCGAGGAAGCCGCCACCGCCGCGCTGGCGCTCGAGGTGGGTCCAGGACCGCACGAGGCGGCTTTTCTGGTAGTTGAGATGGGCCAATTCGACTTGCAGCACACCTTCCCGTGTCGAGGCGCGGTCGCCGAAGATTTCTAGAATCAGCCCGGTGCGGTCCAGCACCTTGGCGCCAGTTGCGCGTTCGAGATTGCGCTGCTGGATCGGTGACAGCTGGGCATCGACAAGCAGAAGGTCGATTTCCTCGGCCTTGATGCGTTCGGCAAGCGTTTCGACGGTGCCACCGCCGATATAGGTCGCCGGCCGGATGGTTTTCAGCCGTACGCCTTCGGTGAACACCAGGTCGATCGGGATGGCCTTGCACAGGCCCTCGAACTCGGCGCGACGGGCCGCGAAGACGCGCAAGGACTTGCCGCCGATATCCACGGAGATGGCAACAGCCCTCGGCCGCGGCGCACGGGTCGCGGTTTCATCATGATGGTCATGCGGCGCCGGACTGCCCTCACCCGGCTCGACCGCTTCGCGATCAGTCGTTGTCGCCTCCGGTGTGTTCGGGATCGAACAGCTGGATCGGCGCACCCGGCATGATCGTCGAGATCGCGTGCTTATACACCAACTGAGACTGTGCATCCCGCCTCAGCAACAGGCAGAAATTGTCGAACCAGGTAATGACGCCCTGCAGTTTGACACCGTTCACCAGGAAGATCGTAACCGAGACCTTCTGACGACGAACGTGATTAAGGAAAGCATCCTGGAGGTTCTGAACCTTGTCGTTGGGCATTTTTTCGCCTTCTACTTGTTTGTCGGTCTGTCGGCGGCCACCGGCTCCCCCGCCGGCCCTCAGGTGCCATGACAGACTCTAGCCCCTTTCTGGCGCAACCGCATCGAGCATGCGCCTGCAGGCGCAACCATACACGAGCTTGCAGATTTGCCCAATAGCCATAAGGGCCTTAAAGGAACCGCGGCTCCAGAGGAACATGATCCGGATATGCCAAACCGTTCCTGGTGCTGCCGGCCGGTGATCAGAAGAAATCGATGCTGACCCGGAACATCTGCTCGACCTTCCTGACGGCAGTGGCCAATGCCATGACAACGACGAAATCACCGGCTTCGATCCGGGTATCGCCAGAGGGCAGGATGACCTGGTTGCCGCGGACGATGGCGCCGAACCTGATGCCGGCCGAAACGTTGATGTCACGCAGGGGCGTGCCGACGAGCGGACTGGTTTCGAGCGCCTCGGCCTGCAGCAGCTCGGCGCCCCCGTCGAACAGCGAGTAGACCCCGCGGATGCGGCCGCGCCGGACGTGCCTGAGGATCTTCGAGACGGTGACGGCGCGCGGACTGATGAAGGCATCGACACCGAGGCGCCGGGCGAAACGCGGGTATTGCGGCTGGTTGACCAGGGCAAAATTGGCCTTGCAACCCAGTTCGTCGGCGAGCACGGAACTGAGGATGTTGGTTTCGTCGTCATTGGTCAGACCGAGGAACATCTGGGCGTCGCGGATGTCGACCTCCCTGAGAATGTCCTCCTGCAGTGCGTCGCCGAACACCACGATCGAGCGGTCCATGCTCTCGGCCGCCATCTGGGCAATGATCCGGTTGTTCTCGATCAGGCGCACGGTGGTGCCATCCGACTTGCTTTCGAGCTTCTTGGCGACATAGCGCCCGATATTGCCGGCGCCGGCGATGACGATGCGCGACGGCGGCTGCTCGTCGCGCCCAAACAGGCCGAGCACGCGGGAAACCTGGTCGCGAGCGACGGCGACGATGGCCTGGTCGCCGGCAATCATCGATTCCCAGGCGTGCAGGATCATCGACTGGCCATTGCGCCGTACCCCCATCACTGTGGCGTTGAGATTGGGGAACAGGTCAGTCAGGTGCCGGAGGGGCGTATCGATAACGGCGCAGTCCTCGTGCACGTCGATGACCAGCACCACCGCCTGCCCGTCCTCGAAGGAGACGATCTCGGAGGCGCCGGGATGGGCGAGCCGCTCCAGGATCAGATCGCCGACCTCGGTCTCGGGTGAAATGATGACGTCGATCGGCAAATGGTCACGGGTGAACAGATTGCTCCATTCGGGCCTCAGATAGGACTGGGCACGGATACGGGCGATGCGCGTCGGCACCTCGAAGATCGAGTGGGCCACCTGGCAGGCCGTCATGTTGACTTCGTCGACCTGGGTGACGGCGATCAGCATGTCGGCGTCCCGCGCCCCGGCCTGCGCCAGCGCGTCCGGATGCGAACCATGGCCATGGATGCCGCGTGCGTCGAGATTGTCGCGCACCCGCTGAACCAGCGTGGCATCATTGTCGATAACGGTGACCTCGATGCCCTCGTTGGAGAGCTTTTCGGCGATGCCGTAGCCAACCTGGCCGGCACCCGAAACGATTACTCGCATGGTTCTTCCTGTTCGATCTGGCCCGCCGCATCGCCATTGCGCTCGGTCAGGCCCAGAGACTTGATCTTCCTGTGCAGGGCGCTGCGCTCCATGCCGACGAATTCCGCGGTCTTGGAAACATTGCCGCCGAAGCGTTCGAGTTGGGCGGTCAGGTACTGGCGCTCGAAGATCTCGCGCGCCTCCTTGAGCGGCAGGCTCATCAGGTGCGCCGATGCATCGGTGTCACCCACGGTCGGGAGCACTTCGCCGATGTCGGACGGCAGCAGCGCCGCCGATATGACGCCGTCCTCGGGCTGCTGGTCGCGCAGAAGGATCAGCAGGCGCTCAATCGAATTGCGCAGCTGGCGGGCGTTGCCCGGCCAGTCCTGGGCCTGGAGCACGGCCAGGGCGTCGTCGCCGATCTTGAGGCGCGGCAGGTTGTGCACCCGGCACACCTGCTCGATGAACATGCCGACCAGCGAGGGAACATCCTCGCGGCGTTCCCTGAGTGGCGCCAGCTTGAGCGGTACCACCGACAGGCGGTGGAACAGATCGGAGCGGAAGGCCCCCTCTTCGATCAAGCCTGCAAGGTTCTGCGAACTCGAGGAAATGATGCGCACGTCAACGGGCACGGCAACCTGTCCGCCGACGCGCTGAAACCGGCCCTCGACCAGGGTGCGCAGCAGTGCCGTCTGCGCCGGCTGGGGCAGTCCCGTCACTTCGCTGAGGTGCAAAGTGCCGCCATGAGCGCGTTCGAGCGCCCCGACCTCGGTACGGACGCTACCGGACCGGTCACGAATTTCGCGTCCGAACAGCAGGATCGGTACCTCTTCGGGATCATAGAGCATGGCGTTGAATTCGACGAACGGTCCGCCTGCCCGCTGGCTGTGGCGGTGGATCAGGCGGGCGCACAGGCCCTTGCCGGTTCCCGAAGGCCCGGAGACGAAGATGCGCGAATTGGTCGGGCCCGACTTCTCGATCACCGTGCGTGCCGCCGCGATCGAAGGCGACTGACCGACGATCTCGGAAAACGGCACCGCGGCGCGTTCCTTGAGCTCGGCATTCTCGCTCTTGAGGCGGGTCGCCTCCATGGCGCGTTGGGTGACGAGCAGCAACCGGTCGATCTTGAACGGCTTTTCGATGTAGTCGTAGGCCCCGCGCCGAATGGCCGAGACCGCGGTTTCGACATTGCCGTGCCCGGAGATCATCACCACCGGCAGGTCAGGATGCTGGGACTGCAGCTCATCGAGCAGTTGCAGTCCGTCGAGCCGCGACCCCTGCAGCCAGATATCGAGAAAGACAAGGCTCGGGCGACGACGGGCGATTTCCTCAAGCGCCGAATCGGCATCGTGCGCCTGCCGTGTCTCGTTGCCCTCGTCCTCGAGGATGCCCGCGATCAGGTCGCGAATGTCTTCCTCGTCGTCAACGATCAGAATGTCCAAGGCCATGTGCTAGTCCGCCGCGGCACCAACGTGCCCCGTCTCCTCTCGTGACTGAACGTCTCCGCCCGGTTTTCCGCCGGCTTCGCCCGGCGCGTGAAGCGGCAAGGTAAAACTGAGACACGCCCCGATGCGCCCGTTCTCGTCCTCGGGGCTGTCCCGCAACTCTATGGTGCCGCCGTGTTGCTCTACGATCTTTGCGACAATCGCAAGACCAAGACCTGTGCCTTTTTCGCGCGATGTCACATAGGGCTCGAGCAGCTGATGCCGGTTCTCTTTCGGCCAGCCGAGTCCGTTGTCGCTGATTTCGACGCGCGCCACGTCACCCTCGGTATGGGCGCCAGCAATAATCCGTGGATATTCTATGTTTGAAAGACCAGCATTCTCAATGGCTTCGACAGCATTCTTGATAATATTTGTCAAGGCTTGAGAGACCAGACGATGATCGAAATAAGCGGTGATCGGCGCCTCGGGCAGGTCGACGCGCAACTCGATCTCGGGCTGGCGCACGCTTTCGAGGAAAACCACGTGCCTGATGGTGTCGGAAAGGTCGGCGTAATCCTGTGTCGCTGCCGGCATCCGGGCGAAAGAGGAGAATTCGTCGACCATCTTGCCGATGTCGCCGACCTGCCGGATGATGGTGTTGATGCATTTGTCGAAGACGTCGAAATCGTCCTCGAGCCTGTTGGCATAGCGCCGGCGCAGGCGTTCGGCGCTCAGCTGGATCGGGGTCAGCGGGTTCTTGATCTCATGCGCGATGCGGCGGGCGACATCGGCCCAGGCGCTGTTGCGCTGGGCAGTGATCAACTCGCTCATGTCGTCGAGCGTCATCACATATCCCTTGGATTCTGTCATCGACCCTTCGCGGGTCAGCCGAACCTGGTAGATGCGGGGATCATTGGCTGCGCCGAGCTTGATCTGGTCCTGCACCTGGCCGCGGCGTCCCTGGCGGGCCCGCTCGATGATCGGTTCGAGCTCGGGCACAGCGACGGCGATATCCTCGCGCAGCAGGTCGACCTCGGCGCGGTCGAGCATGGCGCAGGCGGTTGAATTGACCAGCGTGACCTGCCCGTCCGAGTCGAGACCGACAATGCCGGCCGAAACGCCTTCGAGCACGGCCTCGGTGAACTGGCGGCGCTTCTCATTGGTCTCGGACGCCTGAACCAGCGCGCGGCGCTGTTGCCTGAGCTGGCGGGTCATGCGGTTGAACTGCATCGACAGATCGTGCAGGTCGCCGGTCTTCTCGGTCACCGGTACGTCGACCTTGAGATCGCCTGTCGACATGCGATTGGCGGCGATCATCAGGTTGCGGATCGGCGAAACGAAGCGGTTGGCAAGGGCAATGCCGAGCCACAGCGCCGCCAGCAGCAGCACGAAGGCGACGCCGAAATACATCAAGGCGAAGGTGATCTGGAAGACGAGGCGGTTGGACGCGTACTGCCGGTATTCGGTGATCGTCTGGTCGGCCAGGCGCATATACTCGAGCACTTCCGGATCGACCGGCCGGGCAACGAAAAGAAACGTGTCGTCATAGCCCCTGAGCTTGACCACCGAGCCGACGAAATTGGTCGAGCCCGGTGCGATCAGCGTCGGCACGGTTTCCCTGACGTCCGGCATGATCGATTTCGGCATGGCCGGCGCCGAGGCCGGCACGTTGATCTGCGCCTTCATGATCAGGGTCGTGTCGGCACGGATCAGCGAGGTGAACGGCAGAGAGCGCGTCACCGCCAGCGAGGTCAGGACGCGCTGGAAGCGATCCTTGTCCGAAACATAGAGGTCGTGGGCGGATTCGAGCTCGGTCGCGACCCAGATGATGTCGTCCCTGAGAACCTGGGCGTGCTCGTTGAGATAGGAGGCGGCGACCTGGCGTGAACTCTCGACGATCGATGAAGTTCGCTCCGAGAACCATTGATCGAGCCCCTGGTCGAGAGCGATGGTCGCGACAATGGCGACGATGACCGCCGGAACGCCGGCCATGACCGCGAACATGGCGACCATGCGCGTCTGCAGCCTTGCACCGGCCATCTTGCGCCGTCGCGCCCTGATCAGGAGGATGACCTCGGTCAGCACCAGCGCCACGACCATCAGGATCAGGATGGCGTTGACGATCCAGATGATCGTCCACACTTCCGGGCTCGGTTCGATCTTGGTCGCCCCGGTCATCACCAGGAACGAGCCCGAGGCGAACACGGTGGCGGCCAGAACGATGACCACGCCGAGCGAGCGCATGATGGCTGTGCCGTTCACGCGCAACGTTCGCTCCGGATTTTGCACCGGGGAAGATGAGGGTGTGGGGTTGGCGGCTGTGTTATCCATGTCACACGCCGCGTGGCGCCTCGGCAATTCGGCTGTGTCGGAGCCGGAATCTGGCAAGAAACCCGGCCCAAATCAAGCGATATGTTGCAAAATTGAAACAGGTGCGGTTAGCGCCCTGCTTTCCGGCACAGCGATGATCAGCGTTACTGCAACGACCGGACCGCTCAGGTACGGCGCGACTGCTTGACGATCTCGATGCCGTGAGCCCGGATTTTCTTGCGCAATGTGTTGCGATTAAGGCCCAGCAGTTCGGCCGCCTTGATCTGGTTGCCACTGCAGGCGTTGAGCACCATGGCGATCAGCGGCGATTCCACCCGGTCGAGGATCTGCTGGTACAGTCCCTGTGCCGGCATGTTGGGATCGGTTTCACGCAGAAGCTGGCTGACGTGAAGCTCGACCGCCGTGCCGATATCGACCGGCCCCGAGGCAACGCCGGCCGGGGTGCGATCGGTCAGGTGAAGCTCGTGCTGAACCATTTCCGGGGTAATGGTCTCGTCGGCGTAGAGCGCCGACAAGCGCCTGACGAGGTTTTCCAGTTCGCGGACATTGCCCGGCCAGGCATAGTTCTGCATCAGCCGCAACGCATCGGCTGAGATCACCTTGGACGGGTCGCCTTCCTGCTGCGCCGTCCTGAGGAAATGCCCGACAAGATGGGCGATGTCGTCGGTACGCTCGCGCAACGGCGGCAGCCGGATTGGCACGACATTGAGGCGATAGAACAGGTCCTCGCGGAACAGACCCTGCCGGATCATCTGGTTGAGATCGCGATGGGTGGCGGCAACGATGCGGACATTGGTCTTGAGCGAGGTACGCCCGCCGACCATGGTGTATTCGCCTTCCTGCAAGACGCGCAAAAGCCGGGTCTGTGCATCCATCGGCATGTCGCCGATCTCATCGAGGAAAAGTGTGCCGCCCTCGGCCTGTTCGAACCGTCCCGAAGAGCGCGCCGTGGCGCCGGTGAAGGCGCCCTTCTCGTGGCCGAACAGTTCCGCTTCGATCAGGTCGCGCGGGATCGCCGCCATGTTGATGGCAACAAACGGCCCGTTGCGGCGCTTGCCGAAGTCGTGGAGCGCACGCGCCACCAGTTCCTTGCCGGTGCCACTCTCGCCGGTGATCATCACCGTCAGGTCGGTCTGCATCAGCCGGGCGAGGACGCGATAGATGTCCTGCATGGCCGGCGAGCGCCCGACAAGCGGCATGTTGTCCTGCCCGTCTTCGGGCGGCGGCTCCGAGGCGCGGGGTTTCTTGGCTTCGCTGAGGGCGCGGGCGACGATCGACAGTACTTCGCCGATGTCGAAGGGCTTGGGCAGATACTCGTAGGCGCCGGCCTCGGAGGCGCGGATCGCCGTCATGAAGGTGTTCTGCGCGCTCATGACGATGACCGGCAGGTCGGGCCGCATCTTGTGGATCTTCGGCATGATGTCGAAGGCATTGCCGTCCGGCATGGCGACATCGGTGATCAGCACGTCGCCTTCGCCGCGCGAGACCCAGTTCCACATGGTCGACAGGTTGCCTGTCGGACGAACGTCGTAGCCGGCGCGGGTCAGGGCCTGATTGAGGACCATGCGGATGGCCGCATCGTCGTCGGCGAGAAGGACAAGATGGGTGCTCATGAGGCGCCCTCCTCTATGTTCCGGGAACCGGGCGCTTGGTCGACCACGGGGAGCAGAATACGGAAACGGGTGCGGCCCGGCTTTGAATCGCAGTCGATCACCCCGCCATGGTCGCCGATGATCTTGGCAACCAACGCCAGTCCCAGCCCGGAACCGTTCGACTTGGTGGTGACAAACGGATCGAACAGGAACGGCATGAATTCGGACGGCACGCCCGGACCGTTGTCCTCGATGACGATTTCGAGCGGCAGCGAAATGCGTCCAGGCATGCCGACCACGGAAATGCGGATGCCTGGCCGGAAGGCCGTTGTGAACTTGATCTCGGGATTGGATGTGCGCGAAAGCGCTTCCGAGGCGTTCTTCACCAGGTTCAGGAAGACCTGGATGAGCTGGTCGCGATTGCCGTTAACCGGCGGCAGCGACGGGTCGTAGACCTCGGAAAAGGCGATGTGCCGCGCAGCGCCGGACTTGGCCAGCAGTTTGACGTGTTCGAGAACGTCGTGGATGTTGATCGGCGTGCGCTCCAGCGGCCGGTCGTCGCCGAACACGTCGACGCGGTCGAGCAGCGTGACGATACGGTCGGTTTCCTGGCGGATCAGCCGGGCGAGCGGGATCTCGTCCTCGCTGACCGATTGTTCGAGCAGCTGCGCCGCGCCGCGAATTCCCGACAGCGGGTTCTTGATCTCATGGGCCAGCATCGAGGCGAGCCCGGTCACCGAACGCGCCGCGCCGCGCGAGACCAGCTGACGATCAATGGTGTCGGCCATGGTGCGCTCCTGGAACAGCAGCGCCACCCTGCCCTCGTGCTCGGCCAGCGGTGAAGCGAAGACGTCGACAGTGCGGTCTTCGCCGAAGCGCGACGAGCCGACGCGCATGCGGTACTCGGTGCGCGGCGCCTTCCGGGCATTGACCGTTTCGACCAGGCTGAGGATCGGCGAGCCGAAGGCGATGAGATCGGAAAGATTCTGCCGGGTTAGGACCGACGAGGATGAGCCGAAAAACGCCTCGGCGGCGTAGTTGGCGAAAACGATCTCGCTTTGCGGTCCACACAGCAACACCGGCTGCGCCAGGGCCTGCAGAACGCTCCATTCGAGTGGATGGCTGTCGCCCGTCATGCTGCCGCCTCGAGATCGGTGTCGAAAATATCAGGCAAGAGTGCCAGCACGCGGTCCGGCCGTGTCTCGGTCAGAAGCGTATGGCGCAGATCGGCAGCGAGCCCTTGTGCGTTGGCCTCGATATACCAGTTCAGATGCTTGCGGGCGGCGCGGACGCCGATGCGCGTGCCGTATTCATCGAGCATTGCTTCGTAGTGGCCGGCGACAAGCTCGGCCAGCGCCGCGCTGCGCGGTGGCTGGATCACAGGGCGGTCCTCAAGGGCCGCGCCGATCTGGCCGACCACCCAGGGCTGGCCCTGGGCGCCGCGTCCGATCATGACGCCATTGGCGCCAGACAGCCGGAGCGCCTCACGGGCGCTGGCACTGTCGGTGATATCGCCGTTGACCAGAACCGGCACATCGACGGCTTCGACGACCTCGCGCACCACAGCCCAGCGCGCCGTTCCCTTGTAGAACTGGCAGCGGCTGCGGCCGTGAACCGTGACCATGCGGGCGCCGGCATCCACCGTCATTGCCGCAAAGGCAGCGGCGTTGAGACTGTCTTCGTCCCAGCCAAGCCGCATCTTGACGGTGACTGGCAGGTCGACGGCAGCGGTGACGGCATCAATCAGCCGCCGCGCCTGGTCGGGGACGCGCATCAGCGCCGAGCCGGCATAGCCGTTGGTGACGCGCTTGGCCGGACAGCCGAAATTGATGTCGATAATGTCGGCCCCGGCCTCGGCGGCAAGCGTGGCGCCAAGCGCCATCCACTCGGGTTCGTTGCCGGCGAGCTGGACGACGTGGGGCAGATCGGACTCCCATTTGCTCAGCCGCCGCACCATGTCGCGCTGACCGGTCGACAGAGCATTGGAAGCGATCATTTCCGACACGACCCAGCCGGCGCCAAATCGCGCCGCGAGAGCCCGCATCGGGCGGTCACTGATTCCAGCCATGGGAGCGAGAGCGGCACGATTGCCCATTTGATGAGCGCCGACACCGGGCAGATCGGATAAATTCACCAAAATGCCCTCAATTAAGTCAATCTGCACATTGAGCCCGCACAATAGTCATTATTCCCGCCGTTGCAATAAGCATTCATCGTCTTCTGCCTCATATTTTCCCTTGTCGCGCCTGATTGGAATGGCTTTCTCTTGCCGGGCGGCACAGCGAGGGCTAGAGACCTGTCGGGCCTGTGCCGCCGGAGCCCGGGGAGCGGTCGATATTCTCCCGTTCATGAAGACGGACGGCCCGGCGAACAGGCGTCAATGCGGCTGGCAGCGGCCAGCCGATCCGGAGCAGCGCGTGCACAACGACAAGACCATTGCAGTGTTGATCGTGGCGGCCGGCAGCGGCAGCCGGTTCGGCGTCGGCGAGGACCTGCCCAAGCAGTACCAGTTGATCGAGGGCGAGCCGGTGCTCGGCGCTGCGATCTCCGCTTTCCTCCGACACGCGGAAATCGATCGTGTCGCCGTTGTCATCCGAGACGGCGATCAGGACAGGTATCACGGTCTGCAAGGCATTGACGATGCCAAGATGCTGGCGCCGGTGATCGGCGGGGCGACGCGGCAGATTTCGGTGCTCAAGGGTCTGGAAGCGCTGGCAGAACACGCCCCGGACCTTGTGCTGATCCATGACGGGGCCCGTCCGATCGTGCCGCGGCGGGTGATCGACGGGGTGATCGCCACGCTCGATCATGCGGTGGCGGTTCTGCCGGCGATCCCGGTCATCGACACCATCAAGCGTTCCTCCGATGGAAGGACTGTCGGCGGCACCGAGGATCGCACGCAATTGTTCGCCGCCCAGACGCCGCAAGGGTTCCGTTTTCCGACAATTTTCGACCTGCACCGGCGCGTCAACGAGATCACCGACGGGTTCACCGATGATACCGCCATTGCCGAATGGGGTGGCGTTCCGGTGGTGCTGTCGCCCGGAAGCCCGGACAACATCAAGATCACCATGCCTGGCGACCTCGTTCGCGCCGCCCATATCCTCAAGGGAACCAGAACCATGCAGACCCGCATCGGCAATGGCTACGATGTTCACCCCTTCGTAGCAGGCGATGCCGTGATCCTTGGTGGCGTCACCATTGCGCACGACAGAAAGCTCAAGGGCCACTCGGATGCCGACGCCGGGCTGCACGTGCTCACAGACGCCCTGCTCGGGGCGTTGGCCGAGGGCGATATCGGCACTCATTTCCCGCCGAGCGACGAGAAGTGGCGGGGCGAGCCGTCCGAGACTTTCCTGCATTTTGCTGCTGACCGGGTTGCGGCGCGCGGCGGGCGCATCGTCAATCTCGACCTGACCATTGTCGCCGAACGCCCGAAGATCGGCCCGCATGTCGGCGCCATGCGCGAAAACATCGCCCGTATCTGCGCCATCGACGTTTCCCGGGTTTCGGTCAAGGCGACCACCTCGGAGAAAATGGGATTTGTCGGGCGCGAAGAAGGCATCGCCACCATCGGCAGTGCCAGCATCGAGCTTCCGGAATACTGATGATCGCCCCCCTGTCCGACCGCATTGCCGCTCGTGCCGCCGAAACAATCGCGGCGCTGATTGCCCGAAAAGCAAGTGTTGTCACGGCAGAAAGCTGTACGGGCGGCTTGATCGGCGGTGCTCTGACATCTGTCGGTGGGTCGTCCGAGGTGGTCTATGGTGGGTTTATTACCTATGCCAATGATGCCAAAGTGAGCATGCTCGGAGTTTCTGCCGAGACCCTGGATGTCCATGGCGCCGTCTCGGCCGAGACCGCACGCGCGATGGCTGAAGGGGCACTGAACAAGGCCGGTACGCATTTTGCGATTGCCGTGACCGGTATCGCCGGACCGGGCGGAGGCACGCCCGACAAGCCGGTTGGCCTCGTCTGGTTCGGCCTAGCTGGGCCGGACGGAACGCATGTCGAAAAACGCCTGTTCGGCGATGTCGGACGGGCCGAGGTGCGCGCAAGGACGATATTGCATGCGCTTGATTTGCTGATTGCGGCGACGAAAAGGTGATTGATGATGACCGAGACATCCAACACACCCTTTGCCGACCAGAGACAGCCGATGCGCACCGAAAACCCGGCGCGCTACTGGCCGCTGGTGTTTTTCATGTTCGCGCTGCACGGCGCTGAAGAAGTGCTTCTCGATCTGCCCGGCTGGGCGCGTGAGCAGCGCATCGACATCCCGATGATTTCCTTCAATCAGGGGACCTTTGCCCTGGTGGTGGTTCTTGTTGGTGTGCTGGTGTTCGTGCTGGCATTCGTGTTGCGGCGCAACCGCAAGCTGATGCGGCTCTACCAGATGGTGTTTCTCATCGGCATGTCGCTCTATTTCCTCGTGCATGTCCTGGTTGGCGTTTTCACGCGTTCGATGGAGCCGGGAATGGTCACCTCGATCGTGTTCCTGCCGGTGTCGATCTGGCTGTTCACGCGCGTTCGCGCGGCACGATCCGATCAGGTGGCTCGCGCCTGATTTGGCTGTATGGCCCGGCCTGCAGCTAGCCGAAGCGCCGGTCGGCTTCTCTGAGGAAGGCGTCCATGATCTCTGACTGCTTGGCGCCGAACGCGGGCTCGGCCACGGCGGCAACCAGCCGGTTGGCAAATCCGAAATCGATGTCGAAACGGACAAAGGCGCCACTGCCGTCGGGCGTGAACGACCATCGTCCGGAAAGGTGCGAAAACGGCCCGTCGATGGCATCAGTCGTGATCAGTCCCGCATCACGATCGGTCACCACCTTGCTGGTGTAGGCCTGGGTCAAAGGTCCGAGCTGCGCCGTCATGGTGGCAAGTTGCCGGACCTCGGAGCCTTCGGCTTTTTCGTCGTGCACTGTCATGGCCGTGCAGTTGGGCACGAAATCCGGGTAGGAGCGCATGTCGGCAACCAGCGACAGCATCTGCTCGGCAGAATGCGCCACCCGCCGCTCGAAGCTCAGTTTCGGCATGGTGCGACCTGACCTAGTGTCCGAGCTTGGCCTGCCGTGCCGTCCTCAATTTGGCGAAATCCTCGCCGGCGTGATGAGAGGAGCGCGTCAGAGGCGACGACGAAACCATGAGGAAGCCCTTGGTGCGGGCGATGGTGGCGTAGGAAGTGAACTCTTCCGGCGTGACAAAACGCTCGACCTTGGCGTGTTTCTTGGTCGGCTGCAGGTATTGCCCGATGGTGAGGAAATCGACATCGGCGGAGCGCAGGTCGTCCATCAGCTGGAGCACTTCGTTCCGTTCCTCACCAAGGCCGACCATGATGCCCGACTTGGTGAACATCTCCGGATCAAGCTCCTTGACCCTCTGCAACAGCCGGATCGAATGGAAATAGCGCGCACCGGGCCTGACCGTCAGGTAGTTGGACGGCACGGTTTCGAGGTTGTGGTTGAACACGTCCGGCCGCGCCGCGACAACGACTTCCAGAGCGCCGGGCTTCCTGAGGAAATCCGGCGTCAGGATCTCGATGGTCGTTTTCGGCATGCGGGCGCGGATGGCGGCGATGACCTCGGCAAAATGCTGGGCCCCGCCGTCCTCGAGGTCGTCGCGATCGACCGAGGTGATGACGACGTGCTCGAGTCCGAGCTTTTCGACAGCATTGGCCACCTTGTTTGGTTCTTCCGGGTCGAGCGGCAGCGGCAGGCCGGTCCTGACATTGCAGAAGGCGCAGGCGCGGGTGCAGATCTCGCCCATGATCATCATGGTCGCGTGACGCTTTTCCCAGCACTCCCCGACATTGGGGCATCCGGCCTCTTCACAGACCGTGACGAGCCCGTTCTCGCGGATGATCCTGTGCGTTTCGCTATAGGCCGGCGAGCCAGGTGCCTTGACCCGGATCCAGTCCGGCTTGCGCTGGATTTCGTTGTCGGGACGATGCGCCTTTTCGGGATGGCGCGGCGACGGCTTGGTTTTGTCGAGAAGAACGACCATAAGGCGGATTCTAGTCCTTTGCAGGTTTCTTGCCGCGGCCGATCAGTGCGGCGATGCCGGCGCCAATCAGTCCGAACAGAATACCAGGTATGGCTCCGGAAATAAGGCCAACCCACAGCGAATTGATACCCTCGACGTTCTCTTCGTTCCATGTGACCGAAACGGCATCGGGGGCGGCCAGGTTGACAAGCCCGAGCAGCAGGCCGAATCCGGCCATGACGCCGAAAATCCAGAAGAAGGTCTTGCGAGCCGGCGTCATTTCAGCGCCGCCCCGCCAGAATCCGGGACACGATGATGACGATTGTGGCGCCGATTGCGGCGATGATCACCTCGCGCACCCAGAAATTGCCGATCGGAATGGAAACGCCGGTGAATGCCACCAGGTAGCCACCGACCACAGACCCGATCATGCCGACAAGGACATAGCGGATCAGACCCTTGCCGCCGAGGAACAGGCTGGCCAGCCAGCCGGCGATCAGGCCGATTACGGCCCAGACGGCGAGTGCGTGCCACATGGTTCGGGCCTCCTTTCAGAGCGCTTTCCGGCGAGCTGGAGTCCGGTTCGCCGGCTCAAAACGCCATGCCTCGACAGGCGCTAGCCCTGGCGCTTTTCGTATTGGCGATAGGCCCAGATCAGGGCGCAGGCGCCGACGATGCCGGCGATCAGCTGCCAGATGATATTGCCGCCGGCGATGCCGAAGACCAGCCAGGCAAGGACGTTGAACAGAAACGCCCCGGCAACGCCGAGCACGACGTTGAGCCAGATCGGGTGATCCACCTTCATGATCAACTCGGCGATATAGCCGGCTACGCCACCGATAATGAGGGCGATGAAAAAGCCCAGCATGAACTTGTCTCCTATCAGGATGGGGCGGGCATGGACCCGCTTGCAGCGCGCCTGTGTCGGCATTTGCGAACCGATCGCCGGTTCACGCCTCAGCGGGACGCGTCCCCCTAGATATTGAGAGCCATCCCGTATGCGTCAAGGACACTCTCCTTCATTGTTTCGGAGAGCGTCGGGTGCGGGAAGATCGTGTGCATCAGCTCTTCCTCGGTGGTCTCGAGATTCATTGCCACCACGAATCCTTCGATCAACTCGGTTACTTCCGGACCGACCATGTGGGCGCCGAGCAATTCGCCGGTCTTGTTGTCGAAGATGGTCTTGACCAGGCCGTCGGTATCGCCGAGCGCCACGGCCTTGCCATTGCCGATGAACGGGAAGCGGCCGACGCGGATGTCGCGGCCCTCTTCCTTGGCCTTGGCCTCGGTCAGGCCGACGCTGGCCACCTGCGGTTCGCAATAGGTGCAGCCCGGGACCTTGAGCTTGTCGAGATGATGCTCGGCATGGCCGGCAATTGCCTCGACGGCGATGACGGCCTCGTGCTCGGCCTTGTGGGCCAGCATCGGCGGCCCGGCGACATCGCCGATGGCCCATATGCCCGCGACGTTGGTGCGGCACTGTGCATCGATCTTGATGCAGCCGCGATCGGTCTCGACCCCGAGCTTTTCGAGCCCGAGATTCTCGATGTTGCCCTGAACGCCGACGGCGGAGATCAGGTATTCGGCCTCTAGCGTCTCGGCCTGGCCTGACTTGGGCACGACCTCGGCCTTCACCCCGGTCTTGGTCTTGTCGACCTTGGTGACCTTGGTATCAACGAGGATGCGGATACCGCGCTTTTCGAGGCGCTTGCGTGCTACGGCGGCGATTTCGGCGTCCTCGACCGGCATGATCTGCGGCAGCAGTTCGACGACGGTCACTTCGACGCCGAGGCTCCTGTAAAACGAGGCGAACTCGATGCCGATGGCGCCCGAACCCATGACCAACAGGGACTTGGGCAGCGTCTTGGGCTTCATCGCCTCGAAATAGGTCCAGATGCGATCGCCGTCCGGCTCGATGCCGGGCAGCACGCGCGGGCGGGCGCCGGTGGCGACGATGATGTTCTTGGCCTTGTAGGTGCCGGTCGGCAGGATGCCCTTGGGCTTGGGATTCTGCGGCTGGACGATGTCCTTCTTGGTCTCGGTGACGGTGACCTCGCCGGGGCCGGTCAGCGCCCCCTCGCCCCAGATGACATCGATCTTGTTCTTCTTCATCAGGAAGCCGACACCATTCGACATCTGCTTGGTAACGCCGCGCGACCGGGTGACGATGGCCTCGATGTCGGCCGAATAGCTGTCGGCCTTGATGCCGTAGTCGGCGGCATGAGCGACATGCGAATAGACCTCGGCCGAGCGCAGCAGTGCCTTGGTCGGAATGCAGCCCCAGTTGAGGCAGATGCCACCCATGTGCTCGCGTTCGACGATGGCGGTCTTCAGGCCGAGTTGGGCGGCGCGAATGGCGGCAATGTAGCCGCCCGGGCCGGATCCGATGACAATGAGGTCGTATGTATCAGCCATGAAGTCCTCGTTCCTGTCGCGGCCGACTGCAGCTATTGCTGCAGACGGGCGTAGATTTCATCCTTGAGCTGCACCCGCCGGTGGCGCAGTGCATTAAGATGGTCGTCGCTGGTCGGTTCTTCGTCGGATTCGGCGCGCAAGACCGCCTGGTTGACGTCGTGGTATTCGTTGTAGAGATCGGCGAAATGAGTGTCGGCGACGCGCAGCAACTGCATCCGGTCGATGTATTGCGGAAATTCCTCGCTGAGCTCGTGCATCATGTTCGTCATTATTAGTCTTCCCTCGTTGGTAGTGCCGTCCCCTCAGGTCGGCTTTTTGGCCATGTCTTGCGCTATACGTGAACGCGCCGGGAAGTCCTGAACTAAAGGCCGAGAACATCCCGCACAATCGGTACCAGAGCGGTGCCAATGGCGCGGGTGTTTGCCGCATCGAGATGCACGCCGTCAAGCGAAGATGCCGCAGCAACGCTCGATGCATCGAAAAAAGCACAGCCGAGTTCATCGGCGACGCGCTGATAGTGCTCTGCCAGCAGTTGGCTCTCGGTCATGCCATGACGGAACATGGGGGCCAGATCCGCATGCTCGGTCGCGACGCAATGTGGCGGCGAGACCATGACGACATCCGGCACCTTCATCCCCACATCATAAGGGAAGGTGCGGATGATCTGCACCAGGCGCTTCATGCCCATGGCAGCGGCCAGGGCGCTGCCGCTGATGTACGACTTCATGTCGTTGGTGCCGAGCATGATGACCACGGCATCGAGTGGCTTGTGGCTATCGAGGATCGTCGGCAGGATAAGGACGCCGTTGCGGTCGGCCAGGCTCGAATAATCATCGAACGCCGTCGTGCGGCCGCCAAGACCTTCGGCAATCACCCGCACCTTGTCGGGCCCGAGTCCCCGTTCGAGCGTAGCCGGCCAGCGGTCCTCGAACGCGTGCCGCGCACCCACAACCGCCGGATTGGTGCCATAGGTGAGGCTGTCGCCGTAGCACAGGATGGTCTTCATACTTGTGGTTCCTAAACCAGCATCATCACCGGGTTCTCGATCAGCGCCTTGAAGGCATTGAGAAGTGTGGCTCCGAGCGCACCATCGACGGTGCGGTGGTCACAGCTCAGCGACACCGTCATGAAGGTGCCGACCTTGATCTCGCCGTTGTCGGGATAAACCCGTTCCTCGCCGGCCCCGATCGAGATGATCGTGCCGTGCGGCGGGTTGATGATCGAGGTGAAATGGGTGACCCCGAACATGCCGAGATTGGAAACCGCCGTCGAACCGCCGACATATTCGTGCGGGGCAAGTTTCTTGGTCTTGGCGCGGGTGGCGAGGTCCTTCACCTCGGCGGAGATCTGGCGAAGCGTTTTCTGCTCGCATTTCCTGACGACCGGCGTGAACAGCCCGCCTTCGACGGCAACGGCAACAGCAACGTCGGAGACCTTGTGATAATAGATCGCTTCTCCAGCCCAGGTGCAGTTGGCTTTCGGCACCTGCTGCAGCGCCAGCGCCCAGGCCTTGATGACGAAGTCGTTCACCGAAATCTTGTAGGTCGGCTTGCCGTCTTCACCCTTGGGCGCTGCGGCATTGATTTCGGCGCGGGCCGCCATGAGCGCATCGATCTTGATATCAGCTGAGATGTAGAACTGAGGAATGGTCTGACGCGCCTCGGTCAGGCGGGCGGCCACGGTCTTGCGCATGCCGTCGTTCTTGACGGCTTCGAACGTGCCTTCCTCATAAACGCCGCTCGGATCCATGGCCGGCGGCGGCGCAACGGCGCCCGGCGCGGATTTCTGCGGCACGCCCTCGCTCTTGGCCTTTTCGACATCCGCCTTGACGACGCGCCCCTTGGGACCGGAGCCGACAAGGGCGGAAACATCGATGCCGGCTTCCTTGGCGAGGCGCCGTGCCAGCGGCGAAGCGAAGGTGCGCTTGCTATCGCCAGCGGTCGCCGGAGCTGCCGCCGCGGGAGCTGGCGCAGGTGCCGGCGTCGCTTGTTGCGGCGCTGCCGGTGCGGGTTTGGCTTCCGGTTCGGCTGCCTTTTCCGCCGGCTTTTCCTCGGCCTTCGGCGCAGCAGAGACATCGCCGATATCGTCGGCGCTCTCGCCCTCTTCGAGCAGCACGGCGATGACGGAGTTGACCTTCACCTCCTCGGTGCCTTCGTCGATGACGATCTTGCCGATCTTGCCCTCGTCGACCGCCTCGACCTCCATGGTCGCCTTGTCAGTCTCGATCTCGGCGATGACGTCACCCGGGGCAACGGTGTCGCCTTCCTTGACGTGCCACTTGGCGAGGGTGCCCTCCTCCATCGTCGGCGACAGGGCTGGCATGGTGATGTTGATGCTCATCGGCTCAACTCCTGTAGGTCACTGCGTTGACCGCCGCGATCACCTCGTCCGTCGAGGGCAGCGCCAGCTTTTCGAGATTGGCGGCATAGGGCATTGGCACGTCCTTGCCGGAAACACGCATGACCGGAGCGTCGAGATAATCGAAAGCCTCCGTCATCAGCAGCGAGGCAATCTCGGAACCGATGCCGCTCTGCGGCCAGCCTTCCTCGACGGTGACGCATCGTGAGGTCTTCTTGACGCTCTCAATGATGGTTTCGGTGTCCATCGGACGCAGCGTGCGCAAATCGATCAGCTCGACATCGACGCCGGCGGCAACCAGCTTCTCGGTCGCCTCGGTGGCGTATTTCATGCCCGCGGAAAACGAGATGATGGTCACGTCCTTGCCCTCGCGAACGATGCGCGCCTTGCCGATCGGCAGGACGTAGTCGTCGAGCTTGGGGACCTCGAACGAATGCCCGTAAAGCAGCTCGTTTTCGAGGAAGACCACCGGATTGGGCGACAGGATGGCCGCCTTCAGCAGCCCCTTGGCGTCGGCGGCGCTGTAGGGCGCAATCACCGTCAGGCCCGGGACGTGGGAGTACCAGGCCGAATAGTCCTGGGAGTGCTGGGCGGCAACGCGGGAGGCAGCGCCGTTGGGGCCGCGGAAAACGATCGGGACATGAACCTGCCCGCCCGACATGTAGAGCTGCTTGGCGGCCGAGTTGATGATCTGGTCGATGGCCTGCATGGCGAAGTTGAAGGTCATGAACTCGACGATCGGCTTCAGTCCGGCAAAGGCTGCACCGACGCCGATGCCGGCAAAGCCATGCTCGGTGATCGGAGTGTCGACGACGCGCTTGTCGCCGAATTCCTGCAACAACCCTTGTGTGATCTTGTAGGCGCCCTGGTACTGCGCAACTTCCTCGCCCATGATGAAGACGGTTTCGTCCTTGCGCATTTCCTCGGCCATGGCCTCGTTGAGCGCCTGACGCACGGTCATTTCGACCATCTCGGTGCCTTCAGGGATGTCGGGATCGGCGGCCGCGGTCAGCTTCGGCGCTTCGGGCGCCGCATCGGCCTCAGCCGGCTTGGCAGCGGGCTCCGCCTCGACCTTGGGCTGTGGCGCCGATTCGGTCGCGGCGGCAGGTTCGGCCGATGCCGAGATGTCGTCGACGCTCTCGCCTTCCCCGAGCAATGCGGCGATCACGGTGTTGACCTTGACCTCTTCGGTGCCTTCGGCCACCAGCAATTTGCCGATGGTGCCCTCGTCGACCGCCTCGACCTCCATGGTCGCCTTGTCGGTCTCGATCTCGGCAATAACGTCGCCGGGGGCGACCTTGTCGCCTTCCTTGACCAGCCACTTGGCCAGCGTGCCCTCTTCCATGGTCGGCGACAGCGCCGGCATCAGAATGTCGATCGGCATTTCATCTAGCTCCTGAAAATCTTGCGGCTGGTTCTCAGACGAGAACCACGTCGGTCCACAGCTCGGACGCATCCGGCTCGGGATCGTTGGTGGCGAAATCGGCGGCCTCGGTGACGATGGCGCGGACGTCCTTCTCGATGTCCTTGAGGCTTTCCTCGCTGGCCCACTCATTGGCGAGCAGACGCTGGCGCACCTGCTCGATCGGGTCGCGCTCGGCGCGCATGGTCTGGACCTCGTCCTTTGACCGGTACTTGGCCGGATCGGACATCGAGTGGCCGCGATAGCGGTAGGTCAGCATTTCGAGGATATACGGCCCCTTGCCGGAACGGGCGTGATCGATGGCGCGCTTGGCGGCCTCGCGCACGAAGCGCACATCCATGCCGTCGACCTGCTCGCCCGGAATGCCGAAGCTGACGCCGCGCTGGGAAAGGTCGGTCTGGGCCGAGGCGCGCTCGAGCGAGGTGCCCATGGCGTATTTGTTGTTCTCGATGATGTAGACGACCGGCAGGTTCCAGAGCTTGGCGATGTTGAAGCTCTCGTAGACCTGGCCCTGGTTGGCAGCACCATCGCCGAAATAGGTCAGCGAGACCGACTTCTCGCCCTTGTACTTGGCCGCGAAAGCGAGGCCCGTGCCGAGACTCACCTGGGCGCCGACGATGCCGTTGCCGCCATAAAAGCGGTGTTCGTTGGAGAACATGTGCATCGAGCCGCCCTTGCCTTTCGACAAGCCGCCGGCGCGTCCGGTCAATTCGGCCATGACCCCCTTGGGATCGAGGCCCATCGACAGCATGTGACCATGGTCGCGATAGCCGGTGATCTGGGCGTCACCCTCTTCGCTGGCCATCTTGATGCCCGTCACCACGGCTTCCTGGCCGATATAGAGGTGACAGAAGCCCCCGATCAGCCCCATGCCGTACATCTGGCCGGCCTTTTCCTCGAACCGCCGGATCAGCAGCATGTCGCGGAACGCGAACAGCTCTTCATCCTTGGTGAATTCAGGCAGGTTCGAATTCGAAGATGCCGGTTTACGAGAAGAGGGCCGGGTCTTGGCCGGTTTGGTGGCTGCAGGTTTGCGCGCCATATATCGCCTCCGAAAGTGGACCGCCTGGCTCTCCGACCAGCAGACTCCTGCGGCGAGAGCGGATTAGTGCAGAATGGCCCCGGTTGGGGCCTTGAGCAAGAGCGCAATGCATATGAGATGCGCAGATTTACGCATTGAAATCATTAACAAAAACACAGTTAACTCGAATTAGGTTACAAATGGATATTAGCCGAGTTGCGGCTAATTGTCTGCGTTCTTGCCGTCAAGAAGCACTATATCGTCGGGATGGGACATCGACAACAGCGCGTGGGCGCGTTCGCTGAGCAGATCCGGATCGAGCGCCGTCGGATCAAGCAATGTCATGCGATGCTTGATGGAATCGATCTCCGCCTGAAGTGTCGCACTCCTAGCCTCCAGCACCGACACTTCCTTGCGCATCTCCTCCTGGCCGATCAGACCGTACTGACCGGAAACGGCGTTGGCGCCGAGATAGGTCAGAAAGGCCCCCAGAACGACGGTCAGGGCCAATTGCTTGAGAACGGACGGTTTTTTCAGGCGAGTCGGCATGGATCCTCACGCGGAGCGTTCCGGCCATTTTGTCATGACCTCGTTAATGCAGGGTTGCGCCGAGGTGAAATTGCCGGGCTGCTCGGCCGCAATCTGCGGGCATTTGCAGGGCACAGAAACCGGCCGACGATTCCGGCGCGACGTCACGACAGCTTTGGATGCCAGCCCTTGACCGGGACGTGGCCGGAGGGAGGATGGCAGAGATTGGTCCATATGCCGCTACTGGGCGGCCGGGCACCAGGCGAGGAAATAGGTTGCCGCCTCTGCCGCGCCCTCGGCGTCGAAGACCACGGTCTTCTCGATTCCATTGACGCTATCGCTGACCGAAACCGTAAGACTGGCATCCGGTGCCTTCAGGGCCTCGGCGATGTCACGCACTTCGGCGGGGTTGCCGTAATCGAGAATGAGCCGCCCCTTGCCAGAAGCCCAGTAGTAGGATTCTGCCTCGAAACGGGTGCCGGCACCAATCATCAGCATCATGTCGACCGGCGCGCCGTTGTCGGCAGCATCGCCATGGTTGCGGTCGGGCCATATCAGCGAGAAATTGACGGTGCCGCCCGCGCCACAGAACAGCTCCGCCGTCCCGTCGCCGGCCTTTGCCTGCATGAGGAAGTAGGTGCGGCCATGGCCGTCATTGACCGGTTTGCCGGTCCATGCGGCAAAAGCCGGCGTCGCCAAGACTACCCCCGCAATTCCGAAGGCAAGCCAATGCGCTAGCCGAGCCATATCAACCCCTTGATTCCTTGCGGGTCGAACATATCAAGTCCATGACGCCGGGCCAAGCGGCATGGAACCCGCAAACTGCGACGGTTCGGCGCCATTATGGAGCGTTTCCAGGCGAAGTGGTTCGCACTTCGCCGGTTCGGAAGCGCGACCACGGAAGATGGCGTTTCCAGGCGAAGTGGTTCGCACTTCGCCGGTTCGGAAGCGCGACCACGGAAGATGGCGTTTCCAGGCGAAGTGGTTCGCACTTCGCCGGTTCGGAAGCGCGACCACGGAAGATGGCGTTTCCTGGGGAAGTGGTCTGCGCTTCGCCGCTTCGGAAGTGCGACTACGGGGATGGCGTTTCCACGCGAAGAGGTCCGCACGTGGCCGGTCCGGCAGACCCGATATTGGGGAGTGCGTCTGCCGGAGGAGGATAGTCGGGCGCTTGCCGGATGGTCGCTACATCCGGCAGTAGGACCGATAGCGTGTGATGTTGGCGGCTGCCGCATCCATGTCAAAGCGCGCATGGTTCAAGACCGCTCCGTACTGAACGACCTCGACCGAGAAGTTGCTGGCACTGACAAGCATCGCCTCGGTCAGCGGACCAAGAATGTCCGGCGCGTTGAGCTCGGCGACGGCCCAGCCCGCATCGAGCGCGCGGTAGCGGGCCGGTGCGGCAAAGCGGTGTGTGTCGCCCACGAAGAATCTGAGGGTCAACGCCCCCTGCTCCACGGCGTCGGAGTCGGCAGCGTCCCAGGTCAGCGCCAGAAAGGCCTGTCCGTCCGGCGTGCAGTTAAGTTCGATCCGTTCGCCGCCCGGCGCGTCGTTGATGACCGCCAGATAGGTCACACCGGCGTCGTCGTTGCCGCGTCCGGACATCCAGGCGGCATCGACCGGCGGTGCAAACGCCAACGCAACTGTGCCGATCGCGGCAGCCAAGGTCAGGCTGAAACGAAAAAGCGACAAAGATTCTTGCCGTTCGAAGGACATGACGAACCTTTGCATACGCGCGACTCAACCGCCCTGCGCGCTAATATTCGAGCAGTAAAAATATAGCAAACAGAAGGTTAACGAGCTGTGACGCTTTCGCGGAGCGTGCGCCCGGGGCGTCTATTTCAACGACTTCATGTGCTTGCGTGCGATCTCGGGAACCGGGATGCCGCGCTTTTCCATTGTGACGAGAACCGATTTGGGCAGATCGGTCCGGCATTGACAGTTTTCCAGATGCGCCAGGTGCCATTCGAGCCGCTGATCCTCGCTCGGATTCTTTGGCATCAGGTTGGCCTTGTGCCATTCAGCGTTGATCTTGCCCATTTCGCGATCCCCTTTCCGGTCTGTTGCCCGAAACAAACGACACGCGATCCTCGCCGGACCGCGTGTCGCAAACTGTCAGTAGCTGTCAG
Source organism: Devosiaceae bacterium (assembly GCA_963675235.2). Classification (GTDB taxonomy): domain Bacteria; phylum Pseudomonadota; class Alphaproteobacteria; order Rhizobiales; family Devosiaceae; genus JAHJQZ01. Next base: position 1,093,824 of record CAXXFU010000002.1, on the reverse strand, counting down.
CAGGCAGGCTGCGCCTGATTGGCGCAGCCCTAGCTGCTTTAACCTAGCCCTTGAGGATCGACGTGCCGGCATAGACCGCCGAAGTGTCGAGCTGTTCCTCGATGCGGATCAGCTGGTTGTACTTGGCGATGCGGTCGGAGCGCGACATCGAACCGGTCTTGATCTGTCCGCAATTGAGCGCGACCGCGAGGTCGGCGATTGTCGAGTCCTCGGTTTCGCCCGAGCGGTGCGACATCACCGAGGTGTAGCCGGCGCGGTGGGCCATATCGACAGCCGCGATGGTCTCGGAGAGCGAGCCGATCTGGTTCACCTTGATCAGGATCGAGTTGGCAACACCCATCTTGATGCCGGAGGCAAGGCGCTCGGTGTTGGTGACGAAAAGGTCGTCGCCGACGAGCTGGCACTTGCCGCCAATGGCTTCGGTCAGGGCCTTCCAGCCGTCCCAGTCGTCTTCGTCCATACCGTCCTCGATCGAGATGATCGGGTAGCGCGCAACGAGGTCGGCGAGGAACTTGGCGTTCTCTTCCGAGCTGAGTGACAGGCCGGCGCCCGCCATCTCGTACTTGCCGTCCTTGTAGTATTCGGACGAGGCGCAATCGAGCGCGATATAGATGTCTTCGCCCGGCTTGAAGCCGGCGGATTCGATGGCGCCGGTGATGAAGCCGAGAGCTTCGTCGGCCGAGCTAAGGCCCGGGGCGAAGCCGCCCTCGTCGCCGACATTGGTGTTGTGGCCCTTGGCGCCAAGCGCCTTCTTGAGGTTGTGGAACACTTCCGAACCCATGCGGACCGCTTCGGCGATCGAGTCGGCGCCGACCGGCATGATCATGAATTCCTGCATGTCGATCGGGTTGTCGGCATGCACGCCGCCGTTGACGATATTCATCATCGGCACGGGCAGGACGTGGGCGCTGGTGCCGCCGACGTAGCGGTAGAGCGGCAGTTCGGAGCTTTCGGCGGCGGCCTTGGCGACGGCGAGCGAGACGCCGAGGATGGCGTTGGCACCCAGGCGACCCTTGTTGGGGGTGCCGTCGAGCTCGATCATCGCCTGGTCGAGGGCGAGCTGATCAAGAGCATCGAGACCCTGGATCTCGTCGGCGATGGCATCGTTGACGTTATCGACAGCGGTCGTGACGCCCTTGCCCATGTATTCGGGGCCGCCGTCGCGCAGTTCGACGGCTTCGTGGGCACCGGTCGAAGCGCCTGACGGCACCGCGGCGCGTCCGAAGCTGCCGTCGTCGAGCAACACGTCCACCTCGACGGTGGGGTTGCCGCGGCTGTCGAATATCTGGCGCGCATGGACATCAATAATGGCTGACATCGCTATTTTCCTCGGGTTTCTGCTTGGGGGGAAGAGTCTGGGCGTTGATATACCCATGGTGTGAAGAAAGAAAGATGCGACACGGTATCCGGCCGCAGGGCTGTTGAGTTGCGGTTGACCTAACCTGAATGCCGGAGGCCCGCCTTGCCCCAAATCAAACGCCTGCACTGTACTGAGGCGGGCTGTCGCGTGTGCTGATGGTCTTGAAATACTGTCTTCGTCGTCACCAGCGATATGCTGGCATGATGATGTCTTGCCGAGCCTGCGACGATCGGTCGGGGCTTGACCTTTGCCAGCAGTCCCCCATATGCCCTAGCGTCCTCATGGAACAAAGAAATGCGAGGTTGGAATGTCCGATCTGGCTTTCCGCACCGAGCAACTGACGAAGACCTACGGCACTGGGCAGACCGCAGTCTTTGCGCTCCGTGGGGCCGATCTTTCTCTCCCCGGCGGCGAAATGACGGTTTTGCTCGGCCATTCCGGCTCGGGCAAATCAACCCTTCTCAATATACTTGGCGGCCTCGACAGTGCGACTTCGGGCAAGGCCTTTTTCAGAGACACCGAGTTGACAAGGCTCGGCGACAACGGCCTGACCCGTTTCCGGCGCGATCATGTCGGTTTTGTCTTCCAGTTTTACAATCTCGTGCCGTCGCTGACCGCGCGCGAGAACGTGGCGCTTGTCACCGAGATCGCCCGCAATCCGATGACGCCGGAAGAAGCGCTCGAGCGCGTCGGGCTGTCCGAGCGCATGAACCATTTCCCGGCCCAGATGTCGGGCGGCGAGCAGCAGCGCGTCGCCATTGCCCGCGCCATCGCCAAGAGGCCGAACGTGCTGTTGTGCGACGAGCCGACGGGCGCGCTTGATTCGAGGACCGGTATCACCGTTCTCGAGGCGCTGACCCAGATCAACGAGGATCTCGGCACGACGACTGTGATCATCACCCACAATGCCGAAATCCAGCGCATCGCGCACGGCGTGCTGTTCATGGCCGATGGCCGCATTACGGACCACAAGCGCAACGAAACGCGCGTGCGCCCGTCCGAGGTGTCGTGGTGAACGCCCTCGACAGGAAGCTCCTCAGGGATTTCCGCAGGCTTTGGGCCCAGGCACTGGCGATAGCTCTTGTCGCCGCGGCGGGCGTGATGACGCTCTTGGTTGGCATCGGCACCTATCGCGCCCTTTATGACACGCGCACCGCCTATTACGACCGCTATGCTTTCGCCGACGTCTTCGCCACGGCCATCCGCGTGCCGAACAGCCTGACAGACCGGATCCTCGACATTCCCGGCGTTTCGCGCATCGACACGCGAGTGCAATCGAGCGCCGTGCTCGATATTCCGGGCCTTGTCGAACCAGCCAGCGGCCTGATCCTGTCGATTCCGGATCGGGGTGAGCCCAACCTCAACAAGCTGGTGCTCATGGACGGCAAACTGCCGGCACCGGGCGAGCCCGACACTGTTGTCGTGTCGCAGGCCTTCGCCGACGCAAACGGCTTCGTCACCGGCGACCAGTTTGCGGCCACCATGGGCGGGGTCAAACGGACGCTGACGATATCCGGCATCGTCCTGTCGCCCGAATATATCTATTCGATCGGACCCGGCCAGATGGTGCCGGACAACCGGCGCTACGGCATCATCTGGATGCGCTATGCCGAAGCCGCAGCGATCTTCGATCTCAACGGCGCCTTCAACTCGCTGTCGATCAAGCTGGAGCGTGGCGTCAGCGAGACCGGCGTCATCGAGGCGCTCGACACCCTGCTCAAACCCTATGGCGGGCGCGGTGCCCATGGACGGGCGCAGCAGGTCTCCTACGCCTTCCTCGATTCCGAGCTGATTCAGCTCGAAGGCATGAGCGCCACCCTGCCCCCGATCTTCCTGGCGGTGGCAGCTTTTCTGGTCAACATGACGCTGGCGCGGCTTGTCGCCCTCGAACGCGAGCAGATAGGGCTGCTGAAGGCGCTGGGCTACGGCCCGTTCGCCATCGCCTGGCACTACGTCAAGCTGTCGCTTCTGATTGCCTCGGCGGGCGTTTTGATTGGCTGGGTAACCGGCGCCTGGGCGACGCACGGCATGGCTGTGCTCTATGCCGAGTTCTACAAGTTCCCGTTCCTGCTGTTCCAGATTAGTCCCGACACCTTCGCCATCTCGGGCGTTGCCGCCCTCGGCGCGGCCGTTCTCGGATCCCTGCAGGCGGTGATGTCGGCGGCGCGGTTGTCGCCTGCCGTGGCGATGGCACCACCGGCCCCGACTGTCTACAAGCGCTTCATTCTCGACAGGCTCGGGGTGACGCGCTACCTGCCTCAGGGCGTCAACATGGCCTTGCGCTCAATGATGCGCCGGCCCTTGCGCGCCTTCCTGACGCTGCTCGGCATTTCGCTGTCCTCAGGGCTGGTCATCAGCGGGTTGTTTGTCGAGGATTCGCTCGACTACATGCTCGACGCCCAGTACTTCCATGCCCAGCGTGAACAGGCGACGATCGGCTTCGCCCAGCCGGTTACCCCGCGCGGCATCGAAAGCGTGTCGCGTTTGCCCGGGGTCATCAAGGTCGAGCCGATGCGGGCGGTGGCAGTCAAGTTCTATCACGGCACCCATTCCCGCCTCGGGTCGATCGAGGGCAAGCTTAACAATGCCGATCTCGACCGGGTGGTCGACAAAAACCTTGATCCTGTCAGCCTGCCGCCGAGCGGGCTGGCCTTGTCGAATGCCATGGCCAACGCTCTCGGCGCCCGCGTCGGCGACATGATCGAAGCCCACCTGCTCGATGGCAGCGGCAAGATTCTGATGCTGCCGGTGACCGACATCGTCCAGCAGTTTGTCGGCCTCGGCGCCAACATGGACATCGAGGCGCTCAATCGGGTCCTGGGGCAGCCCGATCACGCTGACGGCGCCTACCTGCTCATCGACACCAATATGACCGACGCGCTCTATACGGCCGTCAAGGCGACACCTGGCATTGCCTCGATCACGCTGACCCGGGAGGCGCTGCACCAGCTGCGCGAGCAGGTCGGCGAGAATCTCGGCATCAACCGCACAATCTTCGTCACGCTCGCCGTCATCATCGTTTTCGGTGTTGTCTACAACACCGCCCGCATCCAGCTGTCCGAACAGGCGCGCGAACTGGCGAGCCTGCGCGTTCTCGGCTTTTCGAAATTCGAAGTGTCGATCGTGCTTCTGACCGAGGTCGGATTGCTGACGCTCTTATCGCTGCCGCTCGGATGGGTGGTCGGCTACTGGGCTTCGGCGGGAATGCTCACTGGCGTATCCAGCGAACTGTTCACCTTTCCGCTCATCATCTACCGGTCGACCTATGCCTGGGCGACAATCGTTACCATCGTTGCCGCCCTGGTTTCCGCCGTCATCGTCCAGCGCCGCGTCGCTGGCCTCGACATGATCGCCGTGCTCAAGACAAGAGACTGATCCCCGGGGTATAAGGGACAAGCACCATGAAAAAGCTGCGCAACATCGTCATCATCATCGTGATCGCCGCTGCCGCCGTCATGTTCGGCGCCTGGGCGTTCCGACCGCAGCCGATTGGCGTCGATCTCGCCACCATCGCCATCGGCACACTATCGGTGACCGTTGGCGACGAAGGCGTAGCCCGGGTCAAGGACACCTACGAGATCTCGACGCCGATCGGTGGCGAGGTCGAACGCATCCCGTTCACCGTCGGCGACCTGATCGAGAAAGACCAGGTCGTGGCGACCATCGTGCCGCAATTGTCCGGCTTCCTCGACGAGCGCTCGCTGGCCGAGGCGACGGCTGCGGTACGTGCCGCCGAGGCGGCGGTGACTTCGGCTCGATCCGACGTCGACGCAGCCCAAAATGCGGTGACGTTCCAGCGCAGTGAACTGGCGCGCACCCAGCGTCTGCTCGACCGCGGCCTGGTAACAGCGCAGGCGGCCGAGGCGGTGTCGTTCGAGCTCGATCGTCGCAACTCGGCGCTCGACAATGCCAAGGCGACGCTGGAGCTGCGCCTGCGCCAGCTCGAGCAGGCCCAGGTGGTGCTGATCGAGCCGACGAGCCTGGACCGGCGGACGACGCGCTACGACGTCAAAGCGCCGACCGAAGGCCAGGTGCTGCAGATCGAGAACGACAGCGCCCGATCGCTACCGGCCGGCGCCCAGTTGATGACAATAGGCGATCCGCACAATCTCGAGCTTGTCGTCGACCTTGTGTCCTCGGATGCCGTGCGCGTCGTCGTCGGTGACAGCGCCAGCATCACCGGTTGGGGCGGTGATCTGGCGCTCGATGCACAGGTCAGGCGGGTCGAACCCATCGGTTTCACCAAGGTCTCGGCGCTCGGCATCGAGGAGCAGCGGGTGCGCGTCCTGCTCGACATCATCTCCCCGCCCGAGCAATGGCAAAACCTCGGCCATCTCTACCGCATCTTCGCCGAGATCGAGGTCGAGCGTTACGACGACGCAACGCTGGTGCCGACGGCCGCACTGTTCCGCCAGAACGGCGACTGGGCCTGCTACATCATTGCCGGCGAGGTTGCGCTGCTCAGGACGCTGACGCTGGGCGCCCGCGACAGCGATTTCGCCGTCGTCGAATCGGGGATCGAGGTTGGCGAACAGGTGATCCTTCACCCTTCCGACCAGATCGTCGACGGACGGCTCGTCATCGACAGGGCAACGATAAGGACCGAATAGGGCGCGGCTACAATACGAAAAAGCGCGCGGCACTCTAGTCGGTGCCGTGCGCATTTTGTTGGAACAATTGCGCCTAGTTGGAGACTGCGTCCAGTTCGATGGCGTCTGTGGCGGCGATGGCGGCCATGTTGACGATGCCCCGGCTCGTCACCGACGGTGCCAGGATATGAGCCGGCTTGTTGAGCCCGAGAATGATCGGACCGAGCGCCAGCGCATTGTTTGTCGCCTTCAGAAGCGTCATCGACAGGTTGGCGGCTTCCAGGTTCGGGAAGATCAGCAGGTTCGCTTCACCCTTGAGGATCGAATCCGGGATGTAGCGTTCGCGAAGATCCTGCTCCAGGGCAAGGTCGCCCTGCATTTCGCCTTCGACGATGAAATCGGGCGCCCGCTCGCGCAGCATGGCGTAGGCCTCGCGCATCTTGAAGGAGGTCGGGCCGTCACGGGACCCGAAATTGGAATAGCTCAGAAGTGCCGCACGCGATTCGATCTGGAAACGCCTCAGGTGCTCGCGCGCCTCAAGAGCGATATTGACCACTTCCTCGGCGGTCGGGTCGATATGCATGTAGGTATCGGCGAGGAACATCACGCCGTGCTGCATGACTAGCATCGATAGCCCGGAGACATCGCTGATGCCGGGCCGGAGGCCGATGATCGATTTCAGCGCTTCGGCATGATAGATGAACCGGCCCTGCAGCCCGCACAACATGGCGTCGGCATCGCCGCGCTTGACGGCCAGTGCCGCGATGACGGTGGTGCGGGTGCGCACATGGGTACGGGCCGTGTCCGGCGTGATGCCCTGGCGCCCGACCAGCGAATGATAAAGGGTCACATAGTCGCGATAGCGCGGGTCGGATTCGGGATTGATCACTTCGAAATCACGGTCGACTTCGAGCGTCAGCCCAAACCGTTCGATACGGTGGTGGATGACGGCGGGTCGGCCGACCAGAATCGGACGAACGAGATTTTCCTCGAGCAGGACCTGGGTGGCGCGCAGCACGCGCTCGTCTTCGCCGTCAGCGAAAATGATGCGCTTGGGGCTGGTGGCGGCACGGGCGATGACCGGTTCCATCACCAGGCCCGTGCGGAACACGAACCGGTTGAGTTTTTCGCGGTAGGTCTCGAAATCGCTGATCGGACGGCGGGCGACGCCGCTGTCCATCGCAGCCTTGGCGACCGCCGGTGCGATCCTCAGGATCAGGCGCTTGTCGAACGGATTGGGGATCAGGTAGTCGCGCCCGAAGGTGTTGCCCGAGGCGGATGTCTAGGCCTCCAGTGCCGGTTCGTGCGCCAGCCGGGCGATGGCCTCGACGGCGGCGACCTTCATCGGTTCGTTGATCGCAGTGGCGCCGACGTCAAGGGCGCCGCGGAACAGGAACGGGAAGCACAGCACGTTGTTGACCTGGTTCGGATAATCCGAACGACCGGTGCACACCATGGCGTCGGGGCGCGTCTCCATAGCCAGTTCCGGCATGATTTCCGGCGTCGGATTGGCAAGTGCCATGACCAGCGGATCGCGCGCCATTTTCTTGAGCATCTCGGGCGTCAACGTGCCGGGACCGGACAGCCCGAGAAAGATGTCGGCGCCTTCCATGGCGTCTTCGAGATTTGTCAGTTCGGTGTCCTGGGCATAAGAGCCGCGCCACTTGTCGACGCTGTCCTTGCGCTTTTCGGTGACGATGCCCTTGCGGTCGCCGATCCAGATGTTCTCGCGCCTGGCGCCGAGCGAAACCAGCAGGTTGAGGCAGGCAATGGCCGCGGCCCCTGCCCCGGAGGTGACGATCTTGACCTCGGAGAGCGACTTGCCGGCAATTTCCAGCCCGTTGAGGATGGCCGCGGCGGCGATGATGGCCGTGCCATGCTGGTCGTCGTGGAAGACCGGAATTTTCATGTGCGCCCGGAGCGCTTCCTCGATGGCGAAGCAGTCCGGCGCCTTGATGTCCTCGAGGTTGATTCCGCCAAAGCTCGGCTCGAGAGGCGCAACGACCTCGATGAATTTCTCGACGTCCGTCTCGTCGACTTCGATGTCGATGGCATCGATGCCGGCGAATTTCTTGAACAGGACCGCCTTGCCTTCCATCACCGGCTTGCCGGCCAATGCGCCGATATTGCCCAGACCCAGCACGGCAGTGCCATTGGAAATGACCGCGACCAGGTTCGCCCGAGAGGTGTAGAGATCGGCCAGTTCGGGATTGGCGGCGATCTCCTCGCAGGGGGCGGCAACACCGGGTGAATAGGCCAGCGCCAGATCGCGCTCGTTGCTCAGCGGCTTGAGCGGGACGATCTCGATCTTGCCGGGGCGCGGCTCGGCGTGGAAATGCAGCGCTGCATCGCGCAGGGCTTTCTGGGAATCTCTGGGGTCCGATGGCATGTCTGGTCTCTGCGAGAAGTCCTTGAGCGGGTCGGGATGGGCTCGACCCTGCGGCAACGCGTCTAGTTGCCACTATTTGGCGGCAAATGAAAGCCGCGCGTTTCAGGCGGCTTCGCTTTCGTTGTCGGAGGTGACGAAATTGAGAGCGCGCGCCAGGGTCCGGAATGTCTCGATCTTCAGCGCCGGCGCAAATAGGAACCCTTGTGCCTGCCTGACGCCGTGTTTGCGCAGGTAAAGCGCCTGTTCCTCGGTCTCAACGCCTTCCGCGACGATCTCGGCATCCATGTCGCGGGCCATTTCGATGAGGCCATCGAGCACAGGAAGCCGTGTCGTGTCGGCGTGGATCATGCGCACGAAGACCTGGTCGATCTTGATCACGTCGACGCCGAGCGTTTGCATATAGGCAAGGTTGGAATGGCCCGTGCCGACATCATCGAGGGCGAGCTTGCAGCCCAGTGCATGAAGTCCGGCAATGACGCTTGAGGCCTGGGTGGCGTTCGCCATCGGCCGCCGCTCGGTGATCTCGAACACAAGCTGGCGGAACTTGATCGGCGAATCCGCAAAGATCGCCTGCACGTCCTCGACGATATTGCCGTCGCGGAAATGTCCCTCGAACAGATTGATCGAGATCTTGAGCTCTGGCATTTCGCTGACCAGCTCGGACAGTTCCATGCGCGCGATCTGCATCAGGTGCACGGTCATCGGAATTGCCATGCCCGAGGTCTCTGCGTAATCGATGAACTCGCTCGGCGGGATGATCTTGCCGTTGCGCTTGACCCAGCGCACCAACATCTCGCAGCCGAGCAGCCGGCCGGTCTGGAGGTCGATGACCGGCTGGTAGTAAGGCCGCAACTCGCCCAGCACGATGGCGCGCTCGATATCCATGGCCGGCAGCGTCTCGCGCCGCACGTATTGCAGCACGACGAACAGAAAGCCGCCGCTCATCAGACAGGCGAAGATTGTGAAGGTCCAGTCGAGATCGGCATAGCGGGCCCGCACGTCAGCGAACGGAACCGCAACTTCGGCGCGAATCGGAATTTCACTGGCGAAGGAATTGACCAAGATGAAGGCGAGATCGTTGGTTCGGTTGGCGAAGGTATCGTAATTTCCGTAGGTGACGATCGGCGTGCCATTGGTCAGCGTGATCCGGAATGTGGTGACGTCCTTGAAGCCGATCGGCACGTCGGCGCCGAGCCTTGCGCTGAGATAGACGAAGGCCGAAACGCGTTTGGAGCCGACAATGCGGCTCACCTTGACCATTGGCAGCTCGTAACCGTCCAGGTTGACGATCGTCAGGGTTTCCGGCCGTCCGGGCAGGCTCAACGTCTGCGACAGTACGGAGTAGTCGACCTGGTCGCCGAACACGTCGCAATACTGCACGCCGTCCAGGTTCTCGACGAGAATCTGCCGAAGCGTCAGCGATGCGCGGAAGGCGTCCTGGGCATTGTTGATGAACGTCGGTGTGCACAGCGACGGGCTGGCGTCGATGACGGAACGCAGCACTCTCAATCCGCTGTAGACGGAATCCTCGGTCTCGATCGTGATCTCGTCGAGCCGCAACTGCATGGCAGCGGTTTCGCGAAGGCGGACGTAGGAATTGAGGATGTAGTCGACAGCGAAAACCGGCACGAATGCCAGCATCGCCGCCAACAAAATCACGATGTGAGAGTATCTCGACGTCATCCGACCTACCGGACGCACAATGCGTCAGGGCGGACCTTAGGTGTTTCGGGCTAAAGCCTCGTTAAACGATGATGGTAATTGCCGAAATGCCGGCAAGCCTTGCCGATGAGGTGCAAGCCCGCCGCCGGTTCGCGGCGGCGGGCGACCGGGCTATTTCTTGTCCTGCAGATTGACCCTGAGATGCAGCTCGCGGAGCTGCTGGGGCGTCGCTTCGGACGGCGCGCCAAGCAGAAGGTCTTCACCCTGCTGGTTCATCGGGAAGGCCGTGACTTCCCTGAGGTTCTGCTCGCCACGGATCAGCATGACGATGCGCTCGATGCCGGCGGCGAGACCACCATGCGGCGGGGCGCCGTAGCTCAGCGCGCGCAGCATGCCGCCGAACTGGGCTTCCAGGTGTTCGCGGTCGTAACCGGCGATGGCGAAAGCCTTTTCCATGATGTCCGGACGGTGGTTGCGGATGGCGCCGGAGGCCAGTTCGTAGCCGTTGCACACGATGTCGTACTGGTAGGCGTGAACCGACAGCGGGTCCTCGTTCTCCAGCGCTTCGAGGCCGCCCTGCGGCATCGAGAACGGGTTGTGGGAGAAATCGACGCGCTTTTCGTCCTCGTTCCACTCGTACATCGGGAAATCGACGATCCAGCACAGCTTGAACTGGTCGGTGTCGACCAGTTTGAGGTCGAAACCGACCTTCTGGCGCGCCGCGCCGGCAAAGGCGTGGAACTTGCTCGGTACGCCGCAGATGAAGAACACCGCGTCGCCGTCCTTGAGCCCGAGTTGCTCGCGGATGGCTGCCGTGCGTTCCGGACCGATGTTCTTGGCAATCGGGCCGGCGCCCTCGCCGTCGCGGAAGAAGATATAGCCAAGACCCGGTTGACCTTCACCCTGCGCCCAGCCATTCATGCGGTCGCAGAAGGCGCGCGAACCGCCGGTCGGAGCCGGGATGGCCCAGACCTCGACCATCGGGTCGGCGGCGATCTGGCCGGCGAAGACCTTGAAGCCCGAACCGTCGAAATGCGCGGTGACGGCCTGCATCTCGATGGGATTGCGCAGGTCGGGCTTGTCCGAGCCGTATTTGCGCATGGCCTCGGCGAACGGAATGCGCGGCAGGCTTTCCGAAACGCGGCGCCCTTCCCCGAACTCCTCGAAGATGCCGCGGATCACCGGCTCGAAGGCTTCGAAGACGTCGTCCTGGGTGACAAAGCTCATCTCGACGTCGAGCTGGTAGAATTCGCCGGCGCGGTCATGGCGCGGGTCTTCGTCGCGGAAACACGGCGCCACCTGGAAATAGCGGTCGAACCCGGCAATCATCAGCAGCTGTTTGAACATCTGCGGCGCCTGCGGCAGCGCGTAGAACCTGCCAGCGTGAAGGCGCGACGGCACCAGGAAGTCGCGTGCGCCTTCGGGGCTCGAAGCCGTCAGAATCGGCGTGTTGTATTCGGAGAACGCCGCCTCTGTCATGCGGCGCCGGATGGCGGCGATGATCTTGGAGCGGATGACAATGTTCTCGTGCAGGCGTTCGCGCCGCAGATCGAGGAAGCGGTAGCGCATGCGCGTGTCTTCAGGATAGTCCTGCTCACCGAAAACCGGCATCGGCAGTTCGAGCGACGCGCCCAACACCTCGACCGAGCGGATGAACACTTCGATCTCGCCGGTCGGCAGGTTGGGGTTGATCGCTTCGTCATCGCGCCTTTTGACTTCGCCCTCGATCTTGACGACCCACTCTGCCCTCAGCTTCTCAACATCGGCAAAGGCGGTGGAATCGGGATCGACCACGCATTGCGTGATGCCGTAGTGATCCCTCAGATCGACGAACAGCAGGCCGCCATGGTCGCGGATGCGGTGGGCCCAGCCACTCAGTCGTACGGTTTCCCCTGCATTGGCCGCGGTGAGCGCGCCACAGGTATGGGTGCGGTAGATGTGCATTTTCTCGCCTTTTGCACGGCACGAATTCAACGGGCCGGAAAAGCGCATGGGCGCGTGAGAAAGTCAAGGCGGCCTTCAGTCCACCGCTTTTGCCGCAGCACGTCGCTCAATGCTTTATGGAATTGTTCCGGACTGCTAGGTATTTGATAAAGAAAAAAAGAGTGTCACATGCAAGTTGTCGTTCGGACAGACGACCTGGCGGAGTTCTGTTCAGCCGCCCGTTCTCATCCCTTTGTCACCATCGATACCGAATTCCTGCGCGAAACGACCTATTGGCCCAAACTGTGCCTGGTTCAACTCGCGACGGATGAAGCGGCGATCATCGTCGATCCCCTGGCCAAGGGCATCTCCCTCGATCCGTTGTTCGAGCTCCTCGACGACCCCGCCGTCGTCAAGGTCTTCCACGCGGCGCGCCAGGACGTCGAGATCTTCGTCAATCTGACCGGCAAGGTGCCGCAAAACCTCTTCGACACCCAGGTTGCGGCCAGTGTGTGCGGTTATGGCGACAGCGCCTCCTATGATTCGCTGGTGCAGGCCATTGTCGGCGAGCGCATCGACAAATCCTCGCGTTTCACCGACTGGTCGGCGCGGCCGCTATCGGACAAGCAGTTGACCTACGCCCTGGCCGACGTCACCCACCTGCGCGACATCTACAAGAAGCTGACCGCCGAACTCGAGAGCAACGGACGCAGCGACTGGGTTGCCGACGAGAACCGCACGATGCAGAGCATCGACACCTATGTCGTCAAGCCGTCCGAAGCCTACAAGCGCGTCAAGGCGCGGCTTTCCCGTCCACGCGATCTGGCAGCACTGATGGCGCTCGCCGAGTGGCGCGAGGCGCGGGCCCAGGATAACAATCAGCCGCGTGGCCGCATCCTCAAGGACGAGGCCATCGCCGAACTCGCCATCCAGCGTCCGATATCGGCGGCCGAGTTCGACAAGCTCAGAGCAGTGCCCCGGGGATTCGGACGCTCGTCGATGGGTGCCGAGATCATTGCCGTGATCGAAAAGGTCGAGGCCATCGCCAAATCCGACCTGCCGCGCCTGCCGAAACGTCCGAACGGTCCCTCGCCCAAAGGTCCGATCGGCGATCTCATCCGGGTGCTGTTGAAGTCCGTGGCCGAACGTGAGGGCGTCGCCGCCCGCATCATCGCCACCAGCGATGACATCGATCAGATCGTGCTCGATGACGAGGCCGACGTTCCCGCACTCAAGGGCTGGCGCCGCAGGGTGTTCGGAGAAAAGGCGCTGGCGATCAAGAATGGCACGCTCGGCCTGGCCGCCACCACCAAGAGCGTCATCGAGATCGACCTCAAGACCTGATCCCGGAAGTCCTGTGTGGCACCTCGGGCTTGTCGGTCGAGATGCCACAGCCGCCGAATCCGGCCTCCTCGGCCAGCGCCCGCAAGCGGTTGCGCACGCGTTCGCCCGCCAGGAACTCCCACTCGCGCGGGATGTCGAGGATGAGCTTGTCGTCCTCCATCACGAAGGCAAGCCTGCCAAGCACGCCCGGCATTCCGGCTGAAAGCGGATAGGCAACGCGGAAGATGGCGCCAAGCAGCCGCGCCCGCTTGCTTGCCTCGTCGCCGGCAAGCTTCATAACCGCCGAGTTGGCGCTCTTGTGCTTAAGACCCATGTAGCGCACCGCCAGGACCTCGGCGAGAAAGGCGCGCTCCATGTGGTTGATGCCGGTCATCGAACCGAATGCGATCAGGTCGACACTTTGCTCTCCGCGATAGTCGGGATGGCCGCGCCAGCCGATATCGGACAGGTGGCAGGCGGCAACCCTGAGCCGGACATCCGATTCAGCTTCGGCCAGGCCGGTACTGCGAAAGAAGCTGTCCGAGAATCCGATGAGATCGGCACCGTGCAGCGGCGATCGCGCCCGCAACTGTGCCATTTCTGCCGCCCCGGTCAGCAACGGATCGGTGCGGCGCGTGACGGCAGGCATCAGCGAGAACAGATAGCCTTCGCGCACGCCGAGTGCCGAGAATACCACCTCCTTGAACTGGCCCTGGCGCAAAGTCTCGGCCAGAACGATCGATCCGAATGGCAGAAGATCGCGTCGGGCGGCACTGATGATGCCCATTCCCGACAGGACGCGCTGCTTTTTCGCTGCGCTGACGATGTGATCGCACAGCTCGATCGCCTCCTCGGCGGAGATCGTATAGTGCTGCACCATATGCAGCGGATAGTGCGAACGCACCTGGTGCAGCTTGGCGAAGCTTCGCCAGGTGCCGCCGATGGCCGCAAAACTCTTGCCTGCCGAATTCTTGACGATGCCCGAGCGCTGCAATCGCTCGCGAACGAGCCGGGCCGTCACGGCCAGAGACATGTTCGAATCGTCCTGAAGCCTTATGGCGCCGAGCGTGTGGGTCTCCCCCTCGGTCTCGCCATCGGGGCCGAGGGCGGCAAGTTCGAGGCTGCCGCCGCCAAGATCGCCGACCACGCCTTCGAAGGCGTTTATGCCCGCCAAGACCCCCAGGGCAGAGTAATGCGCTTCCTGAGTGCCGGTCAGCACCTTGACGCCGACGCCGGTGATGGCTTCGACCTGGGCGGTGAATACTGCGCCGTTGGAAGCCTCGCGCGTGGCCGAGGTGGCGAGCACGTGGAAATGCATGACCTGCATCAGCCTGACCACCAGTGCGAAGCGCTTGATGGCCCGGAGCGCCCGGTCGACAGATTCGTCGGCAAGTCGTCCGGTCTTGGCAACGCCGCGCCCGAGTCCTGCCGGCGATTTCTCATTGTAAAGCGGAGTCAGCACCCGCCCGTTGCGCTCGTAGACGACCAGTCGGATGGAATTCGAACCGATGTCGAGCACGGCCACCGGCTCGGCATTCTTCAGACGACCCTGCGCCGTGGGATCGAGATCAGTACCCCAAACGCTCTTCAAACCCGGTGTTCCTCGTCCTGGCTAGTCCTGATCCTCATCGGCGTCGGATTGCCCGCCCTGTGCGCTCCCCCTGCCCGAAAGAGAAGGATTGGTCATGAAAAACTCATGGGCGCTGAACGGCTCGTCGTCTTCACCGATCCGGATGCGTTGGGAACTCCCGTCCGGAAGCACCTCCCAGCTTTGCTGGTTGTCCCGGAAATAGGCAATCATGATCCGGTCGAGAATCTGCTTGTGCACAGTCTTGTTGGTGATCGGCACCAGCGCTTCGACGCGACCGTCGAGATTGCGCGGCATCAGGTCGGCCGAGGATATGAAGATATTGGCCTTGCGCGAAGGCATCTCATGCCCGTTGGAGAAGCAGTAGATGCGCGAGTGTTCGAGGAAGCGCCCGACGATGGACTTGACTTCGATATTGTCCGAGAAGCCGGGGATGCCGGGCCTCAGGCAACAGATGCCGCGCACGACCAGCTTGACCTTCACCCCGGACTGGCTGGCCGCATAGAGCTCGTCGATGATCTCGGGGTCGACCAACGAGTTCATCTTGAACCAGATCTCGGCATGCCGGCCCTCGCCGGCGAGTTCCACCTCGTGGCGGATCTGGTCGACAAGCGTTTGCCTGAGATTGACCGGGGCAAGCGACATGGCCTCCAGCTCCGACGGCCGGGCGTAACCAGTGACGTAGTTGAAGATACGCGCGACGTCGCGGGTGATCTGCGGGTTGGCGGTGAAGTAACTGAGGTCGGTGTAAATCTTTGCAGTGATCGGGTGATAATTGCCTGTGCCGATGTGGCAGTAGGACATCAGCTTGCCCTTCTCGCGCCGAACGATCTGGCTGAGCTTGGCATGGGTCTTGAGTTCGACGAATCCGAACACCACCTGCGCCCCGGCCCGCTCGAGGTCGCGGGCCCAGCGGATATTGGCCTCCTCGTCGAAGCGCGCCTTCAGTTCGACCAATGCCGTCACCGACTTGCCGCTTTCCGCCGCCTGGACCAGCGCCTTGACGATCGGGCTGTCGTTCGAGGTTCGGTACAGCGTCTGCTTGATCGCAACCACGTCCGGATCGTTGGCCGCCTGCATCAGGAACTGGGCGACGACATCGAAGGTCTCATAGGGATGGTGGACCAGGATGTCCTTTTCCTTGATCGCCGAGAAAGCATCGCCGTGGTGATCGCGGATTCGTTCGGGGAAGCGCGCGTTGTAGGGCGTGAACTTCAGATCCGGCCGGTCGATATCGCAGAGCCGGGCCACATCGGACAGGCCGAGGAAGCCGTCGACCTCGTAGGTCTCGTCCTCGGTGATGCGCAGCTCGTCGGCGATATAGCGTCTGAGCGCCCGCGGCGTCTGGCGCACGATCTCCAGCCGGATCGCCTGGCCGCGCCGGCGCTGGCGCAGCGCCGACTCGAACTCGATCACAAGGTCCTCCGCCTCGTCGTCGATTTCGATCTCGCTGTCGCGAATGACGCGGAAAGCGCCCGAGCCGATGACGTCGTAGCCCGGGAACAACTGGTGGAAGAACAGACCGACGACGGCGTCGACGGTCACCAGCTCGATGCGCCGTTCGGAGGTCAATTCCTGCGGCAGGGTGACGAAACGGTCGAGATTGGCCGGGACACGGATCAGCGCCGTCATGCGGTCGTAGGACCCAGGGCGCTGCAACAGGAACGCCAGTGTCAGGCCGCGATTGGGAATGAAGGGGAACGGATGCGCCGGATCGACGGCAATCGGGGTCAGGACCGGGAAAATCTCGTCGCGGAACAGCTGCTGCAGGTGGCTGATCTGCTCCTCATTGAGGTCCTGGGCCTCGTGCAGCACGACATTCTGGTTGAACAGCTCCTCGCGAAGCGTCTGCCACTGATCCTGCTGTTCCAGGTTCAGATGGTGGGCGAGCGTGGTGATGTCCTGAAGCTGGTCGGTCGGAGACAGGCCGTCGATCGACAGCCGCGACATGCCGGCGCGGATCATGTTCTTGAGGCCGGCGGCGCGGACCATGAAGAACTCGTCCAGATTTGAGGCCGAGATCGACACGAACCGCACCCGCTCGAGCAGCGGATGGGCTGGATTGCTCGCCTCCTCAAGCACGCGCAGGTTGAACTGCAGCCAGGATACTTCGCGGTTGACGAAACGTGCCGGGCTATGGCGCAGCGCCTCGGCATCGGGCGATACGGTCGCGGTCGGGTCTTGATACTCATCCATGATTGTCGCTCCGCTCGCTTTCGGTTTCCGTGTCCATGTTCAGCATCCTGGCGCGCAAGGCGATAGCCTCGGCTGCAACAGCCCGCGTCACGGCGCTGCCGCGGGACAGCGCCAGCGTATCCATGACCTCAACGAGCGCTACCACCTCGTTGGGCGCACGTTCCATGCGCTTTACCAGATAAGAGACGAGTCCGGGTTCGACCGCAATCTGCCGGTCGCTGAAAAGCTTTACGAACATTTGCGACAGAAGGATGTCGTCGGGCGGCGCCATGAACAGCGCTGTCGCCAAACGCACGCGCGAGCGGGCGTCCTCGGTCCTGAGCGGCCAGTCGCGCGGCTCCGAACGTGCCGTCATCAGAATATGACGCCCAGACCGGATCGACTGGTTGAGGATGTGAAACAGGCCAGATTCAGGATAGGCGCCCCTGTCGGCGTCCTCGATCAGCACCGACCGTGGCTCGACGGAGCCGGCGACAGCCTCGATATCATCTGGGCTCACGGACCGGGCGCCGGAACGCTGAGCCCAGATGGCCGCGAGGTGCGATTTACCCGATTTCGGCGGACCGACGAGCAGCGCGAGCGGGCTCGACCATGCCGGATAGCTCATGACATGGTTGTAGGCCGTTTCGTTGCCGGGCGCGGTAACAAAATCGGTCTCCTCGTGCGAGGGGGTGTGGCCGAGGTCGAGAACGAGCTGACGGGCGGCGGCGGGTAGCTCAGTCGGCCACAAGCCCGGCTCGTCGTTCTCTCGGTCAGGCTTTCGGCTCATCGACACTGCCCCGTGCATCTTCGCCGAGATAGAGAACGCTCGACTTGTACTTTTTGACGGCAAAGCGCACCAGGACACCAGTGATGGCAATCATCGGCATGGCCAGGACGATGCCGATCAGCCCGAAAATCAGGCCGAAGGCGAACAGCGCGAACATCAGCCAGACCGGGTGTACGCCGATCGAATTGCCGACGAACTTGGGATAGAGCACGTTGGCCTCGATGAACTGGCCAATGGCGAAAATGACGAAAATAACCGCGATCCACATGCCGTCCGGCCAGAACTGCACGATAGCGACGCCCATCGACAGGACAAACCCGGTCAGGAAACCGACATAGGGCACGAAACTCAGAAGCCCGGTCGTCAGACCGATGGCGATGCCGAAATTGAGACCGGCAACGCTGAGCGCCACGCCATAATAGACACTGAGCGAGATCATCACCGTGCCCTGCCCGCGGATGACGCCGGACATGGCGGTGTCAATGTCATCGAGCACCGAGCGGATGTCTGCGGCATAGGTGCGCGGCAACATTCCGTCGAAAGTCTTAGACATGCGGTCCCAGTCGAGCAGAAGGTAGAAGGCAACGACCGGCGTGACGAGCATGACGCCGAGGGCATTGATCAGCGTCAGCCCAGATTGCATGACCTGTGCCAGCAGCCCGCCGACAATGCCGATGCCGCGATTGAGAAGCTCTGCCAAGGTGTTCTGGAACTGCACCACGCGTTCCTCGCCGAGCGAGGCGAAGATTTCCGGCACGCGCTCATTGGCCAGTTCCTGCAACTGGTTGATGTAGCCGGGCAGTCTCAGCGCCAGCCCGATCGCCTGTTGCAGCGCCAGCGGTACAACGAGCAGGAAAGCGGTGATGAAGATCGCCAGCGCCAGTGCCAGGATGACCACCGAAGCCCAGACGCGCGAGAACTTCCAGCTCTCAAGCTTGTCGGCGACCGGATCGAGCAGATAGGCCAGCGCCATGCCGAGTATGAACGGCAGCAGGATGCCTCGGAACAGCCATAGTCCCAGCACCGTCATCGCCAGAAGAAGGAGCCAGATTCTGATCTGGTTTTGCAGGGACATCAGGTGCGCAACCCTTGCGTGAGAAATCGGGAGCCGATATCAGCCTGATATCGCTCCTGCCGCCTTCGGACAACCACCTGCCGAACATGGCCGGATCATTTTAAAGGCAAGAACCGCCATGCCCGACACTGAAAAGCTGCCATCAAACGGGCTGTCATACAAGCAGGCCGGAGTCGATATCGATGCTGGCAACGCATTGGTTGACGCCATCAAGCCGGCTGTCAGGGCAACGCGCCGCCCCGGCGCCGACAGCGAGATCGGCGGTTTTGGCGGCGTGTTCGACCTCAAGGCCGCTGGATTCAGCGATCCGGTGCTCGTTGCCGCCAATGACGGCGTCGGCACCAAGCTCAGGATCGCCATCGAGACCGGCATCAACGATACCATCGGCATCGACCTGGTCGCCATGTGCGTCAACGATCTTGTCGTCCAGGGTGCAGAACCGCTGTTCTTCCTCGATTACTATGCCACCGGCGCGCTCGATGTCGCTGCGGGCACGGCCATCGTTACCGGCATCGCCGACGGCTGTCGCGAGGCCGGATGCGCCCTGATCGGCGGCGAAACGGCGGAAATGCCCGGCATGTACAAAAAGGGCGACTATGACCTCGCCGGCTTTGCCGTCGGCGCCGCCGAACGCGACGGGTTGTTGCCGCGCGGCGATATCGAAATCGGCGACGTTATCGTCGGCATCGCCTCCTCGGGCGTTCATTCCAACGGCTTCTCACTGGTCAGGAAGATCGTCGAGCTTTCGGGGCTGTCCTATGAGGCCCCTGCCCCGTTCGACCCCGATGCGACGCTGGGCGAGGCGCTTCTGGTGCCGACCCGCATCTACGTCAAGCCGATCCTTGCCGCGCTCAAGGCCGGCATCGGCATCAAGGCCCTGGCCCACATCACCGGCGGCGGCTTTGTCGACAACATTCCCCGCGTTCTGCCCGAAACGCTGGCCGCCGACATCGATCTCGACGCCGTGCCGGTGCCACCTGTCTTCGGCTGGTTGGCGCGAACAGGCGGTCTCGACCAAAAGGAGATGGTCCGTACCTTCAACTGCGGCATCGGTATGATCGCCGTGGTCAGGCCCGACGAAGCAAGAGCGCTGATCACGGCGCTGGCCGAGGCCGAGGAATTCGCTTCGGTCATCGGCGTGCTGCAGCCGCGCGGCGACGCTCCCGTGACCTTCAGGGGGAGGCTCGGCCTCTGATGGCAAGAAAACGCGCCGCCATCCTCATCTCCGGGCGCGGCTCCAACATGGAAGCGCTGATCAACGCCGCGCGCGACCCCGGCTATCCGGCCGAGATCGTCGGCGTGATTGCCAACAAGTCCGACGCTGCCGGACTCGAGTTCGCCCGCGCCGAAGGTCTGGTGACGGCGGTGGTGCGGCTCAAGGACTTTCCCGACAAGGCCGCGGCCGACGCCGAGATCGAGTCGCACCTGAGCGCCTGGGGCATCGATCTCGTCTGTCTGGCCGGTTTCATGCGCCTGCTTGGTCCCGAGTTCTGCGAGAACTGGCAGGGCCGCATCCTCAATATCCACCCGGCCCTGCTGCCGAGCTTTCCGGGGCTCGATACCCACGCCCGCGCGCTTGCCGCCGGCGTGGCCGAGCACGGCTGCACGGTGCATTTCGTTACCGCCGGCATGGATGAGGGCCCGGTGATCGGTCAGGCCAGCGTGCCGGTGATGCCCGGAGACACGCCCGAGACGCTCGGCGCGCGCGTTCTTGCCGAAGAACACCGACTTTATCCCGCATGTCTGGCCGCCGTGGCACAAGGCCGCACGACACTCGGCTGACGGAAATCTGCATTCACAGGCCATATGTTCGCAATCGTCAAAATCGGTTCGACGCTCCAATCATGACCGCCTAGCGTGCAGGCCAGGATCGGATCGCGATCAGCACGAGGAGCGCGCCATGCCTTCAACGCGTATCGAAACCCGGGTCGGCTGGCTCGACGGGCGGCAAAAGCAGCTGATCGATGCGGTTCAAACGGCTCTGGTCGAAGGCATCCGCATTCCCGAAGACGACGTTGCGATCCGCCTGCTCGAATATCCGGAAGACAGTTTTGCCTCGCCGCCCGGGCGTGGGCCCGAATACACCGTCATCGAGATTTCGATGTTCGCCGGCCGCAGCATCGAGGCCAAACGCCAGCTTTATGCCGCCCTGGCCTCACAGCTGGCGCCGTTTGGCATCGCGCCCGGCGATCTGTTCGTCATCGTGCACGACGAGCCACGCGAGAACTGGAGTACGCGCGGCGTGCCACTGAGCGACGTCGACCTGGGGTTCAAGATCGAGGTATGAGCGCCGCGCCCCACTGCCGTTTGCCGGCGCATCTTCCGTCACCAGCCCTTCATTTCAGTCCCGAGCCGCCTTCCCTCTCGACTGCCCCGCTCTTTGTGCTAAGGGTCGGTACAAAAGGAGAACACTAATGCCGATGCGCTATTGGGCCCTGCTTTTGTTCCTCGGAACGGTCTGGGGCGGATCGTTCATGTTCAACGCGATCCTCATCCGCGAGATCGATCCGCTCTGGGTGTCGGCCGGTCGGGTGAGCATCGGTGCCGCCATCTGCTGGATCTACTTCGTCGCCACCAAGCGCAAGCTCCCGGATGACCCATGGGTCTATCCGCAACTGCTGTTTCTCGGCATCATCAACTACGCCATTCCCTTTGCGCTGTTCCCTTATGCCGAGGAGCACGTGCCGAGCGGCATCGTTGGCGTCATCAACGGGCTGACACCGATTTCCACCGTGATCGTCTCGCAGATGTGGCCGGGCGGCGAACGTGCCAATCTCAACAAGGTGCTCGGCGTCATCGTCGGCTTCGGCGGTGCGGCCATCCTTGCCTCTCCCTCGTTCGCCGTGGGCGGCAAGGCCGAGATCCCGGCGTTGCTGGCCGCGCTGGCGGCAACCTTCTGTTATGCGTTCACGCTCAACTACGCCCGGCGGTTCCGCGACATCGATTCGGCCAGCGTCGCCACGCTGTCACTGAGCGGTGCGGCACTCGTCAGCGCGCCGGCGGCGCTCATCTTCACCGGTGTGCCGGTAATCACCCTGCCCGAGACCTGGGGCGCCCTTTTCGGCATCGGCGCCTTGTCCACCAGCTTCTCGATGCTGCTGCTCTACTGGCTGCTGCCGCGCATCGGTGCCACCAATGTGGCGCTCAACACGTTCATCACGCCGATCTCGGCCCTGATCCTTGGCTATTTCGTGCTGAGCGAGAGCCTTGAGCCGATCCACTTCGTCGGCATCGCCGTCATCTTTGTCGGCCTGGTGCTGATCGACGGGCGGCTGCTGAAAAAGCTGCGCCCGCCGGCACCGGCTGTCGAGGGGTAAAACGCCGACTTCACAGTATCGTCCCGGGACTTGATCCCGGGACCCAATTGTATTGGCAAGGAAATGCGGAACTGACCGGATTCCGGGGGCAAGCCCCGGAACGAACAGTGTTTTGGCGAACCCTAGTCGATCCCGAGTTTCTGCTTGAGAATCTGGTTGACCGCCTGCGGATTGGCCTTTCCCTGGCTGGCCTTCATCACCTGACCGACGAACCAGCCGATCATGGTCGGCTTGGCCTTGGCCTGCTCGACCTTGTCGGGGTTGGCGGCGATGATCTCGTCGACGACCTTCTCGATGGCGCCGGTATCCGTCACCTGCTTCATGCCACGCTTCTCGACGATCTCGGCCGGGTCGCCGCCCTCGTTCCAGACGATCTCGAACAGATCCTTGGCGATCTTGCCGGAGATATCGCCCTTGGCGATCAGGTCGACGATGGTGCCGAGCTGGCCTGCAGAGACCGGGCTGTCGTCGATATCCTTGCCGTCCTTGGAAAGGCGTCCGAACAGTTCATTGATCACCCAGTTGGCGCTCTGCTTGCCGTCGCGGCCTTTGGCGACCTTCTCGAAGAAATCGGCCCGCGCCTGTTCAAGGATCAGCACCGAGGCATCATAGGGCGTAATGCCATAGTCCTTCACCAGCCGGTCATGCTTCTCGTCCGGAAGCTCCGGCAGATTCTCCGCCAGTTCGGCGACGAAGGCATCGTCGAATTCGAGCGGCAAAAGATCGGGATCGGGGAAATAGCGATAGTCGTGCGCTTCTTCCTTGGACCGCATCGAGCGGGTCTTGCCGGTCTTGACGTCGTAAAGCCGGGTCTCCTGGTCGATCTCGCCACCATCCTCGAGAATGTCGATCTGCCGGCGCGCCTCGTATTCGATGGCCTGGCCGATGAAGCGGATCGAGTTCATGTTCTTGATCTCGCAGCGCGTGCCGAACTCGCCGCCGGGCTTGCGCACCGAGACGTTGACGTCGGCCCTGAGCGAGCCTTCTTCCATGTTGCCGTCGCAAGTGCCGAGATAGCGAAGGATGGTCCTCAGCTTCTGGACATAGGCCTTGGCCTCGTCGGAAGAGCGGATGTCGGGCTTGGACACGATTTCCATCAGCGCCACGCCGGAACGGTTGAGATCGACGAAGCTCATGTTCGGATGCTGGTCGTGGATCGACTTGCCCGCGTCCTGTTCGAGGTGCAGGCGCTCGATGCCGATCTCGATCTCGCCGTCCTCGCCCATATCGAGCTTGACCACGCCCTCGCCGACGATCGGATCGAGATACTGGGAAATCTGGTAGCCCTGCGGCAGGTCCGGGTAAAAGTAGTTCTTCCTGTCGAAAATCGAGCGATTGTTGATCTTGGCCTTGAGTCCGAGACCGGTGCGCACGGCCTGGCGCACGCATTCCTCGTTAATCACCGGCAGCATGCCCGGCATGGCCGCATCGACGAAGCTGACATTGGAATTCGGCGGCTGACCGAACTTGGTCGAGGAGCCGGAAAACAGCTTGGATTCGCTCGTCACCTGGGCATGAACCTCCATGCCGATAATGACTTCCCAGTCGCCGGTGGCGCCGGCGATGAAGGATTTGGGATTGGGCGTGCGGGAATCGACGATGGGCATTGAGCGAACCTGTACGGATCAAGGGGAACTTAGTCTGAAAGCCGCTTGGAAAGGCGTCTCTTGTCTAGTCCATAACCGAGGGCGGGATCAAACTTTTCTCCGCGCCAGTTGTCGCAATAGCCGATGCGGCGACAAATGCGATGCTCTGGTACATCGCCGATCTCGATCTCAGGCGCGAAACCGACCTGTCCGGACGTGATAGCGACTTGTCAGCCGGGTGAGGAATGGCGGTAGACCACTACGGCTGGCGCCGGACGTACCGCCTTGTCATCCCGGACCGCGCCCATGCGCAGGGCGACGGCGGCCGAGGTTGCGTTGTCCGGATCGACATAGGAGACCAGCGTCTTGACGCCGAGCGTTTCGAAAGCCCAGTCGCGCATGCAAGTTGCGGCTTCGGTGGCGAAACCCTTGCCCTCGAAGCCGTCATACAGCAGCCAGCCGAGTTCCTTTTCCGGGAACAATGGCCCGTGATTGATGCCCACCTGGCCGACGGTCTCGCCGGTTTCCATGAGATCGATCATCAGCCCGCCATGCCCGTACAGGCGCCACAATGCCACATCGGAGGTGAAGTAGCCCCAAGCCCCGGCGGTATCGAGTGGGCCGTTCATGTATTTGGCGCGTTCCGATGCCATCAGACGGGCATAGGCATCGAAATCCTCCATGGCTGGCGCGCGCAGCCGCAATCGCGATGTCGTCAGGGTCGGGATGGCGCTCCCGGTTGCTGATGTCATGAGGCTTAGTCTTCCGAAATCGGTCCACGGAACGGCACCAGGCGCTTTTCCAGCCGCACCGAGTGCAAGGGCTCGATGCCACCGGGACGCTCGGAACGCATGGCAAGGATCCGGTAGCCCTGGTGCTGGTAAAAGCTCACCGCACGCACGTGATCGGCGGGCGTGTCGAGAAAGATGCGATCGTATCCCATCAACTCCAGAATGGATTCGGTGCGCTTGAGCAGTGCCGAACCGATGCCGGCGTTCTGCATATAGGGCGCCACGAACAGGAACGGCACATAGGGCCGCCCGAGCGCCCGCGAGCTCCAGCCGACGACTTCGTTGTCATGGGTGGCGACGGTGATGCGCGGCGCGGCGTCGGCGACATAGCCGGTGAAACGCCTGCGTTCGCGCTCCCTCAAGCCCGGCCGCTCCTCGAGCATGGGCAGGATTCCCTGCTCCCAGGACAGATAGGCCAGAGCCGACAGATCGCTGAGATCGTCGGGCGTCGCCTGTCTGAGCAACACGCGGTCGAGCATCAATTGATCAGCCTTTCTTTTTGCGCGCGGCAATCACGCCCTTCTCGTAGTTGACGTTCCAGTCGATCAACGTCCGCCAGATCAGTTCGGCCTGGTCTTCGTCGAGATCGAGCGCCACGGCACGCGTGCGCACACGTTCGATAATGGCATTGATCCGGTCGGGCACATAGGCCTCATGTGGATCGTTCTTCAACTCTGCCATGCGCGTCACATACTGGTGGCGCTCGGCGAACAGCGCCACGAGCGCGGTGTCGATGCGGTCGAGTTCACTACGCACCGCCTCCTTGGTGTCGCAGTCGGCGGGCGGAATAATGGTCGTCACGGTCTGGCCTTCGATACTGGGAACTGAAGATGAGCTAAGCATTCCCGACCGGGCGGTTCAACACCTTTGCGCCGTGATCACGACGTTGCGTTTTTGCCACGCTGCGGCACAGTTCGCCATGCAGCGCGCAACGGTGTCTTGCCAGTCGGTCGGCTACGGCCTAAATCCGCCTGCACACGGAGTTTTTATGTCCATACGCTTGGAATCCCGCTAGAGCCGGCTTCTTGACCTGAGTTGTCGCATGTTGTGGACGGATGACCGCTTCCGGTGGTCCGAACATGTTCCCGAAGCCGGCAGATCGTTGAGCCGGTTGCCGCCCGAACGCGGTGACCCGTTGGCGCTTGCGCGCCGCTCCGATTTCGGGTTTTCCAAAATGGATATTTCAAGGAACGAACAGCGCATCCTGCATATTCTGGCGCAGGGCGGGCACATCCGCGCTCTCAAGAACGAGCGCGGCAAGATCGTCGATGTGCAATGCTACAACCGCGATGGCTGGATCCTCGCCGGTTGCCCCTTGTGGCTGTTCCAGAAGCTCAAACGCCGCAAGGCAATCCGCTCCCAGTCCTCCCGCCCCTACCAGATCACCAAGCGCGGGCTGGAACTCGTCAGAGCCGAATATGACAACCGCTAGGCATTTCCAGCTATCGAACTCAGGTGATTGTCGTCCGGGTGGATTCCAATTATCGTCAAATGACGATGAAAGGAGTCCGCCCGGATGCAATCTCCCCTCGAAACACCCGAGCCTGTCGCGAATCTCAACTTGTGCTGTGCTCCGACAACGCTCGATCGCCAGAGCCTTGACGCACGTCTTGGTGTCGACCTCGACGGCAAGTTGCTCGATGAGCTGAAGCAAACACACGCCCACATGTTCGCCGACGAGATCCTTTATCTGTCCGGCAAGGAGCGTGACGCCATTGCCGGGCTGGTGGGCGTCATCGAGGACATCAGGCACAGCGAAACCTACAGGTCCCACATCGGCCTGACTGCACCGAAGAATGGTTTTGCCGATCCCCGCACTCTTGGTGTTTTCACCAGCTATGATTTTCATCTGACCGCTGACGGCCCGCGCCTTATCGAGATCAATACCAATGCCGGCGGAGCCTTTCTCGCCGCCGCTGCCGGCGCCAGCCATCGCGGCTGCTGCGGCATTCTCGGATGCGGCATGCCGAGTTGCGAGAAGTTTGAGGCGCGTGTGCTCGACATGTTCTTTTTCGAATGGACACGCGCCGGGCACGCTGGCCGTCCCGAGACCATCGCAATCCTCGATGATGCTCCCGAGAGCCAATACCTCTATCCGGAGTTTCTCATGATCCAGACGCTGTTCCGCCGCGCCGGAATCAACGCGGTGATCATCGATCCGGCGGCGATCAGCCATTCGACCGAGGGACTGCTGGCCGACGGCCTCAAGATCGACCTCGTCTACAACCGGCACACCGATTTCGCGCTGGTATCGCCGGAGTTGGCGCCACTGCGCCAGGCGGTCCTGGCTGGAACCAGTGTCGTGACCCCGCACCCGTTCCACCACGCGGTTCTGGCCGACAAGTCCAACATGATCGCGCTTTCCGACCCCGACCTCTGGGCCGATGCCGGCGTCCCTCCCGATCTGATGGCATTTGCCGGCATGGTGCCGCGCACACTCGAGGTGACGCTGGAAAGTGCCGACCGGCTCTGGCAGGAGCGCAAGGCGTGGTTCTTCAAACCGCGCGCCTCACATGCCGGCAAGGGCGTCTATCGCGGCGCCAAGCTGACGAAATCAACCTGGAAGACCATTGTCTCGGGTGGCTACATCGCGCAGGAGGCCGTGGAACCGGGCAAGCGCCTCGTCAGGCGCGACGACACGGAAACCATCCTCAAGGCAGACCTGCGCGCCTACACCTACGGTGCGGAAATCATCTTGCTGGCCGGGCGCCTGTACCAGGGACAGGTCACCAACATGCGCACCCCCGGCGGTGGTTTTGCGCCTGTCGTGGTGGTGTGAACGATTCAGCCCTGTGGCTTCTCGCTCAGGGTCTCGACCAGATAGGTCCATTCCTCGGCAACGCTCGGCTTGGTGCGGCGAGTGCCAGCCTGGCGGTACCAGTAGTCGGCATTGCCGAAATCGGCCTCGATCCAGTGAGCCAGGGCATGCACCCAGTCAAAGGCCTTCACGCCTTCCATGGCCTGACAGATGACATGAGCCTCTTCCCATTCCGGCCCGACCTTGAATCCGCCCTTTTTCAGCCACCACAGGGCTTGCAGGGGCTTGGTCATGTCGCTGGGCGGCTGGGACTGGTTGAGGGTCTGGTTGATGAGCTCGAGCATGCAGGTCGTCTTCTTTCTTTTGTGCGAACCTAAGCCAAATCCACGAAACTTGGAAACAGGTCATACCTGGAAACAACTGCCGGAATCAGGTCGCCGGTCTTGGCAGAACCCGCTACCGTTGCCGAAGCGAGGGACAGATAGGCCCTGAAAGAGGAATGTCAATCCAATGAACCAGAAAGAACGCGGCGACGCCTTCCTGGCGTTGCATCATCGCGGCCAGCCATTCGTCATCCCGAATCCCTGGGACGCCGGCAGCGCGCGCATGATGAAGGCCAAGGGTTTCGAAGCCCTGGCAACAACTTCGGCAGGCGTTGATCACATGATGGGCAAGCCTGCCGGTACGGCCGGCCGCGATGTGGTGATCGCCAACGCCCGCTGGATTGCCGAGAGCGTCGACCTGCCGCTGTCGGTCGATCTCGAGGACTGCTATGGCGCCGACGCCGACGGCATCGCCGAGACCATCCGCCTCGCCGCCGATACTGGCGCGGTTGGCGGTTCGATCGAGGACGCCATCTGGGGCAGACACGGCGAAATCTATGACATCGATACGGCCGTGAAGCGCGTTGAGGTAGCTGTCGCGGCCGCGCGCGCCCTGCCCTTCAGGTTCACGCTGACGGCGCGCTGCGAATTGCTCTTGTACGGCAAAGGCGATCTCGACGCGACCATCGATCGGCTCAAGGCCTATGAGGCGGCGGGCGCCGATGTCCTGTTTGCGCCGGGCATCAGCACGGTCGAAGAGGTCGAGGCGGTGGTCCAGACCGTCGGCAAACCGGTCAACGTGCTGCTCGGCCTGTCCAACACGGCGCTCGACATGGCCGACATGCACCGGCTCGGCGTGGCGCGCGTCAGCGTCGGTTCGGGCATCCACACGGTGGCGATGAAAGCTGCAGCCGAAGCACTCGACGAGATCGCCGAATCCGGGACATTCTCCTTCACCAAGGGCTTGCCGAGCGTCGACAAACTGATAGGCGGCTAGACGGTACCCAGAAGACGATCACGTTTTGCCTCTTTCAGGACAGGAGTCTGCATGGACATTGGCCAGATGCTTCGCGAATTCGTTACCCTGTGGGTCGTTGTCGATCCGATCGGCACCATCCCGGTCTTTCTGGCAGCCACGACCGGGCTTTCGGCGGCGAAACGGCGCGGAGTGGCGATGCGCGCGACGCTTTATGCGGCGCTCATTCTCGGCTTTTTTCTCGTTTTCGGGCAATTTCTGCTTGAGGCGATGGGAATTTCGCTGGTTTCGTTCCGCATCGCTGGCGGCATTGTTCTGTTCGTCTTTGCGTTGACCATGGTGTTCGGTCCGCCCAAGCCGGTATCCGACATGGCTTCGGTGGGGGACACGGCGCAGCAGAGCGCCGTGTTTCCCATCGCCATCCCATCGCTGGCCAGCCCGGGCGCCATGCTGGCGATCGTGCTCCTGACCGACAATCACCGCTTCGCCGTCAGCGAGCAGGCGGAGACGGCCGCGCTCCTCGTCGTGGTGCTGTTGTTCGCCATGGTGCTGATGTTCGCCGCGACCGCGATCCACAAGTTGATCGGCGCTTCGGGCGAAAACATCATTTCGCGCGTCATGGGCATGATCCTGGCGGCGGTGGCCGTCGATGCGGTATTGAGCGGTTTCGTTCTGCTCGGCTGGATCGACGGTATGCTGTTCGCGCCGACCGTGTGACGCAAAACGCCGAGCACAAGGCCCGGCGTCCGATCTGTGGCTGCAGACGAGTGAGGCTCGTGGCCTACCACCACTTGTCCGGAGAGAACCCGCCGCCATTGCTGCGCTCGATGATGCGGCCGGCGGCGAACAGGGTCTCCTCGTCGAAAGGCTTGCCGATGAGCTGCAGCCCGAGCGGCAAGCCCTTGCCATCCTTGCCGGCAGGCACGACGATACCCGGCAGACCGGCCATGTTGACCGTCACCGTGAACACGTCGTTGAGGTACATCTTGACCGGATCCGAGTTCATTTCCTCGTCGCCGATGCCGAAGGCGGCCGACGGCGTCGCCGGGGTCAGTATGGCATCGACTCCATCGTTGAACACGGTCTCGAAGTCGCGCTTGATGAGCGTGCGAACCTTCTGCGCCCTGACGTAATAGGCGTCGTAGTAGCCGGCCGAGAGCACATAGGTGCCGATCATGACACGGCGCTGCACTTCGCGCCCGAAACCTTCGGCGCGGGTCAGCTCGTAAAGATCGGTGATATCCTTGCCGGTTTTCCTCAGGCCATATTTCACGCCGTCGTAGCGGGCGAGATTGGACGAGGCCTCCGCCGGGGCGACGATGTAATATGCCGGAAGGGCGTATTTGGTGTGCGGCAGCGAGATGTCCTTGATCGTCGCGCCTTCGGCCTTGAGCCATTCGAGGCCTTCGGTCCAGAGCTTCTCGATCTCCTCGGGCATGCCGTCCATGCGGTATTCCTTGGGAACGCCGATGGTCAGGCCCTTCACCCCGCGCTCGACGGCGGCGGCGAAATCGGGAACGGCCATGTCGACCGAGGTCGAGTCCTTCTTGTCGAAACCGGCCATCGAGCCCAGCATGATCGCCGCATCCTCGACGGTGCGGGCGAGCGGGCCGGCCTGGTCGAGCGAGGAGGCAAAGGCGACGATGCCCCAGCGCGAGCAGCGGCCATAGGTCGGCTTGATGCCGACCGTGCCGGTGAAGGCGGCGGGCTGGCGGATCGAGCCGCCGGTATCGGTGGCGGTGGCGCCGGCGCACAGGAAGGCGGAAACGGCGGCCGCAGAACCGCCCGAAGAGCCGCCGGGCACCAGATTCTCGTTCGAATCGTCGGCGCGCCACGGGTTGACCACGGGACCGTAATAGGAGGTCTCGTTCGACGAGCCCATGGCGAACTCGTCCATGTTGAGCTTGCCCAGCATCACCGCGCCGTCGCGCCAAAGGTTGCTCGTGACCGATGATTCGTATTCCGGCTTGAAGCTGTCGAGGATGTGGCTCGCCGCCTGGGTGTGGACCCCGACCGTGGCGAACAGGTCCTTGATGCCGAGCGGCACGCCTTCGAGCGGACCGCCCTCGCCCTTGCCGAGCTTGATATCGGAGGCCGCCGCCATCTCGCGCGCCTTGTCGGCGGTCACCGCGACATAGGCGTTGATCTGCGGATTGGCGCTCTCGATCGCGTCAAGATAGGCGTCTGTGACCTCGCGGGCGGAAAAGCTCTTGGCTTTGAGGCCGTCGCGGAGTTCGGCAAGGCTTTTTGTTGTCAGGTCGGTCACGGCAATGGCTCTTTCTGGTCGGGGCGAGCGTTCAGCGGGTTTCAACGCATGAAGGGGTAGAAATCAAGTCCTCAGACAGGCACAGGCACCAGTTGCTTCTGGTAGTAGGCCGAATAGTCGCTCTCTGGATAGTCGGCAAAGGCGGAACAACGCGTAAAGCCGCCCCGTTCGTACAGCCGCCAGGCCGGTTCGAATCCGCTTGCCGAACCGGTTTCGAGCTTAAGCACGGGGATGGCTTTCTCGCGCGCCAGCTTTTCGATAGCATCAAGCAGCATACGCCCCACGCCCTGTCCGCGCGTTTCAGGCAAGGTGTACATGCGCTTGACCTCGGCAAGCTCGGGCGAATGCACTTTCAGCGCACCCATGCCGATGGGCTTGCCAGCCGCGCTCCGGGCAACAAACACCGTTGTTGCGGGATCAGCCATCTGCTCGACAGTCATCTGGAACTGGAATTCGGGCGGCGACAGCGGAGCAAGGTGGGCATTGAGTGCGGCCACCAGCGTCCGGACGTCGTCCTGAAGCGGTGTTTCGACAGCAATCGACACGGTCATTGCGCGGCTACTCGACGACCTTGGGTACCATGAAGAAATTGTCTTCGCTCAAAGGGGCATTGGTCACGACCTTTTCGGCGTAGTCGCCGTCGGTCACATTGTCCTTGCGCATCCTCAGTGCCATCGGGGTGACCGAGGTCATCGGCTCGACGCCGGACACGTCGACTTCGTTGAGCTGCTCGACAAAGCCGAGAATGGCGTTGAGCTCGCCCTGGTAGCTTTCGAGCTGCTCTTCGGCGACGCGGATGCGCGCCAGCCGGGCAATGCGCTTGACGGTGTCTTTGTCGACCGACATGGAAAAGTCCTCGGAAGGGAGTGAAAACCGGTGAGCATTTAGCAAGCCGGCACGGGTCGAGGCAACTCCCCTCGCACAGCTCAGGTTTCGAGCGCCAGTCCCTGCTCCATGATCTGCAATGGCGCGCCCTGGGCGGCTGCGGCGATGGCATCGATCAGTTCGGCGTCGAAAACATCGGCGGCAAGGGCCACCAGGCGCGGGCGCGCCAGCGTGCACAGCGCCGTCAACTCGTCGGGCATGGTGGCAAAAGCCCCATGCAGCACCACCACGCTCTCGTCGGCGAACCGGCCCCACTCCGTTCCCGTCGGGGCGAGAAAGAGCGGCGCATCGTCCTCGGAGCCGACGAAAAGGCCGCCCTTGGCGAAGGCGCTGACGCTCGAGGCGATCTCCTCGGGAGCATCGATCAGCCTCAGGCGCGGCCGCCTTGCCCAGTTGCTGGCATCGAAGGCGGCAAGGTCATTGACGCACAGATCGATGACGTCATCGGCTCCGGACAGCAGTTCGTGCTGCGCGATATCTGGCGGCGCCTCGTGCGGGTCGGTGACGATGATGCGTCCACCAACATGCAGGCGGAAACAGGATTTGGCGAACCAGGTCAGCTTCATGGGGCGAATTATCGGAAATTGATTGCCATGATCAGCCAATATGCGCCAAACCGCCTCATGCCAAATGAAAACGCCCCGATGACCGATGCGCCTGAAGCCAATTCGCTCGCCACCCTGCCCGGTTCGGGCAAGCTGATGGGGCTCGACCTCGGCACCAAGACCATAGGTGTCGCAATCTCGGACGGGCTGAGATACAGCGCCACCCCGATAGAGACCATCCGCCGGAAAAAGTTCACCGCCGACGCCGAGCGCCTGCTGGTCCTGATCGCAGAAAACAACGTCACCGGCATTGTCATCGGTATGCCGCTCAACATGGACGGGTCCGAAGGTCCGCGCGCGCAATCGACCCGCGCCTTCGTTCGCAACCTCGGCCAGAAAACCGCTCTGCCCGTCGCCTTCTGGGACGAACGCTGGTCGACGGCGGCGGTAACGCGTACCCTGATCGAGGCGGATATGTCGCGGGCCAAACGGGGAGAGGTCGTCGATAAGCTGGCGGCGGCCTATATCCTTCAAGGAGCGCTCGACCGGATGCGCCATTCGGGATAGCCTTCCGCGACGCCAGCTCTGTCGGCGCCCTACTCCGTTTGCCGAAGAACCATGTTCTCCATTTACGCCAGCCTCCTGCCCGTCTTCATTTTGATTGCCATTGGCTTCGGCCTTCGCAAATCCAGTCTCATCACCGATGAGAAGTGGCGCGGCGTCGAGCAGATCGTGTTCCTGATCCTTTTGCCGGCGCTGCTGATACTGGTGCTTTCGGACGCCTCGCTTGATATCGGACACGCCCTGGCTTTCGCCTCGACCATTCTGGCGACGAGCGTCGTCATGTGCGTGAGCGCCTGGTTGGCGCGCAGGCCGATTCAACGCTGGCTGAGCGTTGACGGCCCGGCATTCACGACGTTTTACCAGACCACGATCCGCTGGCATGGTTTCATTGCCCTTGCCATTGCCGACAAGCTGTTTGGCGCATCGGGCCTGGCACTTCTGGCGGTGGTTTTCGTGGTGCTGGTGCCGGTTCTCAACACCTCCAGCATCCTGGTCCTGGCAGCCTATGCCGGCAAGGAGCCTGCGCCCATCAGGACCATTGCGCTATCGCTTGTTCGCAATCCGATCATGTGGGGACTGTTGATCGGCCTCTGCATTCGCTTTTCCGGCGTGGTTCTGCCCGAAATGGTCACATCGACGCTGGAACTGGCCGGCGACGGTGCACTTGGCGTTTCCCTGCTGGCCTTGGGAGCCGCTCTGAGCTGGCATGCCGTACAAAAGACCGGAGCGCTTGTCGTGCTGGCGAGTGTTGCCAAGCTGCTCGTCTATCCCCTTGTCGGCATTGGATTTGCGCTTGTGTTCGGCGTGACCGGCATGGATTTCGTCATCGTGGTTCTGGCGACGGCGGTCCCGACTGCGGTCAACGGTTTTGTGCTGGCGCGGGAGATGGGTGGCGACGCCGAACTCTATGCCGCGACGCTGACAGCGCAGGTCATCGCCTCCTTCGTCACCCTGCCGCTTTTTCTCTGGTGGGCCATGCAATTCACCGGTTTGGCGTAAAGGCAGCGTGACGGGTCTTGCCCCCGCCCCCCGCCTTGGCTAGACCGCTCCCACATGGAGGGAATGGCGCCGATGGCAGAGATCGAAGCAAGCAATGCCCTTGAAGCGCCGTTCGCCCATCGGCATCTACTCGGTATTGCCAATCTCAACAGGCTCGAAATCCTCGGCCTGCTCGACCGCGCCGAAGCGATGATCCCGGTATCGCGGCAAAAAAAGATCGGCACCTCGCTCTCCGGCAAAACCCAGATCAACCTGTTCTTCGAGAACTCGACCCGGACCCAGGCGAGCTTCGAGATCGCCGGCAACCGGCTCGGCGCGCAGGTGGTCAACATGTCGGTCAAGACGAGCTCGGTCGCCAAGGGCGAGACGCTGATCGACACGGCGGCAACGCTCAACGCCATGCAGCCCGACGTCATCGTCATCCGCCATTCGGCGGCGGGTGCGGTGGAGCTCTTGTCGCAAAAGGTCGGCTGCTCGGTGATCAATGCCGGCGACGGCGCCCATGAACATCCGACGCAGGCCCTGCTCGACGCCTTGACCATTCGCCGCCACAAGGGCCGGCTCGATGGGCTGACCGTTGCCATTTGCGGCGATATCGCCAATTCGCGGGTTGCACGCTCCAATCTCCTGCTGCTCAACGCCCTCAATGTCCGCACCCGTGTTATCGCGCCGCGAACCCTGCTGCCTTCGGGCATCGACCAGTTCGCCGAGGCCTTCACCGACATGCGCACGGGCCTGAAGGATGTCGATGTCGTCATGATGCTGCGGCTGCAGCACGAGCGCGCCTCGGGACGGATGATTCCCTCGGTGCGCGAGTATTTCCATTTCTACGGACTCGATGCCGACAAGCTGGCGCTGGCCCGACCCGATGCGCTGGTCATGCATCCCGGTCCGATGAACCGTGGCGTCGAGATCGACCCGGTCATCGCAGACGGTCCGCAATCGGTGATCACCGAACAGGTCGAGATGGGGGTTGCCGTCCGCATGGGCGTGCTCGAAGCCCTGCTCGGCGGCAGTGCGGAGGCGGCATGATGGCAAACCCCCTTGTTGTCGAGAACGCCCGCATCCTCGATCCGGCCTCAGGCCGCGACATCAACGGCGCCGTGCTCGCCGATGATGGCGTGATCATCGATGTCGTCGAGGGCGCAGTGCCGGGCGCACCGGCCAATGTCACGCGCATCGATGCTGGCGGGCTGGTGCTGGCGCCTGGCCTCATCGACATGCGCGTGTTTACCGGCGAGCCGGGGTTCGAATACCGCGAAACGCTGAAAAGCGCCTCGGAAGCCGCCGCCGCCGGTGGCGTGACCAGCTTCGTCATGATGCCCGACGCCAACCCGGTCATCGACGACGCGGCGCTGGTCGATTTCCTTTTGCGCCGTGCCCGCGATACTGCCATCGTCAACGTCCTGCCTTCGGCGGCGATCACCAGGGGCCTCGAGGGCGAGGAAATTACCGAATTCGGCCTGCTGGCCGAAGCGGGCGCGGTCTGTTTCACCGACGGGCGGCGCTCCGTCGCATCGGCTGCCGTGCTCAAGGCCGCGTTCAGCTATGCCGCCAATTTCGGCCTGACCATCGCCCACCACCTCGCCGATCCGAGCCTTGTCGGCGATGGCGTCATGAACAACGGGTTGTTCGCAACCGGTCTCGGGCTCAAGGGTATCCCGCGCGAAGCCGAGACCATTCCGCTCGAACGCGATCTGCAGCTCGCCAATCTGACCGGGGTCAATTACCACGCCGCCCAGGTGTCCTGTGCCCATTCGATCGATATCGTCCGGCGTCACAAGGCGGGCAATGCCCATCTCACCTGCGGTGTCTCGATCAATTCGCTGGCACTGAACGAGACCGACATCGGCTCGTATCGGACCTTCTTCAAACTCGATCCGCCCTTGCGCGCCGAAGCCGACCGCCAGGCCGTCATCGACGGGCTAAGAGACGGGGTGATCGACACCATCCATTCCGACCACGATCCGCAGGATTCGGAGGTCAAGCGCCGGCCCTTCGCCGAGGCGGCCAATGGCGCCATCGGGCTCGAAACACTGCTGGCGGCAGCTCTGCGGCTGGTTCAATCGGGCGAGGTGCCGCTGATGACGGTTCTTGCTGCCATGACAAGCCGACCGGCGGAGATCCTCGGCCTTCCGGCGGGGCGCATCGCCAGGGGTGCCCCGGCCGACCTGATTCTTGTCGATCTCGACTACCCTTGGGTTCAGAGTGAACAGGCGATACGTTCGCGGGCACGCAATTCCGCCTTCGAAGGCGCGCGCTTCACCGGCAAGGTCATGACGACCATTGTCGGCGGCGCACCCGTTTATCGCCACGAGGAGAAATGAGAACATGGAACTGCTCTGGGCGCCCGAAACGCTGATCGCCATCGCCTTCGGCTATCTGATGGGCTCGATTCCCTTCGGTCTGATTCTCACCCGCCTCGCCGGTCACGGTGACATCCGTGCCATCGGCTCGGGCAATATCGGCGCGACCAATGTCCTGCGGACCGGCAACAAGGGGCTGGCCGCGGCAACGCTGCTGCTCGACGCCGGCAAGGCCGCCGCCGCCGTGCTGATCGTCCGCTATTTCGTCCCCGAACCACCTCTGGCCTATTCCTTTGCCGGTATCGCCGCCTTTGTCGGCCACCTGTTCCCGGTCTGGCTGGGCTTCAAGGGCGGCAAGGGCGTCGCCACCTATATCGGCGCCATGCTCGCGATCAACTGGATCGTCGGCCTGCTGTTCTGCCTGGTCTGGCTGATCATGGCGCTGACGCGCAAATACTCCTCGCTCGCCGCCCTCACCGCCGCCGCATCGGCGCCGCTGTTCGCGCTGTTCTGGTCGGGAACGCATCTGGCGACCGGTGCGGCCCTGATGACGCTTTTGCTGATCTACAAGCACCGCGCCAACATCCGCCGCCTCATCGACGGCACCGAGCCCAAGATCGGGTCGGAGAAGAAGGCCTGAAGTGACCCCGTCCGAACCTGCCAGACCGTTCGGCGACCGCCAGCTCATCGACTGGCTCAGGCTCATTCGCACCGGCTCGATCGGCCCGGTGACCTTCTCCAAGCTGCTGCGCCAGTTCGGATCGGCGGCAGCAGCACTCGATGCCCTTCCCGAACTCGGCCGCAAGGGCGGCGCTTCGGCGCTTGCCATTCCCTCGCCTGCAGAGGTCAGTGACGAGATCGCGGCGCTCGACAGGCTCGGTGGACATTTCGTGGCCATGCCCGAGCCGGACTATCCGGCATTGCTGCTGCACACCGCCGGTGCGCCGCCGGTCATCGCCGTCATCGGCGGCCAGAACCTCGACTGGTCGAAAACGGTCGGCATCGTCGGCGCCCGCAATGCCTCGACCGCCGGGCGACGCATGACGGCCATTATCTCCGAAGGACTGGGCGCGGCCGGATACGCGATTGTCTCCGGGCTGGCGCGCGGCGTCGATGCGGCAGCGCACAAG
The DNA here is from genome assembly GCA_963675235.2 of Devosiaceae bacterium. Lineage (GTDB taxonomy): Bacteria > Pseudomonadota > Alphaproteobacteria > Rhizobiales > Devosiaceae > JAHJQZ01. The sequence continues at coordinate 1,056,504 of CAXXFU010000002.1, read as the reverse complement.
GCTGCGCTGGCAAGTGGAACGATTGCCGTCCTTGCCGGCGGGCTCAACCGCATCTACCCGGAGGAAAACATCCCGCTTGCAAGGCAGATCATAGACCAGGGTGGAGCGATACTCTCCGAGATGCCGCTCGGCTGGGAGGCCCGCGCCCGCGATTTCCCGCGGCGCAACCGTATCGTTTCCGGCCTGTCGCGCGGAGTCGTCGTCATCGAGGCGGCAAAGCGTTCGGGCTCGCTGATCACGGCGCGTCTGGCGCTCGAACAGAATCGCGAGGTCTTCGCCGTACCCGGGTCGCCGCTCGATCCGCGCGCGGTCGGCTCCAACAGCCTCATCCAGCAAGGTGCCAAGCTCGTGAACACTGTTGATGACGTGCTCGACGAGCTGAGGACGGCCGATCCCACCCGCCTGCCCCTGTTCGAGCCCGAGGATGATTTCGAGCCGCAGCCGGCAGCCGATTCCGTGCCGGACGACGGTGACAGGGCCCGGCTTTTGTCGGCTCTGAGCCCCACTCCGGTCAGCGTGGATCAATTGGTCGCGGACACCGGAATCGGCGCCGGACCCTTGCAGATCATGCTGATGGAACTAGATATTGCCGGACGGATCGAATGGGGCAGCGGCCAGCTCGTCAGCCTTGTGCCGGACCGGCAATTGCAATAGGCGCGATTGACACCGACGGTGCGAATGACCATTTTGCGCCTCCATCCGGGACCTGCAGCGCCTCTCCGCCACGAACGACCGGACCCCTCACACGCGAGACTGGAGCCCATTCGGCATGAAACTCGTCATTGTCGAAAGCCCTGCCAAGGCAAAGACCATCAACAAGTATCTGGGCAAGGACTACGAGGTTCTGGCGAGCTTCGGACATGTGCGCGACCTGCCGGCCAAGGACGGCTCGGTCAATCCGGACGATGATTTCGCCATGAGTTGGGAAGTCGACACCGCGTCGAAAAAGCGCCTAACCGACATCGCTCGATCCGCCAAGGAAGCCGACGAGCTGATCCTCGCCACTGACCCTGACCGCGAGGGCGAGGCGATTTCCTGGCACGTGCTCGACGTGCTCAACCAGAAAAAGGCGATCAAGGGCAAACCGGTCAAGCGCGTCGTCTTCAACGCCATCACCAAATCGGCGGTGACCGAGGCCATGGCCCATCCGCGCGAGATCGACGCGCCGCTGGTCGACGCCTATCTGGCGCGCCGCGCGCTCGATTATCTCGTCGGTTTCACCCTGTCGCCGGTGCTGTGGCGCAAGCTCCCCGGTTCGCGTTCCGCCGGGCGTGTGCAGTCCGTGGCGCTGCGGCTGGTGTGCGATCGAGAGGCCGAGATCGAGAAATTCAAGCCGCAGGAATACTGGAGCGTCGAGGCGACGCTCATGCAGGCCGGAAAGCCGTTTCTGTCCCGGCTCTATTCGGTCGACGGGGAAAAGACCGATAAACTGGCCATCGGCAACGAGGACGAGGCGAGCCGTCTCAAGACCGCGATCGAGGCCGGCAGCTTCCGCGTCGCATCGGTCGAGAAGAAGCCGACCAAGCGCAATCCCTATCCGCCGTTCACCACCTCGACCCTGCAGCAGGACGCTTCCTCGCGTCTCGGCTTTGCGCCCAAGCGCACCATGCAGATCGCGCAGCGCCTCTACGAGGATGGCCGCATCACCTACATGCGTACCGACGCCGTGCAGATGGCGCCCGAGGGCATCGACCAGGCCCGCAGCGCCATTTCCAAGGAGTTCGGTGACGCCTATCTGCCAGACAAGCCGCGCCTCTACCAGACCAAGGCCAAAAACGCCCAGGAGGCGCACGAAGCCATCCGCCCGACCGACATGTTCGCGCATCCGGACAGCCTGAGCACCGATCCGGACCAGCTCAAGCTCTACGCCCTGATCTGGCGGCGCACGTTGGCAAGCCAGATGAAGGCCGCCCAGATCGAGCGCACCACTGCCGACATCGCGGTAAAGGCCGATCGCGACATCATGCTGCGTGCCGTTGGCTCGGTCGTCACCTTCCCCGGATTCCTGGCGCTGTACGGCGTCCAGGCGAGCGAGGACAAGGACGACGAGGATGGCGACAGCCGCGAGTTGCCGCCGCTCGAAACCGGTGATTCCCCGGCGCTCCAGTCCTGCGATATCCAGCAGCATTTCACCCAGCCGCCGCCGCGCTATACCGAAGCCGGCCTGATCAAGAAGATGGAAGAGCTCGGCATCGGCCGTCCCTCGACCTACGCGGCGACGATGTCGGTCCTGCAGGACCGCAACTACGTCAGGCTGGAAAAGCGTACGCTCATTCCCGAGGACCGCGGACGCATTGTCACGGCCTTTCTGGAGAGTTTTTTCACCCGCTACGTCGAATACGGCTTCACCGCCGGCCTCGAAGAGGAACTCGACAAGATTTCTGCCGGCGAAATCGCCTACAAGGACGTGCTCCGCCGCTTCTGGCAGGAATTTTCCTCTGCCGTCACCGAGATCAAGGATCTCAGGGTCTCCGAAGTGCTCGACGCACTCAACGAGATGCTGGCCGCCCACATTTTCCCGGCCCGCGAAGACGGATCCGATCCGCGCCTGTGCCCGACCTGCGGCACCGGTATGCTGTCGCTGAAACTCGGCAAATACGGCGGCTTCATCGGCTGCTCCAATTATCCCGAATGCCGCCACACCGCCCAGCTCGCCGACAGCGCCACCGGCCAAACGGCGGAGGTGCCCGAAGGAGACGGCGCGCTCGGCACCGATCCGGAGAGCGGCGAGACAGTCTTCCTCAAATCCGGGCGCTTTGGCCCCTATGTCCAGCTCGGCGACGCCGGAGGCAAGGACGCCAAGCGCTCAAGCCTGCCCAAGGGCTGGGAGCCGGGATCGATGGATCTCGAGAAGGCGCTGAAGCTTCTGTCGTTGCCACGCGAGATCGGCGCCCATCCCGAAGACGGCAAGCCGATTGCCGCCGGACTCGGCCGCTACGGACCGTTCATTGTCCATGACGGCAAATACGCCAATCTCCCCGATTTCGAGGAAGTGTTCACGGTCGGCATCAACCGCGCCGTCGACCTGCTTGCCGCCAAAGCCGCCAATGGCGGCAGGGGGCGTCGCGGTACGCCGGCAGCACTCAAGAGCCTTGGGGAACACCCCGATGGCGGCGGCGAGATCACCGTGCGTGACGGTCGCTACGGGCCTTACGTCAATCACGGCAAGATCAACGCCACCTTGCCCAAGGATGCCAAGCCCGAAGACGTGACCCTCGAACAGGCGCTTGAATTGATCGCGGCCAAGGCCGGCAAGTCCGGAACCAAGGCGAAGCCGAAAGCCAAGCCGAAAGCCAAGGCCAAGCCCAAGGCGAAGGCCAAACCAGAAGCCAAGGCCAAAGCATGAGTGCAAAAAGCGGTCGCCGGTGTCTTGACCGGATCCAGCGCGAAAAGACAAAGGCGGGGATGCGTTTCGATGGAAACGCATCCCCGGCCGGTTTGTAATGGCAAAGCGTCTCACTGGCACACGGCGATCACTTGGCAAGCCGCACCAGCGCCGCCCGGTCCGGCGCCCGGTCGATCCGGGCGCGCTGCCGAGCCGCGAGGATATCCTCGAGGCTCTTGGCGAGTTGCCGTCGACCTCGGGCAAGCGCGACCTCGTCAAGGCTTTCGGCATTGCCGGCGACATGCGCGTGCCGTTCAAGGCGCTGTTGCGCGAGATGGAAGAGGAAGGGCTGATCGCCCGTTCCCGCAAGAGCCTCAGGCGCGCCACAGAACTGCCGTCGGTTACGGTGCTTGATATTCCGTCCGATGCCGATCCGGACCACATGATCGCCCACCCGGCCAGCTGGGAAGAGGCCGACGGCGAACGCCCGGACGTTCTGGTGTTAGCGCCACGCGGCGCTCGGGTTGTTCCCGGACCCGGCAATCGCATCCTCGCCCGTGTCGAGCGCGGCGATGGCGCCGTGCCGACCTACACCGCCAAGGCGATGAAGGTTCTCGACCGCCCGCGTCGTGGCGAGATCGGTATCGTCCGGCTCGACGATCACGGCGCACGCCTGGTGCCTGTCGACCGCAAGAGCAAGGAAATGCGTATCGACACGGCCGATCTCGGAGAGGCGAAGGACGGTGATCTCGTCGAGGTCGAAACCCGTGTCGCCGGGCGGCTGATGTTGCCCAAGGCCAAGGTGACCCGCGTTGTCGGCAATCCCGACAGCGAGGGGGCCGTCTCGCTGATCGCGCTGCACAATCTGGAAATCCCCTACCGCTTTCCCGAAACCGTGCTCAGAGAAGCCGAAGCGGTCAAGGAGACCGGCCTGAAGGGCCGTGAGGACTGGCGTCATATCCCCTTCGTCACCATCGATCCGGCCACGGCCAAGGATCATGACGACGCCGTCTATGCCGAACCCGACAGCGATGAAAACAATGCCGGCGGCCATGTCGTTTTCGTCGCCATCGCCGACGTCGCCGCCTATGTCCGTCACGGTACGGCGCTCGATCGCGAAGCCTATAGCCGCGGCAACTCGGTCTACTTCCCCGATCGGGTGGTGCCGATGCTGCCCGAGCGCATTTCCAACGACCTGTGTTCGCTGCGCGAGGGCGAGAACCGCCCTGCCCTTGCCGTGCGCATGGTCTTCAGCGCCAAGGGTCGGAAGCTTTCGCACTCCTTCCACCGCGTCCTCATCCGTTCGGCCGGCAAGCTGGCCTATGAAGAGGCCCAGGCGGCGATCGACGGCAAACCCAACGACAGGACAGGGCCGTTGCTCGACACGGTCCTCAAGCCGCTGTTTGCCGCCTATGCCAGCCTTGCCGACGCCCGTGACCGGCGTGGCCCGTTGGCGCTCGACCTGCCTGAACGCCGAATTACCCTCAATCCCGATGGCACGGTCGCGGGCATTCATGTGCCTGAGCGGCTCGAAGCCCATCGTCTGATCGAGGAGATGATGATCATGGCCAATGTCGCGGCGGCGGAATCGCTCGAAGGCGGCAATATTGCTCTGGTCTACCGCGTCCACGATTCGCCGGGGCGGGAGAAGCTGGCGGCGCTCAAGGACTTCCTCAACTCACTTCACCTGCCCTTTGCCGGATCGGAAAGCGTGCGGCCGTCGCACTTCAACCAGGTGCTGAAGAAGGCCGAGGCGCAGGACAGTCTCGTCCAGGTAAGTGAAATGGTTTTGCGCAGCCAGGCGCAGGCGGAGTATTCGCCAGAGAATTTTGGCCATTTCGGCCTCAATCTCGACCGCTACGCCCATTTTACCTCGCCGATCCGCCGCTATGCCGACCTGATCGTCCATCGCGCCCTGATCCGGCTGCTCGATCTTGGCGATGACGGGCTGACCGATACAGAAATCGGTCAGCTTGCCGGTATTTCCCAGCACATTTCGTCCACCGAACGACGCGCCATGGCCGCCGAACGCGAAACCAGCGACCGGCTGCTGGCCCGCTACATGGCCGATCACATCGGCGCCCGTTTCTCCGGGCGCATCTCGGGGGTGACCAAGTCCGGCCTGTTTGTACGGCTCGACGAGACCGGAGCGGACGGCTTCGTGCCGGCATCGAGCCTCGGGGTCGAGTTCTTCCGCTACCATGAGGACCGACAGGCCATGATCGGAGAGCGCAGCGGCGAGACCTTCGGGCTTGGCCAGCCGGTCGAGGTCAGACTGCTCGAAGCGGCGCCCATGGCTGGCGCCCTCAGATTTGAAATCCTGAGCGAAGGCCCGAAATCACATCCAGGATCACGCCGCGGCGCTTCTCGCCGCAAGTCCCACACCCGCCACGTCCATTCGCCCCGCGGCAAGAGGAAATAGATAATGCCCGTGACAGTCTACACCGACACCGACGCCGATCAGGCCGAGCGCAAGACGATGCCGGCAGCTCTCAGAGGGCTCAAGGGCAAATGCCCGTGCTGCGGCCAGGGCCGGGTTTTCAGGGCCTATCTCAAATCTGTCGATGCCTGTGAAGTCTGCGGCGAGACGCTTTCGAACCATCGGGCTGACGACCTGCCGCCCTATCTGGCCATCCTGATCGTCGGGCATCTGCTCGTCGGCATCATGATCGAGCTCGACACGCTGTTTCGCATCTCTCCGATGACCTATCTGATGATCATGGTGCCGCTCGGCATCGTGCTGCCTCTGGCGATTCTGCAGCCGATCAAGGGCATGGTCATCGGCATTCAGTGGGCCAAGCGCATGCACGGATTTGGCAAGGGCCGCGATCCGGCCAAGCCGGACACGATCTGAACCTGAAAAAACACGGGAAACCGGTACTGTTGGGGCAGGAAAACAGACCGCGCCGGATCCGATGCGCTTCAGCTTGACATTTGCCGGTAAATCCGTAGGTTGCCGGAAAATTTCCAACCGCACGTCGAGCGCGTGCGGTTTAGTTTCGGGACAGAACCCATGGCCAAGGCAAATACCGTCAAAATCCGGCTCGTGTCGACCGCTGACACTGGTTACTTCTACGTGACCAAGAAGAACGCGCGCACCATGACCGAAAAGATGACGATGAAGAAGTACGACCCCGTCGCGCGCAAGCATGTCGAATTCAAGGAAGCCAAGATCAAGTAATCTGGCGCCTTGGCGACGAGACGAAAAGGCCCGCCTTGGCGGGCTTTTTGTTTGCGCGGGAGTCTCTTGAACCCTGAACCATGCCTGGTGAGATGCCGGGCGACCGGCAGGCGCGTTCGGGGATGTGCCCGAAACAGTGCTGCAGGCTGCCAAACGGCCGCCATTCCGAGGAATGGCGGCACTATTTGGTGCTGAAAATTTCTAAAGAGGTGGCTGGTCCGGCACGGTTCGAAGAGGCCACTCTTACGCGTCCGGACCAGCCTCCCTACGGACCCAGGAGTTGCGGCGGACCTGAGAAGAGCCGTAGGGAATTCGTTAACTGACGGGCAATTCAGTGCCCGAGGGAAAGATATTCCGAAGCGCCTCAAACGCAAGTAATTACACGCGTTTGGCGCGTTCTGTCTTTGTTAACGATTTATTTTAAGGGTTAACGTGCACCCTTCGGCAGTAGGTGGTGCAACAGCAAGAATAGAAGCGCGTGGCTATTAGTGGAGCGTGAGCAAAAGCTTGCGCCAGAAGTCGGCGTCATAGGCTTTGTCTTGACCTTGCGACCGTGCCGGAAGAGGGAAACGCCGGACTTGTGTCCGGCGATCAGTCGATTAATGACGAGCCAAAGCTTGGCGCGGTTCAGGCTGCGGTTTGTGCCACCCGGTTGCGGCCCTTGTGCTTGGCCTCATACAGGGCGTTGTCGGCGCGCTTGAGAAGCGCTTCGGGACTGACATCCTCGTCGCCGATCGAGGCGATGCCGGCACTGACGGTCAGGGAAAGCTGTTCCTTGTCGTCGATGCTGAAAAGGCGGTCCGCGACGGCGGAGCGCACGCGCTCTGCCACCGAGCCGGCGACGACGCTATCGGTATCGGGCATCAGCACCACGAACTCCTCGCCGCCGTAGCGGCAGGCGAGATCGACGCCGCGAATGTTGCGTTGAAGTCTGAGGGCGAATTCCTTCAGGACCTCGTCACCGGCGCCATGGCCATGCGTGTCGTTCACCGACTTGAAGTGATCCAAGTCGAGCATCATCAGCGACATGTGTCGCCCCTGCTGTTGCGCCTTGGTGAACATCAGACCGAGATGGCGATCGAAATAGCGGCGGTTGTAGAGCCCGGTCAGTTCATCGACCACAGCGAGCTGCATCGTGCTCGACACGCTTTCGCGCAACTCGACCGCATAACGGTGGCGCCGGATCTGGGTCTTGACGCGGGCGACGAATTCATGGCGCTCGACCGGCCGGAGAATGAAATCATTGACCCCCAGATCGAGGGCGCGAACCACCATCGGGCGGTCGGTTTCCTCCGCGACCAGCATGATCGGGACCAGGCGCGTGCGTTCGATCGTGCGCAATTGCGAGACGACCCGCAGCGGATCGACATTGCCCAGTCGCGACGATATCAGCGCCAGTTCGTAGCTGGCCTCGCTGGCGGCGAAGGCGACGTCTCTGGGATCGATCAGAATGGATACGGAATGGTGCTGCGGCGCCAGGTAGGAGGCGAGCCTTTCCGAGCCCTTCTCGTCGGTATCGATGAGCAGGATACGCCCGGCATCGGACTGGATGGCGTCCATCGCCCGCGCAGCTTCCTCGATAGCGATTTGCTGACCGGTAACGGCGCGGGCGCGCAGTTCGTCGGTCAGAACCTTGAGGCGCACCAGGCTCTTGACCCTGGCCAGCAATTGCGTGTCGTCAACGGGCTTGTTGAGGAAGTCATCGGCTCCGGCCTCGAGCCCCTTGATGCGGTCGGAGATCTGATCGAGTGCGGTCACCATCACCACCGGGATGTGGTGGGTGCGCGGGTCCGACTTCAGCCGCCGGCACACCTCGAAGCCGTCCATCTCCGGCATCATCACATCGAGCAGGACAATGTCGATCTGGCCCCGCGCGCAGATCTCCAGCGCCTCAGCCCCTGAAAAGGCGGACGTGACCTGAAAATACTCGGCCGAGAGCCTGGCCTCGAGCAGTTTCACGTTCGTGGGAATGTCGTCGACCACCAGCACGCGGGCTGTCATGGTGCGGCCTCTTTGAAAACACTACTAATTTGGGGCGCTAAAGCGCTGTGCCAATGTAGCCTTCAATCGTTTCCAAAAAGTGAGATACCGAGATCGGCTTGGATATATATCCTTCGCATCCACCCTGAAGGATGCGCTCCTCGTCGCCCTTCATGGCGAAGGCGGTGACGGCAATGACCGGGATATGTGCCAGAGTCTCGTCTTCCTTGAGCCATTTGGTGACCTCCAGCCCGGATACCTCGGGCAGCTGGATGTCCATGAGGATCAAATCGGGGTGATGGGCGCGGGCAAGGTCGAGCGCCTCGAATCCATTGCGCGTCTGGATGGTGCCGTAGCCGCGCGACTCCAGCAAATCGTTGAAGAGCTTCATGTTGAGCTCGTTGTCTTCGACGATCATAACTGTCTTGGGCATGGTACTGCTTGTTTTGCGACTCGGGTGCTTCGCTCCAGATTGGGTGTAGGGTAATATCCCCTCGTTACGAAACTCCAAATGGTCATATCATGGGCAATGCCGATGCAGCGCTGGAAATCGAGCTTGAAACGGTCTCGGACGCCTGCTTTGCTCACCTTGTGCAGCATCCCGAGGACCTGCAGCGCTTCATGGCCGAAACCGGCTATGGGCCCGAAACGATTTCCGGGGCGCTAGGCACGCGTGCCCTTGCGCTCGCCATGATCGAACATGTCACAAAATCCGAACCGCTTCTGCTGACAATTTCGGCCAATGCCGGCCTTGCCCCGGAGCGCATTGCGGCGCTCTGGCACAAGCTCAATCCCGAAACCTGACGCGAAATGGATTTCCTGTGTCGCGATTGCCTATACACGGGCAGTGCCGGACAGGCGCCCCAACGGTGCCCGGATTGTGGTTCGCCACGCGTCCTCGCACATGAGGAGCTGTGGGCGCTGTCGATCGCCCATGTCGATTGCGACGCATTTTACGCCTCTGTCGAGAAACGCGACAATCCTGAACTGCGAGACAAGCCGCTGATCGTCGGCGGCGGCCAGCGCGGGGTCGTCTCGACCTGCTGCTACATCGCCCGGCAATATGGCGTCAGATCGGCCATGCCCTCGGCGACGGCGCGCCGGCTTTGTCCGGATGCGGTGTTCGTCCGCCCCGACATGAAGAAATATGTCGCCGTCTCCCGTCAGATCCGCGAGCGGATGGAGGCGTTGACGCCGCTGGTCGAGCCCTTGTCGATCGATGAGGCCTTTCTGGACATGACCGGCACGGAAGGTGTGCACAAGGCAAAACCCGCGGCGGTTCTCGCCCGGTTTGCCCGAGACATCGAAACTGATATCGGCGTGACGATCTCGGTCGGATTGAGCCACAACAAATTCCTCGCCAAGATTGCCTCCGATCTCGACAAGCCGCGCGGTTTCGCCATCATCGGCAAGGCCGAAACTCTTGAATTCTTGGCGAAAAAGCCGGTTAGTTTCATCTACGGCGTCGGCAAGGTCTTCACTGAAACCCTGGCGCGGGACGGCATCCTGACCATCGGGCAATTGCAGCAGATGGCGCAGGAGGACCTGATGCGCCGTTATGGCGAGATGGGCGCCCGCCTCGCCCATCTGGCGCGTGGCGAGGACAAGCGCTCGGTCCATCGCGAAACCGGCGCCAAATCGGTGTCGCACGAAACCACCTTCATGACCGACATCGCCGACTACGAGACCTTGGCCACGTATCTGCTCGATCTTGCCGAGCACGTTTCCGAACGGATGAAAAAACAGGGTCTGGTCGGGGACACGGTACAGCTCAAGCTCAAGTCTTCGGGATTCCGCATCCGTACCCGCGCCCGTCACCTCGCCGTGCCGACGCAACTGGCGCACACGATATTCGAACAGGCAAGCGCCCTGCTCGCCCGCGAGACCGACGGCACCGCCTATCGTCTGATCGGTGTCGGCCTCAGCGGTCTCGGCCCCGCTTCCGGCAGCGACCCGACCGACCTGTTCGCCACCGATATGGTACGCAAGGCTGCGGCCGAACGCGCCATGGACGCGGTGCGTAACAAATTCGGTCATGATGCGCTTGTAAGGGGACGTTTGTACCGCGAAAACTCCCGAAGCGCCCGTTCCGGCGCCGACCAAACCACCAGCAAGGACAAAAAATGACTGTCGAACAAAAGCTTGTCTCCCTCGGGCACACGCTCTCCGCCCCGCCCGCGCCCGCCGCCAACTATGTGCCGGTGACACGCCAGGGCAATATGCTCTACGTCTCGGGACAGATCTCGGCAGGTCCGGACGGCCTGGTGACCGGACATCTCGGGCGCGATCTCGATGTTGCTGCCGGCCAGAGGGCCGCAGCGTTTTCCGCCCTCGCCATCCTCTCCCACCTCAAGTTCACTGCCGGCGCCGACCTCGACAAGCTCCGCCTCGTCAAGCTGACGGTGCTGGTCGCTTCCGATTCGGCATTCATCGAGCAACATCTCGTCGCCAACGGTGCTTCGGACCTTCTGGTCGAAGTGCTCGGGGACAATGGCAAGCATGCCCGCGCTGCCTTTGGTGTGGCCGCCCTGCCGCTCGGCGCTGCCGTCGAGATCGAGGCCATGGCCGAAATTCTCGAATAGACCCAATGGGTTCATCGGCGTGTCATCAATGCGCCCTATCGGCGCTTGATGATCCAGCCGGAGTGAAAAATGGAACGCCTGCCCGCTTTTGACCGCCCCATCGCCCATCGTGGCCTCCACGACAGGCAGAACGGGATCATCGAGAACTCGATTCCCGCCTTCGAGGCGGCGATCGAGCATGGCTATGCCATGGAATGCGACGTACATGTCTCCGGCGACGGCAAGCCGATCGTTTTTCACGATGACGATCTTGCGCGCCTGACCGGTCAACAGGGCACGATCTCGATGCTCAGTGCCGGCCAGGCCTGCCGTATTCCCCTGCTCGACAGCGCCTCGGGCGCGTGTCCGCCACGTTTCGAGACCCTGCTCGAGACCGTCGGCGGCCGGCAATTGCTCGTCGTCGAGCTGAAACACCAGGTTTCGGAAACGGCGACCCGTGATTTGGCCAGCTCGGTGACGAAAGCGCTTGCCGACTACAGGGGGCCGGTTGTTGTCGAAAGTTTCGATCCGCATCTGCTGACGGCGATGCGTGCCGCAGGCTTTGCCGGCGTGCTCGGCATCATCCTGATGCGCAACGCCAAGCGGACAAAAGGCCTGAACGGGTTCTTTTCAGAGATGATTCTGAGGCATATGCTCCACTATCCCATGACCCGATTCAGCTTCATGTCCGTCAACAGGACCGATCTCGACCTGCCGATGGTGCGCTTCTGGCGCGCCCGCGGCCTGCCCCTGACCGCCTGGACGATCCGTTCGGAAGACGAGGCTCGCAGCGCCGCTGCCCATTCCGACCAGATCGTTTTTGAAGGGTTTCTGCCTGTTGGCACGTGAGGGCGAACTCACGGCGAGCGTGTTCCCGAACGTGGCGGAAATCCCCGCCGCGACGTGGAATGCGCTCGTGCCGAACACCGATGGCCGACCCGACAATCCGTTTCTCGATCACGGCTTTTTCCTTGCGCTCGAACAATCGGGCTGCGCCACGGCCAGAACCGGCTGGCAGCCACAGCACATCCTTCTCGAAAAGGCCGCCACTCCGGTCGGGCTGATGCCGCTTTATCTCAAGTCGCATTCGCAGGGCGAATATGTCTTCGACTGGGGCTGGGCTGATGCCTTCGAGCGTGCCGGCGGACGCTATTATCCCAAGTTGCAGGGCTCGGTGCCATTCTCGCCGGTCTCGGGGCGCAAGCTCAATGCCGCATCGCTCGATCTGCAGCATCACCTTCTCGATGCCTCCGCCGAACTCTGTGCGAGAATCGGCGCCTCGTCCGTCCATGCGACTTTCGTGACCGAAGAGGAAGAAGCGCTGGCGGCAGAGGCCGGCTGGCTGACCCGGCACGATACCCAGTTCCACTGGCGCAACAAGGACTATGACAGCTTCGATGGTTTTCTCGACACGCTGGCCTCACGCAAGCGCAAGACCATCCGCCGCGAACGCCGCGAGGCACTGGTCGACGGGCTGCGCGTCGAGTGGATTACCGGTTCGGACCTGACCGAAGCCCATTGGGACGCGTTCTACGCGTTCTATATGGACACCGGCGGACGCAAATGGGGCTCGCCCTATCTCAACCGGGAGTTCTTCTCGCGTCTGTCGGAGGCCATGGCCGACCGGATCGTGCTGATTTTCGCCTATGACGGCGACGAGCCGATCGCCGGGGCGCTCAATCTCATCGGCAAGGACATCCTGTTCGGGCGCAACTGGGGGGCGACGCGCGGCGTGCCGTTCCTTCACTTCGAGGTCTGCTACTACCAGGCCATCGATTTCGCCATCACCCATGGCCTCAAGACCGTCGAGGCCGGCGCCCAGGGCGAGCACAAGCTGGCGCGGGGCTATGAGCCTGTCATCACCCGTTCGATCCATCATATCGCCCATGCCGGCCTCCGGAATGCCGTCGCCGACTATCTCGAGGACGAACGCCGGGTGGTCGACAATTCCAAGGATGCGCTGGCCCGCTACACGCCGTTCCGCCGCGGCGCACGCACCGACGAGCAGGATTGACAGTTTCCCCCGCCGATGCCAGCAAACGGCGGCAACGCATGGAGATCCCGATGACCGCTTTCGACAATGACAATGTCTTCGCCAAGATCATTCGCGGCGAGATCCCGAGCCACAAGGTCTACGAAGACGACGTCGTTTTCGCCATGATGGACATCATGCCCCAGGCCGACGGTCACGTGCTGGTGCTTCCCAAACAGGGCTCGCGCAACATTCTCGATGCCGATCCGGACGTTCTCGCCGAGACGATGAAACGGGTGCAGATCCTTGCCCGGGCCGTCAAGCAGGCGATGAACGCCGACGGGTTGCGCATCATCCAGCTCAACGAGGAAGCCGCGACCCAGACGGTGTTCCACCTGCACATCCACATCATTCCCGCCTATGACGGCCAGCCGCTCAGGCGTCACGCCGGCGAGGAAGCCGACCACGCCAAGCTGGCCGAACTGGCTCAGAAGATCGCTTCGGCGCTGTGAAGATCGCAGCTGCCAAAGTCTCCCCACAACGGTCCGGATTGCGCCCTTAGCTGCGTCCAGATCGCAAATGGACATCCGGCAATGAAGATACCGCAGCTGCCCTTCACCGTCACCGATTGGGTCAGTCAGCCGATCACCGAACATCCCGGCGAAACCGGCCTAGCCACGTGGCGCACGCTCACCATCGGCGACATTCGCATTCGTCAGGTCGAGTACTCGCCCGGCTACCGCGCCGATCATTGGTGCGATCGGGGCCATATCCTTTACGTGCTGGAAGGCGAACTGATGTCCGAACTCAGGGATGGACGGGTGACCAGGCTGACAGCAGGCATGAGCTATCAGGTTTCCGATTTTGGCGACGCCGCGCACCGGTCCTTCACCGAAACCGGCGCCAGGCTCTTCATCGTCGACTGAGTGGGATGCCTCATCGCGTCCTTGTGCCGAAAACGCATGAGTCGGTCGGCAGTGTCGCTAGAAAGTCAGTTACAAAGAACCCGTAACCAACGGAAAATTGGCATTAATACGGCGTTCTACTCTGCGCTACCGCCCCTCGCCCGTCCTTAACAAAAGATCGGCGCTGCGCTCAATGGTGAGCGAGCGGAGGGTGACGTTTGGCGGCGCGGACAGCATGTATGTGATGGCGTCGACGACCTCGCGATTGGTCAGCGGCATCTCGGCGCCGCGTGGCGAGGTCCAGCCCGGTTCGTCGGGCATGACGTCATGGATGAAACCGGGATGGACGATGGAGACGCGCACCGAGGTGCCCATCAGCTCTTCGGTCAGGCCTTCGGCGAAACCGATCTGGGCCGCCTTCGCTGCCTTGAACACCGAGGAGGCGCCGCGCAGCATGACATTTTGCAAGCCGGTGATCGAGCCGACGATCAGCACATCGGCTTGCGGACGGGCCTTGAGTGCCGGCACGAGGTCGCGGGTCAGGACCATGGCGCCTGTCGTCGCCGAACCGATGATGGTCGCGATGTCGGAATCGGGCAAATCCGCCAAAGCGGCCTCGCCCCACATGGCGCCATTGTGGATCAGTCCGTCGCAATCCGGATGGTCCTGGGCGATGGCTCCGGCGGCGGCGCGACAACTGGCATGGTCGCCAAGATCGCAGCGGAGCACCGCCGAGACCGCACCGCCACGGGCGGCAATGCGGGCGGCAATCTCGTCGAGCTTGCCGGTATTGCGCCCAAGCAGGATCGGGCGGGCGCCGAGATCGGCAAGCACCATGGCAAGCGCCGCACCAAGGCCGCGTCCGGCCCCGGTGATGGCAATCGTCCGCCCTTCGAGGTTCACGAGGTTCAAACCCTAGTCCTTGGTCTCGGTCGCCTTGCTGGCCGGCTTCTTCCTTGTCCGCGGTTTGGCCTTGGCCTTGGTGGCGGGCTTGCTCAGCGACTTGCGCGCCTTCGGGCCGGTGATGGCCTTGGGACGGGCCGGCGCCGGCGGCACGGAAACCAGCTCGAGACGGGCCTCCTCGCCTTCGCCGATCACGGCGACAGTGACGGTGCCGCCCTGCTGCAGCTGACCGAACAACACTTCGTCGGCCAGCGGCTTCTTGACGTGCTCCTGGATGACCCGGCTCAGCGGACGCGCGCCCATCTGTTCGTCATAGCCGCGTTCGGCCAGCCAGTCGGCGGCTTCCGGCGTCAGGGTGATGGTGATGTTGCGCTCGGCAAGCTGGCCCTCGAGCTGGAGGACAAACTTCTCGACGACGCGACGGACCACATCGGTCTGCAGCGGCGCGAACGAGATGATCGAATCGAGCCGGTTGCGGAACTCCGGCGTAAACATGCGGTTGATCGCGTCCTCGTCATCGCCGGCCTCGCGCTTGCGGCCGAACCCGATCGGCGCCTTCTGCAGTTCCATGGCCCCGACATTGGAGGTCATGATCAGGATGACATTGCGGAAATCGACCGACTTGCCATTGTGGTCGGTCAGCTTGCCGTGGTCCATCACCTGCAAAAGGATGTTGAACAGGTCCGGGTGGGCCTTTTCGATTTCGTCGAGCAGCACCACGCAATGCGGGTTCTGGTCGACGCCGTCGGTCAGAAGGCCGCCCTGGTCGAATCCGACATAGCCGGGAGGCGCGCCGATCAGCCGGGAAACGGTGTGGCGTTCCATGTATTCGGACATATCGAAGCGCAACAGTTCGACGCCCATCGTGTCGGCAAGCTGCTTGGCGACCTCGGTCTTGCCGACGCCGGTCGGTCCGGTAAACAGGTACGAGCCGATCGGCTTTTCGGGTTCGCGCAAGCCGGCGCGGGCCAGCTTGATGGCCGCCGACAAAGCATCGATGGCCGAATCCTGACCGAAAACCACGCGCTTGAGATTGGCCTCGAGATTGGCCAGCAATTCGCCATCCGATTTCGACACGGTTTTCGGCGGAATGCGCGCCATCGAGGCGATCGTCGTCTCGATCTCGGCGACGTCGATCACCTTCTTGCGCTTGTCTTCGGTGACCAGCATCTGCGATGCGCCGGTCTCGTCGATGACGTCGATCGCCTTGTCCGGCAGCTTTCGGTCATTGATGTAGCGCGCCGACAGTTCGACAGCCGAGGTCAGGGCGTCGTCGGTATACTTGAGCTTGTGATAGTCCTCGAAATAGGGCTTCAGGCCCTTGAGGATCTCGATCGTGTCCGGAATGCTCGGCTCGTTGACGTCGATCTTCTGGAACCGGCGCACCAGCGCCCGGTCCTTTTCGAAGAACTGGCGATACTCCTTGTAGGTGGTCGAGCCGATGCAGCGGATGGCGCCCGAGGCGAGTGCCGGCTTCAACAGGTTCGAGGCATCGAGCGCACCGCCCGAGGTGGCACCGGCGCCGATGACGGTGTGGATCTCGTCGATGAACAGCACGGCATTGGGGAGCTTCTCGAGCTCCTTCATCACCGCCTTGAGCCGTTCCTCGAAATCACCGCGATAGCGCGTGCCGGCGAGCAGCGTGCCCATGTCGAGAGCATAGACCACCGTTTCCTTGAGCACTTCAGGCACATCGCCCTCTGTGATCTTGCGCGCCAGCCCCTCGGCAATGGCGGTCTTGCCGACGCCGGCGTCGCCGACATAGATCGGGTTGTTCTTCGAACGCCGGCACAGCACCTGGATTGTCCGCCGCAGCTCGGCATCGCGGCCGATCAGCGGATCGATCTTGCCCTCACGGGCCTTGTCGTTGAGATTGACGCAGTAATCGGCCAGAGCGGAAGAGCGCTGCTGGCCATTCTCCGCCTCGCTGCCTTCATGAGCGCTTTCGGCGCCGCGGATCGGACGTTCCTCGCGGGCACCCGACTTGGAAATGCCATGCGAGATGAAATTGACCGCGTCGAGACGGGTCATGTCCTGCTGCTCGAGGAAATAGGCGGCGTGGCTCTCGCGCTCGGCAAAGATGGCAACGAGCACATTGGCGCCGGTCACTTCGTCGCGTCCCGAGGACTGCACATGGATGACGGCGCGCTGGATGACGCGTTGGAAAGCATGGGTCGGACGGGCGTCCTGACCGTTCGGCACGACAAGGCTGTCGAGTTCCTCGTCGATAAATTCCTCGAGATCGGCCTTGAGCGCGTCGACGTCGACGTCGCATCCGGTCAGCACCGCGATGGTGTCGCGATCGTCGGTGAGCGCCAGCAAGAGGTGTTCAAGCGTGGCGAATTCGTGGCCGCGCTCGCGCGCCAGGTTCATGGCCGAGTGGAGAGCTTTTTCAAGTCCGCGGGAGAATGAGGGCATGCTTGAAAATTCCTATTGTTTTTCCATGACGCATTGCAGCGGGTGCTGGTTCTTGCGCGCGGCGTCCATGACCATGGTCACCTTGCTTTCGGCGACTTCGTACGGGTAGATGCCACACTCGCCCACGCCGTGATTGTGGACGTGCATCATGATCTGGATGGCTTCGTCCTGATCGCGATTGAAAATCTGTTGCAGGATGGCGACGACGAACTCCATTGGCGTGTAGTCGTCGTTGAGCAGGAGTACGCGATAAAGGCTCGGTCGCTTGACCTTGGTACGTGTCTTGGTCGCGAGCCCGGCATCGTTGCCGTCGTCACGGTCGTCGTTGGAATTGTTTTTGTCGCCAGACTGCAGACGCAACCCGGCAAGGTTCGCGTACACCGTTTCCGGCCTGAAAGGCCTGAATTTCGCGTCACTTCGAACAAGGCAGGTCGCCATTAGGTCCTTCCTGTCGCCTGCAGCCGGAACCCCTGTCCGGCCGGACTCATTATGTAGACAAATTATGCCCGGTGTTAAGGGGTTGGAGTGGCAGAATTTGAACACTTCAAAATCGCAACAATTTGACGCGAATTTTCGCGACTTTACCCAATCGTAACGCCGCAGGGGCACTCTAGGAACCTGAGATGTCGGTCGGCAGGACACGAGGGAAGCCGGCCACAAAAAGCGTAAGGGCGTAAACGCCCATATTGAGTTGGAGTCGCGGGTGCAGAACCCATTTGTGTCTGACCGGAAGCGGATGCCGGCGTTGCGTGGCATCTTCCTAGTTCTCCTCGTTTTGCTCGGGTTCGGGCTTGCCGCCTCCCCGGGTCTCGCAGCCAGCGCCGAGCGCGCCTATGCCGGCATCGTCCTCGATGCCAAGTCGGGAAAGGTTCTCTACCAGAGCGCCGCCGATGCACCGCGCTATCCGGCTTCCGTCACCAAGGTGATGACCCTTTATATCCTGTTCGAGGAACTGAAGGCCGGACGGCTCAAGCTCTCCTCGCGTCTGACCGTGTCCAAGCATGCCGCCGCGGCCGTGCCGACAAAACTGGGGCTGAAGGCCGGATCGACAATTCGGGTCGAGGACGCCATCAAATCGCTGGTGACGCTGTCGGCCAATGACATGGCCCGCGTCATCGCCGAATCGATCGAGGGCACCGAAAGCGCCTTTGCCCAGCGCATGACCCGGACAGCCCGCGCCCTCGGCATGAGCCGCACCACCTATGCCAATGCATCGGGCCTGCCCGATAGCCGCCAGATTACCACGGCCCGCGATCAGGCGCGTCTCGGCGTCGCCATCTACGAGCACTTCCCAGACTACTACAAGTACTTCCAGACGCGAGTGTTCAAGTACAACGGTCGCTCCTACGGCAACCACAACCGGCTCCTGGGCTCGGTGTCGGGTGTCGATGGCATCAAGACCGGCTATATCCGCGCCTCCGGCTACAATCTGCTGACGGCCGCCCGCAAGGACAATCGCCATATCGTCGTTGTCGGGTTCGGCTTCGACACGGGCGCATCCCGCAATGCCAAGGTTACGTCGCTGGTCAAGAAATATCTGCCCAAGGCCCGTTCCGGCAGCTACCTGGCAACGGCCCGTATCCCGGTTCCCTCGGGAAACGGATACGCCGTCGCCGTGGCGCCGCCGCGCGATCCCTCTCCGGCCCCGGATTTCCGCAGGACGTCCACGTCGCTGTTTGCGGTCGCCTCCGTGGGCTCGCAAACCGTGTTGGCGCCACCGCAGCCGCTGCCGCCTCCGGCCGATGCCGCTGCGGTCGTCCCCGGCGCGCCCGTGCCGCTGATGCCGCCCACCGGTATCGAGGCCGCAACTCAGGTCGCCCTGGCGTCGGCCCCTGCCCCGCAGCCGGCAGAACAGCGCCCAATCGATATCGTCGGTGCCTGGATCTCAACGACGCTTCGGCTTGACAGCTCGACCGGTAGTTCCGGCGCACCGCTGCCGCCAGCCGCCATCGGTTCGGCGCCTTCACCCGCTGCCGGTCCTGGCACCATCGATCTTTTAACCAGTGGTTCGGTCGGCGACGCCGCCGAGGGCACCGACGCCGGAGAAATCGGCTGGGTAGTGCAGATCGGCGCCGCGCCCAGCGAGAACGGCGCAAATACGCTGCTCGCCGCGGCCGCGGAGATGGACGAAGTCGCCAATATGCGCCGCTATGTCCAACGCATCGAACGCAACGGGCAGGTGTTCTTCCGGGCGCGTATCGCCGGGTTCGGCGACGCCGAAGCGGCACGGGCCGCCTGCAATGATCTCAAGAAGAAAAACATGAGCTGCCTGGCCCTGCAGGGATAGGCAGCCACAACAGGAAATCGCCAGCGGACATAACGCTTTTGTACGGAGTAGCGTGAATGAGAAGCAACGATGCATTGGGGGATCTGGCCAAGCTCGCCAACACGGCGCGGGCCTCGTCCGGCTTTGAAGCTGCCCGGAAGAAGGCAGTGAATGGCTTCAATTCGAGCATTGATCTCAAACCGTTTAACCGGCGGGCCATCGACCTGCTCGGTGCAGTGCTTGCCCTGTCCGCCCGCACCCGGCGCGTCGTGCAGCCGCGCGTCGAAATCGACGTGGACGTGTTCACCCCGAAAGGCCTGCGCGCAGTCGTAATTTCATTCGGGGATCTGAGCTAGCCTGCGCCCGATGGCGAAGCGCATGCCGGCATGCGGCGCCCGATGTGGCGCCGCCGGACAAACCTTCCTAGACAGTTTCCTGCTGGAAAAGATTCGGCGCCGCCGAGGCGACCAGCCATTCGCGACGGGCGCGGGCGCGTTCGCTGATCGGCAGATTCAACGCGTGCACCAGTTGCCTATATTCGAGCTGGGCCGCTTCATGCGAGCTCGTGGGCGAACCGCCGAGCTGCTCTTCGTCGAGATCGTCGAATACCGTCAGCCCGAGCGGAAACAGCGAGCGGAAGATCACACGCTCGGCAATGCCGTCAGCGACTCGGCATCCCAGTCGGGTCGAAATCTGTTCGAGACCGGACTGCACCAGCCGCATGTTGCGTGACGACAGCATGGCGATACGGTTTCGCACCAAGACCCAGTCGATCGTGCGCCCGTCGATGGCCAGCCGTTCCTTGCGGGCGCGCTGCACCAGGCGCGCATAGTGGCTCAGTTCGCGCGGCTCGCCGGAAACCGGATCGATATGGGCAAGCACGTCGATATCGATCAGGGAATCGTTGAGTGGCGTGATCAGCGTGTCCGCGAGCGAATGGGCCAGCCGGGTGAGATTGGTATCGAAACCGGGCGTATCGACGATGATGTAATCGGCGCTCGATTCGACATCCATTACCGCCTGCCGGAACAGGTCGAATTCGAGCCGCTGGTTTTCCTTCAGTGAATCGCCCTTGGACTGCGGCAACTGGTAGTGGGTGGTGTGCGGTATCTTGAGACCGCGAGCCTGGGCCCAGGTCCTGCGGTTGATCACGTATTGGGTGAAGGTGTGCTGGCGGCCGTCGACATCGATCGAGGCCACCTTGTAGCCCTCGTAGAGCAAGTGAACGGCAAGGTGAAAGGCTGTGGTCGACTTGCCCGACCCACCCTTCTCGTTGCCTAGGACAATGACATGCGCGCTCATTCCGGTCGTCCCTGATACAGCCGTGTTTTCAGCCCGTCCTGCAAATCCGAGCCGGTTCCGTCCATCGGTCCCGTCTCCCGTCAATTGGCAGCATGGTGCAGGATGCTACGCCCTGCCGCCAGTTCCTTTCACCGAAATGGTTTCCTCATCCCGGTTCCGGCGTGCTGCGCCTGATGCCTTTTGGGTGCATCGAGCCACGATTCGCCACTGCGTCCACTATAGCCAAAGAGCGCACTCAAGTAGTTAACAAAGACTGAATATCTTGTCCCGGACTGGTACGGGGCTAAAGCAGACCGAGCCGTGCAAGTTCAGAAACGATAGCAGAATCATCATCTTCGCCGAGTGTCTCAAGATCGGGCGGCGCATCCTCCGGCTTGAGGTAGCGCCAGCCCTGAAATGCTGCGCGCGGCCGCGGCACGGTACGAATGACGCCGGGTTCGAGAAGGATATCGCAGGCTGGCACACCGTCTTCTCGTACCGAAGGTTCGAAACGGGCGATCTTCTGGCGACCGCGAATCTCACCGCCGATCACCCAGTACAGCGAGCCGCTGCCGGCGATCTCCTCGGCACGCTTCGGAGTCATGCGGGTACGGTGAAAGTTCAGCCCGTCAGGGCGTCCCAGCCCCATGGCGCGTCTTTGGGCCCGCCACTCTTCAAGCTGTTCGACGGACTCGATGCCAACACAGAGCTTGATCAGGTGAATCATCGGACCTTCTTGGGAATCAAAAGGGGCGCCGATGAGGCGCCCCCTGATCTGAATTTGGCCGGCTGATGGCGTTTCTAGATGCCTGCGACCAGAGAGACTGCGAAACCGAGCGCAACGAGGGAGATAAATGTCCAACTCGCGGCGCGCCAACAAACGGCTTTGGCCTGGCTGCGCATGCGAACTCCTAAGTCTGTTGCCATGTACTGCAGAGCGTCGCGTGGCGCGCTCCGTTCAAGCAACACTTCATTAACCAAGGACGAGCCGAACTTCAAGCGTTGCGTGCTGGTCGGATGGACGCATGCACCGGCTTTTCCACGCTATGGCTAAAACAGCTGGAACCAAAGGGCCGCGAGGCCAAGAAACGCAAAGAAACCAACGACATCGGTGACAGTCGTAACAAAGGCGCTGGAGGCGACGGCGGGGTCGATCTTCAGCCTCTCCAGGGTCAGCGGAATAAGAATGCCCGCTATGCCTGCAGCGATCAGGTTGACGATCATGGCAATGCCGATGACCAGCCCGAGTTGCAGGCTCTCGAACCAGAGTGCGGCAATAACGCCCATGACCACGGCGAAAACCAGACCGTTGAGCAGGCCGACAAGCGCCTCGCGGCCAATCAGACGCCCCATGTTGAAATGGTCCAGTTCCCGGCTGGCGATAGCGCGCACGGTGACCGTCATGGTCTGGGTGCCAGCATTGCCGCCCATCGAGGCGACAATCGGCATTAGCACCGCCAGTGCCACCATTTTCGAGATCGGTACGTCGAACATGGAAATGACCGTGGAGGCCAGGATGGCGGTGACCAGATTGACGAACAGCCAGGTCAGGCGTGATTTGACGATCTCGAAGACCGAATCGGAAATCTCTTCGTCGCCAACGCCGGCCAGGGCGCGGAAGTCCTCATCGGCCTCCTGCTGGATGATGTCGACAATATCGTCGACGGTCAGCACGCCGACCATGCGGCCCGATTCGTCGACGACGGCGACCTCGACGAGGTCGTAGCGGTCGAACACGCGCGCCGCCTGCTCCTGGTCTTCGGTGGCATCGACCTCGATCACGTTGGGATTCATGATCTTTTCGATCTTTGCCGTGCGGCGTGACCTGAGGATGCGATCGAGCGGAACGGTTCCCTGCAGATTGTAGCTCGGATCGACCACGTAGATCTGGAAGAATTCTTCGGGAAGATCCTCCTCGCCGCGCATGTAGTCGATTGTCTGCCCGACCGACCAGAACGGCGGAATGGCGATGAAATCGGTCTGCATGCGCCGGCCGGCCGATTCCTCGGGGAAATCGAGCGAGCGCTTGAGCGACAGCCGTTCGAAGGCCGGCATGCGCGCCAGGATTTCCTCGCGGTCCGGTTCGTCGAGATCCTCGAGAATGAAGACGGCATCATCGCTGTCGAGTTCGGCGACCCCGCGCGCAATGGCGGCGTTGGGCAGGAACTCCATCAGGTCGAGGCGGATGTTCTCGTCGACCTCGGTCAGCGACTCGTAGTCGAAATGATCACCGAGCAGCGTGACCAGCCGCAGGCGCTCATCGCCCGGCAGGGCCTCGAGCACGTCGCCGAGGTCGGCCGAGTGAAGGGGCGCGACCAGTTCACGCACCTCGTGGGCGTCATCAGCCTCTATGAGCTCTGAGAGGTGGTCGAGCCAGTCCGCATCGAGGCGACCTTCGTCATCCCGTACGAACATCTCGCCCGCATCGCCCGTCTCGATTTTGCTTGCATCGGTCAATTCGTACCCCGCTCTGCCCGGGACGGACGCTGAAGGCTATGTAGCGCGAGTAAATTCGCGAAACCAGAGGTGGCAACGGCGTTCGCGGCGTTTTTTTGGCAGATTCAACGGCTTCGACGCAAAAAAGGCAAACATGCGACGCTGCTGTCGCGTCAGCCGCGATGAATGCGCTTTTGGCGATTTATGCGCTTGAGCGGGCGAAGATGATTTGCTACACGCTAGGCCGCTTCGCCCAGAGCGGCAGAGCTTTTCCATGACAGTGCGGTCGTGGCGGAATTGGTAGACGCGCAGCGTTGAGGTCGCTGTGGGGTAACTCCCGTGGAAGTTCGAGTCTTCTCGACCGCACCAGATCACCAGCTTCACGAGCTTGGACGCGGATAAGCGTCCTGTCGCCAGCACGCTGCCATGTGTCGCGTTGGTATCCCCTTGTTGCCGTGTTTGTCTTTGTCGCCGGGTCCTGGCCTGCAACGGCATGCTGCCTGGCGGGGGGCGCGGGATGTGGTGGCCGGTTCGCGGTATCGAGAATTTCCTTTTCAAGGCGGGACCGATCCGTGTTTCGGGCGGATACGAACTCGACGGTCCGTGTGACCTCGATCGTCTTGGCGCCGAAATCGAGACAGCGCTCGACCGCGCCCCGCACATGAGTTCCGGCGTCCGGCGGATTGGCCCCTGGCATTTCTGGACCGGCCGCGAGACCATCGATCTTTCCCGACGAATCTCGATCGTCGAAGATGCCAGCATCACCGGCGCGGACGGACTGGCGCGCATTGCCGAAAAGGCGAGACTGTTGCCACCGCCCGGTGATGCCGGCGACTGGCGGCTGACCATCGTCAACCCCCGACGGACAGGCGGACCCGATTGCCGCTCGCTCGTCTTCATTCACTTCAACCACGCCATCGCCGACGCATTGCGCATGCAGCAACTCGTCGTCGGGCTGGACCGCAATACCCCGGCCGATGCCCGCCCGGAGCGCGTGCGCTGGCCCGACATCCCGCAACACGATGGCGATGCCTTCTTTTCGCTGCCGGAAGGAGATGAGAGACCCGTTCGCCTGCATATGTTCAGTCTGGACAGTGCCAGCATCCGGGGCGCAGGCGATCAGGGCACAAAGCGCGAAGCAATCCTCGCCGCGGTGTCCGATATCCTCGCCGACCGCGCGCTGTTTCCAACGCGCGCCGATCGGACGCCGGTTATCACCTGCACGTTCTTCACCCGCAAAAACACCAATCGCTGGCAGATGGGCAATTATGCCACCGGTGCACGTTTCGAAGTGCCGGCTGCGAACCATGACAATCCCCCCGACCGGCGCCGGAAGGTGGTGCAGTTGAGCGAACAGAGGGCCAATCTGCGCATGCAGGTGGTGGCGTCGCTGTTCCCGGCAGGGGTGCTGGCAAGACGGGTCGAGGCGCTGCAGGCGCGCAGCGACGCCTGGATGTCTCTGGTTCCGATGGGGCGGGCGCAGGCTCGGCTCGGCGGCCGCCGCATCCGAAGCGTGTTCGGCGTCATGCCGCTGCTGGGCGACATGCCTCTGACCTTGGGGGCGTTGAGCTATCGTGGCCGAATCCATTTCACCCTCACCCCGGGAACGGGGTTCGGGGCGGATGTCGCCGATCTTGGTAGACGCTTTCAGGAGCGGCTTATGGCATGAAGCTGGCGCTGGCGGCTATGCCACGGCAACGCGCATGTCCAATGGCCTTCAAGGGCTGCGGCGCGTCAGGTGCTGTTGACCTTCTCGAGCACCTCGATGCTCAGGTGTCCGTCCTCGATCCTCACCTCTCCGCGCGCCACCAGCTTTTTGTTGACGTAGATGCGCAAGGGGTCGGTTTCAGTTGTGTCCAGTTCAATCACGGCGCCACGGCCCATGCGCAGGAGATGATGGACAGGCATGACAGCGGCGCCCAGTTCGACACTGAGCTCGACTTCGATCTGGTCTAGGGTATCAAGCATGCCTATCTTCTTCAGGGACTCGCGTTGAGTGGAATCGCCACGATCAACGCTTCGTCCATCTTCGTGAACGAAAGGTTAACATCGGGTATGGAAACGGGGGAAGACACATGCAATCGCCTGACACGCCCCGATGGCGCCGTCATCGAATGGTGCGTGTTCGACGGGCTGAGCCCCTACCCCGACCTGCTGGCGATGATGAAGAAACGTGTCGAGGCGATCGTCGCTGGCAAGGCGCGTGAGGCGGTGTTCCTCGTCGAGCACCCGCCCCTCTATACCGCCGGCACCTCGGCCAAACCCGCCGATCTGCTGGATGCTGGGCGCTTTCCGGTCTACGAGGCCGGTCGCGGCGGCCAATATACCTATCATGGTCCCGGCCAGCGCGTGGCCTATGTCATGATCGACCTCAGGGAACGCGGCCGCGACATCAGGTGTTTCGTCTCCAATCTCGAACAGGTGGTGATCGACACGCTGGCGGCGTTCAACATCAGGGGCGAACGCCGCGACAAGCGCGTCGGCGTCTGGGTTGGCCGGCCCGAACGCGGGGATGGTGCCGAAGACAAGATCGCCGCCATCGGCGTTCGCGTTTCCAAATGGGTGAGCTTTCACGGGCTTTCGCTCAACATTTCGCCAGACCTTTCCCACTACACCGGCATCGTGCCCTGCGGCATCTCCGATCACGGTGTCACCAGCTTCGAGGATCTCGGGCAGATCGTGTCGATGGAAGAAGTCGACATGGCGCTGAGGTCCGCCTTCGAAGGGCGCTTTGGCGCGCTGGAAGCGATTGAAGCAAGTGAGCCCGCTAACGCTTAGCTATTGCTCGCAGAATCTGCTAGCTTCGGCACGACAACAGGAGGTTTCGCCATGACATTCGAAGAATTCGGCAAATTCCTCAATCGCACCCTGCTGCTCAGCATGGACCGCATCAGCGGCCCGCGCCTGGTGCGCTTCGTCTATATCCTCGGGCTCGCCGTCGCGGCGATCTGGGGGCTCAATCACTTCTTTGCCACCTTCCGCAGCGGTTTCGGCGACGGACTTTGGGGCCTGCTCGAAATCGCCGTGTTTGGCCTGTTCGGCATCACGCTGCTGCGCGTTGTCTGCGAAGCACTGATTGTCTATTTCGAGGCCAACAAGGATGCCATGCAGACGGCAAACCGGCCAGCCGGTCAAACCAGCCTGATCGACGAAGTGCGCGACGCCATCGAACAGCTCGGCGAAGAGGAAGACGGCAAGGCGCTTGCCAGGATCGAGGCAGAGAAACAGGCAAAGCCGGCCGCGTCCAAATCCGCCGCGGCGAAATCTGCTGGCGCGTCCAAGAGTGCGCCGGCCAAGCGCTCTGCACCGGCGCGCCGTACGCCACGCACCGCCAAGCGCAGCCCAAAGCCGAAAGCCGGCACGGGTGAAGGCTGATCCATCGGCCGGCGCTGCGGATACTTCGCCAGCCGCGTTGACCTTTGCGACAGAACGGATATGACAAGCCCGGTTTCTGAGACGGAGTATCCGGCATGGCTTCAGCGCCGAAAATCGGACTTGTCAGCCTCGGCTGTCCCAAGGCGCTGGTCGACAGCGAACGCATCCTGACAACTCTCAGGGCGCAAGGCTATACGTTCTCGCCCGATTACGACGGCGCGGACGTCGTCATCGTCAATACCTGCGGGTTTCTCGACAGCGCCAAGGCGGAAAGTCTGGAGGCCATCGGCGAGGCGCTGAATGAGAACGGCAAGGTCATCGTCACCGGGTGCCTCGGCACCGAGGAACAGCTGATCCGCGACACCCATCCGAGCGTTCTGGCCGTCACCGGCCCACATCAATACGAGGCGGTCGTCGGTGCGGTGCACGACGTCTTGCCGCCGGTGCATGATCCGAAGATGGATCTGGTGCCGCCGCAGGGCCTACACCTGACGCCGCGCCACTACGCCTACCTCAAGATTTCCGAAGGCTGCAACAACCGCTGCAGCTTCTGCATTATCCCCAATATCCGCGGCGATCTCGTCTCGCGGCCGGTGGCGAGTGTGCTCTACGAGGCCGAACGGCTGGTGAAAGCCGGGACGAAGGAAATCCTCGTCATCTCGCAAGACACCAGCGCCTATGGTGTCGATCTCAAATACGCCCCGTCGAAGTTCCACGGTCGCGATGTGCCGGCGCGGTTCCTCGAACTGTCGAAGGAACTCGGCGAGCTCGGAGCATGGATCAGGCTCCACTATGTCTACCCCTACCCGCATGTCGACAAGGTCGTCGAGCTGATGTCCGAGGGCAAGATCCTGCCCTATCTCGATATCCCCTTCCAGCACGCCTCGCCGTCCGTGCTCAAGGCCATGCGCCGCCCGGCCAATCAGGAAAAAACCCTCGACCGTATCAAGACCTGGCGCGAGATCTGCCCGGATCTCGCTATCCGCTCGACCTTCATCACCGGTTTCCCCGGCGAGACGGAAGAGGACTTCGACATGCTGCTCGACTGGATCGAGGAAGCCGAGATCGACCGGGTCGGCTGTTTCGAATTCGAGCCGGTGGCCGGCGCCAAGGCCAATGATCTGCCAGATGCCGTGCCCGACGAGGTCAAGACCGAACGCTGGGAACGACTGATGGAAGTCGCCCGCGACGTCAGCGCCAAGCGCCTGGCCGCCAAGGTTGGCCGCACCGTCGATGTCCTTGTCGACGACGTCAGACCCGAGGACAATGTCGCCATTGCCCGTTCGCAATGGGATGCGCCTGAAGTCGACGGTACTGTGATCATTTCTGATGCCGACGGCATCGCCCCGGGCCAGATGGTGTCGGTCAAGCTGACCGCTGCCGATGAATACGATCTTTATGCGCGGCCGGCGGACAAGAGCACCGATGACTGATCCCGTGCACGCCAGTTTCGAGGTATCGGTTGCCGGCCGCCAGTTGCTGCTCGGCCCGAAACCGGTGGTCATGGGTATCCTCAATGTCACCCCTGACAGTTTCTCGGACGGCGGCCGGCATGTCGCCGTCGCCGATGCCGTCGCCGCCGCCGAGCGCATGCTGGCCGAGGGCGCCGATATTCTCGATATCGGCGGCGAAAGCACCCGTCCCGGCGCCGATCCTGTCGGTATCCAGACCGAACTCGACCGCGTCATGCCGGTGCTCGATGCCCTCAAGGAAAAAGGTATCGAGGCGCTGACCTCGATCGACACGCGCCACACGCTGGTTGCCGACCAGGCGCTTCAGGCCGGAGCTCATATCATCAATGATGTCGAGGGCCTGCAGGGCGAACACGAACTCGCCGACATTGCCGCCGCCTATGACGTGCCGGTCGTCGCCATGCACTGGGATCGCACCCGCGACACAGGCAAGGACATCATCTCCGAGCTCAAGCGCTTTTTCGAACGCACGATCCAGATCGCCGACAGCGCCGGTATTTCCCGCAGCAAGCTGATCCTCGATCCCGGATTCGGCTTCGCCAAGGACCTGGCTGAAAACTACGAGATCCTGCGCCGGCTTGCCGAACTGGCGGATTTCGGCTTGCCGGTCCTCGCCGGCACCTCGCGCAAGCGCATGATCGGCAATCTTCTCGACGTGCCGCCCGACGAGCGCGCCCATGGCACGGCGGCCACATCCGTTCTCGCCTATGAACGGGGCGCCCACATCTTCCGGGTTCACGACGTCACGGCCAATCGCGACGCCTTGAGGGTCGCCGAGGCGTGCCTTTACGGACCGCCTGCAATCGAAAGCTGATCCATGAGCAAGACACGTGACCGCATCATCCTGAGCGATCTGGCCTTTTACGGTTATCACGGCGTCATGCTCGAAGAGAACAAGCTCGGCCAGCGCTTTCGTATCGATCTCGAATGCGGGCTCGACCTCAAGCGGGCCGGCGAAACCGATATTGTCGAGGCCACCGTTTCCTACGCCGAAATCTATTCTCTGGTGAAAGAGGCGACCGAAGACACGCGCTACAAGCTGATCGAGGCGCTGGCCCAGCACATTGTCGACAGGCTGTTCGAGGCATTTGCACCCTTCGAGTGGATCCGCATCCGCATCCGCAAGCCAGAAGCGCCAATTCCGGCGGTTTCCGGCGAATTCGCCATCGAGCTGTTCCGGAAAAGAGGCGACTAGAACCATGCTCATCAAGGCCGGCCCGCGTTTTTGTGGTTCAACGACGCGGCAAGATCATATTTGATGGCGCGGGCCTATATCGGTCTGGGCGCCAATATCGGCGAGCCGAGCGTGCAGGTTTCCGAAGCCATGGCACGGCTTGATGCCGTTCCAGGGGTCGAGCTGGTTGCGCGGTCACGCCCGATCATCACGAAGCCCTGGGGCAAGACCGACCAGCCGGATTTTACCAATGCCGTTGTTGAGGTTGAAACTGCGCTTGGCCCGTTTGCCGTGCTCGACGCTTGCCGCGCCATCGAATGCGGCATGGGGCGCTCCCGCGGCGAGAAATGGGGTCCGCGCTCGATTGACATCGACATCATCGCCTATGACAGGCTGATCTTTGCCAGCGAGCGTCTGACAGTGCCACACCCCTACGCCCATGCCCGCGGTTTTGTGCTCGATCCGCTGCGCGAGATTGCCCCCGACATCGCCGACTGGATCGTCGCCGTGGCCAACCGGGGCTGAGCGTTCGGGCTGCCGCTACTGCGTCCCTGCCAGGCTCAACACGACAATGCCGGCATCGAAGTCCCGCCGGCGCTTTTCCAGCCGCTTCAGGGCTTCGGAATCGGCGCCCCACAGCCGCATGTTGTGGTTCTCGTCGACATGGGCCGCTTCCCAGGCCTCGTCTGGCGTGATCAGTCCGTCACGCAGGGCCAGGGCGAGCAATCCCGAACCCGTAATACCGGTCAGCAGGACCAGCGAGGCGGCGGACAAAAGCCCGTTCATCTCCAGCGCCGCTGAGATTGCGGCAAGCGTCGCTTCAGGTTGGGCGACATGGGCGATGCTCCGGGTCGTTTCGAAGCTGATGCCGAAATGGCGGGCGAGCGACGTCAGGATCGGGTCCCAGAGCCGCTCCTGTTCCTCGCGCAGTTCAGTCGGAGTGTCGGCACGATAGTACAGCAGGTCGGTGCCGGCATATTTGACGATCTCGGCCCTCAGCTCCGGCAGCTTTTCGGCACCGCCTTCGAGTGCGGCATTGATCAGGCGGACCACCGGCATGGTCTCGGGATCGATTTCCTGCTTCTGGGCATTCCACTCGACCGCCATGGCCGCGGCGATACGCTTGTCGGGAACGCGCACCGGCACCCGACCCGGTGTCTGGGTCGGACGGCCGTCGAGAAGTACGGCATGGCCATCGTCGAGGGTGCCCGCCTCCGCCCTCTTGTAGAAGCGCTTGCGCAGAGGCGCCTTCATGGCGCGTTGGGCCCGGCCGTAGCCATCGTCACGATGTTCGAAGGCGTCTTCGAGGAAGTCACGCATCTGCTGTCACCAGGGCGTTGATGGCGGGAATGAGCTCGGACACGGCATCGACCACGACATGAGCGCCGGTGGCGCGCAGAACCTCGGCGCTGTGATAGCCCCACTTCACGCCGAGACCGAAGCAGCCGGCGGCGCGCGCCATTTCCATGTCGAAACTGGTGTCGCCGATCATTATGGTCTGCGCCGGTCCGACGCCGGTCTCGCTCATGGCCGAGAACAGCATGCCCGGATCGGGTTTCGACGGATTGGCGTCAGGGGTCTGCTTCGAGACGAAATGCGATTCCAGGCCATGCAGCT
The DNA here is from genome assembly GCA_963675235.2 of Devosiaceae bacterium. Classification (GTDB taxonomy): domain Bacteria; phylum Pseudomonadota; class Alphaproteobacteria; order Rhizobiales; family Devosiaceae; genus JAHJQZ01. Next base: position 1,025,638 of record CAXXFU010000002.1, on the reverse strand, counting down.
TGAGGATGCGCTCGACGCCTCTCATGCCCTTTCCAGTGGCGATGCCCATCAGGGTTGCCGGTTCGCCCTTCAGCGCGTCCAGCACCCCTGTCATGCCCTCGTAGAGGGGTTCGGCATCAAGACGGGCGATGCTCTGGTGATAAAGCCGTCGGTAGGTCGTCGCCAGACGATCGACTGCCGGTCCGGTGAGCCCGCTCAGGCGCGCCAGGGCGCTTTCGAGCGACAGCCCGATGATGCCGCGTGCCGCTTCCGACGTCGGCAGCGGCAGGCCATGCTCGGCAAAGGCCGCCCTGGTGGTGTTCTCGATGTGAACGCCGGAATCGACCAGTGTTCCATCCATGTCGAAGACAATCAGGCGCATCAGTCCTCTTCCGGGTCGGCGTTCTGGGCGTCGTACTGGTTGGCGTCGAACCCCAGCATATCGAAGGTCTTTGCCATGTGCGGAGGCAGTGGCGCCGAGACATCGAGTTTCTTGCCGTCGCGCAAAGGGATCGTAAGCCGGCGGGCGTGAAGGTGAAGCCCCTCACCGAGATCGTCCGGCTTTTCGAAATTGTAGTCGGCAAGATCGAAGTAACGCGGATCATCGAGGATCGGCGTGCCGAGTTGATTCATGTGCACGCGCAACTGGTGGGTGCGGCCGGTCACCGGTTTCAGCGTCACCCAGGCGAACTGGTCGCCGGCCTGGTCGGTCACCGAGAAATAGGAGATCGAGTGCTGGGCGCCATCGTCGCCATGTTCGGCCACGACCATCTGTTCGCCGTCGCGGGTCGGCTGCTTGACAAGGAAGCACGAAGCCTTGCCCTGGCGCGGCGACGGCACGCCGACGGTGACGGCCCAGTAGATCTTGCGGGCCGAGCGGGTGCGAAAGACATTGCCGAAATGGGTTGCGGCGGCGCGCGTGCGCGCGACCAGCAGGCACCCGGAAGTGTCGCGGTCGAGCCGGTGGATCAGCCGCGGCGTCTCGCCCTGACGGTTGGGCAGGCTTTTCAGCATGCCGTCGATGTGGCGCTTGGTGCCCGAACCGCCCTGCACGGCCAGCCCATGTGGCTTGTTGAAGACGTAGACGTCCTTGTCTTCGTAAATGATGATGTCCCGGAGAAAAGCGGCATCCTCGGCATTGAAGCGCGGCGCCGGCGGCTTGTCGGCGTTCTCGACCGGTGGCACGCGGACCTGCTGGCCGGCGGCAAGACGCGAACTGGTCTGCGCCCTGCCCTTGTCGATACGCACTTGGCCGGTGCGGATGAGCTTTTGTACCCGCCCGAACGGCAGGCCCGGATAATGAACTGCGAACCAGCGGTCGAGGCGCATGCCATCCTCGTCCTCGCTGACGGTCAGTGTCACAACGCCACTCATAGGGCACCTCGTGCGATCCACAGGCCAAGGAACAGTGCCAAAACGCCGATGATCAGCGAGGCGATGGCATAAAGCGCGGCGACCGCCAGGTTGCCGCGCTCGATCAGGGTGACGACATCGAGCGAGAAGCTCGAAAAGGTGGTGAATCCGCCGAGCGCGCCGACCGCGACCAGCAGGCGAATCTCCGGCTGCAGGGCTGGTGTCGCCTTCGCCAGGTAGCCGATGAGCAGTCCCATGATCAGTGAACCGATGACATTGACCCCGAAAGTGGCGAGCGGAAACGGGCCGTTGTGAAACCGCCCGACGAACAGCCCTAAACCGTAGCGGCTCATCGCCCCGAAGGCGCCGCCGAGACCGACCAGAAGATATGCCTGCATTCTTTCCCGCCTCGCCCGCTGCGGATGAGGGTATTTGGTTTCCGGTGCTCTATGACCCGTCCGCACCGTCCGTGTCCAGCCCCGTCCCCCGACGCGAACGGCTAAGGCGCAGTTTTTGCCAGTAATCGAGGCGTTTGCGGATATCGCGTTCGAAGCCGCGCTCGACGGGATGATAGAAGCTCTGCCGGCCCAGCGCTTCGGGGAAATACTCCTGGCCGGAGAACCCTTCGGGCGTGTCGTGGTCGTAGATATAGCCGTCGCCATAGCCCTGCTGCCCCATCAGCTTGGTCGGGGCGTTCAGGATTGTCATCGGCGGCATCGGCGAGCCGGACTTGCGTGCCACGCCCATGGCGGCGATGAACGCGGTCTCGATCGAGTTGGATTTGGGCGCCGTGGCAAGGTAGACGACCGCTTCGGCCAGGGCCAGATCGCCTTCGGGGCTGCCGAGCATGTCGTAGGCATCGCGGGCGGCGATGGCCAGCGGCAGGGCATGCGGGTCGGCCATGCCGATATCCTCGACCGCCATGCGGATCACGCGGCGGGCGATGTACATCGGGGACTCGCCGGCAACCAGCATACGGGCCAGATAATAGAGCGCCGCATCCGGATCGGAGCCGCGCACCGTTTTGTGCAGCGCCGAGATCAGGTTGTAGTGGCCATCCTGGGCCTTGTCGTAGACCGGCGCCCGGCGCTGGACAAGCTGCTGCAGCCCCTCCTGGTCGAGCACGGGGCCCTCGCCGGCGGCGGCATAGACCTCTTCCATCAGGCCGAGCAGCGCCCGCCCGTCGCCGTCGGCAAAGCTCAAAAGAGTCTGCCGCGCCGCATCGTCGAGCGGAAGCGACGAACCGACAAGCGTTTCGGCACGCTGGCTCAAAGCCTCGAGCGCGTCGGTGTCGAGCGAGGTGAAGCGCAGCACCTGCGCCCGGCTCAGCAAGGCGGCGTTGAGTTCGAAACTGGGGTTTTCTGTCGTTGCCCCAATCAGCACCAGCGTGCCGTCTTCCATCACCGGCAGGAACGAATCCTGCTGCGCGCGGTTGAAGCGGTGGATCTCGTCGACAAACAGAAGCGTGCGCTTGCCGGCGCGCAAGGCGTCGCGTGCGCGTTCGAACGCCTTCTTGAGATCGGCGACACCGGAGAATACTGCCGAGATCTGCTCGAACCGGTATCCGGTCGCATCGGCCAGCAGCCGTGCCACGGTGGTCTTGCCGGTGCCGGGCGGTCCCCACAGCACCAGCGAGCCGAGCCGGCCGGATTTGAGCATTCGCGTCAGCGTGCCGTCAGGTCCGAGCAGGTGATCCTGTCCAATGACCTCGGCAAGTGATTGCGGGCGCAAACGGTCGGCAAGCGGCCGTCCCGGATCGTCTGGCGATGCCGGCCGGAAGTCGTCCGAAGTGCCCCCGAATAGATCACTCATCAGCCGGACAGATAGGCCCTGCTCACCCTTCCGTTGCGTTCGAAGACGATCTGCCAGTTGCGGGCATTGCCCGCGCTCATTCGGGCAAAATCGTCCTTGGTCCGGATATCGGTCCCATTGAGGTTGAGGATGATGTCACCCGGCTTGAAGCCAACCGCATCGGAACGCGAACCCTGCGCCACGTCGCGGATCACAACCCCTTGTGCGTCATAGGGCCGACCGTATTCCTCGGCAAGGGCCGGCGACAGTTCCTCGGCAGTTATGCCGGAAAATACGTTGTTGGCCGTGACAACGACCTGCCGCGTCGGATCGTTTGCGGGCGAACCTACAAGGTCGAGCGTGATATGAATCTCAGTCCCGTCGCGCATTACCGTCATATCGGCGGTACCGCCAACCTTCTTGGTGGCGAGGCGGAAATTGAAGGCCTTGGGGTCGTCAACCTGCTTGCCGTCGACATCGATGATGACGTCACCGGACTTGAAGCCGGCCTTTTCGGCCGGACCGCCCGGGGCCAGATCGGTGACCAGCGCACCGCGTGGCACTTCGAGACTGAGGTTTTTCGCCAGATCGGCGTCAAGCGCCTGCAGGCGGGCGCCGAACCAGGCATGGACCACCTGCCCGCCGGTTTCGGCGGCATGGGCGATCAGCGCCGCCATGTTGACCGGGATGGCGAAGCCGATGCCGACCGAGCCGCCGGACCGGGAAAAGATCGCCGAATTGATGCCGACCAGGCGGCCGCTCATGTCGACGAGTGCGCCGCCGGAATTGCCCGGGTTGATGGCGGCGTCGGTCTGGATGAAGAAGGAATAGTCCGAGACTTCGACACCGGTGCGCGCCAGCGCCGAGACAATGCCCGAGGTCACCGTCTGCCCGACACCGAACGGATTGCCGATGGCGAGGACGAGATCGCCGACCTCGAGCTTGTCGGAATCGGCGAAGCTGACCGTGGGCAGGTCGCGGTCGAGACTGTCGGTGACGCGCAGGGCGGCAAGATCGGTCTTGGTGTCATCAAGGACGATTTCGACGGCATATTCATGTCCGTCCGACAAGGTGACATGGATGTCGGTGGCGCCGTGCACGACGTGCGAGTTTGTCAGGATCAGCCCGGTCTTGTCGATAATGACGCCCGAGCCGAGTGACTGCGAGGTGCGTGGGCGCGTGCCGAAGAATTGCGAATTGCCACCGAAGAACCGCTCAAAGAACGGGTCGCCGGCGAATGGCGATGCCGAAGCCTGGGTGACCGTCGTCGCGTAGACGTTGACCACCGCCGGCGCGACCTGCTTGACGATGGGGGCAAAGCTCAACTGAACGTCGCCCTGGGACATGGGCACGACGCGCTGCGGTTCGGGTGCGCTCTGGTCCGCCTGAGCCAGCGACATTGCCGCTGGAGGTGTGGGCGATGCTGCCGCCGGCGGCGCCGGCCTTTGTGCCGGTGCGGCGGGCGACAGCGAACTGCTGGACTCAACAGGCGCGGACGGCGCTTTGAACGCACCGGCGGCGCCGATCGCCAACGCGGCGCCGCCGCCGGCGGAAATCACCGCCACGGCTGCGATGGTGAAGAGCCATGCACGAGATGTCATTTTCGTTTTTCCTCTGGCTTTCGTGAAAGAATGCAAGATTCCTGTACGGACACAAACCGAAGAATCCGGCGTGACAATGGCACTTCCGGTTTGTCTGATGGCGCCATGAAGAAAGACATTGCAGCACGCCTCGATTGGCTGTAATTGCCCGCGCTACTCCCCCCGCACCCCGAGGATCGCCTGATGTTGCTCCCCGAGTTTCCGCACTACGCGGACACGCGATCGCTGATTGAAAATGAGGCGCCGGACTACCCCTCGTTTCTGTTTTCCCAAGCCGAATTGCGGCGGACGGCCAGCCAGTTCCACGATGGGTTCGACGGGCTGGTGACCTATGCGGTCAAGGCCAATCCGTCCGATCACATCGTTGCGATCCTGGCTGACGAGGGGCTGAAGGCCTTCGATGTCGCCTCGCCGAGCGAGATGGCGCTGGTCCGCCGCCTGGCTCCCGGCGCGGTGATGCACTACAACAACCCGATCCGCTCGCGCCGCGAGATCGAGGCGGCGTACGACACCTACGAGGTCAGCTCCTACACCATCGATCACCTCGATCAGCTCGACCAGCTAGAAGCCGTCATCCCGGCCTCGCGCGATATCGAGGTGACGATCAGGTTCAAGGCGGGCAAGGCGCGCAAGTCCTACGATTTCGGCACCAAGTTCGGCGTGATGGAGGAAGGCGCCATTGCCCTTTGCGCCGAGGCGGCGCGGCGTGGCTATTCGGTCAGCCTGTGCTTTCATGTCGGCTCGCAATGCGAGGACCCGGATCCCTATGACGATCACATTGCCGCTGCCGGCCGCATCGCCCGCGGCGCTGGCATAACGCTCAAACGTCTCAATATCGGTGGCGGCTTCCCCGCCGCATATCCTTCGAGTGAGGCGCCGGAAATGGGCGCCTATTTCGATGCAATCCGCCAGGCGGTATCGAGAACCTTTGCGGGCACACGGCCGGAATTGATCGTCGAGCCGGGCCGGTCGATGGTCACCTCCTCGACCTCGCTGCTTTTGCGGGTCAAACACCAGCGCGGCGGCCGTTCGGTCTATCTCAACGACGGCGCCTACGGCGCGCTGATGGAAGTCAAGTTCATGCCCATCCTGCCGCCGACCCGCGTGTGGCGTGGTTCCGAGATTCTTGAGGGCGAGACGACGAGCTTCACCGTCTGGGGCCCGACCTGCGACAGCTATGACGTGTTACCCCAGGATTTTTCCTTCCCGCGCGATATTGCCGAAGATGACTGGATTGAGTTCGGACTACTCGGCGCCTACTCGCAGGCCTCGGTCACCGGATTCAACGGCTTCGACCGCAGGCAGCAATATTACGTCGATACGATCCTGATCTGACCATGTCCAACGCCATCCCGGCGCTCGAAACTTTCGGGCGCCGCATCATGATCATGGGACCATCCAATTCCGGCAAGTCGACGCTGGCGGTTGCGCTCGGCCGGCGTCTCGGCATCCCGGCGGTCCATGTCGATCTGATGCGGCACTGGCCCGATGGCAACTGGCAGCCGCGCCCTGATGCCGATTTCCACGATCTGCACGACAAGGCAATTGCCGAGCCTGAATGGGTAATGGACGGCAACTATTTCGAGTTGATCCCGCGGCGCTTGGCCCGCGCCACCGGCATCATCGTCATCGACGCCAGTCTCGGCACGCGCTATCGCCGCTATTTCTGGCGTTCGACCGTGCAGAGCCGTACGCGGCTCGGCGGTCTCGAAAGCGGCAGGGATTCGGTCAAGTGGGACATGGTGCGCTGGCTCTGGGTCTCGCGCCGTTCCGGGCGCAAATACAGGAAAATGGCGCAGGAGTCGGCCCTGCCTCATTTCTTGTGCCACGGACGCCGGGAGCTCGCCGCGCTCTATCGGAATTGGCAACTGGTCCGGCCCGACATTGCCTCTTGAGCGAAGTCCACTTCCGGGATCGCACACTAGCCGGTCCGACAGCTGGTCGCGCATTCAGTTGCTCGTCCTGAAATCCGGAATGAGTTTCAGCTCCATCAGTTTCTCAGCGCTGTCGCGGATGGTCTCCTCTGTCGAGCGATATTCGCGCCCGAGCAACGCCCTGCCCTTCGATCCGTCGTAGTGCTTTTGATTGCCGATGTCGTTGATGATCTGACGGATGTCCCTGTGCCAGTAAACCAGAATGCGCAACAGCCAGTCCGGCACCGCGCGAGTCGGTACCGGTGCGTCCGGATATGCCGCCCCGAGCTTCGCCGCGAGATCTGAAAACTGCAGATAGGACGCGGTGCATAGATAGCGTTGTCCGACAGCCGCCTCGTCTTCGAGCGCAGCCATATGCAGATCGGCGACATCGCGTACATCGGAAAGCGCGAAGCCGAGATTGGGATAGGCCGGCGTTTGGCCATTGAGCAGCCCAAGGATCAGTTGCAGCGACACACCGGCATCAGCGTCGAGTGGTGGCCCGAGGATCATGCCGGGGTGAATGGTCGTCAGCGCCATATCTTTGGCCCGGGCGAAGTCCCAGGCGTTGCACTCGGCGCGGGTCTTGCCGATGCAATAGGCCCAGGTCCAGCGCATGTTGTCGAGGTTGGTCCAGTTGTCCTCGGTATAGGTGCGCTCGCCGCCTAAATGGTCCTGGCCATAGCCGACTGTCGCAATCGAGCTGGTGATGACGACGCGATCGATCCCTTGGGTTTTTGCTGCGGAGAGGACATTTGCCGTTCCCTCCACTACCGGCCGAATGACATCTTCCGGATTGCGCGGCTCGCTCGCCACGACATGGGTTGCCGTGTGCATGACGGCCGCGGCACCAGCAAACGCGGCCGTCCAGCCGTCCGCATCAAGAAGATCCGCCTCGGCGAAACTCAGCCGGCTGGTGACGATTTCGTCGAGATGGGCGCTGAGGCTTGCTTCGACCTGCTCCCTTTTTCCGGGGGCGCGCAAGGTGCCGCGTACCGAATAGCCTTTTTGGAGCAGGCGCAGCGCCACCCACTTGCCGACATAACCGGAAATGCCGGTTACCACGACCGTCTTGCCGTTCGGTTCCATGCGTCTCCTCTCCGCAAACGAAAACGGCCGCGGACAAACCGCGACCGTTCTGGAACCTTATCTGAAATCGTCAGCTTATGCCGCGACTTCCTCTTCTTCCTCACGGACGAAATCGGCGGTCGGGCCGGAATCGGTGCCCTTGGCCTCCGGATCGCGGTCAACGAACTCGATCACGGCGATGGCGGCGTTGTCGCCGTAGCGGTAGCCGGCCTTCATGATGCGGATGTAGCCACCCATGCGTTCGGCGTAGCGCGGGCCGAGGACATCGAAGAGCTTCTTGACCATGGCCTCGTCGCGGATCTTGGCGACCGCCTGGCGGCGGGCATGCAGATCGCCGCGCTTGGCGAGCGTCACCAGCTTCTCGACGATCGGCCGCAGATCTTTGGCCTTGGGCAGGGTTGTAACGATCTGCTCGTGCTTGATGAGCGCGGCGGACATGTTGGCGAACATCGCCTTGCGATGACTCGCGGTGCGGCTGAACTTACGGCCTGCTTTGCGGTGACGCATCGGGGTCTCCTTAAAACTTTACACTCGGCGCTGATCAGTAATGATCTTCGAAGCGCTTGGCGAGATCGTCGATGTTCTCGGGCGGCCAATTGGCGACATCCATCCCGAGATGCAGACCCATCTGGGCCAGCACTTCCTTGATCTCGTTGAGCGACTTGCGACCGAAATTCGGGGTACGCAGCATCTCGGCTTCCGTCTTCTGGATGAGGTCGCCGATATAAACGATATTGTCGTTCTTCAGGCAGTTGGCAGAACGGACCGAAAGTTCGAGTTCGTCGACCTTCTTGAGCAACGCCGGGTTGATGCCGATCTCGGGCACCTGATCCTGCGTGGTTTCCTTCTGCGGCTCCTCGAAATTGACGAAGATGGACAGCTGGTCCTGAAGGATGCGCGCGGCATAGGCCACGGCGTCCTCGGGGGTCAGCCCGCCATTGGTCTCGATCTGGAGCGTCAGCTTGTCATAGTCGAGCACCTGGCCCTCGCGGGTGGGCTCGACCTTGTAAGAGACGCGCTTGACCGGCGAGAACAGCGAGTCGACCGGAATGAAACCGATCGGGGCGTCCTCGGGACGGTTGCGGTCGGCCGGAGCATAGCCCTTGCCGGTATCGACGGTGAATTCGACGTGCAGTTCGGCGCCGTCGTCAAGGTGGCAAAGCACCAGCTCGGGATTGAGAATCTCGATGTCGCCGGTGACCTTGATGTCGCCAGCAGTGACCGCTCCGGGTCCCTGCCGCGAAAGCGTCAGGCGCTTGGGGCCGTCGCCTTCCATGCGGAAGGCGATTTCCTTGACGTTGAGCACCAGGTCGGTCACGTCCTCGCGCACGCCCGGAATCGACGAGAATTCATGCAAGACGCCGTCGATCTGCATGGCGGTCACGGCCGCTCCCTGCAGAGACGACAACAGGACGCGCCGAAGGGCATTGCCAAGGGTCAACCCATAGCCGCGTTCCAGCGGTTCGGCGACGATCGAGGCGACGTGGGCGTTGCTGCCGGTGACGAATTCCAGCTTGGTCGGCTTTATCAGTTCCTGCCAGTTCTTCTGGATCATTCGTTCAACATCCTTTCAAGAGTAACACAGCCCCTCGGGGCTGAAGCCGCTTTGACCTCCCTCCGGCGAGTGGCCGGCCGGAAAACCCCTCGGGCGCTTAAACGCGCCGACGCTTGCGCGGACGGCAGCCGTTGTGGGGGATGGAGGTAACGTCGCGGATGCTGGTAACGCTAAAACCGGCGGCCTGAAGGGCGCGAAGGGCCGACTCACGACCCGAACCCGGACCGCGAACCTCGACTTCGAGGGTCTTCATGCCATGTTCCTGGGCCTTCTTGGCCGCATCTTCTGCGGCGACCTGGGCGGCGTAAGGGGTCGACTTGCGCGAGCCCTTGAAGCCCATCGTGCCCGCCGACGACCAGGAGATAGTATTGCCCTGGACATCGGTGATGGTGATCATGGTGTTGTTGAAGGAGGCGTTCACGTGTGCGACGCCGGAGGTGATGTTCTTGCGCTCGCGACGGCGCACGCGCGCGGTATCAGCTTTTGCCATGCAAATTCCCTGTCGATCTCATCGCCGCCGTTGCACCAGCGCTCGGCGGCTCCACCGCGAGAAACGAGTAGAAAACAGCGAATAGCGACTATCCGCCGTTCCGGTTTCGCTTCTCTATTTCTTCTTGCCCGCGATGGGCTTGGCCGGACCCTTGCGGGTACGGGCATTCGTGTGGGTACGCTGACCGCGCACCGGCAGGCCGCGACGATGCCGCAACCCGCGATAATTGCCGAGATCCATCAGGCGCTTGATGTTCATCGCTACATTGCGGCGAAGATCGCCTTCCACGACGTAGTCGCGGTCGATGGTCTCGCGGATCTGGATCACTTCCGCATCCGTCAGCTCATTGACCCGGCGTTCCGCCGGGATACCGACCTTTTCGCAGATCTCGGAAGCGAACTTTTCGCCGATTCCGTGAATGTACTGCAGCGCGATAACGACGCGCTTGTTGGTCGGAATATTGACGCCAGCAATACGTGCCACGCCCGCTCTCCTTGATTTCCCGGCGCCGAATCACCGATCCGGCGCATAACACAAGGGACCGGTTTCCGATCCCCACTTTTTTGGGAGCCGAATCCAGTCCACGTAATCCTTGAGACTGGCGGTTCCTAATGACTTGTCGGCCGGAAGTCAACCGGCCGTTTCGAAAGTGCTAGCCCAGCACCTTCGCGATCCCGGCGGAAACCTCTTCGATGGTGCCCATGCCTTCGACCGTTTTCAGCGTCTTCTTGGCGAAGTAGTAGCCCGTCAGCGGCGCCGTCTTCTTGTAGTACTCGCGCAGGCGCTCTTCGAACACCTCCGGGGTATCGTCCTTGCGCACCGGCTGACCGGCCGCCTTGGCTTCCTCGGCCCGGTTGACGATGCGGCCAACCAGCTTGGTGTCGTCGACCACGAGTTCGACAACCGCGTCGAGCTTGAGGTTGCGTTCGGCCAACATGTCCTCGACCGCGTCAGCCTGCGCCAGAGTGCGCGGGTAGCCGTCGAGAATGAAGCCCTTGGCGCAGTCGTCCTGGTCGATGCGCTCGGCGACAATCGCATTGACGATGTCGTCCGAAACCAGTTCGCCGGCTTCCATTACCGCCTTGGCCTTGAGGCCGATCGGCGTACCAGCGGCAACGGCGCCGCGAAGCATGTCACCGGTCGAAAGCTGCGGAATACCGTAGCGCTCGACAATGAGCTTGGCTTGCGTACCCTTGCCGGCACCGGGCGGTCCCAGAAGTATCAGTCTCATCTTCTTACTCCTCCGGGCCGGTTCGTGCCGCGCCCACGTCCCAGGCGCGAGGTCTTCACGAGGCCCTCATATTGCTGAGCGATCAGGTGCGACTGCACCTGAGATATGAAGTCGAGCGTCACCGTCACCATGATCAGCAGCGAGGTGCCGCCGATGAACTGACTGACGTTGAGCTGGCTGACCAGAACTTCCGGAATGAGCGCCACCACCGTCAGGTAGAGCGCACCGATCACGGTGATGCGGGTCAGAACGTAGTCGATATGCGCCGCCGTGCGCTCACCGGGACGAATGCCCGGAATGAAGCCGCCAGAGCGCTTGAGATTGTCGGCCGTGTCCGTCGGGTTGAACACGATCGAGGTATAGAAGAACGAGAAGAAGATGATGAAGGCGGCGAACATCGCCAGATAGAGCGGCTGGCCGCGACCGAGAAGCGCTGCGGTGACCTGCAGCCATTGCGGTGCGCTTCCCTGCGCCGCGAACGACGCCAGAGTCGCCGGCATCAGCAGCAGCGACGAACCGAAGATCACCGGGATGACGCCCGCGGTATTGAGCTTCAGCGGCAGGTGCGAGGTATCGCCCTGGAACATCTTGTTGCCGACCTGGCGCTTCGGATACTGGATCAGAAGCCGGCGCTGCGCCCTCTCGAAGAAGACGATCACCATGATGACGACGATGGCGAGGACCAGCAGGCCCGCTGCGGCCAGAGGCGGTAAGGCGCCGGTACGGCTCAGTTCGAGCGTCTGGGCGATCGTGCCCGGCAGGTTGGCGACGATACCCGCGAAGATGATCAGCGAAATGCCGTTGCCGACACCGCGCGAGGTGATCTGTTCGCCGAGCCACATCAGGAACATGGTGCCGCCGACCAGAGTGACGACGGTAGAGACTTCGAAGAACCAACCGGGATCGAGAACGACGCCCGGGCTGGATTCAAGACCCTTGGCGATGCCGAAGGCCTGGATGGAGCAGAACACCACAGCCAGATAGCGGGTGTACTGATTCATCTTGCGCCGGCCGGACTCGCCTTCCTTCTTCAGTGCCTCGAGCCGCGGAGAAGCCGTGGCGAGCACCTGGATGACGATCGAGGCCGTGATGTAGGGAATAAGGTTCAGCGCAAAGATCGCCATGCGCTGCACGGCGCCGCCGGCAAACATGTTGAACATGCCGACAACGCCATTCTGGGCCTGTTCGAATGTCGCGGCATAGGCCTGGGGGTCGATGCCGGGAACCGGGATATAGGTCCCGAGGCGGTAGATGAGAAGAGCGCCCAGGGTAAACCACAGGCGCTGCTGCAGGGCCTTGGCCTTGCCGAAGGTCGAGAAGCTGAGATTGCGTGCGAGCTGTTCGGCTGCCGAAGCCATGAAGTTCCCCTTGGTCCGGGTGGCGCGTCCTTATTCGGACGCTTGTTTCGTTGCCCCGGTCATATCGACCTTTCCGCCCGCCGCTTCAATAGCCGCAAGTGCACCCTTGCTGGCATAAACGACGTTGAAGGTGACCTTGTTGGCCTTGAACTCGCCGCCGGCGATGAGTCGGATACCGTCCTTCTTGCGACGAACGACGCCAGCCTTGATCAGCGCATCGGCGTCGATCACGCCCTTGGCGTCGAGCTTGCCCGAGTCGATGGCGGCCTGGATGCGGTCGAGACGCACGGCATTGAACTTGGCTGCAAACGGATTGTTGAACCCGCGCTTCGGCATGCGCATGTGCAAGGGCATCTGACCGCCCTCGAAACCATTGAGTGCAACGCCCGAGCGCGACTTCTGGCCCTTGACGCCACGACCGCCGGTCTTGCCCTTGCCCGAACCGATGCCACGGCCGACGCGGGTGCGATTCGGCGTTGCGCCGGCATTGTCCTTGAGGGTGTTCAAACGCATTGTATGAGGCCCTTATTGGCTTGCCCGCGCTCCGATATCCGGCGCAGGCCTTTGTTTCTACTTGCCTTCTTCGACAACGCGGACGAGATGCGGGATCTTTCTGATCATACCGCGTACGTCCGGGGTGTCCTTGAGGGTCGAACGGCGGCTCAGCTTGTTGAGGCCAAGGCCGATCAGGGTGGCGCGCTGCGACTTTTCGCGGCGGATCGGCGAACCGATCTGCTCAACGGTAATGGTCTTGTCAGCCATGTCCGGTCTCCGTTTCCTTGTGTGCGCGATCAGCTTTCAGCCGCGACTTCGCCGCGCCGGGCCTGAAGCTCGGACACCTTGATGCCGCGCCGTGCCGCGACCGAACGCGGGCTGTCGACGCGCTTGAGCGCATCGAAGGTGGCCCGCACCATGTTGTAGGGATTGGCGGTGCCCTGGGACTTGGCGACGATGTCGTTGATCCCGAGGGTCTCGAACACGGCGCGCATCGGGCCGCCGGCGATGATGCCGGTACCGGGAGGGGCCGCGCGCAGCACGACCTTGCCGGCGCCGTGGCGACCGTTGACGTCGTGATGCAGCGTCCGCGCTTCGCGAAGCGGCACGCGGATCATCTGGCGCTTGGCCTGTTCGGTCGCCTTGCGGATGGCTTCGGGAACCTCGCGGGCCTTGCCGTGGCCGAAGCCGACGCGGCCCTTCTGGTCGCCGACCACAACGAGCGCGGCGAAACCGAAGCGCTTGCCGCCCTTGACCACCTTCGCCACGCGGTTGATGTGGACCAGGCGATCGACGAATTCGCTTTCGCGCTCAGCTACATCTCTCATCGTTCACTCTCGCTCGTAATTAGAACTGCAGCCCGCCTTCGCGGGCGGCATCGGCCAGGGCTTTCACCCGGCCATGGAAAAGATAGGAGCCGCGGTCGAAGATCACTTCGCCCACACCAGCCTTGACGGCGCGCTCGGCAACGAGCTTGCCAACCAGGCCGGCAGCCTCCGCGGTGCCACCGTTCTTGGTGCTGATGTCTTTGTCCAGCGTCGAGGCGGCAGCAAGCGTGCGACCTGACGTGTCGTCGATCACCTGCGCGTAGATGTTCTTGCCCGAACGGAACACGCTCAGGCGCGGCCGACCGTTGGCGTGAGCCCGAAGGCTCCTGCGGACGCGCATCTTGCGGCGCTCAGTACCTTGATGTTTCGAAGCCATCTTGCCGGTCCTTACTTCTTCTTGCCTTCCTTGCGGAAGACATATTCGCCTGCATAGCGCACGCCCTTGCCCTTGTAGGGTTCCGGCGGACGGTAGGCGCGGATTTCCGCTGCAACCTGCCCGACCTTCTGGGCGCTGATGCCCGAAACCACGACTTCAGTCTGGGTCGGGGTCGCGATGGTGATGCCTTCCGGGGCGGTGTGGACGACTTCGTGGCTGAAGCCGAGCGAAAGCTTGACGTCCTTGCCCTGCATCGCGGCACGATAGCCGACGCCCTGGATTTCGAGCTTCTTTTCGAAGCCGGTGGAAACGCCGGTGACGATGTTCTGGACCAACGACCGCGCCGTGCCCCATTGGGCCCGCGCTGCCGTCGACTCGTCGACCGGTGCGACGACGATGCCGTCGTCTGTCTTTTGCACGCTCACCAGCTCGTGCAGCTCAAGGGACAGTTCGCCCTTTGGGCCTTTCGCCTTCACGGTCTGGCCGTCGATGGTCACATCGACGCCCTTGACGATTTCGACCGGTTTCTTGCCTGTACGGGACATTATCTCATGCCTTCCGGGATCAATTTGCCTGTCACCGGTCTAGAAGACGCGGCAGAGAACTTCGCCACCCACGTTGTTGGCCTTCGCCTCGTGGTCGGCCATCACGCCCTTGGGGGTCGAGAGGATCGACACGCCGAGACCATTGGCCACTGACGGAATGGTCTTGACCGACGAGTAAACGCGACGACCGGGGCGCGAGACGCGCTGGATTTCCCGGATGGCCGGTTCGCTGTCGGAGTACTTCAGCTCGATATTGAACTCCATGGTTCCATTCTCGAACTTGGTTTCGGAGTAACCGCGAATGAAGCCCTCGGACTTGAGGACGTCGAGAACGCGCCCGCGCAGGGTGGAAGCCGGCGTCAAAACGCTGGTCTTCTTGCGCATCTGGGCGTTGCGGATACGGGTGAGCATATCGCCGACGGGATCGGACACGGACATTTTGCGTGTTCCTCCTTACCAGCTGGACTTCACGAGCCCGGGGATCTGCCCCAGACTGCCGAGTTCGCGCAACGCAATACGCGAAAGCTTGAGCTTGCGGTAATAGCCGCGCGGACGACCCGAGAACTCGCAACGGTTGCGAATGCGGACCTTGGACGAATTGCGCGGCAATTCGGCCAGCTGCATGGACGCACGGAAGCGTTCCTCGAGCGGCAGGTCCTGGTTCTTGATCGTTTCCTTGAGAGCGGCACGCTTTCCGGCAAACTGCTTTGCCATCCTTGCCCGGCGCTTGTTCTTTTCAATAGAGCTCGTCTTGGCCATCTATCGATCCTTTATCTCTTCCTGGCCGGTCTTACTGCCGGAACGGGAAGTTGAACGCACGCAGCAGCGCACGGGCTTCGTCGTCGTTATTGGCTGTGGTGCCGATCACCACGTCGATGCCCCAGATCTGGTCGACCTGGTCATAATTGATTTCCGGGAACACGATGTGCTCCTTGATGCCGAAAGCGTAGTTGCCACGGCCGTCGAAGCTCTTCGGATTAATGCCACGGAAGTCGCGGATGCGCGGCATGGCGATGTTCACCAGACGATCCAGGAACTCGTACATGCGCTGCTTGCGAAGCGTAACCTTGACACCGATCGGCATGCCTTCGCGCAGCTTGAAGTTGGCGATCGACTTGCGGGCGTGGGTCACGATCGGCTTCTGGCCGGAGATCTTCTCGAGATCGTCCGCGGCAGACTTGATTTTCTTGGAATCGGCTGTGGCTTCGCCAACACCGATGTTCAGAACGATCTTGTCGAGCTTGGGAACCTCGAACGGGTTCTTGTAGCCGAAGTCCTTGATGAGGCCGGCACGCACGACTTCGTCATAATGCGTGCGAAGACGCGGGATATAAGGGGTCTCAGCCATTGATCACTTCTCCGCTGCGCTTGGCGACACGGGACTTGCTACCGTCCTTGACCTCGAAACCGACGCGGGTCGGCTTGCCGTCCTTGGGATCGGCCAGCGCAATGTTCGAGATGTGGATCGGTGCCTCGCGGGTGTAGATGCCCGCTTCACGTTCGGCAGTCTGCTTGGTGTGGCGGCGGACATGATTGATGCCCTGCACCACGGCACGATTGTCCTCGGGAAGAACCTGCAGCACGGTGCCGGTCTTGCCCTTGTCCTTGCCGGTCAAAACGACGACCTGGTCGCCCTTCTTGATCTTGGCAGCCATCACAAAACCTCCGGCGCGAGGGAGATGATCTTCATATGGTTCTTGGCGCGGAGTTCGCGCGGAACCGGCCCGAAGATACGGGTCCCGATCGGCTCTTTGTTGTTATTGATCAGCACGGCGGCATTGCGGTCGAAACGGATGACCGTGCCGTCGGCGCGTTGAATGTCGAATGCGGTGCGCACGATGACGGCCTTCATCACCTGGCCCTTCTTGACGCGGCCACGCGGAATGGCGTCCTTCACCGACACCACGATGATGTCGCCGACCGACGCATACTTGCGGTGCGAGCCGCCGAGCACCTTGATGCACATGACACGACGGGCGCCGGAATTGTCGGCGACGTCGAGATTGGACTGCATCTGGATCATGACTAAATCTCTTCTCTCTCCGGCCCGTATCCCTTGCGGGGACGCGACCGATTGAATCCCTGAACGCGTCCGATCAGGACACAGTCTCCACGACTTTCCAGCGTTTCAGCTTGGAAATCGGTGCGCATTCTTCGATGCTCACCTTCTCCCCGGCTTTGACCGCATTTGAATCGTCGTGCGCGTGGTACTTCTTGGTACGACGAACCGTCTTCTTCAGAAGCGGGTGGGTGAAGCGGCGTTCGACGCGCACCACAACCGTTTTCTCGTTAGCGTCGGAGACCACCGTCCCCTGCAAGATACGCTTGGGCATTTAATGTCTCCTAGCTTCCGCTCTTCTCGTTGAGAACGGTCTTGATGCGCGCGATATCGCGGCGCACCGCCCTCACCGTCGAGGTCTTTTCCAGCTGCTGAGTGGCGCGCTGGAACCTCAGGTTGAACTGTTCCTTCTTGAGCTTGCCGAGTTCTTCGGTCAGCTCGTCGACCGTCTTTGCCCTAACGTCTGCAATCTTCATGATCGGCGTCTTTCCTAATCGGCGATGCGGGTAACGAACCGCGTCTTGATCGGCAACTTCATGGCGGCGAGACGAAGCGCCTCGCGGGCGGTCTCCTCGTTGACGCCGTCGATCTCGAACATGATGCGGCCGGGATGAACGCGGGCTGCCCAGTATTCGGGAGCGCCCTTGCCCTTACCCATGCGGACTTCAGTCGGCTTCTTGGAAACCGGCACATCCGGGAAGATGCGGATCCAGACACGGCCCTGGCGCTTCATGGCGCGGGTCATGGCACGGCGGGCCGCTTCGATCTGGCGGGCGGTAACGCGTTCCGGCTCCTGGGCCTTCAGGCCGTACTGGCCGAAGTCGAGGGAGAAACCACCCTTGGCAGCGCCGTGGATGCGGCCCTTGTGCGCCTTGCGGAACTTGGTGCGCATTGGTTGCAGCATGATGAGATATCCCTTACTTCGCGGCCGGTTCGCGATCGCGACGA
Organism: Devosiaceae bacterium; assembly: GCA_963675235.2. Classification (GTDB taxonomy): domain Bacteria; phylum Pseudomonadota; class Alphaproteobacteria; order Rhizobiales; family Devosiaceae; genus JAHJQZ01. The sequence continues at coordinate 1,008,028 of CAXXFU010000002.1, read as the reverse complement.
CGGGGCTGCTGGTGCTGACCACCACCCTCGCCTTCGACGGCGCGGCGTTCATGGGCCGACGGATCGTGTTCCATCACTTCGCCCTTGAAGACCCAGACCTTGATGCCGATGACGCCATAGGTCGTCGCGGCTTCGGCAAAACCGAAATCGATGTCGGCACGAAGCGTGTGCAGCGGCACACGGCCTTCGCGGTACCATTCGGTGCGGGCGATGTCGGCACCGCCGAGGCGACCGCCGACATTGACGCGGATGCCCTGGGCGCCCATGCGCATCGCCGTCTGCACGGCGCGCTTCATGGCGCGGCGGAAGGCAACGCGGCGCTCCAGCTGCTGGGCAATGCCCTGGGCAACCAGATTGGCATCGGTCTCGGGCTTGCGCACCTCGACGATGTTGATGTGCACTTCCGAAGAGGTGAAGCGGCGCACCTTGTTGCGGATCTTGTCGATATCGGCGCCCTTCTTGCCGATCACGATGCCCGGACGGGCGGTGTGGATCGACACGCGGCACTTCCGATGCGGACGTTCGATGACGATCTTGGAGACCGCCGCCTGCTTCAGTTCCTTCTGAAGCATCCTGCGGATCTTCAGATCCTCCTGCAGCAACGAACCATAGTCGGCGCGCGAGGCGAACCAGCGCGAGTCCCAGGTGCGATTGATGCCGAGCCGAAGGCCGATCGGATTGATTTTCTGACCCATTATGCGGTCTCCTCGACTTCGCGCACCACAATCGTCAGGTGCGAGAAAGGTTTCAGGATGCGGGCGCCACGGCCGCGGGCACGAGCGGTGAAGCGCTTCATCACCAGCGAGTTGCCGACAAAGGCTTCGGCCACGACAAGGGCGTCGGGGTCGAGATTGTGATTGTTCTCGGCGTTGGCGATGGCGCTTTCGAGCGTCTTCTTGACCGGGCCGGCGATGCGCTTGCGCGAAAAGGTCAGCTCGGCCAGAGCCTTGTCGACCTTCTTGCCGCGGATCTGGGCGGCCACGAGGTTCAGCTTCTGCGGGCTCGTGCGCAGCATCCTGAGCACGGCCTTGGCCTCGTTGTCCTTGAGGGCGCGTTCGGTCTTGTGCTTGCCCATCTTACTTCCTCTTGGCCTTCTTGTCGGCCGCATGCCCGTAGTAGGTGCGGGTCGGCGAGAACTCGCCGAACTTGTGGCCAATCATGTCCTCGGTCACGGAGACCGGGATGTGTTTGGTGCCGTTGTAGACGCCGAAGGTCAGGCCGACGAACTGCGGCAGGATCGTGGAACGGCGGCTCCAGATCTTGATGACCTCGTTGCGGCCGCTTTCACGCGACTTCTCGGCTTTCTTCAGCAGATACCCGTCGACGAACGGGCCTTTCCAGATGGAACGGGTCATGGGGAATTACCTGCCCTTCTTGGCGTGACGCGAACGGACGATGAACTTGTCCGTCGACTTGTTCGAACGGGTGCGCTTGCCCTTGGTCGGCACGCCCCAGGGCGAGACCGGATGACGGCCACCCGAAGACCGACCTTCACCACCACCGTGCGGGTGGTCGACCGGGTTCATGACGACGCCGCGAGTGACCGGGCGCTTGCCCAGCCAGCGGTTGCGGCCGGCCTTGCCGATCGAGGTGTTGGAATGGTCCTGGTTTGAAACGGCACCGACAGTGGCCAGGCATGCGCCGCTGACCAGGCGCTGTTCGCCGGAATTGAGCCTCAGGATCGCCATGCCCTGGTCGCGCCCGACATACTGGGCGTAGGCCCCGGCCGAGCGGGCGATCTGGCCACCCTTGCGCGGCTTCATCTCGACATTGTGCACGATCGTTCCGACCGGCATGCGCTCGAGCGGCATGGTGTTGCCCGGCTTGACGTCAGCCGAACCTTCCGAGGAGACGACCTTGTCGCCGGCGCTCAGACGCTGCGGCGCCAGGATGTAGGCCTGCTCGCCATCGGCATAGGTGATCAGCGCGATGAAGGCGGTGCGGTTGGGATCGTATTCCAGCCGCTCGACAGTCGCCTCGACGTCGAACTTCACACGCTTGAAATCGATGATGCGATAGGAGCGCTTGTGACCGCCGCCACGATGATAGGCCGTGGTGCGACCGGTGTTGTTGCGCCCGCCCTTCTTGGAGAGGCCTTCGGTCAGCGTCTTGACCGGAGCACCCTTCCACAGATGGGAACGGTCGACAGTCACGAGCTGTCGGCGGCCGGCGGAGGTCGGATTGTAGGTTTTCAAAGCCATGGTCTAGTCCCTTTCCGCCTCTAGAGGCCCGTCGCGATGTCGATCGACTGGCCGTCAGCAAGTGTGACGACGGCCTTCTTGACCGAATTGCGCCGGCCGAGATAGCCGCGGAAACGCTTGAGCTTGCCCTTGCGGACCAGCGTGTTGACCGCCGTTACCTTGACCGAGAACAGGGCCTCGATGGCTTCCTTGATCTCGGGCTTGGTGGCGTCGATGGCGACATCGAAGATCACCTGATTGGCTTCCGACGCCATGGTCGACTTTTCGGTGACAACCGGGCTGCGGATGATGTCGTAATGGGCGAGTTTATCGGTCATCCGAGGCGCGCCTCCAGCGCTTCAAGTGCCGCCTTGGTCAGGACCAGCTTGTGGCGACGAAGGATGTCGTACACGTTGATACCCTGGGCCGGCAGCACGTCGATCAGAGGGATGTTGCGCGCCGCCTGAGCGAAGTTCTTGTCGAGCTCAGCGCCGTCGATGATCAGGGCATTGGCAAGTCCGATACCGCCGAAGGCCTTCCTCAGTGCCGCCGTCTTGCCGTCCTTGGAGGTCGCGTTCTCGAGAATGACGAGCTCGCCGGCCTTGGCCTTGGAGGAAAGCGCATGCTTGAGCGCCAGCGACCTCACCTTCTTGGGAAGATCGAAGCCATGGGAGCGCGGAGTCGGACCAAAAGCGCGGCCACCGCCGCGGAACTGCGGAGCAGAACGGGCACCGTGACGGGCGACACCGCCGCCCTTCTGGCGGCCGACGCGCTTGGTCGTGGCACGGATCTCGGAGCGGTTCTTGACGTCGTGGGTGCCGGCCTGGCGCTTGGCGAGCTGGTAGCGAACCATGCGCTGCAGCAGGTCCTGGCGGGGTTCGAGACCGAACACGCCGTCAGAAAGGTTCACCGAACCTTTGGCCTTGCCGTCGAGGGTTGTGACTTGAAGTTCCATTATTCGTTACTCCCCTCGGCCGGAGCGGCTTCCGCCGCCGTGAACGAGCCGGGAAACTGCACACCGTCCTGCTTGCCGTACTTGACGGCATCGCGGATCATGATCCAGCCGCCCTTGGCGCCCGGCACCGAACCCTTGACCATGATCAGGCCACGCTCGATGTCGGTCTTGACCACTTCGACGTTCTGGGTCGTGACGCGTGCGGCGCCCATGTGTCCGGCCATCTTCTTGCCCTTGAACACCTTACCGGGGTCCTGGCTGTTGCCGGTCGAGCCGTGCGCACGGTGCGAAATCGAAACACCGTGGCTGGCGCGCATGCCGCCGAAATTGTGACGCTTCATGGCGCCGGCAAAGCCCTTGCCGATCGAAGTGCCGGTGACGTCCACCTTCTGGCCAATGGCGAAGTGGTCGGCCTTGAGAGCCGCGCCAACCTCGATCAGATTGTCCTCGGAAACGCGAAACTCGGCGACGATGCGCTTGGGTTCCACCTTGGCGACGGCAAACTGGCCACGTTCGGCCTTGGTGACGTTCTTGGGACGAACGGTGCCGGCGCCGAGCTGCAGCGCGACGTAGCCGTCCTTGTCCTGTGTCCGCTGGCCCACCACCTGGCAGTTCTGCAAACCCAGCACCGTGACGGGCACATGGCTACCGTCCTCGGCGAATATCCGGGTCATGCCCAGCTTTTGTGCGATCACTCCAGAACGCATCGGTTCCAACCTTTGTTCTCAGTGTCTTGCGCGCATTCGCGAAGAAGAGGCGCAACACTTTCCAACCTTGCGTGCCCGTTCGGCCGAAGCCCGAACACGCTGTGAATTCACTAGAGCTTGATTTCGACGTCGACGCCGGCGGCGAGATCGAGCTTCATGAGGGCGTCCACCGTCTGGGGAGTCGGGTCCACGATGTCCAGAAGACGCTTGTGGGTCCGGATCTCGAACTGCTCGCGCGACTTCTTGTCGACGTGCGGAGAGCGGTTGACGGTAAACTTGTCAATTCGCGTCGGCAACGGGATCGGGCCACGGACCTGAGCCCCGGTGCGCTTCGCCGTGTTGACGATTTCGCGCGTCGAGGTATCGAGGACGCGATGGTCGAACGCCTTGAGCCTAATGCGAATGTTCTGACCGTTCATGCTGATTTTCCTGACGAAAAGAAGCGGCGCGCGTTACTCGCGCGCCGCGGAATGGTCTGTTACTCGATGATTTTGGCGACGACGCCGGATCCGACGGTCCTGCCGCCTTCGCGGATGGCGAAGCGCAGCTTCTCTTCCATGGCGATCGGCACGATCAGCTGAACCTGGATCGACACGTTGTCTCCCGGCATCACCATCTCGGTGCCCTCGGGCAGCGTGACCACGCCGGTCACGTCCGTGGTGCGGAAGTAGAACTGCGGGCGGTAGTTGCCGAAGAACGGGGTATGACGGCCACCTTCGTCCTTGGTCAGGATGTAGGCCTCGGCCTCGAACTTGGTGTGCGGGGTCACCGAACCCGGCTTGCACAGAACCTGGCCACGTTCGACCTGGTTGCGGTCAATGCCGCGGATCAGCGCGCCGATGTTGTCGCCGGCCTCGCCCTGGTCCAGAAGCTTGCGGAACATCTCGACACCCGTGACCGTGGTCTTCTGGGTGGTCTTGATGCCGACAATCTCGACTTCCTCGCCAACCTTGATGACGCCGCGCTCGACACGACCCGTGACAACCGTGCCGCGGCCCGAGATCGAGAACACGTCTTCGATCGGCATCAGGAACGGCTGGTCAACCGGACGCGCCGGCTGCGGGATGTAGCTGTCAACAGCTTCCATCAGCGCAACGATCGAGTCATGGCCCATCTTGGCGTCGCCGTCCTCAAGCGCAACAAGAGCCGAACCCTTGACGATCGGAATGTCGTCGCCCGGGAAGTCGTACGAGCTCAGAAGCTCGCGAACCTCGAGCTCGACAAGCTCCAGAAGCTCCTCGTCATCAACCTGGTCGCACTTGTTCATGTAAACGACCATGGCCGGAACGCCGACCTGATAGGCCAGAAGAATGTGCTCGCGCGTCTGCGGCATCGGGCCGTCGGCGGCCGACACAACCAGAATGGCGCCGTCCATCTGCGCCGCACCGGTGATCATGTTCTTCACATAGTCGGCGTGGCCGGGGCAGTCCACGTGGGCATAGTGACGGTTCGCCGTCTCATACTCGACATGCGCCGTCGAAATCGTGATGCCGCGGGCCTTCTCTTCAGGCGCCGCATCAATCGAGTCATAGGCCTGGAACGTCGCCCCGCCACTCTCCGCAAGAACCTTCGTGATCGCTGCCGTCAACGTCGTCTTGCCATGGTCAACATGGCCAATCGTGCCAATGTTGCAGTGCGGCTTCGACCGATTAAACTTTTCCTTCGCCATTTCGCTCTCTCCGTAATCTCAGCTCAAGGGCTGGCGTAATCTGTGTTCGATCCCAAGCGGGTCGGCTTAGGTGTACTTGGCCACGACTTCGTCGGCGACGGCCTGCGGAACCTGATCGTAGTGATCGAAGGTCATGGTGTAGTTGGCGCGTCCCTGACTCATCGACCGCAGCGAGTTCACGTAACCGAACATGTTCGCAAGCGGCACATAGGCCTCGATGACCTGGGCAACGCCGCGGGCTTCGGTGCCGTGGATCTGGCCACGCCGTGAGTTCAGGTCGCCGATGACGTCGCCCATGTATTCTTCGGGAGTCACCACCTCGACGCGCATCACCGGCTCGAGGATCTTCGGGCCAGCCATGCGGATGGCTTCCTTCAGACCAGCCTTGGCAGCGATTTCGAACGCCATGATCGAGGAGTCGACGTCGTGATAGGCGCCGTCGGTCAGGATCATCTTGACGTCGACGATCGGGAACCCGATCAGCGGACCGGCACTCATCACCGCCTCGGCACCCTTCTGGACGCCAGGGATGTATTCCTTCGGCACATTGCCGCCCACGACCTTGGACTCGAAAGCAAAACCGCCACCGGCCTCGTTCGGCTCAAGGGTGAACTTGATGCGGGCGAACTGGCCCGAACCGCCGGACTGCTTCTTGTGGGTGTAGTCGTAGTCGACCGTCTTGGAGATCGCTTCGCGATACGCCACCTGCGGCTGACCGATATTGGCCTCGACCTTGAACTCGCGCTTCATGCGGTCGACGATGATGTCGAGATGAAGCTCGCCCATGCCGGCGATGATGGTCTGACCCGATTCCTCGTCGGACTTGACGCGGAAGCTCGGATCCTCGGCAGCCAGGCGGTTGAGGGCGATGCCCATCTTTTCCTGGTCGGCCTTGGACTTCGGCTCGACGGCAATCTCGATCACCGGATCGGGGAATTCCATGCGCTCCAGGACGACCGGGGCCTTGGGCTCGCACAGCGTGTCGCCCGTCGTGGTGTCCTTGAGGCCGACGATGGCGACAATGTCACCGGCGAAAGCCTCTTCGATCTGCTCACGTGAATTCGAGTGCATCTGGAACATGCGGCCGATGCGCTCACGCTTGCCCTTGACCGTATTCAGCAGGGTCGAACCGGCATCGAGCTTGCCCGAATAGATGCGGGCGAAGGTCAGCGAACCCATGTGGGGGTCGTTGGCGATCTTGAAGGCCAGCATGGCCAGCGGTTCGTTGTCGTCGGACTTGCGGGAAACGACTTCGTCGCTATCCGGCAGGTTGCCCTTGATGGCCGGGACTTCCACCGGCGACGGCAGGAAGTCGACAACGGCGTCGAGCAGCGGCTGAACGCCCTTGTTCTTGAAAGCCGAACCGCACAGCACCGGGAAGAAGGTAACGTCGCATGTACCCTTGCGGATCAGGCGGCGGATCGTGTCGTTATCGGGCATCTCGCCTTCGAGATAGGCCTCGAGCACTTCTTCTTCGAGTTCAACGACCGTCTCGATCAGCTTCTCGCGATACTCATCGGCCTTGTCCTTGAGGTCGGCCGGAATCTCAACAATGTCCCAGGCGGCGCCAAGATCCTCGGCGTGCCAGATGCGGGCGTTCATCTCGACCAGGTCGACGATGCCGACGAAATCGGATTCGGAACCGATCGGCAGCTGCATGACCAGCGGCGTGGCACCGAGGCGCGTCTTGACCATCTCGACGGAGCGGTAGAAGTCGGCGCCGATCTTGTCCATCTTGTTGACGAAGATCATGCGCGGGACGCGATAGTGGTCGGCCTGGCGCCAGACCGTCTCGGTCTGCGGCTCGACACCGGCGTTGGCATCGAGCAGCGCCACGGCGCTGTCGAGCACGCGCAGGGACCGCTCGACTTCGATGGTGAAGTCGACGTGACCGGGGGTGTCGATGATGTTGAATCGGCGCGCCTTGCCGTCGCGACCTTTCCAGAAGGTCGTGGTGGCCGCCGAAGTGATGGTGATACCGCGTTCCTGCTCCTGCGCCATCCAGTCCATCGTCGCGGCGCCGTCATGGACTTCGCCGATCTTGTGGGACTTGCCGGTATAATAAAGTATCCGCTCGGTGCAGGTCGTCTTGCCGGCATCGATATGGGCCATGATGCCGAAATTGCGGTAGTCTTCGATAGCGTATTCGCGTGCCATGATCGTATCTCTTGGTCCTTGAAGAACTACCAGCGGTAATGCGAGAAGGCGCGGTTGGCTTCGGCCATGCGATGCGTGTCTTCACGCTTCTTGACGGCCTGGCCGCGACCGTTGACGGCATCCATCAGCTCGCCGGAGAGGCGCTCGCGCATGGTGTTCTCGCCACGCTTGCGGGCGCTGTCGATCAGCCAGCGAATGGCAAGAGCCTGCTGGCGCTCCGTGCGAACCTCGACCGGCACCTGATAGGTGGCGCCGCCGACGCGGCGGGAGCGGACTTCGACGGAAGGACGGATGTTGTCGAGTGCCTGATGGAAGACACCGACCGGGTCCTGCTTCAGGCGGGATTCGATGATGTCGAACGAACCGTAGACGATCGATTCAGCGGCGGACTTCTTGCCGTCGAGCATCAGGGAGTTCATCATTTTGGTAACGACGACGTCGCCGAACTTGGGATCCGGAATGATGTCGCGTTTTTCTGCACGGTGGCGGCGGGACATGGATCGTTCTCCTTACTTCGGACGCTTCGCGCCGTACTTCGAGCGGCGTTGCTTGCGGTCCTTGACGGACTGGGTGTCAAGCACGCCACGAAGAATGTGGTAACGGACACCAGGCAAGTCGCGCACACGACCACCGCGGATGAGCACCACGGAGTGCTCCTGCAGGTTGTGCCCCTCGCCCGGAATATAGGAGATGACTTCACGCTGGTTGGTCAGGCGGACCTTGGCAACCTTGCGAAGCGCCGAGTTCGGCTTTTTCGGCGTGGTTGTATAGACACGGGTGCAAACGCCGCGCTTCTGCGGGTTCGCCTCCATTGCCGGAACCTTGTTCCGCTTGGGCTTGGACTGCCGGGGCTTCCGGATCAGCTGATTAATGGTCGGCATTGCGCTCGAACCTTCTTCTCTATGTCCATTCTCACGTCGCAAAAAACGCCTGCAAACGCATCAAGCGCTCACGAAAACCTTCATGCGGCTCCCGGTGCGCTTGTCCAAAGGCAGAGGATCGCCTCCCTGGGGAAGCAATCATGCATCAGGCGATAGCATCGTCTTTCACCCGGCGATGTGTTTGAAGCGCCCCGTTGTCCGCCAAAGGTAGGCAGAAACCGCACGCACTCCACGACCGACCGCAAAGGTGGCGTGGCTATAACCTTAGGAGTCGGTCCAGTCAAGGGCATGTGCCGATATAATCGGCCCAATCCGGCCTGCGCCGCCGCCTTGCGGGAGCGACATAAACGCCACCTTCAAGGCTTTGTTGTGGCCGTTTTCAGCCTGCTGTTGCATTCCGGGCCTCATTGGACGAGCCGTGCATCGTGGACGAGGCCGCATTCGGCACGAACGGCGATATCGCCCGCGGGGCATACCTCGCTCTCTCGTTTAAGGAATCCAAACCCAAATGCCGTATGCGGTGTGCGCGGTATCGGCGTGCTGATTCTTGGTGTGATTTCGCCCGGGGCACGCGAGTCGGGAGATGGCAGGTGATCAAATACGCTATTCTTGTGTTGGGCCTTGTGTTTGTTCAGGGTGCCCAGGCCGCCGAAACCGGAACGCTCATCGATGGCAGCGATGTTGAGGCCGTCGTCAATATCGCCCGCGACTACGGCAGCGCCACCGTCGGCATGCAACAATCGGGTCAGGCCAAGATCATCGCCCGCATGGATGGCGTCAATTATGTCGCCTACTTTCAGAACTGTTCGGCGGCGCGCATCTGTGACGACCTCAATCTGTATGCCGGATTCCTCGATATCAAGCCGAGCCAGGAGCGCATCAACGCCTGGAACGCCAGCAAGCGCTTCGGTCGCGCCTATATCGACCCGGACGGTGATGCTGCCATGGAGATGGACATCAATCTCAAGAATGGCGTCAGTCCGGCCAATCTGAGCGCCAGTTTTGCCATCTGGCGGCTGATTCTCAGGCAGTTTGTCGGCTATCTGGAGCCAGACATGCCCGCTCCGCTGCGAGTCATCGCGCCCCCGGCTGCCGAAGAACCGGAGAGCACAAACCCGGCAGGCGAAGCTGCGGAGGGCGAAGCGGGCGCCGAACACTCATCGGCTGAAGAAAAGGACACCGGCGGTCATGCGCCCGCCGGGCACTGAGGCCTTGGGTACCATGCCGCGACCCAAATGCCTTTGGGTCTCCCTGCCAGCTCGAGAGCGCTCTAGATCTGCACCTGTTCGGGGACGACGAAGATGGCAAAGCCGTCATGGCCTTTTGATCCGACAGTCTGCAGCACTGAAGCCGCCGACGGATTGATGTCGCCGATGTAGTCGAGCACGGCGCGCGATCCCTTGACGCTCGGATCGGTCGATTTCTCATCGATCAGACGGCCTTCGCGCACGATGTTGTCGATGACAACGACGCCGCCCGGGCGCGTCAGCTTGAGCGCCCATTTGGCATAAAGGGTGTTGTTTATCTTGTCGGCGTCGATGAAGACGAAGTCGAATTTCGGGCGCAGTTCCTCGTAGAGCACCGGAAGGATGTCGGCGGCCGCACCGATACGCACTTCGATATGCTGTGACAGCCCGGCCCGTTCGAAATTGAGCTGGGCGACCTGGGCGTGGTGGGAGTCGTATTCGATCGTTACTACCTCGCCTTCTGGTCCGGCCGCACGGGCCAGGTGCATTGTCGAATAGCCGGCCAGGGTGCCGATCTCAAGGATGTAGCGGGCCTTGGTCATCTGCACCAGAGTGGCTAGAAAACGCCCTTGCGCCGAGGAGATACCAAAGGGCGGCAGACCCTCCCTGTCGGCGACAGAAAGTGCTTCGACAAGGGCGGGATCGTCCTCTCCCAGCACCTCTTCGATATATTCGTCAACCTCGCTCCACAGATCTTTCAGCCGGTCGGTCACCGTGCTCCCCTTTCCAGAATAGGCTGCAACTGTCGCCACGCTTGCCAGATGCGCGGCATGCCCGAATCTTGAGGCGTTCGGGATTGGATAAGCATAGGCCGGCAATATGTCGGCGCAAAGTCTGCCGTACGGGCGGCAGTACAACGGCCCGGCATCGCCTGTTCAGCCGAAAGGACCGGAGGCAAATTTGATGAGCCGAAAACGAAAAAGGGGGCCGAAGCCCCCTTCCCGCTTTGTCGGTTCTGACAATCCTATTCGGCCGGCGTTTCCGCCGCGACACTCCCGCCGGACTCTTCGAAGCTTTCCGGAGCACTCAGTGCAACGGCCGCTTCCTGGCTCTGGCGTTCCTCGAGGATCAGGTCGTCGCGCTTGCCGGCGATCTGACGGGTCGAGGCGATGTTGGCACCCGTGCCCGCCGGGATCAGGCGACCGACGATGACGTTCTCCTTGAGGCCCTCGAGCACGTCGGCCTTGCCGGAAACCGCCGCCTCGGTGAGGACGCGGGTGGTTTCCTGGAACGAGGCCGCTGAGACGAACGAACGGGTCTGCAGCGATGCCTTGGTGATCCCGAGAAGGACCGGCATTGCCTCAGCGGGCTTCTTGCCCTCCGCCTCGAGCTGGGCATTGATCTCGTCGAAGTCGAGCTTGTCGAGTTGCTCGTCCTTCAACAGACCGCTGTCGCCCGGCTCGGTGATCTCGACCTTCTGCAGCATCTGCTTGACGATGACTTCGATGTGCTTGTCGTTGATCAGCACGCCCTGCAGTCGGTAGACCTCCTGGATCTCGTTGACCAGGTACTTTGCCAGCTCCTCAATGCCCTTGATGGCAAGGATGTCGTGCGGGGCCGGGTTGCCGTCGAGCACGTATTCGCCGCGCTCGATGGCGTCGCCTTCCTGAAGATGGAAGGGCTTGCCCTTCGGGATCAGGTACTCGGTCGCCTCTACGCCCTCTTCATCGGGCTCGATGATGATGCGGCGCTTGTTCTTGTAGTCGCGCCCGAAGCGGATCGTGCCGGAGATTTCGGCGATGATCGCGTGATCCTTCGGACGACGGGCCTCGAACAGTTCGGCCACACGCGGCAGACCGCCGGTGATGTCCTTGGTCTTGGCGCTTTCGAGCGGGATACGCGCAAGCACGTCACCCGGCGCAACCTTCTCGCCCGGTTCGACCGAGACGACCGCATCGACGCTCATCAGGTAGCGAGCTTCGCCGCCACGCTCGAGCTTGATGATGTCGCCACCCTTGCCGATGGCAATGGCGGGCCTGAGCCCGTCGGAGCGGTTTGAGGTCCGCCAGTCGATGACGACGCGCTTGGTGAAGCCCGTCGCCTCGTCCGTCGTTTCCGCTATCGACATGCCGTCGACCAGATCCTCGAAAACGACCTCGCCGGCGACTTCGGCCAGGACCGGACGCGTATAGGGGTCCCACTCGGCGATACGGTCGCCGCGCTTGACCGCGTCTCCCTCGTCGACACGCACCTTGGCACCATAGGGAAGCCTGTGCGTTGCCCGGTCGTTGCCATCGGCATCGACAATGGCCAGCGTAACGTTGCGCCCCATGACCGTGAGCGTCTTGTCCTTGGCCTTGACGACGTTGCGATTGCGGATGGAAATCGTGCCTTCGCTGCCGGCTTCGAGGAACGAGCTGTCGACCACCTGCGCCGTACCACCAATGTGGAACGTGCGCATGGTGAGCTGGGTACCCGGCTCGCCGATCGACTGGGCTGCGATGACCCCGACCGCTTCACCGATATTGACCGGCGTGCCGCGTGCGAGGTCTCGGCCGTAGCAGGCCGCGCATACGCCCTGGCGGGTCTCGCAGGTCAGGGCCGAACGAATGCGGACCTGCTGGATCTTGACCGCTTCGACAGCATCGACGTCGCTTTCCTCGAGCAGGGTGCCCTTGGGGATCATAACCTCGCCCGTTTCCGGATTGATGATGTCGTCGGCAGTCGTACGGCCGAGGATGCGCTGACCCAGCGTCGCCACGACCTGGCCCGAATCGACGATGGCTTCCATCGTCAGGCCGGCCTCAGTGCCACAATCGACTTCGGTAACGATCGAGTCCTGGGCGACGTCGACCAGACGGCGCGTCAGATAACCCGAGTTCGCTGTCTTGAGCGCGGTATCGGCCAGACCCTTGCGGGCGCCGTGGGTGGAGTTGAAGTACTCCATCACGGTCAGGCCTTCCTTGAAGTTCGAAGTGATCGGGGTTTCGATGATCGAACCGTCCGGACGGGCCATCAGGCCGCGCATACCGGCAAGCTGCTTCATCTGGGCCGGCGAACCGCGGGCGCCCGAGTGGCTCATCATGTAGATCGAGTTGATCGGCTTCTGGCGCTTGGTTTCCTCGTCGATCTGGACGGAGGAAATGCGCGCCATCATCTCGTCGGCGACACGGTCGCCGCACTTGGCCCAGGCGTCGACAACCTTGTTGTATTTCTCGCCCTGGGTGATCAAGCCGTCATTGTACTGCTGCTCGAACTCCTCGACCATGGTGCGCGTCTCTTCGACTATGCCCGCCTTGGTTTCCGGAATGACCATGTCGTCCTTGCCGAACGAAATGCCGGCCGAGCACGCGTGCTTGAAGCCGGTGTCCATGATCCGGTCGCAGAAGATCACCGTCTCCTTCTGACCGCAGCCGCGATACACGGTGTCGATCATCTTGGAGATCATCTTCTTGGTCAGCACCTGGTTGCAGACGTCGAACGGCACCTGCGGCAGCTTCGGAAGCAGCTGGCCGATGATCATGCGGCCCGGCGTCGTCTCGACGATACGGGTCGTGAACGAACCATCCGCCGCATAGTCGCGGATGCGGCCCTTGATCTTGGTGTGATGGGTGATCGCCTTGGACTGCAGGGCGTGCTCGATTTCGCTCATCGAGGAGAAGGCCATGCCTTCGCCCGGCTCGTTCTCGTTCATCAGCGACATGTGATAAAGGCCGAGAACGATGTCCTGAGACGGCACGATGATCGGCTGACCATTGGCCGGGTGCAGGATGTTGTTCGTCGACATCATCAAGACGCGCGCCTCGAGCTGGGCTTCCAGGCTCAGCGGCACGTGAACCGCCATCTGGTCGCCGTCGAAGTCGGCGTTGAACGCGGCACAGACCAGCGGGTGCAGCTGGATGGCCTTGCCCTCGATCAGCATCGGTTCGAAAGCCTGGATACCCAGACGGTGCAGCGTCGGCGCACGGTTCAGGAGAACCGGGTGCTCGCGGATGACCTCGTCGAGGATGTCCCAGACCTCCGGCTTTTCCTTTTCAACGAGCTTCTTGGCCTGCTTGACCGTGGTCGACAAGCCCTTGGCCTCGAGCCGGGAATAGATGAACGGCTTGAACAGTTCGAGCGCCATCTTCTTGGGCAGGCCGCACTGGTGGAGCTTGAGTTCCGGACCGACGGTGATCACCGAACGACCGGAATAGTCGACGCGCTTGCCGAGCAGGTTCTGGCGGAAACGGCCCTGCTTGCCCTTGAGCATGTCGGAAAGCGACTTCAACGGACGCTTGTTGGCGCCTGTGATCGTCCGACCGCGACGGCCGTTGTCGAACAGGGCGTCAACCGCTTCCTGCAGCATGCGCTTTTCGTTGCGGATGATGATGTCCGGCGCGCGAAGCTCGATCAGGCGCTTCAGGCGGTTGTTGCGGTTGATGACACGACGATAGAGGTCGTTGAGATCGGACGTCGCGAAGCGGCCGCCATCGAGCGGCACCAGCGGACGCAGTTCCGGCGGAATGACCGGGATGACCGTCATGATCATCCATTCCGGCTTGTTGCCGGACACCAGGAACTGTTCGACGATCTTCAGTCGCTTGGCGAGCTTCTTCGGCTTCAGCTCCGTGGTCGATTCCGCGATTTCAACGCGCAGGTCGGCGGCAATCTTCTCGAGGTCGAGCGCCATCAGCATTTCGCGGACAGCCTCGGCACCGATCATTGCCGTGAAGGTATCGGCCCCGAACTGGTCCTGGGCGTCGAGATACTCTTCTTCCGAAAGCAGCTGGCCAGCCGTGTACGGGGAAAGGCCGGGATCGGTGACGACGTAGTTTTCGAAATACAGGATGCGCTCGACATCCTTGAGCGTCATGTCGAGCAACTGGGCGATGCGCGACGGCAACGACTTCAGGAACCAGATATGGGCGACCGGCGCGGCCAGTTCGATATGGCCCATACGCTCGCGGCGCACGCGGGAAAGCGTGACTTCGACGCCGCACTTCTCGCAGATGACGCCCTTGAACTTCATGCGCTTGTACTTGCCGCACAGGCACTCGTAGTCCTTGGTCGGTCCGAAGATACGGGCGCAGAACAGGCCGTCGCGTTCCGGCTTGAACGTGCGGTAGTTGATGGTCTCGGGCTTCTTGATCTCGCCATAGGACCACGAGAGGATCTTCTCAGGGCTGGCGATCGAGATACGCATCTGGTCGAAGACCTGCGTTGCAGCCTGCTGATTGAACGGGTCCATGACGTTCTGATGATGATTCATCCGGTGTCTCCTCAAGGCCGGTTGGGGCGCTCAGCGCTGCCCAGCCGGCTCATGTGACAAAAAGGGGTCGGGCGGCGGGGTTTATTCCGCCGCGTCCGGAGGTGCCTCGAGTTCCGCACCGGCAGTATCGTCGGGTCCACCAACCTGCTCAGGTTCGTTTTCCGTCAGCTCGACATTGAGACCAAGGGAACGGATTTCCTTGACCAGAACGTTGAAGCTTTCCGGAATGCCCGCCTCGAAGGTGTCGTCGCCGCGAACGATGGCCTCGTAGACCTTGGTGCGGCCGGCGACATCGTCGGACTTGATGGTGAGCATTTCCTGCAGCGTGTAGGCGGCGCCATAGGCTTCCAGAGCCCAGACTTCCATTTCGCCGAAGCGCTGGCCGCCGAACTGCGCCTTGCCGCCCAGAGGCTGCTGGGTGACCAGCGAGTACGGGCCGATCGAACGGGCGTGGATCTTGTCGTCGACCAGGTGGTGAAGCTTGAGCATGTAGATGTAGCCCATGGTCACCTTGCGATCGAAGGCCTCGCCGGTGCGCCCGTCATAGAGCGTGGACTGGCCCGAGCCGTCGAGCCCGGCCTGTTCGAGCATCTTGACGATATCGGCTTCCTTGGCGCCGTCAAAGACCGGTGTCGCAATCGAGACGCCCTTCTTCAGGCTTTCACCGAGGCGGATCAGGCTGTCGTCATCCAGATCGTTCAACGTGTCGTCATTGGCATAAAGATCGCCGATCTCGTCACGCAAGGGCTTGAGATCGCCGGCCTGCTTGTAGGTTTCGAGCAACTGGCCGATCTTGCGGCCCATGCCCGAGCAGGCCCAGCCGAGATGGGTCTCAAGGATCTGCCCAACATTCATGCGCGAGGGCACGCCGAGCGGATTGAGCACGATATCGGCATGGGTGCCGTCGCCGAGGAACGGCATGTCCTCGACCGGAACGATGCGGGAAACCACACCCTTGTTGCCGTGACGGCCGGCCATCTTGTCGCCGGGCTGGATCTTGCGCTTGGTCGCAACGAAGACCTTGACCATCTTCATCACGCCCGGAGGCAGTTCGTCACCGCGCTGCAGCTTGTCGACCTTGTCGATGAAGCGCTGTTCGAGCAGCTTGCGGCTCTCGTCGTACTGGCCCTGCAACGCCTCGATCTCGGACATGACCTTGTCGTCCTCGACGGCGAACTGCCACCACTTCGAGCGCGGCTGGCCGTCGAACACGGCGTCGTTGAGCTTGGTGCCGGCGACATAGCCCTTCGGGCCGGAGGTCGCCGCCTTGCCGAACAGCATTTCCTTCAGACGCGCATAGACGTTGCGATCGAGAATCGATTGCTCGTCGTCGCGGTCCTTGGCCAGACGCTCGATTTCCTCGCGCTCGATGGCCATGGCACGCTCGTCCTTCTCGATGCCGTGGCGGTTGAACACGCGGACCTCGACAACCGTACCGGCGTCGCCCGGGGGCACGCGCAGTGAGGTGTCGCGGACATCGGAGGCCTTCTCGCCGAAGATGGCGCGCAGAAGCTTTTCTTCCGGCGTCATCGGGCTCTCGCCCTTCGGCGTGATCTTGCCGACAAGGATATCGCCCGGGCCGACTTCAGCACCGATATGAACGATACCCGCTTCGTCGAGGTTCTTCAGAGCCTCTTCGGAAACGTTCGGGATATCGCGGGTGATTTCCTCGGGGCCGAGCTTGGTGTCGCGGGCCATGACTTCATATTCCTCGATGTGGATCGAGGTGAAGACGTCGTCCTTGACGATGCGTTCGCTCAGGAGGATCGAGTCCTCGTAGTTGTAGCCATTCCACGGCATGAAGGCGACCAGCACGTTGCGGCCGAGGGCGAGATCGCCCAGCTCGGTCGACGGGCCGTCAGCGATCATGTCGCCGGCCTGGACGTGGTCGCCGACAACGACCAGCGGACGCTGGTTGATGCAGGTCGACTGGTTCGAGCGCTGGAACTTCATCAGGTTGTAGATGTCGACGCCCGACTTGGACGCATCGGTTTCCTCGGTGGCCCGGATGACGATACGGGTGGCATCGACCTGGTCAACGATACCGGTGCGCTTGGCCGCGATGGCAGCGCCCGAGTCACGGGCAACGACCGCTTCCATGCCGGTTCCGACATAGGGTGCTTCCGCCCTGAGGAGCGGCACGGCCTGACGCTGCATGTTCGAGCCCATGAGGGCGCGGTTGGCGTCGTCGTTCTCGAGGAACGGAATGAGCGCCGCAGCGACGGAGATGACCTGCTTGGGGCTGACGTCCATCAGGTTGATCTGTTCGCGCGGTGTCAGCGTCACCTCGCCGGCGTGGCGGGCCGTGACGAGTTCGTGGGCGAAGCTGCCATCCTCGTTCATCTTGGCGTTGGCCTGGGCGACGTTGAATTTGGCGTCTTCCATGGCCGACAGGTAGATGACCTTGTCAGTCACCTTGCCGTCCTCGACCTTGCGGTACGGCGTCTCGATGAAACCGTACTTGTTGACCCGGGCGAAGGTTGCCAGGTTGTTGATCAGGCCGATGTTCGGGCCTTCCGGCGTCTCGATCGGGCAGATACGGCCGTAATGGGTGACGTGCACGTCGCGGACTTCGAAGCCGGCGCGCTCGCGGGTCAGACCACCGGCGCCGAGCGCAGACAGACGCCGCTTGTGCGAGACTTCGCTGAGCGGGTTGGTCTGGTCCATGAACTGGCTGAGCTGGGACGAGCCGAAGAACTCGCGCACGGCAGCGGCCGCCGGCTTGGCGTTGATCAGGTCCTGCGGCATGACGTTGTCGATCTCGACGGACGACATGCGCTCCTTGATGGCGCGTTCCATGCGCAACAGGCCGAGCCGGTAGTGGTTTTCCATCAGCTCGCCGACAGAACGCACACGGCGGTTGCCGAGATTGTCGATGTCGTCGATCTCGCCCTTGCCGTCACGCAGCTCGACGAGGGTACGGACAACCTCGACGATGTCCTCCTTGCGAAGGATGCGCACGGTGTCGTCGACATCGAGGTCGAGACGCATGTTCATCTTGACGCGACCAACGGCGGAAAGGTCGTAGCGCTCGGAATCGAAGAACAGCGACTGGAACATCGCCTCGGCGGTCTCGACCGTCGGCGGCTCGCCCGGACGCATGACGCGGTAGATATCGAACAGCGCGTCCTCGCGGGTCTCGTTCTTGTCGACCGCAAGCGTGTTGCGTAGATACGGACCGACCGTGACGTGGTCGATGTCGAGGATCGGCAGCGTGTCGAAACCGGCCTCAACCAGCTTGGTCAACAATTTCTCGTCGATCTCGTCGCCGGCCTCGGCGTAGATCTCGCCGGAATTGAGGTTGATGAGGTCCTCGGCGACATACATGCCGAACAGGTCCTCGTCTGTCGCCAGCAGATGGGTCACGCCGCTTTCGGCGATCTTCTTGGCGGCGCGGGCCGAAAGCTTCTTGCCGCCCTCGTGCACGACGTCGCCGGTCTTGGCGTCGATCAGGTCGTGGGTGGGCTTGGCGCCCTTCATCTTCTCCCACTCGTAGGGCTTCTTCCAGCCCTGCTTGGTCTTCTCGAATGTCTGGGTGTTGTAATAGGTCGCCAGGATCTCCTCGGCGTCGAGGCCGAGGGCTTTCAGAAGCGAGGTGACCGGGATCTTGCGGCGGCGGTCGATGCGCGCGTAGACGATGTCCTTGGCGTCGAATTCGATGTCGAGCCAGGAACCGCGATACGGAATGATGCGGGCGGCGAACAGCAGCTTGCCGGAGGAATGGGTCTTGCCCTTGTCGTGGTCGAAGAACACGCCCGGCGAACGGTGCATCTGCGAAACGATGACGCGCTCGGTGCCATTGACGATGAAGGTGCCGTTCATGGTCATGAACGGCATGTCGCCCATATAGACGTCCTGTTCCTTGATATCCTTGACGGAACGGGCGCCCGTGTCTTCATCGACCTCGAACACGATCAGACGGAGGGTGACTTTGAGCGGCGCAGCGAAGGTCATATCGCGCTGCCGGCACTCCTCGACGTCATACTTGGGCGGCTCGAACTCGTAGCTAACGAATTCAAGGCTCGCCGTGTTGGAGAAGTCGGTGATCGGGAAAACGGACTTGAAGACGGCCTGCAGGCCTTCGTCACCGCGTCCGCCCTTGGGCTCGTCGACAATCAGGAACTGATCGTAGGATGCTTTCTGCACCTCGATCAGGTTGGGCATTTCCGTGACTTCGCGAATGCTGCCGAACGACTTGCGCACCTTGCGGCGGCCGTTGAAACTGGTAGCCATAAAAGCTCCTCGGATATCAATGTCGGGAAAGCAATTGTCCAAAAAACCGACCATCCGCCGTCGGTGCTTGGGACAGGTGCCCATTCCTACTGGTTGTTCGAATCCCGGTTTGGCGACGAATCACCAAGCTGGTTCCGATTCCTGTTTGACGTCAAGACGATAACAAAACCTTGTTCTGTCCCCGTCCTGGGTCAGCCGCTGCTCTCCGGCCAGGTCCTCATCGTTTGCGGACAGGCCGAGCCTCCTGCGGCAGGAGGCGAAGACAGGCGGCGGCGCGAACGCCGCCGCCCTGATCTGGAAAAAGCGAACTACTTGAGTTCGACCTTGGCGCCGGCGGCCTCGATCTTGGCCTTGAGCTCTTCAGCTTCGGCCTTCGAGACGCCTTCCTTGATCGCCTTCGGGGCGCTTTCGACAAGCGCCTTGGACTCGGCCAGGCCGAGACCGGTGATCGCACGGACTTCCTTGATCACGTTGAGCTTCTGGGCACCGATGTCGGCGAGGATGACGTCGAATTCGGTCTTTTCCTCGGCGGCCTCGGCCGGAGCAGCACCACCAGCGGCGGCAACCGCGACCGGAGCCGCGGCGGAAACGCCCCACTTCTCTTCCAGCATCTTCGAAAGCTCGGAAGCTTCGAGGACAGTCAGAGCCGACAGATCGTCAACGAGTTTTGCAAGATCAGCCATTTGAGTTCTACCTTCAGTTCTGAGTTCGGTTCGATATGTGAAAAGGGCCGCGTAGCCTTACGCTGCTTCACCCTTGTCCGAGTATGCGGAAATAACCCGGGCGACCTGGCCGCCAGGAGCCTGCAGGACGGCTGCGATCTTGGTCGCGGGCTGTTTGACCAGACCAGCGAGCTTGGCGCGCAGTTCGTCGAGCGAGGGCAGTTCCGCCAGCGCCTTGATGCCATCGGCATCGAGTTCGGTCTGACCCATGGCGCCGCCAACAATGACAAGCTTCTTGTTCTTGTCGGCGAACTTCACCGCTATTCTCGGCGCGGTGATGGGGTCTTCCGAATAGGCGACAAGCGTCGGGCCGGTGAACAGGCCCGAGATGTCCGCATTATCGGTTTGCTTAAGAGCGAGCTTGGCAAGGCGGTTTTTTGCGACCCGAACCTGTGCGCCGGACTGCTTCATCTGCACGCGCAGACCTTCCATCTCGGCGACGGTGAGACCGGCATACTGAGCGACCACGATCGCGCCCGAGCCCTTGAAGGCTTCGGTAAGCGAGGTGACCAGCTCGGCTTTTTCCGCTCTATCCACTGCTTCTCTCCACATTTGCACCTGGCCTCATGGCCGGATGCGTACCAATTGCCGGTTCGTTTGCCGGACATCCGGCGACAGGACCGACGGTTCAGTGCCTGTCAACCGGTCCCGAACGCCTCGTTGAGGCCATCGGCAACTGGCTTGGATCGAACCGAAACTCCTCGACCGGTCGCGCCGGCCGTGAATTCCGATTGTCACCCCGTCTATTGCAGGCTCTTGCGAATTAAGAGCGGGCCAGGGCCCCTCGCCTGCAGTCTCGGACAGGTCTTTCCCTCAGGGCCGAAGCCCATCGGGTCTACCGGAGGGCCCGAAGGCCATCCGGAATTCTTGCTTCAGTCGAGCGCGCCTAGTTCAGGACGCTCGAGGGATCGACATGAAGGCCCGGGCCCATGGTCGAGGACACGGCCACCTTCTTGATGTAGGTGCCCTTGGCGCCGGTCGGCTTGGCTTTGTTGACCGCATCGGCAAAGGCCTTGATGTTCTCGATCAGCTGATCTTCGCTGAACGAGGCCTTGCCGACGCCGGCGTGAAGGATACCGGCCTTCTCGACGCGGAACTCGACAGCGCCGCCCTTGGCCGCCTTGACGGCGCCGGCGACGTCGGGCGTCACGGTGCCGACCTTGGGGTTCGGCATCATGCCACGCGGGCCGAGGATCTTGCCGAGGCGACCGACCACCGGCATCATGTCCGGCGTGGCGATGCAGCGATCGAAATCGATCTTGCCTTCCATGATCTGGGCGGCGAGGTCGTCGGCGCCGACGATATCGGCACCCGCCTCGCGGGCTTCGTCGGCCTTGGCGTCCTTGGCGAACACGGCGACGCGCACGGCTTTGCCGGTGCCGTTCGGCAGATTGACGACGCCACGGACCATCTGGTCGGCATGGCGCGGGTCGACGCCGAGATTCATGGCGATCTCGACGGTCTCGTCGAACTTGGCCGTGGCGCGAGCCTTCACCATCGGGACGGCTTCGGCGATGGCATAGAGCTTCTTGCGGTCGATGCCTTCAATGGCAGCCTTGGTACGCTTTGCGATCTTGGTCATCGATCAGCCCTCCACCTGGATGCCCATGGAACGGGCGGAGCCGGTGATCTGGGCCATGGCGGCCTCGACCGTATCGGCATTGAGGTCCTTCATCTTCTTCTCGGCGATCTCGCGCACCTGGGCTTCGCTGAGGACGCCGCCGCTCTCGTGACCGGGCTTCTTGGAGCCGGACTGAATCTTGAGGGCCTGCTTGATGTAGAAGGTCACCGGCGGCAGCTTCATCTCGAAGGTGAAGCTCTTGTCGGCATAAGCGGTGATGATGGTCGGGATCGGCGTGTTCTTTTCCATCTCCTGCGTGGCCGCGTTGAAGGCCTTGCAGAATTCCATGATGTTCAGACCACGCTGACCGAGCGCCGGGCCGATCGGCGGCGACGGCGTCGCGGCGCCTGCGGGCACCTGCAGCTTAATATAGCCAGCAATTTTCTTGGCCATAGTCGTACCTTTCAATTTGCCCTTGTGGGCGGTTCAAAGGGCGTGGTGCGAGGTCTTGCCGGCGATATGGCGTTCGCCGCCCTCTCCCACGCTATTGCGGAGCCCTGAAGCTCCCTCCCGAAAGACCGGGAGTTCGGCCTAGGTCTTTTCGACCTGACCGTATTCCAGCTCGACCGGTGTCGGCCGGCCGAAAATCGAAACTTCCACCTTGAGGCGGGCGCGCTCCTCGTCGACTTCCTCGACGAAGCCGTTGAAGCTGGCGAACGGCCCGTCGGACACACGCACCTGCTCGCCAACCTCGAAGGTGACGGAGGGCTTGGGGTGTTCGACGCCTTCCTGCACCTGATGCAGGATCGACTGTGCCTCGTTCTCGGAGATCGGCATCGGCTTGTTGTCGGCGCCGAGGAAACCGGTGACCTTCGAGATGTTCTTGATCAGGTGGAAGGTATCGTCGGTCATGTCCATCTTGACGAGCACATAGCCCGGGAAGAACCGACGTTCCGTATCCACCTTGCGGCCGCGCCGGACCTCGACCACCTTCTCGGTCGGCACCAGCACGTCTTCGAAATGTTCCCCCAGGCCGCCCTGAGCTGCCTTTTCCTTGATGGACTCGGCGACCTTGCGCTCGAAATTCGAGTAGGTCTGCACGATGTACCAGCGCTTGGCCATGTTCCGTCTATTCTCCCAAAAAGCGGTGCGACACTAGAAACGGGTCGCCAGCATGGCCGTCACAACCCAACCAATGACCTGATCGGCAAGAAGGAAGATCAGGCTGGCCAGCAAGACCATGGCGAGAACCATTGCCGTCGAGATCAGGGTCTCGTTGCGCGTCGGCCAGACGACTTTGCTGACCTCCGCACGGACCTGCTGCATGAACGTGAACGGGTTTGTGCGTGCCATGAGTTCCGCCGTGTAGAATCAGGTTGTATGATTTGCCAAACGCAATGGCCGCGCGAGTCTCCCCGGCGGCTTGAACTTCGGTTTCTAGAGGCTGGTTGCGGCGAAAGCAAGGCCAAACTTTCCAGCAGCACCCATAGCTGCCATGCGCCCATATGCGGCATATCGGCTTTTTCACCCCGCAGCTAGTGTTTTGCGGCGCACCAACAGGCGAGGTCGAAACGGCCGATTGGGGGGAACAATGTCGCTCGACAGGTCACGCCGTGTCGATCGGGGCTATGCCATCGCTGCCGGCATCTTCTTCATCATCGCGACTTTCCTGTTGTTCGTCGGCGAGGCCTTCTACAAACCGGTGATCGAAGCGGTCGACGTGCTGGAACAGGCATCGCCCCAACGCGGCACGATCGTTGCCGGCATCCTGATCCAGCTGTTGTGCGTGTTCGCCATCCCAATGGTTGCGGTTGCCTTCTATCCGGTGCTCAGACGCTTCGGCGTCGGCATGGCCATGGCCTATGTGGTGTTCCGCACGCTTGAAGCGGCGTTTTTCGGCATCAAGGAAATGAACGTGCTGGCGATGATCGATGTCAGCCGGCTCTATCTGGCGGCCGATGCGGCGGGTCAGCCCGGTCACGCCGCCGTTGGCGCGTTCGTCGCAAGCCAGGTCGATTTCGCTGCCGTGTCGACACTTGTCTACCTGACCGCCTTCGTTCTCGGCACGGTGGTGATCAACTGGCAGATGTATGTCACGCGCCTGGTCCCGCGCTTCATTTCCCTGTCCGGCCTGATCTCCATCGCCCTGCTGGCCGTGGCGAGTGTGGTCAATGCCGTTTCCGCCGAACCGCCCGCCTGGGCCTTTTTGCTGCTGCTGCCCATCGCCGTTCAGGAAATGGTCTTTGCCCTGTGGCTGATCATCAAGGGATTCGACTCGCACGCATTGGCCAGGGCGTCCCGCTAGAGCGCCGTCCGAGCAGTTGCTATGTCCGGAATACTGGGCCTGGCAGGGGCAGCAGGACTTGAACCCGCGACCCTCGGTTTTGGAGACCGATGCTCTACCAACTGAGCTATACCCCTAGGCCGAGGCAGGAGTTATCCGATCGCGGCGAGGGTTGCAAGTGCCCAATCGCGATCACCGGCGCGATGACTTGCCCGGCGGCACGACCTGCGGCAACCCGCCCGGTTGAGTCAATCCTGCCGCGCGCTATCCCAAGGCGCTTGAGGAGGTGCAATGATGATATCGATGATGACCCCCTGGCGGCTGGTCGCCGCTGCCTTGTGGCTTGTGACGAGCGTTGGCCTTCTGGTCGCCTGGCAAGGCGGCATGCCAGAGCTGGCCGGTGTCCTGCAGCTGGCGGGCATTGCCTACATTCTTTTGCTGATGGCGCTGATCTGGAACGGTCAGCCCGCACCGCGGGTGTCGGAGCGCCCCGACACCAGAATCGGCTTCTGGCCCATGCTGGTGCTGGTTGTCGTCAGTGTAGCGCTGATCTTCGTTCTCGGGCGCTATGTCCATCCCTGGCTGCTGCTGGCCTTGGCAACGGGGCTTGCCGGGTTGGTGATCATCTGGCGGGAACGCAAATCGGTGACGCCGCTTGCGGTCGTCGTCGCCCTCGCCGCCGCCGCCCTGTGTTTCGGGCTCAACGCCGCATCAGGAAAGATCAGCTCGTACCATGCCATCTATCTCGGCATGGTGCCGGCGATGTTCCTGGGCGGCGCCCTGCTGGTCAGGCGCGTCGGACTGTTGCCCGTTACCAGCGCCGAGGGAAACTGGCGCGCCGCCGCCCGCATGTTCGTCTGGGGCATGGTGCTGGCCCTGCCGCCGGCACTGGTCAATATCGGCGCCGGCGCCCATTCCGGCGACCACTGGGTGACCGAGCTGTGGGAACCGCTGGTGGCGCTGTCGGCTGGAATCGCAGAGGAGTCGATGGCGCGGCTGCTGCTTTTGACCCTGTGCTTTTTCCTGCTCGCCGGCCGGCGTGGCGCAAGCGTCAGATCCGCTCTTGCCGCAGCCATCCTCATCGCAGCCCTCGCGCATGCCTTTGCCCATGTGCCGACATCGCAACTGATCGGGCCGGCCGGCGGCATGATGTTGTTGGCGGGACTGCTGTTCGGCGTGCCGATGGGCCTGGTCTTCGTGCGTTTCGGCTTCGAGGCGGCGGTCGCCTATCACTTCTTCATCGATTTCGTCCGCTTTGCAGCTGCCTATGTCGCCACATGACGGTAGGCTGCGCCAGGCTGCAGCATACGAAAAAGGGCGCCTCTGAGGCGCCCTTTCCCAATTGCGTCACGGGCCGAAAGCCCGGTGCGAACTACTCGATGATTTTGGCGACGACGCCGGATCCGACGGTCCTGCCGCCTTCGCGGATGGCGAAGCGCAGCTTCTCTTCCATGGCGATCGGCACGATCAGCTGAACCTGGATCGACACGTTGTCGCCCGGCATCACCATCTCGGTGCCCTCGGGCAGCGTGACCACGCCGGTCACGTCCGTGGTGCGGAAGTAGAACTGCGGGCGGTAGTTGCCGAAGAACGGGGTATGACGGCCACCTTCGTCCTTGGTCAGGATGTAGGCCTCGGCCTCGAACTTGGTGTGCGGGGTCACCGAACCCGGCTTGCACAGAACCTGGCCACGTTCGACCTGGTTGCGGTCAATGCCGCGGATCAGCGCGCCGATGTTGTCGCCGGCCTCGCCCTGGTCCAGAAGCTTGCGGAACATCTCGACACCCGTGACCGTGGTCTTCTGGGTGGTCTTGATGCCGACAATCTCGACTTCCTCGCCAACCTTGATGACGCCGCGCTCGACACGACCCGTGACAACCGTGCCGCGGCCCGAGATCGAGAACACGTCTTCGATCGGCATCAGGAACGGCTGGTCAACCGGACGCGCCGGCTGCGGGATGTAGCTGTCAACAGCTTCCATCAGCGCAACGATCGAGTCATGGCCCATCTTGGCGTCGCCGTCCTCAAGCGCAACAAGAGCCGAACCCTTGACGATCGGAATGTCGTCGCCCGGGAAGTCGTACGAGCTCAGAAGCTCGCGAACCTCGAGCTCGACAAGCTCCAGAAGCTCCTCGTCATCAACCTGGTCGCACTTGTTCATGTAAACGACCATGGCCGGAACGCCGACCTGATAGGCCAGAAGAATGTGCTCGCGCGTCTGCGGCATCGGGCCGTCGGCGGCCGACACAACCAGAATGGCGCCGTCCATCTGCGCCGCACCGGTGATCATGTTCTTCACATAGTCGGCGTGGCCGGGGCAGTCCACGTGGGCATAGTGACGGTTCGCCGTCTCATACTCGACATGCGCCGTCGAAATCGTGATGCCGCGGGCCTTCTCTTCAGGCGCCGCATCAATCGAGTCATAGGCCTGGAACGTCGCCCCGCCACTCTCCGCAAGAACCTTCGTGATCGCTGCCGTCAACGTCGTCTTGCCATGGTCAACATGGCCAATCGTGCCAATGTTGCAGTGCGGCTTCGACCGATTAAACTTTTCCTTCGCCATTTCGCTCGTTCAATCCCCAGAGCATCGCGCGAAAACGGGATACATTTTTCGCCAGTCCGATGCGGCCACAGAAAACTAGGGCTGTGTTGCTACTCGGTGCGAACACTTTGACCCTAGGGTTTCCGGGCCGTTTAGCGGGTTCAGCCGGATGTGACAAGTCTCTTGTGCGCCATGATGCGTGCAAGCAGCGAATTGAGGTTCGCTCAACGGACTTAAGGCGCCCTGATCGCGCGGCTCGGCGCCACAGGAACAAGCGAAACAGGCCCGCGGCAACGATCCCGCGAGCCATTGAAAAAGACAGGAACCCGCTTGTCACGCAGCGCATTGCGCTGCCGGCGGCGGCCCACAAAACCCAGAAGGGCGATGCCTCCGGCAAGAAGAGGCAGAGCTGCCGGAATCGATGCAGCCGCACCAACGGGGCTGTAGGCGCCGCCATTTGTCAGCGTATCGCCGTTGACGGTGATCAGCAGGTCGTCAGGGCGGTTGGCGACATCAACCTTCGAAGCCAGCGTCGCGAGGCTGCCCAAAGCCGGACCCGCGCCATCGGTCAGAACGAATTCCTTGAGACGCACCGAGTTGGTGAGATTGGTGAAGCTGAAGGTGAGATTGTTGATGCCGAAACCCGTCGTCATCGGATCTTCGTTGATCACGCCCATCGTTGCCAGTGCCGAAGCGCTGTATGGCGGACAACGGCCCGGCACAAAGAAGAAGTCGTAATCGGCGAAACTCGAGACGCCGTCTGGACTTCGACTCCACTGAGATAGGTTGTGTCAGGCAGCAGAACATTGCTGACGCCGGGGTCGATCCCAAGGATTGACGTCTGGGCAGGCGCGATAACGAAGATCGGGGCTGCAACGGTTGCAATCGTTGCCCTGCGAAACACAACTCAATTCTCGGGCAATTTGTTGTCCTGACGATTTCAAGGTCATAGGAACTCAGTTTTGCGCGGCAATACCGCCGCATCAGGCGCAATGGAAAAAGGTGAAAGAGCCGACTAATGACCTGAAAACAAGGTGCTCTTCCGAAGGCCTCGAGCTCATGCCCTCGAACCGCGCCAGTTTTCTCCCCTAATATACGCGCAATTGATGTGCGCAAGAAAACGGCCGCCCTAGCGGACGGCCGAGTTGGTCACCCCCCGGTGAGTTCAGAAGAGGAGCTGCTCGAGGATCAGAACTGGGCGGTCTCGGTCGAGTGCGCCATGGCGGTGGTCGAGGACTTGCCCTGGCTGACGGCCATCGACACCGCATCGAAATAGGACGTCCCCACCTCGCGCTGGTGACGCGTTGCCGAGAATCCATCCTTCTCCGCGGCGAATTCGGCCTGCTGAATGATCTGGGAGTAGGCCTTCATGCCGTCGTCCTTGTAGGAACGCGCCAGATTGAAGGTGCTCAGGCTCAGGTTGTGGAACCCGGCCAGGGTGATGAACTGGTATTTGTAACCCATGGCGCCGAGTTCACGCTGGAAGCTTGCCATCTCGGCCTCGCCCATGTGCTTGGACCAGTTGAACGAAGGCGAGCAATTGTAGGCGAGCATCTGGTCCGGGTATTCCTTGCGGATTCCCTCGGCGAAACGCTTGGCGTCCTCGATCGACGGCGTCGAAGTCTCGCACCAGATGAGATCGGCATAGGGCGCGTAGGCCAGGCCACGCGCCACGGCCTGATCGAAGCCGTTGCGGACGTGATAGAAGCCTTCTGCGGTGCGTTCGCCGGTCAGGAACGGCGCATCATATTCGTCGACATCGGAAGTGATCAGGGTTGCGGCCTCGGCGTCGGTCCGCGCCATGATCAGGGTCGGCACGCCCATGACGTCAGCAGCGAGCCGGGCCGAGTTGAGCGTCTTGATCTGCTGGGACGTCGGCACCAGCACCTTGCCGCCGAGGTGGCCGCACTTCTTCTCGGCTGCCAGCTGGTCTTCGAAATGCACCGCCGCGGCGCCGGCCTCGATCATCGCCTTCATCAGTTCGAAGACATTGAGCGCTCCACCGAAGCCGGCCTCGGCATCGGCGATGATCGGCACGAAAAAGTCGATGTCGGTCGTCGAGATCCCGTCGTGCTTTTCCATCTGCTGGATCTGGTCGGCCCGCTGCAGCGCCTTGTTGATGCGGCGGACGACACTCGGCACGGAATCGACCGGGTAAAGCGACTGATCCGGATACATGTTGCCCGAGGTGTTCGCATCGGCGGCGACCTGCCACCCGCTCAGGTAGATCGCCTTGAGGCCGGCCTTGACCTGCTGCACCGCCTGATTGCCGGTGAAGGTGCCGAGCGTCGGCACAAAGTCTTCGGTATGGAGCAGTTCCCACAGCTTGCGCGCGCCGTTCTCGGCCAGCGTGTGGCGGATCGGCAGCGAGCCGGCAAGTCGTGCCACGTCGTCGGGCGAATAAGTACGGGAAATGGTCTTCCAGCGGTCGGGCGCCCATTCGGGCGTTGGAAAGGCGTCGGGTTGGGTTTTGTTGCGGTCGAGCATGTCACACTCCGAATTTGGCGACAAAGGGTTCGTGTCGGGGCCGGCCGTGAGCCGGCGCCCGGGCGAATGGTCTTTTGGGTGTCGGAAATCAGCCGGTCCGTCGGGAAACGGTCGCGCCCCTCGCGTGACACGCCCATCGGCACTGGCGTCAGGCGGCGACGCGGCGGACGAAAGTCGCTGCCAGCATTTTGACGCCGTCGAACAGGTCGTGCACGCCGTTGGCGTCGGCCATCTCGAACCGATGACGGTCGATGCGGCCGGTGATGGCGTAGCCTTCCTGATCGAGGCCCTGCGCTCTGTACTGACGCATGACGTCGGTCATGGACGGGCCGATGATGGTGACATATTCCTCCGGATGCGGGTCCGGACCGATTGCGGTGTGGATCTGGTCTTGCATTTTCCCCTCCATGCAAAATGCGTAATGTAAAGATTTGACATTAGCCGGCGATTGGCAAGAATATTCGACTTGGGCCGCTGTAAAGGTGTAAATCCAAGCAAGGTCCGGATTGTCGACCTGTAAAGTTTGAAAATCCAGAACGCAGCCCTATTCGGCTGTAACGCCCGGTAATCAGCGGTTTTGCGGTTCTGGCAGGATCGGACAGAGGAATGGGGCTTTGCACAGGGTCTGGCCGGGACCTGTCGCCCGATGGCTTCGGGTCGGAAGCGAAGCTGGCAAGGTTTACACGTCCGGCCGGGCAAAATGCGTGGAATGGAATTGCGGAGGCTGACATGCGCGACAGTCAACATCTCAAGATCGGCGGCAAGATTCGCCGCCTTCGCCGTCAGCGCCATATCACCCAGGCTGATCTCGCCGCCGCCCTTGGCATCTCGCCGAGCTATCTCAACCTGATCGAGCACAACCGCCGCAACGTCAACGTCCAGCTGCTTCTGACCATCGCAGGCTATTTCGGTGTCGAGGCCGGCGAACTGGCCGAGAGCGATGACGCTCGCCTGGCCGGCGACCTGATGGAGGTGTTCGGCGACGAGGTCTTTGCCGACGAGGACCTGACCAATCAGGATATCCGTGAATTCGCCCGCACCAATCCGGCGGTGGCGCGCACTGTCCTTCGGCTGTTCGACAAGTATCGCGACTATCGCGAACGCGGCCAGGTCGGCATGAACACCGAAACGGCGGAACGGGTTTTTCATCGCGCCACCGACGCGATATCCGATTTCCTGCAGGAGCACGCCAACCATTTCCCCGAGATCGAGGCCGAAGCAGAACGCGTCCGCCACGACATCGACAATTCCTCCGCCGTGTTCGAGATCGGCTTCCGCGCCTGGTTGCAGAACGTTTTCGGCATCGAGTGGCATTACGTTTCGCTGCCGCACGGCATGGCGCTTCGGCTTGGTGATCACGGGCGGACCATCGAAGTCTCCGACCTGCTGTCGGTCGAAAGCGCCCTGTTCGCCGTCGCCCACCATACCGCGCACCTGGTCGCTGATCAGGCCATCGAGGGCATCGTTTCGGCGCGCTTTGCCGAGGACAGCGATGCCCCTGCCCTCGCTCGCAATGTGCTGGCTTCCTATTTCGCCGCGGCGCTGATCATGCCCTACCAGCCCTTCTTGAGGGCCTGCCGCGAGACGCGCTATGACATCGAACGGCTGATGCGGCGCTTTTCGGCCAGCTTTGAACAGGTCTGCCACCGCATGACCACTCTGCAGCGCCCCGGTGCGCAGGGTATCCCGCTGCACCTGATCCGCACTGACATCGCCGGCAACATCTCCAAGCGTTTTTCGCTCTCGGGCATCCACATCCCGCGCCACGCCGGCGCCTGCCCACGCTGGAACGTCTATTCAGCCTTCCTGCAGCCGGGCCAGATCAATGTGCAGATTTCGCGCATGCCGAATGGCGATACCTTCTTTTGCATCGCCCACGCCTTCGAAAAGGGCGGGCATCGCTACAATTCGGTTCGCCGTCATATGTCGATCGGTCTCGGCTGCGACGTCGCCTTCGCCCGCCAGATGGTCTACTCTGACGGTATGGACCTGACCAATGAGAGCCTGGCGGTTCCTGTCGGTGTCAGTTGCCGCATCTGTCCGCGCATGGATTGCGAACAGCGCGCCCATCCGCCAGCCAACCACCGCTTTCGCATCGAGGACAATCTGCGGGCAGAGAGCATCTACGGGCATATGCGCTGATCTCGTCGGCGCAGCCTGCTCCGCGTCAACGAGAAGCTAGTTGCCGTTGAGCGCCTTCTGCACGGCATTGGCCAGCGCATTGGTGAAGAACATGCGGTCGCGCTGGGTGAAGCCGGGATTGTAGCCGGCAATGGCACCGCTTTCCCTGAGGTCCTGCTTGAGATCCCGCATGGCCAGTGCCATGCCGATCGAATCGGGCGTGAATGCCCTACCCGTCGGTCCGAGGACGACGGCGCCCTTGCCGACGACCCGATGCGCCAACGGCACGTCGGCGGTCACCACGATATCATGCTCGGTGACATGATCGACGATCCAGTCGTCGGCAGCATCGGCGCCCTGCGGCACGACGACATTGACCACCAGTGGATCGCGCGACGGTCTCAGCCCGTTGTTGGCGACGAAACAGCTGACGACGCCAGCGCGCTCGGCAATCCTCAGGATCTCGGCCTTAACCGGGCAGGCATCCGCGTCGACATATACAATCGGGTCCGCCATCTGGGTCACGCCTCCTTCGGGCGCTTGCGCCTGTGGATGCCACTGCTGTTGTCGGGATGATCGGAATTCGGCTCACCCTTGTTCAGCCGACGGCGCGACGAGCGGTAAGCCGACGACGATGTGCCGACAAGGTTCCTAAACTGGCGCGAGAAATACAAGGGGTCGGCACAATCGATCTTGGCAGCGGCTTGCCCGCCCAGAGATCGAACAGTGCATTCTTGTCCTGGCCGGGGCCGTGCTGGCCCGGCATGCCACGGACGGGCTGTGGCTGCAGGTCATGGACCAGCCCGCACTTGCCGGCAGTTGCGGGGAAACCTCGTGTCCGACCATGTTGGTCCCGTTCCCGATACCTGGATTGCGGTTTACGGCGTCGGACCCGATTCCATTGCGCCGGCAACGCCCGTCAGCGTCCCGGCTGTCTCCTCCCCAAAAAAGTGCGCCCGGCGGTCAGCCGGGCGCCCTATGACAGATTGCTGTTGGGTTCAGCGTCCAGTCAGGGACTGCCGACGCACCCGCCGTTCGATGAAGGTCTGGAAGACCACCGAGATGACGATGACCAGACCGAAAGCCAACTGGGTATAGAAGGCGTTGATGCCGGCCGAGACGATGCCGGCATTGATCGCGCCGATGATATAGGCGGCGACGAACGAGCCGACGATCGAGCCTGTGCCACCGAACACCGAGGTGCCGCCGAGGAAAACAGAGGCAATGGTGTTCAGCAGACCGCCATCCCCGAGGGTGGGCCAGAAATAATAACCGTAGACCGACGACATGATGCCGGCGAGCACCGACGTCATGCCGACAAGGATGAAGGCACGCGTCTTGACCGATACGGTATTGATACCCATCAGTCGCGCGCTGGTCTGGTTGTCGCCGACAAGGAAGACATGGGCGCCGAACTTGGTGCGGTTGAGAAGCGTCCAGAAGGTAATTCCCAGTACGACCATCCATACCGTCTGGATGGGGATGATCCCGAACAGCGGTTCGCGGAACAAAGTGTGCAGTTCGGGATACATTTCCTGGGTCATCGGCACGCCGGTTCCGCTCATCAGCACCAGTTCCAGTCCGCGGAACAGGAATTGCGTGCCGATGGTGATCACCAGCGAGGGGATGTTGAACAGGGCGACGAGCGTGCCATTGAGCCATCCGCAGGCTGCGCCGGTAGCGAAAGCCAGGATCAGCGCCACATACCACGGCAGATGCAGCTGGGTGACGCTCAGGGCGAACACCGCCGTGCCGAGGGCCATGACCGATGGGAAGCTGAGGTCCATCTCTCCGGTGATGACGACGAAGGTCAGGGCGAGAACGATGATGCCGAACAGCGGCGTCGTCTCGGCGAATGCGAGATAGATGTCGATGTCCGTGAACACGCGCGGTGCCGCGACGACGAAGGCGAGCCACATGGCGATGCCGACCGCCATGATCCCCAACTGCTGGCCATAGCGCCTGAGGAACGAGGGTGGCGACACGCGGTTGTCCAATGCCTTGGCGGCGGGTTCTGGTGACTTGCCGGCCGTTTCATCTGGACTGGTCATGCCTATTCCTCCAGCGAGCCGGTCCGCGCAACGCGGTACAGCCGGTCGATCAGGTCATCCATGGAGATATCCGACTTGTCATAGATGCCGGCGATCTTGCCGCGATCGAGCACATAGAGCCGATCCACCACCGGATAGACATGGAAGATGTTGTGGTCGATGAAGATGGCCGATTTGCCGGCTGTCTTGATGTTGGAAATGAAGTCGAGTGTCTTGCGCGTCTCGGTCAGAGACAACCCGACGGTCGGCTCGTCGAGGATGACCAGCTGGGCATCGAAATAAAGCGCCCGTGTGATGGCGACCCCCTGCTTTTCGCCGCCCGACATCGTCATCACGATGTTTTCGGGATGAACGGCTGCCGAGGTGAAGCCCATGTGCTGGCTCATCAGACGCGCCGCTTCCGTACGCATGCGCTTGACGTCGAGCAGACCCCATTTGTTGCGCGGTTCGCGCCCCATGAACATGTTGCGCCAGATCGGCTGTTTTTCGGCTAGCGCCCGCTCCTGGTAGATGGTCTCGATCCCGAGCTTGCGGGCCCGCGCCACCGACCAGTCGTCGATCTTCCTGCCCTTAAAATAGATTTCTCCACCGGGATCGGGCCTATGGAAACCCATGACCGTCTTGACCAGGGTGGACTTGCCGGCGCCGTTGTCACCGAGCAGTCCGACGATTTCCTTCGGGTATATCTTGAAATTGACATTCGAGAGGGAACGAACCTCTCCGAAGGTCTTGGAGACATTCCTCAATTCGAGGACCGGCTCACGGCTGTCCGGGGTCTCAGTGTTGTTGTCGAGCATGCGGGCCTCGCCTTTGAGGCGAGGCGGGGCTGAATGCAACCCCGCCCCGATTTTGTTTCACTCTGAGCTGTCTCGAGTTCCTAGCGGATCTGCTCGCCGGCGAGCTCGGCGATCTTGTCGACGTTGTTTTCGTCAACGAAGGCGCCGGCCGTATTGATGTCGAGGCCGGAGAAGCCGAACTTCTCGGTCAGGCAGATGTTGACCAGCGACAGGTAGCCCTGAAGGAAGGGCTGCTGGTCGATCACCAGGTTCTGGTAGCCCGACTTGATCGCCTGCGCGGTGTTCGGCGACATGTCGAAACCGGCAAAGTACACCTGGCCTGCATCAAGAGACGCCGCCTTGGCGTAAACGCCGACATTGGCCGTCAGGGCGCCGTGGTCGGTGACGACGATCTTGATGTCCGGATTGGACTTCATGATGCCGACGAAGGTCGCCGTACCGGCATTCGGATCGGCGTTGGTTGCATCGTCGATCTCCTGATAGATGACCTTGGCTCCCGCCGCTTCGAGGGCGTCGATGACGCCGACGGTGCGCTGACCGCGGTCGCCGCCGTGAGCCTTCAGACCCCAGACGAAGACTTCGTCGCCGTCCCCGATACCTGTGCGCTTGGCAGCTTCGGCGCCGAGCGCATGACCGGCCGAGTAGTTCGGCGCACCGACATAGCCCATGCCGTCGGCACTATATTTGGCCTGGGCCTTGGGCAGAGCGGTGTTGGCGGTGGTCACGATGATGCCCTTGGAATAGGCGCTGTCGACAAGCGCATCGGTGGCGTCGTCACCCGGATGCCCCATGAAGGCAATCCCGTCGACCTTTGTCGCGATCGCCTGCTGGAGCTGGGTAATCATCATGTTCGGATCCCAGTTCGAGAAGTAGTACTGGACCTGGGCGCCGGTATCGACTTCGGCCTGGCGATAGCCGTTGTAGACGACCTGGGCGAACGGGCCGCCCTGCGAGCCGCCCGGGAACGCCGCAATCTTGACGTCCGAGCACCATTTCGGCTGCGGATCGGCCGCCAGGGCCGCGCCAACCGTCGTCAAACCAATCGCTGCCGCCGCCGAGACGACCAGCGCATGGCGCAAAAGACTCTTGCTCATAAATTTCCTCCCCAAGTTCTGATCGGTCGGCTCTCCCAGCCAACCGTCCGCGAGTACGAACTCGCCATCGGTGAGACTATGCAAGTCAGATAAGTTTGTAAAGTTGAGTGCAAAGTCGTCCGCTGAAGGAGCCAAGTTGGCGGGGATTGGCGTCAGTTAAAGCAGAGCGCTACACACAACAAAAGTGCAAGTGTCCGTAACACATATAGAAATCCAGGAGGCGGCAACCAATCGAAGTGATGCATTGTCTGTTAAGCCGGCTGGGGATAGTGTAGATGCCTCGCTGCATGTGACCCCGCGCCTTGCGCGGCTGGATCGTGGTTTGCGGCAAAAGAAGTCAGATAAGTTGAAGATTTGTAGTGAGCGAAAACCCCACAGACGACAAGGCGGGCGAAACGCAATCGGGCGGCAGCGCCGCCATGAGCGTCGCTGATCACCTGACCAATCTCATCCTGGCCGAATTGGCGCCGGGCAGCTCGATACCGAGTGAGGCCGACCTTGCCGCCCGCTACGACGTCAGCCGGCTGACGGTGCGCGAGGCGGTCAAGATGGTCGCCGGACGCGGATTGCTCGAACTGGCGCGCGGGCGCCGTGCCGTGGTCCGTGAGCCGACCGGCTCGGCCTTCGGTGAGTTCCTCGCCATGATCATGACCCGCGATCCCAAGGGGCTGTTCGATCTCATCGAGGTGCGCCAGGCGCTCGAGATCCAGTCCGCCACCTATGCCGCTCGCCGCGTCAACCGTGCCGGGCTGATCGCCATCGAGCAGGCGCTCGAGGCCATGAAAGGCGCGGCGCAAGTCATGGCAGAAACGACGGGCAAGGACTACGAGGAAGCCAAGCGCAAGTTCCACAAATACGATGTCGGTTTCCATGAGGCGATTGCCCTGGCCAGCGGCAACCGCATGATCACCTACCTGATCGAGGCAATGGCAGTCCCGGTGGAGGATTCGCTATCGCTGACCATGCGCGGGCGCGAGATGCACGGTCGTACCACCCAGTACATTGTTGAATCGCATCAGCGCATCCTCGAATTCATCCGCGACGGCGACAGCCGCGCCGCCGCCCAGGCCATGCGCACGCATCTGGAAGACGCCGAACGCGACCTGCGCGCCGTACTGCAGGCGCGCATGCAGAGCGGCCCTGATCAGTAGTTCGGAGCGGCGCGTCGGCAGAATGCGAAACGTCTCCAAGATTATTGGAGGGACTTCCCGGAAACCGGCCCGGTCGACTCGCGCGTCACCAATCGCACGGCGGTCTCGGTATAGGTCGCGATCCGGTCCTGGTCGCGCATGCGCTCGACCAGCCGATTGACGCTACGCGCGCCGATATCCTCGGACTCGACCGAGATCGAGGTCAGCGGCACGGAATTGAGCGCTGCTGTCGGAATGTCGTCGAACCCGACCACCGAAACATCCCCCGGCACATCGAGCCCGGCTTCGGTAAGGGCGGTGATGGCGCCGATGGCGCAATTGTCGTTGAAGCACTGAACGGCGGTGAAATCGCGTCCGCCCGGCTGCTTGAGCCTTTGCTTGACAGCCTTGTAGGCAAGATTGGTGCGCATGCTCTCAAGCTCCACCACCAAACCTTCGTCAATGGCAACACCGGCTTCGCGCATGGCGCGTTGGCTGCCGCGGATCCGGTCGCGAATGGTGGGCCGAAGCGAATGGGCAAGCGTCAGGATGCGTGAGTGCCCGAGCTGCAGGAGATGGTGTGCACCGAGGTAGCCGCCTGTACCATTGGCCGGGGCCACGGCGTCGAGGCGCATCAGCGGCTCGCGTCCGTTGATGATCACCGCCGGGATGCCGCGCTCGAACAGCGCCTGCACCACGTCGTCGCGCTGCATCGACAGCAACAGGTATCCAGCCGCATCGCCCACTTCCAGCGGCGCATCGCCGGACGGGCCGACCAGGCTCATGGACAGCGAAAGCCCGAGTTCCCTGGCGCGGCGCTGCATGCCGCGTTGCACAGCCTGGATGAATTCGCCGGCGTCGGCCTCGGCAAGATGAAGATCGGTCAGGACGGCAATCTGGGAACTGGTCGCGGCAATGCCGGCGTAGTTGAGCCTTTCGGCTGCAGACTGGATGCGCAGGCGAACGTCGCCCGATATGCCTGGCGCACCGCTCAGGGCGCGCGATGCGGTGCTCACCGAAACGCCGACGGCATCGGCGATGTCGCGCAACGTCACGCGCGTGGACCGTGGCGAGCCAATCTGATCTGACGTGTCGGGTGCATCATACCCGGCCATCGATACTCTCCCTCAGGCGCTGCCCGGCGCAGCCGCGCAATCGCCTATCCTTTTTGCCTTTATGACACAAGGTGATTGCTGATGCAACTTTGCGATAAAAACGCAAAGTTGCGCAAAATAGCAAATTTGACTTGACTTTGCGCGCGCCCGGTGACTGACTTTGCGCAACGAAAAGCGGCATTCAGCCGATGAAGGGAGAGACGTGCAAAGCGTCGTCGAACACAATCTGAGCGCGCCTGGCGGGCTGTCGGTGTCCGGCTGCCTGTCCGATCTTGCGAGCATCCTGCCCGGCTACGCGCCGGCACCGCCGGCAAGCGAACGTACCTTCTGGGACGGACTGCCGCAGGCAATGCGTGCCGCGCTCATAACCGATGCCGAACAGGTCGCGGCGACCGACTGGACGGTGCTCACCGCCTCCGACTACCGCGCCTTCACCGGGACCGGCGACCGTGCCGCCTATGAGGCGGGCTACTTCACCCGCCGCGGCCGTCTGGCCGTGCTGGCGCTCGGAGAAGCCGCCGAAGACAATGGCCGTTTCATCGATAGCCTGATCGACGGGCTGATGCTGGTTGTCGAGGAAAGCGGCTGGCAGCTGCCCGCTCACAATGCCCTGGACCGTGATGGCGGTTTCGCCCCCCTGCCCGA
Organism: Devosiaceae bacterium; assembly: GCA_963675235.2. Classification (GTDB taxonomy): domain Bacteria; phylum Pseudomonadota; class Alphaproteobacteria; order Rhizobiales; family Devosiaceae; genus JAHJQZ01. Next base: position 970,259 of record CAXXFU010000002.1, on the reverse strand, counting down.
TCCGCGGCGTCCGGTGATCGACTTGTTCGCAGCCGAGACCGCGGCCCAGCTGTCGCTTGTTGTCCACCTGTTGCGCGGCGCGCTCGATTCGGCGAGCCCGATGGTCGTCGAGCGCATCAAGCGCGAAATCTCCACGCGCATCACGCGCCCCTATCTCGACAGCAATTTCTGGTGGATGGGTGCTGAAGGCGAAAAGACCAACAACTGGACGACCTGGTGCACCCAGAACATCCTGCTCTCGACCTTCACCCGCCCGACCAGCCAGGCGACGCGCCGTGCCGTCATCACCAAGGCCGCCGCCAGTCTTGACGCCTTCATCCGCGACTACGGCGACGACGGCGCCTGCGATGAAGGCCCGAGCTACTATCGCCACGCAGCGCTCTGCCTTTATGGCGCCCTCGAGGTCATGGACGCAGTGGCGCCTGGCGCCTTCTCCTCTTTGTGGCAGGCGCCCAAGCTGCGCAACATGGCCGAATACATCCTCAACACCCATGTCAGTGGACGCTGGCACATCAATTTCGCCGACGCGTCCGCCGCCATAAGCCCATGCGGCGCGCGCGAGTTCCTGTTTGGCAAGAAGGTTGGATCGGCTGCGCTTTGCGCCTTCGCGGCCGCCGATGCCCGCACCACGACCGAACCCCGCCGTCTCGACACGCCCGACGGCGCCAGCCTGTTCAATCGCCTGCTCGAGATCGTGGCCGCATCGGAGATGGCAACTTGCGACAGGAAACCTGTCACACCGCCTGACATCCACTATCCGAGCACCGGCCTTTTCATCGCCCGCGATGGCTATTTCACCCTTGCCGCCAAGGCCGGAGACAACGACGACAGTCACAACCACAATGATGTCGGCTCGGTCACGCTCTATGCCGACGGTGAGCCCTTGCTTATTGATGTCGGTGTCGAGAGCTACACCAGGAAGACCTTCTCGTCCGAGCGTTACGATATCTGGACCATGCAGTCGGGCTTCCACAACCTGCCGGGCTTCGACGGCATCGGCCAAAAGGCCGGAGTGGACTATGCCGCCCGCGACGTTGCGGTCTCCCTTGGCGATGATGTTTCCGGGATCGTCATGGATATCGCCGGCGCCTACCCGGCCGAGGCGGGCGTCGACAGCTATCGCCGCACGGTCCGCCTGATCAAGGGCGAACGCGTCGAGATCGTTGACAGCTATCGCGGCAGCAGGCCGGCCGAGCTTTCGCTGATGCTGGCGCACAAGCCGACCATCACCGCCGATCAGATCACCTTCGACAGTGGAGAGCGCATCGCCATCAGTGGTGCCGGCGCCATGCGTGTTGAAGAGATTGCCGTCTCCGATCCATGGCTCCGCCGGGCATGGCCCGAGCATATTTATCGCGTTCTGGTGCCGTTCGCCGGCAGCGAACTCAGTCTTGTTATCGAAAAGACCGGGAGAACGGCATGAGCGCCGAAACCGAAAGTCGCGCCGAGGCACGGGCGCCAAAGATTGCCGTTTCACGGCGACGTCGGCGGTTGTTGAACAACCTGACCGCCTATTCCTTCATCGCCCCTAATTTCCTCGGCTTCGCCGTGTTCACGCTCGGCCCGATCATCTTCGCCTTCGCTCTGGCGTTCATGCATTGGGATGGTTCGAACCCGATCGAATTCGCCGGCCTCGACAACTTCTTCAAGCTGTTCCGCGACCGCGTCTTCCAGGCCGCCTTCTGGAACACCATCATCTACACCGGCTTCACGGTGCCGCTGACCCTGGCCTGCTCGCTCGGGCTCGCCATCCTGCTCAACCAGAAGATCTTCGGTCGCAACTTCTTCCGGACGGTCGCCTTCTTCCCCTATGTCGCTTCGCTCGTCGCCGTCGCGGTCGTGTGGAACATGCTGTTCCACCCCGAATTCGGGCCGGTGAACATGATCCTTTACACCCTCGGGGTCGATCCCAATGACCTGCCGCGCTGGGCCGCCGACAAGGACTGGGCGATGGTCACCATCATCATGTTCTCGGTCTGGAAATACATGGGCTATTTCATGGTGATCTATCTGGCAGGCCTGCAGGGCATCGCCGCAGAGCTCTACGAGGCGGCCGATATCGACGGCGCCTCGGCCTGGCAGAAATTCTGGCGTATCACCCTGCCCCAGCTCGGGCCGACGACTTTCTTCGTCTCGGTCATGCTGACCATCCAGTCCTTCAAGGTCTTCGACCAGGTCTACATGATCACCCAGGGCGGCCCGGGAACCTCGACCCTGATGCTCGTCTATCACATCTACAACGAGGCCTTCATCTCTTGGGATCTCGGATACTCGAGCATGGTGGCGCTCGTCCTGTTCCTGCTCGTTCTCGTGATCACGGTGATCCAGTTCCGCTGGACCCACGCCAATGAGGAGGACCTGACATGACCACCGAGGCACTCCCCATGGCCGAGGCTCCGCTCCGCCGTCCCAAGAAGCGCATCAACTGGGGCCTGATCCTTACCTATGTGGTGGTGATCATCGTCAGCCTGACCATGCTGCTTCCGTTCGTGTGGATGCTGTCGGCATCGCTCAAACTCGACCGGGATGTTTTCGCCTTCCCGATCCAGTGGATTCCGACCGAGCCGCGCTGGGAGAACTTCATCGACATCTGGACCAAGATCCCGCTCGGCATCTTCGTCTGGAACACGGTGCAGCTGACGTTGGTCGTCACCGTTTTGCAGCTGCTGACCTCGAGCTTTGCCGCCTATGCCTTCGCCAAGCTGCGCTTCCCCTACAAGAACGCGCTGTTCCTGGCCTATATCGCCACCATCGCCATGCCCTGGCAGGTCTACATGGTGCCGCAGTTCATCATGATGCGGGGCTTCGGGCTCAACAACACCCTGATGGCGATGATCTGCCTGCAAGCGTTCACCGCCTTCGGCGTTTTCCTGATGCGCCAGTTCTACATGTCGATCCCGGACGAGCTATGCGAGGCGGCGCGGATCGACGGCATGAGCGAATATGGCATCTGGTGGCGCATCATGCTGCCGCTGTCGATGCCGGCGATCTCGACCCTGACGATCTTCACCTTCGTCAACACCTGGAACGATTTCCTCGGGCCGCTGATTTACCTGACCAAAACCGAAGTGAAGACCATCCAGATCGGCATCCGGATGTTCATCACGCAATACACCCAGGAATACGGGTTGATCATGGCCGCTTCGGTCGTGTCCCTGATCCCCGTGCTCATCGTTTTCCTGGCTCTGCAACGTTTCTTCGTCGAAGGCATCGCCTCGACGGGGCTCAAAGGATGACTATGCTCAAAACCGCGACCCGCACCTCTGGTGTAGCCCCGATTTCGAAGGACGAGTTGTCCGAGGCGATGACCAATACCGTCGCCCAGGTCCGCCGCAACCTGCCGGAGTTCACCTATTCGGCGCAGAACCATTCCAGCGTCGAGAATTTCTATCCGGCCGTACCCAACACCCAGTGGACATCCGGGTTCTGGCCCGGCTCGATCTGGCTCGCCTACGAGGCAACCGGTGACAAGACCTTCCGCTACGCTGCCCAGATCCAGGTCCAGAGTTTCCTCGAGCGCATCGAAAAGCGCATCGAGACCGATCACCACGATATGGGGTTCCTGTATTCGCCGAGCTGCGTCGCGGCCTGGAAACTGGTCGGTGACGAGGACGGGCGCCGTGCGGCCATTCTCGCCGCAGACCAATTGCTCGAGCGCTTCCAGGAAAAGGGCCAGTTCATCCAGGCCTGGGGCCCGATGGGCCAGCCCGATCAATATCGCTACATCATCGATTGCCTGCTGAACCTGCCGCTCCTGCATTGGGCCAGCGCCGAAACCGGCGATGCCAGGTATCGCGACAAAGCCCTGGCGCATGCCCATACAACGCTCGCCAATTCGATCCGCTCGGACAACTCGACCCACCATACTTTCTACATGGACCAGGAAACCGGCGCGCCAGTGCGCGGTTCGACGGTTCAGGGCTATCGCGACGAAAGCGCCTGGACGCGCGGCCAGGCCTGGGCCATTGCCGGCATGGCGGTGTGCTATCGCTACGAGCGCAACGACGCCTATCGCGACGCCTTCGAGAAACTGCTCGCCTATTATCTCGGGCGATTGCCCGAAGACCTCGTGCCCTACTGGGATCTGACCTTCATCGACGGCGACGAGCCGCGCGATTCATCCTCAGCGGCCATCACCGCCTGCGGGCTGATGGAAATGGCGGATCTGATCGAACCCGAGCGTGCCCGGGAGCTTCGCGACCTTGCTTCCCGCATGATGGCCAGCCTGTGGCGCGGTTACGCGGTTCGCGACCCGAAGGTCTCGAACGGTCTGGTCCTGCACGGCACCTATTCGAAAAAGACCCCCTTCAACACCTGCCGCGGCGAAGGCGTCGACGAGTGCGTTGCCTGGGGCGACTACTACTACTTCGAAGGCCTAACGCGGCTGTCGCGCCAATGGACCCCCTACTGGTGACCCCGGTGAACGAGAAGAATTCAGGATAGAACAATGGCCGGTATTTCGCTCAGAAAGATCAGGAAGACCTTTGGCACGCTGACCGTCGTGCACGACATCGATCTCGAGATCGCCGATAAGGAATTCATCATCCTTGTCGGGCCGTCCGGTTGCGGCAAGTCGACGACGCTCAGGATGATCGCCGGGCTCGAGGAAGTGTCCGCCGGCGACCTCGTCATCGGCGACACCATCGTCAACGACGTGCCTCCCAAGAACCGCGACATCGCCATGGTGTTCCAGAACTATGCGCTCTACCCGCATATGACGGTCTACAAGAACATGGCTTTCGGGCTCGAACTGAGGCACTCGCCGAAAGAGGTTATCGACCAGAAGGTCAAGGAAGCTGCCGAGATCCTTGACATCACCTATCTTCTCAATCGCAAGCCCAAGGCGCTCTCCGGCGGCCAGCGCCAACGCGTGGCGCTCGGGCGCGCCATGGTTCGTTCGCCGGCGGTGTTCCTGCTCGACGAGCCCTTGTCGAACCTCGATGCCAAGCTCAGGACGGCCATGCGGGCCGAGATCACCAAGCTGCACCGCAAGCTCGATGCGACCTTTATCTATGTCACCCACGACCAGGTCGAGGCCATGACCATGGCCGACAGGATCGTCGTGATGAAGGATGGCTACATCCATCAGGTCGACACGCCGCAGAACCTCTACGACCACCCGGTCAACATGTTCGTGGCCGGCTTCATCGGCGCACCGCAGATGAATTTCCTGCCGGTCACCATAAAAAAGGAGGCCGGCACGTTCGTCGCAATGTTCGACGGTCAGGCATTGCCGCTGCCCGCCGGGCTGACCGACAAGACAATCGCCGAATACGAGGGCAAGGAATGCATCCTCGGGCTCCGGCCCGAAAGCCTTCACGAACGCATTCCGACCGACGTCGACCCCGAAATGACCCGGCCGGTGACGGTGTCGGTCGAACTGGCCGAGCCGATGGGCTCCGAGGTGCACGTCAACGGACACCTGGCCGGCCACACCGTCGTCGCGCGCGTTTCACCGCGCTGCCACGCAAAAACCGGCGACGAACTGACACTCCATGCCGACATGACCACCGCACATCTTTTCGACAAGGAAACTGAGATGGCCGTAACGGCCTGACCCGGGGAGCAGCGCGCACCGCATGAACTGGTTTCTGAACTTCTATTTCGGCGAAGGGCCGGGCATCGACAAACATGCCCCGAAGCCCAAGGGGCTCAAGCTCCTTGGCGCTGTGCTCGCGCGCGAATGGTGGGAGTTGCTGAAACTAAATGTCTTGGTCATTGCCTTTTCGCTGCCACTCATCACCCTGCCTGCCGCCTGGTTCGCCGCGACCTCCATTTCCGTGGCCATGATCGAGGACCGCAATGTCTGGCTTCTGCGTGATTTCTGGGCCGCGTTTCGCAAGCGCTTCGTACTGACGACCGTGCTGGGGCTCTCGTTCTGTGGCGGTGAGGCCTTGGCGGTTCTTGCCATCAGGACCTATGCCGAAGCGGCGACCGACCAGCTCGTCTTCGCTGCGCCGCTGACGATCGCGGCCGTTGTCGGCCTCGCCCTGCCGCTGTTGGTGACCAATCTGTTCGTCGGTCTGGCCCATCGTTCCGATGCCCGGCTTGCCGATCTGGTCAAGCTCGCGGCGATTGCCCTTCTGGCCCGCCCGCTTGCCGGGCTCGCCGCCCTGGCCTTCGTGGCACTTCTATGGGCCGCGCACGTCATTTTCTATCCCGCATCGGTGTTCCTGCCGGTGCTGGTCAATTTCTCCCTTGGCGCACTGGTTCTGAGTTTCGGCGCCATCGGGGGAGTCCATCTCGGCTTCTCGTATCTGCAAGCAAACGACCGAAACCGAACATCGAGAAGTCCTGAAACGCAGTCGGCGTAAATCTCAAGGAGGAGAACATGCAAAGACGTCATCTCATCAAATCGGCCCTTCTGGCCACGACCGCCCTGGCAATGGCCCAGACCCCGGTCCTGGCGGCCGACACCACCATCAACTGGGCCCTGTGGGACTGGGACAAGACGGTCTACTATCAGCCGCTCATCGACGCCTTCGAAGCGGCCAATCCCGACATCACGGTCGAATATACCGACCTCGGCTCGGCCGACTACAACCAGATGGTCATGACCCAGCTCACCGGCGGTGGCTCGGATCTCGACGTCATCACAATCAAGGACATCCCCGGCTACATGCAGATGATCAATACCGGTCGCCTCATGGACCTGACCGGTGACGAGATCATCCCGGAAGACACCTCGGGCTATGGCGGCCTGATCGAAGCTCTCGCCGTCGACGGCAAGAACTACGCCTTGCCGATCCGCACCGACTTCTGGATCATCTACTTCAACAAGGCCGCTTTCGACGCAGCTGGTGTCGACTATCCGACCAACGACATGACCTGGGCCAAATACGACGAGAAGGCCAAGGCCATCACCACCGGCTTCGGCCAGGACAAGATGTATGGCGCCCACCAGCACGTCTGGCGTTCGGTTGTCGAACTTCCTGCCATCACCACCGGCGAACAGACCCTGATCTCCAAGGACTACTCATTCCTGAAGCCCTGGTACGATCGTGCCATCGCCCTGCAGGACGAGGGCATCGCCCGCACCTATGCTTCGCTCAAGACCACGCAGACGCACTATTCGTCCGTGTGGTTCCAGGGCACGGTCGGCATGATGCCGATGGGCACCTGGTTCATCTCGACCCAGATCGCCAAGCAGAAGACTGGTGAATCGCTGGTCACCGATTGGGGTATCGCCTCCTACCCGCATCCGGAAGGTGCGGAAGCGGGCGGAACCGCCGGTACGCTGACCGCCGCCGCTGTGAACTCCAATTCGCAGAACGCCGAAGCCGCCAAGAAGTTCGTGGCGTTCCTCGCCGGACCGGAAGGCGCCAAGATCTTCGCCGAGACCGGCAACTTCCCGCCGCTCAAGACCGACGACGTGATGAACATCATCACCTCCAAGGACGGATTCCCGAACGATCCGACCAGCATCGGCGCACTCAAGACCAAGGCGACCTATCTCGAACTGCCGGTTGATCCGAAGGCCGCCGAGTACGAACTCGTGCTCAATCGCGCCCATGACAACATCATGACCGAGAACGTCACGGTCGAGGAAGGCATCAAGGAAATGAACGAAGGCGTCGCCGCCATCGATTAGGGCCGCATTTGCCTTTAGCCTAACGGAGCCGGCCCACGGGCCGGCTCTTTCTCAATCGGGCCCGCCGAAATGCCGATATCACCTCTTGCCGACAATCCCTTCGCAAGCCGCACCGACGTCGCCAACGCCGTCACCGAACTGTTCACGCCGCTCTTGCCCCATTTCTCGCAATCGGGCGCCCGCGTGCACCTCAGCGCCAATGCCGCCCATTTCGACCAGGCCGCAGCCGCGCTTGAAGGTTTCGCCCGGCCACTTTGGGGCATTGCGCCGCTGGTTGCCGGCGGTGGGAATTTCGCCCACTGGCAGCTATATCGCGACGGTCTCGCCAATGGCACCGATCCCGAGCACCCCGACTACTGGGGCGACATCACCGGCATCGATCAGCGCCAGGTTGAGCTTGCGGCAGTTGGGTTTGCCCTGAGGCTTGCGCGGTCCGAGATTTGGGATCCGCTTGACAGTGGCGCCAAGGCCAATGTCGCCGCCTATCTGCTCAATGCGCGTGAGCACGAATTCGTCAATTCCAACTGGAAGTTCTTCCGGGTGCTGATCGACCTCGGACTCATGCATTGCAGTGTCGATGTCGATCCGGCCAAGCGCGAGGCCTATCTCGATGACATCGAGGGCTTCGAGATCGGCAATGGCTGGTATCGCGACGGCAATACCCGCGCAGCCGATCACTACATTCCCTTCGCCTTCCATTTTTATTCCCTGGTCTATGCCGCCCTGTCCGGTGACGAAACGCGCGCACGGATTTATCGCCAGCGTGCCGCCGGTTTCACCGAGAGCTTTCGGCACTGGTACGCGCCCGACGGGTCCGCCCTCCCCTTCGGCCGCAGTCTGACGTATCGCTTCGCGCATGCCGGCTTCTGGGGAGCGCTCGCCTATGCCGGGGTCGAGGCGCTGCCCTGGGGCGAGATCAAGGGCTATTACCTCAGGAACCTCAGGTGGTGGGCGCGGCAGCCGATCTTCGATCGCGACGGCGTCCTGTCAATTGGCTACGCCTATCCCAACCTGATGCTGTCCGAGGGCTACAATTCCGCCGGCTCGCCCTATTGGGCGATGAAGGCCTTCCTGCCGCTGGCTCTTCCGGAGAGCCATCCTTTCTGGACAGCCGAGGAAACGCCGCCCGAGCGCATTTCGGTTCCCGTTTCCCTGCCCGAGCCCGGCATGGTCATCCAGCACCTGCCCGATCATGTCGTCGCGCTCAGCGCGGGCCAGCAAAGCCGCGAATGGCGCGGCATGATCGAGAAATACGGCAAGTTCGCCTATTCGACCCGCTACGGCTTCTCGGTCGAGGCCGACGACAGGCATTTCGACAAGTCCGCCTCGGACAACATGCTGTCATTCAGCGACGACGGCATGCATCTGCGGATGCGCGAGATCAACGAAAGTGTCGCCATCGACGGCCACCGTCTCTTTGCCAGATGGCACCCTTATGACGATGTCACCGTCGAGACCTTCATCGTGCCGGCGGGCGATTGGCATTTCCGCCTTCACGAGGTGACGACGCCACGACGGATGGAAATTGTCGAAGGCGGTTTCGCCATTGCCAAGCCGGATTTTGGGGCATGGAGTGAGCTGGCCGAGGGACAACGCGCCGAGGTCAGAACCGCCACCGATGCCAGCATCATCGTTGGCTTCGATGCCCGCACGCCGCGCGTCATCAGCCCGTTCTCCAATACAAATGTCATGGCAGCACGGACACTGGTGCCGCAGCTGCGTGGCACGCTGGAATCGGGAACGACGCTTCTCGTATCAGCGATTTACGCCGGAGCGGTCAGCGAAGGCGTGACACTGCCACCAGCACCCGAGTGTCCGGACATTGTCGAACTCAGGCGATCTTTTGCCGAAACTGGCCGCAAGGTTCCCGTCTTCGAACTGGACTAGCCGCGCGCCTTGACCTGCACTTTCCAGGCCTCTGCATAGGCGCGAAGGCGCTCGGCGCTTGCAGCCGCGACAGCTTCGGTGTCCGGCTCGTGCCGTTCCTCCAAGACGAGCATGGCGGCGCCGATGCTGGTGCCGGTAACCGAACGAGCGATCCTGACGCCACCGGGACGCAGTGCCGCCAGCATGGCGCAGTAGTCGGCGTTGTCGGCGAACGGTCCCTCGACGATCGCCGGTCCCTCGGCGCCGGCAAGATCCAGGCAGGTGTCGGTCATCAGCGCCAGATACCAGGACAGTGCCACATGGCGTTGACCGGGAGACTGTGGCGGCGAGGTGAAGCCTGAAACCTGCCCCTGGAAGGGTCCCGAACTCTCCACTACGGCAGGCAGCAGCAAGATCGGTCCGGTTAGCACCGCCTCGCGATCTTCCTGTGTCGGCTCGACCCGCGCCCCTTCGCTGACGATTTCAAACTCACGCCCGCCCATGAAACGCGCCGAGGGCACGGCCTTGCCGAAGGCGTTGACGTTGATCAGCGTATCACGCGCCGGATCGAGCACATTCTGCTTGCCGCCAACGGCCATGCAGATCACCCATGTCCCGGTCGAGACCACCGCGAACGGAGAGTCGTGACCGAGGAGATAAGGCAGCAAAGATGCATTTGAATCGTGGATGCCGACCGAGACCGGTGTCGTCGCTGCAAGGCCGGTTTCGGTGGCAATCTCCGGCAACAGCGTTCCCAGAACCTCGAACGGCTGGCGCGGCATGACGAGCGTGTCGGTGATTCCGAGACGATCCACCAGCGCCGAAGGCTTGCCCGCCAGGGGGTTCCATAAATCTGTGTGACACCCGAGCGAGCAAAAATCGGACGCCATCCTGCCGGTCAGCATATAGCCCCAGTATTGCGGATAGCTCAGGATATGGGCCGTTCGTTCCTTCAGCTCCGGATCCTCGTGGAACTGCCAGAACAACTGCGCGCCGAGATTGAGTCCCATGCCGAGCCGCGGCGAGCCGGTTTCGGCGAACGGTGGGCGGATGCGTTCGTACTCGGCCGCGAGCTCGTCCGGCCCGTCATGCTCGTAATCGAGCATGGGCGCCGCCAGTTCGCCATCGCGGTCGAGCAGGACGGCGCTGGCTCCGTGCGTGGTGACCGAGATTGCGTCGATACCATAGCGCGCCTGAAACCCGGCCAGCGCCTGGCGGAAGAAGCGCCACAGGGCATCGAGATCGAAATGCGGCCACGGCGGCGCATCGAGGATCTTGTTCGGGCACTTTTCGACGGCGATTTCACTAAGCGATGCGGCATCGACAAGCGCCAGCTTGGCGCTGGTCTTGCCGACATCGATGACGGCGATATGACGTGGTGCGGGCATTGGTCTAGTTCATGTGGAAGACGGTTTTGAGCGGTATCGACACAGGTTCGTTGTCCGGGTGTGTCTGCATGATGTCGGCCATGTAGTCCCACCACTTGCGCATCAGCGGCGTCGTCGACAGCTCATCGAGTCCGTGATCTGTCTTCCGCCACATGACGGCGAACAGGATCCCGGATTCCTCGTCGAGATGGATGGAGTAATCGCGCACGCCGGCTGCGCGCAGCGCCGCTTCCAGTTCGGGCCATATATCGTCGTGCCGGCGCTTGTATTCCTCGGCCATGCCCGGATTGAGCTTCATCTTGAAGGCGTACTTTTCCTCGGACATCCGTCGGGGCTTTCTACACTGTTTCGAACGTTTGCTCTTTGTCGGCACTCACGTCGGCAATGACGAGATTGACCCCGGCGTCGTTCAACATGGCGCGGTCGGCGGCATCGAGGCCGGCATCCGTGATGATCGTCGACACCTTGTCGAGGGTGCACAGGATCAGGCTGGTGCGGGCGCGGAACTTGGAACTGTCGGCGAGAACGATCACCTCTTCAGCCTGCCCCATCAGCGCCAGTTCGGACTGGACGACCAGCGGGTCTGCCTCCATGACGCCAAGCGCCGACAGACCGTGGCAGCCCAGGAACATGCGTTGCGCATAGAAGTGGCTGCCGACAACACCGCCGAAGGGCGAGATGACGATCTGCTGCTCGCGATAGATGGTGCCGCCGGGAATGACGACACTGCTGTGTGAATTGTGCACCAGATACTCGGCGATCGGGAAGGAATTGGTGAAAACCGTCAGCCGGCTTGATGCCAGGTGCGGCACCATCTGGAACGTTGTCGTACCACCATTGATGATGATCTGGTCGCCGTCGCTGCAAAGCGCCGCCGCCGTGCGGGCAATGGCGCGCTTGGCCGAAAGGTTCAGCGACTCGCTGACCGAGAACGGCCGTCCGATCAGGGCATTCTGGCTCGGCGGATCGAGCGCCTCGGCGCCGCCCCGCACCCGCTTGAGGGCGCCCTTCTCGTCGAGTGCGGCGATATCCCGCCTGATCGTTGCTTCGGACACGCCGATGATATCGACAAGATCGGCCACGCTCGCCACGGGGCGCGCCCGCACTGCGGCGAGAATGATACGATGACGTTCCTTTTCGTGCACAAGCGCTCTCCTTGGGCGACAATCAAGGCGGTGATGCGCGCATTGTCAATCTCGGAAGTGAATATGGTGTTCAATATGACGCAAGAACGAGCATTTCTGCGCGGTTCTGATTGACAATTCCGCAGCCACGTGACCAGTTTCCTCTCCCGCAAGGCAATAAAGGAAGGTCGTCATGCCTGACGCTGAAACCGCCCGGCTCCGCAATCTCTGGGACGACGCTCGTGCCGATGCGATGAGCGAGGTGGACAAGCTCGTCTATCGCTCCAATCTGCTTGGTTCCGACAAGCGCATTACCAACTACGGCGGCGGCAACACCTCGACCAAGGTGAAGGAACGCGACCCGCTCAGCGGCGAGAATGTCGAGGTGCTCTGGGTCAAGGGCTCGGGGGGCGACATCGGCTCGATTGGCCGCGAAGGCTTCGCCACGCTCTACATGGACAAGTTGAGAGCCTTGAAGGAGCTCTACACCGGCGTCCACATGGAAGACACCATGGTCTCCTACCTGCCGCACTGCACCTTCAACCTCAATCCGCGGGCTGCCTCCATCGATACAGCCCTGCATGCCTACGTGCCGCGGCGTCACATCGACCACACCCATCCCGATGCCGTCATCGCCATTGCCGCGACGAAGAACTCTCGCGAACTGACCGCAGAGATTTTCGGCGACGAAATCGGCTGGCTTCCCTGGAAACGGCCGGGCTACGAACTGGGGCTGTGGCTCGAAAAGTTCTGTCTCGAGAACCCGAAGGCGCGCGGCGTCGTGCTCGAAAGCCATGGACTGTTCACCTGGGATGACGACGCCAAGGCCTGCTACGAGCTGACGCTGGATGTCATCCAGCGCGCCACCGACTGGTTCGAGGGTCGAACCGAGGGCAAGCCGGCCTTTGGCGGCCCGGTACATAAGAGCCTCGAACCCGCGGCGCGCCGGTCCGTCGCCGCCCGGCTCATGCCGGTCATTCGAGGCATGGTCTCGAACAACCAGCACATGGTCGGGCATTTCGAGGATTCCGACACCGTGCTGGAATTCGTCAACGGCGCCGACATGCCGGCGCTCGCGGCGCTCGGAACCTCTTGTCCCGACCACTTCCTCAGGACCAAGATACGTCCTCTGATCGTCGGCTTCGATCCGGCACGGGGCAATCTCGACGAGCTCGTTGCCGAACTGGACAGCCAGATCGCCGCCTATCGTGTCGACTATGCCGCCTACTACGAGCGCTGCAAGCACGAGATTTCGCCGGCGATGCGCGATCCAAATCCGGTCGTCTACCTGGTGCCCGGCGTCGGCATGATCACCTTCGCTAAGGACAAGGCGACCGCCCGCATTTCCGGCGAATTCTACATCAACGCCATCAACGTCATGCGCGATGCCAACGCTGTTTCCGAATATGTCGGCCTTCCCGAACAGGAAGCCTTCGACATCGAGTACTGGCTGCTCGAAGAGGCAAAGCTCCAGCGCATGCCCAAGCCGAAAAGCCTTGCTGGCCGCATCGCTTTCATCACCGGCGGCGCCGGCGGTATCGGCGTGGCCACCGCCGACCGCTATCTTGGCGAAGGCGCCTGCGTGATGCTCGCCGATATCGATGCCGACGGACTGGCGAAAGCCTGCGACACTCTTGCCGGTCGCTATGGCAAGGATGTCGTGCGCACTATCGAAATGAACGTGACCGACGAGCGCGCAATTGCCAATGCTTTTGCCGAAACCGCCGTCGCGTTCGGCGGACTCGATATCCTGGTATCAAATGCCGGTATCGCGTCGTCGGCACCGATCGAGGAGACGTCGCTCGAATTGTGGAACCGCAATATCGATATCCTGGCGACCGGGTATTTCCTTGTCAGCCGTGAGTCCTTCCACGTCATGAAAGCGCAGGGAATCGGCGGCTCGGTGGTGTTCGTTGCCTCTAAGAACGGGTTGGCCGCAAGCCCCAATGCCGCTGCCTATTGCACCGCCAAGGCGGCCGAGATTCACCTGGCGCGGTGCCTGGCGCTCGAAGGCGCCGAGGCCGGCATCAGGGTCAATGTCGTCAATCCGGATGCCGTTCTGCGCGGGTCCAAGATCTGGGAGGGCGAATGGCTCGAGCAGCGGGCCTCGACCTACAAGACCGACAAGGCGGGTCTCGAGGAGATGTACCGCCAGCGCTCGATGCTCAAGCGCTCGGTCTATCCCGAAGACATTGCCGAAGCGGCCTATTTCCTTGCCTCGGAGAAATCGGCCAAGTCGACCGGGAACATCATCAATGTTGACGGCGGCAACAAGGAATCGTTCACGCGATGACGGCAGCGCGCCCATGAAGAGTGGAGACCGGTTTCCGGTCCGGGCGCGTGACCAACGGCAACAATATGCGCAGCCAGGCAAAGCGGGAACCGGCTTTCCGGTTTGGCGTGCGCGATATCAACGATAGGCCGGCGCGCCGGGCGTAATGCCAATTTGCATTGCCGCCCGGGCGCCATAAACACTGGATAATGGGAGTACGGAAAATGGGCAGCTACGATATGGCACGTGAGGTTTTCGCCGCGTGGGGCGTCGATACCGAAGGTGCCCTCTCCCGTCTTTCCAAGATTCCGATCTCGGTCCATTGCTGGCAGGGCGACGATGTCGGCGGGTTCGAGAAAACCTCCGGCACCTCTGGCGGCGGCATCCAGGCCACCGGCAACTATCCCGGTCGCGCCCGCACGCCTGCCGAGCTGCGCGCCGATCTCGATTTCGCCTATTCGAAGATCCCCGGCAAACACCGGCTAAATCTCCATGCCTTCTACATGGACACCGATGAAAGCCCGGATCGCGATGAAATCGAATACAGGCACTTCGAGCCCTGGGTCGACTGGGCCAGACAGACTGGCATCGGCATCGACTTCAACCCCACCTTTTTCGCCCACGCCAAGGCCGACGACAATCTGACCCTGGCCCACCCGGACAAGGGCATTCGCGATTTCTGGATCGAACACGGCAAGCGCACCCGCGAGATCGCCGCCGGCATCGGCAAGGCGCTCGGCAGTGCTTCGGTCAACAACATCTGGGTACCGGACGGTTCCAAGGATATCCCGGTCAACCGCCTGCTGGCGCGCCAACGCCTCGAGGAATCGCTCGACGAGATTATCGCCAAGCCCCTCGACAAGGCGCATATGCTCGATGCCGTCGAATCAAAGCTGTTCGGCATCGGCGTCGAAGCGATGACGGTCGGTAGCCACGAGTTCTATCTCGGCTACGCCATCAAGCGTCAGATCGTTTTGTGCCTGGACATGGGCCACTTCCACCCGACCGAGATCGTCGCCGACAAGCTGAGTTCGGTGTCTCTGTCCGTCGACGAAATCCTCCTGCACGTCTCCCGGCCGATGCGCTGGGACAGCGATCACGTCATTCTGCTCAACGACGATATCCTGATGATGGCGCAGGAACTGGTCTTTTCCGACCTGCTCGAACGCACCCATATCGGGCTCGATTTCTTCGACGCCACGATCTCGCGCACAGCCGCCTGGGTCATCGGCACCCGCAACATGCAGAAGGCGCTGCTCAGGGCCCTGCTTCTGCCGCAGCAGAAACTGAAGGCGGCTGAGGAAAAACTCGACTTCACCACCCGACTTGCCGTCACCGAGGAAGCAAAGGATCTTCCTTTCGGCGCCGTCTGGGCCGAGTTCTGCGAGCGGCTCGGCGTGCCTGCCGGCTCCGCCCTCATCGCCGATCTCGATACCTATCAATCTTCGGTCGCAGACCGCAGCTAGGACCCGAAATGACTCCGTTCTCCCATCCGATTTCTTTTGTCCAGGAAGCCGCACCATTCGTCCATCTGTTCTGGGAACTGGGATGGAATGAAGCAAATGGCGGCAATTTCTCCTGGCGCTTGCCGACCAAAGAACTCGAGGGCACCCTCGCCCGCCACTATCCCGATCTCGAGCCCGGGCCGGCCAATCCCATCCCGATCGATGAGCCCGATCTTGACGGCGAGTACTTCCTCGTCACTGGTTCGGGACAGTTCTTCCGCCATGCGCTCGAACGCCCGAACCAGGTCTTCGGCATCGTTCAGATCGTTGAGGGCGGCACGGCCTGGCGTCAGGTCTGGGGCTTTTCGTCAGGCGCAAGGCCGACGTCCGAATTCGCCATGCATCTAGTCGCGCACGCCGTTCGCAAGCGCGTCTCAAACGGGCGGGAACGTATTGTCCTGCACGCCCATCTTCCGGAATTCATCTCCTTGAGTTTTCTTGAACCGCTCGACAGCAAGATTCTGACGCGGCTGCTGTGGGAGAAGATGCCCGAATGCATCGTCATCTTCCCGGACGGCGTCCGCGTTGTGCCGCCGCTGCTGCCCGGTACCGTCGAGATTGCCGAAGCCTCGGCCAAGGAACTTGAAAAGAGCCGGATCATATCGTGGAGCCATCACGGTATCTTCGTTTCCGAGGAAAGCCCGGACAGGCTTTTCGCGCTGGTCGAGACCATCGAGAAGTCGGCGAGCATTCACCGCCGTGTTCTCGCGGCCGGCGGGCCGAGACAGGTCATTGCGCCAGAAATGCTGCACCAACTCGTCGAGAAATTCGAGTCGATCATGGTCTCGAAACCTGAATTGCTGGACTGACCGGTTGCAGTGCAGCCCGAACGCCTGAGCCCGGCTCATGGCATCTGCCGGCATGGTTCTTCCCGCCCAGCCGGTCATTGACTGCTTGGCCGGAGTTCTGATGCGGACAACCGATGAATCCCAGGTGCGACAAAACCGATCAGTTTGACGGGGTTGTGCGCAGCGATAGAGTGCCCCTTGGGACGTGCCCGAGGTCTCCGACGCCGTGACGGCCAAGGGTGGCCGAGGCATGCGCCAGTTCGTGGTCCAGAAAAAAAGCCGCGTGCTGGCCGGAGGAACACAACAAGGGAGATGGGTTTCAAATGAGTGGCAAGCTTGCAGGCAAGGTCGCCATCGTCACTGGCGGCGCCCAGGGCATCGGGCGGGCAATCAGCCAGCGCTATGGCGCCGAGGGTGCCAAAGTCGCAGTGGCCGATATCAAGATCGATGAAGCCAGGAAGACGGCCGAGGGAATCGATGACGCCATTGCCATCGAACTCGACGTCACCAGTCAGGACTCGATCGACGCCATGGTCGAAACCGTCAACTCCGAGTTCGGCAAGATCGACATCCTGGTCAACAATGCCGCGATCTTCACGCTGGCGCCGATCCTTGAAATCTCGCGTGCCGACTATCAGAAGGTCTTCGCAGTCAACGTTGAAGGACTGCTGTTCACCTTGCAGACCGTCGCCAGATCGATGGTCGAAAAGGGCACCAAGGGCCGGATCATCAATATGGCGAGCCAGGCCGGGCGGCGAGGCGAAGCCCTTGTCGGCGTCTACTGCGCCTCGAAGGCCGCCGTCATCAGTCTCACCCAATCCTGCGCACTCGGGCTGATCAAGGATGGCATCCGCGTCAACGGCATTGCGCCGGGCGTGGTCGATACCCCGATGTGGGACGAGGTCGATGCCATGTTCGCCAAATACGAAAATCTCGAGATCGGTGACAAGAAGAAAGCCGTCGGGCTGGCCGTTCCTTACGGGCGCATGGGCCTCCCCGAGGATTATGGCGGGGCCGCTGTGTTCCTCGCATCCGACGATGCCGAATACGTCGTGGCGCAAACGCTCAATGTCGATGGCGGCAACTGGATGAACTGACGCATAGCGGCCCGCGGCAAGCCTCGGCCTTCAAGTCGGTCACGGCCAGGGCCCGCTGCGGGGCCGGTTCATCGGGATATTCCGCCGCTGCGCTAGCGCTTCAGGTGCAGCCTCAGCACGATGTCCTGATCGTAATTGCCGAATCCGCGGCCGAAGATGTTGATGCCGCCGGGGTGTTTGGCGGTGTCGTGCACGCCGATCCGCAGCCGGATCGAGTGATGGCGGGCAACATCGAGGCTATGGACCGAGATATCCGAAATCCGGACACCATCGACATAGGTACCGTTCTGGCCGACGCGCCAGTTCTTCAGCTTGCCGTATTGCGAGCCCTTGAGCTTCCACCACTCTGGTGTGTAGACCCCACGCTTGTCGCCGAAATCACCCGGTGACGTCCAGGTACCAACATCAACGCCGTTGACCGTCAATGTGATGTCGGAGGGCCAGTCGGCGCTGGTGCCGGGAACCTCCGAGCTCAGCTCCATGGTGAATTCGATCGCCTCGATGTCTGTGTTGGCCAACTTGGCATTGTTGGGGAACTGGTACTCGACATACCCGCGCGTGAACCACAGCAGTCCCGCCTTCATCCGTCCCGGATCGAGGAAGGAATCGGGCACGTCCAGCAGTCCGACAATGCCGTCGGAGGTGCACATGCCGCACGGCGCCGTCACTTCGACGCTCGTATACAGCCCGATCGGCATCGACACTTCGATACCGGTGTCGGCCGACTGGGTCTTGGCATCCTTGAAAGCCAGCAACACCTCGTCGAAGGTCGAGTGACAGATCTTCTGATTGCCCTTGCGCGCCTTGATCAGTTCGGTGCGAATGAACTGTGCTTTTTCGAGCAGCGTCACGTGCGAGGACACCGTCGATTGAGGCAGCGCCAATTTGGCAGCTATATCGTTGATGTTTAACGCACCTTCGTCGCGCAAAAGCTTGAGGATACGAATGCGTGTGGGCGAGGCCAAGCTCCTGAGGACGTCCGTTCCGTCCTCGGGATCGACCAGAACAATATTGCGAGCCAAAATGATATTCTGCCGATAGGTGGTATTGCATATTGTGTATCAGAATTCCCGATGCAATCAAGCTTGGGTGTTTTTCTGGGCTGTCTTCTTCAGCAATTTCGGATAGCTCCCGACGGCATCAATGTACGCAAAACTCCCGGTTCGCGGGGCATAACTGGAGGCATGCCTTCATATGCGATAAGGCGTCGCGCCCGGGACCAAGCGGCTTTCACCATCTGTTTTCCGCGTCCTGATTGTCTTTCTGCTTGCCTTTCTGCCGAAGGCAAAACAGCCTATCCTGCCTGAACGCGCCTCCACCTGGCGGTCACACCGGCGTGCCAACCCAACATGTGAGTTCGAAATGGCCGAAAGCTACAGAAACCCCAATCTCAGCCCTGAGGAACGTACCGCAGACCTGATTGCGCGCATGACGATCGAGGAAAAGATCGCCCAGCTCCATTCGCTATGGCTCGATCTTTCGAGCGACGGCAATCACAGGGCGCGCAACAATCCATTCATCGGCGGCGCCGACCAGGACAAGCTGCGCAAGACGCTGTCGCTCGGGCTCGGGCAGATCACGCGTCCGCTTGGCGGCCGGCCGATTGACGCCGATGAGGGGGTGCGTGCCCTCAACAGTCTTCAGAAGTTCATGCTGGAGGAAACGCGGCTCGGCATTCCGGTGATGTCGCACGAGGAATGTCTGAACGGCCTGCTGGCACGCGGCGCGACGCTGTTTCCCGCCGCCCTCGCCTACGGCGCCAGTTTCAACCCAGAGCTGGTCGAGAAGGTCGGCACGGCCATCGGCGAGGAAGCGCGCTCGGTCGGCGCCTTCCAGGTGTTGGCGCCGGTGCTGGACGTTGCCCGCGACGCCCGCTGGGGCCGCACCGAGGAAACCTTTGGCGAAGACCCCTATATGGTCGGCATGTTGGCGACCAGTTATGTGCGCGGCATCCAAGGCGAAAAGCGCGACCTCATCGCCACGCTCAAGCACTATGCCGGCCATTCCTTCTCCGAAGGCGCGCGCAACCACGCTCCGGTCAATCTCGGCTGGCGCGAACTCAATGATACGTTCCTGCTGCCATTCGAAATGGCGGTCAGGTTGGCCAATGCCGGCTCGGTCATGCCGGCCTATCATGCCATCGACGGCGAACCATGCCACGCCAATCGCCACCTGTTGACCGAAGTGCTGCGCGAGCAATGGGGTTTCGACGGCATCATCGTCGCCGACTACACGGGCGTCGAACTGCTGCGCAAGACACATCGCATCGCCTCCGACAATGCCGAAGCCGCCGCTATCAGCTTCAATGCCGGTCTCGATGTCGAACTGCCGGGCAACGAATGTGCCCCGAGCCTCCCGGCGGCCATCGAACGTGGGCTTATCAGCATGGAGATTGTCGATGCCGCCGTGACCCGCGTGCTCCTCGAGAAGTTCCGCACGGGACTTTTCGAGCGCCCCTATGCCGACGACAAGGCCGTTACCTTCCAGACTGCCGGGACGATCGAACTGGCCCGCGAAGCTGCCCGACAAGGTGTGACCATTCTCGACAACAATGGCGTGCTGCCGCTGGCATCCGGACAGAAGATCGCCGTCATCGGCCCGTCGGCCGACGATCCCCTGGCGCTCCTCAGCGGCTATTCCTTCCCTGTGCATCTCATCGTCAACAAGGAATCGTCCGACGCCAAGGACGTGGTGACCCCGCGCGCCGCTTTCGAAGCGGCCCTCGGTGCCGAAAACGTGGTCTATGCCCGTGGCTGCAACATCCTCGACGAACGCGCATACGGCGCCCCGGTCTTCCCGGGCGACAATGTCGACAGTTCCGACCTCGACATTGCCTCGAACCTGTCGACGCGGCTCGACATGATCGACGACGCCGTCGCTGCCGCCGCATCGGCCGATGTCGCCGTGGTCTGTGTCGGCGACCTGGCCGGCCTGTTCCAGACCGGCACGGTCGGCGAAGGCTCGGATGCCGACAGTCTCGACCTGCCCGGGGTGCAGCAGCAATTGCTCGATGCCGTCGTTGCCACCGGCAAGCCGGTCGTCGTCGTGGTGATCTCCGGACGTCCCTACAATCTCGGCGGACTGGAAAAGCAGATCGCCGCCCAGGTCTATGCCTTCGCCGGCGGCCAACAAGGCGGCCCGGCGCTTGTCGATGTGTTGACCGGCGCCGTCGAACCGTCCGGACGTCTGCCTATTTCGGTACCGCGCAATGTCGGCGCCATGCCCTACTTCTACAACCACCGCTTTGGCAGTTCCGGCACGCCGGTCGCCCGCCATTTCGGTTCGAGCTACCCGTTCGGGCACGGGCTCGCCTATACCGAGTTCGCCTACGAGGATTTTGCCATTGAATCGGGCACGGTCGAGAGCGATGGCGGGACCGTTGCAGTGAACTTCACCGTCCGCAACACCGGCGCCCGCGCCGGCACGGCGGTGCCGCAACTCTATGTGCGCGACCAGGTTGCTAGCGTCGCTCGCCCGGTCAAGGAGCTCAAGGCTTTCGGCAAGATTGCCCTGGAGCCCGGCGAGACCGCCCGCATGCGCGCCGAGGTGCCAACGGACATGCTCAATTTCACCGGGCTTGACGGCAAACGTCGGGTCGAACCGGGCGTCTTCGACATCATGCTGGGGGAATCGAGCGGCGATATCCGCGCCAGCGGGACCGTGGAACTGACCGGAGCCGTTCGCTCGCTTGCGGGCAAGTGGCGCATGGTGAGCACGTTGAAGCCGGTCTGATCCGCCGTGCCGGACGCAATTGTCCAGCCGCGAACACGACACGACGCATGCGCGGAGTTTCCGGGCATGCGCCTTTTTCGTCTCCTCCCCTCAACTTTGGGTCAACCATCAGGCGGCCTAGTCGTCGGCCGCAGGCATGGACTGCAATTGTCAGACATTTGTTTGTCGGCTATATGCCTCTCGCCTGCTGCCAATGTCGAGAAAGGTCTTTGACGTGTCGCACAATCTCGCCGGCCACTTTCTGCTGCGCGACGACGTGGTGTTTCTCAACCACGGTTCGTTCGGTGCCTGCCCGCGGCCCGTTTTTGCTGCCTATCAGGACTGGCAACGCGAACTGGAATACCAGCCCGTCGAGTTTCTCGGACGGCGCTATAGCGAGTTGATGCGTGAAACGCACGAGGCCGTCGCGCCAGAACTTGGCGCCAGTCCGGACGATTTCGTCTGGGTGACCAATGCCACGCTCGGCCTCAACATCGTTCTGCAGTCGCTGAAACTGCAGCCGGGCGACGAGATCGTCACCTCCGACCATGAATATGCGGCACTGGACAAGACATTGGCCTATGTCGCGCAGCGGACTGGCGCCCGCATCGTTGTCGCCAATATCCCGTTGCCGCTCGTGAGCGAGGACCAGTTTACCCAGGCCGTACTCGACGCCATCACGCCGAGAACGCGGGTGCTGTTCATCTCGCACATCACCTCGCCGACGGCGCTGCTGTTCCCGATCGGGAAGATCGTCGCCCATTGCCGCGACAAGGGCATCATCACCGTGATCGACGGTGCTCACGCGCCCGGTCACATCCGGCTCGATCTCGATGCGCTTGGCGCCGATTTCTATTCGGGCAACTTCCACAAATGGCTGATGACGCCGAAGGGTTCGGCGTTTCTGCATGCCCGTCGGGAAATGCAGCACCTGATCGATCCGCTGGTCGTCAGTCACGGCTGGACCGAGACAATCAATGAGCCCGGGGCCAAGGGTGCATTCGGCAACACACCGTTCCTCGACACGCTCGAAGTGCAGGGCACACGCGATCCGGCTGCTTTTCTGGCGGTTCCGGCGGCGATTGCCTTCCGCAAGGAGCACGACTGGGATGCCGTTGCCGGCCAGTGCGCCCTGTTGGCACGCCGCACCGCCGAACGGTTTTCGACGCTGACCGGGCTCGATTTGCTGTCGGCGTCCGCGTTCTCGGCACCGCAGATGGCGGCCTTGCCGCTTCCGGCCTGCGACACCGAATCCGTGCAATTGGCGCTGCGCCAGCGCTACCGCATGGAAATCCCGGTGTTTTCTTGGCAAGATAGGCACATCGCCCGTCTGTCTGTTCAGGGCTACAACAGCCCCGAACAGTTGGACCGGCTTATTGAGGCCCTGGACCAGATTTTGAACCTTTCGGCGCAATAGTCGCCATCGTTGGCCCGTCAGCGCTCCAGGCCCCGTTGCTGAGGAGAATGCAGCACGTGACACGCAATCCGCACCCGGATGACAATGCGCCGCTGCAGTCACGTTTGCGCGGCGAGCTCATCCTCGAGGCCCTGGCCGACATGATCGAGAAGGCCGGACTGAAGATCGGCGACCGGCTGCCGCCCGAAGTCTCGCTTGCCGCAAAGCTCGGCGTCGGCCGTTCGACGGTGCGTGAAGCGCTCAACCGCTGGGAAGGACTCGGCATCATTCGCCGCCGGCGTGGCGACGGCACCTATCTCACAGCGCCATTGCAGGCCATGCAGGCCATGGTGCCGCTGACCGTGCGTCTTGAAGGCGAAGCGCTTCTGCATCTGCTCGAAGTGCGCCGCACGCTCGAAGTCGATGTCGTGCGCAAGGCAGTGCTCAACGCCAGCCGCGAGCAGCGCAACGGGATTTCGAAGCTGTGTGACACGCTTTTGCGGGCGGTCTACGCCGGCAAGCCATGGCGTGGCGAGGACGCGGCGTTCCACAACGCCATCTACGAAGCTTCAGGCAATCCGATGTATGGCCGCATCCTCGGCCAGCTCGACGGTGCTATCGACCGCGAGCCTACATCACCCTTCCATCGTGACGAATTCGGACTTGCTTCCTTCCCGCTGCATCGCGATCTCGCCGACGCCATCATGGCCGAAAATGAGGCCGGAGCGATTGCCGCCGTCGAAAACATCGTCGATTCCGTCATGGCAGAAATCCGACGCATCATCGCCGGTGGACCCGCGCCCTCAGCCTGACGCCTGGCGCAAGCCGCGACACGCAGCATGGAGCGCATAAGCGCGTCCGCCGCTTGCTATCAGGGACTAGGCAGCAGGCTGCTCCGAGCGCCCTTCTTCAACGGCGTGACAGGCAACTCGGGAATTGCCATCGACAATAAGCACCGGGTTTTCCGCCTTGCAGCGGTCGTTGGCTAGCGCGCAGCGCGGGTGGAACGGGCAGCCGGTCGGTGGATTGAGCGGTGACGGCAGTTCCCCGGTCAACTTGATGCGTTCGCCGCGCCGGTCCGGGTCGGCAATCGGGGTCGCAGAAAGCAGTGCCCTGGTATAGGGGTGGCGCGGATTGACGAACAACTCGTCCGCCGGCGTGATCTCCACGGCATGTCCGAGATACATCACCATGACGTCGTCGGCGATGTGCTTGACCACGGCCAGGTTATGGGAAATGAACATCATGGTCAGGTTGAACTGACCCTTGAGCTCCTTGAGCAGATTAAGAATCTGCGCCTGCACCGAGACGTCGAGCGCCGAGGTCGGTTCGTCGCAGATGACGAATTCGGGTTGCATGATCAGGGCGCGCGCCACGCCGATGCGCTGACGCTGGCCGCCTGAGAACTCGTGTGGGAACCGGTCGGCGGCCGCCGGCGGCAGTCCGACCAGCTCGAGCATGTCCGTTACCGCCTTGCGCCGGCTCTTGGCGTCGCCGATCTTGTGAATGACCAGTCCCTCGGCGATGGAATCCCCGACCGGCAGGCGCGGATCGAGCGAGGAATAAGGATCCTGGAAAACGATCTGGATGCGCTTGGTCGACTCGAAATCGACATCCATGCCGGGACCGGCGATCTGCTTGCCATCGAAGATGATCGAGCCTTCGGTCGGCGGGAACTGTCCGATGACGATGCGGGCAAGCGTTGACTTGCCGCAGCCGCTTTCACCGACGACGCCGAGCGTTCGGCCGCGTTCGATCTCGAGATTGACGTCATTGACCGCGTTGACATGGCCGCGAACGGTCTGGAAGGCGCCGCCGCGCACGGCAAAGCTCATGTTGACGCCGCGCATTTCCACCAAGGCGCTCATGCCGATTCCACTTCTTCGGTCTTGGTCTTGTCTGCCGTCTCGTTGAGCCAGCAGCGGCTGGTGTGGTTGTCGCCGACATCGAACAATGGCGGCACCTGGCTCATGCAGCGCGGCTCGCCGGATTCAAGGCGCGCCGTACAGCGCGGACCGAACAGGCAACCGGGCGGCAAGTGCGTCAGCTGCGGCACACGACCATCGATGACCTCGAGCATTTCGGTCTTCTCTTCGACCACGGGCACCGAGCGCAACAGCGCCTTGGTGTAGGGATGCTGTGGCGACTTGAACAATGTGCGGACGTCGGCAAACTCGACAATCTGGCCGGCATACATCACCGCGACATGGTCGGCCATTTCCGCCACCACCCCGAGATCGTGCGTGATCAGCATGATCGAGGTACCGAAATCGCGCTTGAGATCGCGCATCAGGTCGAGGATCTGGGCCTGGATGGTCACATCGAGCGCCGTTGTCGGCTCGTCGGCGATCAGCACTTCCGGCTGGCAGGCAAGCGCCATGGCAATCATCACGCGCTGCGCCATGCCGCCCGACAGCTCGTGCGGAAACGCCTTGGCGCGACTGACAGGGTCGGGAATGCCGACGGCAGAGAGAATGTCGATCACCGCCTTCTCGGACTCTTTGGCGCTCATGTTCTTGTGCAGCGCGTAGACTTCGGCGATCTGCCTGCTCACGGTATGCACGGGATTGAGCGCTGCCGACGGATCCTGGAAAATCATCGAGATGCGGTTGCCCCGCACCTTGTCGAACGCGGCCGGGGAAATCTTGAGGAGATCGACGCCGTCGAGCAGAACCTCGCCTTCGCTGACCTTGCCCGGAAACGGCACGAGGCCCATGACGCTCAACGCCGTCACCGACTTGCCGCAGCCGCTTTCTCCGACAACGCACAGCGTTTCTCCGGCCCGCAGCGACATCGACACCTTGTCGACCGCCGGCACCCTGCCCGCGCGGGTGGCGAAGGTCGTACTCATGTTACGGATTTCAAGAATAGGGGCCGTCATGACGTCCTCTAGCTGTTGAGCCGCGGGTCGAGCGCGTCGCGCAA
Source organism: Devosiaceae bacterium (assembly GCA_963675235.2). Classification (GTDB taxonomy): domain Bacteria; phylum Pseudomonadota; class Alphaproteobacteria; order Rhizobiales; family Devosiaceae; genus JAHJQZ01. The sequence goes on along the minus strand of CAXXFU010000002.1, from coordinate 944,596 downwards.
CCCGTCACCCAGAAGGTTGAAGCCGAGCACGGTGATCATGATGGCCACGCCCGGGAAGAACACCAGGTGCGGCGCCGAGAAGATCTGGTTGCGCTCTGTGCCGAGCATGGTCCCCCATTCCGGCATCGGCGGTTGCGCCCCGAGACCGAGGAAGCTGAGACCCGCCGCATCGAGAATTGCCGTGGCGATGCCGAGCGTCGCCAGCACCACGATCGGGGTAAAGGCGTTGGGCAGCACGCGCAGGAACAGGATGCGCCACTTCGAACCGCCGAGCACCCGCGTCGCCGCGACGAAGTCGAGCATTTTCACCGAGAGAACAGAGGCGCGCGTCAGGCGCGCATAAGCTGGCATCGTCACGATCGATATGGCCAGCAGTGCATTGACGATGCCTGGCCCGAGCACCGCCACGATGGCGATTGCCAGCAGCAGGGATGGGAATCCCAGGATCACGTCCATGACGCGCATGATGATGTTGTCCGCCAAGCCGCCGAAATAACCGGCGATGGCGCCGAACAGCACACCGAAGAACAGCGCCACGGAAACCGTGGTGATGCCGATCATCAGCGAGATGCGCGAGCCGTAGATGACGCGCGAGAACAGGTCGCGCGAATTGCCGTCAATACCCATGATGTGCTGGGGCTTGCTGGCGTCACATCCGGCCAGGTGGATGCATGGCGCATCGCGACGCTTGACCTGCTCGACGCCGATGAGCACCTGGTCGGGGTCATAGGGCGCAATTACCGGCGCGAGAATGGCGATCAGGATCAGCGTGCCGATGATGAACAGGCCGACCTGGCCCGAGCGCTTGCGCAACAACCGTTTCCAGGCCTGTTTCCACAGCGGAACGGGATCACCGACCAACCCTTCGTCTGCAATGAACTCCGCCGCACTTGCGGATGCCGAATCTAAACTTGTCATGGATCGATCGTCCTATTGCGGTCGGATGCGGGGGTCGAGATAGGAGTAGGACAGGTCAACGATCAGGTTGATGAACACATAGGACAACGCGATCATCACCGTGAAGGCCTGCACCACCGGGTAGTCCCGCGCGAAGATCGCCTGCACCAGCATCGAGCCGACCCCGGCCAGCCCGAACACGGTCTCGGTCAGAAGCGCGCCGCTCAATAATGCGCCCATCTGCAATCCGAGAATGGTCACCACCGGCAGCATGGCATTGCCAAGCGCGTGCTTGCGTACCACGTCGCTGTTCCGGACACCCTTGGCGCGGGCCGTGCGGATGTAGTCGCGCCCAAGCACGTCGAGCAATGAGGATCGCGTGATACGCGCGATGACGGCCATGGGAATTGTCGAGAGCGCAAGCACCGGCAGCACCATGTGCCTGAGCGCATCCCAGAACACCGGCCAGTTGCCTGTGATCAGCGCATTCATGATGTAGAAATTAGAGAGGAATTCGAGGAACTTGCTCCAGCTGGAGTCAGCGGCAAGCTTCCATTGCCAGACCTCGTAGAACGGCACCGAGGTCAAACCCGCAGACAGCCGCCCCGAAGGCGGCAGCCAAAGAGGCGTGCCCCTCAGCAGCACGCCGAACAGGTAGGCCAGCATCAGGCCGAGCCAGAACACCGGCATCGAGATTCCGACATTGGCAAGGATCATCGTGCCGACGTCGGTTGCCGAATTGGCCCGTCGCGCTGCAAGGATACCGAGGCCGATGCCGACGATGGATGCAACGATCAGCGCCAGCACCGCGAGTTCGGCGGTCAACGGCAGGCGTTCGACCATGATCTGGATGACCGGACGCGAAAACCGTACGGAGTCGCCGAAATTGCCGGACAGAATGTCCTTGGCATAGATGAAAAACTGCGTGGTGATCGGCTGGTCGTAGCCGAAGCGCACATTGAATGCCGCGCAGGTCTCTTCGGAAACCTTGTCACCCAGCATGGCCTTGCACGGATCCCCGGGGATCATGCGTGCGAGGGCGAAAGTGACGATGAGGATGCCGAGAATGACCGGAATGGAGATGAGAATGCGTTTGGCGGCGTATCCGAGCATCGAGATATCCGGGCTATGAGAGAAAAATGGAGTGGGCGGATGCCGCCCACTCCGGTGTTCAGATCACCGATTACTCGGCGTTCATCAAGCCACCCCAGAGATAGGAGTAGTAGTCGAACGCACCGGTGTTGCCGACGTGAGCCGGGTTGGACGCATCCAGACCGGCAGCCCAGGACACAACGACGTCATTGGCGTCGAAAGTCGAACCGTCATGGAAGGTCACGCCTTCGCGCAGATGGCAGACGTAGACACTGGCGTCGTCATTGGCTTCGCAGCCCGTGGCGAGAGCCGGAACGATCTCGCCGCTGTCCTTGCCGTAGTCGAGCAGAGCTTCTACGACCGGGGTGCAGGCGGCCAGGGTTTCGCCGTCGGTTTCGTCAGCGCAGTAAAGGCTGATCGGCTCGGCATTCTGCATGAAGACCAGCGTGTCCTTGCCCGGATCAGCATCCCACAGACGCGGGGCACCGAACGGACGGACGATGGCGTCCTTGACCTCGGCTCGGGCGGCGTAGGCAGCAGCGCCGTGCACGATCGGAACCATCGGGACCAGAGCCTTGAGCTGGTTGTTGGCTTCGGCGTAGAGCGGCTCGGCCTTGGCGACGTCAGCCACGGTACCGGCTTCGGTCAGCACGTCGGTGATTTCGGTGAACGGCGTACCAAACTGCTTGGTGCCGACGCCGAAGTGATAGTCGAGGAAGTTGGTGACGTGCGGATAGTCGGCGCCCCAACCCAGCAGATACGGACCGTCGAGGTTGCCGGCGCTGGATTCGGAGATGAATTCGCCCGATTCCATCGGCACGACATCGGCATCGATGCCGAGGTTCTGCTTCAGCTGGGTCTGGAATTCAACCGCAACGACGCTCGGCTCGGGCAGGTAGGAGCGATAGACGTCGCGATAGTAGATGCTGGTCTTGAAACCGTCCGGATAACCGGCTTCAGCCAAAAGCGCCTTGGCGGCTTCGGGGTCGAAGACATACCACTCTTCACCGGCACAGCCGTTGACGATCGAGCACGGCGTGAAGTGGGACGCCACTTCGGAACCGGCCGGATAGAAATTGTCGACGATGCGCTGACGGTCGATGCCCATGGCGATGGCCTGGCGGACCTTGATGTTATCGAACGGCGCAAAGTTGTTGTTGAGGCCGAGATAGAGAATATTCGGAGCCGGCTGCTTCAGGAACTGCAGGCTCGGATCGCCCTTGACGGCGTCGAAGTCGTCCGGACCGAGGTTGGCGATCTCGTCGACGGTGCCGGCGCGCAGTTCGTTGAGACGCCCTGCGCCGGAATCGCTCCAGCGGAAAACCAGCGTGTCGAACTTCGGTGCATCGCCCCAGTAGTTTTCGTTGCGGCTCATGATGATCGAGTCGCCACGGTTCCACGTGTCAAGCTTGAACGGACCGGTGCCGATCGGGTTCTCGAGCAGACCCTTGGTCGGTCCGGCTTCCATGATATGCTCTTCGGGCTGGATGCCGAACACGACGAAAGCCGCCTTGGCTTCGAAGGCCGGATCGGGCGAGCACATGGAGAAGGTCACCGTGTGTTCATCCGTCGCGACGATCGATTTGATCTTGCCGCCATAGCTGCAGTCGGCCGCCTCAAGGCTCTTGCCCTCGAAGCCGTATGCCGAGCCGGCGATCATTACTGACGCTGCCGCCAGAGCGATCCCGCCCATAAGTCCTAGTTTCATACCCAAACCTCCAGTTTGTTCTCAAACGACGGGTTTCGTCGTCCTGTTATAAATGGGCGCAGGCTGGATTCATCCCGCGCGCATAATCAATATGTGCCTTCTGCACTCCCGCAAAAATGTCAGAAATTCCAGCCGGATAGACTAATACGTCCATAAGCTGGAATTTCAGTTCGCGGTGCATTGTCTCCGTCACCGCTCAATCCCGCAAGGCTTGACATTCTTGTTGTGACTCATAGTGCTTAAATGTCAGACAAATTGTCAAGTTACGTCAGAAGGCTACCTTTAGTGTCCGAATATGCGATGCCGGAATGCGGCAAATCGCACCTCGAATTCCTATTGCCGAGGCCCGAAAACAGGCTCCGGCAAAAGGCGCATGTCCTCTTTTATGCCATTCTTGTGTCAGTGCGCCAGTTTTCTCTGCCCCGTGTAAAGGCCTGAACCATGTCCGATATCGCGCCCGTCCTCGCCCGCGTCGACGAAAACCTCTCCTCGAGCCTTGAGAAGCTCTTCGCACTTTTGCGTATCAAGTCGATTTCGACAGATCCCGCCTATGCCGGTGAATGCCGGCAGGCCGCCGGGTTCCTTGCCGACTATCTCGGCGAACTCGGCTTTGAGGCATCGGTGCGCGATACCGAGGGCAACCCCATGGTTGTGGCTCATCATCCCGGCGCAACCGCGCAGGCGCCTCACGTGCTTTTTTACGGGCACTACGACGTCCAGCCCGTCGATCCGATCGAGTTGTGGACCAGCGATCCTTTCGAACCGGCAATCCGGAAAACCGAAAACGGCACCGAGATCATCTTCGGACGAGGCGCTTCCGACGACAAGGGTCAGCTGATGACGTTTGTCGAATCCTTGCGTAGTTACAAGGAGATACACGGTGAGATGCCTGTCGCGGTGACCATTCTGTTCGAGGGTGAGGAAGAATCCGGATCACCGTCGGCGCGGCCGTTCATCATTGCCAACAAGCAAGAACTCACCGCCGACTACGCGCTGGTCTGCGATACCGGCATGTGGGACCCGGAGACGCCGTCGATCTGTGCCTCGCTAAGGGGCCTCGTCGGCGAGGAAGTCACCGTCACCGGCGCCGACCGCGACGTGCATTCGGGCGATGGCAGCCTGGTCGTCAACCCCGTGCATGTGCTTTGCGACATCCTCGCCGGACTGCACGACGAATCCGGCGCGGTCACCCTTCCCGGCTTCTACGAAGGGGTCAGTGAAACCCGTGAGGATGTTCGCCGTATCTGGGACGAATTGTCTCAAATGCCGGCCAACCTGCTTGCCGAGTACGGCCTGTCCATTCCGGCGGGCGAAAAAGACCGCACGTCGCTCGAACTGATCTGGGCCCGTCCGACGGCAGAGGTCAACGGCATTGCCGGCGGCTATGCCGGCGCCGGCTTCAAGACCGTCATCGCGTCAAAGGCAACCGCCAAAGTCTCTTTCCGTCTCGTCGGCGATCAGGACCCGGAAAAGATACGCGACAGCTTCCGCGCCTATGTGCGCTCAAAGATACCGGCGGACTGCTCGGTCGAATTTGCCAGGCATGGCGGCGCGCCGGCGACGCAACTGCCCTATGACTCTCCGCTTCTTGCGCGCGCCAAGGCGGCCTTGTCGGAAGAATGGCCGAAGCCGGCGGTGGTTACCGGCGGTGGCGGATCGATCCCGATTGTCGGCGACTTCCAGTCGATCCTTGGCATGGATGCGCTGATGGTCGGCTTTGGGCTGGATGACGACCGCGCCCATTCGCCCAACGAAAAGTACAATCTCATCTCGTTCCACAAAGGCATACGCTCCTGGGTGCGCATCCTGGCCACGATTGCCGATATGCCGAAGTCCGGGGCCTGAACAAGCGAAAGGCAGAGGCGTGCCGCAAACGCCCCTGCCCCCTCTCCGCTCCTCGGATTCCCTAAATCTGATCAGGCCTTCGGTGCCGACATGAACGAGGCTGACGGTACGCCCCTGGCTTCGCGATCGGCGTCGAAATCGGCGATCTGCTTGTCGATGACGGTGCGGTCGATCATGCCGTCGTAGTTGTCCCGCGTCGCCATGGTCTCGGCGACATAAAGGAAACGCTCCTGTGCCACGGCATAGAGCCGGCGCAGTTCGGCGAGTGGATCGGCATGGTCGTCGGTACGGATGTCGAGCCAGGCATAGTCCTGGTCGCGATAGATCTTGAGCGCCGCCGATTGCCGGCCGCGCTTGTCGCCGCCGGCATCCTCGCCGGCCTGCATGGCAATGAGGAAACGCTCGGCGAACGGCTTGTCGGCGGCGGCCTTGAAGGCCTTCATCGTCTGAGCCACGACTTCGGGTCCGGCCAGCATGTTGCCGGCAACCGAGATATTGTCGTCGACAAGATGTCCGGCCCAGTCGATGCATTTCGCGCCGGTGAAAGCGGCATTGTGCCCCTTGGCATCGATCAGGTGCATCTGCCGCTGCTCATAGCCGGCATCGCGCCCCGTGACGGTCTCGATCACCTGTTCCGGGCTCTTGCCCTCTTCCAGAAGCACCAATCCGTCAGTGCCGTAGAGCGGGCTGACGAAGGCCTGGGTGGCGACGGCGCCGACCCTGCCCTTGATGTTCGGAACCAGTGCGCCGACGGCGAAGAAGCGACTGGCGACCGATATGCCGAGAAAGCCGGTCTCAGGGTCGCGTGCAACGATCGAATAGGTCATGTCACCTCCCTACGGCGTAGGCCTGCATCAGGCGTGGCGTCGCCGCGGCGCGCAACAAACCGTCTGCGTCACGCTTGGCGGCAGTCAGGCGGCCGACGGTCCAGGCCGGAACGACGTTGAGCCTGTGGCCGCGCGCCTTGAGGACATCCAGCGTCTCAGCACCGAAATTGTCCTCGAGGACGATCTCGCCCGGCTGGCGACCGCGCGGATAGAACGAAGCGGGCATGTGGTTTGTATGGAACAGCGGCAGGTCGATGGCTTCCTGCAGGTTCAGCCCGTGGTGGACATGCCGCAGGAAGAAGGAGAGTTGCCATTGGTCCTGCTGGTCGCCACCCGGCGTGCCGAAGGCCATTGTCGGCTTGCCCTCGAATAGTCCGAGCGAAGGCGTCAGCGTCGTCCGAGGCCGCTTGCCGGGTGCCAGCGACGACGGCAGCCCTTCCTCGAGCCAGAACATTTGCGCCCGCGAGTTGAGACAGAAGCCGAGGCCGGGCACGATCGGCGAAGACTGCAGCCAGCCGCCCGACGGCGTCACCGAGACGAAATTGCCCTCGGCGTCGATGACATCGATATGGACGGTGTCACCCTTCTTTTCTGAAAGATGCGCCATTGTCGGTTCATAGACCGTCCCCTTCGGGCTGACGCGATCGAGATTTGCGATGCCGCGTTCCACCTGATCCTCGAAGCCGGGAACAACTCCAGGACGGAGGTCATAGGAAGCCTGATCGGAAATCAGCGCTGCGCGCGTCCGGTTGTAGTCCTTCGACAGCAACGTATCGAGCGGCACGTCCATGAAATCCGGGTCGCCGTAATAGGCTTCGCGGTCGGCAAAGCTCAGCTTCATCGCCTCGGCAACGGTGTGGACGAACTCGGCGCCGTTCGGGTCCATCGCGGCAATGTCGAACTCGCTGAGAATGGCGAGCGATTGCAGAAGCACCGGCCCCTGCCCCCACGAACTGGTCTTGGCGATGGTCCAGCCGTGATAGTCGTAGGTCACCGGCGCTTCGAACCGGGCCTGCCATCCCGCCATGTCCTCGGCGCTCAGCACGCCCTTGTGGCGATTGCCGCTGGCATCCATGATTTCGGCGGTTGTGAGATAGGCCTCGATCTTTTCAGCGACGAAGCCACAGTAGAAGGCATCGCGCGCCGCCTCGATCTGATCTTCGCGGCTTGATTTCGCCTGTGATTCAGCCACCAGCCGCTTCCAGGTTTCCGCCAGCACCGGGTTCCTGAAATTGGACAGCGGCGCCGGCAACGACCCGCTGGGCAGCCACGTCTCGTACGAGGTCGGCCAGTGTTCCTTGAAGAACGGCGCCAGCCTCTCGATGGTCTTGGAGACGCGCGGCAGCATCGGGTGGCCGTGTTCGGCATAACGGATTGCCGGCGCCATCACCTCGGCAAAGCTCAGCCGCCCGTAGTCGCGAAGCATCAGCATCCAGCCGTCGAAGGCACCGGGAATGACTGTTGCCAGCAGGCCATCGCCGGGAATGACGTCGAGCCCTTCGCTGCGGTAATGAGCAATCGTCGCGCCGGTCGGCGCAGGTCCCTGACCGCACAGAACCTCGGTCTTGCCGGTCTTTGCCGCGTGGATCACACCCGGAAGATCGCCCCCCGGTCCATTGAGGTGCGGTTCGAGCACCTGCAGCGCCATACCGGTCGCAACTGCCGCGTCAAAGGCATTGCCGCCTTTTTCCAGCATGGACATGCCGACGGCACTGGCGATCCAGTGAGTGGAGGTGACCACGCCGAATGTCCCGAGAATTTCCGGCCGGGTGGTGAAAGCAGTCATGACCTGTTCTTTCCTAGTCCGTTTCGCGCGGGTCTAGCGCATCGCGCAGGCCGTCGCCCAAAAGGTTGAATCCGATGACGACCAGGAAGATCGCCGCGCCGGGCCACATGGCCATCCAGGGCGCCTGTTCGAGGAAGTTCTTGGCAACGTTGAGCATCGAACCCCAGCTTGGCGCCGGCGGTTGCTGCCCAAGTCCGAGGAAGCTGAGGCTGGCCTCGGCGATGATCGCCGTCGCCACCGTCAATGTCGCCTGCACCAGGATCGGCGAAAAGACGTTGGGCAGGATATAGCGTGCGATGATGCGGATATGGCTCAGGCCGATGGCATGGGCGCCCTCGACATAGTCCTCGGTCTTGACTGCGAGAACCTGGCCGCGTGTCAGCCGGATGAAGACCGGCATCGAAGAAAGGCCAATGGCGATCATTGCGTTGGTCAGGCTCGGGCCGAGAAAGGCGGCGAGTGCGATGGCGAGGATCAGGAACGGCGTTGCCAGCAGGGCGTCGGTGATGCGCGAGATGATCTGGTCGGTCCAGCCGCCGAAATAGCCCGAGATCAGACCGAAGGGCACGCCGATTGCCACCGAGATCGCCACCGAGACGACACCGGCCAGCAACGAGGCCTGCGCGCCCCAGATCATGCGGGAAAACAGGTCTCGACCGATTTCGTCGGTGCCGAGCCAATGGGCAGCCGAAGGCGCCTTGCGCACCGCACCCCAGTCGGTCGCGGCCGGATCGGCGATCGGCAACACCGGCGCCAGAACGGCGACGAGAATGAAGAAGATCACCAGCACCGCGCCAGCCATGGCGGAATGGCTCGACTTGAGCTTGGTCCAGGCCCTGTTTTCGGTCTTGAGATCGTTTTGAGGAAGGGTTTCGACGGCGGTACTTGTCATTTGCCTTCCCTCATCCGCGGATTGAGCAGGACGTAAAGAACATCGGCGATCAGGTTCATCATGATGAAGCCGAAGGCGGTGCACAGCACCACGCCCTGGACCACGGCGTAGTCGCGGTTGAACACGGCATCGACGATCAGCTTGCCGAAGCCGGGAATGGTGAAAATCTGTTCGGTCAGCACAGCGCCGGCGAGCAATTGCCCAAACAGCAGGGCGCTGAGCGTGACAATGGGCAGGAGCGCGTTGCGGAAAGCGTGTTTGAGGATGACGACGTTTTCCGAAAGTCCCTTGGCGCGGGCGGTGCGCACATAATCCGATTTGAGAACGCCGAGCATGGCCGAGCGCGTGTGACGCATCAGCGCCGCTGCCAGGCCTGTGCCGAGCACGAAAGCCGGCATGATCATGGTCTGGAGCGAACGCACCGGATCGACTGTGAACAGCTCGAACCCGGAGGCTGGCAGCCAGCCGAGTTGCACGGAAACGAGCAGAATAAGCATGATGCCGAGCCAGAAATTGGGGATCGACAGGCCGGAAAGGGCAACCACGTTGGCGACGTAGTCGATGATCGTACCCTTCTTGATCGCCGACAGGATGCCGGCGGGAATGCCGATGAGAAACGCAATTATCATCGACATGATGGCAAGCTGGATGGTCACCGGCAGCTTCTGGCCGATCAGCGCCATGACCGGCTGGTTCGTCCTCAGCGAGATGCCGAAATCGCCCTGCAGCGCTGCCCCGATCCAGTAGAAATACTGCATGATCAGCGGATCATTGAGCCGGTATTTCTCCCGGATGAAGGCGATGACTTCTGGACTGCGGTCCTCGCCGGCCATGACGAGCGCGGGATCTCCCGGCAACAGCTTTTGCAGCAGGAAGACGAAGATCGACACGATGAATAGTGTCGGTATGGCGATGAGCAGGCGTTTGCCGATGTAGCGCAGCATGGCGGAACTTTTGTTGCAAGCGATGCTTGAATGGGACGGCCGCGTTCACGGCCGCCCCGGTTTGTCGTCAGGATCTATTCCTTGGAAACACCCTCCAGACGGATCATGCCGTCCGGATAAGGCGTGTAGCCCTTGACGTTGTTGTTGAGCGCCCAGATCCAGGTCTGATGATACAGGTAGATGATCGGGAGCTCGTCATCGAGGATGACGCTGGCCTCGTCGTAATACTTCTTGCGCGTCGCGATATCGGTGGAGGTGCGCGCTTCGCCGAGCAGCTTGTCGATTTCCGGGTTGGAGTACTTGTTGTCGTTGAGGCCACCACCGGTCACGACGAACGAGTAGATGTTGCCATCCGGGTCAACGCGGCCGGACCAGCCGATCTGGTCGGTCATGTAGTCGCCCGCCGACTGTGCGGACAACAGCGTGGCGAATTCGGTCGACTTCAGCGTGACGTTGAAGCCCGCCTCGGTCGCCATGGCCTGAATGACCTGGCCAAGCTGCTGGTTGACGGGCGCGTTCGAGACGGTCAGTTCGACATCGACCGGGGCGTCATAGCCGGCTTCCGCCAGCAGGGCCTTGGCCTTGTCGACATCACGCGGCGGCACAGGAATATCCTTGTTGTACCACGGGCTGGTCGGCGGGAACGGCTGGTTGCCGGCGGCAAAGGCACCATCGAACACCACCTGGTTGATAGCTTCGCGGTCGAGTGCCCACGAGAAAGCCTGACGAACGAGCTTGCTGTCGCCGATCGGGCTGCCGGCACCAGCGCCATTGGCGAGGTTTACGGTGATGCCCTGGTAGCCGAGCGACACGGCCTGGGCGTAGGTCAGGTTCGCGTCGTCCTTGACCGACTTGGCATCAGTGGCGTTGAGCCGTTCAAGCATGTCGAGATCGCCAGAACGGACATTGGCCAGGCGAACGGTGGCATCCGGGATCGGCAGGAACGTCACCGTGTCAAAATTGATGGCGTCGGCGTTCCAGTAGCCTTCATACTTGTTGAGCACGATGCGATCCTGCTGGACGCGATCGCCGAAGCTGAACGGACCCGAGCACACTGGATTGTTGGCGAAATCGAGACCCGCGGCCTCGAAAGCGGTCGGCGACATCATCATGCCGGCGCGGTCGGCGAGCTGAGCGAGAAGCGTGGCGTCGGGCGCCTTCAAGTTGAACTTGACCTGGGTTGGGCTGAGGACGTCGACGGACTCGACGGAGTTCAACTCGCTCTTGCGGCGCGACTCCGGCAGGTTCTGCGAACGATCGATGTTCGCGGCTACGGAGGCGGCGTCGAACGGCGTGCCGTCCTGGTAGGTCACACCTTTCCTGAGGTCCATGGTCAGGGCCATGCCGTCGTCCGACCACGCCCAGCCAGTCGCCAGCTGGGGAATGATCTCGAGGTCGGGCGTGATGTCGACCAGCTTGTCGCACAGCGAGGCGAAAACAATGCGCCCCACGAAGCTGCGGGCCTGATCGGGGTCGAGAAGATCGGGGTCTTCGGCGAGCCCGATCTTGAATTCGCTGGCCAGACCCGGCCCCGCAAGGGCGACGGACGTGGCGAGTGCAAGCAACAGATGCTTGAGCTTCATGGTGCCATTCTCCTGACGTTGCGGCCGGCAAGTGCTACGTCCTCGCGCCGGCCATGGTTGGGATGTGTTAGGCGGAAGTCTTCATTCCGCTCTTTCCGCTGTGTTGCTGATAGAGCGCGAATCTCTTGTCGGCCGCTGCCGTACGTCCCGAGGTCGCATCGACCGGGCGATCGGCAGCAGTGATGGTCTGGAAGTGGTGGCAGGCGACGAAATGGCCGTCTCCGGCGCTGGTGAGCACCGGTTCCTTTTTTCCGCACAATTCGGTTGCGTACGGGCAGCGCGTGTGGAACCGGCAGCCCGAGGGCGGCGCAACAGGCGACGGCACGTCGCCGGTCAGCTTGGACTTGGCCGGTTCCCTGCCCGGCACCGGCACCGGAATGGCGCTCAGCAGCGCCTGGGCATACGGATGCAGCGGCTTTTCGAATAAGGCGTTGGTTGCCGCCGTCTCGACCACTTGCCCGAGATACATCACCGCGACGCGGTCGCTCATGTGGCGGATCACGGCAAGGTCATGTGCAATAATGATCAGGGTCAGCCCGAAGGTTTCCTTGAGGTCTTCGAGTAGGTTGATGATCTGGGCCTGCACCGAGACATCGAGGGCGGAAACCGGCTCGTCGCCGATCAGAAGCTTGGGGCCCGAGGCAAGAGCGCGGGCGACGCCGATACGCTGACGCTGGCCTCCGGAAAACTCGTGCGGATAGCGGTTGGCGAACTGGGCCCCGAGACCCACCTGGTGCAGCAGTTCCCGCACCTTGTCGCGCCGCTCGTTGCGGTTCATCTTCGAGTGAACCAGCAGCGGCTCCTCGATCAGCTGCCCGACGGTCATGCGCGGATTGAGCGAGGAGAACGGGTCCTGGAAGACGAACTGCATCTCGGCGCGCAGCTTTCGCATTTCGCTCGTCGGCAGTGCCGTCAGGTCCTTGCCGTCATAGATCACCTTGCCGCTGGTCGGTTCGAGCAGCCGCAGCAATAGTCGGGCGAGGGTCGATTTCCCGCATCCCGATTCACCGACAATGGCGAAAGTCTCGCCACGGTTGATCGTCAGGTTGACGCCGTCGACCGCATGCACGATCGCATGTGAGCCGAGGAGATCACGCCCGCCGAAGTGCTTGACGATATCCTGTGTTTCGATGATCGGCTCGCTCATGCCGTCACCTCCGCGATATTGGTCTCGAGCGGCGCCTTGAAGCACGCCCAGGCATGGCCTTTTCCCCCGGCGACAAGCGGCGGGACTTCGGCGTGACAGCGTGCATCCGCGAACGGGCAGCGCGTGGCAAATCGGCATCCAGGCGGCAGCGCGTGCGGCGTCGGCACCGAGCCGAAAATGGTGGTGAGGCGTCCCTGCTTGGGGCCGAGCGAGGGCATGGAGCCCATCAACCCGAGTGTGTATGGGTGCTGGGGATCGTTGAAGATGGCGCTGGCCGGCCCTTTCTCAACGATGCGTCCGGCATACATCACCGCGACTTCGTCGGCGATTTCAGCGACAACACCGAGGTCATGGGTGATCAGCAGGAGCGCCGTGCCGGTCTCGCGCTGCAGATCGCGCATCAGGTCGAGGATCTGGGCCTGGATGGTGACATCGAGCGCCGTTGTGGGTTCGTCGGCGATCAGCAGTTCAGGATCATTGGCCAGGGCCATGGCGATCATGACGCGCTGGCGCATGCCGCCCGACAGCTGATGCGGATATTCGTCGAGGCGCTTTTCCGGGCTCGGGATGCGCACGCGCCGGAACATCTCGAGTGCCCGCGCCCGCGCCTCTGCCTTGCCGACCTTGCGATGCCGGCGCACCGCTTCGGCCACCTGCTCGCCGACGGTGAACACCGGATTGAGCGAGGTCATCGGTTCCTGGAAGATCATGGCGATCCTGTCACCACGGATCTTTTCCATCTCGTCGCGCGACCGGGTCAGTAAGTCCTCGCCATGAAACATGGCGTGGCCGGCCTCGATGCGCGACGCCTTCTTCGGCAGCAGCCCGATCGTCGCCAGCGCCGTCACCGACTTGCCGCAGCCGCTTTCACCGACAAGGCACAGGGTCTTGCCCTTCTCGATCTCGAAGCTGATGTCGTCGACCGTGTTGACGGGCGCCTCGATGAAGCGCACCGACAGATTTTCGATATTGAGAACGCTGCCCGCCACTTTCGGCGCCGTTCGTGCTTGCGCTCTAGCCACCTTCGACAGCTCCCAGCGACGTTATTCGTATGAGATTTTCCTGCAACGCCAGGAGGTGGTTGCGCATGGCTTCTCCGGCTGCGACCGGGTCGCGCTCCTCGATGGCGGCAATGATCTTTTCGTGCTGATCGGAATACTGCGACAACCGGCTGGCGTTGCGCGCTTTCTCGCGGATGTTGATCCAGGCCGCATCCTGGCGCACGCGGTCGACCATTTCGAAAATAGCCAGGTACAGCCGGTTGCCGGCACACTCGGCGATCTTGTGATGGAAGGCACTGTCCCACAGCTCGATGGCGTCGGCGTCGCCGTCCTGCATGATGTGGGCGTGAATCGAACGCAGCTTGTCGATATCGGCAGGCGTGGCGCGAATGGCAGCAAGCTGGACGAGCTGCGGTTCAATCCTCAGCCGCACTTCCATGACATCGAGGAAATTGGCGTCGGCAACCAGCCGGTCGAGTCCATGCAGCGCCCCGCCGGGCGGCGGCCCGGCAAAGGTGCCCGATCCCTGACGACGCCAGATCTGGCCTTCGGCCTCGAGCACTTCGAGCGCCCGCCGTACCGAGCGGCGCCCGACGCCAAGCATCTCGCTGAGGGCGCGTTCGGTCGGCAGCTTGCCGTCCGGACCAAGCTGGCCCGGCTCGAGCAGCGTCCTGATGCGCTCAAGCGCATAGGTGGAGTTTTCCTCCAGCGCGAATGCCTTCATCTTGTCCCGGACCGTTCCAGACACGGCTCGATTGGCTCGAACCATTTTTCAATTGGTTCATACAAAGGCATTAACGCGCCCTTGACAAGCCCACTTATGCGGCAAAATCATCGCCTGCATAATTTTTGCCCGTGCTCAGGGATTCTGGGTAGCGTTTTCCGGCAAATCAGCGCGGCGCGGCGTGCCGGCATGTCGCTGCGTATTTCTTCGCAGGTACAGAAAGGCAGTGCCCGCCTTGCGGCGGCACACTGCCTGTTCAGTCACCTCCCGAGCGGCTGCGCGTTGCCCAGTTCGGGCCGGGCGCGTTTCGCTTGCTAGCTCAGCAGATCCCAAAACATGCGGGCCGAGGTCACGAACAGGAAGGCCGCGAAGGCATAGCGCAGCACGTTCTGTGGAATTGTATGGGCGATGCGGGCGCCAACAGGGGCAAACAGCGCCGTCAGCGGCACCAGTGAGATGAAGGCGATCAGGTTGACATAGCCGATCGATCCAGCCGGCAGGTCGGTCGCCGACCATCCGGCGATGACATAGCCGATGGTGCCCGGGATGGCGATCAGGAAGCCAATGGCGGCTGCCGTTCCGACGGCCCGGCGGATCTCGAAACCGAAAGCAGTGAGAATCGGCACGCTCAGCGTGCCGCCGCCAATGCCCATCATCGAGGAGATCAGGCCGACGATATAGCCGGAACCGAGCTTGACGCCGCCGTTCGGGAACTCATCCATGATCTTTGCGCCCTTGCCGCGAAACAGCATGTTGAGCGCCACCAGAAGCGCCACAACGGCAAAGATGGACGTCATCACCCAGCCCCTGACGTAGCTCGCCAGCACCGTGCCGGAGATGACGCCGACAACGATAGGGAGCCCCCAGGTCTTGAGCAGGTCGTAGTCGACTGCGCCGCGCTTGGCGTGGCTGCGGGCCGACGACAACGAGGTGACCATGATGGTTGCCAGCGAGGTGGCTACGGCGACCTTGATGCCGACATCGGGATGGGTTCCGAGCGCACTCAGAACGAAATAGAGCACCGGCACAATGACGATGCCGCCGCCGACGCCGAGCAGGCCAGCAACGAGCCCACCGGCCACTCCGGCACCGATCATGGCGAAAACGAAGGCGCCGTAGGAAGCGAAGAAACTGGCGATATCAGGCATGTTGTATCGCGCGGCGAAAATTGGTTCGCCCGGCGCGTCCCTTGATGATGACGCGCGGCAACTAGCAGGCGCGCGCCCAAACGGTCAATGTGCCGTACCTGCATTTAGGTGTGCCGGCGCGCAGCATTCGGCCTTCTGTTGCCGTTTGCAGCGATCGCCCGCGTCGAGCGGAGTCGACTGTCAAAGCCTGCAAATCAAGGCAGAAGTCCGCACAACGGCTGCACGAACCGCCGGGCCGTCATGCGTACGCCCTGTCACAGCCGGCAGAAGTGTCGCACCCGGCCACGAGCGCACCGGCGACGCGCCTCGCAGACCGCCGATGTGGTTCGCCCCTCAGCCCAGCGTTGGGAAGTGGAAGTTGGGATCACTTCTGAGCCCGTTCGGCCAACGGGTCGTCGTGGTCTTCCGACGCGTGTAGAAATTGACGCCTTCAGTGCCGTGCATGGCGTGATCGCCAAAGATCGAGTCCTTCCAGCCACCAAAGGAATGGAAGGCCATCGGCACCGGGATCGGTACGTTGATGCCGACCATGCCGACTTCGATTTCCTGACTGAAATTGCGGGCCGTGTCGCCGTCGCGGGTGAAGATGGCCGTGCCGTTGGCGTAGTTGTGACCATGAATGATCTCGACCGCCTCCTGATAGGAGTTGGCACGCACCATCGACAGCACCGGACCGAAAATCTCGTCGGTGTAGATCGACATGTCCGGCCTGACCCTGTCGAACAGCGACCCGCCGATGAAATAGCCGTTTTGGCAGCCGGGCGCGGTCGGCTTGAACGTACGGCCATCGACGACGAGATCGGCCCCGTCAGCGACGCCGGCCTCGATATAGCCTGTCACCCGCGCCAGCGCTTCGGCGCTGACAAGTGGTCCCATCTCCGATGCCTTGTCTGTGTAGGGGCCGACCTTGAGCGCCTTGATCTTGGGAACGAGGCGCTCGACCAGGGCGTCGGCAACGGCGTCGGTCACCGGCACCACCACGGAAATCGCCATGCAGCGTTCGCCGGCCGAACCGTAGGCAGCGCCCATCAGGGCGTTGACTGTCATGTCGAGATCGGCATCGGGCATGACGATCGCATGGTTCTTGGCCCCGCCAAGGGCGAGGACGCGCTTGTTGTGAGCGATGCCCGTCTGCTGGATATAGCGCGCAATCGGGGTCGAACCGACGAAGCTGACGGCCTTGACGTCGGGGTGAGTCAGAAGTGCATCGACGGCCACCTTGTCGCCCTGAACGACGTTGAACACACCGTCCGGCAGCCCGGCTTCAGTGAGCCACTGCGCCATCAACAGCGAAGCGGATGGGTCGCGTTCGGAGGGCTTGAGGACGAAGGTGTTTCCAACCGCGAGTGCGATCGGATACATCCACATCGGCACCATGGCCGGGAAATTGAACGGCGAGATGCCGGCAACCACGCCAAGCGGCTGACGCACCGAATGGGCATCGACGCCGGAGCCGACATTCTCCGAGAACTGACCCTTGAGAAGGTGCGGAACGCCGGTCGCGAATTCGGCAACTTCGATGCCGCGGGTGACCTCGCCGCGGGCATCCTCGAAGGTCTTGCCGTGTTCGGAGGCGATGACCTCGGCCAATTGCTCGATGCGCTCCCACATGATGTTCTTGAACGTGTCGAGAATGCGCGCCCGGCGCAGCGGCGGCGTGTTCGCCCAGGCCGGAAAGGCTGCCTTCGCCGCAGCCACGGCCTGTTCGACATCCGCGGCGGATGCCATGACGACCGTTTTTTCCGCCGTGCCGGTTGCCGGGTTGAACACGGGCATCGTGCTGGCCGGCGCGCCACGATAGCTGTTGCCGGCAATGAAATGAGCGATCTCGGTCATCGGGGTCTCCTTGCGTTGCCGCAAACCTGTAATGCCGAAATTCGAAACACAATCGACAATAGTTGATATCCTTTTTGCAAATTTGCATATTACGCCCATGAAGAAACGGCCAATGAACTGGGACGACGCCCGCCTTTTCCTGGCGGTCGCACGCGCAGGACAGATGCTGGCGGCGTCAAAAGCGCTCGGCGTCAATCAGGCAACACTCAGCCGCCGCTTGACGGCGCTGGAGACATCACTTGATGCAAAGCTGCTGTTTCGCAGCACGACGGGCTGCACGCTGACCGAACCCGGACGTGTGCTGTTCGAAGCCCTGGCAGAGGCCGAAGGCCCGATACTGACCGCCGCCGCCCAGGTCACGGAAACCAGTGTGGCCGTGACTGGCACGGTCCGGATCGGCGCACCGGACGGATTCGGCGTCTCCTTTCTGGCACCGCGACTGGGCCGGCTTGCCGAACGGAATCCCGGCCTGCGACTCGAGCTGGTGCCGGTCTCACGCGCCTTTTCACTGTCCCAGCACGAAGCGGACATCGCCATCCTGGTGGGCCGGCCGCTGAAGGGGCAGTTGGTCAGCAAGAAGCTCACGGACTATACGCTCGGTCTTTACGCGTCGTCCGGCTATCTTGAGCACGCCGGACGGCCGGAAAGCGCCGCCGATCTCGCCCAGCACAGGTTGGTTGGCTATGTCGAAGACCTCATTCCGACACCGGAATTGAGCTTTGTTGCTGAGGTGTCCAGAACCTGGACGAATGTCGTGTCGATCTCGAGTGCCATGGGCCAGCAGCAGGCCGTGTGCTCAGGCGCCGGAATTGGCATCCTGCACGACTACATCGCAGCGGAAAACACGGCGCTCGAACTGGTTCTGCCCGAGATCCGGATCGACCGGTCCTATTGGGTTGCCGTGCATGAAAGCCTCAGGGCACTGCCGCAAATCAGGACCGTCTGGCAGTTCATCGAAACCGAAGTAGCGCAATTCAAGAGTTTTCATCGTCCGGGCTGACCGAAGGCGCAAACAGCGGCCAGGGACGGTTCCTCGCCGTTCTTGCGGCTGAGGATTTCGATCGAGCCATGATCCGGCTGCAAACTCGTTTCGGAGCGCTTGAGGGATGAGCGCGCCACGGCATCCTTCATCCCGAATAGGTGCGCTCTTCGAGAGGCACGGTGTCGATCATCTCGTCGATCATCCTGATGAAGACGGTCTCGGGCGGCGACAGCGTGCGCTTGGGATTGGTGACCAGGAAAATGTCGACCTCCGGCAGGCGCGAATATGGCGGCAATTGCCAGAGCAGGCCATGGGCCACGTCCTGGCTGGCGACATGAACCGGAAGGGCGCCGATGCCGATACCGGCAGTGATCATGCGCCTGACTTCCGTCAGGTTGGGCGAAACTCCCTTCAGTCCCGGCGTCAGTCCGGCCCGCGCTCTCAGGCGAGTAACAGAATCGAGCGGGCCGTGCTCGATCTCGGTCTGGAAGGACACGGACGGCTCCCCGCGCAGTTCGGAAAGTGCAATGCCATTGCGCCCGAACAACCTGTGACGCTGCCCGCAGTACAGGCCGAAGTTCTCACGGAACAAGATGCGGCAATCGAGTGTTTTGACCGGCTCGCTGAGCAGGCAGATGCCGAGGCTTGCCTGATTCTGACGCACCCGCCCGAGAACCTCGGCGCTCTCGGAAACGACAATGGAATAGGTCACGCCCGGGTGCGTCGCTGCGAAACGCCCGAGCACGGCATCCAGATGCGGCGAGACGACATGGCTTGCCGAGACGATGGAAATGTGTCCGGCCAGCTCCTCGTCTTCCGCCGCCATCAGCGACGGCAGGCGCGAGACCGTGCCGAAGACACTGAGACATTCCTCGTAAAGTATCTTGCCGGCGCGCGTGACCTGGAATCGAGCCGGACTGCGTTCGATCAGCTTGTGACCGGCCGCATCCTCGAGCCTTTTAAGCGCGCTCGATATCGTTGGTTGCTTCAGTCCGAGGAAATCGGCGGCGCGGGAAACTCCCTTTCGTTCAACCACGACCATGAAGGTCCGCAACAGGTTCCAGTCGAGATTGAACGGAAAGCGCTGTTCGAAGGGACGTAACATAGATCTGCTCAATATATACAATTGCTCATATTTATTTGCACGATGATGCTTTGCTGTGCAAGCCTTTGATATTGGCGTCCGTTTGTGCACGGGCGCGGGACGAGGGCAGCCCCCTCAAGTCAGGGTGCAAACAAGGAAATTTGATATGAAGACGAACAGAGCATTGCTCAAGACGATCGTTGCCACGGGCGTGGCGCTCGTGGCCGGATTCAGTCTTGTCGCCTCTGCGACGGCGGATGAACTGGCAAGTCTCACGGAAAAAGGCGCGATGAAGATTGCAATGAGCGGCGCCTATCCGCCGTTCAACTTCGTCAACGAGCAGAACGAAGTCGTCGGTTTCGACCCCGCCGTGGGCAAGGAAATCGCCAAGCGCATGGGCATCGAGGCCGAGGTCGTGACCACGGCCTGGGACGGGATCATTGCCGGGCTCCTGGCCAACAAGTACGACGCCATCGTCGGCTCGATGTCGATCACTGCCGAACGTGAAAAGGTCGTCGATTTCGTCGGCCCCTACTACAACACGCGCCGCGCCGTGTTCACCAAGCCGGATTCCGAGGTCAAGAGCGTTGCCGATCTCGATGGTGCCAAGATTGGCGTGACGCTTGGTGAAACGCACGAGGCATGGGCCCGCGAGCAGGGCTACAGCGTCAACACCTACAAGGGCCTGCCCGAGCTGATGCTTGAGCTGAAGAATGGTCGTGTCGATGCCATCGTCGCCGACTCCATCGCCGTCATTCTGGCGATGAAGGCCAATGGCGACGACTTCGTCACCCTTCCCGACCTCGAAACCGAGGACGTCGGCGCCGGCATCGCCATCCGAAAGGGCAATCCGGAACTGAAGGCGGCCATGCAGGAAGCGCTCGACTCCATGATGGAGGACGGCACCTATCTGGAAATCGCCAATGAATGGGTCGGCGGCGACATCCGCTGATCCGATGCCACAGCGAGCCGCCGGGTCCTCCGGCGGCTCTTTTGGGTCAATCCTGCAAAGACCGTGACACCATGACGACCACCTACGGAAAGCTGACCTGGCAGGATGTGCGCGACGCCGACAAGGATCGCGTTGTCATCCTCAACGTCTCGGCGACCGAGGATCACGGACCGCATATGCCGCTCGACACTGACACGGTGCTCGGCATGGCCGTCGCCAACGGCGTTGCCGAACAGGCGCCGGACGAGGTTTTCGTCATGCCGGCAGTGCCGTACGGGTTCAACGAACACCACAAGGATTTCCCGGGCGTCATCTGGATTTCACCGGAAACCCTGATCGCCTTTGTCACCGACATCACCCGGTCGCTGGCCCATCACGGCTTCCGGCGCATCCTGTTGCTCAACTCGCACGGCTCGAACCATCCGGTGCTCGACCTTGCCGCGCGCAAGACTGTCATCGAAACCGGCATCATCTGCGTGTCAGCCTCCTACTGGAACCTGTGCGCCGATCGCATCAACGACATTAGGCAGTCCGATATCGGCGGCATCGCCCACGCCGGTGAGTTCGAGGCGGCGATGTACAAGCACCTGCATCCCGAGGACGTCCATCTCGAAAAGGCGGCGACGCAGAACCTGCACGATCCGAAGGCAAAATTCTTCAATCTCGATCTTGCCAAGGGCGGCGGCAAGGCCATGCTGATGCGCTGGTGGTCCGAAGTGTCGCCGGATGGCACCATGGGCGACCCGACGGTCGCCACTGCCGAGAACGGCGAGAAATTCCTCACCGCCGCGATTGAGGAAACCCTGGCACTGGTGCGCGAGATCCGTGCCCTGCCGATCCTTCAACGCAAGGACCACCACTAGCCACCACAACAGCTGGCAGGACGGGAGAGCGCCTTGGATTTCGAACTCATGTGGAAGATCTATCCGTTCTTCCTGCAGGCCGCCTGGGTCACGATCATGCTGTCGGTGCTCACCACCCTGCTCGGCCTCGCCTGCGGTACTGTTGGGGCAGCGGCGCGTCTGTCGCGGCTGTGGGTCGTGCGCATTGTCGGGGCCACCTATGTTTCGATCTTTCGCGGCACGCCGGCGCTGATCCAGCTGTTCATCCTCTATTTCGGCGGCCCACAGGTCGGAATCCAGCTCGACGCGTTCCAGGCCGGTGTCATCGGCCTCGGCGTCAACATTGGCGCCTACATGACCGAAACCATCCGCGGCGCCATCATTGCTGTCGATAAGGGTCAGATGGAAGCGGCCCGCACGCTCGGAATGTCCGGCCCTCAGGCCATGCGCAAGGTGGTCCTGCCCCAGGCCTTCAGGCTGATGATCCGGCCGCTCGGCGTCAATATCAACGCCCTGATCAAGGGCACGGCGCTCGTCGCCGCCATCTCCGTGATCGAACTGACCTACACCGCCCAGCGCTACATCGGTTCGACCTACAAGCCGTTCGAGATGTTCCTGCTCGCCGGCGTTCTCTACATGATCATCATCTACGCCACCGGCCAGGTCATTGCCTGGCTCGACCGCAAAGCCAGAATCGTCTGAGCGCGTTGGGCTAGGAGCCGGCCATGGGTCTCGATTTCACTGTCATCCCGCAATATCTCGACGTCGTCCTGCTCGGTGTGGTCTGGACCATAGCCATCACCGCCGCCTCGGCCGTGCTGAGTTTTGTCGGCGGCATCTTCTTTGCGGTCATTGCGCTTTACGCGCCCAAGATCATCTCGCTGCCGATGAAGGTGTTCGAATGGCTGTTCATGGGCACGCCGTTGCTGCTGCAGCTGTTCCTGATCTACTTCGGCCTGGTGCAGATCGGCATCGACCTCCCGGCCTTCGCCGCCGGCGTCATCGGCCTCGGGCTACATTTCGCCGTCTACAATTCCGAGCTGATCCAGACGGCAATCATTGCCGTCGACAAGGGCCAGATGGAAGCCGCACGCACGCTCGGACTGAGCCGGGGGCAGGCCCTCAGGAAGGTCGTCATCCCGCAGGCAATACGCGACGTGGTGCCGCCCATCGGCAACAACATGATCGCCTTGCTGAAGGATTCGGCCCTGGTTTCGGTGATCGGCGTCTCCGAACTCACCCTGTCCGCCCAGCTCGCCATCGGCCGTACCTATCGTCCGTTCGAGTTCTATGCGCTGGCAGCGGTTTTCTACTACATCATCAACCTGGGCATGGAAGCCGTGCTGCGCGCCATCGAGCGCCGCGTACAGGCATCGCGCTGAGCCAAAAAGGAACTGCTTCATGACCGAACAGCGGCCCTTCGTCGACATCCGCCACGCCCAGAAGAGCTATGGGGACTTCGAGGTCCTCAAGGACATCAGCCTTCAGGTGCAAAAGGGCCAGATCGTCGCCATTATCGGCCCGTCGGGTTCAGGCAAATCGACGCTTCTACGCGCCATCAACGATCTCGATCCCCTCACCGCTGGTGAGGTCTGGCTCGAGGACATGCAGGTCAACAAGAAGCTGCCGCACCGTCAGTACGAAAAGCACATCAACCAGGTGCGCCAGCAGATCGGCATGGTCTTCCAGCACTTCAACCTGTTCCCGCATCTCAGGGTGCGCGAGAACATCACGCTCGCTCCGAAAATGCTAAAGGGGCTGAACGACGACGAGGCCAACGAACTGGCCGAGGTGCAACTCAACAAGGTCGGCCTGCTCGACTGGATCGACCGTTTTCCGAGCCAGCTTTCAGGCGGCCAGAAACAGCGCGTCGCCATTGCCCGCGCACTTGCCATGCACCCCAAGGTGATGCTGTTCGACGAGGCGACCTCGGCGCTCGATCCGGAACTGGTCGAAGAAGTGAACCTGGTGATGAAAAAGCTTGCCGAAGAACACATGACGATGATCATCGTCACCCATGAAATGAGCTTCGCACAAAGCGTCTGCGATCGCGTCCTGTTCATGGATCTCGGCGTTGTGGTCGAGGAAGGCCCGCCCGATGTGATCTTCAAGAATCCGCAAAGCGATCGTACCCGCGCCTTCCTGCGCAAGCATCTCGAAGGCGCGAACGGACAGGCATAGATGACGCAATCCCATCTCTTCTACCAGTCCCGCAGTGCCCGGCCCTTTCTCGACCGCGCCGAGGGCATCTACATGTGGGACGAGCACGGCAAGCGCTACATCGACGGTTCGTCGGGCGCCATGGTCTCCAATATCGGCCACTCCAATCCGGTCGTGCTCGATGCCATGCGAGCACAGATGGACAAGTCCACCTTCGGCTATCGCCTGCATTTCCAGACGGAAAGCTCTGAAAGCCTCGCCCGCAAAACTGCCGAATTGAGCCCGGAGGGCTTCGATCGCGTCTTTTTCGTCTCCGGTGGATCCGAGGCGGTCGAAAGCGCCATCAAGCTGGCCCGGCAATATGCCGTCGCCCGGGGCGAACCCGGCCGCTACAAGTTGATCTCGCGCATGCCCTCCTATCACGGTTCGACGCTGGGGGCGCTGGCGATCACCGGCTATGATCCGCTGACCGAGCCGTTCGAGCCGATGATGCGCATGATGCCGAAGATTCCAGCCCCGCGCGCCTGGCTAGACGGACTCGATCCCGATGCCGAGGCAACCGGGCACTACTACGCCGACATGCTCGAGCAAAAAATCATCGAGGAGGGCCCGGACACCGTTCTCGCTTTCGTCGTCGAACCCGTCGGCGGCGCCTCGACCGGGGCGCTGGTGCCGCCTGCCGGCTACATGCAGCGCATCCGCAAGATCTGCGACCGCTATGGCGTGCTGCTCATTCATGACGAAGTCATGTCCGGCGGCGGCCGCACCGGCAAATTCTGGGGCGCCGAGCACTGGGACGTCGTGCCGGACATCATCGCCATATCCAAGGGCTTCGGCGCCGGCTATGTGCCGCTCGGCGCCATGATCGCCCGTGGCAACATGGTCGATGTCGTGATGGATGCCGGCGGGTTCCAGCATGGCCACACCTATGCCGGCAATCCGCTGGCCTGCTCTGCCGGGCTTGCTGTTCTCGAAGAGATCGAGCGTCTTGGGCTCATCGACAACGCCGCCCACATGGGGACGGTTTTGAAATCGAGCCTCGAAAGCCTGAAGAACCGCTATCCGTTCATCGGCGACGTGCGCGGCAAGGGCCTGTTGCTGGCCTTCGAGCTGGTTTCGGACCAGATGTCCCGGACGCCGCTGCCTAAAGAGTGGAATGCTTTCCAGCGTCTGGTCGACACCGCCTACGAGAACGGCCTCATCATCTATTCGCGCCGGTCGCGCGGTGGCTTCGATGGCGATCATTTCCTCGTCGCACCGCCGATGATCGTCAGCGAGACCCAGATCGGCGAGATCATGACCGCCCTGACCGCAGCGCTCGACCGCTTCGCCGTCGAATTTGGTCTTGGTTCGACATGAGGACCGTCCGCTGATGATGCCTGACAAGACAACATCGATGGAAGAAGCGGTGGCCCGTATCGGCGACGGAGCAACGATCATGCTCGGCGGCTTCGGCGTGCCGGGCACGCCGTTCAGCCTGATCCGCGAACTCGAACGACAGGGTCAGAAAGACCTGACAATCGTCAAGAACGATGCCAACGAGACCGGCATGGGTGTCGATCACCTGCTCGCCAACGGTCAGGTCAGGAAGCTGGTCACCACCCATATCGGCCTCAACCGCCGCGCCGTCGACATGCTCAACCGCAGCGAGATCGAGGTTGAGTTCTGCGCTCAGGGGATCCTTGCCGAACGCATCCGTGCCGGTGGCGCCGGGCTAAAGGGCTTTCTAACCGACATCGGCATCGACACGGAACTGGCGGCAGGCAAGCAGATCATCGAGATCGACGGCGCCCCTGCCCTTGTTGAAACGGCATTGCGGGCCGACGTTGCCTTCATTCATGCCGACCGCGCCGACAGTTTCGGCAATCTCGGCTACGCCGGCACGGCGCGCAACTTCAATCCTCTGATGGCCATGGCCGCCGATCTCGTCATTGCCGAGGCCGAGATGGTGCTGCGCCCGGGCGGCATCGCCCCCGAAGCCGTCCATACGCCCGGCCCCTTTGTCGACCATGTCGTCACGCTCGGTGAAATCGGCGAGGAGTATCAGGTTGTCAGACGCTAGAACCCGCATGCTCGCCCGCGCCGCCCGTGAGATCGCACCGGGCCTTGTCGTCAATCTCGGCATCGGCCTGCCGACCAAGGTCGTCGATCATCTCGACGATGCCGTTCCGGTTTGTCTTCACACCGAGAACGGGCTGACCGGAATCGGCGCTTCGCTGCCATTCGAGAAGGCCGATCGCAATCTCATCGATGCCGGCGGCGCCTATATCTCGACCATCCCCGGCAGCGCCTTTTGCGACAGCGCCACGTCCTTTGCACTCGTGCGGGGCGGTCGCCTCGACCTGACCATGCTCGGCGCCTTCGAAGTGGCCGAGAACGGTGATCTCGCCAACTGGAAGATCCCGGGCAAGTTCTCGCCCGGCGCCGGCGGTGGCATCGAGCTGGCCCAGAAGGCCCGCCGCGTCGTCGTCATGTCGACCCATACCGACCGCGCCGGAAATCCCAAGCTGCTCGCCACATGTTCGCTGCCGCTGACGGCCAGGGCCTGCGTCTCGCGCATCTACACCGATATGGCTGTGATCGATGTGACCCCGGAAGGCTTTGCCCTGCGCGAGATCGCCGAAGGCATCGCACTTGCCGATGTCGTTTCGGCAACCGGCGCGAAACTGGTTCTGCCCGCGGGCGACATCCCGGTTTTCTGAGGTTTTCCATGGACAACACCCAGCAAAACGCCATCCTTGCCGCCGTCGACGCCAATTTCGACGCCGAACTGACCTTTCTTGCCGAACTGACGGCGCACCCGTCGACGCGCGGCAACGAGCAGTCGGCTCAGGACGCCATCGCGACTGCCCTGTTGGTCCGCAGATACGACATCGATCGCTGGCAGATCGATGTCGACGACATCAGGGACCTGCCAGGCTTTTCGCCCGTTGCCGGAAATTACGACAACGCCATCAACGTCGTCGGGACCCATCGCAGCAGGACCGGCGCTGGCCGGTCCCTGATCCTCAACGGCCATATCGATGTCGTGCCTGTCGGCCCGCTCGACATGTGGGACAGCCCGCCATTCGAGCCGCGCATCGAGAGCGGCTGGATGCATGGACGCGGTGCTGGCGACATGAAGGCCGGCCTTGCCGCCAACCTATTCGCCCTCGATGCCCTCCGCTCCGCCGGGTTCCAGCCGGCAGCGGACGTCTTCTTCCAATCCGTCGTCGAAGAGGAGTGTACCGGCAACGGCGCCCTTGCCTGCCTCCAGCGCGGCTACAAGGCGGATGCTGTGCTGATCCCCGAGCCGTTCGCGGAAAGCCTGGTGACATCGCAGGTTGGCGTCCTCTGGTTCCAGATTCACTTGCAAGGCATGCCGACTCATGTCGCCTATGCCGGCGCAGGTTCCAACGCCATCGAGGCGGCGATCCCGATTATCTCGGCGCTCAGGCAGTTGGAGGCGCGCGCCAATGAGGAGGCGCACAAGCACCCCGACTTCAGCCATGTCGCGCACCCGCTCAATCTCAATATCGGCAAGATCGAGGGCGGCGACTGGGCCAGTTCCGTGCCGGCCTGGTGCGTGATCGATGCCCGCTGGGGGCTCTATCCCGGTCAGGACATGGAAACAGTCAAGGCGGAGATCGTCTCCGTCATCACCGAGGCCGCGCGGCAGAGCGATTTCCTGTCCAACAACCTGCCCGAGATCGTCTTTGAAGGCTTTCAGGCTGAAGGCTACGCCCTGTCCGAAGACAGGAGCGCCGCGGCCGCCATGGCGATCGACACGCTCGAAAAGGCTCATGGTGCGGTCAACAACGCCGCGCTCGACCGCATCGCCATCACCGCCACCACCGACGCGCGGTTTTTCGGGCTGTATGCCGACACGCCGGCCCTGGTCTACGGCCCGCACGCCGAAGCAATCCACGGTTTCAACGAGCGCGTCGAGATCGAAAGCATCCGCCGGGCCACCAAGGCCACGTCCCTGTTCATCGCCGACTGGTGCGGCCTCGAAGCCATCTAGAGTTTGTCATGCGAGAAGCCGTCATCGTTTCCACCGCCCGCACCCCGATCGGCAAGGCCTATCGTGGCGCCTTCAACAATATCGAGGGCCCGGACCTTGGCGCCCATGCCGTCCGCGCCGCCATTGCGCGTGCCGGACTTGAGGGTGACGAGATCGAGGACGTGGTCTTCGGCTCGGCGCTGGTGCAGGGCTCGACCGGCGTCAATCCCGCCCGCCACATTGCCCTCGCTTCCGGCCTGCCGCCCTCGGTTGCCGGTACTACGATCGACCGCCAATGCGCCTCCGGGCTCGATGCCATCGCCTACGCCGCCCACATGATCACCATGGAGGGTGTTGATATCGCGCTTGCCGGCGGCATTGAGACCATCTCGCTGGTTCAGGAAGAGCACTGGAACGACTACCGCTACATCTCACCCTCGGCGCCTGAGGCCTATTACACCTCGATGCTCGAGACCGGGGAGAACGTCGCCTCGCGCTATTCCATCTCGCGTCAGGCGCAAGACGAGTATGCACTGCAGAGCCAGCAACGCACGGCTGCGGCCCAAAACTCCGGAAAGCTCGACGACGAGATTATCCCGGTCGTGACCGTCAAGCTGGTCAAGGACAAGCAGACTGGCGAGGTCCACGAAGAACCGGTGCGGCTCGACATGGACGAATGCAATCGTCCCGGCACGACGCGCGAAGCGCTCGCCGGGCTCCAGCCCGTTCTCGGGCCGGACGCCACCGTCACCGCCGGCAATGCCAGCCAGAAATCGGACGGCGCCTCAGCCCTGGTCGTGATGGAGGCGAGCGAAGCCGCGCGTCGCGGGCTAACGCCTCTTGGCATCTTCCGTGGTTTTGCCGTCGCTGGCGTGCCGCCCGAGGAAATGGGCATAGGCCCGGTCGTTGCCATTCCGCGCCTGCTCGAACGACAGGGACTCGGTATCGAGGACATCGGCCTATGGGAGATCAACGAGGCCTTCGCCAGCCAGCTTCTCTACGTCCGCGACACGCTCCGCATCCCCAACGACAGTCTCAACGTCAATGGCGGCGCCATATCCATCGGCCACCCCTACGGCATGTCCGGCGCCCGCATGGCTGGGCATGCGCTAATCGAAGGCAAGAGGCGCGGCGTTCGTTTTGCTGTGGTCAGCATGTGCGTTGGCGGCGGCCAGGGGGCCGCCGGCCTGTTCGAGATCGCCTGAACGCGCCTGGCGCTACCGAGAAGCGCGCCATCGTGCCGAAACGAACAGCGCCTTTCGGGGTGGGGTTGCGTCCTGAACCACGTATTCCATGACGGGATCCCTTTGAACCGACGCGCCGTTCCAGGTCCCGATAGCGCCGCAACACAAGCGCTTTCCAAGAATATTATGACAGATATTATCCGATTTCTTGCGTCACTGGCTTGACACCATGAGGCCCTGGGGTGTTTACCAATTTCAAAACCCCACCCCCGGTGGGGTGGGTTAGAAGGAAGAGACAATGACCAAGCTCGCCATCGAGGGCATGACCTGCCAGCATTGCGTCAAGGCGGTAGACGCCGAACTCGCCAAGGTTCCCGGCGTCACCAAGGTTGATGTGAGCCTCGAGAACAACAGCGCCATCGTCGAAGGCCAGGCCGACAACGCCGCCCTCATCGCCGCCGTGGCCGAGGCCGGTTACGAAGCGAAGGTCGCCTGATGGACGATTGCTCGACGCATGGCATGCATCTCGATCCCGAGGTGCGTGAGGCGGCGCTCAAGCGCATGAAAACCGTCAGGGGTCATCTCGAGGGCATCGTCCGTATGCTCGAGGATGAATCCATTTATTGCGTCGATGTCCTCAAGCAGATCAAGGCGGTCGAAGGCGCTCTCGACCGCATCGGCGGGATGGTGCTGCAAAGCCATCTCAAGCACCACGTCGTCACCGCCCACGAGCGCGGCGACACCGACGCCATGGTCGCCGAACTCATGGAAGTCCTGAAGTACCGCTGACGGCCCACAGCGACAGTGAAGAAAATGAAATGACCTACAGCCTCAACATCCAGATCGAAGGCATGAGCTGCGCCTCCTGCGTGACCCGTGTCGAAAAGGCGCTGAGAAAGGTTTCCGGCGTCAACGAGGCGACGGTCAATCTCGCCACCGAGGAAGCGCGCATTGTCTTCGACCCGGCCCAGGCCAATGCGCAAACGCTGGTCGATGCCGTCAAGGCAGCCGGCTACGAAACCGAGGTGAGACAGACAACGCTCGACATCGACGGCATGAGTTGCGCCTCCTGCGTCGCCCGTGTCGAGAAATCTCTCAGAAAGCTTCCGGGTGTCGTCGACGCAAGCGTCAATCTCGCCACCGAGAAGGCGAGCGTCACCTATGTGCCGAAGGTGCTGACCTCGGCTCAACTCGCTGCCGCTGTTACGGCGGCAGGCTATGAAGCCAAACCAGAACAGGAGGCCGTCGCCAGGTCTGAGGATCACAAGTCCGAGGAAATCGCCGCGCTCCGCCGCAACCTGGTTTTTGCAGCGGCGTTTACCGTGCCGCTTGTCGTCGTCTCGATGGGCAAGATGCTCCCGGGGCTCGGCGATGCCATGTTGTCGATCCTCGGCGAGAGCGCCTGGATGTGGATCGAGTTCGTCCTGGTCACCCCGGTGCTGTTCCATGCCGGCTGGCGGTTCTTCCGCACCGGCTGGGCCGAACTCCGCCATCTGAGTCCCTGCATGAATTCGCTGGTCATGCTCGGCAGTTCGGCGGCCTATGTCTATTCCCTTCTGGCGCTCGTCGTGCCGCAGATCTTTCCGGCCGGCACGGCCACGACCTATTTCGAGGCCGCCGGCGTCATCGTCACACTGATCCTGCTCGGCCGTTTCCTCGAAGCCATTGCCAAAGGCCGTACGTCTCAGGCGATAAAGCGGCTGATGCGACTACGGGTGAAGACCGCCCGCGTCCTGCGTGATGGCACCGAACTGGAAATCGCCATCGAAGACGTCGTCCCCGGAGACATCGTCAGCGTGCGCCCGGGCGAACGCGTTCCGGTCGATGGCGTAGTTTCCGACGGCCAGAGCTATGTCGATGAATCGATGCTGACCGGCGAACCGGTGCCTGTCGAGAAAACCGTTGGGGCTGAAGTTGTCGGTTCGACCATCAACAAGAACGGTGCCTTTTCCTTCCGCGCCACCCGCGTCGGCGCCGATACCGTTCTCAGCCAGATCATCAGGCTGATCGAAGAGGCCCAGACGTCCAAGCCGCCGATCCAGCAGATGGCCGACAAGGTCGCCGCCGTCTTCGTGCCAGCTGTCATCAGCGTGGCCTTGGTCACTTTCCTCGTCTGGCTGGCCTTTGGCCCCTCGCCGGCCTTGAGTTTTGCCTTCGTCACTGCCGTGTCGGTCCTGCTGATCGCCTGCCCCTGCGCCATGGGGCTGGCCACCCCGACCGCCATCATGGTCGGCACCGGCAAGGGCGCGGAAATGGGCGTGCTGTTCCGCAAGGGCACGGCGCTTGAAGCCCTCGGCGCCATCGACACGGTCGTTCTGGACAAGACCGGCACCCTGACCAAGGGGCAACCGGAGTTGACCGATCTGCAGCTTGCCGACACGAACTCATCTGAGGGCGAAATCCTACGCCTTGTCGCTGCCGTCGAGGCGAAGAGCGAACACCCGGTCGGCGAGGCCATTACGCGCGCCGCCAGGGCTGACAGCAATGCCGCCTTGCCTGACGCGACAGATTTTGCCGCCGAACCCGGTTATGGCGTACACGCCGTGGTCGACGGCCATCTCGTTCAGGTTGGCGCCGACCGCTACATGGCAAAGCTCGGCATTGGTCTCGCCACAGTCTCTGCCGCCGCCGAAGCCTTCGCTCGCCAGGGCAGGACCCCGCTCTATGCCGCCATAGACGGCAAGCTTGCCGCCGCGCTCTGCGTTTCCGATCCGATCAAGCCCGGTAGCATCGAGGCGGTTGCCGCGCTCCATGCCCTCGGGCTCAAGGCCGCAATGGTCACCGGCGACAACCGCGTCACCGCTGAAGCCATTGCACAGAAGGTCGGCATTGATGAAGTTCTGGCCGAGGTGCTGCCCGATCAGAAGGCCGCCGAGGTCAAGCGCCTTCAGGCCGACGGGCGCCGCGTCGGCTTTGTCGGCGACGGCATCAACGATGCTCCTGCCCTGGCCCAGGCCGATGTCGGTCTGGCCATCGGCACCGGCACTGACATCGCCATCGAGGCCGGTGACGTCATCCTGATGTCTGGTGACCTGCGCGGCATCGTCAATGCCGTGATGCTGTCGCGCCGGACGATGAAGACAATCATCGGCAATTTCGTTTGGGCCTACGCCTACAATATCGCCCTCATCCCGGTGGCGGCCGGCGCGCTCTACCCGTTTTTCGGCACCTTGCTCAACCCGATGCTGGCGGCAGGTGCCATGTCCATTTCGAGCCTGTTCGTTTTGACCAATTCGCTGCGCCTGCGCGGTTTCCGCCCTCAGCTGACCGAGGCCACCTCGAACACAGACACCAGTGCTTCGCCGGCCGGGCCGCGACACGCGCCGGCCCAGTAGTTCGGACGACTTCGGCGACACCTTCCGTGGCGCGGCGCTCGCGGATACGTCAAGCGAATGTGATCGGAAATGGCGCAAATGAACCGCTACGCTTTGCTAGCATGGTGAAATGCTTTGACTCGTCGGAATCATCATCGTGTGCCCGAGCACGCTCGCCCCACCCCATGGCCCGCCGAGGTTGGCCATTCTTTCCCGTTTCGCCTGAGATCCAACCTTGAGAACTGTCTTTGCCAGTTCGACGCCATGAGATAGCGACAATGACCATGAACACACGCCTGTCACGAAGGCATTTCCTTTTCGGCATGGCCACCGGACTGGCAGCGCTTGCGCCTTCCGGGGCCTTTGCTTCGCTGCGCGGGCTGAGCCCCGCCGACTACCAGACCTATCTCGAACTCTACGCGGCCATGCCGAATGAGCGCTTTCCGATACCCGCCGTCGACCTGAGGCAGGTCATCGACCCGGCCTATCTGCGCCATGTCGGTGAGTACAAGACCAGCGAACGGCCTGGCACGGTCATCGTCGATACCGAACAGCGCGTTCTGTTCCTGACCCTGCCCGGAAACCGCGCCATCCGCTACGGCGTTGGCGTCGGGCGCGAGGGCTTCTCCTGGTCCGGTCGCGGCATCATCCAGTACAAGCGAGCCTGGCCGACCTGGACGCCGCCGGCCGAGATGATCGAGCGCCAGCCCGAACTCGAACAATGGCGGAACGGCATGCCGCCGGGTCTGGGCAATCCGCTCGGCGCGCGTGCGCTCTACATTTTCGACGACGGTCGCGACACGCTTTATCGCCTGCACGGAACCGAACAGCCGCAAAGCATTGGCCGGGCAGTGTCGAGCGGCTGCGTCCGCCTGATCAATCAGGATGTCATCGACCTGTTCAACCGCGTGCCACCACAAACGCCTATCGTGGTGATGTAATTGCCAGCCAACAGCGTCCGGAGGCACGCTTGGTCTCCGGGTGCCTGTGGCTGACGTGTCACCCCCCCCAGGGCGGGCACAATACGATCTAGGCTCAGGGCTTATTGGTCACAACCAGAAGATGACGGTTGCAGCGACATAGATCGCTGAGGAAAAGGTGTAGGCACACCGGTCGTGGCGTGTTGCGATGCAGCGCCAGTCCTCGAGCCCGGCGAACAGGTTCTCGACGAATGGCGCTGGCGACAACGGACCTTATCTCGGAATGTCTCCTGCTTGCGGGTTCTGTTGGAGAAGATGCAGGGCTCGATTTTTCTATCGATCGGCGGCTTGCCGAACCAGTTAGGCTTTTGGTCCCTGTCGGCCAGCATCGCCTTTGCCTGGGGTGGGCTGGATAGCTTTAGCTCGACGCCCTTGTGATCGCTCATCTGTCCTGCCGACAGCCGCATGACCAGGGGACGCCCAACCTGGCCGCACACCACCCGCAGCTTGGAGTTCAGTCCGCCTTTCGTGCGCCCGATGTGGCGGTGAAGATTCACTTTTTGAAGGGCTCGCCGCTGTTCGGCGCGCCTTCAGGTGGGTGCTGTCGATCATGATCCGCTCGGCCTCGCCGCAGTGGCCGTAGCCGGTAGAAAACGCCAAGCGGGCTCCAGCGCATAGACCTCTTGTATCGCGTCTTGCGCGGCCCGTAGTCCTCGGGCGGGTCCTATCACGGCAACCTGTGCTCGATTACGTGAACGATCCCGCTGATCTTCCGCCGGTCGTCAACACGCTGAACCCCATGCGAAAGCGGGGAAAAACGGCAATATCCGCGCCACCTGAACCGCGCTCAGCTAAAGCAAATCACTCACCGCAGCCTCCTGATCAGAGGCTGTGAATCGCAGATCGTTCCGAAACAACGGGTCCTGCCCCTGGATCGCGCCACCTCGTTTGCCGTGTCGGCTCGATGCCTATGGCGTGAAAGCCGCCCGGAAGGCGTCGAGCGCACGCTCCGGATCGCCTTGAGCCCAGGCTTCCATCCCGACAGGTCCATGATAGCCCATATCGACCAGGGCTCGGGCGATGCCTGCAAAGTTGATTTCGCCGGTGCCCGGTTCACAGCGACCGGGCACGTCCGCAACCTGGATCTCTCCGATCCAAGGCAGGGCTGCGCGGCACAGCTCGATCAAGTTCCCTTCTCCGATCTGCGCATGATAGAGATCGAGGTTCAGTCGGAGGCGTGGACAATCGATTGCCGCAACCAGCGCCAGCGTGTCTTCCGCTCTTGCAAACGGCACACCGGGGTGGTCCACCGGCAGGTTGAGGTTTTCGAGTGTAAACGTGACGCCCTCCTCTTCCGCCAGATCGCAGATGCGCCTGAGCGTCTCCTCGGCTTTCAACCACATGGCACCGGTAATTGTTTCGACCGGTGTCACCGGCAGACCGCCTTCGCCAAGGCCGGTGCCGTGAAGGTTCAGCCGCTCCACGCCCAGCCTTTTTCCAACCTGCGCGGTCTCGCGAGCCGTCTTCAGGAGTTCTTCTGCACCGTCATCATCAGTCAGCCGACCCCTCAGATAGCCATTCATGATCGAGAAGCGCGCGCCGGATTTCTCGAGCTGGTCGAGATCGTGGTCGGGCCAGTTCCACAGCCCCACCGCGAAGCCCATTTCGTCGAGCCGTGCGCAGCGCCATTCGATGGGTTTGTCCAGCCACAACATTTCGGCGCAGGCTGCGAGTGTGAAAGTTTGGGTCATTTTTTTTTGCTCCCGTGCTGGACGTGCCGCCATCGGTCTTGCCTGTTCCCGGCTTTTCCCGCCCGGTGCATTGGTGTCGGCCAGCGTCACCGGACGGCCGTTCGAGCTCGCCATGGCATGAATGATCCGTTCGATGATCAGACCCTCGGCAAAATCAGGCTGCGCTTTCGGACCACCGGCGATGGCCGAGACGAGGTCGCGGGCTTCGATCACCTTTTGCTCGTTGAAGCCGAAATTGTGCCCCGGGGCGGGGCAGAAGGCTGCGAAATCCGGCTGCTCCGGACCTGTGAGATGGCGAACGAAACCCGCTTCGCCCGCACGGCAGATCCAGAGCTCGTTCATGTTCTCCTGATCGAAGACGATTGTGCCGTCAGAGCCGTGAACTTCCCATTGCAACCGGCATTTTCGGCCATGTGCCACCCGCGACGTGGCAAAGGATCCCAACGCACCCGACGCGAAGCGGACAAGGGCGTAGGCTCCGTCCTCGTTCTCGACCGCCTTCGGCCCTTCCGGCGACGGCCGAGCGGGAATCGCAATCTGGGTGAACGCGGTGATCTCGGCGACAGGTCCCATCAATGCCAGCATCTGGCTGACGAGATGACAGCCGAGATCCCCGAGTGCACCTAGTCCGCCGCCCTCGTGAGTCATCCGCCAGGACCAGGCGAGGTCGGGATCTGCTGAATAGTCCTCGTCATAAACGCCGCGGAAGGCTTTCGGCGTGCCGATCACGCCATCGCGGATCATTTGCGCCGCCGCCTGAAAGGCCGGATTGCGCAGATAGTTGTAGCCGAGCAGAGTGACCTGTTCTGGATGCGCGCTGGCCATCGCCGCCATCGCCTCGGCGTCCTCCAGCGTCAGCGCCATGGGTTTTTCGAGCCAGACATGCTTTCCGGCAGCGAGCGCCGCCTCCGCCATGGAACGGTGCAGACCGTTGGGGGTCGTGATCGAAACCACGTTCACCGCCGCATCAGCCAGGACCGCCTGCCAGTCCGTCGTTGCGCGTGCAAAGCCGAACTGACCGGCAAACCGCTGTGAAAGCGCCTCGGTGGCATCACACAGGATTTCGAGCCGGGGATGGGCGCCACCGAAAACCGTCGCTACATTGTGCCAGGCCATTGCGTGCGCCTTGCCCATGAACCCGGTTCCGACAAGTGCAACGCCCAGCGCTTCAGTCGGCATCGGTCGCGATGCGGTGTTTTCCATTCACGCCTCTTTGCCTATCGGCCTGCTACACCGTGCCGCCGAGCGAGCTTTCGAGCTGCGCCATTTCCTGCCCACCCGCCATCATGTCCTGCAGCTCTTCCGAGGTGATTTCGCCGCGTCTGGCGGTCCCGAGCGTCTTGCCGCGGTTGAGGACCGTGAAGCGGTCACCAACTGCCAGGGCGTGGCGCACATTGTGGCTGATAAAGACAATACCGACGCCCTGCTTGCGCACCTTGTCGACGGTCGACAAAACGTTGGAGGTCTGCCGGACGCCGAGCGCCGAGGTCGGCTCGTCGAGGATGAGGATCTTGGCGCCGAAATAGACGGCGCGGGCGATGGCAACGGTCTGGCGTTCGCCACCCGAGAGCGTGCCAACCGCCTGGTCGGGCGCCCTGAGATTGATGCCCATCTCCCGCATCTGCTCCATGGTCACCTGATTGGCGTGACGCAAATCGAATTGCTTGAACGGCCCCCACCCGGTCGTCGGTTCGCGCCCCATGAAAAAGTTGCGGGTGACCGACATCAGCGGGATCATGGAAAGATCCTGATAGACCGTAGCGATACCTGCCTCCATTGCATCGCGGGGCGTCGCGAAATGCGTCGGTTTGCCCTCGAGGGTAATCGTGCCACTCGACGGCTTGAGCACGCCGGACATCACCATGATGAACGTCGACTTGCCGGCGCCATTGTCGCCCAGAAGACAATGAACTTCGCCGGGATGGACATCGAGGCTGACGCCGGACAAGGCAATGACATTGCCGAAATGCTTGGAGATGTTGTCGAGTTGGATAATCGGATCAGACATCTCAACGCTCCCCCGTCACGCGCCTGCGGATGACATTGTTGAAAATCACCGCCGTGAGCAGCATGCCGCCCAAGAAGACCTGGAACCAGTCCTGGTCGAAATCGGTGTAGGTCAGCCCGATCACCACCATGCCGAAGATGATCGCGCCGAAAAAGGCGCCGATGGCCGAACCGTAGCCGCCGGTGAGCAAGGCACCGCCAATCACCGCGGCGATGATCGCTTCGAACTCTTTCTGGAAGCCGCGGCGCGCGTCGGTCGAGCCGGCGTCGATGACCTGGATAACGGCGAGTAGCGTCGCGGCGCAAGCGGTCAGCATGAACAGGGAAATCTTGACCTTGCGTACCGGCACGCCGGAATTGGATGCTGCCTTTGCGTCGCCACCCGAGGCGAAGATCCAGTTGCCCGCCGGTGTTCGCAAAAGAATCCAGGTCGCAACCAGGGCCAGACCGATGAACCACAGGATCTCGACCGGGATGCCCGGCACCTTGGGCGCGCCATTTCGGAAGGTTTCGATCATGCCGTTGTCAGCAAGCCAGGTGAACAACGACCCGAAGGCATCGCCGGAAAAGAAGGGTCTGAGAAAATCGTTCTCAACGGCCTCGCGGATGCCCCGCAATTGCGTCGATCCACCGGTGAGCCATTTCAGCCCGACCAGCGCGAGCCCGCGCAGAATGAACAGCGAGGCGAGCGTGACGATGAAGGACGGCAGACCGGTTCTCAGAACGATATTGCCATTGGCCGCGCCGATTGCCGCCGCCACGATCATGGTCAGTGGAATGGCGAAGAAAAGCGGCAGGCCATAATTGACGGTGAGCGCGCCAAAGACCATTCCCGAAAATCCGACCATGGACCCGATGGAGAGGTCGAATTCGCCTCCGATCATCAGCATGGCGGCGGGTATGCCGAGAAGGCCGAGCTGAGCGGCCGGGCTCAGGAAATTGAGTATTCCCGAAGGTGTGAACATGGCCTCGTCCGCCGTCACGACGAAAAAGATCGTGACCAGAACAAGCCCTGCGACGGCACCGAGTTCCGGGCGTCGCATCAGTCTTGTCAGCATGGGTTCCGGTTTGACACGCTCGTCGGCAGCCAGTGTCGCGTCTTCTGACATATCTCCCCCCTTCCTTGTCATCAGGGCGGCACGAGGCCGCCCTGACAAAAAGCCAGACGCACCGCGATCAGCGGATGCCCTTGGCCGACAGATCGATCACCTGTTCCGCCTTGTCGGCAGTGATCAGGTTCGGACCGGAGGGGACGTTGCCCCCGGGGATGAGTCCGTATTTTGCGTTGGCATTGAGGAAGATCACCGGCAGATAACCTTGCAGGAACTGCTGCTGGTCCAGCGCAAAAGCGGCATTGCCATCGAGGATGTCCTGAAGGAATCCGGCAGACATGTCGAAGGTGGCAACCTTGACACCGCCGCCGCCCATGCCGACCGACTTGACGGCCTCGACCGCCGGCTCGCCACCGATCGGAGCACTCAGCGCCATGATCGTGTCGATATCCTCGTCGGATTCGAGCGCCGCCCGAACCTTGGCCTCGACCTCGCCGGGATCATTGGTCGTGGGCAGCACGGTGACGTCGCCACCAAAGCCCTCGGCAAAGCCTTCGCACCTCAGGTCGAGCGCGACATTGCCGACTTCCTGATTGACGCAAATGCCCTTTTTGCCGCCCATGTCGGCAAGTCTTTCACCGGCTGCCTTGCCGGCGTCATACTCGTCCTGGCCGACATGCAGAAGGGCGCCAAGGCCTTTGGACACATCGGATCCCGAATTCATCGAAATGACCGGAATGCCTGCGGCCACAGCCCGCTCGATCGAGGGTCCGAGCGCGTCCCCGTCCGGGATCGACACCACGAGCCCGTCGGGCTCCTGGTTCACGGCCGCATCGATCAGCTGGCTCATCTGCACCATGTCGAAGGTTTCGGGCGCGCGGTAGTCGACATTGGCGCCCGTTTCCTTGGCCGCCTCTTCGACGCCGTTCTTGACCACCGACCAGAACGAGTCGTTTGACTGGCCATGACTGACGACGACGATATCAACGGCAAGAGCCGTGGTGCTCGCAGCCATCAGAGCAACGGCTGCTGCCGACGCAAGAAGTTTCTTCATTGCTTTCCTCCCTTTAGCAATTGCAGGTTCAGGCGTCCCTCCCGGACGCCGTGGTATCCGGTCTGATTGCCGGAACCTTCTGACCAAGACCCGGTGCGGATTCCCCTCTGCACCAGTCCGGTAGAATTGTGATTTCCATTGGCGGGCAGAACGAGTTGTGCAGGTCGTGTTTGCCGGCCGTCCGCCTTTCGATGCTAGTCCTCCAACTTTGTTGGCTGTCCGGTCTTGAGCGAGATCGCCGCCGCTTCGGCGACCGCGAGCGCATTTATTCCGTCCTGTAGGGTGACCGGGAGGTCGCCACCCCGCAGGACGGCATCCACGAACGCAGTCCATTCGGCGGCATAGGCGCGCATGTAGCGTTCGAGGAAAAAGAACTCGGGCTTGGCGCTGACGACGCCGGAGGCAGTGCTCATCACCACTGTGCTTTCCAGCACGTTCTGCGCCTGCAAGAGCCCCTCGGAACCCAAAAGCTCCACCCTTTGGTCATAGCCGTAAGCGGCGCGACGACTGTTCTTGATCACGGCAATACGGCCGTCGGCATAGCGCAGCGTCACGACGGCGGTGTCGACATCGCCAGCCGCGCCGATTTCCGGATCAACGATAGACGAGCCGACTGCCACGACGCTTTCCGGCGAGGCGCCCATAATGAAACCTGCCATGTCGAAATCGTGAATCATCATGTCGCGGAACAGCCCACCGGAAACCGCGATGTAGCTCACCGGCGGCGGCGCCGGATCGAACGAGGTGATTGACAAGAGCTCAGGCTTGCCGATTTCGCCGGCCTCAAGCCGGGATTTCATCGCAGCGAAATTGGGATCGAAACGGCGGTTGAAGCCGATCATGACCGGCTTGCCGGTCGCAGACACCTTGGCAAGGCAGGATCGGGCACGGGCAAGGCTGAGGTCCACCGGCTTTTCGCAGAACACCGCCTTGCCGGCAGCCGTCGCCGCTTCGATGAGTTCGGAATGGGTATCGGTCGAGGTGGCGACAAGCACCGCATCGATGCCTGGATCCGCAATAATCGCCTCGGTGCTGCGCGCCTCGACACCATACGCGTCGGCCAGCGTTCTCGCGGCCTCCGCATTGATATCGGAAACGGCAAACAGGGCGCTTTGCTTGTGGGCGGCGATGTTCGCCGCGTGCACCCGTCCAATCCGCCCGGCACCGAGCAAACCAATCTTCAGCATCTTCTCCCCCGTGCAACAAGGAGTGACCACGTCAATCTGCGACGTTTTGCTCTCGCGTGCAAGATAGTTTTGCACGCGAGAGCAATTTGTCGTTTACTCTGCCCTCCGGACGACAGGAGCCAGTTCTGAAAGACCACAGCCCAGCCCGGAGAAAATGATGATCGACGACCCCCACGATCCGATTGCGCAGGTGGTGACAGCAGGCGACGTCGCAGTGGCGGCCGGTGTCTCGCGCTGGACGGTCAACCGGGCCTTCCGCAAGGATGCATCGATTTCGGCCAAGAGCCGGGAAAAGGTTCTGACCGCCGCCGAAAAGCTCGGCTACGTCCCTGACCTGCTCGCCGCCGCGCTCGCATCCGACCGTTCCAATCTGGTCGCGCTGCTGGTCGATGATTTCGCCAATCCGCACAAGCTGGTCATGCTGGAACGCCTCACCCGCGTGCTCCGGCAGAACGGTTGGGACACCCTGCTTGTCAACATGCTCGACGAGAACGATGCCCACCGCGCCCTGCTCAATGCCAGCCAGCGCCGCGTCGACGCCGCGGTGTTGATCGGCATCCAGTTCGACGACGACGTCATCCTCACGGCTCTTGGTGCACGGCGGGTGAAAAAGCTCATCATCTTCGCCCGTACCTCACAGCATCCGAACACCATTTCGATTGCCGTGAACGATGTCGCAGCGATGACCGCGCTGACCGACTACCTGCTGGAAAGGAATTATCAGCGCCCGGCGTTTCTGGCGGGTCCGGCCACGCAGTCCGCCCACCTGATGCGCAAGGAAACGTTTCTCGCGCGCTGGCGGGAAATGCGTGGAACTGTCCCCGAAGTCTCAGGCGCGGTGGCCAGCTACGACCAGGCGCTCGCGTTTGAAGCTGTGATAAGGGCCTACTCCGGCAAGCCCAAGCAGACGCTGCCCGATGTTCTGGTTTGCGAGAACGATGCACTCGCACTCGGCGCGATCGATGCGATCCGCCACAGTCTTGGATTGCGCGTGCCGCAAGATATTGCCGTCACTGGTTTCGACGACGTGCCGATGGCCGCGAGCCCCAACTACCAGCTCACGACCTACCGTCAGCCGATCATGGCGATGGCTGAGACACTTATTGAGGTTCTGAAAGGCCGCCAGAACGAGAGAAATCACACCGATTTTCGCGGCAGGATCGTCGCACGAGCCAGCGCATGAGGCGAGATTGACTGCCACCACCTCTACCATCTCCGACTAGTTCTGCCCGGCCAAATCAGCGCGTGAACAAGCCGGATACCTCAGCCAATGACTCGGCCCTACGGCCGTGCCCCTCATGATTGAGTTGAAGATGGTCGGGCTGGTAGAAGCGCTAGACCGGCAACCGGTTGGCGCCGAGCAGATAGGTGGTGCAATCCACATATGCGAACGCGGCATCCTGTTCGCACGCCTGCCTTGCCCGATCGTTGAGCTTGTTCACCTTATCCTTGTAGAGCCAACGGGCCGGACTGTACTTGGTCGATAGGTAGCAGATGGAAATGTCCCCGGCGTCATCCCTGATGCGTGCCTCGAGGGCAAGGTGCATCTGGACGGTCGTTTTGGCGGTGACACCGCCATTGGCAATGCTGTTCTCGCCGAAATAGAGAATAAGCTTCGCGATACGACACAGCTCAGCGCATCATCGAGATAGCGCATGCCGCATTCCATGGCGCCTCCGCCAAGGTCGAGATTGGCGATATCCAGGCAATTGAGATCCTCGGCCATGCGATGCCACTGGCGGAACGAGGACGAACCGCAAAAGGCTATGGGCTTTGCCACGAACCGGCGTTGGCCAAGCCTCGATTTCAGATCGATGTCCTCGTTATCGCAATGCGACGTCGACCACGTGTTGCAAGCAGGAAGCGGCGGGGGCTGGATGGGCATGGACGTTCACTCTGGCAAATGCCCGCCGGCGTTGAGGCAGGCGACAAAATGGTTGTCCTTGGCTATGAGGAGCCTCGGTGTCCCGGTGAGGCACGCCGGCTGCTTCAGCCGACAGCGCGCCTGGAAAGCACAACCTCGCGGCAGACCGATCGGGCTACGCGGATCGCCTGCAAGCGGGACGCGCTGGAGACGCTCGCGCGGATGGGTCACCGGCGCCGCGTCATGCAGTACATGCGTATGGTGGCGGGCCGGCGAGCGCATAAGCTCCTCGGTGGGGCCGATCTCGGCGATGCGCCCCAGATACGTGAAGGCGACGCGCTCGCTGATAGGGGAGCAACGCCCGCGATCGTAACATCGCCCTGCATGCCTATGCGATTGTCGACGACTTCCCGGCCGTCCGCCGATGATCCGCGACGGATAAGGCGCCACGATCATTGCCAGGAGCCTCAGGCAAGAAAGCGAGGGCACGACAAACTGGTTTTCCGGCGGGTGGCCGATTCCGATCTGCCGTTCTGCTTCCTGCTGCCGATTTCCAAGGCACAACGCAGCAATTCTGACGTCAACGGCCTGGCAGAGACGTTCAGCACCTAAACCCAGGCCGCATTGAGCGAAAGATTGGCCGAGGGAAAGGCTTGCTCCCCTTCGAGGCTGGCAATGCATAGCTAAAAGCAGGGTTTCAGACGACATCGCGAGCCTGAACGCCGGGTCTCTCAGCGTGGCGGCCAACAGCCGCCAGTCTGCTTGCATTTCCCAAAAAGGACCTGCATGCCAAAGGCAAGCGGGCGGCAGGTTTTGCGCCACGATCCGGTCTTTTGCAGTGACCGTCGCGTTTGCCCCCAGGCGAACACCGCTGGTGATGAACACAGAAGTCCCGCTTGCGCCGAGGACATGCTCTGTCGGTGCATCAAATCGAATAGCACCTTACTGCATGAGCCGAGCGAGCACGTTTCCGGGAGTTGCGCGTGAGGCGATTGGCCGGGCCGGTCTTGCCTATGTAACGTCCGCCGGCTTCACCCGGGAGAACAGGAATGATCAGGATCGCAGTGCTGACAGTTCTGGCAATGATCGCTTTTGCCGCAAATTCCGTTTTCGCCCGTCTTGCGATGGGACCGGGCGATATCGATCCACTTCAGTTCTCGGCTCTGCGACTTGCCTCCGGTGCAGCGATTCTCGCTTTGCTTCTGGCGCCGCGTGCCTGGCGTCGCAGCAGGCACGGGTTTTCGGTTCAAGGTAACTGGCCGGCCACACTGGCGCTATTCAGCTATGCTGTTCTCTTCTCCCTTGCCTATGTCGCACTCGGCGCCGCGACCGGCGCGCTGATCCTTTTTGCCAGCGTCCAGGCCGCAATGCTTGGCTGGGCGATCCTCAATGGCGACCGGCCGGGTCATCTCGAATGGCTCGGGCTCGGCATTGCAGCCGTTGCCTTCTGCCTGCTCATCTCGCCTGCCGTTATCGCCCCCGATCCACTAGGCGCGACCCTGATGATCGGTTCGGGACTGTGCTGGGCCGCCTATTCGCTGATCGGACAGCGTTCCAGCGCGCCGCTCGAAGACACTGCCGGCAATTTCATCCGCACCCTGCCCGCCGCCGTGCTCGTCGGCATTGCCGGTTGGTTTGTCTACGACACGCCCGGAGCCGGCGCCCTTTACGCCCTCGCTTCAGGCGCTCTCGCGTCCGGGCTCGGCTATGCGATCTGGTACGCCGCGCTCCCAGGCCTCAGCCGCACCAACGCTGCCATCGTGCAACTGAGCGTGCCGGCCATCGCGGCGATCGGCGGCGTCTTTTTCATCGGCGAAAAGCTGACGCCGCAACTGCTCGTCGCCTCTATCGCCATTCTCGGCGGTGTTGCCCTGACCGTCTATGCCGGCGGCAATCGGCGCAACCGAAAGACCGGCATGGGCGTCACGATGACGGCAAGTAGGTGAAGCCAAAAAACTCCGGCGCATGCATCCGCTGCCAGCAGACACCGGTCTTTTGTGGGGGCGCCGGCTTTGAACGACGAAGCGAAATTCCCGAATGGAGCGCGTGCCGTTCAGCGCCACAACTGACGCCTCCGTGTGACGCAAAAAAACGCCAGGCACTTGATATCATTTAGAAAGGCTTTGGAGCGGGTAGCGGGAATCGAACCCGCGTATTCAGCTTGGAAGGCTGCTGCTCTACCATTGAGCTATACCCGCGACCAGTTCGGTCACCGGCCCGGTCCGGCGCGGGCGCCGGTTCGGGAATATGAGTCCTGCCGTTGCCGCCGGCTCGGATGGTGGAGGGGGCTGGATTCGAACCAGCGTACGCTAAGCGGTCAGATTTACAGTCTGATGGATTTAACCACTCTCCCACCCCTCCACTTGGTCCGAAAACCGTACGGTCGGCGCGGCGCCGCCAGCGGGCTGTCCGCAGGCGACCGGGGGTTTATGGTCATGGCGCTTGCCCATGTCAACACCCAAGCTGAGCTTCCCTCGCACTGCCTGTCGGATTTTGCCTTTGCCTCGCAAGAAACGGCGCAAAATCCGCCCGCCGCCTTTCAAGAACCTTCCCGATTGCGGCGATCCGCCCCGCCCTTCGCATCCGCCTCTTGCCGCCGCCCGACAAAGCGGATAGCGCTAGCGCCATGAGCCGCAACAAGTTCCCGCCCCGCCGCCGCGCTGCCTACGATCCCGACCAGGGACCGTTCTTCCTTTATGGCCTGCACACGGTCAGGGCGGCTCTCGACAATGCGGCGCGCAAGAAATTCCGCCTGCTGGCGACGCCCAATGCGCTCAATCGCCTGCGGGAGTCCGGGCCGGTAGAGGGCGTGCCGGTCGAGGAAACGCACCCCAAGCACCTCGACGAGCTACTCGGCAAGGATGCCGTGCATCAGGGTGTCGCTCTCGAGGTCGATCCTGTCACCCGTGCCGGGCTTTCCGAGCTCGACAGGCGCGATCTCATCGTCGTGCTCGACCAGATCACCGATCCGCACAATGTCGGCGCGATTTTGCGTACGGCCTGCGCCTTTGGCGCCGACGCTGTGCTGACCACGGCGCGCTACGCCCCGCGCGAGACCGGCGTGATGGCCAAATCGGCCTCCGGCGCCCTCGATCTGGTTCCGCTGATCGAAGTCCGCAATCTCGGCGACGCGCTCGAAACGCTCAAAAAGCAGGGCGTCATCTGTC
Source organism: Devosiaceae bacterium (assembly GCA_963675235.2). Classification (GTDB taxonomy): domain Bacteria; phylum Pseudomonadota; class Alphaproteobacteria; order Rhizobiales; family Devosiaceae; genus JAHJQZ01. The sequence continues at coordinate 899,664 of CAXXFU010000002.1, read as the reverse complement.
TCGGCTTCGATTCCGAAGCCCCTGCCCCATTGCGCCCGCGCGACAACTCGGGTCCGCTCGCCATCGTCCTCGGAGCAGAGGGAAAGGGTCTCAGGCAACGGACGCGTGAGCTTTGCGACGAAATGGTTCGCCTCGACATGCCCGGCCCGATCAAGAGCCTCAATGTCTCCAATGCTGCCGCCATCGCCCTTTTCGCGGCCACGGCAGGACTTGGCAACGCCAGCTGACGACACCTGAACCAGAACATCCGGTAAGTACGGCAACCACTTGCGTTGTTGTCGCTTTTATGTGCAATTCACGCTGGATTTCCGCCCAGCCCGCAAGCTGCTGCAGCTAATTCGGCGCAGTAGCGGTCAGGACATTCGGGTTCTTCGGCACGACACGCACGACCTTGTAGCCGCGCTCCTTGAGCCCATCGAGGAATGCCGGCAATACCTTGATCGTACGCGCGTGGATGTCGTGGAACAGAACGATGCCGCCGCCCTTGGCGTCCAGGCGCTTGAGCGTACGCTTGAGAATGCGCTCCGGGCTCTGTTTGAGATAGTCCCAGGAATCGGCGTCAAAACTGAATATGGTCCAGCCAGCGTCGGCAAGGCTGGCGCTGACCGCGCTGGTCGCTGCCATGTAGGGAAAACGAAAGAAGGGCGAAACCGTCTTGCCGACCGGCGCCAGCGCTGCATTGATCGCAGTTTCGGATTTGGCGATCGACAGCATGGCGGCTTCATAGCCCACCTTGGGCATCTTCTCGTGACCGTAGGAGTGCGAACCGATGGTCTGGCCGTCGCTGGCGACAAGCTGTGCTGTCTTGGGATGGTTCCTGGCCATCTTGCCGACCATGAAGAACACCGCCTTGACCTTGTACTCGTCGAGGATTTCGAGAATCTTCGGTGTCACCGAAGGATCCGGACCGTCATCGAACGTCAAGACGACCTCGCCCGGCCTGAGCTTGCTGAAATCGGCCTGACTGCCAACATAGAGCGTTCGTCCGGTCAGGCTTCTGGCTGCGATCTCGGCACTGAGGTCAGTATCGACAGCATCCCCCTCCGCCACGACCGAAACGACACTGGCAACCGCCTCGGCGGTTTCGGAGCTGAGCGGCGCCGGCATGGTCTGGTCGGATTGGACGGCAACAGACGTCGCCGGCACGCCCTGCGTGGTCAGACTCGCCGTCTTGCTCGGCACCTGCGCACACCCTGACAACAGCCCGGCCAAGGCGAGCGCAATTGAAGCATTCCTGAAAGGCAACACGCGTCCACGCTCCGCAAAGTATGAGCGTATTCTTAAGGACGATGGTTAAGACAACCTCAACAGAATGCTCCACCGCTGACCGAAAGCCGCGCAATTATCCACATGATTGCGTTTTTCCGAATGCGATGCCGTTCGTGCCGGCTTGCCGATCAGGCTACGGCCTTGAGAGCGAAGCGCCGCGTCAGCCAGTCCAGCGAAAGGATCCCGGGTCCGAACCAGGTAATGGCGAGTCCATAGGCCATCCACAGCGCATGCGAGTTCATCGGGTCGGCGAAGTTGATGAAGGCTTCGGGGAAGACCAGTTCGATGACGACGCTCATGGCAAACAGCGCCAGCCCCGCCAACCGCGTGAACAACCCGAGGACCAGCAATACCGGCAGGATGATCTCGGCCAGCGCCGTGACATAGGCAGTGAATTCCGGGAACGGAATTGGCATTTCGAAAAAGCCGAAATGCAGCACGAACAGGTTGGCGAACAGATAGGTCGTCGACGAGGCGATCTCGGTGGGAAAGCTGACCCAGCGCGTCAGGCCCGAAGCCCAGAATGGCGCAGCGAGCAGCAAACGCACGATGAGCATGGCAGCGCCGAAGGCGAACACGACCGGCAGGGCACGGTTTTCGACCGGCTCATAGCGGCCAAGCAAAAGAGCGAGCATGGTATCAACTCCAATCAGGTCAAGCTGACGCTGGCAAAGCCACCGCCGGAAACGACGCGGGCGAGCGCCGCAGCAAAATCGAAGCCGGGCGCGGTTTCGAGCACCGCCTCACCTGCTTCACCAAGGCATTGTCCGGCGATCAATGAAGCAAACAGCTGTCCTTCGGCCGGGGCCAGCGCCACCACAAAGACATTGATGTCGGGGCGAGTGACGAGCGCCCATTCCGGCGTCGGCCGCTCGCCAAATTGCGGCTGGCGACCTTCCCGTGCTGCCTGCCAGATGGTGACGAGCGGGTACGCCGAAGCGACGAGCCGGGTCGCCGGCAAGGCGGTGAATCTTGCCGACATCAGTTCCTCCTGCCCGCACGCAGCAAGCGCTTCTGGCGAGAACGGCTCACCGTCGGCAGCGTGATAGGCATCGAGCCAGGCACGATCGAGCCGGGCGACGTCGGCAAGGAACGGCAGGCCCGCGGCCGGCTCATAGCTGGCGATGAACTCGTGGAATGTCGCGCCATATTCGAACAGCAGTGGCGACGTTGGCGGTGTCGCACGCGCGAAGCGTCTGGCCATGTCGTTGAAGAACGCCTCGCCGACCAGTGCCGCCACCGCCGGAAACGTTGCCTTCAGCGCCTCGATCAGCGAGACGGTGACGTTGTTGCGGTAAACGGCAAAGCGCTTGGGTGCAATCCGGCCCCTCGGATCGACGACAGTGTCCGGAACAGGCGCATCCGGTGCAAGCAACGCCGCTGCGAAATCGCGATTCGTATCAGGCGGCATCGGATCTGACATCCTGCCGTTCCATCACTGCTTCAGCCCGTGCCGCATCGCCCGCAAGCACGTCCCAGCTCGGAATGTCATTGTCCCACTCGATCAGTGTCGGCAGGCGCGCGGTGCGCTTGAGCACATAGGCGTAAAGCTGCCAGACCGGATCAGCGACCTCGCGGTCATGGGCATCGATCAACAGCGGCTCGCCCGAATCGTCGCTGTCGGTGGCGTGGCCGCCGAGATGGATTTCGCCGACATGCTCGAGCGGAAAGGCATCGATATAGCCCTCGGGCGAATAGTGCTGGTTGGTCGCCGAGACGAACACGTTGTTGACGTCGAGCAATAGACCGCAACCGGCGCGCTGCTGCAGCGCGCGGATGAAGTCGGTCTCGCTCATCTCGCTGTTCGCGAACGCGACATAGGTCGAAGGGTTTTCGAGAAGGATCTGGCGTCCGAGCGCAGATTGCACCTGATCGATATGGGTGACGACGCGGTCGAGCACTTCCCTGGTATAGGGCAAGGGCAGAAGATCGTTGAGAAACACCGAGTCATGGGTCGACCAGGCTAGATGCTCCGAGACCATGCCGGGTTGGTAGCGGTCGACAACCTTCTTCAACCGGGCCAAATGATCGAGATCGAGCCCGCTTTCGGCGCCGATCGACAGGCCGACGCCATGAACGCTCAGCGGATAATCCCGCCGGATCTGGCTGAGGGCGCGATGCGGCAAGCCACCCTCGCCCATGTAGTTCTCGGCATGGATTTCGAAAAAGCCCATGCCCGGCATCTGGCCGAGGATCTCGCCGTAATGCTCGGGCTTGAGGCCGACACCGGCACGGCGCGGCAATGGATTTGGATCGAACAACGGAGCCTCCTTCCGCACAAAACATGGCGGATCCTCGAACGCAGGGGGCTGCGCCCGAGGATCCGTGAAAGTCAGAAGACTTAGGCCATGTCGCGATCGATCGCAGACAGCGAACCAGTGCGGTCGCCGGGCAGGACCTTGTTCCAGAACTCGGCGTTCTCGCACAGACCGGCCGGGACCAGGGTCCAGGCATTGCCCTGGTAGTCGACCTTGGACGTACCAGCACAGGTGGTGCCGGGGCCGGCAGCACAGTCGTTCTTGCCGGCAAGCGAAACGCCGTAGCATTGCTCCATCTTGGCCATGTCGTCGGCGGCGGCCGGCGTGGCAGTGGCGACAGCGCCGGCAAGTGCGGCAGCCATTGCGGAACCGAGGAGAACGGCAGTGGTTTTGCGAACAGTCATGGGCATTTCCTCCATTGGAATATGGCTCACCCAGTCGGGGAAGAGCGACGAGCCAGTGAACTCGCTGACCAAAGGGGTAGAGGCCCGTCGGCCCAAATGGAAATCAACCGCCATGACAATGGCTCACCGTGCGGTGAAACCACGTGATCCGATCTGCGTGCTTGCATGATCTTGCCCGCCGGACCGACCGATGATACGGGTTCGAGCCGCGCACGCCGCCTTCACGGGATGGCGAGGCATTGGCCGGTATAGCTCAGTTGGTAGAGCACCTGATTTGTAATCAGGGGGTCGGGGGTTCGAGTCCCTCTGCCGGCACCACCCCATTCCCCCCCAAAAATGCCATTCGACGCGGCAGATCAGGCAGCGCCCTGTCGGGCGGCATCGAATCGTCACCGCCTGAAAAAGCCCGTGTCTAGGCCGTCACCACTCTTGTGGCGATTTGCCTGAGCAGTTCCCGGCATGCTCAAGAACACGGTGTAATAGGTGTTGACCGACTGGCCGTCCTTTGAGGTGAAAACGCGGTGCTTGGGGCAACCGCGATTGCAGGCGAAGCGGAACTGGCAGGAGCGGCATTGCGCCGTCAGCGTGTTGCGCTAGTCGTTGCCGAGCTTCTCCGCCGCGTCCGACCACGCAGGTGAGCCGAGCGGTGTATCCCTGCTGTTGCCATTGGCATTGACCACGCAGAGGCCAATGAACCGGCTCTTGCGCTTCCCCGCTGTTGAGCAGAAGTCGGCGATCCTGACGTTCTCGATCACGGCCATCTAGTTCGGGAAGGGGCAACAAGAAGACATTGGCGACCATCTTGTTGCCATTACTTCTCGGGGTAGTTCGTCGCAGTGGCGAGCCAATCGGACGGCAGATCTCGAAGGCAAACGAACTTGCCGATCTCGGTTCGCAGCAATTCGTCATGCGGCAGCGCATTCCGACGTCGCCGTCGAAATCCGAGTCTGTTGGCGCCCGCCTGAATGGCGACGGTACACACAGGCAGATAGGTCTTGACGGTCGCGGCCATCGTGTCATGAAGCTCCTTGACCTCAGACTACGCGGTTCGTTTGGCCGGCGATGTTTCTGACAGGAATCCAGCGTCTTCGGCCAGGGTGAACACCTCGACGATCCGGTCGAGCTCGCTGGCCTGGCTCTCGGTTTGCTCGATCGCGGCGTTGGTTTCTTCGACCAGTGCCGCATTGTGCTGCGTCATCTCGTCCATCTGGCGAACCGCGATATTGACCTCGTCGATGGCGGAGGCCTGCTCGTTGCTGTTCTTCGCGATCTCCTCCATCTCGATCGCATTGGCCCGGACCGCATCGAGGATCGCGTTCAGCTTTTCTGTTGCGTTCGATACCAGCCTGGTGCCGCCCGAGACTTCTTCCCCGGACTGCTCGATCAGCGTCTTCACCTCGGACGAGGCCTCCGCAGCCGATTGGGCGAGGCGCCGCACCTCCACCGCCACAACGGCGAAGCCTTTGCCGGCTTCGCCGGCGCGAGCGGCTTCGACACTGGCGTTGAGCGCCAACAAATTGGTCTGGAAGGCGATGTCATCGATCATGCCGATGATCTTGGAGATTTTTGCGGATGAATTGGAGATACGCTCCATGGCCTCATTTGCCTGCGACATCACTTCACCGCCTTCTTCGGCAGTTTGCGACACCGTTTTCGCCGTTTCGCTCGCGCCGCCGGCCCGCTTGGCGTTCTCCGACACGGTCGCCGCCAACTGCTCCATCGCCGCCGAGGTTTCCTCAATGGTCGCGGCCTGCTTGGTGGTGCGCTCTGACAGATCATTGGCACCAGACAGGATCTCGCCGGTCGCCGTCTTCACACCGCGCGAGGTCCGCTTGAGCTGACTGACGATCTCAACCAGCTTCTCCGCAACTGCGTTTGTGTTGTGTTTCAGCCGGGCGAACTGACCCTGATATGTGCCGGTCACCCGGTGCGTCAGATTGGCCTTGGCCATGGCCGACAACACATCGCCGCTCTCGCCGATGCCTCTGTCAACTGTCTCGACAAGGTCGTTGACACTTCGCGCCAGGGCGTTGATTTCGTCATCCGGGAATTTGGCATTGACCCGGTGAGAGAAGTCGCCGCCAATGGCCGCATCCACGACATTGCCGAACGCCTGACGTAGCTCCTGCATCATTTCGGAACGCTCCTTGCGCGCTTGCTCGAGCCGCTCCACTTCTTGTGCGTTCAGGTCGCGAACCTTGATCGAGTTTTCACGAAAGATGGCAATTGAGCTGTGCAGATTGCTGAGTTCCTCCCATTTGGGTGGGCGGAAGCTGTACGGTTCGAGATTGCCGTCCGCAATGCGGCGGGCGATCCGAGCCGCCCGGCTGACACGCCTGAGATTCTTGACGACGACCAATGCCAATCCGGCGATCCCGGCGATAAGCAGCAAATAGCCGGCAAGATCGATGATAGCGCGCGTCTTCTCGCGCAACATCACCTGAGCAAGGCTATCATCGATTACCCTTTGGCGTTCCGTCTTGATTGCGGAAACCTGAACCGCCATGTCGTCCACGGCCTCACCCATCGCAGCAGCAGCTTCATCGAAGTCGGCCATGGACTTGTTGCCGAGTTCCGGACCACCGTCGACATATGCCTGCGCCATGGATTGTCCGACGGAATAGAAGGGACCGAACGCTGCTTCAACCTTGTCGAGCGCATCGACCACTGCAGTCGCTCCCAGGCGGTCGGCGTGATGGCGCGCCATCTCGAGATCTTCGGGAAGCTTGCTCGCGTACTTCTCCGCTTCATCAAAGCCGTCGTTGAGGCCATCAAGTCCGCGTGTTGCCGATATGTCGGTCAACCACTGCTGAACCTGAATGACATCCACTTTGACCTCATACATGGCGGAAGTCAGGCTCTGAATGTCGTTGAGCGACTCGATCCCGGAGTTGATCGTCGACTCGATCTCGGCATCTGTGCTCTGCCCGATAAACCAGATTGCGCTGGCGACGATTACGGTGATCCCGGCGAGTGTTGCTGCAGCAACGGTCACGAAATTGGTGAGTTTCATTTCTTGCCTTGCGATGTAGTAACTTGACTGCAACGACGACCGTGCCGCGCCTATCCCGATTGTCGATCTGTCGCTGATGAACGCAAAAAAAACCAATAAATCCAAGTCGTAAATATATAGTGACTCTAATGTGAATTCTCAGAATGCGGCTTGCGGGCACGCGAGGCGCAGCAGCTGGACGAGACAAGCTGTCTTGCACGTCGATGAATCAACCGCGTCGGCCCGTGAGCAAGCGCATTCCGATAGGATCTGTATGGTCACAACTATGGCCGGGTTTCGCGAAACTGAAGGTCAGCTCCCAACCCTTCTCCACCAGTTCCCGCCAATCCGCTTCGGGCTCTGCTTCCGACATTGGCGCCGTCCTCCCGTCATGGTCATTACGGGCCATGAGCGGTCGGTCCGCAATGCGCCCAAATCAGACCTTTTGACCGTTTGTCACGTACGCTGATATCCGACATGCCCGGATTATGCCTTGGGGTCAGCGGCGCAAATCCTGCTGCAGCACCATTTTCGCTCATCGCCGACCAAGATCTGAGGGTGTAACGGAACCGGCGCCCGCTGGTGAGATACCAGTTCCCCTTTCTCATCACCAAAGACTGCAAGCGCTCGAACATAACGCCACGTACAAAGCACTGCCCTCGCTCTCGCCTGTTGCGCGGGAGGACACGACATGAACATGGCCCGGCGACATCTCTGTCTCTCACCGTTTGCAACAGACTTGACAATCCATATAGGAAAGTTTTTCCTATTTCAGGAATTTATTTCCCTGCACGATTGAAATCAAGCCGTCGGAAAGGGAAACGCGGGGAGGTGCTCTTGGCCGATTTGCTCTTGGCATTCATGCATGCGCAACGATGCCCAAAGGAAGCCATCCTCGTCCACGCGCGAACCGCCACGCGGGCTTGCTCGCTTTGCAGTCGTACAGACGTCGAGATCATTTTGTCTCGAGGAAACGGGGCGAGCCGCGTGGCAGATGCGATCGGCCGGGGCACCGATCGGAAGTCCTCTCAACCGGTGAGGCGCCTGACACAAGTTGCATTTCCGAAACCTGTCACGCCTTCACCTCGGCTCTTCGCTTCGTGACGATGCCCAGAAATCGCGGAGCGAATGCAAAGCCAGGACTAACGGCACTCCGTTCTCCGGGCGTGAAATGGCCCTTTCCAGATCATTTCGTCACGGCGGAAGTCGATGGCGCTATCCCACCCCCAAGCCCGTCTTTTCAACATTCCGAGGCGTTCTCCAACGGCCCTCTCCCTGAGTGACAAAAAATGACAAAAACCTGGCGTCTGGACGATTCCCGTCAAACACTTGTTCTCGACTCAACGGACGGACTTCTTGCCGAAGTCATCTATTGGGGAGCCCGCCTTCCGGATGACGAGAACCTCGCAACTCTATGTGCCGCAAACAGCATCGACATCACGCCTGCTACGCTTGACCGCACTCCGGCGCTTTCCATCTGCCCCGAAGCAAGGCGAAGCTTCGCTGGGCAACCCGGACTGGTGATAAGCGAGGCGGATGGCAAGCCAATCGCTTCAAAGATGCATCTTGCCTCAGCAGACCAGGACGGCAAAGGCTCTCTTGCTCTCGTTTATGTCGACGCAGAAAACAGCCTGACATACCAGGCCGATTTCAGGATCAACCCGCGAACGCACATCATTGAGAGCCGCGCGCGTCTCGAGGCAGACCGGCCGGTCCGGCTTCAGTGGCTGGCCGCACCGGTCGTGCCCGGTCCGCAGCAATCCGAGGAGATGATCGATTTTGCCGGGCGCTGGTGCGGCGAGTTTCAGGCCGTCAAGACACCATGGTCTGCAGGTATCCGGCAACGCGAAAGCCGCACCGGCCGAACCGGGCACGAACATTTCCCCGGCCTGATCGTGCCGTTTACGGGAGCGACGAACACGCAGGGCGAGGCTTATGGATTCCACTATGGCTGGTCGGGTGGGCACCGCATGGTGGCCGAGGAACTGCCTGACGGTCGTCGTCAGATCCAGTTCGGCAATGCCACCAACACCGAACTCGCACCGCGAACAAGGTTCGAAACCGCGACCCTGTACTCCACCTACTCGCCCACTGGTCTCAACGGCGTTGCCGTCGCGTTTCAGCGGCACCTGCGCGACGAAATCGTGACGTCCCCCCACCCTGCCCGCGCGCGTCCAGTCCACTACAACTGCTGGGAGGCGGTCTATTTCCGGCACGATATCCAGGAGTTGCAGAGCATTGCCACGCGCGCTGCCGAACTTGGCGCGGAGCGGTTCGTCCTTGACGACGGCTGGTTCAGGAACCGAAGCGACGATTTTCGTGCCCTGGGTGATTGGGATATCGACAAGGTGAAATATCCGGATGGGTTCGGCCCGCTGATCGACCACATCCATGCGCAAGGCATGCGCTTCGGCATCTGGTTCGAACCGGAAATGGTCAATCCCGACAGCGATCTCTATCGGGCACATCCCGACTGGGCACTGGGCGATGAGGATCAGGTCACCGGGCGCAACCAGAAGGTCCTCAATATTGCGCTGCCGAAGGTACGCGAATACCTGTTCGCCAAGATCACGGCCATTCTCGAAGCCTATCCCGTCGACTATATCAAGTGGGACCACAACCGCGTCCTGCCCGCACCGGATGCCGAGCAGACACGCAGCATCTATGCGTTGCTCGATCGCCTGCGGGCGGCCTATCCGCAGACAGAAATCGAGAGCTGCGCCTCGGGCGGCGGACGCATCGATTTCGGCATTCTCGCCCGCACCCATCGCGTCTGGCTTTCCGACAGCAATGATGCGCTGGAGCGGCTGAAGATACAGCACAATGCCGCGCTTTTTCTGCCCTTGGCAGTGACGGGCAGCCATGTCGGCCCACGTCACTGCCACACCTCCGGCCGCGTGCTCTCCATGTCGTTCAGGGCCTGGGTGGCGGCCGAGCGGCATATGGGCTTCGAAATGGATCCACGCGAACTGACACCAGACGAAGCGGAAACGCTCAAGCGGGTCACGACATGGTGGAAAGCCAATCGCGACTGGCTTGTCCAAGCCGATATCTTGCGACTCGACAGCCCGGACAAATCCTTGATCGCAGAGGAGCAGCTCGCCGCCGATGGATCACGCTTCGTCGCATTTGTCGGCAAGGCGGACACTTCGGCCCAGAGCGTTCCGCGCCCGCTGCGCCTGACGGGGTTGATGCCGGAGGCGCGATATCGCGTCGAGATTGTCAACCGCGAGGATTTGCTGCCGTTCGCGCGCGACGAGCTGTTGCTGAGGGATGGTCCTGCCGAAGCGAGCGGGCAGTATTTGATGCAACGCGGCATAATCCTGCCCATCGCCTTCCCCGGCTCGATCTTCGTAATAGAGGGCACGCTTTTGCCATGATACCCCGCTGCGAGGTCCGACGGGCCGAAACAGGGGATGCCAGCGCGATCAGCGCGGTGATCCTGTCTGCCCTGCGCTCTACCAGTTTCAAGGACTATCCGCCCAATGTGATCAGGCGGATCGAAGAGTGTTTCAGCCCAAGCGCGGTCAACGGAATGATCGCGGCGAAAACTGTTCTGGTCGCGGTTGCACACAACCGCATCCTCGGAACCGCCAGCCTCGACGGCAGCCGGATCCGGACCGTCTATGTCACCCCGGACGCCCAGAGAATCGGGGTGGGGAGATGTCTTTTCCAGGAGATCGAGCGGACGGCGCGGGACGCGAACATCGCATGCCTTGTGGTTGCCTCGTCGGTGGATGCCGAGCCGTTTTTCGCAAGTCTGGGTTTTGTGACAGTGCGCGACAGCTATTACGGCAAGGAACGCTCAATCGTCATGGAACGGCCACTGGCTCTTGAAGCGTGTTGACGCATCTCCCTGCCACCCAACTCGACCGTCCCACGCATTGGTTTGTCCCGCCCGAGCGCCCCGACGCGCCGTCTTTTTTCGCATGAACATCCTTTGGGCACGGCATACGCCTCGCCCTATTCGACCACCAATCTCGACTCGGCTTGACAAGCCACCAAGGAAAGTATTTCCTCTTATTGGTAATTTCTTTCCTGGCTTAGGCGATCGACGCCCTGCGCCCGGCAAGGCAGCAAGAACGTGGGGAGGCGTTTTTGGCTAAGATTTCGCTCGTGCAAGTTAGCAAGTGCTACGGCAAATTCGAGGCGATCGCGCCGCTCGACCTCGAGATTGAGCATGGCGAACTCTGCGTACTGGTCGGCCCGTCGGGTTGCGGCAAGTCCACCTTGCTGCGCACCATCGTCGGACTGGAGGAGCTGTCCGGCGGCCAGATCTTCATCGGCGAACGAGAGGTCGGAAAGCTCTCTCCCGGCGACCGTTCGCTGGCCATGGTGTTCCAGAACTACGCGCTTTATCCGCATATGACAGTGGCCGAGAACATCGGCTATCCGCTCAAACTCAACCGTGTGCCCAAACCCGAGGCCAGGGCCAAGGTCGTATCCGTTGCCCGCCAGCTCGGTCTCTCCGACCTGCTGGAACGCAAGCCGGCGGCCCTCAGCGGCGGCCAGCGCCAGCGCGTCGCCATCGGCCGCGCCATCATCCGCGAGCCCGAAGCTTTCCTGTTCGACGAACCTCTGTCGAACCTTGATGCCGAACTGCGCGTGCGCATGCGTCTCGAAATCGCCGAGCTGCAGCGCCGCATCGGCGCGACGATGGTCTATGTCACGCATGACCAGACCGAGGCGATGACATTGGCCGACAAGATCGTCGTCCTGCGCGACGGCAGGATCGAACAGGCCGGCGCGCCGCTCACTCTTTATGACGACCCGCAGAATCTCTTTGTCGCGCGCTTTATCGGCTCCCCTGCAATGAATCTTCTGCAAACGCGACCCGACGGCTCCAACGCGGTGGTTCTGCCACGGCTGGGCGGCTTGCGTGTGGCCCTGCCCAGCAACGTCGAAGCGCGCCCCAGCATGCTGTTGGGCATTCGTCCTGAACACATGATGCTTGCTGACACTGGCGGCATCTTCACGGTTGGCGCGGTCGAACAACTCGGCGGGACGTCGTTTGCCTACAGCGCCGCGGAACAGGATCAGCGCTTGTGCATCGAATTGGGCGAACGCCGCGGCATTGCCCCGGGCCAGACCCTCACCATCGGCATCAAGCCCGACCGTTTCTTTCTTTTCGACGAGGAAAGCGGAAGACGACTTCACTGACTGACAGGCCTCTGGCGAGGCTTTGTGCGGAAAAGCACTTCTAAAGGGAGGAAATAGAAATGACACACCGCATCCACAAAGGGCTAATCGCCCTTTTATTGGCCGGCACTGCCGCAACAGGCGTGAATGCCGAGACTTTGACTGTCTATTTCAACGCCGGCCACGCCTATCAGACCTATCTTGACACAATCGCGCAGTTCGAAGCGGACTATCCCGGCTGGACGGTCGATTTCGAGAAGTTCCAGTGGCCCGACATGCGCACCAAGCTGGTTGCCGATTTCGCGGCCGGCACGCCGCCCGACATTGCCGCCGAACCGGGCGCCTGGGTTTCCGAGTTCGCCCAGCAGGGGCTTCTGACGCCGATGAGCACATTCATCGAGAATGACCCCGATTCCGGGTTCCCCGATGACTGGCAGACCTCCTCGATAACCAAGAACACCGTCGATGGCGAAATCTACGGCGTCCAGATCCATCTGACCTGCGGCACGCTCGTCTACAATGTCGACATGCTCAAGGATGCCGGCTACGACGCGCCACCGAAAAACTGGGAGGAGTTTCGCGAGATCGCCGTCGCCACGACCGGCAGCGGCAAGTACGGCTTCGCACCCAATCCGAGCTTCGGCTACTACTTCCCCTGGCTCTATCAGAACGACGCCGACTGGTACGATCCCGAAGCCCGGGAAATGGTGTTTGCCTCCGACGAAGCGATGGAAGCGATACAGTTCCTGGGTGATCTGATCCACAAGGACCGTGCGGCCCCGCCGCCGATCCAGGGTGCTGACTACGAAGGGCCTCAAAAGCTGTTCACCGCCGGTCGCGCGGCGATGATCATCACCGGCCCGTGGGACGTCACGCCGATCCGTCAGGGCAATCCGGACCTCAACTGGGCCGTTGCGCCGTCCCTGACCCACAAGTCGCAGGCCACCATGCAGGGCGGTGTCAGCCTGATGATCCCGGCCGCATCCAAACATCCCGAGATGGCCTGGGAGCTTATCAAGCGCCTGACCGCCACCGATGTCGAAGTCGCGACCTCTCTTGCAAACGGCATGACCATGCCGCGCAAGTCCTGGCTCGAATCGGCTGAAGTGCAGGCCGATCCGATCCTGAGCGCCTTCGGTGGCTGCCTGCCCTATTCGAAGGGCACCAACACCGAAATCACTGCTGCAGGCGATTACTCGAGCAATATCGAGAAGATCTACCAGGGCGCCATCGAGAAGGTTGTCTACGGCGGCGAGCTGGCGGTCGACGTCATGCCGGCGGCCGAGGACGAAGCCAACGCCGAACTGAAGAAATAGCAAACCATGCCGGACCGGGCGCTCGCGTGCCCGGTCCGATCCGGGCCAGGAAACCATGACGTACAAGCGCAAACAGATCGTCCTCGCCTATGTGCTTCTGGTGCCAGCGATCATCTATTTCACGGTCTTTTTCTTCGGGCCGATCCTGGTGGAACTGTGGGCGAGCTTTTACACCGGCCAGCCGATGATCGGCGCCAGCGAATTCGCCGGCCTGGACAACTACATCCGCGCCTTCACCGACTCCATTGTGCGCATGTCGGTGATCGCCACGCTCATCTACGCGCTCGGCTCCACCTTCATCGCCATTGTCATCGCGCTGATCTTCGCTGCGGTCCTGTCCGGACCCATGCGGGCGAGAAACCTCATCCGCGCAATCCTGTTCTTCCCCTATATCGTCTCCTTCGTCATCGGCGCCCTGATGTGGCGCGCGATTCTCGATCCCTTCACCGGCATCCTCAACGCGGCGCTGATCGCGCTCAACCTGCCCACACAGAACTGGCTCGCCGATCCCGATGCCGCGATCTGGGTGCTGGTGTTTGTCGCGGTGTGGAAGGAAGTGGGTTACGCAACGCTCATCTACATCGCGGCGATCCAGGGTATCCCCGGTCATCTTTATGACGCCGCCCGCGTCGACGGTGCCTCTCCGATCGATCAGATGCGCGACATCACCTTGCCTCTTCTCATGCCGACGACGCTGTTCCTGGCCGTCACGCTGGGCATCGCCACCTTGCAGGAAATGTCACTGCCTTATCTGATGACCGGAGGTGGACCGGCCAATTCGACACGGCTGTTTTCGCTCAACGTCTTCGACACGGCCTTCCAGGATCTCAACATCGGCTACGCCTCGGCGCTGTCGTTCCTGATGTTCCTGATGATCCTTCTGATCACCTATCTGCAATTCCGCTTCCTCAACCGGGATATCCGCCATGTCTGACCGTGCCCGCGACCGGATGCCGTTGCCCGCCGCCATCGCGGTCGGAACATTGCTGATCGTGGCGACCCTCCTAGCCATTGCACCTTTCCTCTACATGGTCTCGCTGTCGCTGCAATCGGACGCCGACCTGTTCAGCGGCGAGGTGATCATCTTTCCCGAAGAACCGCAGTGGATGAACTATGTCACGATCTGGCAGGAAGCACCGTTTGCCCGGTTCATCCTCAACAGCTTCATTGTGGCCGGCGGGATCAGCCTTTTGCACCTCATCTTCGATCCGCTGATCGGCTACATTTTCGCCAAGATGCGGTTCCCGGGCCGGCAGGTGCTGTTTGTTCTGCTGCTGTCGACGCTGATGCTGCCCTTCTTCATCCGCATGGTGCCGCTTTACGTCATGACCGCCAAGGTCGGGCTGTTGAACTCCTATTTAGGCATGATCCTGCCTTTCGCGATGAGCGGCTTCGGCATTTTCCTGATGCGCCAGTTCATCATGCCGATCCCCGACGTGCTTCTTGATGCCGCGCGAGTCGATGGTGCCGGCGAGTTGCGCGTGTTCTTCGACGTCGTCTTGCCACAGCTCTATCCGGCGCTGGCAACGCTGACGCTTCTGACCTTCGTGTTCCAGTTCAACGAATTTCTGTGGCCGCTGGTCGTGGTCAGCAGCGAGGCGATGCGCCCGATCACCACCGGTCTCACCCTGTTCAACCAGGAATACTTCACCCGCTGGAACCTGACGGCTGTAGGCGGCATGTTGATGTTCATCCCGTGCCTGCTGCTGTTCCTGTTCGCCCAGCGCTTCTTCATTCGCAGCGTCATGCTGTCCGGAATGAAATAGAGATGGCTATCATGACCAAACGACCGAACGTCCTTGTCTTTTTCACCGACCAGCAGCGCTGGGATACCGTGGGCCGGCATGGCAATCCGCTCGACCTGACCCCGAATTTCGACATGCTGTCGGAACAGGGCTGTTTCGTTCGCAACAGCTTCACCTGCCAGCCGGTTTGCGCGCCTGCTCGTGGCGCCTTGCAGACGGGACGCTATCCGACAGCGAACGGCGTTTATCGCAACGACATCTCGCTGTCCGAACGCGAGCGCACGCTTGCCCATCATTTCCGCGATGCGGGATACTGTACCGGCTACATCGGAAAGTGGCACCTCGCCGACGGCGATCCCGTAAAACCCGAACAGCGCGGCGGCTATGAGGAATGGCTTGGCGCCAACATCCTCGAATTCACCTCGCGGCCCTATCAGACCACGCTCTACGACAATGACGAGAACCCGGTTCATCTGCCCGGCTACCGCGTCGATGCCCTGACCGACGCAGCCATCCGTTGGGTTACCACGCCGCGCGAGGAGCCGTTCTTCCTTTTCCTGTCCTTCCTCGAACCGCATCACCAGAACCAGACCGACGATTATCCCGCCCCGGCAGGCATCGAGGACTGGATTCGCAAACGGTCTCCCGAGCCCCCCGAGGACCTGAAGGCGCTCGGCGGCACAACCTCCGCGCATTATCCTGGGTACATGGGAATGGTCTCCCGACTTGACGCGGCGCTGGGACGTATCGTTGATGTTCTGAGAAGCGAAGGCATGCTCGAGGAAACAGTCATTTTGTTCACGTCGGACCATGGGTGTCATTTCAAGACCCGCAACGACGAGTACAAGCGCTCGTGCCACGAAGCCTCGATCCGCGTGCCGACCTTCTTTCGCGGTCCTGGCTTCGCACCCGGCACCGAGCCGACGCGCCCGATCAGCCTGATCGATCTACCGCCGACCTTGCTCGAAGCCGCCGGCATCGTGCCTCCTGTCGAAATGCAGGGGCATTCCCTTCTCTCCGAGGGCGGACCGGAAGACATTTTCATACAGATCAGCGAGAGCCACCTCGGGCGCGCCCTGCGCACCGAACGCTGGAAGTACGAGATTGTCGCCGAGAACGCCGACGGCTGGTTCAACATGAACACCGATACCTATCGCGAGGATGTGCTCTACGATCTCGAGGCCGACCCGCACGAGCTGACCAACTTGATCGACCGGCCCGAACTTGATGAGGTGCGCATCGCCTTGCGCGCACGCCTGCTTGACAGGATGGTCGAGGCGGGAGAAGCGCGGCCACACGTCCTGCCGGCATCCGGTGCTTCATGAAAATCACACTGAAAGAGATCGCCGCGCGCGTGGGCGTTGCCGAGTCGACGGTATCGCGGGTTCTGTCCAAGGAGCCAACGCTTTCGATCTCGGACCAGAAACGCCGAGCCATCATCGAAACCGCCGAGGAACTCAACTACGTTCGCGTCGGTCGCCGGTCCGATCCCAAACTCTCGCAACAAAATCTAGGCCGGATCGTGCTGGTGCACGAACTGACCATCGACGAGGAACTGTCCCGCCCCTATTTCGTCGGTCTGAGAAAAGGCATCGAAGCGGCGGCCCTCGAGCACGGCGCCTCCCTCCTGCGCACCGGCCCGAAGCTTCCCCTGAGCATCGAAACAAGCGAGCAGTTGCTTGGCTGCATCGTCATCGGCAAGCTACCTGAGGAGACGCTGGCCGAGGTGATACAACTCGATCTCCCGCTGGTCTTCGCAGACCAGCCCGCGCCGGACAGTGCGCATGACAGCGTTGTGGCGGACATCGATCGGGCCATGCTGCGCCTGCTCGACCTGATTGCCCAACGCGGGCATGATCGCATTGCCTGCGTCGATCTGATCGAACCCAGCGACTCCCTGGCCATTCATGGACGCGGCCGGATCTACCGCCAGTGGTCCGAGGCCCGCAATCTGTTCGATCCGGACTACCTGATCACTGGCTTCCGGCCGAGCAGCGGCCGCCAGCTGACCCGCACCTTGCTCAAAACCATCGACGCGGCAGGGAAACCCTTGCCCAACGCCCTGATCGCGACGACCGATGCCGTTGCCGCGGAAGCCTATCAGGCCATCGCGGAACGCGGGCTGCGCATCCCCGAGGACATCGCAGTCGTCGGCACAAACGACAGCTCCATCGCCCAGCTTCTGGTTCCGCCGCTCTCGACCATCGAGATTCCGGCAGGAGACATGGGACGCACCGCGCTCGAGCTGCTGCTTGAGCGTTGTGCCGGCCGGCAGGTGACCAAGACGGTGACCCTGCACACCACCTTCGTCGAGCGCAAAAGCCTCCGAACCGAGGCAGCACCGGCGATCGAGCATGTCGAGGGCGGCTGATGGCATTTCGCCACGCCGCGCAGCCAGCGACATTCTTCTGGCCTTTCACAATGGGCCGCTGAGCGGCTCCTTCTCTCAGGCATATTGGAATCATGACCTCGCCGCACCCTTTTCATGTGATGACCAAGCCGATGGGGCCGCGCTGCAACATCGACTGCACGTACTGCTACTATCTCGAAAAGGAAAAGCTCTACCCGGACGAGAAACGCTTCCGCATGTCCGATGACGTGCTGGAGCGCTACGTGCGCGATCTCATCGATGCCGGGGTGCGGTCGGGCCAGCGCGAGATTGAATTCGCCTGGCAAGGTGGCGAGCCGACCATGCTTGGGGTCGATTTCTTCAAAAAGGCGGTGGCGCTGCAAAAACAGCACCGCCCCGAAGGCATCGGGATCACCAACGCGCTTCAGACCAATGGCACCCTTCTCGACGACGACTGGGGTGCCTTTCTTGCCGATGAAAAGTTCCTCATCGGCATTTCCATCGACGGGCCACGCGAGATCCACGACAAGTACCGCCGCGACCGCGCCGGGCGCGGCACTTTCGACAAGGTGATGGCAGGCCTAGAGGTGCTGCAGCGCCACAAGGTCGATTACAACATCCTGACCACCGTCCACCGCGAGAACGCCATAAAGGGCAAGGAGGTCTACAGATTCCTCAAGACCCTTGGGACCCAGCACATCCAGTTCATTCCCATCATCGAACGGAAGGCGGCCACGGGTGAACTTGCCGCTGCGCCACAGGTCGACACCGACGCGTCCAACGTCATTTCCGAATGGAGCGTGACGCCGCGCGCCTACGGCAAGTTCTTGTGCGATGTGTTCGACGTCTGGCACCGCAAGGACATCGGCAAGGTCTTCATCCAGTTCTTCGAGAACCAGGTCGGCATGTGGATGGGGCATCCGGCCTCGCTGTGCGTGTTCGCCGAGACCTGCGGCAACGGCCTCGCCATGGAGCACAATGGCGATGTGTTTGCCTGCGACCACTTCGTCTACCCCCAGTTCAAGCTCGGCAACATCATGGAAACGCCGATCGGGGAGCTGGCCTGGTCGGATCGTGCGACCCGGTTCGGCAACGACAAGCGCGACACGCTGACGGCGCAATGCCAGCGCTGCGAATTCCGCTTCGCTTGCAATGGCGGCTGCCCCAAGCATCGCATCCTCACCTCGAAGGACGGCGAGCCGGGGCACAACTATTTCTGCGAGAGCTACACCATGTTCTTCAGACACGCCGGCGAAAGGTTGCAGAAGATCGCGGCAAGGCTGGCGTCAGTTTGAAAAGCATTCCGACGTCGGTCAGTGTCGTGATCCACTCCGTTCCGGTGAACTGGCTGCCCTGATCCGCATTCATGATCGCGCGCGGACCGAAGCGGGCGATGGCTTCCCTCAATGCCTCGACGCAGAACGCGGCATGCATGGTGTTCGACAGCCGCCAGGCCAGAACCTTGCGGGTCGCCCAGTCCATGATCGCCACCAGACAAGGGCCCCCGTGAAGGGCAGAGACAAAGTTGATGTCGGCGCACCAGACCTGGTTCGATCGATCACCGTATTCTTCAGCAGATAGGGATACACCGGATGCGCTGGTTGCGGCTGGCTGGCCCTGGGCCGCTTGTAGATCGCTTCCAGGCCCATGATCCGCAGTGAGGAGGGACAAGAAAGCGATCCAGTGAATCGCTTTCTCGACAAACGCGCAGGACACGATGTCGGCCGACAACAATCCCCTCCCGGCGTGGATAGGCTGAAATCTGACGACCGCCGAAGAATGGATATCTGGTGAACGCCTTGTCGATGGCCGTCATCACCGCCACGTCTCGTCATCGATCGCGACCGGTACGCAATCGATGACGAGCGGCTCAGTTTCTCCAGTCGGCACTGATAGCTGATGCTCAGTTCGTGGTGATCGTGTCGGATTGTACCCGTTCCGTGCTGGTATCGCGTCGTCCACCGCTACTTGGCGTACCAGCCGCTTTCGAACGTATGTCCGTGCTTCCAGTCGTCGATCGCAGCGCTGTTGACGCATACGCTCTCGACCGGATCACGGAGCTGGCTGAATTCCTCATCGATTACATAGCCGATGACCGAGCAGTCCTCGCGATAAAGACCGAGCACGGCGTTCTCGCTCTGATAGCGCATTTCGACAAACACGGCGGGCACCCGCCTGTTCTGCCACAGCGCCGTGCCATAGTCCTTGAGCGCGTAGGAATTGGACGTCACCTGCCACTTGTCGAAACCCTGCTGCGAACGCGTCTGCGCCGTTTCCGGGAACAGCTCGGCAAATCGCCCACCCCCGGTACCCTCGACAAAGCCCATGGCCATGATGCCGAGATCCTTGGCCGCCCCGATCGCCTTGGTGCGGTTTTGCTGACGCATTTTTTCCTGCGCGGCAAGCCGCAGTTTCCCGGCTGTCTGGTTCTGCTGGCGTTGCAGTTCGGCTTCCGCCGCCGCCTTCTGGCGCTGCGCCTCGAGCCGCGCCGCGCGCTGCTGATTGGTCTCGTCGATCTGGGCCAGCTCGGTTCTGTAGTCTTCGCTCGAAATCCACATCGGCACCAGAAGATGCGGCACGCCTTCGCGCTCGAGAGCAGCCAACAGCTGCTTGAGCGAAGCAGCATCGGCGTAAATGCCCGAACAAGCGCCGCGCTGGGCCAGAACGAACGAACGGTCGAGCATCACAGGCGCCAGGTTCGGCGTACCGCTGCCATAGTAGAACTGCAGCACACCGCGCTGGCCGGCCACCAGATTGGCGTTTGCATAGGCATCGGCGTCGGAGGCAAAACAGATATCGCCTTCGCCACCGGGCAGGTAGATGAGGCCGAAACCGGACTTCTCCTCGGCAACGATCTCGCCGGCGAGCCGTGTTGAGGAACTGGCCAACGTCTGCTCGAATTCGGTGACCTGCTCGCTGGTGACAGCGACCAGCGTGCTCAGACTGCCCTTCTCGAAATCCAGGATCGCCGGGCGGGCATCGGTTGCGCTGCGCTTGAGAAAGGCGCCGCGTTCGACCAGAACGAGATCGGCCGTGCTCATGTAGTCGGCGCCGCATTGCCCGCCGCCGTTCAACCTTGCCGCTCCGAGTTGACGCAAGCTGTTTTGCATCAAAAGCGTTGCCGTCGAGATTTCCGGCGGCGCATGGAGCCAGCAGGTTTGTGCCGTGCTATCGTCGAAGGTCAGGTTGCCGAGCAGATTGACCGCCATGCCGGGCGCCGTGCCGCTGGCATTCTTCAGCACCAGGATATCGGCATCGTCCCCGCTCAGAAGTTCGGCATTCGCCGCGTTGAGGGCAATACCGTTGTCGGCGGCCGCGACCTCGGGGCCACCACCCTGTTTCGCCTTCTGCACGGCAGAAAACTGTGCATAAGCGGCTTCGAGCCCGTTGGCGCCAAGATAGTCTTCGACGGCGCTGTTGGCGACCATGATCTGCTGCCAGTCCGCCAGCGCGATGGCCGCATCAACCTGGTCCTGAAGGCCGATCAGCGTCGCGATGTCCGGCGAGGTGATGTTGTCGGCGATGAATTCGACCAGAAAGGCGCTGTAGGTTTGCGCCGTCTCGCCGGCCAGCACCTGGGCGTTCTGGCGCGACTGGGCATCGGCGACCGTACGTTGCTGGCGCGACGCCTGGAAGGCGGCATCCTCGGCAAGAACCGCTTCCATGGCTTCGATGCGCTGGACGATGGCGCTGGCCTCGCCAGACGACAGGGCCTGGCGAAGGGCGACAAGCGCGCGCCCGACGGCCAGTGGATCGGCGAAGCGTGCGTCGGTCTGCGAATAGGCTCCGACTTCGGCGACCAGCTCGGCAGCCCGTGTTTCGGCCGTCGCAATCGCGATCGACTGCGCTTTCTGCTCGGCCTGCTTCTGCGCCAGCACGTCGTCGGTGACGATCTCTGCCCCAAGCGCCGAAACATAGGCATCGAGCTTATCGCCAAGCCGGGCATTGAACACGGTTTCACGCGCGGTCGACAACAGGCTGGCAATCTCGATGGCATTGCCCTTGCTCAGCGTCGCGTCAAGCCTCTCCTGAAGATCGAGAAGCTCGCCGATGTTGGCGGCAGTCAGATTGTGGGAGATGTAGTCCTTGAGGAAGCCATTGAGGTTCTCGCTGTCCCGACGCGCAGCGACCGCCGCCGAGGATTCGACCGATTTGGCCGCTGCGATCCTGTTCTGGCGATAGCTGACGAACCTTGCCTCAGCCGCGACCAGTCCTTCGAGGTTGCCATAGGCATTCTCGATCGTTTCGGGAGTCTGGGTCTCCAGCGCCAGGTTGAGCGCCACCAGAGCCCGCGCAACCTCGAGCCCCTGCCCGAATTCGTTGCCGTCCGAGGAGTAGGAGGTCACATCTGCGATCAGGGCATTGGCCTTGTCGTTCGCCGTGGCAATCGCCAGGCGCGCCTTTTCCTTTGCGGCCTGTTCGGCCACGATCCGTGCCTGATCATCGGCCGCGCTGGCCATGAGCTGCAGGTCCTGCATCAGCTCCGGATCGGCGTCCTCGCCCACGGTTTCGGAGGCCAGCGCCAGTGCAGCGTCACAAGCCTCACGGGCCGCGCTCCAGTCCTGGCGACTCATCGCCGACGAGCATTTGACCTTGCTGTCCTGCAGGGTGAGCAGCGCCCGTCTGAGGCTCAACGAATCGAGATCGGTGCGCAAATTGGCAATCCTGGCATCCAGGTCGAGCTTGGGCAGGTCGTCCGGATTGGTCAGAAGCAGCGTCAGCTCTCTCTGGGTCCTGTCGATCTCGAGCGGCAGACTGTGACGCTCTGCGGCCAGGTCGTCCCTGGCGGCCTGGGCAAAACTGGCAACGCCGGGATCGTTGGGAAAAACAGTCAGCGCAAGCTGGCAGGCGGTATCGCGATCGATGGTATCGATGTACTCGACAGTGTCCGTGCAGGTTATCCTGGCAGCCTCCGCCTCCTCGTGAATAGCCCTGGCGCTGTCGAACGCCGCCTTGGAAGCATAATTGCCGGCGCGGAAGGCCCCGTAATCGGCGGCACTGTCGAAACCGAGAGCACTGGCATCGGCAAATTCGGACGGGCTGGTAAAGCCCCCTGCCTTCGCCTCGAAATAGGTAGCGGAATCCGCAAAGCCCGAGCGGACAAAGGCCTGGTAGTCGGCGTTGGTGTCAAAGCCGGCAGACTGCGCTGCCTGCCAGTCGACGCGCGTCCGGAATCCGCCGGCCTCGGCCGCCGCCAGCTCGTCCCGGGTGATAAAGCCACCAACCTTGGCACGCTGATACTCGTCGGCACTGCGCCAGCCCTCGGCGGCAATCTGCTCGAGCGTTGTCAGCGTGTAGTCATCGAGCTCGGTACGGGGGAGATTGAAGGCGTTCTGATAGGCGGCAAGCGCACTCTTGGATCCGGAACCCCAGTCGCCATCGATGTTCATGGTGTAAAAGCCGAGCGTCTGCAGCGCCGTCTGGGCGCGCACATACACAGCCCTTTTCTGCTGCAACGCCTGCTGCTGCTGGGCAGCCTGCTGACGTTCGAGCTCGGTCTGCTCCTGGTGCCGTGCTGCTTCCTGCGCTCCAAGCACGATCATCGTGCCCAGAAGGCTTCCGAAAACGGACCCGGCATTGTCCGCCAGTGCCGGAGGCGCCGACAGTGTCAGCGCCATGACAACGGGCGCAACCGCGCCCAGCCGAAGTCCGCGAGCAACCATCGTGACGAAGCGCATCTATATCCCCCAGAATCTGTCGTCAGGTAATACAATCCTGAACTGCAAAAACATCTCTGCCTGCGCCTATCGATCAGTAATGCTCGCGAGTAGCGACGAAGAACGAATATCGGCTCGCTGCCAGTCAGACCTGAAGAACACACGCCCCCATACGCATTCGCCAAGCCCTGGCCACCAACTGCACGATCCGCCATTCCATTGTTTTCGGGAGACGATTTTCAACATGCAGCAAGTGGCCCGTCGGGCCGGTGAACGGCTTCATGCTGCCGTGCTTTCGCCCGCAGTTGAATGCGGCACCTTCTCGCGCCCTGCATTTTTATTGTCATCTTTGTCTGATCTACTTTTCTGCGGCGTCATAATTGCTTCATGCTTGCCACTTCTACGATGTCGATCGTCCAGCGTCGCTGATCTAAACTAGACTTTTGTTGGCGTATTATCTGGTGTGGCGCGATCGTGATGCCGTCCGATCCCGGCCGTCAGATCGGCAAGCCGGCCAGGTGCTTCACTCATACCGTACCCCTTGCGAAATTCTGGCTTCGGCAAATCTGGCGTGCTACCAAGTCCGGCGTCTTTTGCCCACGCCCGCGCGATCCGGAGACCAGCCCCACCTTCCTTCCGCCAAAGACGCCAGCCCTTTCCCTCCCCGCCCAAAGGACCCAGCAGTGCCTCCGCGCAAATTCAATTCAATCGCCTTCACGTCGAGCGGCACGAACGAAGCCAACCGCGCGGCTGAAGAGATGCGCGCCCGCTACGGCGATACCCCGCTCGAAGATGCCGATGTCGTCGTGGCACTCGGGGGCGACGGGCTGATGCTGGAAACCCTGCACCGGGTCATGCCGCGCGGCACACCGGTCTACGGCATCAATCACGGCTCCATCGGCTTTCTGATGAACGAGCCGGACGAGCGTGACCTGCTCGAACGGCTCGGCGCCGCCGCCGAGACCAAGATCTATCCGCTGCTGATGCGTGTCACCGACATCAACGGCACCGAGGTCGAGGCCTATGCCTTCAACGAGGTGTCGCTGTTCCGCACCACCTATCAGACCGCCAAAATTCGCGTCGAAGTCGACGATCAGGTCCGGCTGGAGGAACTGTTCTGCGACGGCGTGCTGGTGTCCACCCCGGCCGGTTCGACCGCCTACAACCTGTCGGCGCACGGCCCGATCCTGCCGATCAACTCGCCGCTTCTGGCCCTGACCCCGATTTCCGCTTTCCGGCCGCGGCGCTGGCACGGCGCCATCCTGCCCAACCGGGCCAAGGTGGTATTCACCGTGCTCGAAACCCCGAAGCGCCCGGTCAGCGCCGTTGCCGACAAGTTCGAATTCACCGAAGCCGAGCGGGTCGAGATCGTCGAAGATCGCACCCATTGGGTCACGCTCTTGTTCGATGTTGGACACGAGCTCGAGGAACGGGTGCTGAAGGAACAGTTCCAGTACTAGCGCTGGTTTGACGTCCAGATGCCCGTCCCCGCCGCGACCGTGTGCCTAGGCGGCTCCGGCCAACGCCGTCGAACGCGAGCGGGCGATCGGCATCGGCCTGTCGCCACCCTCCTCGCGGGCAAAGCCCAGCATCACGCCGCGCGATGCCTTGCGGGCAAGCGTCACGTTCTGCTCATTGAGATAGGCGAAGGCCTCGGTCAGGCTGTCGGGGATATCACCGTCGTGCTCGATGACCAGTTCGTCGATCACCACGGTCACGACGAAGTAGCGCGCCGCCAGATCGTCGCCGAGGTCCGAATTGCGCGCGTGCAGGACAAGCCGGATCATCAGGTCGGACAGCGCCCGTCCGAGACCGGCACGCTCGAACAGCGCCGCCATCCCCGCCCGACCACCATTCTCGAGCAGCGACATCACCCGCGACGCCGGCAGGTCGACAAGCAGAGCCATGGCAGCGGCAAAGAAGCGGATGCGACCCGAAATCAGCGCTTTCAACATCAGCCGCGTAGAAATCATGTCGCGCTCGTTCAATAGATCGAGCACCGACTGTCCGCCTACCGCCAGTTCGCGCTCGGCAATCGAGGTTGCGGCATTGTCGGCGCCATTGCGCATCAGGTTTTCAAGACGCCGGGGCGCAATCGCGCCCTTAACGATACGGGTGCCGCAAAGCGCCGTACGTACCTGCGCGACAAGATCGAGCCTGATCGTCGCCGGCAGATCGGCGCGCTTGAGCAGCGCGCCGCGCAGCACTGCATCGCTCTGTGCCCGTTGGCACAGTTTCATGTAGCTCTGAAGCGTCGGGGCGACGTCGTTGCGCCTCAATACAGCGACGACCACCTCGCGCTCGGGCCGGTCGAGCAGAATTGCGATCACGGATTTGCCGATGGCGGCCCGCGATGCGATGGCCTGCGCCATCAGCGTGTCGGCCTCTTTGAGCGCGACGACCAGATCGGCATCGATCAGCACCGGGGAATACTGGGCAATGGCGCGGGCGATGACCGGGAGGTCACCGAGCAGCGCCAGCATCAGCGGTCGTGGCGCCCGGTCGCAATGCAGCAGCCCATAGGCAAGCGCCGCGCGCACCTTGACCGAAGCATCGTCGAGGAACCCCATGGCGGCGGCATAGAGCGCCGCCTGCTCGGCGTCGGGTCCATCGCAAGTCGCAAGCGCGCTGGCCACGAAGTGAGCCGCCTGGCCGCGATCGGCGCTATCGGGCGAATGCGCCATTTCCACAAAGTCCCGATAGGAGATCATCAACTGCTCCGCTGCTCAGGCAAAGAACGCTAGCGGCGAAGCCTTAAAGATTGGTTCACCATAATAATTCCAGATCGCCTCGCTCCTCAGCCATGGAGAATTCGGCCGGTCCAAGGCTGCTGGCCTGGCCCGCGTCCGTCCAGTCCGCACGCCGAGTGAATCGACATTGCGGCGTCAAAAGAAAGGTTTGCGGTTAATTGTTATAAAGCTGCGCGAAGAAACCGGCGTTAACTTGCGGCTCGGCGGCAAGAGGCGACTTGCTTTGGCCGGTCGTTTCCGAAAACAGGTCGGCAAACGACATCGGCAATTGCTGCAACGCGGCGCCCGCCACCTGCGAACTGCCCGCAGGTGCGGCAGAGGCGACCGGCGCCTGCTGGCTCAGGGCTTCGTGTTGGGCCACCAAAACCTTGTAGACATCGCGAATGGTGCGGGCGGCACCGGACTTGTCGTAAAAGATTGCGGCATTGGCTTTGGCTTCGGACGGAAACAGTTCGGCCGCAATCTGGTCCGGATTGTTCAGTCCGGCACGGAACAGCTTCTCCGCGCCATGCGCACCGAGAAAATGGGCGATGTAGAGTTCACCCGGACTCGGCATGCGCCCGAACCGGTTTTCGAGATAGGCGCCATTGTCGCGCGTGAAGGCGGCAGCGAGATTGGCGGCGACTTCCGGATCCTCACGCAGCTTCAGAACGTCTGCCCGCAAGCTCTTGTCCTCTATGTCGAGCCTTCCGTCGGGCTGCGCCTTGATGGCGTCGGCATAGCTCTGATAGCCGAGCCGTGCGCCGTCCGATTTCATCACCTGGAACCAGGTCTGCTCGAGAAACTGGAACAGGCCGGTGGCCGAACTCGTGCTGGCCTTGGCGGTCGGATCAAGGCTCGATTCGCGGATGGCAGTCTGCAGCAGGTAGTTGAAATCCACACCGCTCTTGTCGCCGGCGCGATTGAGGATCAACGCCAAGCCGGGCGGGATGTTGATTTCGGATACGGCCATGGTGCGACTCGCTTTGCTCAGGTTCAGCCAAGCACGGCATCATTAACCAATGATTAACCTTCCCATTGCGTCACGATATCGTCCAACGCCGGACGGTCGCGCTCCTCGAGCTTGGCGGTCGGCGTGCCGATGTGAACGAAGCCGACGAAACGTTCGCCGTCCTTAGCGCCGAGCGTACTGGCCGCCTCTTCGTCATAGCTGAACCATCGGGTGACCCACTGCGCTCCGAATCCCAGGGCGTTGGCAGCATGCACGAGGTTGAACGCGACATTGCCGGCACAGAGTAGCTGCTCGAACTCCGGAATCTTGGGATGTGCCTGCGGTACCGACAACACGCCGACGGTCAGAGGCGCCGGCAGGAATTGCGACCGCTCTTTTTCGAGCCGATCAGCATCGACATCCGGCTCGCGGGCAGCGATGATCCTGGCCAGTTTTTCCCCAGCTTCGTGACGCGACTGACCGGCAAAGGTGATGAGCCGGAACGGCGCCAGCTTGCCGTGATCGGGCACACGCACCGCCATGGTCAGCATGTCCCTCAACTGGTTTTCGTCCGGCCCCGGCTCGGCCAGGAACGGCAGGGTCACGGAACGGCGGGTGAGCAAGTGGTCGCGTAGTTCAGCAAGAATCGGCACGTCGGACTCCTTTGGCAGTGCGTTGCCATCTTGTCGTCCGGTTTGCGCGATGGGCTGTCGACAAGTCAATTCCAGATCGGCAAATGACACAAGGCGACACTATGTGCCTTCCGGCTTTGCTTGACCTGGGGTCCGTGTTCGTGCGTTGAAAAAGCCCAAATGCGTCACTTCCTGATTCTCGCCACCATCCTGACTGGCCTCGGATTCGCGCCGGCTCTCGCACAGTCGGCCGATCCCTACCCTGCTGCGGCCCCCGTCCGCAACGCGGCCGGCGAGATCGTCTCGCGCGCAGCGCCGACGGACGACACGGAGACAGAGCCGCCCGCCGCCACACAGCCTGAAGAATTGTCGCCAGAGGACAATGCGGCGGCGCTCGCGGCGGAACTGGCCGCCCGTGTTGCCGAACTCAGATCGTCGGGTGCGGCGGCGCAGCCGGTGACGCTGTCGGCAAAGCTGATCGATGACGGTCCGATCATCCCGTCCGGACTGGTCTGGCGTATTTTCTCGGCCGATGAGACGACAAACGGCGACGTCAAGATCATCGACCGCACCGAACAGGCGACAGCGGTGTTTTCGTTGCCGCCCGGCGAATACCTCGCACAAGCTGCCTACGGCTACGCCCAGGCCAGCGACACGCTGGTGGTGACCGATGCACCGCAGTCCCGCGTTCTCGTGCTCGACGCCGGCGCGCTCAGGCTCAACGCCCGCATCAGTGGCGACCTCGAAATCCCCAGCCGCTACCTTCGCTTCGAGATCTACCCGCAAGGCCTCGGTGACGATCCGCGCTCGGTCATAACCAAGAATGTCCAGCCTGGTGATCTCGTCCACCTCAACGCCGGCGTCTACCATGTGGTTTCGCGGTATGGAGCGGTCAACGCCGTCGCCGAGACCGACTTGCGGGTCGACAAGGGCCAACTGACAGACGCGACCCTTTTCCACGATGCGGCGCAGGTCTCGTTCCGGCTGGTGTCCGACACCGGCGGCGAGGCCATCGCCGATGTCGACTGGACCATCAACGATTCCGCCGGCAATACCGTTTACAGGTTCACCGGCACCTTCCCCTCGGCAATCCTTGCCAGCGGCGACTATGTCGTTCTGGCCCAGCGCGGCGATACCGTCTACAACCGCGAATTTGCCGTTATATCCGGCCCGTCCCAGGAAATAGAGGTCCTTACCTCGTTCTAGATTCGGGTTTTGTCAGACCAAGAAGATGCCGTACCCGTTCGTTGGCTTGGCGCCGATCGACCATTTGCCGCCACACGCTTGCTTGGGCAAAAACACGTTCATGGTCAAATACTTGCTTCACGCCTATTAGCCAGGATTCGGCACATGCCGCCAGGCCGCAGGCGGCGCCGACCGCGCCATGGGCACAATTTGCCTAAAATGCGAAATACGACGGTTAGCCGGAATTGACACTGCACAGGATACACCTTGGCCAACAAGGCGATATTTGTTCGTGCCACCAGGTAGCAGAATGATCAGAGGACTAGAGAAACGACTGGCGCCGCGGCGCAACACGCTGATCCGGGCAAGGATCCACTACTCCGGCTACGCTCACGAATGCATCATTCGCAACGTCTCGGATACCGGAGCCAAGCTCGAGACTTCCGGCATCAATCTCATTCCCCAGAGTTTTGAACTGCACGCGCCGGGACACCGGCCGCAGACCTGCCAGGTCGTCTGGCGGGCCATGCGTGAGCTCGGCGTGCAGTTCACGCGGCCCGAGGCCTACTAGAGGCGGCGTTTGGGCGATCGCCCGCGCTCCCCTGGAGCGCGGGCTGATACTTTTTTCAGCTATGCGCCGCCGGCAAGATCCGGCGCCAGGGCTTCGGCCTTGAGCATGGCGATAGCCTCTTTGGCACTCATCACCTTCTGACCCTGCTCGCCGAGACGGCGCACCGAAACGGTGCCTTCCTCGGCTTCGCGTTTGCCGACAACGAAGATCAGCGGAACCTTCTGAACCGAGTGCTCGCGGACCTTGTAATTGATCTTCTCGTTGCGGGTGTCGATCTCGACGCGCAGCCCCTTGGCCTTGAGGTCGGCAACCAGCTTCTCGGCATAATCGTCGGCATCCGAAACGATGGTCGCGACCACCGCTTGCACCGGTGACAACCAGACCGGCAGCTTGCCGGCATAGTTCTCGATCAGGATGCCAATGAAGCGCTCGAACGTACCGAATACGGCGCGGTGCAGCATGACCGGGCGCTTGCGTGAGCCGTCCTCGTCCACATAACTGGCATCGAGCCTTTCGGGCAGCACATAGTCGAGCTGATAGGTGCCGCATTGCCACGACCGGCCGATGGCGTCGGTCAGGTGGAACTCGAGCTTCGGACCGTAGAACGCGCCTTCGCCCGGCGAATAGTCGAACTCGATGCCCGAGGCGTGAAGCGCATCGGCCAGAGATTTCTCGGCGCGGTCCCAGGTGGCGTCGTCGCCGGCCCGGACGTCGGGACGGGTGGCGAGCTTGTACTTGATGTCGGTCAGGCCCATGTCGCCGTAAACGCGCGCGAACAACGCCAGGAAGCGCTTGGTCTCGTCGGTCACCTGCTCGTCGGTGCAAAAGATATGCGCGTCGTCCTGTGTCATTTGCCGGACGCGCATGATCCCGTGCAGGGCGCCATGCGCTTCGTTGCGATGGCAGCAACCGAATTCCGCCATTCTTATCGGCAGATCGCGGTAGGACTTGATACCCTGGTTGAAGATCTGGATGTGCGCCGGACAGTTCATCGGCTTCAACGCCATCAGGCTGCCTTCGCCGGTAATGATCGGCGCATCGTCTTCGGTCGAGGGGATCTCGTCGGGCACGACGAACATGTTCTCGCGGAACTTGCCCCAGTGGCCCGAACGCTCCCACAGCTTGTTGTCGATGAGCTGCGGGGTCTTGACCTCGACATAGCCGTCTTCGTCCAGCCGGCGGCGGATATAGCTCTCGAGCTGGCGCCAGATCATGTAGCCCTTGGCATGCCAGAACACCGAACCCGGTGCCTCTTCCTGCAGATGGAACAGATCGAGTTCGCGGCCGATCTTGCGATGGTCGCGCTTTTCCGCCTCCTCCAGCATGGTCAGATGCTGGTCGAGATCTTCCTTCTTGGCCCAGGCCGTGCCGTAGATGCGGGAAAGCACCGGATTGCGGCTGTCGCCACGCCAGTAGGCACCGGCCACCTTGGTCAGCTTGAAGGCGGTGCCGACGTCCTTGGTCGTGCGCATATGCGGTCCACGACACAGGTCGAACCACTGACCCTGCTTGTAGATCTTGACGTCCTGATCGTCAGGAATGGCGTCGATCAGCTCAACCTTGAACTCCTCGCCCTTGGTCCTGAAGACCTTGATGGCCTCGTCGCGGGTCCACACTTCCTTGGTAAAGGCATTCCCGCGCTGGACGATCTCGGCCATCTTCTTTTCGATCTGCCTGAGTTCGTCCTCGGAGAACGGCACTTCGCGATAGAAATCGTAGTAAAATCCGTTCTCGATCGACGGACCGATGGTCACCTGGGTGTCGGGCCAGAGTTCCTGCACCGCTTCGGCCATGACGTGCGCGGCATCGTGCCGGATCAGCTCGAGCGCTTCCGGGTCCTCGCGCTTGACGAATTCGAGCGTGGCGCCGTCAGGCACCTCCGCCGACAGATCGCTCATCTCGCCATTGAGTTTCATCGCGACGGTGGCCTTGGCCAGCGACTTGGAGATGGACTCAACGACGGTAGTGCCGGTGGAGCCCAGCGCAAATTCGCGTGTGGCGCCATCGGGAAAACGTACCGTAATCATTTCGATCTCCATGAAATCTGAAGCGCATCCATCATGAAAAGACTTTCCGGCCCGGATGCGCGGTCGACCGGAAAACCGTGACTGCCGGCCGCGTTGAAGCACGCGCAAACAGCCAGGTTCCCACAAAGACCATCTCCGCGGGACGGCAGGCTCCTTACCACCCAATCCTTGAGATTTCCACCAAATTGCCGGTCCGACGACGTTCAGCGCTGCGACACACCGCCGGCTAGCGATCTGAGCAATGCGCCGACTTCGTCGCCAATCGTGCTGTGCTCGAATTCGGCCAGGGCGGCTTCCGTCCATCCGCCTGGAGGATCGAGAACCGAAGCCAGCCTTTGCCGTTCGGGTTCGACACCCGCCTTGCGCGACAGTGGCCCCGCAGCATCGAGCAGCAGAACCAGTTCATGCACCCGCCGCATGACACGGAATGACGCCGACATGCGCGCTGTCAGTTCCGGGTTCGCCTGCCAGTCGCCGCCCCCATACAGCTCCTGGGTCACCCGCTGGCCGGCGCCATGGCAATCAAAACGCTCGCAGCCGCGATAGCCGCGCGAGGCGAGATGATCGTGGATGGTGCAAAGATAGTTGCCGTCGAGATGCTTGCAGCCACTGTCTGCCGGCTTGTCGTGACCGAAATCTTCCGACTTGTCGAAGGCAAAGGCAACACAGCACAGGCCGGCGCAGCTCTGGCAATCGGGTTCATAAACGCGAAGGGAAGATGTCATCAGGCAGAAGCATCCGTCGGCATGTCCCGCTGGTACCACACCGCCCGAGGCCGTGTCACCGCGCAGCAAGCGCAAAGCGGCCGCAGGCGTCCGGGCTTGAATCAATGCAACAGGGCGGCCCACCGGACCGCCCTTGCTGCAACCGAACTGGTCCGAGAGCTCACACCTTCACGTATTTGCGCCAGTCGTGCTCTTCCCTGAAACCGAGCACTTCGCGGATCTTCCTGTTGGAGATCGGCGCTTCCTTTTCGCCCATCTCCCGGGTGATCGGGGTGTTGGGAGCGTATTTCCTCAGAAAATCCATCGTCGGTTCGAGCGCCGTGATGGTGTCATTGACCGCGTTGAACACCTGGAAGCCGAGCCCATCCTTGGCGATCGCCAGGTCGACGATCTGGCCGAGATCGCGGGCATCGATGTAGGACCAGGCATTGCGCTTGCGGCTCGGCGGATCCGAAAAGAAGCTGTTCCAGTTGTCCCCGTAGTCGTCCGGCGACATGACGTTGCCGATCCGCAAGGCATAGATGTCGGCGCCAAACCGCATGGCGAAGGCCCGGGCCGTCTTCTCGTTGCACACCTTGGACAGGCCGTAGCTGTCCATCGGATCCGTGTCGTACTCTTCGGTCAGCGGAAACTCGTGATAGTCCTTGTCGCCCTCGGCGAAGCAGACTCCGAACGTCGTCTCGGATGAGGCGATGAGCACCTTCCTGATACCCAGCTTCATGGCGGCTTCGAGCACGTTGTACGTCGACATGACATTGGTGCGGTAGGTTTCATTGTCCGGCTTGATACCGACGCGCGGAATTGCTGCAAAATGCACCACGGCATCGGGCGTCGGTGGCAACCGGCCCTTCTCGTAGCCGTCGAGTCCGTAATGCATTGAAAACGCGTTGAACACCTCGCCGGAATCAGTGAGGTCGGTGATGAGGGTGTTGACGCCCGGTTGATCGAGCGGCGTCAGATCGAGATTGAGCACCTGATGGCCCTTGTCGACCAGATATTTGACAGCGTGCTGGCCCGCCTTGCCGCTACCACCGGTAAATATGATTCGCTTGCCCATGAAGGCCTCCTGAATGCCTAAGCAATGCTGATGTTAGCGCTACCATATCGTGCAGGCGCCAGCAAACCAACCCCCCGCCCTCTGGCTTTGCAACTTTGCTGCGCCCGGCACTGGCCGGATGCAAAGCAGCCCACATCTGCGAACCCAAAAGAGCCCGGCAAGCGGGACATTTCCGACTTGCCATCAAGCGTCACATGGTCATCGATACATGCACCGGCTCAAGATCTAGTGTACTGACCGGCCAGACAAGGGGTTACCCTTGCGACTCTCCCGCATGTGCGGATGCGCCATCGATCGTAAGAGGGAAATCATGGAAATGCGATTGCGACGTTTCGTTCCTGCCTCATTCGGCATCGCTGCCGCGACATTCCTTCTTGTCGGCTGCAGCGCCTCCGACACGCCGCCGGTCATGCTCGATGCCTGCACTATGCTGGACGGTGATGCCATAGCAACCATTCTCGGTGAATCCGTCACGCCGACGCCGATCGAATCCGCCGCCGCGACTCGCAACGGCGTCAGTATGTGCAATTACGAAGCGCCGACCCTCCACAACGGCTTCCTGCTGACCGTCGGCCCGCATGGATCGGCGGACGTCGCCGCCAGTGCCGACGCCGATGTGGCACAAAACCTCGCCGCGGCCGAGGAAGCATTTCCCGGCAGCAATGCCGACAGCGTCGCGATCGACGGGCTCGGCGAAGCCGCCTTTGCGCTGACGACCGACATCTACATCCAGATCTACGCCTATCAGGGGCCCTATCGCGTTCTGGTCAACCGCAATGTCGCGCCCTCGACCACAACGGTCGATGCCACGACCAGGTTGGCCCGACTCGCCGTTGACGCCTTGCCATAGCCTGGCACGGCACGCCTTCAGCTAAATTCAGATGCCAAAAGGGCGTGGCCAGCAGCCACGCCCTTTTGTGTTGCCTCTGCACCTGTTTGGGCGCGTCTAGTCGAAGTGATAGCTGATCCCGACCCGCACGGCGTGCTGCTTGGGATTGTAGTTCTCGAAATATCCGTTGACCGGGAAGGCTGCTTCCGAATTGCCGAAATCGGTATAGCGGTACTCGACCCTGGCGCTGATGCTGTCGGTTACCGCCGCTTCGACACCGCCGCCGACCGTGAAGCCGGTGAAATTGACATTGGCGGTTTCTGCCGGCGCCGTCGCCGTTGCATTCATCATCGCCACACCGGCGGTGCCATAGATGAGAATCGGGTCGAAGGCATAGCCGATCCGGCCGCGCAGCGAACCCTGCCAGTTGTTGTTGAGTGCATTCAGGTCGCCGCCACTACCGCCGTCGTCGCCGGCAACGCCGGACAGTTCGACATCCGCTTCAAGGCCGAACACGACCATGTCGATCTGTTGCTGGGCGCCGATGTGAAGACCGCCGAACATGCCGCTCTGTGCCGCCGGGCTCTGCGTAAGGTTGTAGGGACCACCGGTTACCAGCGCGTAGGGCGCCGCCGCATCGCCGGTGGCATAGCCACCCTGGACACCGACATATAGGCCGGTCCAGTCCATGCCGGTTCCGGCAGCCAAGCTGGTCTGGGGAAGAATAAGGGATGAGCCAAGCAATCCCGCGACTACAAGAAAGGACCTCATCTTGTCGCTCCATATATGTGCAAAAAGGTATAAATATACCGTCTGTTTTGTCAGGTTAGGACATTGGGAGTCAAGATATGGCAGGCGTTTCACTGAGCATTCGCATTTAATGTTGCGACAATGCAGCACTCTACTTGCAGAGATGCTTAACGCACCTCAAGTCGAGAAAAGTCCTAAGGCTCAACGCCATCGCCCATAACGCCAGGGCAAATACCACGCAGCCTTGCCAGGAACGGTCTCGGGCACCGGGTCGTAGCCATGCGTACCGCCAGGCCGACAGCGCCACAGTCGCGCCGCACCCATCCATCCGCCCGGCCAGAAACCGAAACGCCAGATGGCGTCGCGGGTGAATTCCGAGCAAGTCGGCAAGTGGCGGCAGGTTCGGCCTGTTATTGCCGAAAGGGTGTAGCGGTAGATCTGGATCAGCGCCACGGCAGTTGCCGAGACCGGCAGATCAATCATGCGCAGAAGAAACGGCCATTGGCGCCGCATCGGTTTCGCCCTTGTGTTCGATCTGGTCGAGGCAATCGACAACCGCCTCGAAGACCAGCAGCGTCGAGGTGTGCCGCGGCGTGTAGCTGCGCACCGGTTCGAGATATCTGAGATCGTCCCAGCGATCTCCCGAAGGCGGTGGTCCGTCCTGCTTGAGCATGGCGACCATCTCGTCGCGTACGCGGCGCAGCTCGTCGGCCCCGGCGCCAACGACGTGCTCGGCCATGATCGAGGCCGAGGTCTGCCCGAGCGCACAGGCATTGACCTGATGGCTGTAGCCGGAGACGATGCCGTCGCTGACGGCAAGTTCGACGCTGACCGTTGAGCCACAAACTCGGGACACCTTCTTGGAGCACGCATCGGCATGTTCGAGCGGTGCTATGTCGGTTAGCCGCCCGGCGATGGCCAGAATTTTCTCGGAGTAAAGGTCCGTCAGTTCCATCCGCCACACAAAGCGCAAACGCCCTTTCTGTTCAAGTTCGCAACTGCCTATTCTTGTCGCAAACTCGTCTAAGCCTATATAGGAACGCCAGGGTTGCTACGCAGCACTCACGCGATTTTGTGATCCGACCGCTGCCGGATGGCGTAAAACGTGACAAACCCAAACGGAGTTGCCAAATGGATGGCGTTCTCGATCCCAAGCGCATTGCCGAAAAGGCCGAAAAGGCTGCGACCGGCCGTCCGGGCCAGACCGAGGCGGAACAGGCGGTAAAGACGCTTCTCGCCTATGCCGGCGAGGATAGCGCCCGCGAAGGGCTGGTCGAAACCCCTGCCCGCGTTCTGCGTGCCTATGGCGAACTGTTCTCCGGCTATGGCGCCGATGTGAAGGAGATCCTTTCCAAGACCTTCTCCGAGGTCGGTGGCTACAAGGACATCGTCATGGTGCGTGACATCCCGTTCTACTCGCATTGCGAGCACCACATGGTGCCTTTTTTCGGCAAGGCACATATCGCCTACTTGCCGCATGAAGGCGTTGTGGGCCTCAGCAAACTCGCCCGTCTTGTCGACGCTTATGCCCGCCGTTTCCAGACCCAGGAAAACCTCACCGCCCAGATCATCGATGCGCTCAACGAGCATCTCAATCCGCGCGGCGCTGCGGTGATGC
This sequence comes from Devosiaceae bacterium, assembly GCA_963675235.2. Classification (GTDB taxonomy): domain Bacteria; phylum Pseudomonadota; class Alphaproteobacteria; order Rhizobiales; family Devosiaceae; genus JAHJQZ01. The sequence goes on along the minus strand of CAXXFU010000002.1, from coordinate 863,459 downwards.
TGGAAGCCGAACATATGTGCATGACCATGCGCGGCGTGCAGGCTCACGGCGCCCTGACGGTAACCCAGCGCTTCACCGGCGTGTTCGCCGAGGAAGGCCCGGAGCGCCGGCGATTCTATGAATTGGTGCGACCGCGCGGCTGACCGCCGCACACCAAGATGGATAAATCCTCAGGGCCAGTCCGGCCCTGACCCACACCGGCGTTTCGGGGGCTTGCGGGGGTGTGGCGCTTGCGCGAAGCTCTCCTCGGTCCCGTTGTCGACTGGATTGGGGAATCGTACATGGCGCAACACGCACTCATCATCGTCGATCTTCAGAACGATTTCTGCCCGGGCGGCGCACTGGCGGTGCCGGGCGGCGATGAGATCGTCCGGCACGCCAACGAACTCGTCAATGAATTCGACCATGTCATCCTGACCCAGGACTGGCATCCGGCCGGCCATTCGAGTTTTGCCAGCCAGTACCCGAACAAGAAGCCGTTCGACGTCATCGACCTCAACTATGGCGAGCAGGTGCTCTGGCCCGACCATTGTATCAAGGGAACGCCCGGCGCCGATTTCCATGCCGACCTGATCACCGAAAAGGCCGAACTGATCGTGCGCAAGGGCTTCCGTCACGCCATCGACTCCTATTCCGCCTTTTTCGAGAACGATCATGAGACGCCAACCGGGCTGTGGGGCTATCTGCAGGATCGCGGCATCACCTCGCTGACGCTGGTCGGGCTCGCCTTCGATTTCTGTGTCGGCTACTCGGCGCTCGACGCCGTCCAGTGCGGTTTCGAGACCTTCGTCATCGAGAGCGCCTGCCGCGCCATCGATCCGGAAGGAACCGGACTGGTGATGCATGAAAAGCTGACAGCCGCCGGCGTCAGCGTGCTATAGAGCCGCCAGACCGGTCCGGCCGGTCGAAAGCCAACAACAACGACGGCGCGAGAGCGCCTTGCGGCACGGAGCCAGGGGAACATGCCGGTCACCGATATTGCACGCAGGGTCTACGACCACGCCTGGAAGCTCGACCCCATCATCCGCAGCCTGCTCGACACCGACTTCTACAAGCTGTTGATGCTACAGATGATCTGGAACCTCTACCGCGATGTTGAGGTCACCTTTTCGCTGCACAACCGCACCAGTTCCGTGCGCCTTGCCGATGAAATCGACGAGGGCGAATTGCGCGACCAGCTCGATTTCGCCCGCACGCTGAAGTTCACCAAGAAGGAAATGATCTGGCTCGCCGGCAATTCCTTTGCCGGGCGCACCCAGATCTTCAAGCCGGAATTCCTCGCCTGGCTCGCCGATTTCCAGCTGCCCGAATACGAACTCAGGACCCGCGACGGTCAGCTCGAGCTCGATTTTCACGGCTCATGGACCGGCACCACCATGTGGGAGATCCCGGCCCTCGCCATCATCAACGAGCTTCGTACGCGCGCCACCCTGCGCGACCTCGGTCCGTTTACCCTCGATGTCATCTATGCTCGCGCCAAGGCCAAGCTGTGGGAAAAGGTCGAACGGCTACAGCAGCTTCCGTCGCTGTCGATCTCCGATTTCGGCACCCGGAGGCGTCATTCCTTCCTGTGGCAGCGCTGGTGTGTCGAGGCGTTGAAGGAAGGCCTGGGCAGCAAGTTCACCGGCACCTCGAATGTGCTGCTGGCCATGGACACCGACCTCGAGGCCGTCGGCACCAATGCCCACGAACTGCCGATGGTGGCGGCCGCCCTTGCAAAAACCGACGCGGAACTGCTTGAAGCGCCCTACCAGGTGCTGCGCGACTGGAAGCGCCACTACGGCGGCAATCTTCTCATCGTTTTGCCCGACAGCTTCGGCACCACCGCCTTTCTGAAGGATGCGCCTGACTGGGTGGCCGACTGGACCGGATTCCGCCCCGACAGCGCGCCGCCGATCGAGGGTGGCGAGGAGATCATTGACTGGTGGCAAGCCCATGGCCGCGATCCGCGCCGCAAGCTGCTGATCTTTTCCGACGGGCTCGATATCGACACCATCGAAAAGACCTATCGCCACTTCGAGGGCAAGGTACGCATGGCCTTCGGCTGGGGTACCAATCTGACCAATGATTTCCGCGACTGCGCTCCGGTCGACCTGCCGAGCCTGTCGCCGATCTCGCTGGTCGCCAAGCCATCGAGCGCCAATGGCCGCCCGGCGATCAAGCTATCCGACAACCCGGAAAAGGCCATCGGCGACGAAAAGGAAATCGCCCGCTATCTCAAGCTGTTCGGCGGCGCTGGCCGCGTGGCACAGCCGGTCTTTGTCTAGGAGCGCCCTCATGAAATTCGCCAATCAATCCGAGCTGGATGCAAAAACCATCGAGGAAGGCACCACGCTTGCCCCACGTTTCGATGCCAACGGGCTGGTGAGCGTTCTTGCCATCGAGACCGGCACGAACAAGCCGCTGATGCTGGCGCACATGAATGCCGAAGCCCTGTCACTGACGCTCGAGACCGGCATCATGCACTATTATTCGCGCTCGCGCCGTTCGATCTGGAAGAAGGGCGAGACCTCTGGCGAACTCCAGAAGCTGGTCGAGCTCCGCACCGACTGCGATCAGGACGCCTTCATCGCCATGGTCGAACAGACCGGGCTTGGCGCCGCCTGCCACACGGGTCGCAAGTCCTGCTTTTACCGTCGTGTCACCGTTTCAGGCGACACGGCAAGTCTCGAACAGACCGGCGAGATGCCTCTGTTCGATCCCGGACAGGTCTACGGCAAGAGCTGAGGCATCCGCCTCCCCCTGCCCATCGACCGATGCCCTAGTAGTGCGGCGGCGGCGGTTCGCGTTCCGGCGCCAGTGCCGGGTGCGAACCGATATCCTCGACCTGTTCACCGAGCCGGGCAAGATGGTGCTTCAGTTTCTCGATTTCGCGAAACTGCTCTGCAAGTGCGGTGTTGAGGTCTTCGATCGACTTGTCCTGGTAGGCGATCGTCGCTTCGAGCGCCTCAATGCGTTTCTCTAATGTCGTATCACTCATGCTGACCTCCGCGGTTCGAGCATGGGAGCAATAAAGAACCCTGCGAGGAATCCTGCAATATGTGCCTGCCAGGCAATATCCGCCTGCATGCCGGTTAACAGGGGCAGGATCGGCGTTGCGGCGTTGAGCGCCAGCCAGACGATGGTCAGGGTGCGGGCGCGGGTGTTGGCGAAAACCTCGCGGATCGACGCCAGATGCCGGCCGATCGGCACCGGCTCGTCCGTTTCCGGATGCCTGACCCAGACGATCGGCTGGAAGATGAACCGTACGGCAAGACCGGTCAGCCCCGATATGCCGCCCGAGGCGCCGACAAGCGCCGCGTAGCCGAAAGGCTGCACCAGCGCGAAGCCCCAGGCAGCGGCAATGCTCGCGAAGAGAAAGACTGCAAGAAACCGTACCGTACCGTAACGACGCGCCACCGGTGTGCCGAAAATGGCAAGCCAGGCCGAATTGAGCAGCACATGCGGCCAGTTGGCGTGAAGGAAGGAATAGGTGACAGATGTCCAGATGACCGGCAGAAAGCCACCCGGCACCTGATCGGCGTAAAACAGCCGCGCCGGATTGAAGGCCAGCCACAGTTCCATCGCCGCCTGCGACCGCGGGCTCAGAATGTAGGCCTGACCCACATAGATGGCGACCAGAGTACCGATGAGAAAAATCACCGGCGGCGGCATGTTGAAAACGGGCTCTCGTGCTGCCGCGTTCGGCTCGCTCATTCAGGAATTCTCCGCTTGCTGGAGGCACTTGGCCTGCTTTTACCCAGCTTGTCCACATCGCGCTCCGGCGTTAACCTTAATTAATGTTTAAGGACGCGCCGGGGCCCGGGATTTGCGAGAGTGGGCCTGCGGGCATTGCGGGCCCGGCGTAGCAGGTAGGCAGGTCATGCAAAAGAAAAGTTCTAAACTTTTGTTCTCATATTGGAACAGTCTCCGGGGCTCCCGGTCGGCTCCTGATCGCCGTGACCTCGACCCGACCCAGATCCGCGATTCCCTCGCCTACACATTCATCCTGCAGAACGAAGAAGACGGTCGCTACACCTTCCGTCTTGCCGGCTCGCACCTTTGCTCTGCCTATTGCCGCGAACTGAAGTCGCGATCCTATCTGGCTATGTGGCCGGAAAAAGACCTGGATGCCATCGAAACGCTGGTCCGAGCCGTCACCGACGACCATGCCGTGGCTCTGGTCACCTTCCAGGGCTCTACCGCAACCGGTCAGCACACCAAGTTCGAAACCATCCTTATGCCCTTGCGGCATAATGGCACCACCACCGCCCGCATTCTCGGGGCGATGACAGCACTCGACGAACCTTACTGGCTCGGCACACAGCCGATCATCGAACAGAAGATCACCGGTCTTCGACTCATCTGGCCGGACGACCCCGCCGTCACCGGGGTCAACGGCAACGACACCATCACCTTCCAGGAAAGCGAAGCGGCGGTTGCCGCGGCCTCCGCCGGCCCAGTGCCTGTTCCGGCGCGGGTCTTCGGCTACGAAGCGAGGCGCTACGCCCACCTGGCAGTGATCGACGGCGGACGGTCCTAGACTCCGGCCCGACTCGCGCAGGCTACGCATTGGTACTCAGTCGGCAAAACGGCGTCGTTCTGAAACGGCGCCGTTTCGCTGCTACCCGGCCGCATTGCTCCGTAAGCGTCAATAATTACTGCACTTATTGCTGACAGGTTGTTGGATGAGCCGTGCGTTTGAGAGGCAAGTTTTCACGAAGCGGATTACTCGTGATTAACTGTTGCTCGCTAAGCTCCACGCGACGCAGAAAATGCCGGTTTCGTATCGATGATGTTCAACCCCGCTTCCAACGGAAGTCTAAACCCAGTTGGATCGCTGCTTGCGAGCGATCCTCCGCGTTTCCAGAGGGTGCGGGTTTCGCTGCTTGGCCGCTACATGCTGGCCGATCGACGCGAGTTCCCCTGCCAGATCATCGAGATGTCGCCGGGTGACGCCATCGTCATCGCACCGGTATCTGGTGTCGCCGGCGAGCGGGTCATTGCCTATCTCGACCATATCGGCCGCATCGAGGGGCCGATCATTGATCTTGTCGACGGCGGTTTCGTCATCGAGGTCATCTCGACGCCGCGCAAGCGCGAAAAGCTTGCCGCACAGTTGACCTGGCTGGCCAACAAGGAAGTGCTCAACCTCGCCGAGGACCGGCGACACGAGCGCATCGTTCCCGACAACCGTCATTCGACCATCACCCTTGACGACGGCCGTCGCTACGACTGCAAGATCACCGACATCTCGCTGTCGGGTGCGGCAATCGAGATCGATGTCCGCCCGGCGCCCGGCACGCCAATCACCGTCGGCCGCATGCGCGCCCGCGTCACCCGCCACTTCGAGAACGGCGTCGGCGTCGAGTTCACCTCGGTGCAGGAAATGCTCTCCGTGGTGCAGCAGAACCTCCGGGTCGACTGAACACAGCCAGTTCCGACATCCGAATTACCCACACGCGCCGGTCATGCCGGCGCGTTTGCCGTGTGCGTCCGACAGGGCATAATCCCCGTATTTCGGGCGAGTTCGGCGATCAGTCAAATACCCATAAAATTTGATCAAAACCCGATTCAAACACGCATAAAACCTATCTGGTGTTTTTGGCATCGGTGCAATCGCGCGGTCCTAGCCTCTCCAAACCACTGGAGAGCGGGCTATGGATCGCGCAGGTTCTCGGCTGGTCGCGTTTGCAGCGACCATGCTGATCGGCAGTCTCGGAATGAGTCAGAGCGCGCAGGCGCTCAATGTCGACTTTTCCAATCCCGCCTTTGCCGCTATCGGCAAGCATCAGGCCAGCACGCCGATCGGGCATGCCGAATTCTGCCATTTCCATCATTCCGAATGCGGGCCCAACAGGCTCGTCGTCGAGGCGGTTCAGTTGACCGAGTCCAAATGGCGGCAGCTGATCGATGTCAACAACGCGATCAACACCAATGTCACACCGGCCACCGACGAGGAACTCTACCACGTCGCCGAATTCTGGACCTATCCCAGCGGCTACGGCGACTGCGAGGACTATGCCCTTGCCAAGCGCCGCGCCCTGATCGATGGCGGCTGGCCGGCAAGTACGTTGTTGATGACAGTTGTGCGCCAGCGCAATGGCGAAGGCCATGCGGTACTGATGGTCAGAACAGATCGTGGCGATCTCATCCTCGACAACCAGGATGCCCTGATCCAGATCTGGACCGCGACGCCCTACGAATATCTCAAGCGCCAGTCGCAGGCGGATTCGTCCAAATGGGTCGACATCTTCGATTCCCCTAACCGCCTGGCGGCGGTTGGCATGCGCTGAGCCCCGCAGGACGCGGGCGCCTTTTGCCAATCAGTCCCTGACGGACAAGCCGCGCATCATCACGGGCACGCGACGCTATTCACTGGCGGGTCTCGTGCTGATCTGCCGGGCCGTCAGCCGGTGATGGCGATATACATTGCGACAAGCAGCAGGCCGGTGATGAACGCCCAGCCGAACCCGACCAGCGCCGCGATCAGTAGCTGGCTCAGCGAGATGGTCTCGCCCTCGTCGCTGCGCAGGCCCATCTTCAGCATGATGTACGGCCCGCACACGAAGCTCATGATGAGATTGCCGAGCATGCCGAAAACGGTGCGCCCATCGTAGCGCAGCATGGCCTGCTGCTGGGTCAGCCCCTGGTACAGATGCGTGCCGGCACCGGCGACGCTGATCCCGACTGCCATCAGGAATACGGCCAACATGAATTCGGACTGCATCGCGTCGCCCCCAGATATAGCGCTTGCGTTCGGCGGTGCTGCCGCCTGCCGCAAATCAGGCAAAACAAAAGGACCGGTTGCGGACCGATGCGCCCTCGCCTTCGGTTCGAACCTCGACGGAAATCACCGCCGTTTACCAATTATTAAGTATATCGGCCCGCATGGTTGCGGTCACGGCCAAAGCGCCGCGTTGGTTAACGCTGGCGGCGTTTGTGGGCGTGTCGGTTGCAGATGAAACGAGGAACCCAAAAGCGTGGACGGGCAGGCACAGAACACCGGGCAACGCGCCGCTGGCCCGAACCGGTCTTTGAGTGGCCGGGCCTCGGAGCACATGGCCAATCTGCTGGCCATCGCCATCGTCGTGGCGCTGGTTGCTGTGGCAGCTGCCTATGGCATCGATGCCGTCGGCCGCGCCACGCGCCAAGGCGATGCGGCGGCCTCGCTGGCGACCGCGCCGGTCAATGTCTCGGGTGTGGCCCTCACCGTTCCGACGTCCTGGCTGCGCTTTCCCGACCGGCCGAACTCAGCGTTCTCCGACAGGCTCGATCTGGCCCTCGACCTTGCGCTCGCCGACGGGTCGCCGCTGCCGATCACGCTGTCGCTGGTGCCCAAGGCGCGCGCGCGCGCCTCCTCGGCCTTGCTCGATACCGTGTTCTTGCAGCATTTCACAGCCGACGAGCGTCAGGGCTTTCCGGGTCTCATCGGCAAGCCCTTGTCGGGCAGCGAGGGCTACGAGACGGAGACTGTCTGGTACGACCCGATCCGTCAGGACCCGTTCACGGCCAAATGTACCACGCCTGTCAACGAGACTGGCGCGAATGCATGCCTGAGAACTCTGGTGCTGGATTCCGGTCTCAGCGCCATCATCGGTTTCCCCGAAACGGCACTGACCAGATGGCGTCAGTTCGACGCTCCCCTCACGGAACTGTTCGGGCGAATTGGCGCCGGCAGGATCAAGCGCTGACGCTTTTCGTTCGGCTCACGCCGACGGAATCAGGCGTAGTCGTCGAGATCGATGTCGAGGATAGCCATCTGGAACATGTAGGACGTGTCCCCGTCCTCGTCGTCGATGTAGATCATGCCGATGAACTCCTCGCCGAGGTAGACCTCGCAGGAATCGTCCTGTTTCGGACGCGGGCGCACGTCGATGCTGGCATTACCGAACTTGTGCTGCATGAATTTCTGAATCTTGATGATTTCGCTATGCTGCACTGGTCGGCTCCGTCGTGGTGATGAGTGAAACTTTGGGCACTCTAGCCGTGCATGCGGCCATGACAAGGCATGCGCCGGCGAATCCCGCACTATCTGTTGTCGTGATCAGCCGCGGCTGACTTCGTTGAGCATCTGGTCCATGCTGAGCGCCGGCTGGGCGCAACCGGCCTCGCCGATGACCTTGGCCGGCACGCCGGCCACGGTCGTATGCGCCGGCACCGATTTCAACACCACCGAACCGGCGGCGATGCGGGCGCAGCAGCCAATGCTGATATTGCCGAGGATCTTGGCGCCCGCACCGATGAGCACGCCGTTCTCGACCTTGGGATGGCGATCGCCATCCTCCTTGCCGGTGCCGCCAAGCGTCACGCCCTGAAGGATTGAGACGTCGTCACCGATGGTCGCGGTCTCGCCGACCACCAGGCCGGTGCCGTGATCGAGCATGATACCCTTGCCCAGCGGCACGCGCGGATGGATGTCGACCTGGAAGATCTGGCTCGACCGGCTCTGCAAGTAGAGCGCCAGGTCCTGCCGGCCGTCATTCCACAGCGCATGGGCAAACCGGTGCGTCTGGATGGCATGATAGCCCTTGAAATAGAGCAGCGGCTCCAGGGCCCGGTGGCAGGCCGGATCGCGTTCGAGTGTCGCCGAAAGATCCGTGCGCGCCGCCGCGCCGATCTCGGGATTGGACACCAGCACGTCTTCAAAGCTCTGGCGGATGAGATCTCCCGGCAGATCGCCGTGATCGATGCGCGCCGCCAGCCGGAAGGCGAGCGCCGATTCGAAACTGTCGTGATTGAGAACCGTCACCAGCGCCAGCGACGCCATCACCGGCTCGGAATCGTAGAGCATGGCAGCGTCGGCGCGCACCGCCTGCCAAAGCGGATCAACCGATTCGAGCGGCTTTTGCGCGCGCAGTTTGCTCGTCATTTCGGTCTCCCTGCCTGTCCAACCGGTTTGATCGGTGACCACCGATATAATGCAACCGCCGGCCGAGTTCAAACAGTGCACGACAAACTGATTACCAGGATATGCGTGTGAGGAAATCGAGCACACCTGCCTTGAACACCTTGTCGCCGGTGGCACGCATGTGATCGCGGCCTTCGATGACAAGCGCCTCGCCTTGCGGAATGAGCGCGGCCAGAGGTTCGGCAGCCCCGCTGACCTCGTCCTTTGACCCGACCGCGACGAGCACCGGCACCGCCATCGCCCGGAAGGTCTCCTCGGCAATCGCCTCGCGCCCAGATTCCATGCAGGCAGCGAGCGCCATCCGGTCCGACTTGGTGTGCTCGGCGAAGATTCGATATTGCCGACCAACCCGCCCGGTCACGTCCTCGAGCCTGTCTGCCCTGAGCGCGGCGACGATTTCGGCGCTGGTATCCAGACCTTGCATCATGTTGGCGCCCATGCCGCCGAACACCGCCCCGGCAACGCGGTCGGGTGCATCGATGGCAGCAAAGGCACACACGCGCGCGCCCATCGAGTAGCCGAGGAAAACCGCTTTGCCGATGCCGAGATGATCGAGCAGGTTGACCGCGTCGTGACCCATCAGTCGCGTCGGATAAAGCGCCGGGTCGTAGAGCTTTTCGGAGTTGCCGTGACCGCGATTGTCGATGGCGATGGCCTGGTAGCCCGCCGAGGTGATGGTTTCGACCCAGCCGGTATCGACCCAGTTGACCCTGAGGTTCGAGGCGAAGCCGTGAACGAGCACGACGGGTCGGCCTTCCCCGAATGCTTCGTAGGCAATTTCAATTCCCTCCGAGACGAAACTGGGCATGGGTATCCTTGCTGGCTGACGCGGCGTCCGGACCTCTTATCAGCAATCGCAGGCGTGACAAGGCCGGTGCCAGTTGTTTGAAGTCTGGAATTCGCCCGACTGCTCAGTTATGTTCCGCGCCACTTAGGCAAATCCGGACCAGAACACGATGGCACATACGGGCATTCCGCATTTCCACAATTCGAACGGGCTGGCGCAGATCGAGATCGGCGTCCGCGAGTTCATGTGCGTGGGCGCCCTGCCCCCGTTCGACCATCCGCATGTCTTCCTCGACATGGGCTCGGACACCGATATCGTCTGCCCCTATTGCTCGACCCATTACGTCTTCAACTCCCGACTTGACGCCGACGCCGCGGTGCCGGGATCCGCGGTGTTCGCTCCCGAAAAGGCATAAAGTCGCCGTTCATGTCTTCATCGGGTCGCAGGTTCGTCATTGCCGGGGCGGGCATTTCAGGTCTTGCCCTGGCGCTTGCGCTCGCCAAGTTCGGGGCGTCGGTAACGGTTCTCGAAAAAGCCGACGCCATCCAGGAGTTCGGCGCCGGCCTTCAGGTAGGCCCCAATGCGCGCCGCATTCTCGACCGGCTCGGTGCCGGCCGTTACCTTCTGCCCAAGATCCATCTGCCGGACGCCATCGACGTCTATCCGTTCCGAAGCCAGAGCCCGCTGACCTCGCTCAAGCTCGGCGCCATGGTCCAGGAGAGCTTCGGGGCGCCTTACGGCGTCATGCACCGTGCCGATCTTGTCGAGGCCCTGTACCAGGCGTGCAAGCGCTTCGCCACGATCGACATCCTGTTCGGGGTCAAGCACGTCGATTTTGCCAACCATGCCCGCGGCTTCACCGTCATGATCGACGAGGCCGACGGCAAGTCCCGCATGATCAGGCCATTTGCCTACATCGGCGCCGACGGCGTCCATTCCGCCACCCGTACCGACCTGCTCGGCGGACCGCCGGCGCAGTATTCCGGATACACCGCCTGGCGGACACTGATCGAGATGGAGGCCGTACCCGAAGAGCTCAGCCAGACCAACACCTCGCTGCTCTGGGGACCGGGCTTTCATGCCGTACTCTACCCTTTGCCCCACCGCAAACGCGCTAACCTCGCCATTTTCACCCGCATGAGCGAGACGAAAGCAAGGGCGGCGCGCGACAGCCAGCATTTCCAGGCGCCGCGCCAGCTCGCGTCCTCGCCCATGCTGTCAACGCTGGTCGAACGCGCCGACGCGCTGACGCCCTGGCCGCTTTACGCCGTCTCGACGTCGAAATGGCATGACGGACCGGTCGGGCTCGTCGGCGACGCGGCCCACGCCATGTTGCCGTTCCAGGCGCAAGGCGCCGCCATGGGCATCGAGGATGCTGCCGTGCTGGCGCCGCTGCTGATCGCCAACGCCGATCCGCAGAGCGCCTTTCACGCCTATTCGGCCCATCGCCAGAAGCGCGTACGACGAGTCGCGCGAACCTCTTCGCGCAACGGCACGATCTTTCATCTGCCCTGGCCGCTCGGGCTGGGCCGCGACACTGTTGTCTGGCGCCAGGGTCCCTACGACCACTTGAAACGGCTCGGCTGGATATACAGCTATGATCCTGCCCCGGAGCCCGAGGTGGCCCGTCCGCGGCCGGGCGCCTGAACGTCCCTGTGGCCATCCGCCTGTGGACCTTGAGGCGGAAGCGGCCAAATCGGCAGCATTGGCGCTTGCCTTGCGGCAGGCGCCTGTGTCAACTGCGCCAAACATTGAAAGACCTGCAGATCAATGGCCCTTAACCGGGAATCCCCCTTTGCATTCGCGTTTATTCTGGTCACCGTGTTGCTCGACATGGTCGGCCTCGGGATCATCTTGCCGGTGCTGCCCAATCTGCTTGAGTCGCTGACCGGTGACACCGTCGCCGGCGCCGCCAAGATCGGCGGCTACCTTGTCTTCATCTATGCGCTGATGCAGTTCCTGTTCTCGCCGGTGCTCGGCAACCTGTCCGACCGCTTCGGCCGCCGGCCCGTCCTGCTGTTGTCACTGGTCGGACTGATCACCGACTACACCATCATGAGCTTCGCCCCGAGCGTCGCCTATCTGTTCATCGGGCGCATGATCGCCGGCATTTCCGGCGCGGCCGTCTCGACCGCAACCGCCTACATGGCCGATATCTCGCCGCGCGAGAAACGCGCCCAGCGTTTCGGACTGATCGGTGCCGCCTTCGGGCTCGGTTTCATCATCGGCCCGGTGGTCGGCGGCGTGCTCGGCGAAATCAGCGTGCGCGCGCCCTTCATGGTCGCGGCAGCCCTCGCCTTCGCCAATTTCCTGTTTGGGCTGATCATCCTGCCCGAGAGCCTGCCCAAGACCAAGCGCCGCCGTTTCGACATCAAGCGCGCCAATCCTTTTGGCGCCCTGCTCGGCCTCAAGCGCTACCCGGCCGTGCTCTGGCTGATTGCGGCACTGTTCCTGTTCGTGCTTGCCGGTCAGTCCTACCCGTCGGTCTGGAGCTTCTTCACCACCGAGAAATTTGGCTGGACCTCGTCTCAGATCGGCATTTCGCTGGCCGTGTTCGGGGTGCTGTTCGCCCTGGCGCAAGGCATTCTCGTCGGTCCGCTCGTCAAGCGCTTCGGCGAGGCGATGACCATTCTCGCCGGCATGATTGCCGCCTCGATCGCCTTTTTCGGCGTGTCGCTGATCCATACCCCGGTTGGCCTGTACGGCTACCTCGTCGTCGGTGCCTTTTCCGGCATGGCTGCGCCGGCCATTTCCGGACTGATGTCGCGGCTCGTGCCCGACAACGCGCAGGGCGAGTTGCAGGGCGCAGTCAATGCCGGCAATGCGCTGAGCGCCATTCTCGGCCCGATCATCGCTACACAGCTGTTCGCCTACTTCACCAGCTCGCCCGATGCACCGAACTATTTCCCCGGCGCGCCGTTCTTTGCCGCCGGCTTCATGATCATTGCCTCGGGCATCCTGTTCTACATCACCTTCTTCCGTTACGACCTCATGCACTCAAAGTCGGTTTCGAAGATGCCGCATGTGCTCGACATCGCCAAGCCGGGCGAAATCGCCATCCCGCCCCATAACGGTTCCGAAGATGGCGAGAACGGCGATGAAAACGGCAATGGCGGCAATGGCAATGGCGGCAATCGCCGCAACGGCGACGCCCCGCCCTCCGCATGAACCCTTCGATCCGTCTGGCTGACAAGAAGGCCGACCGCGCTGCCATCTGGGCCATCCTGGAACCAGTGATCCGCGCCGGTGAGACCTACCCGCTGCCGCGCGACATGAAGGACAAGGCCGCCCTCGCCTACTGGCTGTCGAACCTTCACACCACCTTCGTCGCCGAGAACGAGACGGGTATTGTCGGCACCTACTATATCCGCCCCAATAATTCCGGCGGCGGTGATCACATCTGCAATTGCGGCTACATGGTTGCCGGCGGTGCCGAAGGCAAAGGCGTCGCCACGACCATGTGCGCGCACTCGCTCGAAACGGCGCGCGAGATGGGCTTCGCCGGCATGCAGTTCAACTTCGTCATCGCCGAAAACAGCCGCGCCGTCGCCCTGTGGACGCGCATGGGCTTTGAGACGTTGGCGCGCCTGCCCGGCGTCTTTCGCTCGCCGACAAAAGGCGAGATCGACGCGTTGGTGATGTTCCAGAAGCTCTAGAGCGTTTTCAGGAGAAGTGGATCCCGCTTTTTCGGTTCGAAAACGCGACAATTCAAGGACCTGGAGCATTGGTTTTGACTAAGTCAAAACGCAATCGGTCTAGACCAGTTGTTTGCGCATATGGATGACCAGCCAGTTCGGCGCGCGCTGCTCCCGGGCAAATTCGGCATAACCGCAACGCGTGTAGAGCGTGATGTTCGTCGTCATCAGGGCACTGGTGTAAAGGCGCAGTTCCGACAGGCCGGCACTTCGCGCCACGCGTTCTGCATGGTCCAGCAGGGCCCGGCCAAAGCCTTTACCCTGCGCATCCGGCGAGACTGCAACACTGACGACGAGCAGATGACCGGGCTTTGCCGCCAGTTCGACCAGGGCAGTAAGGCGTCCGTCCTTCTCGAACAGGTCTATCCGATGTTCGCGCACCGCCAGGTCGTAATCGACCGTCATCGGCAACGGCTCGCGTCCGAGGACAGCAACCCATTTGCGGTAGGCAACCAAGGTCAGGGCCCTGATCGCTGCCGCGTCGGCAGGACCGGCGCGGCGCAGGTTCAGTTCGGTCTGTGCCACATCACTCGTCGAGGGTCGACGGCCAGTCGTGGTGCAGGTCCTCGCCACGCCCCTCGATGACAAAACCATGGGCGCCGAAGAAGTCGCGCTGGCCCTGGATCAGGTTGGCCGTGCCCCTGGCCTGGCGATAGCTGTCAAAATAGCTGAGCGATGCGCTGAGGCAGATCAGCGGAAATTCGCCGAGCGCCCCGGCCGCCACGACCTTCCTGAGTGCCGGATGGGCGTTCTTCATCACCTCGACGAAGTCCGGCACCATCAGCAGATTGGTGTTGTCGCCCTTGGCATAGGCCGCCGACATCTGGTCGAGGAACTTCGAGCGGATGATGCAGCCGGCGCGCCAGATCTTGGCGATGACCGACAGGGGCAGGCCCCAGCCGTTTTCCTCCGAAGCCTTCTGCAAGACGGCAAAGCCCTGCGCATAGGAGACGATCTTGCCGGCCAGCAGCGCCTGCTCGAGATCATCGAGCGTGATGTCGCCGGCCCCGCCGGACGGCTTGCCATAGACCTTTTCCGCCGCGATGCGCTCGTCCTTCAGCGCCGAGATCGAACGCGCCGCCACGGCGCCCTCAATTGCGGTCGCCGGCACACCCATATTCTGCCCGGCAATGGCCGACCAGCGCCCTGTGCCCTTCTGCCCGGCCTTGTCGAGGATCAGTTCGACCAGCGGCTTGCCTGTGTCGGCATCCATGGCCTCGAGCACATGGGCGGTGATCTCGATGAGATAGGAATCGAGCGGCCCCTTGTTCCACTCGCGGAACACCTTGGCGCATTCGGCCGGGCTCATGCCGAGCCCGTCGCGCATGACGCCATAAACCTCGGCGATCATCTGCATGTCGCCATATTCGATGCCGTTGTGGATGGTCTTGACGAAATGTCCGGCTCCGCCTTCGCCAAGATAGGCGCAGCAGCTTTCGCCCTTGTACTTGGCCGCCGCCGCGGTCAGCACCGCTTCGGCATTGTGCCATTGCTCCTTGGCGCCGCCGACCATGATCGAGGGACCGTGCCGCGCACCTTCCTCGCCGCCGGAAACGCCAACGCCGAGATAGCCGATGCCTTTGGGCCCAAGTTCGGCAAAGCGCCGCTCGGTGTCGGTATAAAGCGAGTTTCCGCATTCGATGATCGAATCACCCTTGTCGAGCAACGGCACGAGCTGGTCGATCATCGCGTCGACCGGCGCGCCGGCTTTGACCATGATGATGATCGAACGCGGCTTCTTCACTGACGCGACGAAGGATTCAAGGTCATAGCGGGCGACGATCTTGTCGCTGAGCCCCTGCGCCTCGGCTTCCTTGACGAAATCGTCGATTTTGCCCGGGGACCGGTTGTTGACGGCAATCTTGTAGCCCTCCTCGGCGATATTGAGCGCGAGGTTGGAACCCATGACGGCGAGGCCGATCAGACCGATATCTGCTTCAGACATAGAGCTTTCCCGGAATTGTTCAGAAATCTGTTGAGGCGAAGTTGGGGCCGGAATTCGAGGCGCGCACTTGATCACACCTCGGCTGCGAAGGCAAAGCGCAAAAACCGTCGAAAAGATGGCTCGCGACAGTGGCGGATGACACGCTCCCCCGGGTTTTGCCGTCCCGATGCGCGCGACCGCCGGGAACCGGCATGCACCCCACCCCATGAGCGGCTTGCCGTCGAGGCGGGCGTCATGCTTGATGAAGACATGAACACATTGTCGCTTTTCGATCTCACCGGCAAACGCGCCCTCATCACCGGATCCAGCCGAGGCATCGGCTTTGCCCTTGCAAAGGGGCTCGCCGGTGCCGGCGCCGAAATCCTCATCAACGGCCGCTCCGCCGAGGCACTCGGCGCCGCCGCGTCCGATCTGGCGGCTGAGGGCGCGAAAGTCTCCGCCCTCGCCTTCGACGTCACCAGCGAGGAAAGCGTTGCCGACGCCATTTCCTACGCCGAGAAGGATATCGGCCCGATCGACATCCTGATCAACAATGCCGGCATGCAGCATCGCGCACCTCTGGAGGATTTCCCCGCCGAGGCCTTCGAGGCGATCATGCGCGCCAATGTCACCTCGGCGTTTCTGGTCGGCAAGGCCGTCGCCAGCAATATGCTGGCGCGCGGCTCCGGCCGGATCATCAATATCTGCTCACTGACGACACGTCTGGCGCGGGTCAACATCACGCCCTACACCACCTCGAAAGGCGCCATCGCCAACCTGACCAAGGGCATGGCAACGGAATGGGCTGGCAGGGGCCTCAACGTCAACGGCCTCGCGCCTGGCTACTTCAAGACCGAGCTCAACCGCGCCTTGTTCGAAGACGATGGCTTCACCTCCTGGCTGACCGAACGCACGCCAGCCGGGCGCTGGGGCGACACCAGCGAACTGATCGGCGCCGCCGTCTTTCTCGCATCCAAAGCGTCGAGCTTCGTCAACGGTCATATCCTTTATGTCGACGGCGGTCTCTCGGCACGGATGTAGGCGGGCTAGCTCGAAACCGCCCATCTGATCGGAGCCCAGAAAAGAAGACGCCGCCCCGAAGAGCGGCGTCCTGCGTCCTCTCAAGGAGTACGGCTGCAGATTAGCGCCCGCGGTTGCTGTTGCCACCACGGTCGTTGTTGTTGCCACCACGGTCGTTGTTGTTGCCACCACGGTCGTTGTTGTTGCCACCGCGGTCGTTGTTGCCACCGCGGTCGTTGTTGCCGCCGCGGTCGTTGTTGCCACCGCGGTCGTTGTTGCCACCGCGGTCGTTGTTGCCACCACGGTCGTTATTGTTGCCGCCGCGGTCGCTGTTGTTGCCGCCGCGGTCGCTGTTGTTTCCTCCGCGGTCGCTGTTGTTACCGCCGCGGTCCTTGTTGTTGTCGCCGCGGTCGTGGTCACCGCTCGACTTGCCGTGGTCATCGCGCGACTTGTCGTGGTCACCGCGCGACTTGTCGTGGTCACCACGCGACTTGTCGTGGTCGCCACGCGACTTGTCGTGGTCGCCACGCGGCTTGCCGCGGTCGCCACGTGAACGATCCTTTTCACCCTGGTATTTGTCGTGCCCCTTGCATTTCTCGGGCTCGGGCTCGGGCTCGGGCTCAGGTTCGGGCTCCGGAGCCACATAGGCCGGGCCCGACTTTTCGGAAGCGATGCGGCGATCCGACTGCTCGAGCGGCACGCCGCCGGCACATTGCTTGAAGTGCTCGTCAGGATCGGTCCACAGAAGTTTGATGCAATGGGCGATGTGTTCGTTGTAGGCCCGGACATCCTGGGCACTTGCCGGCGTGGCAACGAAAGCACCGGCGATGGTGATAAGGGACGCGCCAACAAGCCACCGGCCGGCACGCCGGAATTCTACTATACCCTTAACCATAGTGAAGTCCTCAACACTCATTACTAAAATTTACATCCACTGCTTTTGCACAGTAATAATTTTTTTACTCTATTGTACTTGACATGCAATGCTACTGGCCATTTCTATACTATTAACCTAAACTAATAAGCTTAATTGCGCGGGTTGCGCCAATCGGGTCGCGTCACCGAGCGCCCTATTGCGTGCCATATTGATACGCAGCTGACCTGGTCGCAGCGCACGCATGGGCACGGCCTAGATTATTGAAATGGTTCGACAAATCGGATGGCGGCCGTCAGCCGCAGGCAACGTCCCGCTTGCGACAGACACAGCCGTCAATGCGTTTGTCCATCAAAGGATGCTTGCCCGTTTCGTCGTGCGAGAAAATGCCTGCCGTCGGGCAGGTGCACGCGCGAGTACTGTCGCCGGGCGGCGGTACACCGCCCGGGCGCGTCATCCGGAAATGCAGACAAGCCTGCTTGACCGGCACTTTGATTGCAGGGTCGGGCCATAGTTCGAGCTCGGATTGCGGCTCGACGATCAGCGAGACCGGGCTGTATTCCTCGGCCCGATCGCACGTAAATTTGCGAGTCGTTTGAGGCTATCAACAACTGTTAGTTTACCTGCAATTGGCTGGCCACTAATCGCCAGCTCGGTCAGGAAATGTGGATAGAGCGACACAAAAGGCATCGACGGCGACGCCCGGGTGTCAGCGCATTTTCAGCTGAAGAATATCTACCCAAACGTGGTCGGAAACGAGAACCGACTAGGGCAATGGTATTGCCCGAATCGCGCGTCAGCTCGATCCGGAACCTAGTGATTTCGACGCCGTTCTAGTCTTCGCGCTCCGGCTCACTGTCGCTCAGCCAGCCGACTTCTATGCGGTCGAGATCACCCGGCTTCATCGTATCGAGCCATTTGAGAAAGCCGGCACGGTCGACAAGTCCGGCCCGTGCTGCGTCGGCGTCCGCCACCTCATCGGGCGAGATCGGCGTGATCGCACCGATCTTCATGATGCCGAGCTTGGTCTTGAGAGTGCCATTCTCTCTGACTGTCCGCCGCCGCCAGCGCCTGAACTGCAACGTGATTTCGCCGGAACGGATGCGTTCAAGGACGTCGCGCTTGATCAGCATGGCAGGTCTCCGTGATGCAGGATTCTGGTGGACGGGCACTCACTACCATTCGAGGCTAACTGTCCCATGGCCTCTCGCGTTGGTCTTGGCCATTCGACCACAGGTCTATGGACTGCTCGCCTGAAATCGCTCCACCGGAGCGATCTTGCGCCGCCGGCGCCGGCGAGAAGTGGTGCAGGCGGCGGGAGTCGAACCCGCACGGCTATACAGCCTCAGGATTTTAAGTCCTGTGTGTCTACCAGTTCCACCACGCCTGCCCGTGCGTTTGATGGGATGCGCGTCCGCCGGCGTCAAGCCGCAGGCGCGCCGGATTGCTCAGTCGGTCTCGCCGGAAATCGGCGCCGCGTAGGATACGTCGAGATCCCAAGGGAAGTAGATCCAGGTGTCCTGGGAGACTTCCGTGATGAACGTATCGACCATCTCTCGCCCCTTCGGCTTGGCATAGACGGTGGCGAAATGGGCCCCCGGCAGCATGTCCCTGACGACGCGCGCCGTGGCGCCGGTATCGACCAGATCATCGACGATCAGCACCTTCTCCTTGCCGATCAAATCGAGAACCGCCTGGGAAATCGGCTTCAACACCCGGATGCTGCCCTGATTCTGGTGGTCGTAGCTCTTGACCGCGACACAATCGACAGTGCGGATGTTGAGCTCGCGGGCGACGATCGCCGCCGGCACGAGCCCGCCACGCGTGATGGCGACGATGGCGGTAAACGGCCCCTCGCCGGTCAGGCGCCAGGCCAGTGCCCGGCTGTCGCGATGGAACTGGTCCCAGGAGACGGGAAACGATTTCTGCGAAGGATTCATGACGTCTTGGTTCCTGTGAGATCGATCTTGTGTTCGGCATGCAGCCTGTCGACCAGCGCCTGCACCTCGGCAGTCGCCTGATCGAGCCGGGATTCATTGGCCGAGCGCAGCACCAGCTGGGCGTAAATCGGCATGCGGCCCGTTTGCGGGTACGAGCCGATGCGGACATCGGGATATGCCTTCTGGATGCTGCCGAGCTCTGCGGCGACCGTGCTCTCGCCAACAGCGCAGTCAACTGTTCGCATTAGTAGTTTCATGCCTTGACGTAGCTTTGGGCGTAAATCTTCAAGCATTGATTGAAGAACGCTCGGCACGCCCGCCATGACATGGACATTGCCGATGATGAACCCCGGCGCCGCCGAAACTGCGTTGTAGATGAGGCTGCCGCCGACCGGCACCCGCGCCATCAGCTCGCGCCCGGGCGTCAGTTCACTGACGTTCCAGCGATCCATCATCAGCTGGCAGGCTTCCTGATTGATCTCGAGCGGCACCTCGAAGGCGGCGGCCACCGCCTCGGCGGTGATGTCGTCATGGGTCGGCCCGATGCCGCCCGAGGTGAACACATAGGTGTAACGCTCGCTCAGGGCCCAGATCGCTTCGATGATGGCCTGGCTGTCGTCCGAGACGACACGCACCTCTTTCAGCTCGATTCCGAGATCGGTGCAGAAATCGGCGACGGTGCCGATATTCTTGTCCTTGGTCCGTCCCGAGAGAATTTCATCGCCAATCGCGATGAATCCGGCGGTAACGGCGGATTCGGACTCCATGCTCATGACTTGACCGGCGGGCTGGTTTTGATCGAAAACCCATGCCCGTCCGGCACGGAAAAATCAAGCAAACCGCTCCGATTTGCCCCAGCTTTGCCGGTATGAGGGCGTCGCGGCGGCGCACCCTTCCCATCATGCATCGGGAGGGCTATCCTTTTTGAGCACACGAGGACCACGTCTTTCATGATCACCTATGTCGATGCCACCAGCAAAGCCAAGCGTTCGCCGGGCGTCATTCCGCTGCATGGGGAAGAGGGTTTTGCCGGCATGCGCAAGGCCGGACGGCTGGCCGCCGAGGCTCTCGACCTGCTGGTCCCGCACGTCCGTCCCGGCATCACCACGCTCGAACTGGATCGCCTTGCCTTCGAGTTCGCCCATGACAATGGCGCCATCCCGGCGACGCTGTTCTACAGGGGCTACCGGCATTCGCTGTGCACCTCGATCAATCATGTCGTGTGCCACGGCATCCCGGTCGATAAGCCCCTGCGCGAGGGTGATATCGTCAATATCGACATAACCCTGATCCTCGACGGCTGGCATGGCGACACTTCGCGCATGTATCCGGTCGGCGAAATCTCGCGCAAGGCCGAGCGCCTGATCGAGACAACCTATGAATGCCTGGCGCGCGGCATCGATGCCGCCAAACCGGGTAACACCACCGGCGATATCGGCGCCGCCATCCAGCGCTACGCCGAAGGCGAACGCATGAGCGTCGTGCGCGACTTCGTCGGCCACGGTCTTGGCCAGCTCTTCCACGACGAGCCCAACATCCTGCATTTCGGCAATCCGGGCACCGGCGTGCCGATCAAGCCCGGCATGATCTTCACCATCGAACCGATGATCAATCTCGGCCGTCCCGACGTAAAGATCCTCAACGACGGCTGGACCGCGGTCACCCGCGACCGCACCCTTTCGGCCCAGTGCGAGCACTCGATCGGCATCACCGAAACCGGCGCCGAAGTGTTCACACTGTCGCCCGGCGGCCTGTTCAACCCGCTCGCTGCCGCCCGGCAATGACTCGGCGCGGCACGGCCCCGGCGGACGCATCCGAACCAGCCACGCCGCATTATCACGGCCACCGCGAACGGCTGCGCCAACGCTTTGTCGAAGCCGGCGCCAAATCCCTCAAGGATTATGAACTGCTGGAACTAATGCTGTTCCGCATTCTGCCGCGCCGCGACACCAAGCCGATCGCCAAGGCCATGATCGATCGTTTCGGCAGTTTTTCCGAAGCGCTGTCCGCGCCGGCGCATTTGCTCGCCGAGATCGATGGACTCGGCCCGACGGCGATCACCGATCTCAAGGTGGTGATGGCGGCGGCGCAGCGCTTTTCGCGCGACCAGATCAACGACCGGCCGATGCTCGGATCATGGACAGAGGTGATCGAGTATTGCCGCGCCAACATGGCCTTCGAGGACAAGGAACAGTTCCGCATCCTGTTCCTCGACAAACGCAACAGGCTGATCGCCGACGAAGTGCAGGGCGTGGGCACGATTGATCACACCCCGGTCTATCCGCGCGAAGTTATCCGCAGGACGCTCGAACTGTCAGCCACGGCGGTTATCCTGTTGCACAACCACCCTTCGGGCGATCCCTCGCCGTCGAGCGCCGACGTCAAGATGACCCGCGCCATCGCCGACGTTGCCAAACCGCTCGGCATCACCGTCCACGACCACATCATCATCGGCAAATCCGGCCACACCTCGATGCGCGGCCTGAAGCTGATCTAGCCCTCGACAGGACGCCGGGCGCGCTTCGCCCGCCATTCCTTGACCTTGGCGAAAAGCTTGTCGTTCGACTTTATGGCGTGCTTGAGCCGCGGGCTTAGGGACAGCATCTGCATCAACAGCCAGCCCCTGAGTGTCTGTGCCATGGTCACCTCCATCAGCGGCAGGCTGACATTGCACCAATGGCGCTTTTCGTCGGTGAAGCCGGCGCCCATGTCAAACGAGCGGAAGCCGCTGGCGAAGATCGACTGCATCAGCCGGACGAGGATCTGCTTGCCAGGTGAACCGGGTTGCAGCTTCGGATCCGTGCTCATCGAAGAGATCAGGCAGAACATGCGGCTGCCGGCGACGAGATTGTAACGGGCGGCGACGATGGTGTCGTCGAGCCTCAAGACCTGCATCTGGCCCTTGAGCACCCCCGTCGACCGAAACACCGAACGATAGAAAGCCCTGACCGCGGCCGGTGCAAACGGATCCTCGATGCCCTGCTCGGCAAAACGCGCCGCCCGGTCGGCGAACAGCACATCGATCGCCTGGGTCGCATCGTCTTCTGCGCCGATCTCCACGTAGCTGACCTCGCCAAGTGCGGCGAGTTTCTGGCCCTGCTGCTTGTCGTGCTTGCGGCGCGAACGGGTACGCTGGCACTTGTCGCAGTCTTCCCAGCTCTCGAACTCGGTGCGGTACAGATTGTCCGAGGCAATTGCCATGGCGTTCGGCAGCAAGGCGCAATCGCTTTCGAGCACGCGCCCGAAGCGGACGATATCGGCTCCCAGCGCCTTGCGAATGCGTTCCCACATGATGCGGCGGTCGAGATCGGACAGCTTGGCCATGCGCTCCCGGTCCATCAGCGGCGCATTGACACCGACGTGTGAGCCGGCAAAGGGCTGGCAGACGGTGACGCCGAGGCGCGAGGTCTTCTCCAGCGCCACGATCATCAGCGGGCGTCCGGAGAGTTCAACCGAGACATAGGCCTGCCGTTCACGAGGGATGTCGAAGGTCTCGACCCAGACGCGGACAAAGTCATAACTCTGGCCAGGGCTGTCGATGCCGAGCTTTTCCAGCGCCCGCCAATCGGCTTCGACATCGTGCAACAGGTCGGAATGCCCGATCCTCATGCCGATCCTGTCGATATCGGCCTTGGGCGTATCCAGGGCCTTGGCAGCCTCGCCGGCGTTTATGTCGCGTTCCAGAATCTGCAAATTGAAATAGGCAGTCATGCCGCCTTCCCCCGCCGTCCTTGATGGCGGCAGTTTTCGGCGCCAAGCCTGAACAGCCGGTTTCACCACCGGGCCGCCATGGCACCACGACGTCACTTCCAGTGAACGCGGTAAGCCTCAGGTAAACGGATTAGCCAAAATTCGAAAGAACCGGAAAGGTCTCCAGCACCCAGTAGCTCAGCCGCGCCAGCTGACCGCTGAGGAACATCAGCCCGACCAGCACCAGGATGGCGCCCATGACCTTCTCGACCGTCCCCAGGTGCTTCTTGAAGCCGGTGAAAAAGCTCAGGAACGGACCGATGGCGATGCCGGCGAGGATGAAGGGCACGCCGAGCCCGGCCGAATAGACCGCCAGCATCATCGCGCCCTGCCCGGCCGATTCCTCGGACGCCGCCACCGAGAGCACCGCCGCCAAAACGGGGCCGATGCACGGCGTCCAGCCGATGGCGAAGGCGAGACCAAGGAGGAACCCTCCAAGCGGCCCCGAGGCGGCCGCCGGGCCGCCGTGGCGCACCTGGACGTCGAGAAAACCCAGACGCCAGACACCGAGGAAATGCAGCCCCATGCCGATGATCAGCAGCCCCGCCAGCGCTGGCAGCACGGCGAACCTGACGCCGCCGAAGCCGATCTCGTAGACCAGCGCCCCGCGGAACAATTGGCCGAACGCCGTCGCGGTCGCGCCAAGCGCGATGAAGATCAGCGAAAAGCCGAGAACGAAGAACAGCGAGGTGAAGACCGAGCGCCGCCAGACGACACCCGCGCCGGCGCCGTCCTGCTGCAGCTGCTCGAAGCTGGCCCCGCCCATATAGGTGAGATAGGCCGGCACCAGCGGCAAAACGCACGGACTGAGAAAACTCAGGATGCCGGCGCCGAAAATGAGCGTGAGTGGCAAATCTAGCATGGATGTTCTTTCGCCGCTGTTCCGGAGAAGGTCAAGGACCGTGATAGCCGCCAGTGATCACCTCGGCGCGAGGTCGAGCAGGATGGGCCGGTGATCGGACGGGCCGCGTTCGAGAATCTCGGCATTCGCGCAGGTCAGTCCGCGCGCCAGGCAGCGATCGAGCCGCAAGGGTACCATGCGCTGGGCATAATGGGTGGTGCCGCGCGGGCCGATATCGTCGAACCCGCGCATCACGATGCGCCCGATCGCGTTGAAATCGCCGACGATGGCCAGCCGCCCCGGCACGCCCGATGCGATGGTGCGCAATTGCCGGCGGTTGAGAAACTGTCCGTGCGAGAGATGGACATTGGCGATGCTCAGGTCCTCGAGACGGATGATCTGCGCCCGGCGCGGCGGAAAGCGCCCCGGCAGGCGCGAGAACGGCAGGTCGACGGTGTCGATCTCGGCCGCCCTTCCGTCCGGCACCCAGGCGGCCAGGCCGTAGCGCTTGCCCATCCACGGCAACGGATGAAAACCGCCGGCCACCATGCGCGGCAACGCCTCGATGCCGTCGAGCGCCTCCTGCATGATAAACAGGTCCGGCCGGTACTGCTCGATCAGTCCGGCAATGTCGACGGCGGCGGCGCCGCGCCGGTAATAGAGGTTCCAGGAAATCAGTCGCACGTATTATCGGCTCACAGGTAGGGCAGGAACAGGCGCGCGCTGGCGTCCCTGAGCTTAGCGGTCATCGGCCGCTCCGCCAAGTCGACCGCCGACAGCCTGCGGGCGCCGTGGAGCCGCCTGTCGATCGCAGCGTCGATCAGTGCTGTCAGGGCCGGGTCGTAGCACTCGACCATCAGTTCGAAATTGAGCCGCATTGAGCGTGCATCCCAGTTCGGGCTGCCGAAGCTGCACCAGGCCCCGTCGACGCTCATCAGCTTTGAGTGATCGAAGGGCGCAGGGGTCAGGTAGACATTGATCTGGTGCAGCTTGAGATCGCTGAGATGCGCCCGGCAGGCCCAGTCGGTGTAGAAGTGGTTGGATTTCTCCGGCATGACGATGTCGACGGAGACACCGCGCAGCGCAGCGCGCTCGAGCACGTCGAGCACCCTGTCCTCTGGCAGGAAATAGGGCGTAACGATGCGTATGCGCCGTTCGGCCTGCTCGATGGCCGACGCCCAGTGCTCCTCGATGATGGCGACATCCTCGTCCGGACCGCCCGCCAGCGCCCGCATTGCCATGGTTCCGGACGCTTCCGGCGTGTGCCACCAGTTCTCACCGAACAGCCGCTCGCCGGTGGTGAACTCCCAGTCGTTGATGAAACTCTCCGCCATCTGGCGCACCACCGGGCCATCGAGCCGCATCATCACGTCCCGCACCTCCGGCGCTCCGTCATTGCCGACATGCCGGTCGGAAATGTTCATACCGCCGGTGAACCCGATCCGGCCGTCGATCAGCAGCAGCTTCTTGTGGTTTCTCAGATTGAGGAACGACATCCGCCAGGGCAGCCATGAATGCATGAAGGCGCTGACCGGGATTCCGGCGTCGCGCAGCGCATCGTAGACGCCCGAACGGAAGTAGCCGCCGCCGACGCCGTCGATCAGCACCCTGACCGACACGCCGCGCCGATGTGCCTCGCTCAGCGCCGAGACGAAAGCACGCCCGGTCTTGTCGTCATCGAAGATGTAGAAACTCACGCCGATCGTGTGTTCAGCTTCGTCGATGGCGGCAAGCATCTCGGGATAGGCGCGATCGCCGTTCTCCAGCATGGCGCAGGCATTGCCGCCGAGCAGCGGGTGCCTGACCAGCATGCCGCCGGCATGGGCGAGCGCTGTCAGATTGGGCCTGAGTTCCGTCTCGACCGGATGAACGGCGGGAGAGCGGGCATGGGTCGGTGCCTCCCTCAGCCGCGCGGCGCGGCGGGACACCCGATTGATACCGAAAAACACGTAAATGGTGGCGCCAATGAAAGGCGACAGCCACGCCAGCCCGATCCAGCCGATGGCCGAGCGGACATCACGATGGCTGAGCAGCACGTGGCCCGTCACGGCCAGCGCGGCGACCAGGTGCCCGACGGCAATCGAGGCCTCTATGATTTCTAGGATCATCCTCGGCTCCCCGGCATCAGATATGGGCTCCGGCCGGCGCTCGGTCAACGCCGGGCGATTGAACCGCGAACGCTTCCCATGTAAAGGGTCGGCATCCCAGCCAGGAAGAGAAAGCCATGTCCAGGCGCCCGCTCATCATCGCACCGTCCATCCTGTCGGCCGATTTCGCCCGTCTCGGCGAGGAAGTTCGCGCCGCCGATGCTGCCGGGGGCGACTACATCCATGTCGATGTCATGGACGGGCACTTTGTTCCCAATATCACGCTCGGGCCGCTGGTGGTCGAGGCCATACGCCCCATGACCAAAAAGCCGCTGGACGTGCACCTGATGATCGCACCTGCCGACCCGTATCTCGAAGCGTTCGCCAAGGCCGGATCCGACATCATCGGCGTCCATGTCGAGGCGGGTCCGCATCTGTACCGCTCGCTGCAAGTCATCAAGTCGCTGGGCAAGAAGGCCAGCGCCGTGCTCAATCCGGCGACGCCGGTTTCCGCCCTCGAACATGTCGTCGGCGTTCTCGACCAGATCCTCATCATGAGCGTCAATCCCGGTTTCGGCGGCCAGAAGTTTCTGCCGGAAACCTTCGAGAAACTTGTCCAGACCCGGGCGCTGATCGGCGACCGTCCCATCGACATCGCTGTCGATGGCGGCATATCGGCTGACAATGCCGGCGCCATCGTCCAGGCCGGTGCCAATGTGCTGATCGCCGGCAATTCCGTCTTCGCCGGCAACGACCCGTCGACCTACGAGCCCCGCATCTCGGCCATTCGCGCGGCAGGAAGCCTCACCGCCTGACAGCCGCTGTGAAAGGCGCAACACCCATGTCCCTGCAGCAGCGCATTCTGTGGGCATTCTTCCTGCAGCCGCTGACGCTCGGCGCATGGATTCCGCGCATCCCGGAGATCCAGACCAAGCTGGACCTTGATCCAGCCGGGCTGGCGCTCGCGCTTGCCGGCGCTCCGGTCGGAACGTTGATCACCCTGCTGTTCGCCGGACGGCTGGTGCACGCGCTCGGCGCCCGACGTTCCATCCTGATCTTCTATCCCGTCTATCTTTGCGCCATGACGCTGCCGCTCATGGCACCAACCCTGCCTCTGCTTGCCCTCGGGCTTGCGATGATGAGCTCCTCCATCTCGGTACTCGAGCTGGGTCTCAATATCTCGGCCGACGAGGTCGAGCGCCGCGAAAAGCGCGTGCTTATGAGCAAGGCGCATGGGTTCTGGAGCCTCGGGTTGATGACAGGCACGGCGCTCGGCGCCCTCGCCGCCGGCTTTCACCTGGCACCGATTCTGGCCAGCATCGCCATTTCGGTCTTTGTCCTGCCGATGGCGCTGTTCGTCGCCCGTGGCCTGCCCGCCAGCGAACGCGCCGCCAACGAGACGCCCGGCAAGATCGGCTTGCCGCATCCGATCCTGCTCGGCATATGCCTCTACGTTTTCGGCACGACCTTGACCGAGGGCGCCGCTGCCGACTGGTCGGCGATCTACATGCGCGACGAGTTCGGCTCTAGCCCCGGCATTGGCGGCATCGCCGTCACCGCCTTTTCGCTCTCCGTCGCCCTCACCCGCATGGCCGGCGATCGATTGAAACAGCGTTTTGGGCCGGCGCCTCTGGCGCGCACGCTGGCGCTGTTCGGACTTGCCGGCGTCATCGTTATCGTCATCGCCCCGAACGAGCTGGTCGCCATCGGCGGTTTCGTGCTGCTCGGCATCGGCGCCTCCGTCGCCTTTCCGCTCGGAGTCACCGCCTCCCTCGGCGCGCCGGGCCGCAACGCCTCCTCCAATGTCGCCACACTCAGCTTCATCGCCCTGACCGGCTTCCTCGTCGGCCCGCTGCTCATCGGTTCGATCACCCAGCTCTGGGGTATCCGCGCCGGTCTCGGCGTGCTTTTCCCGATGCTGGCATTGAGCGCCTTGCTGGCGCCAGCATTGGCGCGGCGCTGACCAGGCGCTATTCCTGATGCGCGATCGAGCGCGCCATTTTGAACGGTGGATAGAGGTTCCTGTCCGGTTTTCTCCTCAGAGCTCGCCTTGTAGTCTTTTTTTCATGGGTATCGAGCAGCGACTGAAACAACCCACCCGCCTCGGCATTCCCGCAATCGTGTTGCGGCGCATCCTGCTGGTGTCATTGCTGTATTGCAGTACGGCAATCGGCGCATGGGCGGATGAGAACGCGCAGCCGCAATGGCAGGGCGGCTATCTGGGCGCCGTCATTGGCGCATCGTTTGGCCTTGTCGAACCCAAAACGGAGATCGTCGGCGACGGGCCAGCGCTCAATCCGACGCCGGGCTATTATTTCGACAGCAACGACAAGGCACAGATCGACAAGCTGCTGCAGGCATCTTTCAGCGGACTCGACATTTCGGCTACCTTGCTTGCCGGACATGACTGGCAAATGGGGTCCTTGATTCTCGGTGTTGAAACCGATTTGTCCTTCTCGGTTTTTGACGAGACGAAAATCCTGCCGCCGACCCCCTATGAACTCGTTCCGGCGTCGTCCTTCACGTCATATCTGCATGCGCGCAACAGCGTGTCAGCGAGCCTGCGCGCAAAAATCGGACTTGTTCGGAATGATCTCATGTTGTTTGCGTCCGCAGGACCAGCGCTCGGAGCCTTCCAGACGACGTTCGATTTCAGAGATACCCATATGGGCGGCAACAGCACCACCGTTGAGAGCGACCGGATTGTACTCGGAATCGCAGCAACGGCCGGGGCCGAGTACAGGCTTAGCGACGACTGGTCGATCAGGGGTGAATATGCCCTGAGCTACTACCCTGGGATTATCGACGGATCGGCTCAGTTCAACGGCGCCGACCTTGACGATTTCAATCTGGACTCGTCCTTCCAGCGTCACGTCGTCCGCATGGGGCTGACCTACCGGTTCTGAAGCCAGGCGCGCAGCAATTCCGATGGCCGCAGCAAACCGGCGCTGTCGTTTTGGGCTACGCACGTGTTCCTCGGTCCTGCGCGTTGCCAGAGCTGACGCCACGTGCTAGCGCAACGGCGCGGCGACACAGGCCGTGCTGAACCTTCCGGAGCCCCATCTTCTCATGATCCCGCGCTATTCCCGTCCCGACATGGTCGCCATTTGGTCGCCCGAAACCAAGTTCCGCATCTGGTTCGAGATCGAGGCTCATGCCGCGACCGCCCAGGCAGCGCGCGGCGTCATTCCGGAGGAAGCGGCCAGGATCATCTGGGACAAGGGCAATGCGGCGACATTCGACATCGAGCGGATCGATGACATCGAGCGCGAGGTCAAGCACGATGTCATCGCCTTTCTGACCCATCTCTCGGAAATCGTTGGCCCCGAAGCCCGTTTCGTTCATCAGGGCATGACCTCCTCGGATGTGCTCGACACCACCTTGTCAGTGCAGCTCGCCCGCGCCTCCGATCTGCTGATCGACGATATCGATGTCCTGCTCGATGCCTTGAGGCTGCGCGCCTTCGAGCACAAGCAGACCATCACCATCGGGCGCAGCCACGGCATCCACGCCGAGCCGACCACTTTCGGGGTCAAGCTCGCCGAGGCCTATGCCGAGTTCGCCCGTGCCCGCGCCCGTCTTGTTGCCGCCCGTGCCGAGATCGCCACCTGCGCCATCTCCGGAGCCGTCGGCACCTTCGCCAATATCGACCCTTCGGTTGAAACCTATGTCGCCGAAAAGCTCGGCCTTTCCGTCGAGCCAGTCTCGACACAGGTCATTCCGCGCGACCGTCACGCCATGTATTTCGCCACCCTCGGGGTCATCGCCTCCTCGATCGAACGGCTGGCCACCGAGATCCGTCACTTGCAGCGCACCGAGGTTCTGGAAGCCGAGGAATATTTCTCCAAGGGCCAGAAAGGCTCATCGGCCATGCCGCACAAGCGCAATCCCGTGCTCAGCGAAAACCTCACCGGCCTCGCCCGGCTGGTCCGCGGCATGGTCACCCCGGCGCTCGAAAACGTCGCGCTCTGGCACGAGCGCGACATCTCTCACTCCTCGGTCGAACGCATGATCGGCCCGGATGCGACCATCACCCTCGATTTCGCCCTGGCGCGCATGGCCAATGTCATCGAGAACCTCGTCGTCTACCCCGAGACCATGCGCAAGAACATGGATTCGCTCGGCGGGCTGCACAATTCGCAACGCGTGCTGCTCGCCCTCACCCAGGCCGGCATGAGCCGCGAGGACAGCTATCGCGCCGTCCAGCGCAACGCCATGCAGGTTTGGCAGATGGCCGGTGACCGCACCGGCAAGTTCGCCGAACTCTTGAAGGCCGACCCGGAAGTCGCTGTCGCCCTCACGCCCGAGCAGATCGACGCCATGTTCGATGACGCCTATCACCTCAAGCATGTCGACACGATCTTCGAGCGGGTGTTCGGCGACTAGAGTGTTGTCAGGTAAAATGGATACCATTTTCGCTGTTCGAAAACCCGACTACTCGAAGACCTATGGCAGGTCAGCCGACGCTACATAAATGCGATCCGGTCTAGCCGAACCCTAGAGAAGAACCCGCCAATGATCCTGAGCATGGCTCTGCATGCCGATATCCCGCAGCAGATGCTTGGGCAGTCGCGTGTGCAGGCACTGGCTTGCGAAGGGGAACTGCGCGCAAAGCACCAGACTTAGGTGCCTCATCCTGATGTTGAACCGTTCCTCACGCGTCGAATGATGCCGCGTCATGATTGGTCTCCGTCCCTTGGCAAAGAAGGGAACATTAGGAGAACGTTGTGACAGGTAGTGTCAGGAGCCGGCACATCGCGCTTGATAATGGGACAGGATGAACGGCCAACCGCCATCGCCTGAAATCGACGCGGCAACTTCGGCCGCCCGTGCGCCGTAGCGCTGCAGTTCGCCATGTTCGAGCTGCACGATGGTGTCCTCGCCATCCGCCGTGAAGGTCACTGTCACCGGCACCTCGAAATCAGGATCGTATTGCCAGTCGGCGTTGAGCTGCCAGTCAAGAACCAGCTTCTCGCCAGGCACGATCTCGCGCACCCTGCCCCAGTCGCATTCGCCGCCGTCCGTGCCGATTTCGTAGAAACGTCCGCCCGCCAAAGGCTCGATGACTGCATTGGCGAGCGGCGACTTGCCTATTGCGTGATTCTTCGGCCACCAGGCGCCAAAGCTGTCAACAAAAACGGCAAAGGCCCGCTCCGGGCTGGCCTTGACCCGCACGGTTTTGACGACTGATGCCTGCGCGCTGGTCTTGCTCATTGCGTTTCTCCGTCTTTTGCTTCGAAATTGGCGGCATAGGCACCAAGCGCCTCGTCCCAGAACCGATCGAGCCAGGCGCGCAACGGCCCCAACCCTGCCGGGTCCACGGAATAGATACGGCGCGTCCCCTTGGCCGCGTCACGCACCAGCCCGGCCTGTTTCAGCACCTTCAAATGCTGGGACACCGCCGGGCGGCTGACCGGCAGGCCTTCCGCGATGGCGCTAACCGGGCCGGGCCGGGCCGAAACCGCTTCAAACACTTTGCGCCGCGTCGGATCGGCCAGAGCGGCAATGGCCAAATTAATGTTAGTCATGACTTACCGTAAGCATTTGCTTACACATGAGTCAATCGGTGTCCGCTACACCTCTCGCAATTCCTCCGCCCATCCACCCATTTCCGTTCGCCTCGCAGTCACCTCGCCTCTTGCGCAAACGGGCCGTTCGCGCCACTTAAGGCCCATGAAAATATCCGATATCGACATCCTCATCGTGCCCGGTCTGGGCAATTCGGGACCTGACCACTGGCAATCGCGCTGGATCGCCAAGATGGCGAACGCCCGCCGCGTCGAACAAAAGGACTGGGACAATCCGGATCGTGAGGCCTGGGTCTCCCAGGTTCACAACGACATCATGATGGCGACCCGCCCCGTTGTTCTGGTCGGCCATTCTCTCGGGGTCCACGCCATCGTTCACACCGCGTCGCGCCTGGTCGACACCAAGGTGCGTGGTGCCTTCCTGGTCTCACCCCCCGACCTCGAGCACGCCGCAAAGACCTATCCCGAGATTTCCGGCTTTGCCCCGGCGGCCAGCGATCCCCTGCCGTTTCCGTCCTTTCTCATCGGCTCGGGCAACGACACATTGTGCACACCGGACAGGGCGCAGGCCTTTGCTCTCGACTGGGGTTCGGAATTTCACAATGCCGGCGAGGCCGGCCACATCAACGCCGACTCCGGTCATGGGCCCTGGCCCGAAGGCATGATGATGTTCGCGCGTTTCCTGCAGCGCCTCGGACCGGCGTCCTGAACATAACAATGAGGACGCCCACCCTTTCCACCGCCGCGACCATGCCGCAATTTGCAGAATCGTCTCGGCACCCTATCTCTGGGCGGCCTGCGGCCTTTCTTGCCGCGACATTGTGAGGAACCAGACACGCGTATGGGCAAACGGATTGCCATTGCCGCCATCGGCACGCATGGGGACATCCGCCCGTTCGTTGCCCTTGGCCGGGCCCTGATCGAAGCCGGCCATCAACCGGTCATCGGCGCGCCGAGCGATTTCGGCCAATTCATCGAATCCAACGACATCGAGTTCTTCGACTTCGGCGGCAACATGCAGGCGCTGCTGCACCAGTCCAATTTCGACGTCGCCATGCAGAAGAACGCCTGGGGCGCCGTGCTTTCGGCGTCCTATGACGGGTTCTGGCTGCATTACAACGCCGCCAAGACCTTCCCGGATCTGGCGCGCGGCGCCGATGCGCTCGTCTACCACATGAACACAACCCATGCGCTCGATGTCGCCACTCACTTCGGCATCCCGGCGATCATGACGCTGTTCCAGCCTTTGCTGCCGACACGCGAACACGCCTACACCGCCGGCGTCGGCCCGAAACTGCCAAAGCTCTTCGATCCGCTGACCTATCTCGTTCTGTCGGTGCAGCAGACCTATTACGACCTGCCGCGCTACTTCTTGCGTCCCTCGCTCGGACGTGCGCCCTTGTTTCGCACCGGCTTCGCCAGGGCGCCGAAAAAAGGCTATGTGCCAACCCTGCATGCCTATCCCGAATCGGTGGTGCCGCGCCCGCACGACTGGCCCGAAAACGCCACGATCACCGGCAACTGGCGTCTCGACGAGCAGCCGCCGTGGCAAATACCTGATGATTTGCAGTCATTTATTGCTGCCGGCGAAGCCCCCATCTATATCGGCTTCGGTTCGATGGCCTTCGGCTCGGCCCGCAATGAGGCGATCATCCGCGAGGCCCTGGCGCTGTGGGGCGGGCGCGCGGTGCTTGCCAAGGGATGGGGCGGACTGACCGACGCGGCGCTGCCGGCAAATACCTTTTTGTTGGACAAGGCGCCCCATGACAAACTATTTCCCCATATGCGGGCGGTGGTCCACCATGGTGGCGCCGGCACCGTACTGGCCGGTCTGACGGCGGGAAAACCGAGCTTTGTCATCCCGCAATTCTTTGACCAGCCATATTGGGGGGAAAGGGTTCACGCGCTGGGATGCGGCCCTGAACCGGTTCACCTGCGCGATCTCGACGCCGACAAGCTGGCACGAGGACTGGAACAGCTCGCGACCAACGTGGACTACGCTGAAAACGCCGCCCGGCTCGGGGAACGCCTGAGCAGCGAAAACGGTGCGGAAACGGCGGTAAAAAGGATCGAGACTTTGATGGCGACGTCATGACCAGGCTCGAGACGACCGAATCGGACGGCAAGCCGCGCCGCGCGATCTCCCGGCGCTTTTCGCGCAAGCGATTCTCGCTGACTCGCGTCGAGGGCGTGCCGCATTCGGTGCTGATCGTCACAGATGCCTGGCACCCCCAGATCAATGGCGTCGTGCGCGTGATCGAACGGTTGCGCGACACCATGCAGGCGCGCGGCATCACCGTCCACGTCATGGCGCCCGATTCCTTCTGGACCGTGCCGATGCCGGGCTATTCCGAAATCAGGCTGTCGCTGGTCAATCGCCAGAAGGTTCGCCGCACCATCGAGCGGCTGAAACCGGAAGCCATCCACATCATGACCGAGGGCCCGCTCGGCGGCGCCGTCCGGCGCTATTGCATCAAGCGCCGCCTGCCGTTCTCGACGGCCTACAACACCCAGTTTCCCGAATATCTGAGAGCACGGCTGCCGGTGCCACTCGATTGGACCTATCCGATCATGCAGCGCTTCCACGCCCGCGCCGAAGTCTGCCTGGTGCCGACCAAGACCGTGGCCGAACGGCTTCAGGCACGCGGGTTCAGCAACACCAAGGTCTGGCCGCTCGGCGTCGATCTCGAACAGTTCAAGCCCGGCCTCAGGACCGATCTCGGCGTCAAGCGACCCGTTTTCCTCTATGTCGGACGCGTTTCGGTCGAAAAGAACATCGAGGACTTTTTGAGGCTCGACCTGCCGGGCACCAAGATCGTCGTCGGCGATGGCCCGATCCGGGCGCGGCTGGCCCGGCAATATCCCAAGGTCGAATTCGTCGGTCACAAGCAGGGCGATGATCTGGCCACCTATTTCGCTTCGGCCGACGTCTTCGTCTTCCCCAGCCGCACCGATACCTTTGGACTGGTGCTGGTCGAGGCCCTGGCCTCGGGCACGCCCTGTGCGGCCTACCCGGTCACCGGCCCGCTCGATGTGCTGACCGATCCCAATGTCGGCGTCATGGACGAGGATCTGCGCAAGGCGGCGCTGGCGGCACTCGAACTCGACCGCTCATTGTGCCCCGCCTATGCCCGGCAATTCTCGTGGACGGCCACGACGGAGCGATTTCTCAACGCCATCCCGCGCATCCAGTGGACAACCCGCCGCCGCGCGGCGGCCTGAAGGCCGGGCACGAGCTCTGTCGAGCGTTTCCATGCCCCGACTTCTGGGCATTGCAGCAATCAGGACGAAGGCCCGCCGGACTCCTCGGCGACCTGTGCCTCGGCAAGAAGAAACAGTTCCTGCGACTTGCGGCTGATCTCGTCCAGCGGAACCGGTTTTCCCGCTGCTTCGAGGTCGGCGTGAAGTTTCTTGTGGACGTTGTCGATGCCGGGCGTCACGAAGACCACGGCGACGATTTCGGCGGCATAAGCCGCCGGATCGGCATGGCCCATGCGCTCGGCCGCCCACAGTCCGAGCAGCTTGTTGCGCCGCGATTCCGCCTTGAACAGCACTTCGGCCCGGCGCGCCGCCTTGGCCTCCTCGGACTTCTTGAGATCCTCGAGGCTGTTCGTTCGCCCCTCGCCTTCACCGACCATACCATACCTCCCTCGCCAAACGCCCCTCCGGCGCCGCAGACAGCGGCGGGTGATAGAGGCAAAACCGGACGAGATCAACCGAGCCGGCCGGGGCGCGGCCTCATGGCAGTGTCAAGAGGCAGGGGAACCGCCACATCCGACGAAGAATCTGCTATCGCAGGACCCGGACGGAAAGAGCTTGCATTTAGGCGTCGAAACGGCGCATGAAGGCGCGCTTCTTCCATTCCCTATCAAGACACCATCAGGCGGGTTGAGCCAATGAACCGTCGGCGCAGGATATACGAGGGCAAGGCCAAGGTCTTGTACGAAGGCCCGGAGCCGGGCACGCTGATCCAGCACTTCAAGGACGACGCCACTGCCGGCGACGGCGCCAAGCACGAAGTGCTTGACGGCAAGGGCGTCCTCAACAATCGCATTTCCGAATTCATCTTCACCAAGCTCAACGGACTGGGTATTCCGACTCACTTCATTCGCCGCATGAATATGCGCGAACAACTCATTCGCGAAGTTGAGATTATTCCGCTCGAAGTCGTGGTCCGGAACGTCGCTGCCGGTTCGCTGTGCAAACGCCTGGGTCTTGAATCCGGCACGCCGCTGCCGCGCTCGATCATCGAGTTCTATTATAAGGACGACGCCCTTCACGACCCGATGGTCTCCGAAGAGCATATCACCGCTTTC
Source organism: Devosiaceae bacterium (assembly GCA_963675235.2). Taxonomy (GTDB): domain Bacteria; phylum Pseudomonadota; class Alphaproteobacteria; order Rhizobiales; family Devosiaceae; genus JAHJQZ01. Next base: position 827,807 of record CAXXFU010000002.1, on the reverse strand, counting down.
GGCTGGGCCAGCCCACAGGAACTCGACGACATCATGTCGCTCGCCGTTCGCATCAACGACTTCCTCACCGGCCTGTTCATGGGTGTCGGCATCCAGTTGGTCGATTTCAAGATCGAGGTCGGACGCCTGTACGAGGGCGACCTGATGCGCATCGTGCTCGCCGACGAGATCTCGCCCGACAGCTGCCGGCTGTGGGACGTCAAGACCCGCAACAAGCTCGACAAGGACCGCTTCCGCGAGGATCTTGGCGGACTGGTCGATGCCTATCGCGAAGTTGCGCAACGCCTCGGAATCCTTGTCGAAATCGATAATGCGCTGGCCACCGGCCCGCGACTCGTTCAATAGAGCCACGCACCAAGGAACTGCCATGCACGCGCGTGTCACCGTCACCCTCAAATCCGGCGTTCTCGACCCTCAGGGACAGGCCATTGAAGGCGCACTCGCCTCTCTCGGATTCACCGGCGTCGCCGGCGTCCGCCAGGGCAAGGTGTTCGATGTGGATGTCGATGAAACCGACCCCAAGAAGGCCGAAGAGGTGATAAAGGCGATGTGCGAGAAGCTACTCGCCAACACGGTTGTGGAAAACTACGCAATCGCGTTCCGCTAGAAGACAGTGGCGGCGCCCTGCCGTCATTTGCAGAGAATTTGGTAACAATTTGGTAGCAAGCTGCCGCCGGATTTCAATCCGCCTACCTGTGGCGGAATCGGACGATTAACATGCTCAAGACTCTTTCGCTTTCCGCGCTTTTCCTGCTCACCATGGGCGTCATGGTCGCAGCCTACGCCTCCGTGCCGGTCTGATCCCGGCCAGCTCCGGTCAAGGCGCAATCCATCTGGTTTGACGCGTGGTGTTCCAGCACCCGTGGACAAGGTTGAGTCTTCAGCCTCAGACGCCGAACACATCTGTCATCAGCACATCCCAGCTCTGCTTGCTGGTCGCTAGCAGCAGCCCGCCGCTGCGCTTGCTCGCGTCGTAGCGCGATCCGTCGAAACATGCGACATGAGCGCCGGCTTCCGCGGCGATCAGCGAGCCGGCCAGGTGATCCCAGGGATTGAGCTTGGAATACATGACGAACTGCGCGTGACCGCTGGCAAAAGAGCGGTACTCGTGCGCGGCGCATCGGTAGTTGGCGAACATGCGCACCTTGGCGATATTGGTGAGGATAGCCGTTTTTTTGGCGGCTGGCAGGAACCCGGTCGATGCAAACCCGACCATCTCGGCAAGCGGCACGGGATCAGCAACCCTGATCGGCGCCCGCTCTCCGTCCGGACGAACGATGAACGCGCCACTACCCTTTTCGGCCAGGACGAAATCATCGGCAAAAGGATCGTAGAGAATGCCGGCAACGGCTTCGCCCCGCTGGGCGATCGTCGCCATGACCCCGAACAGCGGCACGCCCGCGACAAAATTGGATGTCCCGTCGATCGGATCGACCATGACCGAGAGCTCGGCGTCAAACACTGTGTCGAGCAGGGCCGGATCGGCGGCAACCGATTCCTCGCCGATGAAATGGGCCTCGGGCAAAATCCTTTTCAGTTCGGTGCGAATGAACGCCTCCGAGGCCACGTCGCCATCGGTGACCATGTCCGAGGCTTCCGACTTGGTGCGGATATCGCTGGCGGAAAGGCGCCGGAAACGCGGCAACACTTCGGCCTTGGCCGCGGCGCGCAGCACCCCGGCGATCTCGATGATGTCAAAACTCATTTCGGCTGCAATCCTTCGAAATCGAAGATTTTCGGGTCGAGCAGATGGCTCGGGCGAACATTGCCGAGCGCCCGGATCATCACATCCTTGCGCCCCGGCATGCGGGCTTCGATGTCGTCGAGCATCTTTTTCATCGCGACCCGCTCAAGCCCGTCCTGCGATCCGCACAGGTTGCACGGGATGATCGGGAACTTCATCTCCTCGGCAAAGCGGGTGAGATCGGGCTCGGCACAATAGATCAGAGGCCTCAGCACTTCGACATCGCCCTCGTCGTTCAGCAGCTTGCCCGGCATCGCGGCGAGTTTGCCGCCGTGGAACAGGTTCATGAACAAGGTTTCGAGGCTGTCCTCGCGGTGATGCCCGAGCACCAGGGCCGAACACCCCTCCTCGCGTGCGATGCGATAAAGGTGCCCGCGCCGCAGCCGCGAACACAGCGAACAATAGGTCTGGCCGGGGCTGAGCTTGTCGGTGACGATCGAATAGGTATCCTGATACTCGATACGATGTTCGACGCCGATCGATTTGAGATAGTCGGGCAGGATGTGCTTGGGAAAACCCGGCTGTCCCTGGTCGAGATTGACCACCAGCAAATCGACCGGCAGCAAGCCGCGCCACTTGAGATCGATCAGCACCGCCAAAAGCCCGAACGAATCCTTGCCGCCCGACAGCGCCACGGCCCAGCGTTCGCCCGGTCGCACCATGCCGAAGCGCTCGATGGCTTCGCGGGCATTGCGGATCAGGCGTTTCCTGAGCTTGTTGAAGCCGACCGATTTCGGCACCTCGGCAAAAAGCGGGTGCGCCACCTCCGGATCATCGAGACTGGCTTCGTTTATGGTGCTGATGTCGTTCATGGGCGCTCTGGCTCGGGGTTCTGCGCCCTTGTAGCGCAGTCCATTGCCGGCACAAAGCCTTGCCCCACCCAAAAGGAAACCCCGGGGCGGCGGGCCGGAACGGGGGGACTCCCGACCTGCCAGCCCCGGGCTGGGGTGTAGTGTGTGACGTGCCTGGCGAGCCGGAGCTTTGGGCCAACGGCCCTTGGGGATCACAAGGCAATTGAGTTGTCGCATTCCGGAATTGTCACGGAGTCAAAACCGGTTCGCCAATTAATCTCAAATGTAGATATAAGTTTTGCCGCCGAAGACGAGGCTTTGTAACGGCTTGTTCCGTTGCGCCGGCTCGCTCACGCGCAGATCACCCGATGGCGACGGAACTTGCCCGCGCGACATTCTGTCAGTTAGATGACGAAACCGCCCGCCTGGACTTTCCCCAAGGAGACCTGTTGCAGTGTTTCGTTCCTTTTTCCCGAATCCGCGCCTGTTCTTTTCGGCCGCGGCAATCTGGACTGCCTTTTGCATGGCAGTCTGGTTTCTGGCCGGTGCAGCGCTTGAACCCTATTTGAACATCGGACGCCTGATGGGTCTGCCGGCGGCCGGCCCCGACGCGCCTTTCTTCAACACCGACAAGGCCTGGCTCTATCAGTTCGTTCTGGTGTCCGGATATGGCTTCGCGATCCCCTGGTACATCATCGCGGACAACCGACGCTGGCTGAACTGGTCGGTGCTCGGCTCGATCACCATCATCGAGGTCGTCTACTTCAACGTCCAGATCGGCGCGTGGATGAACGACTGGTACGGGGCCTTCTACAATCTGGTCCAGGAAGCGCTGACGACGCCCGGCAGCGTTGAGCTCGGCACGCTATATGGCGAGCTCACCACGGTGCTCTACGTGCTTTTGCCGCGTATTGCCGTACTGGTGCTCAACCTGTTCTTCGTCCAGCACTATCTGTTCCGCTGGCGACGCGCGATGAGCTTTTACTACATGACGCAGTGGCGGCTGCTCAGGGACATCGAAGGTGCCTCCCAGCGTGTGCAGGAGGACGCCCAGCGTTTCTCCAGCATTGTCGAGGGCCTGGCGGTTTCCTTCGTCGATGCCATCATGACGCTTCTTGTGTTCATGCCGCTGCTCTGGGAGCTGTCCGCCAGCATCACCGAACTGCCGCTGATCGGCGCTGTCGACGGCAGCCTCGTCTGGGTCGCCCTGATATCGGCCGCCTTCGGCACCGTCTTGCTTGGTCTTGTCGGCATCCGCCTGCCGGGCCTCGAATTCCAGAACCAGCGCGTCGAGGCCGCTTTCCGCAAGGAACTCGTCTACGGCGAGGACTATGCAGACCGTGCCCGGCCGATATCGGTTCGCGAGCTGTTTCTCGGCGTGCAGAAGAACTATTTCCGGCTCTATTTCAACTACCTGTACTTCAACGTGGCGCGCTACGTTTACCTGCAGGGTTCGATCTTCGTGCCGCTCGTCGTCATGACCCCGTCGATCGCTGCCGGCGCGATAACTTTCGGTCTGTTCCAGCAGGTCAGCAACGCGTTCAGCCAGGTTGAAGACTCTTTCCGCTTCTTGGCCAACTCGTGGACGACCATCATTTCGCTGATCTCGGTGTACAAGCGTCTGGCCGCGTTCGAATCCAACATCCCGCCCGATGCTGCCGCTCGCGCCGGGCTCGACTACGACGACCCGCGCTACCTCCAGACCGAGGCGAACTTTCCGCCGCCCGGCACCAGCGACGCACCCCCGGCCGTGGGCGACCCGACGGACGGCGGCGCGGCCCCGCTTCCGAGCGGCGCCTGACCCCAGTCTGCGGCAAAACAAGTCACAAGGCCGCCCTTCGGGGCGGCCTTTTCGGTTCTCGAATGCTGACGCCCACAGCAAGTACCCTGCCCACGCCCGTTCAGCGGGAATCATCCACGAGCGCTCGGCCTGATGCGGTGGAGCCCTGGCGTGCGCGATGAGCAAACACAGCCGGCCAGCCGACGCAAAAAAGGCCGCCCCGAAGGGCGGCCCTTGGAATTAGGCGATCGCGCCAGAGATCAGCGCGAATAGAATTCGATGACCAGGTTCGGTTCCATCTGCACCGGATAGGGCACATCGGAAAGACCCGGCGTCCGCACATAGGTGGCGGTCAGCTTGCCGTGGTCGGCTTCGACATAGTCGGGCACGTCGCGCTCAGGCAACTGGGTTGCTTCGAGCACTAGCGCCATCTGCTTGGAGCGCTCGCGGACCTCGACGACGTCGCCCGGCTTGCAGGCATAGGAGGGGATGTTGACCTTTTTGCCGTTGACCGTGACGTGGCCGTGGTTGACGAACTGGCGGGCGGCAAACACGGTCGGCACGAACTTGGCGCGATAGACGATGGCGTCGAGACGGCTCTCGAGCAGGCCGATCAGGATCTCGCCGGTGTCGCCGCGCTGGCGCGAGGCTTCCTCATAGTACTTGTGGAAGCGCTTCTCGGAGATGTCGCCATAATAGCCCTTGAGCTTCTGCTTGGCGCGCAGCTGCAGACCGAAGTCACTGAGCTTGCCCTTGCGGCGCTGGCCGTGCTGGCCCGGACCATAGGCGCGGACGTTGAGCGGGCTCTTCGGCCGGCCCCAGATGTTTTCGCCCAAACGGCGGTCGATTTTGTGCTTGGCACTGTGGCGCTTCGACATCGCGTGTCCTTTCAAAAAACGCGTGGAACCGGCGTTTTGAAAGGCTCAAACCGCTGGTCCCGAAAAGAAATACCGCCGCGCTGCCACTGGCATCGCGAAACGGCGAAGGAACCGCGCCCTCCTCTGTTCTCCCCTTTTGGGTCGAACCGACAGACTTCCACAAGGAAAATCCCGGGTGCGCCTTGGGACCGAAGCGGTCCAAAGGTAGCCGGGTTCTATGGACGCTCCGGGCAAAAGTCAAGCGCAACGCCCGACGGGCGCTGTGCCATTCAGTCGGGTCGCGCCATTTCGTTGGCCTTCATCGACTGCCGGCGCTCTCGGCTGAACACGTATATGCCGGAGCTGAGGATAATGGCCGCGCCGAGCCAGGTGATGGCATCGGGAAAATCGCCGAAGACCAGATAGCCGATCACGGTCGCACCGATGATCTCGATATACTGGAACGGCGCCAGGATGCTGGCCTCGGTGCGCCGGAACGCTTCGGTGAACATCAAGAAGGTTGCCGCGCTCAGCAGCGCCTGCATGGGAACGATCGACAGCTGCAACGGGCCGAGATCTCCGATCTCAAAGCGGAACAGCCCGAGCATTGTCGCAAGGCCCAGGCCGATTCCGACGACAAGGCTGCCGAACACCGAGAACCAGAACTGGATGGCCAGTCCTGACAGAACCGGCGACAGCTTGCGGATAATGATGGCGATGAGCGAGAAGAATGTCGCCGCGAACAGCGGGAAAATCGCCGGCCAGCCGAAGCTCGCCCAGTTCGGCCGGATGATGACGATGGCGCCGATCAGGCCGATGGCGATGGCGACATAGCGGTGCGGGCCGGCTTTCTCACCAAGCAGCAGCACCGATAGTACGGTCAAAATCAGCGGCTCGACGAAAAAGATCGACATCGCCGTGGCGATCGGCATGACGGCAAAGGCGCCGATCAGCGTGATCAGCGTCGCCGCGGACAGCACCCCGCCCAGAAACAGCAGCAGCGGCTTTCTCGGCGCGAAGGATTTCCTCAGGGCCAGCATGGCGATGGCCAGCACCACCGCCTGCAGGCCATAGCGGTACAGCGTGATCTCCACCGGCATCATGTAGGCCGAGAGATATTTCGACATGGCATCGCCCGCCGGCACAATCAGCGTGGCGGCGATCATCAGGATCATGCCGGATTGGGCACTGCCCGTTGCGACGGCGGGTTGCGGTGCTGCACTCATCCCGCCTTGAGATCACGGAAACGGACCTCCGCCAAGTACCGCGCCATTCGCTTCGGTTCGCCACCGCGCGCGTTTCCGATGACTGCGGGGTCAGGACCTGCCGCTCGGCAAGACGCCGAAACAACCTGCAGGCCATTTCCGGTGCTGGATTGAAACACCGAGTTCATCTGGCTCTAGACCACAGGGTTGAACGCCAGATAGACCGCGAAGATCGTCAGCGTCACCACGGTCGACACCGCGAGGACATTGGTGACATAGGCCTTGTCGCTGTCGCTGGCCGTCCGCAGGAAGACCGGAATGATGAAGGATGGCGGCAGGATCATCAGCGAGAAGAACGCCACCTGGAACGGTGGCCCGAGTCCGAACAAGCCGCCGATGACGAAGTGATTGATGACCAGCGCCGCCGGTACGATGATGACGTAGCGCAGCGCCACCACGAGCAGCACTTCGCCGAGCCCGTCACGACGGATCGAGATGCCGTAGCCGACAATGATCAGAATGATCGGCACGGCCATTGCGATCAGCAGCGTCATCACCTGGTAGATGCTAGACACCACCGGCGCCGTCTTGACGAACTCCGACAGGCCAAGCGCATTGAGCATCAGTCCGCCGACAAGGCCGATGATCACCGGCGAGGTGAAGAACAGTCTGAGGATCGTCGAGGGTTTGCTGACGCCGTCGCGCAGGATCATCAGAAGCGGCACGTAGACGAACCAGATGAAGAACTCGTGGCTCAGGTCGACGATGGCGATATAGCCCATCTTGTCCATGCCGTAGGCGGCGCCGAACAGCGACACGCCGAGCATGCCGTATTCGAATCCGGTGAGCATGAACGGGAAATAGGGCCGGTTCGGCGCCAGCCAGCGCCCGAGCACCTTTCCCAGCACCAGCAGCACCAGACAGATCACCGCGATCAGGACGAACACCCCGCCATAGGCTGGCTGAAAATCGAGATCGAGAAAGACCGTGAACAAGACGCTCGGCAGCACCAGCGTGACGACGATCGTCTTGAGTTCCTCGATGGTCTCCGCCGAGATTACCGCAAACAGCCTCAGGCCGACGCCGGTGAGTATCAGCAGCAGGATAGGCAGAGCCTGAGCGAGCACGGACATGGAAGTGGAAACCTCTCGTTCCCACTTCCTAGCCTGCACTCAAGACATTGTCGATGCGGTGTGTTTCGCCGTCAGGCGGCAGCAGCTTCGATCTGTTTGACGAGTGCCGGATCGAGTCCGAGACGCGTCGCCAGCGTATCGAGATAGGCGCGCTCGGCCGGCGTGTCCGCAGTCATCGCCACGAGCGAAGCGGCATAGAGCTCAGCCGCCATCTCGGGCGTTGTCGCCGGCTTGACAACGGCATCGATGTCGAGCGGCCCCATCATCTCGTCGAACACCCAGGACTTCTCCGAAGCGCTCAGGGACATGGTCTCGAGCTTTTCGAATATGGCGGCCTTCTCGGCGCTATCGATCTGGCCATCGGCCTTGGTCGCCGCAATCATCGCCCTGACCAGGCTCTTGCCGATGTCTTCACCGGCCGGCTGTGCCTGATCGAGAAACGCCTGTTCTGACCGGGCCGTCGGCTGGTCGCCCTGCCCCTGCGATTTCTGGTAATTCTGCCAGGCATTCCATGCAAGCCCGCCGACGGCAGCCGCTGCCCCGAGTTTCATGGTGTTTCCCAGAAGCTTGTGCGGCTTGCCGCCGCTCAGGAGCATGCCGGCGGCGAGACCGCCGAGCCCGGTCAGCGCCGTCGTCTTGAATTGCGGGTCGTTCTGGAAGGCATTGACGATCTTGTTGAGGTCGAACATGCACCATCTCCCTGTTGTGATGGGCATATGGGCGCGCCGATCTTCGGCTTCAAGCTCAGCTACGCTTCCGCCCGGTCGATATGGCGTTGTTTGCGGATACCGGGAAAAACCACCGACCACAGCCCGGCGACCGCCATGGTGCCGAACCCGCCGACGGTGACGGCGAAGACCGTGCCCCATTTGGCCGCGACCAGGCCGGCCCGAAACTCGCCGAGCTCGTTGGATGCACCGACGAACAGCATGTTGACCGCCGACACGCGCCCACGCACCTCGTCCGGAGTCCGGAGCTGGATCAGGGTTTCGCGCAGGACCACGCTGATCATGTCGAAGGCCCCCATCAGCAGCATCGCCACGATCGACAGCCAGGTGATCGTCGAGAAACCGAAAACCACGGTGAACGTCCCGAACAGGCCGACGGCGACAAGCAGGATGACGCCGGCATGGTCGCGCACCGGAAAGCGCTGCAGGATCAGCGCCACGCCGATGGCGCCGACACCCGGGGCCGAGCGCAATAGCCCCAGGCCCCACGGACCGACATCGAGGATATCGCGGGCATAGACCGGCAGCAGCGCCACGGCGCCTCCGAGCAGCACGGCGAACATGTCGAGCGACACGGCCCCGAGCACCACTTTTTCCCTCCAGATGAAATTGAAGCCGGCCAGCAGCGTTTGCGTCGTCGTCGTTTCACTGCGCTTTTTCTGCGGCGGTCGCGGGATGAACAGGATCAGCACCGCCGCCGTGGCGACAAGCATCATGGCAACCCCGAACGCCACGCCGGCGGCAATGCCATAAAGAAGTCCGCCGACGGCTGGCCCGATGATATTGGCCGCCTGCCAGGCCGTGGCATTGAGACTGAGGGCATTGCTCAGCGCTTCGGGCGGCACGATGTTCGGCGCCAGCGACGAGGAGGCCGGCGCGAAAAAGGCACGCGCCAGGCCGAGCATCACCAGAGCGAAATAGATCGGCCAGATCTCGAGGAGATGACCGGCAGCAACGGCCAGAAGGACGGCGATGGCGATAAGCTCGACGCCAAGGCACACCGACATGATCACCCGGCGCGGAAAGGTATCGGCGGCGAGCCCGGTGACCAGCACCAGCAGCAGCGCCGGCAGGAACTGCGCCAGCCCGACGAAACCGAGATAGAGCGGGTTGCGCGTGATGTCGTAGATGTACCAGCCGACCGAGACCGAGATGATGGCACCGGCAAAGCTTCCCGAGGCGCTGGCGAACCAGAACAGCCGGTAGCTTCGATAGTGAAACGCCTTGCTCGATGGCTCGGGCGATGTCTGCTCAGTGCTCATAAGGGACGCGGCAACCGGAATGGGGGCGCATTGCTTTGCCACGCAACGCGCAGAGCGTCAAAGCATTATCCGCGTCCCCACTACTCGCTTTTGCTGGCGCGCTTGGCAGCTTCGCGGTCGGGCCGCGGCTGCAGATGACGCCGGTCGAGCGACGCAAATACGCCGCGCAGCGTTCTCACCTCCTGCTCGGAAAACCCGGCCTTGCCGAGCATGGTCCTGAGATTGGCCACGAAGGTCGGGCGCTTCTCCGGCGTCTTGAAGAAACCGGAACGATCGAGCGCCTCTTCGAGCTGTTCGTACATGCCCAGAAGATCGGCCTTGCTCGCCGGCTCCCTGTCGGGCGTGGCAAAGGGCAATACGGACTGCGTCGTCTCGCGACGCCATTCGTAAGCCAGCACCAGCACCGCCTGGGCAATGTTGAGCGAGGCGAAGGCCGGCTCGACCGGCAGGGTGACGATGGTATCGCACAGCGCCACTTCCTCGTTGTAGAGGCCCCATTTCTCGCGGCCGAAGACGATCCCCGCCTTCCGGCCGCCGCCGATATGCCGTGCCAGCCGCCGCGCGCCCTCGTCCGGCCCGATCACCTCATGCGCCAGCTCGCGTCGCCGCGCCGTCGTGGCCAGAACCAGCGACAGGTCGGCGATCGCTTCGGGAAAGGTCTCGAAAACCTGCACCCGGTCGATAACGTGATCGGCGCGCGAGGCCGAGGCTCGGGCCTTTTCGTTGGGCCAGCCGTCGCGCGGCTTGACCAGCCTCAGATCCCACAATCCGAAATTGGCCATGGCCCGCGCCGCTGCGCCGATGTTCTCGCCGAGTTGCGGCTCGGCAAGGATCACCGCCGGTGCCGGGTCGAAATTGAGGGCCTGTGTGCGGTCGGTGCCGGCCATCGAACTCAATCCTTGTGGAGTTGCCGCCATTCGTCTTCGAGAATGGCATAATAGAATTCCTCGTCCCAACCGCCCTTGAAAATGGCATGCTCGCGAAAATGGGCCTCGCGGCGCATCTTCAACCGCTCCATCAGGCGGTAGGAGCCTGGATTTCGCGCATCGCACCGTCCGCAGATGCGATGGAGTCCGAAGCCTTCGAAGCCGAGTTCGATCAGCGCCGACACCGCCTCGCTGGCATAGCCTCGGCCGTGAAACTCGGGATTGAAGCTGTAGCCGATCTCCGCCTGCCGGGCCTCCTTGTCGGACACGCCCAGGAACAGGTCGCCGATCAGCCGGTTCTCGGACTTGAGGATAACAGCGAGAAACAGCTTGCCGGACGCCGCGTCCGAACCGTCCATCTCGACCCATTCGGCGAGCTTGTCCGTCAGTTCATCGCGGCTTCGCGGGCTCCAGAATTGGAAGCGCGCCACCTCTTCGAGCTGGTGGTAGACGTGGAGCGCATCGAGGTCCTCCGGCTGCAACAGCCGCAGGACGAGGCGTTCGGTCTCAATCGGCAATGCCGCCGTCATTGGTCAACTCGCTGTGGCAGGGTTGGTGGTCGGCAAGACGCGTCAAGACTCGCCGGACCGGGTTCAAGCACAAATCCGTTGCCGCGCCTACCGGGTCATGCCAGTTTTCGCGCCCCGAACAATGGAGAACGACATGCTGGCTCAGGGACATTGTCAATGCGGCGCCGTCAGTTTCACCGTTGATGGCGAACCGCTGCGCATGGGACAATGCCATTGCGAAGACTGCCGCAGGACCACCGGTACGGGCCATAACGCCCAGGCTTTCTTTGCCAAAACCGCCATCACCACTACGGGCAGGACGCAGACCTATTCCAATCTCGCCGACAGCGGCAACACCCGCACGCGCCATTTCTGCCCGGTCTGTGGTTCCCGCCTGTTCTCGGAGAATTCCAGTTCACCCGATACCATCGGCATCTCGGTGGGCGCGTTCGACAACGCCGACTGGTTCAAGCCCGCCGTCACCGTCTGGTTCTCCCACAAACCGGCGTGGTTCCCGGTCGATCCCGCTATCCCGACAAAAGGCTGATGCAATGCCCATGGACATGAGCGTCATCGAGCTGGCCGACCGTATCCGCGAACGCTTGGGCACGGGCCCGGACATCGCCGAAAAGAAGATGTTCGGCGCCATGGCCTTCATGCGCCACGGCAACATGGTCGTCGCCCCGATGAAAGGCGGCGCCCTGCTCGTCCGTGTTGGCAAGGACGGCATGGAAGCTGCCCTCGCCCGCCCCGGCGCCATGCCAATGGACATGGGCGGCAAGACCATGGGCGGTTTTGTTGTCGTATCGGGCGATGTCCTTGAGGACGACGAGGTGCTCGATCAATGGATCGACCTGGCGGAAGGCTTCGTTCGGACACTGCCACCCAAATGAATTGGCAGGGTCCGATCCCTTGCTGCATTCGCGCCTGACGGCGGAATATGACTGAATAAGGCTGCTTTTCGCCTGTTGACGCGGCTTTGCGCTTTTGCCGCAGGGTGCTATAGGGGCGCGACATTTTTACCCCATTACAGGCGGAGCACCCCTACATGAGCAAGATCAAAGTCGCGAACCCGGTCGTCGAACTCGACGGCGACGAGATGACCCGCATCATCTGGCAGGCGATCAAGGACAAGCTGATCACGCCCTTTCTCGACATCGATCTGCACTATTACGACCTGTCGATCGAACATCGCGACGCCACCGACGACCAGGTGACGATCGACAGCGCCAATGCCATCGCGAAGTATGGCGTCGGCGTCAAATGCGCCACGATCACCCCGGACGAGGCTCGCGTCGAGGAATTCGGCCTCAAGAAGATGTGGCGCTCGCCCAACGGCACCATTCGCAACATCCTCGGCGGCGTCATTTTCCGCGAGCCGATCATCTGCCGCAACGTGCCGCGCTTGGTCCCCGGCTGGACCCAGCCGATCATCGTCGGCCGTCACGCTTTTGGCGACCAGTACCGCGCCACCGACTTCAGGTTTCCCGGCGCCGGCACCCTGACCATCAAGTTCACCGGCGAAGACGGCCAGGTCATCGAGCACGAAGTGTTCCAGGCCCCCGGCTCCGGCGTCGCCATGGCGATGTACAACCTCGACGATTCCATCCGCGATTTCGCCCGCGCCTCGCTCAACTACGCGCTACAGCGCAAGGTGCCCTGCTATCTCAGCACCAAGAACACCATCCTCAAGGCCTATGACGGGCGCTTCAAGGACCTGTTCCAGGAAGTCTACGAGACCGAGTTCGAGGACCAGTACAAGGCCGCCAAGATCTGGTACGAGCACCGCCTGATCGACGACATGGTCGCCGCCTCGCTGAAGTGGTCCGGCGGCTATGTCTGGGCCTGCAAGAACTACGATGGCGACGTGCAGTCCGACACGGTGGCGCAAGGCTTCGGTTCGCTTGGCCTGATGACCTCAGTGCTGATGACCCCCGATGGCAAGACCGTCGAGGCCGAAGCGGCGCACGGCACCGTCACCCGCCACTATCGCCAGCACCAGGCCGGCAAGGAAACCTCGACCAACTCGACCGCCTCGATCTTTGCCTGGACGCGCGGCCTCGCCCATCGCGCCAAGCTCGACGACAACGCCGAACTGGCCAAGTTCGCCGACACGCTGGAAAAGACAGTCGTCGCCACCATCGAGAGCGGCGAGATGACCAAGGACCTGGCACTTCTGGTCGGCCCGGATCAGGAATGGCTGTCGACAATGGGTTTCCTCGACGCCATCGCCAAGAACCTCGACAAGGCGCTTGCCTGACGGTTCTGGCGCAAGACGCAGGGTTTCATGGGCGGATACCACGGTATCCGCCCTTTTCTTGCGAGGGACCGCAATGTGTCCGCCGCGTGCGCAGCGGTTTGTCCAATGCCCTTCCGGAACCGTCGCCCGTGTCTCGGCGGGTCGCTTTCAAGGGCGAGGGAAGCGACGAATTGTCCATTTCGTGGTCTTGCAATGACAATGCCCATACACGATCTGCCCCTTACTGGCAGCAACAAGGCAGACGTCATGAACAAACCGGCATTGATCGCCGCCGCGGCGCTTTCGCTCGCAGCAGCCCCCGCCCTGGCCGAGACCAGAACCTTTGATTTCCCCCCCTTCGAAGGCATCGACGTCGCAACCGGGCTGACCGCCGTCGTCACCCGTGGCGACAAGCAGTCGGTCTATGCGGAAGCGTCCAGCGCCGCCGTGCTCGACCGGCTCGATCTCAAGGTGCGCAAGGGCAAGCTCTACGCCAAACATCACACCGACCTGATCGACGTCATCCTGTCCGGCGGCATTCTCAACATGCTCAACAACAAGAACGACGTCACGATCTACATCACCGTGCCTGAACTCACCGGCATTAGCGCTTCGTCAGGTGCCAATGTCGAGGCCGATTTTCTCGCTGGCCGCCATCCCTATGTCGGCGCCTCCTCCGGGGCCGAAATCACTGTCTCCAATCTCGATGTACTCAAGCTCGATCTCTCAACCAGCAGCGGCGCCGGCATCACCGCCTCCGGCAATTGCGACGAGCTCGAAATGCACTTTTCCAGCGGCGCACACATCCGCGCCAAGGACCTGAGCTGCGAGGTGGTCGACATCTCCGGATCGAGCGGCGCTTCTGCAGATGTCACCGCGGAAAACGCCGTGACCGGCGGGATCAGCTCCGGCGCGTCGCTGCGCCTGTCCGGTGATCCCGAAAAGATCGATGTCGAATCAAGCAGCGGCGGGTCGGTCCGGATCCGGTAGGCGCGCAATCGAGTTCCCAATGATGACATGGGCGGCTTTCGAGCCGCCCTTTTCGCATATGCCGCAGGCCTCCGCCGATCTGTCGCCGCAATCGGCGCCTTAGGGTTCCTCAGCTTTTCGTGGAGGCTCCATGCGCCTGTTCCTGCGCCTGCTCGCCGTTCTGGCAATCGTTGTCGTCGCCATCGTACTGTTCAACTCGAGCTGGTTCGCTACGCCCAACCCGGACGCGAAACTGCGCTTGATTGCCCATCGCGGCGTGCATCAGGTCTATGATCGCGACAATCTCGGCTACCAGGATTGCACTGCGACACGCATCTTCACGCCAACGCACACGCTGATCGAGAACACGCCCGCCTCGATCGAGGCGGCGCTCGCAGCGGGTGCCGACGTGATCGAGATCGACGTGCATCCGACCAACGATGGCACTTTCGCCGTCTTCCACGACTGGGAACTCGACTGCCGCACAAACGGGACGGGCGCGACCCGCGATCACGACATGGCCTATCTGAAAACGCTCGATATCGGTTACGGCTATTCAGCGGATGGCGGACAGACGTATCCTCTGCGCGGCAAAGGTGTCGGCATGATGCCATCCTTCGCCGACATCGTGACCGCCTTTCCATCCGCCAGTTTCCTCATCAACTACAAAAGTCGCGATGCCGCCGAGGGAGATCTGCTCGCCGCCCTTCTCGCCGAGCATCCGGAATGGAGGGCGCCCGTCTGGGGCGTATACGGCAGCGCAGAGCCGACCAGGCGGGCCATGGCTCTGGTCGAAGGGCTGCACGGCTTCGACATGACCTCCGTAAAGTCCTGCCTGTTCGGCTACCTTGCCCTCGGATGGAGCGGGCATCTGCCCGAAACCTGCCACAACACCCTTGTTCCTGTGCCGAGCAACTACGCCTGGCTCCTGTGGGGCTGGCCGCATCGTTTCACCGGGCGATTGGCCTCGGTCGGCAGCCAGGCCGTAATGGTCGGCCCGGTCAGGGGCAACGACCCGATGGGCGGCATCAACGACCTCGAAACGCTGTCCTCGGTTCCAGAGCATTTCGATGGCTATGTCTGGACCGATCGCATCGAGGTCATCGGCCCGGCCCTCAGCGCAAGATAGGGCCAGCTGCCGACCCGGCTCGGCCCGCAGCGGCCGAATGCCTCTTCGCTGCTTTCTGCACCGGCAACATTTGGGGGTCGACGCGGACCCCAGAAAATATTATCGCTAATACTTCCTCTAGTCCGGTGAGCCTCCCATGCCAGTCGGCGTCTACTATGCCTTGGCCGCATATGCGATCTTTTCGTTTGGCGATGCCGTCATCAAGAGCCTTGGCTCCGGCGCCAACCCGTTCCAGATGGGTCTGCTGACGGCCTTCGTTTCGGCCATCCCGGTCATTCTGACCCGGCCGAAGTCGGAAAAGCTCGTCGACATCTTCAAGGCCAAGCGGCCGATGCTGCTGCACATCCGCGCCATCCTGGCCTATCTCGCCGTTCTCTGTGTTGTTTACACCTTCACCAATATCCCGTTCGCCGAAGCCTATTCGATCATCTTCCTGGCGCCGATCTTCTCGACGATACTCGCCGTCATCGTGCTCAAGGAGGATATGACCCGAGGCCGCTGGTTCGGGCTAGCTCTCGGCTTTGTCGGCGTGCTTCTGGTCGTTCGGCCCGGTTTCCGCGAGCTCAGCATCGGGCATCTAGCGGCCTTGTTCGTCGCCATCCTCGGTTCGGGCGTCGCAATTCTGCTGCGCCATGTCTCACAAACCGAACAGCGCATCACCATCATCTCCTACGGCATGGGCTATACCGTGGTGCTGAACACCATCATCCTGCTCGCTTTCGGCATGGACTTCATTCCCGAACCGGTCGTTCTGACGAAATATGTCGCCATCGGACTGGCGGGCGGTTTCGGCAATGTGCTGATCGTGCTGGCAGCCAAGAATGCCCCGGCGGCCTGGGTCGCACCGAGCCAGTACAGCCAGATCCTCTGGGCTGTTTTGCTCGGCGCACTGATCTTTTCCGAGTTCCCCGGCGTGTTCACGCTCGCTGGCCTGATCGTTGTTGCCGTCGGTGGCTATTTCAGTTTCCCGCCGGGAAACACGCCGCGCAGCCCGGTTGGCGGCTTCGCCTTTCTGGCGGCGGCGCGCCGTCCGCGCCGCCCTTCCAACGGGAAATCAGATCAGGCTGACTGAAGCGCCGCCCTGATGGCATCGAGCGCCTGATCGGCCTTGGCGCCATCCGGGCCACCGGCTTGGGCCATGTCCGGCCGTCCGCCGCCGCCCTTGCCGCCAAGCGCCGCCGAGCCGAGCCGCACCAGGTCGACCGCCGAAATCCTGGCGGTCATGTCGTCGGTGACGCCCACCGCGATGGCGCCCTTTCCGTCCTCGGTCGCGCCAACAATGGCGACCACGCCCGATCCAAGCTGCTTTTTGGCGCCATCGACCATGCCGCGAAGGTCCTTGGGCTGAAGCCCGGCGACCACGCGTCCGATAAACGCCACACCGGCAATATCCTCGGGGCCTTCGGGTTCGCCGCCGCCTGCGCCGCCCCCCATGGCGAGCTGTTTGCGCGCATCGGTCAGCTGTTTTTCAAGCTGCTTGCGCTCTTCCATCAGCGCCTCGATGCGGGTGCGGGCATCCTTGGGTGACACCTTGAGTGTCGCCGCAATGGCCTTGAGTTCTGCATCCTGCTCGGCGAAATACTGACGCGCACCCTCGGCGGTCAGCGCCTCGATGCGCCTGACACCGGCAGCGACCGAGCTCTCCTGCACGACGGAAACCACGCCGATCTCGCCGGTGCGGCGCACATGGGTGCCCCCGCACAGCTCCATCGAATAAGTCTTGCCGGCCTTGTCGCCCTCGCGCGCCGTGCCCATGGTCACGACCCGCACCTCGTCGCCGTATTTCTCGCCGAAAAGAGCCATTGCCCCGGCGGCGCGCGCATCGTCAACCGCCATCAGGCGCGTTTCGACCGGCGCGTCCTGCAGGACGATGCCATTGGCCAGCCGCTCGACTTCGGCGATTTCTTCGTCGGACACCGCCTTGGTGTGTGAGAAATCGAAACGCAACCGGTCGGGCGAAACCAGCGAGCCTTTCTGGGCGACATGCGTGCCGAGCACCTGGCGAAGCGCCTCGTGCAGCAGATGGGTGGCTGAATGGTTGGCGCGGATGGCCGTGCGGCGGGCATGGTCGACTTCGAGCGACAGCGCCGTGCCGGCCATCACACTTCCCTCGATCACCTTGACGCGGTGCGCGAACACGCCGCTCGCGGGTTTTGCGACATCCAGCACTTCAACGACGATGCCGTCACCTGACATGGTGCCGGTGTCGCCAACCTGGCCGCCGCTCTCTCCATAAAAAGGTGTTTGGTTGAGAACAACGAAGCCCTCATCGCCAGCGGTCAGGCTCTCGACTTCGTCGCCGTCCTTGATCAGGGCGGTGACAACACCTTGGGCGCCTTCTGTGTCGTAGCCGAGAAATTCCGTCGGCTCGAGCCGGTCGGCGAGCGCAAACCAGACCTCGGCAGAGGCGGATTCGCCCGAGCCAGCCCAGGACTTGCGGGCCTCGGCGCGCTGGCGCGCCATGGCGTCCTCGAAACCGGAAAGATCGACATTGATGCCGCGCGTCCTGAGTGCATCCTGTGTCAGATCGAGCGGAAAGCCATAGGTATCGTAAAGCTTGAAAGCCGTAACACCCTCAAGCATATCGCCTTTCTTGAGGTCGCGGGTCTCGTCTTCAAGGATGGCAAGTCCGCGTCCGAGGGTTTTGAGGAAGCGTTCCTCTTCGAGCTTGATGGTTTCGGAAATCATCGCCTGGCCGGTACCAAGCTCGGGATAGGCCTGCCCCATTTCGCTGATAAGCGTCGGCACAAGTCTGTGGATGACCGGTTCATTGGAGCCCAGAAGGGTCGCGTGGCGCATGGCGCGGCGCATGATGCGCCGCAGAACATAGCCGCGGCCTTCATTCGAGGGCAGCACGCCTTCCGAAATCAGAAAGGACATGGAGCGCAAATGATCGGCGATCACGCGCAAGGATTGTTTCCCCTCGCCGTCCGGATCACCCCCGACGACATGCGCCGCCTCACCGATCAGCGTGCGGAACAAGTCTATGTCGTAATTGGAGTGCACGCCCTGCAGGATCGCCGTGATGCGTTCGAGGCCCAATCCGGTGTCGATGGACGGATTCGGCAGGTCGAGCCGCGTTGTCTCGTCGACCTGGTCGAATTGCATGAACACGAGATTCCAGAATTCGAGATAGCGGTCGCCATCTTCTTCCGGTGAGCCCGGCGGTCCACCGACCAGCCCGTTGCCTTGATCGTAGAAAATTTCAGAGCAGTAGCCGCACGGACCGGTCGGCCCCATGGCCCAGAGATTGTCGCTGTGGCGGACGATCCGTTCCTCGGGAATGCCGGCAATCTTGCGCCAGAGATCATAGGCTTCGTCATCGTTCGGGTAGACGGTCACCCAGATCCGATCCTTTTCGAGACCGAAATCCTGTGTCACCAGTTCCCAGGCCAGTTTGATCGCCCGTTCCTTGAAATAATCACCGAACGAGAAATTGCCGAGCATTTCAAAGAACGTGTGATGCCTTGCCGTGAATCCGACATTGTCGAGGTCGTTGTGCTTGCCACCGGCACGTACGCATTTCTGCGAGGTCACCGCCGTGCTGTAGGGGCGCTTCTCGAGACCGGTGAAGACGTTCTTGAACTGCACCATGCCGGCATTTGTGAACATCAGCGTCGGGTCGTTGCGCGGCACGAGTGGACTCGATGCCACTTCCTGATGGCCGTTTTTCACGAAAAAATCGATGAAGGTCGATCGGATGTCGTTGACGCTCGCCATGGTCCATTCCGCATAGAAACGGCCGCGAACACGCGGCCTTGTTCAATTCGATCAGCCTTGTATCCCGCTGCCGGCTTTTATGTCCAGAACGTGACCAGGCAAATGCGCCCGCGCCGATCCCTTCAACGATAAGGGGCCTGCCCGGACTGCACAACGAAAAACGGGCGCCACAGGGCGCCCGAGTTGCTTTGGAAAGTCATCTGGAAGCAAGTGCCGCACCGCTGTCACGTCGCGGCAGTCGTCTGGCTGCGGCAAAACGGGTCCGGCATGGCGGATGCCGCAAGGCCGGAGCCGAGAGCCGGCCGCCGCCCAGGACAGGCGCCGGTCGGCCATAGCCGAACGGGCTAATCCTCCGACGCCGAGTCGTCGGCAAGAACCTCGCCGGCCTCGTCCCCGATCAGCGCCTCGGACAGCAGACCGGCGCTTTCGCGTACGCCGAGCTCGATCTGCCTGGCGATCTCGGGATTGTCCTTGAGGAACTGGCGGGAATTCTCCCGGCCCTGTCCCAGCCGCTGGCTGTCATAGGAGAACCAGGCGCCGGATTTCTCGACGATGCCCGACTTGACGCCGAGATCGAGCAGCTCGCCGGTCTTGGAAATGCCTTCGCCATACATGATGTCGAATTCGACCTGGCGGAAGGGCGGCGCCAGCTTGTTCTTGACCACCTTGACGCGGGTCTGATTGCCGACAACCTCCTCGCGGTCCTTGATGGCGCCGATGCGGCGGATGTCGAGACGAACGGACGAGTAGAATTTCAGCGCATTGCCGCCAGTCGTGGTTTCGGGAGATCCGAACATCACGCCGATCTTCATGCGGATCTGGTTGATGAAGATGACCATGCCCTTGGAACGGGAGATCGAGCCGGTCAGCTTGCGCATGGCCTGGCTCATCAGGCGCGCCTGAAGACCGGGCAGAGAATCGCCCATCTCGCCCTCGAGTTCGGCGCGCGGTGTCAGCGCGGCGACGGAGTCGACCACCAGCACGTCAATGGCGCCAGAACGGACCAGCGTATCGGCGATTTCGAGGGCCTGCTCGCCGGCATCGGGCTGTGAGATGAGTAAATCATCGATATTGACGCCGAGCTTTCTGGCATAGACCGGGTCGAGGGCATGTTCGGCATCGATGAAGGCACAGATGCCGCCGGCCTTTTGTGCCTCGGCCAGAACGTGCAGCGCCAACGTCGTCTTGCCCGAGCTTTCCGGCCCGAAGATTTCGACGATGCGACCGCGCGGCAGCCCGCCAATGCCCAGGGCAATATCGAGACCGAGCGAACCGGTCGAAATCGATTCCACCTCGACCGAGCTGTTTTCGCCAAGGCGCATGATCGAGCCCTTGCCAAAACTGCGCTCGATCTGCCCCAGAGCGGCCTCCAAGGCCTTCTGCTTGTCCATTCCGCCCCCTTCGACAATGCGAAGCTGTTGAACTGCCATAATCGCTCTCCTTATTTCACGTCGCCAGCAACCGGGCAATGGACGTGCGACCTTCGCCTTGTCGGCCTTTCGTTCTTTCAATGTTCTCATTATGTCCGCATTCTGTCAAGAACGTATGAGGAACATTTCTATCTGGAAACGTGCACGCGGCGAATCGCCTGTCACAAGGGCCCGTTCGGCAGTCGCGCCGACCGCCGCTCAGCTTTCGATGGCCCGGCGCATCTCTTCATGCCGCGCCTTTGAGATCGGATACAAAAGGGCAATAGGGATCGAGATCAGCAGCACGGCGGCGGGCACGAGGCTGACGAACAGTCTCAGCGTCAACAGCACACCGTCCGGCTGGGTCATCAGTTGCAGCTGTCCATCGACGATCGACGGCGTCTCATAGCCTGCCACCCCGAGCAGGAAGCCGGAAAGCCCGAGCCCCAGGCTCAGGGCGAGCTTTTGCAGGAAGACGAAGAAGCCGTAGAACAGTCCTTCCTGGCGTTCGCCGGTCGTCAGTTCATTATGCTCGATGGTGTCGGGCAGCATCGACCACGGAATGAGATAGGCGGCGCCGAGCCCGATGCCGGCGAAAACGGCGATGGCGTAGATCAGTGCCCCCTGCCCCGGCATGACGAAGAACAGCGCCACATGCATGGCGGCCCAAAGGCCGACGCCAATGACATAGGTCGCCTTCTTGCCGAGCTTGGCGCTGACCCGCGTCCAGCCGAAAAGCGACAGCGCCGCGGCAACCTGCAGCAGCGCGACGAAGGAGGTGAACTGCGCCTCGGCATCGAGCCAGTAGCGGGCATAGAGCAGAAGGTTGGCCTGGACGAACTGCAGCGCCACCCAGCTCAGAAGGAACAGGGCTGTGGCAATCAGATAGGGCCTGTTGGAAAAAACGATGCCGATCCGCCTGCCATAGCTCAACTGCCGCTCCGGCCGCATTATCAGGTCAGGGCGCTCGCGCGTGCCGGCAAAACACACAAGGCTCGACACGATGATCACCAGGGCCCAGATGCCGGCGCTGGCGATATAGCCGAGATAGACGTCGCCCATGCTGGCAACGATCAGCGGATGAAGGATCACCGCCGTCAGCGCCCCCAGTATCGAGAACACGAACCGGTACATGTTGAGCTCGGTGCGCCCGTCATGGTCCGGCGTCAGATCAGGCGTCAGCGCGGCATAGGGCACCGAAATGACCGTGAACGCAGTCCTGAACAGCAGGGCGACGATGAAATAGTAGACGACAAGCCAGCTGGCCGAGAGCGGCGGCACCAGCCAGTGCAGGAAAAAGGCCAGCGCCAGCGGCACGGCGCCGAACAGCAGGAAGGGCCGTCGCCGGCCCCAGCGCGTGCGCGTCCTGTCGGATATCCGGCCCATGGCGGGATCGGTAACGGCGTCCCAGATCTGCGCGGCGGCAAAGATCAACCCGGCCGCCGCCGGATTGAGCCCGGCGATATCGAGCAGGAAGGCCTGCATGAAAAAGCCGTAGACCGCCGAAATGGTGGCGCCGGTGACATCGCCGAAGCCGAAGGCCAGTTTGGTGGCAAGCGATGGACGCGGCGTTGGTGTCAAGGCCACGACATTCCCCTCTTTGCTGTCGGCGATCAGGCCGGCTCGGGTTCCTTGGTCGCCTGCAGCACTTCCTTGACCTTGGAATTGATCTGGTCGAGCGAATAGGGCTTGGGCAGGAACTCGACCGAGCGGTCGTCCTCGAGTTCGCGCCGGACGCTTTCCTCGGCGTAGCCGCTAACGAAGATGACCTTGAGTTCGGGAAACTGCTTGCGCACGTGCTTCAACAGCGTCGGCCCGTCCATTTCGGGCATGACGACGTCGGAGATGATGAGATCGAGCTCTCCGTCGATCTCTTCGAGCTTTTCGAGCGCTTCCTCTCCCGATTCGGCCTCGTAGACCTCGTAGCCGGTCACAGACAGGGCGCGGGCCGAGAAGGTGCGGACGCTTTCCTCGTCCTCGACGATGAGAATGCGCTCGCGGCCGGTCAGGTCCTTGATGGTCTGCGCCACAGCCTTGGTCGGCATTTCGACCTCGGTCGGCACGTGGCGCGGCAGGAAGATGCGGAAGGTCGTGCCCTTGCCCAACTCTGAATCGGCGTAAATGAAACCGCCGGTCTGCTTGATGATGCCGTACACCATCGACAGGCCAAGCCCGGTACCCTTGCCGAGTTCCTTGGTCGAGAAGAACGGCTCGAATATCTTTTCCATGACCTCCTCGGTCATGCCCGTGCCGGAATCCTCTACCTCGATCAGGACGTAGTCGGCCGGCGGCATGCCGCGATAGGTGAAGGTCTCGGCCTCAACCGTCTCGACGTTGCGCGTGCGCACATGAATGGCGCCACCACCCGGCATGGCGTCACGCGCGTTGACCACCAGGTTGATGATGACCTGCTCGATCTGCACCAGGTCTGCCCTGACCGGCCACAGGCCCGGCTCATGCGAGACATCAAGCGAGATCTGTTCGCCGATCAGGCGCTTGAGCAGCACCGTCAGATCATCGATATGGGTCGAGATCTCCAGCACCTGCGGCCTCAGCGTCTGCCGGCGCGAGAAGGCGAGCAGCTGCCGGACCAGCGCCGCGGCACGGTTGGCGCTTTGCTTGATCGACATGATGTCAGAGAAGGATGGATCGGACGGCTTGTGCTTGAGCAGCAAAAGGTCCGAGAAACCGATGATCGCGGTCAGCACGTTGTTGAAGTCGTGGGCGACACCACCGGCGAGCTGGCCGACGGCCTGCATTTTCTGGCCTTGCGCGAACTGGGCCTCGAGTTTTCTCTGTTCGGTCATATCGAGGGCATGAATGATCACCCGCTCCGGCTTGCCTTCTTCCGATTCCGAGCCGTTGAAATAGAGCCGCACTGCCTGGTCGGGCGTACCATCGATATTGGCGTCAAGCGGCTCGATGTCGGAGCGCTGGGCCACCGCATCGGCAATGGCGCGCTTGAGCCCGGGCACCTGCTCGTCCGCAATCAGCTCGCTCAGAGGCCGCATCTCGATCGCCCGTTCGGCCGCCGTCAGCCCGAATATGCGAGTGAAGGGCGCATTGACGCTGAGAATCCGTCCCTCCGCGTCAAGCGTCGCCACGGCAAACGGCGTCTGGTTGTAGAGCCGCGAGAAACGGATTTCGGCGGCGCGCAGCGCGTCTTCCAGCCCGGCTCCACCGGTGCGGTCGAGCACCAGGGTGCGGGTCTCGCCCAGTTCGCCTTCGGCCAGCCGTGCCGCCCGATGCAGCAGCCGCACCGGGAACGTGGTGCCGTTGGCGCGCACCAGGTCGATATCGATGATCTCGGTGCGGATGTCGCCGTCCGAACGACCACCCATCAAAAGGGATGCGCCGTCACCGAGAACGATGTCGTTGAGATTGAGCGAACTGCTGTCGAACGAGGCAAGGTCATAGCCGAGCCAGTCGGCCAGGGTCGAATTGATGTAGCTGAGGCGCCCGTTGGCCTCGGACGAAAAGAACCCCGCCGGGGCGTGGTCGAGATAGTCGATGGCGCGCTGCAGTTCGAGGAAGATGTTTTCCTGGCGGGCGCGGTCGCGCGAAATGTCCTCGACGGTCCACACCACCAGCGACTTGCCGTGTTCGATCTGCGGCAGGGCCCGGACCGCGACGCGATACCAGGTCGCCTCGCCGCCCTTGGTATTGCCGCTGCGCAAGGGGTGGGCCAGCCGGATATCCTCGGACACCGGCCGTCCTTCGCGCGCTGCCCGCGTCAGCCGGTACATGGCTTCGCTGGCTTCCGGCTCGGAGGCGAACAGCCGTGGAACGCCGACCGGCAAGCGGTCCGCCGTGCCACCGCTAAGCTCGGCATAGTGCTCGTTGGCATAAACGATACGACCATCGCGGTCCGAAACCAGAGCGCCATAGCCAAGGCTGTCGACGATCGCCGCACTCAGCGAGCGGCGCGCCTCTCCTCCCGAATAGCGGAACAGCCCCGCCGCCAGCGCGAACAGGAAGAATACCCCGATAACACCGAGCAGTCCGAGGAACAGGACGATCACGTCGCCAGGAATGCGGTCGCCATAAAGCGAAAACCCGACGGCGATGGCGATGAACACGATCGCCAGTACCAGCACCCGCCAGACCCCGGCAAAGCCGGACGCACGCGCTTCGATCGGCTCGGGATAGGTGTCGCCGTCATCGGGCGTAGCCGGCATTGCTCGGTTTCCTTCGTGCCTTCCGTCACCGCGCCGACATGGACTGACCGCCTCGGGTTGTCCATACGGGCACGGCGGCGCGAGTCAGTTTGAGTCGCGCGGTTTGCGCTACTGTAGCAAAGCCGGCTCGAATGGGTAGTGCGTGCCGCGGGTTTTGCCCGCAACGCATCGCGCCGTCATGCGCGCCAGCGGCGCTGTCCGCTCATGCGCATGACATAGCCGATCACCTCGGCCACCGCCTTGAATTGCTCGGGAGGAATGATGCCGTCGACTTCGACGCTCTTGAACAGCGCCCGCGCCAGGGGCGGGTTCTCGACGACGGGCACGTCATGCTCTTCGGCACGTTTGCGGATACGCAGCGCCAGGTTGTCTGCGCCCTTGGCCACGCACATTGGCGCCTGCATGCCGCGTTCGTATTTCAGCGCCACGGCGAAGTGGGTCGGGTTGGTGATCACCACGGTCGCTTCGGGCACCGCCTGCATCATGCGCTGGCGCGCCTTGTCGTTGCGGATCTGACGAATGCGCTGCTTGATATGCGGATCGCCTTCCATCTGCTTGTATTCGTCCTTGACCTCCTTCACGGTCATCTTGTGCCGTTCCCAGTACTTCCAGCGCTGGTACATATAGTCGGCGGCGGCGATGACGGTGACGATGGCGATGGCGACCCCGAACACCTGCAGGGCCAGCATCAAGAAGTGCGGCATCAGCATGGCGAGTTCGGCTGAGATCATCGAATCGAGCTGGTCGCGCTCTGGCCAGAGCACCACGAACACGGCGAGCGAGACCACCGATATCTTCAGCACACCCTTGGCGAAATTGAACAGCGCCTCGCTCGAGAACAACCGCTTGGCCCCGGCGATCGGCGAGATGCGCGAGATCTTCGGTGTGATCGGATCGAGCGAGAACAGCGGACCGTGCTGAACGAGATTGCCGGCAATGGCGAACACCGCCAGAAAGAACAGCGGAATGAGCGACACCCCGAGGATGGAATAGGCCAATCCGTAGATGAACTCACCGAAACCGCCGCCGGTGAGATCGACCTCGCCGGCCTTCTCCATGATCTGGCGAAGCGGTCCCATCAACTGGCCGGTTGTGATCGGCGCCATGATGGCGAACAACAGCGTCGAGCCGAGCGTCATGAACCAGGTCGTCAGCTCCTGGCTCTTGGCGACATCTCCCTTCTTGCGCGCCTCGTCGAGCTTTCGTTGTGAGGGGTCTTCTGTCTTCTCTGACTTGTCGGGTTCGTCGGACATCTACCGCTCCTGCCCCTCTCACTGACCCATCAGCATGCGTATCTCGAGCTGGAAGTGATTGAGATACCAGGCTGAGATGCTGACGATCAGCAGGGCGAAAATCATCAGGCCGACGCTGATGTTGGCCGGCATGGCGATGAAGAAGATCTGCAACTGCGGCATCAGTCGGGACAGGATGCCAAGGCCCAGATTGAACACCAGACCGAAGATGATGAACGGCGAGGCAATCTGCACGCCGACGGTGAAACTGCGCGAGGCGACATCCCAGGCCAGACGGTAGGCATCGGCGAACATCAGCGGGGTTTCCGGCGGATAGACCATGTAGGACTGGTAGATCGCGGCAAGCACGAGATGATGCATGTCGGTGGCGAACACCAGCGCCATGCCGAGGAGCCCGAGGAAATTGCCGATGATGGCGCCCTGCACGCCGGTCTGGCTCGGGTCGGTGGTCTGGGCAAAACCGAGGCCGGTCTGAAAGGCGATCGCCGAACCGGCGACCTGAAGCGAAGAAATGATCAGGCGCGATATGCCGCCGAGGATCAGTCCGACGGCAATTTCGTGGAACAGCAGCGCCAGTGCCGCCAGGATGTCGCCCGGCTGTGCCGGCAGCGTGCTCGTCACCAGCGGATAGAGCACCAGCGACAGCACCAGGGCAATGCCGAGCCGAATCCGCGGCGACAGGAACGCCTCGCCGAAGCCCGGCATGAGCATGATGAGCGTGCCGACGCGGGCAAACACCATCAAGTAGAGATAGGCGACCTCGGGAAGCCAGTTGACCGCGACCGTCATGGTTTCGGCCCGGCTGTACGTCCGGTCGCGGAATGGCAGATGACGATGACGATCCCGGCCGGCTTCATCGCTAGCCCCCGGTGATGATCTTGTCGACCAGGCGGGTCATGAACGAGCCCATTGTCGCGCCCATGAACGGCAGCGCCAGCAGCATGGTGACGAAGATGGCGAGGATCTTGGGGACGAAAACCAGCGTCATTTCCTGAATCTGGGTCAGGGCCTGGAACAGCGCGATGACGACGCCGACCAGCAGTCCGATGATCATCATCGGCGAGGCGATGATGATCATGGTCCAGATGCCGTCCCCGGCGATATCGAGTATATCGGATCCGGACATGTTTCGTGTCCCTCTTGGTGTCGAATCGCCCCCTGAGTGTCGGACCTTGCCGGTTGCGGAGCAATTCGCCGTTCCAGCTTTCCCACGTGTTGTGGCCCCCGGAACGATACGTCGGTCTTCACCGCGCCCGGGACGGGCAAGCGCGGCGGCGGGTGCCTCGGCTAGATCGGCATCCGCATGATTTCCTCATAGGCGGAGATCACCCGGTCGCGCACCGAGACCAGGCTGTTCATCGCCAACTCGGTCTGTGAGACGGCGGTGACGACGTCGACGATGTTGGCCTTGCCGTTGACCATGTCGGCCGACAGCGCGTCCGACTTCTTGCCGGCATCGGCCACGCTCTGCATGCTTTCGGCGATCAGTTGACCGAAATCGGGCGTGTTGTCGCCGCCGGTCTTTCCGGTCGGGTTGAACAATCCGTCCTTATTGGTCACCAGTTGCTGGGTCTGGCCGTAGGCGGCCTTGGCGACGGAAAACGGAACAGACATGGCGTTGCTCTCCTATCGGGCCTAGCGGCGCAGGATGTCGATCGTCTGACCGATCATCTGACGGGTGGCGGAAACGACGTTGAGATTGGCTTCGTACGACTTCTGCGCCTCGCGCATGTCCATGGCTTCCACCAGCGAGGTCACGTTGGGATAGAGCACGTAGCCGCTTTCGTCCGCGGCCGGGTGGCCCGGCTCGTAGCGGGATTCGAAGGCCGATGTGTCATAGGCGATATTGCCGAGTTTGACCTCACGCCCTTCCAGCGCCTTGTTGAACACCGACTCGAAGGTCGGGATGCGGCGGCGATACGGCTCTTCCCCCGGCGCGTTTCCGGTCGAGTCGGCATTGGCCAGGTTCTCTGCGATGATGCGCATGCGCGCTTGCTGGGCGTTGAGGCCGGAAGCAGCGAGCCCGAGGGATTTGAGAAAATCAGACATGTTGGTTCAGTCCTTGCCGCTCAGGCGCTCTTGCCGAGCGCGATCTTGAGAATGCCGATCGAGCGCGTGTAGAGCGCGGTGACGGTCTGGTAATCCATCTGGTTCTCGGCAACCTTGGTCATCTGATCTTCGAGCGTGACGCCATTGCCCGAAGGGGTGATCTCGTAGCGGTTGTCGCCAATCTGGGCATAGCCGGCACTGGTGGTCGAATACGCCATGAAATGGGCAGGTTGGGTTGCTGTCGTCGTCAACGGAAGGTAGTCCGCCCTGCTCTTTTCCTCGATCATGTCGAAGGGCTTGAGCTCGTTCGCCGTGAATCCCGGCGTGTCGGCATTGGCGACATTCTCGGCCAGAACGCTCTGACGTGCCTGGTGCCAGCGCATCTTGCTTGTCAACATGTCGAGCACGGACAATTGCGTGATTCCCATGCGCGTCTCCTTTCGGATGCGGCCGACCGGCAATTGATTCCGACAGCGCGACCTACTCGGCAATTTCTGCCCATTGTTGGTTAACGCGTCGTTAACAAAGTGGCCAAAATGCCGCCGGACACTTCATTTTGCGTTGTACGCACGTTGTGCTAGGCAAATTCTACCTGACCATTTTGCCGGTTTCGGATTCGGAGTTTTTTATGGGTCCCCTGCTCAGCCTGTTTGGCGGCGATAATGTCGTCCTGACAGTCATCGTGGCGCTCGCTGCGGTTCTCTTGCTCATCATACTGGGCGTTTGGGCCCTCAAGCTGGTGTTCAATGCCACCGGTCGCGCCGCGCGCGGTCGGGCCAAGCGGCTCGGGGTCGTCGATGTCACCCCGGTCGATCAGAAGCGCCAACTCGTTCTCGTCCGGCGTGACAATGTCGAACATCTTCTGCTGATCGGCGGCCTTCAGGATCTGGTGATTGAATCGGGCATCGAGGCCGAACCCGCAGCTGCTCGCCCCGGACGCCAACCCACCGCGCCCCCGCCTCAGGCCACTGCCGCCACCGCGGCGCTGCCGCCCGGCAAGCCCGTTCCCATGGCTCCGGCCCCTTCCGGACCGGCGCGGCGCGTGCGCGAATCCAATTTGCCGCCCGACCTGACCGCCATGCGCAACACCACACCGACCGGGAGCGGATCGCTGCGCAACACCGGCTTCATGCGCGCCGACGAGAAGCGCGAGCCCGACTTTATCCCCAACGTTCCGCAGGACTGGTCATCGCCTCCCGGCGACTCAGATACACCATTGCCGGTGATGCCCGTTCCCGACGATCTCATCCCCGGGCCGAGCGATGCGGATAAAGGTGACGAGCCCGATCTTGAACGCGATGGCAACGACTCCCGCTCCGGCGGGAAGGACCAGAACAGCTAGGGTTGGGCCAAGGCGCGTTTTCGGCGCACTGGTTTTTCTCGCCCTTCTCTCGCTTCTGGTCTTTTGGGCGGCACCCGCCTTCGCCCAGGACATTTCCATCGATTTTGGCGACGACGCCACGCTGACCGAGCGGGCGCTGCAGATCGTTGCGCTGATCACCGTTCTGTCGCTGGCGCCTTCGGTGCTGGTGATGGTGACCAGCTTCACCCGCATCATAGTGGTGCTGTCGCTGCTCAGAACCGCCATCGGCCTTCAGACGGCGCCACCCAATTCCGTGATGATCTCGCTGGCCCTTTTCCTGACCGCCTTCATCATGGGCCCGACACTGCAACAATCCTACGATCAGGGCGTCGCCCCGCTGATCGCCGGCGAGATCGAGATGGGGGAAGCCTTCACCAGGGCTGCCGAGCCGCTGCATATATTCATGTCCGCCAATACGCGTACCAAGGACATTCAGTTGTTCATCGACATGTCCAGGGAGCCGCCGCCGGCGACGATCGACGAACTGCCGCTGCAGATCCTGGTGCCGGCTTTCATGATCTCCGAACTGCGCCGCGCCTTCGAAATCGGTTTCCTGCTCTTTCTGCCCTTCATCATCATCGACATGGTCGTGGCCTCGGTGCTGATGTCGATGGGCATGATGATGCTGCCACCGGTAGTTATATCGCTGCCGTTCAAGCTGGTCTTTTTCGTCCTCGTCGATGGCTGGAGCATGGTCGCAGGATCACTGGTCAGAAGCTTCGTCGCCGTCTAGCGCCTGCCGGAGAACCAAGAAACCTCGTCCGGCCTAACTGCCGTTTGCCGCCTTTTGCGGTGCCACCGAGCCATCGGCCTCATAAACGTCGCGATAGCTCTGCAGGAACGCCTCGAGCGAGTCGATGCTGGCAACCTGCTGCGCCACCTTGCGGAACTCGACACTGGTCACGGACACCTCTCCGGTGACGAAATCGAAGATCGGCCATTCCGGCGTCTCCGACATGCGCTCACCGTATTTCGACCGCAGCCGCGACAGTCCGATCTGGTCGTCGGCCAGCACGAAGCCGACAGCAGCGCGGACGATGTTGGACCGGGCGCTCGGGCTCAGCTTCTCGCCTGCAAGCGTGTCCGAATACAGCCGTTCGATCAGCTCCGAAGCTTCGCGGTAGCGTTGCGAGCGCCATTGCGCGTCGATGCGCAACAGGTCGGCATCGCGTCCGTCCATCGACGACAACAGGTCGAGAGCGAGGTCGGCGCGGCCGGAATCGATAAGCGCGCGTGCCTCAAGCACCCGCCTTTGCCGTTCAAGCGAGGGCGGCAGGCCGGCGATATGGGAATCGTGCAGCGCTTCCAGCGCCTTTTGCGGCTTGCGGTCGGCAATGTCGATAACGGCAAGATCGGCGGCGATCTGCGCCTTGGCGGCGCCTTCCAACCGATTGCTGACCTGGTAATCGAGCAGTTCCGCCGCCTGCCCCAGCAGGTCGACCTTGACCAGCCGCCGGGCGAGATTTCTCACCATCTCGTCACCGCGTGCGCCCGGTGGCGTGAATTCACGGAAATCATAGTAGAGCGAGAGCGCTTCGACCGGCTGCATCGCATCAGCCTGGCCATTGAGATAGAGACTGGCGAAATTCACCCGCGCCTCGTCCAGCAGCTCTTCCACATCCGGACTGTCAGGATGCGAGAGCGCCACTGCGCGCGCGGTGTCGAAAGCGCTCCGATAGTCCTGGGTACGGAAATAGAGCTTGGCCAGCAGCGTCATCATCTTGGCTTCGAGCTCGCCACCGCGCCAGACCATGGTTTCCGAGGCCAGTGTATTGGCCGCCCGCGTCGGATCGAGCCGCTCCATCTTGTTGAGCAACGCCATGGTCTGATAGATCGCCTCGGCGCGTGTCGGACGCACATCGGCCGCGATCACCTGACCGTAGGTGTCGAGCGCTTCGTCATTGCGCCCCTGCTCCTCGTCCAGACGCCCGGAGAACAGCTCGTAGCGCGACAGGTCGTCATGATCGAGGGTCGCGGTATCGATCTTGCCGAGCAGGCGCGCCGCCAGTTCGGCGTCATGCGTTTCGAGCCCGGCCCTTATGCCGGCCATCAGGAACGCCGACTGCACCCAGCTCGGGTAGGTCGAAATGATGTCTTCGGAAGCGAGCGCGTCGGCGCGCGCACCCTTGTAGTCGCTGGTCTCGGCGCGCGCGATCGTGCGCCACATCAGCGCGTCTACCTGGTTGGACAGATCTTTGTCCTCAAGATCCGTCAGCGCGTCCTCGCCCCGCCCCGCCACGACATTGGCGGCAGCGCGCACGAGGCGGACTTCCGGGATCAGCTGGGTATTGACCAACTGCTCGTTGAGGAACTCCACCATGCCGACGGCCTCAAAGCCGAGTTCATTGGCCAAGTAGAAGCGTGCGAGGTCGAGCCGAGCCGAATCGAGAAACTTGCGCTCGGCCTCCGCGGCGCGCTGCATCATTTCCTCGAGCCGGGCGTTGAACCGTCGCGGATCCTTCTCGACGTAAGGGTTGAGATCGACAAAGCCGGCGCGCACCTGCTCACCGTTCTCGTCTGCGTCGGTACTGGCCTTTTGCGGCGCCGAGACGATCAGCCCTCTCGGGGCGCTGATGACGACGTTGGCGTCCTCGATCGCCACCCGCAGGTCGTCATGCTTGGGCTTGATCACCAGGCCATGCACCGTCTTCAGCGCCGAGAAATCGACGAAATCGAGCGAGCGCACCAGGGCACGTGACGGCGGATAGGCGGTGACGACATCGAGAATGTCGCCGACCTCGGGGTCGCGCAGTTCGTGCACGGCCGATGGATTGATGAGATTGGCTTCAATGCGGAACGCGCCGCTTTCGTCCTGCTCGCGCTCGAACTTGACCGGCTGTTCGGCCGACAGGAGGATGTCGCCAAGCGAGAGCACCCAGGACTGGCCTTCCGACGCAAGTGTCGCCAGCCTGTCTGAAGACACATTGAGCCTGATGATCTGCGTGCCCTGCGCCGGAACCACATCGAAGCTGTCGGCGATGTCCTTGAGGTCCGACATGTCGGGCGGCTGGTTGACGCTGGCGCTGGTGTCGAAGAACAGCCAGACGACATTGCCGCGCCGGAACACCGCGGCGGCCGTCCTGTTCTCAAACGGGAAGGACACCCGCACGGTGTTGCCGATCGTCGTCACCATCGGAGTGACGCTGACCTGCTGGGCCTGCATCGGGTTCTCAATGGCTACGTCCGGCGGCGGCGTGTCTTCCGGCTCGCCCGTTTCGCTGTTTTCCCGTGGCTTGGCGCCTTCCGGCAGAAGGCTGGCGATATCGACAGCGGTGGGCGGTCCGTTCAGCCGATCGAGATCGACGACATATTGCGTCTTGGAATCCTCGTAGAAGCGCGGTTCCACACCGTCGATGAAGGTCATGGTCAGCGTCGAGCCATCTTCCGTCACGTCGTTTTTCACCGACACGATTTCTGGCGGCAGGTTCGAGATGAGTGGGAAAAGGTCGACCTTGAGCGGCAGATCGAATTTCAGCACCCCGCGCGGCGGGTTGAACTCGAAGCTGGCCTTGGTTGCCATGTTCCATTCGAACTGCAGGCGGATGAAGGTCGGGTTGCGTCCTACGCTGAACTTGACCACCGGTTCGCCCGACGCGACCAGGGCGGCCTTGCGCTTGCGTTCGGCATCAATGGCCGCTTCCTTCGCCCGTCGCGACAGTTCCTTGACGATCTCGCTAGGCAGACCCGGCTGCAAGCCGGCCCATTCCTCGGGCAGGATGTCGACGAACAGCATCTCGCCGGCTTCCATGGTGTTGATGCGGAATGGTTTTTCGAGGCCGAGACGGATGGCGGTGTAGTCCGGGTCCACGCGCGTGACAGTGACGTAATCGGGCAGGATACCGGGGATATCTGGCACGCGCATCGACACGGGTTCACCGAAAGAGATGGTAAGCACGCCATTGTCCGACTTGACCTTGAAATCGGGCAGATCGAGCCTGTTGGCGAAATCGAAGATCAGGCGCGCGTAGCCGTCCTCGGACAGGACCGTCAGATTGACAAGGGTACCGGTCGGCGCTTGCGCCGCCACCGGGGTCAGCGCGGCGACCGTCAGGACGAACACCAGCGCGGCCAGACGCACGACCTGCGCCAGCCACGATCCAAACCCATGTCTTTGCGGTGCAAGACTCACCGAAATGCCCGCGTTTGAGATACCTTAACCAACTCTAGGCAAGCCCCTTTAACGCTGCCTTACCATTTGCACGTATCTGCTCAGGAATTGTTGACGAACGCCGCCCAGGCGCCGCGCCGTTTGAAAGCTGGAACACGTGCTGTTTCCGCCCCGGCACCTGCAATGGGCATATTTGCCGCCCGTCTCAGGCAGATCGCGGCACACGGCCCGCCTGAAGCATGATGCGCCGAGGCGCATCCGCCTGCTCCGCCTGATACGGAATTCCGGAAAACGGCTACTGACCGATGATTTGCGGCAATTGCGTCAGGTCCTGCACACCGGCCTCGTCGAGGCTGGGTTCGCCCTTCTCGACGGCCATCATTGCTGTCAGTTCCTGGGCCCGCGCCGGGTTCATCGCGGCCAGAACCGGGGACATCTTGCGGGGGTTCATGGCGCTGGACACGCGAAGCAACACGTCATTGCTCAGTTGGTCGAAAATCTGCGCCGCGGCCTTGGGTTTCATGTTTTCGTACATCGAGACCAGGCCCTTGAACTGTTCGTCGTCGAGGGCCTTCTTCTGCTCCACCAGCGCGGTGATCTGAACTTCGAGCGCCTTGAGCTGGTCGGCGCGCTCGTTCATGCGCTTTTCGGCAGCGGCAACCAGCGCCTCACGCTGCTTGAGCTGATTCTCGAAGGCATCCAGTTCGGCGCGACGATCGCTGAGTCTTTCCAGCACCGCCTTTTCGGTGGTGTTGGCACCATCGGCAGGGGTGAGCGGCACCTTCTCGCCGGATTTGCTCAACTCGAACGGCACAGCATCGAGCTGGTTCGAAGAGACCGGCGTCGGTCCGGCCCGCGAGAACAGGCTTTCCGAAGCGCGCTCTGCCGCATCCGCAGCCGCAGCCGCCGCGGCAGCCGCCGGATCGGTGATGCCGGTGCGGGCCGCGCTTTCGGCAGCAGCCGGGTTTTCGCCGGCCGCCTGGGCAGCAGCCGCCGGATCGGTCTCCATGGTCTGGCCAGCGTTCTCGCCGCTGCTCGCCGTTGCGACAGGGTCCTGCGCCATGCTCATGTTGACGCCTGTCAGTACATAGCCTCCCTCGGTGACGAGCCCGACGCCCTTGAGCACCAACAGCGCAAGGGCGGCGAAAACGACCAGCGGCAGCAGGCGAACTGAAGTCACGCGGCTTCATCCTTGCGCATCTGGTGCGACCTGAGACGCCGGAGCGCCTCCTGTGCGCGGTTGGTCACGACAGGCGCATCTGCGGGCGCGCCGCTCGCCTCGGCCTGGCGCACCGTCGACAGGATCCTGGCAATACGATCCATGACCGACTGGCCGGCAGTGACGTGATTGGCAAGCTCGACAGCAAAACGCTCCGCGTCCTCGAGTCGTCCGGTGAGATTGGTTTCGGCCTCGTCCGCCGTCTGGCGCAGCTCGCTGATAGCGATATTGGCCGTTTCGGTCGCCGTGACCAGATCGGCAATGATGGCCTTGAGTGCATCCTTGTCGGCATGCAGCTTCTTCAAGCGCTGATTAAGCAGAATGCTATAACCAATTGTCAAAATTAGAAGAACAGATACCAGTCCTTCGACAATCAACCCAAGCGGCAATCCCGTCATCCCTTGTTCTCCAGGTGTTCGTCGAGCGCTTCGAAGACCGCCATCGTCACGCGTGGCGGATTGAGTGGCCGTGAAACGCGGATCGACACGTTTTTGCCGATATGCCCTATGACGCCTTCGGTGAGGTCGGTGTCTCCGGCTCGCAGCAGCACCGGATCGGAAGGAGCGCGATCGAAAACGATGGTCTGGCCGACCGAGAGGTTCATCACCTCCCTGAGCGGCAACTCCATCTCATGCAGCACGGCGTCGATACTGGTGTCCGCGGCAAAGATCTCGGTGGCGAGATGGCCTTCCCAGATCGGGTCCCGGCCAAATTTCTCGCCCATGAACATCTGCAGCAGCTGTTCGCGAATGGGCTCGATGGTGGCGTAGGGCAACAGGATCTCGATCTTGCCGCCGCGCTCGTCCATGTCGATCCGGAGATCGATCAGGATCGCGGCATTGGCCGGGCGCGAGATCGCGGCAAAGCGCGGGTTGGTCTCCAGCCGCTCAAGAGTGAACGTCACCGGCGTCAGCGGCTCGAACGCCTTCTTGGTGTCATCAAGGATGACCTCGATCATCCGCCGCGCCAGCGCCATTTCGATAGTGGTGTAGGGCCGGCCTTCGATGCGGATCACGCCGCCGGACCGCCTGCCGCCGAGCAGCACGTCGATCATCGAGTAAATGAGACTGGAATCGACCGTCAGCAGGCCGAAGTTTTCCCATTCCTCGGCTTTGATGACCGAAAGGATCGCCGGCAGCGGAATGGAATTGAGATAATCGCCGAACCGCACCGAGGTGATCGATTCGAGCGAGACTTCAACGTTGTCGGAGGTGAAATTCCTGAGACTCGTCGTCGTCAGCCGCACCAGGCGGTCGAAGACGATTTCGAGCATCGGCAGGCGTTCATACGAGACGAGCGCCGAATTGATAAGTGCCTGAACCCCGGTCAGCTCGACATCGCCGCCGGCATTGGCATCAAAGCCCAGCAGGTTGTCGATCTCGTCCTGGTTGAGCACGCGATCGGCCCCGCCGCCGCCGTCCTCGTCGTCATCGTCGGCGCCTTCGATCATCGCGGCCCATTCGGCCGCCATGGCGTCGTCGCCGCCACCACCTTCCTCGGCGTCGGAGGTATCGCCCTCGCCGGCGTCGGCAAAACCGTCAAGACCCCAGTCTTCGGCCAATTTGTCGTCGTCGTCCGGTTCGGCCAATTTCGACTCCTATTGCACCAGGATTTCCTTGAAGAGGATGCCCTGCACTTCCGCAGGGTAGATGGCGAGGTTGACGCGCCGCCGCAGTTCCTCCTTGAGCCGGTAGATGCCCGCAGAACCTTCAAGGTCCGAGCGCCGCAATTCACGCAGATACACCTGGAATGCATCGACGACGCGCCCGATGCGCGGCTCGACCAGTTCCACCATGGTCTCGTCGGACAGTTCGAGCGACACGGTCAGCTTGAGAAACTCCTGCTTCTCCGAATTGAGGTTCACCGTCATCGGCGGCAGATCGTAGTCGTAGAACTGGTTGGGGGTGGATTCCTGCGTGACCTCGTCGCCGCCCGAGAAGAACATGAAATAGGCGCCCGCACCGCCGGCCAGAAGCACGACGACAACCGCGCCGATGATGATGAAGAGCATCTTCTTGCTCTTTTTAGCCTGGGCCTCGCCCTCGGCGCCGTCCGCGCCTTCTGCTTCGGTATTTTGATTGTCGACGTCGTCAGCCATTGCCACACTCCGTTCCCTTGGCCCAGGGAACTCTCAAGCCGAGCTAAGCGCTGGAAGGGTTAACGAAAAGTTACCAACAGCCCGAAAGCGGCAAATTCTGCCGGGTAAAACTTGCCTCAAATGCCGATCATTCCCGGCAGAATCTTAGCCTTACAGATTCTTCTCATTGAAATTGCTGGGTTTTTCACTCTGGCACGGCATCTGCATTGCATCAGATGGCATCTCGGCTTGGGGAAGTTGCGATGCCGACACGACAAGGGGAACTGCGCATAATGGATAACGCGCCACTTATAAGCCTGTCGCGCCAGGTCGCACTGCAAAGGCAGATGAATGTTGTCGCCAACAATCTGGCCAACATCAACACCTTCGGATTCAAGGCGGAAAAGGTCCTGTTCGAGGACTACGTCATGCCCGTGGCCAGCGATCAGGTGTTTCCGCAAGGAAGTCGGGAGGTCCACTATACTCAGGATTGGGCCACACTGCACGATCTCAAGGCCGGGGCCTACAAGCAGACCGACGGCACTTTCGACGTCGCGCTGGATGGTCCGGGCTTTCTGACAGTGCAGACGCCGAACGGGCTTGCCTACACCCGCAACGGCGCGCTTCACACCGACGCATTCGGCACACTGGTCACCGCTGATGGCGACCCGGTGGTCGCCGGCGCCGGCACCGTCAGCTTCGCACCGAACGAGACCAATATCCGCATCGGCGCCAATGGCGCCATCATGTCGAGCGCCGGCAACAAGGGCACGCTCGCCATCGTCGAGTTCGACAATCCGCAAACGCTGAGCCATCTGGGCGATTCACTTTATCAGGCGACCGAAGCAGATCCCGGTCAGCCCGCCACCCAGACAGCCGTTCACCAGGGCATGGTCGAGACTTCCAACGTCTCGGGCGTCAGCGAAACCGCCGAGATGATCCGCATCAATCGCGCCTACGAGATCGTTTCGCAACTCATCAAGCGCCAGGACGAACTCCAGCGCAACGCCATCCGCAAGCTTGGCGACGTCACGGCCTGACAGGGAGAAACGAGATGAGAGCACTCTATATCGCATCGACCGGCATGGCCGCGCAGGAGCGCAATGTCGAGGTCATTTCCAACAACATCGCCAACATGCGCACCACCGGCTACAAAAAGCAGCGGGCCGAGTTCCAGGACCTTTTGTACCAGCAGGTACGTCGTGCCGGTGCGCAAAGCTCGGATGCCGGCAATATTCTGCCTGTCGGCGTCGAAATCGGCTCGGGCGTCCGCACGGCGGCGACCTCGCGCATCACCAGCCAGGGCAGCCCCACGCCGACCGAGAAGGATCTCGACCTGGCGGTTCGTGGCGAAGGCTACTTCGCCATCACCCTTCCCGACGGCGGCACCGCCTACACCCGCGACGGTTCGTTCGAGCGCAATGGCGACGGTACGCTGGTCACTGTCGACGGTTATGAAGTCCAGCCTGGCATCACCATTCCCGAAGACGCGCGGGACATCTCGATCAATGCTTCGGGCGTGGTCGAAGCCTATATCGGTTCGGACACGACGCCGACCGAACTCGGCCAGATCCAGCTTTCCACCTTCGTCAATCCGGCCGGCCTCAAATCGAACGGTCAGAACCTGTTCCTCGAAACGCCTGCCAGCGGCGCGCCGCTTGCCAGCAATCCCGGCAGCAACGGCGTCGGCGACATCCTCCAGGGCTATCTCGAGATGTCCAATGTCAACGCCGTCACCGAGATCTCGGACATGATTTCGGCCCAGCGCGCCTACGAGATGAACGCCCGCATCATCTCCGGCGCCGACGAGATGATGCGCGCAACCTCGAACCTGACTTGAGGAGGCTGACAGATGAAACAGATTTTGCTCTCCGCGCTGATTCTCGCTTTCGGCAGCGTCGCCGCGCAGGCGGGTCCGGTGCTCAAGTCGCAGGTCGTCGTCACCACGCCGATCGTCACCGTCGGCGACATGTTCGACGGCGCCGATCTGTATGCCGAAAAGGCGCTGTTCCGTTCGCCGGCGCCGGGCACCTCCGGACGCGTGTCGCTTGACGCCGTCCGCGTCGCCGCCGCCAAGATCGGACTGACCAGCTATCGGCCGCCCGAATCCGGCGCGGTCACGGTGGCCCGCTTCGGCCGCGTCGTCGACGAACCGTCCCTGGCCGATCTGGTCAGGGATGCCCTGTCCAAAAGAGGTTTTCTGGCTGATGGCGTCAGCGCCGAGGTCAGCTTCTCCGGATCCTTGCCGCTGATGACGGCGGACACGGACACCGACCCGGTGTCGCTCATGACCCTCAGCTATCTGTCCGGCTCGGGCCAGTTTGCTGCCCGCTTCTCCATCTCGGGTCAATCCGCACCGGTGGAGCTGTATGGCCGCGTCGATCTCGTCGTCTCCGTACCCTATCTGGCCAACTCGCTTGCGGGCGATGCCATCATCGGTCCCGCCGATGTCGAAATGCGCACTGTCGCGGCCCGGACAGCCGATACCGGCAGCTTCTCTTCACTCGACCAGGTCATTGGCATGCAACTCAAGCGTCCGGCCCGCGCCGGCAAGATGCTGCAGCCGGGCGACCTGATGGAACCGAGGCTGGTCAAGCGCAATCAGCCGGTGACCATCGTCTATCACTCGGGTCCGATGACCCTCACCGTCAAGGGTCAGGCCCTCAACGACGCCGCCGAAGGCGAGCCGTTGCAGGTGCTGAACCTGATGTCGTCCAAAGTTCTGTCGGCCTACGCGTCGGCGCCCGGCATGGTCGAACTTGCCGGTTCGAGCGCCAGCGCCACGACCGCCGCCATTCGTTAGGGAGAAGCACAGTGAACGCCACCCGCATACTTCTGGGCATCGTGCTCGTCTCCAGTCTCGGAGCCTGCTCGACAATGGACCGGTTGGCCCAGGTCGGCCAGTCTCCCACTCTGACGGCCATCGACGATCCGACAACCGCGCCCGGCTACAACCCGGTCACCATGCCGATGCCGGCGCCCGAAGCCGCCGCCTATCAGCCCAATTCGCTGTTCCGGCCCAATGCCAAGGGCTTCTTCAAGGATCAACGCGCCCGCAAGATCGGTGACATCCTCACCATCAAGGTGACCATTGCCGACCAGGCCAAGATCGCCAACCAGACGGCGCGCAACCGCACCTCGTCCAGCGAGACCGGCGTCGGTGGCGTTCTTGGTTCGCTGTTCAACGAAGTCGCCGGACCGGACGTCAGCGCCGACGCCGCCGTGACCACGAGCTCCGGCCTCGGCGACAGCGGCAATGGCAGCGTCAACCGGTCGGAGACCTTGAACACCCAGATCGCCGCCGTGGTCACCCAGGTCCTGCCCAACGACAATCTCGTCATCGAGGGGCGCCAGGAGGTTCGGGTCAATTTCGAGGTTCGCGACCTGATCATCGCCGGCATCGTCCGGCCCGAGGACATCGGCAACGACAACTCGATCGACAGTTCCAAGATCGCCGAGGCGCGCATTTCCTACGGTGGCCGCGGTCAGATCACGGATGTGCAGCAGCCGCGCTACGGCTCGCAGATCCTCGACGCCATCCTGCCGTTCTAGCGGAGCGTTCTCAGAAAAAGTGCCAAGCGGTTTTTCGGTTCGGGAACACGACTGCTAGAAAACCGAGATCTCACGACTTCCGGGCGCCGCACGCGGCTCCCCACGATCCCCGGCGCGGACGCTTCCCCCAATGTGCGTCCGCGTCATCTCCCGGCGCCCGCCCCTTGTGTGCCGGGCCAAAAGGAAGGCGCGGTCCGTTCCCCGGTCGCGCCTTCTTTCTTTTTTGAGGGAGATCCGAAGGGCTCTTGCTGTCGATTTTGCCAGCGTCCCGGCTTCAAAACGCGCAACGCTTCGACAGCCGGGACGGACACGCGTCCTTGCAATCGCCGGGCTGCAGCGCCATATTGGATAAGCGCGGGGCTGCTTTGTGAGCAAGCTGCGCAGGAACCGCCGATTCCCATCATCGATGCCATTATCTCCCGTGGAGGCGCACGGAACCCCATCTCGAATGGAGCCAACCGTGCCTGTTGCCACCAAGATCATCCCGTTCCCGCGCCGCGCGAGTGCAATCAGACGCGCATCGACCCGCCGAATGGCCGAGTTCGCCGCCCTGTCCAAAATCATCGCGAATAGGCCATCTACGAGCCAGATTGCATGTGAGATTGTTTCGGACGACCGAACCGCCACTGTGGTTCAGGATCGGCCATCATCAAACACATGAACCCGGTCACATCCCTCCCGTCGGAGGACATGAAATGTCCCTGAATTTTCCCAACCAGAGCCGCAGCTACGAACCTCGGCACGCCCGTGTGCGTTTCTGGGGGCACGATAGTTCGATGGAGGTCGAGTTCTTCGTGGACGAAGATGCCCTGCTCCGTCTCTCTCCAGGTGCCGGTACCGACGAAACAGCGATCCTCCGCGTTTTTGACGCCAATCGGGCTCGCATCATGGACGCGGCGCGCAAGGCCTATACTGGCAGGCTTACCCATGCGTTCATTTTGAGCGCCGACGACTTCGTCGAATGACCGCGGCCCCAGCAATGCCATGCATCGAAAAAAAGGAACCCCAAATGCCACACGCCTTCAAAGTGGGCCAGATGCTGGATCTCAGCTCCTCGCCAATGCACTCCAACCGCCCCAAGGGCCCCTGCACGGTTCTCGCCTGCCTGCCGCATGACAAAGGCCCGATGCTTTACCGGGTGCAATGCCAGAGCGAACGCTACGAGCGGGTTGTCGAAGAACTCGATCTATCGCCCTGCACACAAACGGCTCCTCAGCCAAAGGCCGAGAACGACAACATGGTCAGCATCGCCATCAGCCGTCGTTGACGATCAATTCCTGCCTTGAATGGAACGCTTTTCATCTCCATAAATGGACTCTGCGTTCTCAGCCATCGCGGCACCGACCTTCCGGCCCGCCGGAATGATCGGATTGCTCCAGAAAGTGCGAATGCTTCAGTTCGCTCGCCTGCTGCGTGTGGCATATCTGTCCATGCGCTTCAGACCCCACGCTACCATCTGCAAGGAACTTCAATGACGACTCTTGCGCGTACGCGCGCCGAAAACCTCTTCAAAGCCATAACCAAACCCGCCATAGACGCGAGCAAGTCGCAGTCGGCGGCGGATGCATCTGTCAGGCCGCGCAAGGACGGACCCAACACGCTTCATCTGCCTTCGGGCACGGATCCGGACCGATCGGACTGGTCGAACAAAAGACCCCGCACGGCCAAGGCGCCCCGGGCGCGTGGCGCGGCACGATAGTTCCGGTCCGGGCACTCCTGCACCGATGCAAACGCGCCCACAGTCATTCGTGCTGGTTCCGAGCCGCTACCGCTTTCCGGCACATCTAGCGTGACACCGCCAGCGGCCGTCCCTCGAGCATTGTCTCCATCGAGAAAATACCCGTCACCGTCTCGAAATCGAGGCCGACGATCAGCGCCTGATAGGCCCGATCGTAGCCGGCCATGTTGGTCGTCACCACCTTGAGCAGGTAGTCCCACTCACCGCCGACGCGGTGCAGTTCGACGATTTCCGGGATCGATTCCGCCCGCTGTAGAAAACGCTTCGACCACTCGACATCGTGGTGGCGGGTGCGGATCATGACGAAGACAGTCAGGTCCAACCCCAAGGCACGCGTATCGATGCGTGCCGTACAGCCCTTGAGCACGCCGGACTCGTTCAGCTTCTGCAATCGGCGCCAGCAGGCGTTCTGCGACAGGCCGATCCGTTCCGACAAGGCGCGTTGCGACATGCTGGCGTCTGCCTGCATCAACGCAATTATCTTTCTATCAATTTCATCAATTTTGTGAGCTATCTCGTTCATATGATCGCTTGTTGCCCAGTACTGATATCACTTTCATAGAATTCTCTGCACTCGTTTGTGTCAATATCCATGTGCAAAGACCTGGAGATGCCGACATGGACCCGCAAGCCTTCTTTGACTCGTTCCGCGCCCAGTTCGAGGGAACCGATGCCATCGCCGCCTTGCGTTCCGGTCTGATCGGCCGCGACCTGATGGTCGAAGGACCGTTCGGCGACAAGCCGATGCTTTATGCCGATTATGTTGCTTCCGGCCGCGCCGTACGCCAGATCGAGGAGGTGATCCTCGAGCGCGTGCTGCCGATCTACGCCAACAGCCACACGGAGAGTTCCTGGTGCGGCGCTGCCATTACCAGTCTCCGGCAGGCCGCCCGCGACGAGATCGCCCGCTTGTGTGGCGCCGGTGACGACCATGCCGTGATCTTTACCGGATCGGGCGC
The DNA here is from genome assembly GCA_963675235.2 of Devosiaceae bacterium. Classification (GTDB taxonomy): domain Bacteria; phylum Pseudomonadota; class Alphaproteobacteria; order Rhizobiales; family Devosiaceae; genus JAHJQZ01. The sequence goes on along the minus strand of CAXXFU010000002.1, from coordinate 784,910 downwards.
GACCACCGGTCTCAACCGTCTTGTTCACCTGCTCGGCGTCGACAAGGCCGTCGCCAGCGGACGCGGGGCAACGATCATCATCGGTCCCTATGAGCACCACTCCAACATCCTGCCCTGGCGCGAAAGCGGCGCCCGCGTCATCGAACTGCCCGAAGCCGAACACGGCGGTCCGGATCTCGATGCGCTCGACAAAGCTCTCGCAACGGCGAGCGGCCTGGTCGTCGGCAGTTTTTCGGCGGCTTCGAACGTTTCCGGAATCCTGACCGATGTCGTCGCGGTGACGAGACGGCTCAAGACGGCTGGGGCGCTGTCAGTCTGGGACTACGCCGGAGGTGGACCTTATCTGCCCATCGACATGGTGCCGGCGTCCGACGCCCCGATCGACGCCATCGCGCTGTCGCCGCACAAGTTCATCGGCGGCCCGGCGGCTTCGGGCCTTCTTGTCATCCGCCGCGATTCCGTTGCCGCCACCGTCCCGACCTTTCCCGGCGGCGGCACGGTGCGCTTCGTCAATTCCGATACCCAGGACTATTCGCTCGACATCGCCGAGCGCGAAGAGGCCGGCACCCCCAATATTGTCGGCGACATCCGCGCCGCCCTGGTGCTGATCCTCAAGCAGGTCGTCGGAACAGACCGCATCGGCGTCATCGATGCCGGTCTTGCCGGCAGCATGATGGAGGAGATCGAGACCATGGAGCAGGTCTCCGTTCTCGGCCACCACGATACGGCCCGCCTGCCGATCTTCTCGATCGTCGTCACCGACAGCACCGGCCAGCCCTTCCATCCGCAATACATCACCCGCCTCCTCAGCGACTATTTCGGCATCCAGGCCCGCGGCGGCTGCGCCTGCGCCGGTCCCTATGGTCACCAGTTGCTCCACATCGACCGCGCCATGTCCGACCGGCTGCGCCAGAAGATCCTCGCCGGTGATTTGACCGAAAAACCCGGCTTTACGCGCTTCAGCCTCAACTACCTGATGAGCGCTGAGGAGGTATCCCGCATCACCGAAGCCTTGCGCCAGCTGCCGGCGCTGGCCGAGCGGATGCGCGCCACCTACGCCTTCGACGGCCATACCGGCATCTTTTCCGCCGATGCCTGCCCGCTGACAGCAGTCGCGGGCTGACAGGCGCCAAGGCAGCAGCGCCGCCCAGGGGCTTCCACCGGTATATGGCCTTGCCGGTGTTTCCAGCGCGCCTGCTGGCATGTACCACTCGCGACGCACGCGCTTCGCATGCCTCGCTTCCACCCTGGGGACCCTCGCAATGCTGCCACTGATCCGGCTCGATACCGTCACGCTCGAAGACGGTCATGACCTCACGCTGATGCGCAGGGGCGACGAGTTCTCGATCATGCTCGGCACCAACGAACTGATGAACAGTCGCCTGTCAGGCTCGGAGGAAGCGCTCGCAACCCTCGCTTGCAACCGCATTGCCGGGCGTGAGAAACCGCGCCTTCTCATTGGTGGCCTTGGCATGGGTTTCACGCTGCGCGCTGCCCTCTCCGCGCTCGAACCGGACGCACGGATCACCGTCGCAGAGCTTGTGCCGGCCGTCATCGCCTGGGCGAGAGGTCCGATGGTCGACCTGTTCGCGGGCTGCCTGGAAGACCCGCGCGTCGGCATCCACCGGGGCGATGTCGTCCCGCTCATCGCAACAGCGCGCGCCGACTACGACGCCATCCTGCTCGATGTCGATAACGGCCCCGACGGTTTGACGCGCAAGGGCAACGACGCCCTCTACACGGCAAGCGGACTCGCCGCCGCTCACCGCGCGCTCACCTCGGGCGGAATCTTCTCAGTCTGGTCCTCCGCCCCCGACCCTGCCTTTACCCGCCGGTTGCTACAGGCCGGTTTCACGGTCAGCGAGGTTCCGACCCGGGCCCGAGGCAAGCGTGGCGCACGGCACATGATCTGGCTGGCGGTGAAGGGATGACTTGAAGCCTCGTGCGACGACGCGCAGCTGTCTACGCATCGGCATCGCCCACCATCCGCTCGATGCCAGATACGCAGAGTTCAGCCACCGACAACCGCGCGGAGGTAAAAGTTGAGCATCTCATCAAGGGAGGTCGGGTTGCGCCGGAGGCGGCTACGCAGAGCGGCCCCCTCCCAGCAATCGATCAGAAGGTCGGCCATCCGAGACACATCGGAATCCTCGGCAATTTCGCCAAGCTGCTGCGCTTCTTTCAGGCAGCCGGCCAGCCTTTGGGAAATCGCGAAAAAACACGATTCGATTTTCTGCCGGAACACCTCGCTGACGCCCGACAGTTCCTGGCCCAGGCCGCCAAGAAGGCATCCCATGTAGCCCTCTTCACGATAGGAGCTCTCGATCATCTCGAAAAAGGCCCGAATCCGCACAAGCGGAGGTTTTGACCTGTCTCCGAGACAAGCATCTAGGCCGTCGTGAACCTGCGCCATGTAGGCGTCGATCACCTGCAGGGCAAAGTCCTCCTTGTCCCGAAAGTGATGGTAGAACGAGCCCTTCGGAATCCCCGCCTCCGACAACAACGCCTGAATGCCCAGATCATTGTATCCGTGCTTCAGCAGCAAAGGGAGGCCCGCGCCGATGAGGCGCTGCTTGGTTGCGTGAATCATCGCTACACTCTAGGCGTCGGGCCTCGCCATTGCATCCATTTGCGTTCCCGCGACCGGGGCATTCATTTTGGCAGTCCGTTAGCCGGCTTCAGCCCTTGGTCATCTCGATCATGTGGTTGATGACCTCGCTGTGCTCATGTTGCGGGCTGAACATGATGATCTCCGCATCGGCATCGACCTTCACGTTGTGCCCGGGCGGCCAATAGAACAGATCGTTGGCCTCGACCGTTTCCTCGACGCCAGTCGCATCGGTCGTGGTCAGTTGCCCCTGAAGCACGAAGCCCCAATGCGGGACTTGGCACAAGTTTCCCTCCAGCCCCTGAAACAGCGGCGTCGTGTCCACCCCCGCCGAGAGGGTGAAGTACTCGCCGCTTATCTTGCCCAGGCCGGTTGCGTCACCAAATTCCTTGCGCTGCCGAATGACAGCGCCGGGAATCTGCATCCTGATGTCCACGTCATTTTTCGAAACTCGCATTTCCAATCTCCCTCGCGCGTCCACAATTAGACCGACCGGTCTATTCCTTCTATCGGGACAGGGAGGTGCCGTCAAGTTTGCAGCGGCGGCGTTGCGGTGCTTGGCCCGATTGGGAAATGACTCGATTTGCACGGCAAGGGCATTGCCGCCGCCCGCACGCGCTCACCCCCGGCGGCATCTTCTCGGTCTGGTCCTCCGCACCGATCCCGCCTTCACCCGCTGACCGCGCCAGGTCGACTTTGCCGTGACTGCCCCACCCGCACTCACGGCAAACGCGGAGCCGAACTGCATTCGGCTCCGCTTCGCGCGCACACCTATTCGCAAAAGCCGAGCTGGTTTTGCTGCCAGGCACAAGCGCCCTTGTGATCAGGCTTCACCCTGTTTTGCCAGCCATTGCAGGATCGCCCGGTTGGTTTCTTCCGGTCTTTCCTGCTGGATCCAGTGACCGCAGTCGAGTGTCACCACTTCGACGTTGGGCACGAACTCGGCAATCCTGTCGAACTGCGGGACGACATCTCGCTCGCCATGGATCATCAGCGTCGGGTGCTGGATGACGGGATCCACATCCGCCAGCAAGTGCCAGTTGCGATCGAGGTTCCGATACCAGTTGATGCCGCCGGCAAACCCGGATGTCTCGAAGGTGGAGATGAAGGCAGACATTTCTTTCTCACTCATCACGGGCTCGCCAAGTGCTGTTTCCGCCCGGGCGAGATTGATCATCATCATGCCCGGCTCGGGTTGTGTGAGCGGTTCGTTCTTCCGGTAGAGGTTGCGGAGAAAGCGAGCCGCATTCGCATCGAGAATGGCGTCGGCAACGCCCGGATGGCGATTGAAGTGGACGAAATAATAGTCCTCGCCAAGGATCTGCTCGAGAAGCTCGATCCAGGGGATTTCGCCCCGCTCCTGGTACGGCAGGCTCAGATTGATCACCTTGTTGACGCGGGTCGGATGCAGCAGCGCCAGCCCCCATACGACCATCGCCCCCCAGTCGTGACCGATGAAGGTCGCGTCCTGATATCCATAGTGGTCGAGAAGCGCGACGAGATCGCCGGTCAGGTGTTCGATGTCGTAGTCCGTCACCTCGGCCGGACGCGATGAATTGCCGAAACCCCGCTGGTTCGGAACGATGACGTGATAGCCCGCCGCCACGAGCGCCGGCACCTGCTGGCGCCAGGACAAGGCAAGCCCCGGCCAGCCGTGACACAGGACAACGGGTTTTCCCGCATTTTCCTGTCCGGCTTCGAAGACTTCGAGTTCCACACCGTTGACCGCGACCATGGTGGGCTCGGGAAAATCGATCGTTTTGAGCATTTCGTTTCACCTTTGTTGAAGTGCATGGCCACTGCCTAAAGCCGAATGGTGCCAAATTTTGACACCTTTTAGTGGCAGGGTTGCGAGATGAATACTCGCCTCCGACAAGACGCCATTGTGCGCAGCCTTCGCCGCAACGGCACATCGACAATCGCCGACCTCGCCGAGGAAGTCGGCGCGTCGCGGCGCACGGTATTGCGTGACATCGGGGCGCTGCGCGACGAGGGCTTCGTCATTCATTCCGAACCCGGGCGCGGTGGCGGGCTGCAGCTCGATCCGCAATCGGTACAGACGACAGCACGGCTCTCGGTCTCCGAGGTCTTTGCGCTCCTGATCAGCGTCGCCTCGATGCGAGCGGCAGGAAATCTGCCCTTCTCCGGCCTCGCCGATGCCGGGCTAGCCAAGATCGAGCGCGCCCTGCCATCGGACAAACTGCGTGATTTGCGCCTGTTTCTGGATTGCCTCTTCGTCGGGGTGCTGGCGCCGCAGGTCGACATTTCCGACATGGCTGAGATGGACCCGGCGCTCCTGCCGGCATTCGAGACGGCATTCCTTCAGCGCCAGCACCTGCGTTTTCGCTACCGCGATGCCAAAGGGAACGAAACCATTCGCAGCATTGAGCCGCAGGCCATGCTGATCCTGCCACCCCTGTGGTACCTGGTGGCCTGGGATCCTGCCCGCGAGGCCTTCCGCCACTTCCGCATGGACCGGATCAGTCGACCCGAATGCGTCGAAGGCACATCATTTCGGTGGCGCCACGTACCGTTCGAGGACCACGTCCGCCCGGCGCGCAACCTGTCTCGCTGACCTTCGCGCATCGAGCAGTGCTGGAGATAGCCGGACATCCTCGTCATCCCGGCAAACCGATCGGCAATTGACAGCGCCTAGGGACACTACTTATTAGGTATAACTACCAATATTCGACGAACCCTATCAGGGCCGCTTCGGTGCCGGAGCAGCCCTCCTTTTTTTGACAACCAAGGGTAACTTACATGATTGGCAAAACTTTATTTTTCATCGCAACGACACTCTCCATGATCGTTGCGGCGGTTTCGCCGTCCCAGGCGTCTCTTGTCGGCAAATCCGTCGGCTGTTCGATCCTGTCCGGCAGTTACCAGTGCAGTGCAAGTTCCGCCGTCATTGGCGGCGGCGTTGAGTTCTACATCCAGGATCTGAGCGCCACCAATCTGATTGGTGTCAACATCTCGGAGACGACATTCACCTTCTTCAACCCCTTTGCCGCTAGCGTGACTTTCCTCAATGACGAGGAATTCCTGTTCGACATTTTCAGTGCTGCGATCGATCTGAACGCCAGCTATCCGCGCGTCCAGAATGCGAGCGGCGTCGGTGGCGGCGTCAACGCCAGCACGGTTCCCGGAACCAATAACCTCAACCTCAGGATTGTCGGATCGCTTACCTTCAATCCCGGAGGTCATTTCGACGCCAGCTATGCGAGTCTCATCGATTCCACCGTCGTTCCGGTTCCAGCTGCCCTGCCGCTGCTGCTCTCCGGCCTTGCCGGTCTCGGCGCACTCGGGTTCATGCGGCGCAGGAAGCCTCTGGACGCCGAAAACGCATCCATGTCGGCCTGACACGAGTGGGCGGCGAGCATCGCCGCCGCATCGCGATCTGTCAGCTCACGATCAAGCCGCGGTATCAAGGCCGCGACATTTCTTGCGCGAGTCCGACGCAACCACAGTGTTCGCATCGCACGGCCCGTGAGCCTTCAGAGCCCCGAGCAATCGCGATGTTTCACGCCGCGACCGAGCCGCATCTTGTTTATCGAGCTCCCCGCTCACACATACACCGGCCAGCTCATCGACGCGCCCGAATGGACGTGGACAGGCGAATGGCGTCTGTCCAATTCGGGAGCCGGAGAAAATGCTCGACTGGTTGATGGTTGCAGGCGGACTCGCCCTGCTTTTTGCCGGCGGCGAGGCGCTTGTTCGTGGCGCGGTCGGATTGTCGCGCCGGTTGCGTGTTTCCGAACTCGTCATCGGTCTGACGATCGTCGGCTTTGGTACCTCCATGCCTGAACTCCTGGTCTCGACGGACGCTGCCGTGTCCGGCAAGCCCGATATCGCGCTCGGTAATGCCGTCGGATCCAATACCGCCAACATCCTGCTCATTGTCGGGCTGTCATCCCTGATTTCCCCTATTGCGGGATGGGACCGCTCGATATGGCGGGACGCGTTGACCATGACCGGGGCGGCTGTCGTGATGATCGCGCTGTCGCTGATCGGCACGATCACGGCTTTTGCCGGCATGATCATGCTGGTGCTGCTTGCCGGCTATCTCGTTCTGGCATTTCGCCAGCAGCAAGTCGGAGCCTTGGAGACACACGACGCCGGTGAGGTCCGGAGTTGGCCGGTTCTGCTCGTTGGCGTGGCTTTCGGGCTTGGCGCGCTGTTCGCCGGTGCTCACCTGCTCGTTGAAGGCGCGACCGCGATCGCCAACGACCTCGGCGTCTCCCAAGCCGTTATCGGACTGACCATCGTTGCGGTCGGCACCAGCCTGCCGGAACTGGCAACGTCCCTTGTTGCAGCCTTTCGACGCAATTCCGCCGTCGCGATCGGAAATATCGTCGGCTCGAACATCTTCAATATCCTGGGAATACTCGGCATCGCGTCGCTATTGGCGCCAATACCGATATCAACGGCGATAGGCAGCTTCGACATACCCGTCATGGCGGCAGCCACATTGGTTCTGGTTGCCCTGCTTTGGTTTGCCAGGCGTGTGTCGCGCTGGATGGGCGCAGCAATGCTGGCCGGCTACAGCCTTTATGTCGTCCGGCTTTTCACTGCCTGATGGCGAATTCGGCAAAACCATATGGCGCCCAGGCGCAGCAGTTCGGCGGAAACGGTGATCCAGTGCACCGATACGATCACGAGAGAAATCAATGACACTCGCCAGCTACTTCACCAGCCGCCTTCAGGGCACTGCCAGCGTCCGGACGGTGTTCTGGCGCGACATGCTGGTGACCGGCACGATTGTCAATGCCGCGGTGTTCGCAGTCTCGCTTTTCTACATGAGCCGGGACGGCAATCTTGCCGTCTTTCTGCTGCTGTACCTTTTGCCGATGCCGTACAATGCCTTCATTCTCTACTCTGTATGGCGATGCTCGCGGCGGCTTGTCCCATTTCAGGCCAATTTCGCCAAACTCATATCCCTGTGCTGGTTCTTCTCCCTGAATTTCATCTGAGCGGTCACTGGATGCACGGATAGGGCCGAAAGGCTCGTCTCATGCCGCAAATCCGCCGCGATCTGGGAGCGCATCTTGCACGCTGCGCCAGCAACTGGCGTTTTCGAGTGCATGAACATGCGCAATGATGCTCTTGAGTCATCTCCCCCCACCGAATTCGAGTTCAGCGCCCCGCTTCCTCCCGTCGACCTGCCGATCGTATTAGCGGCCTCGCCCGGCATTTTGCTGGTCTGGACTCAGATCTGGCTTGCCTTCGGCATCTTGATTTGGACACTCGGTCGCGCTCTGGCGCCTGGATATATCGGACAGGCGATAGTCGCTTGCATTCTGATTGTCCCCGCGGTCTGGGCTTCGTGGCAAATCGCCGTGCGGGCCGTCGCCTCTGAGCGCGAACTTGCGGCAACCGGACCGGAATAGGCTCCGCCTTCCCAACCTCGCCTGGACTCGCTGCATCGGCTTGCCCCGGGCGGTCAAGCTCACGAGTTCGCCGCAAACCTGTCCGCGAAGCACCCAGGCCAGCCCGGCGCCGCAGCGGTGTCTTTGCATTTATCAAAAACATGCTATGGCCTGATCACACGACCTTTCCGCCTGCCGTCCTCCTGGAGCCTTCATGTCCTTCGCCAAACTCGATGCCCTCACCCGCAAGCTGCACGCCATCGGCCACGCCCAGGCGATTCTCGGCGCCGACGAGGCGACCTTCATGCCCGACGGTGGCGGCGAGGCGCGGGCCGAGGCAATGTCGGTTCTCGCCGGGCTTTATCACGAGGCCGCCGCCGCTGCCGAGGTGGCTGATTGGATCGATGCGGCCGAGGATGAGATCGACACGCCCGACCAGCGCACGGCCCTTGCCGAATTCGCCCGCCAGTACAGGAACCTGATGGCCTTGCCGACCGAATTCGTCACCCGGCAGACCCAGGTCACGATGAAATGCGAACAGCTCTGGCGCAGCGCCCGGCCAAAGGGCGACTGGGACGCGTTCCGCCCGGCGCTCGAAGAGGTTGTTGCCCTGATGCGCGAAGAAGCGGCGATGCGGGCCGATGTGCTCGGGCTCGCCCCCTATGACGCGCTGATGGAACAGTTCGATCCGGGCAATCGTGTCGCTGACATCGACCTGGTCTTTGCTTCGCTCAGGGCATTTCTTGCCGACTTCCTGCCCGAGGCGCTCGAACGCCAGCGCAAGCGCTTTGCGAAAAGACCGCTCAAGACGGTCAAGGGCCCCTTCCCGATCGAGACCCAGAAGGCGCTCGGCATCGAGATGATGAAAGCGCTCGGCTTCGATTTCGACCACGGACGGGTCGACGTTTCCCATCATCCGTTCTGCGGCGGCGTGCCCACAGACGTGCGCATGACCACGCGCTACCGCACCGACGAGTTCCTCACTTCGCTGATGGCGGTGCTGCACGAGACCGGCCACGCTCTTTACGAACAGGGACTGCCCAAGACCGATGCCCACTGGCCCAACAATCTGGCGCGCGGCATGGCCATGCACGAGAGCCAGTCACTGTTCAACGAGATGCAGATCGCCCGTTCGCCCGAATTCTGGGACTTCGCCTTGCCGGAAATGAAGCGCCACATGGGCGTGGAAGTTGCCGACTGGACCGTCGAGGACGTCATGGCCCATGCCAATTATGTCGAAAAGGGCTATATCCGCGTCGATGCAGACGAGGTCACCTACCCGCTGCATGTCATCCTGCGCTACGAGATCGAGAAGGCGCTGGTTGCTGGCGAGATGGACGTCGCTGACCTGCCGGAGGTCTGGGACGACAAGATGAAGGCTTCGCTCGGGCTGTCGACCCTCGCCGATCCGGCCAACGGCCCGATGCAGGACGTGCACTGGTCCGGCGGCGCCTTCGGCTATTTCCCCTCTTACACGCTCGGCGCCATGATGGCCGCCCAGCAGCGCGCCGCCATGGCCCGCGACCTTACCGACATCGGCGACGACATGCGCAACGGCGATTTCACCCGCATCAACGCCTGGCGCCGCGAAAACATCTGGGAAACGGCATCCAACCTGTCGACTCCGGAAATCATGGTCGCCGCCACCGGCGAACCGCTGAAGGCCAGCTATTTCGAGGCCCATCTCAGGGCGCGCTACGGCGGTTGACGGCCTTGCTGTCCGGAACCATCCGCACCAGATCGGACTGGCGGGTGACGCCAGCCTTGTCGAAGACGCGCATCGGGTGAGTGCGGGCAGTGTTGATCGAGATGCCACGGCGCTGTGTCGATGGCGAGCGGCGGCAGCTCGATGTCGCTGCGCGCGGCGGCAGCGCACGAAACCGGCCACATGGCGGGATTGCCGGCCGCGCTTTCGATGGCAGCATTCAATGCCTGTCGCGCCTTGTCATCGACCAGGTTCACGCGCCCATTGATCGCGCGCATCACCAGTCCGGCCGTGAACAGGGCAATGGCGCCGTCTTCGGCGAAGACCAGGAAGCCGCGCCACTCGATGGTCTACTTAGCAGCATGACGTGATCGCAAATGGCAAACGCGCCAGAGGCACGATCTCCTCTGGCGCGTCGCAAATTGCAATTATTGCCTTGCGGCCGAGTGCCGGCGGCCTCCGGAATCAAACTGGCGCCGGCCGATGCCGGCACCCGTCCCTATTCGTCGCGATAGACCTTCTCACGGCGCTCATGAAGCTCCTGGGCTTCCAGCGACAAGGTCGCAATCGGCCGCGCATCGAGCCGGGCAACGCCGATCGGGTCGCCGGTTTCTTCGCAATAACCGTAAGTACCGTCTTCAATCCGCTTCAGCGCCGCATCGATCTTGGCGATCAGCTTGCGCTGCCGGTCGCGCGTCCGCAATTCCAGTGCCCGATCACTTTCCGACGAGGCCCTGTCCGCGAGATCCGGATGATTCTGGCTTTCTTCCTGAAGGTTTTCGAGCGTTTCACGGCTCTCCCGCAGGATTTCGTCCTTCCATGCATCCAGCTTGCGCCGGAAATACTCTCGCTGGCGCGGATTCATGAAAGGTTCGTCGTCAGTGGGGCGGTATTCCGAGAGATCAAACTCTGCACCCATTGGTGACTCACTCCTCTTCACAAGAGAAGGCTCTATATAGAGAGCACGTCCGGTCCGGGCAAGCTTGGATCGCACTCGTGGATAACGATGGCGGGAGAGAACTGCAAAACCAAACTAGATTGAGGGATATTTTCCTAGTTTTGCAAGTTCAACCAAAGCTCTTAGTTCAATTTCCTCAATAACCACATCAAGTTCCGGATCAACTTGCTCACGTGCCTGCCGAACCAGGGCAACGATACGCTCCAGTCGAGTGGCGCTGACTTTTCCTACAATGAGGTCGGCCTTCAGCGCTTCCAGGTTGTCGAGCAGTGCCCGGCCGCGTTTCACCGAGCGGCGCTTTTTCTGTGTGGGATCCTCGACGCTCTGCAGGGCAAGAATAGCGTCAAGTTCGGTCGGTGCGGAAACGGCATTGCCCGCAGCCGGCTTTTCCGCCGCGGATGGATCCGAAACGCTAAAGGCCGGCCGCCCTGCCCCGGACTTTCCGGCGCCGGACTTGCCGCCAACCTGCGATCGTCGATATGGCCCTTCGATCCGCATTCGTGCTCTCCGGCCGACTCCAGAAGGTTAATGCTTCCTTGCGGCAAAATCTGCCCGGCGCGCGTTAATGGAACCTTAACGACCCGGCAAAATCTGCAGCCTCAGACAGCCGCCTGAACCGCCGGATCCGGCTTCCGTCGCCGCCCGTCGAATATTTCTTATAAGATTCAAACTCTTGCGATTTCCCGAACCACAAAGGCTCAATTTGGCATGCTTCTGGCAAGTGGGTTTGCGTGACCGGTTCCGTGGGGACGGAACCTCAAAGGGGAAACACGATGGTGAACAGCGCCGACAACAGTCCGAGAATTCTGGCCCTTGCCCTGATCGTTGTGATCGGGGTCGTGGCCGGATTGTTTGCGCCACTACCGGCCCTGGCTGGCAGCGCCCGCATCAAGGATATCGTCGACATCGAAGGCGTGCGCGAGAACCAGCTCGTCGGCTACGGGCTGATCGTCGGCCTCAATGGCACTGGCGACAGCCTCAACAACGCGCCTTTCACCCGGCAGAGCCTTCAGGCCATGCTCGAACGACTCGGGGTCAACACCCGCGGCGAAAACGTCCGCACCGCCAATGTCGCGGCGGTCATGGTCACGGCCAACCTGCCGCCTTTCGCGGCGCAGGGCTCGCGCATCGACGTCAATGTCTCTGCGCTCGGCGATGCCGACAGCCTGCAGGGCGGCACACTTCTTGTGACGCCGCTGCTCGGCGCCGACGGCGAGATCTACGCCATCGCCCAGGGCCCGGTCACGATCAATGGCTTCAAGGCCTCCGGTGACGCCGCCTCGATCATTTCAGGCGTGCCGACCACGGGTCGCATTTCCTCCGGCGGGCTGGTCGAACGCGAAATCGGATTTGACCTTGGCGCCCTCAATTCAGTTCGCCTGTCCCTGCGCAACCCCGACCTGACGACGGCGCGGCGCGTCGCGCTCGGCATCAACGACTTCATCGGCGAAACAACGGCGGTCGCGCAGAATCCGTCGACCGTTCGCCTGCACCTGCCGTCCAACTACATCGGCAATATCGTCGACCTTCTCACCGATATCGAACAGCTGGTCGTCCAGACCGATCAGCCCGCAAAGATCGTCATCGACGAGAACTCCGGCATCATCGTCATGGGCCGCGACGTCAGGGTCTCGACCGTGGCCGTGGCGCAGGCCAACCTGACCGTCACCATTGCCGAAAGCCCTCAGGTCAGCCAGCCCAATGCGCTTTCCGGAGGCCAGACCACCCAGGTGCCGCGCTCGGATGTGCAGGTTTCATCCAACGGCTCCAACCTCGCCACGATCCCGGAATCGGTGACGCTGCAGCAGCTCGTCGACGGGCTCAATGCCCTCGGCATCTCGCCGCGCGACCTCATCGGCATCCTGCAGGCCATCAAGGCGGCGGGCGCCCTCCAGGCAGAAATCGAGGTGATGTGATGACCTCCATCCCGGCTCTCGACCTTTCCAGCCTGCCCGACACGCCGTTCATGCGCACGGCCAGGCAGAAGGCGACCGAACTCGAAGGCGTGTTCCTCAACACGCTCGTCTCCCAGATGATGTCCGGCCTTGATACCCGTAACGGCTTCGGTGGCGGGCAGGCCGAGGAAACCTGGCGCTCGATGCAATCCGAGCAGTTGGCCAATTCCATCGCCCAGAACGGCGGCATCGGACTTGCCGACGATATCCTGCGCTCCCTGCTTCAGATCCAGGAAGCCGCACCAACGCCCTCATCCAGCACAGGAAACTGATCCCATGACAGCCGCCCAGCGTCTCCAGAGCCTTGACCAGAGCGACCCGATGGAGCTGTGCGCCCGCACCGATGCCGCCCTCACCCGGCTCGTCGATATCCTCAGCCGCGAGACCATGCTGCTGCGTGCCGGAAAACTGCGCGAGGCGGCGGACCTGTCCGCCGAAAAGACGCTGGCCGCCGAGGACTACACCGTTCTTGCACGCGCCGTGCAGCGCCAGGCACAGCGCCTCGAACAGGCGGTTCCCGCCGATCTCGAACGCCTGCGCCAGCGCCACGAAAGCCTTGCCACCCAGATGGCCGAGAACCTCAGGGTGCTGGCAACGGCGCGCGCCGTCGCCGAGGACCTGCTCGAAGATGTCGCCCAGGCCGTTGGCGCAGAGAACAAGGTCAAGACATACAGCGCAACCGGCACCGCGCCGCCGCCGAAGACCCAGGCATCTGGCCTGTCGGTCAATCGTGCGCTTTAGGCGTAAATATCCGACAAGAAAATAGAATCTTGTCTTTTGCGGATCTGTTTGGCGTTTCTGATTTATTTGTCAGATACCACCGAATTTTAACAAAATCTTTATCAACTATAGAAACGGACTCGTAAAACTAACGGCGCATAGTGCAGGCTGTGTAATGAGCACGTGTGAGGTGATCACATGAGCCTGCGTCTGATACCTGAAACTCTCGCTGCCACGCCGCCCCCGGCGTATGACCGGCCCGCGCCGCAGCGCCCCGACACCAGACCGATCGAGCAGTCCGGCAAATCCGGACAGTCCGGCGCCAATGGCACCGGTTCGCAAGGCCAGTCCTCCGGATCGACCAGTTTCATTGCCACCCAGGCGGCAATGAGTCCGCGCCCCATGGGCATCGACCCGTCGGTGCCGCCGCAATCGCTTTTCGACGCATCTTTGATCAGCGCCACGTTCAAGCCAAGCTTGCAGCTTGCAGATCTCCAGAAGCAGTCCGAGGATGTTGCCGAGGACGAAGCCGAAGAACAGACTCAAGGCACCGAAGACAGCAGCGACGAGGAAACGGCCAGCAGAGCGCTCGCTGCCGCCCACGGAAATGCCACCGAAAGCGACAGCGGCGCGCAGCAGATCAACGCCGGCAAGCTTGCGGCCTATTCGAAGGGTTCGGGAGGATCTCCCCTGGTCTCTGCGCCCTCGGCCAACCCCGATTGGCTGAGTGCCGTCGAACGGATTGCCTGACGGAACGATACGGCTTGAATTTGTGGATCGGTGCCACCGATCCGTTGCATGGGCGCAGTCCTTTTGTGGATCGCGCCCAAATTGAGTCCAGCGCCTGGTTGCCAGACCCGCAATTGGCTCCCGCCCGAGCGCGCCCATTGGCCCTGCATGGCATGACACGGCGCACCTGAAGATCGGCGGCTCGCACCGACTCGCACGGCCAATAATCCTGTGCGGGAAACGAGACTTTTCTCCATGCCATAGAGAATTGTTAACCACCACATGGGACGCCCATGGTGGCGCAAGCAGATACGGAAAATTTTATTACGATATTCCAATCATTTGAGCCAACCAACTCGCTTCAAATATCCCGCGCCGAGTTAACCAATTTTCAAATGCTGGCGTCGATACTCCGGCCATACCTCAGGAAGAGGTGTGTCAGTAATCGGTACAGGAATAGGAGTTCCACATGTCCGAAATTACCCTCTCGAAGGCGGTTCGCTCGAATCTCCTCAATCTTCAGAGCACGGCAGCACAGTTGGGCAAGACGCAGGAGCGTCTGGCGACGGGTCAGCGAGTCAATTCGGCTCTCGACAATCCGACCAACTTCTTCACTGCCTCGTCCCTCAACAGCCGCGCCTCGGACATGAGCCAGCTTCTGGACTCGATGAGCAACGGCATCCAGACGATCGAAGCGGCGGACAACGGTCTGACTGCCATCACCAAGACTCTCGAGTCGATGCAGTCCACTCTGACCCAGGCCCGTCAGGACAAGTCCTTCAAGGCGACGTCCTTCACTATCGACGCCGCGGCTTCCGGTAACGTCAGCTTCAGCGGTGGCGCTATTGCGTCTCAGGTCGACGTCACTCTCGGTACTGCCGCGACCCCGACCACGCTTACCGGTACGGGTGGTGTCTTCACCGCCGTTCCGACCGGTGGATCGATATCGATCAACGGCACTTCCGTTAACATCACCGGCGACTCGACTGCCACCCCGGCGACCGTGGCTGGTTCCGGCGGTGGTGACTTCACCAGCGTCGCGGCGCTGGATACCGGCACCGTGACTCTGAGCGGCACGGGCCTGACCGATACGACCTACACCTTCGGCAGCGGTGCCGATCAGGCGTCAGCGCTGACCACCGCGCTGACCAACAATGGCTTCACCGCGACCATTGGTGCTGGCGGTCTGAATGTCAGCCGCGCCGATGGCGTCAATTTCACCGTCACGTTCGGCGGCGCGACAGCTGCCGGCATCGCGACTGAAGCCGGTCTCACCAGCGGCGTCACTTCGTCAGATGGTGTTGAGGCCGTGGACGCAGATGCCGCTTCCATCGCTGCTCAGCTTGACGGCGCCATCACCGGGCTTACTGCATCGGTGAGCGGTGGCCAGATTGCCCTTAGCCTGTCTACCGGCGAGGATATCACTCTGACCGGCACCGACGCACTGTTGACCGCGGTCGGTTTCGGCACAGCAAACCGCACCTCGACCAACGGTACGCCTGTTGCGCAGAATTCGGTCGATTCCCTTGTCAATTCGATCAACAACAACTCCAACCTGAGTTCGGCTGTTCGTGCATCCAATGACAACGGCAAGCTGCGGATCGAAAACCTTTCGACGTCAACTCTGACGGTGACCGGCTACAACTCGACGTCATCCAAGATTGATGGCGGCGTCGGCACGACAACCATCGGTGGCAACACCGTCCGCGCCGACCTGGCCACGCAGTACAACACCCTGCGCGACCAGCTGGACAAGATCTCTGACGATGCCTCGTTCAACGGTGTCAATCTGCTGCGCGGCGACAAGCTGCAGATCACCTTCAACGAGACCAGCACGTCCGAGATCGCCATCCAGGCCAAGGGCGGCCTGGCGGTCAACTCGGCCAACCTGGGCATTCAGACCTCGCTGACCTCGGCCAATCTCGACAGCGATACCAATATCGACGGCTACATCGGCCTCGTGAAGAATGCTCTCGGTACGGTGCGTTCGCAGGCGTCGTCCTTCGGTTCCAACCTTTCCGTGGTTCAGAACCGCCAGGACTTCACCAAGAACATGATCAACACGTTGCAGACCGGTGCGTCCAACCTGACGCTCGCCGACAGCAACGAAGAAGCGGCCAACCTGCTCGCTCTGCAGACCCGCCAGCAGCTGTCTTCGACGGCCCTGTCGCTGGCCTCGCAGTCCGACCAGAACGTGCTTCGTCTGTTCTGATCTTTTCTGCCAAGACTGCGAAAAGGCGGGCCTCGTGCCCGCCTTTTCTTTGTTTTCTGGGGGGAACTTGCTCCCCGGCACGCATCCTCTTCCCCAATTCCGGCGAATCTGGTCTCAAATTTAGTTACCAGAATCCTAACTCGCGCTCGCGGCGTTGGAATTGTCGGAAGGATCAAGTCGGATGTCTGATGTCACTCTGTCGAAAGCGGTTCGTGCAAACCTTCTCAACCTTCAGAAAACCGCTGCGCAGTTGGGCAGAACCCAGGAACGTCTGGCCAGTGGACTTCGGGTCAATTCTGCTCTCGATAATCCCACCAACTTCTTCACTGCATCATCGCTGAACAGCCGCGCTGCCGACATGAACGCGCTTCTCGATGCCATGAGCAACGGCATCCAGACCATCGAGGCAGCAGACAACGGACTGACCGCGATCACAAAGAACCTCGAGTCGATGGTGTCGACACTGACCCAGGCCCGTCAGGACAAGTCCTTCAAGGCCGCGGCCTACGAGATAAGCTCCTCGGCTACGGGCAATATCTCGTTCTCCGGCGGTGCGGTGGGGACGACGCCCATCAGCATTGCGCTCGGCACGGGCACGTCCTCTCCGACGGCCGGCACGTCGATCTCCAACGGCTTCACTTCGTTCACGCTCGAAACGGGCACGGCCCCGACTGCGCCGGTACTGACGTCAGATCAGGCCTTCGCTGCCTTGGATGTCAGCAATGGCGACGAAACCTACGCGTTCACGGTCAGTGACGACGGCGGCGTTTCCACTGTGGCAATCACCCTGAATACGGCAGTCGATACCGCCGGCAACGGCAATGGTACGATCGAACTCTCCGAAGCGATTTCCTCGATCAACACGCAGCTTGCCACCGACGGCACCACCACCATCCGTGCCCGGGATTCTCTGACCACCCCCGGTCGGATCGAGTTCTATGACACGACCAACACCGGCGCGGCAGCGACCATCGACCTCAGCGACGTGACCACAGGCGGCACGACGCCGTCGGCCGTGACGAGCCTCTGGTCCAACGGACGCCCCCAGGCAACCGGCGCTGCCACCGGCACGCCTGACTCCATCGCCTTCAACATCAATGTCGACGGCGCTGGCGTCGTTCCCGTGACCCTGACCGCTGCCCAGGTCGCCGCGATTGGCAACAACGATCAGGTGGTCGACGACATCACCGAATACCAGGCCCTGTTGCAGGCCGGCCTCACCGCTGCCGGCGTGACCGGCGTGACGCTGAGCAATGACGGCACCAACGTGACGTTCAGGTCGAACGCGGCCGGCACGAGTTCCTCCGTGGTGATCACCGGCGCAACGGCAAACAACAACAACGCCACGACCGCGCTTGCCATCGGCAATACCGGCCTCGATTCGACGACCGAAGCAGGAGGCGCCGCCACCGGTGGCCCGGCCCTGCGCACCGTCGACGAGCTGGTCAGCGCCATCAACAATGACACCAATCTCAAGACCGCCATCCGCGCCTCCATCGACAATGGCAAGCTGCGCATCGAGAACCTCTCGACGACGGAATTGACCATAACCGGCTACAACGCGACCTCGTCCAGCATTGACGGCAGCGCCGGCACCACCGCGATCGGCGGCAACACCGTTCGCGCCGATCTGGCGACGCAGTACAACACACTGATCGACCAGCTCGACAAATTCTCCGACGACGCATCGTTCAATGGCGTCAATCTGCTGCGTGGCGACAAGCTCAAGATTACCTTCAACGAGACCAGCACGTCGGAAATCGACATCCAGACCAAGGACGGCAACGCCATTAACTCGGCCAATCTCGGCGTCAGGACATCCATGACCGCGGCCGATCTCGACGCCGACACCGCCATCGAAGGCTTCATCGTGCAGGTCAAGAACGCCCTTCGTACCGTCAGGTCCCAGGCGTCGGCCTTCGGCTCCAACCTGTCGGTGGTTGAGAACAGGCAGGATTTCACCAAGCACATGATCACCACGCTGGAGACCGGCGCTTCGAACCTGACATTGGCGGATACAAACGAGGAAGCGGCCAACCTGCTGGCGCTGCAGACTCGCCAGCAGCTCAGTTCGACGGCGCTGTCACTGGCTTCTGAAGCCGACCAGAACGTGTTGCGGCTGTTCTGATTTGGCCGGCCGGCTAAGGGATTGCGGCGTAGACTTGGCATTTTTGTTTACTTGGGAATGATACCTTTCCAGTCCCTGCTGCCGGTACTGGCAGTCGTCAGGAACCGCGTTCAGGCAGTCGAGTAAACGGAGCAAAGGCAGAACAATGTCGCTCAAGGTCGAGCTCAAGCCGGGTGAGAAACTCATCATCGGCAATTGCGTCGTCACCAATTCGGACCAGCGTGCGCGCCTGTTCATTGATGGCAAGGCGCCGATCCTGCGTCAGAAGGACATTCTGACGCCAGAAACGGCAGACTCTCCTGCAAAACGCATCTATCTCGCTGTCCAGCTGATGTATCTGGACGACGACGTGACCGGCCACCAGGAGAGTTACTTCAGTCTTGTCAACGAGATACTGGAAGCAGCTCCGTCGATGGCGCCCTATATCGACGAAATCAATAACGCCATATTAACCGGCGTCCTCTACAAGGCTTTGAAGGCTGCAGGAAATCTCGTGCGCTACGAAGAAGGGCTGTTGGCGAATGCCAAATCAAGCAGTTAACGCCTATAGTAAGGTCGCAAAGCAGACAGCATCGCCACGTCAGCTTGAATCCACTCTTCTGTCCAAGTCCGCTGTCAATTTCCAGCGCATACGCGACAATTGGGAAGAGGCCCGCTCCGATCTCAGCGCAGCGATGATGTTCAACCGTCGCCTGTGGACGGTGTTCATGACCTCGGTCACGCGCGACGACAATCCCCTGCCGGCGCCGATCCGCGAGAACGTTGCCAATCTCGGCATTTTCATCATGAACCACCAGCGCGAACTGTTGGCGAGCCCCGAGCCGAAGAAACTCGATGTGCTTATCAACATCAACCGCGAGCTGGCGGCCGGCCTTCGGGCCATGGCGCCTCCCGATGACGAATAGGATTCGCTTCGCAAAAAAGACAAGGCCCGCTTCGCGGGCCTTTTTCATTTTCACTGCGCCTTGCGCCCTGCCCTAGGGCATGTAGTTGACAAGCGTCAGGCTGCTGAGCCGCGACATGGTCTGGTAGCTGGCTTCGAGATTTGTGCGCACTGCCAGAAGCTGCATTGCCACTTCGTTGACATCGACGGCTTCGACTTCGGACAGCATGGTTTCAAGCTGGCCGCTATAGGCTGCATGGCGCTCGGAGGTGGATCCGACCTTGGCGCGGCTGAGGCCGAGTTCGAGCGAGATGACGTTGAGCGAACCGCTGCGGCCGTTGTTGGCAGCGGCAATCCGCGACACCTGTCGTGTCGCCGTCGCTTGATATCGGTCGGCGCCGCCGACTTCGTTGGCCGAGAAGGTTTCTGCCGCCATCACGGCATTGGCCCGGATGAGATCGGCGATGCCGGCTTCGTTGCCGAGCACGCCGAAATAGGCGGTCGTGCTTTCATCTACCCGCGCCCCGACGGTCTGGCGCGCCGCGTTGCCCGCTGCGGACTGGCCGGTATACCACTGCACGGTGTTCTTGTTGTTGGCGATCGTGCCGGCGATTTCCGCGGTGGCCGTGTCGAACGGGGGACCGTCAACACGCATTGGCGGCGAACCGTCGGTGGTGATGAACTGTTCGGTTGCCTTGTTGGCCGAGGCCGCGGCGAGATCGGTCTGGCGTACATAGTCGAGCTGGGTGGCCATGGCCGTGCCGATATTGGCTGCCGTCGCATCGGCATCGGCGCCGATCTCGAATTCACCACGGCCCGGCGGGCTCGAAGTCGTCGCCACCAGCTCGAACGAACTCTTGGTCCCATCCGGCAAGGTGTAGGAGATCTTGAGCTTTTGTCCTTCGGCTGGCTGCGCGTCGACAGTGATCTGCAGTGCATGCGGCTGCGCCGTCGTCTGCGCGGCAATCGATATGCCGAGGGAGTCGGTCGTCGCGCCGTCGAGCTTAATGCCGTAGTCGTGGACGCCGTCCTCGGCCAGCGTCACCGAATTGGCCTGGAACATACCTCCGAACGCCGCCTGGAAATTGGCGGCGGTGGCGTTGGCGTCGGCGCCGATCTGGAATTCTCCCGGATTGGCCGGGGTGCCGGCGACGGCGGTGAAGATCATGGGCTGCGGCGTGCCGCCCGGCTGCTGAACCGTGACGGTCAGGGTCTCGCCCGGATTGGGTTGACCGGCAAACGTGACCGTCGTCGAAGCCGGCGGACCAACCGCCAGCGGCGGCGCGGCAACATTGGTCATGCCGGTCGCATCGACGTCGGTCAGCGCCGGACCATTGGGCGTGACGGATTCCGAGATCACCACATCACCCGGCGCGCCATTGGTGGCCGAAAGCTGGATCTGGTTGATGGTCAACCGTCCGATGCCATTGCTGGCATCGCCATAGGCCGTCAGCCCGCCGGCGTCGGCGCGCTTGCGCTCCGAGATCATGGTCTTGAGCCCGGCGCGCGAGCCGTCGCCATTGATCAGGATATCGGCTGTGACCACCGGCTCGGCATCGGTCTGGTTGCCGGCGAACATGTAGCGGCCGTTGAGATCGCCATTGAGAATGGCGGTGATCTCGTCGAGCCGGTTGTAGGCGATCTCGCTGGCCGAGGCGATTTCGATGCCGTCCTCGCCGACACCGCTGGCACTGAGGCTTCCGCGTGAGTCCGACTGGATTTCGATGAGCCGATTGACCGAATTGTCGAGGAAGTCGAGCCGCAGCGTGGCCGTATCGATATTGGCCTTGAAAGCGTCGAGCCGCGACAGCCGCGACCTCAGCGTCAGATCGTAGACTCGGTTCGAGCCGAGTTCGCTGAGGGTTTGCGCCTTTTCCTGGGTCGCCAGCTGCACCTGCAGCTTCTGCAGCGACTGGTTGAGCTGCTTGACATACGGGTAGGCGCCACCGATCGGAAACAGCGAATTGGTAATCTTCATGCTCGTAATCCTAGATCCGGAGCAGCGAGTCGATCAGTTCCTGCGCAACCGAGACGACCCGCGCACTTGCGGCGTATGAATTCTGCAGTTGCATGAGCCGTGCCATCTCCTCGTCGACATCGACGCCATACTCCTCGCTCATACGCTGTTCGACGGCGTCGAGCGCCACCTGCTGGGTATCGAGCGCATTCTTGGCGCCATCGATCTGGTCGCCCTGGTAGTTGATCACCTGGGTCACCAGCCCCGACACCGAGCCGGACAGCGAATAGCCGCCGAGCTCGGGCATCAGCTGCTTGTCCGAGGTGAAATTCGCACTGTCCATGCGCTCGAGCAGATAGCTCACCCGGGTGGCGTCACCCAATGAGCTTGTCGGCGAATACTGCACCAACAGGCTGTTGTCGTTGAGGAAATCCGCGCCGACGGCGATGCGTGACGCATAGCCCCGGATCTGCGGCGTCCCATCGAACGAATTGGTAAACGGGTTCTGGGAGTCGGTGAACAGGTTGATGGCGCTGGTGCCATCCTGTGCGCCGGTCGAAACCTTGCGGGTTTCGCCGGAATTGACCAGCGTATTGACGCCGCCATCGTCGGCGATGCGCAGGCTCGTCGCGCTATTGGCCGTGAAGGTCAGGCCCGGCCCGATTGCCGAGGAGAGCGCTGCCGCCACCGCCGCCGCCCCACCGGCGGTGATGTTGACCCCGATGACGTGTTCGCCATCGGCGTTGACATAGCTCATCGGCAGCTTGGAATTATCCTGGACGTTGACCACCCGATAGTCGTGGATCTTGCCCGACTGTTCGAAGCTGAAAGCCATGGCGTCGCCGGACTGCATGGCCGACAGGTCGAGATCGACGCCGTTGATTGCGCCATCGCGGCCGGATGTGGCGACATTGGTGTTGAGCGCCTGGGTGATGCCGGCAGCGATGGTGTCCAGTTGCGCCTGGGCCTGCGGCAGCGTGACGTCGCGCATATTGATCAGGCCCGCCAGGCGCCCGGACTGCACCAGCTTCTGATCAACGACATCCAGCTTCAGGCCCGACGGCGTGTAGGCGGTCAGCACGCCGACGCCGTTCTCGGCATCGTTGATGCTGTAGAGCGTGTTGGCCGACAGGTTGCCCGCCGGTTCGAAAGAGAACGTCGTCGCGCCCTGATCGAGCAGGCCGAGCCCCGACCGCGTCATCAGCGCCACCGTGTCGTCGGCGCGATAGCTCACCTGCGTGTCGACGATCTCGCTGATCTTGGTCACCAGCCGATCGCGTTCGTCGAGCACGCTGAGGCGCGAGGACTGGTCGAGTGTCTTGTCCGACAGCCGCTTGTTGATCGCCTGCAGGGCCTCCAGCGACTGGTTCAGGGTGTTGACCTCGGCGCCGATCTGGGTCTCGGCTTCGCGCCGGAGATCCTGGATGGTGCCGGAAAGCGAATTGAGCCGCTGCGCCAGCGTCTGGGCGGCGTCGAGCGCCAGCGCGCGTGTCGAATAGTCTTCGGGACTGACGGTGAGCTTTTCAAGCGATGTCGTGAAGTCCTGCAGCGCTGTGTCGAGCGAATTGGCGTCGCCGGGCTTGCCAAAAGCGGTCTCGAGCCTTTGCAGGAATGTGTTGCGCACATCGGCATAGCCCATGCCGCCCAGTTCGCTGACATGACTGCGTTCGAGCGCCGCCGTAAACGAGCGCACGATGGTGACATAGGCAGAATAGGTTCCGCCGCCCCCATTCATGTCCTTGGTGACGAGGGATTGCTTGTGGTAGTTGGCGTTTCCCGCATTGGCGACATTGCGAGACAGAACGGTAAGACCGTCCTGTGTCGTCCTCATGCCGCTCAAGGCATTGCTAAGGGTAACTCCTAGACCCATTCACTCAACTCCTGGCGCCGTTTCGCCTTTCCGGAGATCAACTCCACGGCTCCTGCCTTTGTTGCCTCCCCCGTGCATGCGACATCAGCCGCATCGAGAGATCGCTTTTGGCGCCGCCCGGCCCGGAAGGCCGCATGACCGGTCCGGGGTTCGGCACATTCCGCAACGGGCTGCCGGCTTTCGGCCATTCACTCCGTTCCGTCGTCGGTCTATCCGGGGTCTCAGCGCCAAGGCCCCGGATATCCACCAGGCCAAGGCCTAGCGAAGCATGTTCAAGGCTTCCTGCAGCATGGAATCCGAGGTCGAGACGATACGCGTCCCGGCGGCATAGGCCTGCTGGGTGACGATCAGCTTGGTGAATTCCTCGGAGATG
Organism: Devosiaceae bacterium; assembly: GCA_963675235.2. Classification (GTDB taxonomy): domain Bacteria; phylum Pseudomonadota; class Alphaproteobacteria; order Rhizobiales; family Devosiaceae; genus JAHJQZ01. The sequence goes on along the minus strand of CAXXFU010000002.1, from coordinate 761,446 downwards.
TCGGTGTTGGACGATTCCAGCGAGGCGGCGACGATGCCGCCGCTGTCGCTGAGGATTGCTTCACCCGATTCCGAAGTCGCTGCGAAAATGCCACCGTCCTGGCGCTTGAGCGAATTGGCGGCGTTAAAGCTCGCCGTCACCACTTGCGCCAGTTCGACCTGCTGGCCGTTGGAATAGGAGGCGACGACGCGCCCGTCATTGTTGATGGTGACCGACACGAACTCGCCGGCGGCATAGCCGTTCTGGCTGAGCGCGGTCACCTTGGACGTGCCGTTGGCATCGGCAAACTGGGTGACGCCGCCGGTGTTGTGCATCAGCGTGACATTGCCGATATTGACGCCGTTGACCGTAAGATTGGGCACAGTCGTCGAGGCGATATCCGGCGACAGGGACCCCGAACCAGCGAATGTGTAGTCTGAACCGATCTGCTGCCACGCCGTCTCGCTGCCGGCTGCGTTGGAATTGGTCAGATAGTAGAGCCGCCAGGTATCGGTACCGCCACGCGCGGCGCTGTCCACCTTGGCCCAGCGGACCTGAACGTTCACCGGCGCGCCGTTCGAGGCATAAACGGTGATGGCGCCGCCGGCGATCGACTGCGAGATGAAGGTATCCGACTGCGAACCGGTTACCGTCGGAACGGCCACGCCAATCGAGGCGTCATAAGGATCGAACGTCCCGTCGACACCAAGGGTCGTCGCCGCGGTGCCGCTGACCGTCATCGACGAGGTCATGTCGCCGGCTCCAAGCGAAAAAACGACATTGTTCGAGCCGTCCTGGGTCGCCGTCGCCGTGCCGTAACCGCTCTGGGTCTGCAACTGGTTCTGGATGGCTGTCAGCACCTCGGCAACAGTGTCGGTCGCCGCAGCACCGGTGTTGATCGAGAAGTCCGCTCCGGCGACCGCCGCACCACCGGAATCGAAGCCGATCGAATAGGAAGCACCATTGACCGTGAACGTCAGCAGTTCGCCATTGACAAATGCCGTCGTGGCAGGATTGCCAGGCAGGAAGGCGCTACCTGTCGCCGTCGCAGGCAGGTCGGTGCCGGGCACGTTGACGAAGTCATCGGCGTCCATCAGCTCGCTGTTGAACGTGTTGGGATCGTAGTTCGCCGTCTTGGGCAATTGCGGCAGGTTGAGCTGGTAATCGACACGGGTCGTCTGCTGGGCCGGCAGGAAGGAATTGGAGATCTTGATGACTTCGGGGACCGAGCCGGAAATATTGCCGGTCGCCTGGTTGATCGGCAGGCCCTTGAGGTAGAAGCCGGCGCCGTTGACCAGGTAGCCTTCCCTGTCGACATCGAAATCGCCACGGCGGGTGTAATAGCTCGTGCCACCGAACACGGCGTTGCCGTCGTTCTGGCCGATCTTCTGCTCGACAACGAAGAAGCCCGAACCGTTCAGCGCCATATAGGTGTCAGAGGACGCGGTCTTGATGTCGCCGCCGACGGTGTTGGTGGCGCGAGAACCGCCGATCACGGCGCCCGGCGTCTGACGGGAGACCGGCGCATCCGGGATAAGGTCGATGAAATCGGTCTCGATCCGCTTGTAGCCGGTCGTTTGCGAATTGGCGATATTGCCCGAGATGTTTTCAAGCGCGAAGGACTGGGCCTTGAGCCCGGTCACCGCGGTCGCCAGTGCGCCATAGATACCCATGTTTTACTCCATTTGGCCCGTGAGGTGCGTGAGACGCACCAATTCGTGCCAAACAATGCAAGCCGGATGCCAAACTGCGGACCATTGATTTATTTGGAGAATTTCGACCAGCTTGGCGGCATGGCCACGTCACGAGGGTCGAATCTTGCCGCCGGCCCGGCAGAAATTGCCATGCTTGAGAAAAACCGGACTTTGCCCTAAACACCTCGCGACAAGGAAGTGTTCCATGCTGTTCGACCGCCCCGAGGAGTTCGTTGATGCCCCCCGTCACGCCGTGACGCTGTTCGGCATGGCCGGGGTCGGCAAGACGCGTCTGAGCGCTCAGCTCAGGCGCCACAACTGGTTCCACTACTCCGGCGATTACCGCATCGGCACACGCTACATGGGCGAGTTCATCGTCGACAATTTCAAGCGCGAAGCCATGAAGGTGCCGTTTCTCCGGGACCTGCTGATTTCGGACTCGCTCTATATCCAGTCCAACATCACCTTCCACAATCTCGAGCCGCTTTCGACCTATCTCGGCACGCCCGGCGATCCGGATCGTGGCGGCCTGCCGTTCGCCGAGTACCAGCGCCGCCAGGAGCAGCATCGTGTCGCCGAAGTTCTGGCGTTCGGCGACGTGCCCTATTTCATCGAGCGGGCGGAAGCGCTTTACGGCTACACCGATTTCGTCTGCGACACCGGCGGCTCCCTGATCGAGGTTGTCGATCCCGACGATCCCGAGGATCCGGTGATCTCGACGCTGAGCGCCCACACCGCCCTGGTCTATATCCGCGGCACCGAGGACGACGCCGCCGAACTGGTGCGCCGGTTCAAGCGCTCTCCCAAGCCGATGTACTACCCCCCAGAGTTTCTGGTGAAGAAATGGGATGCCTACAAGAAGATCCACGGCATCACCGAGGACAGCCGCGTCGATCCGGCCGGGTTCGGTGCCTGGGGCTTTGAAGCACTGCTGCACGACCGGCTGCCGCGCTACCAGAAACTGGTCGACCGCTACGGCTACACCGTCGAGGCACGAGACGTTTCCACCATCCGCGACGGCCACGATTTTCTTGAGCTCATGCGCAGGGCGATCGCCACCCGCGCTGCCTGATTGGCGGACGGGACAAGGCGCGATCGCCGCTTTCGTAGCCCTCCTGCGCAATCAAACGAGTGAAACACAATGCCTATCCGCATCCCAGACGACCTGCCCGCCCGCAAGATCCTCGAATCCGAGGGCGTCGCCGTTATGGATTCGACCCGCGCCGCGCGCCAGGACATCCGGCCGCTCCAGTTCGGCCTTTTGAACCTGATGCCCAACAAGGAACGCACCGAAACGCAGTTCGCACGACTGATCGGCGCCAGTCCGCTGCAGATCGATTTCACCTTCGTACGCATCTCGGACCATGTGTCGAAACACACGTCCGAAGACTACCTCAACACCTTTTATTCGAAGTGGGAGGAGATCAAGCACCGCAAGTTCGACGGGCTGATCGTCACCGGCGCCCCGATCGCGCATATGCCCTTCGAAGAGGTGCGCTACTGGCCGGAGATGGTCGAGATCATGAACTGGACGCAGACCAACGTCCATTCGACCCTGTTCATCTGCTGGGGTGTGCAGGCGGCCCTCTATCACTTCCACGGCGTTCTGAGAAAACGCCGGAAGGAAAAGGCCGTCGGCATCTATCGCCACCAGATCACGCGCAAGAACTCGCCCTATCTCAGGGGCTTTTCCGACGACTTCGCCATTCCGGTTTCCCGGCACAACGACATCGACCGCACCACCCTGCCAACCGACGGCTCGCTGGAAGTACTGATCGACAGCACCGAGGTCGGCATCTCGATGATCGAGGATCACAAGCACCGCGCCCTCTACATGCTCAACCATTTCGAGTACGACAACCGCTCGCTGGCCGACGAATACGACCGCGACGTCAAGGCCGGACTCAGCCCCGCCCTTCCCGTCAACTATTTCCCCAACAACGATCCCGGCCGCGAGCCGCTCAACATCTGGCGCTCGCACGCTCACCTGTTCTTCCAGAACTGGATCAACGAGGTCTATCAATCGACGCCGTACGATCTCGACAAGATCGGCACGCCCGCCGGCGAGAACGAGTGACGCGAGACGAACAGCTGAAACCGGCGCGGCAGCCTATGTCGCGCCGCCCTCGCCTCTGACCAGATCCAGCATCACGCCGATGAAACTCGGCGTCAGCACGCGGTTGCCGTGTCCGCTGAGGTGATCACTGTCGAAAAACAGCGGTCGCCCGTCGCTGTCCCGGGCCGAACAGACCTCGCTGGGGCAAAGGATCGGCAGCGGATCCCACACTGTCAGATCGGCAAACCGTGCCGCCAGCGTCTCCATCGAATCGACGACCGGCTGGCGCAATTCGGCAAACAGGGTCCGGTCGACTTCAAGCCCGGATGCACACACCGGGTTCATGGCGTTGAACCAGTCGGCACAGCGATAGGTCGGCGCCGGCATCACCGGCGCCGGCGCATCGATGATGAAATGAACGCCGGGCATATCGAGGTCTTCAAAGGCAGCGATGGCGTCGGCAAGACCGGCAGCAACGCGCGCGGGCGCCAGCCGTTCCCGCGCCTCCTGGACGTTCCAGTCGAGATCGTCGCCATTGAGTTCGGGCACCCTCAAACCGGCAAGGAGCACGAAATCGCCCGGCCTGGCATTGGCCTTGATGTCGGCAATGGCGTCGGCCCAGTATCCGGCGCAATCCGGGCGTTCTGATCCCGCCTCCAGCAGCACCGGATAAGGACAATCGCCGCGCTCGTGTTCAATGATTTCCACGCCGAGATTGGCGGAAACCTCCTTGAGCAGGGTGCGATATGCGGCGGCATGGGAATCACCGAAGGAGAAAAGCCGCCGCCCCGACAGATCGGTATCACCGACAAGTTCGCCGAGATCACGCGCCTGCACCCAGCTGACCGAACGCCACTCCGCCTCGTTCTTGGTTGCGCTGAGACCGATCACCGGCTTGGCCTCGAACAGTTGTCCGGCGCCCAGCCAGAAAATCACGACAGCGGCGAAACCGGATGTGACCAGCTGCCAGTTTGGCCGCCGCCTGAGCCACACGCCAGTCCGTATCGGCATTTCGATAAAATGATAGGACAAGGCCGCAAGGCCGAAAACGACCGGCAGATAAAGAGCGATCACCAGCGGATCGGCGAAGCCGACCGTCCATCTTGCTAGGACCAGAACCGGCCAGTGCCACAGGTAGAGCGAATAGGAGATCCGGCCGACATAGGCCAGCGGCCCACTGCCAAGCCCGCTGCTGATCAGGCCGCCGGACATGCCGGCAATGCCTGAGATCATGAGGGCGGTGCCGATGACAGGCATCAGCGCCGCCGGGAACGGGAACATGTCCTCGCGGACGATGAAGAAGCCGAGCAGTGTCAGCACGAGTCCTGCAAACAGGATTCCCTCACCGAGCCGCCGTGTACCCGGCAACAATCGATTGCCGGCATGGGCCTGGTACAGCAGGCCGCCGGCCGCCAGTTCCCAGAACCGGCTTGGCAAAAGATAAAAGGCATTGGTCGGGTTCGCTGTCGTTTCGTAGTAGGCAAATCCAAGTGAGGCCAGTGCCAGCGCCGGCAGAACGAACCGCGCAAGGTGGCCGATGACGCCTGGTCTCCTCCGCCATCCGAGCCAGACCAGAAAAACGACCGGGTAGAACAGGTAGAACTGCTCCTCGACGCCAAGCGACCATGTGTGCAGGAAGGGATTGAGATCGGTGCCGGGCGAGAAATAATCGTTGCCCGCCGCGGCGAGAAAGAAATTGCTCACACCGAAAAACGCCGCCAGCCCCGAGACTTCGTGCTCCCGGCTCATCCATACCGAGGGCACGAACAGAACCGACAAAGCAACTGTCGCCAGCAGACAGACGAGCAGTGCCGGCAGGATGCGCCGCATGCGTCGGGCGTAGAATCCGCCGAGATAGCGGAAAAACCCCTCTCCCTCATGCCCCGCCAATGACTTGGAGATCACGTATCCCGAAACGACGAAGAACACATCGACGCCCGAGAACCCGCCCGGGAGAAACGACAGGAAGTCGGCGTGAAAGCCGATGACGGCCAGAACGGCAATGGCACGGATGCCATCGATTCCCCCCAGATAGGTTCCGGAATTCACCCGCGTCATCTGCCCGCCCTCGATTGCCCGACCTTGATTTGATCGGGCCAATTCACACGGTATTTTGGTCAGGAATGTGAGCGCATTTCCGGGATAGTCACCGGTAGCGAGCGACCGATGGCCGCAGCGAACCGGTCAGCCGCTTTCGGCCCCGTTATCATTGTCGCCGCTCACGACGACGAATTCACCGGAGGTCTTGTCGCTGGCGGGATCGGGGAATTCATCGCTGCGAAGCCCTCGCGACACCAGCTCGCGAATGGCCGCGGCGCGCGACGGCAACCTGTGACCGAAGCGCCAGTCGTCGATTGCCTGAAGCTCCTCCATCGAGAGCATGATCTGCAATTTCTGGGTCCGTTTTGAAATGCCGTTGGGCATTTGGGCCTCCGCTGTGAACAGGCTCAACCTACTCCACTTACTCATCCTGCCCAACATCATTGTGTACCGGCGATGCCGCAACTCCCTACGGCCATTCAAGCCACTGAAGAACCGCAGCATCCAGAGCTGCCATATGCTATGTATATGATTTTCTTACTCTTTTCACATTGCCGGCACAAAGCCGTCACATTCGTCGACAAGCTTGGACACCCGACGGCGCGTGATGTGTTCGCAACGCTTCGGCGCCGTTCTGAAACGAAAGGAGCATAAGATGACCACGGAAAGGAACGCCGTCACCACTGACGACAAGACCGCCGCGGCAGCGATTGCCGGTTCGGACGAACTCGCCGACGCCCTGCTCGATTGCACCGCCGACACCTTTGCCCTCGCGGTCAAGACGCAGGCATTTCACTGGAACTGCGAGGGTCCGCTCTTCGTGTCGCTGCACAATCTGACCGAGGAGCACTATCAGGACCTGTTCGCCGCCGTAGACGACATGGCCGAACGTGTCAGGGCTCTGGGCGCAAAGGCGCCGGTCTCGGCCAGCGAGATGCTGGTCAGGTCCGATATCGCCGAGGAAACCGAGATCCCCGACTCCGTCGGCATGATCGCCACCCTGCGCGAAGACCACGAATGCGCAGCGCAGCGTTGCCGCGAGGCTGCCAGCCGGGCCGATTCCGCCGGCGATGTCGCCACCGCCGACATGCTGACGGCGCGCACGGCCTTTCACGAAAAGGCCTCCTGGATGCTGACGGCCCTGGCCGCCTGATCGCGGCACGTCCAGTTCAACCAGACCATCCCCTTCCTCCAGTTCAGAACAAGGAGACGACCATGTTCGACTATGCCAAGGAAATGGCTCAGGCCAACGCCCAGATCCTTCACGGTGAAATCGAGAAGATGCGCGGCGAAGCGCGCAAGCTTGACGGCGAAGCCCGCCGTTCCGCTCTCGAAAAGGCGGACGCCCTGCGCGAGCGCATCGATGAGCTCGAACGCCAGGGCAAGCTCAAGAGTGAACACGCTTCGGAATGGGCCGACAGTGTCACCAAGGGCTTCAAGGACGCCTGGGACACGCTCAACACGGCGCGGCGCGAGGCCGGCGAGCAGATCCGCGACGGCTTCAACCGCCCGAACTGATCGGCGCCCTGCCCGTTACCCCTTCGCTTGACCATCCCCAGACTTGAAAGGAAACACCGTGTTCAGTTGGGCCATTGGATTTCTTGTCATCGCCCTCATTGCCGCCGTTCTCGGCTTTGGTGGCATCGCCTTTTTCGCCGTCGAAGCGGCCAAGATCATCTTCTTCGTCGCGCTTGCACTGTTCCTGGTCACCGCCGTCGTCGGCACAATCCAGCGTCGCCGGCTATGACCCGGACCGGCATTCGGACAACGGCGCCATTCACGCGGCTCGCCGGCTTTCCGGCGGGCCGTCTTCCTTCGCCTTGGCTAGCGTTCGTGCGACAGGGCAACCGACGGTCATTGCAAGGCGAAACCCCAGGTCGGTGTCCAATTGTTAACCCGTTTTGCCGAACTGGAGAGTACTTATAATTATTCCGATTTTTGATGCATTTGGAAAGACAATAGAAATTTCCCCGACGCATACTTTTCCCCTCTCAGGGGGCAATCATGCTGGCTGACGTACTTAACAGACTGAATAATCATCCAAATCCGGATGAGATGCGCGATATCGTGCTTGATATCGCCAACGCCTTTGCAGAAAAAGATGACGACGATGTCGATCCCGAGGAACGGCGCCTGTTCGGCAGCTTCATCACCACGGCGCTCGACCGGCTGGGCGAAGACCTGCGGGCGCTGGTTGTCGAAGCCATTTGTGACAGCACGCTTGTTTCTCCCGACATCGCGGTTCAGACCGCGCATCATGAATCGGACGAAGTCGCTCTGCCGTTTCTCGAGTTCTCGCCGGCTCTCGATGAACAGCAACTGGTGACGCTCGCCGAGTCGTTGCCGGAAAAGCGGCAGTTGGCCATTGCCCGTCGCGAATACCTGTCCAAGGCGGTTTCGGAAGCGCTGATCGTTCACGGCACCGACAAGGTGCTGATCACCTTGTCCAACAACCAGACCGCCGAGTTTTCCAGCATCGGGTTCGCGCAGCTGTTCCATCGGGTCGGCGACAATCCCCTCGTCCAGGCCAGCCTTGCCGATCGCAGCATGAACCAACCCAACTTCGGCCAGTCCATCCTCAATTCGGTCGACGAGTCGCTGCGCGCCAAGCTCGGGAACTTCATCGAGCTCATCGATACCCACGCCTACTCGGCGATCGTGCGCAGCGCGGCAAACGGCGTTGCCCAAAAGACTTCGGACGAACTGCAGAACCGCATTTCCCGGCGTGACGTCCTTCACAAGGTGCAATCGGGCATCCTGTCGTTCGATGCGGCCTTTGCCGGCTATTGCGCAACCGATCGTTTGCAGGATTGCGTCTGGTCCCTGGCAGAACAGCTCAAGCTGCCAGAACGGCTGGTCTATTCCAATTTCGCGCGCCAGGAGAGCGACAGGATCGCGATCCTGTGTCGGGCGGCAGGCGTGTCGGATTCGACCTATTCAACGTTCTCGAAGATGAGGCTGCCCCTTGTCGACCAGGACGTGGAGAAGATCGGGCGCACGGTCCGCGAATACGCCGAACTCGACGCTTCACAGGCGCGGCGCGCCGTTCGCATCGTGCGGATGCGATTTGTCGAGAGCGATCCGAAGACGGGCGATTTGCTGGCCAAATCAGCCTAGGACGCACCGCTGACGCCCAATCCGTGTTTCCGGGTTCCGGACATGCAAACGGCCCGCCGATCGCTCGGTGGGCCGTCATCGTTCTCGGCTGATCGCCCGTCGGTCGACGGCGCGCCCAACGGGCTCATGGCCGGGGCATGCGCTTGCTCAGCCGCCTACTTCTTCGGGCCGGTGGCAGGCTTGCCGGCGGGTTTGCCAGCGGGCTTGGCGGCGGGCTTCGGTGTGTTTGCCATAATGGACCTCCCGTCCAGATGTGAGGCAGTACACGGGGAATATATTCCTGCTCCGGAGCGTCCCCCAGATGTCAAATCTTCTTGCTGTGAAATAGTCCCTCTTGCGCTTTTGAAAAGCACTGTTTTCAGCCATTCGCACCGACGAGTCTTGCTTTTCCGCCGGTAGATCCTAACTGTTTCGGTAACAAGATCAGGAACCTCATGGCGTCTTCGCCCATCACTCTCACCGACGAAGTCGGGCTTGCGCTGTCCAACCTCACCGAGGCGGCGGCAGGCATGCTGACGCCGACGGTCCGCATCGGCGTCACCGGCTTGTCGCGTTCCGGCAAGACGGTGTTCATCACCGCCCTGATCCATGCCCTGGTCAATGGCGCCAGGCTGCCCGCTTTCGCGCCCGAGGCCGAAGGTCGGCTGATTGGCGCTGCGCTGAGCGAGCATCCGGACCGCGGCGTGCCGCGCTTTGCCTACGAACAGCACCTCGCCTCGCTGACCGGCGCCGATGCCCACTGGCCGGACTCGACACGTCGTATTTCCCAGATCAGGCTGACGCTTCGCTACGAGAGCACGCGCTGGATCGCCGGCATGATGGGGCCACAGGAGATCCATCTCGACATTGTCGATTATCCCGGCGAATGGCTGCTCGACCTGCCGCTGCTCGGTCTCAACTACAGCGAATGGAGCGAGGGCGCCCTGTCCCGCGCCCGCCGGCCCGATGCCGAACACGCCGCCCAGCCGTTCCTTTCCGCTCTTATGCACACCGACGTCATCGCCGACGCCAGCGAAACCCAGGCCGAAGCGCTGTCGGAGGCCTTCACCGCCTATCTGCGCAGCGCCCGGGCCGAGGCCGGCGCATTGTCGACCCTGACGCCGGGACGCATGCTGATGCCGGGCGACCTCGAAGGCTCGCCTGCCCTCACCTTCGCGCCGCTGCCGGCGCCGGCGAAACCGGCAGGCGCCAAATCGCTCTACCGCATGTTCGAGCGCCGCTACGAGGCCTACAAGCACCTGGTCGTCCGTCCGTTCTTTCGTGACCACTTCGCCCGCCTCGACCGCCAGATCGTCCTGGTCGACGCGCTCAGGCCCCTCAATGCCGGCGCCGAAGCGGTTGCCGATCTCGAGCTGGCGCTGACCGAGATCCTCGCCAGCTTCCGGCTCGGTTCGAACTCCCTGCTGACGGGGCTGGTGTCGCGCCGCATCGACCGCATCCTGTTTGCCGCCTCCAAGGCCGACCATATCCACCATTCCTCGCATGACCGGCTCGAAGCGATCCTCAACCGCATCGTGGCGCGAGCCAGTTCCAAGGCGCGTTTTGCCGGCTCACAGACAAAATCGCTGGCGCTGGCCGCGGTCCGGGCGACACGCGAGGGCAAGATCACCCACGACGGCAGCCCGCTCGAAGTCATCATCGGCACCCCGGAAAAGGGCGAAACGCTCGACGGCGAAACCTATGACGGCAAGACCGAGATCGCCCTGTTCCCCGGCGACCTGCCAGAAACGCCGGAAAAGGCGCTGAGAGCAGACGCGCCCGGCAATATCGTCAATTTCCTGCGCTTCCGCCCGCCCACCGAACTCGGCCACAGCGAGGCTGGCGTTCCGCTGCTGCCGCAGATCCGCCTCGACCGCGCACTCGATTTCCTCATCGGGGACAAGCTGAAATGAGAAAGCCCGTCGCCCGGCCCGTTGCCCCGGAAAAACCCAGGACAGCCTCGCCAATCCCGTCCGAGCGCCTGCCGCAAGCCTTTGCCCCCGAGGACATTCCCGAGATCGAAGACGAAAACTTCGACACCGATACCGAGGTCGTGGATCTGCCGCTGACCAGAAAGCGCAACTGGCTGCTGAGCGTGGCGCTCTGGGCTCTGGGGCTGACAGTCTCCTTGAGCCTCGGGCTTGCCGCCCAGGCGCTCATCACCGACCTGTTCGCTCAATATGAATGGCTCGGCTGGCTGGCGACCGGCATCGTCGGCGTCCTCGTTGTCGCTGTCATCGCGCTCGGCCTTCGCGAATGGCTGGCGGTCCGGCGCCTGAGAAAACTCGGGCACCTGCGCATCCGGGCAGATGAGGCGCTCAAGTCCAATGCCATGAAGGACGGAGAAGCCGTCGTTTCCGAAGTCGCCGCGCTCTACGCCAACCGCCCCGATCTGGCCCGCGCCCGCGCCGACCTCACGCCGGCACTCGATCAGCTCTTCGACGGCGCCGACCGCATCCAGGCTGCCGAGCGCGCCCTGATGAACCCGCTCGACAAGCGCGCACGCGCCCTGACGGCGGCGGCGGCGCGGCGGGTGACTCTGGTCACGGCCATCTCGCCACGGGCGCTGGTCGATCTTGCCTTCGTCGCCTGGGAAAGCATGCGCCTCGCCCGCGCCATTGCCACGCTCTATGGCGTCAGACCCGGCCTGTTCGGCTCGTGGCGGTTGTTCGGGGCCATTCTCGGCTCGCTGGCCGTTACCGGCGGCATCGCCCTCGGCGACAGCGTCATCCAGCAACTCCTCGGCCAGAGCCTGGCGGCGCGCCTGTCGGCCCGGCTCGGCGAAGGTCTGGTCAACGGGCTGATGACGGTGCGCGTCGGCATCGCCGCCATGCGAGTGACCCGGCCCCTGCCCTTTGCAGCGCTGAAGCAGCCGATGGTAATGGATTTCCTGCCAGACCTCGCCAGGGTCGAAAAAGGCAAGACAGCTGACGACAAATGAGGCGCGCAGCGCGTCGGCTCGGCGACATCAACTGATTGGCGCGGCAATGTGATTGGTACGTGTGGAGATCGCTTGCTAGGTAGGCGTTTTCCGGATTGTCGCCATGCCTCTTGTCCGCCTGTTCCTCTATCTCGTCCTACCCGGTCTCCTGATTGTCGCCGCCGATCTTGGCGGATTGCTGGTCTGGATCGGCGCACATCCGTTCTGGTCGCTCAAGGGCGCCCTTATCGGCATTGCCATCGGATTTGCCGTGATCCTGGTCCTGGCGGCTATCAAGCGACGGCAACAGATTTCACCGTCTTTGTTGCTGCTTGTTTTCATCTTTGTGGCACTGATCGCGGGAATCCTGATGCTCAACGGCAAGGAGGGATTCGCGGTCTCCTACGCACGCGACGCCGCAGCCGGACGCCTGTGGTATTTCGGCTATATCGGATTTGCCGCAGCCATCTATGCGACCTTGTCGGCACTTCTCGAAGTGCTGATGGTGCGTCTGCCACTAAATCAGTCGAACTGAAATCGGACCTGGCATTTGGTCGCAAGCACGCTGGTCTTTTTCGAAGCATCATGGATTTCGCTTCGGATCGGGCAGGCTTCAGGCCCTGATCAGCCCGCCATGATAATCCAGCCGATAGGCGATTTCGCCGGCGCAGCGGATGGATTCTTGTCCGCTGAATCGCGTGACATCGCCCTCGGAGACATCTTCGTAGAGCCCGTGGGGACCTTCATAGGTCCAGCCGCCGAGAAAACGCCCCTCAGCGTACATCGCCGAAAGAGCTGCCTTGATCGTCGCACCCGCTCTTTGTGCATCGATCAGACCGTCGTTCAGGATGTAGCCATAGTAGTTCATCGCCCAGACCGGCTCGTCACCGTCCCAGACAACCTCCTGCCCGACAAAATCGGAACCGCCGAAATAGCTGTCGAGATAGCGCAAGGCACCGTCCTGCCAGCCAAGATCGTGCGATCCGGTTCGGCTGGACGGCGCCGGCGTGCCGCCACCGACATAGGTTTGGCGCTTGGCTGTGACGATGAAGCCCTCAAGCTCTGGAACAGTCATTTTGCGCACTCCGTTCATGCGCAGCATGCTAGCCGATGGATGCGCAAAATCTGGCAGCAGCCGGTGGCTCCACCACTATGCGATCAGTGACCGCTTCCGAACGTGTCGGCGAGGACCTTGTTCGTGGCGATGCCGGACGCAGCGGTATCCACGTCATAGAGCGTTGCCACGCCCATGGTCGTGGCCGCCTGTGCCGTGACATTGGTCTGTTGCTGGGCCGTCGTCGCATTGTGCGCGGCGTTGGCCAGTGCCTGGGACGTCGCCTGGAAGAGATTGCCCATGGCCATAGCGGGCGCGTCGCCGAGCACCTTGGTGTTGGCCTGGGTGACCGAGTCCGTGATCTGGCTGTTCACTGCCGTTGGGAAGGCATCGATGAACAGGGACACCTGGGTGCCGGCCGGCGGCAGCACGCCGCCGATGACGGTGACGCCGTAGACCAGCGTTTCGCCCTCGACTCGCGGCACGTCGAGTTCGATCACCGCCGTTTTCGGCCCGTTCGGGGTCTCAAGCGTGATGCCGGCATTTGGCCTGTCTTCGCCGAAGCTTTCGGCGCCAGCAGCCCAGAATCCGGCAAACTCGGGCAGACCGATGCGGGTCGCGATGCGATGTGGCCTGTCGGTAAAGGCGACGAGGTCCGGGGCGACGCCGGAAAGGACCAGAGTATCATCGGTATATGTGGCCGATTGTGCTTCCTGGATGAAAAGCCACGAAGCCTGCGGCAGGCTTTCGTCCGCATATGCCGGCGCGGCGCCGCAAAACGTCGCCGCAACGATGATCGCAATTCCATTTGACCGCATATCCGCCTCCTGTCGTGGGTGAGTGATCTTGCCGGATTGGGCTTGCCAAGGGCTTAAGCGCGTAGCTTTGCTGGCTTCATTGCTTGCTTCGGCGTTTGCGAGGCATCGATTTCGACCCGTTAACGCCCCGGCAGAAGGATTTTCATCCATGCGGACTCCTGTTGCGCCGCCGCGCGGGCTAGGCTCGGTTCCAATCGATATTCCGCCGACCGGTCCCGCGGACGCCACAAGGACGAAAAGACCATGCCTGACACATCTTCCGATCAGCACCTGCCGGGACGAGGCCGCATCTACGCCTCCGTTACCGAAACCATTGGCGACACCCCGGTCGTTCAGCTTTCTCGCCTGCCGCAGCTGCAGGACATCAACGCTCGCGTCCTGGTCAAGCTCGAGTTCTTCAATCCGCTCGCCTCGGTCAAGGACCGTATCGGCGCAGCGATGATCGATGCGCTCGAAGCCGAAGGCCGCATCGGCCCCAATACGGTGCTGATCGAGCCGACGTCCGGCAATACCGGCATCGCCCTCGCCTTCGTCGCCGCCGCACGTGGCTACAAGCTGATTCTGGTCATGCCGGAATCGATGTCGATCGAACGCCGGCGCATGCTGCAGCTGCTCGGCGCCCAGCTCGAATTGACCCCGGCCCCCGAAGGCATGAAGGGCGCCATCGCCCGCGCCAGGGAACTGGCAGAAGCATTGCCCAGCGCCATCATCCCGCAGCAGTTCGAGAACCCCGCCAACCCGGCAATTCACCGCCGCACCACCGTCGAGGAGATCTGGAACGACACCAATGGCGAGATTGATGCCTTTGTCGCCGGTGTCGGCACCGGCGGCACCATCACCGGCGTCGGCCAGGTGCTGAAGCAGAAAAAGCCGGATGTGAAGGTTTTCGCTGTCGAACCCGAGGATAGTCCGGTGCTGTCGGGCGGCAGTCCCGGCCCGCACAAGATCCAGGGCATCGGCGCCGGCTTCGTGCCCGAGGTGCTCGACCGCGAGATCATCGACGGTGTGGTCAAGGTGTCGGCCGCACTGGCCATCGAGACGGCGCAAGCCCTGGCCCGCCACGAAGGCATACCGGCCGGCATATCCTCCGGCGCTGCCCTCGCCGCGACGCTGGAAATTGCCCGTCGCCCCGAGTTCGCCGGCAAGACCGTCCTGACCGTCCTGCCCGATTTCGCCGAACGCTATCTGTCGACGGCGCTGTTCGAAGGGCTCTAGAGCGTTTCCAGCAAAAGTGGGAACCGGTTTTGCGGTTCGGAAACGCGACCACTCAAGAGCATCAACGGCACCATCGGAAACAAAAAAAGGCTGCGCCCGCGAGGGACGCAGCCTTTTCATGTCTCAGCGCGGCTGGTCTATTCGGCCGCCACTGTCGGGTTGTTCGAGCCGTCGACGCGAACCGCCTTGCGGTCCCAGGCCGGCACATCGACCAGCCGGGTCAGGAAGTCTGCAGCCCATTCGTCGACAGTGTGCTTCTCGACTGTCTTCATCAGCGCCTTCCAGCGCGTCTTGCGGTCCCTGAGGCTCATCGACAGGGCCTTGTCGAGCGCCGCCGCCACTTCCTCGATATTGTGCGGATTGACCAGCAGCGCCTCGGGGAAGAGCTCGGCCGCGCCGGCGAAGCGCGACAGGATCAACACGCCCGGATCCTCGGGGTCCTGGCACGAAATGAACTCATGCGCGACAAGGTTCATGCCGTCGCGCAGCGGTGTCACCAGCGCAACGCTGGCGGCGCGGTAGAGCCCGGCCAGCGAGGTCTGCGGATAGGCACGCTTGACGTAGTTGATCGGCGCCCAGTCCGGATCGGCGAACTTGCCCATCACCCGCCCGCAGGCGAGATCGAGCTCTTCGTTGATGTCGCGGTACTGTTCGATCGTGTCCCGCGAGGTCGGCGCAATCTGCAGCATATGCACCTTGCGCCGCCATTTCGGATAGTCGGTCAGCAAGGAATCGTAGGCGGCTATGCGCTCCGGCAGGCCCTTGGAATAATCCAGCCGGTCGACACCGAGAATGAGATCGCGGCCGGCGATCGATGTCTTGACCCGCTCGGCGGTGCGCTGTCCGTGCGGACGATCGACGAGCTTGCCGAATGCCTCCGGATCGGTGCCGATCGGGAAGGCCTCGACCATGCGCGGCAAGGAACTCGAAGACTGTTCATTAGCGTCGATGACTGACGGCAGGTCGGTCATCTCGAACTGGGACTTGAGTTTCTCGACATCGCGTTCGGCCTGCAACCCGACGAGATCATAGGCGGACAGCGCCGTGACGAGGTCGGACGCATGCGGCACGGCAGACAGGATTTCCGGTCCCGGCACCGGGATGTGCAGGAAAAAGCCGATGCGGTTCTTCGCACCCAGCCGCCGCAGCTCCCGCCCGAGCGGTATGAGATGATAATCGTGCACCCAGATGGTGTGTTCCGGCGTGATCTCGTCGATCAGCGCCTCGGCAAAAGCCCGGTTGACGCGTTTGTAGGCAGCGTAGTCCTCGGCCGAAATCTTGATGAGATCGAGCCGGTGGTGGAACGCCGGCCACAGGACTGAGTTTGAAAAGCCTTCGTAATAGCCCTTGTAGTCGGCCTCGGGGATATCGAGGCCGGCAATCTGCAGCCCGTCAATCTTCTCGAACTCGATGGTTCGCGTCGGCGCGGCGGAGTAATTGCCGGACCAGCCGAACCAGAATCCCTGCCGCTCGCTCAGAACCTTCTTCAGTGCAACCGCCAGTCCGCCCGCTGACGGGCGCTTGCCCGGAATTCGGTTGGACACGATGACGATCGGTTTCATGGCAGCCCCCTTTGTGGGTTGCTCTCCCTTTTCAGCGTTTTCCTCCATAGTGAAAGCTACCATAGAACGCCGGTGCGGCCAAACTCGGGCACGGGATGGCTGCCATGCAAAATATATTTGCTCTGCAAATGAAATGGATTCGGCCGGTTGCTTAAACCAGCTTCAAACCGCGTCCATCAAGTAGCGGTGCACCGCTTCCGGATCGGCCAGTCGGTAGTCGGCAACCGAATCGCCCATGCCGACCTTGATGCCGAACCCGCCGAGCGCCTTGGCGGCCCGCATGCCATCCTCGTCGGTGGTGTCGTCGCCGATGAACACCGGCACCCGTCCGGCAAAGGGCACCTCGGCCATGAAGGCGTCGACGGCGCTGGCCTTGGAAAAGGCGGTGGGGCGAACCTCGATCACCATCTTGCCCTGGATGCCTTCCCAGCCGGGAAGCCTGCCAAGGCAGGCATCGGCCGCCGCACGCACCCTTTCGGCGGCTTCGGGAGCGTTGCGATAGTGCAGCGCCACCGAAAACACCTTTTGCTCGATGATCATGTTCTCTATGTCGCCGAGCTCGGCCCGCATTTCGTCGGCAATCCGCGCCGCCTCAGCCCCTGTCTCGGCGCCAGGCGTCTCGATTTCGCCATCCGGACGTCGGCGTTCGGCGCCGTGGCTTCCGGCGACCGGCAGCACCAGCGGGCGGAAAATCTCGGTGATATTGGCAATCTCTCGGCCGGTGACGATGGCGAGCGCTCCGCCAAGCCTTTCGGACAGCCGCTCCAGCACCGGCACCATGACCGGATCCAGTTTCACGTCCCTGGGGATCTTCGAGAATCCGACGAGCGTGCCGTCGAAATCGAGAAACAGGGCGTTGCTCGTCGTCAGGGCGGGCGGTGCAAATCTTGAAAGATCGCTCACGAAATATCCTCGCTGCGGGCGCTTGGCGCCAGCCTCAGTTTGAGCCCGTCCAGCTCCTCGGACATGATGATTTGGCAGGACAGGCGTGAATTGGCTTCGACATCGGGGGCGGTATCGAGCATGTCCTCTTCCTCGTCGCTGGCGGCGTCGAGCATTTCTACCCACGCCTCGTCGACAAAGACATGACAGGTGGCGCACGAACAGGCGCCGCCGCATTCGGCCTTGATCTCCAGTCCCCAGTCGCGGATCACCTCCATGGCGCGCCAGCCATCGAGCGCCTCGAGCGCATGCTCATTGCCTTCATGATCAACGACGATGAGTTTCATTGGGCCGTTTCTCGCTACTCTGGTGCGTTTTCAGACGAAGTGGACACCGGTTCGTCCGAAAACGCGACAATACAGGAAACCGGAGTGCCATTTCCGATCAAATCGGAGCGGAACATGTTCCAGACGTCAGGCGACGCCGAGCTTTTTCTGCAGCTTGGTCGAAGAGGTCGTGTACTGGAAGATGACACGCTCGTCGGGTGAGATGATCTTCTTGGCCGCCTGTGCCATCAACGCCGCTTCGTGGAAACCGGAAAGAATGAGCTTGAGCTTGCCCGGATAGTAATTGATGTCGCCGATCGCGAAGATGCCCGGGATCGAGGACTCGAACCGCGCCGTGTCGACAGAGATCAGGTTGTCGTTGAGATCAAGTCCCCAATCGGCAACCGGCCCCAGCTTCATGGTCAGCCCGAAGAACGGCAGCATGCGGGTGGCAGCGACGGTCTCCTCGCTGCCGTCCTTGGCCTTGAGGCGCACGGCATTGAGATTGCCGCCCTCGCCTTCGAGCCCGGCAACCTGGCCAATGACCAGCTTCATCTTGCCGGCTGCAACCAGATCGCGCATTTCCTTTTCGGTCGCCGGTGCACCACGGAACTCGTCGCGGCGATGCACCAGGGTCAGCGATTTCGCCAGCGGCGCCAGGTTGACCGTCCAGTCGAGGGCGGAATCGCCGCCGCCGACAATGACGATGTCCCGATTGCGGAAGTCCTCCATGCGCCGGACCGAATAGAACACCGACGAGCCTTCATAGGATTCGATGCCGTCGATCGGCGGACGCTTGGGCTGGAACGAACCACCGCCGGCGGCAATGACCACCACCTTGGCGTGGAATTTCTCGCCAGCATCGGTCTCGAGGTTGAAACCACCATCGGGCAGGACGTCGAGCTTGGTGACCATGCGCGAATAGTGGAACTCGGGCCCGAAGGGCGCGATCTGCTCCATAAGCTTCTCGGTCAGGTCCTGGCCGGTGATCACGGGATAGCCCGGAATATCGTAGATCGGTTTTTCCGGGTACAGCTCGGTGCATTGGCCGCCGGGCCTGTCGAGGATATCGATCAGGTGGCATTTGAGGTCCAGAAGACCCAGTTCAAACACGGCAAACAGGCCGACCGGCCCGGCCCCGACGATGACCACATCCGTGGAGATTTCCTGTCCGTCCATATTCTTCAGGTCTCTTGGTTGTCTTTTTGGTTGTTCGACTTGCGCGGCTGCCGCCATTCCAATGCCGCACCGATGGCGACGCCGAGCGCCACCCACAAACCGATGTCGCCCGTGGCGACGCCGATGCCAGTCCCTACGCCAACGCCAAGCGCAAGGCCGGCTCCGCGCTTCAGTTTTCCGGTCAGGTATCTCAATCCAGAATCCAGTCAACTCAAATAACGTCACGCGGCCGTGTCGATACGCGGTCGCGATGTCCGATGCGGGAAGAATCGCGCCCGGAGTCTGACGCGACAACGTCACGAACGGGCGCCCCTATCCGCTCACGGCCAATTGCCTGGCGACGTGACCGTGTCTGTCGTTTGGCCGAAACCGGCAGCATGTGCAACCCCCTTGCCGGCTCCGCCACCGCGATGATGAATGCCCGCATTCATTGTCGGTTGGAGCTTTCGCGCCGGAGGAAGGGCCGCGTGCCGACCGGCACCTCGCCCGTGCCGACAGGTTGCAGGTAGACTGGCAGTTCACCGAGATTTCCCGCTTCCAGCGCGGCGCGGGTCGGGGCATGACTGACAACGAAGGCAGTGACGCCGCAGCGTCGCATGTGGCGGATCTGGTCGATCAGCACGTCGCCGACCGCCCTCACCTCGCCGACATAGCCGAAACGTTCGGTCAGGAGCCGTGCCGTCGAGTAACCGCGTCCGTCGGTGAAGGCCGGAAAGGCGATGGCGATCGAGGCGAAACGTCCGAGATCCTCGGCTACGTCCTCGACCCGGTCGCCGGGCGACACCAGCAGGCCCAAAGGATGCGAGTTTTTGAGAAATGTCTCGCGGTGCTCGACGAAAACCTCCAGCGGCACATGGGTGTAGGAAACGCCGTCGGCGGCGTCGCCTTCCGTCCAGTCGCGCCACGGATCGGCGATGAAGCTCCCGTTCTTGAATAGGTACGCCTCCCGCGCCGCTGCCGGACGGGCGATGCGGGCGTTGACGTCGAAATGGATGCCGCATTCGGCCTTGTTGCGACCGCGCCAGCGGCCCGAACGCGGGTCCTCGCCCTCGGCGACAAGGGTGGTGCATGGGGCGCAGCCGATCGAGCGGTAGCCCGCGGCATAAAGCGGGTGCTCGGGCAGGTCATGGGTCTTGCGATAGGCGGCGACGTCCTCATTGGTCCAGTAGGCCAACGGGTTGATCTTGATGCGATCATCGCTGGTCAGCTCGAAATGCGGCAACACGCCGCGTTCCGCCGTCTGGTAGCGCTTGCGCCCCGTCACCCAGCCGCCGAAACCGGCGACCGCCGCATCGAGCGGTTCGGTCTTGCGGATGTGGCAGCACGAATCCGGATCGGTCTCCCACAAGCTCCCGTCCGGATCGAAACGGTCGAGATCGGACGGGTCGGGTTTCAGCCCCTTCACATTGGTCAACCCGAAACGGCTGGTCAGCGTCTCGACATAGTCGAGCGTCTCCGGAAAATGCTTGCCGGTCTCGAGAAACAGCACCGGCAGGTTCGGATCGATCCTTGAGATCATGTGCAGGATCACCGCCGAATCCGCCCCGAAGCTCGAAACGATGGCGAGATCGTCCGGCAACAGCTCGGCCGCCTGGCGCAACACGCCTTCGGCGTCCATCTCGTCGAACATGCCGTTGAGCGCGACAATGCCGAGCGCCCTGAGCTTGTCCTGTTTCGGCGTTCCCGCGCCGATGGGATCAGCGAGTGCCATAAAGCGCCTCCTTGAAAGGGGCATCGCCGAGTCGGCGATGGGCAGCGATGAAGCTTTCCTCGGGAGTCTCCCGAAGACTGAGATAGGTGTCGACCAGCGTTTCCACCGCTTCGGGCAGTTCGGTTTCGGTGAAACCCGGACCGAGGATCGTGCCGATGGCGGCACTCTCGGTGGCATCGCCTCCTACGGTAATCTGGTAGAGCTCCGTGCCCTTCTTCTCGACACCGAGAATGCCGATGTGGCCGACATGATGATGACCGCAGGCATTGATGCAGCCCGAGATCTTGATCTTCAGCGGCCCGATCTGCTTTTGCCTCTCGGGATCGGCAAAGCGCCGCGACAGGTCCTGGGCCAGGGGGATCGACCGTGCATTGGCCAGGGCGCAATAATCGAGACCCGGGCAGCAGATCATGTCGGTGATCGCGCCAATATTGCTCGTCGCCAGATCGCTGGCGACGAGCGCCGCATGCACGGCCTGGAGGTGCACTATCCGCACATGCGGGAGAACAAGGTTCTGCTCGTGACTGACACGAAGCTCTGAATCGGAATATTTTTCTGCCAGATTGGCGATCACATCCATCTGGTCCGCCGACGCATCGCCCGGCGCGCCACCAACGGGCTTGAGCGAGACCGAAACGCTCGCATAGCCCGCAGCACGGTGCGGATGGGTGTTGTTTTCGACCCAGCGGGCGAAATCGGGATAGCGCTGGCGCTCGGTTGCCAGATCGAAGTCTTGCGCACCCTCGGCATCAAATTCAGGCGGCGCGAAATAGGTGGCGATCCGCTCGAGTTCGGCCTGAGGCAGGGTCAGCACTCCGCCCCGCGCCTTTTCGAACTCGGCATCGACCTCGGTCTTGATTTTCTCGAGACCTTCTTCGTGCACGAGGATCTTGATGCGGGCCTTGTACTTGTTGTCTCTGCGTCCGTAGCGGTTGTAGACGCGCAAAATGCTCTCGAGATAGGCGAGCAGGTCCTCGTGCGGCACGAACTCATTGATCAGCTTGCCGATCATCGGTGTCCGGCCCATGCCGCCACCGACATAAACCGCCCAGCCGATTTCGCCCTCGGCATTGGCCGAGGCCATCAGCCCGATATCGTGGAACCTGACCGCGGCGCGGTCGTTCGGCGCGCCGGTGATGGCGATCTTGAACTTGCGCGGCAGGTAGGTGAATTCGGGATGGACGCTTGACCACTGCCGGATGATCTCGGCGACCGGACGCGGGTCGATGACCTCGTCTGCCGCCGCGCCGGCGAAGACGTCGGTGGTGACATTGCGGATGCAGTTGCCCGAAGTCTGGATGGCATGCATCTCGACCTCGGCCAGTTCATTGAGGATTTCCGGCACGTCCTTCAGCTTCGGCCAGTTGAACTGGATGTTCTGGCGCGTGGTGAAATGGCCGTAACCGCGATCATAGGTGCGGGCGATGTGGGCGAGCTTGCGCAACTGCACCGCGCTCAGCGTGCCATAGGGGATGGCGACGCGCAGCATGTAGGCGTGCAGCTGCAGATAGAGCCCGTTCATCAGCCTCAGCGGCCGGAACTGGTCCTCGTTCAACTCGCCTGAAATGCGGCGGTTGACCTGGTCGCGAAACTCGGAGACACGGCTCGCAACGAAGCCATGATCGAATTCATCATAGCGATACATCGGGGTCTCCCAAATCCTGGCGTTCGGGGCCGTAGGGCGCTGTCGGGCCGGTGGCGCGGATGCGCTCGCGCAGCCGGTTCGGCACGATTGCGCCGTTCTCGACCGCCACTTTCTCGGTTTCCACGCCGACAAGGCGCGTGTTCTTCTTTGCCGCGGCGACGGCTGCATCGCGCGCCTCTGCCTGATCGGCTGCGAAAAGCCAGGCCAGTTCGATCTCGGCCTGCCAGGTGCCATCGGCGCCGAGATAGACCACGGCGCCGCTCAGCAATTCATTTGCGGTGACGATCTCCATCACGCCACCTTTCTGCTCACGTCGGAGCGGCGTTTGCCGGCTTCACCCGCCTCGGCGGCAATGCCCGGTACCAGCGAGGTGAAGATCCCCGCACGACGGGCGGCAGCGATTTCGCCATCGACATTCGCGGTGGCACGGGCGTCGCCGGCAACGAGCCGCACCACCCGCCTGCCCTTGACGGCAAGCTCGGTCAACAAAACTTCGATATCTGCGTTCTTGTCGGTCGCAATGCGTTCGGCATCGCGCCGACCCAGATTGATGATCGCTGCCGGCACGTCCGGATCGTGAACCACGACGTCGGCGCTTTGCAGCAGCCGTTGTGCCCTGAGGGTGAGGAGATCCTCGGCGCCAGGTCCTGCCCCGACCCAGGCAATCGCGCCGGGCTCGGCCTCAGGCGCAGCGCGGGCAATGAGATCGAGCGCCAGCGCCCTCGCCGCGTCGACATCGCGGGTGAGCTCCGCACTGATTTCGGGCGAGGATGCCAGCATTTCATAGGCGCGCCGACGCGGCGCGCCTTCCGGCAGTCGCTCGGCGATCTCCTCGCGCAGGGAGCCACACAGACTGGCCAGCGCCCCGAGTTCCGGCGACAGCACGGTTTCGATGGCAGCGCGGGTACGGCGGCCAATCACCGGCGCCGTGCCCTCCGTCATGATGGCGACGCTCAACGGCGCGCGATCGACGATCGAGGGTGTGTAGAAATCGCATGCCGTCGGCTTGTCGACGACATTGACCAGGACACCGGCCTGACGCGCTTCCATTTCGGCGAAGGCGCCATCTTCGCCATCATCGGCGATGAACACCAGCGCTGCACCGCGCAGCCAGTGCGGATCGACCGACATCGGATCGAGGCCGCGAAGGCGCTGGTTGAGCGTCAGCTTCTCCTGCGGCAGGTCGATGAAGCCGGGATCGAAATCGCGCGCCCAGACCTCGACACTGGCGCTGGTCCTCAGAACCAGCCGCGTCTTGTTGAGTGCGTTGATGCCGCCGCCAACGATGACGATGCGCCGACCGGCAACCTTGACCGAAACCGGAAATGTGTCGAGTTGCGTCATGGCAGAGCCTCTTCCTGACATCCCCGAAAGATACAGAAAGCGGCCCACCTCACTCAAGACACTGAAATCAAATAGCTTTTATTTTCCTCTTGGCCGGCTGCGGACGAAACGCCCGCTTTCCGGTTCTGCCCCGGCGCGCAAAAAAGCGCCACGAATGCCCCGGCGGGAAAAACAAACCTCCCGCTGACCGGCTTGAATTCGGAGTATCGGAGAGCCCCGGCGGCTCAGCCCTGCCGGGTCGGGATGTGCAGCACCAGGCCGTCGAGCTCGTCGCGAACCTTGATCTGGCAGCTCAGCCGGCTGTTCGGACGAAGATCATAAGCGAAATCGAGCATGTCCTCTTCCGGCGCCGACGGTCCGCCGACCACCTCGGCCCAGTCGTCGTCGACATAGACATGGCAGGTGGCGCAAGTCAGAGACCCGCCGCATTCGGCGACGATGCCGGAAATGCCATGGCGCAGCGCGGTTTCCATCGCGGTGGCGCCATTCTCCGCCTCGATTTCGTGGCGTGTGCCGTCCGCTTCGACAAAGATGAGTTTGGTCATGCCATAGGCCCGTTGGATATGCATTGGGCGGGTGATAGCGGCGCTTGCCGGTCAAGACAAGTCACCACCACGTGCACTCATGGCGATTGGGTATGATCTACCGAGCTTGCCGCGGCAAATTCAACTGCTGAGAATGCCGGTGATGAAGACCTGAACTTCTTCGACCTTCATGGCGAGGTCGCAGAGGCGCTCCTCGCTGAGCTTGCCCGTGTCGCGGAACTCGCTCTCGGCGGCCTGGGCTTCCATGGCAATGCCGGCCGCGCCGATGCCGGCGGCGGCGCCCTTGAGCGAATGCAGACCGTGGGCGACCTCGTTTTCGTCCTCGGAATTGCTGATCCGGTCGAGATAGGTCGACGCCATGCGCGAGAACAGCATCAGGATTTCAGCCTCGAGACCGGGATCGCCGAGCGTCTGGCGTGCCAGATAGACCATGTCGATCGGGCGGCCGCCTTCCTTCGGGCGTGTGTCTTCGAATTCCGTGCTCCTGAGGGCTGCGCTGGCCATCGTGCTACTCTCCACAAACGTACTGGCCCAACTCTAGCGCCGGCGGGTTAATCATCTCCTGCACGATGTGAGAACAAATGCGTGAACCGGCTTCTCAGGGCCGTCCGCCGCCCGGCGACGGCAAACACTTTTTTGACTCAAAACCAAGGTGAATTGACTCCGGATTTGGTCGCACGCCCCAATGTCGCTACAACAGGACGGCGGTCGTGTCCGTCTCCATATGGCCGGGAAAGCCGGCATTATGCTCAATAGGTTGCCAAAAAACGCCTTCAGGAGCCGGTGCCGGACGCGGCCGATCGATACGGAGATTTGCACACATATTAACCTTTTATTAAGAAAATGTTCTGAATCGGCGGTCGTCAGTGTATAAAGGCGTGTTACCAGCGCGCGGCGGCGCAGGTGCACATAAAGCGGTGGGGGGCCAAGGGGTTCTGTGTCGCATCGGGCGCCCGGCGGGGAGCCAGTTACCGCATCTCGTACACGCCGCTCGAGGCCACCTGCCAATGCGAGAGTAGTAGAGTATGGCGAACGATCCGACCTCCAAGACCGAAGATCCCGCGGCCCTGGCTTTTTCGGCTGTCGAAAACGCGTTGAAGGATTCGGTGTTCGCACCGGATGAGACGGAGACGCCGAAGCGCCCTGACAAGAGGCGCGAGGAAAAGACCGTCAAGAGCCCCGAACGGCGGCGCTCGGGCGACAAGATCGCCGGCCAGACCGGCTCGGTCGCCAATGACGACCGTCTCGGCGGCACTCGCCTCATCTACAACATGCAGGCCCGCGCCTCCAACGCACCGATCATCATCGCCAGCATCCTCTCGCTCGTCTGGCTCGCGATCACCGGCGGCATCGCCTATTTGCGCTATGGCACGACCATCACCGAGCCCAATGGCCTGCAGACCGTTATCGGTTCGTTCGAATTCGTCGGACTGATGGCCCTGATCGGCCTGCCGATCATCGGCTTTTTCGCTTTCGCCATCCTTGTGCGCCGCGCTCAGGAACTGAAGATCGCCGCGACCTCGATGACCCAGGCCGCCATGCGCCTGACCGATCCCGAGGGCACCGCCGCCGACAAGGTCGCCACCGTCGGCCAGGCCGTGCGCCGCGAGGTCAACGCCCTTGGCGACGGCCTCGAACGCGCCCTTTCCCGCGCCGGCGAACTCGAAGTCATGGTGCACAACGAGGTCACCTCGCTCGAACGCACCTATTCAGACAATGAATCCCGCCTGCGCGCCCTGATCCAGGATCTGGCCGAGCAGCGCGATGCCGTCATCATCAATTCGGACAAAGTGCGCGACGCTATCGGCGGCGCCCATACCGCCATGATCGGCGACATGGAGCAGATCGGCGCCGTGCTGCAGGCAACGATCACCGAGCATGGCGCGGCGGCCCGCGCCCAGATCGAAGACGCCACCAAGGCCTTCCATACGGTTCTTGACGACCGCGCCAATGGATTCGTCGACCGCATCGACACCCGCACCGCCGACATGGCGGCGGCCATCGAAGCCAAGTACGAGCGTTTCGACGGGTTGTTCGGCAACCGCACCGACGAGCTGACGACGCTGTTCGACAGCCGCACCAATCTGCTGTCAGCGGCCATCGAAGCCCGCATGGATTCGCTGATCCAGGAAATCGACGGACGTTCCGCCGTTGTCAGCGCCTCCATCGAGGACGGCACCGCCAATCTCGCCGCTACCCTGTCCAAGGGCAGCGACGCCATGCTGTCCGGGCTCGACGAACGCGAGACCTCCCTGAGTCAGGCGCTCGAAGCGCTGAGCGGACGCGTTGTCAACGACATCGGCAGCCGCACCGTGCATGCCGAGGATACTCTGACCGGCCTGATCGATCGGCTCGAGGAATCGATGTCGATCCGCATCAATGCCATCGAGAGCCGCTTCCAGTCGGCCATCATCGAGATCGGCGCCGTGATCGAGGAGAACACCGACTCGGCCCGCGAGGTCATCTCCACTGCCGGCAGCGAAACGCTCAACACCCTGTCGACGCGCGTCGACGAGGTCGCGCTGATGCTCGACAACCGGCTCGGCACGATGGACGCCGTCGTCTCGGACAAGGGCGAACGCCTGATCACCATGCTCGACAAGCACACCGGCGCCTTCGACTCGCGCGCCAGCAGCCTCGAGACCTCGATCACCGACAAGACGGACACCCTTTCCCGCACGCTCGAGGAACGGTCCGACAGCATCGCCGCGACGCTCGACCAGCGCACTCAGGCTTTCGCCTCGGCTGCTGACGAGCGCACCAAAGCCTTGTCCGATGCCCTCGAGGAAAAATCCGATGCCTTCGCCGCCGTCGCCGACGAGCGCGCCAGCCGCATCGAACGTACCTTCGACACGCGTCTTGATGGCTTCATCCATCACATCGACGAACGTACCAGCCTGATCGATGTCGCCCTGTCCGAGAAAACCGATGGCCTGGCCGAGGTTCTCGACACCCGCGCCAGCCTCATCGATAGTGCCCTGGCCGAGAAGACTGCCGGCCTGGCCGATGTCCTCGATACGCGTGCCAACCTGATCGACAGCGCCTTGACCGAGAAGACCGCCGGCCTCGCCGAGGTCCTCGATACACGCGCCAATCTGATCAACACCGCTCTGGCCGAGGGCACCGCCAGCGTGACCGATGTCCTCGATACCCGCGCCAGTCTCATCGACGCGGCGATGGGCGAGAGAACGACGGCCCTGGCCGAAACGCTCGATGCACGCGGCGAAACCTTTGCCCGCATGATCGACGATCGCTCGGCCACTTTCAGCGCCACCATCGAGCATACGGCCAGTTCCATCGACGAAGCCATCGCGCTGCGCACGGCGGAGTTCGCCAATACGCTCGAAACCAAGACCGGCGAAATGAGTTTCGCGATCGAGGAGAGCACGCATGCCCTCGGCGAAACGCTCGGCAACCAGACGCGCGCCATCGCCGAACGCATCGGCACCCGCACCCAGCAGCTGTCCGAGGCCCTGTCGAGCCGCACCCAGGAATTCGGCGACGTGTTGGGCAACCGCACCGTCAAGTTCTCCGAGGCCCTGTCGCACGGCACCCAGACCCTCAGCGAAACGCTGGTCACCCAGACCGAGGCTCTCGAAGGCCTTATCGACACCAGGACCCAGCAGATTTCCGCTGCCATCGACGGCCAGGGCGAACAGCTCGATGCCCGCATGTCCGGGGTCATCAACAATGTCGTGACCACCATGTCCGACCAGTCCAACCGCATCACGGCCCTGATCGATGGCCGTATCGAAGGGTTGAACGACACCCTCGGCCGCGGCGTCGATTCCGCCGTTTCGCGTCTCGACGACGTCGAATCTGGCCTCACCGCGCGTCTGGCCACGGTCTCGTCCAAGATCGTCGAAAGCGCCCGCGATGCCTCGCAGACCATCGAGCAGAGCGTCGATCATGCCGCCAACTCGATCACCGAAATGGTCGACAAGCGCCTGGGCACCCTGCCCGAGGCCATCACTGCCCGCTCCGAGATCGCAGCCGACCGGCTCACCGAGCTCAACCAGACGCTGTCGGTGACCATGTCCAACACCATGACGGAGCTGGAAGCGAGCGCCGATCGCATCGAGGAGACCATCACCGATCGCGTCACCAAGGCGACAGCGTCGATCTCGACCGATGTCGAGCAGACCGCCGCCCGCATGGATGTTGCGGTGCGTACGGCGCTCGAACGCGTCAAGGATGCCTCCCGCCACATCGAAGACCTCGTCGAGGTCAAGGCCGTGGCGACCGCCGAACAGCTCGGCGCCAGGCTCGGCGAGATGCAGGATACAGTTGCCCAGCAGTCCGCTGCCTTTGCCGAGATCATCGATTCCCGTTCCGAGGATCTGCGCGCTTCGCTGAGGAACCACGGCAACATCCTGCGCGAAGCGCTGGCCGAGACGGCTCAGGACACCGAGCAGCTGATGTCCGAGACCACGGTCCGCATCGGCAACGAACTCAACGACGCGCTCAAGCGCCTCAACGATTCGAACCTGTTGCTGCAGCGGGTTCTGGAGACCACGACCTCCAACCTCGCAGACATGGAATCGCGCGTTGCCAGCCAGACCTCGTCCTATTCGACCACGGTCCGCGACGCCCTGTCGGCGACGGAAGACGCCGGCGGTCTGGTTGCCCGCCACGTCGATGCCTTCCAGAAGGCGATCTCCACAATGACGCAGGAATTCGCCGATCTCGTCGGTTCTCTCGACCGCCAGTCGGTGAATATCGGCGCCGCGGCGGAGAACCTCAAGGACGCCGGCAATTTCTCCATCGACACGCTGGAGAACCGCCGCGACGCCATGGAGGCCCTGGCCGAGAGCTTCACCTCGCGTGCCGACGAAATCGACGAACGCATGCGCACCTTCGCCGCCTCGATCGCCGATACGGTTTCGGAGACCGAACGCAGGCTTGTTTCCGCTCGCCAGGCCATGGAACAGGCGCTGCAGTCGACCTCGACTGCCGTCACCGAGGGGCTGGAGAGCTTCTCGACCGCCGCCGATGGCGAAGGCCGCCGCGCCAATCAGCTGTTGCACGATGCCCAGCAGCAGATGCTCAACGAGATGCAGCAGACGCTCGACGAGGCCAGCCGCCGCTTCAACGATACGGCGGCTGCCATGCGCGCCACTGCCGGTCAGGTCGGCCACGAACTCGAATCGACCCGCGCCGAACTGCAGCGCGGCGTGCTCGAACTGCCCGAGGAAACCCGGGCCAGCGCCGCGGCGATGCGCCGTGTCGTTGCCGAGCAGATCGAGGCGCTGAACGAACTCAACGCCATCGTGCGCAACCAGTCGGGCACCCATGACGTCTCCCTGAAGCGTTCGCCGCGCCGCAGCGAGGAGCCGGCACCGCGCCAGCCCGAGCCGCCGCCCCCCGAACCGCGCCAGCCCGAGCGCCGTCGCGAAGAGGTGCAGCCGATCGAGGCTCGCCAGCCGAGCTTCCGCTCGCCGGCGCCCAGCTCGACAGCCGACATCTCCAATGCGCTCGAAACCGTCCTCGGCTCGTCCCAGCGCCCGGCCCCGCGCCAGCAGGCTCCGGCTCCGGCGCCTGAACCGGCCCCCGCCGGTGCCGACCGCAACGGCGGCTGGCTGCGCGATGTGCTGCGCAACGCCTCGGCCAGCCAGGCCAGTGCCCCGTCGCGCCAGCAGAGCTTCTCTGGTCTCTCCAGTGAGATCGCCCGCGCCGTCGACACCGAAGCGCTGACCGAAGCCTGGCAGCGTTATCAGGCCGGCGAAGGCAATGTCTTCTCGCGCCGCATCTACACGTTGAGTGGCCAGGGCGTTTACGACGAGGTCCGCAAGAAGCTGCAGCGCGACCAGGAGTTCGCCACCACGGCTCACGCCTACATGGAAGAGTTCGAGTCCTATCTCAAGCGCGCTGCATCAGGCCCGCAGGCCGCAAGCGAGACCCGCGCCCTGCTCGTCTCCGATCGCGGCAAGGTCTACACCATGCTGGCACATGCCGCCGGGCGCCTTGCCTGACAGGCATCATCCGGATGAGAAAATGAGAGGGCGGCCCATGGCCGCCCTTTTCCATCTTCGGAAACTGTGCCCGGCGCGCCACAGGTCCGGCATGCAGCACTGGCTGCACTTTCAAAAAAGCCTCGCCAATGCGCTCACGCCGCGCCTGCAACCTACAGGCCGCTGTCGGCTCTCGGCACGGTCCGCAACGATGAGACTACAAGTCCGGCGGCAGCCAGAGGGATCACGATGCCGACGGCAAAGGCCTGGATGCCGAGCGCATCGATCACATGGCCGAAGCCGCTGAGGATGACGACAACGCCGGCGAGCCGCATCACGGTGGCAAAGCACAGTGCCTCGGCGGTGACATGCCCCGGTGTCCAGTTGGCAATGAAGTTCATCAGCTCCAGATAGGAGATGCCGAAAGTGATGCCGTTTGCAAGCTCCAGCGCCGCCAGCAGCCACAACGGCAGGCTGGGGCTCATCACGCCCCAGCGCTCGGCCGAAACCATCATGGCGAACAGGATCAGGTGGCGGGCAGTGAAGCGTCAGGCGATGCGGCGGAACAGGAACATCGCCGTCAACTCCGCTCCAGCACCGATTATCAGCAGCGGACCGACCCAGCCTTTGCTGATGCCGTCGGCACGCCAGACAACGCCGGCAAAGGCGCCGAATATGTGGTGCAGTCCCCGAACGACAGCGAAGGCCAGGATTGGTGCTAGGAACCGTGGACGGATCATGTCTTTCTGACCGGCGCCACCGTCGATGCGCGCCACAGGAACGGCTGCATCGGTCGGCGGAGCCCCGGCGAGCGGCGCGCCTCAGGCGGCGTGGCTGGATCGGCGCCGGTCGAGTTTGGACGGCACCAGCCAGGAGGCGAACTGGTCGGCTGTATGCGTCCAGGTGAAGCGCGCGGCATGGGCAAGCGCATCGCTCCGCTTGAGCGTCAGCGCCTTGCGCACGGCTGCAGCGAGATCGCCGTGAAGCGCTCCAGCACTCGGGTCGGACAGGACGTCAACCGGCCCGGTCACCGGGTAGGCGGCGACGGGCGTGCCGCAGGCCAATGCCTCGATCATGACATTGCCGAACGTGTCGGTCATCGATGGGAACACCAGCACATCGGCGCTCTGATAATGCGCCGTCAGTTCGGCGCCGTGCAACGAGCCGGCGAAATGGGCGTCCGGATACTTCTTTTTCAGCTCCTCGCGCTGCGGCCCGTCGCCGACGACGATCTTGGTGCCGCGCACATCGAGCTTCAGGAAGGCTTCGACATTCTTTTCGACCGCAACGCGACCGACATAAAGCAGGTGCGGACCGGGCAGATCGGCAAACAGCGTTTTCTCGCCGGGATGGAAGGCGGCGGTATCGACGCCACGCGACCAGACCGCGAGATTGGTGAACCCGTGCCCGCTGAGCACGTCGGCAACCGAAGGCGTCGGCACCATGGTCACTGCCGCTTCCGAATGGAACCAGCGCAGATAGGCGTAGGAAACTTCGGTCGGGATCGGCACACGCGCTGCCAGGTATTCGGGGAAACGCGTGTGATAGCTCGAGGTGAAGTCGATCTTGTTCCACTCGCAGAACAGGCGCGCCTGCAGCCCCAGCGGGCCTTCGGTGGCGATGTGGATATGGTCGGGCTGCACTCTGTCGAAATAGGCGGCAACAGCGCCCTGGCTGGCGAGTGCCAGCTGGATCTCGGGATAGGTCGGCAGCGGCACGGTCCAGAACTGTGCTGGCGTCAAATAGAATACATCGATGGCGCGATGCGCCAGCTCGTCGCC
This sequence comes from Devosiaceae bacterium, assembly GCA_963675235.2. Taxonomy (GTDB): domain Bacteria; phylum Pseudomonadota; class Alphaproteobacteria; order Rhizobiales; family Devosiaceae; genus JAHJQZ01. Next base: position 729,648 of record CAXXFU010000002.1, on the reverse strand, counting down.
GACCGCCGTCAAACAGCGAACCACGCCATTGACCTGAGGTGTCCAGGCATCGGTGACTATCACAAGCCTATTGGGCAATTCGCACCACCCTCAACCTGCGCCGGTGCGGCTTGCGTGCCGGCAATTCGCGCGGCCAGCGCACCAGTTCGAACTTGCCGTCGAAGTTTTCGGCAATGGCCGTGCAGTTCTCGACCCAGTCGCCGCAATTGAGATATTCGATGCCGAACTGGTCGTGCATGTCGGCAACATGGATATGGCCACAAACAACGCCGTCGACGCCGGATTCGCGCGCCTCGCGCACCAGCGCGGTTTGAAAGCGATCCTTGATGGCCGAGGAGTTCTTGACCTTCTCCTTGGCCCACTGGCTCAGCGACCAATAGGGCAGCCCGAGGCGCCGGCGGAACCAGTTGATCGGCGGATTGACCCGCAGCGCCATGTTATAGGCCCAGTGGCCAAAATGGCTGAGGCGCGGGAACCTGCCGACCACCATGTCGAACTGGTCGCCGTGGATGACCAGATAGGTCTTGCCGGTGGCGCTGGTATGGATGACGCGGTCGGCCAGTTCGATTTCGCCGAAATAGGTGCCCAGGTACTCGCGAAGGAACTCGTCGTGATTGCCCGGCAGATAGACGACCTTGGTGCCGTTGACAGCCATGTCGAGGACGATCTGCGCCAGCCGGTTGTATTCGGGCGGCCAGCGCCAGCCCTTTTGCAGCTTCCAGCCATCGACGATGTCGCCGACCAGATAAAGCGTGTCGGCCTGGTAGCTGCCGAGAAACGCAATGAGCTGGCGAACGCAAACGGCCCTCATGCCCATGTGGACGTCGGAGATGAACAGCGCCCTGACGCGCTTGATTTCCTTGGTATCGGTCATCAGCCGACTCGCGTTCCCTTAGGTCGACGGCGCGGACAATGCCGCACTTGCACTACGCTCGTGTGACACTGTAACTCGATCCAGCTAAATGAAAAACAGAATTACGGCGGCGACCAGAAGTAGTGCCAGGGCGACGCCGAGATAGCGTTCGAGCCCGGTCCTTGTGAGAAAAGCCTGAAGACTTTCCCCGAAGCCCATCCAGGTCAGCGTCGACAGCGGCGACAGCGTGAGGCAGCCAAGCGTCAGCCAGATGATCGAGGCAAAACGCTGCTCTCCGCCGACAACGAAGGCTGCGGCGAAACTGGCGGCCATGGCCCAGCCCTTGGGGTTGATCCATTGGAACAGCGCCGCCTCGTAGGCACGAAGCGGGCGGGCCCGCGCCTCGACGCTGCCGATCCTGAGGCTGAGCAGATGCCAGGCCAGCCACAACAGGTAGGCGGCGGAGATGTATTTCAGCACGGTCTTGACCACGGGAAAGGCGTGAAACACCTCTCCCAGCCCAAGCGCAACGACAAAGACCATGAACGGAAAGCCGAAGACGATGCCGACGCCATGCGGAACGGTGCGCATGAAGCCGAAACGGGCCGTCGAGGTCATCAGCATCAGATTGTTCGGACCCGGCGTGAAATACGCCGGAACGGCAAGAAGCAGAAAGCTCCAGATCAGCGCGACGTTCATGGCGAGAGCCTTTATGTCAGTATTGCTGACCTATTACTGCCTCAACATGCCTCCGTCAACCGGCGGCGCCATCGGACGCATCGTCACAGTCTGCGTTTGAGCGCCACGATCCTGGCGAAGCTCTCGGCGATGCGCGCCTTGAAGGCCGGATTGCGTTCGGCCTCGTCAACAAGGATCTTCTGCACGTCATCGGCAAGTGACAGGCGCGGTTCGACGGTATTGGAGAACAACAGGATGTCGGCCCCTGCCCTGACCGCGGCAATGACGCTTTCAGCCAGAGTGAAGTGCTGGCGGATCGCCCCCATTTCGAGATCGTCGGTAACGACGACGCCCTCAAAGCCGAGTTGGGCGCGCAGCACGCCTTCGATCCAGGATGGCGACAGGCTGGACGGCAGGCGCTGCGCCGGATCGGTGCCGAACTTGGCGTGATAGAGATGGGCCACCATGACCATGTCGGCGTCGCCGGCGGCAATCATGCGGCGGAAGGGTTCGAGTTCGACCGGCTGCCAGGTCCGGGTGATATCGACAAAGCCCTCGTGGCTGTCCGAGCTGGATGAGCCGTGCCCGGGAAAATGCTTCAGCGCCGTCAACACGCCTGCCCGACGGTGGGCGGCAACGAAGGCGCCGGCATAGGCGGCCACACCCTCGGCATCGGCGCCGAACGAGCGCCCGTATCGGGCAATGACCGGGTTGGCCGTATTGAGATTCAGATCGACGACCGGCCCGAAATTGACCGTGAAGCCAGCCGATTTGAGACCCGAAGCCATGCCGGCATAGATTTCCTCGGCACCAAGCGGGTCAGTCGATGACGCAATGTCTGCTGCAGAGGCGATCTCGCCGAACCCGATCGCCGAGGTCAAACGCTCGACCATGCCGCCCTCCTGGTCGAGAGCGATGAAGGGTGGCAGGTCGGGACGGGCGGCGCGGAAGGCCGCGTTCATGGCCTTGATCGCATCGAGCGAACTGGCGTTTGTTTTCAGGTACATGACACCGCCGAGCTTGCCGGCTGCGATCAGATCCGCAACCTCGCTGGTGGCGGCGACGCTGTCGCCCGCAAACCCGCTCAGGATCATCTGCCCGGCCATGACGTCAAGGCCCGGTCCATCCGATTGCGCCGCGGCGGGCGTGGCCATCATCAATGCGAGAGCGGCAGGAAGCCAGAAACGCGCGCGCCTAACCAACGGCGCGCCGGCGCTCGTTTTCGACGCGGCCGACACGGGCCGACATCTCTGCCGACCTGAGCGACTTCCCGTAAAGATAGCCCTGGCCAATCTGGCACCCAGCCAGGCGCAGAAGCGTCGCTTGATCGGCATTCTCGATTCCCTCGGCGACGACCAGTTTGTCCAGCGACTGTGCCAAAGTCATGACCGCCCGGATGATAGCAGCGGATTCGGTATCGTCAGGCAAGCCGCGCACGAAGCTCTGATCGATCTTGATCTTGTCGATCGGAAGACGACCGAGATAGCCGAGCGAGGAATAGCCCGTGCCGAAATCGTCCATGGCAATGCCGATACCCATCTGGCGAAGGGCCTCCAGCGTCTCGGTGATCATGCGTGGATTGGAGATCAGCATGCCCTCGGTGATCTCGATATCGAGCCGGTTGGCCGGCAGGCCGCTTTCGGTCAGGGCGCGCATGACATCGCCGACGACGTCGCCGAATTCGAACTGTAGCGGCGAGACATTGACCGCCAGCTTGACGTGGCCGGGCCATTGCGCCACCTCGCGGCAGGCGGTCATCAGGATCCAGCGCCCGAGATCGATGATCAGGCCCGTTTCCTCGGCCACCGGAATGAAACGTCCGGGAGCGATCACCCCCAACTGGGGGTGGTGCCAGCGCACCAGCGCCTCGACGCCAATCAGGTGCCCGTCGGCAAGCGACACCTGCGGCTGGTAGCTCAGGTGCATCTGGTTGAGCTCGATGGCGTGGCGCATGGCGATCTCGAGCCGCTGGCTTTCCTTCAGCTTCTCTTCCATTTCCGGCGAGTAGCGGAAAAGGCTGTTGCCCGGCAGGCGTTTGGCGGCGCTCAGCGCCATATCGGCATGGCTGAGCAGCACTTCCGGTTCGAGACCCGACACCGCGCTGCTGGTCACGCCGATGCGTGCGCCGACAATCGCCCGGTGCTCGCCGATCTGGTAGACATCGCTCACCCGCTTGAGAATGGTCTGGCAGAAGGCGTCGGTGCCGAAATCCGAGCAGACCCCCGAACGGATCATGGCGAACTGGTCGGCGCCGAGCCGCGCCACCAGGCTCACCTCGCTCAATTTCAGGCGCTGTGCGACCTGTTTCAGCACGGCGTCGCCGTAGGAGTGCCCAAGCGATTCATTGACGGCCTTGAAGCGCGACAGATCGAGCAGGAACACTGTCAGCCCGGCGGCGCGGCGCTTCGGATCGGACATGGCGGCATTGACGATGTCGACCAGGCGGTTGCGCGTCACCAGCCCGGTCAGCGGATCGTGGCCGGCCAGATAGCGCAGACGTTCCTCGTTCGCACGGCGGCTGGTGACATCGCGGAACGTCAGGCAGGCCACCCTGCCCCCGACCGTTGCCGTTCCCGGCACATGCTCGGGTTCGGAAACGGTGATGACATACTCGATGATCATCGTGCCCGTGCTGGCCTCGATCTCCAGTTCCCGCAGCTGGTCCTGCATGGCATCTTCCGGCGCCGCCAGCGCCTGGCGCATTGCTGCATCCAGCGCCGCAGGCAGGATATTCGCCATCGGCTTGCCGACCAGATCACGCCCGTCGCCGAGGACCTCCTCGGCCAGCCGGCTCGACATCAGCACATTGCCCATGACGTCGCAGACGACGATGCCGTCGAAATTGTTGGAAATGACGCGGTCGAGCACATTGCGTGTCTCGGCATGGGCGCGGGTTGAGGTGTTGAGCAGATTGCCCTTGGCGGAGAGCTCGTAGCCGAGAGTGACGACGCCGAAAGCGGTCATCGCCGCATGAATGACGAAGGTATCGACCATGATGGAGAATGCGGACAACAACGCCAGGGCACTGCCTTCCAGGGCGATTGCGATGGCGATGGCCGCTGCTGCGACCATCAGGGTCGAAAACCGCCGGATGATCACGCCGATGATCAGCGAGACAACAAGGGCCAGGAGCACGGAAGCCGCGATCGGCACCTCCTTCAGCGCGATCCCCAGCTTGAGGTTTTCCGCCGCCAGTACGTGAACAAGTGCGCCGGGCAGAGTGCCGTAGCGCGGCACGGCCATGGTATCGCGCAGCTCGAGCGCACTGGCGCCAACGACGATCTGCCTGCCGGACAGCTCGGCCCTGCCAATGCTGCCGTCGAGAACCTCGCGCAGCGAGTAACGCGGGACCGTCGACAGATCAGTACCGAAATTGAGTGCGAACTGGCCTTCTGGATTGCTCATGGACCAGGATAGTGCGGTCCCGATCGTCGGGTAGGCGTCGCCATCGGCGGTCAACCGCACATTGTAGCGACGCACCAGCCCGTCGCGATCGGCCGGAACATTGACGCTGACCAGCGTGGCTTGTGCGGCAAAGCGCGGCATCGGCCGGTTGACGTGCTGCGTGCCGTCGCGCCCCGCCGGCTGCAGAAAACTCGCCAGCAGCACATAGCCGCCGGCATCGCGCAACGCTCGTTCAAGCTCGGCATCCTCGCTGTCTGTCGAGGCATTGGACAGATCGATATCCAAAACGATGTCGGTGGCATCGTCCGCCACCAGCTTGTCGATCAGCTTGGCATAGGTGCTGCGCGGCCAAGGCCAGACGCCAATTTCGCTCAGGCTCTCCGCATCGATGTCGAGAAAGACGATCTGGCCGCTGGCGGCGTGATGCATGGCGCCGAAGCGGATGGAGCGGATCAGATCGTCGACCGGCTTGAACCAGCCTGCAAGCGCGATCAGGAACACCGCGAGCAGCACCGCCATGGTGACCGGTGATCGTAGATTGGACTTCACGCGCGCTCCGCATTCCGAGCCAGTTCAGCGATGGCTCCGTCACTTCGGACGCTATCCTAGTGGCAAATCCTGCTGATTAGGTTACTTGCCGTCTGGACTTAGCAGACAATTCGCTACTTGTTTCGTCCGGGCGCACTCCCGCTTTTGCCGGGGCTGGACGACGCATCGGAACCGGATGAACCGGGGTTGTTGCCGTTGCCATTGCCGCCAGCATTGTTGCTGCCGGAATTGCCCTTGCCATTGCCTCCGGCATTGTTGCTGCTCGAGTTGCCATTCCCCCCCGAATTGCTGGTGCCGGAATTGCCATTGCTGCCGGCATTGCCGTTCCCGGATTTGGACAGCCCGAAGGCATTGCCGGTGCCGCGATCCACCGGTTTGCCGGCAACCACGTTTTGGTCCAGAGACTGACCGGTGAAATGCACGATCTGCGGCAGGTCTCCGGCACCGCTGACTTCCAGCATGTCGGAAATGCCGGCACTGGCGCTCTGACCCGGGGTGATATCGGCCATGACGCCACGAGCGACATCGCGCACCTGAACACGACCCTGTTGCACCTTCACCTCTGCCGATCCCGAGCCGGCGATGACGGTGAAGCGCGTGCCTTTGACGACGGCGGCCAGATACTTGGTCTGCACGGCAAAATGCTGGACCTGCTGGCGTTCGGCCGAAATGGTCACCTCGCCGAAATGCTGCTGTACCACCGTGAATGTCTGCCCGGGACGATCGAGAATGCGGATGATGGTGTCGGGCCCGAGATCGATGGTCTCGTTGCCGCGCCGGAACTGCACGCGCCCACTGGATTCGGTGTGAATGATACGGTCGTCCGGTATCACGTCGCCGCGCGCCAGTTGCACCCAGTCATCGCCAACCTGCGCAAGCACGGAGCCGCGCAGCTTGGTCGCTTCCCAATCAGCGGCAAAGGACGAACCGGCAAGCCCGATTGCCAAAGCAATGCCGGAGAGTATGGCAACGGTTTTCCCGGAAATGAGCATCCTCGTTTTCCCAAATTCCGATCAGAGAATCATGGCCCCATCAACGACGGGACCACGCTGGTGGCAGGCTGGAAAACCGGAGGGCCTCCCGTTTACTTCTTGGCCTGGCCCGGGGGAGTTTTGGTCTGGCCCGGGGGGGTCTTGGTGGCCGCCGGCGTGTTCGCGACCACGCTTGCCGCAGGGGTGTCGGCAGTGTTGGCGACAGCAGGTGTGCCCACATCGCTCGCGTCGGTCACGGTGGTCACCGTCTTGGTGGCCGCCGGCGTGTTCGCGACCACGCTTGCCGCCGGCGTGTCGGCCGTATTGGCGACCGCCGGTGTACCGACATCGCTCGCCGCCAGGTCCTCGTCGGCCGCAACGGCGGCCACGTCCTCGGCAAGGGCGTCTCCGGTATACCCGACAACCGTCGGCAGCGTGCCGGTGCCGCTGACGTTCAGCTTCTCGGCATTTCCGACACTGGCGCTTTGGCCGGGTGTGATGTCGACCTTGAGCTTGCGGCCGGTATCACGCACTTCCACGACACCGCGCTGGACCGAGACATCGGCGCCGGCATCGTTGGCCGTGACGGTGAAGCGGGTTCCCTTGACCACGGCGGCCAGGTACTCGGTCTGGACGACGAAGTGCTGCACCTGCTTGCGTTCGACTTCGACGGCGACCTCACCGAAGTGCTGCTGCACCACGGTGTACTTCTGCCCGACGCGGTCGAAGATGCGAATCTGGGTATCGGGCGCAAGATCGATGGTTTCGTTGTCGCGCCTGAACTGAACGCGCCCATTGGGAGCCGTGCGGATGACGCGATCGTCCGGCACAATGTCGCCGCGCGTCAGCTGCTGCCAGTTGTTGTCGACCAGCGCAAACACGGCGCCTCTCAATTTGGTGGCTTTCCAGTCATCGGCCAATGCCGAACCGGCAAGACCGATCGCCAGAACCAGGCCGGAAAGAATGGTGGTTACATACCTAAGGAAAGTCATAGTCGCGCCCCGACTAACTGATCAGGCGTCCATGATGTCAAATCGGCGACATTTTTCAGTTAACCGCGCCCGGCTCTTGAGATGACGGCAACGAAACTCTTAACGCGACGGGGCGGATTTTAGCGCGGCCGTAACGCCTTGCTTGCATGATGTTAAGCCTAACGCCGACACGCGCAGCGGATTTGGGTGCCAGCGTGCTAGTTTTGACTGAACGATTTGCGAGGTCGCCATGACAAGCGCAGTGGATACGATAGAAACCGCCAAGACCGACACCAAGGCCGCCAAGGCACCGGAAGCAAAGGCGATTGACCGCGCCAAGCCGGACGTGCTGGTACCGGCGCAGTTCTCCGACATTGCGGCTGTCCACGCCATGGTCATGGACGCCGTCCGGACATCGGAGCACTACAACGAGGCCTTCAAATCGTTCGAATCCGGACGCCTGACCGAAGCCTATCTCGATCAGCTCATCCGCACCGATCCGCGCCACGTCATGACAATTCGCGACAAGGGCGAACTTGCCGGATTCATCCTGTCCGGACCGGAATACGGCGTATTGTGGCAATATTGGTCCTACCTCGACCCGAAATACCGCTCGGGAACGCTGGCCATGCGCGTCATGCGTCTTTACCAGTCGGTCTGGCAGAACGACCGCTTCCACAAGATCCTGACCTACTCGCGGCCCGAGAACAAAGTCTCGATCGCGCTGATGGAGCGCTACGGCTACAAGCGCGTGGCCGAGCTCAAACAGCACCTGTTCGGCGAAGACTACCTGCTCTACGAGTATCCGCTGGAAAAGACCAAGCCGGATTACGACCGGGGGATCAGCATTGGCGCCATGGCCAAGCTGCGCCACAGGCTCGAGCGCTGGCTGCCTTTCCTCAGGCGCTGACAGGCCGCTTCACGCACGGTCATCCTCATCCGCTTCCGACTATTCGGCCGAGGCCAGTTTGGCCTTTTTCTTGGCCTGCCGTTCCCTGATGCGCGGCATGATCGAGACGTCGACACCGGTCATGCGCCAGGTCACGTACCACAACATGCCCGACCACACGCCAATGGCGATCAGCGCCGAGACCGAAGCGCCCATCAGCCCGAACGGAGGCACCAGCGCCAGATTGGTCCCGATCAGGGTGACAATACCGGCGCCCACGGCCGGCAGGCTGGCATAGGGGTGATCGTGGATCGACAGCACCAGGCTGGTCGGACCGAAGGCCGAGCGAACCGTCAGCGCCAGGCAGAGCACGGCGAGCGGCGCCGAGCCGGCCAGAAAGCCGGTTCCAAACAGCAAGAGCACGAACGGACCGAAGATGCCGGCCAGCCCGAACAGCAGCATTGAAGCGCCGGCCGCCACGATATTGGCGTCGCCGATGCGGCGCATGAAGCCGGCGCGGTCGTTCATCGCCTCGGCTTCGAAGATATCGGGCATGGTCACGGAATAGACCGCGAGCACGCCGAACGAGGCCAGTGAGAAGATGCGGGCGCAAACGCCGAAGATCGCGAGATCGTCCGCGCTCATCAGGCTCGACAGCGCCACCAGGTCGAGATCGAAGAAGAAATCGGTGGCAAGCGCGATCAACACCCACGGCACGGCAAAACGCCACCAGCGCCCGGCTTCCTTGGCGACGGGCACATCCGGCCCATCGACCGGCACGAGCCGCAGGCACCAGATGGTGAACAGGAAATGGATGATGCCGACGATGCCATAGCCGATGGCGAATACGACCAGCAGGTCGCCGATGCCGCCTTCCAGCACGATCAGTGCGATCAGGAAGGCCGCGACCATCAGGGCCGGGCGCAACAGCGTGTCGGCGACATAGCCGGCGAACGGGCGCTTCAGGCCGACAAGAAGGCTGGAGTCGACGAACATCAGCGCTGTCGAGATGGCGATGGCTGCCATGGCCGGGAAATGCGTGCCCACGACAGCGCCTGTCGGCCCGAAAAGCCCGAGACCATTGAAGCCGAAGAGCACGACCAGAACCGAGACGACGGCCAGCTGCGCGAATGCCAGGATCGAGAAGCGCCAGATCAGGCGTCCCTGCCCCTTGGCGCGATATTCAGCCGCGAAATAGGTGCCGATGGTCTGGAAGCCAAGCGGCATGAAGGCGGCGATCAGGTTGGCCGCCGCGATGACGATGATGTATTCGCCAAGGACCGCCTGCCCCCAGACGCGCGCAATCGCCGCCTGACCGACAAACATCAGGCCGGCGCCGATGACGCGTGCCAGGAAGATCAACGCCGACTGCGAAGCAAGCGTCGACGGCAACCTGGCCGTCAGTTTCGACAGAAGCTTCACCTAGCGCCCCTGATTGGGCCGCGCCATGTCGTTGCGCAGCCAGTTGATGAAGCGTTTGAGCTCATGCAGTCCGTCGCGGACCGCATAGGCCGCGGTGCCGAGAACGAGCGCGATCGGATTGGATGCGAAATTGTAGATCGGCGGAACCGGCGTGATCAGGCCGGCGTCCCCCACCATGCCCTTCTTGAACTGGTGCAGGCCCTGGAAACCGTCGGTGCCGCCAAGATCGTAGAGATCGGCGGCAGTGTTGTCCCTCAGCCAGCGGATGATGTTCCAGTGCAGGAAATAGCCGGCCCGAAGCGGCAGGGCGCGGTCATTGGTGGCGCCGTAAAGATAGACGGCAGTTCGTCCGGCAGTGAAGATCAGCGCGCCGGCGACGATCTCGTCGTCCTTCCTGACGAAGAACAACTCGGGCCTGAGCGCCTCGACCTTGCTGTCCATGAGCTTGGGGACGGTTTCATAGGCCGAATAGTCCGGGAACTTCTTGCGGTCGGTCATCGCCTCGTAGAGGCGATCGAATTCCGGGAGCTGATCGCGCGAGGCATGCTCGAACACCAGCTCTTCCTTCTCCGCCTTGTTGAGGTGATAGCGCCATTTCTGCGCAAAACTCTTGCGCTGGGCTGCGTCGGACAGACGCAACTTGACGACATAGCGGTTGGGAAACAGCAATCCAGCCCCCTTGCGGAAGCCGCGCCATTCGAGGAACTCCACGCATTCGGCCTTTTGCGAACGCGGCGCCCGCGCCATGATCGACAGCATCATCCCGCGCTCGCGGGCGTATTCACTGACCAGAAGATCGACCGACTGGCCGTAGATGGCGTGGCAATGCGGGTGCGTCTCGTCCTTGAGCGCCGGCCCCCACTTGATGACGGCGAGTTTGGCAATACCAAGCGGCAGGTTCTGGACCATGACCAGAGCGCCCGCGACCGGATTGTTGCCGTCCATCATCAGGACCGGCTCGAGACGGACATCGGGCCAACGGTTCTTGGCGAAGACCGTCGTCATTTCCTGGCAAACACCGTCGAATTCGGATGCCAGTGCATCCCACTCGTCAGGTGAGACATGCTTGAGAGTCAAAAGAAATTTGGCTGGGGCCTGCGCCTTTGCCGCTACCTTGCTCGGCACGATTGCCGGCTCGGTTTCGACCAGCGCACTACTGCTTGCATCCATGATCCGCTCCGTCCTCACGACCGTCCGCGGCGCCCGAACCGCCGCTCCGGAAGATGTCCCGACGCGTCGAACGGCACCGCTAGTGGCAAAGGTGCTGGCTCGAAACTAGTGCGGACCCATGCTCAAATCCTTTCGCCAAAACCCAATTCGAGGAAAAAAGCTGGCTATGGTTTCGGAAAAATCACCGGCATGTCTTGGCCTGTCTGCGTAGCCGGTTTGGTGCCGTAGCACGCGCCCGCAAGATGCAGGTCAGTGGCTGCCGAAGGCGCCGCGCGCGCCATGGGGCGCCAGCGGAAGCTCGATGCCGGCGAACAATGCGATCTCCTGGGTGCCATCGAAAATCATGCGCAGTGCCACGATGAAGATGATGATCAGCCCCAGATAGGCGATCCAGCGATGGCGATTGAGCAGGCGCGCGATGAAATTGGCCGCCAGTCCCATCAACGCCACCGACAGCATGAGCCCGAAACCAAGCGCGATGGCGTGATCGCGCGCCGCCCCGGCCACGGCCAGAACATTGTCCAGCGACATCGAAACATCGGCGATCATGATCTGCGACAGTGCCGCTCCGAACCCCTTGACCTTGGCGTCGACGCTTGGCCTGTCTTCACTGGCCGCAGCGCCGTTCCCGCCGGTATGGGTTTCGCGCAGCTCCTGGTACATCTTCATGGCAACCCACAGCAGCAGGATGCCGCCGGCCAGCAACAGTCCGACGATTTCGAGCAGGTAGACGGCGCAAAGGGCCAGAACCACGCGCAACAGCGCAGCTGCGATGATGCCCCAGAAGATCGCCTTGCGCCTCAGGTGGGGCGACAGCCCCGCCGCTGCCATGCCGATGACGACCGCATTGTCTCCCGCCAGAACCAGATCGATCAGCACAACCTGAACGAAAGCGCCGAAGCTGCCTGGGTCGGAGAAAAACAAGATGGGGCACCGCAGTGGGAGGGCCAAACACGGCGCGGCAGGCCACGCCCGAAGGCGAGGCCTTCGTGGCCTTTATTTAGGGTACGGACAGCGCTAACAAAAGGGCCGCGGCAAAAACCTTTCCAAAATGGTCGAAAGCAAATCGCCGCAGGAGATCAGCGCCCCAGGGACGTGACCTGCTCCAGCATATTGCGGGCCCGCCTGAGAGCACCGGCAGTCGCCACGACCATCTGCGGCAACACCAGCCATTCGAGCGTCCAGGCCGAACCGGAGCGCTCGTTCTCGTGGATCTGGGCGCAATGCATGCCGGACAGCAGCGTGGCGTTGAACATGGCCAGCGACACCAGTGCCTCGGCGGCGACCGGATTCTGCTTGTGCGGCATGGCCGAGGACCCTCCACCGGCGGCGAAACTCGCCTCGCCGACGGCGTTTTGCGACATCAGCAGCAGATCCTGCCCCATCTTGCCGAGAGAGCCGGTGACCAGCGACAGCCAGTCGGCGAATTCGGTGATGCCGTCGCGTTCGGTGTGCCAGGACGGACCTGTGAAACCGAGCCCGAGCTTTGCCGCCAGGCTGCGCGCCACATCATCGCCTCTGGCATTGAAGGCATGACGCGTGCCCACGGCGCCACCGAGCTGCAGAACCAGCAGGCGCGGCTTCAGATCCTCGAGCCGGACGACATGGCGGTCGAGCGGATCGATCCAGGTGCGCATGCGGTCCGCGACCGTGATCGGCAGGGCGCGCTGCATGCGAGTGACTCCGGTCAGCTTGCGCGGCCCGAAGCGTTTCTCGGTCTGGGCGAGAACCTCCTTCAGCGCCGCGATGCGCGTCTGGATGATGTTGAGCATCTCGGCCAGCCTGAGAACCAGCCCGGTGTCGGTGACATCCTGGCTGGTGGCGCCGAAATGCAGGTGATGGCCGTGCGGCTGGCCGATATGGCTGCGCATCTGGGCGATGAGGTCGGGCACCATCAGCCCGTCGCGCCGGGTCGCCGCGCCGAGCCGCGCCATGTCCGGACGGAAGCCGCTGAGCTTTTCGCCGATCGCCCGTGCCGCATCCTTGGGGATCAGGTCGAGCTCCGCGCACACGTCCGCCAGCGCCGTTTCGAAGGCGATGGCCGCGTACAGCTCGGCATCGAAAGCGAAAAAGGCAGCCACCTCGTCATCGCCGACAAGCTGGGACAGGAGCGGATGGTCGAAGGCGGAAACGGTCATGTCGCGGTCTCGGGCAGAAAAGGCATCATTTGAAGTGAATCTGTCATGTTCCGGTTAATATTCCGACGCGGCGCGGCCCGCTGTCGTCTCCTCCGGTGTGCCCGACCGCATTGCTCCGGCAGGACTCCCCATCCGGTCGATTTGCCACAGGCGGGTCCTTGAAACTGTCACAAAGCCTATGCCGCACGGAATTAGAACCGCAAACAACCGATTCCCCCGCAGGAAATCGGCGCCCGCCAGAACACGGCAGGCGGGCAAAAACGTGTCTGGAGGTCTCTATGCGGTTCATCCATTTTGCGTTCATCGCAATTCTGGCAGGTCTGGGGATCATGGCGCTTGTGACGGCCCTGCCGTCCGATAGCCCCTCGCCGGCCGACATAGCGGCGGGCAAGCGCCTGCACGAGGAAACGGCCGGAGGCGTCGGCTGCGCCTCGTGCCACGGCATGAACGCCAAGGGCGAAGGTCTCGCGCCCGATATTCGCGGCGCCGACGTTGTCCGCATTACCGACAGTCTCAAAAACACCGGCGACATGGCCGATCTCGCCCTGTCGCCGGCTCAGATCAAGCAATTGGCCGTCTATCTTGACACGCTGAAACCGCCAGCGTGATGCCGGGCGCCAACTTCCGCGGCCTCTCGTCTTCCGGGAGTCTGCCCGTTTGGGGCGGTGACCACACGAGGCAGCACGGATTTCCCGCAGGCGGTTGTTTTCCGGGCTGTGCGTACGCTTTATGCCCCCCATGACAGAAATGACGGAATCTTCAGGCTCTGAAGAGGCTCCTCAAGGCCCTGATACTCTTGTGGTCAAGCATTTGTTCAAAATGTTTGACCACAAACCGTAAGAAGCTGTTGCTCTATACGAGCGCGGACCCTCCAAAGATCATACTTTCGAAAAGACCGGCATGGCTCTTGGCGTTGGTGACGCCATTTTTACTGTCCCGGAAGGCGAAATATTTGTGGTCATGGGGCTTTCGGGCTCGGGCAAGTCGACGCTGGTGCGCATGCTCAACCGGCTGATCAAGCCCTCCTCGGGCGAGATCATCGCCATGGGCAAGAACATCGCGACCATGTTCGAGAGAGAGCCTCTCGATTTTCGCCGCAGTCAGATCTCCATGGTGTTCCAGTCCTTTGCGCTGTTGCCGCAACTGACGGTGCTGCAGAACGTCGGCTTCGGTCTCGAACTGGCCGGCACACCGCAGGCACGGCAGGACGAGAGGTCCCGGGCAGCGCTCGATCAGGTCGGGCCGTTCGCCAATGAGCAAAGCTATCCCAACGAGCTTTCGGGCGGCATGCCCGTCGTCGACGGAAACGGACGCCTTGTTGGCGTCGTCTCCAAGGCCCGGTTGCTGCAGACTCTGGACCGGGAGGACGACACCAATGCCTGAGCTGATGACTGATAAGGCTCCGGTCGCGGCCGGAGCACCCGCGAACCCCACATTCGTCGTCGCCCAGAACGACAGTTCCAATCCGTGGGCATCGGGTACCGACCAGATTGCGCCAGAGGCCGGCGGCGCCGCGGCCAATCCCTGGGGAGCAACCGAAGGTGCATCCACGGGCAGCGCGTCCACGGGCGGAGAATCTGCGAGCGGCGGCAACTGGCTGTCTCAGGCTGCTCGACCTTAAACCCAGGCCTCCGATATCGTTCATCGCTTCAACGACGCCGTCACACCGTTCGAGGACTGGGTCGAGACGGCGCTCGACTGGACCGTTGCCAATTTCCGCCCCGTCTTCCAGGGCATCCGCTGGCCGGTGGACGGCGTTCTCGCCGGCGTCGAGTCGACGCCTCTGGGTATCCCGGCGATCTTCATGCTGATGCTGAGCGGCCTGTTCGCCTGGCCGGCGTCCGGCTGCACCCCGGGCTGGGGCTGCGAGAAGGTGATCGCGCATCAGCTCGACGCGTTCGAGCTGCGCGATACGGTGACCCACAATCAGGGTTCGTACTCGGCCATCATCGCCGACACCATCGCCCGCCACAATGCCGGCGAGTCGGTTCTCTACTACACCTGGACGCCGTACCGGGTGTCTGGCGTTCTGGTCCCCGGCAAGGACATGGTCTGGCTTGAAGTGCCGTTTTCGTCGCTTCCGGGTGCCCGCGCCGACGTCGATACGGCTCTGCCCGATGGCAAGAACTACGGCTTCCAGGCCAATGATCAGCGCATCATTGCCAGCAAGGAATTCACCGACGCCAATCCAGCGGCAGCCAAGCTGTTCGCCATCATGGAACTCTCCGCCAATAACATCAGCGCCGAGAACCTTTTGATGCGCGACGGCAAGGACAGCGAAGCCGACATCGCGCGCCATGCCGATGCCTGGATCGCCGGCCATCAGGACACGTGGAATGCGTTGATCGGGGAAGCCCGCGCGGCGGCCATGTAGCCAAGCGAACGAGCATCCCCGCCAAAGCCTCGGACTCCGGTTCAGGGCACTCGCCAAAAAATCGGGCCGGGCATTTCACATGCCCGGCCCTTCTGCATGCGCCGGCGGGTTCCCTGCCGCTACCGCGACCGGTTGCTTCCTGATTTCGTGTCATCGATTTCCCCCGTCGTCAGCACCGGCGATGCATCCATGTCGGCAGCATCGAGCATTCCTGCCACGCGCTCGAGCGAGGACAAGAGCTGCGCCTGCTCCCAGTCCTTCAGCTGTTCGAACTTCCGGACGAATCGCTGTTGCAGGGCATCCGGCGCCGCTGCCACCGACGCCTTGCCGGCGTCCGTCGCCGTGACATTGGTCTGGCGCCGGTCGGTTTCCGAAGGCGTACGGTAGACATGACCATGCCTGACCAGCTTGTCGACCAGCGAGGTCACCGTGGCCTGGCTGACACCCATCTGCGTTGCCAGCGCCTTCGGCGTGGCGCTGTCGTCGGGCCGGCTGGCCAGAATCTGCAGCACGCGCAACTGCGCCGGCGTCAAACCGGCAGCACCTGCGAGCTCACGTTCGTAGAGCTCGGTGGCCCGCAAGATGCGGCGCAGGGCGATAAGCCCCTCGTCGACGCGCTCTTTTGCTCCCTGTGTCATTGGGCGAGCTTCGCATAGCCGGGCCGGATACTTCAATCATCAAAGTGTCAAGAGCGATACTTCACCCTGCTAACCATCTTGGAATGCCCATAATTTCATCTTGTTGCAGTTTTTTTTACGTATTTTCAGCATTCTCGAGTGGTATCGAGCTATAATTGCTTAGCCCCTTGAATTTTCTCGGCGCATGCTCTATCTCGATCACCGAAGGAAACGACACGGTAGTTCAAATGCCCAAAGAGACATCGAAACCCCGAATGCCCTTGCCCCGTCTGCGCAAGCCGACGCCTGCCGACGGGGCCGCAATCTGGGAGCTGGTTCGCCAATGCAGCCCGCTCGACGAAAACTCCATGTACTGCAACCTGGTCCAGGCCGATCACTTCCGTGACACCTGCGTCGTGGCCGAAAAGGACGGCGAGTTGATGGGCTGGGTTTCCGGCCACATGATCCCGGACCAGGACGCCCTGTTCGTCTGGCAGGTCGCCGTCGCGCCGGCCGCGCGCGGCATGGGACTGGGACGCGCCATGTTGACCCATCTGCTCGAGCGAGATGCCTGCGCCGATGCCGAGGCCCTGAAAACCACCATCACCGGTGACAACAAGGCCTCCTGGGCACTGTTCCGAGGCTTTGCCCGCACGCTTGGCGGCAAGCTCGAAGACAGGCCCCACTACACCCGCGACACCCATTTCGACGGCCGCCATGCCACCGAACACATGGTGACGATCACGCTGCCCGGGCGCCCGACGCTAATCCGCGCCGCCTAGCGCAGAAGTGCCGGCCCGACGGTCTCGTCGCGAATTCACCAAGAACACAGGAATTGGAGCAGGCGTTTTGGCTGGGCCGAAACGCGCTGCTCTCCGACAGCACGCCGGGGCTTTCCCCGACGCCAGATCATCCAAGAAGGACACCGCATGCAAAACCAGATGCAGGATGCCAAAGCGATCTTCAAACGCCGCGAGAGCGATGCCCGCTCCTATTGCCGGGGCTTTCCGAAAGTGTTCACCCGCGCCGTCGGATCGGAACTGTTCGATGATTCCGGCGCGCGCCACATTGATTTCCTCGCCGGCTGCGCCTCCCTCAATTACGGACATAACGATCCGGACATGAAGGCGGCGCTGGTCGAGCATGTCGCCGGCGATGGTATTGCCCACGGACTTGATCTGCACACCGACGCCAAGGGGGACTTCCTCAAGGCGTTCGAAACGCACATCCTCAAGCCGCGTGGCATGACGCACAAGCTCATGTTTACCGGACCGACCGGCGCCAATGCCGTCGAGGCGGCGATGAAGACGGCGCGCAAGGTGACGGGCCGGACCAATGTCATCGCCTTCACCAACGGCTTTCACGGCGTGACCATGGGTGCGCTGGCCGCAACCGGCAACGGCTACCACCGTGGCGGCGCAGGAATGGACACATCCGGGGTGACGCGCCTGCCCTATGACGGCTATGCCGACGGCGTCGACACCGCCGCGCTCATCGACCAGATGCTCTCCGACCCCTCCGGGGGCATCGATGAACCGGCCGCTATTCTGTTCGAGACCGTTCAGGGCGAAGGCGGGCTCAACGCCGCCTCGCCACGCTGGGTGCGCCGCATGGCCGAGATTGCCAGAAAGCACGGCGCCCTGCTGATCATCGACGACGTCCAGGCCGGCTGCGGCCGCACGGGCACGTTTTTCTCGTTCGAGGACATGGGCGTGATGCCCGATATCGTCACCATGGCGAAATCGGTGTCCGGGTTCGGTCTGCCGATGGCGCTGATGCTGGTCAAACCCGAATATGACGTCTTCGGTCCCGCCGAGCACAACGGCACCTTCCGCGGTAATACCCACGCCTTCGTCACTGCCCGCGTGGCGCTGGAGAAATACTGGGCCGACGAACGTTTCCAGACCGAGATCGCCGCAAAGGCCGAAATCGTCAGAAAGGGTCTTGGCGCCGTCGCCAGGATCGTGCCCGGCGCCAGCCTCAAGGGGCGCGGCATGATGCAGGGCGTCGACGTCGGTTCGGGCGACCTGGCCGCCGAAATCTGCGCGCTTTCCTTCGAGAACGGGCTGATCATCGAGACCTCGGGCAATCGCGATCAGGTCGTCAAGGTCCTGGCGCCGCTGACCACACCCGACGCCGTGCTCAAGGAAGGGCTCGACATCGTTCTCTCTGCGGCCAACGATGCCGTATCGGCCACCAGGATCGCAGCGGAGTAAACAGATGATCGTACGTGACTACAACGAGCTCAAGAACACCGACCGGGCCGTCTCGGACGCCCAGTGGACCTCGGTGCGCATGTTGCTGGCCAATGACAACATGGGCTTTTCCTTCCACATCACTACGCTCAATGCCGGTTCCGAACACACGTTCGAATACAAGCACCACTACGAAAGCGTCTACTGCATCTCCGGCACCGGTGCGATCACCGATCTCGCCACTGGTGAGACACACCAGATCAAGCCCGGCGTCATGTATGCGCTCGACAAGCATGACCATCACACCCTGAAGGCGGACGAGGAGCTGGTCATGGCCTGCTGCTTCAACCCGCCGGTGACCGGCACGGAAGTGCACCGAGAAGACGGTTCCTATGCCCCTGCCGACCAACAATGACCCCAAAGGACCAATGAGCCCTTCCGACCATACTGTTGAAAAGATCGGCGGAACCTCGATGTCCCGCCTGAACGAGTTGCGCGATACGCTGTTCATCGGCACGCGCAAGAACCTCTATCAGCGCATTTTCGTCGTTTCCGCCTTTGGCGGCATCACCGACCTGCTGCTGGAGAAGAAGAAGTCCGGCGACCCGGGCGTTTATGCGCGCTTTGCCAATTCGGAAAGCGATCACGGCTGGAGCGACGCGCTCGAACGCGCCGCCGGCGCCATGACCGATGCGCATCGCCACGTACTCGATCATGCCGCCGATATCGAGCAGGCCGACCAGTTCGTGCGCGAGCGTGTCGAAGGCGCCCGCAACTGCCTGATCGATCTGCAGCGCCTGTGCTCATACGGCCATTTCCGCCTGTCCGAACACATGCTGCAGATTCGTGAGCTGCTGTCCGGTCTCGGCGAGGCGCATTCCGCTTTCTCCACCGTGCTGCTGCTCAAGCGTGCCGGCGTCAACGCCCGCTTCATCGACCTGTCCGGCTGGCGCGACGAAGGCGATATCAGCCTGGACGAGCGTATCAGTTCGGCCATGAGCGGTGTCGACTTCGCCACGGAGCTGCCGATCGTCACCGGCTATGCGCAATGCGCCGAAGGTCTGATGCGCCAGTATGATCGCGGTTATTCGGAGGTGACCTTCTCTCGGCTGGCGGCGCTGACCGGCGCGCGCGAGGCCGTCATCCACAAGGAATTCCACCTCTCCTCCGCCGATCCGAAACTGGTCGGCCAGGGCGCCGTGCGCAAGCTCGGCCGCACCAATTACGACGTCGCCGACCAGCTTTCCAACATGGGCATGGAAGCCATCCACCCCAAGGCGGCCAAGACACTGCGTCAGGCCCATGTTCCGCTGCGCGTGACCAATGCCTTCGAGCCGGACGATCCCGGAACACTGATCGACGATCAGCCGGCAGGCGCCCCGGACGTCGAGATCGTCACCGGCCTCAACATCGTCGCGCTCGAGGTGTTCGAGCAGGACATGGTTGGCGTCAAGGGCTACGACGCGGCCATTCTCGACGTACTGACCCGCCACAAGGTGCGCATCGTCTCCAAAGTCTCCAATGCCAACACCATCACGCATTACGTCGATGCCTCCTTGAAGGCGATGCGGCGGGTGGAAAAGGACCTGGCCAAACACTATCCAGCCGCCACCATCCGCTCGCGCATGCTGGCCATGGCCTCGGTGATCGGACGCGACATGAAGGGGCTTTCAGTGCTGACGCGCGGCCTGCAGGCCATTGCCGACGCAGGCCTTGAAACCCTCGGCGCTTCGCAGGGCCCGCGGAATGTCGACGTTCAGTTCGTGCTCGAACGGGACCTGCTCAAGCCGGCAATCAAGGCGCTGCATCAGACCTTCGTCGAGAACCGGCAACGGGCCTACCCGCGCCGCGTGGCTTGAGGAACGGCAACAACGCATCTGCCTCGCGGGGCTGCCGGTATGGCACCTTGCGGGGCAAGTGCGCGATTTCCCACGCGCCGTCGCTCCGGCCTTGCGGCCACCAAGCACAAAATACTGGTTTTCTGGAGGGATCTTGGTGGGCGAGCACGGACTCGAACCGTGGACCCGCTGATTAAGAGTCAGCTGCTCTACCAACTGAGCTACACGCCCATCGTCAAGGCGGCCTCTCTAGCAAACACCCTCCCCCCTGTCCAGCACATGAATGCCCTCAGGCGCATTTTTCACGGGCCTGCGACCGAAGGTCCGCGCGGACGCGCCGAAACCGTTGCGCGGCCAACTATTGGCAGGATGCCCGCGCCAGCATATCGGCGACGATCACCGGCGTGGCCGGGCGCGTTGCACTGTCGCCACCCGAGGCGCGCAAGGCCGCCTCAACGCTGGTGCCGTCAAGCGACAACGGGCCGGAGCATCCGGCGTAGGCCCCGGTTTTCCTGGCTTCCGAGATCAGTACGCCTGTCGTTTCACCGATTCCCGAGAGATAGGCGAACAGCAGTTTGCCGGCTTCCTGATCGGTATCGATCGTGTCGAACAGGTCGAGGACCTGTTTGACCGTGATCGGCCCGGGCGGTGGCGCGGCGGACGACACCGACGCAAACGACGAAGCGACAGCGAGAGCAAGGGCGATCCGGGGGAAGAAGGATTTTGTCATTTTCAACTCCGTTGACGAGATGGCATTCTCGTAGTACAGAAATAAATTATCGTGCAACAATAATTTTGGTTTCAAATGACCGTCTCCTCCACCCGCCGACGCCGCATCCGGCGCTTCAGCACCTTCGTTGCGGCGATCTGCGTGATCCTGATGATCCTTGCGCCCATCTCGGTCTTCCTCATGGGCCTGTTCGCGCCGGTCGAGGCATTGGCCCAGACCATCGGAATCACCCTGACCGCGTCCGAGGCGGCGGAAGCCGGGAGGCTGTTGTACGCAACGACGCTGCTGGTCTCCGCCCTGCCCCTGAGCTTTGGCCTGATCCGGCTCGCGGCCTGCTTTCGTGGCTTCGCGGCAGATGCGCTTTTTGCCGCCGCGACCATCGCCGGATTGCGCGATTTCGCCGCCGCCATTCTGTTTTGGGCGCTGGCGCAGCCGCTGTTCCGTACGCTCGGCGGGCTTGTCCTGACATGGGATGCGCCTCCCGGCGAGCGCCAGCTTGCCGTACAGCTGAGCAGCGACACGGTGTTCCTGGGCATGTTCGCCCTCAGCGTCCTGGTGGTGTCCTGGGTCCTGACCGAAGCCTCGGCGCTGTCCGAGGAAAACGCGCAGTTCGTTTGATGGCGATCAGGGTCACGCTGGCGAGCGCTCTCGCCGATCGCCGCATCAAGTCCAAGGATCTCGCCGAGGCTGTCGGCATCACCGAAGCCAACCTGTCATTGCTGCGCCAGGGCAAGGTCAAGGGCGTGCGGTTCGAGACGCTTTCGGCGATCTGCGCCTATCTGGACTGCCAGCCGGGAGACCTCCTCGCCTTTGAACCGGAAGGCGAAGATCAGGGCGACTAGCCTGTGGTGCGCCGGGCCGAAGCGGCCGCAGGACGGCCTCGGCGTTGCCGTCCCGATCGGCCCAGGCTCGTCTACTTGACGGGTTTGTCGGCCTTGCCCGGTTTGCGGCCAATGACACAGATGGCCGGCGCCGGCTTCATTGTCAGTTCTTCCATGCGGATGTCGACGAAGCCGGCATGGCTCAGCGCCACGGCGAGGTGGTCGCCGAAAGCGGCGGCATCGTCATGCGTGGCATGCCTGAGCCGCGGCTGGTAGGTTACCGCAAGCACGCCGTCCGGCGCCATGACGGCTGAGATCTTGGCGCAGGCAGCGGAGATCGATGGCTGGAACTGCAGGACATTGATCGCCAGCGCCTTGGTGTAGCTGCCTTCGCTCTCGGCCAGATCTTCGAGCGCCCCATGCTTGATCAGCACCTTGCCGTCGCGCAGGCCGGCGAGGTTCCGGGTCCGCGCCTGATCGAACATGATGTCGGAATGATCTATGCCGGTCACCGTGCCGGTGTCGAGGCGACTGGCAATCTCGCGCAGGGCGATGCCAGGACCGCAGCCGATCTCGAGCACCTTGTCATCGGGTGCGATCTTGAGCAGGTCGATCGTCCAGATGTTGCGCCGCCGGTTCGAAGGCCGATACGCCATGATGACACCGACGAAAACGCCGAGCCAGCCTCTGGGATGCCCGAACTGCTTGCGAGTGAAACTGCGAATCGTCAAATCGGCGCTCCGGAACGGCTCATCAGGGCCGCCGCGGTGCGTGCACTGGGACGACGAACGGAATATGTCTCCGCTCGCCAGCATGACTGAACGCGTCAAAACCGCACCACGCCAGCATGTTGTTGAGTGTATCGGCCATAGCCGTCCCTCCTTGCGCCTCGTCCCGTGAGGTAGTCAGCAGGGGTACAAACTGTCAATTTGGCCACATGTCGCGCAGGCTTGTGTCGCAGGCATAGCGGCCACATGTCGCGGTCTTGCAAGTCCTTTGCATAAGCAAAACCCCACCCTTGGGCGGGGTTCGATTGTGCGGTCGCGACGGGTTCGAGAACCTTGACGCCGCCCTAGTGCTTGATGCCGAGATAGGCCTTGTCACCCCAGACATGATCGACACGGGCATTGCGCCCACAGCGGAAGCGGTAGAACTCGTAGGGGATCGGGTTCTTCTTGTAGTAGTCCTGATGATAGTCCTCAGCCGGGTAGAACGTCGTCGCATCGACGATCGGAGTCACGATCTCGGCCTTGATTGCGAGATCCGCCTTCACCGCTTCCTTCGAGGCTTCCGCCGCCGCGCGCTGGTCCGGTCCGTCGACATAGACCGTCGTCAAATAAGAGTGCCCGCGGTCGCAGAACTGGCCGCCACCATCGGTCGGATCGACGGAATGCCAGTAGGCGGTCAAGAGCTCTTCATAGCTGACGACCGACGGATCGTAAGTCAGTTTCACCGCTTCGATATAGTCCGGATGGTTTTCGTATGTCGGGTTGTCGATGGTGCCGCCGGCATAGCCGGACGTAGTGTCGAGCACCCCGTCGACATGGTCGAAATCGCTCTCGACGCACCAGAAACAACCGCCGGCGAAGATGGCGGTCCTGGACTCGACGGCGCCAGCGGCACCCGCCGTCAGCAGGCTGGATGCGACAAGAAACACGGCCAGAATGAATGAACGCATGAGCTTTTCTCCCTTTCGCTTGGCCCTGTCCTAGACGGGCCGGCGCGCAAGGAACACTCAAGTTTCACCACGGGTGCGTGATCAGGGCGAGGGCTGGCCGCGATCACCCAAGCCGCTTGCGCATTTGCACGCAATCGGCTGCGATGGATACCAGCTCTGCTGGGTTCCAGACGAACCGCTCCCAACCGGTCTTCTTATAAAATCCAATCGCTTCGGGCGCGGCGTTGACAAAAAGCGTGTGCAGTCCGGTTCGGCGCGCAATAGCGTCGCACATTCCGGCCATGACGCGGCCATGCCCGCGACCCTGCTCGGTGCTCGTGATCGCCACCAAGCGGACGGCGCCAGTGCCATTGCCGAGATCGTCGAGGCGCATGACCCCGATCGGTCGACCGCCCCGCTTGAACAGCAACGGCCGGTTCTCGGGCATGAAATCATTCGGGTGATTGCGGTCATAGGTGACATCGCGATGCCGGGCGCGGAACAGCTCGGCCTCGCGAATGTCATGGAAGGTCTGCCAATCGTCCGGACTGGCAGGCGCTTCGAGCGTGCTGGTCACGCCACTACCCCGCGGCGCTCTCCATTGCGCCCTGGGCCGAGCCGCCACGTTCTATCAGCAGCCGGTTATAGGCGTTGAGATAGGCGCGGGCCGAGGCGACGAGCGTATCCGGCTCGGCGGCATTGCCCGAAACGATACGCCCGTTCATCTCGAGGCGGACATGGGCGTTGGCCTGAGCATCCGTGCCGCCGGTGACGGCATCGACCGCATAGAGCACCAGATGCGGATCGGCCCCGACACCCTGCTTGATCGCCTGGAAGATGGCATCGACCGAGCCGGTGCCCTCATAGCTTTCCGTCTTGGCGACGCCATCAATGGACAAGGTCATGGTGCAGGTATGCGAACCGCTGATCTTGGAGACCACCTCCATGTCGACCAGCTTGATGCGGTCGGCGGCCGAACCCAGCTCATCATCGACCAGCGCCATGATGTCTTCGTCATAGACGTTCTTCTTGCGGTCGGCGAGATCCTTGAAACGCTGGAACGTTTCCTGAAACTGATTGTCGGCGAGGTCATAGCCCAGATCCCTCAACTTCTGCTTGAAGGCATGGCGCCCCGAGTGCTTGCCCATCACCAGCGAGGTCGATTTGATGCCGACGCTTTCGGGCGTCATGATCTCGTAGGTCTGGGCATTCTTGAGCATGCCGTCCTGGTGGATGCCGCTCTCGTGGGCGAAAGCGTTCTTGCCGACGATGGCCTTGTTGTACTGCACCGGGAAATTGGAGGCCGCCGATACCGCCTTGGAGACGCGCGACAGATGCGTGGTCTCGATGCCGGTGTGATACGGCAGGCTGTCGCCGCGGGTGCGGATGGCCATGACCATTTCCTCGAGCGCGGCATTGCCGGCCCGTTCCCCGAGGCCATTGATGGTGCATTCGACCTGCCGCGCCCCGGCGCGGACGCCGGCCAGCGAGTTGGCGACGGCCATGCCGAGATCGTTGTGGCAATGGGTCGAGAAGATCGCCTGATCCGATCCGGGCACCTTGTCCATCACCTGACGGAACATATCGGCATAATCCTCGGGGGTCGAGTATCCGACCGTGTCGGGCAGGTTGATCGTGGTGGCGCCGGCACGGATCGCCGCTTCGGTGCAGCGGGCGAGGAAATCGATCGGCGTGCGCGTCGCGTCCATGGCCGACCACTCGACATTGTCGATGAGGTTGCGGGCCTGGGTCACCGTTTTGGTGACGATCTCCAACACCTCTTCCTCGGTCTTGTTCATCTGGTGGGCCAGATGGATCGGCGAGGTT
Organism: Devosiaceae bacterium; assembly: GCA_963675235.2. GTDB lineage: Bacteria > Pseudomonadota > Alphaproteobacteria > Rhizobiales > Devosiaceae > JAHJQZ01. The sequence goes on along the minus strand of CAXXFU010000002.1, from coordinate 704,543 downwards.
GATACGAAAGTGTGGATGCGGCCCTGGCGGGCATGGCGCACCGCTTCCCCGGCCCTGTCGATATCGGCGGGAATGGCGCGGGCCAGCCCGGCGATCACCGAATTCCTGGAGCGTTTGGCGATTTCGGCCACCGCCTCGAAATCGCCATTCGAGGCGATCGGGAAGCCGGCTTCGATGATGTCGACGCCCATTTCGTCGAGCAGTTCGGCGATCTGGAGTTTTTCTTCCAGGGTCATCGTGGCGCCGGGCGATTGCTCGCCGTCGCGCAAGGTGGTGTCAAAAACGTAGACGCGCTCGGAATTGGCGCTGTGATCGGTGGTGCTCGTCATCTTCTGGTCCTGATACTGGTGGCCCGCCGCGAAACGGCTGCTTGGGCCGGACAATGCGTTCGGCTCAATCTCCCCTACACACCCGCTCGCTCGGAGCCGCCGGTGCCTAGGGGCCGATAAGGAGGAGAAGAAGGGCAGGAAGCAGCAAGAGACCGGCCGCAAGCAGAATCAGGCGCTCCCGCGCCTTCCGGTTTTCCGCTGCTGCCACTGTGATCGCCTTTGCGCGCATCACTACTGCCCTTGGTGCATTTTCCCGCTATTGACGCCAACAATGCGGGAATTCGTCAGGAATCGCAAGTCTCCGGTCGCAGATACGGAACGCCACCCTGCCCTTTGGCCTCAGTGAAAGGCGAAAACGGCAGCAAGGATAATCAGCGGGCCGGCGATCATGTTGAGCTTGCCGGTCATGGACAGCCGGGCGCCGGATGCGGTGTTGCCGGCCTTGTAGCGGCGATAGGCGGCAGACCCCATGCCGATCGAGGCGCTCAGCAGCACCACCAGCGCGATCTTGATCCAGAACCAGGTGCTGAAGCCGCCGATACCGCCATATTTGAGCACAACGATCAGAATGCCCGTCACCCACAACACGCCGAGACCGATATGGCCGTTGCGGGAAAACACATCGGCCATGGCGAACAATCGGGTTCGCTCGTCGTCTCCTGCCGAGGCGAGCCGTGGCATCAGCACGCCCAGCCCTATGCCCGATCCCATCCCAACGACAAGGCCGAGCAGATGAACTGCGATGATCACGGTGTTGAGGATATCCATGCCCGGCTCCTTATGCGACAGAATGTCGCAAGGCTATCGGGTCGGCCCTAAACCGGCAAGTCCAGTTCGCCGTTGACCAGAACGACGGCGCCGCCGCCGATTCCGCCACGTTCGAGCGCACCGTTGCGCTTGGTGAAGCGCATCGAGATCTGGCTCGGGCGCCCCATCTCATAGCCTTGGCGCAACTTGTAGTCGAACGTGCCTTCCTCGGGTTCGTGTCCGGCCAGCAGTCCGATCAGGGCCGCGGCCGCCGAACCGGTTGCCGGATCTTCGCCGAACCCGAGCGCGGTGGTCATCATGCGCGCCGCAAAATGGATGCCGGGTTCGTTCGCCACCTTGGTGAACACGAAGGCCGAATGGTGGCCGGCAGTGAACACCTCGGGCCAGCCGCGCCGTTCCATCTTGATGCGGGTGAGCACCTCGGCATCGTGCACCGGAACGAGATAGAACGGCACTCCGGCCGACCACAGCGCCGGCTCGAATTCGCCACAGCCGATGTCCTCGACGTTAAGCCCCAGCGCAGCGGCCATATCCGGCACCGGCGGAGCATCTCCGAGCCGTTCCGGTAGCTTTGGCAGGCTGAAATGAGCCATGCCCGAGCGCCTGCCGGTCTTTTCCATCACGCAGGTGACGACACCGATTTTCTCCTCGAGCCGGACGCCGGCGAGGCGTTGCTCGAGCCCGAGCAGCACAGCCGTGCCGATGGTCGGATGGCCGGCAAAGGGAAGCTCCGTCTTCGGCGTGAAGATCCTCAGCGAAGCGGCGTGATAGTCGAGCCGCGGCTGGCGCACGAATACCGTCTCGCTCAGATTGAACTCGCTGGCGATCTTCTGCATCAGTTCGTCGCTGAGATTGTCGGCCTTCATCACCACGGCCAGCTGGTTGCCGGCGAGGGGCTTGTCCGTGAAAACGTCGAGTATGTTGTATCTGAGCTTCACTTCGGGATCCTCCCGAAGTGAGCTTGCCGATTCCTCATCGAACGTCAAATGGCAAACGACTGTTGCACCGATGCAAACAGGCCATGCCCACCTTTGTCGGCGGCTGTTCCGCCGTCAGTTCGCCTGCCGCCCGAGCACGTGCCGTGCCGCTGCCAGCGCATAGGTCGGAGAACGGGCCGGGTCGAGTTCGTCGGGCGAGGCAAAGGTGAAAACGCCTTCGAGTTCACGCTCGTCCTGCCGGGTCAGATTATCCTCGATGCGTCGTGCCAGCGCAGCCGCCGGCGCGTCGAACCGGTAGATGCGTGCGATCGACAGCAACTGCCCCGAGCGCACGGCAAAATCGCCTCCGAGTTGCGCCTCGCCCGCGTCGAGACCGGTTTCCTCGACCAGCTCTCGGGCCGTGGCACCAAAAACATCAACCCTGCCGTCCGCACCGACATCGCCGGGTTCCAGCGAACCGCCGCAAGGGTAGATCTGGCCGGCATTGGAGGTGTCGTAACCCATGATGCCGAAAATGATGCCGCCGTCATTGCCGGCAATCACCGCCGAGCCGAAGACGTTGAAGTAGTCGGTGTCGGGATAGCCCCAGTCGCGCCAGGCCAGGAACTCGGAAAAATTGACTGTCAGAAAACGCGCCTTCAGGACGCCATTTTCGACATGCGGATGCGAGGCGCCGAGTAACTTGCCGTCCCAAAGCGCCGGCTTTTGCGCAAGTTCCCTGGCCCAATGGGCCGCGATCCTGTCCCGATGCGCCTCTGCGAAAGGCCAACTTGCCTCGTCCAGCCTGAAATCGATGCTGTCGAAAACTTCGATACTGTCGGTCATTGGAACAAATACTTATATCGTTGGTCGAAGGCCCTCAAGCCATCGGCGGCAGTGCCAGCTCTGCGGGATCGCGCCCAAGCGTTTTGGCGAGCGCGGCAGTGATCAACTCGTGGTCCATGCGCTCGTGCAACCCGGACATGGCAGCGGCGCCGATAACCCCTACACCCTTGATACGGATCGGGAAAGCGCCACCTGAGATGACATAGTCCTCGCCCGAAACGCCCCAGCGCGGTTCGAACAGCGTTCTCCCGTCCTGCTCGAGCAGGACGCGATAGCTCGCCTTGTGAACCAGCCGCACCGTGTTGGTCTTGCGCATGCACCACAGGAAATTGCCGTCGGTGAACCCCGTGGTGCCGCCGAATGCGAGGATACGGTCCCAGAACCGTACCATGATCCCCACCCCTGCCGGCGCGCCCGCTGCCAGGGCCCGCGCTTCGTTGAGAACGGTGATGGCGCTGTCCTCGTCGAAATGGTCGAAAACGATCTCGTTTTCCTGCCTGAGAACGCCCGGCAGATCGGCATGTGTCATGATCATGTCTCCATTCGGCTCGGGCGGAAGCTAGCAGTCGCGCCGGCACATGGCGACATCTGCCGGAGACAAAATAACACTTAAGTGAGCACTTTAGCGTTGACGTCGGCGGGCTCGCATGAATAGTTAAGTACATGCTTAACTCTGACGATCCGCTCGATATGGTTTTCACCGCGCTCGCCGACCGCAACCGGCGCGCCATCATCGACCGGCTGAGCCGCGGCGAGCACTCGGTTTCCGCCTTGGCGCAACCGCTCGGCATCTCCCTGCCGGCAACCCTGCAGCATCTCGGCGTGCTGGAAGCTGCCGGGCTGGTGCATTCGCAAAAGAAGGGTCGGGTGCGCACCTGCACGCTTGACCGCTCAGCCCTTTCACAGGCGGAAACCTGGATCAACGCCCGCCGCGAGATGTGGAACACGCGCCTCAACGCCCTCGGCGAATTCCTTGCCCGTACGGGCGATGACGACACCCCCACCCCCGACAGGAGCACGACATGAACCGCAACGCCGTCCATGCCAGTTTTTCGATGGAACGCACCTACCCCGCCCCGCGCGACAAGGTCTTCGCCGCCTTCTCCGACCCGGCTCTCAAGCGCCAATGGGCCTATGGCGCCGACGAGAACGCCCATTCCATCGACTTTCGCGTCGGCGGCCGCGAGCATGTCGAGATGCCCGGCCCGCAGGGCGGCACTTTCAGTTATGACGGCATCTATTTCAACATCGTTGACGGCGAACGCATCGTCCTGACCTATTCGTTTGCCTTCGGCTCGTCTGCGTCCGGCGTGACCCTGGCCACTTTCGAGTTCGCCGACGCCGAGAACGGTGGCACCCACCTGAAGCTCACCGAACAGGGCGCCTATCTCGATGGCTTCGACGGGCCGAAATTCTGGCAGGGCGGCACATCGAGCCTGCTCGACCGCCTCGGAGAAATACTGAAATAGCCCGGCGGCCTCAGAGCCAACTAATGGACAGTATTTGAACGATCATTGCGCGAGACAAATGTCATAAACCTCACTTATGCTGTCATGTTCAAAGCATTGCGAGGCGGACAATGAGCATTTCTATCGGGACATTCAATCTCAACAACTTGTTTTCGCGATTCAATTTCCGAGCAAAGATCGATGACTCACCGTCGGTCTCGAATGGCGGTCTGACACTGACCTTCGAGTCCGGCGACATCGACGTGCGCACCTTCATGGGGCGGCTGGTCAAGGAGAAGGACACAAAGGACACCGGCAAGATCGCCACGCGCATCCTCGACACCATCAAGGCCGATGTTCTTGCCGTCCAGGAAGTCGAGCACATCGAGATCCTCAAGCAGTTCAACCGCGACCATCTCGGCGGCGCCTATTCGGAGATCGTCCTGATCGAAGGCAACGATCCCCGCCTGATCGATGTCGGCCTGATGTCGAAACTTCCTATCGGCGCCATCACCTCATGGCAGGCGATCCGTCATCCCGACCGGCCCGGGCAGCGTGTTTTCGGCCGCGATCTCGTCGAGATCGACATTCTCGATGCCAATGGCGACCGTCTGCTCACTGTCTACAACACCCATATGAAGAGCCATTACGTGCCCTTCAACGAGGATCCGGTGGCAGGAGCGGCAGCCGCGAACGAACGGCGCCGGCAGCAGGCCGAGATGACCCGCGCCATTATCAATGGCCGCCAGACCCCGCAAACACCCTTCGTCCTGCTCGGCGACATGAACGATGGACCGGGCTCCGCCTTCCTGGCGCCAATGCTCGACATCGCCGGCCAGCCACTGGTCAACGGCCTGACCGACGCCGTCGAAACCCGTCCGCCCAAACAGGAGAGCGCCAATCAGGGCCCGGGACCGCAGACCCCGAACTGGACGCACCGCTACAACCCGCCCGGCCCGGCCTTTCCCGAATACGCGCAATACGATCAGATCTGGCTCAGTCCGGCCCTGGCCCCGGCGCTTGAAAGCGCCCAGATCGACCGGCGCAAGACCCACGGCGGCGACGGCAGCGACCACGATCCGGCTTGGGTCGTGCTCGATATCTAGGAGTGTTTCTGAGAAAAAGTGGACGCCACTTTTTCGGTTCGAAAACACGACAACCTAAAAGCCTAGAGCGTTGGTTTTGAGTCTATCAAAACCAACGCTCTAGCAGCGCGACCAGGGACATAGCAGTATTCGTCTTCGGGGATTCACCTTGCGGCAAGTCCTCGCCTGTAGTCTTGCGGCTCCTTCAGTCAGAGCCTGCCCCGATCATGACCACGCCCGACCACGCCCTCGAAATCACCGACCTGCGCAAGAGCTTCGACAAACCGGCGGTCGACGGCATCTCGCTCACCATCCCGCGCGGACTGTTCTACGTGCTGCTCGGGCCGAACGGCGCCGGCAAGACGACGCTGCTGCGCATGGTCTCCGGCATCCTGCCGCCCGATTCCGGTGCCGTCAGCATCTGCGGCGTCGATGCCCTTACCGATCCGATCGAGGCCAAGCGCCGCGTCGCCTGGGTCAGTGACGAGCCGATGGTCTATGACCGTTTGACCCCGCTCGAATATCTCGAATTCGTCGCCGGCCTGTGGTCGATCTCCTCCGATATCGCCGAGATGCGCGCCCATGAACTGCTCGGCTGGCTGTCGCTCTCCGACAATGCCAACAAGCGCTGCGGCTCGTTCTCCAAGGGCATGTTGCAGAAAATGGCGCTTGCCGGCGCGCTCATCCACGAGCCCGACCTGATCATCCTCGACGAGCCGCTGACCGGGCTCGATGCCGGCGCGGCGCGCCAGGTCAAGGACGTGCTGTTTGCCAAGGTCCGGGCCGGCGCCACCATCGTCATGACCACCCATATCCTCGACGTCGCCGAGCGTATGGCCGAGAGGATCGGCGTCATCGCCGAGGGCCGCGTCATCGCCGAAGGCACGCTGGCCGAATTGCAGTCTCGCGCCGGCAAGACCGGCTCCAGCCTCGAAGACGTTTTCCTCGAACTCGTCGCCACCCCGGACGCCGCCTGATGTCTTTCAAGCCTGGATCGGTCGCCTGGTTCTTTGCCGCCGAGTTTCGCCTGCAATGGCGCGAGCTCTGGCAGGGCCTGACCGGCACGTCCGGTGTCCGCCGCGTCATGACGGTGAGCTTCCTGCTCCTGCTCGGCATCGGCATGCACGCCCTGGCCAAATACCTTCTGACCGACTGGGTCGCGGCCGGGGTCAGCCCCAACGTGCCGACCCTTGCGGCGATCACCGCCAGCGCCAACTTCTTTGTCGTCATGTCGCTGTCCCAGGCCATCGAGTCGGTGACGCGGGCCTATTACACCCGTGGCGATTTCGACCTGATCCTGTCGTCGCCCGCCCCGGCCCACCGTGTCTTCTGGGCCCGCACCGGCATGATTGCCATGACTTCGGCCATTCTGGCGGCGCTGATGGTTTCGCCCTTCGTCAACATTCTCATCTGGCTCGACGGGCCACGCTGGCTGATGGCCTATCTGGTCACCTTTGTCCTGTCCGGCTCGGTGACGGCGCTCGCCGTGTTCATCACCCTTGCCCTGTTCCGCACCATCGGGCCGCGCCACACCCGGCTGGTGGCTCAGGTGGTCAGCGCCCTTGTCGGCGCTGCCCTGTTCGTCGGCATCCAGACCTCGCTGATCCTGTCGCGCGGCGGTCCGGGATCGATCACGGGCACCATCGCCGATTTCCTCATCGCCGTGTCCGGCGGCCAGGACAACGCCCTGTTCCTGCCGGCCCGCGCCATGATGGGCGATCTCGGCGCCCTGCTCATTGTGTTCCTGGTCTCGGCCGGACTGATCGGCCTGGCCTTGATCGCTTCCGGCCGTTCCTTCGCCGGACTGGCGCTTTCGGCCCTCAACGAGTCCTCGGCCGAAGTGCATGACCACAAATCCCACCGCTTCTCCGGCGCCAACGCCATGGCGCTTCTGCGCCGCAAGGAATGGCGGCTGGTCTGGCGCGACCCGTGGCTGATCTCGCAGACCCTGATGCAGTTGCTGTATCTGATCCCGCTGTTCGTGCTGATGGTTCTGACCGCCGGCGTTTCCTCGGTCGCCGCGCCGGTTCTGGCGGCGATGCTGGCCATGGCCTCGGGACAGCTGTCCGGCGGGCTCGCCTGGCTGACCATTTCCGGCGAACAGGCCCATGATCTCGTCATGACGGCGCCGCTGCCGCGCCGGGCCATCTATATCGCCAAGATCGAAGCCATCCTGATCATGGCGGCCATCATCATCCTGCCAGTGCTGCTCGGACTGGCGCTTCTCTACCCGCAGGTGCTGCCTATTGCTGCCGCTGGCGCCGCCCTGGCCTCGGCTTCGGCCATCACGGTGCAGTTCATGTTCCGCACCCGCGGCGACCGCCGCCATTTCGCCCGGCGCGAGGGTTCGCCCCGGCTGGCCACCATGACCGAAGCCCTGGCCGCTGTCGCCTGGGCCGGCGCCACGGGCGTCGCCGCCTTCAGTGTCCTGGCCGGCATGGTTGCCGCCATCCCGGCGCTGCTGATCGTCTTCCTGGTCTGGTTCTTCCGCCGCAACGCCGTACCGGCCTGAGAGCGCAGGCCGCGCCTAGCGAACCTTCGTCGCCTTGGCTGCCACCCAGTCGGCCGCTTCGTGCCCCTGCACCACCGCGGCACGGACGAGATCGTCGAAATGGCGCGCCATCAGCTGGACATAGCGCGGCGCCGTGAAGGCGAGATAGCGCTGGCCGAGATAGATGGCGACGCGCTTGTGCCCGTACACCGAAAACGGCACCGAAAAGCGTTCCTTGAGATCATAGGCGAACAGGCGAGCCGCCGGGTAATAGCGGTCAAGCGCCTCGGCCATCGCCTCGAGCTGGCGTCGGCGCGCCGGGGCCGACAGTCCGACCCATTGCCAGCGTCCGGCGACGAAGGCATCGACAATCTGCACCGGCACGGCGATCTCCATGTCGGTCTCGAGTCGGTTCATCAGGTCCTTCTGCGCCTCGGCATCTGAAATCGCCTGTTGCGGCGTCCGCCGCACCCCCGGCGAATACTCGAAGGTCAGAACCTCGTCGGTCTTGAACATGTCCGGCAGCCCGGCCGGCACATGGCGGATCTTGGCGCCGAGCACTTCGGCGGTCCAGTTGAGCACCTGTTCATCGACCGGGTGCCGTGCCGCCTCGGTCATCTGCACCGCCTGGTCGAGAATCTCCGACGCCGCGCCGCGATGGTTCGACAGGCCAAGCAGCCAGTCGCTCGATATCTGCAGCGCCGAGGCGATCTCCGCCAGGGCCTGCCCGCTTGGCAGGCGTGGCTGCTCGCCCGACAACAGCTGCGAAACCGTCGAGCGGTCTAGCCCTGCTTCGGCGGCCAGCCGCGACTGCGTCCAGCCGGCGCGCTCCATGGCATCGTCGAGTCGGGTCTTGAAGGTTTCGGCGCGATCGCGTTTGTCCATTTGATGATGAATTGCGCAAATGGTGACATCTGTCAACATATGCTTAGTTCGTAGACCAATCGCTCTGTGTCGTCACCAATCCCGCGTTGCACCGGTCGTGTGATGCTGGCATTCCGGACGTGTCCTTCAGCAACACCAGACGACAAGAAAAAGAGATGGAAAGTCCGCTTCGCTCGATCGTGAAAGCCGTGACATGGCAGGTACTTGGTCTGATCACCATGACCGCCCTCGCCTATGTTGCCACCGGCGATCTCGCATCGGCGGGCGGGCTTGCTCTCGGTGCGGCAGCGACGAGCCTGGTGTTTTTTTTCCTGCATGAGCGTGTCTGGGCGCTGATATCCTGGGGCCGCCGCTGACGGCTTGCCTCGCCCCATGAGAACTTGGCCACGTCACCTCGGGCGCCATCGCGTTCCTCATTTAAACAGTCAAAAAGACAACAAGCACTACCGATCAGGTGAAGTGATGTCGGGAAATTGGAACTAATACATTGACCTCTGTGCGTAGGTATGTAGCCTGTTCGCGCATTTACCTATTATTCACCACTGCACTGGGAACTATATTATGAGAACACTACTCAGTTTTGCATTAGCTGCAGGATTAGTGCTCGGCGCCGGCGCCGCTCAGGCCGCAAGCACCGTCGAGACTTTCGATACCAGCCCATCAGGCTGGTACGCGGACCGCTACGCGCCGGCCGGGTTCGACGCTCCGGTTTCCTTCATGGGTGACAATCGTCTCGCACTGTCGATCTCGGCTGCCGACAGCCAAAACGGCCGTCCCGGAAGCTATTCCAGCCCGTTCTACAACACCCAGGGCATGAAGCACGACAATCCCGCCGGCACCGTCTACACCGCGATCGACATGTTTCTTTCGGTGCCCGACCTCAGCACGACAAATCGCGTCTTCGGGCTTTGGGGTACAGCCTTCGACAATGCCGACAACATCACCAGCTATCCAATTATCGAATATGCCAACGGCGGATTCCGTGGTTGGGGTCCCTCAGGCTGGACCGAGTATGGGCTGCCCGGTTCCATCGTCGGCGACGAATGGGTAACGCTTGCGTTCGCACTCAACCTGGCCAGCGACACCTTCAACTACTTCGTCAATGACATCTTTCTGGGTTCGGTCGCTGCAGACGGCGCCCAGTACATCGGCAACACCATCCTGCAGGGCTACAACACCCAAGACGGCATCACCTACACGGCTTATCTCGACAACCTGACGCTCTCGACCATCCCGGTGCCGGCAGCCCTGCCGCTGTTGGGCACTGCATTGCTCGGCTTCGCCGGATTGACCGGATGGCGCCGCAGGCGCGGAAATTCGGCCGGCAAAGCAGCCGCCTGACGCGTGGACAAACGAGTCTGTCGGGCGAGTGATCGCGGCGCTGCCTTCGGGCGGCGCTGCTTTTTGCGAGGTGCCGCGGAAAGGCAGGCCTGGCTTTTTGGTGCTGAGCTTTCAATCGTCGGCAACCAGTATGATATGCCCGACAGTTGTTCCCAACTCGAACAGCTCGTTGGCCCGCTTTGCCTCGGCAATCGGCAGGCGTTCGGCAATCACGGGCCGGATCTCACCCTGGCGGAGCAGGTTGAACAAATGCAGCCAGTCGTCTTTCATCCTGTCGAATCCGAGGCGATGGGTGCCATAGCCCCTGACCTTGCGCCGAACCGGCAGGACCATGCGCCACAATAGGCGCGGAATGAGCAGCAAAAGCGCCACCATGCTCTCCGGCGCGCCGTAGTGGACCAGCACGCCGCCCGGTTTCAGAACCTTTAGGCCGCGCCCGAGATAGCCTCCTGCCATGCCGTTGAAAACCGCATCGACGCCCTGCGGTTCCATCCGCCGGAGCTCGGAGACGAACGCCTGGCGCTGATAGTCGATCGGCACCGCACCGAAAGAGGCGACGAGCCCGGATTTTGCACCCGAGCACAGCCCGTACATCTTCACGCCGCCCAATTGCCCGAGCGCCAGAAAGGCGCGTCCGACACCGCCGCTGGCGCCAATGACAAGCGCGGTATCGCCCCTCTCGAGCCTGGCCTCGCGATGAAGGCACTGATAGGCGACCAGCCAGTCGAGAATGAGCGGTGCCGCCTCTGCCGGATCGACATCATCGGGCACCGCGACCAGCTCGTCGGCGCGCCAGTCGATGCGCTCGGCATAAGCGCCGAAATTGGTCAGCGCCGCCACCCTGTCGCCAGCCTTGATGTCGACCACGCCGTCGCCGACCGCCTCGACAGCGCCGATGAACGAATAGCCCGGAGTGAATGGAAGTTTCGGCAGCACGGGACGGTTGCCGCGCCGCACCGAGATGTCATCGGCGCAAACGGCGACGGCCAGCACCCGCATTCGCGCCATGCCCGGCTGCAGCGGCCCGGCATCGCATTTTGTCCAGACCATGTGTTCCGGCCCGCCACGTGCCGTGACCAGCCATTTGCCATATGCCATCGTTTCTCTCATGCGTTGGCATCAGCAAGCCAGAACCGACGCTGCGGGTCGATGACCGAGGTCAACTCCAGTGTTCGCCGCCGGCTGACAACCGCGCGCGGACGACTAGTCCAGCGCAGCCACGGCATCGCGGATCAGCACCGCCAGTCGTGCTATGCCCTCGTCAATCGCCTCGGTCGAAGGCAGCGAAAACGACAGCCGGATGGTGTTTGCGCCCGTCCCGTCCGGGAAGAATGCCTGACCCGGCACGAAGGCGACGCGCGTCGTTTCGAGCGAGCGCTCCAGCAGGTGCGCACCGTCGAGCGCCTCGGGCAGTGTCACCCAGATGAACATGCCGCCTTCGGGCCTGGTCCAGCTGACGCCCTCCGGCATCTCGCGCTCGAGCGCTTTCAGCATATCGTCGCGCCGCGACGCATAGGCGCCCCGGATGGCTTCGACCTGTTGGTCGAACACATTGCGCGCCACCGTATCGATCGCCACCTGGTTGATCGTCGAGGTGTGCAGATCGCCGGCCTGTTTGAGGATGACGAGTTTCGAGACGACATCGCTGGCAGCGCAGACCCAGCCGATCCTCAAGCCGGGCGACAATGTCTTGGAGAAGGTGCCGCAATAGATGGTTCGGCAGGCTTCGATATCGCCCTTGCGAGCGATTTCCAGCGCCAGGATCGGCGGCAGAGCTTCCCCGTCATAGCGCAGCGACTGATAGGCACCATCCTCGATGACGGCGCAATCGAGTGCGTCGCCGAGATCGATGACGCGGTTGCGCTCGTCGCGCGACAGCGTTTCGCCGGTCGGGTTGGCGAAATCCGTAGAAAGATACAAAAACTTGACCGCACCGCCCTTCTCCTCCGCCGTGGCGCGATAGTCTTCGGCAGAGCGGTTGCTCATTGGCGCCAGCCGGTCATAGTTCGGCTCATAAGCGCTCAGCGCCTGCAGCGCCCCGAGATAGGTCGGCCAGGTGACCAGCGCCGTATCGCCCTCGGTCAGGAACAGCTTGCCGAGATAATCGAGCGCCTGCTGCGAACCGGAGGTGATGACGATATTGTCGATGCCGCAGGGCACGCCGATCTTTGCCATCTCGCCGACGATCCAGGCGCGCAGCCCCTTGTGGCCTTCCGAGGGCGAGTATTGCAGCGTTACGTCGCGCATCGTTTCGCCGAGGGCCTCGGCATAGGCGGCGCTGAATGCCTCCGCCGGAAACAGCTTCGGATCGGGAATACCGCCGGCAAAGGAGATGATGTCGGGCTGGTCGAGCAGCTTGAGCAGTTCGCGAATTTCGGACGCCTTCATGCGCGCTTCGCGCCGGGCAAATCGGGGATCGGCAGCCATGGCCGCCTCCAGTGAGTGATTGAAAACGGCGGTGTTGTGCACCCGAAGCCTTTTTATGTCAATAGTACTGACCTATTCACATGTGCGGCATACGATCACTTTGTCCAACCGGCTCGACGCCACTGCCAATTAAGGTCACGATAGCTTCGGTTTGGCAGTCCCCAAGGTGTTTCCGGGAGCAGGTATGAGCAGGCGCACGCCACCGGTCACGCAGTACTATTACAGCCTCGCCGCCTCCCTGCCCGCCATGGACGGCAAGACGGTTCTGATCACTGGCTGCTCGTCGGGCATGGGCCTGGTGCTGGCACGGACCTGCGGCAAACTCGGTGCGCGCGTCGTCATGCTCAACCGCCCGTCCGGGCGCGCCGACGCCGCGCTGGCGCTTGTGCAAAAGGATGGCTCGGACACCGTGTCCGTACCCTGCGACCTGTTGAGCTTTGCATCGGTCCGGGCCGCCGGCGCCACGCTCAGGCGCCATCTCGACGACACCGGCGTCGACGTCCTGTGCAACAATGCCGGTATCATGGGCATGCCCGACGCGGCGAGCGGCGACGGATTCGATGTGCAGATGCAGGCCAATCACCTGTCGCATTTCCTTCTGACCCACGAGGTCTGGCCGCTGCTCGAGAAGGCGGCGGACGAGCGCGGCGAGGCGCGTGTCGTCAATCATTCCTCCGGCGCCCGCAACAGGCCCAAACGCCCGCTGATGGCACGCTACCTGCAACCCAATGGCGGCAAGCTCGGCGGCGACGGTTTTCCGGGACTGCACAAATGGATCCGCTACCAGCAATCCAAGCTGGCCAACCTGATGTTTACCTATGCCCTGGCTGATCACGCCGGCGCGCGGCCCGGCAACAGGGTCAAATCGCTCTGTGCCCATCCCGGCCCGGTCGACAGCGGCCTGCAGGGCAAGACGGCGCTGGCCGGCGGCACACGCCTGCTCGATCGCTATGTGCTCGCCTCGACCCTCAAGATCGCGCAATCGACCGAGGACGGCACCTGCGGCATCGCCCGCTGCTGTTGCGAACCGAGCATCGAGAACGGAAGTTTCTACGGCCCCGAACCGGCAAAGCGCACCGGCCCGGCCGTATTGCTGACGCCCGAGCGCAATCAGGCCTGGGAGGATCTTGTCTGGGAGGAGAGCCTCAGGGCCACGGGGATCGACGAATTCTTCGGGTGACAGGCAACGCCGATGGGTCCCGGGATCAATTCCCGGGACGACATAGAGCCATTTGGCCAAAACTTCGCTTCGCCGTGAACTCGTCGCCCTTTTTCCTGCCGCAACCTGCACTCGGTGCCATTCCGGGACTTGATCCCGGAATCCATCATCGCCGGAACATCGCAACTGCATTCGCCCGCCATGCGACGAAAAAGGGCGAGCCCGCGGGCCCGCCCCAATCCGTGTCCGGCCGAATACCGGCCCGGTTCCGCGATGCGTCGGGAAGGGCGCCGGCCTTGATCCTCCGGGAGGCTGTCAGGAAAGGTGGTCACCACTTTTCCGGTTCGACAGCCGACCCAAGCAAAGCCGTGGATCAAGCCCCAAGCACTGAGTCCGAACTAATTCCGCGACTTGTCGACCAAGGCGCCGGCCTTGATCCACGGCATCATGGCGCGAAGCTTTTCGCCGACTTCCTCGATCTGGTGATTGTCGTGGTTGCGGCGGGTCGCCTTGAAGCGGGCGCCACCGGAATGCCATTCCTGCATCCACTCGGAGGTAAACTTGCCCGACTGGATGTCGGCGAGCACGCGCTTCATCTCCGCCTTGGTCTCGGAGGTGACAATGCGCGGACCGGAGACGTATTCGCCCCACTCGGCCGTATTCGAGATCGAGTAGTTCATGTTGGCAATGCCGCCCTGGTAAATCAGGTCGACGATCAGCTTCACTTCGTGCAGGGTCTCGAAATAGGCCATTTCCGGCGCATAACCGGCCTCGACCAGCGTCTCGAAACCGTTGCGGATCAGTTCGACCAGGCCACCGCACAGCACCACCTGCTCACCGAACAGGTCGGTCTCGCATTCCTCGCGGAAAGTCGTTTCGATGATGCCGGAACGGCCACCGCCGACGCCCGAGGCATAGGCCAGCGCGATGTCCTTGGCATTGCCCGAAGCGTCCTTGTCGACGGCAATCAGGCACGGCACGCCGCCACCCTTCTCGAACTCGCCGCGCACCGTGTGGCCCGGGCCCTTCGGGGCGATCATGATGACGTCGATCGAGTCCTTGGGCTCGATCAGGGAGAAATGAACGTTGAGCCCGTGGGCGAAGGCGATGGCGGCGCCGTCGCGGATGTTCGGGGCGATCTCGTCGCGATAAAGGTCGGCCTGCAGCTCGTCCGGGGTCGCCATCATCATCACGTCGGCCCACTTGGCGATCTCGGGAACGGTCATGACCTTGAGACCGTCGGCCTCGACCTTCTTGGCCGTCGCCGAGCCGGGCCTGAGGCCAATGGCGATATCGGCAACGCCGCTGTCACGCAGGTTGAGCGCATGGGCGCGCCCTTGGCTGCCGTAGCCGATCACGGCGACCTTTTTGGATTTGATCAGATTGAGATCGGCATCCCGATCGTAGTAAACGCGCATGTGTGGTCTCCCTTGGAACTATGCGTTTGGATGGCCCGCGACCCTCAGGTCCGGCCTTTTTCGTAAGATGGCAGGTCGGGCGGAATATGGGCCCAGTCGACGGCGGAACTGGTCCATGACTGGTGGCCGAGATGTACGATATCCGGATCGTCGAACGAGCCGGCCCGCACATAGACGCTGCCGGCATGCGTCGGCGAATCCCCGTATATCGGCGAACTGCAATCGGCGCAGAAATAGCGCGTCAGCTCGTTGCCGCTGTCGGCGGCCTTGGTGAAGCTGCCGAGCCTGCCGCTGACGATGCGGAAGTGCTCCTTGTCCATGCGCACGCTGACGATGAAGGCGCTGCCCGTCACGTGGCGGCAATCGCGGCAGTGGCAGATGCCTGCATTGCCGACAGCGCCGTCATATTCATAGCGAACGCCTCCGCAGAGGCACCCGCCGGTCACCGGTTTGTTGCTCATGAGCCGGCCTCCCTCAGGTTCCGAACAGGGCGAAGAACTGGTTGGTCGCATCTCTGGCGTCGGCGGCAATCACGGCGGCATCCGGCCTGAGGTTCTCGCCGAGCAGGCACCTTATCTGCACGTCGCGCACAACCAGTCCGAAAAAGGTCCGGAACGCCTGCTCACTGTCGGCAAAACGCAACAGCCCCACCGCCCTGCCCGCTTCCAGCACCGGCTTGAGGCGCCGGCCCATTTCGAAGCGGCCGTTCTGCAGGACGATCTCGCCGAGGTCCGGCTCGGTGGCGCCGGCATGAGCGATGGCGACGCGATTGAGCGCCACCGAATTGTCGCCGCTCAGAACTGTCAGCAGCGCCCGCCCGAAGCCTTCGATCTCGGCGCGCAGCGCCTTGATGTCGAGATGGGCCTTGTCGAGTCTGGGGACGCCGACCTTGGCGGCCTGCCATTGCACGGTGGCGACCAGCAGGCCGTCTCGGTCCCCGAACCACTTGTAAAGCGTTTCCTTGGAGCAATGCGCCCGCCGGGCGACGCCGTTCATGGTCAGCTTGTCGGAGCCGGCAACAAGCATGCTCAGCGCCGCCTCGAGCACCTCGCCCTGGCGCGGCGTCCATTCCTCGATCTCGGCCGAACCTCGTGACAACATGACAGTACCGTTCTCCTCCGCGTCGCGTTCTCGCGCGCCGAATTTGCCGTACCGTACCGTACGGTTCTGCAGCTAGCAAGAGGATATGCCGGGTTTGGTGGACTGGGCGGGTTTGAGCTGGACTGATAACGTGAAGGCGGCTGAGGACTCGCGGAGGAAATCCGGATGGCAGGGACGCCTGATTTCTTAGAATTTTCGGAATGGGATGAAAACTGGCTTGAGACGAACACAGGGCAGTGGCCTTTTTATCCTTTGGGTCAAGAGCCCTCCTCCGAGCAACGAAAAATAATCCAACGGAATGTGGACCTCGTTCTGGACTTCGACGCATGGAATGAAAAAGTCGAGCGCTTTGACTCTGCTCTCGCCTATTATACGGACGAGAAGACGAGAACAGCAGTCCGTAGACGTTTTGCAATCCATTTTGATCAGTATAACTTTGGTAAAATTGCCGGCTCCAAGGAATTACTGAACCGAAAATTCCCCTGCCCAGTCTATTTCGAAGGAACAGACTTCAGAGGCGGCGAAGTGTCTTTCGTTGGAGCTCACTTTGACGGCGGTTTTGTTTCATTCCTCGGGGCTAATTTCGGTGATGACCACGTTTCTTTCCATTCGTCGACTTTCGCAGATGGGCCTGTAATTTTCTTTGAAACGAACTTCGGAGAGGGCGATGTATCGTTTAGTGAAGCGAGCTTTGGAGGCGGCTTTATCACCTTTGACGAGTCAAGCTTTGGAAAAGGCAAGGTGTCTTTTGAAAGAGCGGTGTTCGGCAAGTGCTATCTGCAATTTGCACCTCAGAAAACTTTGGGCACCACACTGTCCTTCAAAGACTGTGAGATAGAAGGAAACATTGACTTTTCCGCAAGATTTCCTGCGAGCGCTCAATTCAACCGCCTCTCTGTTGCGGGGACCGCCAGCTTTTCGGAATGCGTTTTCTCAGAACCTCCTGACTTCCGTGGCGCCAAGTTTGACCGACCGCCGGAAGTTGCTCGGATGGAAGTACCAAAACCGTCGTTGAAGCGATCTGGTCTTTTCCGCATCGCCTCTGACCCCGACGATGTCGCCAAGTTCCGCAAGCTCAAAGCCATGGCCATCGCCGCCAATGACCATGAGCGCGACGGCTATTTCTTCGCCCGCGAAATGATGGCCAAACGCGGCGTCGAGACCATCGGCTTCTGGCCCCTGCTGCTCGATTCCGCCTATGCACTCTTCAGCGACTACGGACGCAGCATCGCGCGGCCGATCTACGGCTTCATCGCCTCTTTCGTGCTGTTTACCGCCCTCTATTCCGGCCTGCTCGTCGACCGCATCGGCATGGGTCTGCGCCTCGTATTCTCCCTCGAATACTCCTGGCACAACACCCTTCCCTTTCTGAACACGCTCTTCCGCTTCGCCCTTAGGTCGGCGGACTACTCCTCCGGCTTCGAACTGCGCCTCAAACAGGTACAGGAGACGATCGGTCTCGATTTCGACTGGTTCGTACTCGCCTCCGTCATCCAGCAGATTTTCGGTGGTGTGCTGTTGTTCCTGCTGCTGCTCGGCCTGCGCAACAGGTTCCGCCTCAAGTAGGTCGCCTGGTTCGGAAGACGCGGAACACACCTGCCCGACCTCGAAAATCAACAGACAAACTCGCCTTAATTGATTAACGTTCATCAGAATTCCCGTTCTGACCAGCATCGTCCGGACAACGTCAAGTCAGTAGGTGCGTTTGCTGTTTATCTGCTGTGTCACGACGAGATTTCCACCGCCTCATGCAGACCTGTTTCCAATTCATTTCAGATAGTTACCTAGCAAGTATCCACAATTTATTCTGCAAACCGCAAGTTTGATTAAGCTCAAAGAGCTTTTGGCCGCGATCCTTCACAAACGCGCCGCAAATCATGGTTAACTTGAGACAGTGATTCCGATGGGCCGAGGGGGTCTTGGAGGGTTGTCCATCGAAATCTCTGGTAGTGCGAAAAGGAGGGATAGATGACGGCTTGTTCCAACTTC
The DNA here is from genome assembly GCA_963675235.2 of Devosiaceae bacterium. Classification (GTDB taxonomy): domain Bacteria; phylum Pseudomonadota; class Alphaproteobacteria; order Rhizobiales; family Devosiaceae; genus JAHJQZ01. The sequence goes on along the minus strand of CAXXFU010000002.1, from coordinate 686,339 downwards.
GTTTTCGAGCTCAAAGCCGGCGCAAAGTCGACAGAGCTGACGCTGGAATTCGGACATGCAATCAACGCCTGGGAGGCCGGACCGGACTTCTTCCGTTCCCACAATGGCGTCCCGGCGTGGACCGGCAAGGATCTTGGCCTTGCGGGAACGGCCGGATTGCAGGGCGTGCTGCGTTTGCCGCAAAGCGGCATCGACCAGTTGCCGCTGCATGCGAGCGGTGAACTTGACGTGTTCAACGTCACGCCCTCGTCGATCTCGGTGCCGCCGAAAGGCACCTGGACGCTCGTGTCCAAACACTAGCGCCTTGTTCCGCGCCCTGTTGTCGCCCGACAGGTGCGTGGCGGTTGAGCAAAGGAGTGCGGGCGAACATATCGGCCAGTTCCGGACGGCATCATGGTCGCCCGACGGATGGTTTCAACTGGCCGCATCCCTATCGGTTCCGTCGCCTCGTCTCCCGTGCCTCGCATGGGAGAATGCTTGTGCGCTTCACAAGGACCGGGCCGAGACGGAGCGCAAACGGGACCCAGGGGCTCTCTTGCCCCGTGTCCGTTCCGTTTCAGCCTCCGGTCCGGCGCACCCGCCAGATCGAACCGTTGCCGTCCTCCGAGAAGTAGAGGTCGCCGTTCGGGGCAACGGCAACGCCGACGGGCCGCCCCCACACCGATGCGTCGTCAACGACGAAGCCGGTGACGAAGTCCTCGTAAACCCCTGTCGGCTCGCCGTTCTCAAAGTGCAGCCGCACGATCTTGTAGCCGGTGCGCTCGCCCCGGTTCCACGATCCGTGCAGCGCCAGGAACGCGTCGCCGCGATAGGCCTCGCCCCAGGCGGGGGAGTCGTAGAACGCGAGATTGAGCGGTGCCGAATGGGATTGCAGCAGAACGTCGGGTACCGTGACCGTGTCGGCAAGATCGGCGCGGGCGCCGCCATGACGCGGATCGGCATGTGCGCCGATATAGAACCACGGCCAGCCGTAGAATCCGCTCTCGGTCACGGACGTGGCGTAATCGAACGGGATGTTGTCGCCAAGCCCGTCGCGCTCGTTGACGGCGCACCAGGGCGTGCCCGACTGCGGCTGAACCGCCAGTCCAGAGCAATTGCGCAGGCCGGTGGCCCAGACGCGGCGATTGCCGCCTTCCGCATCCATGGCATAGACCAGCGCCCTGCCCGCCTCGTCGCCCCAGACGGCGCCCGGCGCGGCGCTGTCGCGCCAGCCGGACGGTTCCGCGCCCAGCCCCAGGGCCACATTGGAGCCTGAGCCGACCGAATAGTAGAGCGTCCTTCCATCCGGCGAAAAGGCGATGGATCGGGTCCAATGCCCGCCGGTGGCGATGTCGTCGAACAGCGTCTCGGCCGGTCCGGTCGGCGCCTTGCCGCCGTCATAGGGCAAGCGCAGCAGCCCGTTTGTGGTTGCGACGTAAAGCTGGTTCGGCGCCGCGGCAGGATGGAACGCCATGCCATAGGGCTGGTCGAGATCGTCGGCGAATACGGCATGGTCCCTCGGCGTCCGTCCATCCTCGCCAAAACGGATGACGATGATCTGCCCGGCAAAGGAATTGGCGACGAACAGGTCGCCGTTCGGGGCGAACACCAGGGTGCGCGGCGCACCCATGCCGCTGGCAACCTGCTCGACGGCAAATCCGTCGGGCACCTGCAGGATTGCCCCATCCGGCCGGGAAACCACGCGAGCGCCATTGCTTGACGATCCCCTTTTCTTTGCAGCCGCCGCCAGATCGTTCTCGGTGATCAGCCGCATGACGCCCGGAGCATCGTCGCGCCAACTGCCGAAAGCGTCCTCACCTGTGCGCAGTTCGGAACCGGTCGCCGTGAGGACGCTGCCCGCGAAAAGACCTGCAGCCAATGCGGCTGCTGCAAGGATGGTGCGTGTCTTCACAATGGTTTCTCCTTCATCCGGATTTCGCCGTTGTCCACTCGCAGCGTTGCAGTCCCGACCGTGTTTGCCAAGGCACGAGCGCGTGAAGGCCGGGGGCCTGTCTGATGTGGCTGAATTCACCTCCGATCCGGCGCCGGAGCACAAGGCGCGCCACTTTCATGAAGCCGGTCGACGCAGGCTCCGTCCAGCTTGTCGCAGGATGCCGATTGCAGGGTGCCGCCTCAGGATCGCGTTTTCTGCATCGGCACTTGCCGATGAATTGATGAGGGTGCAGCATGGGTGTCCGCGCCGGGTCGCCTATGTCGACCTTTCCTGCCGCCATCCTGCGAGTCGATCCATGTCAGACCTGTATTCTCCGCTCACGCTCAGGGGCCTTACACTGAGGAACCGAACCGTCGTGGCGCCCATGTGCCAGTACTCGGCCCATATGGGACTGGCCAATGACTGGCACCTGGTACATCTCGGCCGCTTCGCCATCGGCGGATTTGGCCTCGTCACCGTCGAGGCAACCGGCGTCGAGGCGCGCGGGCGCATCTCCTACGGCTGCCTCGGCCTGTGGTCGGATGCACAGATCGCGCCGATGAAGCGCATCGTCGATTTCATTCATGCCCAGGGCGCGGCCGCCGGCATCCAGCTCGCCCATGCCGGCCGCAAGGCGTCCTCGAAACTGCCGTTCATGCCTGCGCCCGACGCCGAGCAAAAGGCTCGCCATTCCTACGAGGACTGGACGCCGGTTGGCCCCTCGGCCGTTCCGCACGACGCCAATTCCAAGGTGCCGCATGCCTTGAGCGTCGAGGAGATCGGCGATGTCCGCGCCGCATTCGTCGAAGCGGCAAAGCGCGCCGAAAAGGCCGGCTTCGATGTGATCGAGCTACACTACGCCCACGGCTATCTCGTCGACCAATTCCTCTCGCCACTCGCCAACAGGCGTGACGACCAATATGGCGGCCCGCGTGAAAATCGCATGCGCCTCGCCCTCGAGATCGCCGAGGCGGTGCGCGCTGTGTGGCCGGCCGACAAGCCTCTCATGGCCCGCATTTCGACCCAGGACTGGCACGAGGACGGCTGGCAGGTCGAGGACAGTGTCGAACTGGCCCGGCAAATGAAGGCCCGCGGTGTCGATGCCATCCACTGCTCGTCAGGCGGGTTCGCCGAGGGCAAGGTCGTCGCCGGGCCGGGCTACCAGGTACCCTTCGCCGAAGCGGTCAGAAAGGGCGCCGACATGCCGACCGTCGCCGTCGGCCTGCTCGGCGATCGCGAACGCGCTGAGGCGGTGATCGCCGAAGGCAAAGCGGACCTGGTGGCGCTGGCCCGTCCGGCGCTCGATGATCCCAACTGGCCGGTCCGGGCCATGGCCGAAGCCGGTCGCACGCCCGATGCCTATGCGCTGCACCCGAAGCAGACCGGCTACGCCATCAAGGCCCTGCACAAGGCGCTCGACAGGGCCTGAGCATCCGGCCGACCCGGCATGCTCCGAGAGCCCCCGCTGTGTGCACCAGTGCCGCACAATGCGTTGGCAGGTCGTTTTTTCGGGCCTGCAATCGGTTTTGTCATCCGTTTGCCATTGTGCCTCGTGCCGCCTCAGCCTAGATAGATTGGACGGAACAAGGACGAATACGTGACGGCCCAGGACGACGACAAGCCAGAGAGCAAAATCTCTTCGCGGCCGGGCTGGCACAAACCGGCCCTTGTCCTCGGCGCCATCGCCGTCATAATCGTGCTCACCATCATCTCTCTCGAGCACACGATCCTGCTGACCTTGCAGAATCACTTCACCTCCTGGGTAGACGCCGCCGGCCCGTGGGGATGGCTGGTGCTCATCTTCTTGCTGGTGCTGCATTCCTTCGTGCCCTTCCCGCTCGAGTTCGCCGCCGTCGCCGCCGGCGCCACCTATGGTTTCTGGATCGGCTCCATCGTCACCTGGATCGGCACCGTTCTCGGCGGGGCGCTGAGCTTCTGGATCTCGCGGCGCTATGGGCGCAGTTTCTTCGAGCGCGCCCTCAAGCCCAACCAGCTTGCCTGGATCGAGAAGCACGCCAAGGCCGAGGGCACCGTGGCACTGCTGGTCAGCCGCCTCCTGCCCTTCATGTCCTTCACTCTGGTGTCCTATGCCGCCGGCCTGACGCCGGTGTCATGGTTCACCTTCCTGTGGACCTCGGCAGTCGGCATGATCCCGATCATCATGATTTCGGTGTTCTACGGCGCCAATATCGAGCACCTGCCGATCGAGTTCGCCATCGGCATTCCGGTGGCTGCGGTGCTGGCCGTGATCGTCCTGTACTGGGTTGCCCGCCGCAAGGGCTGGGTCAACGAAGTCGAACACTGAACGCCATCCCCAAAGACCTCCCCCGCGAAGCCCATCGGGCTCGACAGCGCGCCGCGTTTGCGACAGCATGCCGGTGCCCAAGGGAGGAACCGCCATGTCACGCCTTACCACCAGTCTGCGTCTTGCTGCCGGTGTCGCCGGCATCGCCCTGATCGCTGCCTGCGCCCCGGAAATCGAAGGACGGCTTTACCTTGCCGACATCGACGAGGTCGCCAATGGTGGCGATGTCATCGTCATGTCCGCCGACCTGCGCATCCCCGAGAGCTCGGAAGACGACTGCAACGATGGTCTCGAGAAGCTGGCCGCCAAGCTCGGTGAGATCACGCCGCTCGCCGATGACGGCGCCTGCGTCGAAGTCGACAACAACCAGTTCTCGCAATTTGCCATCGACCTGCCGCTTCTCGCCGAAGGCGCCAGCCTCGACACGGCCTATCTGGCCGAAATGCGCGTTTCCGCCGTTTCGGACGCCATGGGAGACGGCACGGCTCTGACCCTGATCATGAATCGCACCCTCACCGACGTGCAGGACGCCATCGGCCGTGGCAAGGATGCCGGCATGTCCATAACCTCCGGCGAAGACGAACAGCCCAAGTTCATCTTCACGCTCGAGAACGACATGCGCGACCCGATCCGGCTCATGGCCAACTATGCGTTCATCGACGACGCGCCCAGCCTGCCCGGTGCCAGCAGCCCGATCACGCTCGATCGGCGCGAGTCGGTCAAGATTCGCTTCTCGGACGTGGTCGCGGCTCATATCGCCGAAGCGAACGGGTTCGCCTTCGCCACCATCTATCCTGAGGCAAACTAGTCCGGCCTTTTCCGCCAATCGAGGAACCGGTTCGGCGACAGGTCGGTGATCTAGTCGCCGAGCACGGCGGAGTAGCGACGCACCGCTTCGGGGAAACCGATCTCGAGCGCATCCGAGGTGATGCCATGGCCGATCGAGGCTTCCTCGAAATCGGGCATGGCGACGACGAAGGCCGGCAGGTTGGCAAGCGTCAGATCGTGCCCGACATTGATGCCGAGCCCGAGCGCCCGCGCGGCGCGCGCCGTTTCGGCCAGATGGGCCAGATGGGCATTGGCCTCGACCGTGCCATGGGCGGCGCCATAGGGACCGGTATAGAGCTCGACGCGATCGGCGCCGACAGCCTTGGCTTGAGCGGGCAATTCCGGATTCTCGTCGATGAACACGGACACGCGGATATCGGCTGCGTGCAGGCGCGCGATGGTCGCCTTGAGGAAATCGACATGCGCCCCGATGTTCCAGCCGTGATCCGAGGTGTTCTGCTCTGGATCGTCGGGCACAAGCGTCACCTGGTCGGGCCGGACCTCCTCGACCAGCTTCAGGAACGGCTCGCCGGGATAGCCTTCGACATTGTATTCCGCATCGGGAAATCCATCGAGCAACTGCTTGAGCTCGAACACGTCGGTGCGCCGGATATGCCGTTCGTCGGGACGCGGATGCACGGTCAGCCCGGCAGCGCCGGCATCGAGCGAAATCCGGCCGATATGGGCGACGCTGGGCCAGCCGATATCGCGACGATTGCGCAGATGCGCGACAGCATTGAGATTGACCGAAAGTCTCGACATTGGAACATCCTTGCGGCAAGGGCCGGCGTTTTTCTAGCGCGCCATCGCGGCGAAATCAAAATCAAAGCGCTGATAGCGCAACAACCTGCGCTGATTCCGCACGATCAGTCCGCCCGCCCGGCCTCCTGTTTCGACGTCAGGACCAGCACACCGACACCGCTGGCGACAATGACGACAATGCCGACAAGACCGAGCGCATTGGGAAGCGTGCCGAACACGAGCACCGAGGACAACATCGCCCACAGCGCGCCGGCATAGAAAAACGGTGCCACTGCCCCCGGCTCGGCGTGGCGGTAGGCCATGAAGATGAAAATCTGCGCCAGCATCAGGAACAGGGCCGATCCGGCAATCAATGCCGTTTCGGCCAGGCTCGGCACGCGAAAGGTCTCGAAGGCCACGGTCAGCGCCCCTGCTCCGATCGTCGAGAACAGGCCAGCGCCGAGGGCGACGATAATGCCCGAGATCCCGGCAGGCACGGTACGCCCCACCAGCTCTCTCGCCGCTGTCAGCGCTGCGGTCCATAGGCCGAAGAACGCATAGATGGAGAAACTCGACCCGCCCGGCTGCACCACGAATAGCGCGCCGATGAAGGCGATCACGGCAAGAACCAGCTGCATGCGCGTTGCCGGCAGCTTGAGGAAGGCCGCAGCGGCCAGCATGACGATGATCGGCGACAGCTGCACCAGGGCAGTGAAATCGGCGATGTTGAGATTGGCCAGACCGAAAACATAGCCGAGCGCCCCGACAAGTTCGATCACCGAACGCAGCATGACCCGCTTGTCGGACAGGGCCCCGATATTGCCGGCCTGTCCAAACACGAACAGCAGCGGGATCGCCCACAGCACGACGAAGCCGGACCGCACGAAGATCGCTTCGATCGGCGGCATGCTTTCGGCAGCCAGCTTCATGAAGGTGTCGCAGGCCACGAAAGAGGCGGTGGCGGCAATCATGAAAGCAATGCCGCGTTCGTTGATACTCAGAATACGCACGGGATCGATCCGGTCTTCACTCGGCAAATGGCCGCGGCAAAGCTCTCGACCTTTTTGCCCGCCCGGGCAAGCCCGTTATTCCCCTTGCGGCGCAATGACCAGTTTGCCGAGTGTCCGACCGGTCGCGAAATGGCGCATGGCATCAACACCTTGCTCGAGCGGGTAGACGTTTTCGACCATTGGCGAAACCGATCCTGAAACCACAAGTTTTGTCAATTCGTCGAGCGGACTGCCCTTCGGGTTCCAGATCACCAACCCGCTGGTTCTGCCACCGCCGCTGATGCGGGAAAGGATCGGCGAGAACACGAAACTTCTCAAAAGCGTGCCCATGCCCCCGCCGACAATGGCATAGGCGCCACCCGGCTTGAGCAGACGCAACTGCGCCCGCACCGGCCGGGTCAGCACCGGATCGATGACAAGATCGTAGCGGGCCGCATCCCGGTCCGGATCGGCCTCGGCCCGGTCAAGCACGATATCGGCGCCGGCCTCGGTCATGATCCCGGCCTTGTGGGCGGTGTCGATGGCGGTGACGCGCGCACCTTTCAGCCTGGCGAGCTGGATGGCGAAGGTGCCCACTCCCCCGCCACCGCCGATGACGAGCACATCGCTGCCCGGCCCGAGTGCGACGCGATTGACGCTCTGGAGGGCCAGAACGCCGGCCTGCGGCAGTGTCGCGGCACGGATGAAGTCAAGCCCGGGTGGCATGAGCCGCACGGCATCTGTCGTGGCTGTGGCGAATTCGGCGAACCCGCCCCAGCCACAGTCCGTCATGTCGCCGTATACAGCATCGCCAACGGCGAAGCCGGTCACGCCTTCCCCGAGCGCGTCGACTGTTCCGGCAACATCGCCGCCAAGCACGCGCGCCGGTTTTGCCGGCGCCGACATGCGCGCCATGAAATCGCCGCGCGCCACTTCCCAGTCCCAGGAATTGATCGAAGAGCCAAGCACCTTGATCCGCACCTCGCCCGCTTTCGGCTCGGGGGTGGGCAGATCGGCAATGCGGAAACCGTCCGCGGTCCCAAAACGGTCGAGCACCAGCGCCTTCATCGTCAACCCTTTGCGTTTCAGTCCAGAGTGAGTACCAGCGCCCCGACCTTATGGCCGGAATCGACGATACGATAGGCTTCGACGATCTCGTCGAACGGCAATTGCGTGCCGATCACGGCATGAATAGCGCCGCTGGCGGCGAGATCGAGAAACCGTGTGAAGGTGCGTTCGGAAAAGGCGTCGTCGACGTCGTCGGCATTGACCACGGCCTTGTTGAACTTGCCGCCGATCATCTCGTAGAGATTGCCGATCACCATCAGAAAGCGCCCGCCCGGCCTGAGCAGATGCTTGATACGCCGGTATGGGGCGTTGCCGTGATTGTCCATGACGACGTCGAACGTCTCGGTCAGTTCGGCGACATCGGTTTTCCCGTAGTCAACCACGGCATCGGCGCCGAGTTCGCGCATGAGATCGGCGTTGGCGGCGCTGCAGACGGCAGTGACATGCACGCCCATGTGCTTGGCGATCTGGATCGCAAGGACGCCGACCGCACCCGAGCCGCCGTTGATCAGCAGGTGATCGCCCGCCTTGAGCCTGCCTTTTTCGAGAAAGACCAGCGAGGTGACGCCACCGAACTGAAGCGCCGCCGCTTCCTCATAGCTCACGTTGTCGGGAATCCTGGCTGCAACACCGTGTTTGCCGTCGACAAGGAAGAATTCGGAATGCCCGCCGAGCTTGAACCCGTTCGACGCCAGCACCCTGTCACCCGGATTGAACCGGGTGACGTTCCTGCCGATCTCGACGACCTCGCCCGCCGCCTCGAAGCCGAGAACCTTGATCCGCGGCCCGACAAATCCCATGCCGAAACGATACATCATGCCCATGCCCTTGGGCACGCGTGCGGCACGCATGCGGGCGTCTCCGGAATTGACGGTTGTCGCCCGTGTCCGCAGCAGGATTTCATTGTCGCCCGGGACCGGCTTTTCCACCTCGCGAATGACGACGGTCTCCGGCGGACCGTAGCGGTCGCAGATTGCGGCTTTCATGAGCGCCCCCCTAACAGGCTTTTATAGTTGCACTGATATATGTCAGTAACACACCGATTCAAGACCGGGTGTTGTGCCTGCGGCGTTGCGGCGACCTAGCCGATCAGATGCGCTATGGCATCCCGGTCGAAGCCCTTGACGATCAGCCAGACCGCCAGGACCATCTCGTTGATGGCGATGGGCAGGAACAGCGTCGCCGAGGTCAGCTCGGTCGACAGGCCGAAGATGATGAGCAGCCCCTCGACCAGCAGCAGCACACCGCCAAGAAAGGCCCAGATCGACAGCCAGCGCGGCACCAGGAACGAGCGGTACAACAGCGCCGCAAACACCATTGCCCCGATCGAGAACGCGATCATCGGACCGAAATCGAAAGCGGCGTCGTAAAGGCCTACCTGCAGCGCCGCGATGACGGCGAAGACCCCGGGATCGACACCGGGATTGACCTGTTCAGCCTGACCCAGGGCGATCAGCCCCATCACGAAGAGCGCGCCGACGAGAAAGAACCCTGCTTCGATGACGCGTATGACCACATAGGCTACGGCGCCAACTTCGCTGAAGCGTCGGAAGATCGGATACAGAACGATGGGAATGGCGACGATCGATGCACAGGCCAGAAGCATCAACACGGTCGAGACGCCCATCAGACCAGCATTTTCAGCGGCCGCCAGGGCAATGTCGGAAGCGGCCAGCACCGGAGCGTTGACGACCCCGGCGAGAATGGAAAACACCGTTGCGGCAATGAACAGCGCGCCGACGACAATGGCCGTCGGCCTCTGGTCCGGACTCTTTCGAGCCATTGTTCTCTCCCCTATGGCCTAGACGATGCGCTTCACCCCCGGAATAAGCCGGATCACGTAGGACAGTCCGAAAGACAGCGGCACGGCAATGACGGCAAGCAGCACGAATTTGACCAGCGCCGGCCACTGGAGACCCGATAGCCCGTAGGCAAGGAAGGTGACGACGACGATATGGGTGAGATAGGTGGCGTAGCTTTGCCGGGCAAAGAAGCGCCAGACCGGCCCTTCATGATTGAGAAGGCCCGTGAACAGCGCCAGCACCGCCGTCAGCAAACCGACCGCCAGTGTCGCGTCCCACAGTGCATAAAGAGCCGACTGCCAGGTGCCATGGCCGGTGAACTCGGCACCGGGCGAAAAGCCAAGCAGGAAGAAGCTGCCGCTTATCGCCCAGGGCAGCAGCACGATGGTGGCGATCACCGATGCAATGACGCCCTCCCAGGCCTGCTCCTTGCGCACGCCGGGCAGCCAGCGATTGCGCTTGGCCAGAATGCCGACGATGAACATCAGGATGTAGTGCGGCAGATAGGCGATCGTCGGAAAACTCAGCATGTTGCCGTAAAACGAGACGTCCTGCCCGATCGGCACCAGCATGCGCCAGAAATAGGCGACCAGCGCCAGGGCCAGAACGCCCAGACGGACTTCCCAGGGCGTCGGCGACCGGCGCTCGCCGCGCGGAGCGCTCTTGCCGATGAGCTGCCGCCACAGCGCGTAAAACAGCGAAAACACCAGCAACATGGCGACGAACCACAAGGGTCCGAGGCCGATCATCTCGGGATAGGCGGCCCAACTCAGCGGTGCCGTGATTCCTGTCAGCTGCGACGGCAACAGGAAAAAGCCGATACGGGCGATCGGCTCGATCACCAACATGCCGATCACCAGCGGCACGCCGAGCCTCAGCAGCCGACCGTTGACGAAGCTTCTGGCGCCCTTGTGGTCGTAGCTGTCGGGCGTGAAATAGCCGGCGATGAAGAACAGCGCCGACATGAACCAGGCCTGATTGAACAGGACGAAAAGTCCCAGAATGAGGAAGGCGGCCGGGTTGGCAACCGGCGGCTCGACCCAGTAGAAAGGTGCGAATGCGGAATAGACCAGTGCAACGTGATGCACGACAACCAGTACGACCAGCGCCGCACGCAGGTTGTCGAGTGCAAAGACGCGCCCTGTCTGAGTGGGACGTGTCATATGTCCTCCCGGGCGAGACACCGCCAGCAAGTACGGCTACGCGGCGCATCCCTGACGATTGGTGATCGCGCAAGCCCCTCGACTCGCGCCGCTATTGGACAAGACACTGACATGTAGACCGGAAAGGTCAACTGACCCACGTCAATCCGCTCCGGTATGCCGCACTGCGCACCCGGCACCTGTCTGGCCGTTGTGAACCGGATCGGTTCGGGTAGCGGCCGGCGGGAGTCCTCTCGCCGACCCTTTCATGTGATGGCCGGGAGGCGGCTACATCTTTTCCTTGCCGCGCGAGATGGCGGCCATGCCGGTCCGGACCACTTCGACAAGCCCCAGCGGCACCATCAGGGCGATGAACTGCTCGACCTTGGTCGCCTTGCCGGTAATCTCGAACACGAAGCTGTCGGTGCAAGCATCGACCACCTGGGCCCGGAAGGCGTCGGCGATCCTGAGCGTCTCGACACGGTGTTCGCCGGTTCCGGCAACCTTGACCAGGGCCAGTTCGCGCTCGACGCTCTCGCCCTCGACCGTCAGGTCGTGGACCTTGTGCACCGGCACCAGCCGCCCGAGCTGCATCTTGATCTGCCCGAGCGTCTTGGGATTGGCCGTGGTCACGATGGTAAGTCGGCTAAGGCCCTTCTCGTGCTCGGTTTCCGAGACAGTGAGGCTGTCGATATTGAAGCCGCGGGCCGAGAACAGCCCGGCGATGCGGGCGAGAATGCCCGGCTCATTGGCGACCAGCACCGAAAGCGTGTGACGTTCGGGCGCCTGGGTAACGTCCGGGATGAAATAGGCCGATCCGCTCGGCTGTAGATTTGCGTTCATGAGTTGTCTCCTTGCCGAGCGCCTAGACCAGAATCTTGCCCTTGTCGTCGATGATGTTCCCGACGTCCGCGGTATCGGGCAGGATCATCTCGTTATGGGCCTTTCCTGACGGAATCATCGGCCAGCAATTCTCTTCCTTGGTCACCAGGCAGTCGAAGATCACCGGTCCGTCGTAGTCGATCATCTCCTTTATGGCGCCGTCGAGTTCCTTGGGATCGGAGCAACGAATGCCCTTGGCCCCGAAGGCCTCGGCCAGCTTCACGAAGTCCGGCAGGCTGTCCATGTAGCTCTCCGAATACCGCGAGCCGTGAAGCAGTTCCTGCCACTGGCGCACCATGCCGAGATATTCATTGTTTAGGATGAAGATCTTGACCGGCAGGCGGTACTGGATGGCCGTGGCCATTTCCTGGATGGTCATCTGCACGCTGCCTTCGCCGGCAATGTCGATGACCAGCGCTTCGGGATGGGCCACCTGCACGCCGATCGAGGCCGGCAGGCCGTAGCCCATCGTGCCCAGGCCCCCCGAGGTCATCAGCCGGTTGGGCTGATCCCAGTGGAAATACTGGGCCGCCCACATCTGATGCTGGCCGACTTCGGTGGTGATGTAGGTGTCGCGATCCTTCACCGCCTTGTACAGCGCCTCGATGGCGTATTGCGGCTTGATGGCGTCCTCCGACGGCGTGTAGCGCAGCGAATTGACATCGCGCCACTTGCCGATCTGGGCCCACCACGGCGCAATCTCGCCTTCGCGCGAGGTGTTGGTGCGCGTCCGCCAGATGCGGATCATCTGCTCGAGCACATGATCGCAGTCGCCGATGATCGGCAGGTCGATGATGACGTTCTTGTTGATCGAGGACGGGTCGATATCGACGTGAATCTTGGTCGAATTCGGCGAGAAGGCGTCGATGCGGCCAGTGATGCGATCATCGAAGCGCGCACCGATATTGATCATCAGGTCACAGTCATGCATCGCCATGTTGGCTTCATAGGTGCCGTGCATGCCGAGCATGCCGAGCCATTTGTCGTCGCTGGCCGGAAAAGCGCCCAGACCCATCAGGGTCGAGGTGATCGGAAAACCGGTCAGTTCCACCAGTTCCCTGAGCTTGGTGCTGGCTTCCGGGCCGGCATTGACGACGCCGCCGCCGGTGTAGAACACCGGCTTTTCCGCCCGCAGCATCAGGTCGATGGCCTGTTCGATCTGGGCGGTGTCGCCTTCGGTCTGCGGATGATAGCTCGGATGGACGTTGATGCGGTCCGGGCCGATATACTCGCCCATGGCGAACTGAACGTCCTTGGGCAGATCGACGAGAACCGGGCCGGGGCGCCCGGTCGCGGCGATGAAGAAGGCCTCGTGCAGGATGCGCGCCAGGTCCTTGACGTCCTTGACCAGGTAATTGTGCTTGGTGCAATTGCGGGTGATGCCGACCGTGTCGCATTCCTGGAAGGCGTCCGTGCCGATCAGCGCCGTCGGCACCTGACCGGAAATGACCACCATCGGGATGGAATCGAGCAGCGCGTCGGTGATGCCGGTGACGGCATTGGTCGCACCGGGCCCCGAGGTGACCAGAACCACGCCGACCTTTCCGGTCGAGCGGGCATAGCCTTCGGCCATGTGGGTTGCGCCCTGCTCGTGCCGGACCAGGATGTGCTTGATCTGGTCCTGCTGGAACATTGCATCATACATGGGGAGCACCGAGCCACCCGGATAGCCGAACACATGTTCGACCCCCTGGTCCTGCAGTGCCCGGATCACGATTTCCGCCCCGGTCATTCGTTCGGCCATTTTGCCGTCTCCTCGTTCTGCCTTTCGAGGCCGACCGGCCTCTGGTTACGCTCGCCCGAATCTCGGGCAATAAAAAAGGCCCCCGAAGGAGCCTTGGCGCGCGCCGTCGTCCGCAGGGTTTGCTACCCCACGTCGCCGACGCGCCTAATAACTACGAGAATGTTTGCCCGCATGGGTCCAATCCGTTTTTCCGGTGCAAACTGTTAGGCAGGATTGACCTCAGGGTCAAGGGGGGTATGGTCGCGGCCGATCATAGAAAGTTCACTAATCCGGGCGACAACCCGTCGCATATACAAATTCCGTGCCTTTCTGCGACCCCGCTTTTGAGACAGGTCAATGTTTTTGTGCCAAAAGCAGGCCAATCAGAGGCCACCCTCCCCCCCTCCCGGTGAAAAGCGATGCCACTTAAATCTCTCGACGCTTTCTTCAATGCCAAATCCATCGCCGTCTTCGGCGCCAGCGAACGGGCCAATTCGGTCGGTTCGGTTGTCTTCTCCAACCTGATCAAGGGCGGATACAAAGGCAAACTTGTTGCCATCAATCCCAAATACAAGGAAGTGATGGGCAAGCCGTGCTTCGCCGATATCGGTTCCGTACCCCATGAGGTCGACCTGGCGTTGTTCTCCACGCCAGCCAAATTCGTACCCGGCCTTATGCGCGAATGCGGCAAGAAGGGCGTCAAGAACGCCGTCATCCTTTCCGCCGGTTTCCGCGAAGTCGGCGGCGAAGGCGTCAAGCTCGAGCAGGAACTGGTCGCCGCGGCGCGTGAATATGACATGCGCTTCATCGGCCCGAACTGCGTCGGCCTCGCCCGCACGCCCAACAACATGAACGGCACCTTCCTCAAGACCCCCGCCCCTCCCGGTGGTCTGGCGCTGGTTTCCCAGTCCGGCGCGCTGTGCTCGGCCATCGCCGACTGGGCCGAACCGCACAATCTCGGCTTCACCTCGATGTTCTCGCTCGGCAACTCGACCGATGTCGATTTCGGCGACGTGCTCGACCTTCTCGCCTCAGACCCCGAGACCAAGGCGATTCTTCTTTACGTCGAGGGCATCCGCAACGCCCGCTCGTTCATTTCGGCCCTGAGGATCGCGGCCCGCTCCAAGCCGGTCATCGTCCTCAAGTCCGGCCGCCACACCGCCGGCTCCAAGGCGGCATCGACCCATACCGGCGCGCTGATCGGTTCTGACGGCGTGTTCAACGCCGCGCTCGAACGGGCCGGTGCCGTGCGCGTCGAGACCTTCGGCAAGCTGTTTGCCGCGGCCGAGATCCTGTCGACCACGACGCGCGCCTCCGGCAAGCGTCTGGCCATCATTACCAATGGCGGCGGCGCCGGCGTTCTGGCTGCCGACCGCGTCGAAGATCTTCACATCGACCTGCCCGAGCCCAATCCCAAGACCATCGAGGAGCTCAACAAGGTTCTCCCCGCCCCGTGGTCGCACGGCAATCCGTTCGACGTGCTCGGCGATGCCGGCCCGGAAGAGTATGCCGCCACCGTCGCGCAGGCGATCAAGGACGACAACTACGACGGCGTACTCGTCATGCTGACGCCGCAGGCCATGACCGATGCCACCGGCATCGCCAAGGCCATTGCCAAGGCCGTCCCGAAGAACAACCGCAAGCCGGTCCTGGCCTGCTGGATGGGCGACACCTCGGTCGCCGAGGCGCGCGACTTCCTGTTCAAGTCGGGAATTCCGAATTTCGACACGCCGGAAAAGGCGGTCGAGGCCTTCTTCTTCCTGTCGCGCCACCACCTCAACCAGTCGATGGCCCGCGAAGTTCCCGGACCGCTCAATGACACCAAGGCCCCGGACGTCCAGGGCGCACGCATGATCATCGAGACGGCGATCAATGACGGGCGCACCATGCTGTCCGACACGGAATCGAAGGCGGTGCTCAAGGCCTTCCACATTCCGACCAACACGACATTCGAGGTCTATTCGGCCGCCCAGGCCGTGGTTGCCGCCGAAACCCTCGGGTTCCCGGTGGCGATGAAGATTCTGTCGCCCGACATTTCGCACAAGTCCGACGTCGGCGGTGTCAAGATCAACATCATGACCGCGCCGGACGTCCACGAAGCCTGGCGCGAGATCATGGAATCAGCCGGTGCAGCGCGCCCCGATGCCAACTTGATCGGTGTCACAGTCGAATCGATGGCCCATGTTTCGGCGGCACGCGAACTGCTGATCGGCGCCAGCCATGACCCGGTCTTCGGCCCGACATTGGTTTTCGGCGCCGGCGGCACCATGGTCGAGGTCCTCAAGGACAGCGCCGTGGCCCTGCCTCCGCTCAATGGCATCCTGGCCGAGCGTCAGATCAACCGGACCCGCGTCGCCAGCCTGCTCGAAGCGGTTCGCGACCGGCCGGCGGTCAACAAGCAGAAGATCGTCGACGTGCTGCTGCGCGTCTCCGACCTGGTTTGCGAGTTCCCCGAAATCGCCGAACTCGACATCAACCCGCTGTTCGCCGGACCGACGGAATGCCTTGCGGTCGATGCCCGCATCAAGGTCCAGCGCCCGCCGGCAACGCTCGAGCCCTATGGTCATCTGGCCATCGCCGCCTACCCGCGTCACTTCGAGAAGTCGATGCACCTGGCCGACGGCACCGAGCTCTACATCCGCCCGGTTCGTCCGGAAGACGCCGAAGGCGAGCAGAGCTTTGTCCGTTCGCTCAGCGCCGAGGCCCGCCGCATGCGCTTCATGGGTGCCATCTCCGAGCTGACGCCGGAAATGCTCGCCCGGTTCACCCAGATCGACTACGACCGCGAAATGGCGCTTCTCGCCATCATCGAGGAAAAGGGCGAACTGGTGCAGCAGGGTGTTGCCCGCTACACGATCAACCCCGACGGCGAGAGCTGCGAGTTTGCTGTGGTCGTCAAGGACAACCAGCAGCATCGTGGCATCGGCACACGCCTGATGCAGACCCTGATCGATGCAGCGCGCGAACATCGCCTGACAAAAATCGAGGGCAAGGTTCTGGCAGAAAACACCAAAATGTTGCAGCTTATGACCGAGCTCGGTTTCGAACAACGGACCGACCCGGAGGAGCGTTCGGTCATCTTGGTTGAACGAATGGTTTGATGCTTGGATTTGTTTCCCACAACGAGTGCCTGCTGCACGACAGCGGCAGCGGGCACCCCGAGTCTGCGGAGCGCATTTTCGCGATTCAGAACAATCTGATCGTTTCGAATCTCGAGTTCGTGCTGTTTCACTACGAAGCTCCGCTGGCCACGCGGGAACAACTGGTCCGGGTCCATGACGCGGACTATGTCGACCGCATCCTCAGCCAGCGCGTCGAGAGTGGCTATGTCCATCTCGATGACGACACCAACATGTCTCCGGGAACGCTCAAGGCCGCCCTCAGGGCGGCCGGCGCCGGCGTCATGGGCGTCGACCTCGCCATGAAGGGCGAGGCCAACCCGGTGTTCTGCGCCGTACGCCCGCCCGGGCACCATGCCACCCGCAACAGGGCCATGGGTTTCTGCATCTTCGACAACATTGCCGTGGCCGCGGCCCATGCCCTTGAGGCTTACGGGCTCGAACGCGTTGCCATCGTCGATTTCGACGTGCATCACGGCAATGGCACCGAGGACATTTTCAGGACCGATCCGCGCGTCCTGTTCTGCTCAAGCTTCCAGCACCCGTTCTTCCCGTTCACCGGGCATGAGAAACAGACCAGCAACCTCATCGACGTGCCGCTTGCCGCCGGGGCGACCGGCGAGACCTTCCGCAAGGAAGTCACCGAGCACTGGCTGCCGGCGCTCGATGCGTTCAAGCCGCAATTCATCTTCATCTCGGCCGGATTCGACGCCCATGTGTTCGACGACATGTCCGACGTGCAACTGACCGACGACGATTATTCCTGGGTCACCTCGGAGGTCGTCGCCATCGCCAAGAAACACGCCGAGGGCCGCATCGTCTCGTCGCTCGAAGGCGGATACGAGCCCGAAGTGCTGGCCCGCTCCGTTGCCGCCCACCTCAAGGCGCTGCTCGACTAGTTGTGTTGGTGCATCCGGGACATCCCAAAGCCTGTGATGACCGTTCAGGCTGTACCCGGGAAGAAGCAACCCACCTGCTCTAGCTGAACGAGTTGACGAAATACTCGGCGCGGATGCGCTCGCCGCCCTCGTCGGGCAGTTCCGCCAGGATGCGGAAATAGTAGGACAGTGCCGCGCAATAGTCCTCACTCTCGGTATCGTCGTTCCTGACGATCTCGGCATAGCCGGCCGGCACTTCCAGTCCCCTCATCGCCGCATCGACCATAAGCCAGTCGGCGTCTGTCGCCGGGTCGATCGTATTGGGCGCCGGAGTGTCCCGAGCGCCGGCAAGCGCCGAGAAGAAAGCGGCATCGCGCGCGTCAAAAACCGGGGCAAGTTCGGCAAGCACCCCGGGATCGGTCAGCGCAGAAGACCCCTTTTCGATATAGTCCGAGCAGGCTTCAGATCCTGCCGCCTCCTCAACCGAGGTCATGGTGTCCGCAAGCTTGACCATCCAAGCCGAGACGAGATCGGCCGGCGCCTGCCGCGCCTCCTCGCCAAAGCGCGTGGTGATCTGGCGGGTCTGGTCGTCGAGAAAGTTCGAGGTCGATTCGCCGACAGTCAGCTTGGTCTCGGACTCGACCGTCGCCTTGACGATACGATCGAAATCGGAGCCGAAGTCCTGCTTGAGGACGGCGATCAGCTCCGGCGAAGACTTGTGCAAGAGCGAGGCGGCGCGGGCCGGTGTCATACGGTCGGCGAAAACCAGGTCAAGCAGCACGAAAGCGCCGATCCCGGCGACAATGAAAACCGCACCTATTGCCAGAGCATTCCGCAGCGTCAGCCGGAACCGTCGTTTCAATTCATCACTCCGGGGCGAGCCGGCTCGCGGCGCACCCGTTTCACTCTTGTTTCCCTGCTCGGCACGATTAGGAAATGCCACGCCAACGGCGTCGCTCGCCCCCGATTTCGCCCCATGCCGTGACGCATGCATCCCACTCGGCAGCATCCGGAACTCGCCCCGGAGCGTGCCGCCACATGCGTTGCTTGGCGTTTGGCAGTACGAACTTGGCCGGATTAAGTCAACGCCTCCGGTTTTTCGTTCAAACCCTTGTCCAGTCGCGCATTCGCTGGCGAAACCAGGTGCGCTGGCGTTTTGCGTATTGGCGCGTGGCGATCACGGCGCGCTCGATCGCGACCTCGCGGCTCAGTTCCCCGGCCTGCCAAGCGGCAATTTCACGCACCCCGATTGCCTTCATCGCCGGCAGATCGGGCGCAAGTCCGAGTCTCATCAAGGCGGCGACCTCAGCCGCGGCGCCGGTCTCGAACATCACGCCGAAACGCCTGGCGATGCGCAGCGCCAGCTCGTCCCGGTCAACCTCGATCACCAGGCGCTCGACGTCGAAATCGGATAGGAGGCCCGGTCCGGATTGTTGCTGCCACCAGGCCAGCGAGCGCCCGGTGACGGCCAGAACGCTGAGGGCGCGGATCAGGCGCTGCGGATCGGGCTCGCGCAGCACCGCCGCCATTTCGGGATCACGCGAGCCCAAAAGCGCCTTGCGCCCGGCCCGGTCGAGCGGGGCCACCAGATCTTCGGCCGCCGCCACCGCCTCGGCCGGGATTTCCGGCACCACGGACATGCCTTTTTCCAGTGCCTCGAAATAGAGCCCAGTGCCGCCGACGAAAATCAGCTCCCGATCCTGCACCGCCGGATCGGCGATGACGGCACCCGCCGCCGCCTGCCAGCGGCCGACCGAGCAGCGCTCGGCGGGCGGGATGAATCCATAGAGCCGATGTTCGGCACGTGCGAGATCATCGGGGCCCGGACGCGCCGTCACCACGTTTAGGACATCGTAGACCTGCATCGAATCGGTGTTGACGATGATGCCGCCGCCGGCCTCGGCCCGGCTCAGCGCCAGAGCCGACTTGCCGCTTGCGGTCGGACCCGCTATCAAAACCGCCTTCCGCTCACCCATGGTTTCGTTCCGATGTCCGTTCTCTGCCTCATCGCCAATCCGGCCGATCCGGAACTGACCCCACAACTCGCCGAAGCCGTCCGGCGTGCGACCGGTGGCGAACTCAACTGGCTCAGCCATTCCATTGCCTGCGAGATCGCCGACCCGAAGTCAACCGATCCCCTGGACGAAGCCCGCGCCATCCTCGCCGGCAAGGCGGTCGACGTGGCGTTGGTGCCCAAGGCCAACCGCCGCAAGAAGCTGCTCATCGCCGACATGGATTCAACCATGATCAATCAGGAGTGCATCGACGAACTCGCAGACGCGCTCGGGCTCAAACCGCAGATCTCCGACATCACGGCGCGGGCGATGAACGGCGAACTGGATTTCGAGCAGGCGCTCGACACCCGCGTGGCGCTGCTCAAGGGTCTTGAGCGCAAACGGATCGAGGAGATCCGCCGCGAGCGCATCACCTACGCCCCGGGTGGACGGGCACTGGTCCAGACCATGAAGGCCTATGGCGCCCATACCGTGCTGATCTCTGGCGGGTTCACCTATTTCGCCGACCATATCGGCAAGCGCATCGGCTTCGACGAGGTCGAGGCCAATGTGCTGGCGTTCGAGGACGAGAAGCTGACCGGCACTGTCGTGAAGCCGATCGTCGACAAGAACCGCAAGCTCACACGCCTGACCGAGTTGGTCGCCGAGCGCGGTCTCAAGCCGGCGGAGACGCTGGCGGTTGGTGACGGCGCCAACGATCTGCCGATGATCACCGCCGCCGGCATGGGCGTTGCCCTGCACGCCAAGCCCGTTGTCGCCGCCGAAGCGCCCTTCCGCATCGATCACGGCGACCTGACGGCGCTGCTTTATCTTCAGGGCTACGCGGAAGACGATTTCGTCCGATGAGACTGGAAAGCGAACGGCTGGTCCTCAGATCTTTCACCGAGGCCGATGCCGCTCCCATGGCCGGGATCGACGCCGATCCCGAGGTCATGCGCTTTTACCCGTCGGTCCGCACCAGGGACGAGACCGACGCCATGATCGCCTCGATCATGGCGACCGAGGCGCGCGAGGGCTTTTCGTTCATGGCAGCCGACTACCGGCCGACGGGTGAGTTCGTCGGCCTGATCGGCATGTCAGTCATTGGCGAACCGCTGCGCAGCACCCTCAAAGGCCGGCCCAGGGTTGAGATCGGCTGGCGATTTGCAAAAAGCTTCTGGGGCACTGGCCTTGCGCCCGAGGGTGCTCGCGTACTGCTCGACCATGCCTGGTCGGTGCTCGGACTCGAGGAAGTTGTCGCGTTCACCTTCGAAGGCAACCAGCCATCACGCAGGGTGATGGAAAAGCTCGGCATGACGCGCGATCCCGACGGCGATTTCCGCCACACCAGCCTGCCCGAGGATCATCCGATCAGCCGGCACGTGCTGTATCGCATCGCACGGCCGTACTAGCGCCCCATGCAGCGCGCCGCTCGGGCTTTCATGACGTAGCCGGCATGTTCATCCACATTGCCATTCCCGTGAAAACGGGAATCCAGCCATGCGCAGTCCTTCGCGTGAAGCAGTCAAGCGCTCGGCAGGCGCTTCAGACCAGAAACGGCACGCTCTAGCTCAGCAGCCGCACGGCGACAAATCGCACCCTGCCCTCGATATCGAGCAGCTTGAGCAGCACCGAGGACCGCCCTGCCTCGCGGGCGCTGTCGACATGGCGCAACACGTCTTCCGGCGTATCGACCCTGCGCTGGTTGATCTCGGCGATCAGCTGGCCCGGCATGATCTGCTTGTCATCGGCGTCCGATCCGGGCCGGACCTCCAAGATGATGACCCCGTCAAGCCCGTCGCCGACACCGAAATCGGTGCGCAACTGGTCGTCCAGCTCCTCCGCCGAGAAGCCGACGAGATCGATCAGGCCCGGCCGCGCATCGGGCGCAATCTCCGGATCGACAGGCTCGGGATCGGCAGGTGGCGCCAGGCCGACGTCGAGCCGGCCCTCGTCGAGCTGGCCGAGCGTAACCTCGAGCATCACGTCCTTGCCTTCACGGAAAATGCCGACCGGCACCGTCTTGCCGATTTCGGTCAGCGACACCAGCCGCGGCAGATCGTGCATCTGGGTAATCGGTTTGCCGTCGAAGCTGAGAACGATGTCTCCAACGGCAAGGATGTTGACTGACGGCCCACCGGAAGTCACATCGACGACCATTGCCCCTTGCGCCTCGGGCAGGCCGACATTGTCGGCGATGTCCTCGCTGACCTCCTGGATGGTCACGCCCAGCCAGCCACGCCGCGTTTCGCCGAACTCGATGAGCTGTTTGACGATCGGCGCGGCCAGATCGGCCGGAACGGCGAAGCCGATGCCGAGGGCACTGCCGGTGCGCGAGATGATGGCAGTGTTGATGCCGATCACTTTGCCGTCCATGTCGAACAGCGGACCGCCCGAATTGCCGAGATTGATGGCGGCGTCGGTCTGGATGAAGCTGTCATAGGGGCCGGCATCGATATTGCGGTTACGGGCCGAGACGATGCCCAGCGTCACCGAGCCGCCGAGCCCGAAAGGATTGCCGATGGCCATCACCCAATCGCCGACCTCGGCCGTTTCGCTGTCGCCGAACGAGACGTAGGGCAGCGGCTTTTCCGGCGTGATGGACAGAACGGCGAGGTCCGTCTTGTCGTCGGCGCCGACCACGACAGCCGGGTAGCGCTTGCCGTCCGTTGTGTAGACCTGGATCTCGTCGGCCTCGTCGATGACGTGATTGTTGGTAACGATCAGACCCTTGGCGTCGATGATGAATCCCGAGCCGAGGCTGCGCGCCTCGTAGAGCGGAATGTCCGTGCCGTCATTGGGATTGTTGTGATCGAACAGGTCGCCGAGCGGCGAGCCATCCGGAAGCTCGGGGAACGGCTCACCGATATCGCCGACCGCATGCGACGTGCCGATATTGACAACGGCGGGCGACAGCTTGCCGGCAAGCTCGGATACAGAGGCCGGACCGAAGGCCACGGCCGGTTGAACCGCGGCAAAAAACAGCGCCAGAGCGCTGGCCAACATGGCGAAATGGATTGTGACCCCGAATCGAGCCGACCGCATGTGATCCTCACCCCTGATACGATTCCTGCCGCCTCTGCGGGAGGATAACTGGTGCAGATGGCCTGAACGTGGCGTCAGGCCATCTGCAGCAGGAACAGCACCATAAGGCCGAGCGCAGCGCTTGTCAGCGCAACGATTCGGATTAGTGAATCGGGCGCCTCGAGCACCTGCCGCAAGGCCCGTTTCATCGCATCTGGAAAGGCTGCGTAGAGCAGCCCTTCCAGAACGATTGCAAGTGCGAGCGCGTTGAAAAACGCGATCACTGGCCGTCAGTTGTTGCCGACGAGGCGTCGGTCGCCGTCGGCGCCGGCCTGGAGTCGGTCACAGTCGGCTCCATGTTGTCCATCGGCGAGCCAGGCAAGGGCGGAATCTCGACCCGTGGTTGCGGCTGGGACGTCAGCGTGTCCATGGCGCCCGGCTGCTGGTCGGCCTTGTCGCCACCGAAGAAGCGGAAGAACTCCGAATTCGGCGACAGCAGCATGGTGGTGTTTCCACCCTGCAGGGCTTTGCCATAGGCCTCCATCGACCGGTAGAAGTCGAAAAATTCCGGGTCCCTGCCAAAGGCATTGGCGAAGATCGCGGCGCGCTGGGCATCACCCTCACCGCGAAGCACATTGGCCTCACGATTGGCATCGGCAACGATCTCGACGGCCTGACGGTCGGCGATGGCCCGGATCGACTGGGCCTGCTGGGTACCGATGGCCCTGAGGTTCGCGGCTTCCGCCAGACGTTCGGACTTCATGCGCTCGTAGGTCTGGGCCGAAACCTGCTCGGTCAGATCGGTCCTAAGCACACGCACGTCGACGACGCTGATGCCGAGCGGTTCGATATTGGCCGCAATCAGGGTCTGGGCCTGCTCCATCATGGCGATGCGCTCTGCGGAGAGCGCCTCGTTGAAGCCACGCTGGCCGTAGACCGCACGCAGAGCCGAGTTGAACTGCGTGTTGATCTGCTGTTCGGCGTCGATCAGGCTACCCGACAACCGCTCGCGGAACAGCCGCGGATTGGTGATCTTGTAGGTCAGGAACGCATCGACATTGTAGAAGCGACCGTCATTGACCTGCAGCGTGATGTTGTTGAGCTCATAGCGCAACAGCCGCTTGTCGATGACCTGCACCCGTTCGACGACGTCCGTCGGCACCTTGAAGTAAAGGCCGGGCGTTGTCTCGACGCGGGTGATCTGCCCGAACCGGGTGACCACCGCCTGCTGGGTCGGATCGAGAATGAAGATCGACGAGAACAGAACGTACAGGCCGGCGAGAACAACACCGGCAACAATCATCAGCCAGCGATTCATTGTCCGCCTCCCTGAGTCGTGTTCGAGGAGGAACCGGCGGGTGTCAGCTGGTTCAGCGGCAGGTAGGGGACGACCCCGGAACCGGACGCGCCCGACTCGACGATCATCTTGTCGGAACTGCCGAGGACCTTTTCCATGGTTTCATAGTAAAGGCGCCTGCGGGTGACGTCGGGGGCCTTTTCATATTCCTCGAAGACGGACTCGAAGCGGGCAGCTTCACCTTCGGCGTCCTTGACCACCTGGTCCTTGTAGGCCGCCGCGCCTTCGCGGATCTGCGCCGCCTGACCACGGGCATTGCCGAGCCTTGTGTTGGCGTATTGACGCGCTTCTTCCTGGAAACGGGTCTGGTCCTGCTCGGCGCGCTGGACTTCGTCGAACGCATCGGCGACCTCGGTCGGCGGCGCCACATTGGCAAGCTGCACCGAGTTGACGTTGATGCCGGCATTGTAGCTGTCGAGGATGTCCTGGGTGATCTGGGCCACCTCTGTCTGGATCGCATCGCGGTTGTCGCGGAACACGTCCTGGGCGGGACGGCGGCCGACGACTTCACGCATGGCGCTTTCTGTGACGCGCCGCACCATGTCCTCGGGATCGCGGATATTGAACAGCACCGAGGTCGGGTTGGACACGCGCCAGAACACCGAGAACCCGACGTTGACGATATTCTGGTCGCCCGAAAGCATCAGCCCGTCGGAACGGGACCTTGCGCTCGAGCCGTCGCCGATGTCGATCTTGTTCTGGGTCATGCGGACCGTCTGCACGCGGGCGAGCGGCCACAGCATGAAGTGCAGGCCCTGCTCGGAAACATTGTCCTGGGGCTGCCCCAGGAAAGTGACGACACCGACCTGGTTCGGCTCGATCTGGTAGACCGAGTTGACCACCCAGAAAACGCCGAGCAGCGCGACGATGATCACCGCCAGCATGCGTCCCCCGGGCAGACCGCCCCGGAACTGGTCGCGACCGCGACTGAAAAGATCTTCGATATTGGGACCGCCGTTGCCGGGCCGGCGCGGACCGCCGCCACCTCCCGGTATCTGTCCCCACGGACCGCCAGGGCGTCCGCCGTCGTTGGAATTATTCTCCCAGGGCATTGTCAGCCTTTCGTTTGCTGCGCCTCAAGCGCGGCATGACCGGTCAGGTCATTGTCGCGCTCGTTTCTCTCGTCCCAGCACCTTTTGCATCCGCAACACGTCGTGTTTGCCGATCGGCGCATGGGCGTTGGCGCTCTATATAGGAAGCCGGGCCGGCCGGATCAATGACCGGACCTGCGCTCGTAAACGCCAATTGTATAGTGCGCCTCGTCGCGTTCGGACGGCGTCACCAGTGGCGCCGCCACCTTGTCCCATATCCCGGCATCGATCTCCGGGAAGCGCACGTCGCCCTCAGGCACCAGGTCGATCTCGGTCAGATAGAGCCGGTCAGCAAGGGGCAAAGCCTGAGCATAGATCTCCCCGCCCCCGATGACCATCACTTCGCCAACCCTGTCGGCCTCGGCAATGGTCCGGGCATGATCGAGCGCAGCGCCGAGATCGGAAAAGACCAGCACACCGTCGGGCTGGTAGCCCTCCTGCCGGGTGACGACAATATTGACCCGTCCCGGCAAGGGTTTGCCGACACTTTCATACTGCTTGCGCCCCATGACGATCGGCTTGCCCATTGTCGTTTTCTTGAAGAACGCCATGTCCGAGGGAATACGCCAGGGGATGCCGCCGTCGCGGCCAATGACGCCATTGCGCGCCACACCGGCAATCAGGGCGATGACAGGTTTGCTCAAGCTCACCAGTTCGCGGGCTCCATGATCAGCACGTCGAGTTCGTTCTCGGGATAATAGTCGGTATAGGTCAAAGAGAAACGGGTCGGTCCGATCTTCTCGACGCCGGTGCCGCAGAAGCTGACCAGGTGCGAGGTGTCGCCCTTGTCGACAGTCAGGGTGAAGGTGCCGATGGGACCGAACCAGTTCCGGCCGGTCGTCAGGATGTAGGAAATCCACGATTCGGTCATGGCGATACCGCCATCCGCCTTGGCGCGCTTTTTCACCGCGTTCACGAAGGGCGGGTCGATGCAGTAGCGCTTTTCGTACTCGGCATAGGCCTCGGTCGGATTTCCTTCCCAGTCGAGGAAGAACACGCCCGCCGAACCGCCGACGCTCGGGGTGTAGACATGGCTGACGCGAACCTGCTGTCCGGCCGGGAAGTTCATGCGCCAGTAATAGGTCTGGTCGAGCGCCCAATTCGGGAAAAGGTGGCGCTCCACGCCCTGCCCCGCGTCCCAGTACTCGGCGGTGACGATGCCGCGGGCCAGCCAGTCATCGATCAGCCCATCGTGCAGGTAGGTCAGTTCCTGCCGTGTCGATTCCGCGACCGGCAGCAGCGGAACGCGCGCGTTCAGCAGGTCATCGGTGACATCGACGCCGAGCGCCGTCGCCCGCTGCGACAGGTCGGGCTGGATTTCCTGGTTCTCGATGAAGACCTTGAAGCCGAGGAAATTGGTGTCCTCTATCGGCACCCCGGTTTCCTCGTAGGCGCTCGGAATGACCGAGGGCATGGGAAAGGCGACAAGACTGTCGACGTCAGCCTCGGTGGTGTTCCTGAAGACGTAGTCGACCGCGATTCGGTCGGCGGAAATGAACAGGTCCTCGCGCTCCATGGCGACGGCGTCGGTGCGGACATATTCGAGCCCGCCGGTTTTCAGTTCCGCCATCGAATCATTGGCCAGGCCGGCAAGCGGCGCCAACACGGCGCAGGAGACCGCCAGGGCCAGGCTGAGTGTGGATTTGCGCATCGATCCCTCCCATTTCCCGGAACGGGCCAAGGATAAACCTTTCGCGCTGCAATTACATCACGGCTTGCCCGCGCCCAATGACGCAAGGGCGTCGCCATCGACCCGGCACACGGTCCACTCGTCCATCATCTTGGCGCCCTGGGACTTGTAGAATTCGATCGAGGGCGCGTTCCAGTCGAGCACCCACCATTCGAACCGTCCGAGCCCTTCGCGCGTGCAGCGTGCCGCCAGATGCTGGAGCAGCGCCTTGCCGATGCCCTTGCCGCGGAAATCGGGCGAAACGAACAGGTCTTCGAGATAGAGCCCGTGCCGGCCCCGAAAGGTCGAGTAATTGTAGAACCACAGGGCGAAGCCGGCCGGCTGCCCGTCCCATTCGGCGATGTCGCAGAACACGCGCGGATTGTCCCCGAAAAGGTCGCGTCCGAGATCGGCGGCATTGGCCTCGACCTCGTGGCTCAGGTGTTCGTATTCGGCCAGCGCCTCGATGAAGGACATGACAAGGGCTTCGTCGCCGGAAGCGGCGGGGCGGATGGAAAGGCTCATGGCTTGAAACACTTCTTGCGGCGGGTCAGGGCAGGTATTTGAACCACTTTCGCCTGAGGGCGGATTCGATGTCGATCCCCTGCGCGGCGGCGAAAAGCAGCAGATGGGCGAAAAGATCGGCGGTTTCGTCGGCAAGCTGGGTGCGGCTGTCCGCAGCATGCTCGGCGCCCTTGCGCCCACGCGCTGTCGTCCGGAGGTATTCGGCGGTCAGCTCGCCCAGTTCCTCGCTGAGCTTGAGCGCGTACCAGTCGGCGTCGCGCAATATGCCGGTGCGGGCTTCGTAGATGTCGGAAACCTGTCCGACCTGCTCGCTGAGTTCGGCCAGCGTGCTGCTCATACCGCGATCGGCGCCTTGATCGTCGGATCGGCCTGGTAGTCGACCATCTCGAAATCCTCGAATTCGAAGTCGAATATCGACTCCGGTGTGCGCTTGAGCACCAGCTTGGGCAGCGCGCGCGGCGTTCGCGTCAGCTGCAGCCGGGCCTGCTCGAAATGGTTGTGATAAAGATGCGCGTCGCCGAGCGTGTGGACGAAATCGCCGACCTCCAGCCCGGTGACCTCGGCCACCATGTGTGTCAGGAAGGCATAGGAGGCGATGTTGAACGGCACGCCGAGGAAGATGTCGGCCGAGCGCTGGTAGAGTTGGCAGCTGAGCTTGCCCTCGGCGACGTAGAACTGGAACAGCACGTGACACGGCGGCAGCGCCATCTCCTCGATTTCCGCCGGGTTCCAGGCAGTGACGATGTGACGGCGCGAATTGGGATTGTTGCTGATGCCGTCGACCAGCCGGGCGATCTGGTCGATTGTACCCCCTGCCCCGTCCGGCCACGAGCGCCATTGCACGCCATAGACCGGGCCGAGATCGCCGTTCTCGTCGGCCCATTCGTCCCAGATGGAAACGCCACGCTCCTGCAGCCAGCGCACGTTGGAATCGCCATTGAGGAACCACAGGAGCTCGTAAAGGATCGACCTTATGTGCAGCTTCTTGGTCGTCAGCAGCGGAAAGCCTTCCGAAAGATCGAATCGCATCTGGTGGCCGAATACGCCGCGCGTACCCGTTCCGGTGCGGTCGGGCCGGTCGGTGCCGTTTTCAAGAACGTGTGACAACAGGTCGAGATATTGGCGCATGACCTTTATCTAGACGATTCCGAAACCAGCTTTCCATCGTTTCGGCGTTTTCCACCCCACCGGGCTTTGTCGTCCCCGCCCGGCGCGTGATAGACTAACGGCGCGCCGCCATGATTTCGGCGCGCCCGAATGGTTTCCTTCTCCCACAGCGGACCATGATGGCCAATTTCATGAACAGATCCGACACCCAGGCAAAAACCCGCGCGCGCGCAAAGGCCGAACGCCCCAAGCTGCACAAGGTGATCCTGCTCAACGACGACTACACACCACGCGACGTGGTGACGATGGTGTTGATGTCCGTGTTCCGCATGAGCGAGCCGGCGGCGGTCAAGGTCATGCTCACCGCCCATCAGAAGGGCTCGTGCGTCGTCGCGGTCTTCACCAAGGAAATTGCCGAGACCAAGGCCGACGAAGGCACCGAAGCCGGTCGCCGCATGAGCTGCCCGCTGACCTTCACTACCGAACCCGAGGAGTGAGCACCGGCACGGCCCTGCCGCGCAGAATCGCGCCGGTGGCGCAATTCGGCGCCGTACCTCCGGATGCCCGCATCCGAGGGTTGGGGCAACGGCACCATGCACCGTTGCCCTTTGCCTTGATCAGTCGACCGAATCGGCCGGCGAAGCGCCGGGCGCCATGCGGTACATCTCGTAGGTCCGGCACAGGACCAGGAATTTGCAGCCGGTCAGGGTCAGCAGGTCGTCATTGACCAGTTTCACCGTGCCATTGACGTGTTCGCCGAGCAGATCCATTTCGCCGCGCCAGGTGTTCTTGCCGCTCGGCTTGGCATACTTGACCACCATCTGATTGAGATATTTAACCTTTTCCGGTGTCGACGAGCTCTCGGACAACCAGATCAGCGAGCCGCACAGCCTGTCGTCGCCACAATATTCGATGCGGAAATGGGAATCGCGGAATTCGAGTTCCCAAACGCCTTCCGGCGATGCGGCTGCTTCCACCTGGGTCGCGCCGACGAAGACCGGCGCAAACAGCAGCATCGCAACAAGGATCAGTCGTTTCATGTCGCAAGTCCTGAAATTGTCTCGGCAGGCCTCCGGATAGGCCCGAAGCTGCCGCGTAGATGAGACCATATGGTGACGCCGAGTGGCTGGCGCCAGTTTCATCTGCGTTATCAATCCTCGCGCCTGAACCGAAGCTGAAGGCCGATGGCCCTGTCGCCCTGTCGCGACAGCTGCCATATTCTGTCAGGGTACTGTCTGATGATACCGTCACGTGTGGTGTCGGCGCATATGGGAGGGCAACTCATGCGAACCATTTTCACCAATTGGCGCGTTTCGGTTTTCGGGCTCCTGAGCTGGCTCGTGCCGTTCCTTGCTTCGTTTGTGTTCTTCTCACCCGACACCGGTCTGGTGATTCCCCTGATCCTGTTCAAATCGATCATGATCGTTGTCGGCACGCTGACCGGCGTCGCCCTGCTTGTCTGGGTGTTCCGGTCAGTGCCGCCGAGCCTGATGTCTGGCGTCGTGATCGGCGCCTATTGGCTCGTCATCAACTGGGTACTCGACCTTGCGGTACTGGTGCCGATGTCCGGCGACGACATTCCGACCTGGTTCGGCGATATCGGGCTCAGATATCTGTCGATCCTGATTATCGCGACGGGCATGGGTCTGGTTGGCAGCGCCAAGCGCGGCTGATCGCGGACCCCGGCGCCAGTCGAACGGTCCGACGCGCCTCGGCGCGTCCCCTCTTCTCCCAGTTCATTAGCCGGCGCCTGCACGTCTCGGGCGCCGCCTCCGCGCAATTGTCACATATTTGGCGGGAATTGGGCAGTTTTGGTGGTTGAAACGGCGCATGAACCGACCAGATGGCGGTGTTCCCGAAGCAGAAAGGAGGGAACGAGATGAACCTCAAGCTCATGACAGTCAGCCTCGCCGCCATTCTCGCCTCGGCCCCCGCAGTGGCCGCCGACACCACGGCGAACGCATCAGGCGGCGTCGATATTCTCGAAAGCTGGAACTACGACCCGCTCTACCGGGACGGGCGCAGCGTCAACGACCTGGTCTATGGCGCCGATCTTGTCGGACCGGGTGGCGACACCATCGGTTCGGTCGAGAACCTGGTGTTCAGCGACGATGGCCAGGTCATGGCCCTGATCGCCGAGGTCGGTGGCTTCTGGGATATCGGGGACACCCACGTTTCCGTGCCCTGGGACGAGGTGCATCTTGGCACCGATACGGTCAGGGTGCCGGTGACCGAAGAGTCCTATTCGGACTATTCGGGCGCCTATGACGGGTATCTGTCGCAACTGGATACCGACGAGGAAAAGGTTGTCGATGACGATCTCCAGACCGGGCCGGGCATGTTCAAGGCCACAGATCTGATCGGCGACTACGCCACCCTCTCCGACGAGTCGCCCTATGGCTACGTCAGGGATCTCCTAATCGGCGACGACGGCAACATCAGCGCCGTGATCGTCGAGGCCAACGCCTACGGCTCGGCGGGCTATTATGCCTACCCCTACGGCGGCCACGGCTCGCCTGCCGACCCGAATAGCCCGAATTGCGGGATGCCCTATGATCGCAACCAGATCGACCGGATTGAGCAGTTCGATTACGACAAACTGAAGATCACCCCGTCCTAAGCGACCGGAATGACGAGAGGAACGGGCCGCCACGCGGCCCGTTTTTCATGCCCGCTCAAGCGCGTCGCGGCGGGCGCTGAGAAAGGCCCGTTCTGCTTCGTTCTGCGTCAGGGCTATCGCTGAGGCATAGCTCTTTGCAGCCGCATCGGCGTCGCCGACCCGCCGCTGCAGATCCGCGGCAACGGCGTGGAAAGGCTGGTAGCTGCCGAGCCGAGGGCGCAATTGGTCGAGGAGCGACAGGGCGAAGCGGGCATCGCGGGCATAGGACAGCGCCACAATGCGGTTGAGTGTCACCACCGGATTGGGCCGCAGGTCCTCGAGTACCGCATAAAGCGCAGCGATCTGGGTCCAGTCCGTTGCCTCCGACGTTTCGCTCTCCGCATGGAGCGCGGCAATCGCTGCCTGCACCTGGAACGGCCCGAGCCGCCCCCGACGCATCGCCGTTTCGACGAGTGCCTGCCCTTCCGAGATCAGTCTTTTGTCCCAGAAGGCTCTGTCCTGGTCTTCGAGCGGCACGAAGCGGCCTTCGGCATCGCGGCGCGCCGCAGCGCGAGAGTGCTGCAAGACTGTCAGCGCCAGCAGCCCCTCGATCTCAGGCTCTCCCGGCTGGAGTTCGGCGAGCAGTCGGGCAAGCCGGATCGCCTCGTCGCACAAATCGATGTCGATGCCCGTTTCCCCGCCGGCGGAATATCCGGCATTGAAGACCAGGTAGACAACGTCCAGCACCGCCGCGAGCCGCTCCGGGAAGGCCTCCCGACCCGGCACCTCGTAGGCAATGCCGGCGAGCTTGATCTTTTTCTGCGCCCTGACCAGCCGCTGGCTCATCGCCGCTGCATCGACGACGAAGGCGCGCGCGATCATCTCCGTCGTCAGCCCGCACAGCGTCCTCAGCGTCAGAGCCACGCTGGCCTCCTGCGCCAGGGCCGGGTGGCAGCAGGTGAAGATCAAACGCAGGCGTTCATCCGGAATATCGTCGTCGCCCATCAGCTCGCTCTGATTGTCGAGGTCGGCGAGATAGGCGATTTCGTCCTGCTTCCGGCGGAAGCTTTCGGCGCGGCGCAGCCGGTCTATGGCCTTGCGTCGCGCCGTCTGCATCAGCCAGCCCGGAGGATTTGCCGGCAGGCCGTTGCGGGTCCAGTGCTGAAGTGCGCTCTCAAGCGCGTCGTGCAGGCAATCCTCGGCCAGTTGCCAGTCGCGCAGCTGCTTGACCAGAACCGACATCAGCCGCCCGCGATCCTGCCGCGAGAAACCGTCGAGGTAGGCGGCGGCCGATGTCGTGGTCATGCGTGTCCTGCTCAGCCGGCGCGTTCGGCCATGGCGGCGGCCCAGTCAAAGATCGGCCGGACCTCTATGGTGCCGTACTTTGCCGTCGGAATCTTGGCGGCTTCGGCGATGGCCTCGTCGAGATCCTTGCATTCGAGCAGATAGAAGCCGCCGAGATGTTCCTTGGTCTCTGCGAAGGGACCGTCCATGGTTTGCATCTTGCCGTCGCGGATGCGGATCGATGTGGCTGTCTCCACGCCTTCGAGGGCCTCGCCCACGGTCGAAAGGCCGGTTTCGGCCCAGGTCTGCGAAATGGCCATGTATTCAGACATCATCTGCCCATGTTCGGGCGTGCCGGGCACCGGACCGGTATTCGGCGTGGCGTAGATCAGAGCGAGATATTTCATCGTTTCGTCCTTCAAATGTGCTGCCGCCGTCAGTGGCGGTACCAGTGTGACGAATGAGCCGAGGCAATTTCGACAGGCCTGCTCCAATTTTTCAAATCTTTTTGCATTCGCCTCCCGCGGTTCCTATATTGGAACTGCTGGAAACAGCTATGGCGATAAATGGCCATCGTAATAAACCCATCGGACCCGGGGGCGGTACCCGGCGCCTCCACCATCATCTCACCGGCGTTGGCCGGGATGCATGGGGGCGAAATAGGATCGACGAGGGCGTAAAGGGTGTGTTTTTGCTCGGCATGATACCACCGTTATCGGGTCAAACTTTATAGTTGCCAACGACAACTATGCTCCGAAGGCGATCGCAGCTTAATGCAGCGCTAGCCTTGGAATTGAAGTCCTGATCCTCTAGCAGGGACCAGGCGGGGTTCGCAGGCACCTGGCAACAGAAGCCTGCACTTCTCTTTTCAGCCCCCCTCGTCCACCGGATTTCGTCAAAGCCGGTTTTTTCGCCTTGAAATGCCGCTGCCGAATGGCGTCTATTGCACCCTGTTTCCAAACAGACGAGCCCCCTGACCTGCCATGACCGAAGATTTGATTCGTTATGACATTCTCACCCAGGACGCCTTGCGCGGCGTCGTACGCAAGGTGTTGACCGAGGTCTCCAAGGCAGGCCTTCCAGGGGACCACCACTTCTTCATCTCATTTGCCAGCCAGGCGCCGGGCGTGCGGATACCGGCGCGCCTTGTCGAGCGCTACCCGTCCGAGATGACGATCGTGTTGCAGAACCAGTTCTGGGACCTCAAGGTTCATGAATCCGGCTTCGAGGTCGGCCTGAGCTTCGACGACCGTGCCGAGATCCTGACCATCCCCTTCTCGGCGATTCTCGGGTTCTTCGATCCTTCGGTCGAATTCGGGCTCAAGTTCGAGGTCGACACAGGGCTCGCCGGGGCCGATGACGATGCCGTTTCAGGTGACGAAGCGGACGAGAGCCAGTCTGGCGCCAAAACCGAAGAAACCGAATCCGAGACCAGTGCTCCGGAAGCCGGCGAAAAGGTCGTCAGCCTCGATTCCTTCCGCAAGAAGTAACGCGGAGCCCCGGCGCGGTGCGCAAGCGCTCGTTTTCCATTGAAGGACACCGGACCTCGATCGCGCTCGAGCCCGAATTCTGGGCTGCACTCGAAACGCTCGCCGCCGACCGCGAAATGACGCTTTCGGCCCTGATTGCCGAAATCGACGGCGACCGAAACGAGGAAAACCTCGCCTCGTCCTGTCGCCTCGCCGTTCTTGCCGCCCTGCAGGCGGCCCGGCATCCGCAAGGCTGATCGACCGCGCGTCCGCTGTCCTCCGGAAGCGGCTCCGACTCATTGTCCGTTAAATCTTTGTCCCTAGCATGCGCGCAAGTTTTCGAGTGTGTGCGTTATGTTGTCGTTCGGGCGTTATATACTGTCGGCAGGGCTGGCGAGTCTGGCCGATTTCATCGTCGTTCAGTCGCTGCTGCTGGTCTCGTTCTTCCACGCTCCCGCGCTTTTCGGCGCCACCGTCGTGATCGGTGCGCTTGTCGGCATGAACGTCAACTTCTGGGTGTCGCGGAACTTCGTGTTCGCGCCTGACGAACGGCGCACCCGCGACCAGATGCGATCCTTCTTCATCGTCTCCCTGACCACGCTGGCACTCAGGCTGGTCGTCGCCTATGCGCTCGTCTGGCTGTTCTCGCTGCCGATTTTCGCCTTCCTCGACCTGCTGCCGATCGATGCCGCGCCTATGCGCCTGGCCGCCATCGGCGCCATGGGGATCGTCACCTTTTACTCATTCTTCGCCCACAAGCACATTTCCTTCGCCGGTGGCATCACCCGCCGCCTGCGCCAGCTGAAAGTCGTACGCTGATGCATGTCGAGACACTGATCATCGGTGCCGGCCCCGCCGGCCTGACCACCGGATACGAACTGACCAAGGCCGGGCATTCGGTCGCCATAATCGAGCGCGATCCGACCTATGTCGGCGGCATCTCGCGCACCGTGGTCTACAAGGGCTATCGCTTCGACATCGGCGGCCATCGCTTCTTTTCCAAGAGCGCCGAGATCGAGGCGCTGTGGACCGAGCTGATGGGCGATGAACTGCTCGAACGCCCGCGTTCGAGCCGCATCTTCTACAAGCGCAAGCTGTTCGACTATCCGCTGCGTGCCATGGATGCCCTGATCAAGCTCGGCCCGATCGAGGCGGTGCGTTGCGTGCTCTCATATGGCTGGGCGCGCCTCAACCCGACGCTGCCGGCCAGGAACTTCGAGCAGTGGGTGGTCAACAATTTCGGCCGGCGCCTGTTCCAGATCTTTTTCAAGACCTACACCGAGAAGGTCTGGGGCATGGACTGCTCCGAGATTTCCGCCGACTGGGCCGCCCAGCGCATCAAGGGTCTGAGCCTTGCCTCGGCCATCCTGTCGAGCTTCGGGCTCACGAAAAAGCCCAAGGGCGACAAGTCCGGCGTCATCAAGACGCTGATCAATTCCTTCCGCTACCCGCGCCTCGGCCCCGGCCAGATGTGGGAACGGGCCCGCGACCGGATTGTCGAGAACGGCGGCAAGGTGCTGATGGGCGCAACCATCACCCGCCTCACCCAGCACGCCGAGACCGGCCGCTGGATCGCCATCGTCACCGATGCCGAAGGCCGGGAAGAAAAGATCACCGCCGCTCATGTCGTGTCCTCGATGGCCATGAACGAGCTGGTCAGGCTCGTCGGCGCCGATGACGACGACGCCATTCGTCAGGCCACCGAAGGCCTCAAGTATCGTGATTTCCTCATCATCGGCCTGATCGCCCGCGGCAAGGAACGCTTCACCGACAACTGGATCTATATCCACGACCCGGACGTGAAGGTCGGCCGCATCCAGAACTTCAAGTCCTGGTCGCCGGACATGGTCCCCGATCCGGACACCGCTTGCTACGGCATGGAATACTTCTGCTTCGAGGGCGACGGATTGTGGTCGGCGCCCGACAGCGAACTGATCGCCATGGCCAAGTCCGAGATCGCCCGGCTGGGGCTGGTCGACGAGGACGCCATCATCGACGGCTCCGTGGTCCGGCAGAAAAAGGCCTACCCGGTCTACGACGACATGTACCAGTTCCATGTCGACACCATCCGCGAAGGCCTCAGCGAGCGCTTCACCAATCTGCACCTTGCCGGCCGCAACGGCATGCACAAGTACAACAACCAGGATCATGCGATGATGACGGGCCTGCTGACTGCCCGCAACATCGTCGCCGGCGCCGAAGTCTTTGATACCTGGGGCGTCAATCAGGATGCCGAATACCACGAGGGTGGCAGCGCCGGCGCCGAGGAGGTGACCGAGAGACTGACGCCGCGCAAGGCCGGCTAGCCGATGGCGGAGGCGCGCATAGACGATCTCCCCTCCTCGAAACGCCTCCTGAACCTGCGCGCCGCCATGCCGGCGCGCCTGACCGTCGTTCGCCTGGTTCAGGCGCTGATCGTTCTTGCCTATCTGGCGCTGATGACGGCATTGCTGCTGCATCGCGATGCCTGGCTCGATGAAGCTCAGGCATGGTCCTGGGCGATCCACCTGTCCAGTCCCGCCGATTTCTTCGTCATTCCCGGTGAAGGCCATCCGCCGGTCTGGTTCTGGCTTTTGCGCCTGATCTCGCATGTGCTGAGTTTCGAGCAGGCCCGCGTCCTGACACTCGGCATCGCGACGGTCAATGCGCTGCTGCTCGTCAGGCTGTTCGGCAGCAATCTCGTCCTTTTGACGCTGATCCTGTTCTCGAACGTCGTGCTGCACACCTGGGGCTACCATTTCCGCCCCTATTCCCTGGTGCTGGCCTTGACGCTGACGACGGTGCTGCTGGCGCGGCAGGGGCGTCTCGTTGCCGGCGCCTGGGTCATGGCGTTCGCCTGCGGCCTGCACTTCTTTGCCGGATTCCTGTTCGCGCTGTATCTGCTGACCGCGTGGCGGCGTGGGTTGAGCCTGCGCGCCTCTTTGCTGCCGATGGCTCTCGGCCTGCTGTTCGGGGCAAGTGCCGTTCTGTCGGGCCTGGGCAACCCGGTCGGCGAAATCACCTTCGTCGGCTTTCCGGTCAAGTTCCTCAATGTATTGGCCACCCCGTTCTGGATGGGAGCCTATCCCGACTGGTTGATGGCCAGCGCCGCTGTCCTGCTGACGGTCTATGGCCTGCGCAAGGCTCCCGATGTCCTTGCCGCCCTCGCCGTCGCCGCAGTGCTGTTCGCCAGTTTTGCCTCTGCCGTCTATGCGCCGTCCGAATGGCACATGGCGTTTCTCATCACCTTTCTCATCATGAGTTTCGGGCTGGCCGGCGCGCAGGCAACGCGCTGGACCTTCATCGTGCTGCTGATCCCGCAGTTTCTATATTGCGTCATTCGGACCAATCTCGAACTCAGCAATCCGCCTTATGACGGCAACGTGGCGATGGCTGCGATCAGGGCCGATGCCGGCCCCGGTTTCGATCCGGCCACGCAACTGGTCTCCTGGCCGGACACACTCATGGTCGCCCCGTCGGTGCGCGACGGTTTCGCCTTTATTGGCGCCAGCGGCCAGCGCCACCCCCAGCCGATGGACTGGCGCAAACGCCGCTACGACAGCCTCGACACCGAAGTGCTCGCCACAACACCCACGCCCTACTGGCTCGCCTGCCACTACTGCGCTTCGGCCCTTGTGACCCTGGCGTCGGCCGGGCGCGGCGCTGAACTCGTTCTCGCCCCGCCCTCACCTGACATGTTCAAGCCGATCTGGGTCTACAAGGTCACGACACCGCAACGCTGATCTCAGATCTTAACCAAAACATTTAAGGTAAACGATTGAATAATAGGATATTCACGCCGCCGTGAGGACGATTCCAGCCTCACTTGTGGTAGAACTCCGGCCATCGGTAATGCAGCGGATACCGCGGAGAAAACAATGGCCACGACAAAGCGTTATGACTGGGTAGATGCCGCCAAGGGTCTGTCGATCCTGATGGTGGTGATGCTTTATGCGACCTATTCGGTCGGTGAGGACACAGGGCAGATCGGTGGTCTGCATGTTGTCGCCGGATACCTGACGCCTTTCCGCATGCCCGACTTTTTCGCCATTTCCGGCCTGTTCCTGTCGCGGACGCTGGCCAAGGATTCCCTGACGTTCTTCGACAAGCGCGTCGTCCACTACGCCTATTTCTACCTGTTGTGGCTAGTCATCCACGTCGCTGTGAAGGTCGGACTGGCAACCGGTGACATCGGCATGGCCGGCTCCGAGATCGTCCATTCGCTGATCCAGCCCTATGGCGTTTTGTGGTTCATCTATGTGCTGGCGCTGTTCAATATAGCGGTAAAGCTGCTGCACACGCTCAAGGTGCCGCACTGGGCCGCACTGGCTGCCGGCGTCGTCATGCAGCTCTGGGCCACGCACACGCCCTATCTGACCGGCTTCTACGCCATCGACCAGTTTGGCGCCTACTTCCTCTATTTCTACGCCGGCTACGCCCTCGCTCCGGTTTTCTTCAAGGTTGTCGACTACGCCCAGGAACACAAGGCGCTGGCCATTGCCGGCTTGGCTGCCTGGGCCGTGATCAACGGGCTCGCCGTCTTCCTGCCGGGTCACGTCATGTATACCACCGGCATCGACATGGGCCTTGCCGGTCTGCCGGGCATGCGCATCGTCTTCGCCTTTCTCGGCATGCTGGCGATCTTCATCTCGGCGGCGCTGCTGGTCAGGCTTCCGGCCATGTCCTGGCTCGCCTGGATCGGCGCCCGCTCGATCGTGCTCTATGTCGCCTTCGCCCTGCCGATGACGGCGGTGCGGCTGGTGTTGATCAAGCTCAACCTGGTGCCCGACGTCACCATGCTCTCGATCGTGGTCTATGCCGCGGCGCTGATCGGACCTTTCGTCCTCTACGCTCTGGTGCAGTGGACCGGCTACGGCAAGTTCCTGTTCGAGCGTCCGTCCTGGTTCAGCCTCAACCGGTGGCGCGCTCCGGCACGCCCCAGCCTCAGCCCGGCGGAATAGCGGCCGCGTCTGGGTCACAGGGTCACAACCTGAGCAAAGCAATAGGATTGCGGCGGGAAATCCCCGCCGCCCTCTTGCTTTTTTGCGCCGTTCGGCCAATTACACGCCCGTTCCCTCCGTCAACGAAGGGTCGGGCGCCGACAGCCCGATGCGCGCATGCGAACCGCCATTATCCAGTTTCCCGGGTCGAACCGCGACCGCGACATGATCGCGGCCGTCACCAAGATCTCCGGTCATGCTCCCGAAATCGTCTGGCACAAGGAAACGAGCCTTGATCGGCCCGACCTCGTCATCCTGCCTGGCGGCTTCTCCTACGGCGACTATCTGAGGTCCGGCGCCATCGCGGCGCGCTCCCCGGTCATGGCTGCCGTCCGCGAGGCAGCCGATGCCGGCGTGCCGATCCTCGGGGTGTGCAACGGCTTCCAGATACTCATCGAGGCCGGTATGTTGCCGGGCGTTCTGATGCGCAATGCCTCGATCCGCTTCGTCTGCCGCGAGGTGAAGCTGGAAATCGCCAATGCCCGGACCCGCTTCACGTCCGGCTATTCCAAGGGCCAGGTGATCCGCTGCCCGGTCGCCCACATGGACGGCAACTATCACGCCGACGACGACACGCTGAAGCGTATCGAGGACAACGGCCAGGTTGCCTTCCGCTATGCCGCCGGCACCAATCCCAACGGGTCGGCCAACGACATCGCCGGCGTGTTCAACGACCGCTTCAACATCCTCGGCATGATGCCCCACCCGGAAAACCTCATCGAGGCCGAGCATGGCGGCAGCGACGGCCGCGCCCTGTTCGAGTCGTTGTTCGAGGGGGCCATGGCGTGATTGCCGGCGCGCGCAAGACCGTTGCTGCGGCCGGTTTTGCCATCGGCCTCATAGCGCTGGTCCTGCAGTTCTTGGTGATCATTCCACTGTCGCTAGAAGCCGGGCGCGGTCTTGTCGGCTCGGTTGTCTACTATTTCTCCTTTTTCACCATCCTGACCAATATCGGGCTGGTGCTCGTCTATCTCGGCGCCCTGGTCCGCGGTCAGCGTTGGCTGGCCTTTTTCCGCAAGCCCCATACCCGCGCCATGGCTGCCGCATCGATAACGCTGGTCGGCGGCTTCTATCATTTCGTGCTGTCCGGCCAGTGGCAACAGGCCGGCCTGCTCCACTGGTGCAACATCGCCCTGCACTATGTCACGCCAATCCTCTATCTGTCCTGGTATGCGATGTGGAACCGCACCGGCACGCTGAAGTGGCAAGCTGTTTTCACGCTGCTTGCCTATCCGCTGCTCTACCTGTTCTACGTCCTGGTGCGCGGCCCGATTGCCGGCGAATACCCTTATGCCGTGCTCGATGTCGGCGATTACGGCTATGGCCAGGTCGCGGTGAACGTCGCCGGATTGCTGGTTCTGCTCCTGGTTTTCAACACGATCGCCATCGCCGTCGATCGCTCCCTTCTCGCAAGCAAGCGAAGCTGACATGAACCCGAAAACCGTCAGTTCTGCTGCCGAGCTTGTTGCGGGGATCGTCGTGTTCCCGGATGTCGAAGAACTCGATTTCGTCGGCCCTTGGGAAGTACTGGCAATGGCACGCAAGGCCGGACTCGCCATCAGGCCCGTTCTCGTCGCCGCAAGCGACGCACCCGTCCGCTGCGCCAACGGCATGCGCGTCCTGCCCGACGAGAGTTTTGAGGGTTGCCCAGGACTTGACGTCATTGTCGTCCCCGGCGGACAGGGCACGCGCCCCGGCGTAGACGACGCCGCGCTGGTCGATTTCATCACGACGGCGGCCAACTCGTGCCGCTGGGTGACAGCGGTGTGTACCGGCGCCGCCCTTCTCGGCAAGGCCGGCCTGACCGAGGGCAAACGCATCACCACCCATTGGAACGCCATGGATTTTGTCGCCGGCAACGCCCGGGGCGCGACGCTCGTTCGCGATGAACGTGTCGTCACCGATGGCAATCTCATGACGAGTGCCGGCGTCTCCGCCGGTATCGATATGGCGCTAACCCTTGTTGGACGCCTGTTCAGCGAAAACGCCGCCCTCGCTGTCCAGAGAAGCATGGAATACTATCCCGAGCCGCCCTTTGGCGGCACGCATCCGGTCGAGAAAGCCTGAGCATGATTCCCAACGAACCCAAGATCACCGCCGATCTCATCGCCTCACACGGGCTCAAGCCCGAGGAATACGACAAGATCCTCGAGCTGATGGGGCGCGAGCCGAGCTATACCGAACTCGGCGTGTTCTCGGCCATGTGGAACGAGCACTGTTCCTACAAGTCCTCGAAGAAATGGCTCAGAACCCTGCCGGTCACCGGACCGCGGGTCATCCAGGGGCCGGGCGAGAACGCCGGCATCGTCGATATCGGCGACGGGCAATGCGTCGTGTTCAAGATGGAAAGCCACAATCACCCCTCCTTCATCGAGCCCTACCAGGGCGCGGCGACCGGCGTCGGCGGCATTTTGCGTGATATCTTCACCATGGGCGCCCGCCCCGTAGCGGCGATGAACGCCCTGCGCTTCGGTGAACCCGAACACGAAAAGACCCGGCATCTCGTCTCCGGCGTCGTTTCCGGCGTCGGCGGCTATGGCAATTCCTTCGGCGTCCCGACCGTTGGCGGCGAGGTCGAGTTCAACGCCCGCTACAACGGCAATATCCTCGTCAACGCCTTCGCGGCCGGCATCGCCGACAGCGACAAGATCTTCTATTCCGAGGCCAAGGGCGTCGGCCTGCCGGTCGTTTATCTCGGCGCCAAGACCGGCCGTGACGGCGTCGGCGGCGCCACCATGGCGTCCGCTGAGTTCGACGACGAGATCGAACACAAGCGTCCGACAGTGCAGGTCGGCGACCCCTTCACCGAAAAGCGTCTGCTCGATGCCTGTCTCGAGCTGATGGAAACCGGCGCCGTCATCGCCATCCAGGACATGGGTGCAGCCGGTCTGACCTGTTCTGCCGTCGAGATGGGCGCCAAGGGCGATCTCGGCATCGAGCTCGACCTCGACAAGGTTCCCCAGCGCGAAGAGAACATGACGCCCTATGAGATGATGCTCTCCGAATCCCAGGAGCGCATGCTGATGGTGCTCAACCCGGAAAAGGAAGCCGAGGCCCGCGCCGTCTTCGAAAAGTGGGAACTCGATTTCGCCACGGTCGGCGTCACCACAGACGATTTGCGCTTCCGCCTGATCTGGCAGGGTACCGAGGTCGGCAATCTGCCGATCAAGGAGTTGGGCGACGAAGCGCCGGAATATGATCGTCCCTGGGTCGAGCCGAAAAAGGCCAAGCCGCTCAAGGCGCCGATCCCGCCGATCGACATTTCCGAGGCATTGCTGCGGCTGGTCGGCTCGCCCGAACTTTCCTCGCGCCGCTGGGTCTACGAGCAGTACGACACCTGGATCCAGGGCAACACCCTGCAGCTGCCGGGCGGCGATGCCGGCGTCATCCGCGTCGAAGGCCATCCGACCAAGGCGCTGGCCTTCTCTTCGGACGTCAACCCGCGCTATTGCGACGCCGATCCCTATGAAGGCGGCAAGCAGGCCGTGGCCGAATGCTGGCGCAACCTGACCGCGACCGGCGCCGAGCCGCTGGCCGTCACCGACAACCTCAATTTCGGCAACCCGGAAAAGCCGGAGTCGATGGGCCAGTTCGTCCGCGCCATCGAGGGCGTCGGCGAGGCCTGC
This sequence comes from Devosiaceae bacterium, assembly GCA_963675235.2. GTDB lineage: Bacteria > Pseudomonadota > Alphaproteobacteria > Rhizobiales > Devosiaceae > JAHJQZ01. The sequence continues at coordinate 644,226 of CAXXFU010000002.1, read as the reverse complement.
CGGTTCCTGGAATTCCCGGTCGTCTCGGGCAATGTCTCGCTCTACAACGAGACCAATGGTGTCGGCATCTTGCCGACCCCGACCATTGCCGGCGTCGGTCTTATCCCCGACTACAAGCACATGGCGCGCATCGGTTTTGCCGCCGAGGGCGAGGTGATCCTGCTGATCGGCGCGCCGGACGAATGGGGCACCCATCTCGGCCAGTCGCGCTTCCTGCAGGTCCTGTTCGGGCGCGACGAAGGCGCCCCGCCCCCGGTCGATCTCGAACACGAACAGAAGGTCGGCAACTTCGTCCGTAGCCTGATCCGTCAAGGCACGGCCACGGCCTGCCACGACCTTTCCGATGGCGGCCTGGGTGTCGGCCTTGCCGAAATGGCCATGGCTTCGGGCATTGGCGCCCGCGTCTCCGAGCTCAACGACGAAAACCTCGCCGCCGTGTTCTTCGGCGAGGACCAGGGGCGCTATCTGGTCACCATGCGCCGCGATGATCTCGACGCCGTCGAGGACGCGGCCAGGTCGGCCGATGTCTTTGCGGCCTGGATCGGCACAACCGGCGGCGACACATTGCAGCTTGGCGAGGCGCGTGCGATACCGGTTGCAGATTTGCTGGCCGTGCACGAGGACTGGTTCCCGCGTTTCATGGCCGGCTGACACACTGACAGCGCGCGTCACGCCCGCATTTGGGACCACTCGCGCGCCCGACGGAGGCAGCACATGGCGATGAATGCAGGCGATATCGAGAAGATGATTCGGGAAGCTTTCCCCGATGCGAAGATCGAGATTCGCGATCTTGCCGGCGATGGCGATCATTTCGCCGCCGCCGTTGTCTCCTCGGCTTTCGCCGGCAAGTCGCGCGTCGAACAGCAGCGCATGGTCTATGACGCCCTCAAGGGCAAAATGGGCGGCGAGCTGCACGCCCTGGCGCTCCAGACCAGCGCGCCGGACTAGCATCGGCACGCCCCAATCCTCCCCATTTCATGGGGAGGGGGACCATGCAAGGCTTGGTGGAGGGGCGAGCCAAGGACGCTGAATTGCGAACCGCACCAACAACCGTCGAACGTGCCAGAAGCCTGCGGCGCAGTTTGACTCTGCCTGAGGTCTTGCTTTGGCGGCTTCTGCGCAGAAAGGCTATCGACGGCCTCCGGTTTCGCCGCCAGCACCCATTGGGGCCGTACGTGCTTGACTTCTATTGCCCCTCAGCACGCCTGTGCGTCGAGGTAGACGGTCGCGCCTCGCACGATTTGCCGAGCCAGACCGAACATGATCTGCGCCGCGACGTCTGGCTCGCCGAACAGCGGATCCGGGTGCTGCGCATTCCGGCCGCGGACATTCTCGATCCCGCAAGACTCCCGGGTGTGCTCGAAACAATCAGAGCGCGGGCCACCCCCTCCACCGCCGTTCCGGCGGTTCCCCTCCCCCGCAACGCGGGAGAGGATTAGGCCCGCATCCAGCCTCTAAGCCCCAATCCTCCCCATTTCATGGGGAGGGGGACCATGCAAGGCATGGTGGAGGGGTTCTACCTTCAGCGCGCGAAAGCCCTGAACGGATTGGTGTGGGTCAATAGCCGCAAGGTCTCCTCGCTCACCCCCCTCTCCCGCATCGCCGGCAACACCGAACCCGCCAGCACGGTGTAGGGCATCGGCTCGCCGCCGCCCGGCTTGGCCGGGTCGAACCAGCCGGCGTCGTGGCTCAGCAGCATCTGCTCTTCCAGCCCGGCATCGAGCGCCCGCATCACCGGTTCGAGATACTCGCCATCGGGCACCCAGCCGGCGTTGTCGAATTCGATCCAGGCACCGCGCGCCGCCACCGCCTTGTGCAGCGCAAAATCGGGTTCGGCCTGGGTGTGGATCGAGATGAACCGGCCCGGGTCACCGCCTTCGGCCTCGACGATATCGAGTTGGTCCATCACCACCCTGCCCTTGATGGTGTGGCTGCCGATGACGGCGTTGCAGGTTTGCGCCGCCCGCACCGCCGCCCTCAAAATCCGTGCTTCCAGTTCGGTGATGCCATCATCGCCGGCGCTGAGCTTGATCCAGCCGGCCTTGAAGTCGGCCTCGTCGAGCCGCTCGTTGAGTTCGCGGCTCATGAAGGCTTCGAGCTCGGCTTCGCTGGCCGTCTTCACCCAGTCCGGCATCCAAGGCTCGCGATAGTTGCCCGTCGGCACGACGATCGGCATTCCCGTGGCCTGCGACACGGCAAGATCGATGTCGGCCCGGCGGCCGACGCCACCGGTCGTGCATTCGACCAACGCCGTCACGCCCTGCGCTTTGGCCGCCTCCACCTGCGGCGCCATCAAGCGCACGACGTCATCGCTGTCTGCCTCGGCATAGCCCGGCACGTCGGGTGTCCTGAGATCGACGAAGACGTGTTCGTGCGGCAGGATGAATCCGAGTTCGTCCGATCTCTTCGGCCCGAGCGTGGTGTGAAGCACCGGCATCATCGCCTCCTCAATTTTGCCCTTGGTGGGTCATAATAGTTGCCGGAGCGGCTCGATCCAGACCATCGGCACCACGAAATCTCGAACACGCATCCGTGCCCTCCCTCGACAGCGCCCGGCGCTTCGATTAATGAGGGCGTTTCCGGTTTTGCGGGCCTTGACCCCGCTGAAGCATCAAGGACAGCACCATGAGCGACATCACCTCCTTCATCGACACCTCCGTCAAGTCCAACGACATCTTCCTGTTCATGAAGGGCACGCCGGATTTCCCGCAGTGCGGCTTCTCCGGTCAGGTCGTGCAGATTCTGAAGTATCTCGGCGTCGAATTCGGCAGCGCCAACGTGCTCGAGAGCGACGAGCTGCGCCAGGGCGTCAAGGACTATACCAACTGGCCGACCATCCCGCAGCTCTATGTCAAGGGCGAGTTTGTCGGCGGCGCCGACATCATCCGCGAGATGTTCCAGGCCGGCGAGCTTCAGGAGCACCTGACCAAGGCCGGCATCGCCGTCAAGCAGCCGAGCTGATCGGTCTCGCCGCAACCAGTTTCGAGGCGTCCGGCATCCGTCGGACGCCTTTTTTCCTGTCTCGGCGCCAGCGCATACATCAACAAAACCAATCATTGGCATTCAACAATTCAACTTGCGTGATGACAACTCGTTCCTAAACTGCCGCTCCCCATCGAGACGAGGAACATGACACACGCCATTGCCGCCCGCCGTCTCCCTCTGGCCGTCATCGTCATTGCCGGCTGCATAATCGCTGCCGTTACCTTTGGCGCCCGCTCCTCGATCGGGCTGTTCACCCTGCCGATGACCGCCGACATGGGCTGGAGCCGCGAGAATTTCGGGCTGGCCATGGCCATCCAGAATCTTGTCTGGGGCCTGGCCCAGCCGATCGCCGGCGGGCTTGCCGATCGCTACGGCACGGCGCGCGTCCTGGCCGCCGGCGCCGTGATCTACGCTCTCGGCCTGGCCGGCATGGCCTTTTCCCCTAATGAGTCGGTACTCTACCTGACAGCCGGCCTGATGATGGGCACCGGCATCGGCACCGCCAGCTTCGGCATCGTCATGGCCGGCTTCGGCCGCGCCGTGCCGCCGGACAAGCGCTCGCTGGTTTTCGGTGTCGCCACTGCCGCCTCCTCGCTCGGCCAGTTCGTCTTCGCCCCGCTCGGACAGGCCTTCATTTCCAGCTTCGGCTGGCAGATGGCGCTGATCTACCTCGCCGCCCTTGTGGCGCTGGTCATTCCGCTGGCCCCGTTGCTCACCGGCAAGTCGGAGACCATGGAGGGCGAGGCCGACATGCCCTTCATGCAGGCCCTCGCCCGGGCCTGGGGCCACAGAAGCTACCAGCTGCTCGTCATTGGCTTCTTCGTCTGCGGGTTTCACCTCGCCTTCGTCACCGTGCACATGCCGGCCTATCTGATCCAGTGCGGCCTCAGTGCCGACGTCGGCTCGTGGTCGATCGCTTTGATCGGCCTGTTCAACATCTTCGGCTCGCTTTTGGCCGGCTGGCTAGGCGGAAAGCTGCCGCGGCAGTACCTGCTCGCAACCATCTACCTGTCGCGCGCCGTCATCACGGCGATCTTTTTGATCGTGCCGGTCTCGGAGGCCACGGCCTATACCTATGCCGCCGCGCTCGGCATGATCTGGCTCGCCACCGTGCCGCTGACGGCGGGGCTGGTTTCGCTGTTCTTCGGCGCGCGCTATCTCGGCATGCTCTATGGTGTCGCCTTCCTGTCGCACCAGGTCGGCGGGTTCCTCGGCGTCTGGCTCGGCGGACTGGTCTACGACATGACAGGGTCCTACGCCCTGATCTGGTATCTTGGTATCCTTCTGGGCCTTGCTTCGGCGGCAATTCACCTGCCGATTCGAGAGCAAAGCGTACCCAGATTTGCCGGTGTCCCGGCGTAAGTCGCTGCCAAAAAGGCCTTCCTGTGGTTGCCATCGGCGCAAAATGAGCCGAAGTTCGCGCAAACGGGCTCGCACGCCGACTCCTTCAACCGAGACAGACATGACCAGCCATCAACCGGCAAGGACCTTGCCGCGCATAGAGTTTATTGCACTTATCGCCGCGATGATGGCGCTCAACGCGCTGGCCATCGACGTGATGCTGCCGGCTTTTCCCAATATCGGCGACGCGCTCGGGGTGAGCGCCGAGAACGACCGGCAGTACATCCTGACTGTCTACATGCTCGGCTTCGGTGTCAGCCAGCTTGTCTACGGACCGCTATCGGATCGCTACGGCCGGCGCGCGCCCTTGCTCGTCGGCATCGGCATCTACATTGTCGCCGCGATTCTCGCGCCGCTCTCGCCCAATTACGCAACTCTGCTCGGCCTGCGCTTCGTGCAGGGCATCGGCGCTGCCGGCACGCGTGTCATTTCCCAGTCGATCGTTCGCGACACCTTCGCCGGACGCGGCATGGCCGAGGTGATGTCGCTTGTGTTCATGGTCTTCATGATCATTCCGATCATCGCCCCGGGAATCGGTCAGGTCCTGCTGCTGGCCGGACACTGGAGTTCCATCTTCATCTTCATGGGCTTTCTGGGTGTCGTGGTCGGCCTGTGGATGTTCTACCGCCTGCCGGAAACGCTGAAGCCGGAAGACCGGCGTTCGCTCGAACCCAGGATCATTCTCGAGGGCTTCCGCATCGTTTTCTCCAACCGCATCGCCATGCTCTACGCCGTCGCCGGCATCTTCATCTTCGGTGCACTCAACGGCTACATAAATTCGGCGCAGCAGATCTATGTCGATATCTACGAGCTCGGCCCGATGTTCCCGTTCGCTTTCGGCACGGTGGGCATTGTCATGGCGATATCCAATTTCCTCAATTCGCGCATGGTGGGGCGCATCGGCATGCGCCGGCTGTCGCACTACGCTCTGCTCGCCTACATTTCCTTCGCCTCGGTCCTGTTCATCCTCACCCTGATGGGCACGCCGCCCCTCTGGCTGTTCCTGACACTGTTCGCCATGGTCATGTTCCACTTCGGCTGGCTCGGCGGCAACATGAACGCCTTGTCGATGGAGCCGCTCGGCAAGGTCGCTGGTACGGCCTCTTCTGTCTTCGGCTTCATCCAGACGGTCGGCGGCGCCGTGATCGGCCTGGGCATCAGTCAAAGCTTCAACGGCACGACGACACCGATCGTCGGCGGCTATGCGTTGATGGGCTTTGCCGCCCTCGCCTGCGTTCTGGTGGCCGAAAGAGGCCGCCTGTTCGGCGTTGGCGAGGAACACAAGCCGCAGCCTGCCGGAGGACGCGACTAGAACGCTTTTCGTGTTGGCAAACCCAACCGGGTCACTGACCGAGCGTTTGCACCGAGTTGCCGTTGTTGAGATCAATCGGCGCGTCCGGCGCCGTCGGCGCCATCAAGTCGAGCGGCACGTCCTCGGGCAAAGGACACACAACCAGTGGATCGGACGAAGGCACGCAGGGCGGCTCGGTATCGGGCTGTAGCGGCTCCTGTCCGCCATCTTCGGTGGCAAGATCCTCGATCAACTGGTCGAGCGTCTGCAGGTTCTGCTCTTCTATCGTCGTCTCCGGAGCCGGCAGATCCTGCGCCGCCGCCGCCGCGGCCTCGGCCTCGGCGTCCGCCCTTGCCTTGGCTGCGGCCTCTTCGGCAGCTCTGGCCTCAGCCTCCGCCTGTGCTTGCGCCTCGGCCTCCGCTTCTGCCTTGGCCTCAGCTTCCGCTTTGGCCTTCGCCTCTGCCTCTGCCTTGGCCCTTGCCTCGGCTTCTGCCTGTGCCTTTGCTTCGGCTTCCGCCTTCGCCTTGGCCTCGGCTTCCGCCTTGGCGACGGCTTCTTCGGCCTTGCGCTGGGCCTCCAGCGCCATCAGCCGCGCCCTTTCCTCGGCAGCGGCACGGGCGCGGGCCTCATCCTCGGCCTTGAGTTTCTCAAGCCGGTCGACCTCGAGTTCATAGGCACGCACCTGGATGGAATCGACCATCTGGGCGAGATCGAGCTGGTAGTCGGGCGCGGTGATCGTGCCGCCGAGAACGGCGCCGATACGGCCCGTGGTTTCGTTGATCAGCGTCCCGTCGCCGACCGGCCCGCTCGGCGCCAGCGTCCATGACCCGGACACCCCGAGGCTCGGCAGGTCGAACGCCATGCTGCCGTAGAGTTCGCCCTTGCCCGAGGAGGCGGCGAGGTTGTCGGCCCGCAATGTACCGCCCGCCAGCGACAGCACGCCATCCATCTGCCCGGATTCGAACGGCCCCGAGGCCAGTGAACTGCCGACCAATGCCGCCAGCTGGTCGGAATCGAGGTTGAGCAGAGTATCGGAGCCGGCAATCGACTCGAAGGCACCCGGATCGAAGCCGGCGATCGAGATGTCCCTGGCCGAAAAACTTCCCTGCCCGGTCGCCGAAGCGATGATGGCGGCGATGGTCTCGCCGGTGCCTTCGACCTGCATGGAGCCGGTCAGCCGGGCATCGATCGCCTTGGAAGGCGCTTCGGGCAGGAAGGCGTCGATGGCAATGGACTCGAGCCCGAGCCGACCCGCAACCTGGCGCGGTCCCGGCGTCCCCGAGCAGCACACCGACAGGTCGAGCCACAGCCTGCCGCCGCCGATCTCGGAATCGAGGCCGCGCAGCCGCCCGTTGCGGTCGTCCCACATCACGTCGAAATCGGTCTGTCCGGCCAATGTGCGGCCGTTCGAGGTGACGGAATCGGCCGACACGGAGATGCGGCCACGTGTCGAACGGGCGCCATCGGGCTCGGCGAACGGCCCGTCGGGCCAGGCACCGCCTTCCAGGTCGAGCAGCGACGCGCCACCGAGGAACAATGCCGGGAAACCGCCGATGTCGACGCTGCCAAGCTTGAGCGTGCCGGAATAGAGCGGCGTGCCCGCTTCGAGCGAGCGCACCAGGTCACCGCTGACCGACGTGCCGCCGGCATCGGCGTTGAGCGAGGACAAGGTGATCGCCTTCGAGCCGGTGAAGGCGATCTCCGAAACGCCCGCGAGCGGCGGCAGGTACAGGCCCTGGACGCCGAGACCATCCGACCAGGCAGTCGGTTCGCTCAGATCGAAATCGAGCTTGCCACGCCCCTGCACCGCCTTGAGATCATTGAGGATCATCGATCCGGTGTATCTCAGCCGGTTGCCGGGACTGTCGAACAGAACCTGGGTGTCGAGCGAATTGACCGGACTGCCTTCGGCCACCAGCGTTGCCGAGGCGCCGCCGGTCGTATCGAGGCCGACATCGAACCCGAGCGCGGCAGCAAGCCCGGCCGGCGAGTCCGCGTTCAGCATCACCCTGACGCCGATCGGCCCGCGCTCGTAGTTGAGAATGCCCTGGCTGACCTTGGCGCCGAACGTCATGTCGGCCACACCGGCCCGGCCGGACGCGGTCAGCTCCTGAGCGCCTGAATCGTCTGGCGCCTTGAGGTCGAGATCGAGACTGGCCGGCAGGTTGCGGTCGAAAACGGCCTGGATTTCCGGAGCGACGCCGAGGCTGGAATATATGATCGGCAACGCGCCCTGCCCAGCGTCCGCATCGAGGATCAGCCGGCCACCGCCGGTCAGGATCGGTCGTTTTCCGGCCTCGAACGCACCCGAAAGCGTGAAGCTGGCCCCGCCCCATTCGCCGGCAGCCAGCTGGTTGAAGCTCAACCCCTGCGGCGTCCACGCCCCGCGCACCGCCAGCCTGGAACCGGAAAGTCCGAAGACATCGAGACTTTCGGCGCTGAGATCGAAGCTGGCGCCGGCGAAACTGGCGACAAAGCGCGGATCTCCGGCGATATCGGGCAGGCTCGCCATCAGTTCGCGGCTTTGCAACCCGTCGAATTCACCGAGCGCGGCGATGACGTCGAGCGTGCCGCCCGGAGCCGGCACTTGCCCGGAGAAGGTGAAACCGGCGCCGTCGAGCCTGCCCTTGCCATCGATCAGGCTGACCGCGCCATTGGCCAGCGCAAAACCGGTATCGAGATTGGCTGCGACACCGAACAAAGGCGTCCTCTCGTCCGGTGTCCGCCACAGCTGCACCAACGCATCGAGGCGCGAAGTGTCGATCCGCAGCCGCCCCTCGGCGGCAGGCCTGCCGTTCTCTTGTCCGAGAGTTCCATCGAGCGTGAGCGTGGTATCCCCACTGAGGTTCCCGCGCAGCGTGTCGATGCGCCAGTCGGCGCCGTCGGTGCGGGCATCGAGCCGCACATTGCGCAAGGCCAGGGCCCTGAGATCGAGCTCGGCGATGTCGACGTGAATTTCCCCGGGCAGCGGCGGCACCGGTGCCGGCGGCAGCTCCGAAAGCAGCCGCATCAGCTCGTAAGGGTCGCTCTCGGAGGTCTTGCGGGCGTCACGCGGCGCCAGTCCGACGACGCCTCCCGAGATCGTCGCGTTGAAACGCGTATCGGCACCGATCGTCAGCTCGGCCGCCCCGGTCAGCCGGGTGCCGGCGCGGTTTTCGTCGGGCACCAGCACGTAATTGGTCATCCGCGCCCGCGTGAGATTGGCATCGACCTGGGCATCCAGCACGAGATTGCCCCTGACCGTATCCTCATCGCCCGGCGGCGGCTGCTTGTAGGACAGCTTGCCTGTGTAGCCCGGAGACTCCCCCGTCTTCAGCAGCCCGTCGGTATTGAGCGAAAAACTGTCGTCGAGCGCCCTCAGGAACAGTGCCACCTGCACGCCGCTGTCGGCACTCATCTGCGAGGTGTTGATGCGCACCTGATAGGCGCGGCCGTCGTGGTTGCCGGTGGCGTTGACCCCGAACGGCCCGCGCAGGGCCGACAGCGACAGCTTGCCCTCGAGCCCGTCCATGCGCCAGGCATTGCCGCTGCGCGCATCTGACAACGTCACCTCGCTGTCGGTGAACTCGGCATTGGCTACCGAGACATTGGAGGCATTGACCGATTCGGGCAGGTTGACCGGCAGAAACAGTTTGCCGTCTTCGTCGACCGAGAGGCTGAGCGCAATTCCGGTGACGCCGAGCCGGGTCACCGTGAACCGGTCGCGCAGGAAATCGGTCAGCGAGAAATCGGCCTCGGCGTGGCGGATGGTGGCGACCGGTGAGCCCTGCGGCCCGACGCTGATGCCGTCGATGGTCACGCGCGGCGCCGGCAGGAAGTGAATGTCGATTTGCCCCGAGATCGTCACCGGTGTACCGAGCGCCTCGCTTGCGAGAGCTTCGATCTGGGGGCGACGGTCCGACCAGTCGATGAAGTAGGGCGCGATGAATCCGAAGGCGATCAGGAGAATCAGCAGGCTGCCAAGGACGATGTAGAGCCGGTTGAGCACAGTCGATTAACCCTTTTGTCAGCCGGACTTTAGGCAGTTCGTAGAGCTACGTCACCCGCCATCGGCATGGCAAATCCCGTTTATGCGAGGGATTTTCGACCAAATCTTGTGCCGGGGCGGGCAAGGGTGCATTCCTTGGCCAGGTTTGAGACGCTGCGTGGCCATTCGCTTGTGTTGAACCGCCCCGATTTCGCGAGCCGTTTCGATCCATGTCTCCGCTGTCCGACCTTCTTCGCCAGATCTACTACGTGGTTCGCCGCTGGATCAGGCCGCATGTGCGCAATTTCCTCATGCTGCAGCTGCCCAAGGTCTGGGCCCTCGCCGTTCTTGCCGGCATCGCCGGCGCCGTCGTCGCCATCGCCTTCCGCATGTCCATCGGCCTGATCCAGTGGATCTGGGCCGGCACGGCGTCCGAGCGCAATCTCGAAGCCATCGCCGCCCTGCCCTGGTTCGTACCTGCCCTGGCCCCGATTGGCGGCGGCATCGTCGTCGCCCTGATTCTGAGATTCCTTCACAAGTCCGGGCGCGCCGGCGGCGTCGCCGACGTCATCGAGGCGCGGGCCATGCCGACGCCGCGGCTGCACCTGCGTGAGGCCCTGACCGGCACGCTGATCTCGGTCGTCACCCTGGGTTCTGGCGGCAGCGCCGGCCGCGAAGGACCGGTGGTCTATCTCGCCGCCGCCGTGTCGCGGGCCCTGTTCCGCTTTTTCGCCATGCCCCTGTCGGCGCGCCGCTCGATGCTCGGCTGTGGCGTCGCCGCGGCCATCGCTGCCTCGTTCAATGCGCCCATTGCCGGGGTTCTGTTCGCCCACGAGGTGATTCTGGGGCATTTTGCCATGAGCGCCTTCGTGCCGCTCGTCATCTCGGCGGTCATCGCCTCGGTGATCTCACGCGGCTGGTTCGGCGAAGCGCCGGCCTTCATCGTTCCGGACTTCCACATCACCTCCTATTGGGAGATCCCGGCCTTTGCCCTTCTCGGCGTCGTCTGCGCCCTTGTCGCCATCGTCTTCCAGTCGTCCCTGATCGGAGCCGACTGGTCGGCGCGGCGCCTTCGGGTGCCGCCCTGGCTCCTGCCCGTCTTCGGCGGCACCCTGGTCGGGCTGATCGCCCTTTTGTATCCGCAGGTGCTCGGGGTCGGCTATGCCGCGACCGATGCCGCCCTCGGCAACCGCCTCGACCTGGTGCTGATGATCGGCCTCATCGTCGCCAAGACGGCAGCGACCGCGATCACGCTCGGGGCGCGCATGGGCGGCGGGGTGTTTTCGCCATCGCTTTATCTCGGCGCCATGACCGGCGGCGCCTTCGGGCTGATCGCCGCTTCGGTCTTTCCCGAACTGGCCTCTTCGGACGGCCTTTACGCCATCATCGGCATGGGTGCGGTGGCCAGCGCCGTGCTCGGCGCGCCAATCTCGACAGCGGTGATGATTTTCGAGCTGACCGGCGGCTTTGCCTTTTCGATCGCGCTGCTGCTGACCGTGTCGATCGCCACCGGGCTGACGCAGATCGTCATGGGCCGTTCGTTCTTCTACTGGCAGCTGTTCACGCGCGGCATCAGGCTGGAGGAAGGTCCACACACGCTTCTGGCCCACAGGACACGGGTGCGCGACATCATGATGCCGGTCTCGCTCGACGATCCCGAACAGGTTCTTGACGCCGACAGTGACGCCCCCTTCCTGAGGCCGGCCGACACGCTCGAAGCGGCGCTTTCCGCCTTCGACCGGACGAGCATGACCCGCCTTCCCGTCGTCGACCGCGGCGAACACGCCATCCTCGGCTACCTCAGCCGCGTCGATGCGCTGTGCGCCTACAACGCGGCTCTTGTCGAGCAAAGCCGCGAGGAACACCTCTGACACGACAGCCGAAACGCCATGCTGGCACGGGCGCCAGTCGCGCCACCGTGTGCTGCAAGAAGCGACCGCCCGGAAAAAGCCGTTCGCCGGCGCACGTTCCGGCCTTGCGGCGCGCCGAGCGGCTGAATAGCTTGGCAAGTTACACCGGGTGGCCGCCTTGAGTTTGCGCCCGGTCCCTGCCACTCGCATTCATGCGTTATCCGAGGAACCAGACATGCTCGACGCCTTTGCCGACGTCCCCGCCATGGTCGGGAACACCCCGCTCATCCGACTCAATCGCGTCTCCGAGGCGACGGGATGCGAGATCTGGGGCAAGGCCGAGTTCCTCAATCCCGGCCAGTCGGTCAAGGACCGGGCGGCGCTCTACATCATCCGCGATGCCGAAAGGCGCGGCCTGCTCCGGCCCGGCGGCACCATCGTCGAGGGTACGGCCGGCAATACCGGCATCGGGCTGACCGTTGTCGGCAGCGCCCTCGGCTACAAAACGGTGATCGTCATTCCCGAGACCCAGTCCCAGGAGAAGAAGGACACCTTGCGCCTGAGCGGCGCCACGCTGATCGAAGTGCCGGCCCTGCCGTATAGGAACCCCAACAATTACATTAAGGTTTCCGGACGATTGGCAGAAAAACTTTCCACTGAACTTGAAGGTGGCGCAGTCTGGGCCAACCAGTTCGACAACACCGCCAACCGCCAGGCCCATATCGAGGGCACCGCCCAGGAGATCCTGCGCCAGACCGACGGCGCGCTCGACGGATTCATCTGCGCCGTCGGCACCGGCGGCACGCTCGGCGGCATGTCGCTTGCGCTCAAGGAAGCCAACTCCCACATCCGCATCGGCCTCGCCGATCCGGAAGGCGCGGCGCTTTATGCCTGGCACACCGATGGCGAACTGAAATCGGAAGGCAACTCGATCACCGAAGGCATCGGCCAGGGCCGCATCACCGGCAATCTCGACGGCATTGTCGTCGACCATGCCTATCGCATCCCCGATGCCGAGGCCTTCCCCTATGTCTACGACCTGATCGAGCACGAGGGCCTGTGCCTTGGCGGGTCTTCGGCGATCAACATTGCAGGCGCCGTGCGTATGGCGCGCGAACTCGGGCCGGGCAAGACCATCGTCACCGTGCTGTGCGACTATGGCCATCGCTATCAGTCCAAGCTGTTCAATCCCGAGTTTCTGCGCGGCAAGAACCTTCCGGTGCCCTCCTGGCTCGAAACGGCTGCCGGCTTCGATATCCAGTCCGTTATGGAATAGACCAGACCATGCCTGAGCCGACCGAACTGCTTTTCCGCGATGACGGTTATCTGGGCGAGGCGGTGGCGCGCGTCACCGCCCACGGTTCACAAGGCGGCATCGAACTCGACCGCACCGTCTTTTATGCAAACTCGGGCGGACAACCGGGCGATTCAGGCACAATCACTACCTCGGACGGGCGCGAAATCGGCATTGTCACCGCCCTCCACCCGGATGGCGACAAGACCCGCGTGCTGCATGTGCTGGCGCCCGATAGCGAGCCGCCGGCCGTCGGGGACGAGGTTTCACTGCGGATCGACTGGGAGCGTCGGCACAGGCTGATGCGCATGCACACGGCGCTGCACCTGGCGACCGTGGTGTTTCCCTACCCGATCACCGGCGCGCAGGTCGGCACGGACAAGGGCCGCATCGATTTCGACATGGCCGAGCCGCCCGAGGATGTGCCGGCGCTCGAACAGGCTCTCAATGATCTGGTCGCCGACGACCATCCCGTTTTCGCCGAATGGGTCAGCGAGGAAGAGCTCGACGCCAATCCCGGGCTGATCAAGTCGCTCAACGTCGCGCCGCCGCGCGGCGAAGGCCGTGTCCGTCTGGTCCGTATCGGCGCGGCGATTGACCCGATTGACGTCCAGCCCTGCGGCGGCACCCATGTGCACACGACCGGCGAGATCGGTGCCCTGCGTATCGGCAAGATCGAGAAGAAGGGCCGCCAGAACCGCCGTATCAGCCTGTTTTTCGCGGAGTGACCCATTTATGACTGCCTCCCCACTCGTTTCGACCGACTGGCTCGCCGAGCACATGTTCGACCAGGACGTCCGCATCCTCGATGGCTCGTGGTACATGCCCGCGACCGGCCGCGACCCGGACGCCGAATACCGCGCCACCCATATCCACGGCGCCGTGCGCTTCAATCCCGACGAGATTTCCGATCGCTCGAATCCGCTGCCGCACATGCTCGCCTCTCCGCAGGATTTCGCTGCCGCCGCCGGCCGGCTCGGCATCGCCGAAACGGACACCATCGTCGTTTATGACGGCATGGGGCTGATGTCGGCGGCGCGCGTCTGGTGGAACTTCCTCATCATGGGGGCAAACAAGGTCTTCGTGCTCGATGGCGGCCTTCCCAAATGGATCGCCGAGGAAAGGCCTGTCGCCTCGGGCGAGATGGAACCGCCGCCGGCGGTCTTCACCGCGACGTTCGATCCCGACGGCGTCGCCGATGTCGCCCGCGTGCTGGCAGCGCTCGACGATCCGACCATCCAGGTCGTCGACGTGCGTTCGACCGGACGCTTTTTCGGCACCGAACCCGAGCCGCGTCCCGGCCTGATCGGCGGCCATATGCCGGGCGCGAAGAACCTGCCCTTCCCCGATCTCATCGACAACGGACGGCTGCGCCCGCCGGCGGAACTGGCAGCCCTGTTCGCTGCGGCCGGCATCGACCCGTCAAAGAAGGTCATCACCTCCTGCGGCTCGGGCATCACCGCACCGATCGTTTCGCTCGCCATGGCGGCTCTGGGTCACACCCCTGCCACGGTCTATGACGGCTCCTGGACCGAATGGGGCGGCCGCGACGACCTTCCGATCGTCACCACCGACGCCTAGAACCAGTGATCGCTGGCAGATTGCCCTAGCGGATCGGCGGCGCGTACAGCAGGCCGCCCTTCAGCCACAGGGCATTGGTGCCGCGCGGCAGGGCGGCGCCGGTCTGGGCACCGAAATTGCGGGCGTAAATTTCGCCATAATTGCCGACAGCGTGCACGACGGTCTGCATCCAGTCCCTGTCGAGGCCGAGCGCCGAACCGAAATCGCCGTCGAGCCCGAGGAAACGCCTGATATCGGGATTGCGGGTCGATTGCATCGGTTCGAGGTTGAGCGAGGTCACGCCCAGTTCCTCGGCCTCGATCAGGGCGAACAGGGTCCAGCGGACGATCTTGAACCAGCGGTCGTCGCCCGCACGCACAACCGGTCCGAACGCCAGCTTGCTCAGCCGCTCGGGCAGGATGCGGCCATGGCCGTCGTCGGTGGCAAGACGCTTGTAGGCATATAGCCAGCTCGCCGGCGCCAGCATGACGTCGCAACGCCCCTGCCTGTAGGCATCGGCAAGATCGGCGCGCTCCTCATAGCGCAACTCCGCATAATTGGCCCCGGTCTCGGCGAAGAACTTCTCCAGCGCCGTGCGCTCGTCCGGATCGTCCCGGACGCAGACGCTGACATTGTCGAGCTCGAACGCCGACACCGCATCGATGCTGTCCGGCGCCATGAAGCTCAGTCCGTCAAAGAACGACACGTCGACGAACCTGGCGCCATAGGCGCTGTCGCGCTTGAGGGTCCAGGCGGCATTGCGGGCCAGGATATCGACCGAGCCGGCCTGCAGCGCGGCGAATCGCGCCGAGCCGGAAAAGGAGCGGAACTCGACAAGATCGGGATCACCCAGAACGGCAGCAGCAACGGCGCGGCAAAAATCGATATCGAATCCCGACCACAGGCCGGCTTCGGTTTTCTGGGCAAAGCCGGGCATCGGGTCGGTGGCGCCACAGATCAGGTGTCCGCGCTGGCGGACCGCATCCAGTGTTTGCGCAGAGGCCGGCAGGCTCGCGAAGACAAGGGCCAGAACCAGCAAAGCCCTACGCAGATACATCACGGAAATAGCCTTTGTCCTTGCAGCCGTTAACGGCCACTACCCCCATTGCGCGGCGATATTGCGGCATCGCCATTGTACGGGTCAAGCCGGCATAGCCGCCTCGGCGCCTGTTTGCACTTGCCTATAGCTTGCACCCCCGAGCCGCACAACCCTGCCGGACCCCGCTCCCGGGCGACCGGCCTTCGGCCACGGAAAAAGGCCGGGCGTTGGGCCCGGCCTGAAAATCTCTTGGTGCTGAAAACAGCAACCGGAATGACTCCGGTCGCTGACTGTCTAGCCGTGCCCAATGACGCCGATGTGACAATTGGGCAGGCTCGGGCGGAGCAGCGGTGGAAATCGCGATCGCCCCGCCCGCAAGCAGATACGCCTACATCACCTCGCCGATGGACCAGAACATGGTCTCGCCGGAATGGTCGTCGACACCGTCATTGTCGGTGGAAACAAAGCCCGTGCCGGCCGCGTCGATTGCAAAACCCTCGACCTTGTCGAGCACATAGCCATGGGTGCCGAGCAGGTCGGGAATCAAGTCGCGGACTTCTTCCTTGCTGACGACCGGCAGTTCACTGCCGAGCTCAGCCGGAACCATGTCGCTCATCGGGATGCGATAGAGCTTCTTGGTCACCGCATTGCCGGCGATCTGGTTGTCACGCTCGATGACGTAGACGTAGTCGCCATGGGCGGTGATTTCCGACAGACCGACCCAGCCGGTGGCCGGCTCGGCCTTGGGATAGGATACTGCACCCCATGCGCCAGTCGCCGGCGTGTAGGAAACCAGCTTGACGGTGTTCTTCGGGTCATCCTTCCACTCGCGCTGGATGGCGATCCACAGCACCATGTCGTCGCCGGTGCCGACACGGGTGATGCCCTCTGCGCCGAAGCGGACCTCATTGGCCAGCAATTCGGCCGGGAACGACACTTCGTCCTCGATCGCACCGTCTGCGTCGACGTGATAGAGCGCGTGCGGGATCAACCGGTCGGTGCGGCCTTCCGAAGCCAGCCAGAAACCGCCCTCGCCGTCAGTGGTGATGCCTTCGAGATCGATCTTCTGCGCCGGAACGCCTTCACGGGTGACGACGGTCTTCTTGACGATTCGCGCCGGCTTGACGGTGGCATCGATGGTGAAGATCGCCGGCTCGAGGCCGAGGAAGCTGTCGTTGACGGCATAGAGCATGCCGGCTTCGTCCTCGTCGGCCACCATGCCGGAGTTGGCCACCCAGCCGATCGGCCGGTCGCCATCCATATCGGCGATGATATGCGGATAGGCTGCCGGGCCGTCGCCGCCTTCGTAGATCATGACATGCGAACGCACGCCGCCATCCGGACCGAGATCGGTTTCATTGGCTGTGACGAACAGGTTGCGCGACGGGATGGCGACCGCGCCTTCCGGGCCAATGCCCGAGGGCAGCGCCTGCAGGTATTCCGGCGCAGCGCCGGTATCCTTGTAGACCAGCGCCAGCGAGGCGCGTTCGAGCAGCACGAAGATCAGGGTATCATCGCCGAACTTGGCGACTTCGAGCCCTTCGGGTTCGGATCCCTTGTTGCCCGAGCGCGCTTCCGGATAGTGGCCGAGCCTGGCGGCAAGGTGGTCGACGCTGTTGCCCGAATCCCAGAGAACCTCGCCGGACTTGTTCCAGATCGACCAGCCGCGCGAACCGCCTTCGTAGTCGCCTTCATTGGCGGTGACGAAGCGGTCGTCGTCGATCCACTTGACGGCGTCGGGTTCGCGAACGACGCCCGAGAGCGCGCCGTCAAAGGTCAGTGCGCCTTCTTCCTTCACGTCGACATTGTCGAGATCGACGGCGCCAGCGGAGAAACTCGCCGTCACCGTGCCGGCGCCGGCATCGATGATGGCCAGCGTGTTGTTCTCCTGCATGGTCAGCACCAGTTCGCCCATGCCGTTGAAATCAACGAATTCCGGCTCCGGATCGGTGGGGGCGATGCCGGCAATGCCGGTGACGTCGACCGTGCGCATGCCGTCGCAATCCGCCACGCCGTCGGCGACGTCGAAGACGACGACCGAGCCGGCGGGAAGCTGCGGGATGACGCCGTCATCGAGATCCTCGTCGCGCTCGTTCTCGATGGCGATGGCGATCATGCCGCCATCCTTGGACTTGGCGACCGAATCCGGCTGGCCGGGAACGTCGCAGGTCGCCTCGACCGTCTTGGATGCGATATCGACAACGGCGAGATGGCCCGACGGATCGGTGTAGCTCTCGGAGGTGTTGACCCCGACATAGGCCTTGGGGCCGATCACGGTGACCGAGGTCGGCTCGCCATCGAGGCCGATGAAGCCTGCCGGGGCGGGATTGGCCGCGTCGGCAATATCGATGAAGCCGATGCCGCCGGCGGGGCTGTCGGAGTAGACGAGCATCATGCCGTCGTCGGTGGCCGAAATGATCTCGGAGGAGGTTTCCTCGGCCGCGGGGGCATTGAGCGCCACCGGGAAGCTGGCGATACGGTTGAACACCGGCGCGGCGGCCGCCGGGATGGCAGACGAGCCGAGCAGGACGCCGGTCAGGCCGGCAAGCAAAAGGTTTCTGGTCATCGAGACTGTCCTCGCGCGGGCAGAGGTGCGTGTTGGGCGGCGCACATGCCGTGGATGGGGCGCCCGCCCTTTGCGGCGCGGTCGATCCGGCCGGTGTCAGGCGGACGGGCGCAGATCGTCTAGGGGCGCCGTGCGACAAATAGGTGACAATGCGACGACAGTTTATGACAATCCCCGGCATAAGCGCGTGGAACCGCGCTCAACGCGATTGTGTGCCGGCGGATGGAACCGCGCAGGCGCCGTTCGGACAGGGTGCGAACGCCGTCGTCACCGCGACGAGAATGACCGCCACGAGCCAGTACGGTGCCAGCGTGCGGGCATACCAGTCGGCGGCCGCGCCGAATCCTCCGATCACCGCCCAGGCGGCAACCAGATTGACCAGAAGGTGAAACAGGATGGCCGGCAGAACGGACGTGCCCGCCCAGACCTGGATCGCCCCGAGGATGAGGGCATAGGCAAACACGTGCCCCGCGAAAATCAGCATCGGGATCTCACGCTGCGGAGAGTCGACCAGCCACAGCGGCAAATGCCAGACGAACCACACCGCCCCGATTGCCAGGGCGGCGCCGACCCAGCCGATCTCGGCCTGCAGGCGGGTCTGAAGGAAGCCGCGCCAGCCCAGTTCCTCTCCGAGCGGGCCGAGCACGAGATTGAGCGCGATCAGCGCGAGAAAACTCGTCGCATCCGCACCGAGTATCGCCGGCGTGCCGCCGCCGGACACGGACATCGCCACGAAAAGAGCGATGGGCGTGGCCGCGCCGAGCCAGGCGAACAGGTGGACCTTGTCCACCCGGGCGGCGCCGACGAGAAAGCCGCCCAGCTGCCCTTCCCCATGCGCCACGATGAGCGCAGCCAGCGTCGGCCCCCAGACTGCAAGCAGCCAGACCGGCAATCCGATGGCGCTTTCGGGCGTTTGCGCTCCCGGGATCAGCGCGATCCCGACAAACGCCAATAGCGAGATCGCGAATGTCAGGGCGATGAATTGCACATAGATCATGTCGTCATTCCTTTTGCGCAGTCGAACGGGCGCGACGCTGTCATTCGGCTGTCAGCGACTGAGTCAGCGCCGCGAACTCGGCTTCTGCGCCGAGCAAGGCGCCGAGCGCGCCAAGTGCGGTACGGGAGAACGCGGCTGCCTCGGTGTCAGACCAGGCGCCGAGGAGCGTCTTGCGGTTGATATGCGTGTTGATGGCGAGGAACAGCTCGGCGACATGCGCGGCGGGCACATCCGCATAGGCTCCCGACGCAACGCCGGCAGCGATCAGGTCGCGGATCAACTGTGCCAGCAGCTCTTGGTGTGCATCCTCCAGGAACCGAAGATACAAATCGATCTCGCCAGCTCCATCGAGCGTTGCGGCGATGCCCGGTTCGCCATGGATATAGGCTGAGCCGGCCCGGATGATACCCGCCAGGGTCAGTGCCTCGTCTTTTCGCGCCCGTTCAACCGTTTTGGCCGTTTCGGCACGGATAAGCGCCCCGAGGATGTCCGCCTTCGAGGCGAAGTAATGATAAAATCCGCCGCGCGACAGCTGGCAGATCGCCATGATGTCGTCCACCTGGACATCGGCGTAGCCCCGCTCATGAAAAAGCTGCTCCGCTCCTGCAAGTATTTCCTGTCTGCGCGCGTCCGGCGCTTTCCTGATCCGCATGTTCGCCTCCTTACCGACATGTATCGGTATCAAGCCGACGCTTTACCGTCAAGTGTCGGTAATGTTGTCAGGGTCGCTGAATCTGCGTGCGACCGCGATTGCCGGGCCGATTGCCCGCGAAGCGCAGGAGCGTCGAACATCGATCCCCAGCCAATCGTGGTTCGCAACTTTCAGCACCAGCGCATATAGTGCACAAAGAACAAAACGAGATTCGACACGGATAGCACCAGCGCCCAGATGAGTTCCGATCTGCCCCCTCCCGGCCGCCCCGGCCCGATCACATCCCAGTTCGGCGCCAGCGCGCCGGCCTATCTCGACGGGCTCAATGAAGAGCAGAAGGACGCCGTGCTCTCGGTCGAAGGCCCGTTGCTGGTGCTTGCCGGCGCCGGCACCGGCAAGACGCGCGTCCTGACCACCCGCATCGCCCACATCCTTGCCACCCGCCGCGCCCGGCCGAGCGAGATGCTTGCCGTCACCTTCACCAACAAGGCGGCGCGCGAAATGAAGGAGCGCATCGGCCATCTCGTCGGCGGCGCCGTCGAGGGCATGCCCTGGCTCGGCACCTTCCATTCGATCGGCGCCCGTATCCTCAGACGCAATGCCGAGCTGGTCGGGCTCAAGCCCGATTTCACCATTCTTGACACCGACGACCAGATCCGCCTGATCAAGCAGCTTCTCGAACTCGAGAACATCGACGAAAAGCGCTGGCCGGCCCGCCAGTTTGCCGGAATGATGGACGGCTGGAAGAACCGCGGCATGACCCCTGCCGATGTCGGCCCCGCCGATGCCGGCTGGTTTGCCAATGGCAAGGGCGAAAAGCTCTATGCCGACTATCAGGCGCGTCTCAAGACGCTCAACGCCGCCGATTTCGGCGACCTGCTGCTCGAAGGCATCCGCCTGTTCCGCGAGAACCCGGAAGTGCTGGCCGGCTACCACGCCCGCTTCCGCTTCATGCTTGTCGACGAATACCAGGACAGCAACGTCGCCCAGTACCAGTGGCTGAGGCTCCTCGCCGCCGGCACCGACCCGGCCGAGGCCAATTTGTGTGTCGTCGGTGACGACGACCAGTCGATCTATGGCTGGCGCGGCGCCGAGGTCGACAACATCCTGCGCTTCGAAAAGGATTTTCCCGGCGCCAAGGTGATCCGGCTCGAACGCAACTACCGCTCGACCGCCAACATCCTCGCCGCCGCGTCCCATCTCATCGCCCACAACGAATCCCGCCTCGGCAAGACGCTGCAGACCGATATCGGCGAGGATGGCGACAAGGTCGCCGTCACCTCGGTCTGGGACAGCGAGGAAGAAGCCCGCCAGGTCGGCGAGCAGATCGAGGACTACCAGCGCGAGGGCGATGCCCTCGATTCCATGGCGATCCTTGTCAGGACCTCGGCTCAGATGCGCGCCTTCGAGGAGCGTTTCGGCACCCTCGGGCTCAATTACCGCGTCATCGGCGGCCCGCGCTTTTACGAGCGCCGCGAAATCCGCGACGCCCTCGCCTATCTGCGCGTCGTCAACCAGCCGGCCGACGACCTCGCCTTCGAGCGCATCGTCAACGTGCCCAAGCGCGGCATCGGCGATACCACCGTCAAGGTGCTGATGACCCTGGCCCGCACCGAGCGCATCCCGCTGTTCGAGGCGACGCGAATGATCGTCGACACCGAGGAACTCAAGCCGCGCCAGCGCACCGTGCTCAACGAACTGGTGCACCAGTTCGAGGACTGGGCCTTCAAGGCGCAGTCCATCGCCCATTTCGAGCTGGCCCAGCAGATCCTCGACGAATCCGGCTACACGGCGATGTGGCAGAACGACAAGTCCGCCGACGCCCATGGTCGGCTGGAAAACCTCAAGGAACTGATCCGCTTCATGGAGGAGTTCGAGAGCCTGACCGGATTCCTCGAACACGTTTCCCTCGTCATGGACCGCGATTCCGGCGGCGGCGAGGATGCCGTCTCGATCATGACGCTGCATTCGGCCAAGGGGCTGGAATTCGACACCGTCTTCCTGCCCGGCTGGGAGGACGGTCTGTTTCCCAACCAGCGCGCGCTCGACGAAAACGGCAAGGTCGGTCTCGAGGAGGAACGGCGCCTGGCCTATGTCGGCATCACCCGCGCCCGCCGCCGCGCCCGCATCTCGCTGGCCCAGAACCGGCGCACCCACGGCATGTGGCAATCGGCCATTCCATCCCGCTTCCTTGACGAGCTGCCGAGCGAGCGGGTCGAGGTCAAGGACACGGGCTCATCCTATGGCGGCTACACCTACGGCGGCCGATCGAACTTCGAGACCCATGGCAAGTTTTCCCGCGATCCATTTGATTCACTTTACGAAAGCCCCGGCTGGAAACGCGCCCAGCGCCAGCAGGCAAGCCGGCAGTCGCGTGGCCCGATGACCATCGAAGGCGACCTCGTCGCCCGCTCCGTCGACGTCGGCCGCGGCTCGGCCTTTAGCGTCGGCGACACCGCCGTTCACCTCAAATTCGGCACCGGCCGCGTCGCCGCCATCGAGGGCAACAAGCTGACCATCGATTTCGACGGCGTGGGGCGGAAGAAGGTGATCGAGAGCTTTGTTAAGCGGGGGTGAGCCCTACTCTGTCGTCAACGTTTCAAGTTCGGCCTTAATGTCTTCCTCGAGATGAAGCTGATCAAGCGAGTGCACCGCCTTAATGCCTCGTCCTATGACCTTCTTATTTGCTCTGTCGCTGTAAAATCTGGATCGAAGTTCTCTCAAATAACGTGATTCCGTCACTCCCAAATTGCCCTGATTGCGCTCTGCACAACGATAGAGCGAATGAGCAACCAAGTCGCACAATTGCAGAAGCGGCTCCTCCTGCTTAGAACGCGTGATGATTCGCTCAGGATCTATATGTTTTAGATGCTTCGAATCCGGATAAATCGGATTAATTCTGCATAATGATATGTATTTTTTTAGCTTAGACAGTTCGCATATGCCGCTCTCTATACATACAGTTATTTCATACTGCTTAATGCCATATTCAGCGGCACACATGCCAACTCTTTCAAGTATATACTGAACATTCTTGTGATAGTAACTGCTACTTTTGTGTCCGATTTCACGAGCATAGGATCCCAATGTTCCTTTGCGTGATATCACTCCAAATGCTTTCAACCTTATGCGAGATACTTCTCGACTATATCTTACGAGTTGGTTGTGATTGAGATTAGTGCAGTGAAGCTCTGTTCGACGGAATTCTCTCTGCAAGTCATGAAGAATTGCTATAATATCTTGACGACGGTCATTATCGACTAGAACTCCGCCTATTGTCATGTATTGCGACGCTCCACCTATCGTAGCAGAACGGACTTTCTTTATTCCGGCGTCGCCGGACTCATCGACAAATAAGGTGTATTGCGTCATCGCATATGCTTTCGAGCGGAAGAAACCCAAGCATACTACAATACTAAAAGTACCAAACCCTCACCCTGAGCGAAGCAAAGGGCGAGGGATTGGCCCCGATATCAATGCCTGTCTGGCCTAGTCCTTCGACAGGCTCAGGATGAGGCTGCAATTAGGGATCGAAAGCCTTGCTAAGGGGTGAGTGCTCCTGCGCGCGCCTACGCCCGATTGTCGTCCCGGGACTTGATCCCGGGACCCATTCCCGCTCCCCAATCCCACCGGCCTACCGGTTCAGATCCTCGGTCAAATCACACCAACCAGGATTGTCCTTTTCGATCAGCGCGATCTTCCAGGCCCGCTTCCACTCCTTGAGGGTCTTTTCGCGCTGGATGGCGAGGCGGATATCCTCGTGCGGTTCGAGATAGACCAGCCGATGGATGCCGTACTTCCTGGCAAACTCGGAGCCCTTACCACTCCGGTGCTCCGAGATGCGCCGCGCAATGTCGTTGGTCACGCCGATGTAGAGCGTACCGTTCATGCGGCTGGCGAGGATGTAGACCCAGTAGGGCATGATCGAGTTGAGAGTTGAATGGGTCCCGGGATCACCCTCGGACTTGATCCGAGGGCCCGGGACGACATCGGGGGCAAAATGACGCGATGGCGGACCTGCGCCCAAATTCTGAGCCGTCGCCCCAAACCCTCATCCTGAGGTGGGCGCAAAGCGCCCCTCGAAGGGCGAGGGTTTGGCCACGGCGCCTGATACCCATCCTTCGAGGCTCACTGCGCTCGCACCTCAGGATGAGGCCAACCGGAGTGCCCAAAAACTAATCCCCGCCCCTTTCCCCTCTCCCATACTCGCCTCACCCGGATGACAGGGCGGAGTGCGACGAACGCTCCATCCGGGGACCGGGGCCAGGGCGTGGTCGCGCGCCCATGTTGCCCTTTCGGCAAGGCGGAGATCCGGAGCACACCGCGCGCCCGGGGAACGGACGAAAAGCCGTTCCGCAAGCGAGAGGAAGCTGATCGTCGGCCGAAAGAGACCCGGATACGCGGGGCGTGAGACGCCTCATTTTTCGCCGGAATACCGGCTCCGAGGCGACTGACGCCCCGCGTCCGCCTGTTCCAGCGAGAAACCCGATGGCGCAAGCCGGAGGGCGTTTGCGGTTGGCTGGACCATGCCGATCAGGTGGCTCGCCGCCCACAGGACGAACGGCTCGCCGGCAATGCCAAGCGCGATGTCGAAGAGCGAGAAGCCCGTTCTGGCTGGCGTGCCGCCGGAAAATCCGCCCTTGCCATCCATGCGGCGCGTGATCACATGATAGCTGCCTCCCTCTCGCCCTGCGCTTGTCACAAGGCACAACATAAATCCCCAGGCACAGCCCGCCATGCCTCCCCCAAAGCCCATTGCGACTGTCACCTGCTGCCAGTTCCTGCCACCTGCCGGGCTAGACTGCTCCCATCACGAACGAAACAGTTGCGCCGACGCGGCGGACACGAACCTGATCGGCGCGCATGTGAGGACGACATGACGACTGGACACGCCGGCTATCTGCCGGATCTGAGCGCAATTGATCTCGACAGTTTCGGGACGGAGTTGAAAACCGGTCGGCTGCTGCCGAGCCGGCAGCCGCTGCTCGAGGAGATCGATGCCAGGTTCGCCGCCCTCGCCGAAGCGGGCATACGCAACCTCGCCGACCTGAAGGAAGGTCTGGGCAGCGCCGGCAGGCTGGTGGCGCTGGCGCGGGCGACGGGCATTCCCGAGAGCTATCTCAAGTTGTTGAAGCGGGAGGCGAACAGCCTGCTGCCCAAGCCTTTCGCGCTCCGCGACGTCCCCAACATGCCGGACGAGATCATCGATGCGCTGGACAACATCGGACTTGCCGATACTCAGGCGTTGTTTCCGCGCATCCGGGATGCGGCCAACCGCGCCGCACTGGCAGCGGAGACGAATCTCGATGCCGAACAGGTTCTGTGGCTGGCCAAGCTGGTCGATCTGTCCCGGATCAAGTGGACCGGTCCTAAGCTGACGCGGCTGATCCTTGATACCGACTACGACACGGTGGCAAAGCTCGCCATGGCCGACCCGCACGAGGCCCTCGCCGCCTTCAAGCGGGCCAAGGCCGAGCACAAGGCCTATGACGGCCCGCTGGGGATAAACGACATCGAGTCCTGGATCCGTCAGGTCGTCAGCAAGACGCCGCTGGTCATCGCCTACTGAAGATCGGCAGCAGGAGGTGGTCGAGGATCGGCTAGACCATGCCGATTAGGTGGCTCGCCGCCCACAGCACGAACAGCACCCCGGCAATGCCGAGCGCGATTTCGAAGGGCGAAAAGCCCGTTCTACCCGGTGCACCGCCCGGCATGCCGCCGGAAAACCCGCCCTTGCCCTCCATGCGGCGGGAGACGGCGCGGAAGCGGTTCTTCAGGTCCTTGCGGCGGGCCTCGGCGCTGTCGGCCTTGTCGGAATGGATGGGACCGGGAAAGTGATCACTCATGGAACGTGCCGTGCAGTTTGTCTTCCTTCCCAGATGGGTCAGGAATTGGGCCAGTCAATGGCAGTCCCGGTTACAAAACAGTAAGGCGGTGCCGCACAATGCCTGCGATCGGGGCTCCGGGCGCTGCCTCAGCCGAGACGGCTGGCCTGGTCGCGAATGCGGGCCTGCTCGATGCCGAGCTTGCGTTCGCGAACGATGATGAACACACCCGAGGCGACGACGATCACGCCGCCGACAAGGGTCTGCCAGCTGACGAGATCGCCGAAGATCCAGTAGCCGATCATCACCGAAAAGATCAGCGAGGTGTATTCGAACGGTGCGATCAGCGACATGTCGGCGTGCCGGAAGGACTCGGTCATCAGGATCTGGGCGATGCCGCCGAAAACGCCGGCGCCGATGAGCATCGCGAGGGCGGTCGGGCTCGGCATGACCCAGCCGAAGGGCAGCGTCAGAAGCGACAGCAAAGTCGCCGTCGTCATGAAGTAGAAGGCAATTGTGGCGGAGCGTTCGGTCCTGGTCAGGTCGCGGATGGCAAGGCTGGCCATCGACATGAAGACGACACCGCACAGGGCCGCGACCGCTCCAAGGCTGGCGCCGGACAGATCGCCACCGCCGGTAAACAGCGTCAGGCGCGGCGTGACGATGATCCCCACGCCGACCAGCCCGATCAGAACGGCGGTCCAGCGATAGACGCGCACGACCTCCTTGAGCACCACCGCGCTCAGCACGACGATCAGCAGTGGCGCGCCATAGGTGATCGTCACCGCCTCGGGCAGCGGCAATTGCGTCAGGGCGAAAAAGTTGCAGCCCATGGCGAACCCGCCGATCAACCCGCGCCTGAGGTGAGCGACCGGGTGCGCCGTTCTCATCCCCGATGGGAAATCCCCACGCAGGGCCATGAAGCCTAGAATGGGAACGAGCGCAAAGAACGAGCGGAAGAACACCAGTTCGCCCGGCGGCACGCCTTCCGCGCCTTTCAAGAGACTGGCCATGACCAGAAAGATCAGGACGGATGACACCTTCAGCCCGATGCCGAACATCGGTCGGTCGCGCCGGGGAGCGCTCATTTTCGGCGACGGGTTTTGCGGCTGCGACACGGTACGGGACTCAGGACGGAACAAGACTGGCGGAAGCCATCAAGTACAGACCCTTGGCGTCCTCACTGCAACCCCCCGGCTGAGGGTTGTTGCTTGCACGATCATGTGCCGATCCGACCCGCCTGGTCGCGCAACGAGGCCATGCGGATGCCGAGCGCACGTTCGCGCAGGATGATGAAGATGCCCGAACCGACGACGATCAGGGCGCCGATGACCGTCTGCCAGGTGACGAGATCGCCGAAGATCCACCAGCCGATCAGGATCGAGAAGACAAGCGAGGTATATTCGAACGGGGCGATCACCGACATGTCGGCATAGCGGAAGCACTCGGTCAGAAGCACTTGGGCGATGCCGCCGGCGGTGCCGGCCAGGATCAGCGTCAGCGCCTGCTCGGGGCTGGGCACGACCCAGCCGAAGGGAATGGAGATGAGAGAAAATCCCCCGCATGTCAGCGAGAAATAAAGGGCAATCGTCGCCGAGCGTTCGGTCCTGGTCAGGTCCTTGATGGCAAGGCTGGCCAGCGAGGCGAAGAACGCGCCGGTGAGCGAGGCCAACGCCCCGAAGCCCGCGCCGCCCATCGCATCGAGGCCGCCGCTGAGGAAGGTCAGTTGCGGCACGATGATGATGCCCACACCGAAAAGCCCGATGAAGACGGCGCTCCAGCGATAGAGGCGAACGGTCTCCTTCAGCACCAGGGCAGACAGGATGACGATGAGCAACGGCGTGGTGTAGCCGATGCTGGTTGCTTCGGGCAAAGGCAGTTGGGTCAACCCGTAAAACCCGAAGAACATGCCCGACACGCCGGTCAGTCCGCGCCGCAGGTGAGCGAACGGGCGGCTCGTCTTGACGCCCGCGACCAGTTCGCGCCGCACTGCGAGGAAAATGAGGATCGGCGGCACGGCGAAGGCGCTGCGGAAAAACACGATTTCACCGAGCGGAATGTCTCCTGATACCTTGATGAAGCTCGCCATCGAGAGGAAAACCAGAACGGACGCCACCTTCAGCCCGATACCGAGCATCGGCCGGTCCTGACGGGCGATGGGCGCGTGAGCGCTGGAAGGAGAAAAGACGGACACGAGGGAACTTGGACGCGTTTGGGCGATAGGCCATCCAATAAGAACCCGATGCCCGTGCTGTGCAAGCCCGCTGTGGCGCTATTGCGCTCCGGCCTGCCCCATCGCCGTGCACAGCGTCACCATTTCGCTGATGTCCCGGCTCTGCGCCTCGTTCGGCACGAAGGCCTCGATGGCCTCCCACAGATCGCCCTGTTCGATCTGTTCGAGCGAACAGGCGCAATAGCGCGTGCAATAGGCCGGATCGGGGGCGCCCATTTCGCAGCTCGTCTGGCATTCGCCGATGAAGCGCTCGGCCCGGTACCAGGTCTGCGGCTGCAATACGGCATCGAGCGGCACCATCACCGCCAGGACCATCGGCTGGTGGATGAGGTAGATCAGCAGCGAATGCCGCCCGATCCACCTGAGCCCGCGTCCCAGCCGTCCCCAGGGTGCCGGGCCGGCAAGCGGCGGTCGCGGGGCTGGCACGGACAAGAGGCGACCGAGCCCCATGCCGATGAGAAAGACGCCAAACCAGGGAAAGACCGGCACGAGGTCGTTGGTGTAGGGCGGTACCACCCAGAACCCGAGCCAGGAGAAAAGCTTCTGGTTGAACAGCGGGTCCTGCAGACCGGCGCCAAGCGCCACGATCACCGCACCGATGGCCAGATTGACAGCTGGCGGCAGACGGAGGAACGCCAGCCCGATCAGCGCGAACAGCGCCAGCGCATGCAGCACGCCGAAATAGACGAAGGCCTCGGGATAGGCGACAAGGGTGGCAACCGTCACCACCATTGCCGCGGCGAACAGCACGGTCCAGCGCCGCCAGAACGAGCGCCAGTTTGTCCCCGAGCCGTGCGCCAGCCATAGACTGACACCGGACAGGCCGACAAAGGCCGAAACCAGCGCCTTCTGGAAGGCGATCCAGCCAAGGTCGGTGTCGATCGGCCACAAGACGAACTGGTAGTAGCGAAGATCCCAGCTCAGGTGGTAGGCCATGACGCCGACAAGCGCGAGACCACGGAAGAAATCGACCCGTTCGAGGCGCGGCGTCTTCGGGGAAGTGCTTGTCAAATCAGGTGCGCCTTGCGGTTCGGCCACGATGCGCCATAACTAGCGGTTCATTTGCCGCCTCACAATCGCGCCGATCGTCGGCAAGATTCCCGCTCCATCCGGAGGCCCGATGCCCGACACCATCACCACCATCGGCTTTGATGCCGACGACACGCTCTGGCATAACGAGCTGTTCTTCAAACAGACCGAAGCCCGTTTTGCCGAACTGCTCGGCGAATATGGCACGCCGGACGAGATCGGCGCCCACCTGATCGAAACCGAGCGCAGCAACGTCACCCGCTACGGTTTCGGCATCAAGGGCTTCACCCTGTCGATGATTGAAACCGCCCTCAGGATCTCGGACGGCAAGGTGCCGGGCAAGGTGATCGGCGAAATACTCGCGGCCGGGCGGGAGATGCTGACTCATCCGGTCGAGACCCTGCCCCACGCCCGTGAAACTATCGCTGCGCTCAAGGGCGCCTACCGTCTGGTCCTGATCACCAAGGGCGACCTGTTCGATCAGGAGCGCAAGCTGACCGCCTCGAAGCTCGACAGCTATTTCGATGCCGTTGAGATCGTCTCCAACAAGACCGAGGACACCTATCGCCAGGTTTTCGCCCGGCATGGAGACGGTGCGGACCGGGCCGTCATGGTCGGCAATTCGCTGCGCTCGGACATCATCCCTGCCCTGTCCGCCGGTGCCTGGGGCGTCTACGTTCCGCACGAATTGCTGTTTGCCCTCGAACATGCCGAGCCACCGAGCGGCTACGACCGGTTCCGCGAAATCGCCGACCTCAGAGCATTGCCCGGCCTTCTCGACACGCTGGCCTGACGGCATTGTCTGGAAGCGGTCGAACCTCGTCGGTCGGTCCACCATCTTCTCAATCCGCCACCTTGCAAATCACCGGCGCCGATGTGCATACATAGCGCTCCCGATGCCCGTCCGGTTTCAAGAACAGCGGCATCACCCTGCCCCAGCCATCGAGCTAGACATGACGCCGACCCAGCTTTCGACGCCCCTCAACCAGAACGATGCCAAGCGGCTGATAGACGCCGTGATGGATCGCGACGCGCTTGCCCTGTCGGCAACGGCGCGCGAGGAGAGCGAAGGCAATTGGGTCTTCGAGGCCATCTGCGATGACGAGCCGGATCTCGAGGCCTTCGCCGCGCTGGCGCGCGAGGTGCTGGGCGGCGATGTCAGCTTCACCGCCGAGGAGCTTGATGCGGACACCGATTGGGTATCGATGTCGCTCGAAGGGCTTCCGGCAGTGCTGGCGGGCGGCTTCTACGTTCACGGCAGCCACGTCGATGCGCCCGCCCCGCACGGCACCGTCGCCGTGCGCATCGAGGCGGCGCAGGCCTTCGGCACCGGGCATCACGAGACGACGTCTGGTTGCCTTGAAGCCATCGACATCATCCTCAAACGCCAGAAGCCGCTGACTTTCCTCGACGTCGGCACCGGCAGCGGCGTTCTTGCCATCGCCATCGCAAAGCGCACCCGGCTCAGGGTGGTTGCCACCGATATCGACCCCGTCGCGACGAAAACGGCGGCGGAAAACGCCCGGATAAACGGCGTCGGCCCGGACGTGATCACCTTGACCGCCAGCGGGCTGGATCATCTGGGCGTGGCCCAGAACCGGCCTTTCGGCTTGATCGTCGCCAATATACTCGCCGGTCCCCTGGCTCAGCTCGCTCCTGAGATCGCCGATGCGGCCGCGCCGGGCGCGGCCATAATCCTTTCGGGCATTCTTAACCGGCAGGCGGCGCGAGTCATCTCGGCCTATGCCCGCCAGGGCGCCGTGCTTGAGCGCAAGCTCGTCCGGGGTGACTGGACGACGCTGATCCTCGAAAAGCGCGGCGGCGGCCGCAAGGCCTGATCCTCCACCGCAAAAACAAAAGCGCCGTCCGATATGCCGGGACGGCGCTTCGTCTCATCTCGATATGTGTCACGACTGCGGCGGAGACTGGAGGTCGCGGGGACCGCCGCCTGGTGCACTGAACTCAGCGCTTGTCGGACGTACCAATGCCGAGATTGGAATTTCGCTGGTAGTAGGCGATGGTACGGGCGGCTTCGCGGGTACGAGCCTCGATGACGGCGTCGAAGGCGGAGCGAAGGAAGGACTTGTTGGCGCGCATGGGTATCTCCTGCTGCGTTTGGGGGGCGTCTGTTTCGGTAAGGAATCTAGTACTTTGCCCAGCAACGTGTTAGCCCTTCCCCCGCATGCAAGGCATGCATTCCTTGCATAAAGGTCAGCAGTCCTGTCGAAAATGAACACATCCGCCACACCGACCCGCACCGCCCGTTTCCAGAGCTTCACCGATACCAGCAGCCCGAAAACCGTCCGGCCGCGCCTTGCCGCACTGCGGCGCGAGATGAAGGCGCGCGGGCTTGCCGGCTACCTGGTGCCACGGGGCGACATGTTCCGTGGCGAATATGTGCCGCACAACGCCGAGCGGCTGGCCTATCTGACCAGTTTCACCGGTTCGGCCGGACTGTGCCTTGTCGGCATCCGCCGCGCCGGCCTGGTCGTCGACGGACGCTACACGGCGCAGGCGCCGCTGCAGACCGACACCAAGCTGGTCGAGGTTCTGACCGCCGCGCCGGGCGGCTATCCGCCCGAACTGGCGGCAATTGCCGGCAAGACCGGCGCCGTCGGCTACGACCCCTGGCTGTTCTCGCCCTCCGATCTCGACGCGCTGGCCAACTTGTTTGGCAACCGTGAGCGGCTGGTGCCGACCGACAACCTTGTCGACCTGATCTGGACAAAGGACCGCCCGGCCCCGCCGGATGGCCCCGTCGAGCTGCTTGGCGCCAATCGTGCCGGAATGGCGCGGGCCGACAAGATCGCGGCGCTGCGAGGGGAAGTCTCCAAGGCCGGAGCCGACGCCCTGGTGCTGACCATGCCGGAATCGGTCAACTGGCTGCTCAACATGCGCGGACGCGACGTGCCGCACACGCCGTTCGCCCTCAGCTTCGCGCTGGTGCCCAAGCGCGGCAAACCGGTGCTGTTCATCGACCGCGCCAAGATCGGACCGGATGCCGCCGGACTTGCCGGGGACATTGCCTTTGCCGAAATCTCCGCCCTGCCCGGGCGGCTCGAGCGCCTCGGCATGGCCAGCAAGAAGATCTGGCTCGACAAGGCAACCGCGCCCTCGCTCGTTGTGTCGACGCTCACCGAAAGCGGCGCGACGCTGATCGACAAGCGCGATCCCGTGCTCGCCCTCAAGGCGGTCAAGAACGACGCCGAACTCGACGGCATGCGCGATGCCCACAAGCGCGATGGCGTCGCCATGGTGAAGTTCCTCGCCTGGGTCGATAGCGCCGTCGGCAGCGGCGAACTGACGGAAATCGATGTCACCGAAAAACTCGAGGCCTTCCGCCGCGAGGACGAGACGCTGGTCGAGATCAGCTTCGACACCATCTGCGGATCCGGCCCGAACGGCGCCATCATCCATTACCGCGTCACCGAATCGAGCAATCGCGCCATCACGCCCGGCGACATCCTGCTGGTCGACAGCGGCGGGCAATACCAGGCCGGCACCACCGACATCACCCGCACCATGGCAACCGGCCCGGTTTCCGACGAAGTCCGGGATCGCAACACCCGCGTGCTCAAGGGCATGATCGCCATTTCGCTGGCGAAATTCCCCAAGGGCACGACAGGCGCCCAGATCGACGTTCTGGCGCGCGCACCGCTTTGGGAGATCGGGCTCAACTACAATCATGGCACCGGTCACGGCGTCGGCGCCTTCCTTTCCGTGCACGAGGGCCCGGTCGGCATTTCGCCACGCGCCCAGGTCCCCTTCTCGGCAGGCAATATCGTCTCCAACGAACCGGGCTACTATCTCGAAGGCGCCTATGGCATCCGCATCGAGAACCTCATTCACATCAAGGACAGCGGAGAGGGCTGGCTCGAATCCGAGACGCTCACCCTCGCCCCGATCGACAAGCGCCTGATCGATGTCGGCATGCTCACCGATCCCGAGCGCAACTGGCTCAACGCCTATCACGCGCGGGTGCTGAAGGAGATCGGGCCACTGGTCGATGCGGAAACGCGGGCCTGGCTGGAACAGGCGACGTTAGCGATCTGAATGGATCAGTTCAGCAGCGGATTCTCGGCCAACAGTTCGGTGAGCTGCCAGGGATAGTCGCCGTCGATCCTGATGATGTCCTCGATCAGCCAGCCCGCACCCGTCTCGATCAGGGCGAAATCCATGCGCGCCGTCTCGCCGAAATTGGCAACTGTGACGGCCACTCTGGCATGATCGCCGGATTGCCTGACACTGTCGATGGTTGCAGAGACATCGCCAAAATCCTGCGCATCGATGAACGGATCGAAATCGAGCACACCGACCTCGCTGTCGCCGGCAGCGGCGTTGGCATCTGCCACCAGTTTTCTGAGGCTTGGCGCGAACAGTTCGAACGGATCGTCGGGGAAGCTGTCATCGCCATAGGGCTGATAGGCATAGGCGATCAGCGCTTCCGGCGTCTCGAACACGGGCGCGGCGCCCGCAGGCGCGGCAACGAGCAGCGCCGAAACGACAAGCGCGACAAGTGCTGAAAAACGCATGATCTTCCTCCCTGGCCGACATAGCGGAGCGCGCCGATCATGGCGGATTTCAGACCGGCAGTTTCTCCCGGTCAGGATAACGCGGCAAGGGCGAGCCAGGCATCCTCGTCGATGACCTCGATACCCAGTTCTTCGGCCTTCTTGAGCTTCGAGCCCGCGCCCGGTCCCGCCACCACCAGGTCGGTCTTGGCTGAAACCGAACCGGCGACCTTGGCCCCGAGCCGTTCGGCCATGGCCTTGGCCTCGGAACGGGTCATCTTTTCCAGCGAACCGGTGAAAACCACCGTCTTGCCAGCGACCTGGCTGCCGGCGGTATCGGGCCTTTCTTCCGCTTCGATGCTCAGATGGGCAACCAGCCGATCGATAGACTCTCGCTCGGCTTTCTGGGCGAAGGCGGCAACGATGGCCACGGCAACGGTGGTGCCGATGCCGTCAATCGACACCAGCTCATCCCAGGCAGCGCGCGACTCGGACGGCACCGGCGGTTCCGAACGCCAGACCGCATCGCGCGTCGCCGTGATCTGGGCGCGTCGGCTTTCAGCATTGGCCCTGATGCGCTCGGCCGCGACAGCTTCCTCGGCGGCAAGGTGCCGTTCCATCGCCTCGTAGCCATCATCGAGCGCGGCAATCAGGCTGTCCCACGTGCCATAGTGACGAGCAAGATCGGCGGAGACCACCTCGCCGACATGGCGGATGCCAAGCGCAAAGATCAGGCGTCTGAGCGCAATTGTGCGGCGGGCATCGATGGCATCGAACAGGTTTCTGGCCGAAGTCTCGCCCCAGCCGTCCTTGTTCTGCAATTGCTGCACCTGTCCCGGTCCGAAACGCGCTTGAAGCGTGAAGATCTCGGCCGGCTCGCTGACCCAACCGTCCTTGTAGAACTGCTCGACCTGCTTGGAGCCAAGCCCTTCGATATCGAAGGCGGCGCGCGAGACGAAATGCTTCAGCTTTTCGACGGCCTGCGCCGGACAGATCAGCCCGCCCGAACAGCGGCGGACACTGTCGCCCTCCTCACGGATGGCCTCGGAACCGCATTCGGGACAGACATGCGGGAACTGGTAGGGCTCGGCGCCGTCAGGGCGCTTGTCGAGATCGACATCAGCGATCTTGGGGATGACATCGCCGGCCCGGTAGACCTGCACCCAGTCTCCGACACGGATATCCTTGCCGTCGCGGATCGGATTGCCCTGGTTGTCGCGCCCGGCGATATAGTCCTCGTTGTGCAGCGTGGCGTTGGAAACGACGACGCCGCCAACGGTCACCGGCTTTAGCCGCGCCACCGGGCTGAGCGCGCCGGTGCGCCCAACCTGGATCTCGATGGCTTCCAGTCGCGTCCAGGCAAGTTCTGCGGGGAACTTGTGGGCAATGGCCCAGCGCGGTGCGCGGGCGACAAACCCCCAGCGCTGCTGCAGGGCGAGGTTGTTGAGCTTGTAGACGACGCCGTCGATATCGTAGCCAAGCGTGGCGCGCTGTTCCTCGATGGAATGGTAATGAGCCAGCATCTCCGCCGGCGTGGCGCACAGCGTCATCAGCGGGTTGATGACGAAACCCCACCTGCCGAGCATTTCGACCGCCTCAATCTGGCTGGCGGCGAAAGGTTCGGAGACGTAACCCCAGGCATAGGCGAAGAACTTGAGATTGCGCTTGGCCGTCACCGACGAATCCAGCTGTCGGAGCGAACCGGCGGCGGTGTTGCGTGGATTGACGTAGATCTGCCCGCCTTCCGCCGCGGAACGCTCGTTCAGCGCCTTGAATTCGGCATGGGTCATGTAGACCTCGCCGCGCACTTCCAGCACGTCGGGCCAGCCCTCGCCTTTCAGCTTGTCCGGAATGTCGGCGATGGTCCTGAGATTGGCAGTGATGTCCTCGCCGACGGCGCCGTCGCCGCGCGTTGCGCCTTGGACGAACGCGCCCTTTTCATAGCGCAGCGAGGCCGAAAGCCCGTCGATCTTGGGTTCGGCGGTGAAACTGAGGTCGAGATCGGGCTCGCGCTCGAAGAACTTGCGTGCCCGCCCGACGAAATCCTCGACATCCTCATCGGCAAAAGCGTTGCCGAGTGACAGCATCGGCACCTGGTGAGTGACCTTGGCGAAGCCCTCGGCCGGCGCAGCGCCGACCTTTTCCGAGAGCGAATCGGAACGCTTGAGATCGGGAAACGCGTCCTCGATGGCGAAATAGCGAATCTTCAGCGCATCATAGTCGGCGTCGCTGATCTCCGGCGCATCGGCACCGTGATAGGCGGCATCGGCAGCCGCCAACATGTCGTGCAGCCGGTCGAGCTCACTCTTCGCCTCTTCCGCAGAGAGGCTTTCGACAGGCGACGGGTTTGCGGCCATTATCGGACCTCGGACAACAGGCGCCCGGCGGCGGCGCGGGCTTCATCGGTGATACGGGCACCGGCCAGCATCCGAGCCAGTTCCTCGTTGCGCGCATCGCCGGCAAGCGGATGAACATGGGTGCGCATGAAGGCCCCCTCCTTCACCGCCTGCTTCTCTATCAGCAGATGCTGACGGGCCCTGGCAGCAACCTGCGGCGCGTGGGTGACCGAGATGACCTGCACCTTCTCGGCCAGGCGCGCCAGACGCTTGCCGATGGCGTCGGCAACGGCGCCGCCGACGCCCGTGTCGATCTCGTCGAAGATCAGCACCGGCGCGGAGCC
Source organism: Devosiaceae bacterium (assembly GCA_963675235.2). GTDB lineage: Bacteria > Pseudomonadota > Alphaproteobacteria > Rhizobiales > Devosiaceae > JAHJQZ01. The sequence goes on along the minus strand of CAXXFU010000002.1, from coordinate 608,346 downwards.
GCGGTCGGCCAGCACCACTTTCAGCGCCAGCAGGAAACGCGACAGTTCGCCACCGGAGGCTACCTTCATCAGCGGACCGGGATTGGTGCCTGGATTGGTCTGGACGTGGAACGCCGTCTGATCGAAGCCGGCAGCGCTGATCCGGGTTTCGTCGGTATCGAAATCGACGATGAAGCGCGCCGATCCGAGCTTGAGATCGGGCAGTTCCTTCTCCACGGCCTTGGTCAATGCTGTCGCGGCCTTGCGGCGGGCCGTCGACAGCTTGGCAGCGGCCTTCATGTAGCTGGCGCGCGCCGCCTCGGCCTTCTGCTCCAGTGCCGCCAGTTCCTCGGTCCCGGTTTCGAGCGCCGACAGGTCGGCGCGATAGCGTTCGAGCACGCCGCCGAGGTCGTCGGGCGCCACCTGATGCTTGCGCGCCGCGGCACGAAGCGCAAACAGCCTTTCCTCAACCCTTTCTAGTTCCTGCGGGTCGAAGTCCATTTCACGCTTCAGGGTCTCCAGCGCCTCGTTGGCATGATCGAGCGCCACCAGCGTCTGGTCGAGCGCTTCAGTGACCGGGCCGAACAGCCCGTCTTCGGACTTGCGCGATAGTCGTCGCATCAGCGTCAGCAGAACCGGACCGGGCGCGCCGGCGCCGTTGAGCACCTCGTCGGCGTCGCGCACGTCGTCGGCGGATTTTTCCAGGCCCATCAGGTGCTGGCGGCGGTCGGCGAGTTCGCTCTCCTCCCCCGCCTCGGGCGCAAGTTCGTCGAGTTCGGCAACGACGTGTCGGGCATAGTCCTCGTCGCGCCGGGCGCGCTCGACCAGGGCGCGCTGGCGGGACACTGCCCGCTCGGCCTGGCTGAGGGCTTCATGGGCGCCGGCAGTTGCGGTCGTGTCGGCAAAATGGCCGCCGTAGGCATCGAGCAGAGCGCGGTGGGTCGCTGTGTCGACCAGCGCGCGATCGGCGTGCTGGCCGTGGATTTCGATTGCCAACAACCCGACGTCACGCATCAGGGTGGCCGAAACCGGATTGTCGTTGATGAAGGCGCGGGTACGGCCGTCGGCATATTGCACGCGCCTCAGGATCACTTCCTCGTCATCGGGGATCTCGTTGGCCGCCAGCAGCTTGCGGACCGGATGAGCAGGCGGCAGATGCAGCACGGCGGTGACCTGACCGCTCTCCATGCCGGTACGTACCAGCGATTGATCGCCACGGCCGCCAAGCGCCAACGACAGCGCGTCGAGCAGAATCGACTTGCCGGCGCCGGTTTCACCGGTCAGCGCCGTCAGCCCGGCATCCAGGACGATGTCGAGCTGGTCGATCAGAACGATATTGCGAACTGAGAGCGTGCCGAGCATGGACGATTCCAACGCAATCACGGGAAATCGCAACCTGCCTCAGCCGCGGTTTTCAGGCAAGAGAGGAAGACAGTCGTACCCCGTTCGTCAGCCGTTGGCGCTGTCCGCGATCCAGTTGCCTTCGACGACCTCAGGCGTCAGGCCCTGCTTCTGCAGCAAGGCATAGGCGTCCTGGTACCATTTGCCCGACGGGTAGTTGTGCCCGAGGATGGCTGCTGCCGTGCGGGCCTCGTTGATCAGTCCGAGCGCCAGATAGGTCTCGCTCAGCCGATACAGCGCTTCCTCGATATGAGTCGTCGTCTGATATTGCTCGACGACGACGCGGAAACGGTTGATCGCGGCCAGAAGCTGTCCATTGCCCTGGTAGTAGCGCCCGACCGACATTTCCTTGCCGGCAAGCTGATCCTGGGCCACGGCAATGCTTTCGCGCGCGTCCTCGACATATTTCGATTTCGGGAAATTGTTGATCAGCAGATTGAGCGTATCGATGGCGTCACGTGCATTCTGCTGGTCGCGGGTGATGTCCCGAATCTGGAAGAAATAGGACGTGCCCTTGAGATAAAGCACATAGGCGACTTCCGAAGAGGTCGGATAGAGCGCGAGATAACGGTCTGCAGCCAGCACGGCCTTGTCGAACTTGGCCTGCTTGAAGTTGAGATAGACCGTCATCAGCTTGGATTTTTCGGCATATTCCGAATAGGGATGCTGACGTTCGAGCTTTTCAAGGGTCGCGATGGCGCCGCGGAAATACTGGCGGTCGACGTCATCGAGCGCCTCCTGGTATAGCGTATCGGGCGGGATGATCTCTTCTTCCGTGATCTTCGGCGGTCCGAACAGGTTGAAACCTGCGCATCCCGCCAGCGAAGCGGACAAGACAACAGCCATCACGGCCTGAGAAACAATACGGGCCCAACCCGCAGTAGCGCCAGTTTTCACGACAAGACCCGTTCTTTACCCAATTTCGCCGCTGGAGCACTCAAACACCGCCGAAGGGACCCGTGCTCCACCTGTCCCATTGACGCACCGTTCTCGCGAAAAAGCCAGCGCCCCGATCGCACGATGCTGTAGTGACGAATTGGTTCCAAACTATGGCTTTTTTCAGCGCTGGCAAAGCCCCAAGGGCAAAGTCCTGCCCGGTTTAGCGTACCGCGCGCAGATAGGACTCGACATTGAGCTCTTCGGGAAGGTCCTCAAGAGCGTCGAAGACCAGCGGCAATTCGTTTGCCTCGACGATTTCGTAGTTGGCTTCCGACGCGAACAGGGACTGCAACACAAGCGAGTTGAGCTTGTGACCGCCCTTGTAGCTGCGGAAGCGTCCGTAGATCGGCAGTCCGCCGAGTGCAAGGTCACCGACGGCATCGAGCAGCTTGTGCCGCACGAACTCGTCCTCGTAGCGCAACCCGTGCGGATTGAGCACCTGGTCGTTCTCGACAAGGATCGAGTTTTCCAGCGAGGAGCCGAGGGCATAGCCCGCCTGTTGCAGGGCGTTTCGGTGATGGGCAAATCCGAATGTCCGCGCACCGGCAACGCGCTCGCTGTAAAGCCTCGGGCTCCAGTTGAAGATCATGCGCTGGCGACCGATGGCCGGACTATCGAAATCGATCTCGAGATCGAACATGCGACCGTTATAGGGTTCAAGCGCCGCAAAAGCGTCATCGTTGCGCACCGTGACGGCGCGCTTGATCTTGAGGAAACGCCGGATCTTGGGCTGCATGGCGATGCCGGTCGCCTGGATGGCTTCGACATAGGGCAGCGCCGAGCCGTCAAGGATCGGGCATTCGGTATTGGTGATGGTCAGGTGGGCGTTGTCGACGCCAAGCCCGCTCAGGGCCGATACCACGTGCTCGACCGTTTCGACGTCGGTGCTTTCGCCAATGTCGATGGTGGTGCACAGCGTCGTACGCGTGATGCGCGAGAAGTGAATGGCGACAGGCCCGACAGTGCGGCCATCCTCGTAGATGCGGGTGATGGTGAAGCCATTGTCGACGGCGGCAGGCTCGATATGCAGGGAAACCGGTAAACCCGAATGGACGCCGAAACCGTCGAATTCAACCTTTCCGGCCAGCGTGCATTGCTGCATTGCCATTCGCTGCATACCTTACTCCCCCATAGCCGCGCCAGCGCGGCACTAGTGATCATAAAAAAAGCCCGGCGCACAAAGGGGCATCCGGGCTTTCTCTCATTCAAATCCGGCCTTGGCTAGCCGTGTTTCCTCAAAAAGCTGGGTATCTCCAGATGTTCTTTGGTCTGGTGTTGCACAGATGCACGCCCATGCGCATCTAGATTGCCCTGCGCACCCTGTTCGGCCGGATGTGCACCCGGACGGGGGTGCCCCTGCTCGATGGCGGCACGTGCGGCAGCGTCGTCCGCCGGGGCTGATTCGGTAGCGGGCTCGCGGCGTTGCTCAACTTGCTGGACTTCCTCGGCAAGGTTGAGCCCGACATTGGAGGCAAGACGCTTGAACAGGGCCCGTGCGTTGCGCGGTTCGCTCTGGCTCTGGGCCGGACGCTCCATCCCTTGTCGGGCAATCGGCGGCAGTTCGTCGACGCGCGGCATGCGGCGGGCGGAATCGGGCCGCTCGGCCTTTTGCGGAACATGAGCGTGCGGGATCGGACGATCCGCCGGCGGGGCGGCGTCTTCGAGCGGAATCTCGTTGGTCGCGGCCGGCACGTAGGGCTCGACAGTGACATCGCCCGAGTGCGACTTCTCGATTTCCGAAACATCAAGACCGGTCGCCTTGATGGCCATGGAAACCGCCGCTTCGACTTCGGCGTCGAAATCGGTGGATTTAGCCTCGGCGGCAACGGGCTTGGGCGCCGGAGCAGGCGACGCCGCCGCAGCCGGCTTGGCCGGCGCCGGGCGCCTGGCAACGGGGCTCAGCGGTTCGTCGACTGCCTGTACCATCATCGCCTCGGTTCCCGTAGCGACCACGGAAACGCGGATCACGCCATCGAGCGTGTCGTCGAAGGTGGCGCCGAGAATGATATTGGCGTCCTCGTCGACTTCCTGGCGAATGCGGCTGGCCGCCTCGTCCACCTCGTAAAGGGTCAGATCAGAGCCACCGGTGATCGAAATCAGCAGGCCGCGGGCGCCCTGCATCGAGATTTCGTCGAGCAGCGGGTTGGCAATTGCCGCCTCGGCAGCGTGGCGGGCACGATCCTCGCCCGAAGCCTCGCCGGTGCCCATCATCGCCTTGCCCATGCCGCGCATGACGGCGCGCACGTCGGCAAAATCGAGATTGATCAAACCGTCCTTGATCATCAGGTCGGTGATGCAGGCAACGCCGGAGTAGAGCACTTCGTCGGCCATGGCGAAGGCATCGGCGAAGGTCGTTTTCTCATTGGCGACGCGGAACAGGTTCTGGTTCGGAATGACGATGAGCGTATCGACGTGACGATGAAGCTCGTCGATGCCTTCGTCGGCAAGCCGCATGCGGCGATTGCCTTCGAACTGGAACGGCTTGGTGACGACACCGACAGTCAGGATCCCCTGCTCCCGTGCCGCACGCGCCACAACCGGCGCAGCGCCCGTCCCGGTGCCGCCGCCCATGCCGGCGGTGATAAACACCATGTGCGAACCGCTCAGGTGGTCGTTCAACTCGTCGAAGCTCTCTTCGGCTGCGGCACGACCGACTTCGGGATGCGAACCAGCGCCGAGGCCTTCGGTCACGCCAACGCCGAGCTGGACGATCCGGTCGGCCTTCGACAACGCAAGAGCCTGGGCGTCGGTATTGGCAACGACGAATTCAACGCCCATGAGCCCCGAGTTGATCATGTTGTTGACGGCATTGCCGCCGGCCCCGCCGACACCAAACACGGTAATGCGGGGCTTCAATTCCTTGATATCGGGAATGGTCAGATTGATCGTCATCGCGAACCCCTTCTGGGTAACTCAATTCAACCAATATGTATGCCGGCATTCGTTAATCGAGAGCTAACACTTGTACCGATCTCGTTAACATTGCTGCAATTTGCGATGTGGAACCGGCCCCTTAACCGGCTGTTATCCATGCGATTTATGAAACGTCACCAAATCGAGAAGGAATTGCAGACACGTGGAAGGAGGTGTCGACGTTTACCTTAAAGGGCCGAGCGTAACCAGCTGCCGACACGAGCGAAATAGCCGTTCGTACCCGTGAGTCGCATCGGAGTGCGCGGTGCGACGAATTCACCTGCGCACACCTGCGGGTAAACGAGCATTCCGGACACGGCGGAAAACGCCGGCCCCTTGCCGATCTCGGGCATGTTCGAGATTCCGACCGGACGGCCGGTCCGCACATTGCGGGCGATGACACGCCGGGCAAGCTCGGGAAGACCCGTTAGCTCGGAGGCGCCGCCGGTCAGAGTGAATCGGCGTCCGCAAATATCCATCATGCCTGTGGCCTGCAGCCGGTCGCGGATGGCTTCGAGGATTTCCTCCGCGCGCGGTCGGACGATACGCGTCAGCATGGAACGGGTGATCTGGCTCGGCGCTTCGTCCTGGGCCGCCCCGATCGGCACGACGGGAATGAGCTCGCGCTCGTCCTCGCGACCCGGCAGCACGCTGGCATAAAGCACCTTCAGCCGCTCGGCATCGGCGACGGAGATCGACAGCTGCCGGGCGATGTCGAGGGTGATGTGATGACCGCCGACCGCCAGCGCGTCGGCATAGACCAGCCCGCCTTCGCTGAACACGGCCACCGATGTCGTTGCACCACCGAAATCGATGACGGCGGTGCCGAGTCGGGCTTCGTCGTCTACCAGCGAGGCCAATCCGCTGGCATAGGGCGTTGCCACCAGCGCCTCGACCTGCAGATGCGCACGGTTGACCGCCAGTTCGACATTGCGCATGGCCAGCGTTTCGGCGGAGACCACCGCCACGTCGACCCCGAGTTCTTCGCCGACCATGCCGCGCGGATCCATGATGCCGCGCTGGCCGTCGAGTGCATAGCCGATCGGCATGGCGTGAACGATCGAGCGTTCGCCGCGCACGCCGCGATCGTTGACCGCTCTCAGGACCCGCGACAGGTCGTCGGATTCGACTTCATGTCCGGCAAGCGATACCGAAGCCGAAAAGGTCTCGGCGTTGAGCCGCCCGGCGGTAACATTGACGATGACGGATTCGACAGTCAGGCCGGCCTGGCGCTCGGCCATTGACACGACATTGCGAATGGAGCGTTCGGCGCCTTCGAGATCGGCGACCGTGCCGGACTTGACGCCTTCCGAGCGTCCATAGCCGAACCCGATGACCTCGATGGAATGGCTGCGCCCCTTCAGGGCCTTGCCTTCGCCCCGCGGAGAAAGCCGGGCGATGATGCAGCACATTTTGGTCGAACCGATGTCGAGCACCGTCACCAGGCTGGTGCGGCCCGGCTGGACGGGCTTCAGTCTCGCAGTCATGGCATCGGTGATCATGTGATCGCTACACTCAGTTCGGGACGGTTTCGTCGGTTCGGTCGTTGAGGCGCACCAGGATCGATCCGGCGACGCGCATGTCGATGCGAGACAGGTCGCGCTCGAGAATCTTGTGGTCACGCTCGAGGCTGTCGAGCTGACGCAGGGCCTGGGTCACGCCGGTTTCCGGCAGCTGCAGCCTCAGGCCGGTATCGTAGAGAATATCCCAGCGCCGATCGCCGATGCGGCTCAGCGCCGCGACACCCTTGTCGAGCAGTGGATGGAGCTTGAGGGCGCGGATGATGACGGCGGCATCGTCGGCCGCCCCCTGCCCGATGACCAGCGGCAGGTCGGAATTGGCGTCGGCGGGCACCGTCACAAGGCGCCTGCCGGTGTTGTCGACGAGGTAGGTCGTGCCGTCGACCGTCCAGCGCGCCACCGGCGTCCGTTCGCCGACCTCGACGATCAGCCGGTCGGGGTAGGCCTTGCGGATACTGGCGCTTTCAATCGACGGCAGGGCGAGAAGCCGCTGGCGGGCGGCATCGGCGTCAAAGCCGAGAAGCGAGGTGCGCGGCGCAATGTCCAGCGTCGCCAACAGCGTGGCCTCGCTGGTCAGCGCCTGCCCGGTGATATCGATGGCGGAAATGCCGAATCCTGCCGAAGCCATGCCGGTCGACGCCGCTTCGGAGACCCGGACGGTGGCGTCAAAGGCAACGCCACGCATCTGGATGGCGCCGGCGACGAGCAGAAGCGCCAGCCCGATGGTGGCTGCTTTCAGCACCAGGTCCTTGTGCAGGACCCAAGCGCGTCCGGCCGCGGCGCGAACCGGCAGGTGTTTCTGGCGATGATCGGAAGAAAGGGTTCGCGGCAGCGCCAGGGCGCCGGCATGGGCGATCGCCGTTGACCGGCTCATCCCCCTCGCTTGATACTGGCGTCCCCGACTATCCAACGCAATAACTCATCAAACTCGTGACCTGCGCGCGCGGCGACCTGCGCCAGAGGCGATGTGCGACAAAGTTCCGGCTGCGTGTCCAGACCAATGGCAACCGGTTCAGCAAAACCCTGCTGCACATTGAACCTGAGCGTTAGCGCGGTAACGCCACGACACCCGAGAACCCCATGCGCCTTGAGGGCCAATCGTGTGCCATCCTCGTAAATTTTCGGTGAAATCGGCGCAGGAATTAGTGTTTCGGCAACGCTGTTTTTGTGTTCATCGGTCCTGGCGGCCATGCCGATCAACACATCGCCCATGACAAAGGCGGAAAGCGTCATGCCGGCGATGAACCGCTCGACCATGACCTCGTCGCTGTCGGCCCATTGCTCCGACAGAACACCGCCGGGCGGCAGGTCCTCGGCGTGACGCACGATCACTGGTTCGCCGCCGGTGCCGGCAAACCGAGATTTGACGATATAGGGAGGAGACAGGACATGGGAGGCCGCCGCCTCGGCGCGATTGACCAGCACGTGGTCGGTGACCGGGATGCCGGCGGACTTGAACACCAGTTTCGACAGGTGACGGTCGGCGCTCAGGGCGCTGGTTGCGATGCCGGAATGGGTATAGGCGAGCCCGAGCGCCTCGCACACACCCTGCAGCGCCCCGTTGTTGGCGCGGCCGACCGCATTGAAAACGACATCCGGTCCCGCTTCGACGAGGCGGGCAACGACATCGCCGTCCTTCTCGATGACCGTGGCCGCGAACCCCTGGCTATCGAGGCTCTCCGAGATATCGCGCGCCGCTGCCAGTTCGTCGGCCGAACGGCCGGTGACGATAGCAACGCTGCCGGTTTCCCCGTTCACGCCACGCCCGCAAAGACGTCACCGTCGAGAAACTCCCGCACCTCCTGCCCTTCGACAAACCGGCCCATGCGGCGGATTTCCCAGGAAAGCTCGATGCCGGAATCGGCGCGGACGCGATTGCGCACCGTCTCGCCAAGCTCCTCGATGTCGTGGGCACTGGCGGAATCGAGATTGATCAGGAAGTTGCAGTGCTGCTCGGAGACCTGGGCTTCGCCGATCTTCAGGCCCCGGCAGCCGGCGGCGTCGATGAGTTTCCAGCTCGAATAGCCTTCGGGATTCTTGAAGGTTGAACCGCCGGTACGCGACTTGACCGGCTGGCTGTTTTCCCGGGTTTCAGTGATCTCGTCCATGCGCGCCTTGATCTCGTCGGGATCGCCGGCACTGCCCTGGTAGATCGCCGAGGTGAAGACCACGCCTTCAGGCGCATCCGAATGCCGGTAGCGGTAGCCCATCTCGGCATTGGTCAGGGTGACGATCTCACCGGCACGATTGACACCGCGCAGTTCGACAACGCGGTCGCGCGTTTCGGTTCCATAGCATCCGGCATTCATGTAGAGCGCCCCGCCGATGCCGCCGGGAATGCCGCGATAAAAGGTCAGCCCGTCGATGCCGGCATCGGCGGCGGCCTTGGCCAGACGCACGTCCGGCAGTGCCGCGCCGGCCCGGATGCGATATCCCTCGAGCGGCTCCGCAAAGCCGAACCCCCGGGCCGAGAGGCGGATGACGACGCCGTCAAGCCCGCCGTCGCGGATGAGCAGATTGGAGCCCAGCCCGATCGGCGTGACCTTGATCGCTTGCGGCAGGTTCTTCATGAAGAACTGCAGGTCGGCCTCATCGGCCGGCTGGAAGTAGAGTTGCGCCGGACCGCCGACCCGGAACCAGGTGATTTCACTCATCATCTGGTTGGAAATCAGCCGGCCGCGCACCTCTCCGGTCCATGCCCCCAATTCAGGCAGAAGATCGGGCCAGCTCATTGCACCTCTCCGATCACCCCGAGCGCCACAGCCAGTTCGCTCGGCAGAGCCGCGGCCCATTGCGTGATATTGCCGGCGCCGAGGCAAACGACATAGTCGCCGTCGGCGACCCGGTCCTTGAGAATGGAGGCGATCTCCTCCGGGCCGGAAATGATGCGCGCGTCGCGATGCCCGCGCGAGCGCATGCGCCCGACCAGCTCCTCGTGGCTGACGCCCTCGATGGGCTGTTCGCCGGCCGGATAGACCGGTGCAACAAGCACGGTGTGGGCGTCGTTGAAGCAGGTGGCGAAATCGTCCATCAGGTCGTGAAGACGCGAATAGCGATGCGGCTGCACGATGGCGACGACGTCACGCCGTGCCGACTGGCGGGCGGCCTTCAGCACCGAGGCGATCTCGACCGGGTGATGGCCGTAGTCGTCGATGATGGTGACGCCGGCCACAGTGCCGGTGCGGGTGAAGCGGCGCTTGACGCCGGAGAAATTGGCAAGCCCGGCGCGAATGGCCTCCGGCGACAGGCCGAGCTGGTGTGCCACGGCAATGGCAGCGGTGGCGTTGAGGACATTGTGGTGACCCGGCATCGGCAGTTCGAGATCGGCGATGCAGATCTCCTCGTCGCTGAACCGGTCGCGGATGAAGATGTCGAAATGGCTCGACCCGTTCTGGACGGGATGCTCGTCGAGCCGCACGTCGGCCTGCTGGTTGGTGCCATAGGTGATGACATGGCGATCCTCGATCTCGCCGACCAGCGCCTGCACTTCCGGGTGGTCCAGGCACATCACCGCGAAACCGTAGAACGGCACGTTCTCGACGAAGTTGATGAAGGCCTTCTTGAGGGCGTTGAAGTCCTTGTAGTGGTCAAGATGCTCGGGATCGATATTGGTGACGACGGCAACGTCGGCCGGCAGCTTGACGAATGTACCGTCGGACTCGTCGGCTTCGACCACCATCCATTCGCCCTTGCCTTCGCGGGCGTTGGTTCCATAGGCGTTGATGATGCCGCCGTTTATGACGGTCGGGTCGAGCCCGCCGGCTTCGAGCAGTGCCGCGACCAGCGAGGTCGTGGTGGTCTTGCCATGGGTGCCGCCGATGGCGATGGCATTCTTGAAGCGCATGATCTCGGCCAGCATCTCGGCGCGCCGGACGATCGGCAGCCCTTGGGCACGGGCGGCAATCAGCTCGGGATTGTCCTTCCTGATCGCCGAGGAAACGACAACGACAGCGGCGTCCTTGAGGTTCTCGCCCTTCTGGCCGACCTCGACGGCGATGCCCATGTCGATCAAGCGCTGGACATTGGCGTTTGCGGCGGCGTCGGAGCCTTTCACCGTATAGCCCTGTCCGTGCAGGATCTCGGCGATCCCGCTCATGCCGATGCCCCCGATGCCGATAAAATGCACCGGCCCGATATCGCGCGGCATTTTCATTTGAAGGTATCCCCCAGAGTGGTTCAGCGGCCTCTGGCCGCGATGGTCTCGCCGAGATCAGCGAGTCGTGCAACTGCGTCGGGCCGGCCCGTTGCCTTGGCCGCCCTTGCGGCGTCGCCGAGGCGATCCGGGGCGTTGAACAGGTCTTGCAGTCGATTGGCAAGAGATTGCGGTGAAAGATTGGCCTGTTCCACAAGCCAACCGGCCCCGGCGGAAACCAGTTCGGCCGGATTGGCCTTCTGATCGGCATCGATCGAACCGGGCAGCGGTACGAAAATCGCCGGAACGCCGAGGATCGCCACCTCGCTGACGGTCGAGGCCCCCGAACGGCAGATGACGAGATGGGCGTCGAGCATGCGCTGCGGCATATCGGCGAAAAAGCTCTCGAGCGTCACGTTGACCTTGAGGTCGCGATAGATCCTGGCGACGCGATCGAGGTCTTCGGGCCGGCATTGTTGTACGATGGCGAGGCGCTGACGCATGTCTTCGGGCAGAAGCGCAATGGCTGGCGGCACCAGGTCGGAAAAGGCCCGTGCGCCCTGGCTGCCGCCGACGATGAAGAGCCGCAGCGGTCCGCCCTCGGCGGGCTGCTGGTAGGTTTTTTCCTCGGCCACCAGGCGCACCTGGTCGCGCGCCGGATTGCCGGTCAATGTCGTTTTCGACGAATAGCTTTCGGCGAACCTGACCTCGGCGAAGCTGGTGGCAATGGCCGTGGCGAAACGGGCAAGCGCCCGGTTTGCCCGACCCATCACGGCATTCTGTTCGTGCAGCAGGCCCGGAACATGCCGGAACGAAGCGGCAAGGAACGGCGGAAACACCGGATAGCCGCCGAAACCGACGACAGCATCGGGCCTGATCCTGCCGAGCGTGCCGTAGGCGACGGCAATGCCCCAGGCAATGCGCAGGCCGGCGAAGACGAACTTGACCGGGTTCTTCAGCGATGGCGTTGCCGAAGGCACGATATGGGTTTCCCGCGCCGGGAACTGGCCGCCATAGGAGGCAACCCGGTGATCGGTCATCAGGTGGATGGTGTGGCCGCGGCGCTTGAGCTCCTGGGCCAGAGCCATGGCCGGAAACAGGTGGCCGCCGGTACCGCCAGCCATGAGGACAAAAACTGCCATGAAGTGCCTAGATCGGTTGTCCGAGGGCGCTTCGATAGGCTGGAAGGCCGGTTGCGATCTGCTCCTCGGGGCGCTTGCGCATCAGGCCGAGCATCATGCCCATTCCAATGGCAACCGCAAGCATCGACGTACCGCCGTAGGAAACGAATGGCAAGGTCATGCCTTTGGGCGGGATGAGGTTGACGTTGACCATCAGGTTGATGGCCGACTGCATGCCGAACTGGGCCGCCAGCGCCGCCGTGCCCATGCGGGCGAACAGGTTCCCCTGTGCCAGCGCGCCGCGCAGCGAGCGCATGACGATGAAACCGATCAGACCGACGAGCAGCAGGCAGAACAGGATGCCGAACTCGCCAGCGGCGGCAGAGAAGACATAGTCGGCATGGGCATCCGGCAGATAGCGCTTGGTGATCGCCTCCCCGGGACCGCGTCCGAGCCAGCCGCCTTCGAGGATCGAACCGATAGCCTTCTCGACCTGGTAGACCGAACCGTCCGCCTGGTTGAGGAAGGAATCGATGCGCTCAGTGACGTGCGGGAAGAACATATAGGCGGCAAAGGCGCCACCCAGACCGAGCCCACCCAGCCCGAAGATCACCCACCAGGAAATGCCGGACATGAACAGCAGCACCGCCCAGGTGAACACCATCAGCGCCGTCTGACCGACGTCAGGCTGGCGCAGCAATCCGATGAGAATGACGGCGAGCAGCCCGGTGGCAATCTGCCAGCCCGGCATCTCGCGCTTGACCATCCATTCGGAAAACAGCCAGGCTCCGGCAACGGCAAAGGCCGGCTTGACCGCCTCGGACGGCTGGAAGGAGAAGCCGAAGATCGACAGCCAGCGGCGGGCGCCCTTGACCTCCTCGCCGAACTGCAGCGTCGCGAACAACAGCACGATGGACCCGATCAGCATGGCGGCAGCCAGGATGCGGATCAGCCGGTGCGGCAACACAGAGACCCCGATCAGCAGCGCCGCGGCCATGATGGCGAAAGCCACGTGGCGAACGACGAAATACCAGGTGCCCCAGCCATGGGCCTCGGCAACGGCCGGGCTGGCGGCAAAGCTCAGGACGACCCCGACACCGATGAGCAGCAGGAAAGCGCCGAGCAGCACCCTGTCGATGGTCCACCACCACTCGACAAGCGGCGTCTTGTGTTCGCGAGAGAAAATCGACAACCAAACAATCCCGGATACGCGGTTACTTGGTTAGCGAAACTACATCAGGAAGGGTTACCAACTCGCTGATGGCAAGACCCGATCGGTGCAGATTCGGGAGATGTGGACCCCGGTTTTCCGACACAGGCTACAAAGCTCAGGCCGCGGATCAGTGGCAATAGGCGTTCACCTTGCCGAGCGCCTCGGCGGCGCCTTCAGCCGGGAACGTCACTTCAAAGACTTGCGGCTCGGGCGGGAAGGTGAAGCGCACCGCAACCGTTTCTTCGGCATTGACCAGCACCGACCACACCGCCTCGATTGCCTTGCGCTCGGGCGCAACCAGCGTCAGCCGGTTTTCGCCGGCCGCATACCCGACCGTCGCCAGAGCGGTCCCGCCCTTCTCGTTCATGTAAAGAATCTGGCCCGCGCCACCGTCGAGCCGTTCGGCCAGTTCGGGGCTGGCGCCGAGGATCAGCGCCAGGCCGAGATCGAGCCGTTCGGTGCATTCGGTATAAAGGCTGGCACCCGATTGCGGCGCATCGACCGCGGCCCGCGCATACTCGAGCCCGGTTTCATCCGTTTCGACCGAATAGGACCACGCGGCGAGCGCCGGTGAAATTGTGGCGACCAGCAAAGCTGTGGCCACGGCAACGGGTTTCGCGATATTCATGACGGTCTCCTTGAGGTGTGAGGCGGCAATCGCCAAGTCGGGTCAGCGCAAATCAGGAGGCGACGGCTTTTTCACCTTGCGCGACCGCTTCGGTTTTGGCGCGGGTAGCGCCGCGGCAGTGGCGACGATCAGACTTGCCATCCGCTCGCCATCATCGAGCACGTCCTCGCTCACCGCCATATGGGGCTTGGCGCCGGGATAGGCAGGCGCATCCTCTGCGTCGGGATAAAGCGCGCGCCCGGCCGGCGTCGGCTTGAGAAAGACCCGGTCGTCGCAGATGAGCGCCACGACCTTGTTGTCGCAGTAAAGCGCGTATTCCCCGAACATGGCGCGCGCCCGCACGTCACCGGCCGCCGCGACCTGATCGAGCACGTAGTCTATGAAGCCTTTGGTGCACGCCATGCCCGGCCTAGCGCAGCTTCAGCGTCGACAGCCCGATCAGGGCCAGAACGATGGAAATGATCCAGAAGCGAATAACGATCTGGCTTTCGGTCCAGCCAAGATGCTCGAAATGGTGGTGTATCGGCGCCATCTTGAAGATGCGCTTGCCGGTGAGCCGGAACGAGACGATCTGGACGATCACCGACACGGTCTCGAGAACGAACAACCCGCCGGTAATGACCAAAACCGCTTCGTGCTTGGTGGCAACGGCGATCGAGCCGAGCGCGCCGCCAAGGGCCAGCGAGCCAGTATCGCCCATGAAGATCTGCGCCGGTGGCGCATTGAACCACAGGAAACCGAGCCCCGCCCCGATCAGCGCACCGACTGCGACCGAGAGTTCGCCCGTGCCGGGCACATAGTCGATCAGCAGGTAGTCGGCGAAATTCTGGTTGCCGACGAGATAGGCGATGAGCCCGAACACCGCGGCCGCGATCATCACCGGAACGATGGCAAGTCCGTCGAGCCCGTCGGTCAAATTGACGGCATTGCCAGCCGAGACGATGACGAAGCCGCCGAACAGGGCGAAGAACCAGCCCAGATCGATGGCCCAGGACTTGACGAACGGCATAAGCACCGAAGTCGAGAACGGCGCCTCGGTCAGTGTCGACAGCCAGAAGCAGGCGATGACGCCGATCACTGCTTCGAGCGCCAGCCGGTAACGTCCGGGAAAGCCCTTGTGGCTCATCCGCTTGACCTTGAGATAGTCATCATAAAATCCGATGGCGCCAAAGCTCAGCGTTACAAACAGCACGATCCAGACGTAAGGATTGGAAAGGTTCGACCACAGAAGCGTTGCCACGATGAACCCGGAAAGGATCATCAGCCCGCCCATTGTCGGCGTGCCCTTCTTGTTGAGCACATGGCTGGCCGGGCCGTCCTCGCGGATCGGCTGGCCCTTGCCCTGACGGATGCGCAGCGAGGCGATGATCGAGGGGCCGAACAGAAAAACGAAGAACAGCGCCGTCACCACCGCACCGGCGGTGCGGAAGGTCAGATAGCGGAAAACGTTGAGGACGCCGACGTCGGCACCGAATTGCTCGAGCAGAAACAGCATGTGAGTGCCTGCACTCCTTTTGCCGCGCTTCAGGCATCCGACACCGGTGCCGCGCGTGGCGGCTGTTTGACCACAGGCCGGCCCCGATTGGCAAGCTTGCAGGTCATGCCTGCACAGCTGGGCGCGACCATCGGACCCCGGGCGATCAGGGCATGAGCGCCTTGGCGACTTCCTCGTGGTCGGAGAACGGACGCTTGGTCGTGCCGACGATCTGGTAGTCCTCGTGGCCCTTGCCGGCGACCAGCAGCACGTCGCCATCCTCGAGTTCGGCGATGGCAACCCGGATCGCTTCGGCGCGGTCGCCGATTTCCCGGGCGCTCGTTACGGAACGCAGTATTTCGGCGCGGATCGCGGCCGGATCCTCGCTGCGCGGATTGTCGTCGGTGATAATAACCCTGTCGGCCAGGCGCCCGGCGATCTCGCCCATGATCGGGCGCTTGCCGCGGTCGCGGTCGCCGCCACAGCCGAACACCACGACAAGCCGCTTGCGGGTAACGGCACGCAGGGTTTCGAGTGCGCTTTCGAGCGCCAGCGGCTTGTGGGAATAGTCGACGAAGATGGCGGCGCCGTTGCGCTCGCCGGCAAATTCCAGCCGGCCTTTGGCGCCGCGCAGGGAGTTGAGGGTTTCCACCGTCACATCAGGATCGGCGCCGGTCTGTATGGCAAGCGCCGCCGCCATGACGGCGTTGTCGACCTGGAAACGCCCGGCCAGAGGCAGGACGAACTCGACCGGCTCCCCGACCATGCGTCCGGTTACCTTCTGGGCGAAGCCTTTGGCTTCGACCGATGTAATCTCGAAGAACGCACCTTCGGTGCCGACGGTCAAAAGCGTCACGCCACGATCGAGTGCGGCGAAGAAGAACGGCATGTGCTCCGGATCGTCGGTGTTGACGATGGCGGCGCCATCGGGCCGTACCAGATCACGGAACAGGCGAAGCTTGGCCTCGCGGTACTCACTCATGTCGGTGTGATAGTCGAGATGGTCGCGGCTGAGATTCGAATAGCCGACGGCATCGAAAACGGCACCGTCGAGCCGACGCTGGTCAAGTCCGTGGCTCGATGCCTCCAGGACGACATGGTCGATGCCACCGCTCTTGAGCTTGTTGAGCGAGCGGTGCAGCGTTTCCGGATCGGGCGTCGTCAGAGAGCCGGATGCGAGCCCGGCACTGGTTTCGATGCCGAGCGTGCCGACGCTAGCCGCCGAAATGCCGCTGGCCGACCAGATCTGACGGACATAGCCGGCGATCGAGGTCTTGCCATTGGTACCGGTGATGCCGACCAGGGTCTCGGGCTGGGGCGACCACAAGCGCGCCATGGCCTTGGCGAAGGCTGTTCGCACGTCATCGACGACGATGACCGGGGTCTCTCCCGCGCCGTCAACCGGCTTGTCGCTGACAATGGCGGCGGCACCGTTGCCGATGGCGACATCGGCGTACTCGGCTCCGTGCGTGAGTGTACCGGGCAGCGCGAAAAAGGCATCGCCCTGCCTGATCCTGCGGCTGTCCGCAGTGGCACCGGAAATCGTCAGGGCGCCGGTATCGGGGCCAACGTCAACGTTTTCCAGCAGTTCCTTCAGTGATAGCGACAAGTTCTGGCGGTCCTAATCGATCATTGCAGTTGTTGTGGCACGAGGTCCTGATCGATGGCCTCGCTGAAATCCGGTGTTATGCCGAGCAGCGGCGCAACGCGCGCCACAATCCGGCCGGTGACCTCGCCGGCATTCCAGCCAGCCGTTTCGCCCGAGTGTTCATTCTCACGCTTGGGCTCATCAACCAAGATAACCATAGCATATTGCGGTTTATCGACTGGAAAAGCGGAAGCAAAGACGTTGAGGTTCTGGTTGGAACTGTATTTACCGTTTACAACCTTTTCCGCCGTGCCCGTTTTACCACCGACACGATAGCCGTCGGCGATTTTGTTGGCATGCGTTCCCGATCCTTCCAGCGCGTTCAAACGCATCAGATAACGGATCTCTTCACTGGTTTCGGGCGAAATGATGCGCTTTCCGATGGCTTCGGCCTGTTCCCGGGTTCGTGGATAAAGCGTTGCCGGCAGCAGGATACCTCCGTTGACGAAGGCGGCATAGGTCTGGGCGAGATGCAGCGGCGTGACCGAAAGCCCGTGGCCAAAAGCCGCGGTGGCCGCGCCGACCTCGGAGAAGGTCTTGGGTATCTCGGAGGTTTCGGTTTCGGGCAGTTCGATCTGCAGCGGATCGTCGAAGCCGGCGCGCGTCAGGAAAGCGCGGAAATTGTCCTTGCCCATCTCCTGCATGATCCTGATGACGCCGATGTTCGAGGAATACTTGTAGACCTCGGGAACGGTGAGCACGCGGTGCTTGCCGTGGAAATCGTCGATGACGAAGCGCCCGAAGCGAATGCCGAAACGGGCGTCGAAGCTGTCGGTCAGCGTCACCGCGCCGGCATCGAGGGCGCCGGCAATGGTGACGGTCTTGAAGGTCGATCCAAGCTCGTAGCGTCCCAGGGTAATGCGGTTGAAGCGCTGGTTCTTCTTGTCCATCCACAGATCGGAGAAGCTTGCCGGCGCATTCGGATCGTAATCGGGCAGCGACACCATGGCGACGACTTCGCCGGTGTGGACATCGACCATGACGCCTGAGGCGGACACCGCCTGGTAGCGGCTCAACGCATCGAGCAACTGCTCGCGCATGGCATGCTGGACGCGCATGTCGATGGCCAGCGACACCGGCGCGAGATTGCGGTCACGGGCAAAGCCCAGATCCTGCAACAGTGCGACATTGTCCTGGTCGAGTTCCTTCTCGATACCAGCAATGCCCTTGTTGTCGATATTGGTCATGCCCATGATGTGGGCGGCTTCCGCCCCGCCCGGATAGAAGCGTTCGCTCTCGGTGAGGAAATCGAGGCCGGGAATGCCGAGTTTGAGGATGGCTTCCTTCTGCGACGGCGTCAGTTCGCGCTTGATCCAGACGAACCCCTTGTCGCGGTTGAGCCGGTCGCGCAGCATCTCTATGTCGAGATCAGGGAGAACCGACATCAGGTCCCGGATCGCGCCCTCCTTGTCGATCATGCGGTTCGGCTCGGCGTAAAGCGAGGGAACGCGGATATCGACTGCCATCTCGGCGCCGTTGCGGTCGAGAATGGTCGGGCGCGTGGCGGTGATCTCATCCATCGCCCTGCCCTCGATCTCGGCATCGGTGTCGGTACCGCCGAGCGTGACCAGTTTGCCCACGATCAGCGCGAAGGCCAGGATCAGGAAGGCCATCAGCACCCGGATGCGGGTGCTCGTCAGGGTGCCGCGTGCCTTTTTCGCACCATCAAGCGCGATCGGGTCGAACGCCGATGTTTCCGCTATCGCCATCTCAGTTCGCCTCGATCAGGGCTGCGATGGGGTCGACGCCGGTTTCGAGCGAATTGAGCAACGCCGTCAGCGCATCGGGGTCGAGCTGCGCCGGCCGCATCGGCAGCTCTTCGAGCAACTTGAACTGCTTCGCATCGATGGCGGCGAGGTTGAGCGTTTCGACATGGCGCTCGATGATCGGATCGAGATAGCCTGGCTGATTGACATAGGCCCAGTCGGCCCGGAGCAGCGATAGCTGGTTCTGCTGGTCCGCAATGGTCTGGGTCAGCGCGACCTTGCGTCCCGCGACACCCTCGGACTGGAACTTGAGCCCGTATACGCCAATCAGCGCCAGAGCACAGGCGATTGCCAGGATGGTGTTGAGCACCCGGATCATGCCGCCCCCCGAAGCGAAAACGGCACGCCGAGCCCCTTGACCGACACCGGGCGCGCCGGGGCGGCGCTGCGGATGGCGGCGCGCAGGGTTGCGGATCGGGCGCGCGGATTGGCGGCAGTCTCGGCGGCGCCGGCACGCACAGGCTTCATCACCTTGTACCAGCACGGCGTGTCGGCGGCGGTCGCCGGCTGATGACGCGAGCCGGCGGCAGGCGGCGACAGGAAGCGCTTGACGATACGGTCTTCGAGCGAATGGAAGGTCACGACCGCCAGCCGCCCATCGGCGCCAAGCAGGCGTTCGGCGGCGTACAGGGCCTCGACCAGTTCATCGAGCTCGGCATTAACGGCAATGCGGAGCGCCTGGAAGCTGCGTGTCGCCGGATGGATGTCGCCCTTGCTGCGCCCGAGAGTTTGTTCGATCAGGCCGGCGAGCTCTGCCGTGGTGGTGATCGGCGCCTTGGCGCGGGCGGCAATGATGGCAGAGGCGATGCGGCGCGCCCGCCGCTCTTCCCCGAAACCGAACAGCAGATCCGACAGCGCCCGTTCGTCAAGCGTGTTGACGAGATCGGCGGCGCTCTGCCCCTTTCCGCTCATGCGCATGTCGAGCGGCCCATCGCGCAGGAAGGAAAAGCCGCGCCCGGCCTCGTCAAGCTGCATGGGAGGACACGCCGATGTCGAGTACGACGCCATCGGCATGACCGCCTGACAGCGTATCGAGCTCGGCAAAACGACCGGCCTTGAAGCGAAAGCTGTCGGGGTAGTCCGCGCCGAGCGCAGCGGCAAATGGGCGGACATTGGGATCGCGGTCGATCGCCGTGACCGACGCGCCGGCAGCGAGCAACGCACGCGAATAGCCGCCGGCACCGAACGTGCCGTCGATCACATGCATGCCCTGTTGCGGCTTGAGCGCCGCCAGCACTTCATCGAGAAGGACCGGAACATGGGGGGCGTGCGCTTTCGGAATTCTCGTCCATACCTGCTGCGCTACTCCACACAAAACCGAAGCCGGACCGCCGACAGCCCCCGGAAGACGGCATCTAGAATTGCATGTCGACGCTTAAGAATTTGTTTCCCAAACGCCCGCCGGATCGAGCGGATTCGGTTCCGGACAGGCCCGGAATCCGGGTCCGGTCGGCAGTGTCCCCGCCGCCGGCGCCATCTGGTCAAAGAGCATTTCAGACAGACAAAACCAGCCGGTACGCCCTGCCTTGAAGCGGGCGTGCCGTCATCGCTGGAAGGGAACAGGCGCTAGAACGAGGACAGGATCGACTCGACGAAGGTCCTGTCCTGCCCGAAGGACGGCGTACGATGGGTATTGATGTCCACGACCTTGCCATCCTCGAGGCCGAGCAGCGCCTTGTCGGTGACCTTGCTGTTCTTGTCGAAATAGACGGCCAGCAATCGGCGTTCCTGCGGCATGCGCAGGCCGAAGGCCGTACGGCTGACCTTGGTCTCGACGTAGTAATAGGCTGTGTTCTCGCCGAACGTGCTCGTGGTCTGCGGCGACCCGAGCACGGCAACGACGAGATCGACGCTCTGGCCGGGGCGGATCTGCTGCAAGGCGCTGTCGGAAATCACATAGCCTTCGGTGCGGTGAGCGATGAAGGAGTCCGTCGAGCAGGCGCTGACAGCAAGCGCCAGTCCCAGACCCGCAAGCAGAATACGCATGAAGTGCCGCGCCTTGACCGTGACCATCTGATTGACTTCTCCGCACACACTCATTATGTCCCGCCTGCCGTCGGGCGGGCCGCGCATGTGTAGCCGGCATAGGCCCGATCTGGCAAGCTTGTCCACAACTGCATTGAGCGTGGGATGATGCCGGCGCCCGCCGTTTCCGGAGGTGGCCCCTTGGCCTGGTTCTTTAAGAAAAAACCACGAATTGGCGACGCCCACTACGCGCTCTATGCTGCCATTGTGGCGCAATCCCGGCAGCCGGTTCTTTATGCCGACTGGGGTGTGCCGGACACGTTGACCGGGCGGTTCGACATGGTGAGCCTGCACATGGCCCTGGTGCTCAGGCGCCTGCAGGTGGAAGGACCGACATGCCGGGATTTCTCACAAGGACTTTTTCGATTTGTTTTTCATGGACATGGATCGTTCTCTTCGTGAGATGGGCGTGGGAGACACCTCAATACCCAAACGCATCGAGAAGATGGGCACCCTGTTCTACGGCCTGGTCGACGGACTTGGGCGTGCACTCGAGGACGACGCCGAGGACAATGCGCTCGAAGCTTTCGTGTTGCGCGACGTTCTGAACGAAAACGCGGCAACGCACGCAGCCGACCTTGCCGGTTATGTGCGCCGCACGAGCAACGCTCTGGCCGGTAATTCCACCGCCGATATCATGGCCGGCACCCTCGTATGGGATGAACCGGCATGAGCAGCAAACACGACAACGAGCCCATCCTGGATGCACGCGTGCGCATTGATTCCCTGCCGGCCGCCGGTCGTACGCTTGTTGTCGAAACCAGGCCCGAGGACCGCGAGGCCCTTGCCGAGCGGCTCGGAATCCTGTCGGTGGACGCCTTCGACGCCAAGCTTCTGGCGCGGCCGCTCAAGGGCGGCATCGAGGTATCCGGGACGCTTGCGGGCCGATGTCACCCAGGCATGTGTGGTCAGCTTCGAGCCGGTTCCCGAACATGTCGAGGAAAAGTTGTTCCGTCTGTTCCTGCAAGGTGCGCAGCACGAGCCGGACCCGGCGCCGGGCGCCGAGATCTACGTTGATCTCGAACGCGACGACCTGCCCGACCATTTCGATGGACCGGAGGCCGATTTCAGCGAATGGCTGATCGAGACGCTGTCGCTGGCGCTCGATCCCTACCCGCGAAAACCGGATATCGAGCTCGATTCGACCTACAGCGACGACCCGGATGAATCGGATTCTCCTTTCGAGGCGCTAAAAGCCCTGAAAACAACAAAGGAATGAGCCTGCCCCTTGCAGGCATAGTGCGGCGCGCCGATCTGAGCTATGGCTTTGCGCGTGAGACAGAGGGCGTGAGAAGGCGTTTGAGACGGCAATGAGTGGAACGATCAGGCTTTCGGTGGACGCGATGGGGGGCGACAACGGCCCGCGTATCGTCCTGCGCGGCGCCGAGATGACCCTCAAGGAACGCGGCAATGTCGAATTCATCTTCCATGGCCAGCAGGAAGTGCTGGCGCCGCTGCTCGACGAATTCCCAGCCCTGAAGCCCGTTTCCGAGCTCCGGCATGCCGAAACCGTTATTGCCATGGACGACAAGCCGAGCCAGGCGCTACGCAAGGGACGCAACAAGTCCTCGATGTGGTCGGCGCTGCAGGCAGTCAAGGACGGCGAGGCCGATGCTGCCGTGTCCTGCGGCAATACCGGCGCGCTGATGGCCATGGCGACCTTTTGCCTGAGGCCGATGAAAGGCTTTGCCCGCCCGGCGATCGCCGCCATCTGGCCAACCCTCAGGACGGATATCGTCGTGCTCGACGTCGGCGCCACTGTTGGCGGTGACGCCCAGCAACTGGTCGATTTCTCCATTCTCGGCGCCGCTCTCGCCCGGGCGTTGTTCGACGAGGATGCCCCGACGATCGGGCTGCTCAATGTCGGCGTCGAGGAGGTCAAAGGCCTTGAAACCGTCAGGGAAGCGGCACGCGTTCTGGCCGCCCATGAAAATGCCGGTTTTGTCTATCATGGCTTCGTCGAAGGCGATGATATCGGCAAGGGCACGGTCGACGTGGTGGTGACGGAAGGTTTTGCCGGCAATATCGCCCTGAAGACGGCGGAGGGCACGGCGCGGCAGGTCGGCACCTATCTGCGCAACGCCCTCAAGGCCAATTTCATGTCGCGGATCGGCGCCCTGCTGGCCATGCAGGCCCTCAAGGCAATGAGCCGCAAAATGGACCCGCGCACCGTCAATGGCGGGGTTTTTCTCGGATTGAACGGCATCGTCATCAAGAGCCATGGCGGCACGGACGAAGTCGGCTTCAACAGCGCGTTAGGCCTCGCGTATGAAATGGGCCGCAGCCGGCTGATCGACAAGATCAGTTTTGGCCTCAGCCAGTTCCATAGCAGCGGAACCGGCGCCGAATTGGAACAACAGGAAGCGGGACCAGCGTGACTGCAACTCGATCGATCATTCGCGGCGTGGGCGGCTATCTGCCCGAACGCGTGCTTACCAATGACGAACTGTCGAAAATGGTCGACACAACCGACGAATGGATCGTCCAGCGCACCGGCATCCGCCAGCGCCACATCGCCGCCGACGGCGAGCTGACATCCGATCTGGCGGTCAAGGCCGCCGAAAGCGCCCTCGCCTCCGCCGGGCTGACCGCTGCCGACATCGATCTGGTCGTCGTCGCCACCTCGACGCCGGACATGACGTTCCCGGCCACGGCGACACTGGTCCAGCAGAAGCTCGGCATCACCCGCGGCGCGGCGTTCGATCTGCAGGCGGTGTGCTCCGGATTCGTCTACGCCATCGCCAATGCCGATTCCTGCCTGAAGAACGGGCTGGGCACCAAGGCACTGGTGATCGGCGCCGAGACCTTCTCGCGCATTCTCGACTGGACCGACCGCACCACCTGCGTGCTGTTCGGCGACGGCGCCGGCGCAATTGTGCTCGAATCCGTGCCCGAGGCCGAAGCCGACGGACGCGGTATCCTTGCCTCTTCGCTCAGGGCGGACGGCACGCATTGGGACAAGCTCTACGTCGACGGCGGTCCGTCGGGCACGCAGACTGTCGGCCATGTGAAAATGCACGGACGCGAAGTCTTCAAACATGCCGTCGGCATGATTTCCGATGTCATCGAGGATGTTTTGGCCAAGACCGGCTACACCACCTCCGATCTCGACTGGTTCGTGCCGCATCAGGCCAATCTGCGCATCATCGAGGGCGCCGGCAGGAAGCTCGGCATCCCCAACGAGAAAACCATAATCACCATCGCCCAGCAGGCCAACACCTCGGCGGCCTCGGTGCCCCTGGCCCTGTGGCTGGGGAGCAGAGATGGCCGACTGAACACGGGTGACCTCGTCATGCTCGAGGCCATGGGTGGCGGCTTTACCTGGGGTGCCTCACTGGTGCGCCTGTAACGGCTAAATTATGAGCTTGATTGACCGCAGTATGACAACAGAGTTAGTGTTTGTAACGGGTTGGCGGTGACCCGTTGCCTGCCCCCGGGGGGCTGATTGGAGGGATCATGGCAAACAGAACGGTTACCCGCGCCGATCTGGCCGAGGCGGTATATCAGTCCGTCGGCCTGTCGCGCACCGAGTCCGCTGAACTGGTTGAACGGGTCCTTGATCTGATCTGCGATTCTTTGGTCGAGGGCGACAACGTCAAGTTGTCGTCTTTCGGCTCGTTCCAGGTTCGGGCCAAGAATGAGAGAATCGGGCGCAATCCCAAGACCGGCGAAGAGGTGCCTATCCTTCCGCGTCAGGTTCTTGTGTTCAAACCGAGCAACGTGTTGAAGGCGAAGATCAACAAATCTATGGTTGGCTCTGGAAAGTAAGGCCAATCATTGAGGCGCTCGCGTGGACAAGTCGCCGGAAGCGTTCAGGACGATCTCGGAAGCAGCTGACGAGCTCGGGCTGCCTCAGCACGTCCTGCGGTTCTGGGAAACCCGGTTCAGCCACATCAAGCCTTTGAAGCGCGGCGGTGGCAGGCGCTATTACCGGCCGGACGATGTCCTGTTGCTCAAGGGCATCAGGTACCTGCTCTACGATCAGGGTTTCACCATCAAGGGCGTGCAGCGCATCCTCAAGGATCAGGGCGTCCGGCAGGTCGTCGCCATCGGCCAGGCCGAATCGCTGGACGGCGTGGCCGACGTGGTCGAGGTGCTGTCCCTGCCCGATGCGGCTTCAAATCCCACTCTGGGCGAAGATGATCGCCGGAAACTCAACGACGTGTTGAAAACCCTGCTCGAATGCAAGCGCACGCTCGATCTCGCCCGCGAAGGCAACTAGGCACCGACACGTTCGGCGCCTTTCTCCATTGCGCTCGGCATTGAAGGCACTGTGAACCGTGGCCAGCGGTGCCGCGCCCACGCTTGAGCACGACCAAGGGGCTGGCAAGTCACCAACCCGTGGAAATGCTCCGATAAGGTGAAGCGGGAAATGGTCGGAGCGGCGGGATTCGAACCCACGACCCTTTGTCCCCCAGACAAATGCGCTACCAGACTGCGCTACGCCCCGACGTGAAGGCGGTGGTAATCGGTTTTGACAGTCGTGGCAAGACCGCAGGCGCCCTGACTGGCTGCTTCCGGCGTATTTCAGACTTGACCGCCCCCCCGCACCTTGCCATCCCGTAGCGCCGCCAACAAAGCCCGACCGATTGATGACGCTCTCCTCCGAACAGCTCGCCCCCTGGCCCGTCGCGCAACCCGTTGCCATCGCGCCGATACCCCACTCCGAAAACCTGGTTTTCCGTCTCACCGCGGCAGATGGACAGTGCTTCATTCTCCGAGCCCACAGAGCTGGCTATCATACTGAAACAGCTATTGCTTCCGAGCTCGCCTGGATCACGGCGCTTGGGCGGGACACCGAGGTCGAGGTGCCTGAAATCGTCGCCGCCAGCAACGGGGCCGAGATCGTTCGGGTGAAGATCGATGGCGAACCCGCGCCGCGCCTGGCGGTCCTGTTTCGCGAGAATGCCGGCGATCTGCCCGACGAGAACGATCCGCGGCTGCCGCAGATCTTCGAGGCGCTCGGCGCGGCGGCGGCGCAGTGTCACAACCACGTTCTGTCCTGGCGCCGCCCTGCCGGCTTCACCCGACCTGACTGGTCGATACCGGGCATGCTCGGTCCGAGCGGCATCTGGGGTGACTGGCGGAACGCAGCCGATCTCTCGCTCTCCGACAAGGTCGCGCTCGGCGAGGCCGAACTGGAGCTCTTTGCCCGATTCAACGCATATTCCAGCGGTCCGGATCGTTTCGGGCTGATCCACAACGACATGCGGCCGTCGAATTTTCTCTGGCACCAGAACAGATTGCGCCTGATCGATTTCGACGATTGCGGCTTCGGCTGGTTCATCGCCGATTTCGCGGCGTCGGTGTCTTGGTTCGAGGATGATCCGCGCGTGCCCGAGCTCTTTGCCAGATGGCTTGCCGGCTACACCCGCCACCGCGCCTTGTCAGGCGCCGACATCGCCATGGCCGGACCTGCAGTGCTGGCGCGACGCATGCTGTTGCTGGCCTGGACGGCTTCGCGGGCGGAAACCGACCTGACGGCAGCGCATGTCGATGGTTTCGCGGCGGGCACAGCGCAACTGGCGCGGCGCCTTTTGAGGGGAGAGATGCTGGTCTAGGCGCGCGCAAGCCCCTAGAAAGCCTGCTTTTCCTTTTCCCTCCAGTCGCCCCAGGCCAGCAGGGCCAGCGCGCCGGTGGCGACGGGGATGGCAAGAACGTTGAGCGCCTGCCAGCCGAGCGTTTGCAGCATGACGCCCGAGCCGATCGAGCCGAGCGCCATCATGCCGAAGACCAGTTGCTCGTTGAGCGCCTGGGCCTTGACCGCATCCTCGGGGCGGTAGCCTTGGGCCAGAAGCGCCGTGGCGCCGATGAAGCCGAAATTCCAGCCGACACCGAGCAGGATCAGCGCCAGGTCGAAATGCCAGGTGGAGATGCCGTTGAGCGCAACCAGAGCACATCCGAGGATCAGCGCCAGCCCAAGCCCGGCGGTCATGCGCGCGCCGATACGGGCAATGATCGAGCCGGTGATGAAGCTCGGCGCGAACATCGAAACGATGTGCCACTGGATGGCGAAGGTCGCATCGTTTTCGGTGTGGCCGCACAGCACAACCATGGCCAGCGGCGCGGCAACCATGAGGAAGTTCATCAGCCCATAGGCGGCCATGCCGGCGATGATGGGCACGAAAACATCGGGCGAACGGGCGATTTCCCAGAACGAGCGGCTCGACCGGCCGCGCTGGACGCGAACGGTGCCAGGCAACCTGGTCAGCGACAGGACGACGACGCCGACGATCGCCAGCCCCGACATGGCAAGAAAGGAGCCGGCATACTCCGCCCCCGGGATGGCCTCGCGCCCGAGGTAGGAGAGCGCGGGACCGGAGAACCCGGCCACGACCCCTCCAGCGAGCACATAGGAGATCGCCCTGCCCTTTTTCTCCATCGGCACGGTATCGGCCGCGGCGAAGCGGTATTGCTGCCCCACGGCCGCTGCAGCGCCGCAATGAACAGCGCACCGGAAAAGACGTAGAAATCGCCCAGAAAGATGCCGAGCGTGGCAACCAGTCCAGCCAGCACGGAGATCACCGCCCCGATCATGAAGGCGCGGCGGCGGCCGATACGATGGATCACGAAAGCGGCGGGACCGGAGGCGAGCGCCAGTCCGAGCACCATGGCTGTGATCGGTGCGGTCGCCAGCCGCGGATCGGGGGCCATGCTCGCCCCGAGCAGCGAGCCGGTTGCCATGATCAGCGCCTGCTGGGAGCCGGTGATCGCCTGTGCCATCGACAGCAGCAGGACATTGCGCGCCGGCGCCTCGGCCGTGGCAATGTCCGTGTCTGCGCTCATCTGGAGTCCCCTCGAACCGAAATGCAGTCCGAGCTCTATCGTCCTTTGACGATGGTGTCGAGTACGCCGTTGACCAGACCGGGGACTTCGCCGTCGTAGAAAGCACGGGCGATGTCGAGATATTCCGAGATTACCACTTTCTCCGGCACATCCCGGCGCTTGAGCAACTCGAAGCAGGCCGCACGCAGGATTGCCCTCAGCGTGGCGTCGATACGGGTCACCGGCCAGTCAGGCGGCAGACTGTCATCGATCGCCGGATCGATCTCGAGCTGGGCAGCGACGACGCCCTTGACGATCTGGCCGAAGTAATCGGCATCCGCCGGCAGATATTGCTCGCCCTCGACCTCCTTGCCAAGCAGGTCCTCGCGGAAATTGGCAAGCGTTTTCTCGAGCGAGACCTCGCCGACATCCATCTGGTAGAGCGCCTGAACGGCGGCAAGGCGTGCCGCACCGCGCTGGTTGGCGGGCCGGATCGGCGTTGCAGGTTTGGGATCGGCCATCGTCATGCCTCGTCGCTGAGGTCATCGCCGAGTTCGGCGAGGAAGGAGCGGAAATCGTCGGCGCTCATGAAGTTCTTGTAGACCGAGGCGAAACGCACAAAGGCGACGTCGTCCAGTTCCCTCAATCCCTCCATGACGAAGGCGCCGATCTGTTCGGAGCTGACCTCGGTGTCACCGAGGCTTTCCAGGTGCCTGACGACACCCGAGATCAGGCGCTCGACCCGTTCCGGCTCCACCGAACGCTTCCTGAGCGCGGTGAAGATGGAACGGGAGAGCTTGTCGCGATCGAACGGCACCTTCCGCCCCGACTTTTTGACGACGACGAGGTCCCTGAGCTGCACCCTTTCGAAGGTCGTGAACCGGCCTCCGCAATCGCCGCAGACGCGGCGACGGCGGATGGCAGCCGAATCCTCGGTGGGCCGGCTGTCCTTGACCTGTGTGTCTTCCGAACCGCAATAGGGGCAGCGCATGGGTTTTGTCCTTTACGCGCCGGGATAGATCGGGAAGCGCGCCGTCAGTGCCTCGACCTTGGCCCGGACCGCCGCTTCGACCTCGGCATTGCCTTCGTCGGAATTGGCGACCATCAGCCCGTCGAGGACCTCGACGATCAGCTTGCCGATCTCTTCGAACTCAGGCTCCTTGAAGCCGCGCGTCGTGCCGGCCGGAGTGCCGAGACGCACGCCGGAGGTCACGAACGGCTTTTCCGGATCGTTGGGAATGCCGTTCTTGTTGCAGGTGATGTAGGCGCGTCCAAGCGCCAGCTGTGCCCGCTTGCCGGTGGCGTTCTTGGGGCGAAGGTCAACCAGCATCAAATGGTTGTCGGTACCCCCTGAGACGATGTCGAGCCCGTTGTCCTGCAAGGTCTTGGCCAGCGTCCGCGCGTTGTCGACGACCTGATGGGCATAGAGCTTGAAATCGTCGGAAAGGGCTTCCTTGAAGGCCACGGCCTTGGCGGCGATGGCATGCATCAGCGGTCCGCCCTGCAGTCCGGGAAAGACTGCGGAATTGAGCGGCTTGGTCAGTTCCTCGTCATTCCACAAGATCATGCCTCCGCGCGGGCCGCGCAGCGACTTGTGGGTGGTCGTGGTCACGACATGGGCATGGGGAAATGGCGAGGGATGGGCGCCGCCGGCAACCAGACCGGCGATATGGGCCATGTCGACCATCAGATAGGCGCCGATCGAATCGGCGATCTCACGGAACCGCTTCCAGTCCCAGATGCGCGAATAGGCAGTGCCGCCGGCAAGGATCAGCTTGGGCTTGTGCTCCTGCGCCAGCTGTTCGATGGCGTCCATGTCGAGCAGATGATCGTCCGGCCGGACGCCATAGGACACGACGTTGAACCACTTGCCGGACATGTTGACCGGCGAGCCGTGCGTCAGGTGGCCGCCCGAATTGAGGTCGAGCCCCATGAAGGTGTCGCCCGGCTGCAAGAGCGCCAGAAACACCGCCTGATTCATCTGCGAGCCGGAATTGGGCTGGACATTGGCGAAATTGACTCCGAACAGCTTCTTTGCGCGCTCGATGGCCAGGTTCTCGGCGATGTCGACATATTGGCAGCCGCCATAATAGCGCTTGCCCGGATAGCCCTCGGCATACTTGTTGGTCATCACCGAGCCCTGCGCTTCGAGCACGGCGCGCGAGACGATGTTCTCCGAGGCGATCAGTTCGATCTCGTGGCTTTGGCGCCCCGCTTCAAGAGCGATGGCTTCGGCGATCTCGGGATCGATATCGGCAAGGGAATCGGAAAAAAAGGCTTTGGTGGCTGCGGCGTTCATGACCGTCCCCCGTTTACGTTCGACATGCAGACAAGGCGGCTCCGCTCTATCACGCGGGGCACGGGAATTCCAAGATGGAAGTGACTGCCAATGGCAGGAGAAAGCCGATGCATTGCGGGCTCCCTTAGGTTTGAGGGTGCCCAGGCGAGCGGCATCGACGATCCGCGCTCCCCGATGGTTGCCCATCTTAATCTCGCCAGTCGCGCGGACGAGCGGACCATAGATTATCCGTTGCCCCGCGCCAAGCCATGGCGTGCAGTGCATGCGCTACGGCGGTCAGCCGCCAGAAGCGAGCTTGCGCTTGAGCTTGGCGATGGCGACCTTCTGCATCTGGGAGCGCGGTGCATTGACCGGCGCTATGATCACGACTTCGGTACCGGTCTTGGGGTCGATGGCGCTGACGCGCATCTGTGTGCCGACGCGGATGAATTCCAGCAGGACTTCGCCACCAGTTTCGGATGAAGACATGACACCACTCCCTGGTTCCATCCGGCTCGCGCCTTCTGTTTACGAGGTGAAATCGACCTTTCCGGCAGCGTCGTAGTCGTAAACGTCGTCCCTGAAGCTGACAACGCCCTGGCGGTTGGCCCAGGCGGTGATGTAGGTCGTCTGCAGCGGCACAGGTTCCTTGACGGCAACGTCGAGACGCTCGCCGGAATTGAACACGGCATCGATGGCGTTGACGTCCCACTCGGGGTTGTTGAGGATCCAGGCGACCAGTTCGTCGACCTTGTCGACGCGCACGCATCCGGACGAATAGAAACGCTCGTTCTCGGAGAACAGCGATTTTCCGGGCGTGTCGTGCAGGTAGACGTCGAAGGCGTTGTGGAAGTTGATGCGCACGTGGCCGAGCGAGTTTTCGGCGCCCGGATCCTGGCGGAACATGTACTTGACCGCTTCGTCCGTCGACCAGTCGATGTCCATCGGATTGATCTCGTCGCCCTTGCCGTCGAAAATCCGGATATTGTACTTGGCGAGGTATTCGGGATCCTCGTTCATGTACTTGATCAGGTCGCGCCGGATGATCGACTTGGGCACCGTCCAGTACGGGTTGAAGTTGATCTGGTAGACCTTGGAAGAAAGGATCGGCGTCTGCCGGTCGATACGGCCGACCACCGCCGTGTGACGGTTGAAGACGCGCCCGAGACTGACGGTTTCGATCGCTGCCGCCGGGATGTTGACCACAATATAGCGGTCACTGAGGTTTTTCGAGAAATTCTGAACGCGCAGGGCGTTGAGCCGAAGCTGCGCCAGTCGCTCTTCGACTGGAACGTTGAGGGTCAAATAGGTCAGCGGATCGAGCTTGCCGGTAATCACCAGCCCGTGCCGGGCCTGGAACCTGCGGATGCCCGCGTCGAGGTGTTCGTCGGCGATGTCGTTGACGCGGACGGTCTCTTCCATGTCCCCGGACATCATCAGGCGCCGCTTGAGCGGACCAACCGAACCACGTGCGCTGCCGGCAACCAGGCCGACGACATTGCGCGACATCTCTCCCCAGCCGCCATTCCGGGCAATCTGCTCGTACTGCATGATCGCCAGTTCGAGATTGTAGGCGGTGTCGGCCGACAGAATCGGTTCGGTCGTGTCGATGGCTTCGAGAGCCGCCGTGGTGTTGCCGAGTCGATCGGTATTGGCCAGAGCCGCGGCGCGGCGCATTTCATCCAGGATCGGATCGTCGGCTCGCGCCGGTCCGGCCATGGCATAGGCCGCAGCGGCCCCCATGCCTGCCAATAGGTCGCGCCGTCTCAAGCGCAAGCTCTCGCCTACCATTGTCTCGTCCTGTCTCGCGGGTTCCCGTACGAACGGGCGGGTATTTACCATCAGGGCCATGTTCGGGCAATCGTGCCAGCCCGTTCGTTGCACTTCATCGGTCGCGATAGGGTGTGTTTGCGGCACAAATGAGAAACGCCGGCATAAAGCCGGCGTTGCGTTTTGTCACATATTCGCGAGCGGGCATCGCCGCGCGAAAAAAACCGTGTTGCTCGGGCCGGTTCGGCTAGAGCTTGTAAAGGATCTGGTCGACCCAGAAGCGTTCGAGACGCGCCAGGGATGCGTTGAGCATCTCGAACTCGGTGCCACCGAGCCCGCCGACCTTGTCGATCGACTTCATGTGGCGATCATAGAGCTCGTCGATCACTTCGGCCACTTCTTCGCCCTTCGGGGTCAGGCGGATGCGCACCGAGCGCCGGTCGGACCGCGAGCGTTCCTGGAAGATGTAGCCGGTCTCGACCAGCTTCTTGAGATTGTACGAGACGTTCGAGCCGAGATAGTAGCCGCGCGAACGCAACTCGCCCGCCGTCAGCTCCGAATCGCCGATGTTGAACATCATCAGGGCCTGGACCGGATTGATATCATCCCAACCCATACGGTCGAATTCATCCTTGATCAGGTCGAGCAGTCGTCTATGCAGGCGCTCAACCCTTGAAACAGCCTCGAGGTAAAGCGGCTTGAGCCCCCCATCGGTCTCGGGTGCCGCCACTTCGGCCGTGTTCGTCTTGCCTACCATGTCCTGGCCTCACTGTTGTCTAGTGCGCGGTTTTCCACGTCTTCAGTGCCGTTATAGCCAGTACGCAATAAATTCGATTTAATCGACAGACTTAAAACTATCTTACTGAAAGGATTTGAGATTTTAGCTTTCGAATTCGTTATGCCCATTGACGACCGGGTAACCTAAACTAGTCGTGAAGCGACGAGAACAATCTCACTTCCTTGATGACGAACAGTGCCAGCGCCACGACAAAAACCATCAGGGCGATGAAGAACTCGACCTCGGACAGGCGCACTGCGCTGTCGCCTGATACGGCGAGAATGATCTCGACCAGAGCCGTGCCGAGCGCAACGACCAGCCCCCAGCTCGAACCGATCCAGATACCGACGGCGGCGAACAGGTAGCCGAGGGTGAACACGGCCAGATAGGTGAAGGCGACCAAACCGAGCTGGGCAAGCGGGCTGTTGATGCCCGAGCGCACGCCAAGAAGGCTCGAGGCCAGCGAAAGCCCGACGAACAGGCAGACGACCGAGAGTGCGCGGGCGACAATAACGCCGATTGTGGCTAGACTCATTGTTGCCTCCGGGCGAAACGAACGGTTAAGGGTTTTGGCCCGCAACGCGTTCGGACGCAAGCCGCTCTTGCCTTTGTCGTTTTGCCGGGACGAAATAGGATCACCAACTCAACGTCACTGCGGGAGTTATCGATGCCGGCTGATTGGCCACGCCACGACATGTCCTTTCTTGGCGGAACGCGGCAAAGGCGCCTGCGCCAGGCCGGCTGGACCCGCGCCATGGTGCGCGAAACAAGCCTTTCCCCGGCCGACTTCATTTGGCCGCTATTCGTCATTGAAGGCCAGAACGAGCGCAGCGTGATCAAATCCATGCCCGGCGTCGAACGTCTGAGCGTCGATCTGGCGGTCAAGGCGGCGCGCGAGGCCGCCGATGCCGGCATCCCGGCGCTGGCGCTGTTCCCCAACACGCCCGATCACCTGCGTTCCGAAAACGCCGACGAGGCGGTCAATCCGGACAATCTGATGTGCCGGGCGCTGAGCGCCATCAAGGACGCCGTGCCCGAAATCGGCCTGATCGCCGACACGGCGCTCGACGAATACTCGGCCAATGGCCAGGATGGCCTGGTTCGCGACGGCGAGATTCTTAATGACGAGACCGTGGCGGTGATGGTCAAGGCGGCCGTTGCCCAGGCCAAGGCGGGCGCCGACATCATCGCGCCGTCGGACATGATGGACGGCCGCGTTCGTGCCATCCGCGCCGAACTCGACGCCGCTGGCTTCGAGAACACGCTGATCATGTCCTATTCGGCCAAATACGCCTCATGCTTTTACGGTCCCTTCCGCGAAGCCGTTGGCTCGGGCGACCGGCTGGTCGGGGACAAACGCACCTACCAGCTCGACTACGCCAACACCGAAGAGGGATTGCGCGAGGTCGCCCAGGACATCGCCGAAGGCGCCGACATGGTCATGGTCAAGCCCGGCCTGCCCTATCTCGACATGGTCCGGCGGGTGAAGGACAGCTTCAACGTGCCGGTCGCCGCCTACCAGGTCTCGGGCGAGTACGCCATGATCCGATTTGCCGCCGAGGCCGGCGCCTTTGACGGCAAGGCGGCAATGATCGAGAGCCTTTGGGCCTTCAAACGTGCAGGCTGCGACAGTGTGCTCACCTATTTTGCCCTGGACGCAGCCCGTCTGCTTGCCGAATAGGGTGTTTATGCCCTTGCAGGGCAGCTGCGTCATGCCCATGTGATTGTCACCCGATCCGCTGGTGCACCCCCGAACCCGGCACGGCGGACGGCACCAGGAAAAAGACGCGACCCGGACCAGCCGCGCCGCACCGCAACATTCGGTGCCCGCGCCGGAGGCGCCCCGAAAGGCCCGACAATGAACAGCATGCTGCCCGACCCCGAAACCGCCCCCGAACTGTTCGAGTCCATTCTGACCCGTCGCGTCGTTGCCTTCGTCATCGACGTGTTGGTCCTCTCCATCGTTCTGAGCATCGCTGCGGTGGTGGCGCTGCTTGCCGGAGTCCTGACGCTCGGGCTCGGACTGATCGCGGCGCCGATCATCATCCTGCTGTCGATCGTTTTCTACTACGGGGCGACGCTCGGTTCGTATCGCCGCGCCACGCTCGGAATGCAGGCCATGGATCTGGTGCTCACCCCTGCCCGCGGCATGCCGCTCGACG
The DNA here is from genome assembly GCA_963675235.2 of Devosiaceae bacterium. Classification (GTDB taxonomy): domain Bacteria; phylum Pseudomonadota; class Alphaproteobacteria; order Rhizobiales; family Devosiaceae; genus JAHJQZ01. The sequence goes on along the minus strand of CAXXFU010000002.1, from coordinate 573,834 downwards.
GCTGGCGCGCCTTCGCCCACCCGCTGATCTTCTGGCTGACGAGCTGGGTCCTGCCGCCCTTCTCGCTGCTCCTGGCCCTGTTCACGCCGCGCCGGCAGCTTCTGCACGACCTCATCCTCGGTGTGCTGATGGTGCGCTATTCACCGATGCAGCGGCACTGGCGCAGCTACCAGGCGGCGTGATTTCATCCCCCGAGACGGCAAATCCGCCGCTGCCGGAACGGGATAGGCTTTTTTCCTGATTGTTTGCCGCACCTGTGGAAGCCGGTGAACGGCCACAAAGAATGCGCTTGGTTCATGTTCCGGCCTCAGGCATGATCCGCCCGATATGGACCTCAGCACATTCATTGACCAATTGCCGATGTGGACGACCTTCGCGATCATCGCGTTGGCGCTGATCAGTTTTGCGTTGGAATGGGCCAGCATCGAGGTCATTTCGCTTGGCACCATCGTGGCGCTGATGATCGAGGCGTCGCTGATGCCCGGCGCCAATATCGCTCCGGAAAGCCTGCTCACGGGCTTTTCCAATTCGGCCCTTTTGACCATTCTGGCGCTGCTCGTCGTCGGTCAGGGCCTGATCCAGACGGAATCGCTGGCACGGCTGACCAAGTATCTGACCAATCTCTGGCCAAAGCACCCAACCCGCGTCATCGGCGTGGCGCTGCTGCTGGCAGGCGCCATTTCCTCGATCGTCAACAACACCCCGGTGGTGGTGGTGTTCATGCCGGTGCTGGCGGCGGTGCTGATGCGGCGCAACCTGCAGGCATCGCACTACATGATGCCTCTGAGCTATTTCACCATCCTTGGCGGCATGACGACCATCCTGGGATCCTCGACCAATCTGCTGGCGGCAGGCGTTGCCCGCGACAACGGCGTCGAATCCATCACCTTCCTGTCGTTCGCCATACCAGGCCTGGCCATGGCGGCCGTCGGCGGGCTCTATGTATATTTCGTCGTGCCGCGCCTCCTGCCCGGCCGGGCCACGGCCAGTGCCGGAATGCAGCGCGGCACCCAGTTCATCACCGAGATTCACCTCGGCCCCGAGCATCCGCTTGTCGGCGAACAGACGGTCGCCGGCATGTTTCCGACAATGACCAGCATGACGGTCCGTGCCGTACGCCGCGGCTATCAGGATTTTCTGCCGCCTTTCGATGACATCACGCTGAAGCCTGGCGACACGCTGATCATCGCGGCGACCCGCGCCACGCTGACCGAGGCCATCCGCGCCTGGCACATGCTCGACGACCACGCTGGCACGACGATCGGCGATGATGACAGCGACGACAATTTCATCCTGTGTGAATCCCTGGTGCCGCCGGGATCGCGCCTGATCAACAACGGCGTCGATCAGGCCGGTTTCATGGCCCAGCACTCGGTGCTGATCCTCGGCGTCGAGCGCCGCAGCCGCATGCCGAGGCAATTGCTGTCCGAATTGCGACTTGAAGCCGGCGACGTCCTGCTCATTGCCGGGCGGCCGAATGCGCTCGAGCGCATGCGCGGGCTTCAGGATCTCGTCGTGCTCGAATGGAGTGCCGCCGAGGTCAAGCCCACCGGCCGCACCACCCACGCCTGGACAGTTTTTGTCGCGACAATTTTGGCCATCGCCACCGGGATCGTACCGACGGTTGTCGCAGCCGTCGCCGGTGCCTTCGCCATGATCGTGACCGGCTGCCTCAACATCCGCCAGGCCGGCCGCACGCTCGACAGGCGCATCATCATGCTGGTCGGCGCCTCCATCGCCATGGCGATCTCCATGCAGGCCACAGGTGGCGCCGACGCCATTGCCGGCGTCGCCACAAGCCTTCTTGCCGATCAGCCGCCGGCAATCTACATGGCCGGCCTGTTCATCGTCGTCGCCGTGCTGACCAATTTCCTGTCCAACAACGCCACGGCGGTGCTGTTCACCCCTATCGCCATTGCCGCTGCCAATCAGATCGGCGTCGACCCGCTGCCAATGGTGGTTGCGGTGATCCTCGGCGCAAACGCTTCATTTGCCTCGCCGATCGGTTACCAGACCAATTTGCTGGTCATGGGCGCCGGTCATTACCGCTTCCGCGACTTCGCCATTGCCGGCGCACCACTCGTCCTCATTGTCTGGGCCGTCTTTTGTCTTGTTGCGCCATGGTATTATGGCGTCTAACCTTGATGCGCGGTGGACTGGGCAGGGAGTATGACATGCCCTTGATGTTGAAAATGACCGACGCCCGGTCCGGGCGCTCCGTCGTCGGCGCTGCCGAAGCTGCATGGCGCGCCAAATGACACAGCAGGCGCCTGATACCGCGCAATTCTTCCTGACCACGGAAAGCGAGTGCCCCTATCTCGAGGGGTACAAGGAACGCAAGCTGTTCACTCACCTGAGCGGACGGCGGGCACAGATGATGCACGCGCTGTTGAGCGACCATGGTTTCCGGCGCAGCCAGAACCTCATCTATCGACCGGCCTGCGACGGCTGCGCCGCCTGCCGTTCTGTGCGCATCGACGCGCGCCGTTTCGTGCCGAGCCGCAACCTCAAGCGCGTCAGCGCCGCCAATGGCGACATCGCCGCTAAGGTAACCCCGGCGCGAGCAAGTGCCGAGCAGTACGACCTTTTCCAGCGCTATCTTCTGGCGCGGCATGCCGGCGGCGGCATGACCCAGATGAGCTATGTCGATTATGAGTACATGATCGAGGATACACCGGTCGAAACCTACGTCATCGAATATCGCGTGATGAGCGCCCCCGACCAGCGCCTGGTTGGCGTGGCTCTGACCGACCAGCTGCCGGACGGACTGTCGATGGTCTACTCGTTCTTCGCACCGGAACTGGACCGGCGCAGCCTCGGCAATTTCATGATCCTGGATCACATCGCCCGGGTCGCAACAACCGGCCTCGCCTTCGTCTATCTCGGCTACTGGGTCAAGAATTCACCCAAAATGGCCTATAAGGCTCGTTTTGCACCGCTCGAGGTGCAGATCGGGACCAGCGGCTGGCATCCGCTCGATCCCGAAGCCGACTGAGGAGAACGGGTAACGCCATGACGTCGCTTCTGGTCGGACTGGTCCGCGCCGCGTTCTTCCTCACGGCTCTGGGGTTGGGCGCCGGAGCGGTTTTGGCCGCATTCGGCTTCATCTCGCCGCTTCTTGACGCCTTCAATCATTTCCAGCCGCTGTGGTTCGTCGGCACGCTCGTCTGCCTGCTGCTGACCGGCGTGTTCTTCACGAACCAGCGCAGCCGCGCCCTGATGATCGCCCTGAGCGCCACCGGGTTTCTGACCTCGGGCGTCATGGTGATGCCGGAGATCGTCGCCGGTTTCCTGGTGCGTCCGGAAGCGCCCGCCGCGGCTACCAGCTACCGCCTGATGACCTACAACATCTTCGGCATGAACTACGACGCCGGCGCCGTGACCGAGATGATCGCTGCCGAGAATCCCGACATCATCGCCATAAACGAATATTTCCCCGAGCAGCGAGAGACGCTGCACGACAGGTTGACACCCCACTATCCATACTTCCGCCTCTGCGAGGGCGGCAGGCGCGCCAATGTTGCCATCTACGCCCGACTGCCGTTCCAATCCGCCACCTCGCATGTGGACCCGTGCAACCACGATATCTACAACCACACCAGCATGCTGACCTTGCGCTTTTCTCCAGAGGGAACGCCCGGTTTCACGGTGGTCGCAACCCAGCTCGACTGGCCGGTGCAGATCAGCCCCTTGCGCGAGGACGGCGACCTGATGACCCGCATCGCTATGATGACGGCTCGCCAGCGCCAGGAGTTCGTTCGTCTTGGCAATGAAGTCGACAGCCTGGAGGGCGCCCTGCTTCTTGTCGGCGATTTCAATTCCACGCCCTGGTCCTATGCGCTCAGGAACTTTGCCCGCGATTCCGGGCTGATCCGCCAGACCCGCAACCTGCCGACATTTCCAAAACTGTGGCACATCGGCAGGGAATGGCGGACAACGCCCGCCTTCCTGCCGCTCGACCACGTGATGACGCGCGGCAATGTCCTGGTAACGAACCTGCACACGGGCGCAGACGCCGGCAGCGATCATCTTCCGGTCATCGCCGACTTCGTCGTTCTGCCCTGACAGGCCTTCCGGCAGATCGCGCAGACAAACCGGCGCACACCAAAAAGGAGGTGCTTCAGCATTTCCGGGAAGCCAGAACGAACCGGCTTGCTGTCCGCTGCAGGTCTCGGAACCGAAAACCGGTTCAAGCTTTTCTAGAAGCGCACTAGCTGTTCGACTGAGCCAATGCCTGTGCCTGGCTCACCCACTTTTCGCGGTCGATGCGGCCACGGAATGACAGTTTGTCATCGACCCAGGCAATTTCCTCGGCGCCCCAGCCGGCGATCTGGTCGTAGTGGTAGATGCCGAGACCGTGAAGCAGGCCTTCGATCTTCGGCCCGATCCCCTTGATTTTCTTGAGATCGTCCGGTTCGCCATCGCGCGCTGCAGTCAACAGCGCCGGCTTGCCAGCCGTCTCGTCAACGGAAGACTCATCGGATTTCACAACCTCGGGCTCTTGGGCTTTCCGGGGCTTGCGCGCCTTCCTTGCCGGCTTCTCCGTAGCGGGTATAACCGGAGACGCAACTGCCGTGGCAGCCACATCGGATACTGCAGCCGCTGGCTGCGAAAGCTGTTCGGTCTCGACCGGGGTCGGCGTTCCGGCCGATGTTGCCGTCTCGTCCGACGGCTCCGGAATTGTCGCCTGTACGACGGTATCTTCCGGCCTCTCGCTGACGCCGCGCGGCGTCAACCAACGGCGCGCCCAGAAACCGGCAAGCCCGCCAAGCACAAAGGCGAACAGCAGCAGCACGGCCATTTCAACGATAAGGGGTTGGCTCGACATGCTGTTTCTTCCTCGCTATCGGCGCAGAAATCGCCCGCACAGGCGTTCAGATGCGCTTTTCACCCGCGGCAAACCAGCCGGCAACAGCTCCGATGGCCAGAGCGAGAACGAGGTAGAGCCAGTACTGCGAAAACAAGTCCACCAGCAAATCCAACTCAGCATCCTCTCTTGCCACGCTACGCCAGCAGGCCTCTATCCCTGCGCAAGCCCAATGGTCAGGCGCCAAACGCCTGAATCCAGCCTAACCCGGCCCGTCTGACACCGTGATGACGATGCGGCGGTTGCGGCGCTTGCCATCGTTGGTGTCGTTCGAGGCGATCGGCAGGCTCTCGCCATAGCCTATCGCATAGATCCGGCCTTCGCCAACGCCAAGGGTGATCAACTGGTCGACCACCGCCTCTGCCCGCGACACAGACAGGATGAGATTGGACTCGGCATCGCCGTCGGAATCCGTGTGACCCTCGACATGGATCACGGCCGACGGGCAGGTCTTGAGCGTTTGGGCGATCTCGTCGATGGCCGGAAGCGAGGCTTCGGTTATTCGTGAACTGCCGGCGTTGAACAAAATTGCGTTTCGCTTGTCGAAGGCAATCACTTCGGCCGCGCAGATCTCGAGCGGCGTCGGCGGCACGATGTCGACCGACCACGTCTCTCCGGATGGCAGCGCGGTGATTGCCGCAGCAACGGCCGCGCGCGTCGTCTCCGAAGCCGACTTGCCGACGAAGCTCCAGCCGAAATCCTTGTAGACGAGCTTGCCGCTGTCGAGCGCCATCAGGGCGCGCAAACCGCCGACAGCGTTGTCGACGAAATCACCGGGCGCGCCGGGACGGACGGTCAGATTGTCGGCGGCGGCCGTTGCGGCGATGACGCCGAGATAGGATCGCGTCGCTGCTGCCGGCACGTCGCCGGACAGTTCGATACCACCCTCACTCGTCTTTTCAGCGGTGAAGACATAGTCGGGGGCGCCCCTGTCGATCACGGGCACGGGCACCGGCTCGGGACGGACCGGCGGTGGCGGTGGCGGCTCCGGCGTGGCAATGGCAACGGCCCAGCTGTCGGCGAACGAGCCAAGCGAGGACAGAGCCCTTGACTTGGCAGCCTCGTCGACCGCGGCCCCGGTGAGGCTCCAGGTTGCACCGTCGAAGTCGAGCCGGCCGCTGTCGAGTTCGCTCAAGGCATCAAGTCCTGCAAGCACGTCTCTGACAAAGCCTTCGGGCGCGCCCGCGGCAGGCTGCGTGTCGTTACGGCCCCCGCTCCCGCGAACATCGAGGTAACGCTTGAGCGTTTCGGCCGGGACATAGCCAGAGAAATCCGTGGTGCCGTCAGGCTGCAAATCGGCTGTCCAGATGAATGGCGCAACCTCCGGCAGCGGTGGCGGTTCCGTCCTGGAGTGCGTCGGTTCGGTCGACAGTCCGAGTTCGGAAAAATCGGCCTTTGCTGGCGGCGACGCTTCCTCCTCGGACATGTCCTGTTGCATATCCGGAGCAACGGCCATGTCTGCCGCCACCTCGGATTCGCCGAGCTCGTTCGTCGCCAGATCGCTTTCGACCTCGGTCGGTGCTTCTAACGCCATGTCGGCGACCGGTTCGTCGATGCTAACTGTCCAGGTATCGGCGCGCGCGCCAAGAGCGGCACGCGCTAGATTCGCCGCAGCAGCATCGCCGGCCACACCGACAAAGCGCCAGTTGGTGCCGTCAAAACCGACCTGTCCTGATGTCAACGCCTTCAGCGCATCGATGCCGGCCAACACGTCGCCTGAAAAACCATCCGGCGCACCATCTGCCGGACTGGTCAGGTTGCTGCCGCCGCCGGTCTGGTTGTCGAGGTAGGCCCCGACATTGCCATCGGGCACATATCCGGAGAAATCGATTTGCCCGTTCTCGTCCAGGTCAGCCTGCCAGATATAGGGCTCTGCCACTGGCAAAGCAGGTACTTCTTCGTCCGGCAAAACCGGTGTTTCCTCAACCGGCTCCGAAGAGACACTCAGCTCCGGTGATGCCTCCTCAGCGGGCATGTCCTGCTCTGGCGAGCTCTCGGAGACGAGAGTCTCTTCTGAAAACGCAACTGAAATAGCGCCGGCAATACCTTGTTCCAAAAGCTGTTTTTCAGCTACTTCAGCGGCACCTTCGCTGATGGCGACACCATTCAACGTCCAGCTCTCACCATCGAACAGAACTCGTCCGCTTTCCAGCGTCGCCAGCAGGTCGAGCGCACTCAAGGCTTCAGCGCCAAAGCCTTCTGGCGCCGGAACGATTGCCAGCCGCCCCGATGACGTGATGCCGAGATGGATATCGACGAGGCGCTGAAAGGCTTCGATCGGTGCATCGCCGCCGAGCAGCCACTTGTCCCCCTGCTTCATCGCCGCGAAGGAAAACATCGGCGCGGCAGGCGGCGCAGACTGTTCAGCGACTTCCGCTACAGTCTCGGCGTCTGCAGCCGAGGCGATCTTTTCATCATCATCCACTGACTTCGCTGCCGCAGCGGCATCCGAGGCCGTTGGCACAGTGTCCAGTTCCTCGACAGAGGACGTATCCGATCCGGTGTCGGACGGCAGTTTTTCAATTGTCGTATCGGAACCAGGCTCGTCAGTCAGCGCCATGTCGCCTGCCGCGCCGTCTTCATCCGTGTCATTGTCGGCAACGGCGTCCGGCTGCGGCAGTGTCAGATCGAGCGTCCAGCCCTTGTCACCCAGCCCTTCCCCGTCGATCAGGGCCTGAGCCTGTTGCGCCGCATCCAATGTGTCGACGCGCCCGGTGACAGTCCAGACAGAACCGGTCAGGTCCGCTGTGCCATTCTCAAGCAGCGCCAGAAGTGCCAGCGCCGTTTCGGCATTCGAGGCGAATCCCTCCGGAGCCCCATCTGCGATTGAACTGGCATCAAGCGCCTGCGCGCCGGCAAGGGCAAGCAGACTGGCCTTTATCTCGCTATCGGGCTGATAGCCGGACAGGACAATCGATCCACCGGACTTCTTGCGAGCGGTCCAACGATAGGGCACGACCGTAATCGGTACGATCTGGGCAATCTCGACACGCAGATTGCGCTCCGGGAAGGTATCCGCTGCCAATGGCAAAATGCCGTCTGCCGCCACAGGCATCGTGCCGAGTGCCGTCGTGATCGCAAGCCCGCCGAATATTGCCTGCCAAGCGTACTGTCTCATGTCCCGATATGCCTCACCTGGTCCGCCAGACCTCACAGCCAGAGTTGGATAGCGCCCAGCCGCCAACCCGTCCTTTCCGGACGATATCGGCACGCATTCTGGCTGAAATTGGCCGCGATTCCCAGATGTTAGCCAAAGTTGTACACGCGCCGGCCGAACCGCCGCCGCAGACGGCCGCCGTCCGGACAAAAAGAAAGGCCCGGCAGAGCCGGGCCTTCCTCAACCGATAAATCCGAAAGGATTAATCGAAGGTCTTCGAGGCCTTGAAGGTGGCCTTGTAGGCGCCGAGGCTGTTCATTTCGCCCTTGATGGACGAGGTGAACTGACCGCCCGGGGCCCAAGCCAGTTCGGCACTGCCGTAGAACGCGCCGTCGCCATTCGGGACAGCGGCAATGTTCGTGCCGTAGTAGCCGACTTCGCCGGTCGCCGTCAGGGCTTCGGTGAGCTTGGCAACAAGCTTCATCGCGGCCTGCCAGGTCTCGGTGTTGGCGGTCGACGTATCGGCATCGTAGTAGCGGAAGCCAGCAGCGATCGACACGGTGTCGGTCACGGCGGCGTCGCCGGTCAGGCTGCCACCCCAAGCGGTGTTGCCAGTGTCGGAGCGGTAGGCAGCTTCCATGGCAGCAGCGAGGGTGAACATGTCAAAGGTGTACTGACCAGTGACCAAGCCGTTCCAGGCAGTGGTGGTGCCGTTGTCGTCCGAACCACCAGCAACCGCGGCGCGGAGCTTGAAGGCATCGAACGTGCCGGTGAAGCCGGCATGCATCTTCCAGTCTTCGATGGAACCGTCGAGGATACCACCAGCGGCAACACTGAAGTGACCGGTCAGGCTGTCGCCGACATAGGCCAGAGTACCAACAGCAGTACCAGCCGGATCAGCAAAACCACCGATGAGGGTATCATCGTCGAGATTTTCGAGACCAGCCGAAACCGTCACGCCGGAATCGCCAATGGTGTGATACAGCTGAATGACACGGCCCTTGAGCTCGATGTCGAGAACGCCGTCAAGAACATCAACGCCCGTGTCGACTGCGTCGGAGTTGAACAGGCCGATGAAGCCGAAGGGCTCGTCGTCGCCGTCAACAAAGACGGAAGCGTCGCGCTTACCAGCGATGATCTTCGTGGTGTCGCCGATCGAAACATAGGCTTCGTCGAGCTGAACGTCGTTGATGTCTTCAGTCGAAACGGTCTGCTCGTCGACGATGGAGCGTTCGTCGCCCTTGTCGGAGAGCTTGATCACGGCCTTGGCGGTACCGAAGTCGGACTTGGCGGAACCAACAAACTTCAGCCACCAGTCGAGATCGTTCTTCCAGTCGAGATTGCGGTCGGACGTACCGGTGAAGCCAGCGTCGTCGATGTTGCGAGCGGAATTGTCAAAGCTGACCGCGTCCGTCACCGGAACGTCAACGTTGTAGTCACCCCAGTTGAATTCATAGGTGACGCCGCCGGAGATCTGCAGGCAGTCATCGGTCGACGCGATCTGAAGCGTGCCGGAGATACCGAGATTCTCGCAAACGTCAAACGAGGAAACCACGGTAGCCAGGTCGGCAGCGAACGCACCGGTCGAGAGACCGACGGCAGCGGCAGAACCCAGGAGAAGGCTCTTAAGTTTCATAATTCTTGACCTCCAAAGTCAATCTTTAGTGCCGGTCACCCGGCGGTTTGTCGAAGCGCGAACACACTTGTGTGTCGTGTTTTGCCGTCGCGCTGCGACCGACAAACGATCCCATGCATGGATTCGCAAGGCCACTCTATCCATCGGCGCTTTCCGCGCAACTGAATGAAGGCCGATTCCACGCTATCCGGGAGTCCTTGTTGGGGAATGTTGCAAATTCAACACACCGGACGCAACGAAGGCTTAACCGAGGTTAATTTTTCATTGCTGACACGGGGTTCCGGGGCTTCACCACGACCTGCAACCAATGTTCATCCGGCTTTTTTTCGCCACCCTTGATGGCTTGCGCGTCTCGGCATGACACATTTTGCGCCTGGCATCGAGCCGCTTGGCTCCGAACTCGCGCGCCAACTTCAGGCCGCTGGCGGGGCATGGAAGCGCCAAAGCCCGGCTGCAGAGGGAAGCCGGGCCGTTTTTGCAAATCCGAGATCGTTTGCGATGGCTGCGTGCGGCGTTCTAGCGATGCCGGTTCGGAGCCGCGCCCCGTCCACCCTTCTGACGCGAGGCGGTGCCGGCGCTTTCCTTTTCCCGCAGCATTTGCAGCAGGCGCTCGGCTTCGCGACCGTTGATGCCGGAATAGGTGTCGACCCACTTGTCCAGCTCCGCCGCAGGCAGGCCAAGCTGGGTAGCGCGCACCTTGCCGATCGCCGTCGCCGCCTCCTTGGAAAGCCCCAGGCCGCGAAGGATGAGAGCCAATGGCTTGCCTTCGTGATTTGCGAACGCGTCCTCTACGGCACCGTCAGAGAGCTGGGCGATACCAGCCAGGAAATGCGTCAGGGCCGTGGTCTGGTCTTTTTCGATCAGTTTCAGGGCTTCTGTGCTGGCATTGGCATTGCCGGCGCGCACCAGTTCGATCAGCGAGTAGATGGCGGCGCGCTCCTTGCGCTGTTTAGCCTTGATCTCGGATTCGCTCGCAATCTCGGTCAGCGAATCGAGAAGACTGCCGCCTTCAGGCTTTGCATCAAGCGCCTTCAGGCGCGCCTTGAGCTCTTCGGACAGGAACGGCGTGATCTGCAGTGAAATGATATGGGTCAGGTCGTCGCGCTCCACGAGCGATTCCTGCAGCCCGACATCCGTCTTGGCCTTCTCGGCGACCAGACGATAGGTCTTGGGCGAGAATTTCGCTCCGGGATTGGCCGCCATCGTACGCACGGTCTCGATATCGCCGCGCTTGGCCAGCGCATCGGTCAGCTTTTCGTTCAGCGACTTGCGACGCGAAATGGCGCGATTGTGATCGGGCAGCATCTTCTCAACGATGCCAATGAGATCGGACTCGGTCAGCACTGGCGAATGCTCGAGCATCGGGGTTGCAACTTCCGCCGCCTCGTCGGTAGCCAGGCGTCGAACCACCTGCCCCGGAAAACGGTCAATCGGAGCGACGCGCTGGGAAAGCTCCTTGCGCACCTCTGTCGCGACGTCATCGAGGAGTCGGCAAACAATCTCTGCATAGGCGTCGCCGTGCACCTCGGCATCGGCTTCCAGATTGCTGACGAGCAGGTCCGTCAGGGCGGCGATAAGGTTGCGCCAATGCTCCTTGGAGGGATCGCGCGCCCAGTCCTGCAACTCTTCAAGCGTCGGCACGGCTTGGCTTGACGTCGTACCCACCGAATTTGCTCCATTGAAGGTCTAGTTAACATTAAAGCTAGGGCAATTTCCTTAACGTCACGTTTGAGAAACTCTCATCTTTGCGATAATCGCGACAGAACCTCACACTCTTGTCATGGTGATCCGTCTCGCTTATCTGCGTCGCCGACGCTGGTGGCATTTGTCGCAAGCGTGCATTATATAGACGGCGTTTCCGGGCAACGGCAGCAAGGCTCATTCCGATAATGGGATAGGCCAGGCCATTTCCCGAAGCGCAAGACGTTCTCAGGGCGGGGTGAAACTCCCCACCGGCGGTAGGAACCAAACCCACATGGGGCGGTTCAAGCCCGCGAGCGCTGCAGCATTTGCTGCAGGTCAGCAGATTCGGTCAAAATCCGAAGCCGACGGTCATAGTCCGGATGAAAGAGAACGGATCGACAAGGCCGCAGCCCGCAATGGGCGCAGAGGCGTTTGCGCGATCCTTTCAACCCTGAGGCACCTGGTTGAGAAAGGATCGTTTGATGAGCCAGACTGCCTCCCCTACCCGTTCTTCACTCGGCATGGCCGCCAGTCCGATACTGGCCGGCACGCTGTTCATGCTGGGCGCCCAGCTGATCTTCGCCGGCGTCAATTTCTCCTATGACGTTCTGACCAATCCGTGGAATCCGCTGCTCGCAGACGGCAAGATGACCTCTTCGTCCGCCGTGTTCTGGCAATACATGATCGCGACAGTCTTCGCGGTGCCACTGATCCTCAAGATCGGCCTCGACAAGCTCAGGACCCGCCATCCGGTGCTGCACGAGGTCCGTGCTTTCGTCTCCGCTCTCGGGGCTCAGGTCTTTGTCTTCGGTTTCGCCCTCGGCGTTCCTGTCTGGCAGATGATCGGTCTTTTGATGACCGGGCCGTTTTTTGTCATCGTCGGCTCGGTGCTGTTCCTCGGCGAACGCCTCACCCCGCTGCGCGTTGCGACTTCGATCGCGGCTTTTGCCGGCGCCCTGCTCATCATCGGTGTTGGTGGCGAATCCTTTACCTGGGGCTCGCTCCTGCCGGTCCTCGCCGCAGCCCTGTGGAGCACCACGACAGTGATTTCCAAATACCTGTCGCGGGAGGAAAGCCCCGAATCCCTGACGCTTTATCTTTTGTTGCTGATCAGTCTCAATCACGCCGTCATCTGGCTCGGGCTCGGCGTGCTGGCCGTGGTGCTGCCTGCCGGAATCCTGCCGGCGGGTCTTGCCAACGGACTCGATTTCGGTGTGCCGCTCGGCGACACACTCGTCTGGATCGTCGGGCTGGGGTTTGTCACGGCGGCAGCGCAGTACATGTTGTGGAGTGCCTACCAGCGCGCAGACGCGCTTTACCTGCAGCCGTTCGACGACCTCAAGCTGCCGATCAACACGCTTCTTGCCTGGGTGGTGCTGTCACAGGTGCCCAGCGCCTGGTTCTGGCCTGGCGCCATCCTGATTGCCGGCGCCTCGATGACCATCGCCATCGCCGAGGCCCGCAAGAGAGCAAGCTAGCAAAACGCGAGTGCGGGCGGCCTTGGGCCGCCCGTTTCCATTTAGGTTGGCCTACTCTCCGGACAGCTCCGCATCGGGCGGCACATAATCGGGCGAAAACTGCCTGAGATAGGCGATCAGGTTCTCGATGTCCTCGGGCTTTTTCAACCCGACAAAGGTCATCTTCGTGCCCGTCACGAACTCCCGTGGATTCGGCAGATACGCGCGCAAAGTTTGCTCATCCCAGACCACGCCGCTCTCTCCGGCTGCCCGCATGGCATCCGAGTAATTGTAGTCACTCAGAGTGCCGGCAGTGCGCCCGAACAGGTCGTTGAACACCGGGCCAACAAGATTCCGCGCCTTTTCGCCGGCCTTGTGGCAGGCAAAGCAGTACTTCTTGTAGGTTTTCTCGCCCTGTTTCATGTCCGCATCGGCAAGGACCGGGGTCGCCAGCGCGGCAAGGAGCGCCGTGGCCATCACGAGGCGTTTCATAGGCTTTTCCCAATACAGGGCGGCGGCATTGCCAATATCCCGCCGCGAGCAAACCACGATAACCGGCGCCGGCTCAACACCGGCACCGGCGACAAATCGTCAGCGCGGCAACAGATAGGCGCCCTGCGGCACCGGATCGTCGAAGCTCTTGACGGTATCGGCCAGCGCTTCCTCGACGAGATGGCGGACGAGTTCGGGGAACAGCAACGGCTCTTCGGCGCGCTCCCAGAGGAAATAGCCGTAGGAACCGGGGATCGGATTGATCTCGTTGAAGAAGATCTCGCCGGTCTCGTCATTGCACAGGAAATCGAGACGCGGCGCACCACGGCGCCCAAAGGCCGCAAACACCTTGACCGCATTTTCTTCGACAAGCGGCCGGCGATTGCCGGCCATGTCGGGGGTGATGTCGCGGGTCAATGACAACATGCCCTCAGAGGGCAGAGACGAACCCTTGGCCCCGCCACCACCTGAAAGATACTTCTCCTTGAAATCGAGCAGTTCGGTCGAAGGCTTCGGGCGCTCGATGGCCGAGAGGCGAACTTCGCCATGATCGTTCCTGAGAGCGACATTGTATTCGACCAGATGCGGTACGCGCGGCTCGACCAGGGCCAGGCTGTCCTGGGTCAGCACCATGGCGATCAGCTGCAGCGCCTCCTCGCCATTGCGGGCGATGCCGACGCCAATGCTCGAGCCGAGATTGACCGGCTTGACGATGGCCGGCAAACCGACCGTCTTCTTGATGTCCGCCAGCAATGCCTCGGCGTCATCGAGCCGTGTCCGGTCGACCACGACCTGCGGCAGAACCGGCACGCCGGCACCGGCGGCAATGAGCTTGGTCAGGTCCTTGCGCATGGCCAGACCCGAATGGGTCGCCGAAAAGCCCGTGACCGGAATGCCCAGCCATTCGAACAGGGCATGAATGCGCCCGTCCTCGCCGAAGCGCCCATGGAAAGCCGGCAAGGCGCAATCGAACGGGATCGGCGCGCCGGAAACCGGACGGATCTCGGGGCCGCGCTCGCCCCAGCCGAAACTGATCTCGGTGAGATTGCCCGGACGCGGGCGGTAGGTCGCAACATGCCTCAGACCCGGTCCGATGAAGAAGCGATTCTCGAAATCGGCATAGACTGGCACGACTTCATAGTCCGCCGGATCGACCGCATCCATCAGCTGCTGGGCCGTGACGACGGAGACATCGTGCTCGGGCGAACTGCCCCCGAACAGGACGGCTATTTTCTTCGGCATCTCAGCTTTCCACCTTCTTTTTGCCGCGCCGGTCTGGCAAGGGCTTGCGGCATTGTCATGGCCTGCCTCAAATTGCCATGCTAGACGCGGCGGCAACGCTTTGTCATAGCATGATCCTTGCAAGTGAACGCCGGTTTTCCAAGCAGATCACGCACCAGAAACCGACGAATCGAGGGATGACATGAATTTCATCGAGATCGGCGAAGGTGACAAGCCAGGCGTGGTGTTTGCCCATGGCTGGGCTCGCTCCCACCACGATTTCATACCTGCGGCCGAAAGCCTCGGGGCTACGGCCAGGTCGATGCTTGTCGATCTGCCCGGTTTTGGCGCGACGCCGCGCCCGCAGGATGGCTGGAGCACGGCCGACTATGCCGACTATGTCGCCGACTTCCTCGTCGAGCGAAAGACCGGCCCGATTGTCTGGGTCGGGCACTCCTTCGGCGGGCGAGTCGGGTTGAGGCTGGCCGTGCGTCATCCCGATCTGCTTCAGGGCCTGGTGATCGTTTCCGGCGCCGGCATTCCGCGCCCGCGCAGCGCCTGGGCGCAGGTCAGGAGTGGCTGGCGCCGTCGCCAGTTTCGCGTCCTCAAAGCCCTGGCCGGCACCGACCAAACCCGCCGCGCCAATCTCGAAAAGACCTATGGCAGCCCGGATTACGTACAATCCAAAGAGCTCGGGCTTCGCGACATCTTCGTCAAGGCGGTCAACGAGGACCAGAGCCCCGATTTGCCCAAAATCCGCACTCGCACCGAACTGCTTTACGGCGCACGTGACGACGAGACCCCGGTGGCCATCGGTCAGCGCATGGCCGAACTCATTCCCGATTCGCGGCTGACGGTGTTTCCGGTCTTCGATCACTTCTCCATCCTAACGCGCGGCCATCATGTGATCGCGCTGAGGGCGAAGACCCTGCTCGGGGAGCTTGCGTCATGATCGATATCTTGCAGATCCTCGGACTGTTGCTGTTCTGGGCGGGCCTGGCCTATTTCGGTCAGGTGCGGCTCAGAACTCTGCTCACTTATTTCCAGCAGGAAGAATACGAAGCTCGGCGCTTCCTTGTCGCCTGGCGCGACATCAGGCTGTTCGACGTCTTCGCCTCGATCCTTCTGATCGCCGCCTTCATCCTCACCCTCTTCGGCGTTGGCGGTCCGGCGCTCTACATTGTGCTCGGTTTCGCCATCGCCGCCCTCGGCCGGCGCGAAGCCGCGTACAAGATGAAAAAGCCGCTGGTGATGACCGGGCGGGCCAACCGTATCTATGTTTTGGCACTAACCATCGCCGGCGTGCTGTCGCTGGCGGCACTTGTGCTGCCCATTGTCGAACTCGTTGTCGTGCAGGCGCTGCCGCTGATCCTGATTCTCGCCAATGCCGCGCTCAAGCCGGCAGAGGACCGGCGCAATGCTGCTTATGTCGCCGAAGCAACGAAAAAGCTTGCCGGTTTCTCGGGCGTGCGCATCGGCATCACCGGTTCGTTCGGCAAGACCAGCGTCAAGCATTTCCTCGGGCAGATGCTCGCCCTTTCCGGCCCTGTCTTCTATTCGCGCGGCTCGATCAACACCGTGCTCGGCCTGACCCGGCACATCCGCCAGCGCCTGCAGCCGTCGCACCGCTACTTCATCGCCGAGATGGGCGCCTACGGCAAAGGCTCGATCAAGAAACTCGCCGAATTCGTCAAACCCGAAATCGGCATCGTAACCGCCGTCGGCGAAGCCCATCTCGAGCGGTTCGGATCGCTCGCCGCAACCGCCGAAGCCAAGGCGGAGCTTGCCGAATATGTCTGCAAAAACGGCAGACTGGTGATCGTCACCGAGGCCGTGGCGGCGCTGACGCCATTTGCCGAATTGCGCAAGACCCACAAGGACAAGTTCGTTGTGTGTGGCACTGGCGAGACCTCAGACATCCGGCTGGTTTCGACAACGCTCGAAGACGGCGCGCGCACCATGGAAATCGAGATGGACGGCAAGCGTATGTCCTACGTCTCGCCCCTGCTCGCCAGCTACAATGCCCTCAATATCTGCCTGTGCATCGCCGTCATCCGCGAAGTGGCGCCCGACGTCCTGCCCTATCTGGCATCGGCCATAGCCGAACTCGAACAGGTGCCGCACCGGCTCGAGAAAAAGGACGGCGCTTCAGGTCCGCTCATTCTCGATGATGCCTACAATGCCAACGAGGCCGGCATCCGCGAGGCGGTCAAGATCATGCGAGCACTGGCCGTCGAGCGCGGCGGACGGGCCGTAATGGTAACGCCGGGCATTGTCGAACTCGGCAGCCAGCACGAGGCCGTGCACAAAACCCTGGGAGAATGGGCCGGCAAACGCGCCGACATCATTCATGTCGTCAATCCCGATCGCATCCCGAGCTTCGTCGCCGGCGCCAAGGATGCCGGACATGCCAAGGTTTTCACTCACATGAATCTCGGCCTTGCCCGCCAAGCCATGGCCGAACACGGACTGGCCCGCGAAGACGTTGTTCTGTACGCCAACGACCTGCCCGACGTGCTTGAGGAAAAACGCATTCTCTAGATTCGGGACGCAAACGGGAAACAGACGGATCGCCTGGCCAAAGGGGCATCGATCCGTCGCTTGCCTGCGCCCGGCTTTGGTCGATTCTACCCACGCCACGCTCCCGATCCTGATCGGGTTCCGTTCCCGCAACCACCGGTCTGGCGGCGTGAATGCGCCTGCCCTGTCAGCTTCGCACGGCTCGGTGAACGCATATGGGTCAAAACGTCTCGTCGACTTCGCACACCGGTAGGATTTGGCGCGCAGCGTGCCGAAAAAGCCCGGGCGGCGGCGCATCACGCACGCTCGGACGCGCCACCTGCGGCGTATGCGCGCCATCGATTGCAGAGTGGGGCACGACAGGATTAAGCTGAGCTGAGGAGTCGTGAATTGTTTCGGCGTGGCGAGGAGAAAACTGGGAGTCGTCCCGGGCGCGAAACGATCCGAAACAAAACCGTTCAGGACCTGTCTGCCGCACCCATGGCGCGACGTTATGTCTTGCCGTCCGCGCGGCGGTGCAAGGCGGAGGCTTGCAGATGTCAGATCTCATAAGTTCTTGTTTTCAAATCAAGAACCTGCACGCCCCACCAAAGGCAAAATAGATGCAGCTTTCTGCATACTATGACCCAGATCATGGCGACGCGCATCTGGTTCAGCAATTTAGCCGCGACACGAAGAAGCAAAGGCGAAAAAGCCAATGAGCACGAGACTTCGGGATTTCACCCCCGCCATCGATCTCACCGAGACGAGTGGGACCGGCCCGGTGCGAGTAAAGAAACCGGAATATGTGACACTTACGCCCCCGTGCAGCAACGCCTGCCCGGCCGGCGAAAACATCAGGGGCTGGCTCGCCCTGGCCCAGGAAGGACGATTTAGGGAGGCCTGGGAGACGCTGACGGCGGAGAACCCGATGCCGGCCGTGCACGGTCGCGTCTGCTACCATCCGTGCGAATCCAATTGTAACCGCAAGGAAGTGGACACCTCCGTGTCCATCCATGCCGTTGAACGTTTCCTCGGCGACATGGCGCTCGCCGAAGGCTGGAAGTTCAAGCCGGTCAAGGAACCGAGCGGCAAGAAGGTGCTGGTTGTCGGCGCCGGCCCGTCGGGCCTGAGCGCTGCCTATCACCTGGCGCGCCTCGGCCATCAGGTCGAGATCCACGAAGCCGGCCCGGTTGCCGGCGGTATGATCCATTTCGGCATTCCCGCCTACCGCATGCCGCGCGATGAACTGGCCAACGAGATCAAGCGCATCGAGGACATGGGCGTAAAGATCGTCCTCAACCACAAGGTCACCGATCTTGACGCCGAAAGGAAAGCCGGCGGGTTTGACGCCGTGTTCGTCGCCATCGGCGCCGGCATGGGCAAACGGGTAGACATTCCAGCACGCGACGCCGTCCAGGTACTCGACGCCGTCAACATGCTTCACGACACAAGTGCTGGTGACCCGCCGCTCCTCGGACGGCGGGTCATCGTTTATGGCGGTGGCAACACGGCCATGGACGCTGCCCGCACCGCCAAGCGTCTCGGCGCCACCGAGACCCTGATCGTCTACCGCCGCGACCGCGAGCACATGCCCGCGCACGAGTTCGAGGCCGACGAGGCGATCGAGGAAGGCATCAAGATCAAGTGGCTGACCACCATCAAGGAAATCCAGGGCGACGAGCTGACCGTTGAACGCATGACGATCAACGACCAGGGCAAGCCGGAACCCACCGGCGAGTTCGACAAGCTCAGCGCCGACGCCGTCGTTCTGGCCCTCGGCCAGGAGACCGACAGCGGTTTCCTCAAGAACGTGCCTGGCCTCAACTTCTCGTGGAACGGCACTGTCGAGGTCGACGCCAACATGATGACGGGCGCCGAAGGTGTCTTCGCCGGCGGCGACATGACCCCCGGCGACCAGTCTGTGACCATCGCCACCGGCCACGGCAAGAAGGCCGCGCGCTCGATCGACGCCTGGCTCAACGGCACGACCTATGTCGAGCCCGAGAAGGCCGACCTGGTCAGCTTCGACAAGCTGCACCTGCCGGTCTATTCGGATGCCGACCCGCGCACGCAGGCGGAACTGGAAGCGGCCAAGCGCGTTTCCGGGTTCGACGAGATCATCGCCGGCCTGTCCAATACCGAAGCGATGTACGAAGCCCAGCGCTGCTACTCGTGCGGTGATTGCTACGAATGCGACAACTGCTTTGCAGCCTGCCCTGAAGACGCGATCACCAAGCTCGGCCCCGGCCGCGGCTACGACATCGACTACGACAAATGCACCGGCTGCGCGACCTGCTACTACCAGTGCCCGTGCCATGCCATCGAAATGACCCCGGAGATTGCAACCAATGGCTGAGAAACAGGCCAAAAAGGCCACAATGGACGGCAACACGGCCGTCGCTCACATCGCCTACAAGGTAAACGAGGTCTGCGCGATCTTCCCGATCACTCCGTCCTCGCCGATGGCTGAACTGGCCGACGAATGGACGTCCGCCGGCGTCAAGAACATCTGGGGCAACACCCTTTCCATCCAGGAAATGCAGTCCGAGGGCGGCGCCGCCGGCGCCGTGCACGGCTCGCTGCAGGCTGGTGCGCTGACCACGACCTTCACGGCGTCGCAGGGCCTCATGCTGATGATCCCCAACATGTTCAAGATCGCCGGCGAACTGTCGCCGACCGTCTTCCATGTTGCGGCCCGCGCCCTTGCGACCAATGCGCTGTCGATCTTCGGCGACCATTCGGACGTGATGGCGGCCCGCTCGACCGGCTTTGCCATGCTGGCCTCGAACTCGGTGCAGGAAGCCCATGACCTGGCGCTCGTCGCTCACGCGGCAACGCTCGAGTCGCGGGTGCCCTTCATGCACTTCTTCGACGGCTTCAGGACCTCGCACGAGGTCAACACCCTCGAGATGATTCCCGAGGAAGACATCCGCGCCATGATCAACGACGACCTGGTCGAGGCGCACCGCGCCCGCGCGCTCAATCCCGAGCACCCGGTCATGCGCGGTACCGCGATGAACCCCGACGTGTTCTTCCAGTCGCGCGAAGCGACCAACAAGTATCACGCCGCCGTGCCGGAGATCGTCCAGAACGCCATGGACAAGCTCGGCAAGCTCATCGGCCGCCACTACAAGCTGTTCGACTATTTCGGCGCTCCCGATGCCGAGCGCGTCGTCGTGCTGATGGGATCGGGCGCCGATGTGGCGCGCGACACCGTCAGGGACCTGGCCGCCAAGGGCGAGAAGGTCGGCGTCATCGCCGTGCGCCTTTATCGTCCGTTCTCGGCTGAGCACCTGCTCGCGGCCCTGCCGGAAACGGTCAAGGCCGTTGCCGCGCTCGACCGCACCAAGGAACCCGGCGCAACCGGCGAACCGCTCTATCTCGATATCGTCGCCGCCCTGGCCCAGGGCGTTGCCAATGGCAAGCGCGCGTCCATGCCGCGCGTCATCGGCGGGCGCTATGGCTTGAGCTCGAAGGATTTCGATCCGAGCCAGGTCAAGGCGGTTCTCGACGAGCTCAAGAAACCCGAACCGAAGAACAACTTCACCGTCGGCATCAATGACGATGTCACCATGTCGAGCCTCGACGTCGACCACAGCTACGGTACCGAAGGCGACGACGTCGTCCGGGCCATGTTCTACGGTCTGGGTGCGGACGGCACCGTCGGCGCCAACAAGAACTCGGTGAAGATCATCGCCGAGGACGGCGGGCGCTATGCACAGGGCTATTTCGTCTACGACAGCCACAAGTCCGGCGCTCTGACGGTGTCGCACCTCAGGTTCGGACCCGAGCCGATCGGTGCGCCCTACCTCATCCGCACGGCCAGCTTCGTTGCCTGCCACCAGTTCCACTTCATGAACAAGGTGGACGTGCTGAGCCAGGCCAGGGAAGGCGCGACCTTCCTGCTGAACTCGCCGTTCAGCAAGGACGAGGTCTGGAACCACCTGCCGCGCTCGGTGCAAAAGCAGATCATCGACAAGAAGCTGAAGTTCTTCGTCATCGACGCCACCTCGGCGGCGCGTGAAGTTGGCCTCGGCTCCAGGACCAACACGATCCTTCAGACGTGCTTCTTCGCGCTTTCCGGCGTGTTGCCGCGCGACGAGGCGATCGAGAAGATCAAGGCCGCGATCGAAAAGACCTATTCCAAGAAGGGCCGCGCCGTCGTCGAGAAGAACTTCGCCGGCGTCGACGGAGCCCTGGAACGCCTCCACGAGGTTGCGGTTCCCGATGCGGTCTCCTCGAATTTCGAGCGTCCCCCGGCGGTGCCGGAAGATGCGCCCGAATTCGTGCGCGAGGTCACGGCCCCGATGATGGAGTTCCTCGGGGACAACATCCCGGTCTCCAAGATCCCGGTCGATGGCACCTATCCCACCGGCACCGCCGCCTGGGAGAAGCGCAACATCGCCGACGAGGTTCCGGTCTGGCGCGAGGATCTTTGCATCCAGTGCGGTCAGTGCTCGTTCGTGTGCCCGCACTCGGTCATCCGCTCGAAGTACTACGACAAGACCGCCATCGAGGGCGCTCCGGCCAGCTTCAAGTCGGCTCCGATCAACTCCCGCGGCTATCCGGACGCCCAGTTCTCGCTGGCGTTCTATGTCGAGGACTGCACCGGTTGCGGCCTGTGCGTCGAGGCCTGCCCCGCTCAGAGTGCGGTGGAACCCGGCGTCAAGGCAATCAACATGACGCTCAAGGACGAGGCAATCGTCGAGGACGGCCGCAAGAACATGGCCTTCTTCGATACGCTTCCGGTCAATGACCGGGCGCGGGTCGACTTCGCCAATGTCCGCGGCGTCCAGTTCCTTCAGCCGCTGTTCGAGTTCAACGGCGCCTGCGCCGGCTGCGGCGAGACGCCTTACGTCAAGCTGCTGAGCCAGCTGTTCGGCGACCGCCTGATGGTGGCCAATGCCACTGGCTGCTCCTCGATCTACTCGGGCAACCTGCCGGTGACCCCGTGGACCAAGGACAAGGACGGCCGTGGTCCGGTCTGGTCGAACTCGCTGTTCGAGGACAATGCCGAATTCGGTCTCGGCTTCCGCCTCGCTGCCGACAACCACCTGGATCTGGCCCAGAGCCTTCTCAAGGAACTGGCACCCCAGGTCGGCGAAGAGCTGGTCAACGAGATCATCACCGCGCCTCAGATCCATGAGTCCGAATTCCGTTCGCAGCGCGAGCGTGTGGGCGCACTCAAGGTCAAGCTCCTCGACCTCAAGGGCAACAAGGCGGCCGAAAGCCTGCTGTCGGTTGTCGATCATCTGGTCCGGCGTTCGATCTGGATCGTGGGTGGCGACGGCTGGGCCTATGACATCGGCTACGGCGGTCTCGACCACGTGCTGGCATCGGGCAGGAACATCAACATCCTGGTCATGGATACCGAGGTGTATTCCAACACCGGTGGACAGGCGTCCAAGGCGACCCCGCTCGGGGCCATCGCCAAGTTCGCCGCAGCCGGCAAGCGCACCCAGCGCAAGGACATGGCCCTGCAGGCCGTTTCCTACGGCAACGTCTATGTTGCGCAGGTCGCCTTTGGCGCCAACCCGCAGCAGACCTTGCAGGCGTTCCGTGAAGCCGAGGCCTATCCGGGCGTATCGATCATCCTGGCCTACAGCCACTGCATCTCGCACGGCATCGACATGAAGACCGGACTCAGCCAGCAGCAGAAGGCGGTCGCCTCCGGCTACTGGCCGCTGCTGAGGTACGACCCGGCGCTCAAGGAAGTGGGCGAGGCTCCGTTCCAGCTCGACTCGCCGCGTCCGACGCTCAAGTTCAAGGACTATGCCTATAACGAGCTTCGTTATCGCGCCCTGTCCGTGAGCCGTCCGGAAGACGCGGCCATGCTGCTCGAGGAAGCCCAGCGGCAGATCCTCGACAAGTACCAGACCTATGAAGAGTTCGCACAGATGGCCGGAGGCCCCGATGCCTCACGTGCCATGGGTGCGGGCGGCAAGTTCTAGAGGGAGAGGCACAATGGAAATGAAAACCCAGTATCTCGGCCTTTCCCTGAGGAACCCGCTGATCGCCAGTCCGAGCCCGCTCGGACGCCAGATCGATAGCCTCAAGCAGATCGCGGATCACGGCGCTGGCGCCGTGATCCTGCCCTCCATCTTCGAGGAGCAGATCGCCCGCGAACAGGAGATGATCGATGCCCTGATGGGATCGGGTGCGGAGAGCTTCGGCGAAGCCCTGAGCTACTTCCCGGCCGAAACCGCCTATGCCTTCGATTCCTCTGGCTACATCCGCCTGGTCGAACAGGCTGCCACCGAACTCGACATCCCGGTCATCGCCAGCCTCAACGGCACGACCAAGAGTGGCTGGATCGACTATGCCCGCGACGTGGAAGCCGCAGGCGCCAAGGCGATCGAGCTCAACATCTTCTTCGTGCCGTCCGATATCTCGCTCTCCGGCGTTGATGTCGAGGAGCGCTATCTCGATGTCGTCTCCTCGGTCGCCACGGCAGTCAAACTGCCTGTGTCGGTCAAGATCGGCCCCTATTTCAGCTCGACCGGACACATGGCTAGCCGGCTGGTCGACGTCGGCGCCAAGGGCCTTGTCCTGTTCAACCGCTTCTATCAGCCGGACATCGATCCGCTGAACCTGAGCGTCGAGACCAGCCTTGACCTGTCGAAGTCTGCAGAAATGCGTCTGCCGCTACTCTGGATCGGCGTCCTGGCCGGTCGGATCAAGGCATCCTTGGCGGCGACAACCGGCGTCGAGACGACCGACGATGTCGTCAAGTATCTGCTGGCCGGTGCCGACACCGTCATGACCACCTCGGCGCTGCTCCGTCACGGACCCGAGCACATGCAGGTGCTCGTCGACGGCCTCGGCGAATGGCTCAAGGCCCGCAGTCTCAGCTCGCCGGACGATATTCGCGGCAAGCTCAGCCACGCCAAGGTCGAGAATCCCGAAGCCTACGAACGCGCCAACTACATCAAGGTGCTGCAGGGCTACGAGGCCTAGCAAGGATCCCCGGGAAGGACGCACTGCCCTTCCCGATCGAGCGAATTCAAAGCCGCGCGTTCTTCACCGAACGCGCGGTTTTTTTTCAGGCTTGCCGCAGGTTGGTTCCTGATGATCAGGCGGATTCCTTGATCTCGATGCGCTCGAGATCGCCAAGGATCGCTTCGGTCGCGTCTTCGATCTCGATTTCCGTGCGCGCACCGGGCCGTCCGTGCAGCTCGCGAAAACCGACAACCTGGGCCGGACACGCCGACAGCATGTAGACCCGTTCGGCAAAGCGCGCCGCCTCGCGGGCGTCGTGGGTGACGACCAGGGCCGAGACGCCGCGCGTCTCGACGGTCGAGCGCACCAGCGCCAGCATCTGCCGGGCCAGGGATACGTCGAGCCCGCTCAACGGCTCATCGAGCAGCAGCAGATCCGGCGCGATCACCAGCGCCCGCGCCAGCGCAACCCGCCGACGCATGCCGCCGGACAATTGGCGCGGATATTTGTTGATATCGTCGCCGGACAGACCGACCGTGGCCAGTGCCGCGCGCGCCCTGTCGTGACGCTCGGCAGTGCCGACGCCGTCGGCCTTGAGGGCAAATCCGACATTGGCGAGCGCCGTTCGCCACGGCAGCAGCAACGGGTCCTGGAACAGGACGCCGATACGCCCGCGCTCACCCGTGATCCGGCCCGATCCTGGCGCCAGCAGCCCGGCAGCGAGCGCGACGAGCGTACTCTTGCCGCAGCCCGACGGCCCCATCAGCGCCGTCACCTCTCCCGCCGGGACGGTGAGGTCGATGCGCTCGAGCACGACCTTGTCGGCGAAGGAAAAACTCAGGTTCTCGAAGGCGATCGCTGTGCGGGTCATGAGCGCCGGCCCTTGTCGTCGAGGCGCCACAGCTCCATGCGGTTCTGCATGGTGCGCAGAACCAGGTGATCGACCACCACCAGCACGCAGACGACGACAACGATCCACGCCATTGTCGCCGCCGTGTCGACCTGGGCCCGCGCCGTGGCGATGCCGTCGCCGATGCCGCCCGATCCGCTCAGCAGTTCCGCCATCACCGAAATCTTCCAGCTCATGGCCAGCGTCGTCGCCAACGCCGGAAACAGGTAGCTGAACATGTGCGGGCCATAGACATCGGCCGCCATGGCCGAGAACGGGGCGCGAAAGGCCCGCGCCATGCGCGCCAGCTCGCCATCGAGACTGCGGGCACCCTGCACCGCGGCAGCGAAAACAATGGGTGCGATGGCGACGCCGACGGTGAAGACCACTGCCCAGCGTCCGCCGAACCACAAGAGAGCCAGAACGATCCAGGCGATGGCCGGGACGCCGAGAAGGATGATGGCGATGGGCTGCAAGGTCAGGCGCACACCGTCGCGCAGGCCCGCCAGCGTACCCGCGATGGCGCCGGCAATAACGCCGACGATCCAGCCCATGGCCGAATTGCCTGCCGTTTCCCACAGTGCCGGACCGACCTTGCCGTCGGCAATCATGGCGATGAGGGTTTGCCCGGTATCGGCAAGCGAAGGCAGCACCAGCGCCCCATAGGCGTGGTGTCCCCATTCCCAGAGACCGAGAAGCAGCGCGATGCCGACAAGGCCATAGCCCCAGGCCGCGCGCTGCGGTTTTTCTTGTGCCAAACCCTAGCCCCAGTAGAATCCGGAATCCGGCTTCTTGCCTCCGACGATGCCGGGATCGAGCTCGATGAGCAGATCGAAATAGGCCTCGATATCAGCGCGCGATTCCTTCGCTGTCTTGACGTCGAGATGCACGAAAGGCAAGGAGTTGGCAATGACCGGCGCCGGCAAAGGCAGGGTTTCGGCGGACAGAACGCCGGCTTCGGCCGGATTTTCCAGAACCCACTTGCCCGCATCGACGCAAGCCTCGTGGGTGGCGCGGACGATATCCTCGTGTTCCTCGAGGAACGCCTCGCTGACAGCCAGCCCGACCTGCGGAATACGCGGACCACGGCCGGTATACTTGCCGTAGACCTCAGTGACATCGAAGGCACGGAACAGCGGGATACCTTCCGCCCTGGCTTTCATCAACGCCGCCGTCGAGGCCGGCTCGTGCATGACGGCGACATCGGCGCGACCGCTGAGGAAAAGCGGCACTTCCTCGGCCGGCGAACCGACATATTCGATGTTCACGTCCTTGTCGGGATCGAGCCCGGCCCATTTGAGCACGAGGCGGAAGATCAGGTCGGGCGCTTCGTTCTTGTTGGAATTGAGAATGGTCTTGCCGGCGAGATCCTCGATCCGCGTGATCGATTCGTCGCGCGCCATCACATAGAGCACACCCCAGGTGACGACATTGACCATGCGGGTGCCGGCGCCCCGATTGTAGAAATTGGAGGCGGCATAGGTCGAGGTGGCGAACAGTTTGAAATCGCCTGTGGCGATCCCGGCCCGCATCTGGTCGGTCGATTTCCAGATGTCGAATTTCGTGGCGGGCGCAATCGAATCGAGCGCACCCGAAGCCACCGCCCGGGCAAAGACCGCCGAGGGCGAAGCCGGAATGCCCCAGATCGTTAGGGGATCGCTAAGGCTGGCCGCAAATGGCCTGGTCATCGGCATCAGGCTGGCGGCGCCGGCAAGACCGAGGCCGGTCAGAAAATGGCGGCGGGACAGCGTTGCGGTGGCGGCATGTGTCATCGGGAGAGTTCCTTTTGGAGCCAGTTTACCAGTTCTCTCCCCCCTGCCCGTGCGATCCCGTCGCCATCGGCGCTTTGGACGCTCGAACGCGGATTTCACCAGGACATCTTTGGCGCAGGCATTTGAAATTCCGGTACTTTCTTTCTTCCCACCTCCCGTGGAAAGGATCAACCGGCCTTTCGGCGACCACGCCATACTCAACGAAATTTGTCCAATATAGATATCGCCCGCGCTTTTCCTTGATCCATCGCAAGCAAAACCGCCAGCCGAATTCACGGATAGCCGCCAGAAGAAACAACAATTCAATATTCGCATAATCGTATATAAATCAAGGACAAGCCGCTTCAAGTCTTGATCCAGCGCAAGGAGTACTGCGCCGAGTTCAGCTAATCCGGAACCACATTTCGTGGACCGTGCGAGAGCTTCTTTGCGGGCATGATTCCTTCCGGAAGAGAAGGATGCCGAAAAGGAGTGGGGGGACCTTGGCTCCACTGCCTATGCCAGCAGGATCGAGGTCAGCAATGGCACAAGTTGCATTCGGCGTTTGGGACGGGGTCGTCCATGACGCACAAAACCGCAAAATCCCCCCCGATTCCCCCCTCTCCGAACTGAAGAAATTCGACGAGTTCGATGACGGCAACGCGATCCGCGCCTTTTTCGGCGATCGCGGCTTTTTCGTCTTCGACGACAAGGTCAGTCTGGTCGACGCGCTTTACCGCTACATGGAAAAGGCCGCCGAGCAATCGTGCGGCGCCTGCACACCCTGCCGCATGGGCACGGTGCTGGTGCGCGACGCGCTCGACAAGATGCGGCGCGGCCTCGACTCGCCACTCGATTTCGACGACATCGAAATGCTCGGCCAGCAGATGAAGACGACCTCGCTCTGCGGCCTCGGGCAGACCTGTTCGATTGCGCTTCTCGATGCAATCCACAATTTCCGCGACCGGATAGAAAAAGAGGTGGCCGACCACCGGCCGATCAAGGCCCAGCACGGCATGGCCTACATGACCGCGCCGTGCATCGAAGCCTGCCCGTCCAAGGTCAACGTGCCGCGCTATATCGACTATATCCGCGACGGCAAGCCGGAGAACTCCCTCGGCGTGCTCTTGCAGAAATACCCGATGGCGGCGACCTGCGGCCGTGTCTGCGTCCGCTATTGCGAACTGGCCTGCCGGCGCAAATTCGTCGACGAGGCGGTCGGCATCAAGATCCTCAAACGCTATGTCGCCGATCAGCAAAAAGGGCCGAATGCTCTCAAGTTTTCCCGCGACATGATCACCAAGCCGCTCGCGGACGGCATGAAGGTCGCGGTGATCGGCGCCGGCCCGGCCGGCATCTCCGCCGCCTATCACCTCCTTTTGCATGGCTATCACGTCGATGTCTTCGAGAAGTCCGATCAGGCTGGCGGCATGGCGCAGATCGGCATCCCGAGCTACCGCCTGCCCAAGGACACGCTGGGACTTGAAACCGACATCATAGTCGAACTGGGCGGCAAGTTCCTGTTCGGCCAGGCGCTCGGACGCGATTTCACCATCGATGACCTGTTCGCCCAGGGCTACAAGGCGGTGTTCCTCGGCCTGGGTTGCCAGCAAGGCACGCAGATGGGCGTCGAAAACGAGGACAAGGCCCGCGACGGCTATTACAGCGGCATCGATTTCCTGCTGAAGGTCCACGACCACGTGGACGGCATTGAAAAACTTGCCATGAAAGGCGAGGTCATCGTCGTCGGCGGCGGCAATGTCGCCATGGACTGCGTGCGCTCCGCCCTGCGCCTCGGCGCCGACAACGTTCACGTCGTTTACCGGCGCACCCGCGACGACATGCCGGCCGACCACGAGGAACTGGTCGCGGCCGACCACGAAGGCATCCAGTTCCATACCCTGACCAACCCGACCCGGATCATCACCGAGAACGGCAAGGTGGTCGGCGTTGAAATGGTCAGGATGGAACAGACCGAACCGGACGATTCCGGGCGTCGCAAGGTCCGGCCCATTCCCGGCTCCGAGTACACGATGCCCTGCGACACGATCATCGCCGCCATCGGCCAGCAGGTCGAAAACTCCGAGCTGATCGAAAGCGACGGCGTGGAACTCAACAGGTGGCGTACGGTCGAGACGGACTGGGCACTGTCGACATCCCGCCCCGGCGTGTTCGCCGGCGGCGACTGCGTGACCGGTCCCTCAACGCTTATTTACGCCATGGCCGCCGGCCTCAAGGCGGCGCGCAATATCAACGACTGGATCCAGCTCGGCACGTCGCGCTTCTTCAAGCGGTCGCGCATGCGCCAGCTCATCAAGGACAATGGTTTCGTCGCCGACGACGTCGTCGAAACGCCGGTCAGGAACGAATACCGTGTGCACAATCCCGAGCTCGATCCCGAGCTCAGAAAGCACATGTTCGAGGAGGTGGAACAAACCATCAGCGAGAAGGACGCCTATGCCGAGGCCCAACGCTGCATGCGCTGCTACCGCATCTATTCCGTTGTGACCGAGCATTCCATTCCCGAAGGAGCGGCCTGATCATGTGCACCACCGAAAAAACCAATTTCTACGCGCGCGATCCGGCCGAGGCCACGATCTCGGTGACGATCAACGGCAAGGCCTGCAGGGGGTTCGAGAACGAGCCCATCCTGTCGGTCGCCCGCCGGCACGATCTCTACATCCCGACGCTTTGCGAACTGGACGATATCGACCACACGCCGGGCACCTGCCGCGTCTGTGTCGTCGACATCTTCGAGCCGGGCAAGTCGAAACACCAGGTCGTCACCTCCTGCAACACGCCGGTGCGCGAAGGCATGATGGTCGACACCCGCACCAAGCAGGTGCGCGACATGCAGAAGCTGCAGGTCGAACTGCTGATGGCCGACCATCTGCAGGATTGCGCCACCTGCATCCGCCACGGCGACTGCGAATTGCAGGACCTGGCCCAGTTCGTGGGCTTGCGGGAAAACCGCTTCTTCGACCGGGCCCGCACCGAGGCGCGGCCAATCGACAATTCCTCTCCAGCCATCATCCGCGACATGACGCGCTGCGTCAGATGCCAGCGCTGCGTTGCCGTATGCCGCTATTTCCAGGGCGTCGATGCCCTGATGATGTCGGAAACCGGTGTCGAACGGCTCGTCGAACTGCGTGGCGGCGGCGACCAGGCCAATTCGCTGTGTGTCAGCTGCGGTCAGTGCGTTCTCGTGTGCCCGACCGGCGCGCTCGGCGAACGCGACGAGACCGACAAGGCGCTCGATTTCATCTACGACCCCGAGATCACCACGGTCGTGCAGTTCGCTCCGGCGGTGCGCGTCGCCTTCGGTGAGGAATTCGGCATGGCGCCGGGCACCAATGTGCAGGGCCATGTCATCGCCGCCTGCCGCAAGATCGGCGTCGACATCGTGCTCGACACCAATTTCGCGGCGGACGTCGTCATTATGGAGGAAGGCATCGAGCTTCTCGAACGCCTCAAGAGCGGACAGAAGCCGACCTTCACGTCCTGCTGCCCGGGCTGGATCAATTTCGCCGAGATCCACTATCCCGACATCCTGCCGCACCTCAGCTCGACCAAGTCGCCGCAACAGGTGCTGTCGACGCTGGCCAAGACCTATCTGCCCAAAAAGATCGGCGTACCGGCAGAAAAGGTCAGGGTGATCTCGATCATGCCGTGCACGGCCAAGAAGGACGAGGCGGTCCGCCCGCAATTGCAGATTGACGGCTTGCCGGAAACCGACGTCGTGCTGACGACCCGCGAATTCGCGCGTCTGCTTCGTCGCGAGGGCATCAATCTGCCCGAACTCGAACCTTCGGAATTCGACAATCCGTACATGAGCGAATTCTCGGGCGCCGGCGCCATTTTCGGTACCACCGGCGGCGTCATGGAAGCGGCGGTGCGCACCATCTACGCGGTCGTCAACGGCAAGGAACTCGACGACATCGAGCTGACCCAGCTTCGCGGCTTCGAAGGCGTGCGTGAGGCCACCGTCGATCTCGGCGGTCCGTTCGGCGAGGTCAAGGTCGCCATGGTCCACGGGCTTGGCGACACCCGCAAGCTGGTCGAAAAGATCCGCAAGGGCGAAGCCGACTACGACTTCATCGAAGTCATGGCCTGCCCCGGCGGTTGCGTCGACGGCGGCGGATCGCTGAGGTCCAAGAAGGCCTATCTGCCCAACGCCATGGCGCGGCGCGAAACCATCTACAATGTCGACCGCCAGAAGACGGTCCGGCAGTCCCACAACAACGAGCAGGTCAAGGCCCTGTACAAGGACTTCCTGGAAGCACCCAATTCCGAATTGGCGCACAAGCTCCTGCACACCCATTATTCCGATCGCCGCCGCAGGCTTCAGCGCTCGGTCAAGGAGGTGTGGGACGACGTCAAGATGAGCACGATGATCTACTAGGAGCCGGAGCCGATTCGCATTGAGGACGTAGCCGGCAGGAGGGTCGGCACGAGGGAGGAAATGCCTGCGCCGTTCGGCACCTGCGCCGAACGTCCTATTGGCTGGCAGGACGATTTCGCAAGCGCCCGAAACGCCCCGGAAACGGGCGTTTCAGCGCTATTGCCATCCGATATGCCGGTATTCGAATATTCCATTGTCAAACAATGGCTTACGGGCGCCCTGCGCGCTCGTGGCATATTGTCGCCAAAACCGGCGCACGCTAGGCTGCAAGGGCCAAAAAGCATTGACCCGGAAACGAATGGCGACAGCAAAATAACAATAAGTTTCAGGGATTTGACCTCGGTTACATGCAGCCCGTTCCTACCGGTTGCCCAGGCATGCTCAGCGTGTCGATTCCCCTTGGTCAATTTGCCATTGCAAACCGCGCCTATGACCCTTCAAATAGGTCGCATAATCCGGAGCCTGCTGATCCGCTTTTAGTGAGTGGAGCTGGAGAGAAGAGATGGATGTTGAAACCTCAAAGTCCCCCCAAACTGTAAATGCCCCCCCGGCTCCAAAGGAGGCGGTTCTAGAAATCTGCGCCGAATACGGCAATGACAGACACAGGATGATGGACATCCTGCTGACGATCCAGAAACGCTACCGCTGGATCTCCCCCGAAACGATGGAAGCGATCGCCGAGGCGACCGATCTGTCACGTATCCAGGTCGAGGGTGTGGCGAGTTTCTACTCGTTCTTCTCGCTCGAACCGCGCGGCAAGGTGACAATCCGGCTGTGCGACGACATCATCGACCGGTTCTCCGGTCTCGACGATGTCGTGGAGGAGTTCGAGAACGCTCTCGGCATCTCGGTCGGCGAAACTTCCGCCGACGGCGAGTTCTCGCTCGAATACACCCCCTGCATCGGCATGTGCGACCAGGCCCCGGCGGCGATGATCAACGACGTTGTCATCACCAAGCTGACGCCGGAGAAGGCGCATGACGTGGCTATGGCCCTCAAGGGCGGCGAAACCCCCGAAAAGATCGCCGTTCCCGGCTTCACACCGTCGTCCGCGCATGAGCGCGCCACCCGAATGGTCGCCAACAACATCCGCCATGCCGGCGAATCCCTGCTCGGCCCGGTTCCGATGGACGCCGGCCTTGCCAAGGCGCTTTCGATCACGCCGACCCAGATCATCACGACCGTTGAGGAGAGCGGTCTGAGGGGCTGTGGCGGTGCCGGTTTCGTCACCGGCCGCAAGTGGCGCTTTGCCGCCGGCGGTGAGGCCGAACGGCGCTTTATCATCTGCAACGCCGACGAAGGCGAGCCCGGGACCTTCAAGGACCGCGCGCTTCTGACCGAACGTCCGCACCTTCTCATCGAAGGCATGACCATCGCCGCCCGCGCCGTCGGCGCCAGGGAAGGCATCATCTACCTGCGCGGCGAATACGAATATCTGCAGCCCCTTCTCGAGCAGGTTCTCGAGGAACGCCGGTCTCACAGCCTTCTCGGCAAGGAGATCATGGGCATCAGGAACTTCCATTTCGATATCCGCATCCAGCTCGGCGCCGGCGCTTATGTCTGCGGTGAGGAAGGCGCGCTGATCTCGTCCTGCGAGGGCCTGCCGGGCGAACCCAAGACCCGTCCGCCCTTCCCGGTCCAGCGCGGCTATCTCGGCTATCCGACGGTCGTCAACAATGTCGAGACCTTCTGCCACGCCGCCCGCATTCTCGATAAGGGCGCCAAGTGGTTCTTCGACCTCGGCACCGAAGGCAGCCACGGTACCAAGCTCTTCTCGGTTTCGGGCGACTGCCTCAACCCCGGCATCTACGAGCTGCCTTATGGCCATTCGATCTGGGAGCTGCTCCGGATCGTCGGCGCCGAAGATGCGGCGGCCGTCCAGGTCGGCGGACCGTCCGGCACCATGATCGGCCGCGACAGCTTCGACAGGAAGTTGACCTTCGATGATCTCGCCACCGGTGGCGCCGTCATCATCTTCAACGCATCTCGCAACATTCTCGAGATCGTCGAATACTACATGTCCTTCTTCGTGCACGAGAGCTGCGGCTACTGCACCCCCTGCCGGGTCGGCAACGTCTTCCTTCAGAAGGCCATCGCCAAGTTCCGCAAGGGCCTCGCCAATCCGGAGGACATCGAATACCTCAGGGATCTCAGCTCCACGATCATCGAGACTTCACGTTGCGGTCTCGGCATCACGGCGCCGAACCCGGTTCTGACGACGCTCAAGAGCTTCCCGCTGATCTATTCGACCATGACCAAGGCGAACAAGAACGGCATCAGGGACACGTTCGACATCCAGTCGGCGATCGACGGCGCGCGCAAGATTGCCAAGCGCCGCTCCTACATCTTTGACAAGGATTACTCCAAATGAGCGCTATCAGCGACACAGGCACAAGGCGCGACACAACCTTCACCTTCACCATCGATGGTATCGAGGTGCGGGCGCAACCTGGCCAGACCATCATGGAAGCCGCCGACGAGGCCGGCATCTACATTCCCCGGCTGTGCGACCACGAAGGCCTGAGGCATCAGGGCTCGTGCCGCGTGTGCACGGTCAAGGTCGGCGGACGTTCCGTCTCGGCCTGCACCCAGCCGGCCAACCCCGGCACCAATGTCGAATCGGAAACGCCCTACCTTTCCAAGCTGCGGCGTGACCTGGTCGAGATGCTGTTCCACGAGGGCAACCACTTCTGCCCGATGTGCGAGGCGTCCGGCAATTGCGAGCTGCAGGCCATGGCCTACCGGCTCGACATGACCGAAACGACCAAGTTCCCCTATCTGGAGCCGAACCGCGACCTGGATGCATCCCATCCCGATATCGCACTCGACACCAACCGCTGCATTTC
Organism: Devosiaceae bacterium; assembly: GCA_963675235.2. Classification (GTDB taxonomy): domain Bacteria; phylum Pseudomonadota; class Alphaproteobacteria; order Rhizobiales; family Devosiaceae; genus JAHJQZ01. The sequence continues at coordinate 540,052 of CAXXFU010000002.1, read as the reverse complement.
CTGCGGCCGCTGCATTCGCGCTTCCCAGGACAATGACGGCAAGGGGCTGTTCGGCTATGTCGGCCGCGGCATCAAGCGCCGCGTCGCCGTCAACGGCATGGACCTGGCCCACACCGACGCAGCCGTCACCGACCACGCCATTTCGGCCGACGTCTGCCCTGTGGGCTGCATCATCAGAAAGCGTGAGGGTTTCAGGATTCCGATCGGCGAACGCGAGTTCGACCAAGGTCTGATCGGTCACGAAATCGAGGAGAAGCGCAATGCCTGAACTTAGAAAAGCGCGGATTGCAACCGCGTCACTGGCCGGGTGCTTCGGCTGCCACATGGCGATCCTGGACATCGATGAACGCCTGATCGAACTGATGAAGCTGGTCGAGTTCGACCGCTCGCCGGTCAACGACATCAAGAAGTTCACCGGTCGCTGCGACATCGGCATCATCGAAGGCGGTTGCTGCAACGAGGAGAACGTCCACGTCCTGCGGGACTTCCGCAAGAACTGCGACGTGCTCATCGCCCTCGGGCAATGCGCCATCATGGGTGGCCTTCCCGCGATGAGGAACGCAGTGATGCATTCGGACAATCCTTTGCTCGAATGCCTTGAGGAGGCCTACATTACCGGCAAGTATATCCGCAACACGACGCACCAGATTCCCAACGATCCGGCGTTGCCGCTTGTGCTCGACAAGGTCTATCCCTGCTCGGAAGTGGTCGAAATCGACTACAACATCCCCGGATGTGCCCCGAGCGGCGACATCATCTTCAACACGCTCGCCGGCCTGCTGACCGGCAAGTTCCGTGGCTTCGAGCGCGAACTGATCAAGTTCGACTAGGATCGAGAAAAATGGCCGAACCCAGACTTATCGAAATAGCCCCGGTGACGCGTGTCGAAGGACACGGCAAGGTCACCATCCACATGAACGAAGACAACGAGGTCGAGGAAGCCCGGCTTCACATCGTCGAGTTCCGCGGCTTCGAGCGCTTCATTCGTGGGCGCCTGATGTGGGAAGTCCCGGTCGTCGTGCAGCGTCTGTGCGGCATCTGCCCGGTGAGCCACCATCTCGCCGCCGCCAAGGCGATGGACATGATCGCCGGCGTCGACGTGCTGCCGCCGACCGCTGAAAAGATGCGTCGTCTGATGCATTACGGCCAGGTGATGCAGTCTCACGTGCTGCACTTCTTCCACCTCGCCGCGCCGGACCTTCTGTTCGGGTTCGACGCGCCTGCCGCCAAGCGCAACGTCTTCGAGATTCTCAAGGAGAATCCCGAACTCGGCCGCCGTGCCGTGATGATGCGCAAATATGGCCAGGAAATCATCCACGCCACCGCCGGCAAGAAGGTGCATGGCACCGGCGCCATCCCGGGCGGCATCAACCGCAACCTCTCCGTCGAGAAACGCGACGAGTTCCTCAAGGACATCGACGAGATGACCAAGTGGGTCGAGGATGCGGTGGCGCTGGCCAAGGACTACACGCTCGGTCACCTCGACCTGGTGAACTCCTTCGGCGCCTTCCCGTCGAACTACATGTCGATCGTCCGCGAAGACGGCGCACTCGACCTGTACAACGGCAACTTCCGCATGAAGGGTCCGGACGGCGACATCCTTGTCGATAACGTCCCCAACAAGGACTACTACAACTACGTGACCGAGGACGTCCGCTCCTGGTCCTACATGAAGTTCCCGTACTACAAGGAAATGACGCCGGAAACCGGCTGGTATCGTGTGGGTCCGCTGGCGCGCCTCAACAATGTCGACTTCATCGACACGCCGCTGGCCAATGACGCGCTCAACGAACTGCGTGCGGTCACCGACGGTAAGCCCAACACCACATCGCTGGGCAATCACTGGGCCCGCATGATCGAGGTCCTGCACTGCGTCGAAAAGATCCGCGAACTGCTCAACGATCCCGACCTTCAGGGCACAGACCTGGTGGCCAAGGGCGACCGTCGCGAAGAAGGCGTCGGCGTCATCGAGGCACCGCGCGGCAACCTTATCCACCACTACAAGGTGGACGAGAACGATCAGGTCACCTACTGCAACCTGATTGTGTCGACGACCCACAACAATGAAGGCATGAACCGCGCCGTCAAGGACGTGGCCATGAAGCACATCTCAGGCCACGCACAGGTGACCGAAGGCATGCTCAACCACATCGAAGTCGCGATCCGCGCCTATGATCCCTGCTTGTCCTGCGCGACCCATGCCCTCGGGCAGATGCCGCTCCAGGTCGAGATCCAGGACGCCGAAGGCAAGGTCATTGCCTCGCGCGACACGATGGAGACGGCCTGATTTATGGCTGCACTCCTGATCGGATTCGGTAACCAAGGCCGCGGCGACGACGGCCTTGGTCCGCTTTTTGCGGAACGGATCGAAAAAGCCGCACCGGCAGGGCTCGATATCGACATCGACTACCAGTTGACCGTCGATCATGCCCTCGCCGCCTCCGAGGCTGACATGGTGATCTTCGCCGATGCCGAGATCGGTGCCGAGGGCTCGTTCTCGTTCCGGCCGGTCACCGGTGGCGGCGCCACCGGCATGGGCAGCCATGAGCTGAGCCCGGAAGCGGTGCTGACACTGGCGGGCACGCTTTACGGCAGCACGCCGCCGGCATTCATTCTCGGCATTGCCGGCTGGGATTATGGCGAGGTCAAGGAAGGTCTGAGCGAAGAAGCCAAGACCCATCTCGACGAGGCCGAAGCGTTTTTCCTCGACTGGTACGCCAAGGCGTCCGCCACGTACGGCATCGGGGAAGAGAACCCTGCCGATGCATGAGCTTTCGCTTTGTGAAAGCCTGCTCGACATTCTGAAATCCGAAGCCGAGACAGGAAAGTTCGAGAAGATCACGCGCATCGTTCTCGAGATCGGCCCGCTGTCCTCGGTTGAACCCGAAGCCATGCGTTTCGGTTTCGATGTTGTGATGGCCGGCACCTTGGCCGACGGCGCGAAGCTCGATATCGTCACGCCACCGGCCGAGGCACGTTGTCTTTCCTGCTTCGAATTGGTCCAGATCAACGACCGGTTCGACCCATGCCCTAATTGTGGGGGCACCGAGTTGCAGATAAGTGGCGGCGACGCCCTGCGTATCAAGGAAATGGAGGTCACCTGATGTGTGCCACCTGCGGTTGCGGCAAAGGCGAGGTGACGATCGAGGGTCATGAGCATTCTCACGGCCACGACCATCACCACCATCATCACGACCACGATCATGGCCACACTCACGACCACGACCACGGCGGGGATACCGAATCCCGTGTTGTCGCCGTCGAGCGCGATCTTCTGGCCAAGAACAACGCCCTGGCCGAAGGCAACCGCGCCATGCTTGGCGCACGAGGTATCCTGGCGCTCAATCTTGTGTCGAGCCCTGGCTCGGGCAAGACCGAGCTGCTGTGCAAGACCATCGAGAAGCTACAGGGCAAGCTCGTGCCCTATGTCGTCGAAGGCGACCAGCAGACCGCCAATGATGCCGACCGCATTCGCAAGACCGGCGCCGAAGCCATTCAGATCAACACCGGCAAGGGCTGCCACCTCGACGCCCATATGGTCGGACACGCGATCGAGCATCTCGGCCCGGCCGACGGTTCGGTCGTTTTCATCGAGAACGTCGGAAACCTCGTGTGCCCGGCCGGCTTCGATCTCGGCGAAGCGCACAAGGTGGTCATTCTCTCGGTGACCGAAGGCGACGACAAGCCGCTGAAATATCCCGATATTTTTGCCGCGTCGGACCTCGTCCTGATCAACAAGACCGACTTGTTGCCCTATGTCGATTTCGACATGGAGGTGGCAAGCGCCAACGCCCGCCGCGTCAAGCCGGGCATCAAGGTTCTGGCCGTCTCGGCGCGCTCCGGCGAAGGCCTCGACAACTGGATCGCCTGGTTGATGGGCGCCCGCGCCATGGCCATGGCCGGCCACGAGCTCGAAAGCGTCTGAGGCAACCAAGGGGACTTGCGGCGCGGTCCCGCCACGCCTTAAAACTGGATGGTGTCCGGCACATTTTGCGTCGGATCCGTCACGGCCCAACGCCGAACAGGAGTCAGGTTCATGTGTCTCGCCATTCCGGCCAAGATCGTCTCCGTCGAAGAAAGCGACGCGACCGCCATCGTCTCGCTTGAAGGCATAAGGAAGAAGATCTCGACGGCTCTGATCGAGGATGCGGCCATCGGCGACTACGTGCTCGTCCATGTCGGCTATGCCCTCAACAAGCTCAGTGAAGACGAAGCGCAACGCACGCTCGACCTGATGCGCGAAGGCGGCTTGCTGGCCGAGGAAATGGCCGAAATCACCGAGGACTCGCAATGAGATATGTCGACGAGTTCCGCGACCACGCCGTAGCCGAGAAACTCGCCGCAACCATTGCCGAGGAAGCTGCCGGCGATCTCGACTACTACTTCATGGAGTTCTGCGGCGGGCACACGCACGCCATCTTCCGCTACGGCGTGCAGGACCTGATGCCCAAAAACGTCCATTTCGTCCACGGACCCGGCTGCCCGGTCTGTGTGCTGCCGGTCCGACGTCTCGACGACGCGGTCGAACTGGCCGAAAGGCATGGGGCGATTCTGTGCTCTTACGGCGACATGATGCGGGTGCCGGGCACCAAGCAGCGTTCGCTCATCAAGGCCAAGGCAGATGGTGCCGACATTCGCATGGTCTATTCGACCATGGACGCCCTCAAGATCGCCCGCGACAGTCCGGACAAACAGGTCATCTTCTTTGCCATTGGCTTCGAGACAACGACGCCGCCCACCGCCGTCGCCGTGCTGCAGGCTGAAAAGGAAGGGCTGAAGAACTTCTCGGTCTTCGTCAATCACGTCCTGACCCCGGCAGCTATCGGCCACATCCTCGACAGCGAGGATTTCGCCCCCGGCGGACCGGCGCGGATCGACGGTTTTCTCGGCCCCTCGCATGTCAGTGCCGTCATCGGCTCGAAACCATATGAAAAAGCCGCAGAAAAGTACCAGAAACCTGTCGTCATTTGCGGTTTCGAACCGCTCGATGTCATGCAGTCGGTGCTGATGCTGATCCGCCAGATCAAGACCGGTCGCTGCGAGGTCGAGAACGAATACACCCGCGTCGTCACCCGCGACGGCAATCTCAAGGCGCAGGCGCTGGTCGACGAGGTGCTGGAGCTGCGCGAGAGCTTCGAATGGCGCGGCCTCGGCTCGGTGGCGAATTCGGCGCTGCGCCTGAAGGACAAATACGCCTTCTACGATGCCGAGAAGCGTTTCGAGATTTCCGCCAAGCAGTCGCGCGAGACCAAGTCCTGCGAATGCCCGGCGATCCTGCGCGGTGTCAAGAAACCGACCGAGTGCAAGCTCTTCGGCACCGTGTGCACACCGGACAACCCGATGGGCTCGTGCATGGTCTCCTCCGAAGGCGCCTGCGCCGCCTACTGGACCTATGGCCGCTTCCGCAACAAGAACGAGGCGAAACAGGCCGAAATCGCATGAGTGAAATGACATCGGGTCCTTCGACCCTTTCGGGCAGCGTCGACATGACCCATGGCGGCGGCGGACGTGCCATGGCCGAGCTGATCCGCACCCTGTTCCACAAGCATTTCGCCAACCCGGTGCTCGACCAGGGCAATGATGGCGCACTGGTCGACCTTCCGCCCGGTCGTGTCGTCATCTCGACCGACAGTCACGTCATCACGCCGCTGTTCTTCCCCGGCGGCGACATTGGCGCACTCTCGATCAACGGCACGGTCAACGACGTTGCCATGATGGGCGCAAAGCCGCTCTATCTCTCCGTCGGCTTCATCCTCGAAGAGGGCTTCCCCCTCGCCGATCTTGAACGGATCGTCATGTCCATGGCCGCAGCGGCCAGGGCAGCCGACGTCACCATCGCCACCGGCGACACCAAGGTCGTCGAAAAAGGCAAGGGCGACGGTGTCTTCATCTCGACAACCGGCATCGGCGTCGTGCCCGAAGGCGTCAGCACGGCCGGCGATACGGCACGGCCCGGTCAGGCGGTACTCGTTTCCGGCACCATCGGCGACCACGGTGTCGCCATCCTTTCCAAGCGCGAGAGCCTCGAATTCGAGACCGAGATCGTTTCCGATTGCGCCGCACTCAACGGCATGATCGACCAGATGCTTGCCGCCGTGCCCAATATCACGACCCTGCGCGACCCGACGCGCGGCGGCCTCGCGGCAACGCTCAACGAGATTGCTTCGGCCTCCGGGGTCGGCATGATGCTCGACGAAAAGGCCATCCCGGTTCGCCCCGATGTCTCCGCTGCCTGCGAGTTCCTCGGCCTCGACGCGCTCTATGTCGCCAACGAAGGCAAGCTGATCTGCATTTGCGAAGACTCGGACGCGGAAAAGCTCGTCGCCATCATGCGCGCCCACCCGCTTGGCGAAAACGCCGCCCGCATCGGCACGGTTATCGAAGACGATGCCCATCTCATCCAGATGAAGACCGGTTTCGGCGGCACGCGCGTCGTCGACTGGATCGCCGGCGAGCAATTGCCGCGCATTTGCTAAGCTCTCCCCATGAGCAAGCCGCTTTCAGGCCGAAAATTCCGCGTACGCGGACTGGTACAGGGCGTGGGGTTCCGGCCCTTCGTCTGGCGGCTGGCCCATGAGGAAGCGCTGCTGGGCCAAGTGCTCAACGACGGCGAGGGCGTCGAAATCCTCGCATGGGGCAAGGACGACGCGCTCGACCGATTTGCCGAACGCCTGAAGACCGACGCACCACCGTTGGCGCGGGTCGATACCGTCAGCTTCGAAACGCTGGAGGCCGGCACACCGCCCGAAGGTTTCGACATCGTTGAAAGCGCCAACACCGACATACAGACCGGTGTCGTGCCCGATGCCGCCACCTGCCCGGCCTGCCGCGACGAGATCTTCGATCCGGCCAATCGCCGCTTCGGCTACGCCTTCACCAATTGCACCCATTGCGGCCCGCGCCTGTCGATCATCAAGGCCATCCCTTATGACCGGGCGCAGACGTCGATGCGGGTGTTCGAGATGTGCCCGGATTGCGGACGTGAATACACCGACCCTGCCGACCGGCGCTTCCATGCCCAGCCCAATGCCTGTCCCGTCTGCGGACCGCAGCTCTGGCTCGAACACGCCAAGGGCATGCGTATCGATGGCGATGCCATCGCCGAAGCGGCGCGCCGATTGAAGGCAGGCGAGATCGGCGCCATCAAGGGTATTGGCGGTTTTCACCTCGCTTGCGACGCGACCAGCGAAGCAGCTGTCGCCGAATTGCGCCGCCGCAAGCACCGACCGAGCAAACCGCTGGCGCTGATGGCTGGAACGGTCGATGCGATCAGGCGCTTCGCCAAGGTGTGTGAAGCCGAAGAAACCCTTCTGAGCTCCAGTGTTGCCCCCATCGTTCTGCTCGAAATGGCCGGCGAACCGCTGGCACCCGGCGTGGCGCCGGACCAGCGCCTTGTCGGCTTCATGCTCGCCTATTCACCCCTTCATCACCTGCTGATGGCCCAACTCGACATTCCCATCGTCCTGACCTCGGGCAATCTCAGCGAGGAACCGCAGGCGATCGACAATGATGATGCGCGGGCAAGGCTGGACGGTATCGCCGATTTCTCCCTCATGCACGACCGCGACATCGTCAACCGGCTCGACGATTCCGTCACCCGTATCGACGGACCGGGCGTGCAGGTGTTGCGGCGCGGACGTGGACTGGCCCCGGCAACCCTCCGTCCCGGCCCCGGCTTTGCCGATACACCGCGCGTGCTGGCCATGGGCGGCGGGCTCAAATCGGCCTTCTGCCTGATGCGCGACGGCGAGGCGATCCTTTCTCAGCACATGGGCGATCTCGAAAACGCCGCCACCTATGCCGATTACCGCAAGTCCTTGGCGCTCTACCGCAATCTCTATCGTTTCACCCCGGAGGTGATCGCCGTCGACCAGCACCCGGATTACCTGTCGACGCGCTGGGGCGAGGAACTGGCCGCCGAAGCGGGCGCGCGCATCGTCCGCATCCAGCATCACCACGCTCACTTCGCCTCCTGCCTTGCCGACAACCAGGTCTCCCCGGATGACGACACAACCATCGGCATTGTCCTCGATGGACTGGGGCTTGGCAGCGACAACACCATCTGGGGCGGCGAAGTGCTTGTCGGCGGCTATCGCAGCTTCGAGCGTCTCGGCTATCTCGACCCGGTGCCGCAGCCGGGCGGCGACCGTGCCCAGCGCGAGCCCTGGCGCAACCTGGTGGCACAACTAGGCGTTGCATTCGGTCCGGGCTGGCGCGACCATGTCGCCGGCACCGCGCCTGCCACAGCACTTGCCGGCAAGCCGCTCGACCTCATCGCCTCGATGATGGCGCGCGGGGTCAACGCCCCCCTCACCTCGTCGGCCGGGAGGCTGTTCGACGCCGTTGCGGCAGCACTCGGCATCGCCTTCGAGCAACAGGATTTCGAAGGCCAGGCGGCAATGGCGCTCGAAGCCCTGGCGACGCCGCATGTGGCAGACGCCGGTGCCTATCCGTCAGCCATCGAACGTCGCGGATCGGCATATAGCCTCACCTGGACGCCGCTCTGGAAAGCGCTGTTCGACGATCTCGGCAAGAATACGGAGACGGGCCTGATCGCCGCGCGTTTCCACAACGGGCTCATCGTGGCCTTGACGGAATTGATGCATACGCTCGCCGAGGAAACTGGCATTTCGCGCGTCGCCCTTTCCGGTGGCGTCATGCAGAACCGCTTGCTGCTCGAAGGTCTGCACACCCGGCTTTCCGATGCCGGGCTCGCGGTTCTTGTGCAGCGCGACGCGCCGGCCAATGATGGCGGATTGGCGCTCGGCCAGGCGGCTATCGCGGCGCTAAGCTAGAATCAGGACATCAGAACCCGTCAGCAACCTTCTGACATGACGCCTATTTTCCCCAGCGCATCGCAACCAGATCGAGTTCGCTCGCAAGCTGAAGCAACCGCATGCGAGTGCGCTCGCTCAAGGGCTTCAGCGGATGCCGAACATGATCGGATTTGATGACCCCGCCCGCCTGCATCACCGTCTTGCTGGCGCGCAACCCGCATTGCCTGTTCTCGTGGTTGATCAGCGGCAGGATCTGCTGCCAGCCTTTCAGCGCCGCCTTGTCGTCGCCGGCATGGAAGGCGGTGATGATCGGCCTGATCCTATCGGGCAACATGGCCGAGCTCATCGTACCTCGGGCCCCGGCATCGAGGTCGGCCAGAAGAGTCACCGCCTCCTCGCCATCGTAGGGGCCGAGAATGGCGTCTCCGCCTTCCGCGATCAAAGCCGCCAGCTTGTCGGCGGCAAAGGGCGTTTCGATCTTGAAAAAACGCACCTGCTCCAGTTCGCGCGCCATGCGCACCAGCAGCGGCACCGGCAGCGACACGCCCGATAAAGGCGCGTCCTGCACCATGACGGGGATGGAGATCGCGGCGTTGACGGCGGCGAAGTGCTCGTAAATTCCGGCTTCGGCCGGCACCAGCCCGACACCATGATAGGGCGGCATCATCATCACCATCGACGCCCCCATCGCCTCGGCGGCACGGGCGCGCTCGACGACGATCCCGGTGGAAAAATGCGAAATGGTGACGATCACCGGCACCCGCCCGCCGACATGTTCGAGGCTCAGGCGGGTCAGCAGGGTCCGCTCGTCATCGGACAGCACGAACTGCTCGGAGTAATTGGCCAGGATGCAGATGGCATCGACGCCCTGGTCGATCATGCAATCGAGAACGCGCCGCATGCCATCCACGTCCACCTGCCCGTCGGCATGAAATGGCGTCGGGGCGACAGGCAGAATCCCTGACAAAGCTCTGGTCATTGGCGTTTCGGCCTCCCCACCGGCGCAGACATGTTGCGATGCCGCAAGCCGGACTCTAGGCTGAGGACCGAACACGGGTCCATCGATTCCCGAATTTTCCGGCGTATTGTTATCCCGACGCAACAAGCCGCGCCGATGCTGTGACGAGGTAATCGGCCAGGCCCGCACCGCCGCCCTTTGGAAGGACAAGACGACATGAGCTACCGTCCCCACGGAAGACACCTGATCGCCGGCGACTGGGTCGGCAGCCCCGAAACCTTCGAGAACGCTCCGGCCACCGGGCCGCAGTTCAGTTTCTGCGTCGGCACGCCGGCTCTGGTCGCCGACGCTGCCGAAGCGGCAGAGGCAGCTTTCTGGACCTATGGCTACACCAGCCGCGCCGAGCGCGCCGCCTTCCTCAATGCCATCGCCGAGGAGATGGATGTCCGTGGCGATGCCATCACCGAGATCGGCAGTGCCGAGACCGGCCTTCCCGAAGCGCGGCTGATCTCCGAACGCGGGCGCACCACCGGCCAGCTCAAGCTGTTCGCCAGCCACATTCTCAAGGGCGATTATCTCGACCGCCGTCACGATGGCGCCCTGCCTGACAGGCAGCCACTGCCGCGCCCCGATATCAAGATGGTGCAGCGCCCCATCGGTCCGGTCGGCGTTTTTGGTGCCTCCAATTTCCCGCTGGCCTTCTCGACGGCGGGCGGCGACACGGCGGCGGCGCTGGCTGCCGGTTGTCCCGTGGTGGTCAAGGGCCATTCGGCCCATCCCGGCACCGGAGAAATCGTCGCCGACGCCATTCTCGCGGCCATTCTCAAGACAGGCATGCCCCTTGGCACCTTCTCGCTGATCCAGGGCGGCGACCGCGCCGTCGGCGAAGCGCTCGTCACCCATCCGCGCATCAAGGCGGTCGGGTTCACCGGCTCGCATGGCGGCGGCCGGGCCCTGTTCAACCTTTGCGCCGCGCGGCCCGAACCGATCCCGTTCTTCGGCGAACTGGGTTCGGTCAATCCGATGTTCATCCTGCCTGCCGCCGCGGCGGCGCGTGGCAACGAAATCGCCTCGGGCTGGACCGGCTCGCTGACGATGGGCGCCGGCCAGTTCTGCACCAATCCCGGCATCTCGGTCATCATCGCGGGCAGCGAGGCAGATGCCTTCATGGGCGCGGCCACCGAGGCGCTTGGCGGCGTCGGTGAACAGACCATGCTGACCGACGGCATCGCCAGCGCCTATCGCGCTGGCCGCGACCGTGTTGCCGGCACCGAAGGAATCCGCGAACTGCTGACCTCGACCTGCGACCTGCGCAACGCCACACCCTATCTTTACGCCACGACAGGCACCGACTGGCTCGGCGACAAGATGCTGGGCCAGGAGGTCTTCGGACCGCTCGGACTGGTGGTTGTCGCCAGTGACGAAGAGGAGATGCTTGCCGTCGCCCACAGTCTCGAAGGCCAGCTGACGACGACGTTGCACATGGACAAGGCCGACACTGCCCTGGCGCAAAAGCTGATGCCGGTGATCGAACGCAAGGCGGGACGGCTTCTGGTCAACAACTACCCGACCGGTGTCGAGGTCTGCGATTCAATGGTGCATGGCGGCCCCTACCCGGCCTCGACCAATTTCGGCGCCACCTCGGTCGGCACGCTGTCGATCCGGCGTTTCCTCAGGCCGGTCGCCTACCAGAACATGCCGGAGGAGCTGCTGCCGGAGGACTTACGCCAGGACTGAGCGTTCTCGGCATGGCCTGGCATTCAGTTGTCACTGCCAACTTGATCGGGAATCCAGTGCGAAGCGTCAGCCGAGCGATGGAGTCTTTCCGCGCGCAGAATTGCGCGCGGCCGGATTCCGGATCAATTCCGAATGACGAAGCGCGAAACTCTCTATATGCGCGCGCCGCTCTCTGCATCGAACAGATGCACGCTCTCCATCTGCGGCAGCACGTTGATCGAACCGCCGGGCTTCGCCTCGATGCGCTCGCGGAAGGCGCCGATGCTTTCCTGGCCGGCGAAGCGCATCATCACCTGGGTTTCCGAGCCGGTCGGTTCGACAGTCATGACCTCGCAGGCAACGCCGTCTTCGGCGAGCTGGAAATGCTCCGGGCGAATGCCGAGAATCACCCCGCGCCCTTCCGATCCGGACGGAACCCTCGCGCCCAGCGGAATTCGGGTACCATCGGCCGCAACAAAAGCGTCGCCTTCGAACCTGCCCTCGAGCATGTTCATCGCCGGTGAACCGATGAAGCCGGCAACGAACCGGTTGGCCGGCGTGTCATAGAGATCAAGCGGTGAGCCGATCTGCTCGATACGGCCCTCGTTCATGACGACGATGCGGTCGGCCATTGTCATGGCCTCGATCTGGTCGTGGGTGACATAGACGGTCGTCGTCTTCAAACGCTGGTGGTTCTGCTTGATCTCGGAGCGCATCTGCACGCGCAGTTTGGCGTCGAGATTGGAAAGCGGTTCGTCGAACAGGAACACCGCCGGATCGCGAACAATGGCGCGGCCCATGGCAACGCGCTGGCGCTGGCCGCCGGACAGCTGCCGGGGCTGGCGGTCGAGATAATCGGTCAGCCCGAGGATCTCTGCAGCCGCCTCGACGCGCTTGCGCCGCTCCTGCTTGGGAATGCCGGCCAGCTTGAGCGAGAAACCCATATTGTCGGCAACGGTCATGTGAGGATAAAGCGCATAGGTCTGGAAGACCATGGCGATGTCGCGGTCTTTCGGCGCCAGGGTGTTGACGACGCGATCGCCGATGGAAATCTCGCCCGAGGTGATGTCCTCGAGCCCGGCGATCATGCGCAGCAATGTCGATTTCCCGCAGCCGGACGGGCCGACCAGCACGACGAACTCGCCCTCGCCGATATCGACGGAGACGCCGTGAAGCACCTCCACCGGTCCGAATTTCTTGCGAACATCATTGATCGAGACGGCACCCAATGCTCATCCCTCCGTTTGAAAGCGTTTGCGACCCTGCCAGGCCGGGCTCATTTCACTGCCCCAACGACGACGCCCTTGGTCAGCGTCCGCTGGAAGATCAGGAAGAAGATCACCGTCGGCAGGATGCCCAGCAGCGACGCCGCCGCCGTGATCGTCGGTTGCGAGACATATTGGCCGCTGAGATTGCCCAAGGCCACCGAAACCGTCTGGTTGGTGTTCGAAATCAGCATGACCAGCGGAATGAGGAATTCGTTCCAGGTCCAGATGAAATAGAACGTGGCCAGGACAGCCAGCGTCGGCCGAAGGATCGGCGTGATGACGTACCACAGGATCTGCCAGCGGTTGGCGCCGTCGACCCGCGCCGCCTCGAGGATCTCGCGCGGGAAGCTCGTCAGTACCGCCGACAGCAGATAGGTGCCGAAGATCGACTGGATCACGGTGAAAATGATGATCACCGCAAGAAGCGAGTCGTAGAGCCCGACCGATTTTGCCAGATAGTACAGCGGGTAGATCAGCGATTCCTGCGGGATCATGATGCCCAGGAGCAGAATGACCAGCATGACCTTGCCGCCCTTGATGCGCCCAATGCCGATGGCATAGGCGTTGAACAGCGAAAGCGCCACGCCAAACAAGGCAGCGCAGCCGCTGAGCAGCAGACTGTTCCAGATCTTCTTGGGGAAATCGACATATTCCCAGAAGCCGATGATGCCGGAGAAATCGAGCGCGGCAGGCAGGGCCAGCGGACCGTTGGTAGCATAATCGGCTGCCGTCTTCAGCGCATTGTTGAGCGCAAGGAAGATCGGCGCCAGCATGAAGGCCAGAAAGACGAGCAAAATCGCCAGCACCCACCAACGCAGGGCGCCGCGCTTGTGGCGCGGAGTGTTGAGGCCGGACGGGGCGGCACCGACCGTGTCAGTCATGGGCCGCCTCCTCGGTCTGGCGCGTTTGCACCCACAAAAAGATCAGGGCGAGAACGATGGTGATTGCCGTCTGCGCCGTGGCGATGGCTGCGCCGTAGCCGACCCGGACGGTCGAGAAGAAGTGGTAATAGGAGAAATAGGACGGCACGAGCGTGGCGTTGTCGGGCCCGCCATTGGTCAGAACGAACACCGGCGCGAACACCTTGAGCGCGGCGATCGTCGTCGTCAGGCCGACAACGAAGATCTCCGGCTTGAGCATCGGAATGGTGACGTACCAGAACCGTTGCACCGCGCTGGCGCCATCGAGCTCCGCCGCTTCGTAAAGCGATGGATCGACCCGTCCGAGCCCGGCCATGAAGATGACAAGCGAATAGCCGATCTGCAGCCAGACCATGACGAAGCCGAGTGCATAGATGGCAAGGTTGGGATCGCCGAGCCAGTTGTTGCTGAGAGCGCTGAGGCCGGTTGCATCGAGGATGAGGTTGAGCACGCCGTGCGGATTGAGAATCCAGCCCCAGAGCACACCCGCCACCGAGATCGGCAGGATCTGCGGCAGGTAGTAGCCGGCGCGGAAAAAGCTCGACATCTGCTGCCCGAACCGGGCGCTGATATAGTCGAATAGGACCGAGGCGATGATCAGGGAAATGATCGTCGGCACCACGGCCATGGCGACAACGAAAAACAACGTGTGTTCCAGCGAGGCCCAGAAGGCACCATCGCCGATCAGGCGCTCGTAGTTGTCGAGCCCGATGAATTTCGGCGCCTTGATGCCCCGCCACTTGGTCAGCGAGATGCCGATATTCATCAGGAACGGCACGCCGATCACGATCAGGAATCCCAGCAGCCCCGGCAAAAGATAAAGCCAGTAGGCCGCCGAACTCTGCTGATAGGAGGGGATTCTTGCTGCCATAAGTAAACGCCCGATGCGGGGCGGACCACCCGCCCCGCACCACTGAGCCTATTACATGTCCATGCCGTCGTCGTAGAATTCCTTCAGACGCGCCGCGAACTCTTCGGGGGTCGCCGTGCCGCCGATGACGGCCTGGGTCGCCTGCAGGACTTCGTTGTAGAACCCGGCCACCGGCCAGTCAGGATAGAAGCCGAGACCGCCGCGCGCCACCAGCTCGCCGAACAGCGCCGTCGTGGTCTTGCCGACCGGATCAGTGATGGCGGAGGGATCGGCCGCAACCGGCAGACCGCCGTTGTTGCCCATCAGGTTCTGGATATCCTTGGACAAGGTGATGCCGATGAAGTCATAGGCAAGTTCCTTGTTCTGGGCGTTGACCGGAACCACCCACATGTTGCCCGTCGAGCCCGGCGCATATTTCTGGCCCGGGAACAGGAACTGGCTGGCCTCGAAGGCCTCGATATTGCCGTAGGACGTCGACAGCCAGGTACCACCCACCACGAACGGCGATGCGCCGGCCATGAACTGGTTGGTCATGTCGTCGGCATTCATGCCGGTAGCATCCTTGGAGAGGTAGCCCTTCTCGACCCAGTCGACGAGCATCTGGCCGGCATAAAGGAACGGCGCCGTGTCAAGCGGGGCCTTGAGCCCTTCGAAATTGGCGATCCACTCGGCGTCGGCCTCTTTCAGAGCCAGCATGTACATCAGGTGCTGGGCCGGATAGTCGTTGGCCGCTTCGACGATCGGCGTGATGCCCTCGGCGACGAAGGCGTCCATGATGGCCGTGAACTCGTCGAATGTTGTCGGGACCTCCATGTCACGGGCCGCCAGCATGTCGGCATTGTAGAACACCGAGACGAACTCGCCGTAGTTCGGAATGCCGACCAGCGGGCCGGAACCGAACACGCCATCTTCGTCATACTTGCCCAGCGCCAGCGATTCCTCGGCAATGATCTGGTCCCAGCCGCGGGCATGATAGGGTTCGTCGAGCGCCTGCAACAGCCCCTGCGAGGCGGCGAGACCGGCAGTACCGTTGCCCTTGTTGTATTCCAGGACGTCGGGAGCCTCGGATGAATTGAGGATCATCGTGCCGGCCTGGTTGATCTGGTCGAACGTCTTCAGTTCGAACTGGACGTCGACATCCGGGTGGCTCTCCTTGAAGGCCTCGATGGCGGCGTCCCAGGCGATGCCAAGTGCGCTGTCGGCCGGCTCATAGTGCCAGATCTTGAAAGTCTGGGCCGAAGCCGTCGCGGACAGTGCTGCGGTGGCAGCGAGTGCGAGTGTGAGTTTTGTCAGAATTTTCATGGCTTCCTCCTCCTTGGATCGCCGTGCACGTCATTAACCGGCGCCCTTTCGGGCCAATGGCCGGATCTCCTTTGTCGTGCCGCGGCAGCCGTTTTGCGCGGATTTGTCCGTAAGCGCGCGCACGCCTGCTCTTGCGGCCATCGACCGAAAACGTTTACGGGAATTATCTCTTAAACCGCAACCAAGTCAATTGGCTGTTCATCATGGATTGGCTAAGGATGGGGCAAATTGGTCAGGACAGACGATGATCGGCATTAAGGGGCTGGCCCGGCACCTCAATCTTTCGATCGGGACGGTGTCCCGTGCACTCAACAGCCGTCCCGATGTCAGCAAGGAAACACGCAAGCGCGTCCACGAGGCAGCCCGGGAACTCGGCTATGTACCCAACCAGTCGGGGCGCAGCCTCAGGCGCGGCCAGACCGGTGTCGTCGCCTTCATGATGCAGACAAGCCACGAGATCACGGGGCACGGCGACACTTTCATCATGGGTGTGTTCAGTGGCATCCAGTCCGTGCTCAACCCGCACCATCTCGACCTTGTTGCTCTGCTCTGCCCCGCCGCGGAGAATGCCGAGGACTATCTGAAGCGCATGGTTTCGCGCAGCTTTGCCGACGGGATCATCCTCAGCTCGATCCAGCACGTCGATCCGAGAATCGACTTCCTCGCGGAACGGAACGTACCGTTCGTCACGCTCGGGCGCTCGCTGACCGATGCCGGCCAGCCCTGGCTCGACACCGATTTTGCCGGCATGGCCCGCATCTCGATGAAGCGCTTCGTCGCCAGGGGGCACAAGCGCATCGCCATCACCGTGCCGGACGACGACACCAATCTCGGCCATGTCTTTGCCGACGCCGCGCGCGAGACGCTCGCCGCGTACGGACTGTCGCTCGAGGCCGACCTCGTCTTCCCATTCGTTCCCAATGAAGCGAGCGGACACGCCATCGCCCGCAAGGCTCTGGCCATGGACGATCCGCCGACGGCGATCTTCCTGCTCAACCCCGGACTGACGGCGGGATTCTACCGTGGGCTCGCCGAGGCCAGTCTCCAGCCCGGGCGCGATTTTGCCGTTATCGGCCGCGACAGCCCGCAGTCGGCCTATCTGTCGCCAAGCCTCACCTATTTCCGCGAGGATCTCGACAGCCTCGGCATCACGCTCGGCAGGGCGCTGTTGGCGTCGATGCCGGCTTATGCCAAGGCCTATTCCGACGGCATCGTCCGCAAGGTCTGGCCGACCGAACTGGTCGAGGGCGAGTCGGACGCGCACGCACCAGCCATCGCACGGCGCGCCTGACGTCGATCCCGATCAGCCCTCAAGCTGTAGCCGCATCGACGCCCGCCCCTCGACAAGGGTGCCGCGAGCTTCGCCAACCGGCTTGCTGTCCTCGCAGATGACGTCCTCGCCGACGACAAGCATCTGCCAAGGCTTGCCGCCTTCGGCACTGACATGGATGACATTGCCGTCGCGCATGGCGGTGACCGTTACCCCCTCGCCATCCTTGCCCTCGACCGTGGCGGATGCCGTGAACCCGTCGCCAAGCGCATAGAGCTCGAAGGTGACGCCATCGGCATGGTCGTAATCGACAGTGTCGTCGCGCGCGCCGACCGGCAACAGTGTGTTCTCACGCACATAGAGCGGTAGCGAAAACACATCGTGGGTTTCGCGATGCCAGCCGCCGTGCTTTTCCGCCCCGCTCAAAAAATGCGTCCAGCGTCCGTTCGGCAGGTAGACATCGACCGTGCCGTTCTCGGTGAACACGGGTGCGACCAGCAGCGACCCGCCAAGCATGTACTGCCGGTCGAGCGCGGCGGCGCCGGGGTCCTCAGGGAACTCAAGCAGCATGGCGCGCATCATCGGCGTGCCGGTTTCGTGCGCCTCGCGGGCGGCGGAATACAGATAGGGCATCAGCCGGCACTTCAGCTCGGTGAAATGCCTGAGAACGTCGACCGATTCCTCGTCGAACAGCCACGGCACGCGATAGGATTCACTGCCATGCAGGCGCGAATGGCTCGACAAGAGGCCGAAGGCGCACCAGCGCTTGTAGACATCGGGCGGCGCCGTGCCTTCGAAACCGCCGATGTCGTGGCTCCAGAAGCCGAAGCCTGAAAGGCCGAGCGACAAGCCTCCGCGAAGGCTCTCGGCCATCGATTCATAGTTGGAATCGCAGTCGCCGCCCCAGTGGACGGGGAATTTCTGCGATCCTACCGAGGCGGAACGGGCGAAGACGATGGCATCGTCACCGCGCTCGCGGCGCATCATTTCGAACACCACCTTGTTGTAGAGGTAGGCGTAGTAGTTGTGCATGCGCTCGGGGTCCGAGCCGTCATGCCAGGCGACATCTGTCGGGATGCGTTCGCCAAAATCGGTCTTGAAGGCATCGACGCCCATATCCATAAGGCGCCGGAGATGGCCGGTGTACCATTCGCATGCCTCCGGATTGGTGAAATCGACAATGGCCATGCCCGGTTGCCACTTGTCCCACTGCCAGACGCTGCCGTCAGGACGCTTGAGCAGATAGCCATGCCTCCTGCCCTCTTCGAACAGCGGCGAGAGCTGGGCGATATAGGGATTGATCCAGACACAGATATTGGCGCCGTCTTCCTTCATGCGCCCGAGCTGGCCTTCGGGATCGGGGAAGGTTTCCGGGTCCCATTCGAAATCGCACCAGTGCAGGCCACGCATCCAGAAGCAGTCGAAATGGAAGACCTGCATCGGGATGCCGCGCTGGCGCATGCCGTCAACAAAGCTCTTCACCGTTGCCTCGTCGTAGCGCGTCGTGAACGAAGTCGACAGCCACAGTCCGAACGACCAGACCGGCGGCAGCGCCGGACGGCCCGTGAGCCCGGTATAGCGCTCGATCACCTTTTTCGGCGTCGGGCCGTCGATGACAAAGTATTCGAGCGCCTCGCCCGGAACGCTGAACTGGGCCTTGGAGACCTTTTCCGAAGCGATTTCGAATTCGACGCGCCCGGGATGATTGACCAGAACGCCCCAGCCTCGGTTGGTCATGAAGAACGGAATGTTCTTGTAGGCCTGTTCGGTGCCCGTGCCGCCGTCGCGGTTCCAGATATCGATACCCTGACCGTTCTTGACGAAGGCAGCGAACCTTTCACCAAGCCCGTAAACGTTTTCGCCTACCGTCAAATCGAGGCGCTCGAACATGTACGCCTGATCCTCCGGGGCTTTTGTCGCATATCCGCCTGCCTTCAGGCGCGAACCGGTCAACCGTTCGCCGTCGCGCAGGAAGTCAAGCCCGTAAGCCCCGCTGCGCGGCAGGCGTGCAGCAAAGGCACCCGAATGGAGGATTGCGAACTCGTCGGTCAGTTCGATGCGCGCATTGCCGGGGGCCTGCGTCAGCTCGAATTGAGGTTGTTCCGGCAGCCCGCCGAGATAGTGGGCCATCCTGACGCCAATGATCCCCTCAGCCGGTGAGAACAGCCTCAGGGTGAACAGCATCAGGTTGAGCTGGTCGCCGCGCGTCTGCTGTTCGCGCGACGCGACCAGAGCCACCAGTTCGTCGCCCTCGACGCGCACTTCATGCACCTGCAACGGATGGCGCAACGCCAGTCCATCCGGGATTTGCCAGTTGCCATCACTGAACTTCATGATCGAAAAGTGCTCCTCTTGTCCGCCTACCCGGCCCAATCGGCCAGCCATCCGGCTTCCTCCCGAACCGCCACAATGCCCGTGGCGTAACGACCGTCATTTTCTGACTGGCCAAGCGGTGTATCCCCCGAAACGCCACCTCGCAAGAGGCACGTCCTTGGCGCAAAGCCGCGTCCTGCCTCCTAGACCTCGGCCGCAACCAGTCGGTTGGCAAGGCGCCCAACCCCGGAAATCTCGATTTCCACCAGCGCGCCCGGCTTGAGATGCCGGGCCGGACCGCGCCCGATTTCGCTGCGTCCGGGTGTGCCGGTGGCGATGACGTCGCCGGGCGCGAGCGGCGTGAACCGCGATACATAGGCAATGAGCTCTGCAATCGAAAACAGCATGTCCGCCGTCGTACCCTGCTGGTGAACGACACCATCGACGCGCGAGGTGATCTCGAGCTGCTTCGGGTCGGAGATTTCGTCGGCGCTGACCAGAAATGGCCCGAAGGCGCCGGTACCGGGAAAGTTCTTGCCGGCCGTATACTGCGTGGAATGGCGCTGCCAGTCGCGCGCCGAGGCGTCGTTGTAGATCGAATAGCCGGCAACATGGTCCAGCGCCTCGGATTCGGGGATGGCTCTGCCGGCGCGACCGATGACGGCAGCCAGTTCGCCCTCGAGTTCGAACTCGGTGGAATCGGCCGGGACGAGAATCGGGGCGCCGTGGCCGACCTGGGTATCGGAGAACCGGATGAACACGGACGGAAACGGCGGACGCCCGTCCTCGCCGCCGTGGTCGCGGTAGTTCCGGCCGATACAGATGATCTTGGCGGGATCGGGGATGACAGGATCGAAGCCCAGATCGGCGATCGGCAGCGGGGCCGCGTCCGGATCGGGCGCGAAGCGTGTCAGCGCTCCGGCGGCAATCGCCGTCCTCAATGTCGGGCAAGAATTGGCGAAGTCCGGCGACGGCAACAAGACGCTGTCCCCTTCGACCCGTCCATAAAGGTGCAAATCCCCGTGCAGAAACGAAACAAAGCGCATCTTGACCTCTCAAACCGCATTTCGGGCGCGGGCGCCGGCGATCGAGCGCACCTTCGCACCCCGCCAGCGAAGGTTAGCCACGTTCGAACCGATCTGGTCCATGAGACAATTGCGCCCTCGCCATGCCGCTGCTACGCCAATAGTGTCGCCCCGCGGTGAGATCAACTGACCGCAGTGGATGGTTTTGAATGCATTCTGCGATGATCGGCAGCAACGATCTTCGTGCTGAACTGGCCAGGTGGCTCACACGTCATCGAGGACGCCAGAGTGTCCGATAGCCTGCGAAAGATGGGACGCCAGATGAACATCTTCATGACCGGAACGGCCGGGTTCATCGGTTTTCATCTCGCGCGTCGCCTCATTTCCGACGGGCATCGCGTTGTCGGTTTCGACGGCATGACGCCCTATTACGACGTCGAACTCAAGCGCGAGCGCCTGGCAATTCTCGCGGCGAGTGACAGCTATCGGCATCACACCGGCATGCTCGAAGACACACAGGCGCTGGCGCAGGCAGCAGAGGGCTGCGACCCGGAAATCATCGTCCATCTCGCGGCCCAGGCAGGGGTGCGATACAGTCTCGAACACCCCGATGTCTATGTGTCGTCCAATCTCGTCGGCACGTTCAATGTCTTGGAACTGGCACGGCGTGTCCAACCCCGACACTTCATGCTCGCTTCGTCCAGCGCCGTCTATGGCGGCACTCAGTCTGTGCCGTTCATGGAATCGCAAAAGGCCGATCATCCGATCTCGCTCTATGCCGCGACCAAGAAGGCAAACGAAGCGATGTCGCACACCTATGCGCATCTGTGGGGCATTCCGACCACCGCCTTCCGCTTTTTCACTGTCTATGGGCCTTACGGGCGTCCCGACATGGCGCCGATCAAGTTTCTCGAACTTATCGAAGCCGGCAAGCCGATAGACATCTATGGCAATGGCGCGATGAGGCGCGATTTCACCTATGTCGACGACCTCGTCGAAGCGGTCGTGCGACTCATGGATCGGGTTCCGCAAATCGGCGAACCGACAAAGGGCGAGGACACGCTCAGCCCCGTCGCCCCGTGGCGGGTCGTCAATATCGGCAATGGAAAGCCTGTCGAACTGCTGGATTTCATCAGCGCGCTGGAAAGCGCCCTCGGCAAGACGGCAAATAGGAACATGCTACCGATGCAAAAGGGCGACGTTGTCGAGACCTATGCCTCGAACGCCCTGTTGACGGCGCTGACAGGCTACACACCTCGTGTCGGCATTGTGGAAGGCGTCAGGCGCCTGGTGGATTGGCACAGGCGCCGAAACGCCGAACGATAGCGCGATCAGGAATTTATTCCCGCATCGTTTTGCCCGGCAATACTTCCGTTGAGATCAACGGAAGGATGCAAAATGCCTGTCTCACTTACGTCCGGCCTGTCGTTGACGGGCATCCAGTCACAGCCGGTTCATGCCGGCAGCGCCGAACCCGCAAGCGACGACACCTTCGCCTCCCTCGCCGTCGCCGACGATGGCTGGACGCTCGATGCCACGCTACTCGGCGCGGTTGCCGGTGGCAGCTATTCGGGTCTCAATGAGTTCTCGGCGCCGGGCGGCAGTCTGGCTGTGACGCGCAAGGCACCGACACCTGCCGATCCAACAGCGACAACCGATTTCGACGTGCCGCTGACTTCGGTTAAGCGCAAGCCCTACGCCGACGGCGCGGACAGGCAGGAGGCGGCGAACAGCTCCGACCTCGACACAGCCTTTTCCCTCGCCAGTTTCATCTACGCCAATGAGTCCGTCTCGGCCCTGTTCGAGGCTGGTTTCTTCACCGATGACGGCGCGGGTGGGTCGAGCGCGGAAAACTCGGGCGGCAGTGCCGAGGTCACCAACAATTCGGGATTGGACTATCCCGAGCCGATCCTCACGTGGCTCACACCGCCCATGCAGCGGATCGATGCCTCTGACTGGGCACCCCGGCTTGCCGTGGATCACTGGTACGCCAGGAATGGCCGCCCCGTTTACGCGGTCGTGTTCACGGCAACGGACGAGCACGCCAACTCGGTTTCGAGCACGGTCACGTCGATGACGAGCGGGCAATACTCTGCGTCCGGGCTTTATGCCAACTGGTTTGAGCCGGATTGGGACTTGTCCTCGCTGGCCGAGGGGGACGTGGTGACAATCAATGCCACGATCTATCCGTGGGTCGGCGACGTGTTTACGATTTCGACGGATGGCTTTGCCGATCCGAGCCCCAACATCTCGGTGCTGAAAGCCCTTTGTGATGTCGGCGGTACCTATGGCACCGTCTATGCCTATGTCGATGGAACCGGCGCGGGCACGCCACAGGCGAGCACCAACCCGGCAACTGCCGCCGCCAATCCGTTTGCCTCGATCTATGATGCAGCGTCGGCGGGGATAACACTCAACAACTCGACCTATGGCCGCAACAACACCTCCGGGGTAAACGTTCGTATCCCTGCCGCCACGGTGATCACGGGGCTTGGCTCCGATGCACTCGACAGCCTTGCGGAAGGCGATTTGGCGCTGGTCATTGAAGGCGTGACCCGGGCAACGTCGATCTACATGAACGAGGCGACTTCGGCCAATAATGACGCCCCGGCCAAGCTGGAGTTCCGCAACCTGACAATCCGCAAGCAGGCGAGCACTCCGGCCTTGCAGGGCAAGAACACGCTGGCATCACAGCTTGTCTTTGATCACGTCACCTTCGACGCCAACAGCACGTCCTACTATGCCGCCTGGATGGTCAAGTGCGGCCGGGAATACTTTGTGGAATGTGATGGCGACGCCATCGGCCAGGGTGCGCATTTCTCGACCAATGTCGGTGGAACGGCTCTGGCTGTCGGCTGCGACTTCATCCCGCAGGACGCCTACAATGCTGTCGCCTGCAAGGGAACCAGCCTCAAGACACCCACCGGCCTTGGCGATCCGAAGGGCATGTGCTGCCCGAACAACTACATCACCAATGACGACACCGGCAGCGACTACAACGGCAATTGCGTCGAAATCGGCGGCATCGATCTCGGCGTCTATGGCCTTTCGCTGACGGGCTGTCTGCTGGAAAAATACAACATGACCTCGACGGCGGCCACTCTCTGGCTGTTCGGCGACAATGACGTGACGCCGTTGGAGAACGCCATACTTCGCGGCGTCGGGGCCTATGGGCGCAAGTCGAATATCCTTTATCAGGACACCGGCACCGCTGCGATCCTGAAGAGCGCCAATCTGTCGTTCTCCTGCCACAAGGACTTGAACATGAAGTCCGACTATTTCGGCACCGAAAGCGGCAATCGCATTGGCAATTGGGCGGCTCGCCATTGGGTGGACTGCGAAAACATGTTCATCGAGAACGGCGACAGTGCTGCAAACACGGTGCCGGGCTATGCGTTCTGGCTTGGCGAAGCACTCGGTGACGGCAAGAACGAAATGCGCGACGGTACGGTATTGCTTGGTGATCCTGACTTTGCCGACGACCAGTCGGAGACTGGCACCTATCCCGGCGACTACGAGCCGAGCGGTTCAAGCGTCATCCCCGCGATCCCGGCCGGCAAGGCCTGGGCGAGCGTCGATCTGTTCGGCACTGCGATCCCCGACGACGGGACGGGCGTGGCCGGGCCGGTGCAGCGCACCAGTTGATGGAACGGTCCTTTTGGCGGCGCCCTAGTGGCAACTATCCCCGCGGCGTCGCCACCCTGCCCCGGTACTCTCCAACCACTTCGGCAAGCTGCCTTGCGATCTCGGAAAGCCTGCGCTCGGTGCTGGCTGCAAATTCGGTCTCGACATAAATGCGCAGTTCCGGGGCGTTGCCGGACGCGCGAAAATGGACAATGGCGCCGTCGCAAAGAACAAATCGTACCCCGTCGGCAAGATCCACTTCGGCAGGTTCCGCCAGTTCCGGCAACAGTCGCGCCCGCAACGTGGCCGATTTCTGCAACGCGTCAAGAAGCGTGGCGCTGATTTCGGTCGGCACCTTCTTCAGCCTGTCGGCTTTCATAACGCGCGCCGGCAGGTCGGCCGAAAGCACGTCGATACTGACTCCTCGCGTCCGCGCTGCACCGAGAAGCGCAACCAGGGGCAGGATGGCATCTCGTGTCGGCAGCGGGCTCAGCCTGCCATTGGCGAGATCGAGCGGCGTGCCGAGCAGAAATCCACCATTGGCCTCGAAGCCGGCGATGGGTGCGTGATTCTGTTCCGACATTGCGGCAACGACATAGGGCGAGCCGATACGTGTGCGTACCACGGTGTCGAACCAGCCGCTCAGCTCAATGGCGCTGGTCGAGGTCAGGGGCGTAACCACCGTAGCGATACCGAGCGCCCGTGCCGCCAGCGCACACAGCACGTCACCATTCACTTGTCTGCCGTCACCGCCAATGAGCATCGGCCGATCGCCGTCGCCATCGGTCGAGATGACGGCATCGAGACCGTGAGCAGCAAGCTGGCTGGCGCATTCGGCAACCGATTGCGGATCAAGAGCCTCGGTGTCGACGGCGACAAACACGTCGGAACGTCCGAAGGACACGATCTCGGCGCCAAGACCGGCAAATATCTCGCAAACCAGGTCACGCCCGGCAGCGGAATGCTCGAACACGCCGAGCTTCAGCCCGCTCAGCGCCTGTGAACCGAATGCGTCGAGATAACGAGCGACATAGCTGGCAGCGATGGATGCATCGGCATCGGGAAGCTTTTCGGCAGCAACGCTTGCGTCCGTCTCGCTCGCAATAAGCTTTGCAACGCGATCACGGATCGGTGCTTCGTCGCTCTTAAGCAGCTCCCCGTCCGGCTTGTAGAACTTGATGCCATTGTAGTCCTCGGGGACATGACTGCCGGTCACCACGATCGCCGGCACCCCGACATCGAGCGCCTTGAGCGCGATGGCCGGCGTCGACAACACGCCGCACCAGTGCGGAACCGCGCCAAAGGCGCGAATGGCGGCGCTGACTTCGGCCGAGATCGCTGGACTTGAGGCCCTGCGATCGCAACCCAGATAGACCCGCGTGCCCTTGGCAATGCCGATATGTTCGAGAAACGCCGCGACATGAGCAGCAATCGCCCCGCGATCGAAATCGACAACCGGGCCGCGCAATCCCGAAGTTCCGAAAGCAACAGGCATGGGTGTTTCCTTTGAGGTGACCGCCTGTTTCTGGCCGGACGCAGCGAAGAGGTCAACATGGGATCGCCCGGCGCGTCAGTGTTGCGCGCGTTGATGCGTCAGGCTTCCAGACCCCTCGCCTGTCGGTGCCGCAGCGGCTCGCTTTTCCACAGGCGCACAACGTGATGCACCGGTTTTCCAGCCCTTCGGTGTGGGGATTGCGGCAAAGGCGACGCAGCGAAATTACCGGGTATACCTACCTGGGATATCTTGTATACTAGTAGCATATTGTTGTTAGATTACTGGCGCCTAATCGCCAATTCGTGTGTGCGAACAAGTGCTTTGCAGTAAGCTCGCACCTCGAAGATCCGGTGAGTCAAGGCGCCTTTGGCAGGCGGTCGGGGAAAACCGCCTGCCACGGAGCGGCGACACCGGCGACAGATCGGTGCGCCATTCCGAAGACAAGCCGTTCAAGGAGGCGGCACCAGGATGCGCGCTGGAACCCGGTTCTCCGGGGCAGTGCGACCAACCCCGACGGCAGACGGGCACGAGGAAACCCGATTGCCATCAAGGGAAAACGCCCGAAAGGGCGGACATGGTCATGAGAGGGAGGAAACCACATGACTGACTTCACACGCACAAATCGCCGTCAGGTTCTCAAGGGCGCCGCCGGCCTCGGGGCCCTGAGCCTGCTGCCGGGCTCGGCTTTCGCAGCCGATTATCCGTCCCGTCCGGTCGAACTGATCTGCCCGTGGAGCGCGGGTGGTGGCACCGACGCCACCGGCCGCATGATCGCGGCCCTGCTCGAAAAGCGCCTTGGACAGACCTTCAACGTCGTCAACCGCACCGGCGGTTCGGGCGTCGTCGGTCACTCCGCCATCGCCAATGCCAAGCCGGACGGCTATTCGATCGGCACGGTCACGGTGGAAATAGCCATGATGCACTGGGTCGGCCTGACCGACCTGACGCCGGCCGACTACACCCCGCTCGGCCTCTACAATGCCGACAATCCCGGCATCACCGTCTCGACCAATTCCGAATACAAGGACGTCAAGGCGCTTTCTGAGGCCATCAAGGCATCGGCTCCGGGCACCTTCAAGGCGTCCGGCACCGGCCAGGGCGGCATCTGGCACCTGGCGCTCGTCGGCTGGATGCTGGCCATGGGCCTTGACGCCAACCACGTAACCTGGGTGCCGTCCGAAGGTTCGGCCCCGGCCATGCAGGACCTGGTTGCCGGCGGCATCGATATCGTCACCTGCTCGCTCGCCGAGACCAAGGCCATGGTCGACGCCGGCCGCGCCGTCAATCTTGCGCTGATGGGCGACGACCGCGTCGCGTCCTATCCGGACGTACCGACGCTGAAGGAGAACGGCATAGACTTCACCCTCGCCACCTGGCGCTCGATTGCCGGGCCTGCGGGCATGCCGCAGGAAGCCATTGACGCCGTCGCCGCGGCTCTGGCCGAAGTGGTCGAGGATCCGGAATTCGTCGAGTTCATGGCCAATCGTGGCTTCGGCATCAAGTATCTGCCGCCGGCAGAGCATGCCGCCTTCATGGCCCAGACCGATGAGACCATGGGCAAGGCCCTCAAGGCCGCCGGTATCGCATAACTTCCGATCCCTGGCGGGGCGCCGTTCCGGTGTCCCGCCACACCTGCTAGACTCTCCCATCCGCGTGGCGAGTGGACGGGGGCGCTTCGACAAGGCAAACACTCGCCC
The DNA here is from genome assembly GCA_963675235.2 of Devosiaceae bacterium. Taxonomy (GTDB): domain Bacteria; phylum Pseudomonadota; class Alphaproteobacteria; order Rhizobiales; family Devosiaceae; genus JAHJQZ01. Next base: position 512,816 of record CAXXFU010000002.1, on the reverse strand, counting down.
GCTATCCTTCGGGGGGAGGACACATGCAAATCGGCGACGCCGTATTCGGCGCTCTCATTGCCGCCCTTGGCGCCTACATGATCTTTGCCGCATCGAGCTTCCCGTCCTTTCCGGGCCAGCCCTATGGTGCGGCGCTGCTGCCGACGCTTCTGGGAATCGCCTTCATCGTCTGTGGCGCCCTGCTGGTCCTGCGCGACATCCGCGCGCGCCGGCGCGCCGACGGACCGATGACGATCCTTGCCATCCAGCCAGCCCTGCGCGATCGGCGCGGCGCCATTTCCGGCGCCCTGGTCATCGCGGCCGTACTGGCGCAGATCCTTCTCGGCGATCTGATCGGGTTCATTCCGATCTCGCTGACCATGCTGCTGGTCATCTTCCTGTGGTTCGGCGTCAAGCCGCTCACCGCGATTTTCTTTGCCATTCTCGGCACCGGCGTTGCCTGGTGGCTGTTCTCCTTCATCCTCAAGGTGCCGCTGCCGCGCGGCCTGCTCGACGGGGTTCTGTGACATGGTCTCGCTCGACGTACTCCAGCATGCGGCGTCTCTGGCCTTCAGCCCCTATGTGCTCTTCGTCGTTGTCTTCGCCGCCGCCTTCGGCATGTTCGTCGGCGCCATGCCGGGCCTGACCGCCACCATGGCGACGGCGCTCTTGGTGCCGATCACCTTCTTCATGGACCCGGTGCCGGCGCTCGCCGCCATCGTCGCCGCTTCCGGCATGGCCATCTATGCCGGCGATATTCCCGGCGCGCTGCTGCGCATGCCCGGCACGCCGGCCTCGGCGGCCTATGTCGAGGACAGCCACCAGCTGGCCTTGCAGGGCAAGCTCAACCTCTCACTCGGCACCTCGCTGAGCGTTTCCGCGGCCGGCGGACTGTTCGGCGTTTTGATGCTGATCCTGTGCGCCCCGATCCTTGCCGAGTTCGCCCTCAATTTCACCTCGTTCGAATTCTTCTGGCTTGCCACACTCGGATTGTCCTGCGCCATATTCATCGCCGCCCGCGACCCACTCAAGGCGGCCGTGTCCCTGTTCATCGGGCTGGCGCTCGCCACCATCGGCCTCGATCCGGCCTCCGGACATCCGCGCTTCACCTTCGGTGTCGTCGACCTCATGGCCGGCATCGAATTCGTGCCGGCGATGATCGGCCTGTTCGCCATAGGCGAAATCCTGCGCGGCACCATACGCCTGCACAAGGACCCGGTGCCGCAGGTGCCGCCGACACACGGCTCGCTGTTCAAGGGCATCGGAGGCATCTTCCGCAAATATCCCAAGAACATCCTGCGTTCGTCTGCTCTCGGCACCGTCATTGGCGCCCTGCCCGGCTCCGGCGCGGACATCGCCGCCTGGATGGCCTATGCCGTCTCCAAGCGCTTTTCCAAAAAGCCCGAGGAATACGGCAAGGGCTCGGTCGAAGCACTGGTCGATGCCTCCTCGGCCAACAACGCCGCCGTCGGCGGCTCGTGGATTCCGGCGCTGGTCTTTGGCATCCCCGGCGACTCGATCACCGCCATCATCATCGGCGTCCTCTACATGAAGGGCATGAACCCCGGCCCGACCGTTTTCCTGCAGCGCCCGGAACTGATCTACGCCGTGTTCATGATCTTCATCGTCACCATATTCGTCATGATTCCGCTCGGCTGGCTGACGGTGAAAGCGGCGCGCAACGTCTTGAGCGCACCGCGCAAGATCCTTTTGCCGCTGGTCTTGACCTTCTGCATCGTTGGCTCCTTCGCCCTCACCTCCTCACCCTTCGGCATCGCCCTGATGCTGGTCATCGGCCTGATCGGCTGGGTGATGGAGGATAACGGCTTCCCCGTCGCCCCGATCATTCTAGGGCTCATCCTCGGGCCGCTGTTCGAACGCACCTTCGTCACCTCGATGATCAAGGCCAATGGCGACTTGCTGGCATTCTTCGAGCGCCCGATCGCCGCCGGGCTCGGTTTCTTCGTGTTCCTGGTCTGGGGAGGCGCACTGATCGGTGCCATCCGCGCCGCCCGCAAGCGCCGCGCCGCCGAGCTTGCAGCCAGCGCCTAAGTTCCGCATCTGCATGGACAAACATTCCGATTTCGGAATATCAATACACTGTTGCACGGCCATGTGAGGGGAACCAGCAAGCCGGAGTCGGCTGTGCCGCCAAATCGTCACGGAGATATTCCGGCCTGACGACCTGGGTGGGCGCAGGAACGGATGACAAGAGGGGAAATCCGCCATGCGTCTCAGGGTCATTGATTTCGGGCTGGTGCCGGCCTTGCGCAGCCAGGCCGTCTATCACGGCATTGCCGAAACCATCACCGCGGACAGCGATCCGGTGTTGTCGCTTGCCAGCCCCGAGACGCCCTATGTCTGCGTCGGGCGGCACCAGGAAGTCGGCAAGGAGGTCGACGAGGAGTTCTGCAAGAGTGCCGGCCTGCCCGTCTATCGGCGTCAGGTTGGCGGTGGGGCCGTCTATCTCGACCGCAACCAGCTGTTCACCCACTTCATCTATCCGCGCCGGAAAGCGCCCGAATTCGCCCAGAATCTCTATCCGATGTTCATCGAGCCGGTGGTCCGGACCTACAGGGATTTCGGCGTCAGCGCCGCCTATCGCCCGATCAACGACATTCAGGTCGACGGCCGCAAGATCGGTGGCACCGGCGCCGCCTCGATCGCCGAAGCGACATTGATGGTCGGCTCGTTCATGTACGACTTCGATACGGAAACCATGGCCAGGTGCCTGAAGGTGCCGTCGGAGAAGTTCCGCGACAAGCTGCGCCAGGGGCTCAACGACTACATGACGACGATGAACAAGGAACTCGAAACGCCGCCGGCGCGCGACGTGTTGATCGAGAAGTTCCTTGCCCATTGCCACGACGTGCTCGGCGTCGATCCCGCATTCGACCAGCCGACCAACGAAGAGCTGGCGGCGATCGAAAAGGCCGAACGGGACCTCGCCAATCCGGACTGGACCTACTCCCAGGGCAAGAAGCTCGTCGAGATGGGCGTCAAGATCGCCTCGGGCACCCACATGACCGAAGCCATGTTCAAGGCCAAGGGCGGGCTGATCCGCGTCCATCTCCTCGCACATGACGGCAAGGTCGCAGACCTGATGATCTCGGGCGATTTCACCTGCCTGCCGCCGGACGGCGTCGACAGACTGGCCGACGCGCTCAAGGGCACCACGCTTGATGCCATGGCTCTGGCGGGCGTCGCCGAGCGCGCCATCTCCCGGCTTGGGCTCGAACTGCCCGGCATTGCGCCCGATGACATCGCCACGGCGGTGGTGGGAGCGGTGGAAACCGGCGATTGACGGGCGGGCAAGTCAATGAAGAAGATCTGCGTCATCCAGCATGCCGAGGCCGAGTTTCTCGGCCTGATGGAGGATCATTTCGAAGGCCGCAACATCCGCTTCATCTATCAGCGCCCGTTTGCGGCCGGCGGCGCGGTGCCGCGACAGGTCGAGGATTATGACGGCCTGATGCTGCTCGGCGGCGGCCCCTACGGCCTTGTCAGCGGACATCTGCTGCCCAGCTTCACCCCAGAACGCAACCTCACCCAGGCATTCCTGGCCGCCGGTTTGCCTGTCATCGGCATCGGTCTCGGTGCCCTCATCCTTAATTCCACCCTTGGCGGCGGCATCGAGGAAGCGCCCTTGCGCTTTATGGTCGAGACGGCACGTGCCACCGATGCCGGCCGGACCGTCATGGCCTGGCCGGAACGGTTCACCACGGCGCTCTATTTGAGGGATCGCCCGATCCTGCCGCGCGACGCCGAACTGCTCGCTGTCGGCAGCGATGGCACCCCCCTCGCCTTCCGTGTCGGAACCCAGGCATTCGGCTTCCTGTTCCATCCAGGCGCCAAGCGCGGCATGCTCGAAGACCTGATCATGGAGTTCGATGACACGCCGGACAACACCGTCGACTCTCTGGAAAAACTCGGCGCGGCGCAAGTCGAAATCGCCGAAACTTTATCAGAGTCCATGCCGAGCCTTGTCCGCATCGCCGGGCTTATCTGACTGATCCTGCAATCAAATCAGCTTTTGTCCGTCTTGGCTCTTGTCAAGTTGCATTTTGCCGCAGTTATATGTACCAATATTGGCATATGCCTATTTCGGAATAAGAACCCTGAAGGGTCTCTGAATGGGCGTGTGGAGGAGGGACAATACGTGGCAAGCAAGCTGATCATCGTCATGGTCAACACCGATCCTCGCAACGGCGAGGAACTCGGCGCGCCGTTTTTTCAGGCGACCGTGGCGGCAGCCATGGACTACGAGGTCGAGGTGATCTGCACCGCGACTTCCGGGCAACTGATGAAAAAGGGCGTCGCCGAAAAGCTGGTCGTCAAGCCCGGCTCACCCAAGACCGTCTACGATTTCATCAAGGACGCGCATGAAGCGGGAGCAAAATTCTACTGCTGCTCGCCCAATCTCGACCTGTTCGACATGACCGCTGACGACCTGATCCCCGAATGCGAGGGCATCGTCGGCGGCGCCAAGATTATCGAAGACATCATGGAAGACGATGACGCCAAGGTGCTGACCTACTAGGCACCGGCGCTTCATGTCCTTGGGAGGGGAGCATGGGTGCACATCCGCAGATCGCCGATCCGGTAACGGAGAAGCCGCCGGTCACGCGTGAGGAACTCGAGGACATCTTCGAGGACATCCGCAGCCATCCGGTCTACCACCACGAGATTCACGGATGCCTGAATTGCGGCATCTGCACCGCCACCTGCCCGTCGGCCCACTATTACGATTATTCGCCGCGCGAGATCGTCCAGCTGTTGTGGACCGAAAATCTCGAGGGCATCTATGACGCCATGCAGGAAAAGATCTGGGCCTGCGCCCAGTGCTACACCTGCGCCGCCCGCTGCCCGTTCGAGAATTCTCCGGGCGGGCTCGTCATGATCATGCGTGAAGTGGCGATCAAGCACGAGATGGAGAGCGTCAAGGACGTGTTGCGGCCGTTCTCCCGCGTTCTGCTCAAGGTCATTTCGACCGGCAACCAGCTGGCGCCGAACATGATCACCAAGGAAGCCTTCCCCGATTGGGGACCCAACGTTTCCAAGGTCGACGCCCCGCTCAACATCCTGCGCAAGGCGATCCCTATGCCGACGATGCACACGCTCGACACGGCCTGGGTCGTCAATCTCAAGACCTCGGTCGAACTCTATTCGATCTGGGAGGCGACGGGCGTGCTCAACCAGCTCGAGACCGTCGACGAGAACCTTTTCGATGTCGTTTCCGACGTCATGGATGAGAAGCGCGAGGAGTGGGAGGACTGGCTCGAAGAGCAGGAAGACGAAGACGAGGATTGACGAAGCGCTTTCAGGAAAAGTGGGAACCGGTTTTCCGGTTCGAAAGCGCGACCACTGGCAATGACGCGGCGCACGGAGGGGAAACCGATGAGCACAAACGGCAAGGACGGCGCTGGTGGCGCCTTTGAAGGCTTTGGCGCCGACTGGCAGCCGAGCAATCTCAGCCCCGACGAGGCGCGCCGCGCCACCGACTGGGTCGAGCAAAAGATCGACAAGCGGGCGCTGCTGACCTCGAAGTCGCGGGTCGAGGACGTTCGCGACATCATGTGGCAGCTGGAAAAGGAGGGCGAGATCCTCGTCCACCGCGTCGGCGACCACAACGATCCGGTCATCGCCAAGACGCTCTATGGCTGGGACAAGAAGATCCCGACCAACAATCTGTGGCATCACAAGTCCTGCGGCCAGTGCGGCAACATTCCCGGCTATCCGTCATCGGTCCTGTGGCTGATGAACAAGCTCGGCACCTCCTATCTCGACGAGACCGACCAGACCTCGTGCACCGCCTGGAACTACCACGGCTCGGGCATCGGCAATGTCGTCTCGCTCGCCGCGGTGTTCCTCCGGAATTTTCACCAGGCCTATGTCTCGGCCAAGTCGCAAGGCCTGCCCGAGGGCACCTACTACCCGCTCGTTCATTGCGGCACGAGTTTCGGAAACTACAAGGAAATGAGGCACTTCCTCATGCACTCTGCGGAGCTGCGTGAAGAGGTGAAGAAGATCCTCGGCAAGCTCGGTCGCCTGATCGACGGCAAGCTGCTCATTCCCGAAGAGATCGTCCATTACTCGGAATGGCTGCACGTCTCGCGCCATCGTCTCGCCGAGCATCAGACCATCGACGTCTCCAACCTCAGGACTACCGTCCACCCGGCCTGCCATGTCTACAAGATGGTGCCCGAGGACGTGATCTATGACGACACCGTCCTCGACGGCAACCGCGTGGCAGTCACGACCGGTCTCTTGCAGACGCTTGGCACCAACGTCATCGACTACTCGACCTGGTACGACTGCTGCGGCTTCGGTTTCCGCCACATCATCGGCGAGCGCGAGTTCACCCGCTCGTTTGCCATCGACAGGAAGATCAAGGTCGCGGTCGAGGAAGCCAAGGCCGACGTCATGATCGGTCACGACACCGGCTGCATCACCACGCTCGACAAGAACCAGTGGATCGGCAAGGCCGTCGACAAGGTCTACGCCCTGCCGATCATGGCCGACTGCCAGTTCGCCGCCCTGGCGCTCGGCGCCCACCCCTACAAGCTGGCGCAGTTGCACTGGCACGCCTCCCCCTTCGAGGATCTGCTCGAGAAAATGGGCATCGACTGGGAGAAGGCCAAGGCCGAGTTCACCGACTATCTCGACGAAGTCAAGCAAGGCCGGATCGAGACCCTTTACGACCCGAAGCGGGCCATCACCTCCGGTCCGGGTTACGTCAAACCCAAAGCACTTGCCGGAGGCGACAAATGAGCAAACCAGTCCTTATCGTCGGCGCCGGCCCCGCCGGTCTCAGCGCCGCACACGCGCTGGCCAGCGCCGGCCAGAAAGTGGTCCTTGTCGAAAAGGAAGACCGCCTCGGTGGCGCGCCCATCCTTTCCGGATACGCCAAGCTCGTGCCGAGCCATGAATGGGCCAAGGACGCCATCGGCGGCATGGTTTCCCGCGTCGAAGGCAACGAGCTGATCGATATCCGCAAGGGCGCCAGCGTCCAGACCTTCACCGGCGAACCCGGCGATTTCCTCGCCACCCTCAAGGACGGCACAACGATCGAGGCCGGCGCAGCAATCCTGACCACCGGCTTCACCCATTTCGACCCGATCAACAAGCCGGAATGGGGCTTCGGCACCTATCCCGATGTCGTTACAACCACCCAGGTCGAACAGATGCTGAGTTCGGGCGCCGGCGTGCGCTGTCCCTCGGACGGTCGCAAGCCGGACCGCGTGGCGATCCTTTTGTGCGTCGGCTCGCGCGACCGCCAGATCGGGCGCGAATGGTGTTCGAAGATCTGCTGCACCGTCTCGGCCAATATCGCCATGGAAATCCGCGAAGAGCTGCCGGACACCAATGTCTACATCTACTACATGGACATCCGCACCTTCGGCCTGCTCGAAGGCCCCTATTACTGGGAGAGCCAAGAGACCCACAAGGTCAAGTACATCAAGGCGCGTATCGCCGAGGTGACCTCGGACGGCAAGCGCCTGCTGGTCAAGGGCGAGGACACGCTGGTCAAGCGGCCGATCTCCATTCCCTTCGACATGGTGGTGCACGCCGTCGGCATGGACCCGAATGTCGACAACATGACCATCGGCGCCGTCTTCGACGTCAAGCTCAACAATTACGGCTATATCGACAAGGCCACGACCTACGCCAATCTGTGCGAGACCAGCCGTCCCGGCGTGTTCACCGCCGGCGCCGCCTCCGGGCCGGAAACCATCGACGATTCGATCGCCCAGGGTCACGCCGCGGCCATGGCGGCGCTCAACCTCGCCAATTCCTCCCTGCGGGCGGCGGCCGAGTGATGTTCGGCCTCGCCCGCAAAAAGGCGGAAACGCCCCTGCCCGGCCCGGTGCTCGACCTGAGCGGGCCACGCTTGCGGCGCGCCTTCGAGGACCTCATACACAGCGCTGAGCAGACGGGCGGCATCGAGCGCTATGTCAGCGCGCTCGCCCTCAAGGCCTCGCTGTTCGAGGAACTTCTCGGCAAGGGCCGTGTCGCAGAACTGAACGAGGACGAATTCCTCGATCTTTGCGCCTTCATCACCCCGGCCCGCCGCCGCATCGGGGCCTGGCTGCAAGCCAATGACTTTGCCGCGCTGCGGCGGCGTCTGGTGATGCTCCTCGATGGCTGGTCGGATGTCTCGACCGCCGATATCCGGCTCGAGGTGTTCTGCGCCGCCTTCCCCGAGGATCGCGAGCATCGCTTCATTCACGATCTCGGCGCCGAGATCCTGCACTTCATCGCGCCGGACCGCTATCCGCTGATGACGCGCTGGGTATGGGACGCCAGGGTCTCGACCGGCGTCCTGAGGGAAATCTGGTTCTCCGACCAGGTCGATCTCGCCGAGATCGATGCCGGGGATGATCTCGTCACCTTCGTCGCCTTGCGAGACGAACTGACCGGATTCCTGGCTGAAAACGGCGTTTTCCGCGAGCTTCCCTTCTATGTCGATCTGCTGTGCGCCCACGTTTACGCAGGCTACATCAACGACCGAGGCGGACAATATCTCAGGTCGGACTTCACCCATTCCGGCGATCCGATGTCGCACACGCGCCGCATGCTCGGCCTCGACGCGGTCGACACCGAAACCGGCCGCACCCGTCTCAAGCTTTTCGACGGCACCGCCCATGTCTTTGGCGGCCAGCACCTTGTCGGCGCATCCGGAGTCTAGGCATGCCCATTCATGAAAAATCGCTCATCCGCCCTGAAAACCTCGTCGAGCACGAGGAACTGGTCATCGACGGCGTCGATGTCTCCGGTCACTGGTCAACCTTCATCGAGGGGCGCTCGGTCAGCGACTACAACGAGAACCTGCAGGACGAGATTTCGGCGCTCGGCGGCGGCGAAAACATCCACCGCTGTTTCCAGTGCGGCTCGTGCACCAATGCCTGCACCGTCAACGCCATCAATCCCGAGTTCAATCCGCGCTTCTGGATCTACCTAATCCGCCAGGGTCTCGAAGAGGAACTGGTCCGCGACAAGGACATCATCTGGCAGTGCGTTTCCTGCAACAAATGCACCTATGCCTGCCCGCGCGACGTCAACCCGGAAGGGGTGATGAAGGCGACGGCGCACTGGCTCGAAATGAAAGGCCATACTGAGAAGAAGCCCTCGATGGTCTTCGACGAGGCCTTCTCCGAACAGGTGTTCAAGAAGGGAATGATCGAGGAAGGCTCGGTCCTGCAGCAGTTCTTCAAGGGCACCGGCCAGAAGCTGATGCAGCCCTGGCTCGTCACCCTGATCAGCGGCTTGGTGAAGCGCTTCCCGGTTTTCTATCTCATGCATCTCGGCTGGTCGGCGGTGTTCCATCCCCGCACCAAGGGGTGGGCGAAATCCCGCGCCGCCATCGAGGAATATGCGGCGGAACGCAAGGCCGCCAACCGCAAGGCGCTCGGCCTTGACGTGACAGGAGCCGAATGATGGCCAAGAAATCCAAACCCGTCGCCTATTATCCCGGCTGTGCCCTCGAAGGCACCGGCAAGCCCTATGACAAGTCGACCAAGGCCGTCGGCAAGGCGCTCGGCCTCGATCTCGTCGAGTTGAAGAACTGGAACTGCTGCGGGGCGATGGAGGTCAAGAACATCGACCCCAAGATCCAGACCTATCTCAGCGCCCGCAATCTCTCGATCGCCGAAGACATGGGCTACGACACGGTGATGGCGCCGTGCAACGGCTGCTACCACAACCTCAAGAAGGCCGAATACGACCTTGAAAACGATGATAAATCCGTTGAGGTCAACACGCGCCTTTCCGAGAAGGCCGGCCACACGACCTACGAGCCGGGCAAGGTCGAGACCATCCACGCGCTCGATTGGATCAAGCGCGAAATCGGCGACGAGGAACTGTCCAGGCGGGTGAAGAAGTCGCTCAAGGGCATCAAGATCGCCAATTACTACGGCTGCATGTACACCCGCCCGCGCCACATCTTTCCGGAAAAGGACAAGGGCCCGGGTTCGGAATCGACATCCAAGCCGCATTTCATGGACGAGATCCTCGCCGCCGCCGGCGCTGAGAATGTCGATTATCCGCTCAAGACCTCGTGCTGCGGCGGGGCGCATGCCCTTTCCGACAGCGACACCTCGACCAAGCTGGTGCTCAACCTGCTGGAGACGGCGGAGGCCTGCGGCGCCGATGTCATCGCCACCGAATGCCCGACCTGCCACACCGGTCTCGAGATGCATCAGGTCCGCGCCGAAAAGGTCCTCGGACGCAAGACCCACGTGAAGATCATGTACTTCACGCAGCTGCTCGGGCTCGCGCTCGGGCTCAGCCCCGGCAAGGTCGGCGTGACCGAAAACTTCTCGGACTCCCGCGATCTCATCAAGGAAAAGGGGCTGGCGTGATGGCACAGAGCCCCGACACCATCGCCGAGATCGAGGACTGGGCCGGCCTTCTGGCGAAGGCGCCGGATGAGGAGTTGCGCCGCGAGCCGCTGGCGCTGGCCAATCAGTTGCTCGGCATGAGCGAGACCATTCTCGAAGCCTGGCTTGTCGCGCATGACAAGGTGCCGACCGATACGACGACCGAAGGTTTCAGGCTCTTGGCACTGCACCGGCAGGCGACGCGCGGCAACCCGACCTTCAATGCCTGCCGCGAAACCTGTCGGGAAATCGTCTATTTGCGCAATTGCCTCCGGGCCAACCCGGAGGGCGATGACGCGGCTGCAACCCTCAAACTTCTCGCCATGGTAGTCCGGCATCTGGGCCTTTTCGTCGGCGGCAAGCTGGAAGTGGCGGGGTTGGGCGAATTCTGCTGTTCCTCGCGGCCCTTGCGGCAGGCGGAACTGCTCGATCCAAACCACCACCCCGTGTGAACACAGGAGGCAGATATGCCAGTCGTTCGCGGATGCGACCTTCCCGATGACCTTTTGTACGATGTCGGAAACAACCTCTGGTACCGCGACAATGGCGACGGCACTTTCACCGCCGGCATGACCATGATCGCCACCGGCATGGCAGGCCAGCTCGTCGCTTTCACCCCCAAGAAGACCGGCAAGTCGATTGCCGGCGGCAAGTCCTGCGCCACGGTCGAGTCCGGCAAATGGGTCGGCCCGGCCAAGATCGCCTTCGATGCCGAGATCATCGAGACCAACGAGGAACTCAACGCCAATCCCAAGCTGGCCAACTCCGACACCTATGGGGCCGGCTGGATGGTCAAGGTCCGCCCTGCCGATTTCGAGGCGGCCAAGGCGTCGTTGACGCCCGGCAGCGAGGTCGCGGGTCCCTACGAGGCCAAGATGGACGCCGATTCCTTCGCCGGCTGCGCGGCATGACGGAGCGCGTTCAGACAAAGTGGGAACCGGTTTTCCGGTTCGAACGCGCGACCGCAAAAACCTGGGAGCGAACGTGACCCAAGCCGGAGCAACCCTGCCCATTCAGGAAAACCGCATCGCCGGCTGGTGGCGCCTCACGCGCCTGAGGGCACCCGGCGTGCTGGTGGCAGCGACGATCGCCGTCGCCGCCACCTTCCTGTCCGAGCACTACACTGCTCCAGTCATGGTCTATGCTCTGTTGCTCGGTATGGCGTTCAGTTTCCTCACCGAGGAAAAGGGACGCACCGTGCCGGGTATCGAATACTCGTCCCGCACCCTGTTGCGGCTCGCCGTCGGGCTGCTTGGCGCCCAGATCACCTTCTCGGACATCATGCAGCTTGGGCCCACGCCCGTGTTTATCGTCGTTTCCGGCGTGATCCTGACCATCGGCTTCGGCATGGTGGCCGCCAGGATGATGAAGGTCGATCGCGCCTTTGGCGTCCTCACTGCCGGCGCCGTCGCCATTTGCGGCGCTTCGGCGGCGATGGCCGTGTCTTCGGTCTTGCCGCACTCCGAACGGCTTGAACGCGACACGGTGTTCACCGTGATCGGGGTGACGACGCTGTCAACGCTCGCCATGGTCGTCTACCCGATCGTCATCTCCCTGTTCCATCTCGATCATGCCGCAGTCGGCGTGTTCCTCGGCGGCACCATCCATGACGTCGCCCAGGTGGTCGGCGCCGGCTATTCGGTCTCCGAGGAAACCGGCAACGTCGCGACCTTCACCAAGCTGTTGCGCGTCGCGATGCTGCTTCCGGTGGTCATCGTCCTGGCGCTCAGCTTCCGCTCCGGCACGGGCGGTGGCGGCAGTCTGGTCAAGCGCACTTTCCCGAGCTTCCTGCTGCTGTTCGCGGCGCTTGTCGTCCTCGGCTCGCTCGACATTTTGCCGCCCGAAGTCATCGAGTTCATCAAATCGGCCTCGCGCTGGCTGCTCGTTACGGCCATTGCCGCCCTCGGCATGAAGACGTCGCTGAAATCCATCGCCTCGGTCGGCGGGCGGGCCATTGCGCTGATCGTGCTGGAAACCCTGTTTCTTGCCCTGTTTGTCCTCGCAGTCGTGCTCTGGCTGCAGGTTTGAAGGTGCCGGGGTGCCGGCAAGGAGGAGACCATGAGCAGTGAGAAGAATGCCACGTCCATGTCGATGATCGTGACAAAAGGCACGCTCGACTGGGCCTATCCGCCTTTCATCCTCGGCACCACCGCCGCGGCGCTCGGACTGGAGGTGACGATGTTCTTCACCTTCTACGGGCTGGCGTTGCTGAAAAAGGATCTCAACCTGACCCTCAATCCCCTGGGCAACACGGCGATGGAAATGCCCATGGGTGGCGGTCACATGGCCATGCCCAACCTTGTTGCCGCCATGCCAGGCATGACCGGCCTGACCACGGCGATGATGAAGGACATGATGAAGAAAAAGGGCGTGGCCTCGGTCGAGGAACTGCGCGAACTCGCCATCGAGTCCGAAATCAACATGATTGCCTGCCAGATGACCATGGACCTGTTCGAGTACAAGCTCGACGACATGATCGAGGGTCCGGTTCTCGGCGGCGCTGCCTCCTATATCGAGGTAGCGGCGAAGAGCGACATCAATCTCTATATCTGAGGAAAGACAAATGGCCGATCAGGTACTGGACGCAAAGGGGCTGAACTGCCCCCTCCCCATTCTCAAGGCGAAGAAGGCTCTCAAGACGCTGCCGACCGGCGGTACGCTGGAAGTGATCGCAACCGACCCCGGCTCGGTCAAGGATTTCGAGGCCTTCTGCCGCACGACCGGCAACGAACTGGTCGATCAGCACAATGACGGCAAGGTCTTCAACTTCATCATCCGCAACATGGGATAGACGCGAAAGCTCAATCGCAGTCGCAGAACTCCTGGTAGAGCACCTTGACGATGCGTCGGGCGCGCTCGTCGGCGAGCGAATAAACGACGGTGCGCCCGTCGCGCCGCGCGTCGACCAGTCCCTCCTCGCGCAGCCGTGCCAGCTGCTTGGACACCTGAGCCTGCGGAATACCGAGCGCCGCCTCGAGCTGGTTGACCCTTGCCGGACCTTCCGACAGCCGGCACAGGATCACCAGGCGGATCGGATGCGACAGCGACTTGAGAAAAGCCGTCGTATGCTCGGCACTCTCTCGCATGCGGTCGGCACTGACACCATCGGGCACGGCGTCGGCGCGTTGGAGGTCTTCGGTCATGTCCAAGGGGCAGTCTCCCATTGCGCACCGTTCAGGTCGTGCATTTATCTGGACAAATGCACTCCACACTTTGCTCTAGCCCGTCGCCGCCGCGCGATAAAGAGCGAAAACGGAACACGTTGTGCAATAGCGATCCGCGGTGAGTCGAATGCCGCCAAAATGCCGAGTGCGCCGCTTCGCCGCAAGCGGAAGCTGCAGGCAAAATGCGTCGGCTTTTCATGACTTTGTGGCGATTATTTCGTAATATTCATATATATGAACATTTAGATAGTTGACCGCTGTGCCGGCTCAGCTATCAATTGCCCATCGTCAAAAGCCGATATTGGCTAGGGGGTCACTGGCATGGCAACACGTGCTCGCATTGGGTTTGGACTGGCAACAGGCGGCATCGCACTCGCGCTGGTTCTCGGGGCAGCAGGCGTGGTCTATCAGGCCTACGAAGCGGGCGGCAAACCGGGTACTGTCCGCATTCCCAAGGAGAAGGCCTATTCCGTCGAGGTCGGCACCCTGACGGCCGAGACCGTGACACCGGTCATTACCTCCTACGGCCATCTGGTCAGCGGCAAGACGCTCGAACTCCGTAGTGCCGTCGCCGGTCCCTTGATCGAGCTGTCGCCGGATTTCCGTGACGGCGGCGTGGTCAAAAAGGGTGACGTGCTGTTCCGCATCGATCCGTCCAGGCTGGAAAGCGGCTTGTCCTTCGCCGAGGCCGACCTTGCCGAAGCCGAGGCAGATCTGGCCGAAGCCAAGGCAGCACTCGAACTGGCCAGACTTGAGGCCGATGCCGCCAAAAGCCAGCTCGATCTGCGCATCCAGGCCGCCACCCGTCAGGAGGACCTGCGCAGCCGTGGCGTGACGACGGAGACCGATGTCGAGACTGCCAATCTCGCCCGCGCAGCCGCCGAACAGACACTGGTCAATCGCCGTCAGGTCGTCGCTGCCGCCGAAGCGCGGGTGGCCCAGGCCGACATCACCGTCACCCGGCGGCAGACCGCCCTTGTCGACGCCGGGCGCGCGCTGGACGATGCTACCGTCGTTGCACCGTTCGATGGCGTCATTAGCGCACCGGACGCGGCGGCGGGCCGGCTGGTGTCCGCCAATGAAATGCTCGGCACCCTGATTGACCCGACCGAGATGGAAGTCTCGTTCCGCGTCACCAACATGCAGTTCTCGCGCCTTCTCAACGATGCCGGTTCCCTGCGCAAGGCCGAGGTCAGGATCGTCGTCCAGACCGGCAAGACCAGCAGCGACGTCACGGCGACGCTCGACCGGGCCGGCGCCGAGGTCGGCGATGGCCAGATCGGCCGGCTCGTTTATGCACGTCTGGCCGATCCCGATCCCACGCTCGTACGGCCCGGCGATTTCGTCTCTGTCGAAATTCCCGAGCGGCCGCTTGACGGCGTCGCCAGCATTCCCGCAACCGCCGCCACTGCCGACGGCCGTATCCTTTTGATCGGCGACAGCAACCGGCTCGAGGAATACCAGGCCACGCCGGTGCGCAATCAGGGCGATACCCTGCTCGTGACCGACGTGCCGTTCGGACGCCAATACGTGCTGGCACGCGCCATTCAGCTCGGGGCCGGCATCCAGGTCACCCCGACGGAAGTCGCCGCCTCCGCGCCGGCA
This sequence comes from Devosiaceae bacterium, assembly GCA_963675235.2. Classification (GTDB taxonomy): domain Bacteria; phylum Pseudomonadota; class Alphaproteobacteria; order Rhizobiales; family Devosiaceae; genus JAHJQZ01. Next base: position 497,689 of record CAXXFU010000002.1, on the reverse strand, counting down.
ACTTCCACCGAACAGGCAGCCGCCCCGGCAGCGGCCGAAGCACCGGCTTCAACCGAGCCCGATGCCATCGCGCTCGACGATGCTCGCCGCGCCGCCATCATCGATTTCATCAATGCCTCAGCCAACATGAAGCCGGAGATGCGCGAGAAGTTCCTCGAAGAGCTGTCGCGGCCCGAAGTCCCGTTGGCAACCGTCGAGAAGTTTGAACAAAAGATGGCGGAGGCCCAGTGATGTCCGGGGAAAATGGGGCGTCAGGCGGCATCCTGACCTATTTCACGCGTCATCGCACGGCGGCGACACTTCTGATGGTGGTGATGCTGGCGCTCGGCCTCGTTGCCGCGTCCAAGATCCGCTCGCAGTTCTTCCCCGATGTCGTCATCGACACCGTCACCGTGACCGTCAACTGGGACGGCGCCGGGCCGGAGGAACTCGACACCTCCGTCGTCGCCCAGCTCGATCCGGCCCTGTCCGGCGTCGAAGGCGTCACCACCAGTTCCGCCACCTCCAAGGAAGGCTCGACCACCATCACCCTGACCTTCGAGCCGGGCTGGGATCTCGCCCGCGCCACCGACGAGGTCAAGGCGGCCGTCGATTCCATCCGCAACCTGCCCGAGGGTACCGAGGAACCGGTCATCCGGCGCGGCGTCTGGAAGGACAAGGTCACCGAGGTGGTGATCTCCGGCCCGATCTCGCCGGATCAGCTCGGGCGCATCGGCGACGAGTTTGTGTCGAGCCTTTATCGCGCCGGCATCACCCGTACCGTCATCACCGGCGTTTCCGCGCCCCAGATCTCGGTCGCGGTGCCGGAAGTTGCGCGGGTGCGCAACGATCTCGCCCTCAAGGATGTAGCCGACGCCATTTCGGCCCAGATCGCCACCAGGCCGGCCGGCGATGTCGGCGGTGGGGCGACGCGCCTCAGAGCCGGCGAGGAAAGCCGCGACATCGAGGACATCCGCAACATGGTCATCCGCGTCAATCCGGATGGCTCCAAGCTCTACGTCCGCAATGTCGCGACTGTCTCCGTTACCGGTTCGGATGCGGGCCGCGCCTATTATCTCGACGATCAGCCAGCGGTTCTGATCCGCGTCGACCGCACCGCCGAAGGCGATGCCATCGGCATGGAGGCGACGGTGCGCCAGCTCGCCGAAGACCTCGGCCCGACACTTCCCGACGGTGTCGGCATTCGCCTGATCAACGCCCGTGCTCAGGACATCACCGATCGGCTCGACATCCTGATGAGCAATGGTCTGCAGGGTCTGGTGCTGGTGCTGATCACGTTGTTCCTGTTCCTTTCCGCGCGAACGGCCTTCTGGGTGGCCATGGGCATTCCGGTCTCGATGCTCGCCGCCATCGGCGTGATGTTCGCCGCCGGCTACACCATCAACATGATGTCGCTGTTTGCGCTGATCATCACCCTCGGCATCATCGTCGACGACGCCATCGTCGTAGCCGAACACGCCGATTTTCGCGCCAGAAAGCTCGGCGAAAGTCCAGAAACTGCCCCGGTCAATGCCGTCAGGCGCATGCTGGCGCCGATCTTTTCCTCGACCACGACCACCATTCTCGCCTTCATCGGCCTGCTGTTCGTCGGCGGCGCCTTCGGACGGCTGATCAACGAGATTCCGGTGGTCGTCGCTGCCGTGCTTTTCGCCTCGCTGGTTGAGAGCTTCCTGATCCTGCCCAACCACATGCGTCACGCTCTTCATGCCGGCAGGAAGGAAAGCTGGTTCGACAAGCCGAGCATCTGGTTCAACCGCGGCTTCTCCTGGGTTGCCGAGAAGCTGTTTACGCCGGTGATGCGCGCCGTTATCGCCCTGCGCTATGTCGTCATCGCCGCCATGGTGCTGGCGTTGGCGTTCTCGGCCTCGGCTATCATGCGGGGCGACGTGCCGTGGTCGTTCTTCACCGCGCCGGAGGCCGGCTCTGTCACCGGCAATTTCGCCTTCCTGCCCGGCGCCAGCCGCGAGGACGCCCGCGACATGGCGGGCGAGATGGCACGCGCCGTCGACGCCGTTGCCAAGCGCATCGAGGAAGAATCCGGTGTCTACCCGGTCGTTCACGCCCTGACCCAGATCGGCGGCACAGCCGCCAAAGGCCTTCCCGGTCAGGAGACAATGGATCCAGACACGCTCGGCTCGATCGATATCGGGCTGGTCGACGCCGACAAGCGCAATTTCTCGGCCCAGGATTTCGTCCGCGAGCTCAACCAGGAAGTCGTCCGCCCTGCCGGGCTGGCGCTGATGAGTTTCAGGACGCAGGGCGCCGGCCCGGGCGGCGACAGTCTCGCCGTCAACTTCTACGGCTCCGACAGCTTCGCCCTCAAGGCGGCGGCAACCGACTTGATCGCGGCTCTAGGCCAGTATCCGGAAGTGACGGGCCTGCAGGACTCCCTGCCCTATGGCCGCGAGGACAGCGTTCTCGAGCTGACGCCCGCCGGCCAGGCCTTGGGCTTCACCACCGAAGCCGTTGGCAGCGAACTCTCGGCCCGCCTCAACGGCATCGTCGCGGCAACCTTCCCTGCCGGCACGCGTTCGACCAACGTCACCGTCGGGTTGCAGCAATCCGAGCTTGGTGCCGGCTTTCTCGACAACACGCTGATGCGAGCGCCGACCGGCGCCTGGGTCCCCTTGAGCGAGATCGTCACCGTCAAGTCGAGTGTCGCCTTCTCGACGGTCAACCGCGAGAACGGGCGGCGGCTCGTCACTGTCACCGGGGCCTTGGCCGAGGGCGATGCCGAACGCGCCAGCGAGATCGCCACCACGCTCAGAACCGACATCCTGCCCGAGATCGCCGACCGCCACGGGCTCGACTGGGATCTTGGCGGCCTCGCCGTTCAGGAACAGGACTTCCTCTCCGAAGCCATTGTCGGCTTCCTGCTCTGCGTCCTTGGTATCTATCTCGTCCTCGGCTGGGTCTTCGGCTCTTGGGCAACCCCGCTTGTCGTCATGTCGGTCATCCCGTTCGGGCTGATCGGCGCCGTCTGGGGCCATGCCCAGTTCGGTCTCGCCATGTCGCTGTTCACCGTCATCGGACTGATCGGCATGTCCGGCATCATCATCAACGACGCCATCGTGCTGGTGACGACGATAAAGGACTATGCTCGCACCCGGCCGATCCTCGCCGCTGCCGTCGACGGCGCCAGGGACAGGCTGCGTCCGATCCTTCTGACCACGCTCACCACCGTGCTCGGTCTGGCGCCGCTGATGTACGAGGAAAGCCGGCAATCGCTCTTCCTCAAGCCCACAGTGGTCACGCTGGTCTACGGCCTGTCGGTCGGCTTTTTCATTGTCCTCGCCATGATTCCGTCGCTGATGGTCGTCCAGCACGACATCTCCCGCGCCATGAGCAGCCTGAGGCGCGCGTTGCTCGGCCGTCACGCATCGGCGGGCGTCCGCACAGGCGCCGCGCTGTCTCTGCTGGCGATCGCGGCGGTCGATGCAGCGATCCTTGTGCCCTGGGCATTGACCGGCACTGCGCTGCCACCGCTCGCGGCCGTGGCCGGCGATGTACCGGCGGGCGTGCTTTCGCTGGTCGCGGCGATTGTGGCGAGCGTGGTGATCGCGGCAGGCTTTGCCGCTATCGCCGCCCTGTTGCGCCGCCGACCGGAACCAGCCGGCGGATAGAAAATGCTCGGACAAAGCGGCGCGCCGCGTTTCCGCAGGACCTCATTTGAAGCTGATGCCGATCGGTTCGGCGATTGCGGTGATGCGGTCGCGCGCCGTTGCGTATTCCTCCGCTGCCAGATGCTCGAGCATCAACGGCACATCGGCCTCGCGCTTTCCAGCTCCCCCAGATAGACCGGGCAATCGAGCACGCCGTCGCCGATGGGCACTTCATCGAGATGATGGTCAGCGCGATCGTGAAGCAGGATGTCCTTGGCGTGGCAGCTGACGATCTGCGGCCCGAGCTTTTCGAAGCACTATCGGATCCGCGCCCGGTGTCGAAACAGCTGCGCGGCGTCGTCACCAGTTAGACCGGATCGAGATGGGCGACAAAGGCCGGCCGGTCGATCGCCCCGATGAGATCGAGATAATTGTCGACGCTGTCGGGCCGCGAGCACTGCATCATTTCGAGGGCAAAGCGCGCCCGCTTCGGCTTGATCGTATCGATGATGGTGAGGCGGTCTCGACTGCGGCATCGAAGGGACATCTCCGAGAGCACCGTCACCATGCCGGAGCTGACAACGATCGACGTCACGGCCCGCGAGATCGCCGATGCGCGATCACCCGTCTGCTTGCCAATTCGCGCCAGACCGGCGCGGCCCCGATCAAGCAGATCATCGACACCCGCCTGTTTGAGCGTGGTTCGACCGCGCCGCCAGCCGGCGCATTGCCCGGATCAGGTGACGGCACGCCCGGGAAACGCGAGCCGGGTTCCTAAACGCTCAGGCGCACCCCTTCGGCCGAGAACAGCCTGGCATTTGGCGGATCGAAGTGGAGCCAGACGGTTTCCCCCGATTTCACATCGCCTCCGCCCCGCAGCTCGGCAACGATCGTCGCTCCGCCTGCCAGCGTGCAGTAAAGATACTGCGTGCTGCCGAGATACTCGGCGACGTCGACTCGAGCTTCGATCGACTGTTCCGATTTCGGGCCGGGCGCAAGATGCTCGGGACGAATGCCGAGCTTGACCGCCGCGCCCTTTGCCGCCATTCCGTCCAATCCCTCGATCTTGAGATGCATGCCATTGGCGCCAAGCATGCCATCACCGTCGACAACACCCTCGATCATGTTCATGCGTGGAGAGCCGATGAAGCGCGCGACGAACTCGCTCCGGGGATCTTCGTAGACCTCACGCGGCGTGCCGACCTGCTCGATCCGCCCTTCGTTGAGAACAACGATCTTGTCTGCCAGAGTCATCGCTTCGGTTTGGTCGTGCGTCACGTAGATCATGGTGTTGCCGAGTTCGCGGTGCAGTCGGGCGATCTCGATACGCATGGAAACACGCAGTTCGGCGTCGAGATTGCTCAACGGTTCGTCGAACAGGAACACCTGTGGCCGGCGCACGATGGCCCGCCCGATGGCGACACGCTGGCGCTGACCGCCCGAGAGCTGGCCCGGACGGCGATCGAGCAGGGAATCGATCTTGAGTATCTCCGCTGCCGCAGCAACCTGCCGATCGACTTCCTCATTTGGCGTGTGGGCGATCTTGAGCCCGAATGCGAGGTTTTCGCGCACGCTCATGTGCGGGTAAAGGGCGTAGGACTGGAAGACCATGGCGATGCCGCGCTTGGCAGGGTCCAGATCGGTCACATCCTTGCCGGCAATGCAGATGTCGCCATAGGTCACGTCCTCGAGACCGGCGATCATGCGCAGCAAGGTGGACTTGCCGCAGCCCGAAGGACCGACGAAGACGACGAACTCGCCGCCTTCGATCATCAGGTCGAGGCCGTGGATGACATCGACATTGCCAAAGCTCTTCTGGACACCGCGCAACTCGATTGCGGCCTTGCCCATGCCCATGCCCTTGTCTGCAGTGTTGCTCACGATTCCTCCCTCACCCAGACAAGCATTTCGCCCGGGTCTCGATTGTCCCACAGGTGATAGGGAACGAAGCGGATCGTCGTCGGTTCGCGTCGTATCGGCTCGGTACCGTAAAGCGTGGTGTCCCAGCCCTCGGGCACCTCGCGGAACGCCGACAGATCGACGGCAATGACGTCGTCCATCTCGACAATGGCGCACAGATCGCCATCGCCGTGTTCATGCGGAACCACAATCGCATTGAGGTTCTCTGAGTTGTCGGTGCTTTCAAGGCAATAGACCAGCGGACCGCGCGTCAGCGCCACCCGGCCGAGATCCTGGCGGACGTTGGGATTGGCATGAAGCGCGCGGACGGTCATCGGCAAGTCGAGCTCGAGAACGTCGCCGTCCTGCCAGTCGCGCTCGATCGTCACATAGCCGCGTTGCGGGCTATCCGCGGCCGGCTCCGGTTTACCGTTTATGGTCAGGCTGGCATCGGCGCACCATGAGGGGATGCGCAGCGACAGTGCAAATCGCGCCGGCACTGCCATGGACAGGCTGAGTGCGATCCGGCCATCCCACGGATATTGCGTTTTCTGGGTCAGCGTGACCCCTGCCCCGCCAACCGTCAGCTTGGCGGTGCTTTCCCCATAGAGATGGACGGCGATGCCAGTGTCCGACACACCGTACATATAGCTGCCGATTGAACTGACGAGACGCGAGACATTGGGCGGACAGCACGGGCAATAGTGCCATTTCCAGCGATGGTGCTGGCCGTGGCTTTCGAGCGGGTTGTCGTAAAAGAACGTCGTGCCGTCGATGGACAGACCCGCCAGCGCGCCGTTGTAGATGGCACGCTCCATGATGTCGGCATACCGGGCATCCGGCCCGCGCCCGAGCATCCGGCTGGCCCAGAAGGCCAGGCCGACCGAGGCGCAGGTCTCGGCATAGGCGGTATCGTTGGGCAGATCGTAATAGTCGGTGAAGCCCTCGTTGCTTGCCGCCGGGCCGATGCCACCGGTCACATACATCTGCTTGAGCGTCAGGTCGTCCCAGAGGATTTCGAGAGCTTCAGTCAGGGTGTCGTCGCCGAACTCGGTCGCGACATCGGCCATGCCCGAATAAAGATACATCGCCCTGACGGCGTGACCGACGACCTTTTTCTGCTCCCTGACCGGCAGATGGGACTGGTTGTACTCATAGGTGAACTGGGAAAAATGCTGGCCAGGCTTTTCGCCACGCTCGGCGGCCTCGAGGTCATAGTAGTGCGGTTGGGTGCCGCGGGCATCGATGAAGAACCTGGCGAGGTCGAGATAGGCCCTGTTGCCCGTCTCGCGGCCAAGGCGCACCAGAGCCAGCTCGATCTCCTCATGTCCGGGATAACCCGGTTTCTGGCCCGGTCCAGGACCGAAGGTTTCGGCGATATGGTCGGCATAGCGGCACATGATGTCGAGCAGTCTGGTCTTGCCGGTTGCTTGATGATAGGCGACCGCCGCCTCCATCAGATGGCCGGCGCAATAGAGCTCGTGGCAGTCGCGCAGATTGGTCCAGCGCTTGCCCGGCTGCATGCGGATGAACCAAGAGTTCAGGTAGCCGTCCGGCTGTTGGAGTTTCGCATACATGTCGATGATGGCGTCGATCTTGGCTTCGAGCACCGGGTTCGGCTGGCGATAAAGCGCATAGGCAGCGGTCTCGATGACCTTGGCGACGTCGGAATCCCAGAACATCTGAACATTGACGGTGCTTTGCGTGCCATCGGCATTGCGGTGGAACGGCAGGCGCAGCTCCGGCGCCGGCCGATCCGGATCGATCTGGTCGAGCATGCCGGCCTCGACGCAGCGGTCGTAGAGGATATCGGCCGTGTTCGCGGCAATAGCATCGACGCGCTTGCCCCAGAAACCGGCAACGGACACGTCGGATACGGCGGGCGGGCGATAGCCGGCGGGATTGGATGTGGGTGTTTTTGTCATTGTCTTTGCGTCTTTGTTTGAAGATCGGAGCATTGGCGCGATGCGCTCATTTCACGGCACCCGCCGTCAGGCCGCGGATGTAGTAGCGTTGCAGGAGAAGGAAGAGCACCAGGCACGGCAGCATCATCACTGTCACACCAGCCTGCAGCGCCCCCCAGTCGATGGTGCCGAAGCGCCCGGAGCGCACCGAGGCCATCATGATCGGCAGCGTGTAGTTCTGCTTGTCCGTCATCAGGATCAGGGCCGCGAGGAACTCGTTCCACGCCGCCAGGAAGGCGAAGATGGCAACGGTCACCAGTCCCGGGAACACCAGCGGCAGCATGACCTTGTGCAACACGGTCCACACCGAGGCCCCATCGACGCGGGCGGCATCCTCGATCTCCTTGGGCACGGCATCGAAGGCATTTCGCATCATGAAGACAGAGAACGGCAGTTGCAGCGTCACATAGACGAGCACCAGCCCGGCCAGCGAGTTCTGCAATCCGAGTTTGGACAGGATGATGAACAGCGGCGTCAGGATCGACTGGAACGGGATCATGATCGTCGAGATGATCAGCACGAACAGCAGGTTCTTGAACGGAAACTCAAAGCGCGAGAATCCGTATCCGGCCAGAAGGCTGATGACGATCGAGATGATGACGGTCGCCACCGAGACGATCAGGGAATTGCCGGCATAGGTCCAGATACCGACCCCGTACTCGGAGAGCTTCTCGTAGCTCTGCACGGAAAACCCGCCGGTCGGCCAGGGCGGTAGCGGTGGCTGGCGCGCTTCCATCGACGGCTTGAAGCTGACCAGCATGCTCCAGGCAAGCGGGGCGACGAACAAAAAGGCGGCGACAAGGCCGAACCCGTGTCCGGCGATGGAACCGAATCCGCCCTTGCGCGGTCGCCGTGCGGCGCGATCCATGTTCATCACATGCCCTCCGGATTGCGCAGTAGTCGCAACTGGACGGCGCTGATGACGACGAGAATGAGCAGGAGCACGATGGACAGGGCCGAGCCGTAACCGAGATGGAACGACACGAACGACTGGGTGAAGATCCAGTACACCGCCGTCAGTGTGCTGTTGTGCGGGCCACCGCTCGAGATGATGTAGAACTGGTCGAAGGCAAGCATCGATCCGGCAACCGAAAGGATCAGCGCCAGCGCGATGGTGCGTCGCATCAACGGCAGCGTGATGCGCCGGAACCGCTGCGAGCGGCTGGCGCCATCCATGCGCGCCGCCTCCTGTATGTCGTTGGGGATGCCCTGGAGCCCGGTCAGCAGGATCACCATCGTGAACCCTGCCGTTTTCCAGGCGACCATCAGGACGATCGACCAGAAGGTGGTGTCGAAACTGGCGAGAAGATTGAGCGGGCGTTCCGTCAGCCCGAGCTTCTGGAACGCCGGACCGAACAGGCCGGCATCGGCATTGAGCAGCCACACCCACAAAAGGCTCGCCGAACTGAAGCCGACGACAACAGGCAGGAAGAAGGCTGTGCGGTAAAAGCTCGAGAGCCGGCGCGGCTTCTCGATGAACAGCGCCAGCGGAAAGGCCAACAGGAAGATGACGATGGTGACGACCACCGTGTACAGCAGCGTGAAGCTCATCGAATTCCAGAAACGCGTGTCGCGAAGCATGAGCAGGTAATTCCTGGCTCCGACGAATTTCGGCGTGCCCATCAGCGGCCAGTTATGCAGCGACATCCACACGGTCATGATCAGCGGGATGACGAAGAACAGCGTCACCAGGGCGACGGCCGGTGCGACGAACAGAAGTCCGATGCGTTGTTTGCGTTTCAGGCGGGCACTGCGGCGGGGGGCCGGACGGCGCGCTGTCGAAACCGTATCGACTGCCATGACCATCTCCTCGGCTGGCGGGTGTGTTGAGGCCGGACCGGACGGCCTTATGACCGTCCGATCCGCTGGGTTCGCGTCACGTCATACGCGACGACCTGCCGTCCGGGAGGACTAGAAGGCAGCCATATCGAGGATATTCTGCATGGTTTCCTCGCCCCGCTTGAGCGCGTTCTCGATTTCCGATTCGGGTCCGAAGAACGCTTCCGAGGTCGCCTGGACCCACGGCCCGGTGCGGGAGTTGAGCAGATCGTTGTAGACCGGCGACGACGGTGTCCTATGTCCGCCGGCCATGGCCTCGGTGGCAATCAGGTAGCGCGAATCGAGCCCTTCGAGCGCCTTCTCGGCGATATCGTTGCGTGTCGGCAGCGAACCGCCATGCGCCAGAACCGTCTGGCCCTCGACCGAATAGATGAACTCGAGGAACTCGGTGATGCCGGCTTCGTTGTCGCGCCCGGCGGTCGCCACGAAATTGTCGCCACCGGCGAAGGACGACCAGCCGCCGGTCTTGCCTGGAATGTAGGTCACACCATAGTCGAGATCGGGGCTATTGGCAGCGAGCGAACCGACCGCGAACGAGCCGAGAATCGAGATGCCGACCTTGCCGGAGGCAAAGCCGCCAAAGAAGTTGGAGCCATTGTCGGTCTGGGCGCTTTCGGGGACATAGCCCTTGGCCCACATGTCACGGTAGAGGTCGACAGCGTCCCGCATTTCCGGGGTATTGAGCTGTGCCTTGGTACCGCCCTCGACAAAGAACTCGCCGCCATTGGCCCAGACCAGCGGCATGAATGTGAATGCTGCGCAACCACCGCACTGTCCGGAGAAATAGAAACCGTGCGTGTCATCGGCAATAGCGGTGACCTTGGCGGCCTGTTCCTCGATCTCGGCCCAGTTGGTCGGCCCCTTTTCCGGATCGAGCCCGGCGGCGCGATAGAGGTCCTTGTTCCACAAGAGCACCGATGCGTCGGCGGACATCGGCGTGCCGAAGATCTTGCCGTCGCGCGTTCCCATGGCGAGATGGGCCGGGGACAGTTGATCGTAATATGGCAGAGCCTTGACTATGTCGGTCAGGTCGACCAGTTGCCCTGCATCGGCCAGCGCTGCGGTGAAGATGAGGTCCAAAGCTAAAAAGTCCGGGGCCGATCCGCCGGCTGCGGCGGTGGCGTATTTCTGGATCAGCTCCTCGCTCGGCACGATCTGCAGATCGATCTGGTCTTCGTGCGAAGCGTTGAACGCTTCGATCAGCGTCGGCATGAACGCCTCGGCGCTGGTCCGCGCCCACATCGTGTAGGTTTCGGCACCGAAGCTGGCGCTCGAGATCAGGCCCAATGTCAAAAGGGCAAGCGATGTCGTCTTCAAAAGTCTCATGTCTGTCTCCTCCTTGTTGCGATCACGCGCCTCTTGCGGGCGTGTCTCTATCCTCCGTCGGGTGGATTCACGATGACTGGCGCACGACGAGCGTGCATGGCAGTCGTGTCAGGCCCGGTTCGACCTGTTCGCCGTCGATGAGGCGCATGAGCCGGAGGCCGGCCTGGCGCCCCAATTCCTTGAGATTGAGGTCGATGGTGGTCAGGGGCGGACGCGTTTGACCGGCGACAATTTCCCAATTGTCGTATCCGACCACCGCCACATCGTCCGGAACCGTGATACCGCGCTCGCGCAGGGCATCGATGACACCCCGCCCGATCTGGTCATTGCCGCAGAAAATGCCGTCCGGCTTGTCTCCGGGCGCCGACCACAGGCGATCGATTGCCTGGTGCCCCCAATGCTCGGACCACTCGCCCCGCAAAAGACCATCTGCCGGGACATCGAGCCCCGCCTCGCTCAGCACCTGACGATAGCTTTCGGCACGCGCGCTTACGACCTCGAAGCTTTCAGGGCCGGTGATGTGGGCAATGCGCCTGCGTCCAAGCGATACCAGATGCGATACGGCTTCGCGGGCGCCCTGATAGTCGTCGGGGAGCAGCCGCACGGCATCGGGCGGACTTGCGGTCAGGGCGTAGACGACCGGCACCGGCAGATTGCCGAGGTCGACCGGAAGTGGACGATCAACACGCCTGCCGGTGGCGATGATGCCATCGACCTGCTTTTCAAGCATGGCGTCGACATGAACCTGGGCAAGCTCCGGATTGTCCTCCATCGAGCACAGAAAGACCGAGACGCCCTGATCGATCAAGCCTTCGGAAATGCCAGCCATGACCGGAAGCGTAAACCGGCCGTAGGTGTCGTTGGTCAGAAGCCCGACAGTGAAGCTGCGGCGGCTGACGAGACTGCGTGCCAGAGCGTTGGGACGGAAATCGAGCTCGCGGGCGATGCGCTTGACCCGCTCCCGGGTTTCCTCCCGCATGCGCCCCGTGCCGTTCAGCGCCTTGGAAGCCGTCGCAACGCTCACGCCCGCGGCCTGGGCCACGGCGACGATGGTCACCTTGTCATTTCCGCGTGAATCCGACAGAGCCAACCCTCCCGTCAGCACTCTGAAAAAACGTTATTTCACGTGCAATAGCACAAGATTCGAATTGAGAAAAGGTTTTCTCAGATTCCGTCGACCCAGCTGTGCAAAATGGGCGGCCGCCCTGCCCTCGGCAGGCGCCGAACGCAACATTGCTCAGCACATCTGGGCACCAGCAGATACTCGCCGCTCAAACAAAAAAAGCCGGGGCGCATGCGCCCCGGCCAAGACCTGATTTGCGACGTGCCCTACTTGGTCACAAGGCGGTAGTAGACGAAGTCGGAGGTGGCGCCGTTGACGTAGCCTTCGACGTTCTTCTGCATGGCGACTTCATAGGCCGCCTGGAACATGATGACGATCGGCGAGTTCTCCTGCACCTTCTTTTGCAGGTCGAGATACATCTCGTTGCGCTTTGCCGGATCGGATTCGGCCAGTGCCGCCATGGTTTCCTTGTTCATGTCGTCCGGCACGGCCCAGCCGTTCCGCCAGGTCGTGGTCGCCTGATAGTTGTCGTCCGAGTTGTCGGAATTGTAGGCGAAGGCCTTGGCGTTGGAGTGCGGATCCATGAAATCCGGCCCCCAGTACAGCAGCATCGCTTCATGGGTGCGGTCGCGGTACTTGGTGATGACCTGGGCACCGGTGCCCGGGATGATGTCGAATTCGATGCCCGCCTCGGCGAAGCTCGCCTGCAGCGACTGCGCCATGTCGGTGAACGGCGCGGCGTTGATGACGTCGAGCGTCGCCTTGATCGGCGTCGCAACGCCGGCGTCGGCCAGGATCTGCTTGGCCTTTTCCGGATCGTAGCTGTAGGGCGTCTCGTCGAGCGAACCGGGGAAACCCTTCGGCCAGAAGGCCTGGTGGATTTCCATCTGTCCCTTGAGGAAGCTGTCGGTCATGCCCTTGTAGTTGACGAGATAGCGCGCCGCTTCCCAGATCGCCGGGTTGGTCAGCGCGTCGTCCTTCTGGTTGAACGACAGGAAGTGCACGGCCGCTTGCGGGAAGGTCTCGACCTTGACGTCGTCGCCGGCGATCGAGGCGATCTGGTCCGGGGTCAGGTTGCGGGCCATGTCGACGTCACCCGACTTCAGCAGCAGCTGCTGGGTCGCGGCTTCAGCGACGTGGCGGATGATCACCTGGCTCACTTTCGGGCCGTCCTTGAAATAGTCCGGATTGGCCGCGAGGCGGATGATCTCGGCTGGGCGGTAGTCGCTGAGGCTGAACGGACCGGAACCGGCGGTGTTCTGGTTGAGCCAGGCATTACCCATGTCGCCGTCGGTCTCGTTGGCCATGACCGTCTTTTCGTCGACGATCGAAGCGGGACGCGAAGCAAGGATGTTGAGAGCAAACCCGGACGAGAAATCGCCGTCATAGCTGATGGTGACGACATTGCCGTCGATGGCGATCATGTCGTCGACATTCTCCGGGGTCCAGCCGAGCTGAGCCAGGATGAAGGCCGGTGTCAGGTTGAGCTTGATAACACGGGCGAGCGAGAACTTGACGTCCTCGGCCGTGACCGGATTTCCGGAATGGAAGGTGACGCCGTCGCGCAATGTGAAGGCGATGGTCTTGGCGGCATCGTCCGCCACCCACCCGGAAGCAAGCCCCGGCGCCAGAACTGTCGGGTCTTCGGCATCGTACTGGACCAGTCGATCATAGGTGTTGGTGACAAGCTCACCCGAAGTGAACTCATAGGCCTGCGCCGGATCGATGGCGACGATATCGTCGATATTCTGGGCGACAACCAGCACATTCGCCGGCGTTGCCGCCTGCACCGCCCCGGCAGCCACCGGCAACGCGATGGCGGCCGCAACAAGTGCGGCTTTGAAGAATTTCATTGTTTTCTCTCCTTGGTTTTGGCCGTCGGTTTCCTGACCTTCTTGACCGGCTTGACCGGCTTGACGCCGGATTTCTTGTTGGCTTCTGCCCCGGTGCGTGGTTGCGCACTCGAGCGGAAAAGCGTGAGCGATCCGGTCCACAGCAGTCTTGCCGGCTGATCGGTGTGATTGGACCAGGCGTGTGGGCGGTTGCCGCGAAAATGCAAACTGTCCCCGGCCGCCATCACCATCTCCTCATCGTCGAGCCGCTGGGTGATCGCGCCTTCGAGCACGTAGAGAATCTCCTCGCCTTCGTGACTGACGACCTCGGAGCGATAGCCGGGCGGCACGGTCAGAATGAACGAGGACAGGACATTTCCGGGAAATTCGGCACCAAGCTGTTCGTAGATCACGGAGGACCCATCGACCGAGAACTTGCGGCGGTCGCCTTGCCTTGTCAGCGCCGTCTTGGCGCTGGGCGTGGCGATGAAATAGTCGATGCCGACATCGAGGGCGCGGGAGATCTGGGCCAGCGTGCCCAGAGACGGCGTCGCATGGTCGCGCTCGACCTGGCTGAGATAGCCGACCGAAATATGGGCAGCATCGGCGAGGGCCTGCAGCGTCAGCTGCATCTGGCGGCGGCGTGCGCGGATGATCGCACCCACTTTCGGATGCTCGTCGTCGGCCAGTCCGACCTGCCCCCGCACCATCTGCACACCTTCGCATCAAAAAATTTTTTTGATCAAAGCAAAATCATTTGTATGATCGCAAGCGAAAAGTGACAGACAGGCGTTGCTCGGCAGGTCAGGGCGCGTGCGCTATCATCTGTTCATCAAGAGGATATTTGACGCTTGAGCTTCGAGCCGCAGGACCAGACACGCGACATGCCGCCTGCCGTCGCGGCCGTTGCCGCGGCAAGGCGCAAACGCGCAAACCGCCTTGTTCTGGCCTTTGGCGGCTTCATCGTGACTGTGGCACTGACCTTTCTCGGTCTTCTGGCCATCACCTTCTTCATCGGCCGCGTCATCCCGATCGACCCGGTGCTGTCCGTCGTCGGCGATCGGGCCACGCCCGAGGTCTACGAGGCCGCCAAAAAGGCGATGGGACTCGATCAGCCGCTGTTCGTGCAGTTCGTCGCCTATGTCGCTGACATCGTGCAGGGCAATTTCGGCATGTCGGTCTCGACCGGGCGTCCGGTGATCGACGACCTGGCGCGGTTCTTCCCCGCCACGCTTGAAATGGCGACCATCGGCATCATCATCGGCATCGTGCTCGGCGTGCCGATGGGCGTTTATGCCGCCAGCCGGCAGGGAACATGGCTCGACCAGATCATCCGCGTTTTCGGCCTGCTCGGCTATTCGGTGCCGGCCTTCTGGCTTGGCCTTGTCGGTCTCGCGCTGTTTTATGCCCGCCTGCAACTGGTCGGCGGTCCGGGACGGCTCGACATCTTCTTTGACGGGCTGGTACCGCCGGTCACCGGCTTGATCCTTGTCGACAGCCTCTTGGCCGGCGAGACGGACATCTTCTTCAATGCCATCTCGCACCTTGTCCTGCCGGCCTCCGTGCTCGGCTTTTTCAGCCTCGCCTATATCGCCCGCATGACCCGGTCCTTCATGCTCGACCAGCTGAGTCAGGAGTTTGTCACCACGGCGCGCGTCAAGGGCGTCAGCGAGCGCATCGTCATCTGGCGTCACGCCTTCAGGCCTATCCTGGTGCCGCTGATCACCGTCATCGGGCTGAGCTACGCCGGTCTGCTCGAAGGCTCGGTGATGATCGAGACGGTTTTCTCCTGGCCCGGCATCGGCAATTACCTGACCACCGCCCTGCTCAATGCCGACATGAACGCCGTGCTCGGCGCCACGCTGGTCATCGGCTCGGTCTTCATCTTCATCAACAAGATATCGGACGTGCTCTATCGCGTCCTCGATCCGAGGGCGCGCTGATGGCGACGACACGCGACTGGCTGCTCGCCGATTCTCCGACCTCGCGTTTTCAGGCGCGCATGGGGCGCACCTACCGCGTCACTGTCGCTCTATTGCATAACCCATTGGCAACGCTCGGTCTTGCCATCGTCCTGCTGCTGATCGCCACCGCCATCCTCGCGCCTGTGCTAGCCCCTTACACGCCCGTCGGACAGGATCTCGCCAACCGGCTGAAACCGCCGAGCGCCGAACACTGGATGGGCACCGACGAGCTCGGGCGCGACATCTATTCGCGCGTCATCTACGGGTCGCGCATCACCTTGATGATCGTCATGCTGGTGGCCATCATTTCGGCGCCGATCGGATTGATCGTCGGCGCCGTCTCAGGCTATTTCGGCGGCTGGATCGACAAGATCCTGATGGGCATCACCGATGTGTTCCTGTCGATGCCCAAACTGATCCTGGCCCTTGCCTTCGTCGCCGCGCTCGGTCCGGGTGTCGAGAACGCCATCATTGCCATCGCCATCACCGCCTGGCCGGCCTATGCCCGTATCGCACGGGCCGAAACGCTGACCTTCCGCAATTCCGAGTTCATCACCGCCGTGCAGATGCAGGGCGCGGCCTCGGCGCGCATCATATTCTCGCACATCCTGCCTCTGTGTACTTCCTCGATGATCATCCGCGTCACGCTCGACATGGCCGGCATCATCCTGACCGCGGCAGGCCTCGGCTTCATCGGCCTCGGCGCGCAGCCGCCTCTGCCCGAATGGGGCGCCATGATCTCGCGCGGCCGCACCTTCATCCTCGACCAGTGGTGGGTGGCGACGATGCCCGGCTTCGCCATCATCATCGTCAGCCTCGGCTTCTGCTTCCTCGGCGATGGCCTCCGGGACGTCCTCGACCCGCGCCAGGGAGAGAACTCGTGACCGGCCCCCTGCTCGACATCGACAACCTCACGGTCAGTTTCCCCACGCCCTATGGACGGGTCGAGGTGGTCAAGCAGATCTCCTTCACCCTCGGCCGCGAACGCCTCGGCATCGTCGGCGAAAGCGGCTCGGGCAAGTCGATGACCGGCCGGTCAATTCTCAAGCTCATTCGCCCACCGGGGCTGGTCAGCGCCGACCGCCTCACCTTCTCCGGCATCGACATTCTCGGGCAATCCGAGAAGCAGATGCGTGCCATTCGCGGCGCCCGCATCTCAATGGTCATGCAGGATCCGAAATTCTCGCTCAATCCGGTCATGACCATCGGCGCCCAGATCGCCGAAGCCCTGGTCGCCCATACCAGGCTTTCTCGCCGCGAGATCGCCAAACGCAGCCGCGACATGCTCGAAGCCGTGCGCATCGACGACCCCGACCGCGTCATGCGGCTCTATCCGCACGAAGTCTCAGGCGGCATGGGCCAGCGCGTGATGATCGCCATGATGCTCGTGCCGGAGCCGGACCTCCTCATCGCCGACGAGCCGACCTCGGCCCTCGATGTGTCGATCCAGGCGCAGGTGCTCGACATCATGGATGAGCTGGTGCGCACCAAAGGCATGGGGCTGATCCTGATTAGCCACGATCTCGAGCTGGTCTCGAACTACTGCGACCGCATCCTGGTGATGAATGCCGGCGAGATCGTCGAGGAATGCGTGGCCAGCGAACTGTCCAGCGCCGCGCATCCGTACACACGCGGCCTCATCGCTGCCATGCCGCACATGAACGAGACGCGGGACGTCCTGCCGACGCTCGACCGCAGCCAGTGGGAGGCGACATGAGCGCCATCTCGCTGGACAATGTCGATATTTCCTACGGCGACACCAAGGTCGCCTTTGCCACCAGTTTCGAGGTGGCCGAGGGCGAGAGCTTCGGCCTGGTCGGCGAAAGCGGTTCGGGCAAATCGACGATCCTCAGGGCCATTGCCGGCCTCGGCACGACCTGGACCGGCGAGGTCTCCGTACTCGGTCAGCCGCGCAAACCCGGGGTCGACAAGGGCTTTGCCCGCAAGTGCCAGATGGTGTTTCAGGACCCTTATGGCTCCCTTCATCCGCGCAAGACCATCGATGCGACGCTCGGCGAGCCGCTCAACGTCCACGGCATCGGCGACAGATCCAACCGCATCGAGGCCATGCTCGAGGCCGTCGGCCTCGACCGGCGCTTCCGTTTCCGCTACCCGCATCAGCTGTCAGGCGGCCAGCGCCAGCGCGTCGCCATCGCCCGCGCCCTGATGCTCGAACCCAGGGTGCTCCTGCTCGATGAGCCGACTTCGGCGCTCGACGTCTCGGTTCAGGCTGAAATCCTCAACCTTCTCAAAAGGTTGCGTAAGGAACAGAACCTTACATTTCTGCTGGTCACCCATAATCTGCCGGTCGTGTCGTTCCTGTGCGACCGCCTCGCCATCATGCGCCAGGGGCGCATTGTCGAGATCGCCGATGTCGGCCGGCTCAAGTCGGGCACCCTGTCCGATCCCTATTCCCGCGAGCTCTACGAAACGAGCGGCGGCAAAACCTCGTAACTCCGGGACAAGACAGATGACAGTTTCTGCGGCCGACACCGCCATGGCCGAGTTCAACGACGCACTTTCCAACGCCACGACGCCCGAACAGGCCTATGCAGCCTTGCAGGTGCTGACCGAGAAAACTGTCGGAGTGAAGCTTTTCACCATCATGAGCGTCGACATGTCGGCCGGTCTGGCCCGGCGGGCCTATACCAGCGATCCGGCGAGCTACCCGACATCCGGCACCAAGCCGATCCACTTCGACGACTGGTTCGACATCGTCCACAAACAGCGCCGCGACTTCGTCGCCAACACGATCGAGGACATCGCCAAGGTCTTCCCGGATCACGAACTCATCGGATCGCTGGGCTGCGGGTCGGTCGTCAACATGCCGGTGATCCTCAAGGACGAACTTGTCTGCACGGTCAACGTCCTGCACGAAGCCCACTACTACACGCCCGAGCGCGTCGCCGACCTCAAGCGCCTGCTCGCCGTCCCGGCCAAGGCCGCCTATCTCGCCGCCCGGTTTCTTGACGGCTGAACGGCGCCGTCAATCGCATCATCCGGTACTACGCCTCGGCACTCGGTCGCGTCATCGAAGCCGCGTCGGAAGGCCAATTGCTGCAAACACGGCGATAGTGCTATGAGCCATGCCGGTTGTCCGACGGACTCAGAAAGGACCCGCCATGAAAATGACCTTCCGCTGGTACGGCAAGGATGATCCGGTAACCCTCACGGATATCAGGCAGATTCCGGGCATGCAGGGCATTGTCACGGCCATCTACGACATCCCTGTCGGCGAGGTCTGGCCGCGCGAGGCCATCAAGGCGCTCAAGACCACAATCGAAGCGGCGGGCCTGAGCTTCGAAGTGGTGGAATCCGTTCCGGTGCACGAGGACATCAAGCTCGGCAAACCCGATCGCGACCAACTGATCGACAATTACTGCGAGACGCTGAAAAACCTCGGCGCCGAAGGCATCAAGGTCGTGTGCTACAATTTCATGCCGGTGTTCGACTGGACCCGCACCGATCTCGAAATGGTCCTGCCCGATGGCTCGACCTGCCTGTCCTTCGATGCCTTCCAAGCCGATTCCATCGACCTCAGCAAGGGCCTGAGCCTTCCCGGCTGGGACGCCAGCTACAAACCGGAAGAGCTGTCAGCACTGCTGGCCGAATATGCCGATGTCGACGAGGCGACGCTGTTTGCCAATCTCAGCTATTTCCTCGAACGGATCGTGCCGGTCGCCGAAAAAGCAGGCGTGCGCATGGCCATCCATCCCGACGATCCGCCCCGCCCGATCTTCGGCCTGCCGCGTATCGTCAAGAACCGCGACGACCTCGACCGCATCCTCGCCATCGTCGACAGTCCGGCCAATGCGCTGACCCTTTGCACTGGTTCGCTCGGCGCCGATCTCGGCAACGACCTGGTCGCGATGGTCCGCGAGTTCTCCGGCCGCAACCGCATCGCCTTTGCCCATCTGCGCAACGTCGCCACCAACGAAAAGGGCGATTTCCACGAAACCGCCCACCTGTCTTCGGAAGGTTCGGTGGATCTCGGCCAGGTCGTGCGCGCCTATTACGAGACGGGATTCGAGGGTTATTTCCGCCCCGATCACGGCAGGATGATCTGGGGCGAAACCGGCAAGCCCGGCTACGGGCTTTACGACCGGGCGCTCGGCGCAACCTATATCAACGGCTTGTGGGAGGGCTTTGCCAAGTCGGGCAGGTAAGACCGTCCGACTGCCCAAAACCCTGCGATCCCCTCAAAGGCGACCCAGTCCCAAACGATCCCCCGGCCGGCCGACGATTGGCGCGCAATCCGGCCAAACCGCCTGTGCGATCACTACACGCGCTTGGACGACAGCACCTCAAAGGTCTTGGCAATCGTTGCCGTCGAGCGGTCGTGGTCGGCGAGCGCCAGTCCGGCGATCAGGGCATCAATGACGGCCAACTGGGCGATGCGGCTCGTCATGGCCTCTGTCCGGAACTGAGTCTCGCGCGCCAGCGTGTTGAGAACGATATCGGCGAAAGCGAGGATCGGTGACTTGCCGAAATTGGTGACGACAACGGTCGTCGCGCCGGCCTCCTTGGCAAGGCGCGTCGCCGTGAGTGTCTCGATTGTCGAGCCGGAATGCGAGATGGTGATCACCGCCACCTCCGGGTTGCACAGCGAGGCCGTAATTGCCTGCACGTGGCTATCGACGCTGGCGCGCGACGGAATGCCGATGCGCAAAAGGCGATAATTGGCATCTTCGGCGATGGTCGCGGCGCTGCCGATGCCAAAGACCTCCACCCGCTTGGCTCTGCGAATAGCGTCGACGGCCCGCTGCACCGCGCCGACGTCCAGCGCTTTCAATGTATCCTGCAAGGCGTTGAGATCGGACTGAAAAACCTTTTCGACGACCGACTGCATCGAATCGCCGGGCAGCAGGTCCTCATGGATGAACTGCACCGGCTGAACCAGTTCGCGTGCCAGGGCGATCTTGACCTGCTGAAACCCACGGGCGCCCAGGGTCTGGCACAGCGAGATAACGCTGCCTTCGCTGGCGCCGCTACGCTCGGCGACCTCGGTCACGGACATGTGGATCACGTCCGAGGCATTGGAGACGATGAATTCAGCGATGCGGCGCGCAGTCGGCGGCAGATCCTCGCGCAACGCCCTGAGCCGGTCTATGGCGCCGGTGAACTCTCCGCCGCGCGTTGCGCGGTCCCCATTCGCCTCCTGCGAGACTTCAGCCATTTCAAGCCTCCGCGGCCACCGGCCCGGCGAACAGGCCAGGGCCGAGATCGCCGGGCCGGACTTCGAGAAAATCCATGCCGAGCGTTCGGGCACCGATGCCGTCGGTATCCGGGTTGTCGCCAATCATCAACACGCGATCTGGCCGAGATTCGAGCCTCGTGCAAGCGATTTCGAACAGGGTCGGTTCAGGCTTGCCGACAACATGGCAGGAGCTTACCCCTGCAGCAGCCATGACGGCCGCCGCGATGGCGCCCGTTTCCGGGACCGGCTCGCCCGAGGGTCCGCGGTGCGATGTGTCGGGGCAGGCCATCCACATCGGCACGCCCTCGGCGACGGCGCGCGCCGCACGGGCCAGCCGGGCATAGCTCAAGCGCCGGTCACGGCCGACAAGCACGAAATCGCAACGGGTGCTGGACGGGCGCAATCCCTTCTGGCGCGCATAACGCGCCAGTGATGCGCTGGTGAGCAGCATGACGCGGGCGCCCGGCGCCATCCGGACCATTTCGTCAATTGCAGTGGCCCCGGCAAGGACGATGGCCTCGGCCGGGATCGCCAGCCCGAGCGCGGAAAGCTTTAGCGACAACTCGTCGGGCGTATGCTCGGCGTCGTTGGAGACGACCATCATCGCATCGGCAAACTTATCCACAAGCCAGCGCGCGCCGGGCAGCAGCGCGCCGGCACTTACCAAAGTGCCGTCGAGATCAACAAGATAGCCATCGTACTCCAACGCGCGGAACGTCACATCCGGACCCCATATTTGCTGCGGCAAACTGGAATGAGATTATCTCAGTGTCAAGATACAAGAACACTGAGCAACATTCATTTCCCTGTCACAGTGCACGCGTAATCACCTTGGCCGAAGCCCAAGGGGGACCCGTCGTGATCGAATTCGCCATCAGCCGCTTGCTGCGCATGTTCATCACGGTCTTCGTAATCGTCACCGGCGTGTTCTTCGCCACGCGCCTTTCCGGCAATGCCATCGATTTTCTCGCCGGCGAGGGACTGAGCGCCGACCAGCGCCAGACGATGATCGCCTATTATGGCTTGGATGCCTCGATCTGGGAGCAGTACTGGCGCTTCCTGGCTTCCTTCTTCGACGGCAATTTCGGCCTGAGCTTCATGGAGCGCCGCCCGGTCGCCACCATCATGATGGAGCGCATCGGGCCGTCGCTGCAATTGCTCGTCGGCGCCATCATCATCACGCTGATCGTCGCCGTGCCCGCTGGCACGCTGGCGGCGATCAAGCGCAAGTCATGGGTCGGTTCCACCATTATGGGCGCAGCCTTTCTCGGCTACGCCGTGCCGAATTTCGTCCTCGCCATTCTCCTGATCCTGACCTTCTCGTTCTGGCTCGGCTGGCTGCCCAGTTCCGGCAATGGCTCGTGGATGCATTTCGTCATGCCGCTGGCGGCGCTGTCGGCGGCGATGATCGCTACCCTGACCCGCTACACGCGCAACGCCATGCTGGACGTCTTGAGTCAGGACTATCTGAGGACAGCGCGCGCCAAGGGTCTTCCCGAGGACCGGGTGATCTTCAAGCACGCCTTGCGCAATGCCCTCATCACCATCCTGTCGGTCCTCGGACTACAGATCGCGGGCCTGGCCGCCGCCGGCAATGTCGTTGTCGAGACGGTGTTCGCCTGGCGCGGCGTCGGTGAGATGCTGGTCACCGCAGCGCTCAGGCGCGACTACCCGGTTCTGCAGTTCGGCGTCCTGTCGGTCGCCGTCGTCGTCATCCTCATCAACACACTGGTCGACATCGCCTATGGCCTCGCCGACCCGCGCGTCCGTCTGTCGAAAGCGTGAGGAGAACCAACATGGCCGTTACCACGCTGACTGCCCCGCCCGTCCGCGCCAGCTTTCTCAACAATCTGAGCAACGGCGCCGCGTCGCTCTGGCTCGAGACGAACTGGATCATCCGCATCACCGCGCTCGCCGGACTTGTCCTGGTCCTCCTCGCCATTGCCGCCCCACTGATTGCGCCATTCGATCCGGCTGCGCAGAGCCTGCTGTCGCGGCTGAAGCCGCCGATGGGCTTCGAGGGCGCCAAGTCGGGCTATCTGCTCGGCACCGACGAGCTCGGTCGCGACATTCTCTCACGCTGCCTTTACGGGCTGCGCCTGACCATGGGCGTCGCGCTGCTCGGCGCCATCATCGGGCTTGCCATCGGCGGCACGCTCGGCCTGATCGCCGGTTTGCGCCGCGGGCTTTTCGATGACCTGATCATGGGCCTTGTCGACATCCAGATCGCTGTGCCGTTCACCCTTATCGCCCTTCTGGCGGTGGCAATCTTCGGCGGCGAACTGCACGTGCTCGTCATGGTGCTCGGCATCGCCTACTGGGAGCAATATGCTCGCATCACTCGTGGCGAAGTTCTGCGCCTGCGCGAGATGCCCTATATCGAGGCGGCGCAGGCTTCGGGCGCGTCCGGCGCCCGCATCGCCTTCCGGCACATCCTGCCCAACCTGATTTCGCCACTCGTGGTGGCGTTCACCGTCAATATCTCGAACATCGTCCTGCTCGAATCGACCCTGTCCTTCCTCGGTCTCGGCCTCAGGCCGCCGACGGCGACGCTCGGATCGATGGTCGGCATGGGACGCGACTTCATGCCTTCGGCGCCGTGGATCGTGGCGGCGCCGGCCCTTCTCATCCTGCTTCTGACCTTCGTCATCCAGATGCTCGGCGACTGGCTGCGCGACCACACGGACGTGCGCCTGCGCGAGCGATGACGCCGATACCGCCCAAAGCGGCAGGCCAACTGCCCGGACCTTTCACAAGACTGAGGCGCGACCCTTTCTGCGCCAACCCCAACGGAGGCTACCTGACCATGCACCGCAAAGCCCTTATCCTCGCAGCGCTGGCGTCGTCCCTTTCGACGCTGAGCCTTGCCGCCGACCTGAATGTCGGCGCCTCGAACATGCCGAGCTATCTCGACCCCGGCCGCGACCACTCCAATGTCGGCTCGCAGTTCTACTACAACACCTTCGACACCCTGATCGAAAAGGATCACACCACCTCGAAGGCATCCTTCCTGCCCGGTCTTGCCACCGAATGGCACCCGGTCGACGAGCTGACGATGGAGTTCAAGCTCCGCGACGGCGTCACCTTCCAGAACGGTGAGGTGCTCAATGCCGACGATGTCGTGTTCTCGCTCAACCGCATGTTCCAGGCGACGTTCCCGCCCTACCAGGTGCGCGCTAAGGACCGTCTCGCCAATTTCGAAAAGGCGGAAAAGATCGACGATCTGACCATCCGCATCACGACCTACAAGCCCGAACCGCTCTGGGACACGCTGATCAACATGCAGCAGCTGATGATCGTTCCCGAGGATTACGTGAAGGGTCTGAGCGGCGATCCGAACGTCGCCGAAGACAGCGACTACGAAGCCTTCTCGCTCGCGCCGGTCGGCTCGGGCCCCTACAAGGTCGCCGAGTTCATCCCGGGCGATCGCCTCGTCTGGGAGCGCTATGATGGTTTCTGGGGCGAGGCTGCGCCCTTCGAAAAGGTGACCGTGCGCGGTATTCCCGAAATGGCGACCCGCATCACCGCCCTCAAGAACGGTGAAGTCGACATCATCACCAACCTGCCCCCGGATCAGCTGGCGACGGTTGAAAACGACGCCAATCTCAAAACCGAAGGCATGGTGACGCCCCTCTTCCATGTGCTGATCTACAACACGCTCCACGAGAAGATGGACGATCCCAAGCTCCGCCAGGCGCTCAACCTCGCCATTGACCGCGATACGCTCAACGAAGCGCTGTGGCTCGACAAGGCCGTCGTCCCCTCGACCCACACCATGGAGCCGATGGGCGAACTCTATATGCCCGAGCTTCAAACCTTCGAATACGATCTGGAAAAGGCCAAGGCCCTTCTCGCCGAGTCCGACTATGACGGCTCGGAGATCCGTATCGACACCTCGGCCACCTACTACACCAACGGCCTTCTCGCCATGCAGGCGATTGCCGAGATGTGGGGTCAGATCGGGGTCAAGACCACGATCAATGTCGATGACAAATGGTCCGGCGGTGACCCGACCATGAACGCCCGCAACTGGTCGAACCCGATGTATTTCCCCGACCCCTTCGGTTCGTTCGGCGTCATGTGGGCACCCAACGGCCCGTCCGAAGGCGAAGGCCGCTTCAAGACCGACGCCGACTACGCCGAGAAGTGGGAACGCTTCCGCTTCTCCGCCAAGGTCGAGGACCGCAAGGCCGCCTATGCCGAGCTGATGGAGCGCATCAAGAACGACCCGCCGTTCCTGGTCCTCTACCAGCCGTTCGAGAGCTGGGGCCTGCGCCAGAACGTCAACTGGGCCCCCTTCCCGGGCCACATCCCCTACGTGCTCGACTTCCGCGCCGGTTCGATCTCGATCGACTAGCGCTTTCAGAGCCGGACCGGGCGGGGAGCAATCTCCGTCCGGTCCGTTCCCGTTCCTCGAACACCCGGACAGCACCATGACCGCGCTTCGCTTCTGCCTCGTCACCGACATCCATCACGGCACCGACAATTTCACCAAGAAGGCCGGCGCGGCCCTGCCGCTGCTTGCCGAGTTCGCCCGCTTCGCCAATGACGCGCAGCCCGACGCGGTAATCGACATGGGCGACCGCATTTCCGATGTCGACACCGAAACCGACACGCGCCTCGAGCGCGAGGTGGCGGACGGTTTCAAGGCCGTCGAGGCGCCGATCTTCCATATCTGCGGCAATCATGACCGCGACCATCTGAGCGTTGCCGACAATGCCGGCATTCTCGGACAGGATCTTTCCAACCAGACCGTCGATATCGGCGACTGGACGCTGGTGCTGTGGCGCGCCGACACGCTTATCCGCCGTCCCGGCGGTTTCGTTCTTCCCGAATCCGACCTGCTGTGGCTCGCCGGCGTCGTGCGGACCGCGACCCGCCCATTGGCCATTTTCAGCCATGTGCCGGTGTCGGGTCATTCCCAGGCCGGCAATTACTATTTCGAGCGCAATCCGGACTCCTCGACCTATCCGGGCGCCGACGACCGCGTGCGCGCCATCCTTGCCACTGCCCGCGTGCCGGTCTCGCTCTTTGCCGGGCATGTCCACTGGAACACGCTGACCATGTGCAACGGTCAGCCCCATTTCACCTTGCAGTCACTCACCGAAAGCTTCACCACGGCACCGGAACCGGCTGGCTCGTATGCCCTTCTCGAGCTCGGCGAGGAGATCGACTGGCGCGTTTTCGGCAAGGACAGCTTCGCTGCGCGTCTCAAGACAGAAGAGACCATGCGCCGCTGGGTGGCGCCGCTGCCGCCCTTTAGCAAGCACCCCGAAATCCGCCAGCGGATTCTCGCAGACGCGGCGGAATAGACCATGGATGCCCCCGCCCCACTCCTCGATGTCCGTTCGCTCTCGGTCGAATTCGCCAGCCGACGCGGCACCACGGCCGCGGTGCGGGACCTGTCCTTCACCGTCAATCACGGCGAGACCCTCGCCATCGTCGGGGAGTCCGGATCCGGGAAGTCGGTGACGGCGCTGTCGATCATGCGATTGATAGAGCATGAAGGCGGCACGATCACCGGCGGCGAGGTGCTTTTCCATCCCAACGGCAGCGGTCCGGTCGATCTTGCCGGGCTCGATGAAGTCGAGATGCGCGCCATTCGTGGCAATGCCATCTCGATGATCTTCCAGGAGCCGATGACCTCGCTCAACCCGATCCTGACCATCGGCGACCAGATCGTCGAAGTGCTGCTGCTGCATCGCGACATCTCGCGGGCCAATGCCGCGCGCAAGGCAGTCGAACTGCTTGACCGCGTGCAATTGACCGATCCCGAACGGCGCATGTCGCAATACCCGCACGAGTTGAGCGGCGGCATGCGCCAGCGCGTCATGATCGCCATTGCCCTGGCCTGCGCCCCCAAACTGCTGATCGCCGACGAGCCGACAACGGCGCTCGACGTCACCATCCAGGCCGGCATTCTCGAACTGATCCGTATTCTGCAGCAGGAAACCGGCACAGCGGTGATCTTCATCACCCATGACATGGGCGTGGTCGCCGAGATTGCCGACCGCATCGTTGTCATGCGCAATGGCGAACGCGTCGAGGCGGGCCCGACCGATGCCATCTTCCGCGCCCCGCAGGCGCCCTACACACGGGCATTGCTTCAGGCCGTGCCGCGTCTCGGCGCCGGCGCGCCGCGCTATGCCGAGCCCAAACCGCCTGAGGACATCTCGGGAAGGGCTGCCGTTCTGGCCGAACAGGGCTATGTATTGAGGGTCGAGGACCTTGTGACCCGTTTTCCGGTGCGCAAAGGTCCGTTCCGCCGGCATGTCGCCAATATCCACGCCGTCGAGGGCATCAGCCTTTTCCTGCGGCGCGGCGAGACGCTGGGACTGGTCGGTGAATCCGGATCGGGCAAGTCCACCATCGGGCGTTCGATCCTCAAACTCGTCGATGCCACATCGGGCACCATTCACGTCGAGGGGCGCGATATCACCGAGTTCGGCCCAGATGCCATGCGGCCGGTCCGCCGCCACGTGCAGATGGTCTTCCAGGACCCCTATGCCAGCCTCAATCCGCGCCTTTCAGTCGCTGAACTGGTCACCGAACCGCTTGCCATCCATACCGACATGAACGCGCGCGACCGGCGCGACGTCGCGGCCGACCTGCTCCGGCGCGTGGAACTGCCGGTCGACAGTCTCGACCGCTATCCCCATCAGTTTTCTGGCGGGCAACGGCAACGGCTGTGCATCGCGCGCGCGCTTTCGTCCAAACCCCGGATCATCATTGCCGATGAGCCGGTCTCGGCCCTCGACGTCTCGGTCCAGAAACAGGTGATCGAACTGATGCGTGAACTGCAGGACGAGTTCGGCATAGCCTATCTGTTCATTTCCCACGATCTTGCCGTGATCGAACAGGTCAGTCACCGCATCGCCGTCATGGATCGCGGCCGTATCGTCGAGACCGGGCCGACCGACGCCGTGCTCTCCGATCCGCGCCATGACTACACGCGCATGCTGCTGGCCGCCGTGCCGATCCCCGATCCCAGCCGCCGCGACGAAGGCTCCCGGATCACTGCGATCCGGGAGCGCAAGAGCCCGATTCAGCCGATCGGTTTCGTTCCGCAGCAACAAGCCTTCGCAGAAGTTGGCGACCAGCACCTGGTTGCGGTGAACTGAACCTGGCGGAGGCAGGACTGCCTAGCGCCAGAACGCCGGTATCCTGTTCAGATCAACCCACAGGGCCCTGGCGTTGATCCAACTCGTCTTGGCGCGTTCGGAGCCGGCCCCGATCACCCATCCCATGGCACGCTGCGACGACAAATCCTGGGTGCCCGCCGGTTGCAGGGAATTGAAAATATCCCTGGTGATGGCAACATCGTTCAGGTCGCCGAACACGTTCTGCAGCCTTTTCAGGCGCTTGATAAAGGGTTTGACCTTCTTGCCCGGGAAAAGCGAAGACAGGAATTCCGCAGCATAGCGCATTTTCTTCAACTGCTTGCGCAACTCGTGGCGCTGTTCCTCATCCAGCGCATCAATGCGCTTGGCGCGTCGGCGCACATTCCTCCAGCGTCTTGAAAGCGCCGCGCGGGCCAGCTCGCCGGCACTGGGCGTCGGACCCGGGGTCCGCTCGGGTTCATCGCTCGATTGCCATCCCCGGGTTTCGACGAATTGGGACAGGTCCAGCAGGAAGGCCTGCACTCTTTGTTCGGTTAGCAGACCGCGAACGCGCGCACGCTCATGAAGCGCAAGCTCGGTCAGCACATCCTTGAGTTCGGCAAGGCTCGTCTCATCGGGATAGGCTTCAGCTTCGGGGCGAACGATGTCGTTGCCGACGACGTCGAGATCCCTGAGTCTGCCGATTTCCCGACCCAGCCAACGCGCCTCGTCGCCAAGACGCGACAGCTCCGGGCTCGTCAGAACGGAGCGGAAGACCGAAAGGCTGCTGCGCAATCCGCGCAACCCTACCCGCAACTGATGCACGCCTTCGGGATCATCTAGCTCCAGCACGGCGATGATGTTCGCCGCGATCTGGTCGAAACAGGCACGCAGAACCTCCTGCGCCGCCAATTCAGCGTCCCATGTCGGTCTCAGCGCGACTTTCCGCGCCCCGGCCGGGTTCGCAGGCGATGTAATGGCGCCGTGTTCAGCCAGAAGATAACCGCGCTCAGCCTTGGATCGCCTGGAGAAACGAAGGCTGCCATCGGGCAGCAAAGCCCGCGCCAAGTCATAAAGGCTGGCGGGTTCGCCCTCGCGCAGTTCGATCTCGATTTCCCGCAGTTCGGCCGAGGCGTCACCTGCCCGGATGTCGCCGATATCGAGTGCCAGTTCGGCACGCGCGCCATTGGCCAGCACGAGTTCGCCGCTCGAGCGCTTCATCGCCGTCTCGCAAATCGGTCGCAGGGATTGTCCTTGCGTGCAGCGCAGGATCGCCTTGCGCAGTTTCGCAACAGGGATTTCATCGATGTGCAATTTGCCATCCGGCGCCGGGATATCCACCTCCTCGGCCTTGGACAGTCCGCCGCTGATCGTGCGACCGGCCTTGACGGTCTGGGTCCAGCCGTCCTCGTCGCGTCTGAGCCTGATGGAGATGCCCGCTGCTTTCAGCGCGTGATCTGGCGTGTCGAAGTAAACGCTGCGAAGAAGTCTGGTGCTGGGCTCGCCTTCGACAAGCTTCAGCGTCCGCATTCGGTCCCAAAGTCCGAGGCTTGTTTTCCGGTCAACGATGAACTTCAACTCGACTTCGCGCATGTGACAAATTCGTGACTGCGTGACAGCGGAAATTAGCGCGCGGACAAGCCGGGTTGCAAGACGCTCATTTTCGTCAGGTCGCGGTTGAAGCCGGCTGCCAAACCGTCCGCGGCGCCCTCAGGACGGGTGATCGAAAACGCGGCCGCCGGTGAAGGCGATCGACACCGGATCGGCGACCTGCCGGGCCGCGGTCTCGCCATCCGGCACCATCGAGGCTTCAGGCTGGAGCCGGTCGGCTTCCGCATCGTCGAACCCGGTCGTGTCGATGGCGGCAGCCTCGTTCATGATCCGGCCTTTCATCCAAGCTCGAAAGTCGTGATGCCGAACACGCGGGATATAGCGAGCCTTGGGGCCTCGCCCCGATACATGCGCGCCGTCTCGAATACGGTGTCCAGACCGTATTTCTCGGCAAGCGCGACGGCAGCTTTATTGGTCTGAGGTACATCGAGAATGACTTGGCGTGCGTCCATTTCGGCCACCAGCCCGATCAGCAGCGCCTCCGCGATGTCGCTGGTATCGGCGAACAGCGGCCCGATCTTGTAGCCCTCGGCGCAGACACGGATCGTGCCGTAGCCACGCAGCTTGCCAGCGTCGCGACAGCACAGCGTCTTGCGCGTCGAACCGCCGAACAGCCACTCCGCCAGAAAGAACTTTCGCGGGGCGGGGAACAGATCGGCCTCATAGGCGACGAACTCTTCCAGATTTGCCGAAGACGGCGCGTCCAGTTGCATCGCCGGCCGCGAGGGACCAGTCCACGCCCCGGCGCGGCGCAGATTGTTGTGCGCGAATTCGAAGCCGGACTTCTGGTAGTTCGCCTGCTGGGCAACGACACCGTCAAGACCGATTGTGTAGCCGGCGACCGTTGCCATCGCCGCGTCCCAGATCGCCTTGCCATGGCCCTTGCCGCGATGGTCCGGCCGAACGATGTAAAGCCCGAGAAAGGCGAAGGAATCGCCGTACTTGACCATGGAGATAGCGCCGACCGGGTCATCGCCTTCAAACCCGAGGAAAAACCCCCCAGGATCGGCGGAGAAAAAGCCGTCGACGTCTTCGATGCCCGGATTCCAGCCCTCGTTGCGGGCCCAGTCCAGCATGGTTGCGACATCGGTCCGGTGTGCCGGGCGAACCTCAAAGCTCATGTGGGTGCGAAAGCCTCCATTGCGCCAGCATAGCGCTTGGCGAGCGGTGTCGCATATGCCCCGCGCTTCGAGGTACTCAGTCCGAGCGCAACGAGGCCCTCGGCCTGCTTGACCGCGGCGCTCACGCCGTCGATCACCGGCATGCCGAATTCGCTCTCCAGCGTCTTGGCCAGGTCCGCCATGCCGGCGCAGCCGAGCACGATGGCCTCGGCATCGTCGAATTCGACGGCGTTGGCGATCTCGCTGCGCAACCGGTCGCGACAGCCCGAATTCGGGTCCTCGAGCGCCAGTACCGGAATGTCGGCGGCCCGCACCCGCGCCTTGTCGGCAACACCGTATTTCCGGCAAAGCTCTTCAACGGGTATGCGCGAACGCTCAAGCGTGGTCACGATGGTGAAGCGCTTGGCGACCATCGACGCCATTGAGACGGCTGCCTCGCAGATGCCGAGCACCGGGATGCCGGCGAGCGCCCGCGCCGCATCGAGGCCCGTGTCGTCGAAACAGGCGATGACCGCGGCGCTCGCCCCGGCCTTTTCGGCGGCGGCGATCTCCATCAGCAGACCGGGAATGGCGAACACCTCGTCGTAATAGCCTTCGATCGATTCCGGGCCCATTGGCGAGGTGCGGGCCAGGATGCGCGTCCCCGGCGCCGCCACCGAATTCGCCGCCTCCCCGATCAGGCGCGTCATGCTCTCGGTCGTGTTCGGATTGACGACGAGAATCTCCATCAGGATTTCACCCGAGGCCGGTTCAGCAGATAGATGAGGCCGAGCGTGCCGAGCACGATCAGGAACGAGAATACCGTGGTCACGGTGCCGAGCGCATAAAGCACCGGCGTCGTGACATTGGTCGTCATGCCATAGATCTCGAGCGGCAGGGTGTTGTAGACGCCCGAGGTGAGAAGCGAGCGGGCGAATTCGTCGTAGCTCAGCGTGAAGCCGATCATGCCGACACCGATCAGGCTTGGCGCAATCATCGGCAAGAGGACGTGCAGGAAGGTCTGCCAGGGCGAGGCGCCAAGATCGCGCGCGGCCTCCTCGTAGGCCGGCGAAAACCGGTTGAAGACGGCGAACATGATCAGGACGCCGAACGGCAGCGTCCATGTCAGATGCGCACCGAAGGCGGAGCCGTTCCAGGCGGGGCGCAGGCCGATTTGCTGGAACAGCACGCCGATGGCGAGGCTGACGATGATCGAGGGCACCACCAGGCTTGAAATGGTGAGATAGAATAGCGGCGTCGCCCCGATGAACTTGCGGCGGAACGCCATGCCGGCAGCGAGCGCCACGACGATGGTCGTCGCCATCACCATCAGCCCGAGCGTGAACGAGCGTCCGAAACTGGCGCCGAAATCGCCGACCGCCTGCTTTTCGAACAGATTCCCGAACCAGTGCACGGACACGCCGTTGAGCGGGAAGGTCAACCCGCCATTCGGGCCCTGGAAGCTCAGAATGAAGATCGCCGACATCGGCCCGTACAGAAACAGCACGAAAGCTGCGAAAAAGATCGCCAGAAAGAAGAAACCTGGACCGCGGGTCTCGCCAAACATCACAGTTCCTTCCGGATATCGACGATACGCAGGATTCCCGCGACCATCAGCAGAACCAGCGCCAGCAGCACGACGGCATTGGCCGCCGCTGCCGGATATTGCAACAGCGACATCTGGTTCTTCATCATCAGCGCCACCGAAGCGGACTGGCCGCCGCTCATCACCTGAACGGTCGAGAAATCCGCCATGACCAGGGTGACGACAAAGATCGTGCCGATGGCCATGCCCGGCCGCGACAGCGGAATGATGACGGTCCACAGGGTCTGGAAGGCCGAGGCGCCAGCGTCGCGCGCAGCTTCGATCAGCGTCCGGTCAATGCGCATCAGCGTGTTGAAGATCGGGATGACCATGAACAGCGTATAAAGATGCACCATGGCCAGAACCACGGCAAAGTCCGAATAAAGCAGCCACTCGATCGGCTCGGGCACGACGCCGGCGGAAACCAGCGCGGTATTGACCAGGCCATTGCGCCCGAGCACCGGGATCCACGAGATCATGCGGATGATGTTCGAGGTCAGGAAAGGCACCGTGCACACCACGAACAGGATCGTCTGCACCACGACGGAACGGACATGGAAGGCCAGGAAGAACGCCACCCAGAAGCCAACGAACAGGGTGATGCCCCAGACCATGACGGCGTATTTGAACGTGTTGAGATAGGTCTTCCAGGTCACCCACGACCCGAGTGTTTCCTCGTAGTTGAGGGTGATGAAGTCCGGATAGATGCCGGCAAAATCGTAGTCCCAGAAACTGACCGCAACCAGCAGCAGGATCGGAACGAGCAGGAAGAAGCCGAGGATCATGGCGAGCGGCGTCGCCTGAAGATAGGGCGCCGCCTTGCGTAAATAAGGCGAAAGAACCTCGCCTGCCTTTTTGGCGACAAGTGCGGCAGGCGGCGGTGCGTTTTGTGTTGCTGCCACGATTTGATCTCCAGAACGCCACCAGGGCGTTTCATGCCTTCACAAATAGGTTCGGCGCGGAGCGCCGGTTCCCTCCCTTTGATGGGGAGGGTGGCCCGGCTTTGCCGGGTCGGGTGGGGTGGAGCCACAAACCGAGGCTCCGGGCCCCCCACCCTCAATCCCTCCCCACAAGGGGGAGGGAAGCCGGATCGTCCAGCACCTACGCCGCGATGAACTCGTTCCAGCGGCGGACCATGTAGCGGTCCTCGTCCATCACGGAATTCCAGCAGGCGACAGCGCCCATGCGATCCTCGAACGAGCCGCCGTCACGCGCGGCGCCGGCCTTTTCCATCACGGCGCCATCCGGCGACAGGATGTCGGCCTCGGCCGGCTTGCCTTCGATCCAGAAGCCCCATTCGTCGGCCGACATGTAGTCCTTGGCGGTCTCCATGCAGGCCGAGTAGTAGCCTTGGCGGTTGAGATAGCCGCCGACCCAGCCCGAGGTGTACCAGTTGATGTACTCGTAGGCCGCGTCGAGCATCTTGCCGTCGAGATGCGCGGCAAGGCCGAGACCGCCGCCCCACGAGCGATAGCCTTCCTTGAGCGGCTGGTAGACGCAGGGAATGCCCTTGGAACGGACGGCGGCGACAGCCGGCGACCACATCGACTGGATGACGACTTCGCCCGACGCCATCAGGTTGACGCTTTCGTCGAAGCTTTTCCAGAAGGCGCGGAACTGGCCGTCCTGCTTGACCTTGATGAGGAAATCGATGGTCTTGTCGATCTCTTCCTTGGTCATGTTGCCCTTGTCGGCATAGGTGATCTCGCCGGCCGCTTCCATGATCATGGCGGCGTCCATGATGCCGATGGAAGGGATATTGAGGATCGAGGTCTTGCCGTTGAAGGCCGGGTCGAGAATGTCGGCCCAGGTGGTGATCTCCCGTCCGACGAGGTCCGGGCGGATGCCCAGCGTGTCGGCATTGTAGATCGTCGGCATCATCGTGAACCACTGGGTTTCCGAGGACGCGAAAGTCTTGGAATCGGCGCCTTCGACGAAACCGACAGTGTGGGGAGCAGTGCCCTGGGCGATCTCGCTGTCCGGGGTCAGCTTGCCGTTCTTGAACAGCGGCACAACCTTGTCGTAATAGGTCAGGCGCGAGGTATCCATCGGTTGTATCACGCCGGCCGGGAATACTTTCTTGCAGATCCAGTATTCGATGTCGGCAACGTCGTAGCTGTCGGGCTGCGTCACGGCGCGCTGCGCGGCGGCATCGGAATCGGTGGCCGTCATCTCGAGCGTGATGCCGAGGTCTTCCTTGCACTTGTCGGCAATGGCATTGAGGTTGGACACGCCGGTGCCGAACTGGCGAAGCGTGATCGGTTCCTGCGCCCAGACGGTGGGGAAGCCGCCAAGCGCTCCCGCGCCCGCGGCGGAACCGGCCAGCGCGGCAGCGCCCTTGAGGATGGCGCGCCGGGAGAGCATTGCCGCCTTGGCGGTCTCACGTGTTCCGTTCATGTTGTTTCCGTTCCCTGTTGTCCCTAGTTGCTGGTGGAGCCGCCGGACTGGCCGAGAACGATTGCGTCCTCTGCGTCCCAGCTCAGCGGTACCGCGTCGCCGACCGCGACGGGATTTGCGAAAAACTGCCGTTCGTCGACAACGGCGATGAAGTCCTCGACGCCGGCACCATCGATGCTCAGCTTGACGGTGCTGCCCTGGTATTCGACGTTTGAAACCGTGCCGGTGAAGCCGAGCCCCTTGGCGCTCTGCGCACCGATGCGCACCTTGTCGGCTCGGATGCCGATATCGATCTCGCTGTGCTCGGGCAGCACTCGGGACGGGGCGGCGAAGGTGCCGCCCCTCGGCACCTCGGCATAGACCATGCCGTCCGCGCTCGCCGTCGTCCGCCCCGAAACGACATTGTGGTCGCCCATGAAGCGGGCAACGAATGCCGTCCTGGGCGACAGGAAGACTTGGCGCGGCGTACCGGCCTGCTCGATGCGGCCGTCATTCATGACGACAATCAGATCGGCCAGCGCCATCGCCTCTTCCTGGGAGTGCGTGACATGCACGAAGGAAATGCCCAGGCGCGTCTGCAGCTTCTTGAGTTCGGCGCGCATGCGGATTTTGAGGAAGGGATCAAGCGCCGACAGCGGCTCGTCGAGCAGCAGCGCCTCGGGATGGGTGATGAGCGACCGTGCCAGCGCGACGCGTTGCTGCTGGCCGCCCGACAGCTGCGCCGGCCGACGATCGGCATAGGCCTCCATCTGCATCAACTCGAGCATTTCGAGCGCCTGCTTGCGACGCTCGTCCTTGGCGACGCCACGCATCCTCAGGCTGAACGCGACGTTGTCGACGAGATCGAGATGCGGGAACAGGGCATAGGACTGGAACATCATCGCCGTGCCGCGCTTGGCCGGCGGTAGATCGGTAACGTCGTGATTGCCGAGCAGGATATCTCCGTCGCTGACATCCTCGTGGCCGGCGATCATTCTGAGCGTCGTCGACTTGCCGCAACCCGACGGGCCGAGCAGGCAGCAGTAGGTGCCGGCAGGGATTTTCAGGCTGATCCCGTCGACCGCCAGAGTCGGTCCGTAACGCTTGGTGAGCTTTGCCAGTTCGATGGTTGCAGCCTTGGACATGCCGGCCCTCTCGTTCCAACACAGCCGTGCAGGACTTGTGCCAAGTTAGCGCCGCCATGATTGTTCAATTAATTACAATAAGTTAGCGCAATTTTGGCAAATGGCCACTTCATGGGCATATGACATTTATGATGAAAACTTGATCATATGAATGCACGAAACGCTGAATTTGTATGCAATCTTGCCGTGATTTGCGTGCAAAAAAATCCTTCCGATTTCCGCGAATTGGTCTATTAGGACATCAGAGGGGAAACTCGGATGCGACTGGAACACGGAGAAATCTACGCGGCGAAGCGCGAGGACGATCGCGCTGCGGCGATCCGCGATCAGCTGCGCGACGCCATCATCGACAGGCGGCTTTCGCCCGGCACGAAACTCAATGAGGCCGAGGTCGGGGCCCTGTTCGACGCGAGCCGAACCGTCGCCCGCTCCGCCTTGCAGATGTTGAGTTTCGAAGGGCTTGTCCGCGTCGAGCGCAACCGAGGCGCCTTCGTCGCCAACCCGTCTCCGGAAGAGGCGCGCCAGGTCTTTTCGGCACGGCGCCTGATCGAGCCGGCGCTTGCCCTTTCGGCGGTCGAGCACATCGGACCGATCGATATCGCCGCCTTCAGGGACCTGCTGGACGAGGAAGCCCGGCTCACCGAGGCCCGCGGTGCCGATATCCGGCGCGCCGAAATCCGGGCGTCAGGCGATTTCCACATGCTGCTTGCCAGGGTTGGCGGCAATGCGGTGCTTGAAAAGTTCCTGGAGGAACTGGTGGCGCGTTCGTCGCTGGTCATCGCCCTGTACGGGCAGAGCGGCGCCTCGAGCTGCGGGCATGGCGATCACCAGGACATTCTTGATGCGCTCGAAAAGCGCGACGGCGTCCTGGCGGGCGAGTTGCTCGTGCATCACATCGATCACATCGAAATGGATCTCGACCTGCGCACGCGCTCGCGCCGGGATCTCAAGGATGCTCTTTCCTTGACCTGATCCCGGCCGGAAAAACGTTCCAGGTCTGCGGAGCCCAGCAGGCCAGAGCTGGCCAGGCTTTGGAGCGCTGCGCTACCGCCTGGATTTCTCGATCCATTCGTAGAATTCGAACGCATTGTCGACGCCGCACGCACCGCAGGCACTTCTGCTTTTGGAACCACAAGAGCAGCCGCCGGCGAAATCGTGCCGTTCGACCAGCCCCTTGCGCATCCAGTGGGCGAGCATGCCGCGCAGGGCATCTGGCGCCAGCCGGAAATGCGTCGACAGATCGCGCATAGAAACCTGGTTGTGCTGTTGCAGATAGCTCCTGAGGTCAATCAGCACGTGGCCGCCGCTCTGGCTGATAGCTTGAAGGCTCATGGCGCTATGCTCCCTGCACCGCGCTGACGCCGACGCGCCGGCCATTGGGGCCGAGGCGCCGAAGCATCGCGAAGGTCAGGGCGAAGAACGCCAGCACGGCGGCAATCCAGATCGAAGACGAAACCGGATGCCGGGCGATGGTCGCACCCTGATAGAACAGCACCGCCGAACCGTAACCGAGCGTCACCGTCCAGAAGGCGACAAAGCCTGTCCATCTCCACCCCGCCTCGCGATAGACCGCCGCAATCGCGGCGCCGCACGGCATGTAGAGCAGCACCATCAGCAGATAGGCGAAGGCGCCGATCTGACCGTCGAACAGGGCAACCATCGAACCGAAAACACCGACGTCGACTTCCTGTTCCTCGGCGGCAAGTTCCGGATTGTCGACATCGCCGACGCTGATCCCCAAAGGATCGCCGGCCATGTCGGCCACACCAGCGAGATTGTCGCCGATCGAGGCGAAGCCTTCGCCGATGCCACCCCAGAAATCGAAACCGCCTTCTTCCTCGCCGGCTACTGATGCGGCCTGTTCATCAAGACCCGCATAAAGGCTGTTGAGCGTACCGACCACGGCTTCCTTGGCGAGGATACCGGTGAACACGCCGACCGTTGCCGGCCAGTTGTCCTGCTCGATGCCCATCGGCGCGAAGATCGGAGTGATCGTGCGGCCGATTTCGGAGAGCATGGAGGCATTGGTGTCTTCGTTGCCGAAGCTGCCGTCATTGCCCCAGGAATTGAGGAAGGCCAGCACCATGACGACTGCGACGATCACCTTGCCGGCGCGCAGAACGAAGCTTTGCAGCCGATCCCAGGTCCTGAGGAGAACGCTCTTGAGCGTCGGCAGGTGGTAGGGCGGCAGTTCCATGACAAAGGGCGAACTCTCGCCCGGCAGCAAGGTGTTCTTGAGCAGGAGACCGGTGAGCACGGCTGCGAGGATACCGATGAGGTAAAGCCCGAACACGAGGTTTTGTCCGCCGGTCGGGAAAAACGCGGCGGCGAACAGAGCATAGACCGGCAGGCGGGCGCCACAGGACATGAACGGCGCCATGGCAATCGTCATCGTCCGGTCGCGCTCGTTCTCGAGCGTGCGCGCCGCCATGATCGACGGCACGTTGCAGCCGAATCCGACGATCAATGGCACGAAGGATTTTCCGGGCAAGCCGATCAGCCGCATCAGCCGATCCATGACGAAGGCGGCCCGGGCCATGTAGCCCGAATCCTCGAGCACCGAGAGAAACAGGAACAGAAAGGCAATGATCGGAACGAAGGTTGCGACCGTCTGGATGCCGCCGCCAACACCGCTGGCAAGCAGGGTCGTCAGCCAGTCCGGGCTGCCGATCGCCGCCAGAACATGGGCGAAGCCGTCGACAAAGATCGTACCGGCAACAATGTCGAAGAAATCGATGAAGGCGCCGCCGACATTGATGGTGAACATGAACATCAGGTACATCACGAAAAGAAAGATCGGGATGCCCAAGGCGCGGTTCAGGACAACACGGTCGAGCTTGTCCGACATCGTCTTTTTCAGCTCGGTGGTGCGGCGGACCGAACCGAGCGTCGCCGCACCGACGAAATCGTAGCGGCCGCTGGCAATGGCGGTGTCGGCGTCGTATCCGAGCGCCAGTTCGATCCTGTCGCGCGCCCTTGCAGTCGTCGCGGCCAGAACCGTGTTGTCACAAGAGATGGCGTCGGTTTCGCCCTCCAGCAGTTCGAGCGCCAACCAACGCGGCGCGGAGGTGCCGCCGGCCTGCAGCAGCAATGGCTGCAATTCGGCGATGGACGTCTCGATTTCCGGACCGTAGTCAATGGCAATTCCCTGCCAGGTTCCGGCATCGGCGGCGCTGAGAATCTCGGCCTTGAGCGTCTCAATGCCTTTTTCCGTCGAGGCGATGATCGGCACGACCGGACAGTTGAGGCGCGCCGCCAGGGCGCCCGCGTCAATCTCGATGTGATTGGCCTTGGCGATATCGGTCATGTTGAGCGCCACCAGCATCGGCACGCCCATCTCGAGAAGCTGCGTGGTCAGATAGAGATTGCGCTCGATATTGGAGGCATCGACGATATTGACGATCAAACTTGCTTCGCCGGAGAGAACGAAATCGCGGGCGATCTTCTCGTCGAGCGACGTCGCATCACCGGCCGTCGACAGCGAATAGGTGCCGGGCAGATCGACGAGCTCGATCTGGCGCCCGTCGTAGGCGAAGCGCCCGACTTTCTTTTCGACCGTCACGCCCGGCCAGTTGCCGACCATCTGGCGGGCGCCAGTGAGTGCATTGAACAGTGTGGTCTTGCCGCAATTCGGATTGCCGACAATGGCGATCGTGAGAGTGTTCATTATTCTGTTCTTTCGATTTCCAGAGCGTCTGCCTCGTCCTTGCGAAGGCTGAGAAGATATCCGCGCAGCTCGATTTCGATGGGATCGCCAAGTGGTGCCGTCCGAACGAGTTTCACCCGAACGCCCGGGGTCAGCCCCATCGACAGGAGCTTCTGGCGATAGCCGCGCCCGGCCGAGGTGATGCCTCGCACCCGCGCTTCGCTTCCGATGGCGAGATCCTTCAGTCTTGCACTCATCGCAACGTCCTTCATTCATCAGTCCCCTTTGATCGGGGTTACAAAAACCT
This sequence comes from Devosiaceae bacterium, assembly GCA_963675235.2. Lineage (GTDB taxonomy): Bacteria > Pseudomonadota > Alphaproteobacteria > Rhizobiales > Devosiaceae > JAHJQZ01. The sequence goes on along the minus strand of CAXXFU010000002.1, from coordinate 458,133 downwards.
TGCTCGAAAGTCCGAAGCCCAGGGCCACCCGCGCATCGCCGGCAGCAACGACCATCGGCCCCCTCGCCTGGCGCTGCACCACCTCGATTTCCCGGCCAACCGGAATGCCGAGCTCGATCAATCGCGTTTCGGCACTGCGGCCGGCACGGATGGCGGTGACGCGCAGGCGCTCCCCGACGCTGGCCATGGCCAGCGGGAGGCTTTTGCCCGGCAGCACCTTGGCGCGTGTTTGCCAGTCATCAGAGAACATCTGCATCACTCCAGTTTCGCTGCAGGGCACCCTAGCCGCCGCGCCTCTGCTGCATTCGATGCTTGCCGAGTGCGCTTGTTGCAAATGATTGTCAATGTCATGAACGAGGTTTGGCGGGGGTTGCGACGCAAAGACACACGTCCGGGCAACGCGGTTCCGTCCAGCGGAAATCGCACGAAGAAAGTCCTGCCATTTCATCAGCTTCGCCGGTCAAAACGACAGTCGGATTCAAGCGCTCATCCAAGACATCAAGGATGCACGCCGGCAGGTTCTGTTGCGTGAAACCGGCAGCGTAGAGCGCCGGAAACCCGCCGATTGTCAGTCGACAGGCCAGCCTGGTGGAAGCCGGACACGCCGACCTTTGCCGATGCCTCAGCGTGGGAAAAGCTGACGGCAACAACACAGGAACAGCCTCAAGGTCGATGGTGCGCCACATGGATCAGATCGACGACCTCGAGCGCCGCGCCGCCCGGATATGCGACGATCCGCCCTAGCTGTCGGAGGCGCGCCGCTTGCGTGTCATGTCCTTGCAGCGTGGCGACGACGCCGGCCACGTTTTGCGCTCGGCGCAGGCGCTCGTTTCGGCTCCGGTTCATCGATGCATTGCGGCAGCTTTCATGAACCGCCCGAAGCTTGTCTCGGGCACATCGGCGTGCCATGAAGACGTTGATGGAGATCGTAAAACGCGTTGCTCGCATGACTGAGGCACTGCGCGACGCAGGCGTGAGAATCACGCGCCAGCGCACGGCCTTGCTGTCGGTCATCGCCGAAGCCGAAGACCATCCGGACGCCGTTGTGCTCCACGAACGCAGTGTCGAAAAGGACCCGAAGATCTCGTTGTCGACGGTCTACCGGACCCTGACGGCGCTTGAGGAGCAAGGCGTCATTCACAAGCTGCAATTCGAAGGCGAACCGGCTCGCTACGAGCGGGCCGAGGTGCCCCATCATGATCACATGATCGATGTGGATACCGGCAAGGTCGTCGAGTTCCACAACGACCGCATCGAACGCCTGCAGGCCGAGATCGCCGACGAACTCGGCTACGAGATCGTCCACCACCGGCTCGAACTCTATGTCAGGAAGAAGCCGAAGGGCTGAAAACGCACCGTCCTGACCGAGCCACAGGCTAGGGGCTGGAGCGCGGAACGCTTGTCCCGCGCCAGTCTGCCGTCCCCTTACGATCAGCCCTCGGCAACGACCTCGTAGACATCCGAGGCGGCCTGCGCCAGCAGTCGATCGGCCATTTCCTGCTTCAGAAAAACCAGTCGTTCGTCCTCCTCGGGTGTCCGGTCGGGCTTGCGGCCGAGCAGGATGAACTCCTCACGCACATGCCCTTCCCTGATCTGCACGCTGATGCTTCGCTGGCGATAGCTGAAGTTGAAGACATAACCTTTGAGGATGTCGCCGCGCTCCGGTTTCATCAGCTCCGGATCGATCGTGTAGCGCCCGTCGGTGACGCAGCGCGTCACCATTTCGAAGGCATCGCGCCCACCCGGCCCCTTGAACGGGGTGGCGATATGGATCTCCCGTCGCTCCGGCACCCGGCCCGGATCGAGCAGCGGCAAAGCCAGCTCCATCGCCTTGAAGGCATGTGCGACCCCGCCAGGAAAGCCGTAGCCGTGATAGGCCGTCACTTCGGCGATGGTGTAGACGAGCGGCCGCCCGTTCTCGTTGACGCTGAGCAGATTTGCGGGAGCGGTCATGCCGGCACCTTTTCATTGCTTGCGAAGCTTGTGCGCATCCAGGGCAGGAAACCGTCGAGAAAGCGCGTCGTCGCCGGCATGAAATGCGAACCGTGGTGGAAGAAGGGATCGAGCGTTGTCAGCACCATCCGACCGCGCGTCGTCACCTCGTCGATGTAAAGGATCGGTTTGCCGTCGCCGTTGACGGCCAGCACTTCCGCGCCCTCGGGCGCGTCGAACCAGCCGTGCAGGTGCCAGGTCAGGTCCTCTTGCTCGAGATGCTCGAACATTGTGTGTTCCGGCTTGGCGATACGGACGCCGAGATCGGCACCGGGCGTCAGCCACCACCAGAAATTGGTGTCCTGCGGCGTGAACCTGATGCCCGGCAGCCAAAGCTGGCTGTCGCTTTCGCCGGTGGCGATGATGGTGCCGCCGGCATCGAGATAGTCGGCGAGCGGCGCCTTGTGAGGCGTCATGCGGTGGGCCGGCGTGCGGCAGGGCACGAGGATTGCGTCATAGGCGCCGAGATCGGTATCGCCGAGATCTTCGGGACGCACCAGCGCATCGAACATGTCCCGAAAGCGGCGGCCTTCGAGAGATTCGACATGGTAATAGGCGCCCGGATGGACGGTGAGAATGCTCATTGTGCAACTCCGTTCGCTTCGCCGGTGGTCCAGTCGACGATGCGGCCAGCAAAGGCCCCTGCCCCGTCCGACCCCTCCGGCGCCATCGACCACAGATCGTTCCCGGCATGGCAGAACATCTTGCCGCCGCCGGGCAGCGCCCACTCCCAGTCGACAGGCTGTTTGAGCGGACCGAGCCCCGTAAGCGCCCGCGCGCCCTTCGGCATCGGGTTGTGGCCGCGGCCGTAAAACCCGGCAACGCCCTTGCGGACGGCCATGTCGGCGGGATCAAGGTCGCCGAAGACCGGATGAGGCGCGAGACGCATGAGCTGAAAATCGGCGAGCTTGCGCGACATCAGCGGTCGATAGACCTCAAGTCCCTCGACGAATGGCTTCAGGACATGGCCGTTGAAGAACAGCCGCCCGCCTTGGGCGAAGAAGGCCGCGAGCGCCTTGGCTCGGGCGGCGAAGCCGACCTGGTCGAGATGCATGGTGGTGATGATGCCCGTCGAAGCGGCGATAGCTTCGTCGCTCAACGCGGTGTCCTCGACAATAGCGATGCGTCCGCGCCCGACCGGCCCGACCATGGCCCTGGGGATCGGCCCGTTATGGGACTGGACAAAAAGAACGCTCATGCTGCCTCCTTGCCGGCAAAGGCCGGCAGGATCGCATCGCGCGGCTTGCCGTCCGGTCCGGTGATCGTCGTATGGCGCATGGCGACGCCATAGAGCCTTTCGAGGTTCTCGGCGGTCATCACCTCTCCGACCGGCCCGTTGAGGGTTTCCGCTTCCGGCATCATCAGCAAGGCCCTGTCGGCGGCGAAGGCGTGGTTGGGATCGTGGGTGGTGAAGGCGATGGCGAAACGCCGTTCATCCCTCAGATCGATGAGCAGGCGCAGCAGCCGTTCCTGATTCCTGAGGTCCAGGGCCGCCGCCGGCTCGTCGAGCACGATCACGTCCGACCCCGTCGCCAGCGCCCGCGCCAACAGCACCAGCTGGCGCTCGCCTCCCGACAATCTGTCGAACATGGCCTCGGCGAAACCGGCAATTCCGACCCGCTCGAGCGCCTTCGCTGCCACGTCGAAATCCTCAGCTCCCGGCTGACCGAAAAGCCCCAGATGCGCTGCCCGGCCCAGCACGACCACGCCGCGCACGCTGTAGCGCTGGTTGATGCCGGCAACCTGAGGCACATATCCGACGATGGCGGGCGCGATCCGCTTGCCGGCGTCCAGATGCTGGAAGCCGAGCATGGATTTGAGCGCCGTGGTCTTGCCGCGCCCGTTGGGACCGAGAATGGCAAGACTTTCTCCAGTCTGGATCTCGACGCTCAGATGGTCGAGCACGGTACGCATGCCGAAGCGCACACAGGCATTTTCCAGTGCGATCATGCCCCGTTCCTTTCGCGATAATGGTTTCTCAAAAGCACTGCGAAGACCGGCGCACCGACGAGCGCCGTCAGGATGCCGAGCGGAATTTCGGCGGCTGTCACGGTGCGGGCCAGCGTGTCGACAGTGACGAGATAGGCGGCGCCGAGCAGCATCGACGCCGGCAGCAGCGCGCGATGATCGTGACCGACCAGAAGGCGCGTTGCATGCGGAATGACCAGGCCAATCCAGCCGACGATGCCGGATACCGCCACCTGGCTGCCGACAATGAAGGCGACAAGGGCGAACACCAACCAGCGCTCCAGGTCCGGCCTGGCCCCGAGGCTGCGCGCCTCCGCCTCGTCGAGCGACAGGACATTGAGCCGGAAGCGCAAGGCCCAGAGCATGGCCATGCCGATAGCAAGTCCCGGTGCGGCAACGATCAGCCGTTCCCAGGTGGTTGGTGCGAAGGACCCCATCAGCCAGTAGACAATGGCCGGCAATGGTCCGTTCGGATCGGCCAGGAACTGCGTGAGCGAGACGAGCGCGGTGAACATCGCCCCGACGATCATGCCGGAAAGAATCACGGTGACGATCTCGGTCCGGCCGTTGATGCGGGCGATGAATCCGACCAGCGCCAGCGCCGACAATCCCGATACGAACACGATGGCGAGCAGCGGCAGCCCCCAGATACCGAGCAGGATCGCCATGGCGCCGCCAAAGGCCGCGCCTTGCGAAATGCCAAGCACCTGCGGCGACACCAGCGGGTTGCGGAACACGCCCTGCAAGGCGGCGCCCGACACGGCCAGAGCCGCGCCGGACAGCGCCGCAAGCAGCACACGCGGCACGCGAACGAGCAGGATGATGCGCTCGTCGACCTCGGCCAGCTCCCGGAACGGGTCGGCCAGGCTCTGGCCGATGACGACGAATACCCGCGCCGGATCAACGGCATAGCGGCCAACGCTTATCCCGGCGATCAACACCACGATCAGCAGCGCTGCCGCCCCGGTGTAGACCGACGCAAAGCGCGCGAAATCGGTTGACCGGCGAGCAAAGCCCGCCAGTCCCTGATTGGAAATGCTCATGGCTACTCGGCCTTGAGCGTGTCGTAATTGGCGGCGTCGCCCTGCATGTCCATCCACAGGATGGAATCGATATCGGCCTCGGAAAGCTCGTAGTCGTAGAGCGCTTCATAGGCAGACTTCATCTCCGCCCTGAGGTCGAAATCGAACAGTTCGGGATGCACCAGACCAGCCAGCCACATCCAGGTCAGCGGCGATTCCTGGTTCGGCGGATCCCAGCGATAGCCGCCAAGCGGCAGGCGGTAGACACGGTGGTTCCTGGCAGCGCTGGTCAGCGACAGCACCGGATCGTTATAGACGGCCTCGACGGTCAGCCCCGGCTCGAAATTGTTGAGCGTGATGATGTCGGGATCCCAGGCCGCCACCTGTTCGGCATTGACAGGCTTGGTGCCATCGAGTTCGGCGGCGGCGTTGGATCCGCCGACAAGCCTGATGTACCAGTTGGCGTAGCTGTTGCCCGAGCCCGCAGCGGTCATGCCGTTGAGAATACGGCCGAAATGCAGCACCTTCGGGCGGTCGGCTTCGGCGAGGTCCTTGGTCTTTGCCGCGATCTCATTCATCACGGCATCGCGCCAGGCTTCATGCGCAGCAAAGCGCTCCGGCTTCCCCAGCGCCGTGGCGGTCATGCCCATGTAGCCGCGCGTGCGCTCCTCGGTGCCGTAAAGGATCAGCATGGCGGTGAGCCCGGCATTGGTAATCGGATCGACGAGATCGCCGCCACGCCCGCCCCACTGGATGACCAGATCGGGATTGACCGCGGCCAGTTCCTCGACATTGGGCACGAAATTGGCCGCCGTCACCTGATCGTTGATCTCCCGGGACTGCGGGAAGATCTTGCCGAGGATACCTTCGGTGATCGCCGCCTTCGATACCGGGTTCATGCCGACAAGATGATCGGTCGCCCCGTCGATGGCGATCACCGACGAAGCCATCGGCATGGGAATGGTCACGATGCGCTCGGCGGGACCGGCAAGCGTGACCTCGCGGCCTTCCTGATCGTTGAAGCTGATGGGGTCGGCATATCCCGGCAAGCTCATGCCGAGTACGACTGCCGCGGCAACAAGGCCGCGTGCGTTGATCCTGTTCATTGTCTCTCCTTCCGGGTTCAAGGCCCGGCGGTTGCGATTGCCCGCAAGCGAACAGGAGAAACGTCGTCGGAAAACATGTTTTCCGGGCAGAGAAGAACCGACGTTGCAGCCTGATCGATCAACGGGAGTCAAGGTCCTGCCATCGACTGGCACGCCAAGGGGTAGAAACTGCCCGGAGCAAAATCAATCAATAATTCAATATGTTGTAGCCATTCTAAAGTTGGAGGAATTTGCTCCTATGCTGCGGAGTGTCGAAGCAGGATCGCAAAAGACGGCCACCCACAGGCGTTCGGCCTGCCTTCCCGATTGCTGGCTTTGCCCTGGTGAATGTTCCACATGTCCGTGATTGCGCTGTTCATGACTTGTGGGCGCCGGCCGCCAACCACATATTGAGCCCATGGCGAAAAAGAATCCTGCCACGCAAAACACATCCGGATTGCCCGATACGGGCAAGGTCAGCGGCGACATCGCGGCCTTTGTCAGCAAGGTCGGCGCAATGGCGCGTCCCGAAGCCAGTCGCGACGGGCGGCTGCTGTTTGCGCTCGACGCCACGATGAGTCGGCAGCCGACCTGGGATCTGGCCTGTTCCCTGCAGGCGGAAATGTTCCGCGCCATTCCGAAGGACAGTGCCCTGCAGGTGCAGCTCCTTTACTTCCGCGGCTTTGGCGAATGCCGGGCGAGCAAATGGGTGCTCGATGCAGATGCGCTGGCAAGGCTCATGGGGCGCATCTCCTGCAGCGGCGGGCGCACGCAGATCTCCAGGGTTCTGGGGCATGCGCGCACCGAACACGGCAAGCGGCGGATCAATGCGGTGATCTATGTCGGCGACGCCATCGAGGAAAACGTCGATGAACTGGCCGACAAGGCCGGGCAGCTCGGCATTCTGGGTCTGCCGCTCTTCGTTTTCCAGGAAGGCCACGACGCCCGGGTGGAAGCGGCATTCCGCGATTTCGCGCGTCTCAGCAAGGGCGCCTATGCCCGCTTCGATGCCTCGGCACCACAGGAACTGGCGGCACTGCTCAAGGCCGTCGCCGCCTATGCCAGCGGCGGCAGGAACCTGTTGAAGCTGCAATCGAGTGGCGCGGCGCGGGCCCTGCTGGCGCAGTTGCCACCATGACCTATGTCCTTCTGGGTGGCCTGGCGCTTGTGGCCATCGGTCTCGCCTACAATTTCGCGCAAAGCCTCGACCCGAATCTGCTGCGGCGCAGCGTCCGCTGGATCGTCGGCGGTCTGGGGATTCTTGTCGCTGCGGCGCTGGCGTTCGTCCGGCGCGTCGACATCGCGGTTTTCGTTCTCGCCGCCGCCGTCTCGGTGCTACGGACCGGCAGGTTGGGACCGTTCTCCATCGAACCGCCCCCGACGGAATCCGGCAACACCTCAAAGGTCCGCAGCAGCTTTCTGGCGATGGAACTCGACCACGACACCGGTGCGGTTTCCGGCCGCGTCATCAAGGGGCGTTTTGCTGGTGCGGATCTGATCGATCTCGGAGAGATGGACACGCGCTACCTGCTGGCAGAAATCCAGCATGACCCCGACAGCATGAGCCTTCTGGAGAGCTGGCTCGACGTCAACCGCCAGGGCTGGCGGGAGTATTTTGCCGAACAGGACTCGGGTGGACACGGCGGCAGTTCGCTGGCTACCGATCCGGTCGCCGAAGCCTACGAGGTTCTCGGCCTCAAACCGGGAGCCAGCGACGACGATATCCGGGCCGCACACCGCGAGTTGATGAAAGCAATGCACCCCGACCACGGCGGATCAAGCTACCTGGCAACCAAGATCAATCAGGCGCGAGACGTCCTGTTGAACAGGGCCAAATAGGCCCGGATTCTGACTTGTTGTTTTGGCCGTGTCTGAATGCTCGGCAAATGCCGCCCACAGCCAAGTTGGTGGGTGGGGAGGGTTTCCAGCATGACGGACATTCTCAAGGGATCCGGGTTTTTTGGAAGCTGATTGTCGCACAGTTTGCTCCGCAAGTTCCGAAGCATAACTGCGTCGCCAGGAGAAGCTACCTTCAGGCGGCATGCGGGATCAGCAAAGTCGCTCGACACCTTGCAGTCGAGCTGCCCGGAACAAGCCGTGGTGCCGTCGAAAAGACGGGAGCATGAGCATTCACCTCGCATTGCGCCCCAGATTCGTCACCAAGCGGCACCCGGTGTCGAGACAATGGAGATGTTGACGCCGATCTCTTCGCTCATCGCATCGGCGATGACCTGACTTGCCGCCATGGTCGCGCCTGGCGCCCAGGGGTAGATGTCCTCGACAGTGCGCTCGGAGAATTGCGCCAGTGCCGGCCCGGACAACGCCACTCCCAACGCTGAAACGGCAAGCGATGCGCATGGTTTTCTCATGGTTTCCTCCCTCGGATTACCTCTTCCTTGTCCAATTGCAGTTCGCGCCGGCGGCAGATTGCTTGTGGCGTGTCACGCGTTTTGAGTTCGCATGTCATTTGCGCGTAGAGCGGCCCAATGCGGGCAGGTTCGCGGTTCGGGTTCATCTGCTTCGGGTCGCATTTCAGGTCGAACAGGCACGTGTCGACGCTTTCCAGGCGCAGCCCGTCATTGTTGGGCGGACGCTTGGCATGCGTCAGCGCGTCGACGGCCAAAAAAAGGATGCCCTTGGTGAAATCGAACGGCCCGACCGAAGACGCTACGGCCGCATGTTCATGAGACCTCGATGGCGGCAATGCTCGGCATCCTGTCGACCACGGATCACCACGCGATCGTTTCCAACATGATGCCGCCTCCGGCGCGCAAGGATGGGCTCGAACGGTTCGTCACAAAGGACGAGCCCTGGCAAATCGATATCGAGCTGACCCTTGGGCTGTCGCTGGCAACGTCCCGCCCGGTCTCGAAACTGCGCGAGCTGTTCCTTCCTGCTGCAAGGCAGACAGACACCGGTGCCAGCGGCAGTCTGCATCCCCCCGGCGCACCAACTCTCAAAACCATGTTTGTTTTGCCAGACGAGCGCTCAAAGCCGCCATGCCGCTATCGGCCCAAAACAGCCAATCGTCAACGCGCCCCATTTCCGCCGGGCAATCTGATCTGATGATTTTCTACAGGGGGACGGGTTAAGCTACCTGCCACGAGCGCAATCACATCGATGCTGCGGGGCTGCAAGGAGTCCTCAATCGAGGTGAGTTGCATGTCGCCCGTCTGCTCGTCGACCGCATCGAGGGCGGCACCGGCCCGGCATCTTGTGGTTCAGTCGCGACGCACAGCACGCGCGAGCAGCAACACGTGAGGCAAAGCCAAACCATCCCTCCCACGGTCACTGCCGTCCCTATCCGCTTTCGCGGCGGTGTCAGCCGCGCAGCGTGAAGGCGACCAGTTCGGCGCCCTTGATCCCGGCGCGGATACGAGCCGGCCGGTCATGCCCGATAAGCCCGGTCAGCGCACCCGTCGTCACAAGCATGTCGGCGTCGAGCGCGCCAACGCCGTCAAGCGGCTGGCGCCCATAAGCGACGATCGGCTCGAGCACGCCGCCGAACGGATGCTTGCCGGGCGTCGTGGTCGCCGGTTCCCCGTCGATCTCGAGCACGACCTCGACGCCGTCGAGGTCGGCGCCGCGCGCGAACGGGATATCCGACCAGACATAGCCGCAGGTGTTGAGATTGTCCGCCAACTGCCCATAGGGACCAGCGGCGCTGCGATCGTCGAGCCGTGTGCCGACAAGTTCGATACCGACATGGAAGCTGGCGATGGCCGGCATGATGCCATCGATGCCCGCCGATGCCATTTCGGGCGTAATCGCCTTGGCGAGCTTGACCGCGACCTCCACCTCTATACCGATGAATCCGCGCTTAGGCAGCACGATGTCCGCCCCCGACAGATGGGTCATGCCGGCATAGATCGGCGCCGCAATGGCCTGGCCCGACGGCTCAAAGGCGATCTTGGAGGCGGCGGCGCGCTCACCGAGCAGCTCCATCGTCCTGCGCTGAATGGCGAGGGCGGTTTCGCGATCGATCTCCACGAGATCGGCCGCCGGCACGTCGAGCGCGGTGTTCCTTTGCGCCTCGAAAAGCTTTGTCGCCAGCGTTTCGCTTGCGCTGTTTGCCGCGTTGCTCGGAGACATCGCTCCCCCTCCAGATCTCGAAAATACCTACTTCGTCACGTTCGCGAGACTAGCCCCGAACGCGCAGTCGCGTCGCCTTGTCAAAAGGATGCAGGCCCGGCGGCCGCGACAGGCACCGGCAACGCGGGCGGCAATGCTCACCAGGCGCGCTGATAAAGCGCTGCAATGTCGGCTTCAGACAGGTCGATCGGATTCCAGTCGAGAAGCCGGCGGATGGCGTGCGCTTGCCCTGCCATCTCCTGCAGCGAGTCCTCCGGGATGCTGTGCGAACGAAGACGCATGTCAATTCCCAAGGCCTCGCAAAAGCCCCTTGCGCCGGCGACAACGTCCTCGCTGCTTTCGAAGGCAAAGCCCAGCGCGCGAGCGACGATAGCGGTCTTTTCGGGCACCGCCTCGGCATTGGCGGCAAGCGTGTGCGGAAAGATGAGTGCGTTCGCCAGACCGTGCGGCAGTCCGAAATTCGTGCCGAGAGGATACGAGACGGCGTGGCCGGAAGTCGTGTTCACCGGCCCGAGGCAAACGCCACCATAAAATGCCGCAAGCGCCAGTCCGGCGCGCGCCTCGATGTTGCGACCGTCGTCGACGGCACGCTTGAGATATTTGCCGATGAGTTCGATCCCCTGAACCGCATAGGCGTCGACCACCGGGTGCGCGCGCTTCGATGTATAGGCCTCGACGCAATGGGCCAGCGCATCGACGCCCGTTGCCGCGGTCACTGCCGCCGGCACGCTTTCGGTCAGGTGCGGATCGATGATGGCGATATCGGCGAGCATTTCCAGGCTCTCTGTCGCCACCTTGCTGCGCTTTGCCTGATCGGTGATCAGCGCCCGCGTGCCGACTTCCGAACCGGTGCCCGCCGTGGTCGGGATCTGCACAAGTCCCACCTCGCGCTTGGGCGCCCTGTTCGGGCCTGAGATGTCGTCGAGCCGGACTTCGCGATCGACCATGACGGCCACGAGCTTGGCCAGGTCCATGGCTGAACCGCCGCCGAAGCCGATGATGAGGTCGGCACCACCGGCGGCGGCAACCGCGCTGACGAGCATGTCGGTGTCGGGCTCGCTGCCCACCTCACCGAAACAGCCCACCGCACCGAGACCGAGCCGGTCGAGACGCGCCGCATTGACCGTATCGGCAATGACAAAGGGGCGCGCATATCCGCGCGCCGCAACATAGCCGGCAAGCTTTTCGAGAACGCCTCCGCCGAAATGCAGAACCGGCGGACGCTGAAGTTCGATCGGCGATATCAAATGCAGCATGAAAGCCTCCCCTGGCTTGGCCGGCGATGGGCGAGAATTCTACAACGGCAGAAATTTGTCAACATATGCGACAAGCTGACGCCGACGCGCAGCAGACCACAGCGCTTCACACGATCTTGGTAGGTTTTTGCAAATTTATTGTGTTTTTTCAAAGCAATAGAACACAACAGAAGATCGGCTTTGTAGCGCCACAGGCGAGGTGGACGCTCATGCGAACGCGACAGACCTCTGCACAATTGTTTTCATGTTGACAACCAATCACGCAAGCCGGCAGAGTGCGGTATGAATTCAAGATAGAAACGCGGCGTGTCGCTGGCGTTTCTGCATGCGCAGCGGGGCGGGAACGAATGGCCAAATCTGCCTATGTCGCGTTGGTAACCTGTTTCAACGACGACGAAACCATCAATTTCGACGCGACACGCGCGCAGGTGCGCCGCCAGGTCGCGGCCGGCAACAACATCCTGTGCGCGGGCACCAATGGCGATTTCTCCGCGCTCCTGTTCGAGGAAAAGCTGCAGCTGACCGAAGCGGTCACCGACGAGGTCGGTGGCAAGGTGCAGGTCATCGTCAATGCCGGCATGCCGTCGACCTTCGAGACGGTGCGCCTTGCCCGGGAGCTCGACCGCATCGGCGTCGACGGCATCGCGGTCATTACGCCATTCTTCATCTCGGCAACCCAGGACGGGCTGATCCGGCATTTTTCGAGCGTCGCCGACAGCGTCGGAACGCCGATCTACCTGTACGACATCCCGGCGCGCACCCAGAACCATATCGAGCCCGAAACGGCGCGGACCCTCGCCGCCCATGGCAACATCGCCGGCATCAAGGATTCCGGCGGCAAACAGGAAACGCTCGAGGCCTATATGGCGGTCGGACGCGAGGTGCCGGGGTTCGAGGTCTATTCGGGGCCGGACCATCTGGTGCATTGGGCGCTCGAAAATGGTGCCGCCGGCTGCATTTCCGGGCTCGGCAATGTCATGCCGGACGTGCTCGCGGAGATCGTTGCGGCCTTCAATGCCGGCGATAGCGCCAAAGCGGCCGCCGCACAGAAGATCTATGCCGATTTCCGCACTGATTTATATGCGCTCGGCTATCCGCCGGCCATGGTCAAGCGCGCCCTCTGGGTCATGGATTCCTCGGTCGGCGCCAGCCGTCAGCCGGCGCTTCTGCCCGACCCCGAACAGGACGCCGAGATCCGCAACATCCTCGCCAAATACGGACGGATCGGGGCCTCGTAATTCACCCTGAAGCGGCATCGACCGGCACACCCCGTCGGGCCGCCCCACTGGAACGACACGCATTATGGCAAAGCCAGTCCTGATCACCATGGGCGACCCATCCGGAGTCGGCCCCGAAATCATCATCAAGGCCCTCGCGACCCTTGATGGCGCCGAGCGCGAGAAATACATCGTCATCGGCGACCGCAAGCGGCTGGCCCAGGCCGCCGGGATCTGCAAGATCGACCTGCCGTTTCGGGAATTCGACGGACCCGCAGCTCCCGGACTGCCGGCCCTCCTCCATATCGATGTCGACGGCCTGCCGGACGAATTCGGCGTTCTTTCCTCCGCCTGTGGCGAAGCGGCCTACCGCTATATCAAGACAGCGGTCGAACTGCTTCAGGCGGGCAAGGCGGCGGTCATGGTCACGGCGCCGATCAACAAGGAGGCGCTCAATGCTGCCGGCCATCACTATGATGGCCATACCGGCATGCTGGCAGACCTGACCAAGACCAAGAACTCCTACATGCTGCTCGCGTCCGAGCGGCTCAATGTCATCCATGTGTCGACGCATATCTCGCTCAGGCAGGCGATCGAGCGCGCCACGCCCGAGCGCGTCTATTCCACCATCAAGACCGGCTACGAGCATTTCCGCCGCATGGGTGTCGACAACCCGCGCATCGCCGTCGCCGGCATCAATCCGCATTGCGGGGAGAACGGGTTGTTCGGCCGCGAGGACGACCTCCAGCTCGTACCGGGCATCGAACGCGCCAAGGCGGAGGGTATCAATGTCGAAGGACCGATCTCGGCCGATACGCTTTACGTCCGCGCCTATAACGGCGCCTTCGACCTGATCGTCGGCCAGTATCACGACCAGGGCCATATTCCGATCAAGCTGGTCGCCTTCGATACCGCGGTCAATGTGTCGCTCGGCCTGCCCATCGACCGCGTTTCCGTGGATCATGGCACCGCGTTCGACATCGCCGGCACCGGAAAAGCCAATCATGTCAACATGATTCACGCTCTTGACTACGCCGAGCGTCTGGCACGGAGCCGCAAGGCCCAATAGGGCGACAGCCGGATCAGCCCGCCGTCAGGCGGGCGTCCGCAGGCAGTTTCAGATCGATCAGCCCACCGCCAAACAGCCGGTCGCGCGAATGCAGCAGATGGTCCTGCATGCGCGACGCGGCGGCCTCGGCGTCGCCGGATTCCACGGCCTCGAAGATCCCCGTATGCTCGGACAGGACCTCTTCGAGCCCGCGCGCCGTGCCGGTCATCAGCGACTGGCCATGCAGACGCATGCCGACATGGATGTGTTCGCGCAAGGCGCGGAAGGTCGTCTCGAAATACTGGTTGTTCGACGCCCGCGCAATCGACAGGTGGAAGGCAAAGTCGGCGTCCTCGCGATGTTGATGCGAGCCGGTGGCGGCGCGCATCAGATCAAGCGCCGCTGCGATGTCCTCCAGCACGGCCGCGTTGTGGCGCTCTGCCGCCAGTGCCGCCGCTCTGGTCTCGATGGTCAGGCGGAATTCGTAGCAGCGCTGAATATCGGCCAGCGTTTCAACACGTGAAAACCCGACCGGCGTCGCGCCCGTCGTGCGTACGTAGCTGCCCGCACCCTGCCGCGAATAGATGAGGCCCTCCGTGCGCAGCCGTTCGAGCGCCGCACGCAACACGGGCCGGGACACGCCGAACTCCTCGGCCAGCACCGTTTCCGGCGGCAGCTTCTGGTTGGCCGGATAATCACCGTTGGAAATGCGGCTGAACAGGGAATGGTAGATGCTGTCGGCAAGCGTCGTTCGCCGCTTCGCGCCTTTGTCGGTCACTCGTGTCCGCCTCTGGAATGCTCGGGAACAAATCAGTCCGGAGTTTACAAATAACGCTTATTTGTAAACTTGTGCAATACGCTTGTGACGGTGCAGGCTAGCGCATCTTGTCGACGTGCCGCGCGCGAGGCGGAAGGGTGCCGGATTTTGCCGATGCCGGATCGTCCTTCGATTCCGCGCAACGGGCGTCGAGTTCGGTCAAAAGATCGTCCTTGCCGAAGCCACCGGCCTTGGAGACGAACCATTCCACGCCGGTCTCGCCGCAGTGGCAGGCGCCAGCGACAATGCCGGGCAGGATTTCATCGATGAGATCGACGGACTGGATCCCGAGCGCGCGGGCCACGGCCATGGACGTGCTGCCGCCGGTCGACACCACCGTGCTGCAGGGGATGCTGCGGCAGATGCTCGCGGCGGCGTGGCCGAGCCTTTCAGCCACGCGTTCGCCATCGGTCTTGTACATCTTGTGGCCGCGTTCGGCCGGAGCGACACGCACCAATACATTGGGCCGCGCGGCACTGAGCGTGGCGACACGCTCGGTGCACAGGGCATCGATCTCGGCAAAACCGGTCTGCGCACCGATCTCGATCGCGACAAACCGGCCGCTCCGCTCCGCATCTTCCGCCTGCCGGCGCGAGGCCTCGGCCATGCTGCCGACAATCGCGACGATCGGCCGGGACAGCGCGATTTCGGTTTCTCCGCCGCGCTCGGCGCCGGAGGGCGCCAGCATTTCGGCACAGGCCTCGGCAAAGCCCCCTGCCCCCACCGCCAGAAGCTCTGAGTTCGCAATCTGCTGCGCCAGCGCCGTCAGGTGCCGGTCCTCAACCGCATCGGCCACGATCAGCCGGACCCCATCCGCAAGCAAGGCGGCGATGCGGGCGCCGAGTGCTGCCGGATCCGCTTCGATATCGGCAATGCCCAGGCAGGCGATCGGCAGGTCGGTTTGCGCCCTGATGAGTTCGACCACTGACGACGTCGTCAGCGGGTGGAACGGATCTGCGCCGATATCTGACAGGTGCAGCGGCGTGCCGTCGACGAAAATGCTGCCGTCAACGCAGGTCCGGCCGGTTTTCGGCATGGCCGGGCAGACAAGGGCACCGGCATGGCCGGTTGCAGCGAGCACGGCGGCGATCTCGGCGCCCGGATTGCCCCGCATGGTGGAATCGATCTTCTTGAAGATACTGCCAAGACCGGCCTCATGGCATTGTTCGACCAGACCGACGATGATCGCCGCCGCTTCTTCCGGGGCGGCGAAACGTGTTTCGCTCGACAGGGCAACATCGCCTTCGTCGTCAGTCATGCGCGCCGCCAGAGCGTCGAGATTGAGCAACAGTTCGATCCGCCGGCCGAAGCGCGCGAAGTGCACGCCCGCGTCGCCTGCGCCGGTATAGTCGTCGGCAATGATCGCTAGTCTGTCGGTCTTAATCATCGCGGTTTTCCGGTCGGGTTCGGCCTCCTCGAAACGCTGGCGTTCAGGCGGAGAGGGTCACGTGCTTGATGTGATCCCTGAGGTACGAATAGGAGATGTGCACGAGGCCATCGGCGGTCTGGATGATCGAGGGATAGGAGTAGTCCCCGACAAACGCACCGGTCTCGTCATGGACTGAGCGCCGGCTGTCGTCGTCCTCGACCACCAGTTCCCTTTGCCAGGTGAGACCGAGATCGGTCGACGTCGCGATGACGAGAGGATGGCGCGGAACGCCCCAGACGGCGCTGGTGTCGGTGATTTCGCAGGCGGCAAGAAACGCCTCGCGGTCCTTGATCCAGGGCGGCACGGAACTCTCCCCTGCGCGGCCCGCGGCACTGATGTGGTTGTAGATGATCGCCAGGCGACCATCCTTCAGACCGCGGGCCTGCAGGGAGGAATTGTTGTTCGGCAACAAGGTGGGCTCGGGTTTCGACCAGGTCAGCCCGTGATCGTCCGACACGCTTCGGAAGATGAAATCGGCCCGGCGCCGGCGGAAAAAGGCGACGTCGCAAGTCTCGAGGATGTCCATGTGGACTGAGCCCTCGCTCTCGGGCACCTCGACCTCTTCCCAGCTCTTGCCGCCATTGGCGGAGATCTGGACGAGGCTCGGGTCGTCGCCGAAGGCATTGCGCATGTTGGAGTGCCAGACCGGCAGCAGCAGCAGGCCGGCCGGATTGACCACCGGGGCATGGCGAATGAATGTGCCGGGCTTGGAAAACAGGTCGCGGATTTCGCTCCAGGTGAGGCCATTGTCGGCGGAGCGCCGGATACGCACGACCGCCGTGCCCTGATCGGCCTTTTCCTGCGCGGTATGGAGCAGCCAGATTTCTCCGGCCGGATGCCGGAACAAGGCCGGGTTCTGTTCCGAGCGCGTTGCATCCTCGGACATCTTCACCGCCGCGCTCCACGTCTTCGTCCGTCTGTCGAAACGGGAGAGATAGATGGAGATATCGGGCGTGCCTTCCATCGTGCCGCCGAACCAGGTGCAAAGCAGATCGCCATTGTCGAGTTCGAGCAGATTGGACGCGTGATTGCTCACGCATGGCGTGGGGATGCTGCGCTCCTCGATAACTCTCATCTGTCCTCTCCCCTGTCGTCCGTTTCTGTGCCCGGCGGCTTGGGCCGGCATGGCGTCACCCGGTCGTTGCCGGCTCAGTGGCGCGCGGTTTCAGGCGCAAAACCGCCTGGCCTCGCAAACGCAGCACGCGGCTGCGAGGTGGTTGTGCTCTGTCTATGGCTCCTTGTTTCCTAGGCGGTCTCTTTCCTGATTTCCGCCAGGCGGATGCAGGCGACCATGTGGCCCTTCCCCTGGTCCTCGAGTTCTGGAACGGTCTGCGCGCATTCCGGCTTCGCATAGGCGCAGCGCGGATGGAAACGGCAGCCGGACGGCGGATCGATGGCGTTGGACACATCCCCTTCGAGAATGATGCGCTTGCGCTCGCGCTCGAGATCCGGATCGGCCTCCGGCACGGCCGAAAGCAGCGCCTTGGTGTAGGGATGCTGGGGATTGGAGAACAATTCGGCCTTGTCGGCGATCTCCATCATCTTCCCCAGATACATCACCGCGACGCGGTCGCTGATGTGGCGGACCACGGCCAGATCGTGCGCGATGAACAAATAGGTCAGGTCGTACTTGTCCTGAATGTCCATCAGCAGATTGATGATCTGCGCCTGGATCGACACGTCGAGCGCCGAGATCGGCTCGTCGCAAACGATGAATTCGGGTTCGCTGGCGAGCGCCCGCGCAATGCAGATGCGTTGCCGCTGGCCGCCGGAGAATTCGTGCGGATAGCGGTTCGCCACATTGGGGTTGAGCCCGACATCACGGATGAGCTGTGCAATCCGTCCGGGGATCTCCTTGTCGGAACACAACTTGTGCACCTTCATCGGTTCGGCCAGCGCCTCGCCGATTGTCATGCGCGGATTGAGCGTCGAATAGGGATCCTGGAAAACGATCTGTGCCCGCTTCCGGATACCGCGCAAATCGTTCTTGCGCAGCGAACCCAGTTCGGTTCCATCAAATTTCACGCTGCCGGACGTCGCCTTGTAGAGCTGCAGGATGGCGAAACCGGTCGTCGATTTTCCGCAGCCGGATTCGCCGACCAGACCGAGCGTTTCGCCCTTGAAGATCTCGAAGCTGACATCGTCGATGGCGTGCACCACCGCCGCCTTGTCGGCAAAGGCGCCGATCTTGATCGGAAAGTGCTTGACCAGATGCTCAACCGTGACGAGCGGCTTTTTGTCCACATGCGTGTCCATCATTCGGCCCTCTCGTTCACGTCGACCCAGCACGCGATGCGATGTGGCGCATCTGAAGCCTGGCCCTTGACCGGCTCGAGCGTCGGCATTTCCTTGGTGCAGCGGTCGACCTTGAAGGCACAACGCGGCGCGAAGGGACAGCCTGTTGGATGCGCGAACAGGTTCGGCGGAGCGCCGCCGATCGAAGGCAGGCGCGATCCTGATTCGAGCTTGAGGCTCGGAATCGATTTCAACAGAGCGATCGTGTAGGGGTGCCGCGGCGCCTTGTAGATTTCGTCGAGCACCGCTTCCTCGACCACGAATCCGCCATACATGACCATGATCCGGTCGACCATGCCGGCGAGCAGGGAAAGGTCATGGGTGATCCAGATGATCGACATGTTGAGCTTCTCGCGAAGCTCTTTCACCAGTTCGACGATCTGGGCCTGGATGGTCACGTCGAGCGCCGTGGTCGGCTCGTCGGCGATGACCAGCGACGGCTCGCCCAGGAGCGCCATGGCGATCATGACACGCTGGCGCATGCCGCCCGATAGCTGGTGCGGGTACTCGTTGACGCGATGCTCGGCATTGGAGATGCCGACCAGATCGAGATACTTGACCGCCTGCTTCAGCGCCTCCGCCTTGCTCAACTTCTTGTGGTAGCGGATGCCCTCGACGAGCTGGTCGCCGATCTTCATGAACGGGTTCAGCGACGTCATCGGGTCCTGGAAGATCATCCCGACCTTGGAACCACGCACGGCATTGATCCGGCTTGGGCTGGCGTGAGAAATGTCCTCTCCGTCGATGACGATCGTGCCGTCGGTCACCTGCGCCGCCGGCGGCAGCAGCTTGATCAGGCTCATCATCGAGACCGACTTGCCACAGCCCGATTCCCCCACGACCCCGAGCATTTCGCCCCTGTCCAGCGAGAAGGACACGCCGTTGACGGCATAGAGATAGCCGTTGCGCACCTTGAAGCGCGTATGCAGGTTGCTGACTTCCAGTAGCTTGGTCACCGCTCCCTCCCTTTTCTTGTTCTTTTGCGCATCACTTCCACTGGCGTGGATTGAGGGCATCGTTGAGCCCGTCGCCGAGGAAACTGAAGGCAATGGTGACGGCGGCGAGAACGGCGGCCGGTGCGGCGAGAATGTGCGGATAGAGCTGCCAGACTCGCAGGCCGTCCGAGATCATGTTGCCCCAGCTCGGTATCGGTGGTCTGACGCCAACCCCCAGGAAGCTGAACGAGGATTCCAGCACCATGGCCTCGCCGAGAGCAGCGGAGATGTAGACGATCACCGGCCCGATCGAATTGGGGATGACGTAGCGCGAGACGATCTTGGAGGTCGGCACGCCGATCGCTTCGGCGGCGAGCACATAGTTCTTGTTCCTGACCGACATGATCTGGCCACGCACGATGCGGGCGGCCTTGGGCCACTTGATGAGGGCCATCGAGCCGAAGACCAGAACGAAGTCGACCCAGATGGTGTTGCGGTAGAACTCGTTGCCGGTCAAAAGGAACTGCGCGTCCATCCAGTTCACCAGCGGTGGCTTGAGCGAGACGTTGATGACGATGACGAGCAGCAGCGACGGAATCGACATGGTGATATCGATCAGCCAGACGATGAAGGCATCGACCTTGCCGCCGAAGTAGCCGCCGAGCGCACCCATGAACAGGCCGATGATCAGGCTGAACAACACCGTCGAGAAGGCAACGATGACCGCGGTACGTGCGCCGTAGATGACGCGGGAAAGGATGTCGCGACCGAGATCGTCAGTCCCGAACCAATGAGCCCAGGACGGTGACTGATTGCGCGCCATCAGATCCTGGCTGAGGAAGTCGTACGGCGTGATATAGGGCCCGAAAATGGCCACGAAGAACACCAGCACAACAAGAACCATGCCGATGACGGCAAGCTTGTTGGCCAGAAGCCGGGCCATGGCGTCCTTGAACAGCGAAAACTGCTTCTCGTCCTGCTGCATGTCGAGAACTTGGTCCGTCATCATTCATCCTCCGTTCTTTTTGCGGCGGCGCGCGGGTCGAGCAACGGATAGGAGATGTCCACCAGCAGGTTCGAGGTCATGACCACGATCGAGAAGATCAGCACGATGGCGAGGATGACCGGATAGTCCGACGACTTGATCGCTGTTTCGGTCATGCGGCCAAGGCCAGGAAGACCGAAGACCTTCTCGATCAGGATCGAATTGTTCAGCGTCGCGATGACAAGCAGGCCGATCTGGCTGACCACCGGGGTCAGCACCGGGCGCATGATGTGCTTGAGCACGACCTGGTAATTGGGAATGCCCTTGGAACGGGCGGTGCGCACATAGTCCTCGCTCAGGACTTCGAGGACGCCGGCACGCGCCTGCCTGATGATCAGGGCCATCGGATTGAGACCGAGCACCAGCAGCGGAACGATCACGCGGGGATCGAACAGCCCGGCCCAGCCATAGGGGATGTCCTGGTTCAGAACCAGCACCAGGAAGACGATGATCAGCGGGCCGGACACGAAGACCGGAATGCCCCAGATGATCAGGGCGAATCCAACGATGAGATTGTCGAGCAGCTTGTTCTGGTTGAGCCCGGCGATGACACCGAGCAACACGCCGACAACGGAAACGATGAAGATGGCGGAAAGACCGATCTGCAAGGTCACCGGCAGCGCCGCGACGATCATCGAGTTGATCGATCGTCCGGACACCAGCGAATTGCCGAAATTGCCCTGCGCCACGTTCATGAGATAGTCCCAGAACTGCGCCAGGAACGGACGGTTCAGGCCGGCGGCTTCGCGCATGGCTTCGACACGCGCAGGATCGTACGCCACGTCGCCAGGAGCCTGTAGGAAGATGAGCTTGATCGGGTCGCCGGCGCCGAAGAACACCAGAGCGTAGATCAAGAGTAGCAGGATAAACACAGATGGAATCCACCTGATCAGCCTGCTGAGAATATACCGTCGCATGACAGCCCCCAACGCGGGATCGAAGCAAGAAGCGGGCGGGCCGTGACTCGCACGACCCGCCCAATGGTCGCCGCAACTACGGGCGAGCAGCCTCGTCGATCATTACATTCCAAGGTTCGATGACTTGCCAGTCATCGTTCTTGTCGAAGTTGAGGACCCAAGGCATGGCCCATTTCGACATGACGTCATAGTAGTACGGAATGTACATCCACTCGTCGCGGAAGATCAGCTGGGCTTCCTGAGCGAGTCCGATGCGGTCGGGATCCTTGACGCCCTTGACCGAAGCCTCGAGCAGGAGTTCGTCGATCTTGTCGTTCTTGTAGCCGCCCATCTTGTTGGTGGCATTGCCGGACCCGGAATAGATCGAGCCCATCAGGTAGGACACGGCATCGGGCACACGGGTGCCGACGTCATCGCGGAAGATCTGGACGCTGGCCTGGTCGGGACCCGCATAGGTCTCGATCGCCGGCTTCATCTCGACGCCTTCGATGCCAAGGATCGAACGCCACTGCTCGGCGATATACTGGGCAGCGGCTTCATGGGTCGGCGTGGAAATGCCGACGAACATGATCTTGGGCAGGCGGCCGGACTGGCCGTAGGAGGAGGCGGCGAGCGCTTCCTTGGCAGCTTCCGGATCATAGGGATAGCTCGGGAAGTCGGGGTCGACGCCCGGCACCTTGTTGAGAATCTGGGTAGCCGGCGTGAACGGACCGTCCGGGAAGGCGGCGAGCGCAAGTTCTTCCGGATTGACCGACATGACCAGCGCCTTGCGGACATTGATGTCGTCCATCGGGGCACGGGTGGCGTTGAACCAGAACTGCTGGCCCTTGGCGAGCGCAGGACCGCCGAGGAAGCCGGGGCCGAGATCCTGGATGATGGTCGGGGTTATCAGCTCGGTGTGAGCGTCCATGTTGCCGCGCTTGAGCATCAGCGTCGCGGTGCTGGCGTCGGAAACGGTGGTGATGACGATCTTTTCGAGCTTGGGCGCGGGGCCGAAGAAGTTCGGGTTCGGCACCATGGTGATGATGCCCTGGTCGAGATCCATGCTCTCGGGCATGAACGGACCGGACACGGCGACGCCGTTCTGCGGCATCCACCAGTCCTGAATCTCGTTACCGTCGGAACCGACGGCCTGCGAGACCTTGACCGGCGGGATGAGCGCGGTGGCGATCTTTTGGTCGAAGATCGGGTCGGGCTGGGCCAGGGTCACCGTCACGGTGTCTTCGTCGACCACGGCCAGACCGGTCATGTCGAGCGCATCGCCGACCTTGACGTCATCGAAGCCGGCGACACCGCCCAGGAAGAGGTCGACACGGGCGTGCTTGGTGGCCGGACGGGCGCACAGGTTCCAGGTGCCGACAACGTCTTCAGCGGTGATCTTGGAGCCATCCGAGAACACGGCGTCGGGATTGACCTCGAGCGTCCAGGTCACATAGTCGTCCGAATTGGCGCTCGACAGGACATAGGGCGTCAGTTCGCCGGCGGCATCGAAATACATCGGCGCGGCCCACCACAGGGACTGCCAACGGGCAATGTGTCCGCCACCCTGCAGCGGCGACCAGTTCTGATCGAGGACAGGGTGCGCAATGTTGAGCACCTGACCTTCTGCAGCGGACGCGGTCTGCGTCAACGCCGGCGACATGCCGATCGTCGTCAGACCGATCATCAGCAGTTTGATGAAGTCCTTATTCATGGATGTCTCCTCACTTTTCTTCTTCATCCGAATGATGGCGTTTCTTTTCGCGCCTTTCCTCATGGAAACGCAAAGCTCGTGCCAAACCCGCATTCCTTATTGTTTTGTTAGGGTTTCGGATTTGACCGAAAGCGACAATACATCGTTTTCGATGCGATATGCATGGCCAGCTGCTGCAATATGCACCATCTAGTGCTTGCCATGGCCACTGGCTGCGGTCATGCTTGTTCGCCTCGGGAGGACAGGCCAAATGATCATCGCCTTCATCGCGCCGTTCGAGCGCATCAGCGTCGCGGCACAAAGCATCGTCGACGCATCCGACTATCCGGCCAGGGTCTATCAGGGCGACTTGCAGGAGGGCGTCAAGGCTGCGCGACGGGCGATCAGCGAAGGCGCCAAGATCATCATCAGCCGCGGCGGCACGGCGCGCCTGATCCGGCAGGAACTCGACGTCGAAGTGATCGAGGTCGAGGCTTCGATGCAGCGGGCCCTGTCCTATGTCTACAAGGAGACCGACGCCTCGACAAAGATCGCCATCACCGGCTTCAAGCAGTTGATCGATCTGGTCGAACCGGTGTGCAGCATTCTTGGCCGCAATTTCCGCTCGTTCGAACTGCGCAACCGCATGTCGTTCCAGAGCCAGATGGACAAGGTGTTCAAGTGGCATCCCGACGTCGTCATCGGCGATGCCGTCGCCGTACAATGGGCCAATTCCAGGAACGTCGAGGCCCACCTCATCGAATCGAGCATGGAAACCATTGTCGACGCCTTCGAGCGTGCCATGCTCGTTTACAAGAATCTCAGCCAGTACATCCTCGCCGAGGAAAAGCTGGCGACGGTTCTCAACTGCACCCGCGAAGGCGCCGTGCTCATCAACCGCGAAGGCCGCATCGAGGAGATCAACAAGCAGGGCTGCAATATCCTGTCGAGGCCCAGGGACGTTCTTCTCGGCGCGCGCTATTCCGAGTTCTTCGACAGCGCCGAACTCAACGCCGCCTTTCACAAGAATGCCGGCGCCCACAATCTGATCGTCAACCACCAGGACGACAAGCTGGCGCTCGACCACATTGCGGTGTCCTCGGACAGTTTCGCCGAATCCTCCTCGGTCATCCTGTTCCAGCCGGTGCAGAGGATTCAGGACGCCGGCAATGTCATCCGCAGAAAGCTTGCGGATAGCGGCTTTTATGCCAAGTACAAGTTCGAAGACATCGTGCATGCCTGCCCGCCGATGCAGCACGCCGTCGCCGTTGCCAGGCAATACAGTCACACCGATTCCAACATCATGATTGTCGGCGAGACCGGCACCGGCAAGGAGCTGTTCGCCCAGTCCGTTCACAATGCCGGCCCGCTGGCGGGCGGCCCGTTCGTCGCCGTCAACTGTGCGGCATTGCCTGGAGAACTGCTCGAAAGCGAGCTGTTCGGCTATGCGCCGGGAGCGTTCACCGGCGCCTCCAAATCCGGAAAGATCGGCCTGTTCGAGCTGGCCCATGAGGGAACGCTTTTCCTCGATGAGCTGACCGAGATGGATGTCTTCCTGCAATCCAAGCTCCTGAGGGCGCTGCAAACCCATGAGATCATGCGCGTCGGCGGCAACAAGATCATTCCGATCAAGGTCCGCATCATCGCGACAACCAACCGCAACCCGCTGGCCGAGATCAAGGAAGGCCGCCTGCGCGCCGACCTGTTCTACCGGCTCAACGTGCTCGACCTGCAGATCCCGCCGCTACGCGACCGTGCCGGCGACCCCGAGTTGCTCTTTGCCTATTTCCTCGAACGGAAATGCGCGCAGCGCGGCCTTCCTGTACCCGACGTGCCGGAAACCGTCGCGCGCCAGCTCAGGGACTATGCATGGCCCGGCAATGTCCGGGAGCTGGAAAATCTCGCCGAGAAATACGCAACGCTGCAGGCCCTGCCCCAGCGCGATATCCCGCTGCTGTCAGGCCCAGACACGTTTGTCGACGAGGACGACGACGCCGATGCCAA
Source organism: Devosiaceae bacterium (assembly GCA_963675235.2). Classification (GTDB taxonomy): domain Bacteria; phylum Pseudomonadota; class Alphaproteobacteria; order Rhizobiales; family Devosiaceae; genus JAHJQZ01. Next base: position 433,339 of record CAXXFU010000002.1, on the reverse strand, counting down.
CGCGACGCTCGAGGAGTTCATCGCGGCGCGGGTCAGCCGCATCCACCGGCTCGAGAACGGCAATGTCTCCCGGACGGCGCAACGTCTCGCCATCGACCGCAACACGGTCAAGCGCTGGCTTGAAAAGGCAGACATGCAGTCGGAAACCGCCTAGGGGGCGGATGGGGTCACAGAACGGTCAGTCGGGCCAGGCGTCCGGTCGGCATGCGCGAACCAGAGCGAGCCGACGATCACCAGCAACGACCCGATGGCGTGATAGATTGTGAAGGCCTCGCCCAGAACAATCACCGCCAGCACAATGGTTACGACCGGCCCCCATGCCGCTGTCGATGCTGTTGCGCGCGCGCCGATGCGCGCGATGGCGCCGTTGAGCAGGAACGAGGGCGCCACCGTTCCCAACAGGCCCAGCGCCGCGCCATAGCCCCAGACTTCCGGCGGGAGCTCTGCATAGGCGCCGATGCCGTGTTGCACCGTATTGTGGGCGATCGCGGCCGAACCCGCGGCGATCATGGCGATGCAGGTGAACATGGCGCTGCCGATGCCTGTCATGCGCCGGCGCGCAAGATGCTGGTAGAGCGCGTAGGTCAGGCCTGCCGCCACTACCAGTGCCGTGCCTTCCAAAAGTCCATCGGGCCGCATGGCAAGGTTCCAGGCGAAGATGACGACGAGTCCGGCATAGGCGGTGACGAGTCCGGGCAGCACGCGCCAGTTCGGCCGGTCGCCGAAAAACATGAGACCGAGTACGAAGGAAAAGAACGGATAGGTGAACAGCACCAGCCGTTCGTATTGCGCAGTGACAAAAAGCAGGCCAGAAAAATCGAGAAAGCTGGAGAAATAGTACCCTAACAGTCCCACCAGCGCCGAGCCGAGAACCACGCGACCGCCAAGCGCCGCCCGGATACGCGGATCGAACAATAGCCAGGCCATGATGCCGAGATAAACCGGCATGGAGACAATCATCCTGAGCGCCAGGACAGTTTCCGCCCCAACCCCGGCGGCATAGGCGAGCTTGATGAAAATTCCCTTGGTGGCGAAGAACGCCGCGCCTGCGATGGCCATGCCAAAGCCGAGCGCATCGATCCCGGGCGCGGGTGCAGCGGGCGGTGAGGATTGCCCTGCCATGTTGGATCCCCAATGGCGTGATGCTCGCGCGGGACAAAGCGCAAGGCGACGCGCTATCGGTCAGCGCCCATACGAAAGAAGTCAAGCCAAAGGTCCAGAGATGCCGCCCCGTTCGATCCCGATTGACCTGCGCCTTGCCGAAAGAAAGCTCCAAGGCAGGCTGTCCTGAGTCGTTCGGCGCTCGTCCGGCAGATCTGGCCGTTGCCAGCATGGGCCTGAGCTTTGCAGGTGCGCGATACAGATGGCTTCGCAGGCGGATCGGTTCACGATGCAGTCGAAGGCACGACGTCTTCGTCATCAGCGATCAGGCGGCCGGCACGGCCGCTACCTTGCTTGCAAGCTCGATTGTGTCAGTTGCGACGAGCCATTCCTAATTGGTGGTGATCACCGCCCCATTGGTGCCGGAGAGGCACCGATGATACCGGATCTGTCACCGACCATGCGGTCGTTCTCTTTTGGATCGAGCTCGAAATCCAGCGGACCAAGGCGGTTCAGCGTTTGCGCGCGGCAAGGCACGAGTTCTCGCCTATCCTTCCAGTGACGACCACTGCGTCCAGTCGCGGCAGGGACATTGCCAATGCGCCGATATAGCGGCGAGGCGCGCACCCTCATGGCAGCCTTCGGCGGCCGCCTCGAGCGTACGGCAGTCATTGGACAGGCCGGGCGGCCCCAACAAGCCGCTCTTGCGGTTGAGTGGCGGGTAGCAATGTCGGTTCTTGCGGAACATCTCCGATGACCTCCCATTTCCGGGATGGAGGAGAACCCCAAAAACCACCTTGCCGTTCAAGGTGTTAGGAGAAGAAATGCGCGCCTTTGATGGAATGGCGGAGAGGAAGGGATTCTTGCCTCATCGCCCAAAAAGCCTAGAAAGACGGGACTTTGCAGCCGCGCATTGTGATGCTTGTGTACCAGTCCTGTGGTCCTACGGCAATGAACACCGTTGCCGTTTGAGGCCTGTCATGCATCGGCCAGATTGTAGGCTGACCTGAGAAGGGCGATCGCCTCGTCGCGGGTAAAGGGCACGTTCAGCGCTTTTGGGTCGAGAGTTTCGTCGGCCTCAGCTAAATCAAGGAAGCGGCACATGTCGTCGCGAATGTGATCGGGCAAGGTGATGGATGCATCGCCGGGCAGAAGCTGGGTCAGGCGGAGCACATCGTTGCGGTGTTTCTTGACGTTTTTGCTGTCGATCTTTTCCCCGGCTTCGGCTCGTGCGGACAGATCGAGAAATGCCCGCGCTTTGAAAGGGATTAGGAGTGTTTCGTCGATGACGGTCACGCCCTCGATCTTTCGTTTCGCGGACTGCAACGCTTCGTAATATCCTTCGTCGAGCAGAATGGCCGAGAGGCTGACGATGTCTTCCTCGACCGGAATGGGGGTGAGGCCTGCGTTCTCTGGAAGGTCGAGCGTACCGGGCTTGCGGGAAAACAACTCGATCATGAAGGGGAAGCTCTGGTCCGAAGGCTTGTGGAAGCGGTAGAATTCCTTTTCGCCAGTGCTGCGTTCGCGAGCCTGATAGCCGCCTGCATCTAGAAAATCTTTGAAAGCGGTGCCAAAGGCGGCGTCGACCACTTCAACGCAGAGAACCATGTCGATGTCCCTTGTAGCTCTGAAATCGAGACCGGCTTCATCGAACAGAAGGTCACAGGCTGCGCCACCGATGATGGCGTAGTGATCCTCATGGCCAGCGAAGAATTTTTGAAATTTATCGATGCCGGTTACCATGACATGTTCTCCAATAAGTAGTCCGCAGCCATGGCCACCCGCTCGTCGCGATGATCGCGGAATTGTGCATATAAAGAAAGGACGTCCACAGTAGAGATGTCGGACAGTGCGGCCGGGTCGTAGGACCAGGTCTCGATGATACAATTGGCTTCGTCAGGGTCAGTTTCTGCCAAATTCGCAGCTTGCGATATTGCTTTCCAATCGCTGGCTGCCACGGCGAAAGAGTCGATGCGGGGTCTACCAAGGTCCGTCAGGTAAGATAGCGCCGCTTCTCCAGCCAGCTTCAGACGTGCGCTGAAGGCGTCCCCGCGCACGAATTTCAAGGTTCGAACCGGACTGCGTAGAAGTGGCTTGGCTTCCTCTAGGAGAGATCGCCCTTCTGCTTTGAAGTAGATGCGTCTCTGTTTTCCGTGCCTGACGGTTTCGGCGAGGCCGGCGGCGGTCAGATCATCGAATGCTCGGCCGATCGACATCGCCGAGTAACGCAAACGTTCAGCCAAGACGGACGGTGTGGTCACGTCTTCGTCAGGGTGAAGGATGTGATGAAAAAGGACGGTTTGAGCAGCAGGGGACATGCCGTCCATCTGCCGGGAACGCGGCGCGCGGAAATGCTCGCGCAGATCAATCGCGAGATCCGGCATATAAAGCTGATTGCCGGGAACGATAAAGGGAACGCCTTGACTAATGAGGCGAGACCGGTTGTGCGCGCTGATGGTCATTGTGGCGAACACCACTGTCGCATGGGTGATCTTGCGGACTATGTCGATATGCTTAGCGATGTCGGCGGGAGTAGCTTTTCCGTCGATTTTGGCAACAATTACGCACTGACGTCCAAGGATGTGAGCTTCGTAAAATGCGTAGGTGCGCCCGACAAAGGCAGGAAAGCTGCTCGTGGCTTCAAATGGGCGGACATCTATACGCGCATGAAGAAGCTCTCCCAAATAGCGTTCCAACGCTTCTAGGAATTGAACATCGCGCCTGCCAAAATCTCTTCCTAACATAGGTTTGCACGCTAACATTGATAGCGTTAGTGTGCAATTATTATGTTAGCGATATGAAAGAACAGCTCTAACGCTGCGATCTGCACCTCCGCGACTCAACCCCTCACGTGGAGAATGAGGTCGAGCAGCAGGATCAGCTTTCCAGTCACCCCATGAATGGACTTAACCCGCATTTGTCGGTGAATTCGACTCACGATCAAGGCTCGCTGCGATAGCGGTCCCCACTGCACCTGCTATCTCGTCCACGGTTTCAAGCAACAACCTCATGCTGACATTGGGACGCGGAGGTGGCGGCCAGGTCTCTCCGCGATAACTTAGGTCGATATCGTATCGGACTCTGACATAATCGCCGGCGGCGGCAACCGCCTCGATGAAACGACGCGACTGACGCTTGATCTCCAGACCACCGGCCTCGCACTCCGTCAGCATAGCCTCAATGTCATGGTTGAATTTTCGAATTTCTTCGGGGGCATGTTCTTTTAAGCAGAGGAATGCCCGTAGGTAGGTCTCAAGGGCGTGCAGGTATAGAAGTCGGCGAGGATTTGCCTCCGCAAGTCGGCTCTCCCGCCCGACCACATCGCCCGCCAGGCGATAGTCGTCGGCGAGCGCCAGAACACCGTAAGGCGTCAATCCCCTGCCCCAAACCTTCGCCATGCCCTGCTGCCCTCCGTTCGTTCCCGGCAATAGAGCCCGGCATGGCTGGGGTTGGCAACGCCACCTTTTCGCTTGCCCCGGAACAAGCGTTCGGCGCCTGTGGTGCAGGCGCCGACTTTTTCTGACCGGTGCGGCCGCCGCTTACGCGGCGACCTCCTCTTTCTTCTGCAATCCGATCAGGTAGTCCGCCGCACGCTGAGCATAGGACGCCGCGGTGAATATTGCCCGCTTATCGTTCTTCAGCACCTTCAGCCAGTTGCCGATATAGGCGGCATGATCCTTGCGGACGGTGGGGGTGATCTGCAAATCCGCACAAAGGAACGCGGCGCCAAGTTCCGCCACCAGTTCCTCGGCGGCATAGCCTTCATCGCCCCAGCGCTCGCGGCCGAAACTACGGTCCAGCCGCGACTTGTGGCGCGTCCAATGGGTCAGTTCGTGCAACAGGGTGGCATAGTAACCTTCCGGCTCGCGGAACACCTCGAAGTCCGGCATCTGCACCAGGTCGCGGTCAGGTTGATAGAAAGCCATGGTTCCGCCATTCCGAACATTGGCACCGGTGGCTGCAACAAACCTCTCTGCCTGTTCAAAGCGCTGGGTGGAGTCCAGCAATGTCACCGGCGGTCTGACAAATTTGACCGGCAGGCCCTCGATCTGATCGGCATTGAATACCGAATAGGACTTGAGAAATGGAATACCCCGCTCGCACTCCTCGCCGGTCTGTTCGTTCGTTTCCGTTCGGGTCAACGTCCCGGCATAGACCACCATGGTTCCCCGCTCACCCTTCATGACATGGGCGCCCATATCCTGGGCCTGCTTGAAACTCATCCAGGTTGGCGATGAGAAACCATTCTCTGCTGCCGACGCCCATAGCATCAACACGTTGATCCCCCTATAGGCTTCGCCATTGGCGCGCAGCGGCCGATTGAGCTGGCCGCCTTCGCCGCCAACGATCCAGGGCTGCAGCCACGTCCGGATGCCAAAATCCAGGTCCTTGATGATGGTGTCCGTCACTGTCTGATAAAGGTCCTTCTTCACTTCCGTCTCCTAGCGTTTCGGGTTCGCGATAAACCCGGCTAGCTCCCGGCAATGAGGGGGATTTGAACGTCCAGTACCGACCCTGCAGGAGGGGGATCACCCGGCCTGCACGACCATGAGGAGGAAGTCTGGGGACACCGGCAGGGTCGCGCCCCTCGGGCGTCCAGTGCTTGACGGAAAGGGGCGCAGCCCCACTGGAATGGAAGCCGTCGCCCATGGCGGCGATCTGCATGAGCACAGTGATACTCATGCCGCGAACGGGACAGCTACCGCATGGCCGAGACCATGGGCTCGGGGCGCAGCCAATGGCCCGACAATTCGCCCGATAGGCTTCCCTCTACAACAAGCGGCTTGAACCACCGGCATGGCGAAAGAACGTCGTTAGCCGCTGCGCGCGAAGAAAACGGGAACAGAGCCATCACCGCGTCGCTCAGATCGTGGACAAGCGCACTGCCGACAATCGCCTACGACAGCTGCGGAGCAAGACGTAGTTTTTAGCGTTTCAGTTTGGGTAGTTGTTGGCGCCGGGATGCTGACTTGTCCTCTTGACTGCTGCAGAGGGCTGAGGATCATCTAGATGCCCCGACTACACTTGGCCGCAGCTCAGGTGGTCAGTCGGATGATCGACCGGTGATACAATGAAGATCCTACGCCTGCCCTTCGTCTACACTATTTTGGCGAGACGAGATCTGCGATTCAGATATCGAAAAAAGTTGGCAATCGAATACGAGTTGGTAAAGGTACCTGAAGTCTTTGAATTGCCCGAACCTGTATACACCGTATCGAAGCCAGGCGACGAAACTCTTCATTGGAGATACTTCAACGCGGTTCTGATGCGCCCCGTGATCAAGAATCGCCGCCTCGCTACTCTGACCGAGATAGAAACTGAGCAACAACTCTGGTCACCGACCGCAGACGTAGAATGGTTCTGCGACCACCCATCTGCATTTCACGTACTGCCACAACATCCTCCGAATCTGATCGACCACATTGCTTCCCCAGAATTGGAAAAGATGCTGATTAAAACAAGCGATCGGAAGACAAGGGTCAATGCTATCCAACGTCGATACGCCGACTCTGTCGTGTGCGGCAACCATCTGTATGTGCCATCTCCGCCGCCGACTTGGGCGGTCACTGTTTCCAAAAAAACGGTTAGGCTGGCGTGTGATGTTGGCGACCGAAGAGTTCCCTCTTCCCCCACGTTCTATTTTGACTTGGCATTAACGGATGCCGTCGAGGAGTTCCTGAAAACTGCGAAGAATGGTCGTCGACGTCTGTTGCGAGAGAAAAACGAAGTCTCCTTCGACACACATACAGGACGAGTCGAAGACGGCGCACTTGCGACGGCGCGTTGCTTGGCAAATGGTCTGTTCCGTCTCTACGGCAACAAACCCATCGCTGAGCTTCCCTCGCCTCTGGCGTACATCCTCGCCGGTCTTAAGCACGCCTGCGACAACGACGATGAGGTCATTGCGCACCAGGTACTGTCTGAAATCGGCCAGTTGACCGAAGAGCTGCTTCCAACACCTTTCGATCGGTTGGTCGGGCTGCTAGACCGTCGCAATCATATCGTGAACTATGCCCACTTCGGCCATGCACTCGATAATGTTCGGCTCTAGTACTGAAGTCCTGATGTTGGCACCTGGCCTCGATTGACCACCAACATGTGACGGCTAGTGGTGGCTATGCTCCGTCATAGCCTCGATCCATCAACGGCTTAGCTCGATCAAGGGTCGCAATGTCGGTGACAATGACCTCAAGGTCGCCCGTGCCAAAATGGCCGATATTTCGGACATCACGGGTGAATCCAGGTTCTAGCTGCACAGAGTCAGGATCAACTTTCAAAAATACCTTTATGTGTCTGATCTGCGGCTTGACCTCGACGCAGGCAAAGTTCTTCAAGCGCCGAAATGCCACATAGTTGTCGAGCGTCTTGACCTGCACGTCATCGCCCAACGCCATGAGATAGGCTGCGACGGCGTCGTAGAGGTCGTGCAATTCGGCGTCGGCGGCCGCCAAGTATTGCGTTACGGTTTTCTGTCGAGACGTCGTGCGCTGTGGGGCTTGTCCAGAGCTACCGTCGCCGGAACTTGGCGGCTCTTTGGTTGGGCGTTCAGATGCTGACGTCAACAATTCGAGCAGTAAAAGCCCATCGCCAAAGCGGCGATAGCGCACCAACTCGATGTTGCGGTTCATCTGGTTCACCGCATGGGCGTCGTATTTGGTGAAGTCGCCGGCGATGCAGATGAGGCGGGGTGAGCTCCATTCTACCGACTTGGCGAGATCGGCGCCGAACCTTTCCATTACCAACCACTCGAAATCGCGGCGGTGATCCATCAGCCAATCGAGGTAGAACAGGCCCTGGTTGATGACGTTCTCGTTGCTCGCCCGCTTGTATTCGACAATGACCGGCGATCCGTTCTCGTCGATGCCGAGCGAGTCCATACGACCGCCATTGGTGGTCACGAATTCTGTTGCCAGAAAACGCACTCCAAGGAAGGACTCCATGTGCCGTTCGATGAGTGACTGGAGCGACTTTTCGAGTGCAACCGCCGTGCCGGCAAGCTCGGTAACGGCCTCTCCTTCCGTTCTAAAGAGCTTGATGTCGCTCACTGTCTTCCCCCTTGCACCTCAACAACTCTATCAAGTCTTGCCAGCGAACGAAGCAGCCGAACCTGTCTAGGTCGGTTCCTTCGCCACCACCGTGTCGTAAAGCCCGTAGTGGGTCAGACCCTCATGGCTTTCTATTCCTGTGTAGCGGAGCGACGCATCCTCATAACGCCGGAAGGCGAAGACCGCCTCGTTCATCCGCTCGGTATTGAACACCTTCAAGCGCACCAGAAGGTGGAAGTCCGCGACCGTCAGGCCGGTGACGGCGAGGAACAAGTCCGGCTCCAGCTTGGTGATCACGTCCTGAAGGGTATTCTCCCGAAAATCGGTGAGATACATAAAGGCCGGAATACGGGTCGCGAATTTGATGAGCTTTTCCTGGACCTGCTTTCGCTTCGATTTGTATTCCTTCTCTTCGTCGGTCAGTTCCCTCTTTTCTTTCGCCGTCAGATCGGCATCTTTCGCTTTGTTCTTGAGCTCCTTGACCTTGTCGCTCTTGTTGATGATCGTTTCGATGATGTTGTCGCCGAGGTTCCGCCATCCTTCGATGCGCTCGACTGCGGCCATTGCTTCTGGGTTGCCGAGGACACGGCGCAAGGTGTCGTTGTCCACGTTGACCAGCATCGCGGATTCCCACTTGCGAGCAAGGAGCGTCGCCGACGTCCCCGCCATGGCGATGTCGAGAATGCCGCCCGCATCGATCTGAGTCATGTTGGCGCCGTCGTAGGCCAGCACCGGCAAGAACGAGACAAGGTCGCGCACGGCGTTCTCGGGATTTGGTTCGCCTGGGGACAGGCCAATACCGTACTCCGAGAGTTGTCGCAGTGCACGGGTGGGCGCGAAATCGAACACAAAGCAGGCGGGCTTAAGCACCTCCTCTTCGTTCGGATCGTCGCCGTTCGGGTTGGTGATCGACCAGGGCGACTGCACGCGAAACGCCGCCTGGAAATAGGTTTCCGGCGACTTGAGGTTTCGAAGCATCAGGATCGAAGACCATTGCGTCACCGTCACACCGGTCGTCAGCTTGCCGCATGACAGCGTAATGGTTTTGGTGTCGAAGCCACTGCCGATTGCTTGCCGAACAGGTGGCAAGGCGTCGAGGCCTATGCCCGCTTGCGCACCAGCCGCCACGACCACTTTGTAGTCGTGCCAGAAGGCATTTTGCCGTTCTTCCAGTAGGTTCGCCATCGCATAGCAAGCCGCCACGTTTGGCAGGAACCAGAAGGAGTGTTGGAGGTAGGGGAGCAAGCGAACATCGGAGTAGGGAAATGGCGGTCGCGTTCCTGATTTCAGGCTGTCCACTGTCTGCGGAGCATAGCCGCCCCTGATGATGTCCAGCCATTTTTGCACATCGGTTTTGTGCTTGAACTCCGCCAATATGCCTGTGCCGTTAGCGGCAAAGAAGGCGTTCAGATCGAACTCGTCAAACTCCCCGGCACTGGCGATCGCCAGCAGCTCATCGGGCATCTGGTAGGTAAGCAGACGCATTTGCGGAAGTGCGCCGTAGGGGTTGCGCTTGCCTGAATTCTGAACTGCAAACTCGGCCTTCGCGCGCTGCTCATCCGTGTAGGTCCAGTTGAATATCTGTTCCTCAATGAACTCACCTGTGGCCAGCGCTTTGAACGGCGTGCCAGAGAGATAGAGGTAAGCGCGCGCGGTGATCGGCAGGAACTCCACCTCACTTTCCGACAGCACGCTCAAGTCTTCGTTCACATCCTCAAGTTCAGCGGCATATTCGCGACTGGTTTCTTCTTTGGCCACCGTCGCTTCTTCGCCCTCAAACAGTTCCTTGGCCGTGTCGCGCCATGCGCCGAAATGGTATTCGTCGAACACGACCAAGTCCCAGTTGATCGTGTGGAGCCATTCATTCTTGGCCTTGATGTTACCGGCCTTGTCGCGCCCGAGTAGGTCCTGGAATGATCCGAAATAGACCACAGGCTTGTCGTGGTCGATGTCGTTGGGATCACGGTCCGTATGTCGGGAGAGATATTGCCAATCGTCGAAATCGACATGTGTTTCGAGGTCTGTCTGCCAAGCGTCTTCAACCGCAGGCTTGAAGGTCAAAACCAGTACTCGTTTGGCGCCGAGTTTTTTAGCCAGTTGGTAGGTGGTGAACGTCTTTCCGAAACGCATTTTTGCGTTCCACAAAAAGCGCGGGACGGCGGTGGCGTCCTGCTGCCAACGTGATCGGTAATAGGCATAGGTCTGCTCTACCGCCTCGGCCTGCTCCTTGCGCGGCGCGAAACTTTCGTGGTGCGTGCCGGCGTACTGCTTGCCGCTACGCAACTCAGCCAACGCGGTTTTCACGTCGTCCACCGCGCACTGCATCCATTCGCCTTGCGGATTGGCGAAGCCTTTGCGTTTCAACTGATCACGCACGGCATGATCTGTGATGATGCCGCCATCATCCGTTTCCGCGCTTTCGTCCAGCTCGATCGTGTAATTGTCAATCGCGGCAGTCTTGAGTTGTTCGGCGACACGCCGTCTCACGTCGCGCGTCGTTTGCCCAATCTTCAGCTGACCATCATGCGCCGCGTCGGCGATTGTGTAAGCGTAGATGCGCGGTCGTGCTTCCGGCTTCGGTGCAAGGATTTCTTCGATGGTGGGCTTATTCATCGCCATTGGCCATCGGGCGGATCATATTGTTAATGAATGTAATCTCATCCTGTGTAAGGCTATATTTATTGTACAGTTTTTCGTCATCCCAATCTTGGCTCCAGTCTTGTTTTGGAACCCAGCGATAAACTCCCTTCATGGCATGCTGGCTTATCTTTCGCAAAGATACCAAAAATCGGACAAAAGAAGTCTGTAAATATCTCGCTACTATCCTTGCCTGTTTTTCGGATTCTAGAGGTCCAGCAACGATCCATGTTTGAGTACAAACGGAGTTCGGCTCCGCAACACTGGGTTTTCCCAAGACCATGTCAGGTAAGATGTGTCCGCCACTATTTCCTGGACCAGCCTGCGGCGCCAGTACCTTCCAAGCATCAATGAGATGCGTATTCTTCATTATGTTCGAGCGCGCCATTACACCACTTCGTCTACCCGCATTTGAACTGGCGTATATCTTAACTTCGCTCTTGCCCGGTTCTCCAGGTCGAAATGCTTTGAAATTCGTTGCTAGACCGAATGGGGTGTCTCCAGTGAGCATGTCCTCGAAGCTTGGCTCGCCCATCTCAAGGACTTTTTGTAGAATGCGCGCGGCACGTTCGTCCCGAATGAACACATCGTATTCGCTAAGCAAGCGCTTGGTCGGTCCGACCACCTCTTGGTTGCGAATCAATGTGACGGCACAATCTCCGTTGTGCTCGCGGTCCCACAAGAAATAGCAAACGCCACTTTTCAGATCCACGCCGGGGAAAACCTGCGCCGAGTTCGGATAGTCAACAAGGCTACTAAGGTGTCGATCCCCAAGCATGGCTTTGCGGAAGTCGTCCATGCCACGCCCGCCTGCCATCCAGCGTGATGGAATAACCATGCTAATGTATCGTGGTTCCAGCTGCTTAGCCTTCTCCACGAACAGGTGATAGATCGACGAGTCATTAGTTCCACCACCTCCTCCTGTCATTTGATATGGCGGATTGCCAATTATCACATCAAACTGCATGTCGCCCCCAAACAGTTCTTCAAGTTGAGCCTTGATTTCTTCGGTGTGGATGAACGCATAGGCATGATTCTCTAGGCCGGACCCGCGATCAAAAAGTGCACGCGGTGCGCCGCAGTATTTACATTTGGCTTCGACCCAAGAGTGCTCGGTACGCTCAAACCAGATATTTCCATGTTCGCCAGGAAAATTTCCGGCCACGGAATGCTGTCCATTGGCATGCTTGGAGCAATAGACGCTCCGGCGGGCGAGCAAACCGGTAAGCCGGGTGATACCGATGCCGAATACTTGCTTGGTCAGAATATGATCAACGCGCGATTGCAGGTCTGGCATTTTGACCTCCAAACCGCCAATAAGCCGCCTGGTTATCTCGCGTAGGAAAACGCCGGATTTTGTGCAGGGGTCGAGGAAGCGGACGGAGCTATCCGCCCAGATGTTTGCGCCATTGTTCTGCGCCGCCCACGCTTCCGCCAGCGTATCCAGCATTCGGTTGGCAAATTCTGGGGGCGTGAACACCTCATCGTTTGACAGGTTCGCGATGCAGGTCAGGACGTCGGGATTGCGGCCCCGAAGTCTGAAACTCGCTTGCTCAATCATACCGCCTCCCAAGACCTCCCGCCGGCGCCTTCTGCTAGATCGCCAACCTTCATCGGTGGGTAGGCATAGGTGGGCTTGAATATTTCATCCCTGCCTAGCTGCGAGAACAGCGAACCTTCCTCGCCGAAGCCGGCCATACTGGCGAGAACATCGAGCCGGAAGTCGCGTCGCTGATAAATGCCCTTTCCCCGATAGCCCCACTCAACAACATTAATCGGCTTGCCGCCGGCCTCGCGCATGGTCATTGCATCGCCGTGGATCAGGTTTAGCGAAAGCACATGCGAGGCGGCGCGAAAAAACTCATCGGCCTCCTCCAGCTTGAGGTAGTCGGCAAAGACCTCCAGCATATTGACCCGGCATTCGGCGATATTGTCTTCGAGAAGCTCGATGCCATAGCAGCACATCAGACCCAGAAGGGCGTAGTGTCGCTTTTCGAATTCAGACGTGCCGAATTTCAGTTCGACGGCGGCAAGTTTGCGTTGAAGGATCGGCACAAGGAAGTTGCCGCTGCCGCAAGCGGGTTCAAGAAAGCGCGCATCGATCCGCTCGGTTTCACCCTGAACAAGGTCGAGCATCTTTTCGACCAACCAAGGGGGAGTGAACACTTCCCCATGATCGGCAACACGCTTCTTAGATTTGATCAGGTTCGCAGCTTTCATTGCACCATTTAGGTCTGACCGGCTGATTTGGGCAACGAGAAACCCGTTATTCCACCGCGTCGTAAGGCACTAGTGGTCGTCGCCGGCGTTTTCGCCTTAGGGGTCAGGACGAAACCCACCAGTTCCCGGCAATAAGCAGAGGCCGTCCATCGCTGTCCTGGCGTCAAGTTCCACCTGCACAATTTCTGGTAGAGGGTAAGCGCCCACCGGAGGATGCTCCTACTTGACGATCTCGGAATGCCTAGTTCTGATTACTCTGGTGGTATGGCTGGACTTGCTGATGACAACGGCCTCGGCAAAGTCGAGATCTTTGAGAATGTCGGGGGCAACGGAAAACTCCCGTGTCATCCTAACCGACCCAGCCCCTGTTGGCTGACCACCAACGACCTGTGACGTGGTTTCAGCTTTGAGAAATGTTCCGGCGAATTGCGCCCCAAGCTCGGCGTCGTCGGGACTGTTGAGACGATGGACGATGACGGTGTTGATGCTGCCGAGAATCTGGTTGCGAAAGGCCGGCCCTTGCTCGGTTACCGATCGTTCGACGTCGGCGAATGACTGCCCGGCCAGCACAACCCGCGCACCATACGACCGGCCTTGATTGACGAGGCCGAGCATCTGCGGCCCAGCAAACGCCGAAATTTCGTCAAGAACGATTAGCCAAGGAGTCCTCTTTCTGGCGAGAGTCAACCGCAGGTCATTGATGATGAGGCGACCCAAGTCTTTCGAAACGCCGGGAAAGGTCAAGGCGGGAAGCGAGAAATACGCCACTCCGCCGTTCTCGCGGGCATCGGCCAGCCGCAGTACGGGCCGCCCACTATTAGTGTCGAGCAACGGTCCAAAAGATGAGCGGACCAGGTTTTTGACCAAACCTGTCAAGCTTTGCACACCGGCCTGCTCCGCGGCGCGCTGATCTTGGATTTCATCCAACAATTCCTGTGCATTCGCGATGGCGCTTTTGTTCTTGCGAACGGCCCTAATCATGGCGTTGACGTTCATGATCTTGCTAACGGTAGGAAGGTCACGCGCGCCTCCTGTTGCCATAGCTACCTTGGCAACGGTCTGCATGAAACCCTTGGCCAAAACCTCATAGTGCGGCTCGCTCCATTCGCGCAGCGTCATCACCATGTCGGACACTGCCGAAGGATCACTAGTCGAAAAGGGCGTATACGCGCAGGAGTCGTCGACCGCGCCCTCTTCACCTTCAATATGGTGGTGAAAAAGGAACGCCGGTCGACCCTGACTTTCGGCAAACCTCTTGATGGCGCGTCCGACTTCAATGTCGCCTTTGCCGTCGAGGTAGACGACCGGAAATCCGCGTAAGATATGCGATTCTATCACATTGAGATCCGATACCGTCTTTCCAGCGCCGGTGGAACCGACGATGAGAACGTGATGGTTGGCATCCCGGTCCGTCAGAACACAGCGCTTTCCATTCCCGAGGTCGTAGCCCAGAACAGTGCCGCCTTTGATCGCTGCAGGGGGTGACTGATCGGAACGGCGTCGGAGTTGAGCGATCGGAGCCGGATGGGGCTTTTTGTCTTCTTTCTTGTAAGGCAATGCATTCCGGCGGTCCTGGAGATGGAGGCGAAGGGCGGCGCTGACGATGGTGCCGACCGCGATGGCCACCATGGCGAATTCCGGGTGAGCCGCCAGCGATAGCCACGCCCAAAAAACATCTAGACCACTTCCCGGCTGCTGAAGAGCGTTGAATCCTTGCCAAATCACAGCAATGAACTGGCCAGAAACAAGCGACCACGCCAGAACCGCGAAGCCGGCTAGCAATGGCAAAATGACCATTGCTGCATCGGCGAACAGCCACGCCAAAAGCCACGGAATGATCCCGCCCACAACGACGAGCGGACCTAAGCATGCAATGCCGACGATGGAGATCACAAAAAGTGCAACGTTGAGCATGAGAGTGGCATCGTCGGTAGGAGCTTTGTTCGGAGTTGTCACGACTGCTTTCCTTTGTTTCAGGTGCGCGCGATGGACGGCCTTGATCGGCCGGCTGGTGGCGTCCATTTCACGATCTTGATGTGGGGATGGTCGGCGGCGGCACGGGTGAGAAACGACCGCATGGCTTCGTCAATAACGACGTACCAGACCAAATCGAGGGCTAGATTGGCGGCATGGGAATCCATAATCGCCGCCAAGCGGCGCTGAGCCTTCTGGGTCAATTCGAGTTCGATACCGATGCGCCGACCATCGGGTATATGAAGGACACCATCTGGGAGGTGGCCAGGCGCCTGCCCGGGCTGGACCTTCAGTTGGCGCTCGGTCTCAAATGTGGCGCCAAATCTCTTTTCCAGTGCCAAAGCGAGGTCGACGACGAGGGCGTCGTGGAGGTAGGTGGCGATACGAATGCCCGTGATGGGCGGGACCAAGTCGCCGACCACGGTGCATCCTGTCTTTGTCACGACCAGGGGCCTTGCCGACAAAGCGCTGATCTCTAGGCGCCTCAATAGTTTGGCCTCGATCAGTTTTCTTACCCGCCGAGATGCGGTCGAGAAGTCTACGGCCCAGAGGTCCGAAATCTGCTCGACAGACATGAACCCGTACGCATTGACCCGCCTCAGGAGCTTTTGGTCTCTCTCTGTCATCTTCACTGTCACCTTCCGCCTTCCCTTCCTCTTCCTGCTTTCCATCCGCCTGCCCACTCCCAATCCGCATCTGATTGTCCGTCGCCGCCGCCATTCGTTTTTTGCTGCCGGAGCTCTGGTCCTGACCTCACACAACTGTCCTTGGTTGCGTGAGGTCAGGACCTGCGCGGAGGCGGCAGGTCAGCATTTACCGGGCGCGCGGCGGCGCATGGTGCTCACCCTTGGTGGGCACTTCAGTGGGCAGGCAGGAAAATTCAGCCCTGATACTCAGTGGGGTTAGCTCGGCGGGTCGGATGCCGAAGTGCTGTCAACCATTGGATGCACGATCGTGCTCATGATGCGAAGAAGCTGCTTATGCAACTCAGCGTTCCGCGCTTTTTCGTCGGCCAACGCCGCACCTTGCGCATCAGCCTGCGACTTGAGCGTTGCGTACTCAACACGGTCAATTCGATCGTCCGCCGCCATGCGTAGTTCATCACGCAATGCAGTCTCTGCTTGGCGAGCGGCGGCGAGATCACGTCGGTGAGCATCAAGATCGGCGCGCAACAGTTCGGCGGAGTCTTTGCATTGGTCGCGCTCTGTCTCTAGGAGCGTTACGCGCGTTCGAATCGCGGCAAGTGCTTCTTCCGCTTCCACCGTTCGAGCAAAGAGATCTGCACGTTCGATTTCGGACTTCTGCAGTCTGGCTCGAGTCTCCGCCTCGGCGGTTTGGGACTGAGCCAGGGATGTCTCCAGCATTTCGATACGACCGCGCGCTTGTTCTTCGGCGCGCTGGTGAGCCAGGCCTTGGTCGGCAATGATGGCGCTGAACGTAGCGTTAATTTCCTCGATATTGGCCGCAGCCCTCAACCCAACCGCGTGCTTGACCTTGTCGATCACCAGATGAATCTCGTCGAATTGGCCAACCAGCTTGTCGACGGATTCGGGGAACTCATCATTGTCGGATACCGTCGGTGCGTTGGCCGCATTCGCCTTGCGGCTTTTGCGCAACTCGGCCAGAACTTGCTGAGCAACGCCGCGTCCGCAAATGCCCGCCTCGGCAACGGCATCAACAACATCGCCGACCGATGGCTCGTTGCCGTCAACCATAAGTTCCTGTTCAATCTGCTCGATACGCTTGCCGATGTCGGAACGATCATAGGCCATCACACACCTCGCCGTTTTCGATATTTCGATTTTTCGAATTTCTGGAAATTGCGGGATTTCAGAAAAGGCTCAGGGCGTATGCAGCGGCGAGCGCCCAACACAGCCAAAGCACATGAATAGTAGGCACCCACCACAACAAGGTCTCGGCCACTTCATTCCAAAAAGAACGCCAACTACGGAAGATGCTAGCAATTCGAAAGGAGACATAGGCGAGCGCACACCCCAGCAGCACGGCGAAGTTGCGGACCAAAATGGCGCCGCTATCGGCGGTAAGTTTGTTGAGTAGCGTCCCGTCCATCAGTTCTTCGTGCAGGCAAGCCGCATCAGCCGCCCCCTCGAAACAAAGGATCGGATCGGGCGCATCGAAATGGAGCCAGATCGGCAGAAGTCGGATTGGGAACTCGCCCGACCAAACGCTATTGCTGTCGGTCACATAAACCAACTCGGGCAATCCAATCAGAAAGACTGCCATGATTGCCACCGTGGCCAGAGCCATCACAGCGTTTACTACGACGTTGATACCGTTGTTCATTTTCAAGTTCCTCGTTTTTTGGATGTGTGAACCTGGCAGTGGTCAGTGACCACCGCCGGAGCCGCCCAAATCAGTTGAGAAGTTTATTTGGTCGCGCGGGCAAAGCCGCCGCGTGTTGAAGACCGACTAGCCTTCGCTGACGTCGAAGAATTCTTCGATCAGATCGTCCATATCTTCGGACTCAAGAACACGAAGTGCTTCATCGTCGGAAAGCAGGCGGATGCCCTTGCCTGGAATACGCCCGCCGCCGAGGCCCTCACGGCCCCACATAGAAGCACCGTTGCCTTCCCCAGCCATGAACCACTGTCCCTTGGCCGTGCGGTAAAGATCGGTATCATGCCATTCGAAGTCGCCACCAAAGGCGGTGCAAGTGAGACCGCACATGTATTCGGCCGTGGTGGTGTCGAACACCTTTCCTTTAATGATCTTGCGCATACTAGTTCTCCATGTCGCGGGACTACGTTGACGGCCAACCGCGGACGCCACTCGAAGTCTTCGGACATTGAACTCGATACGCGCTGGGGTAGCTACGCGACCCAGGTCGGAAAGTTTTTGGTTAATGGAGAGTGTGATGGGTCTGGTTCTGCCGTTTCGCGGGTATATCCCCCACAAAGGCGTCCCGCATGGCAGTAAAAACACTGCTTGGAACAAGAAGTCGCTAGCTGAAATGAATAAGTTTAAAGATGTAATGGCCCTGCTGAAGCCAACAGATTTGGGCGCATTCTATAGATCCGGAAGAATTATATCCGAAAATGGCCAATGGTTTGAGGATATTTATTTCGAGTCCGATTTGGAAAACAGACCTATTCTTCAAGATTTGTCGAAAAATGGCGAAGTCGGGTCGATAATAGTTATAAAAATGGAAGACATATACCAAAAAAATAAAATAGAAAATGAACTAGACAATATAGTTTACTTATCTCTGTTAGAACGAATTGCTGAACGGGCTATGCCAGTAATTTCTATCGGAAGCGGCAGCGCCTCCATGTCAAATAGCTTGATGAACAAAATCAATACGAGAGAGGAAACTAATTACGAGACGGTTAGCAATATTATTCTTCATAATTTTATGAAGAATATGGATAGTATAAATTCAAGAATATCTCAGAATAAGAGATTTGAAACAGAGAAACAGCGAGAATTGAGGGAAAAGAAGATTTTAGAATACTGATTACAATGCATGCTATTCGAATGGCATACAAATTTTTAAATGAACATTTGGAGGGTACATATAAATACTACTAAAATCGACCACCCGAGGCAAAGTGAACACTTCAATTTTCAGCTTGGCCGAAACCCGTGCACGGATCACACCGTCTGGCGTCATTTCATGTCTTTGAGCTTACGGGAGTAGCGCGAGAGAAGGTCGGGAACAGATAGTCTGTGGGCGTCGAGGACCTTTTGGATGTGGGTCGCGGTTAGGTCGTCAAGGTTCTGGTTTTCGAACGACTTGAAGAACTCGCGGGTAGCTTGGACCAGGTTCTTGAGGTCGGACTCGCGGACGCCTTCCACGTTATGGGTTAACGCCGCAGCGCTTTCAATCTTTCCGGCCGGATGGACGATGAGACGCTTGACCTTCATTTCCTTGTAGTGCTTGGCGAACCAGGCGCTCGACCGGTTCATCTGCTCGGCTTCCCGCTTATTTATCTCGGCGCGGGTCACGGCGACTTCGCTCTTGCACTCGAATAATATGTACTGGCTGTCATCCAACGCCCAGAGGTTGTCCGGGCCTTCCTTCCACTCGGCGTCCGGCCGTTCTCCAACGAAACCGAGGGCGAAGCTCAACTCGTTAAGCGCGGCCTCAAACTTGTCTGCCTTCGTTCCGAAAACCAATCTGCCCAGCATTTCGGTGACGCTGACATTGAGGTCTGCGTATTCGTTGTGGTTTCCGATCCACTTCTTAACGCGCTCAGCTCGGCCTTGGCTCACCACGGTGAGTTTGGTGACAGTGACACCCGATGCGGGCTTAAGTAGGAGTCGGTTGCGCTTGTGTGCCGCGATCTGCAAAACATCCGCTTCGGCGCGATTGGACAGGAAGTTGTAACGAGCTTGGGTTTGCAGATGCCAACCCTTCTCGTCGTCGTCTAGGGCCCCCGTGTCGACGATGGCCTGAACCATCTTGACGGCCCCGGCATAGTCGCCCCTCATATGTGCCAATTCGGCGTCCAACTCAGATTTGTAGAGCTTCAATGCTGTTTGATCGGAGCCAGCTACGGAGACCTTCTCCATTTGCTCGGCATAGAACGCCTTCCAGTCGTCGTCGCGCTTGAGACACTTGTTGGCGAGATCGACAAAGGCTCGCCAAGGCTCCATGCCGTCCTCGATATCCTGTTTGGCCATATCGGTGATCTCCAAGCCGATCTCGATCTGCGTGGCCATTTGCGACGACAGGAATCGACGTGAAGACTTGTCCCGAAGCAGTCGGACGAGGTCCGAACCGATGACGACGATGACCGAGTAGTCCTTCTCACCGCGCACGCTTCTACCCATGCCTTGCTCCACTGTGCGAACGGCACGCATCAGGGTCGCGGCGCTGTGCGGACGGCATTGCTCTTCGTAGAGGTCGGTAAGGCTCTCAGCGTAGGGCTTCGAATCGAAGATGAGGATGCGGCACGCCTTGTCGGGCAGATCGATCCCGTCATAGCGGTTCACGAGGACGACAGTGTTGTCGAAATCGCCTCGAGAAAGCGCATCGATCACGGTGCCGATAGTCTCTGTTTTCGGGACTTCGGCGCCATCGCTTTCCCAAGGCTTCGCCTTTTCGAAGCTGGGCACAAGCGCGACCCGTCCGAAGGCTCGCTTCTCATTGCTCTTGGCGAATTTCGCGACAATCAGGCCGTGGTCCAAATCTTCGTGGATGAGCGACGGCAACAACACCATCTTTTCTCCCGACCACTTCTCCCCGTCGTAGGTCAGCGGTTTGGCGATCGTTTCGGGCAAAAGCCGTAACCCTTTGACGAGGAAGGCGTCATCGGTGACGGTGGCGGACATAAAGATGCGATGCTGGGCCTTGTCGAAGGAACCGAACGCGTCGAGCGGCGCGATATACGGTTCGATCTCCACTGCATTCCCTGAAATGACGCATTGGCAATGGGTCAGAAGATTTTTGAGCAGAGGCCAAGCGAACCTGATCGACTTGCGGTCGGAGTTCTTCGAAAGGATGCCTGCCACCTCGGCTTCCCGGGGGATCCATGCCCAGTAAGGTACTGGCAGGAATGCGTCTCGTTTCTCGTTCTCTATGTCGGCGTAGGTGCCCATACCCTGCTGTTCCAGATCAGCAGAAAACAGCGCCTTCAAAAGACTGTAGGTTTCTTCCTCGCGAGGAATGTGGATTCGGCATTGGTTGCGGATCGTGTCCGAACAAGCATGTGCGTCGTCCATCAACATTGTGTCGACCGGTACAGACTGCTTGTTGAGTCCGAACTTTGTCAGGCCATTGAAAACTTTCTGTACCGACGTGACTAGAATGGACTGGCCGTCGATGAAGTCCTCCGGAAGATCGCCTTCCGAAGTACACGTCCGAATCCCGAATTGGCGTGCTTGCTCACATGTCTGTTCGACCAGGAAATTGTTCGGACAAATATAGACGACTGGTCCATGGCCGGCGTTCAGGCGCGATTGCAGCATCAGGAGACCGATAAGCGTCTTGCCCTGACCCGTATGCAGCTTGACGATCGTGTCGCGTTGTTCCGCGTCGATCTCGAACCACTTCTTGAGCACGGCGATCTGGGCCGGACGCAAGGGACCTTTGTCCGCCTCTCGATCCAAAGTGTCATAAAGCTTGACGGGGTCCGTCTGTTTCTCGACGACTTTGCCGCCAAGCTTTTTCTTGAAGTCGACCATTTGCAATCACCGAGAAAGAGCGGACAAATCAACGTCCCGGTCGGGATTACACGCGGCAAGCAGGATCGTAAACAGATTATCCGAACCTTGGAGCCAGAAGACTCTCCAGCCGAATTGAAAGACGCATTCGACTGAGATAACTGGGCCCGCTTGACATGCCCCGTCCTGGTTTCCCCGAAACTATCGACTAATTCTCCATGGTCTGCCCGCTGCCGTCCGTCTCGGCACTTCACTTCCGATAGGGATGGACGAATTTTGGTTCCGACGACGTCATCTCATATAATTGGATGTTTTGCTTACTACAGTTCGTTATCCGCCATGGCAGCCGGCTGGCGTGTCCGAACGGATAGAATACGCGCCCAGGGCCGACCTATGTTGCTCACTAAAACAATAATTTCTTAGATTCGTTTCTGCTCTAAAATTCCATTGGCGGCAGTTTTGAGATTTCCTCTAGTAAAAATGATAGCTCAAACTCGCCATATTTTTCTCCTTCCGTGGCTGGAACGTGGCCCTGCAAATAATCTCGCGCACCTGCATCTAGATTATACTTGCGGGCTTTCGTCTTGAATCTGTGTCTCCAACCATGATTCGGCGCGACCCTTGTGTCGTTGAAGCCTTCTGCGCGAATCCAGCTGGCCAATCTCTCGCCGACTTTTTTTGAGGTAGGGTTCAAAACGCTACCGCCTCGCTTCCTCGCCTCGCTGTAGAAAAGCGGGCCGACCCGACTGGCGCGGACGAAGTTAATAAAGCCCTGCTGGACAAGGTGAGGATGAACCGGAACGAACCTCGAATTTCCGTCCTTTACCGTCCCAGCTTCCGGCGTAATCCATAGCACCCATACGCCGTCTTTCTCGAATATGTCCTGCTTCCGCAGTTGAGCGATTTCGCCCACCCGGGCGCCCGTATAGCAGCACAGCCACGGGACCCATCGGCGCGCCGCCTTATGCTCCTTCGACAACCGATCACTTGTTGGCCTAAGCGTTAGGCCGAGAACGAACTTGGCTTCCTCGTCAGTGAAGCCTTTTCCTCGTTCTCTCTTGGCCTTACCAACTTTTACGCCAATTCCGGCCACAGGATTGCGGTCAATCCGCTGATTTCTGACAGCCCAGGCGCAAGTGGACTTCAAGGCCGCCAGGTACCCGAATTGGATCGATCGTGGAGACAGGCCTCGCGCCACGAGCCTGTCCTTCCATTGCACACACCAGAGCTCGTCGAGGTTCCTGATATCCGGCACTTCGGCCGCAACCGCCGCGATAGCGGCGCTCCATTTTTTCCTTGTCGCCATGGCATGCTTCGCCTCGTTGGCGAACCGTTCGTAGATCGCCTTGAGATCGTAATAGTTAGCAGGCTTGTCATGGTCGGCGATCTTGGGTTCCAGATTGGGGAAACGATCTGCCTCAGGGTCACCTCGGTAATCGCCCTTCGCGAATCGCAGAACTTGCTCGCGCCCCTGGACGACCGCAGCGTTGACCGCCGCAACTAAACGTTCGAAGCTTTCGGCATCGATGATCTCGCCACGCCGCCGCAAATAGGCCTCGACGGCGGGACGGTTTTGCCCCCTCAACCGAGCCAACAACCGATCGGCGATGGCGCGATCGCCGGAAGCGATAACCCGAACCTCAGGCGAACCGGCGGCTACCTGATCGGAAAGCAGCCGGCCCAAGATAAGCGCAGGATCGCCTGGGTCATCTTCATTTTCCGATACCAGATTCCGATAGAATTCTCCGGCAATGGCGACCGCCTCCTTATGGGATAACCGTCTGGTGCCCGATCTCAAATTGGCCCATCGAGCCTCGACCTCACCCGCAACGCGGATATAGGCCGCTTTCGCCTCGCCCGGATCACGGGTTCGCAGACTGACTTTTTCTTCCTTCTTTCCGACAAGCTCGATCAAATCCGCCGGAACGCGGCGGCGATACCAGAAGATGCCAGAGTGCGGATGTCGGAATGGCGTTGCCATTTTCAGGCCCATGTGTACCGCTCCTGTGTACCAGTTGAGCGGTTGCAAAGCCCTTAATCCCTTGGGATTGGCAGAATTCCTAGTTTTTTTGGGCGTTCTGGCGGAGAGGAAGGGATTCGAACCCTCGATACGCTTTTGACGTATGCGCCCTTAGCAGGGGCGTGCCTTCGACCACTCGGCCACCTCTCCGGGGGCGTGGTTATCAGCCAAAGGCACGGACTTGCAAGGGATTTTTGGCAGCTTTTGACATTTGCCGCAAATGCGACCGCGCGCTTTCTTGCTTTGATCGTGCATGTACCTATCGTGAACACGGCGCTTTTCCCGTACAAAACCCGTACAAGACCTTCATCGTTTGTTCCGCCAATGTCGTTCCTTTGCGCCTTCGCCATCGCACACACACTCTGGCTCTGCCCCGATGCCGCAGCGCGCGGCCCACGTGAGGCCGAGGTGCAGGCACGGCTCTGTGCCGGCATGGATCAGGAGGTTCGGCTCGGCGCCATGGGGCGCGCTGACTGCATATCCTCGACGCACGCGATCGAGATCGACTGGTCGGAAAAATGGCGCGAGGGTATCGGGCAAGCCCTGTCATACGCCACACGGACGGGCCTGAGGCCCGGCCTGGTGCTGGTTTGCCGAAGCAACGACAGCGGCTGCCTGGCACACTCTCTTGCCGCCCGCGAGGTCTTCAGCACCCAGCACATCGGCGCGACGATATGGGAATGTGACATTGACGCCGCGGCACTCAGCGATTGCCTGCGGCGCGAGAGCTACTAGGCGGTTTTACGGAATTACTTCGGCGCCGGCTGAACCGCCATCAAAACGGGTGGGTGCACGGTGCCGAGAATGGTCAGTTGAATTGATCCGCCAGCGTTGAGCATTTTCAGCTCGGCCGGCGTAGGTTCCCACAAGCTGGTCATGCCATTCGCCTGTTGCACACCACCTTCGATAGCAACATCGACGGGTGCGTCGCGGATAGCCAGCACGTGGTATCCGGGCCGCGCTTGGGCAAGAACTCGCGTTGCGTTCGAAATGCGGAGCGGCAGCATGCGTCAACCTCACACGGCTCAGTTATCTTTGGAGCGATCCGGCCCGATGCCCATAGCATCCATAAGGCCAACAACTTCAGGATCGGTTTGTGATCTTGCCCATTCTTCGCTTTCCTCTTTCGAGGCGTCGAACTCTCCGTCTGCGACCCGGCGGGCGAACTTGGTCAAACCGGCCTGCATCAACTCATTGTAGAGGGCAGTTGGCCCACAAACATGAGCCGTGCTGAAGTCGTCGAACTCTCCGGTTTCAGCGCGGCGCGCAAGTGCTTCATACCGCGCAGCATTGCTCGGGCTTGCCTTTGCAGCGACGGCGCGAAGTTCAGATGCGAGATAGTCCTTTGTGCGGGTCATGACGCCCTCGGGGTTTCTCGGAAAATCATTCGGCGGCGCGCGCGTGCTGGCGCAACCACCTGTCCATATCTCGTTCTTGCTTGGCCTTCTGCGCCCGTTCGATCATTGCCAGCCGGTGTTTGAGATAGGCGTTTTCGGCAAGTGTCAGACCAGCATCGCGACCAAATTGAGCAGAGCCCCGCAGAGCGGAAACGACGAACTCCCAATTCGGCTCATGCTTTTTCCGTTTTGGAGCACGCTTCCGAACAGAAAAATTCTTGCCGTCCCACTCCATGAGCCCGGCCCAATCCGGCACCTCGTCGCGCTTCAGTAAAGCTGGTGGCGTGACATAGAAAAACCGATCGCTATAGGATAGCGCACCAGCCTGCTTTTCGTCGCTGTCGCGTTTGAAGTCGCCTCGGCTGATTTTCACCTCGTAGGAGGTAGCCCGGTATCCCTTCGAAAATGAAGGCTCGAGCGTCCAAAAATCAATACGTCGGCCGCCCGCAAACAGCGGCAATTCCTTCACCCAGATCTTGTCCTGGGAGACGCTGATCAAGCCTTCAATGATGTCGTCAGCCGTCAATGGTCTGGTCTCCGGGGTTTTTAGGAACGGACTTTGAGCGGCCGCACGCGATCAAGACCATAGCGCTTGATAGCCAGTCGTGCGCCACCCGGTGTCGCAAACTTCATTGCCTCATCGAGACGAGACGTGAACTCCTGAAAGATCGTTTGGCGCATGAAGTAGCTGGTGGCCTCGCGCCCGTCATTGAGCTTGTGCGTCGTTGCCAAAACGTAATCCGTGGCCATATCAACCTCCGTCTTGCTTCCGTTTAAATATACGAGTAGATTTGCACGAATGCAAGAGTCAGCGTAGATTTAAACATGGCCATCGTTTGGGGATACATTCTGGAAGGTGCCGGCAGACCGGCCCGCAAGGCGCAGATCGAGACGCTTGTTGCGCTCGGCGCCGAGGTCGATTCACCCGGCACGATCTGGTCGGACAAGCTCACGGGCCGGACCACGACCAGGCCGCGCAACAAGCTGGTTGGCCGCAATGATCTGATCCGGGCCGTCATGGCCGGCGATACGGTTGTTTTTCATGCGCCGCAATGCCTTGGCGTCTCAGAGAATGACGCGGCATGGCTGCTTGGCGAGATGGCGGCGCGCGATGTGACGGTGATCGTCAATGGCGACCTACAAAAGATCGCGCCGGGCGGCGACACGTCGGAAGTCATGGCGGCAATGGCCCGCTGGCGTCTGGCAAAGAACATGCGCACCTATCGGGCGCGCAAGGCGAAATGAATTCCGAACAGGAGCGCCAATATGCGTCCAATGAGTGAAGCGCCGAAGGACGGAAGATACATTCTTGTGAAAGACGACGGCATCGGACCGTCACTTGTCCGATGGAGTGACGGCGGTTGGGATACCGGTTACGGATCGGAAATTGATGGCGACCGCATCCTGGCCGAGTTTCCGGTCGGATGGTGGCCAGTGCCCGATGACTTTCCAAAGTCCAGATAGGAGTGCGAGCGATGGCATGGGGCGACGAATTTGAAACACAAAGAGAGCGAAAAGAAGCGTTTCCGACAATGGCCGCATACTGCCGTTCGCGCGACGATGAGGGTCTAGCTCGCTTGATTTGGGACAGGCTGCATCAGCGCAACGTCTTTGGAACCTACAACGGCACAGTCGGTGATTATGCGATGACGATCATTCGCGAAGCGAAGTCCAGATAGGAGCGCGGGTTTTGACCGAGAAGATTGTTGCCGCCGCCGTTCACGCCTATGGCGCGACCTGGAGTCTGCCGCGCCCCGCACGCCATCATAACGTGCTGCGGGCAATTGATGAGGCCGGGCTCGATGCCATTGCGCCGGGACCGAGTGCGCAAGGCTTTCTCACAAGCGAGGGGCGGTTCGTTGACCGGCAGACAGCGGTACAACTAGCGATCAAGGCCGGCCAGATCGAGAAACCAAAGTGGCCGCCAGATCTTTTTTCCGAAGACCTTTGGTGAGTCCAGACAGGAGCATAGCGATGGCGACAGAACGACAGGAAGCAACCAAACGAAAGCTCGCCAGCATGGTCGCGGAGGTCGATCAGGCTGAACTTGCAACGCGGCTTATTGAGATCGGCTGTCACATGAAACGTCACCCAGGTGCGACAGGGCAAGCGGCATGGGCAGATATCCGAGCGTCGGCAGATCGCGGCGATGTTCCTGCTTACATTGTCGATGACTTTGAAAACATGGCGCGCGCTGCGATCGAGTATTTCGGCGAATGCGTCGCGTCGCTGACGCAAGTCCAGTAAAGGAGGCCCGGACGATGGGCGATGTTGTGCATCTCGGGAAGCGCTTGAAGGTCGTCCGTCACCTCGATCGGGATGGGCTGAACCGGAACCAGGCGCGCATGCTATCGCACTTCAAATCCGTGGCGCCACGACTTCCGACTGTAAAGGAATTGCGCGTCTATACTGGCATCGGGTCCGATGCCGGAACACGGCGCATTTGGCGGCAACTTTATGAACTTGGCCTTGTGAAGGCGCTGCCACCAGAGCCCAACTGAGGAAACCCAAAAAAACTCGGCCGCCGCAAGCGCTTGCGCTGCAACGGCCGCACCATGTTTCTGTTTTCCGCCGGACTGGCAACGCCGTTCCCGGCGATGACAAATGTCGGGGCGTAGTCGCGGGATCAGGTCACGTCGATGGCAAAGAACTTCATGCCGGCAGTCGCAGAGAAATAATACATGCCCTCGAGCATCAATTCGCCGGCATTGCCGGCCAGCGTCGGGCTTGACGCCGCAAAGGCATAGCGCACAGCACCACCATAGACGGCGATCTGCCAGTAATAGCGGCTTGGACTACCGGCGTCGGCAGGTACGGCAAACGAGCTGACCTGTTCGGTGGCAAGGCTGCCCATGTCCTCGCCAGCCTGCTCCGGCACGTCCTCGAGCACGGCGGCAACCAGGCCGCCAAGCCCGCGATTGTTGATCTTGCGCAGCGAAACGGTGACTGTCGCAGCCATTTTGTTCTCCTATTGCGTGTTGAGGCGCCTGTCGCTCAGCGCGGCAAGTCCGGACACCTTTTGGTTGAGTTCGCCGACGGCATCGATCAGCTTGCGCGATCGGGCGGCGTTCGTAAGCGAGCGTTGTTGCTGGAACGCAGCATCAACCTGTCGAGCGTCGCCTCGACGCGATCGAACCGACCGTTGATGGCTGCCTGCATTTCACGCAGGCCGGCGTTGAGCCCGTCTTTGGTGGCATAGTGCTCGGCGGCAAACAGTTTGTGTTCGCTCAAGGATTTTTCGTTTGCCCGCACCTGGCCTTCGAGGCTTTTCTCCATATCGGCAATGCGCTTGTCTCGCTTGCCGATCAGATTGAGAACCCAGCCGCCGACACTCAGCATTGCCACGATCATGCCGATCAGGTAGCCGACGGCTTCGAAAGTTATGGGTCCGGTCACTTTATTCTCCTCGAAAAGACGAGTGGCGAGCCGAGGAACAGCGCCGACAACAACGCATAGGCCCATTCGATGGTTCCACCCGGCGACGGATAAACGTCCCACCAGCCAACCAGATCGCCCCAGGGAACGACCCACTGATACCAGACGAGCACGAAAAGCTGCGAGAACACGACAACCACCCAGCCCAATTGCAGCCACTTGCTGCGCGGCGCCGCATTCATGAAGGCGGAAAAGCCGCGCGACATTGCATCGAGATGCGCAACGTCGATTTCGGCGCTTTTGCTGATGGCCAGCTTTTCGACCTCGGCGCGCAGCGTGGCCTCGCTGATCTGGCCGTCGTTGTATTTGCCGAACAGCTTGACCAGATCCGGCCACATGCCACCGAGCAGAACCGGCAAAAGCTGTGGCAAGGCGGCAACCAGCGCCGCGGCGATCCCGCCCATCAGGTTGCCCACCCAAGGCGCTTGGCGGCCTTGTACCACCATTCGGTTGCAATGCCGGCCAGCGTGCCGATCCAAAGCGGCACCGACGTGACAAGAGATGCAAGCGCCGTCGCCAGCAAATCGATCAGGTCCGGATCCTGGGCAAGCTCGACTGCGGTCGTTGCGTCGAGGAGTCCTTTGGCGATGAGAGCACCGGCAATATAGCGAAGCACAAGGCGTGCGATCACGAACATGATCATTTCCCTTTCGTGAAGAGTGAGAGAACAAAGCGGAATGCCGCCACAAGCAGCCCGGCTAGGCCGCTGGTGGACGAACCAGACTTGCTTGGCACACCGGGCGCCGGCAAAGGTTCCGGCGCGCTTGTGGGCTTGTGATTGGCCTTGAGTTCGGCAAGCGTTTTTGGCCCGGCGACGCCGTCAACCGTTAGTCCGTGCCGGCGCTGATATTCGATGACGGCCGCCTCGGTGCCATAGCCAAAAATGCCGTCGACCACCTGGTCGTAATAGCCGGCAGCGGCAAGCTTTTGCTGCAGATCCTCGACAGCCGGCCCGCGCTCGCGGCGTCGCAGCACGCCGTCGGCCATCGGATCCGCCGATTGCACCGTGCCGGCGATTGTGTAGTCGCCGCGGTCGAGCAGTTCGAATTCCTCGCGGCGACGATTGATCAGCCCCTGCACCACCTGGGCGCCATTGTTGATCGTCGTGCCGGTCGAGCGCAAAAGCACGGCGCCGCGATGCACGTCCCCGGCCTTCAGCGCCTGGGCCCAGCGCCACTTGAGCGACCCCGTCCCCAGGTTGAACACCGGCGAAGCCGTGCCGTCGAACACGTGCTGCGGCACTTCGCGGCCGAAAAATTCAGCAACGGCCTTGCCGTATTCCTCGTCGAAGATCAGCTGCAGAACTTCGTCGCACTCGGCGCGGGTCATCCTGGCATTGATGGTGAAGTCCTGCCCGGGCCGATTGGCGCGCCACCATTTGCGGAATGCCGCCGAGGCCCAGGTAAAGCCGACGCCGATGGTCAGCACATCGGCGATATCGTAATAGGCCTTGAGGATCACGCCCTCGAGAATGCGCACGAAAACGGCGCCGCGCGCGCTAAGCGTCTGCGACATGAGAACATCTCCGATGGTTGTAGAATGCCGCCTGGAGGCGGCGCGTTCAGTTTTGGCTAAGACGACGGACGCAACGCAATCGTTGCCGCCGCCCAGCTGTCTTCTGACGTGTCGCGGTCGACGGTGAGCGCAGGCGGAGTGTATTCGCCGCTCGACCATTCATAGGAGCCGATAAACACGGTGCTGCTGTCCGCCGCGTTGACGCTCACGGTCTGCTTGTTCTGGACATTGCTGAGCCCCGCTCCCGGCGTGACGGTTGCCGCCGTGTCCGTGTTGACCGCGATGGCCGCCGCCGTCAGGACGACTGCGTTCGATGTCGCGGGAGAGATGGCCGGAAGAACGGCGTCGGTGTTGCCCGTGTCCGTGCTGGTTTGCGCGGCAACGTCAATGGGCGTTGTCGGGTCGACATTCCGCCAGACTTCGACAATCCTCGAAAAAGCGGTCGCCGCGTCTGCCGTCGCCGTGACATCGACGCTGGTGTCTGGCGTCGCGCCCATGATCTTGTAGTCGAGGCGGAAATCACTGTCCGAGTTCGGAAATCCGTTGTTGGCCTTTATGTCGAACACGTTGGTGTAGCCGGATGTCGAAATGTCGGGGGCTCTATCGGAAGCGCCAGCCGCATGCGACCAGATCAGAACGATGTCGCCTTCCTGCGGCGATGATCCAGTACCACCAGTAAGCCCGGTCAGGCTGATCGTTTCTGTAGGATTTGACCCGGTGCTGGCAGTCGTGCCGACAAACACCGGAGATGATACCGGTGCGGCGTCGGTGGTGAACCCATCTGCGCTCGCGACACTCGACTGGTTTTCGGCAGCGTCCTCGTGCATGAAGTGCGTGTAATATGTGGTTTCCGCCGAAAGCCCGCTGCCGGCGCCAGTGACTTCACCTGTTTCCGTGACCGCTTCGGAGCCGGACGATGCCGCGGCGCTGCCTGTGTGATCCTGCCCAGCCTTGACTTGAGCGGCGCTTGGCGCGGTCGCGCTGGTCGTGATGACCCAATAGAGCGTTCCGTTGCCTTCGTCGGTCGTGACGGCCCAAGTTGACGCTGCCGAACTGTCCTCCGCATCGATCGGTGAGGACAGGCTCGGCGCGGTGACATCGTTGGGGTTGAGAGCGTCGATCCGCGTCACGTCGAAGCTATCCCCAGGGTCGGGCGTGCCGTTGGCTTTTGGCAACACATAGACCGTCGAGGTTTCCGCCACGAAAGACAGTGTGATCGTGCCCGGTGCAGTAAGGCCCTCGGCATAAAGGGCAGAGGCAAGGTCGTCGTCTCCAGGTGTTGAGCCCACGTCGCAGCGAACCCTGGCGGTGCTGACGGCGGAATACTCACACTCAAGGGTGTAAGTCGCCCCCTTGACAAGCCCCGTGACAGGAACGATGACGCCGCCGAAATATGCCTCGTTGAGCGTGACACGAATGCTCTCGTCGCCTTCCTGCCACGCGATGCTCTCGTCGCCGACAGACGGGCTGAGCACGCCCTGGTCCGTCGAAAAGTCTTCTGTTACGTCGACGACTTCGGGCATTGTGACCCACCCCGAATTGGTGGTCGTGGTGTTCCCGTTGCCATCGTCAACCGTGACAACGACACGCACGTCTCGCGTGGTGACCGCATCGGACAGAAGGTCAGGGTCTCGCGTCCATGTCGCTTCTGTCGCATCCGTGATGTTGGAGGCAGAGCCGGCATTCTCGCGCGACTGCCACTGATAGGTCGTCAGGCTGTGATCAATGCCGTCTGCGTAGAGGCCGACGCCAGCCAAAAGAATTTCCCGGTCGACGTCCATCGTCGCCGTTTCTTCCTCATAGGCCCAGAACTTCGTTTCTTCGTCATAGGCGTAGGTGTAGACCTTCGGAGCCTCGGTGTTGACCGGGCTTCCCGATGGGATGGACCCGCCAGTCATGACGTTGCGCAACGCCGCAGTCGTTCCGTTGTACAATGGCCAGTTCGGCGACCAGGCCGACGCCCCGAGAGCGTTCGAGCGCTGCTCGGAAAGCCACTGCGTTCCGGTGAAGGCAAAGCTGTCCGTTGCGTCTATGGAGGTTCCAGCCGACCACTGGATGCCGTCGTGCGAGCGACGAATTTTTCGGTCGGTCAAAGCCAGCGTCGAGCCGGTAAATTCGGACGCGTCGGCATGCAGGGTGAAATAATCGATATCGACGCCGCTGGCCGTTTCTGTCAGCACTCCAGACCCCTCAAGATCAAGCGTTAGCTGTGTCGGCGGCGCATGCTGAATGGCAACCGGCGTCCCGCCCTCAGGGAAAGTTGCGCGATGAGCGTCCCAAAGGGTAATCACATAGGGATTTGCCCGGTTCGAGTCCGCTGCGAAAAAGGGCGTATCGTTGTGCAGACGGCGCTGGTCAAGTCTCTGGAGGGTAGCAAAGCGATCGTTGTCCGTATCCCAGGACGATTGATCCCCCCAAATCATCTCCCATCCGCCTTCAACGAGGCCGAGCGCCGTGGCCCCGGCAATCGCCATGTCGAATGCAATGCTGTCGTAACGCGCGGTGTTGGCAGTGTTGATCTTCTCGATTGAGTATGTCGGGTCTGACTGACCGGAAGAATTCCAGACCTGATAGCCGACATGTTCGGGCAAGACCGGCTGGCAGTTATGACGACTGTTCGAGCCGGCACCGACAAGGATATTGAAGTCGGTCGGCAATCCGACCACGTCCGAAGTCGCCCAAAACGCCTGGTCGTTGAAATTCGAACGCCATGCCTTTGCCGTGGTAGCAAGGGCCGTTAGTTCCGGGCAAAGCGCCGCAACGAGCGCAATGCAGAAGTGATCGGCCCCGTGCTGCCCCGCCCCGCCCTGTGTTGGTCTTCCAGCTGCGATGGAGCCGTAAGCATCGGTGGCGCGCACGGCAAAGGCAGCGGCAAAGGCGTCGCGCGTTTCCGTGTCGCTATCGGCATGCGCCTTCATCATGTAGAGCGCGGCTGGCACAAGCCACTCGGTAACGATGAATTGGGCATAGTCCTGACCGACGCACAAGGAGCGGCGATACTCGCCCTCGGTGATAAAGGTCAACTGAGGGCTTTGCACATAGGCAAGACAGTCTTCTTCAATGTTCGGCAGATCGCCTGGAAGCGTGAAAGAGCGCACCCGCGTCCAGTCGAAATCGCTTAGATTGATCAGCGACGCCAGCCCGCCGATCATAGGTGGGCGGATCGCGCCAACAAGCGGCGCTTCCGGAACCGCCGACACGACCATGATCTTTTCGAGCATGGAAGTCACATCATAGTCGGAGCCGCTGAGTGGCAGCGGATCGGTCCGAACCGTCTTCACCGCAACGCCTGAGCCGCCCGTCGTCGCAAGTGTCAGGTTTGCCGCCGTGGCAGACGGCGCCTTGTTCTTTGCGGCAGCGAAGTCGACGCAATAATTCTTGTTCAGCGACGCGACATTTGCGCTGTCGACAATCTCCTCGTGCCCCTGGTTCCCGTCGCTGGTCAGGGATTTTATTTCAAGATCGGACTGGAGAACCAGACCGTTCATGAGGAACCCGTTTGCATCATCTTGGGAGGCCGGCGCGTCGCCGGAGATCACAACGTCAGAGCCGCTTATAATGCCCCACGACCCATCCGCCCATTGGAACGCGTCACGGGCGGCAGGCATCGTAAGGCTTGCGCCGTCGCCGTAGTCAAGCACGGAAAGTGATGATGTCTCAATGACGCCGCTTTCCGGCGCACCCCCGCCCTGTTTACGGGCGTGCGCTGAACCGATGTCCAAACCAAGTCCGATAAAGCCCATGATTGTTGTCTTTCAGTTTGGCAATCGCACGATCACGCAAAAATAATGCCGCTGGCGTAGAGCGTGTTGAAAACCGCTATGTTGGTGTCATCGACATTTGGAGTCCCGACCGCTGCGGCGCGCGTGGTGGCGGACGGTGCCGCGATGAAACCGCCGTCGGAGATTTGCAGCCCATCGTCAACGAAGCCGCGCACATCGCAGTACACGGCGTTGATGCTTGATCCGCGATTGGCCCTGATTCCAACTGAGTAGCAGTCTTGCGCCGAGAAATAGGACGCGAGGATTGTTCCTGACCCCTGTCCGCTCAGCCCAATGACAGAGCCATCCGCCGAGGCATTTGACAGGTTGGCCATGCCGCCGTTGACCTGGATGCCGCGTTCGCCGGACCCGTCCCAGCTCGAACCATCAGCATAAAGGTTTCCGGTGTTGGTTTCGATCCCATCGTGGATTGAGTTGATGCAGCCGCCGCTGTCGAAATTGCAAGTCGCCTGCACGGCGTCGCATCCCTGATAGGCGTGACGGTCGCAGTCAACGACAAAGTTGATGTGCGGCGCAAAGCAGGATCTGAAATTAAAAACGCGTTTGGTCTCGTCACTGTCGGCTGTCGCGTCCGTTCCATCCGGTGCTGTCGCCTGCGCCAGGTCACTGCCGGTCAGGGTAAACAATGCATCTGCCGCGGAGGCCGAGCCACCAGCTCCGTAATTGATATTCCAGTTAATGGCTCGACCGTTGAAACAGAAGATCGGCAAGCTTGCAAAAGGTCGATGTCCGCCGTTTCCAAGTGGTACGGGATCACCGCCCGCGTCGATGAACTTGCGTCGGTTTGCCGTAACGCTCAAATCGACATGTTCGAGAGCAAACACAACGTCTGCCATATCCCCGTTGAAAAAACGATCGGCGCTGGAAAGGTGCCTGGCGCCAAGTGTCCATTTGGATTGCGTATAATCGAGAGTGTCATTGGTCAGCGTTGATCCGCCGGCCAGATCCGAAACATCATCGATGTAAAGTTGACCGACACCAGTCGCCAGATCCCATGAGGCGAGAACATGGAACCAGCCATCGGCGATGACATGTGAGGCGCTTGACGTGAGTTCAAGAATTTTTGTGCCGCCGGCATTATCGCCGGTGATGTGTATCTTGTTGGAACTATCGCGCTGCACGACAATTGCCGGCGCCGCATCGCTTCCGGTGCGGGCCTCAATGATCTGCTGTGTAGATCCATCAGCTCCGGAAAACCTGAACCAACCGGAAAAGGTGCCAGCCTTGCCGTCTGCGTTGCCGGTCAAATCCGAGCTGCGCTGCAGATAATTTGCCGCTCCATCAAACGTCACTGCCTGAATCGAACTGGCAAAATCGGCGGCGATCTTCACTGTTGCATCTGTGCTGGTGAACCGGATGTGTGCATGACTACCGCTGTCGACGGTTAGCCCCTCGGAAATCTCTTCGCCCGTTTCGATGTTGATGGTGATGATGACGCCCGGGTTGACTTTGAGCGCCGCAACAGCGTTGAAGGCCGTCTGCATGTCCGCATAATCGGTCGGGATCGAGACCGAGAAATTGGCAGAAATCGGGTCCGGCTGCCGGTCAAACACGCGAACCCATGCGCCTTCGCTGCCGTCTGTCGCCAGGCCACCAGGATTTCCCGCGCCCGGCGCCACGACGTCGATGGCATCGACGCTTGAGCTGAGGTCTGACCCGTCCCAGCGGAATTGCCCGGCAACACCGGCTCCGGTCGTGTCGTCGACATAGGCATGCGTCGTGTCGCCTGGATCGAGCTGCGCAAGCGTGACCAGCGTGTTGGTGTAAACTGCCGGAACCGCGCCGAGCGCCTGGTCTCGCGCGGCCTCGGCAGCCGCCTGAGCCGTTTCGCAAGCCGCCTGATAGGCCGCACCAGACATCTCGGTCAGGATGCGGTAGTTTGTGCCGTCGTCAGCCACTAGGTAATAGACGCCAGCAACAATGCCGCCGATTGGCGGATTGGCGCCGCTCATGGATTTGACCGGCTTTGGCGTTTCCGAATTGTTCGATAGCGTTACTGTCGCCGAGGTGTTGGTATGACCGGCATGAATCGGCAGAATGAAAAGCGCTCGGCCTGCCGCGCTCGGCGCAGGAAAGGATGATGTCGTCTCGATGGCATTAGCCGTTCCGGCACCGACATTGGTCAAGGGAATCATGCCAGTCGGCAGATCGGTCCGCCGCGTCCAGACGGCCGCCATCGTGGTTCCTGTGTTTTCGTAAACGCCGTTATTTGCCGATGTCGCGTCGCCCGTCACCCAGGCCATCTGGTGCAGGTTAGCTGCAAGCACCATATCGAGATTGGCCTTTGTGTCGCGCACAAGCGCGCCGGAAGCCGTTGCGGTAAAACCGGTCCATGCCTCGTCGAACGCCTGCACAATGAGGCTTTTGTTCGGCTTTTTCGCAGGATCTGGCGGTGTGCCATAAATGGCAGACCGCGCCGTGTCGACTGGCGTCGTCATGTG
The DNA here is from genome assembly GCA_963675235.2 of Devosiaceae bacterium. Taxonomy (GTDB): domain Bacteria; phylum Pseudomonadota; class Alphaproteobacteria; order Rhizobiales; family Devosiaceae; genus JAHJQZ01. Next base: position 397,645 of record CAXXFU010000002.1, on the reverse strand, counting down.
GTTTTCTCGCTATTGATGAGATCAGGAAACGGTAAAAGAACCTGTCGCGACTTCCGTCGCCTCGATACCCGAACCGTTGATCGCCACGATCCAGGCATACCATGTGCCGGCCGCAAGACTGACTGTCTTGCTGTCGGCAACGCCAACAGCGCCGTATTCGATGGCGCTCAGCGTTGCCGCGCCGAAATCGTTGCTCACATTGGTATAGATGCGCGCGGCGAAATAATTGCCGCTTGCCGGCGCCGTCCAGTCGAATTGCGCGTCTCCGGCGCCCGGCGTCACCGACACGCCGGAAACGCTGTCAGGTGGGCTCGTGTCGGCGATTGCCGTCACGTTCGGACCATCTGCCCAGTCGCCGGCGCGCCCGGTTGCTGTGACGGTGCGATAGCGCGTATTGTAGGTTTCGCCATCGGTCAGCGGCCCTGTCTGGCCAATGCGGTTGTCCTGGTCGAGCACCGGGAAATCGAGCCATGTCGTTTCGCCGTCGACGCGGTACTGGATTTCCTCTTCGCGGTCGATGCGCTCGAGTGCATCCCAGGTCGCATAGAGCTGTACCGAGGCGCCGCCCGATCCTTCGATCGGCTGCGAAACGATCAACATGTTCGACGCTGCGGTCAGCCCGGAATCAGGCGTGTAGGACATGCTTGCCGGCGGTTTGTCGCCCTCTTCGTCGGTAAGTAATTGCCAGCGGTTCTGATCGACCGGCACACAGGAAAACAAACCGCCGAGTCCGGACGGGTCGATTTCGACTGGCGCGTTGATTTCGTATGAAACGCTGATACCGCCAAGCGTCATCGTCAGGTTGCGCTTGTCGTTGAGCAGCAGCGCCTTGAGCCCTGTCGTCGGCTGGTAGTGCCTTTTCGATTGCGCTCTTTGCCCCAGCGCCTTGGCCAGTCGCACCGCCTGATTGTGGCTCTGGCAGCCAAGCACGTCGATTTCCTTGAAATTCGGTTGCCGGCCTTCGACATAATAATCGGTGTTGATCCAGGGTGAACACGGGTGCCGCTGGTTGTTGTATTCCGGCTCTGAGTAGTAGACGACACAGCCGTCCATGGGTTGCTCACCATCATCGACAGCCCCGCCGCTGAGCGCCAGGATGTCGCGCTGATCGGTAAACTCGACCTCAGGCTCCTCCCACCACCCGACGTCAAGCGCCAACAGGCCGGCATCGCTGGTAATCACCATGCCATCGCAGGTTTTGAGCACTTCCAGTTCGGCCGCCGCATTTTGCATGTCGTTTTCGATGGCGATGCCGCAGGTGTATCGCGGTGCCGATTGCGCGTATTTGTCGAGCACCGCAGCGTCGCAGAGATCCGCCTCGTAGGTTATCCGGTCCCAGTCGAAATCGCTCAGCACATTGCCATAACGCAGCATGCGCAACCCGGCCCAGATGATCGGCGGGCTGGCGCTCGACACCCATGTCGATGCGTCCTCGGCGTCGTAGCCGACTTCCCGCGGATCGGCAAAACGCCCAAAATCAGCAAGCACCGAAACCCAGGGCTCGCCGATGCCAAACGGCCCGCGCCAGAACGGCAGCTTGTTGCGCGTCTCGATACTGAGTGCATCGAACTTGATGATCGAAACCGTCGTGCCGGCCAGCTTGTGGTCGGATGTCCAGATTGTCGAAAATGCCGACGTAAAAGCGCTTGGCAGGCTCGGCACCGGATCGTCATGAGCAAAGGTCACCGTCCACACGCTCAGGTAAGGCGTGCCGCCGTCGCTTTGATCAATGGTGAATTCCGCCGTCGTCACCCGGTTCGAGCCGTTCACCGTCACCGGCTTGTCGTCAAACAGGTAGGAAGGCGTCGACATCATCTCGGTGTCGCAGTGATAGATGATGTACCAAAAATTGCCGTTGTCATCGTGCTCGCCAAATATGGCATTGCCGCCAATGCGAACGTTCTTGCCGAGTGCGTCGCGGCGCATGCCGGCTTCGATGCGGACATTGTAGCGCACCGCGTCGGTCTTTGGCCTGTTCTGCGGCTGCGCCGACAAAAGCTGAATGGCGACATTGAGCCCCGCCAGAAGCAGCAGCCCGCCCGTGCCGGCAAGAAACCCGCCGATCGCCGCGCCGATGCCGTAAAGGCCACCGACAAGGTCGATCGCCGCCGTCCCGGAAAGTCCGGCAATTAACCCGCCGAGAAACGGCTCGAGGCCAGTTGCCTGTGCGGGAACGGTCAACAGCAAAAGCGCAACGAGCGCAAAGCCGATCCGCCTCACGGACGCCACGCCCCGAGCACGTCCAGCCGGCTCAGCGGCAACAGCGCAAAGCCGGGCCGTTCGGCAAAGCGCAGCGCCGCCTTGGCGCCGACACACATCCCGCCGACCTGGTCGGACTTGAAATCGACACAGACGACATCGCCGGCCTCGGGCAGGTCTACCCGCTCCGCATCGACACCGTCGAGCCCGTCACGCATCAGCCGAAACGCTCCGCCATTGTCAGCAAGAATCTGCCGCATCTGTTCATCTGTGCTATAACTGCCACGCCAGGCGGCCGCCGGGTCGCGCCCTGTCGCCTTCAGCCAGTAATCGGCCGGCGACATCAGGCAATCCGACACCCCGACAACAAATGGCGTGACAGCCCAAAGATCGAGTGTCCGGGCAAGCAGCAGGCTCATCCGCCGACCACATAGGTCCGGTTGGCCAGCCCGGGCACGAAATCCATGCCCTTGTCGCCGGAAACCCCGAGCAGGTCGGCATGAAGCCGCTGCCCCTGTGGCGTCGCCGTCAGCCGCGGCGCCTGCGAGCGCCCGACATTGATGCCACGTGCCGCGACAATGAGATTCCGCTGCCGCGTCAGCTTGCCAGTTTTCGGATCGAGCACGGCCTTCTCGTCCTGGCGGACATTCTTCATCGTCCATTGCGCGTGAAATTTCAGCGGAACATCGATACGGACAGTCTTTTCTGTAGAGAACAGCCCCCAATAAAGCGTCAGCGGCTGCCCCTCGACCTCCGACGTTTGCGATTTCAAAAGCTCATAGGTTTCAGCGTCGATATACATCAGGCCGAAATCCTGGCGCTGCGAATTGCCGTCGCGCCCATCCCTGATCTTTGGCACTTTGTGATGGTCGGTGCCGCTGCCGTCGATCGTACCGAGCCACTTGTTGCCGTCGGCATCCCATGCCGGCCCCTGCCCACGCCAGACACGCACTGTCCTCGAGGCAAATTCGTATTTCCAGAACGGCCGAACCACAGCGCGGATGTCTCCCGTGTCGGTCGCAGTTCCGAGCATTTCGACGAGCCGCGCGTCGAACAGCGATGCCATCTAGATCATCGCCTCGGTAAAGGTCACCATGCCGGGCTTGACCAGAAACCCGAGTTCGAACATGCCGGCAAAGCCGGACGCATCGGCCACCTGGCCGAGCATGGTCGGGCGAAAGGTAATGACGTCGCCGATGGCGATGTTCTGCCGCCACGGCGGCGACACTTTTAGCGTCGCCACGTTGCTGCCGTCATAACTGATCGCATCGACCATATAGGCCCGGCTCATATGGCCGATGACATGGCCGACCTGCAGCGCCTCGCCATAATCCGACAGATCGAGCACCAGCGTGTTGTCGCCTTCCGTGCCGGCAGCACTGGCCAGAACCACAGGCTCATAGGCCCAGCCATAGTCATTGTCCCAATAGGCCGTATCGCCTGTCTCGACGGTCTCGAAAGAAATGCCAGTCGCCAGCTCAGCCGTCGTCGGCGACAGGCCGAGATCGGCAAGGCTGACAAGCTGGTGCGAGGTGAACAACGGCACGCGGAAGATCGCCCCCGTCGTTACCTTGCTGGCCACCCAGGCCGACAGCCGGTTGTCGCGTTCCGTCTTCAAAGTGCTGAAATCCATGCGCAGAGACGCGCGCCCGCCAGGTTCCGGCGTCGTGATGTTTTGCCCGAGCAAGGTCTGCCCGCCCTGTGCTGCCTGCCCGCCGGCCAGGAACAGCGACCGCGCCGAAACCATCGACGCCGGCCAATCGAAGATTTCCGGAGAAACACTCATAGCCGCCGCCTACCCGGGAATCGCCCCGCCGGCCTGCAGCTCGGCATTCCACCCCGGAAACGCCTGCTTGACCGATTCATACGAAGCATTTCCGGCCTGTGCCGCGATCTGCACCACCTCGCCCTTGCTCACATAGCCGTCAAACGACTGGTGGATGGTGACATGAACGACATTGCCGCGATTACCGTTTGCCGCCGCCCCCATATTGGCAAGGCCGTTGACCGCCGCCGCGCCGAAGGCATAGGGCTCGCCGCGCTGTGCCTTGGCCACAAACAGCGTATTGTCGGCGCCACCGGGCGAATATGTGCCGGAGCTGCCGACGACACCGCCGCCGCCATTGGAAAAGCCGAACAGGCTACCGAGCCCGCCAAGGATCGATTCGAACAACCCGCCGCTGCTGGCGCCACCGTCGGAGCCGAGTCCGGACCACAGGCTGTCGAACCAGTTGCTGGTGACCATGTCCAGCATCTTGTCGGCGATCTTGTCGAGCGCCTTCAGCGCTGCCGATCCGAGCGCTTCCCACAGCGTCTTGCCTTGCCCGAGTTCCGACTTGAAATCGCTGAAAAACCCTTTGAACAAGGATTTTGACGTTCGGTAACTGTTGGTCAGATTATCATTGGCGACCGTCGCTTCGGCGAGAGCGCTCGCTTCCATCTCGATACCGGCAATGCGCTCCGGCGTCATCTTGATATTGTCGTTCACTGCCTTGTTGAGCAGCGACTGCCGTTCGGTCAGATAGGCGGTTTCATAAGCGCTTTTGCCAAGCAGCGAGGATTCGAGTTCGAGTTGTGCGATCCGCTCGCGGGATCCGGAAATCAGCTTGTCATAGGCCGTGCGCTGCCTGTCGGCCTCTTTCGCCGCTTTCTTGGCATCTTCCTCGTCGACCGCCGTCGCCCGCTTGCGCGCCGCCTCGTACAGCGAATTGCCGAGCCCGCCCATCCAGTCCTGCCCCATGTTGAGCTGCAGGATTGACTGCATGTCCTCACCAAACGTGCCGAAGGCATCGCCATTGCCGCCGATAAAATCGAGCAGGTCCGTCCACATCAACTTGGCGCTGTCGATGGCGACTGCAAACCCGCCGATGATGGTGTTTCCGATCGTGCCTATGATGCCGCCAATCGTACCGGACACCATGTCCCACTGCTCGCCGAACCACTGAAGCACGGGCCCGCCGACTTCCTCGATCTTGGCAACGAGCAGATCCCACGCCCCGAGAACAACGTCGATCCAGCCGACCTGCGTATCTCTGTTGCGGTTGAGTTCAGATGTAACGACGCCAATCCCGACGCCGACAGCCGTCAGCGCCAGCCCGACCGGACCGATAAGGAACTTTGCAAACCTGCCGAACACCGTCAACACGTCGCCGATTGCCGTCTTGACGCCGCCCTGCGCCGCATAAAGCTGCACGATCTGGCTGCCCTGTTGCATCATCACGGTACCGGCCTTCTGGCCGCTGCCCAGGCCGACGACGATATCGTTGACCTGATAGCCGAGCCCGGTCAGACGATAGCCCATATTGCCGGCACCGGCACCGACCGTTTTCATCGACGTGCCGATACGACCCATCCGCGACGCCGAGTTGTCGGCTATTTCGCCCATCTTGGCGATGTCGCGATTGACCTCCTGGAAGGCAGCTTTGGAATTGTTCTGCGCCGAGATTACGGCGCGGATGTTCGGTGTCAAAACGGTGGATCCTGTTGCTTACGCTTCGTTTTAATGCGCGACAGCGCCGCCAGCTTGAGAAAGTCGTCCTGCGGCAGCGCCCGCACATAATCGGGCGCCACGTGCCACCGATCCGCCAGCGAGATGATTTCCATCTCGAGCGGATCAGCTTCTAGTTTTTTTCCAGCGCCTCCGCGCTTTCCTCGGCAAGTTCGCCGCCGATGGCCCGCGACAGACGCCCGCAGATCATCGGATCCATGTTTTCGCTGATCCACAGCCAGTCCGTCATGGCGAAAACCCGTTGCCCTTCGGCGTCGCAGAGCTTGAGACAGATCAGCCGCACATCGAACTTGACCGGATCATTGTCCGCCAGCCGGCGTGCTTCGGCGATCTGGCCGATCGTGGCCTTGGTGAAGGTGAAAACAGCCGGCTTGCCGTCGTCTCCCGCCCACTCCGGCACCTCGATCGTGTGCCGCTCGCTGCCACCGAACTGCGCGGCGATACGCGCCTTGAGATCAGGCGTGCTCATGCCGACACCGTGCCGCGCGTCAGCGTGCCGTTGCCGGTACACTGCGCCGAGTACTCGACCACGCCGTCATTGTTCGACGCGATCGTCACGCTGGTGACGGTTGCCGTTCCGGTCAGCTTCATCAAGCCGGTCGTGTCACCTTCCGGCCTGAGATCGAGCGACGGCGTGTCGCCTTCCTTCAGCACCGCCTGGCCCGTCGTGTCGCCGGAATAGGAGCGGCAGTTGATCTGTGCCGTCCACGACTTACGGCCCGGCAAATGCGTGTCCCAGTCGTCCCCCTGCACCGTGTCATCGGCAACAGCCTGGTTGACGGTGACGGTGAAGCCGGTGACTTCCGCCACTGCGGCGGCGCCGATCATCGCGACGCCGTTCTTGCCATGGTAAGTGGTCATCTTGCTACCTCAAGCCTGTGATGTTGGATCGAAAGGTTCGGTGATGTAGGTCACCGGAAAACTCATGCGCAGTTGCGCCCGGCGCTTGTCGCTGCGCCCGTCATCGTCGGACAGCCGATACTCGACGCTGGGCGGCTCCACGGCGAGCGCCAGCCCGTCGAGATCCTTGTGCGCCGGATTGGCCAGCGCCGTTTCGACCTCACCGGCAATTGTGTCGAGATCGTCGAACAGCCCGTCATTGCCCATTACCTCGGCAATCACGATCAGCATGAAATTGCGATCGATCGTCATGCCGCCATCGCTGTGACTTCCGCCGTAGCCCGCATTCTCTGGCCCGGGCACGATCACCAGGGCCCCGGCGCCAATATCGCTTTCGCTCAGCGGACGCGTCCGCCCCGAAAAGACGCGGCTGCCTGTTGTCGTCAGACCCGTCAGCAGTTCCGCCGCCTTGTCGCGGATCGTTTTGCGAAAATGCGCCGCCATCAGGCATCCCTTTCAAGCTGCACCAGCGCCATTCCCAGCCCGTCCGGCATGATTGCCCGCACTTCGTAGCTTTGCCCGCCATAGGCGACGGCATCGCCTTCGCCGGACCCGTCAGGCAGCGCCGAAGCAACACAGGTAAACCGCGCCTCGGTCACCAGCGCCGAAAGGCTTTCGCCATCGTTGATTTCCAGCGTCGGCGAATCCCAAAGTGCAGCAACGGCAACGGCACTGCCGCCGGCTTTTGTGTAGGTCACCGACACGCCGAAATCGTCGCTGGAAAAGAACGCAGCGCGGTCCGCCCCGCTTTCGACAGCCATCTATTTTGGCTTCTGGCTGCGCGGCGTCGCCTGCTTGGCCTTGGCGTCGATATCCTCGGCCCAGCCCTGACGCACCCAGTCGTGCCCGATACCGTTCTCGACCACTGTTTCGGACCCCTTGGCAAGCGCTTGGCCGTTGAGCCTGAGGCCGTCCTCGCGCACCACGCGAATGCGCATCACGCAGCCCCCTCGCCGGAGTCCTCGCCTTCCGGTTGCGGCTCGCCTTCTGACGGCGTGCGAAACTGCGCGATGAACCCGTCGACGATATCGCCGGCCTTGTTCTGCAGTTCCTCAGCTTCCGCGCGCTTCGCCCCATCCTCTCCGGCCTGTTCCCAGGCAAAATCGGCCGCCGCGACAACGTCGGCGATCTCGGTCAACTTGGCCTTGAGCTTGTCGAGTTCATCCAAAGCCGCAACGCGTTGCGCATTTGCTTCGGCGGCGTCGGCTTCGGCATCATCAACGCGCTGCTTCTGCGCCTTGGTCAGCGCCGACTTGCTCAGTTTTGCCTCTGTTACCGCCTCGGTGTCGAGCCTTGCAGTGGTTTCCGGCTTTTCGAATGCCACGGCCAGCGACGGGTGTGGATCTTCTACCAGCCCGATTTCCTCGCCTGCCATGAATTCGGCCGAACGGCTGCCAACGTATCCGGCGCGGCCATCGCTTTTCTTGCTGCCCTTTTCGACCTCGGTCAGAAAACGCATGCGCGCGCTTGCCTGCTCGGCGGTCAGGAACATGACGGTGCCGCTTTCGACGCGACCTGTTTCGGCAAAACTGTAGAGCTTCATTGGGATTTTCCTTGTGATCGCAACAGGCCGAAACCCGGCACCGCAGTGCCGGGCTCACGTCTGCTGCGGCTGGAGCCGCTTACGAGAAGGTGGTCAGAACGGCCTGGTCCCAAGCGCCATAGGCAACATTGCCGGACCAGTCGACGCCGACGACACACTTGCCGTTGAGCTGGCAATATTCGCTTGTCGGACCGAGCGTGATCACGTCGCGCATGGCATCGTCCTGCACCAGCACGAACGGTTTTGTCGCGCCGTCCATGCGGAATGTGGCGAACTTGGTCGTCCATGTCAGGCGCGGATTGACAAGAACTTCGAGGCTCAGCAGGCCCTTGGTCTGCAGGTTCGGCAGCATCGCCGTAGCGCCGCTGGCGCCGATTGCCGCCGTCACAGCCTGCCAGGCCGCCCCCATGAACGGCACCGGGACCATGATGCCGAAGCGCTTGGCCATCTGGTTGGTCGGTTCGCCCTCGTCATCCTTGAACCCGTACATCGCCTGGATGGCAGCGGTGATTGCCGTCGTCATCTCCGCAGCCGTCGGTGCCGTTGCCGTGCTGGCGGTAGCGCCAAGGTCGTTGTCCTGCGTGCCAGAGTTCTTCGAACTGTGCGCCGTATGGAAGAAATACGAGCCATCGTAGCAGGTATGGTCCTCGCCATCCTCGATCAGCGAACTGATCAGCTTGGCCGGGTGCCCGTTGACGCGATCGGCAAACTGGGCAATGCGCACCTGCAACTGGCCGGACTTGTCGCGCACCCAGGTCTTTTTCGGCACGCGCAAAGTGCCCTCATAGTCCTTCTGGCTGACCGAGAAGTGGTATTCGGCCAGTTCCTTCTCGGTCCGTCCGCCGACGAATTCCTGCAGGGCCGGCGGCGTGCCGAGCCATGCCAGATCTTCGCTGGCGTCGTTCGAGTCGATCGGCAGGGCCAGGTCGTTGACCCAGCCGTTGTCTCCGCTTTCCAGGGCCCCAATCATCATGGCCCGGACGGCACTGTCCGTCAGATAGGTAAAAGTGTCGGGACGCATGTCCGTTGTCCTTTCAGGTTGGGATTAGGCCTCGGTGGCCCAGGTGCCGACGAGCTTGGAAACAAGCGGCCCGCCGGTGTCGCCATTGGTAAGGTCGGCAAAATCGCCACGATTGGCCGTCGCCTTCGTGTTGATCAGATCCTTGTTGTCGGTGCCGGCGATATTCGGCCCCTGGATCTTGTCCGACGCGTTCGGGCTGATGTTGACGGCGATCGTGCCAAAAGCGCCGCCGTTCATGACACGGCAGTTCGTCGGCACTGCCGTGGCCGGCAGCGTGATCGTTTTGGCATCGGCGGTGACGTAAAGCCCCTTGCCGTTGTCCTGAATGTCGAGCGTCAGGTTGTCGGCGACTGTTTCCCAAACAAAGCCGGCATTCGGATCGATGAAACCGTCGATGTCGAACGCCACCATCATGTAGCCCGAGGAGATGAAGCGCGACGCAAAGCCGACAAAAGACGCACCGACAGGGCTGAAGGTGAAGGTATTGTCGTCGGTGGCATAGACCGCCAGGCCGACATCGGTAATCACCGCGCCGGTCACAGCAAGTTTGATCACGCCGCGCCTCTTGGTATTGACGTTGATCGCCGAAGCCGCACCGGAGGCGTTGTTGGCGGTGGCAATGGCGAAGCCGAGGAACGTGTCGCCGCCGACGAGAGGACGGGCCAAGCCGGTGCCGACAACCTTGCCGACAGCGGCGCCCTGGTAGATGATATCGGAGGCAATGACCGGATATTCCTGGTCATCACCGGCCATCAGGTCGCGAAAGGCGACTGCAGAGAGAGTGGTCATCGCGAATTAACCTTTCTTGCGATCGTGAATGATCATGGCGGCCCAGCTTTCCGCGCCGCCGGGAAATTCCTGCTGCAGCTTCGGGCTGGCGTTGAAATGCGCGATCAGGTGTTCGCGCGAGGCCGTGGCAGCCGGCTCGCTGGCGCCATCATCGCCCGGAGCAGCCGGACTTGCGCCACTGGCCGAAGGGTCGTCGCCCTGCATGCCGGCAATCACGGACGCACCCTTGCGGGCGTTCGCAACCTCCGGCGACTTGGCGATTTCGAGCGCCACGGACGAAACATCCGCGCCGTTTTCGATGCCCTTGGCGACGATGGCGCCAATCGGTGCCAGACCCTCGCTGTTCAGGGCATTGAGATTGGACACGCGTTCGCGCTCGGCCTTGACGGCGTCTTCGATAGCGACCTTGTTCTCAGCCTTGGCCGCGTCGCGGCCCTTGGCTTCGCCTTCGGACTTGGCGGCACTGACAGCCTGGTCGAGCTGCGCCTGGGTGATGCCCGCGTCTTCAGTGGCGGCGGACGCGCCAGTTTTCTCGCTCATGCGATTTCCTTTCACGTGCGAGGGAGTGCGGCGTTCGCCGCGGGTCAGGTCCGCAAGGACCGATTCGAATGTCCCGACGCGGTCGGCAAGACCTGCCTCGACGGCGTCGGAACCAATGAAGATTTCACCTTCCATGGCGCGGATTGCGTCAACGCTCAGTTTCGGACGAAACTCGGAAACAAGCCCGGCAAATCCATCCATTATGCGCTGGGCATGCGCCATCAGGGTTTCGGCGTCGCCGTCGCTCAGCGACGTTCCGCCAATGCCTGGGGCTTTTTTCTTGCCTGTCTTCAGCACTGTCGCCCTGACGCCGGCATTGCGCATTTGCTCGGTCCGATCGTAATGCACGACAATCGTACCGATTGAGCCGACAAGGCCGGATTCGTTGACCACAATTTCATCAGCGACGCATCCGAGCCCGTAGGCAGCGCTTGCCATCGACGCATTGGCAATGGCGACGAGCGGCTTGCCGTTTGCGGCCATGCGGATGGTCCGCGCCGCATCGACCATGCCCCACGCCTCACCGCCCGGAGACCGGAAGTCCATCAGAATGGACGATACGGACTCATCGGCACCCGCAAGCCGCACTTGTTCGGCCAGACCCTCATAGGAAACAAGACCAGACGAAGCTCCGATCCATGCACCGCGATTGACCAGCTCGCCGACAACGGGAACGACACCGACATTTCCGACTTTGTGGTATCCCTTCCAGCGGCCAGACTGTTCGTCGAATTGCGGCTGACCGACAAGCCTGTTGGCCGAAATGTCGCCGCCATCCATGCGCGCGCCGAGATAGGCGCCAATCGTTTCTCCAGCTTCCTGGGTGATCAGCAGCGGCTGGCCGAACACCAGCGACGCCACCCGAAGGTAGCGCAGATCATCGTTTTCGCTCATGAAATCAGTTCTCGCTGTTGCCGTTCTGCGGCTGGGTATCGGTGTTTTGTGCCACCGATTGAGAAGCGGACGCTTGGCCAAGCGCTTTTTGCTCGCTTAGCCACTGCGCCGACTTGGTGTCGAAATCGCCGCCAGTACGCTCCGTCATCACCTGCTGACGTGTTTTCACGCCCATGTTGATGTCGGTTTCGTCTGCTTTGGCTTCCTTGCCAGGATCGATCTGGATGCGCGTCGGCCCGATCCATTCGCAGTCGAGCCAGGCCTGCCGCTTGATCGGATCGGTGAAGAAGCCAGGCGCGTCAAACCGCCCGGAAGCGACCATCTCGGTAAACTGCCATTCGCGCACATGCTCAATGACAGTGCGGATCAGCCATGCCCGATCGACGAGAAAGCCTTTGAACGCGATTTCGAGCGCGCCACGCGAGGCCGAGAACGACTGGCCAAACTGCTGCACCAGCACTTCGTAAGGTAGATCGAGCGCCGCACCGACGTAGCGGCAGAACGCCATGACAAAGCCGTCGAAGGCCGTGTTCGGCCGCTCCGGTTTTTTCACATTTAGCTTGGCGCCGTTCGCAAGCGTCGTGATCGTCAGATCTTCGATGGTAAGTTCGCCGGCATCGTCGGTTTCGCCATCGGCGCGCACGACAATCGGATTACCTTCCTCGTCGACTTCTGTTGGCAATTCTTCGGTCGCGAATAGATAGGCGTCGTTGATCGCGGCTTTTAACTCGGCATCGTGATAATCGCCGAGCTTTTTCAGCGCCTCCTCGACCGGCGCCATGATCGGCACGCCACGCACTTGTCCAGGTCGCTCGACATCGACGGCAAGGATGAACTGCCGCATGCCGCTCATTGTTCCGGTCAAGGGAATGCGCGACCATTTCAAAGCCTTGTAGGCGCGATCTCCGGGGTGCTTGTTCGAAACGTGCACTGCAACCGCCCGGCCGCTCGCATCCAGTTCCACGCCAGCCTGCATTTTCTCGCTGTCGGCGCCGCGGTTCGGATTGCTGATGCGATCGGCCTCGATCAGCACGAGTTTGGTGCCGTAAACCTGCCACGGCAGTTTCCTGTAGCGGCGGGCAATGCCGATATCACCGGAGACGCGCGCCGAACGGTAGATGATCCGTTGCATGTCGCGAAAATGAGACAGGCCAACAAAGTCGCACTCGGCCTCGAAAATCGCCCACTCGCGCTCGATCTGGTACTGCTTTTCGATTGCCTGTTCCGGCGTCAGCCCAAGGATTTTCTGGTCGAGGACACTGCGCAGCTTGAGCCCTTCACCGACCACGCCGCGCACCTTTGTCGTGATGCCGCCGCGCGCCAGCGGATTGTTGCGGTCGAGATCGCGCGACCGGCCACGAAGCTCTGCCAGATCCGGCAGGATATCGGCAGCGGCGCTGCCCTCACCCGGGCGCCAGTTGCGCGAATGCCGGCTGCTGCGACGCGCCGAAGTGTACCCGCCTGACGACGAAACACCACCGAGCGCCATTGCCGCATGGCTAATTGTTTTTGCGGCGCCACTGAGACCGAGCGCCAGGCGACCGCGAAAAGACGAGCGTTGAACTGCCATGATCAGTTGACGATGTACCGTGTGCGCGAAGTGCGGGCGGCGCTGCGCTTGAGCTGCGCCACCTTGTTGGTCCAGTAGTCGATGCCACGCCGAATTTCGGCCAGATCGCCACGCGTCAGCACACGCCGGCTATCGCCCATCTCGATTGTGTAGTTTTGGCCGCGCACGAGAATGGCCTCTTCGGCGTCGATATAAGTCTGCAGCCGCGCTTCGGCGACGGCGAGCGAGATGACTGCCATCAGTTGATCCTCATGCGGCGACGGCGGCGCGGCGGTTGTCGCTGCGTCTGTGAAGTGATGATTTGAGACGGTGGCGTCGGAACGATCATGTCCTCGAGGTCGAGCTGCGCTTCCTCCGGCGGGCAATCGCGTTCCTTGATCAATTGATCCCAGACAGGGTCGAGCAGTTCGCGCGTTGCTCCGGCGATCTTGGTCCAGGCGGCCTCGGCTTGCAGGAACGTGTCGAGCCCTTCGTTCGGCTGGTTCGGATCCTTGATCCACTGATAGGTCAGGAACCCGGCCTTATTCTTGACCTGCTTGCGGCTTTCTGCCGTGATCTGGCGAAAATACTCGTCCTCAAGTCCGCGCGGCAGGTCGATGTATCCACGCTCCTCCGGATCGTTTTTCAGCAGGTCGCGGTAAAGACCCATTTTCATGACAGACGTCGCAAAATTGTAGAACCTGCGCGAATAGGGCAGTTTTTTGCCCGAACGACCGTATTCCTTTTTGACGCGGGCAAGTAGCGGCGCACCTTCCTGAGGAATACCACGCACCATGATTACCCGCTGAATTGGGTGCCTTTTCGCCCAGGCCCAAACGTCCTCCGTCCACGCATTGCCATCAATCGCCAGAACATCAATCAACAGGCCGCGCCCGTAGGCATTTTTCCATGTCTGTTTCAGCAAGGCATCGAGCGAGTTTTGCGCCGCTTCCGACGAAATATGCCCGGGAATAACGCCGTACTGCACAACAGCCCGATGATAGTCCGGCGCCCGTGCAACAAGATGCCACTCGACGCGGTCGATCTGGCAATCCACGCCACACACAAGGATAGGATGTCCCGCTGGCACAACGCCTATGGCTCTATCCGATTTTGCCGCGCGATCTCGCAGCGGTTCCCAAGGTGGCGCTTCGCCGGTCGTCTTGTACGCACGGCCGATGACGTCATTGAGAAACACCTGCTCGGCTTTCGGATCACCTTTTGCCTCGATCCAGCGTCGTGCAATGCGCTCGAAACTCTGCAGTTCCGAATAGGCGGACCAGATGTCAAACGAGCGGTGATAGCGTTTGGCCTTTGGATTGTTGGCGCGCCATTCGGCCTTTTTCCGCATCTCCCATCGGTGATGCTGTTCGATCAGCCCGCCGCATTCGACGCAGGAAAAGCACGCTTTTTCCGGATGATCATCATCGAGTGTGGCAAGGAAGTTTTCCCATTCGAGCGTCTGCATATGACCGCAATGTGGACATGGCAGATAAAGCTGCTCCTGGCTGCCGGCATTGTAGTTTTTGGTAATGCGACAGCCGGGCTCGATCATCGGCGTCGAGACCTTGAATATCTTGGCGAATTCCTTGCCAAAACTGCGACTGTCCGCCTGCGACTCCGGATCGCCGGCATTGTTCAGTTCCCATTTTGCCAGGTCGTCCTGCACCTGGCGCTGCATGGATACCATCGACAGCGACGCCGGCGAGTTGGCGCCCGAGATCAGCAAGGCGCCGCGGCCGTCGCGGCGTTCCTTGTAGTGGATGGAATCACCACCATCCCTCGCCTTTGACGAAAAGATACGGGCGAGCGCTGTCGTGTTCTTGATAAACGGCGACAGTTTGGTTTTCGACCAGCGCGCCGCATTGTCGTCAGTCGGGTGGACATAAAGCAGGTCGCCCGGATCCATATCGAGCGAACCGCCGGTGAAAACGTTGCACAGCACCGTCTTGCCGATCTGAGCCGAACCTTTCACGGTCACGACGCGGCACGGATCGTCAGGCGACAGCGCCCGCAACACCTCGTCGAAATATCCGAAGGCCTCGCGGTTGTACGGCCCGACAAAGTCGCTTTCCCGCGACGAAAACACGACATTGTCCTCGGCCCACCTGACGTAATCGACTGGCGGAGGCGGCATTAGAATATTGGCCAGAACCTTGTCGGCGATGCGTTCGGCGTTGGCCAGGCAGACAACGTGTTTTGTCATGCAATATCGACCGTCGCATCAACCGTTTCAGGCAGTTGTGCGGCCTTGGCCTGCTTCTTTTCGGCAGACTTGCGACGCTTGTCGGTCATCACCTGACGCACGACATGCATCACGTCGCGCTGCGGCACCTCGAATTTGGCGGCAATGGCATTGGCGATGTCCGGAATCATCCCGGTAAATTCGTTCACCAGATCCTGGCCGATGCGTCCAATCTCGCGCTCGAAATCCTCGACGGCGATCAGGCTGCCGTTGGCGACCTTTTCGTCGATCGCTGCCTGCCGGTTCTTGCGGCGCTCCTGTTCCAGCCGCTCGATTGCAATCTGTTCCTGCGTCGTCGGCAGACGTTCGCCAAGGTTCGGCAACGGCGCCTGCGCACTACCCTCAGCACCCAGCCTTGTCGTCAGCCCGTTGCCGAGCGCCTGTCCGACATGCCGTCGTTCGGCAATTTGGGATTTTGCCAGATCGGACTCGATCCGGGCTGCCCGCCCTTCCCCGACAAGCGCGTCCGCCCCGATGATCCCTTCCTTGATCATCTGACTGATGCGCGCCGGCGACACGCCAATGTGCTCGGCAAAAGCCGACTTGGTCATTTCGCTCATGACTTAAGCCGTCTTAAGGCTCCACTTAAGCACCGATTTAAGGCTCCTAAAATACGGTCAGACTAGAGAACACTCGGGGGTCGAATTACTCGCGGGGCGGGTGGGCGCCGGGAGTACCTATGCGGCCAACAGGCCACGAGTTGGCGCGCCGCCGCGGTAGATGCGGCCAGATGCGACCATTGCGTCAAAGCGACGGGCCCAGTGGCGGGCAAAGTTCAGGCGCGCGTATTGCATCGTCGCCTCGCCGAACTTGTAGGTCGCCTGGTACATCGGCTGGCCGACGAAGATCAGGATGGGACGGATGCGCTTGCCGCGCCGTTCCCAGATCCCCCGCCGCAACCGTGTCGATCCGTCGGCTACAAAATATCGTTCGACATTGCGCTTGGCGTTGCGTTGCCGTGACCGGCGCGTTTCGTTGGCCATGTAGCCCGCCGTCGTTTCCGCCGCTTTGATCTGGCTGAGAATGCGCACGATCCGCGATCCGCCGCCGCGCAGATTGCCATTGGCATCTGTCTGCCCAGAAGCCGGCACGGCAAATTCGTTTGGCATCATGATACCGGCCCTGCGCAAGGCCACCTCGAACCGCTTGGCTCCGCGTGGCCCGCCCTTGACATTCGGCGCCAAATACTTGACTTGTGCCGTTCCCTTGCCCGGCTCATCGTTGAGATAGATTTCGGCTTCCAGCCATCTGGCTTCTGCCTTGCGATAGCGGACGCCGCGCTGTGTGTAAGCCGTCGGCCGGTCCAGATAAAATGGCATGGCCTTTTGTTCAGCCTTGCGCCCCGCTACGGCCACATCGGTCAGCGCCGCCGCCGTGATGTAGTTCACGGCCCAGCGGTCCATTTCGCGAAAAGCCTGCCGCGCCGCTTCTATCTCCAACCCGAAACTCAGCGACAGCCCGGAGGCGACAACGTTTGCCATCAATAAAAAGCCCCGGGCGCTTGACGCGCTCCGAGGCCTTGCCGATCCGTCATGTCTTTGGGCACAAACCGCCCGGCACCCATATCGCCCCGCACCGCGGTTCCGGGTCCGCTGGCGGGCCGCGCGTCCAGTGCTTAGGGTTACCCGGCCTGTTGGCCCACCTCGCGTCGGATCGCCCGTCAGGGTCGGCAAAAGTGTTGCGCCCGAATCGCTTTGCTGTCAACCTGCCGGCTTACACAGCCTCGCCGATCCACTCCTCGGGCACGGGCACCGGATGCTCGACAAGACGCGCCATCGCGCCGTCGCCGCTGATCCGTACCGAAAACGCCCCATCCGAACGCGACACGGCCACCCCGGCATAACCGCGAAAAATGCCATCGATGATGGTGACGACACCGCCGACAAGACCGTCGAGGAAATGCGCGCGCCGTTGCCGTTCCTCTTCCGAGCGTGACGCTCCCTCGCCGCCGTGGTGGGCGATCAGCCAATCCATGTCGGCGCGATCGATCCTGTGCGGCACGCTGTTGAAACACACCGCGCCAAGCACGTCGGCAAGCGCTTCGTCGCGCACCCGCGCCGGCCCGAGCACCCGCCCCCAGCACGCATCGCCCGGCACAAAACCGACAAGGCACAGCCCGGCGATGAACGGCCGCGAAATCGTTCCCGGCTTGCGCCGGCTAGCCCTGTTGGCCCGCACCGGCACGGTTTCGACCGGACAAAATCCCATGCGCCCATCATCGGCCAGCGCCGCCGCCGTGGCGATCTCATGGCCTGAGCGCACCACCAGCAGATACCAGTCCAACCCCTGCCAATCCTCGGGCACCGCCGGCGCCCTGACGATCCGCCGCGCCATCCGCAAGCGCCGAAGGCTGGCGGTACGGCTGTCGTGACGATCGTCGCGCCGCGCCTGTTGCGGGCGCTGTCGCCGCACCTGGCGGATCGACGGGTCGCGTGGCGGTTGCGGACGGCGGTTCTGCTGGGTCATGGCATGGCTTTCAAAGGTTGCAAAAAGGGAAATCGTCACACTCACAGCGCGGCGCCGACCGGCGGCCCGGTCGCCTCAGCCATGAATAGATCTATGCCGCTTCCCGGCTTGTGGCGTTCGGCGGCAACGCCATCGTCCCAGGCGGCAAACCACTCCGGTTGCCGCTCCGGACTGATGCCGCGACAGGCGCTTTCCGCCCTGCCCTTCATCACCGCGTCATAGGCGGCAAACAGCCGTTCCGTGGCCTTGCGCGCCGCCAGATCGTCAAAGCCGACCCGCCGCATCAGCACCGCCGGCACCAGCACACGCGGCGCCCTGCCGCCGGCCACGGGCAACAGCAACGAGCCCTGCCGGTGATCGACGGGCCTTGCCCGCCGCCGTTTCGGCGCCACCGTCGCGCCTCCACTCTCTCCAGTGGCAGGATGTTTGTATATATTACTCTGGGAATGGGTCTCATCGCTGCGACGGTCGCGGCCTACCGTCTCATTTTCGCCGTCCAGAATGAGACGGTAGGCATTGGCGTGGCCGATGCCGCCATAGGGCAAGCGCACGATGCGCCCGGCCATTTCCAGCGCCTTCAGCGCCCGAAACACGGTCGCCCGGCTCAGCCCCGCCCGCGCGGCCAAACGCTCGGTCCCGACGCTGCAAAGCCCTAATTTCCGGTCATAAAGATCGAACAGAACCGCCCCGACGCGCTGCGCCCCGCGGCTCAGCCGCCTGTCGGCGTGCATTCCGGCCCGCCCCACGGCCAGCGGCCGCACCGGCACATAAGGCACGGTCTCATCGTCGGCCTGTGACGGCGCAACCGTCTCATTTTCACGGTGACCCGCAGGCGCGACAGGTGAGACGGTCGCCCCCTGCCGCTGCCGCGCCAGCACGGCCGCGCGCATGGCCGCCCCGATCTCGGCATCGGACCAGCCGGCGGCCACCATGGCGGCAACGACCTGGTTGTCAGAAAAGGAAACGGCAGCGAAAGTCATGCTCTATTCCGCCGCCGTCTGCGCTACGGGCCCGAGGCGATCATCTATGCCGTGAGCTATGCGCGCCTCCGCCAGACCCGCCCTCGACACGCTCGTGTCGCCCTTTCTCCGCGCTTCTTTTGCATCGCGTTCGGCATCGTCGGCCACGGTCAGAATGTCGATATCGTCAATCGCTTCCGCCAGTTCGCTCACCCTCCCGCGCAAATATGTGCGTGGCGCCACAGCCTCGAAAAAAGGCTTGGGAATTGAGCCGCTCCAGGCTTCCGGCAGGCCGCCGCATTCCGACCTTGCCAAAGCCGTGAGCGCCAATGTCAGCATGGCGCCATGTCCGGCATCGACGTGTTTGCGGATCAGCCCGATGGCGAAGATCTCGCCTGGCTTTTTCTCATCAGACGACTTGTTGTAGGTGCTCAGCTTTGCCCCGGCGTCATCGCAAACCTTGTAACAGTCGATTGCCCATTGTTCGCCAGCCGCCAGCGCCGCCTTGTAAAGCTGCCAAATCGTGACCGCCGTCACCATGCCGTTGACAGCCGCAAATGATGCCGCCTGTTCGCGCTTGTCCATCTGGACCACCTGACACGGCACCCGATCGATGCCGCATAGCGCCGCCGCATGAACGCGGTGCTGGCCGTCGATAATGGCAAACTTGCCGCCCTCCACGGGCGCGACAAAGACCGGCGAGAACCGCGACCAGGTAAAGGCATCGGCAATGCGCCTTATGGCTGTCCAATTGCCGCGTTTCAGATCGCGTTGATAGTCGTCGTCGATGACCAGGTCGCCAATGTTGATCCACTGCAGCATTGGCGCCGGCCCGGGATCGGATATTTGTGTGTTCCGCTTGCCTTCGATCGAAATCTCACGCATTTTCCACCCCCTCCGCCACCGGCATCAGCGCCTGCGGCAGGTCCACCACCACGCGCCAGATCTCATTCGTTTCCCGGGTCAGCCGCCTGAGGATCCGCGCCGCCTCGAGCACGCGCAGCCATTTGTGCGCCCTGATGCTCGATTGCCCGACGCCGGCCGCCAGCTTTTCGAGATCGAACAGCACCGCCCCGCCCCAGATGCCCTCTGCCGGGCGCATGGGCAGGGCGCAAAGGGCCATCAGCACCGCCCGGGCCTCGGTGTTAAGCGGATCGATGCGTTCGCGCCTGACGCCGTGCGTGGCCTCGACGACAATGCCGGAAACAAGCGTGCGCGCCCATTCGACGCGATCGGCGGGCCCGGTCATCAGAACAACCCCCCGCCCGTGCTCTCGACCAGCAATCCGGCCTCGATCGCCTTGAACCGCGGCAGCGTCACCCGCACGCGCGACAGAAAGCCCAGACCCTCGGTCTTGTCCGGCCCGTCGCCGGCCATCTCGACGATCAGCGAACGCGGCACCCAGCCGCCATTGGTCCACTTGCCGTCGCGCGACAGCCGCACCGCGGCATCGCCGGGCATATCGCGCATCAGGATCAGCGACAGCGTGACGGGATCAGTCTTTGTCATTGCCCAGCCTCGTGGCCCGCCGCCGGCGCGCCTTGTCGATGCCGTTGCAAATGGTCGAGTGGTCACGCCCGAAATGCCGGCCGATCTCGGTCGTCAGCATGCCCAGTTCCTCCCTCATCCGCAGCCAGATGGATTGGCGCACGACATTGACCTCGTGACACCGCTCGCGCCCCATGACGCGGCGCCGATCGATGCCTGACGCGGCGCATTCGCTGTCGACGATGATCTTCCACGCCGGACGTGAAACGATCGGCCTGATGTCCGATCTCCCGGATTTCAACTCGCTGATGACCTGGCGGACATAGGTCGGCCCGGCCCCCGTCTCGCGGGCGATCTCGACGGGGCTGGTTATGCCGCTGACATAGACGCCGGCCACGTCCTGCGCCACCGAGATGCCGGCAAGCGCGCGATCGGCGGCACGCTCGGCATGGACCTGCGCCAGCTGCGCCCGCGCCACGCCTTCATAGATCGTCTGCCGCTTGAGACCGAACCGCCGCCCGATATCGGCCTTGGTGATGTTGCCGGTGCCAATGAGCCGCAACCAGTAAAGATCCCGCGCCCTGAGCGGCTGTTTGCGCCGCCCGGGATTTGTGATGTCCTGCTTGTCGATCCCGGTCTCGACCGACACCGAACCGAGGACAGATGCAAAAACCGCCTCGCGCCTGATCTCGTCCTGCGATGGCGCGTCATCGCTCTCAACGCGCCGCGCCGTCACCCGCACACCCATTCCCAACCGTTCCCGCGCGCTGCGAACCGACTGGCGCTGGCGCATCAGCTCGCTTGTCGGCACAAGGGCCGATGATCGTTCAACCTGTTCCATGTCAGCCCTCCGTCCGCGCCGGAATCTCGACCGTCCGACCACCTGCCGTTATTGATCCGCCACCCATGTTCTGCATGTGCTCATAAAAGCTGCTCGCAGCGCTCTCGGCAGCGAGTTCGCCATGCGCCCGCGACACTTTTCGCCTGCCCTTGTTCTCGGCCTTGTGCCGCGCCGGCGTTTCGGGGTCGGGATCGGCGTCCGGCGGCAGCATGCCGAGCGCGTGCATGTAAAGGTCGAGAATGGCTTCCTGCTCGGCGCGTTCGTGCTGGTCCTGCTTGCGGATGCGCACGACCTGGCGCAACACCTTGGTGTCAAAACCGTTTCCCTTGGCCTCGGCGTAGATTTCCTTGATGTCGTCGGAAAGGGCCTTTTTTTCCTCCTCGAGCCGTTCGATGCGCTCGACAAAGGCACGCAACTGGTCACTGGCGATACCGGCATAGGTCATGGCTCAACCCTCCGCCTGCTCGTGCTGCCTGCGGTTGAGCGTCGTAATCGCCCGCCGCGCCCCGGCCTTCTGGTTTTCCGGGTTCGACCAGCCGCGCCGCAAAGCGCGATTCTTGATCGCCTTTTTCGTCAGCCCGGTCTTTGCCGCCAGTTCGGCAAGATCGACATCGCCGGCGGCATAGGCCGCCTCGATGATGGCGTTTGCGACTTTGGCTGAAAGAGGTTGCCGGTCTGCGCCGCACTCCGCACCGGCAGGAGAGTTGGGCACGCCACCGTCAACAACAGCGTGCGGCTCGCTCCGGAGCGGACTTCCATGCGCGTCCGGAGGTTCGTGTTCGTCAATGCCACGATCGGCAACAGGCGCTTCCAGCCCCCAGGTGTCCCAGCCGTCGCGAGCCCTGCGGGCATTCAGTTCGATCTTGGGCAGGTTCGGGTAATAGGCCTCGATCAGGTCATAGGCCTTTTCGGGCTTTTCAGAATGCCGGCCCGGCGTCCATTCCTGCCACGAACTCCACTGCGTGCCCATGGCCGGCGCCGGCACGTCGCCGCGTGTCCCAACAAGCAGGATCTCGTGCGCGTTGCGGAACCAGTAGCCGGTGCCCGAGCGGTCCTTGGTCCAGGCTTGGCTCGACTTGTAGGCAAAGCCCCAGGCCGCCATGACCTCGAGCGCCTGCGGCAGCATCGGCACCGTCGCCCACATGAACAGCACGCAATCATCGGCGGCGATATCCCCGACGGGCCGTACCTTGATCGCCTCGAGCGGTGACGTCGGGTAATGGTTGTCCGCCGCCCTGTCCATGCCGCTGTCGCGCGAATAGGGCTCGAATCGCCATTCCGGATCGGCATAGATGACGCCATAGCGCTTCTGCGGCAGATCGGTGATGCGTGCCGCCAGCTCGCTTTCGCGGGCACTGCGCCTGCTCACCTTGATTTCCGTAAGTATATCCTTGCGCTCCAGCGCCGGCGTAATCTCGCCTGCCGCAATCCGCGCTTCGAGCACATCCGGCTCCAGACGGCTCAATTCGTACAGTGTACCGATCGAAGGCGGCAAAAACGCAACGCGTTGCGGATCTGTCAAAACTTTGTTGTCGGCCACCGCCATGTACATCTGTGCCATGCGCGGCTTGAACGGCAGTTCGGCCTCGATCATGTGGGTAAAGGCGCCATGCGGCAGCGCCGCCTTGGCGGCGTTGAGCAGACGGCCTGTTTCGATGAATGAGGAAACAACCTTGCCGTGAGCGGCAATGATCCGCTGCACCCAGACATCGGAAGTATAGCCGCCCGTTTCGATCGCCATGCCGTCCGCCTCGGTATTGCCGGCAGACGCGCCCGTGTAGATCGTCACCTTGTCCATCACATCCCCCTTTTTTCATTGAACGCCGCGAACTCGTCCCGGAACGCCGCCACTTGTTCGGCGTCCTCCGGGTCGAGAGTGGCAAGGCTCGGACAAGCCGCCTCGACGGCGGCAGCGTGGCGCGCCGCCGCCCTGGCCGAACTGGCCGAAAAGCCCGCGCCGAAACATTTTCCCGAGGCAACATGGGTCAGGTGCCAGAGATCGCCGCCGATCTCGGATCCGGCCGGACGATTGGCGACGACGGCGCTGTCCTCGGCCAGCGACCAGCCGACAACGGCAACGGTGGCGCCGCTGGCAAGATGCACGGTCACGGCGCGATTGACCGCCTCGGGCGGCGCCGACGGCCGTGCCGCCAGCCTGGCCCGCACCATGGGCAGCACCTGATGATAAAGTGCCAGCGGCAGCCGCACCTCGCGCGCCGTGTTCATCAGCACCGCCTTTTTGGCATTGTGCCGCCACACCTGCCCGCGCAGCTCGCGCCAGAAGGCATCGCCGCATTCCGAGCGGCGGATGTCGATCGTGTCCGGATCGTCCGGCAGGGCGCGGGCCGTGTTCATCACACCCTCTTTCCGCCGCTGGCGGCGATCAGCGCCTTGAGTTCGCACAGCGCCACGATGGCCTCGTCGATCTCGCGCGGCAGCGTATCGGCCTCGCCGGCGTCGATGACCTTGTCGTCGATCGCCGCGCCGATCTTGGCGACGGCATCGCCCGTTTCCTTCAGGGCCTTGCCGGTCAGCGCCTCGATGCCGCCGATCCCGGCGGCGACGTCCGGCGCATGCACCAGCAAAAAGCCCTGCCGCCGCGCCAGTTCGCGGGTCACCACCGGATCGCCGATCTCGGTTTCGAGATCGAACACCACGTCGATCGGCATGTGCCGGTCTTCGCAGTCGGGATTGCGGCGGTTGGCGTAATCGGAAAGCTCCTGCCGCCTGATCCGCGTCACCTCGGCCGCCGCCTCCTGGCAGCCGAACAGGTCGAGCAGCCTGCCGACCGCCGACTTGAGGCCGCGATAAACAAGGATCGAATGCCGTCGCCCGCTCATGAAACCCGCCCCGCAACATTGCCTGTGCTTGCCGGATGACAGACGCCGCGCCATGGCGCGACACTGTGCCCGTCAACCGGAGAAACGATCCCATGCAGGACCAGACCCCGTTCGACTATCAGACGGCCAGCCTCGACGACCTGCGCCGCGCCGTTGCCGCCCACCGGGCCCGAGCGCCGAAAAAAGCGCCGGGCACCGCCAATCCCGATGGGATTAGGCGCGGCGGGCCCGGCCCAGTTTGGGAAGAAACGCCAGCGAGGAGGGAGGAAACACCCCGCGAACGCCATCTCGGCCTTCCCGCACCCTTGCCGGGGCAGAGGAGTAAACCCCGGCAAGCCCGTGTCCGGCCCAACCGCCACGCGCGCCACAAGCGCCCGAAGCAAGCTGCCGAAAACTGAAATGAACCCGATGGAGAAAAACGGACCGACGCCGCTCGGTTGGGAACAAAACACGGCGCCGGCCCGTTCCGACAGCCCCCCCAGGCTGCCAGCGGCAGGACCCCCCTGCCGCGAAACCGCAATGCCACACCGCTCAGCCATGCTCGGCCTCGGTGGGTGTGGCCGAAAAGCCTTCGAAAAAATCATTGGGCTCGAGACCGGGCAGCTCACGGCACAGCGCGATAATGGTTTCGCGCGTGGCCGGCTTCAAACCGCGCTCGATCTTGCTCAGATAGCCCTTGTCATAGCCAGTGGCGACTCCAAGCGCCTTCAGCGACAGATTGGCCGCCTGACGTGCAGTCCTCAATTTGAGATTCGGCGCATCGGTCATGGTGCAACATTAGTTGCATCAAAGGCAACTTCCCGTCAAGCCCCGGGTTGCACAAACTGGTAACCAAATTTGTACACACGCCGCCGATAATGTTGACCATGATGCAACCAGACCACGGCAAACGCCATTACATCGCGGAACACGCGGCGCTCAGACGCATTCGGCAGGCTGATGTCGTCAAGGCAACAGGCGCCGACAAAGCAACCGTGTCGCGCTGGTTCAAAGAAACGCGCATGCCGGGCGATGACTACCTGATCATCATCGCTGCGCTGTTCGGGGTGGAGCGCGCCGATCTGTTTCGCCCGCCGCAAGGCGATGCACCGGACGAGGATGTGTTTGCCAATCTTGCCAACGAAAAGCCCATGTTGTCGGTTGTCCGACGGGGCGGCAGACGATTTTTCCAGCGCGGCGGCGCCGGAAGCCGGGACTACGAGTTTCTGCCGCGCTCTGTTCCCGTGCGTGGACGCGCCGCCGAAGACGACGCCAAGTCGCCGCCGCTCGTGCTCAGCGAGGACGCCGAAGAATGGGTCGACCGCCCCGGTCATCTTGCCGGCGTCGAGGCGCTTTTTGCGCTCGAGGTCGATACCGACGAGCTATCGCCCCTGTTTCGGCGCGGGCAGAAAATCCTTGTTCACCCGGGACGCGCCCTTGTCATCGACGAACCGTGCGTTGTGATTGACGAGCAGGATCGGGCATTGTTGAAAATCTACAAGGGGCGCAGCAAACTCGGACACATGGTCAACACGCTGACGACGCCGACCATTGTCACCATCCCGGAACAGCCCGGAGTCGCAGTTTGCAAGGTTTTGACCTATGATGACCTGATCGGCGGCTAGAAGGGGACGGCCATGACAAGGATCATCAGGCGCGAAACGCGTCGGCGCGGCGTGTTCGGCTGGCTGTTTCTGCTCATTTTCATCGGCTTCAACCTGTTCATGGCCTTCTGGTTTTTCACCGGGCTTGGCGCAGCCGGCAGCGGCTACGGCGAGCTTGGTTCCGATGCCGAAAAGGCCGGAGCGGTCATCGGCACCACCATCGGCGCGACATTCATCGTGATCATCTGGGCGGCCGGGGCAACCATCACTGGATTGTTTGCTTTTCTCACCCGCGGCAAGCTCACCATCATCGAAGAGCGCGACGACGAAATGGATGTCCGACAGGTGCAGAATCGACAGGAACCGCACCTATAGGCAGCAACATGCCGCATCAGACGTTGCGGAGGATGCAACCAGCACTTGACGTATAGTTGCCTTTGATGCAACTTATCTCCCGTTTCCATCCGGACACGGGAGTTGCGATCTTGACCCACGACATCATCCGCATCGACGGCAAGGGCCTGCAGCGCGCCAGCAATGATGTCGCGCCGCCGCCGCTGCCCTTGTGGCAAGGCCTTGTGCTGGCGGCCCTGTTCGCCGTCGCAGCCGTCGCCACCGCCGGACTGCTGTTGACAACCGACACCGCCCTTGGCGCCCTGGCGCGTTCGGTGCTGCAATGAGCCCCGGCAGCACGATCAGCGCCGGCGATTATCGCGCCAGCGTTTTGCCGCGCCGCCCGGCCAATGACAATGCCGCCAGGCCGTCGCTTGCCATTGCCGCCGAGATGGCCGACGCCCGGGCCCGGGGCCTCAACGCCCTGGCGCTCGAAGCCATGAACGTCGAGATCAACAGCTTTGCCCTTCTGGCCCGCGCCGAGCTTTTGCGCGCCGGCTTTGCCGCCGAAACGATCGCCGCTTTCGCCGTCTATCTCGCTCCGGCCCTGGCCGACGCGCTCAACGACGAGCTGACCCGCGCTTTCAGCGAGGCCGAGTGATGGCCATGGTCTGGATCTTCGGCGCCTGGCTGACCGCGACGCGGCTGATCATTCTGTTTTTTGCCGGCGCATCCTGGCAGGCCATGACGGCGGTTTTCATCGTCGACATCGTCACCCTGAGCCTGTTCGCCTACATCGTCACCACCGAAAGGGACGCGCCATGAACAAACCCGGCATGCGCTCGATGCAAGGTCTTGTCGAGCAGGCCCGCATCGAGGCGGCGACCAACGCCCTGATGGCAATTGCCAGCTATCTCCGCATGAAGGGCCATGACGCCCTTGCCGACGAACTGCTGGCCGAATTCAGCGACGAGGTGAAGGCCGATGGCTGACAAACCGATCCTGTTCAGCGGTCCCATGGTCCGCGCCCTGCTCGACGGCAGGAAGACGCAGACGCGACGAATTCCAAAGCTACCGCGCGGCGTTGATCCGTCTCACTTCATGATCGATTCACGCTATATCGATCCGAAGCGCGGCATTTCCTTCTGCCACTGGCCGGAAGATGACGCAGTGACCTCCTATCAACAGCCAGCATATCGGAAAGGCGACCGCCTATGGGTGCGCGAAGCTCACAGGCTTGTCGGTTGGGATGAGGATGGGGACACTTGGTTCGAATATCTCGCTGACGGCGCCAGAAGTCCGCGCTTATACGCCTCAGAGGATTTCGACTGTGACAGCATGATCATCAAGGCTTGCGACGCCTACGAAGCCGCTGGAGTACAGATCGGTGAGGATGGCTGCTACCAGCCGAGTGATTTCAAACTCCCCGGTCGCCCGTCCATTTTTATGCCGCGCTGGGTTTCCCGTCTCACACTGACCGTCACCGATGTTCGCGTGCAGCGGGTACAGGAGATCAGCGAGGAAGATGCGATTGCCGAAGGACCTGGCTTTGTCGGGAAAATCTCCGGGGAGGTTTGCGAGAGCGTCGCTTCGCATCGACTAGGAATCGGTCCGCGCTGGAAGAATGTGCGGGACTGGTATGCTGATCTCTGGGACAGCATCAATGCCAAGCCAAGGCCGCGTCGTGGCAACAATGGGGAGATCGTTTGTTACGAAAGTTTCCCATGGGACGGCGAAAGCCGCACCGAAACCTACCGCGGCAAGCCTCGCGTCTTCATCGCAAACCCCTGGGTCGCCGCCTACACGTTCACCGTGCAGATCGGCAACATCGACGAGGTGAAGGCCGATGGCTGATACCACCAAGATAGAATGGGCCCGTCATCCCTTGACTGATCTTGGCGCCACGTGGAACCCGATCACCGGCTGCTCGCTAGTTTCCGAAGGCTGCCGGCACTGCTATGCCGCCCGCCTTGCCGGCACGCGGATGAAGAACCACCCGAGCCGTCAGGGCCTTGCGCGCCAGAATGCCGCTGGCGAGTGGAAATTCACTGGCGAAGTGCGGTTCAACGAACAATGGTTTGACCAGCCGCTGCGCTGGAAAAAGCCGCGCGGCATCTTCGTCTGCGCCCATGGCGACCTGTTCCACGAGAACGCGCCCGACGAGTGGATCGACAAGGTCTTTGCCGTTATGGCGCTTTGCCCGCAGCACGTGTTTTTCGTGCTGACCAAGCGCCCGGAAAGCATGCCAGCCTATCTGGAGCGCCGCAACCCGAACGGCCACCACCCCGCCATGGATACCGCCGCGCTTGTGGCAGCAACCGGACGTGTCAACACGCCGGCATTCGATCTGCGGACTTGGCCGCTGCCAAATGTCTGGCTCGGCACTTCGATCGAGGATCAGACCACTGCCGACACACGCCTTCCATATCTTCTTGCCACGCCGGCCGCGCGGCGCTTCATCAGCGCCGAACCGCTCCTCGGGCCGGTGGATTTGACGGACATCGACTATGTGCCGTTCATCGACTCATTTCGCAGGACGCCGCGCAAAAACCCCGCCGACCCAAACTGGCCGCAACTGCGATACAACGCACTGACCGGTCACCTTCGCGGCCCGGATGACGTCGGCCTGCCGAAACTTGACTGGGTCATTGCCGGGGGCGAAAGCGGACATAAGGCTCGCCCGACGCATCCCGACTGGGTGCGATTGCTGCGGGATCAGTGCGCCGCGGCTGACGTGCCGTTTTTTTTCAAGCAATGGGGCAACCACGCGCCGGCATCGATTGTTGCGCCCGGCGATCATTTGTCGCAAGACGCCGATATCATGCTGCCATCTGGCAAGTCGGCGGCAGGTCGCCTGCTCGACGGCGTCACCTACGACGCCATGCCGGATCTTGTGCGATGACCTCCGCCGTTCTCGCCAGCGCTCTGACCCCTGACGAATGGTCGGCCGAGCTGCGCGCCCGCGGCATCAAGGTTTCGTCCCGCCTCATTCGCGCCCGCGCCCGGGAGCTTGGCGCCTGCCGCATCATCGGGCATGCTATGTTTATCACGCCGGCCGAATTCGACCGGCTGTTCGAGGTGCCCCCATGCTCGAAATCTACAGACGTGGTCAAACCTGGTGGATCCGCGGAAGCGCCGAAGGTGCCGACTACATCCGCGCGAGCCTTGGAACGCGCGACGAAGCTGTCGCGCGCGCCCTCAAGGCCGAAATCGAGCGCAAGGCGCGGCAACGTCGTATCCTTGGCGACGACGTCCCGGACAGCCGCGACGAACTGACCTTTGCCGAAGCCTTCATGCTTTATCCGGCCGGGCCGCGCCAGGCCGGCTATATTGCCCGCGTCATTCCCCATATCGGCGACACGCGCTGCGCCGAACTGACCGGCCAGCAGATCAAGGATCTGGCGCGACGGCTTTATCCGGAGGCATCGACCGACACATGGCACCGCCAGGTGATCGTGCCCGTCCGCGCCGTCGTCAATCACGCCGCCGATCTCGGCAAGGCGCACCCGCTGCGCATCCGCACCTTTACCCGCAACGAGCGCATGGCTCAGGACAGGGCGCGCGGCAAGCCGAGCCGGCAGGCGAAAACCGCCGCCGACCGCGACTGGCACGAGGCGTTTCGCACCGAATGCCTCAACCCCTCGGCGCACTCCGGACGGCGCCGGCGCAAGCCCAATCCCTATCTGGCCGCCATCGTCTGGTTCATGTTCACCACCGGCGCCCGCGTCGGCCAGGCCATCGACATCCGCCGCACGCGCACCGACGCGCGCGACGTCGACCTCGCCGGCCGCCGCGTTTTCCTGCCGGCGGCGAAGGGCCACGAGGCCCAATGGATCGAGATCACCACGCGCACCGTCGTCGATCTGGCCAACCTGCCGCCGCGCCACGGCCGCGCCTTCGGCTACCAGACGCGCATGGGTGTCGAAAAGGCCATGGCGCGCGTCTGCGCCGACGCTGGCATCGCCCGCATCATGCCGCACGCCGCCGGCCGCCACGGCTTTTTCACCGAGGTGCTGACCCGCCAGGGCGAGGACATCAAGTCGGCCATGCAGGCTGGCCGCGCCGCCAGCGCCAGGCTCGTTATCGAGACCTATACCCACGCCGACAACGCCAAGCGCCGCATCCGCAATGCCTTCGACAATGGCGAAACCGGTACAAATCCCGTACAGCACGAAAATGAGAATGGGCCTAAACGCGCGTAGCAAATGCGCTTTTCGCTACCTGTTCATGCCCTTAGCAGGGGCGTGCCTTCGACCACTCGGCCACCTCTCCGCCGCCGCTTAAACCCGTTTTGGCCCGAACAATCAAGCCTTCAATTCAGGATTGCCCGCAACCAATTGGCGGGCCGGCCGAAACAGGCCATGCTGAACTGGGGGAAGCAGGCTCCGTTAACCGTTGAAGGGCATCATGGCGCGTTGCGGGGGAGTGAATGGATATGCAGCGAGCTGCGGCTTTGGTCATCCTGTTGGGGCTTGTCGCGCCGGTCTCGGCCGAGGAACCAGGTTCTGGAAGCGCTGAGAACCTTGCTCCGGTCGTCGGCACCTGGCTGACGGAAAACGAGACCGAGATCACCATCGCGCCCTGTGAAGAATGGCTTTGTGGATATCTGTCCAAGATCGTCATCCCCGAGGACGTCTATGCCCTGCACAAGGAGTCGATCGATGCCATCGGCATCGCCAACCTGACCGACGACAACAATCCCGACCCAGCGCTGAAATCGCGCACCCTGCTCGGGATGCCGATGATCACGCTCAAGACCAGGATTTCCCCGGTCCGCTACGAGGGCGAGCTCTATAATCCCGAGGACGGCCAGATCTACTACGGCAAGGTCGAACTGGCGGACTGGGAGACACTGCTGCTGCGCGGCTGCCTTGGCTGGCTGACCTTCGCCTGCGCCAACGAGGACCGCGTGTGGAAGCGCGTGCCCGACGAAGCGGTCATCGAGGCAATGGAAAACCGCGACGCCCTGCCCGACAATGCCGCGCTGTGGGACGGCCCGCCGGAAGCGCTGGTGCCGCTGCAATAGGCCGACGCCGGACCGGCGCAGCACACTGGCTGAGAAGGGCCGGACCTAACCGGTGAAGCGGTTGTTGCGCGGGAAGCCCGTCGGCGGCTGGCGCCCGGCCTGGGCACGTTCTCCGCGCCAGTCCATCAGGTCCGCCATCTGCTTGGTGAAGGTGCGGCCCGAGGAATCGGTCCAGGTCAACCCGTCCTCGGCGACAAAGACCCGGACATCGGACACGCCGCCATCGCGGTACTTCTGCAAACGCACGCCCTTGCCGCGCCCCATCTCGGGCACCTGATCGATCGGGAAGACCAGCAACTTGCGGTTCTGACCGATGACAGCAACCATGTCTCCATCCGCCGGCACGCATAGCTTGGCTTCGACCTCGCCGGAAACGTTGAGCACCTGCCTGCCTTTGCGGGTGTTGGCAATCATGTCGTTCTCGGGCATGACAAAGCCATTGCCGAGCGTCGAGGCGATCAGGCGCTTCTTGCCGGGCCGGTAGACGAAGCAGTCGATGATGTCGTGGCCCTCACCGATATCGACCATGATCCTCACTGGCTCGCCGAAGCCGCGCCCGCCGGGCAACTTGTCCGCCCCGAGGGTGAAGATCTTGCCGTCCGTGGTCAGCAGCAGCAGCTTGTCGGTGGTCTCGCACTTGATTGCCACCTTGAGGCTGTCGCCGGCCTTGAAGCCGTTGATGTCGGCGTCGGTATGGCCCTTGATGGCGCGGATCCAGCCCTTTTCGCTGAGGACGACCGTGATCGGCTCGCGCTCGATCAGTGCCGCCTCGATATCGACCTCGCCAGCCAGAGGCGCATCGGCGAAATCCGTGCGCCGTTTGCCGATCTCCGTATCCTTGCCATAGGCCTTCTTGAGATCGGAAATCTCGGTGGAGATGACGCCCCATTGCCGGCGATCGGAGGCGAGGAGGCCTTCGAGGTGCTCCTTCTCTTCGGTCAACGCGCCGTATTCCTTGCGGATCTCGATTTCTTCGAGCTTGCGCAGGGCCCTGAGGCGCATGTTGAGGATGGCCTCGGCCTGAACGTCGGTCAGGTCCCAGCGCGCCATCATCACCTGCTTGGGCTCGTCCTCCTCGCGGATGATGCGGATGACCTCGTCGAGGTTGAGATAGGCGATGAGATAGCCGCCGAGAACCTCGAGACGATGGGCGATCTGATCGAGCCGATGCTGCGAGCGCCGGACCAGCACCTCTTTGCGGTGTTGCAGCCAAGCGCCGAGCGCCTCGCTGAGGCTCATGACCTTGGGACGGCGCCCCTTGTCGAGGACATTGAGATTGAGCGAAAAGCGCGATTCGAGTTCGGTGAAGCGGAACAGCGACTCCATAAGAAGGTTGGCGTCGACCGTGCGCACCTTGGGCTCGAGCACCAGCCGCACGTCCTCGGCGCTTTCGTCGCGCACGTCCTTGAGCAACGGCAGTTTGCGCGCCAGCAGCAATTCGGCGATCTTTTCCACCAGGCGCGACTTCTGCACGCCATAGGGAATCTCCGTGACGACGATCTGGTAGGTGCCGCGACTGCCTTCTTCCTGGTGCCAGCGGGCACGAACGCGGAAAGCGCCCCTGCCCGTCTCATAGGCCGCGATGATGTTCTCGCGCGGCTCGATGATGATGCCGCCTGTGGGAAAATCCGGGCCGGGCACGAATTTGACAAGGTCCGCAGCACTGGCCTCGTCGGGATGATGGATCAGGTGCAGGGCCGCGTCGCACAACTCGGAGACATTGTGCGGCGGGATGTTGGTCGCCATACCGACGGCAATGCCCGACGAACCATTGGCCAGAAGGTTGGGGAAATTGGACGGAAGAACCACCGGCTCCTCGTCCTCGCCATCATAGGTCTCGCGGAAATCGACGGCATTCTCGGTGATACCTTCCATCAGCCGCGCCGCGACATCGGTCATTCGGGATTCGGTGTAGCGCATGGCGGCGGCGCTATCGCCGTCGATATTGCCGAAATTGCCCTGGCCATCGACGAGCGGATAACGAAGGGCAAAATCCTGGGCCAGACGCACCAGCGCGTCGTAGACCGACTGATCGCCATGAGGATGGTACTTGCCGATGACGTCGCCGATGATGCGGGCGGATTTCTTGTAGCCCTGCCCGGGATCGAGGCGCAGCAGGCGCATGGCGTGCAGGATGCGCCGATGCACGGGCTTCAGCCCGTCACGGGCGTCCGGCAGGGCGCGCTGCGTGATCGTCGACAGTGCGTAGCTGAGGTAGCGCGATTCAAGCGCTTCTCTGAGGTCGACAACGCGAGTGCCGTCGTCCTCGGGTTCGATGAGATCGGCCATCGGGCCTCCGATAGAATCAATAGCGCCCGGATTATAGACCGGTCAGGGCGAGGACAAGTGTCTCGCGGGTCGCGGGCGGGGCAATCTGGCGCGGTCCCCACACATGTTCGTGCAAAAAGTGCCCCGTGAGGCGGAATGCATCAGAAATCTCGCGCGGGCCGGGTTCCCCCTCCCCGATCAGGAAGCCCGGCAGCGGCAGCAATCGTCCGGCGAATTGACCGGCCCCGGCTTCGGTCACCGCGCGCCCGGAACGCGGCGAGACATAGCGCAGGCCGACGCTCTCTCCGGTGACGGCGCAGGTGCCAAGATCGAGGCCGAACCCGAGATCATCGAGAATATGCATCTCGAACCGGGCCAGCGCCGCGCCGAGCGCCATCGCATCGAGTTCACCGTCGAGGATGGCAAATGTCTCGCTCATCCTCGCATTGTGCGGATCGCGCTCGGGCAGCAGCCGCAGATGATCGGCGACAAGGTGGAAGGCATAGAGCCGGTCGCGATCCTCGATCAGGCGCGCGGCGCGGGCGGTCAGCAGTTCGACGGTGAACAGGCCGAGATGGTCTTCGAGCCGGGCTCGCCAGCTCAGCGCCACCGAATTGCCCGGCTGCAGCACCGCCGCCTGCCGGCGCGAGCGCCCGCCGCGTACCAGTCCCAGGCGCCGGCCATGATCGACCACCATGGCTTCGAGAATGAGGCTCGATTCGCCGTGCCGGCGGACGCCGATGATGAGACCGTCAGCGCTCCATTGCATGGATCACTTCGCCGGGAATTCCAGCCCCATTTCCTGATAGTGCTCCGCCTTGTCGGCCCATTTCTCGCGAACCTTGACGAACAGGAACAGGTGCACCGGCGTCTCGAACATCTCGGACAGGTCCTTGCGCGCTTCCATGCCGATGGCCTTGATGGTCTTGCCGCCCTTGCCCAGAACGATCTTGCGATGGCCTTCTCGGGTGACGTAGATCACCTGCTCGATACGATAGGCGCCGTTCTTTTGCACCTCGAATCGCTCGGTCTCGACCGTGGTGTTATAGGGGATCTCGTCATGCACGCGCAGGAAGAGCTTCTCGCGCGTCGCCTCGGCCGCCGTCAGCGCCTGGGTCAGGTCGGAAAGCTGATCCTCGGGGAAATGCCACGGGCCTTCCGGCGCCATCTCGTGGCAGACCTTGATGAAATCGGCAACGCCCTCGCCGCTGGCGGCGCAGACCATGAAGGTTTCCTTGAAATCCATGCGCTCATTCAGGACCTTGGCGAGTTCCAAGACGTCCTGGGGCTGCTTGCGGTCGATCTTGTTGATGACAAGGACCTTGGGCCCGGGCACCTGTGCAAGACCGGCAATCGCCGCCTCGTTGTCCGGGTTGAGCCCGCGCACCGCATCGATGACCAGAACGACGAAATCGGCGTCGGTCGCCGCGCTCCAGGCTGCATCGACCATGGCACGGTCGAGCCGTCGGCTGGCGGTGAAGATGCCGGGGGTATCGATGAAGACCAACTGGCTGTTATCGGTAGTCACCACGCCGCGGATCTGGGATCGCGTCGTTTGCGCCTTGTGGGTTACAATCGACACCTTGGCGCCGACAAGCGTGTTAAGCAGCGTCGACTTGCCAGAATTGGGGGCGCCGACCAGCGCAAAAAAGCCACAGCGCGTTGGCGTGTTCTCGGTCATTTGCTGCCTCGCCATATGTTTTCGCGAATAAGGAACGCTTCGGCCGCCAGATGCTCTGCGAGCTTCTTAGAGGGGCCTTCCGCCTGGGCCGGCGCGAACCCGGCAACCACGACGGCAATAGTGAAACTCGGGGCGTGATCGGGGCCGCTGCGTTCGAGTTCCTCGTAGGAAGGAGGTTCGAGCCCGCGCCCCTGCGCCCATTCCTGCAGCGACGTCTTGGCGTCGGCGCGGCGGGTGTTGGCCGGATCGATGCGGGATCCGAACTCGCGCACCACGAAAGTCGTTGCCACATCGAACCCGGCATCAAGAAAGATCGCCCCGATCAGGGCCTCGGTCACGTCGGCAAGGATCGCAGATTTCTCCGCGCCGCCGGTGCGCGCCTCCGCTTCGCCGAGGCGTAGATAGGGGCCGACCCCGATGTCGCGGGCAACCTCGGCGCAGGTCTCCTTGCGCACCAGGGCATTGAGCGCCCGCGACAGCTCGCCCTCATTGCCCCCGGGCAGCTGCCTGTGCAGTAGATCGGCGACGACGAGACCGAGCACACGGTCGCCGAGGAATTCCAGCCTCTGGTAGGATTGTGCCGTGCGCTTGGCCGGCGACACCGCACTGGAATGAGTCACCGCCTGCACAAGCAGTTCCTGCGAGGTGAAGCGGTGCTCGAGTCGCTCCTCGAGCTTGCTCAGAGGCTGGCTACGTCGATTCATTGGTAGACTGACTGGAACATCCGGTCGAGACGGACATTGGCCGGCCAGTTCCAGATCTGCCACGGCGGCAGGTCGTCCTTGATCGAGAAGAAGCGCGCCTCGGCCTTGCCGATGAGGTTGTTGACGGGGACGTAGCCGACCGCACTCAGCACGCGGCTGTCCTGCGAGCGATCGCGGTTGTCACCCATCATGAAGTAGTGGCCTTCGGGCACTGTGTAGACGCCGGTATTGTCGAGCGGGCCGTTGTCGGCGATTTCCTGGATAGTATGGCTGACCCCGTTGGGCAGGGTTTCCTTGTACAGCGTCACCGGTACGGTGTGGCTGGTGGAATCGGTATCGTTGGCGGTGCCGATCTTTTCGCGCGGCACTTCAGTGTCGTTGATGAAAAGACGCCCCTGCTTCATCTGGATGGTGTCGCCCGGCAGGCCGATGACACGCTTGACGTATTCGTCGCCGGTCGGGGCGTTGTAGAATACGGCGATGTCGCCGCGATTGGGCAGCGAGCCGAAAACGCGCCCTTGCATGGGCACCAGGCCGAACGGGAAGGAATACTGCCCGTAGCCCCAGGCAAACTTCGAGGCGAGGAAATAATCGCCGATCATCATCGAGGACTGCATCGACGCGGTCGGGATGGAGAACGGCTGGTACAGGAAGGTCCGGAACACCAGAGCGATGAGCAGCGCTTCGATGACCACGACAACGGTTTCACGCAGTTCGCCTGCGGCGGTTTTCTTCTTGTTCTGGACCTTGTCAGACATATTGGATTTCCGCCTGTTGCAGGGATGGTTGTGGTTACGCGCGCGCGGGGAGCCGGTCAACCACCGACGCGTATGCAAGTGTCATCGCGTCGCGGCCTGATGCACGGGTTGCCGCACGATCAGGATGCGGGCAATGCCTCGATGATGACCGTAGCCGAGGCAAATCCGCTCTCATCAGTCAGAGTGACGTGGATATGGGCTTCATGCCCCTCCGGCACAAGGGTCTGGAGCCGCTTGGCGGCACCGCCGGTCAGCTTCATCGTCGGTTTGCCCGACGGCAGGTTGATGACGCCCATGTCGCGCCAGAACACGCCTTGGGAGAACCCGGTGCCCAGCGCCTTGGCACAGGCCTCCTTGGCCGAGAAGCGCTTGGCATAGGACGCGGCCCTGAGCTTGCGCCGGTCGGATTTCCTGCGCTCGATGTCGGTGAAGCAGCGGTCGAGAAAACGGTCGCCATGCCGCTCAAGTGTTTTTGCGATGCGGTTGATATCGCACAGGTCGTTGCCGAGTCCGACAATCATGGCGCGTTCTTCCCGTTTGCCCCGGCGCTCATGACAGTCCCCGACTACCGGGCTTGACCGGCGGAATGGCAGCCAGTTCCGGCGGCAGGGCGTCGGCGGGATAAGCTGGCACCTTGTACTCGGCAAGGGCGATCAGCGGCACGCCGATATCGGCTTCTCCGCCGGAGCGGTCGACAAGGCAGGCCGCCGCCACGACCTCGGCGCCGAGATCGGTGAGACAGGCGATGCATTCGCGGATCGACAGCCCGGTCGAGACGATGTCCTCGACGACAATGACCTTCTCGCCCTTTTCGACCGAAAAGCCTCGCCGCAGCTGGAACTTGCCGTCGACGCGCTCGGTGTAGATCGCTGGCTTTTTCAGGTGCCGCGCCGTCTCGTAGCCCGGAATGATGCCGCCAACGGCCGGCGAGACGACCTGGGTGAATTCGAGACCGGATGCCTCGATCTTGCGGGCCAGCGCCTTGCAGACGATCTCGGACTTGTCAGGCTCGCGAAAAACCAGCGTCTTTTGCAGGAACACTGGCGACCTCAAGCCAGAACTGAGTATGAAATGCCCTTCGAGCAAGGCGCCGCAGGAGCGGAACACGTCGAGCACTTCGTCGCGGGTCATTTCGGCGGTCATTTCTTCTTGTCCTTGCTGTCCGGCATGGCCCAGTCGATCTGGCTGAGAGCCGAGGCCTCTTCGACCGATGCGCGCCTGATCTCGGAGAGCCCGGTGATGTCCTTGAGCGCGGCCAGAACCTCGGCCACGTGAGGCAGGTCGCGCACTTCTATCTGAAACACGAGCCGGTGGAAATCTGGGGCATGCATGCTCATGAACAGGTTCTGGATATTGGCGTCGAACCTGGCGATGGTACCGGCGATGGAGGCCAGCGAGCCCGGCCGGTTGACGCTCAGCATCGAGATGGCGACCAGATGCATGCTCTCGTAATGGCTGGCCAGATCCCAACGAACATCGATCCAGGCGACGTCCGATTCATCGAGTTCGCCGAGAGCATCGGAATGCACCGGATAGACCGTCATGATGCCGTCGGGCGTGAGAATGGCGATGATACGGTCGCCGGGCACCACGCCCTCGGGCGAGATCCTGACTTCGGTGTTGAAGCCGAGCTTGGTCAGGGCCTTGCGCCCGCGATCGCCGACCGTCTGCCCGCCCGGCACGCGGAAGCGGAACAGGTCCGACTGCCTCAGCCCGAACCAGCCATCGGCGGTGTCGGCCACCGGCAGTTCGATGTCGCGGCGCTTGCGGCGGCGCGGCACGCCCTTGATCTTGGAGATCTCTTCGCTGAGCGCATCGGGCAGGATCTTGTTCTCGCCGATGGCGGTGATGAAGTCCTTCTTCGAGGCAAAGCCGAACCAGCCGATCATCGCCGCGAGCTCGGTTTCGTCGAGCCGCGTGTTCTCGGCCCTGAGCACAGCCGACAGGATATAGTCGCCATGCGCATAGGCGCGTTTCTGCGCCGCCGCCCGCACGGCCCGTCGAATGGCGGCCCGCGCCTTTCCGGTCGCCGCGATCGATTCCCAATTGGTCGGCGGCACGTGGTTGGCGTCCGTCATGATCTGCACTTCGTCGCCCGAACGCAGCTGGGTGACGAGCGGCATGATGGTGCCGTTGATCTTGGCGCCGACGCAGGTGTCGCCAAGCTCGGTATGGACCGCATAGGCGAAATCGATCGGCGTTGCGCCGCGCGGCAGGGCGATCAGTCGCCCGCGCGGCGTGAAGCAGAACACCTGATCCTGGAACAGTTCGAGCTTGGTGTCTTCGAGGAAGTCCTCGGGAGCCGAGCCCGATGTCAGGGTCGAAATCGTCGAGCGGAGCCAGACATAGGCCTGGCTCTCCTGTTCGAGCCGTTCGAGTGAATGCTTGAGATCGTCCTTGTAGAGCGCATGCGCGGCGATGCCGTATTCGGCAACCTGGTGCATCTCTCGGGTCCGGATCTGCAGCTCGACACGCTGCCGCTCCGGACCGACCACTGTCGTGTGCAACGACCGGTAGTCGTTGTATTTCGGTACCGAGATATAGTCCTTGAACCGGCCCGGCACGGCGTTCCAGTTACGGTGGACCACACCGAGGGCACGGTAACAATCCTCGACCTTCTCGACGATGACGCGGAAGCCGATGACGTCGGACAATTGTTCGAGGGCGATCTGCTTGCGCTGGATCTTGGAAAAGATCGACCAAGGCGACTTCAGGCGCCCGGACACCTCGGCGGAAATGCCCTGATCCGCGATGCGCTTGCGCAGATCGGCGGCGATGATCTGGACGATCTTGGCATTGCGGGCATTCATCGCCGTCAACCGCTCGTTGAGCGCGGCGTATTTCTCAGGCTCCAGCGCCCTGAAGCTCAGATCCTCGAGTTCGGAGCGGATGCCCTGCATACCCATGCGCCCGGCGAGCGGCGCATAGATGTCCATCGTCTCGCGGGCGATGCGCTGGCGCTTTTCCGGCGGCACGAAGTCAAGCGTACGCATGTTGTGCAGCCGGTCGGCCAGCTTGACGATGAGAACGCGCACGTCCTCGGCAATGGCCAGCAGAAGCTTTCTGAGGTTCTCGGCCTGGGCTTCCTCGCGCGACCCGAGGTTGAGCCGGTCGATCTTGGTCAGACCTTCAACAATGGCGCCGATCTCGGGGCCGAAATGCTGGTCGATCTCGGCCCGTGTCGCGTCGGTGTCTTCGATGGTGTCGTGCAGCAGCCCGACAGCGATTGTCGCATCGTCAAGCTTGAGGCTGGTGAGAATGGCGGCGACTTCCAGCGGATGGGCGAAAAACGGATCACCCGAAGCGCGCACCTGGCTGCCATGTTTCTGCATGGCATAGACATAGGCCTTGTTGAGCATGGCCTCGTCGGCATTGGGATTATAGGCAAGCACCCGTTCGACGAGTTCGAACTGGCGCATCATGGCAGGTCGCGCCTCCCAAGCGCTGTCGATGGCGGGTGGCGGCGTTTCTCGGCAGCCTGCACGTGCCGAAAGGGCCCCCTCGTCCACATGATTGCGCAGCGCGCCAAAGCCCGCTCCGCCCCCAAACGCTTGTGCCCGCCGCCTGTCACCTTCTCACCAGTCCCGCCAGCGCCCTGCCCGCCGGCAAATAAAGACAAATAGGGCGCCGAAGCGGATTCGGCGCCCGATAAAGCATTATAGGCGTGTTTCTATTGCGATCAATCTTCGCGGCGTTCCGGCGGGGCCAGGCTCTCGATGGCACGCAACAATTCATCTTCGCTCATGGTGTCGAAGGTAACCGTGTCGTCTTCACCGGTGATCTCGCCGATCACGGGGGCAGCGTGCTGCTCGGGCTCGTCAACCTCGACGTATTTCTGCAGCGAATGGATCAGGTCTTCCTTGAGATCCTCGGGCGAAATTGTGCCGTCACCGATCTCCCTCAGCGCCACGACAGGGTTCTTGTCGTTGTCGCGGGACACGGTGATCTGGGCGCCGGACGAGATCATCCGGGCACGATGGGCCGCCAGAAGGACGAGGTCGAAACGATTGTCGACTTTCTCAATGCAGTCTTCAACAGTGACGCGCGCCACGGCAATCTCCGGCTAATTCTTGGGAAAGGACCCGCGTCAATACAACAGCTCGGGCGTCTTGACAAGCCGGGCACGATGCCGATGAGGGTCCAATTGTCGCAATTTTCGAACCCGCATTGTGTGGACAACGCCGATCAAGCAAATCAAACTTCTCTTGCACGCGCGCTGATGTTCTTTAAATTGAACTCAGCGGCGGGCAGACTCAATCGAAAGCATAAAGCAATACGATTTCGTTTCTCGCTACGTACGATCTTGGCCTTGAATGCCGAGGATGTCGGGGGGGCTGGCATCCGCTTTTTAGACCAAGAAGCGCAAAAGCGCCGCTTATGAGCGTTGTTGGAGTATACTTAAATGATTGATCCTCGCGAAAAGGTCGCTCTCTTCATAGATGGTGCAAATCTCTATGCGGCCTCGAAAGCGCTCGGCATCGACATCGACTATCGTCGACTTCTCAATGAGTTCCAGAGTAAATCCTATCTTGTTCGCGCGTATTACTATACCGCGCTGATAGAAGATCAGGAGTACTCGTCCATCCGACCACTGATCGATTGGCTCGACTACAACGGCTACCGCGTTGTGACCAAGCCGGCCAAGGAATTCACGGATTCGACCGGACGCCGCAAGGTCAAGGGCAACATGGACATCGAACTGACTGTGGACGCCATAGAAATGAGCGCCCATTTCGATCACATGTTCCTGTTTTCCGGCGATGGAGACTTCACCGCTCTGGTTGCGGCCATCCAGCGCCGGGGCAAGAAAGTGACCGTCGTTTCGACCCTTGCCAGCCAAACTCCGATGATCTCCGACGAGTTGCGTCGGCAGGCAGACTATTTCGTCGATGTCGTCGATCTGGCCAAATCGGTCGGTCGGGCACCGGTGGACCGGCCCGAAACGGCCGCCAAGTAGTCGCAGCGCGGATCGCAAAGCTCATGGACCCGCAAGAGCCTGGCAGGGAGTGCGCCCTGTGCCCTCGGCTGGCCGAATTTCGAGCAGATAACCGCCGCGCCTATCCGGAATTCTTCAACGCGCCGGTCCCTGCATGGGGAGACGATGAAGCCCGCCTCGTGGTCGTCGGCCTCGCGCCAGGCCTGAAAGGGGCAAATCGCACCGGAAGGCCGTTCACCGGCGATTATGCCGGCGACCTGCTCTATCAGACGCTGCAGCGGGCCGGATTTGCCAGTGGGCACTACGACGCCCGTCCCGATGACGGCCTTACTCTCGAAGGCGCCAAGATCGTCAATGCCGTCCGCTGCGTGCCGCCGCAGAACAAGCCGGTCGGTGCCGAGATCGCTACCTGCCGGCAGTTTCTCACTCCGGTGATAAAGGCCCATCCCGATGCCGTTTTCCTGGCACTCGGGCGTATTGCTCATGACAGCTTCCTCAGCGCGGTCGGTGCCCGCCGGGCCAGCCACACCTTCGGCCATGGCGCCCGTCATGCCCTTCCCGACGGCACGGTGCTCTACGACAGCTTCCACTGCTCGCGCTACAACACCAACACCGGCCGGCTGACCGAAAGGATGTTCGAGGACGTTGTCTTCAGGGCTGCCAAGGAAGCACGTGGCGAGTAGCCGGCGGTAACGTCGAGCGCGCTGGCAGACAGCGTGCAGCTCCGTTCGCTATTGGCGGTTCATCATCAGCTCAATAATTCTTGAGAATCCGCGCCTTCTCGCGGTTCCAGTCGCGCTCGCGGCTGGTTTCGCGCTTGTCCGCAACATTCTTGCCCTTGGCCAAACCTATGAGAAGTTTGGCTTTTCCGCGGTCGTTGAAGTAGAGCTTCAGCGGAACGATGGTGTTGCCCTTGCGGGCGACATCCTGGGACAGGCGTGCCAGTTCCTTCTTGGCAACCAGCAGTTTGCGCGGACGCCGCTCCTCGTGATTGAAGCGGTTGGCCTTGAGATATTCCGGGATATGGGCGTTGATCAGCCAGAGTTCGCCGTGTTCGGGCGAGACATAGGCCTCGGCGATCTGCGCCTGCCCAATCCGCAGCGACTTAACCTCTGTGCCGGTCAGCACGATGCCGGCCTCGAGCGTGTCGAGCACCTCGTAGTCGAAACGGGCCCGGCGGTTATCGGCCACCAGACCCGTGTTGATTTCAGTACGTTTGCCCGAACGTGCCATCTCAGGCGTTCGTCAGTCCTGCATGCACCATCGCATCGTCGATGGCCTTGGCAGTGCCTTCGGAGACGGGCACCAGCGGCAGCCGCAATTCGTTGGCGCAAAGGCCGAGCTTGGAGGCGGCGTATTTGACGCCACCCGGGCTCGGTTCGATGAACAGCGCCTTGTGCAGCGGCGCCAGGCGGTCCTGGTACTCGACCGCCTTGGCAAAATCGCCATCCGCCATCGCCGCCTGGAACTCGGACACGAGCTTGGGCGCGACATTAGACGTCACCGAGATACACCCGACCCCGCCATGGGCATTGAACCCGAGAGCCGTCATGTCCTCGCCGGACAACTGGATGAAATCCTTGCCAACGACATGGCGCTGCAGGCTGACCCGACCGACATTGGCGGTCGCGTCCTTGACCCCGGCGATATTGGGGCATTCGTCACGCAGGCGCTTCATCGTTTCAGGCAAGACGTCGATGATCGAGCGTCCCGGAATGTTGTAGATGAACACCGGCAGGCTCGTCGCCTCGGCAACCGCCTTGTAGTGGTGGAACAGGCCTTCCTGGTTCGGCTTGTTGTAATAGGGCGCCGTGCTGAGCACGCCCTGCGCTCCCGCCTTTTCGGCGAACCTGGTCAGTTCGACCGCCTCGGTGGTCGAATTCGAGCCGGCGCCGGCCATGACCGGAACCCGTCCCGCCGCGACCGCGATGCACATCTCGACCACCATGCGGTGCTCGTCATGCGACAGGGTCGGCGACTCGCCAGTGGTGCCGACCGGAACCAGGCCATTCGTGCCGGATTTGATCTGCCAGTCGACGAAATTCTCGAAAGCTTTTTTGTCCAGGGCGCCATCTCGAAAGGGGGTGATAAGAGCGGTGAGTGATCCTCTGAACATGGTGTTCCCCTTTGGAAATACGCCGGCACAACAGCGCGCCGGTATCAGTGGGACGCCTTTGTGGCGCCTGTCCGGCCAAAACCGGGGCCGAGAGCGAGGCATTTAGCCTTTTTGGCCCCGGCTTGGCAACGCGTTCTACACTAAGCCGCCATAGAGTCGTGATCTTGTCCGAAAGTGGCCAAATTGACGTGGCTTTGTGTCGCAAAGGGAGTCGGAATGGTTTCAGTGCGATCGTCTCAACATCGCGCCCTGCTCGCGGCAGGGTTTTTTGCGGCGCTTTGCGCCGGTGCGGCAGCGCAGGTTCCGGTGCCGGCACCCGCCCCCACGCCTGCCGGCGCGGGAGCGCGGATCGATACAGTCGTCACCAGCACAGTTCGCCCTGCGCCGCCGATCGCCCGTGCCAGCGTCGGCAGTCCCGGTTTCGAGTCCGCCCTCGCCCTGCTGGTGGCGGGCGACGCACCGGCTGCCTATGACGCGGCAAGACAACTCGCCGACGATGTCGAGCGCCGCACGGTACAGTGGGCCTCGATCCGCTTCGGCAAGGGCGTTGATGCCGACTCCATCGCCCGCTTCATCGCCGAAGCCCCGGGTTACGATTTCTCCTCGGTCTACCGCGCCCGGCTCGAGTCGGCGCTCGATGTCACCACCGCCAGTGCTGATACCGTTATCCGCCTGCTCGGCGGCAACATGCCAAACACGCTCGATGCGCAGATCGCCCTGGCCCAGGCCTATGTTGCCGACGGCCAAGTGGAACGCGCCACGCGCATTGCGCGCCATGTCTGGACCCAGCAGTTTCTGACCAAGGACGGCGAAGACAAAGCCGAAACGTCCCTGGGCAAGCTGTTGACCCAGAAAGACTATTGGGACCGGGCCGTCCATCTTCTCATGCATGATCGC
The DNA here is from genome assembly GCA_963675235.2 of Devosiaceae bacterium. Lineage (GTDB taxonomy): Bacteria > Pseudomonadota > Alphaproteobacteria > Rhizobiales > Devosiaceae > JAHJQZ01. The sequence continues at coordinate 353,561 of CAXXFU010000002.1, read as the reverse complement.
GCCACGGGAACCGAGCGCATCATGGCGCGTCTGACACCGGCGCAGCAGAGCCTCGCCAGGGCCCGCATCGCCGTATCCCGCAAGGCTGGCGACATCGCCGCGCTCCTCGCCGATGTCGACCCGTCATTGCGCGATCACTCGCTGTTCCATTTCACCGTGGCGCAATGGAAGCGTGACGCCGACGACCTCGAAGGTGCCGTCGCCGCGCTCGACAAGGTCACGTCCGGCGATGTGATCGATTCTGCCGAATTCTGGTACGAGCGCCGCCTGATCGTCCGGCGCGCGCTCGCGGCCGGCAAGCCCGATCTCGCCTATCGCGCCGCTGCGAACTACACCGCCGGTCCGGAGGGACGCATTGTCGAGGCGCGCTTCCATGCCGGCTTCGTTGCGCTTGTCTATCTCAACGATCCACAGCGCGCCGAACCGCATTTCGCCGAAATGGCGAGATTGTCGACCCTGCCGGATTCCATCGTGCAGGCGCGCTACTGGCTCGGCCGGACCGAACAGGCGCTCGGAAAGACCGACGCCGCCGCCGAGGATTTCCGCAAGGCGGCGCGCTACGGTTTCCTGTTCTACGGGCAACTGGCGCGCGAGGCGCTGAACGAGCCGACGGTCGTGGTCCGTGCCCTCCCCGACTGGCAGAACCGCCAGGCGATCTTCGAGACGATGCCGCTGGTCCGCTCCGTGCGGCTTCTGGCCGATGCCGGCCGCAAGGACTGGGCTGAGCCGCTGGTCCGCCGGCTGGGCTATGCCATATCCGAGCCCGGCGACTTCGTTCTTGCCGCCCGCCTGGCGCAGGATATCGGCGCACACAACGTCGCCATCCTGATTGCCGACCGCGCAGACCAGAAAGGCTATTCCCTCGACCTGTTCCATTATCCCAAGGACGGCATTCCAGCCGGCGTCGAATTGGCTCTGGCCGACGAAGCGGCGGTCTATGCCGTGGCACGGCAGGAGAGCCATTTCGACATCGACGCCGTATCGCGCTCCGGCGCGCGCGGGCTGATGCAGCTGATGCCCGCGACCGCCAAGGATCTTGCCGGACGGCTCGGCATCGCCTATTCGCCGAACCGGCTGACCTCGGATCCGGCCTACAACATCCTGCTCGGATCGAGCTATCTCAAGAGCCAGCTCGAACGCTATGACGGCTCCCTGTTGCTGGCCGCCGCCGCCTACAACGCCGGGGCCGGCAACGTGAACAAGTGGCTCAAGCTCTATGGCGACCCGCGCGACGCAAAAATCGACGCAATCAGCTGGACCGAGCTCATTCCCTTTGTCGAGACGCGCAAATATGTGCAAAAGGTGATGGCGAACTATCTCGTCTATCGCGCGCGGCTCGGAGGCCCGTCACTGACAATGCAACAGGCCATCAGGCGCATTCCGGGCTGACACCCGTTTCCCGACATGCCGCGCCGCCCGCCCATTCCGCCCGACCTGCCGGTTTTCGCCGAGCTGCCCGTGCGCCACGTGCGCCTCGGCAGCGGCCTCGATGTTGGCGTACACGTCTCGGGCAAGCTCGGTCGTGGCAAACTGCCGATCGTCTGCGTTCCCGGGCAAGTGCGCAATATGACCGATTACACCGACTTCGCCATTGCCATGCGCAACCTTCTTGGCGAGGATTGGCCGGTCGTGCTCATCGACCTGCCCGGCCACGGCCGGTCCGGCTGGCGCCGCGACAAGAGCGAATACAACACATCCGAAGATGCGCGCGTGCTGCACGTGGTGCTTTGCGCCCTTGCCATCGACAAGGCGGTGTTTGTCGGGCTCGGGGCCGGCGGACAGGTGATCATGGCGCTCGGCGCCTTGCGCGCCGCCGCCATCGCCGGCGCGGTTCTCATCGATTCCAGTCCCTTGACCGACCCGCGCGGGCTCGTGCGCCAGCGCACCAATCTCGAACATGTCGCCGCATCGCGCGGTGAAGCACAGGCCTCGGCTGCGCTCAGGCAGATTCTTGCTACCGACTATCCCAGCCTTGGTTCTGCCGCTCTCGACCGGCTGGCCATGCGCCTGCACGCCATTCAGGGCCGACGCAAGCCGCTGCCGCTCTACGATCCGGCCCTTGTCGAGCGCTTCAAGGAGTTTTCGGCCGACGATGTCTTCGAGCCGCAATGGCAGCTGTTCAATACGCTTGCCGCCGCCCACTTGCTGATCGGCAGGACACAGCTGACGGATCGGCTGCGCAAGGAGACCTTCGAGGAAATGGTCCGCCGCCGCCCCGATGCCGTAACCCTGACGATCAAGAACCAGGGGTCCCCGGCGCTGCTCAACGGTGCCGACGAAACCGGGACGATCGCCGACTTCATCGGCTTCGTGCAAAAGCGCAAGGGGTGATGCTCAGCGCCACATGGACCTCTGCCATTCCGGGGCTCGACCCTGGATTCATTCCGGGTGCGACTGTCAAACGTTAGCGCCGACCCATCCTGAGCCTGTCGAAGAGCGTGGATTCGGCCAAATACCCGCTGAGCGTCAACCTCAGGCCGAATCCGAGGGGCCACGCGCGGCTGACTGGCGCCGTCCGTTGCGATACTTCTTCGTTTTCTTTTGCACCAAGCAACAGAATCCGACGTACTTGGTCTTGAACCGCAGCGTTAGCCATAGGATGGTCGCTTCCGGACATATCCTCATCCAGTCAAAACGGTATGCGGGCGCTAATAATTGCTTGATTTGGCGAACACTGAGGGTGTTGCCGCGCCGGAAACGGCGGATGAAGCATGGATCCCAAAAAGGGCGCTGAAGAGCTGATAGTCTACGGCATAGAGGAGTATCAGATGCAGTTGTTCAAAGTTGCAGAGATTGGTGAGGCCAATGCTATGGTGAGGGCGTAATCACTAATGGCAGATTTTGGTTGCGGTTTAGCGACAATGGGAAATATGGAATACTAATATCAATATTGGGATCGACGGTTGATTTTCTCTAATTTGAAAAAGGCTGTTAGCGCTCATGAAGTAGAGATATCTCTTGTCTCAATTGCTGTATTTTTTTATTATTTTTACCGGCTTCCAGCTTCCGATTATGCAGCATTTTATGTTTGGTTATTCATTGTCAGCACGATATATCCACCAATTCTAATAGCAAGAATTGCATTTTCCTATATAAAATTAAACAAGAAGATGAAACGAATATAATAATATAATGTATTTTAGCAAAAATATTATATATACAGTTGAAATAGCAATCTACGCGTTTGACCCGCATCATTATTTCTATTTTTTTGAGTGACGCTGCGAGATTTGGAGTGTCAGAGAAAAATACTTATCCCACTTTCCAATATCCCCCATACTTCTCACATGGTTTGCCATCAAACAAGGATGCACACGATCTGCCGGTAACCCAGTCCGACGCTGTCGAGGGGCGCCATAGCGGAGACCGGCACCATCGCCGCTTTCATCGGCTACGTGCAGAAGCGGCGGGTGTGAGCAAGCAAGGCACTTGACCATCGGTCGTCACTGCGAGCGCTAGCGAAGCAATCCAACCAGCCGCGTTTCCCGCCATCGCATGGATTGCTTCGTCGCATCCGCTCCTCGCAATGACGCAGAGGCTTGAGACAACACCGAGGCAGCAAACGGCTCATACCCCTCAATCGTCATTGCGAGCACAAGCGAAGCAATCCAGCCTCCCGTGTTCGCAGCCAGCATGAACCCTCAGCGGTTGAGATCCTCGTACAGATCCCGCCAATCCGGATTGGCCGACTCTATGAGAGCGATCTTCTTGCGGCGAGAACCGCCTTTGATGCGCTTCTCGCTGGCGATGGCGTCAAGCATTTCAGAATGCATCTCGTACCAGACGAGCATCGTGCATCCGTATCGCCGCGTGAACCCCTCGACCTTGCCGCTTCGATGCGCGTCAGCTCTCTGGGCCAAATCTGCCGTGACGCCAGTATAGAGCGTCCCGTTCTTGCGGTTTGCCATGATGTAGGTGCAAGGGTTCTTGGTCATTTGGCAAAACTAGCGCGCGCCACCGCGTGCAACCATGGATTGCTTCGTCGCGTCGCTCCTCGCAATGACGTCGAGGCAGCGAGGCGCCTGCCACCCTCTGCCCCCGTCATTGCGAGCCTAAGCGAAGCAATCCAGCCTTCAGCGTCCGCAGGCGGCGCCAAACCCAGTCCCATCCCCTCTCCCCCACATTTTCCCACCCACCGCTCTTGCAATCGCGCTTTGGTGTGTTATGTATGTAACACACTAAATGAGTGAGACAGATGACCGAATGGAACGAAACACAGCCGATCTTCCTGCAGATCCGGCAGAAGCTCGTCGAGATGATCCTGAAAGGTCAGGTGAAACCCGGCGATGCGCTGCCCTCGATCCGGCAGGCATCGGCAGACCTGGCGGTCAACCCGTTGACCGTCACCAAGGCCTACCAGTCGCTGGTTGATCAGGGCGTCGTTGAAAAGAAAAGAGGCATGGGCATGTATGTAAGCCAGGGCGCGCACGAAGCGCTCCTCACCCAGGAGCGCGAGAAATTCCTCACCGAGGACTGGCCGCGCATTCGCCAGCAGATCGAGGCCCTTGGGCTCGATCTTGACGCACTGATGAACGTGGAGGCCGGCAAATGACCGACACACCCATCATCACGGCGCGCAATCTCAAGAAGAGCTTCGGACAGACCGAAGTCCTCAAGGGACTGGACTTCGCCATCCCCGCCGGCCGCATCTACGGCCTTGTCGGACACAATGGCGCCGGCAAGACGACGACGCTCAACGCCCTGCTCGGCCTGACCGACTATGAGGGCGATCTGAGCGTGTTCGGCCGCAATCCCTTCGCCGACCGCGCAAGGCTCATGCAAGACGTCGCCTTCATTTCCGATGTCGCCAGCCTGCCGCGCTTTCTGAAGGTGCGCGAGCTGTTCGACCTCATCGAGGACATCCACCCCCATTTCTCCCGTGAGAAAGCCAATGTTTTCCTCCAAGGCACCGACCTCAAGCCCAATCTCAAGATCAAGAACCTGTCGAAGGGTATGCTCGCTCAGCTTCACCTTGCCGTCGTCATGGCAATTGACGCTAAGCTACTGGTCCTCGACGAGCCGACCCTTGGGTTGGATATCACTTACCGCAAGCGCTTCTACAGACGGCTTATCGAAGACTACATGACCGAGGAGCGGACGCTCATCATCACCACCCACCAGGTGGACGAGATCGCCTCGATCCTTTCCGACATCATGTTCATTCGTGACGGCGAGATCGTGCTCGACATGTCGACCGACGAGCTCGGCGGCGTTTTCACCCAGCTGGTCTGCGGCGTCGATTCCGTGGCGGCGGCTGCAAAGCTCGGACCGATCTACACCGAATCGCGCTTCGGCCAGTCGGTGATGGTGTTCGAAAACGTCAAACGCGAAACGCTCGCCGAACTCGGCGAGGCATCGACCCCAACCCTTTCCGACTTGTTCGTGGCGCTGATGCAGCGCCAGGCCGCCATTCCTGGAGACCTCTGATGAAAGCCATGACAGCGCTGATCAGGCGCGAATTCCTCGAACACCGCGGCGCCTTTCTTTATGCGCCTGCTGTTTTGCTGGGGCTTCTGACCGTGTTCATCACCCTGGGCATGGTGTTCGGGCACACGCCGACGTTCACCGCGCGCAGCGTTTCGCACTCGGCGACGACCCTCATTCAAATGACCTTTGGTGGCATCATCGCGCTGTGGAGCGTCTATCTGCTGATCGTGCTCTATTTCTACTTCGCCGATGCCTTTTCGGCGGATACGCGCAACAATTCCATGCTGTTCTGGAAATCGATGCCGCAATCGGACATCAAGATCCTGACATCCAAGGCGCTTGCCGGGATCACCATCTTTCCGGCGCTGATCCTCGGGTTTGCCCTGATCACCATGGTCCTGGCCTATCTTTTGAGCTTCCCGCTCGCCGCCAAGATTCCGTTCATCCCGATTGCCAGCCCGATCGACGTGGTCATCTCGATGTTCACGATAGGCGTGTCGGCGGCGGTGCTCTTCGTGACGACGATCCTGTGGTACGCGCCGTTCCTCGCGCTGGTCGCCGGGCTGTCGACACTGGTCAAGCGCTGGGCCATTCCCGCTGCCGTGCTGTTCATCGGTGCTCTGATCCTCGCCGAAGGCATCCTGACCTACGGAAGCGAAAACGCCTTCCATCCGATCCGGTCGTATATCGCCTACCGGGCCGAGAGCTTTGCTGAAGACCTGGATCCGATGCCCATTCTCACCAATGGCGGCTATTTCGCGCCATTCCAGATTGTGGGAGAAACCTTGGTCCGCATCGACTGGCCCCAGATGGGCATCGGCGTCCTGTTCGCGGTGCTGGTCGTTTACCTTTCCAGCGAATATCGCCGCCACCGCATCGACGGCTGACATCCGGATTATCAAGGGCGGGCATCATGCCCGCCCTTTTTCCATCCGATCCCATCACAGCGGAGACTTCCCATGCAGACCTCGTTCCGACGGGACGGGTGGCCGGTAGCGCTCGGCCTTGTCCTTTTGAGCCTTGTTCCGATCCTGGCAGGCACGGCACGTCTGGTCGAACTCGGTGCCGGCGCCGATATCACCGCCGCCAACGCCCGGTTTATTGCCGATCCGGCTCCGGTCGTGCTGCATATCGTGTTCTCCTCGCTTTTCGCCGTGCTCGGCGCCTTCCAGTTCGCCCCAGGCCTGCGCCGTCACTTTCCGCGCTGGCACCGGATCGCAGGACGGTTCGTTGTCATGACGGGTCTGATCACGGCACTGACCGGCCTTTACATGACTATCGCCTACGACATCCCGGCCCCGGACGGCGTCGCGCTCTACTGGACCCGACTTGCCGTTGGCATCGCCATGTTGGCCTTTCTGGTGCTCGGCCTCGCCAAGGCCTTCGGCCGCGACTTTACTGCCCACAAGGCGCATATGATTCGTGCCTACGCCATCGGACTTGGGGCGGGAACGCAGGTCATCACCCACCTGCCCTATTTGCTGCTGGTCGGCATGCCTGACGAAACAGCCCGCGCTATCCTGATGGGCGCAGGCTGGGCGATCAACATCGTCTTCGCCGAGTGGATCATTCGGCGCGGGCCGAAACGCCGGGGCTACCGCGCGGCCTGATCCCCGAATGCAACAAGGCGCGGAGCCTCGGCCCCGCGCCTTGTTGTGGTCAGATGCTGTTTTGCCTAGGCGGCAACCGGCTGGACAGAAACGCCTCCGCGCAGGCCCCTGGTCAGCAGCCAGATTGCGAACCAGGCTTCGGCAAAGACCGGGATAACGTAGAAATAGGAGATCATTTCCGCCAGGTCCTGGGCAAAGAACACCGAGGCGCTGCCGACGAAATAGACGACGCCCGAGGCTGCGACGACATAACCGAGGGCCTTGGGCGCATAGCCTGACCGGACGATCAGCCAGCCGAGCACGAGGCAGGCGATGGCGAAGAAAAACAGGCCCAGATCGTAGCCGGCGCCGTGCAGTTCGATGAACATCAGAGCCAAGGCATTGGTCTGCTCGCTTGTGAACCCGCCAAGCGTTGCCGGGCTCATCACCAACATCGCGCCGGCGAACAGGTTCAACAGGTTGACCGCAAGGATCGCCGACTGGGTCAGCCGGAAGCCGGCGGCCACCATGGCCAGGGTCCTGCTGACCGGGCGGAAGACGATGAACAACAACAACGCCAGCGCCACATCGGCAAGAACCATCGTCAGGTCGGCAGCGATTGACAGGTAGAATGTGCCGCCGGAGCCGAGGATGTTGGCGGCGGTCGCCTGGGCGTCGCCAGAAACGATGGCCGGCGCGCGCAGCGCGACTTCGCTGAAGATGCCGAAGACGAAAACAGTGAGATAAAGCAGACCGGCCCAGCGGAAAGTCGAAGCGGAAACAGCGGCTTGGGTTGACACGATGATGTCCTTTCAAAAGGCAGAGTTGGGACGGCAACGCCCGAGGGGACGAAGCTGATTGGCAAGAGACCGTGGAGGTCACCGGGCGGACAAGCCGCCCGGAATGGGGCTTGTGAGCCTACGCGGCCCCGGCGTTCCAGGCCGTGGTGTTGAGCCCGCGGATAAGCAGGTAGAGGCCAAAACCGATCTCGCCGACCATCGACACGCCGAGGAAGACCACCGCGATCCAGGCGACGATGTCGTTGCCGGGCAGCACCAGGGTCTCGAGACTATCGAACAGGTAGCCGATGGATCCGAGAGCGATGGCCGCGCCGAGAACTCTCGGAAGATAGCCCGAGGCAAAGACCAGGCTGCCCATGATTGCCAGGTGAAGGGCGAAGAACAGGCCCCAGAGCTCGACGCCGGTGTCGCGCAGGGCGAGCAGCATGTCGGCGGTGTCCGCGACCGTCGCCGTGTCGGCCGCTCCGCCGATGAGGTTCAGCGCCGTGCCCGACAGGGCGATGTTGACGCCCTGGATGGCGATCATCATCAGGCGTGACCAGGCAGCAGTACGCGACCACGCTTCGCTGACCGGGGCCAACAGGTAGTAAAGGATCGCCGTCAGGCCGATCTCGGCCAGAAGAACCACGATCTCCGACAACAGGCCGAACCGGGCGAGAGCCATGTTGTCGGCGATGCTCTGGGTCGTGGCCACGGCGTCGCCGGGTACGGACAGAATGGGCGGCAGATAGCCCATGGCAAAACCGCCGGCAACGGCAATGATGACATAAAGAGCGCCGGCGGAACGGGCAGCGGTCTTCGGGGCGGCGATGGTCGGAGCATTGGGCATTTCGTATCTCCTCGGAGAAGCAGGGGGGCGCCTACTCGGCGGCCTGGCGGGCAGCGGCACGGCCGGCAATGTCGATGACGACAGAACCGGTCTTGTGGCGGCTTTCGACGCGACGGTAGGCGTCGGCAATCTCGGCGAACGGATAAACGCCATCGATCACGGGGCGGATGTCGCCACGCCGCAGCATGCCGGCGATGGTCTCGAGGTCCTGCTTGCTGTCGCCATTGATGTGATTGGCGATCTTCTTGCCGCCGAAAAGATTGGTGATCAGGCCGACAAGCGTGTCGGGGATGGCAATCTCGAGCGGCATGAACACGCCAGTCTTGTTGAGCAGCTTTTTGGCGGCGCCGAAGCGCATGGTACCGGCGGTGTCGAAGACGAGATCGTGAACCTCACCGAGAGATGCCGGGCTCTGGGTCTTGTAGTCGATGACGTCGGTGGCCCCGAGCGCATGCACCAGGTCGAGGTTGCGGGTGCTGGTGACGCCGGTGACTTCAGCGCCGAGCGCCTTGGCGATTTGCACGGCATAGGCGCCGACACCACCCGACGCACCAGCGACAAGCACCTTCTGTCCCGGCTGGACCTTGGCGAAGTCCCTCAGGAAGTTGAGCGCGCAGACGGCGCCAAAAGGCAGCGCGGCGGCCTCCTCGAAACGCACGCCGTCAGGCATGTGGGTGATCGAACCGGCGGCGTCGACGGCGAGGTATTCGGCATGGGCGCCGAAACCGCCGGCGAAACCGAAGACGTCGTCGCCAAGCTTGAACTCGGTGACATTGGCGCCGACCGAAACGACACGGCCGGCGAATTCGAGGCCGAGGATTTGCTTCTTCGGACGGAAGAGACCGGCGACAAGGCGACCGGGCAGCCACAGGCCGCCGGGGAAGGCGGAAGCGCGGAAGCGCCAGTCGGCGGTGGTGATGGTCGAGGCATGGACCTGGACGAGAACCTGGTTGGCGTCGATTTCGGGACGCGGCACGTCGGTGATGGAGACGACGTCGGCAGAACCATACTGGGTGTAGGTGGCGGCTTTCATTGGAAGTGTCCTGTGCTTGTTTTGCGTTGAGACACTTGTATTCATGCGTTCACTTTAGAGGAATTGACTGAATTCCCACTTCTGATATGCGTTTTCGCATGGATTGGCGCAGCGTCAGATTTGACTGGAACCGGGCCAGGGCCTTTCTCGTCACCGCCGAGGAAGGTTCGCTCTCCGCCGCGGCGCGGGCGCTGGGCATGACGCAGCCGACGCTCGGACGCCAGGTCGATGCGCTCGAGGAAGAACTCGGGGTCATCCTGTTCGAACGGGCCGGGCGCGGACTGGTGCTGACACCAAGCGGGCTGGAACTGCTCGACCACGTGCGCGAGATGGGCGAAGCCGCCGGCCGCATGTCACTGGCGGCGTCGGGACAATCCAACGAGATCGAAGGCAAGATCGCCATCACCGCGTCGGAAATGTATTCGGCCTTTTACCTGCCGCCGGCCATTGCCCGCCTCAGGCGCGAGGCGCCGGGCATCGAGATCGAGATCGTCGCCACCAACGACACCAAGGACTTGCGCCGTCGCGAGGCCGACATCGCCATCCGCAGCTTTCGCCCCGAGCAACCCGACCTTGTCGCCCGCAAGCTCGCCGACGATCGCGGTTCGCTGTTCGGCTCGCGCGCCTATCTCGAGTCCATCGGCTCGCCAACAACGATCGACGGGCTCAAGGACGCGACCCTGATCGGGTTCGATGAGACCAGCCAATTCGTCGACGGCATGAAGCATTACGGCTTCGCCTTTACGATGAAGAACATGCGCGTCATTTCGGCCGGTCATCTCGTGCAGCTGGAACTGGTCAAGTCCGGCATCGGTCTCGGCGTCTTCCCCGATCGCATCGCTGGCCGTTTTCCCGAGTTGGTCCCCGTTCTGCCCGAACTGACCAAGCCGATCGTTATTCCGATCTGGTTGACGACCCATCGCGAAGTGCAGACCAGCCGCAGGGTACGGCTGGTGTTCGACATGCTGGTCGAGGAATTGAGCAAGCTGGGACGCTGAAGGGCAAAGGCCCGGCCGCTGGCACAGCATAGCGGCTTCGGAGCGAACACCGTCCAGTGCAGCCATCTCCGAAGCTGATTGCCACAACAACAACAATCTGCTGGACCGGACGGCGACCATCCCTAAAGTGACGGCGCGAAACCGAGTGCCGGATCATGGACCTTCTTCTGCTCTTCATTGCGGGGCTTGTTGCCGGTGTCATGAATGCTCTGGCGGGCGGCGGTTCCTTCATCACCTTTCCGGCCCTGCTGCTGGCCGGCGTACCGCCGGTCGCGGCCAACGCCACCAATACCTTCGCATCGCTCCCGGGCTACATCAGCGGCGCCATCGGCTTCTGGCCCGACATTGCCCGCCACAAGAGCCGGCTGCTCGGCTTCTCGATCATGGCGGTCATCGGCGGGTACGTCGGCGCCGAACTGCTGCTCAGCCAGTCCGACGCCAATTTCGAGCGAGTCGTACCCTGGCTGATGCTTGTCGCCGTGCTGCTGTTCGCCTTTGGCGTCCGCATCAACGCTTTTCTTGTGGCGCGAACCACGCTCAACGGACACCTGAATCGCGTCCTGCCGGCAGTTCTGCTGTTCGTGATCTGCGTTTATGGCGGCTTCTTCAACGCCGGACTCGGCATATTGCTGCTCGCCGGCTTCGCCCTCAGCGGACTCACCGATCTCAACGCCATGAACGGGCTGAAACTCTGGGTGTCCTCGCTGGTGGCGCTGACCGCCATCGCCCGGTTCGGCCTCGGAGACACCATCGCCTGGGTCGAGGGCCTGGCCGCCTTTGCCGGCACGACGATCGGTGGCTATGGCGCCGCGCGGCTGGCCCACCACGTGCCGGTCAGCGTCCTGCGTATCGGCATCATTGCGCTGGGCGTTGTGCTGACCGTCGTCTTCTTCATGAAGACCTACGCGGCCTGACGGGTCGAACCTGGAGCGGTTCCGGTGTTGATGGAAACGCTTTCCCCAAGAACATCGTTATTGCCGTGAAAACGGGAATCCAGTTGTGAGACGTCAGTCGAGCACAGGGCTTCTTTTGCGCGCGAAGACTTGCGCGCTGCTGGATCCCCGATCAGGTCGGGGGATGACAGAGTGCAAAGGGATAGTTTTTGGCAAAGAAGTCAGACCACCGGTTGCAGCCGCTCGACCCGGCTTCTACGCGCTGCGTCGCACCCACACCGCCACATCGTGGAAGGCGGCACCGCCGAAAGGCGCCACCGGCTCGGACGAAGTCAGTGCGTTGATACCCTTGCCGCCGCGATGCGCCTTGTTGGGGAAGATGCTCTCGGCGATGACCACTCCGGTCTGGACCCCGTCGAACAGCACCGCCGTCAAGGCCACCTCGCCGCGACCATTGCCGACGCTGACGGCATCGCTCTCTCCGATGCCAAGCCGTGCCGCATCCTCGGGATGGATCATCAGCCGCGGCTCGCCTTCGCGGGACTGGCTGCCCGGTGTTTCGTTGAAGCTCGAGTTGAGAAAACCTCGCGCCGGGCTCGTCGCCAGCTTGAACGGATGAACGGCATCGGGCTTTTCGTTGATGTCGTTGAAATCGACAAGCTTCGGCATGGCGTCCGGATCGACGACAAAGCCATAACCCTTCTTTTCCGCCACGCCATGCCAGTCGGGTTTGAAGCGAAAGCGTCCATCCGGCCAGGCGAAACCGTCGCGGAAATGTGCCGCGTCGTCGGTGCGGGCGCGGTCGATGAAGCCCCTGGCCTCGATATCCGGCAAGGTACCGAACCCGGAGCGCTCGAAACTTGCCGCCATCAGTTCGGTCTCGGACGGCGAAGCACCAGACTCGACCTCACCCCCAAGACGTTGCAGCAAGGCGTTGATGACAAAAAGGTTCGGCCTGGCCTCGCCCGGAGCCTCGATCAGCTGCGGCCCCAGCACGATGCGGTTGTGGCCGCCGCGCGTGTAGAAATCGGAATGCTCGAGAAACATTGTCGCGGGCAAAACGATATCGGCAAGTTCCGCCGTCTCGGTCATGAACTGCTCGTGCACGACGGTGAACAGGTCTTCGCGCAAAAAGCCCTCGCGCACCTTGTTCTGATCGGGTGCAACCGAAGCTGGATTGGTGTTCTGGATGAGCATGGCCCTGACCGGCCCGCCACCTTTCAGCGCCTTGTCGTCACCGCACAGGATCGGACCGATTTCCGACATATCTAGCTTGCGGGTGGAGGTCACCTCATCGCCCTCGATGGCCGAAAGGTCGAGCCCCCAGGTTCCGGAGTTGGACAGAAGCGCGCCACCGCCGCGATGCTTCCAGGCCCCGATCATGGCAACCACGGACAGGGCGGCATGCATGTTGGTCACACCGTTGCGCTGGCGCGAGAATCCGTAGCCCAAACGGAAATAGCTGGCCTTGTGCGTACCGATCAGACGGGCAAAAGCCTCGATCTCGGCAGTACTCAAGCCGGTAATCGTCGCCGCCCGTTCCGGCGTCCAGCCCTGAAGATGCGATTCGACGTCTCTGTCGAAGTCCGTGAATTGACTAAGATATTCCCGATCGGCCAGATTCTCGCGCAACAGCACATGCATCACGGCCAGCGCCAGCGCACCATCGCTGCCGGGCCGCAGCACAAGGCCGAGATCGGCCTGTTCCACGGTGCCGTTGCGGTAGATATCGATGACCACCAGTGGCGCGCCGCGCTTTTTTGCGCGCATGGCATGGGTCATGACATTGACCTGGGTGTTGACGGCATTGGTGCCCCAGATCACCACCGCCTCGGAATGCGCCATCTCGACCGGATCGACGCCGGCCAGCAGCCCCGTGCCGGCGATATAACCCGGCCAGGCCGACATGGTGCAGATAGTGCCGAATTGGCGCGAATAACGGCGGCAATTGCGCAGCTTGTCGAGACTGTCGCGCTGCACATAGCCCATCGTCCCGGCATAGTTGTACGGCCAGATCGCCTCCGGCCCGTGCTCGGTTTCGATGGCGAGAAAGCGGGCGGCAATCTCGTCGAGCGCCTCGTCCCACGAAATGCGCTGCCACTTGCCCTCGCCCTTGGCACCGGAACGGCGCATCGGATGCAACAGCCGGTCTGGATGATGCACGCGCTCGGCATAACGCGCCACCTTCTCGCAGATCACTCCATCGGTATAGGGATCGTCCCTGGCCCCGCGCACGCGACCGATCGTCTGGCTGTCGAGGATCTCGACATCGAGCGCACAGGTTGACGGGCAATCGTGCGGACAGGCGGACCGGGCAATGCGCTGGACAGGCTTGTTCATGTCGAATCCGGTTGCGGGGGGCGAAACGGACGCCGACCCTACCCCAGCGCCAAATCCAAGTCAGCCGAACTCGGGTGATTTCTTTTCTGACCTGGGTCAATGACGGTTCCGGCGCTGACCTTACTGTGCTGGCCGTCTTTCGGGGGGAGGATGACATGACCGACACCTACCGGACCGACACCCTGAAACGGGTGGTCGGCATCTTGATCGTGGCGCTGGCCATTGCCGGCTGTTCGCACGGCTTTTTCGAAATGCTGCAGGGATACAAGCCGACCGGCGGTTTCGGCATTGACTCGGTCGGTCCAGAACTCGGCTTGTGGGGAGAGGACCCGGCCCTGACTATCCTGCACAATTTCCTTCTGACCGGCCTGATCTCGTTCTCGCTCGGACTTGTGGCGATCTATTGGGGCCTGTTCCGCTCTGACCTGGGTCAATGACGGTTCCGGCGCTGACCTTACTGTGCTGGCCGTCTTTCGGGGGGAGGATGACATGACCGACACCTACCGGACCGACACCCTGAAACGGGTGGTCGGCATCTTGATCGTGGCGCTGGCCATTGCCGGCTGTTCGCACGGCTTTTTCGAAATGCTGCAGGGATACAAGCCGACCGGCGGTTTCGGCATTGACTCGGTCGGTCCAGAACTCGGCTTGTGGGGAGAGGACCCGGCCCTGACTATCCTGCACAATTTCCTTCTGACCGGCCTGATCTCGTTCTCGCTCGGACTTGTGGCGATCTATTGGGGCCTGTTCCGCATCGACAGCCGGCATGGCGCACTGATCCTGCTAGCCATCTTCGTCGGGCAGACCGCGTTCGGCGGCGGCGTCGGCTATATCCCGTTCTACCTGATCCTTTGTGCCTGGGCTTTTCGCATCGGCAAGCCGCTGTCAGGCCTCGCCAGGTTGCCTGCCGGGTTGCGGCGGATGCTGGCGCCATTGGCGCTGCCGTGGGCGCTGTTTTCGGCGCTACTTTGGCTCCTCGCTCTGTTCGAGTCGATCGCAGGCCTCAGCGCACCGGCGCTGGGCGATCAGAACACGCTCTATCTGGTGTGGTCGGCCCTGCTTGTCGTACTGATCACGATGAACATCGCCCTTCTCGGCGCGGCAGCAAGAGATATCGACAACCGCTAGCGGGCAACGCGGTGCGGACGCAACCATAACCCGAGCCGGATCGTCTCGAGCACAACCAGCACGCCGAGCTGCAACCATGTCGCCGGGCTGTTGGCCAGCATCAGCCAGTGCACGGCGGCGGCAAGCGCGGCGAAATAGGTGAGCCGCTGCAATAGCTTCCACCAACGCCCCAAGCGGCGCTGGAATATGTCGTTCGAGGTCAGCACCAACGGCACGTAGAGGGCGAAGGCCAGCCAACCGGCAAAGGCAAACAGATTGCCGGCGACGAACAGTGCCCGCGACAGCCAGGCCGCGCCCCAGGAATCAGCCAGTTCCCAGACATAGAACCCGACGTGAAGCGCGGCATAAGCGAAACTGGCGACACCGAAAGAACGGCGGCGGCGCGCCAACCAGCAGACGAAACGCGATTTCCTGAAGATGCGTTGCAGCGGCGTCAGCGTCAGCGTCAGAATAAGCAGCCGCATCGCCCACTCGCCCGATTCATTGCGGAAGTTCGGCGGCAGGAAGCCGGTCTGCAAGAACGGCCACACGAGTGGGACTGCCGGCACGGCCAGCACCAGCCAGAGCAGGTAGCGGTTGTTGAGCAAGGCGGCGAACTTGTGCATCGAGGTCGATGTGCCAGACTGGCTGCTGTCAGGGACTGTCACGAACTTGCGCAAATGTGCCGGTGTTTGTGCACACTTGCCAATCACGAAGCGGAGCGCCTGCAACCTTCGCAGAACCGGATTTGTTTTCGAAGCACGCTAGCCGGCACCTTGGATCACTTCGGCGGCCCTGATGAAACCGAGTTGATCTTCTCGCTTGCGGAGTACGCCTTTGACAAAACCTTTTTCCGATCCCGATGTCGCTGAGGCCTTTGGCCGCCATGCGCCACCCATGCGCGCCGCGCTGATGGACTTGCGCAGCCTCATTCTCGCCGTGGCGGAGCGCACCGCCGGCACCGGCAATCTTGTCGAGACGCTCAAATGGGGCCAGCCCGCCTATCTGACAGAGAAACCCAGGTCCGGCACGACCCTCAGGATCGACGCCGACAACGGACAAGGCGGCGACTACGCCTTGTTCGTGCCCTGCTCCACCAGTCTGATAGAAACGTGGCGCGAGCTTTACCCGGAGCTGGTCTACGGCGGCACGCGCAGCGTTCATTTCAAACTTGGCGCGCAACTGCCGGAAGCCGAGCTGCGCCACTGCATCGCAATGGCGCTAACGTATCACCAGCACAAACGCTAGATTCAGGTCGACTTCTTGCGCAATTCGGAAACCGAGGTGCCCTTGAAGCCCCAGTTGTCCGGCGAAACCTCGTCTATGACAACGAATGTCGAATCCGGGCTCTTACCGAGGACGCGGACGAGCACGTCGGTGATTTCTGAAATGACCTGTTGCTTCTGTTCGGCGGTGACACCGTCGTCGGTAATGCGGACATTCACATAGGGCATGTCATGCCTCCTCTCTTCCGGGTGGCACTCATACGCAGACAACGCCCAGGGGCAAGCGCCTCGCAGGCGATGTCCTGTTTTTTGCCCCACCAAAACGAGACGGAGCAACGCGAAAAAGGCCGCCCGAAGGCGGCCCAGTCCTATATTGATCTGAGATGCTTCGCCGTCAGCCGGCGATTGCGATGTGTCGGGTCTTGTCTGGCACCTCGGCCGGGCGATCGAGCGTCACCGTCAGGACGCCCTTGTCGAATTTCGCTTCGACCTTCTTCGGGTCGATAGCATACGGCAGGGCGATGACGCGCCGGAAGCTGCCATAGCTGCGTTCGGTGTGAAGCCTGTCGCCGTCCTTGCGCTCGGTCTCGCTCTTTTTCTCGCCGCTGAGGATCAGTTCATTGTCCTCGACCGCGATATCGATGTCCTTCTTGTCCACGCCCGGAAGCTCGGCGCTGACGATTGTCTTGCCGTCGGCTTCATGCATTTCGATTGCGGGGGCGAGGGCGAAGGAGCGATCGAAGGTCATTTCGGGCCACCGGAAGCCGGTGGAGAAATCGGCGAAGAGCCGATCCATCTCACGCCGCAGTTGATCGAAAGGCGCCATCATACCGTGTGGCCGTCTTTCGTTCGTCCTTTCAAGGTCCTTTGCCATTTTCAAACTCCTTTCAGGCTGAACCGTCCAGGTGTCTTCATTTGAGTTAGGTGTTTCGGCGATGTTTTCAAGGATTCTCGCCGGGTCTCGAAGCAAAATAAAAGGCCGCCCGGAGGCGGCCTCGATTGGCGTTGAACTGTCGTCGAACCTAGTCGGTTTCGACCGTCATGCCGTCTTCGTTGATCGTCACCGATCCATTGCCGAAATCGACATTCAGCCCCTTGGGCCTGTTGGCCTCGTTGTACCAGGCAATGCCGAGAACGATCACGGCGATGGCCAAGATGGCGACGACAGCATAAAGAGCGCGCTGGCTCATGGTTTCACCTCAGCCGACAATCTCGATGTCGGAGAAGAAATACTTGATTTCCTGGGCCGCCGTCTCGGGCGCGTCGGAGCCATGCACCGAATTCTCGGTAAAGGAAACGGCGAATTCCTTGCGGATCGTGCCGGGATCGGCCTTCTCCGGGTTGGTGGCGCCCATGATCTCGCGGTTCTTGAGGATGGCGTTCTCGCCTTCCAGAACCTGAACAACGACCGGGCCGGAGGTCATGAAGGCAACCAGCTCGTCAAAGAACGGCTTGCCCTTGTGCACGCCGTAAAAGCCCTCAGCCTGGGCCTTGGTCATATGCAGACGCTTGGAGGCGACGATCCTCAGGCCGTTTTCCTCGAACTTGGCAATGATCTTGCCGGTGAGGTTGCGTCGGGTTGCGTCGGGTTTGATGATCGAAAAGGTGCGCTCGGTGGCCATGTGTCTGGTGTCCGGTTTTCGAGGGGTTGAAACTGGCGCGCTTTTAGCCGTCATATCTGACGGCTGCAAGTCGAACGGGAGCGACCTGGGATCACATGCCAAAAAACAGTTATCATGTCATCGCCGTGAACGACCTCACACGTTCCCTCGCCTACTACCGCGACGTACTGGGTTTCGAGATCAAGGAGATCGGTGATGCGGGATGGCGCTTTTTCGTGCGCGGCGACGTCACCATAATGGCCGGCGATTGCCCCGACGCCATTCCACCGGGTGAGACCGGCGATCATTCCTACTTCGCCTATATGATCGAAGACGATATCGATACCTATTTCGACGCGGTAAATTCAGCTGGCGCCGAAATTCTGAAATCCGTCCGCGACGAACCCTGGGGCATGCGCGAATTCGCGCTGAGAACCGCCGACGGGCACCGGATCATGTTCGGCAAGCCCATCGGCAAGACTAGCTGACGCGGCAGCCGCACTCAGGCGGCGGACTGCTGCAAAGCGGCCTTCTCCCGGCCTTCCCTGAGGGTTGCAGCCCACCAGGTGAGCTCAGCGAGCATGGTGTTGGCATTGTCCACATAATAGGGGAAATCGGCGATGGACTTGCCTTCCATCCAGATGCCCATCATGTCCGAACCGCCGATGTGAACGGCCTGGCGAACCGAAGCCATGTTCAGTTCGGCGACAATGGCGCGAAGCTGTTCGACGGCGCGGGCAGCGCCGACGGCGCCATAACCGAGGAAAGCCACGGCTTTGTTCTTCCATTCGAGGAAGGCCCAGTCGAGTGCATTCTTGAGGACGGCGGAGGGACCGTGCGCGTACTCGGCCGTGATGAAGACATAGCCGTCAAACTCGGCAAGCTTGGCGCGCCACTTCTGCGCGGTCGGGTTCTTGGCGGGCTGGCCATAGCCGGGCGGGGTCGCTTCGTCGAAGAAGGGCAGATTGTAATCCTTGAGGTCGACGACCTCGAAATCGAGAGCGGAATGGGCCTTGGCAATCGGCAGGAACCATTCCAGCGCGGCATCGGCGAACCGGCCTTCACGTACGCTGCCAACGACAATGGCGATTTTCGGCTTGGACACTTTGTTTCTCCTTTGTGATCCATCGGTCGAGTTCGATGAAGCTGGTGCGAGCCAAGCCGTTGATCAAGAAGTTACAATTAGGTGCGACGGAGACATTGGATCACCTCGGAAACACGGATGTGACTGGATCACCTCGCGGTTACAGTCAGGTTTTCCGGCGCAATGCGCCTCGCCAGTTGAACATCATGGCCAGGGTGCGCTAAGGCCTGAACGCACTTTCAATTCGACGTGACGCAGTGTTCACAAATATCGAACACTGCGCCGGCTCCGTTGCTCACCCCGGACTGATCCGCCCCGATGCTCACGATTTCCGATCTCGTCTACAAGATCGACACGCGCGTCCTGTTCGACAAGGCGAGCGTGGTGTTGCCTGCCGGATCCAAGACGGGATTCGTCGGCCGCAACGGTTCGGGCAAGACCACTCTGTTCCGCCTGATCCTGCACGAGATGCTGCCGGACGACGGCGACATCGAGGTCCACCCCAGGGCCAAGGTCGGCACCGTGCCGCAGGAGGCTCCGGCCAGCCCGGACAGCGTGCTCGACATGGTGCTGAAGGCCGACAGCGAGCGCGACCGGCTGATGCGCGAGGCCGAGCACGCCACCGACGGCCACCGCATCGCCGAAATCCACACCCGCCTGATCGACATCGACGCCCACTCCGCCGAGGCGCGCGCATCAAGCGTGCTGCGCGGCCTCGGGTTCAGCCATGACCGGCAGAAAGCACCGTGCTCGGAGCTTTCGGGCGGTTGGCGCATGCGCGTGGCGCTCGCCGGCGTGCTGTTCGCCAAGCCGGACCTGCTGCTGCTCGACGAGCCAACGAACTATCTCGATCTCGAAGGCACGCTCTGGCTCGAGAACTACCTCGCGTCCTATCCCTACACGGTCTTCATGATCAGCCACGACCGCGGCCTGCTCAATCGCGCCGTCAGCTCGATCATTCATCTCGAGAACGGCAAGCTGACCTTCTACCGCGGCAATTACGACACGTTCGAGAACACCCGCCGCATGCAGCGCGAACTCGCCGGCAAAACCCGGGAAAAGACGCTCGAGCGCATGGCGCATCTGCAAAGCTTCGTCGACCGCTTCCGCGCCAAGGCCACCAAGGCCAAGCAGGCACAGGCGCGCATGAAGATGATCGAGAAGATGCGCCCGCCCGAAGCGCTGAACGAAGAGCACGCCCTGCCCTTCACCTTCCCCAATCCGAAGAAGGCCATGGCCTCGCCGATGCTCGACTTCGAGAATGTGGCGGTCGGCTATACCGAGGAGCCGGTTCTCAAAAAGCTGAACCTGAGGATCGAACCGGACGACCGCATCGCACTGGTCGGCGTCAACGGCAATGGCAAGTCGACCTTCGCCAAGCTGCTTGTCGGCGA
The DNA here is from genome assembly GCA_963675235.2 of Devosiaceae bacterium. Classification (GTDB taxonomy): domain Bacteria; phylum Pseudomonadota; class Alphaproteobacteria; order Rhizobiales; family Devosiaceae; genus JAHJQZ01. The sequence goes on along the minus strand of CAXXFU010000002.1, from coordinate 333,240 downwards.
GCTGAAGCCGATGGACGGCAAGATCAGGCGCGGCCGGGGCTTCACCTCGGCCTATTTCGCCCAGCATCAGCTTGAACTGCTCAAGCCGAAGCTGAGCGCCGTCGAGCATGTCGACGAACTGATGTGGGATTCGACCGACGCACAGCGGCGGTCGCGCGTCGCCCAGATCGGCCTCAGCACCGAGAAGATGGACACGCCGGCGGAGAACCTTTCCGGCGGCGAGCGGGCGCGGCTTCTGCTCGGCTTGATCACCTTCACCGGCCCGTCCATGCTCATCCTCGACGAGCCGACAAACCATCTCGACATCGACAGCCGCGATGCGCTGGTCAATGCCCTCAATGATTACGAAGGCGCCGTTCTGATCATCAGCCACGACCGTCACCTGATCGAGACCACGGCCGACCAGATCTGGATTGCCGAGGACGGCACCATCAAGCCGTTCGACGGCGACATGGAAGCCTATGAAAAACAGCTCGTCGCTGGTACCCAGAGTTCGGGCGGCAGCCAGAAAAACGGTGCCGGTTCCGTTTCCGACCGCAAGGCACAGCGCCAGGCCGCCGCCGAACGTCGGGCAAAACTGGCGCCGTTGCGCAAGCAGATCCGCCAGATCGAGGACAAGATGAGCCGGCTCAACACCGAGTTGAGCAAGGTCGAGAGCCGGCTGGCCGACCCCGCACTCTATGCCGGGCATCCCGAGGAGGCGATCCGACTCGGCAAGGAAAAAGCACGATTTGCCAATGAAATAGCCGCGCTTGAGGAGACATGGCTCGAAAAAAGCGCCGAACTGGAGGACGCGGAAGCCGCACAGCAGGCCGAAGACGCGACGGAGGCGGACGAATGACCCCGAAGGACATCATCGAAAAACTCGGCATGGAGCGCCACCCCGAGGGCGGTTGGTTCAAGGAGAGCTTCCGCGACACCGATATGCGCGACGGCCGCGCCGTCTCGACGGCGATCTATTATCTTCTGGAAAAAGGTGATCGTTCGCACTGGCACCGGGTCGACGCAGCGGAAGTCTGGCATTTCTACGCCGGCTCGCCGCTCGAACTCAGCATCTCGTCGGACGGGCACTGGACCGAGATGCTGATCCTCGGCCCGGACATCGCCGGTGGCGCCCTACCCCAGATCGTTGTGCCCAAGCGCCATTGGCAGGCGGCCGAGCCGACGGGCGCGTGGACGCTTGTCGGCTGCACGGTCGCGCCCGGCTTCGAGTTTGCCGGCTTCGAGATGGCCGCGCCGGATTGGCAGCCGGGCTAGCGCCAGCCGAAGCACCGGGGTCCGCTCCGCCTTATTGCCTGCATGGGATGGCGGACCAGTTGGCCCACCAGACGTGTCGCACGCCATCATACTGCACCTGGCTCTCGACCCTCAGGGCGATGCCCGGATTCATCCATGCGCTGCCGAGATCGCGATTGATGGCGTCCTGCCAATTGTGAAGCGCCACGGGCAGTAGCTTGTTCTTCACCCAGTCCGGCGTCGTCACCGGCACGCCCACCATGTCCTCGTACAATTCGGCCTTGCCGTACCATCGGCCAGTGTGACAGGCGTGAACTTGCACGGACGGGGCGGTCTGCACCTGCCCGGCAAAATTGTTGTTGGGAACAAGGCCGGGAGCGATCTGAACGAAGTGACCGGCCGCACTCGCCGTGCCGCCGCTCGCTGCGAGCGCCAGGAACGCCAACGCGATCAGGTGAGTGGACTTGCTGCACATCATGGTCATCTCCTGAGTTGAGATCTCGAAAGATCGGATTGCTGAACTCTCGGCCATCGGGTGGGCGCCCGGGCATCCGACGATCGTCCCGGCGCAGCACCTGTTTGGACACGGCAGAGCGTCGCTACTTGCAGGGCCGGGCCGAAACTGACATCCACCACAGGTTCCGGTTCTGATTGAAACCCATCCTTGAGCGAACATCGGCGGCCATCGCGAGGCTGGAAAAATCGTGGCCCTGGTGAAGCATTACCCAGGATTCCCATTCCGTCTGCGCCAGCCCACGCAAGGCCTGCTGCCCGCTCGGTGACAATTCGGTCGAGCTGTTGCCGTAGGCCAGTTCGACGCGGCGCGAGACTGCGTCTGGCAGACAGAAATGGGCCGATCCCGGCTGCATGACCTGGACCTGACTGGCGCCGGCGCTATTGCGCAACGTGCCCGATTTCATCTGGAACAGGCCGGCTGCATTCGCTGTCGCGCATGTCGCCGCAATAACAAGAAACGTCGTGGCGAGAAGACCCTGGATCCTGGTTTTCGACATGACGGAATTCCCCTCTCATCCTGGCTGGTGCAGAGCACCATCTCTTTCCAAGAATGACGCGGGACATCTCGCAAAGGTTCAAACATCCGCAAAAAACACCGGCACGCACTGCAGGCTGCACCCGTTAGGATCGCTACCCCTCAGGACCCGACCGGGTGCCTGACCTAGAACGGCTTGACGATGACCTGCAGCGCAATGGCCACGGCACAGATCACGGCAATCAACGCCGAATGGCGGACCATCCCGGTTCGCCGCTCTGCCGCCTTGCCGCTGGCGAGCTTTCTCAGCGCCGCCGACTGGCTGCCGTGGAGGCCGGCAAGCACAAGCACGATGCCCAGTTTGGCTATGAGCCAGCCATCGGGAAGCCAGCCATTGGATATCCAGCCACCGTCGATAATGAGCCAGATGCCGAAAATCCAGGCGAAGCCCTGGGCCGGATTGGACACCCAGAGATCCCAGCGGCGGAAATGCCTGAGGGCAGACTCCGGCATGGTGCCTGGCGCCTTCGCAACAAGCGACAGCACGACGCCATTGAGGACGATGCCGCCGAACCAGATCAGATCCGCCGCGACGTGCAGGGCTTTCAGCAAGGTGTAGTCCAAGGTCCACTCCCCTTTCATCCGCGCTTCCGCAGGCATCGGGTTATGTGGACGACGGAAAACAGGAATTCAAGCGAAGGACGCGGCCTCGACCTTCAAAACCCACAGGGGTCTTGCCGGGAATGCTCTAGCTGGCCTTCACGATCAGGTTGACGAAACGCAGGGTCTTGCGGGCCTGCTCGACCGACACGATCTCGTATTTGCGCGCAAGATCTTCGTTGTCCCTTGTGCCTTCGAGCTTGACGGTCCGCTTCCTGAGGCCGTTGAGAACCGAGAAAATCCCGAAAGGCAGCTCGAGGGCGCGGCACAGCAGCATCAGCAATTCGCTGTCGGTGTTCACCAAGGCGCCGAAGGTCTTGGCCTCGGGCAGAAGCGACACCTCGGAAAACAATGACGCAATGGCGCGAGGCTTGGCGTGTTGCGCCAGATCGAGCACGACCTCGCCAAGTTCCCGACGCCCTGCCTCGACTTCTCTGGCAAGCGCCTTTCCCTCCAGGCGCTGCGAACTGGTGCTGATCTTCGACGTCGAGGCTTCGGTCCGGGCAATCTCCACCATCTTCCGGAGCTGTGTATTGCCTTCCTGGGCGATGAGCAAAGCAACTTTCTTGCGTTGGTCTTCGTCCAGCACCGACATCAGGTTCCTGGCAGCGTCTTCCGGCAGGTCGACGCGGCGTGCCAGGCAGGTGGTCAGCGTGACGTCATCGGAGGAATGGCGGATGAGCGTCGAATAGCCGGTTTCTGAAATCCGGGCCGTCTCGTTGCCGGCAACCGACCGCATAACGGCATATTCCTCGAAGCTGATCAGGGTGTCGGTGACCCGTTCAGTCAGATTCTCGCGCTCGGAGATGGCTAGCCGGTGTCCCGTGCCATTTTGCTCGGCGATGCTCACCAGATCGTCTTCGCCGAGCACGCAGGAACTGGTCAGCATCGGGCGCGCGACTTCGATCTCGGAACTGGCCAGCGACATCGCCAGGTCGCGTGGCGCATGGTCGGAGGCCGACATCCGGACCGAAAGATCAACGCGTTCGTCGACTTCCAGTGCATCCAGTAGCCGGCACATGATGTGCCCGAACTCGCTGATCTGGCCCCTTTCAAGGCCACGCTTTTCGGCAACAAAGAACAAACTTGCAACTTCTTGTGCGAGTTCGCGACGCCTTCCGGCATCGTCGACCTCATTCAGCTTGGAAAACACACTCATCTTTGAATTCTGCGCCCAAAATGACCGCTATTACTTCATACCCCAAGAACTTAAAGAATGGTTTCGGGCGTTGATTTACATAAAAAGCGATGGGAATTAAATTTGTTCCATAGCGCATAGAAATTAGGACTCGCTCCGGTCGTTGTTTTTTGTCAGATAAACAACATCGATTTGCGATCTTGTGCTTATGAGGTCCGGATTACTGCGTGCCCCTTGTTGCCCGCATCGAACTCTCGCTACGGCCGGGGCCCGGAGGAAAAGGATTTTGCCAGGCGTAACGGCTTTGCCAATCGCCCTGAACATGGCATTCTCGTGCCTGATGAAACGTGCAGCGCGCAGACAACTGGCCGTTATCACAGTGCTTTGGGTACTGGCCGCCAGCCCGTCCGCAGGAACAGACCTCAGCCGCGATCAGGTGCATGCGGCCGACGAATTCGCCATCAACAACACCTGGTTCGTGCTTTACCACGAGCTCGGGCACATGCTCGTCGATCAACTCGACATCCCGGTTCTGTCACGGGAGGAGGACGTGGTCGACAATATCGCCGCGTACTCCCTGATCGCCCGCGAGAGCACCGCCGCCGACCGGGCGCTGATCGACGCGACCTATGGCTGGATGCTTTCTGATCAACGTGTATCGGCGTTCGAGACGGCCGATTTCTACGACGAGCACAGCCTCGATCTGCAGCGCGCCTATGCCATTACCTGCATGATGGTTGGCAATGATCGCGACAAGTTCCGCGAGGCTGCCGACCTCATGGAGATGGACATCGGCCGTCAGAAACGTTGCGCCGACGATTTCGCCCAGGTCGAGCAAAGCCTTGTTGCCGTTCTTGGCACCTATCTCGGCCAGAGGGCGGGGATATCTGTGCTCTATGAAGACGGCGGCGAGGACTACGCCTGGGCGGAGCGTATCCTCAAGCGCTCGCAGATACTCGAAATGGCCGCCGAGGACATCGGCACCAGCTTCGCCCTGCCGAAAAAGATCACCATTCGCGCCAGCCAATGCGGCGAAGCCAATGCCTTCTATGATTCGGACAATGACGAGGTGCTGATCTGCTACGAGCTGATCGGCGACTACTTCAACATGATGGCCGACGATCTGCTTTCCGAAAGCGGCTGAAATGTCCGGCGCCCCACATCCAGTGACGCCGCCGCATTTACGTCTGCGAAACCGATAAGATGCCTGACGGCAAGGATTTTCTTGCCAGCACCGGCGAAACTGGCATTCTCTCGTCCTGCTTCGGGAGGATTCTACATGACTGCATTCATGCGTGTTCTGGCGGCTGTCGCCGGCCTGGCCTTCAGCCTCAACGCCGCCGTGGCACAGGACCTGACCGACGACCAGATTGCCTCGGCTGACGAATTCGCCATCAACAACACCTGGTTCGTACTCTACCATGAACTCGGACACATGCTGATCCACCAACTCGGCATTCCGGTGCTCGGCAGGGAGGAAGACGCGGTCGACAACATTGCCACCTATGCGCTGTTGCAGATGAAGACCGAAGCCGCCGACATGGCCCTCACCGACTCGACCTATGGCTGGGTGCTGGCCGACCAGCAGGTGGAGGAGTTCGAGAACGCCGATTTCTACGACGAGCACAGTCTCGACCTGCAGCGCGCCTATGCCATCACCTGCCTCATGGTCGGCAGCGATCCCGAGGGGTTCAGCCAGGCCGCCGACTACATGGAAATGGATCCGGACCGCCAGCAGAGCTGCGCCGACGACTACGCCCAGGTGTCATCGAGCATCGAGGCACTTCTCAGCCCGTTCGAAGGCCAGGGCGAGCCGATCACGGTGAGCTATGACGACGGCGGCGAGGAGTTCGGCTGGGCCGAACAAATCCTTCGCGACAGCAGTGTGCTCGAGCAGACCGCCGAAGCCATATCCTCCCGGTTCGCCCTGCCCAAGACCATCACCATCACGGCCACGACCTGCGGCGAGGCAAATGCCTTCTACGACCTCGAAACCGAAAGCGTCACGGTGTGCTACGAGATGATCAGCGAGTATTTCGACATGATCGCCGAAGACATGCTGTTGGACGATGGCTCCGCGCCAGAGGCAGACGATCTGGACGACAACAGCTAGAGCGGCTTTCCGAACACAACCTGGCGTTCAAGCCTTTTTCTGCCAGCGGCCGCCCTGGTCCTGCTGCCAGTAGGTCAGATCGTGCTCATCGCGCAGTGCCTTCCAGGCGTTGCGCGCTTCGCTCATCGCATCCGGATCATGGCCGTCGAACATGAATACCAGCCGCTGATAAGCGCCCTTGCCGTCCGGTACCGCCCGGTCAACGTGGAAGCGGATATCGGCCTGGTTGGGATTGTCGCCTTCCGTGGTGAGGATGACGGGCTGGTCGGCATCGTCCTCGCCGCCGGCCACGGCATGCGGCAGGAACGAGTCGTCACGATAGGTCCACAACACCTCGTTGAGGCGCTGCACGCGCTCGTCACTTCCCGCCTCGATCACCACCCGCCAGCCGCGTTCGAGACTCTTCTGGACAAGCACGGGCAGAACCCGCTCGAGCGGGTGCAGTTCGAGATGATAGAACAGGATCTCGGTCATGCCGGTCTTGCCTCCCCGTCCGCTTTGCGCGCGTCGTGAACGCCGCCGCACACCCTCAGGCATGCGGCAGCGCCTGCGCTAGCCTTCGAAGTTCTCGCGCACCAGTTTGTCGAGCATCGCCACGCCGAATCCGACACCCCATGAGGTATTGGTGTCTGAAGCGGTGCCGCCGAAGGCCACGCCAGCAATGTCCAGATGCGCCCATGGCACGTCGGTGACGAAGCGCTTGAGGAACTGGGCCGCAGTGATCGAGCCGGCCATGCGCCCGCCGGAATTCTTCATGTCGGCGAAGCGGGAATCGATCAGCTTGTCATAAGCCGGCCCCATCGGCAGGCGCCAGAATTTCTCGCCGCTGCCGAGACCGGCTGCGGTGATATTGCCGGCCAGCGTGTCGTCGTTCGAGAATAGCCCTGCATGGTCGTTGCCGAGCGCAATGCCGATGGCACCGGTCAGAGTCGCGAGATTGATCAAGGCCTCCGGCTGAAAGCGGTCCTGGGCGTACCAGAGTGCATCGGCCAGCACCAGGCGTCCCTCGGCGTCGGTGTTGACGATCTCGATGGTCTGCCCGGACATCGAGGTGACGATGTCGCCGGGACGGTAGGAATTGCCGTCCGGCATGTTTTCGACGAAGCCGCAGATGCCGACGACATTGGCCTTGGCCTTCCTGAGCGCCAGCGCCTTGATGGTGCCGAGCACGGCGGCGGCCCCGCCCATGTCGCCCTTCATCTCTTCCATGTTGAGGCTTGGCTTCAGCGAGATGCCGCCGGTGTCGAAGGCAACGCCTTTGCCGACAATGACCAGCGGCGCGCGATTCTTCTTGCCGCCGTTCCAGCTGAGCACGGCCAGGCGCGCCGGACGCGCCGAGCCCTGCGCCACCGCCAGAAGCGCGCCCATGCCGAGCTTTTTCATCTCGGCGTCGTCGAGGATTTTAACCTCGACACCGAGCTCGGCCAGTTCCTTGGCCTGTTCGCTCAGTTCGACCGGGCCCAGTGCATTGGGCGGCAGGTTGATCAGGTCACGGGCGAACAACACGCCCTCGGCCATGGCAAGGGAGTCCTTCATCGCCTTGCCTGTCGCCTTGGGATCGGCCACCGCCAGTGTGACCTTGAGCATATCGGGATCGCCGTTTTCGTCTTCGGGCTTGGCCTTGGTCTTGTAGCGGTCGAACTTGTAGTGCCTGAGCGTCAGTCCGGCAGCGAACTCCGCCACAGCCTCGGGCGTATCCGACGCCCCGTCGAAAACGACAACGACATCGCCAGTCCGGGCCGCCATGATGCGTCCCATCAAGGCGCCGCCGAGATCGCGGTAGGACAGCGCGCTCAGATTGCCGTCAGATCCCGGAGCCTGACGGCCGGATATCCACAGCCGATCCGACTTGAGGCCGGAGGGCGCCAGCACTTCGAGCAGTTGGCCGGGTTTGCCGCCAAAGCGGATGCTCGCAGCGAGCTTCTCGAGATCGAGCCCGGTTTCGGCAAACACGGATTTCGCTGTTTCGTCGAGCGCCAGTTCGGGTGCGGAAAACAGGACGGTGACGCCGTGCGGCCTGGTCGACAGACCTGCCGTGGAGATATTCAATTGCTGGGACATGAAGGAGCCTTCTCGCGTTTGTCACAGCAATAGCGGGATTGTCCGAAGCGTCAATGCCTCGCCGGCGATTTGACGCCGCATCCCCGGAGTTGACCGGAAGGCGCAAAGCTGAACACTTCGCCACATGAGCCGCCTGTCGATCTATCTCAGCCGTCAGTATTTCGGACACGCACTGTCGCTGTTTGCGGCGGTGGTTTTTCTCGTCTGGATCAACCAGGCGCTGCGGCTGTTCGAACTGGTGACCGCAAAGGGTCAATCGCTCATCACCCTGCTCGGCCAGTCTTTGCTGACGACGCCGCCCCTGTCGCGGGCCATGCTCTACATCTGCGTCGGCATCGGCATCGCCCGCACGCTCAACGCGCTGGCGATCAGCCACGAGCTACACACAATCCATGCCACAAGGCGCATCGGTGCGCTGTGGAGTTCGCTGTTCGTGACAGCGACCGTGGCGGCGCTCGCGGTCGGGCTTGTCGCCCACTGGCTCGAGCCGACGGCCCGCAAGGCCTATGGCGACTGGACCCAGCAGGTCGCCGCCGACCTGGTCAGCCGAGCCCTCGAGCCGAACCGGTTCCGCGAGATCAGTCCCGGATTCATCGTCGAGATCAGCGGCCGCCTGCCCGACGGCACGGTGACCGATTTCTTCGCCCATGACTCCCGGAATCCCGACTCGCGTCGCACTTACGAGGCACGGCGGGCCAGCATCAACTCCGACGACGAGGGCCTGTACCTGGCACTCGAGGATGGACTGATCCAGAACAGGTCCGGTGATGGCGACCTGACCGAAGTGAGATTTGCCACCTACCAGATCGGCCTCGATTCGATCGCGCAAACCGCAACCCGGCGCGACTATATCGACGAGACCACGACCCTGGAATTCCTCAACATCGCCCAGCAGCGCCCGCTCGCCAGATACGAGGTCTGGAACATCCAGGGACGCTTCATGGAGCTCCCCCGCATGTTTGCGATCTGCCTTGTCGCGGCATTGCTGACCGGGTTCCCACGCGGACGGCAAATCGGCTTCAAGCTGCCGGTCGAGATCGTCATCGTCATCATCGCCCTGCTTGACCGGATTATAACTGACCAGGGAAAACTATTTGATATCCATGGTCTTTCGGGCGTTGCGTTTCTGCTGGCGGTGGCTGGCGCCGTGGCGGCGACACGCGTGCTAGCGCCGCACCTGCCTCGGATCCGGGGGTGGCCGGCATCATGAAGATCGACCGCTTTATAGCCGTCCGCCTGCTCGGCACCATGTTCGGCGTGATGTTCATCTTCTTCTGCCTGATTGCCCTCGGGGAGTCGCTCGACAGCTGGCGCCTCGGCGAACTGGCGCGCACGCGCGGAGACGAAATCGCCCTGCTCTCGGTCATCGCCAACTCGGCGCGCTGGTCGATCCGAGCCCTGCCGGTGACGACGCTGCTCGGCGGCATCGTCGCCCTCATCAACCTGCAGCGCCATTCCGAGATGGTCGTGATGAAAGCCGCCGGCCTGTCGATCTGGCGTATCCTTCGCGGCCCGGTGATCGCCATGGCGCTGGTGGGCGTGGTGATCTCGTTTGTTGCCGACACGGAAGTAACCAAGCTGGCACGTTTCATCGAACCCACATCGCAGGTATCGGGCACCAGCATCGGCGCAACCAACGAGATCTGGCTCGAGCAACGCGCCGGCGACAAGCGCTTTATCATGCGCGCCGACCGGGCACTGCCCAATGCGGTCGGTCTTGCAGGCGTCACCGTCTTTCTTGGACAGGATTTCGACCTGCGGCGGATCGAAGCGCAAAGGGCCGTTCTGGATATCGGATTGTGGGCTTTCCAGGATGCGACGATCATCGGCGCCAATGGCACACCGCAGCATCTGGACAGCTATTTCCTCGAGACCGACGCAACCCGCGCCGACCTTACCTTGCGCCTGACGTCTACCAATGATTTGACCTTTTTCGAGCTTGCCAACGCCTTGAGTACAGGGCTCTCCGACCCCGACCTGCTCGCTGCCGCGGCGACACGATTCTCGCGTCTTCTCGCCCTGCCGGTGATGCTTGTTGGGACTTTGTTAATTGCGTTTGCGTTTACAGCAGGTTATCGAAGGACAGGTTCATTCGGCGGTACCATTCTTTATGGTATCGTTTTGGGATTCGTGATGTTCGTGGTCAATGAAATGGCCGAACAGGCCGGCACTTCCGGAGTGCTGACACCGAGCATCGCGGCGTGGGGACCGGCGATCGTCACGGTGGTGATCGGCCTGACGGTGCTGTTGTACAGGGAAGACGGCCGGGCATGAAGTCTCGACGCTTCAGGAGCGGATTTGCCAGCGCCTTCTGGCGTGGCGCCGGTGGCGTTGTTTTTGCCGGCATGGCCCTGTCTGCCGCTACCGGTTTGCCCGCTCACGCCGCCTCGCTGCTTCCAGCTAATTTCTTCGACCGCATTCCTGAGACGCAGTCCGGTCAAGCTGGCGTTGAAGCCGACGAGCTCAACTTCAATTCCTCGACCGGCATTATCACCGCCGCCGGCAATGTCGGCCTGTCCTATGTCGGCTACTACGCCACGTCCGATCGCATGATCTTCAACCAGCGCACGCGGGAACTGGTGCTCGAAGGCAATGTCCAGATCGTCGATCCAGAAGGCGTCGAATATACCGCCGACACGGTCACGGTGAACAATGGTTTCAAGGACGCAGTCCTCAATGCCATGGTGATGACCACCCCGGACGGCGCCATGGTCACAGGCTCGCAGACCCGCAAGGTTCGCGGCGAAGTCACGACGATCGACGACGGCACCTATGCCCCCTGTGGCACCTGCATCGACGAAAAGGGGCGCCGTATCGGCTGGCGTGTGCGCACCGAGAAAATCGTCCAGAATTCCAAGGACCGCTACACCGACCTGAACCAGCCGGTTCTCGAGATTCTCGGATTCCCCATCGCCTGGCTGCCGTGGATCCGGCTTCCGGACCTGACCCAGGAAGACGGTTCCGGATTCCGCACGCCGAGCACCGCCTACAGCGAGAAGATCGGCGTCAAAGCCAGCCTGCCCTACTACAATTCGATCGGCAATGGCATGGGCCTGTTGCTCACGCCGTCCCTGATCAGCGAGCAGGGTTTGCTGGTTGGCACCGAGTTCTCGCACTCGATCAACGGGTTCGGCTCCTATTCGATTGCAGCGCACGGCATCTACCAGCTCGATCCCGGCGCCTTCAATCCCGGCTTTGGCGACACCGATTTTCGCGGTGCCATCCAGACCAGCGGAACGTTCACGCCCGCACCACGCTGGGAGGCCGGCTGGTCCTACACAGCCTTCACCGATCCGGCTTTTCTCACCGACTATCTGATCGACACGTCCAATCCGGCGGTCAACGAGGCCTATGTCTCCTATCTGAGCCCGCAGACCTTCGGCGATGCCCGCGTGCAGGAGTTCAAGCTGCTCGGCGAAGTCAGCCAGGCGGCCCAGGATCAGCAGGCAGCACTGCTGCCCAAATTGCGTATCGACCATGTCGAGGATCTCGGCAGCGCCGGCACCGTGCATGCCAGCGGCGATTTCATCGGTGTGGCCCGCGCCGCCGACAAGGTGTCCAGCAACGCAATCGCCTATCGGCTCGGCACCGAGGAGCAAAAGACCCACGGCACCGGCGAGGTCGACTGGTCCAAGCAGTTTGTCTTCGGACCGACGGTGATAACCCCGATGGCCGGACTTAGGCTCGATTACGCCAGCTATGACGGCGCCAGCGCCCTGCAACCGGGGGCGCAAACGCTTTTTTCGGCCGCACCGATTGCCGCCGTCGATGTTCGTGTGCCCTTCGCCGCCTATGACGGCGTCTCAAGCTACCTGATCGAGCCGGTGGCGCAGGTCTATTACCGCGGCGGCGACACGGCGCCGGGTATCACCAACGACAATGCCCAGAGCTTCACCTTTGATGAAGCCAACCTGTTCTCCTACAACAAGTTCTCCGGAACCGATCGCCAGGAAACCGGCCTCAGGGCCAATCTCGGTGTTCACTATCTCGCCAACTTTGCCGACGGCTCCTATATCGACGCCGTTGCAGGCCAGTCCTACCACCTCGCCGGGCCGAACGGCCTCGGCACCGGTGATGCAGTCAACGCCGGCGTCGGTGCGGGGATTTCGGGCAATACATCGGACATCGTCGCAGGCGTGCGCGCAGGCATGGGACCGGTGACGATTTCGGCCCGGGCGCGCTACGACGTTGCCGCCAACGAAATCGCGGCAGCAGCGACAAGAGCGAGCTACTCCAAGGATGGCTGGAGCGCCACTGTTGACTATTCCTACATGGCGCCGGATCCCGCGCGCGGCTACACAAAGGTGCAGCAGGACGTGGGCGGCTCGATTGGCGTGCCGATCGCCGACTACTGGAGAGCAACAGCCGGCGCAGGTTGGGACATCACCGCAGGGAACATGATCAACTATAGTGCCGGTCTCGTTTATGACGACGGCTATTTCGAAGCCGGCATCAATGCAACGTCGAGTGGTCCACTGATTTACGATCCCGACACTTTCACCTACAAACTCACCTTCAAGCTCAAGGGGCCGGACGGCAGCGCCTTTGGAAGCTAGGTTGGTGCACGAAAGCGTGAGGACCGGTTTTCGCGGCCGATGCAGCGCCACCAACATGACTACGCCGCAGATTTTCGCCGCAATCAGCAGTCAGAACAGCGCTAGAAATCGGGAAATCAGATGATGCGCAAACTTTCAGTTTTGGCGATGGCTTTCGCCATGATCCTCATGTCCTCGATGGGTGGCTATGCCGCGTCGGTCAAGGTGCTTGTCGGCGGACAGGAGATCACGGACATTCAGATTTCCCAGCGTGCGGCACTGATGCGCCTGGAAAAACGCGGCAACTCCAACGCCAACCGATTGGACATGGCCACGAAGGAACTGGTCGACGAGGCAATCATGCTGGCAGAGGCAAATCGCATCGACATGACCGTGACCGAGGCCGAAATCGACAAGGCTTTCCTCAGCATCGCCCGCAATTCCAAGCTCAGCGCCGACAAGCTGATGGCGTTCCTCCAGGGCGCCGGCGTCAATCCCCAGACGCTGCGGGACCGTCTCAGAGCCAATCTTGCCTGGGGGCAGGTTGTACAGGCCGAAGTCGCGCCGCGCGTCAATGTCTCCGAACTCGACCTCGAGCAGCAGGCGAAAGACCAGATCGATCCCACGATGAGCTATGACTACATCCTCAAGGAGGTCCGCTTCATCGTTCCGGCCGGATCCAAGGTTTCGGTATCCTCGCGCACGGCGCAGGCCAACCAGTTCCGCAAGTCCTTCAATGGCTGCGCCACCGCCGTCGACCTGTCCATGTCCTACACCGACGTCGCCGTAATCGACGTCGGCCGTCGCCACGCAACGCAGTTGCCTGAAGCCCTGGCCAAGGAGCTGGGCGGGTTGAATATCGGTCAGATCACCAAGCCGCGCGTCGCCGATGGCGGTGTTTCGATGCTTGCGGTTTGCGCCAAGTCGCAGGCAGAGGACACCACCTTCATCAAGAACGACCTGAGGCAGAAGGAAGGCGACGAGGCCTACAAGGCGGCGATCGCCGACTTCCTCGAAACGCTTCGCGGCAGGACGACGATCGTCTACAAGTAAGCCATGAGCGATAGGTCATTACTTCCCCTGGCGGTGAGCATGGGCGAGCCCCAGGGGGTGGGGCCAGACCTGATCCTTGCCCTTTATGCACGCCGGCAAGCAGTTGAACTGCCGCCCTTTGTCGTGTTCGGCGACCCGGCACTGTTTCGGTCCCGCGCCAGCCGGCTCAGGCTCGATATCGCCGTCGTCGAGGCCGAGCCAGAAAGCGCGGCCGAGGTATTCGCCGCTGCCCTTCCCATGGTGCCGGTCGGACCGGCCATCGCCGATCATCCCGGCGCGCCGAACGAAGCGGACGGGCATTCCGTCATCAACGCCATCGCGGCGGCAGTGGGCGCCACCAGGGCCGGGCGCTGCCGGGCTGTTGTCACTGCGCCATTGGCCAAGTCCGTGCTTTATGCCGCTGGGTTCACCCACCCCGGCCATACCGAGTTTCTTGCCGCGCTCGATGCGACCAACGGTGTCGAACCGCGCCCTGTGATGATGCTGGCCCATGAGCGCTACCGCACCGTCCCGGTCACCATCCACATCCCGTTCATCAGCGTGCCCGAGCGCCTGTCGCGCGAGCTGATCGTCGAGACCGCCGAGATCGTTGCCCGCGACCTCGCAACCCGCTTCGGCATCAAGTCCCCGAAAATCGCCGTCGCAGGACTCAATCCACATGCCGGCGAAGACGGCACCATCGGCACCGAGGACGTGACGATCACGGCACCGGCGGTCGAGGCGCTGCAGGCGCGCGGCATAAATGCAATCGGCCCCCTGCCCGCCGATACGTTGTTCTATCCGAGCCACTGGCTCGAATACGACTGCGTGCTCGGCATGTATCACGACCAGGCGCTGATCCCCATCAAGACGCTGGCTTTCGACCAGGGCGTCAATGTCACGCTGGGTCTCAGCTTCGTGCGCACCTCGCCAGACCACGGCACAGCCTTCGATCTTGCCGGCACCGGCAAGGCGTCGGACCGGAGCATGCTTGCCGCCCTGCGGCTTGCCGGCGAGATGAGCGCATCCCGATGAGCGACGCCCTCGCCGCCTTGCCGCCGCTGCGCGAGATCATCGCGCGCCACGGATTGAGCGCGCGCAAGGAACTGGGACAGAACTTCCTGTTCGACCTCAACCTGACCGGACGCATCGCCCGCGCCGCCGGTGACTTGGCCGACACGACCGTGATCGAGATCGGTCCAGGACCGGGTGGTCTGACCCGGGCGCTGCTGCAGGCCGGCGCGAAGAAGGTTATCGCCATCGAGCGAGACGAGCGGGTTCTACCGGCTCTGGCGGAAATCGGTATCGCCTCGGGCGGGCGGCTGGATGTCGTTTCGGGCGACGCGCTCGAAATCGACTATGCCGGATTGGCGGATGGCCCGGCCGGGATCGTCGCCAATCTGCCGTACAATATCGCCACGCCCCTGTTGATCGGCTGGCTCTCCGCGCCCTGGCCGCCATTTTTCAACAGTCTGACACTGATGTTCCAGAAGGAAGTCGCCGAGCGCATCTGCGCCCGGCCCGGTTCGAAGGCCTATGGACGCCTTGGCGTTCTTGCCGGCTGGCGCACCGAGGCCAGATTGTTGTTCGACATCTCGCGTTCCGCATTCACGCCACCGCCCAAGGTGACCTCCTCGGTCGTCCACCTGGTGCCGAAGCCCGAAGCCAAAGAAGTCGCAATCAAGACTGTCGAGACGCTGACCCGCGCCGCTTTCGGGCAGAGGCGCAAGATGATCCGCCAGAGCCTCAAGGGTTTGGCCCTTCCTCCCGAGGAGCTGTTCGCGGCGGCGGGACTGAAGGGAACCGAGCGCGCCGAGGACCTGCCGGTCTCGGCCTATCTCATCATGGCGCGGTTGCTGGAAGACAGGGGCTGAGACCCCTGCCCTCTCAAAGCTCGAGGGAATCGATCTCGGCCTGAAGGCCTTCGACGAATCCGCCGAGATCGGTCTGGCGCTCGCGGATCTGACGTGACGCGGCAAGTATCGAGCGGACCTTTTGCACCGAATCCTCGAGATCCTCGTTGACGATGACGAAGTCGTATTCGGAATAGTGGTCCATCTCCTTGCGGGCGTTCTTGAGCCGCATCTCGATGGTATCCATGCTGTCCTGCGCCCGCCGCTCAAGCCGCGTGCGCAATTCCTTGATCGAGGGCGGCAGCACGAAGACCGTCACCATGTCGGCGCGGCATTTCTCGTAGAGCTGCAGGGTTCCCTGATAGTCGATGTCGAACAGGATGTCGTTGCCGGCAGCGAGCTGTTCCTCGACCTTTGCGCGCGGCGTGCCGTAGAAATTTCCATGCACATGGGCGAATTCGAGCAATTCGTCATTGTCGCGCATGCGCTCGAACGTCTGTACGTCAATGAAGTAGTAATGCACGCCGTCCTTTTCGTCGGTGCGGCGGGTGCGCGTGGTCACAGAGACCGAAAGCCTGATGTTCGGATCGTCGGCAAACAGGGCGCGTGAGATCGAGGATTTCCCTGCTCCCGAAGGCGAGGCGATGACCAGCATGACACCGCGGCGCTGAAATTCCATATTCGTTCTGCCCGTTCTATCCGTTCACCTGCCGTACTGCTCCTTTGTGCCAGCGTGGCAGATCTCGCGAAACATTATTCGATATTCTGCACCTGCTCGCGCAGCTGGTCGATCGCCGCCTTGAGCTCAAGCCCGATGGCCGTCAGTTCGACGTCGTTCGACTTGGAACACAAGGTATTTGCCTCGCGGTTAAATTCCTGTGAGAGGAAATCGAGACGCCGTCCCACCGCCCCACCCTGGTCGAGCAATTGCCGCCCGGCGGCGATATGGGCCACGAGCCGGTCGAGCTCCTCACGGATGTCGGCCTTTGTGGCGAGCAGCATCGCCTCCTGGTGCAGCCGTTCCTCGCTGAGGCCGTTGCCGGCAGCAGCAAGCTCCGCCACTTGCTGAGCCAGCTTGGTCCGGATTGCGTCGGCACTGCGTGACGGGTGGTTTTCGGCCGCCCTGGCCAGTGCCTCGATTTCGTCGAACCGTTCGACAAGCACGGCGCCAATGCGGGCGCCTTCCTGCGCACGGGCACTCTTGAGCCCTGAAACAGCTTGATCGAGCGTTTTGAGAAAGGCCTCGCGGAAGTCCTCTTCCTCCGCCGGGGTCAGCGTTGGCTCGCGGGTTTCGAGCACACCTTTCAGCGCCAGGATGCCATCGAGCCGTGCGGGCTCAGCATCGACCCTGGTCTTGAGCGTCTCGAGCGCCGCGAGCACGGCATTGAGCGCGGTTTCGTTGACAACGGTCTCGGAGGTGCCGGATTGGCGCTGCAGGCTGGCCGAGAGCGTCACCGAACCGCGAGACAGCGACTGGCCGAGGCGTTGGCGGATCAGTGGCTCGAAAGCATCGATTCCGGGTGGCAGGCGCAGCCTGAGGTCGAGCCCACGCCCGTTGACCGATTTCAGTTCGATATCGAAGCTCATGCCTTCGGCGCTGCCGCTGGCACGGGCGTATCCCGTCATCGAACATAAGGGTTTGTTGCTGGCTGCCATCATGGCCCCCGTGTGATTGACGCTGGCGGGGGTCGCCGACGCCTGGTCTATTGCTCCGCCGCTTCCGCAGCCTGCTGTTCCAGTTGCTCGCGGGCTTCCTCGGCTTCACGCGCCGCCTCTGCGGCGGCCTCCCGTTGAACAGCGCGGAATTTGGCGACGTTCTGCTGGTGCTCCTTGTAGGTCTTCGCGAACAGGTGTCCGGCAGAAGGATCGGCTCCGGCAGCAACGAAATAGAGGTAATCGGTCTCGTCCGGGTTGGCCGTCGCCTTGAGCGCATCGATGCCGGGATTGGCGATCGGACCGGCCGGCAGGCCGTCGAGCTGATAGGTGTTGTAATCGGTCTTGGCTTCGAGCTCGGACTTCCTCAAACCACGCCCGAGAACCCCGACGCCTTTGGTGATGCCGTAGATCGTCGTCGGATCGGACTGCAGGCGCATGCCCTTATTGAGGCGGTTGACAAAGACCGAAGCCACCTGCGGCCGCTCGCCGGCAACACCGGTTTCCTTCTCGACGATCGAGGCAAGGATCACCAGTTCCTCCGGCGAGTTCAGCGGCAGGTCCGGATCGCGCCCAGCCCAGATCTCGGCCAGAACGTCTTTACGTGCCTTCTGCATGCGTTCGAGCACCGACTGGCGGCTGGCATCGCGCTCATAGGCATAGGTATCGGGCAGAAGCGAGCCTTCCGCTGGAATGGTTTCGATCTCGCCCTCAAGCAGTTCAGCGGCATTGAGCCTTTCAACGATCTGCCAGGACGTCAGTCCCTCGGGGAAGGTCACGGAATGAACGACCGGCGTGCCTTCGGTCAGTTCATGAAGGATCTCAGCCATCGAGGCGCGGGCTGTTAGCCGGTATTCGCCGTGCCGCAAGTCGCGCTCCTTCTTTTCGGCCAGAGCGCCGGCAACGAAAATCCAGCGATTGGTGATCAGGCCAGCGTCATCCAGCCTTTCGGCCACGGTCGACAAGCCATTGCCGCGCTCGACGATGAAGGTCGTGTCCTCAGCGATCTTGCCTTCGGCATTGAACTGGCTGATGCCCCAAAGGATCACCGCTCCCGAGATGATGACGGCGAGAACCAGGAGCGACAACAAGCCGTTGAGGATGTCGATCAACGCACTGCGACGGCGGCGGACCTTACGCTTGCCGATCATTTGGTCTCCCTGGGGCGCGATGGGGCAAGGCCTCATCCGCAATCATGTTGATCCTAGCCGGCCTGCGCCCACAAGGCGGAAATCGCCTTCCGGCTCGAACATGCGGCCACTCAAGACTTCACGACATGATCCGGCCCGGATCGGCTTGCGCCGTCACGGATCATGCATAGCGCGATTGCCGGCATTGTTCCGACAAATCCGGCGAAAACAAGTGATTCCGACCACCGGACACAGGATTCACGGCAATGCCCTGCGCCACGGCGCCGGTCAGTCGGCCTTGCGCATGATGAGCGTGGCGTTGGTGCCGCCGAATCCGAAGGAATTGGAAAGAACGGTGTTGATCTCGCGCTTCACCGCAGCCTTGGGCGCCAGATTGACCGGCGTCTCGACCGACGGATTTTCGAGATTGATCGTTGGCGGCGCAATGTCGTCGCGCATGGCCAACAGGCAGAAGATCGCCTCGACAGCACCCGCCGCACCGAGCAGATGTCCGATCGAGGACTTGGTCGAAGACATGACGACATTGCCCGCTGCATCGCCAAGCATGCGCTCGACAGCGGCCAGTTCGATCGTATCCGCCATGGTCGATGTGCCATGGGCATTGATGTAGTCGATCTCCGAAGGCGTGATGCCGGCCCGCTTCATGGCCGCGGACATGGCGCGGAAACCGCCATTGCCATCCTCGGACGGCGCCGTGATGTGATAGGCGTCGCCGGACAGGCCATAGCCAATGACTTCGCCATAGATCTTGGCACCGCGAGCCTTGGCGTGCTCGTATTCCTCGAGAACGACAATACCGGCGCCCTCGCCCATCACGAAACCGTCGCGGTCCTTGTCATAAGGGCGCGAAGCCTCGGTCGGCCGGTCGTTGAAACCGGTGGACAAGGCACGCGTGGCCGCGAAACCGGCCACCGACAGGCGGTTGAGCGGCGACTCGGCGCCGCCGGCAACCATGATGTCGGCATCATCGAGCGCGATCAGCCGCGCAGCGTCGCCAATGGCGTGCGCTCCGGTCGAACAGGCTGTAACGACCGAATGATTCGGCCCCTTGAGCTTGTGCCGGATCGAGGCGTGACCCGAGGCAAGATTGATCAGCCTGCCAGGGATGAAAAACGGTGAAATACGGCGCGGGCCGCGTTCGTTCAGCGTGATCGAGGCGTCGTAGATGCCACCGATACCACCGATGCCGGAACCGATCAGAACACCGGCCCGCTCCTGCTCTTCGACCGTTGTCAGATCGATGCCGCTGTCGGCAACGGCCTGGTCGGTCGCGGCAAGCGCAAATGTGATGAACGGATCGACCTTGCGCTGTTCCTTGGGCTCGACCCATTCGTCCGGATCGAACAGCCCCTCGGATTTCGGCCCAAGCGGAATCGGGCAGGCGATCTGACAGGCCAGATCGTCCACCTCGAATTCTGTGATGCGCCGTGCTCCGCTCTGGCCCGCGATGAGGCGTTGCCAGACCGGTTCGACACCACAACCGAGCGGGCTGACCAGCCCGAGCCCGGTTACGACAACTCGCCGCAATTCCATCAGGTCGAGACCGCTACTCGCCCTTGGCCTTCTTGAGGAAGGTAACCGCATCGCCGAAAGTCTGAATCTGCTCGGCGGCGTCGTCCGGAATCTCGACTTCGAATTCCTCTTCAAAGGCCATCACGAGCTCAACCTGATCCAGCGAATCTGCGCCAAGATCGTCGATGAAGCCGGCCTTTTCAGTGACCTTGTCTGCATCCACATTCAGATGCTCGACCACGATCTTACGCACGCGATCTTCGATATCGCTCATGTCTTGTTGTCCTTCTTACAAAGCTTGTAGTCTGTTGGTTTGCGGCACAATTCTGATCGACGTCAGAGGTTTTTTCTAGACCGCTGCATCCGGCGGTTTCCGGGCGTTTTGGCCATGTCCGCGCTGCTTGACGGGCGGCATTATCACACTTTTTCTGGCTTGGCCATATCAGTACCGCCAGTGTTTGGAAACCAGCCTGCCACCTTTGTCGCGCAGGCACTGACTTCATCTTCTCTTTTGCCCCGGCCTAGCCCCCCGAAACCGGTCCCGACCTGCCTATCCTATGCCTGCGGCAAACTTCGCTCAATACATACGCAGTAACTCTAATTTGTGAGCACACGTTCGCGACCTATGCTCTTCCCCGGATAGAGAGTTTGCGCATCCCGGGGAAGAGCCAATGACCGGCATCCTGTTCTGGTTCCTGATTTATCTCGTCGTAATGGCCGTGACCCTGTGGCTGTTCACGACGCTGATGGGCGCGAGCCGCGATGATCCGGCGCCTTCAAACAACCCCGTCCACGGAGCAGAACGCAAGTCCGCCCCGCGAGGACCGGCAGGTGACGCTTCGCGCGCACCGGTCTAGAGCATCAGCATGCCACCATTGACGTTGAGGGTGTGGCCGGTGATGTAGCCGGATTCCTCGCTCGCCAGGAACAGGACCGATGCCGCCACCTCCTCGCCGGTACCAAGCCGCTGGGCCGGCACCTTCTGCATGATGTTTTCGCGCTGCTTGTCGTTCAACTCGTCTGTCATGGCTGAGCCAATGAAACCCGGCGCTATGGTGTTGACGGTGATGTTGCGCGAGGCAACCTCGTAGGCGAGCGCCTTGGACATGCCGATCAGGCCGGCCTTGGAGGCGGCGTAGTTGCCCTGGCCGGGATTGCCGACAACGCCGACGATCGAGGTGATTCCGATGATGCGGCCATAGCGCTGCTTCATCATGCCCCTCAAGGCCGAACGCGTGATGTGGAAGGCCGCCGTCAGATTGACTGCCAGCACGTCGTCCCATTCCTCGTCCTTCATGCGCATGAAGATGTTGTCGCGCGTCATGCCGGCATTGTTGACCAGGATATCGAGCCCGCCGAGCGCCGTCTCGGCATTGGGCACGAGATGATCGACCTCGGCCAGCGAGGCGAGATTGCACGGCAGCACCGCCGTCTTGCCCGGCAGCGCTGCCGCCACTTCCTCGAGCTTGTCGACGCGGGTGCCGGAAAGCGCCACATCGGCGCCGGCTTCGGAAAGGACGCGGGCGATTTCCGAACCGATGCCACCGCTGGCGCCGGTCACGAGCGCGCGCTTGCCCGTCAGATCAAACATCGTTTTCCCCTTTGATCGATTACTGCCGGCCGCCGCAGCGGCGCCAGCCTTCATATGAACTGACTGGTCAGATCGACCATTCAGGCCCCGGCGTCAAGAACCGCGATGGGCTTTCCAGTAGGCGTCGCAGACCGCCAGCAGCGTCACGGTGTCGGTATCGGTACCGGCGGCGCTGATCGCCAGGCCCGGCGTGCCAAGCAACTTGTTGGCCAGGCCGAGCGCCTTGTCGGGCACCGTCGCCAGCAATTCCCATTCGGTGTCCTGATCGAGGCCGATCTGGATATAGGTGCCCGTGCGGTGCTCCCAGCCCTTGATCTCGGTGATGCCGCTCCACGGGATCAGCGGGCTCTTGAGCCGATAGTCGCGCAGACCCTCGGGCGAGATCTCTATGGTCACCGCCCGGCCTTTCATCAGACGCTGGAAAAAGCGCAGCGAGATGAAACCGAAAAACGCCGCCCCGATCCAGCCGAGAATGACATCGCCTTGCTCCGCCTCGATCCCCGGCATCCAGCCCATGGCGACGCCGAGGCAAATGCCGAGAAACATCAGGCTTCCGACAAACGCCACGATCAGCTTGCCCGGTGCGCCCCTGAAGGTCCGGGTTATCGAAGTGTCGAATTCGAACGCGTCGTCAGCCATCGCCCTGAAGATATGCCGCGATGTCCTCCGGCGTGCCAAGCGCCCGCGTCGCCGCATCGGGGGCGATGCGCTTGGCAAGACCCGTCAGCACCTTGCCGGCGCCGAGCTCAAAGAGAGTGTCGACGCCGCCCTCGCCTGCCAGCCACGACGCGCTCTCTGTCCAGCGCACCATGCCGGTGACCTGGGCGACAAGGTTCTTGCGGATGGCGTCGGGATCGGTTTCCGGGCGGGCGGTGACATTGGCGACGACCGGCACGACCGGTGCGTTGATCGTCACCTCTGCCAGGGCTTCAGCCATCTTTTCGGCGGCCGGCGCCATAAGCGCGCAGTGAAAGGGCGCCGAGACCGGCAAAGCCAATGCACGCTTGGCACCCTTGGACTTGGCGATATCGATGGCGCGCGTGACGGCAGCCAGCGAACCGGAAACGACGACCTGGCCCGGCGCGTTGTCATTGGCGACATCGCAGACCTCGCCCCCAGCAGCTTCTTCCGCCACGGCGCGGACCGTGTCCATGTCGAGACCGAGAAGCGCTGCCATGGCGCCTTCGCCGACCGGCACCGCCGCCTGCATGGCATGGCCGCGAATGTCGAGGAGTTTTGCCGTGTCGGACAGCGAGAACGTGCCCGCCGCGCACAGGGCCGAATACTCGCCGAGCGAATGGCCGGCAACGAAAGCGGCACGTTCCGAAACACTTGCGCCTTCTGATTCGAGTACCCTGACAACGGCCATCGACACCGCCATCAGCGCCGGCTGGGCATTCTCGGTCAGCCTGAGCGTGTCGTCGGGGCCTTCGAACATGATGGTCGAGAGTTTGCGTCCGAGCGCGTCGTCGACCTCATCGAACACCGCTCGCGCCTGCGGGTAGGCTTCGGCGAGGGCCTTGCCCATACCGACCGCCTGGCTGCCCTGTCCGGGAAAGGTGAAAGCTGTCTTTGCCATAGTTCGTCCGCCGTGCTTGTCTCAGCCCAATTGTTGCGCCCTAATTATGGGTGCCTCGCTTCCGTGGCAAGCAGCCGAGTTGGTTCAATGGTCAAATGGTCGTCCCAGCAGGACGCCGCCCTGAGCGCGGTGTCGGACTGGCTCAAGGACAGAAACGGCGATCAGGTCTTTCGTCTTTTCGGCTGGGCCGGAACTGGAAAGACCACGCTTGCCAAACACTTGGCAGCCGGACTTAACTCGGTGAAATACGCCGCCTTCACCGGCAAGGCTGCACTGGCCATGCGCAAGCGCGGCTGTCGCGGCGCCTCGACCATCCATTCGCTGATCTACACACTGATCTCCGAATCCGAAGCCGAGCCGCGCTTCGTGCTCGACAGGGAATCGCCCGCCGCCGATGCCGACCTCATCGTCATCGATGAGGTCTCGATGGTCGACGAGGTGCTGGCCCGCGACCTTTTGAGCTTCGGCACCAAAGTGCTGGTGCTCGGCGACCCCTTCCAACTGCCGCCCGTGCAGGGCACCGGCTACTTCATCACCGAAGAACCCGACCTGATGCTGACCGAGATTCACCGCCAGGCGGCAGAGAACCCGATCGTCCAGCTGTCGCTCGATATCCGCAACGGCGGTGAACTGAGGCGTGGCATCTATGGCGAGTCTCAGGTGATCTCGCGCGATGAGGTCGAACAGGAAGACGTGCTCCATGCCGATCAGGTGCTGGTCGGGCGCAACCGCACCCGCATCGACTATAACAACCGGCTGCGCGAGCTTAAGGGCCTGCCACACGCCACGCCGGTCATGGGCGACAAGATCGTCTGCCTGAGGAACAACCCGCGCAAGAAGCTTCTCAACGGCCAGATATTCATTGTCTCGGAGGTCAAGCGCAAGAACTCCGGCAAGCTCGAAATGCACATCCTGCCCGAAGACGGTGGACCGGCGATGCAGGAGGTGAAGGTGACGACGCACCTCGATTTCTTCACCGGTTCCGACGAACAGATGGCCTGGCCCGTCCGCCGGCAATTCGACGAGTTCACCTTCGGCTATGCCCTGACCGTCCACAAGGCTCAGGGCAGCCAGTGGGACAATGTCTATCTGTTCGACGAAAGCTTCGCCTTCCGCGAAGACGGGCGGCGCTGGCTCTATACCGGCGTGACCCGGGCGGTCGACCGGATTACAGTGGTGTCATGATCACCATCGGGCCGGCCGGCTCTAGGGATATTGACACGCTGATCGCGCTCGACGCCGGCGCCACGGTCCAGAATGGGCGTGTCGGCCAAATCCGCAACTGGGTCTCCGTCAGCCAGTGCCATATCGCGCGCCAGGATGGCGAGGCGGCCGGATACATCGTGTCCAACCGCTCGTTCTTTCACAAGCCGTTCATCGAGCTGGTCTGTGTTAGTGAAGCTTTCCAGCGACGCGGCATCGGGCGGGCTCTGGTCGACTATGCCAGCGGACTCTGGCCTCGCGATCCTGTCTGGAGCTCAATAAATCAATCGAATACTGCGATGCAGGCGCTTTTTCTCAGTGCCGGTTTCAAGCAATGCGGGGTGATCGAAAATCTCGATCCAGGCGATCCCGAACTGATCTACATGCGTCAGGTACGTTTGCGCTGAGCGCTAGATCCGCTCGAACTCCACCGTCTGGCAGAACACCACCTGACAGCCCTTGAGAACCATCTTGTCATTGTCGACAAGGGTCATGCGGCCAGGAATGTCCTGGCCATCGAAAATGATGACGCCCTTCCACTTGTTGGACGAGGTCGCCTCGGCGCCCCGCACAACCATTCGGTTGAGATAGGCGAGGTTCTCCGGCGTGCGGGCATCGGAACGCAGCCAGGTCAGCTTGGCGCAGATTTCCTGATTGCTGCCGCAATAGCTCACTTCATACCGGCTTTCGCCGGTCGCGGTCTGCCATTTGCCGACCGGCGAGGCCAGATCGGCGGCACCGGCAGGCGCTGCAATTGCGAGTGCCATAAACATGGCAGAGAGGGATTTTGCCGCGGAGTGGCTGACGCGATACATGTTGACTGCTCCTTGAGACGGGGCCGTTGACCTTCTAACAATGGCCGAAATAGGGCCGCCAGACTGAACCTGCAGCGAACCGGGCGTTCATCGCGCGTTCATCTATGAAGAAGGTTGCGCGTTAAGGTTGACACACGCCCGGTCGGTTTTGCGGCGAACCGGCATTCGGCACGGGTCGCGCAACCGAGAAACGCCTTGCCTTTCGGCCCGTTTGGTCCTATTCACCGCCCTGCATTCGTTTGGCCGGGGGCTGAACGGAGGGGTCCGGCTTGCCGGACGGCACGATCGAAAGAAATGTGTCACCTCCCGTGTTCCCGCTCTTTGCAAGACTGCTTTGACGCCTTTTCCGGCTTCAAGGAGGCTCCGCGCCAGACATGCCCATTGATGAGAACCGCTAAGGAAAGGCGCCCCATGGCCCTCTACGAGCATATCTATCTGGCGCGGCAGGACGTTTCCGCCCAGCAGGTCGAAGAACTGACCAGCACCTACTCCGAGATGATCGCATCTGCCGGTGGCCAGGTGACCAAGTCCGAGTACTGGGGACTCAAGTCCCTCGCCTACAAGATCAAGAAGAACCGCAAGGCGCACTACACGCTGATGAACATCGACGCCCCACACGACGCGGTGGCCGAGATGGAGCGCCAGATGGGCCTTTCCGAAGACATCCTGAGGTTCATGACCATTCGCGTCGATGCCCTGGAAGACGGCCCGTCCGTCATGATGCAGAAGCGCGACCGCGACGACCGCAGCGATCGCCCGCGCCGTTTCTAAGGTCACAAAGGAGATTTTGACATGGCTATTCGTGACCTGACCACTCAGCACACCCGCCGGCCGTTCCAGCGCCGTCGCAAGACCTGCCCGTTTTCGGGCAACGGCGCCCCGAAGATCGACTACAAGGACGTCCGTCTGCTGCAGCGCTACATTTCCGAGCGCGGCAAGATCGTGCCGTCCCGCATCACCGCGGTTTCCGCCAAGAAGCAGCGTGAACTGGCCCGCGCCATCAAGCGCGCCCGCTTCATCGGCCTGCTGCCCTTCTCGGTCAGCTAGGCATCATCACGCGGCGGCCCGCGCGTCGGGCCGCTCGTTGGGGCGCGGGGTGGTCCTGCGTCTCTAACCGGCTCTTCCGATCGGGACGTGCCGGGACAGCATTGGAGAGACAAAATGCGAGTTATTCTTCTCGAACGCGTTGGCCGCCACGGCTCGATCGGCGACGAAACCACCGTCAAGGACGGCTATGCCCGCAACTTCCTTCTGCCGCAGGGCAAGGCGCTGCGCGCCACCGAGGCCAACCGCAAGAAGTTCGAAGCCGAGCGTTCGGTCATCGAAAAGCGCAATGAAGAGCGCCGCAACGAAGCCGCCGGCATCGCTGCCGGTCTCAATGGCCACTCTGTCATCATGATCCGCCAGGCCGGCGAAACCGGCCAGCTCTACGGTTCGGTCTCGACCCGCGACATCGCCGACGCGCTCGGCGCCGACGGCTACACCGTTCTCAAGGCCCAGGTCGATCTTGCCCTGCCGATCAAGACGGTCGGCATGCACACCGTTGCCCTCAACCTCCACCCGGAAGTCGAGGTTTCGGTCAAGGTCAACGTCGCCCGCTCCGAGGACGAGGCCCTGCGCCAGGCCAAGGGCGAAGACATGACCGTCGTTTCCTATGACGACGAGGAAGAAGAGGCCGCTGCGGCCGAAGCCGAGACCGAGGAAGCTGCCGAAGGCGCCGAAGAGGGTGCCGAGGCCAGCGCCGAGGAAGCGGCTGAGCCCGTCGAGGACGAGCCCCAGGCCGACGCCTGATCTAGGCCCGAATCATCTGTGATAAAAAAGGGCCGGATTGCTCCGGCCCTTTTTCTTGTCGAGCGATCCCGCCCGTTATCCCCGCTGTTCACTGCGACAACGATGCCGCGGCTATTGCAGCTATGGAGAGCGGCAGGATTGCATTAACTACAATGCTCACGAGCCAGCGGGGGCTGCATGGCCGAGATAAGGCAACTTCGTCCAGATCAGGAGCAGGGCTATCGGCAGGCCCCGCACAATATCGAGGCCGAGCAGGCTCTGCTCGGCGCCATCCTCGTCAACAACGAGGCATTCTACCGCGTCTCCGATTTTCTCGAGCCTGAGCATTTCTACGAGGCGGTGCACCGCCAGATTTACGAAGTTGCCGCCAAGATCATCCGCGCCGGCAAGAAGGCCGATCCGCGCACCATCAAGACGTTTCTGCCCACCGAGTTGATCGAGGGCGTCTCGATGCAGCAATATCTGGCCCGTCTTGCCGCCGAGGCGACGACGGTCATCAACGCCTATGATTTCGGACAGGCCGTCTACGATCTCGCGCTCAGGCGCAACCTCATCCTCATCGGCGAGGAAATGACCGAACTCGCCTATGAGGCCGATGTCGAGATGACGCCGGACAAACAGATCGAGG
The DNA here is from genome assembly GCA_963675235.2 of Devosiaceae bacterium. Taxonomy (GTDB): domain Bacteria; phylum Pseudomonadota; class Alphaproteobacteria; order Rhizobiales; family Devosiaceae; genus JAHJQZ01. Next base: position 305,698 of record CAXXFU010000002.1, on the reverse strand, counting down.
AAGCGGAAAAGCGCTTGTTCGATCTGGCAGAGCGCGGGCGCTACGACGGCGGGTTCCAGTCCTTCGCCAATGCCGTGACCGCCTCGATCCAGATGGCGAGCGAAGCCTATCAGCGCGACGGGCGACTGTCTGGCACCTCCACGGGCCTGACCGATCTCGACAGGCTGATGGGCGGGCTGCAGCGCTCCGACCTCATCATCCTCGCCGCTCGCCCGGCCATGGGCAAATCCTCTCTCGCCACAAATATCGCCGTCAACATCGCCAAAGCCTTCCGAGAGGAACCGACGCCGGAAGGTCACATGAAAACGATCAATGGCGGTCGAGTCGGGTTCTTCTCGCTCGAAATGAGCGCCGAGCAGCTGGCGACGCGTATTCTTTCCGACCAGGCGCGGATTTCTTCCTCCGAGATCCGGCGCGGCAATATTCACGACAGCCAGTACTCGACGCTGGTCGAGACCTCGCAGATGATCAGCGATCTGCCATTGTTCATCGACGACACGGGTGGTCTGTCCGTCGCCCAGCTGATGGCACGCGCCCGGCGCCTCAAGCGCCAGAAAGGGCTCGATTTCATCGTCATCGACTATCTGCAGCTGTTGAGCGGCTCGTCTGCCAAGGCCAGCCAGAACCGCGTGCAGGAGCTGACGGAGATCACCACGTCATTGAAAGCATTGGCAAAAGAGCTCGACGTGCCAATCATGGCGCTCAGTCAGTTGTCGCGCCAGGTCGAGAATCGCGACGACAAGCGGCCGCAGCTTGCGGACTTGCGCGAATCCGGATCGATTGAACAGGATGCCGATGTGGTTATGTTCATCTACCGAGATGAATACTACCTCAAGAACAAGGAACCACGGGAAGGCACGCCCGAGCATCTGACCTGGCAGGGGGAAATGGAAAAAGTCTACGGACTGGCCGATGTCATCATCGGCAAGCAGCGCCACGGACCGACCGGCACCGTTACGCTGAGCTTTGAAGCCAATTTCACGCGCTTCACCAACCTTGCGCGCGATGCCTACACGCCCGACCGAATCGAATAACCTCCGGTCATGTCCGTTCCCGCCCGCCCAGAAGGCCTTTCCGGCCGATTGACAGTCGATCTCGGTGCCATCGTCAGGAACTGGCGAGCACTGGGACGGGTGTCGGCCGGCGCTCTGACCGGCGCCGTGGTCAAGGCCAACGCCTACGGCACCGGCCTCGAACAGTCCGGCGCTGCATTGGCCAAGGCTGGTGCGCAGTTCTTCTTCGTCGCCACGCCCGACGAGGGCCAGCGCCTGCGCCAGACACTTCCCGATGCCCATATCTTCGTGCTCAACGGTCTTTATCCGGGCGCTTCCAGCTTTTATCTCGCCCACAGACTGATGCCGATCCTGAGTTCGGTGCCGATGCTCGAGGAATGGATGGACATCTGCCTCAGTCACAATGAGGCTTTCCCGGCAGCCCTTCATTTCGATACCGGCATGAACCGGCTTGGCTTCCGCCTCTCCGACACGGCACTGGTGCGCGACCGGCTGGCGGAATTCGGCTACCTGCCGCAAATGGTGATGAGCCATCTCGCCTGCGCCGATCAGCCGGCACACGAGAAAAGCCGCACCCAACTGGCCCTGTTCCAGACGGTCCTGGCTCAGTTTCCCGCCATTCCGGCTTCGCTGGCCAATTCAGCCGGACTGATGTCGAACCGCGAGTTCCACTTCCAGATGGTCCGCCCCGGTATCGCCCTTTACGGCGGCCGCGCCATCGGCGGACGGCAGAACCCCATGGCCCATGCCGTCACCGTCGAAGTGCCGGTGCTGCAGGTGCGGGCGGCGCGGACAGGCGAAACGGTGGGCTATGGCGCCACCCATTCAATCGATCGCGAGAGCCGCATCGCCACCCTTGGCATTGGCTATGCCGACGGCTTCTTCCGCGCCCTCGGCGCCAGTTCGACCAAGCCCGGTGGCCGTGCCGCCTTCAAGGGCCGGGTCGCCCCGGTGATGGGTCGGATCTCGATGGATCTCGTCACCGTCGATGTCACCGATTTCCACGAAAATGCGCCCAAGCCGGGCGACTACATGGAAATCTACGGCCCAAACCTGTCGGTCGACGAACAGGCCGAAAGCGCCGGCACCATCGGCTATGAAATCCTGACAGCCCTCAATGCCGGCCGCTATGAGCGCATCTACCTGCCTCCATCCGATCAGGGCTGAGCGAAAAATGCGCTTCAGCAATGCCCAGATGCTGTTCGCGATCCGGCTGGTGCACACCATCATCTACATCGTCAACGGCACGGCATGCTTCGTCCTGCTCTATGCCGCCATCACCTGGCAGGCCGGCATCTGGCTGTGGATCGCACTTGCGCTGGTCGCCATCGAGACGATCATCATGCTCACCTACCGTTTCCGCTGCCCGATCTCGCCCTATGCCGAACGCTACGGCGCTCGCCCGGACGGCTTCATCTACGACGTCTTCATCCCGACCTTTTTCACCCGCTTTACCTTCGAGTTCTTCTCGGCCGTGGTGCTCTTGGCCATCGCGATTGCAGCGCTGAGATGGTTCGGGGTCTTGGGATAAACGCCGCATTTGCCGCCTCCCGCCACGTGTCCCGGGGGGCTTGGCAAGATGCTATGTTCCCTGTATGTTCTTTCCTACTCTGACTGAAGCGAACCCGTCTTGGCCAAACTCAAACTGAACTATGTCTGCCAGTCATGTGGTGCCGTCAGCTCGAAATGGGCCGGCCGCTGCGAGAGCTGCGGCGAGTGGAACACCATCGTCGAGGAAACCGCCAATACCGGCATCGGCGCCGGACCGCAGGCGGCGCGCTCGTCGGGCCGGCCGCTGGCCTTGTCGCCGCTGTCGGCGGTTTCCGATGCGGCTGAGCGCATCTCCACCGGCATTGCCGAGCTCGACCGCGTGACCGGTGGCGGTTTCGTCAACGGGTCGGCAGTTCTGGTCGGCGGCGATCCGGGCATCGGCAAGTCGACCCTGTTGTTGCAGGCGGCAGCGGCGCTGGCCAATGGCGGCAAGCGCGTCATCTATGTTTCGGGCGAAGAAGCGATGGCGCAGGTGCAGATGCGGGCCCAGCGTCTCGGACTCGCCGACGCGCCGGTGATGCTTGCCAGCGAAACCCATGTCGAATCGATCCTCGCCACCCTCGAACAGGGTCCGGCGCCCGATTTCGTCGTCATCGATTCGATCCAGACCCTGTGGACCGAGCGGATCGATTCCGCTCCGGGCACAGTCACCCAGGTGCGCACCAGCGCCCAGGCGCTGACGCGTTTTGCCAAGAAATCCGGCGCCGCCGTCGTGCTGGTCGGCCATGTCACCAAGGACGGCCAGATCGCCGGACCGCGTGTCGTCGAGCACATGGTCGACGCCGTGCTCTATTTCGAAGGCGACACCTCGCACATGTTCCGGGTGCTGCGCGGCGTCAAGAACCGCTACGGCGCCACCGACGAGATCGGCGTTTTCGGCATGACCGAGCGCGGGCTGGAAGAAGTCGCCAACCCCTCGGCCCTGTTCCTCGACGAACGCGATTCCAAAGCGACCGGCTCGGCGGTCTTTGCCGGCATCGAGGGAACGCGGCCGTTGTTGATCGAGATCCAGGCGCTTGTCGCCCCCTCGCCGCTCGGCACGCCGCGCCGGGCTGTCGTCGGCTGGGATTCGGCGCGCCTGTCGATGATCCTTGCCGTCCTCGAAACCCGTTGCGGGGTCCGTATCGGCGCCAACGACATCTATCTCAATGTCGCCGGCGGGCTGAAGGTCAACGAGCCGGCAGCCGACATCGCTGTCGCCGCCGCGCTCGTGTCGTCGCTGACCGGCCGGCCGCTTCCCGCCGACGCGGTGTTCTTCGGCGAGATCTCCCTGTCGGGCGGCGTGCGGCCAGTGGCGCACGCGTCACTCAGACTGCGCGAGGCAGCCAAGCTCGGCTTCACCGGCGCCTATTGCGGCAAGATCGCCGCCTCTGACCGCAACGCCGGCATCGGCATCGCCGAATTCGCCGACCTGCCCGAACTTGTCGCCCGCATAGCTGCCGGCGGCGACGAGGACGTCGCCGACGCGGCGCAATAGGGCCACAGCACGCCCTTCGCATCCGACACAAAACGGTCCTCGACCGACAGGCCGATATCGCGGCGCAGGTGGGCGCTGAGATTGTGAACGCGCGTCTGCTTGACGCGGCGCGGCGAGGCGGAACGCCTGACCAGCGCAAAGGCGAGGCGCTTGATACGCGCGAGCCAGTTGCACGAGTCGGCAGGAATCGGGCGGGCGGAAATGGTTTCGACGGACATGGGTGGCTCCTCGGGGTTTGCCATTCAAGGAGCGCCGTGATAAAACCTCAAGTATAGTTGAGGTCAAGTATCAATCTGGAGGCGCCATGCCGGCTCTGCCCAGGCAATTGTCGGTCGGCGACGTGGCACGCCGCGCCGATATCGCGGTGTCGACACTGCATTTCTACGAATCGAAGGGCCTGATCACCAGCACGCGGACCTCAGGCAACCAGCGCCGCTACGATCGGACGGTCCTGCGCCGCGTCGCGGTGATAAAGGTGGCGCAAAAGACCGGCATTCCGCTTGCCGAGATCGCTTCAGCCCTTGCCGTATTGCCGGCGGACCGCGCGCCAAACGCCCATGACTGGGAGCAGATGGCAAAGGCCTGGGCGACAGAGCTTGACCAACGCATCGCCCGGCTGACCCGGCTGCGCCACAACCTTGATGGCTGCATCGGCTGCGGTTGCCTGTCGGTCGACACCTGCCCCTTGCGCAATTCCGAGGATGCGCTTGCAGCGGAAGGTCCGGGCCCGCGCCTTCTCGATCCCGACCCATGATCGGGCGGTCCGGGCGGCCCGAATCGCAGCTTCCGGGCAACAAGTCGAGGCATAAGTGTTTCGGGCGCTTCACACGGCGGAGTGAAGCGGCTAAACGGGGTCGCAAGCATCCAACCGCAGTCTTGGGGAGCGTCCGCGATGTTCACCGCCTTCGACGTCGGCGTCGGCATTCTGGTTCTGATCTCGGCATTGCTGGCGACAGCGCGTGGCCTGACCCGCGAAGTCCTGTCGCTCGCCACCTGGGCCGGCTCTGCGGTCCTGGCCATCTGGATGTGGCAGTATCACCCCGAAATCGCGCGCGAGTACATCAAGGAGCAATTGGTGGCGGACGCGGCGACAGTGATCGTCACCTTCCTGGTCTCGTTGATCGTCCTGCACCTCGTGACCATGCGCATCGCCGACTTCGTCGTCGATTCCAAGATCGGACCGCTCGACCGTACGCTCGGTTTCGTTTTCGGCGCGCTGCGCGGCATCGTCATTGCCGTCGTCATCGTCATCTTCGGCAACTGGCTTCTGGGCAACAACCTGCCCTCCTGGGCGGAAGGATCTAAATCGCTGCCGGCGCTGACACAGATCGGCGACGGGCTCATTTCCGCCCTGCCCGATGATCTGGAAAGCCAGCTCAACGACATCCTGCAGCGCTCCGGCGCCAGCACCCAGGACGATGTCGTGCCTCCTGATACCGTGCCGCCGGCCGAGGAAGGAACAGATGCCGGCGAGATCGGCATCGGCACCTGACAGGCCGGCACCGGTCGTGATAGACAAGGGCTTACCCAAATCCGGTCCGCCAAAGGGCCGATATCGGCAAGGGTCTTCGAGTTGAGCACCAGCAAATCTCTCCCGCCGGACTGCGGCGACGATTGGGCATTCGATCTTGACGGGGACACGCTGCGCGAGGAGTGCGGCGTGTTCGGCATTCTGGGGCACCCCGAAGCGGCGACGCTGACCGCGCTCGGGCTGCACGCCTTGCAGCATCGCGGACAGGAATCGGTTGGCATCGTCTCCTTCGACGGCACCCAGTTCCACGCCGAGCGGCGTCTCGGCCTTGTCGGCGACAATTTCACCGATCCCAATACGCTCGCCAAGCTGCCCGGGCCGGCAGCCATGGGCCATGTGCGCTATTCGACCACCGGCGAGACGGTGCTGCGCAATGTCCAGCCGCTTTTCGCCGAACTCGAGGTCGGCGGCATCGCCATCGCCCATAATGGCAACATCACCAACGGACTGACGCTGAGAAGCGAGATCATCGCCGGCGGCGCCATCTGCCAGTCGACATCGGATTCCGAGGTCGTGCTGCACCTGATCGCCCGCTCAAAGTCAAAGAATTCCGCCGAGCGCTTCATCGACGCGCTCAAGCACCTCGAAGGCGCCTATTCGATGGTGGCAATGACCCGCACCAAGCTGATCGGCGCCCGCGATCCCAACGGCATCCGTCCGCTGGTGCTGGGCGATCTCGACGGCAAGCCGATCTTTGCCTCCGAAACCTGCGCGCTCAACATCATTGGCGCCAAGTTCGTGCGCGATGTCGAGAATGGCGAAGTGGTCGTCTGCGAGACGCAGCCGGACGGCTCGGTCTCCATTGAGAGCTTCAAGCCCTTCCCGCCACGGCCTGAACGCGTCTGCCTGTTCGAATATGTCTATTTCGCCCGGCCGGATTCGATCGTCGCCGGGCGTTCGGTCTACACGGCCCGCAAGAACATGGGCAAGAATCTCGCCATCGAGGCGGCGATCGATGCCGATGTCGTCGTACCCGTACCCGATGGCGGCACACCGGCAGCACTTGGCTATGCCCAGCAGTCCGGCATTCCGTTCGAATATGGCATCATCCGCAATCACTATGTCGGACGCACCTTCATCCAGCCGAGCCAGCACATCCGCACCTTCGGCGTGCGGCTCAAGCATTCGGCCAATCGCGAGCAGATCGAGGGCAAGCGCGTGGTGCTTGTCGACGATTCGATCGTGCGCGGCACCACTTCGCTCAAGATCGTGCAGATGATCCGCGAAGCCGGGGCGGCGGAAGTGCATATGCGCGTCGCCAGCCCGATGATCCTTCATTCTGACTACTACGGCATCGACACGCCCGACCCGGACAAGCTGATCGCCAACCAGTTCGAGAACCTCGAGGACATGGCGCGTCACGTCGGCGTCGACAGCCTCGCCTTCCTGTCGATCGAGGGGCTTTACGACGCTGTCGGCGGCATTGCGCGCGACAATGCCACGCCACAATTCTCCGATCATTGCTTCACAGGCGACTACCCTACGACGCTGACCGACCTCAATGGCGAGAGGCGCGCCGATCCCAAGAAGATGTCGCTGCTGAGGGAAGCCGGCTAAGGCAGCTCCCGAATCCACGGGGCCGAATGCCAGTTAGGACCGAGCAGGGAAACCGATGACTGAGAAAGACCTTGAAGGACGCGTTGTCCTGATCACCGGGGCTTCGCGAGGCATTGGAGCCGCCGCCGCCCGCAATGCCGGCGCCCGTGGCGCTCATGTCATTGCCGTGGCCCGTACTGTCGGCGGCCTCGAGGAGGTCGACGACATCATCCAGGCTGCGGGCGGAACGACAACGTTGGTGCCGCTCGACCTGACCGATTATGCCGGCATCGACCGGCTCGGCGCCGCCATTCACGAACGCTGGGGCAAACTCGACGGCCTGATCGGCAATGCCGGCCTGCTCGGTGTTTTGAGCCCGGTCGCTCATATCGACCCGAAGAAGTTCGAGACGACCTTCGCCGTCAATGTCACCGCCAATTACCGCCTGATCCGCTCGATGGATCTGTTGCTGCGTCAGTCCGATGCCGGGCGTGTCGTCATGGTGTCTTCGGGCGCTGCCAGACGGACCAAGGCCTACTGGGGCCTTTACGCCTCCTCCAAGGCGGCCCTCGACGTGCTGGTCAAGGCTTATGCCGCAGAGATGGAGGCGACTGGCGTCAAAGCCAACATCGTCTATCCGGGCCTCGTCAGGACCGCCATGCGCGCCCAGGCGATGCCGGGCGAGGATCCCCAGACCCTGCCCGCTCCGGAAGAGATCGCCCCGCGCCTTGTCGACATGGTGACCCCGGCCTACGGCGAAACCGGCATGCTGGTCGACATCGGCATGGGCAGCACCGAACCCTTGTGAGCGGCTGGACGGCCTCCGGCGACCGATCTCCTGCGATCCGGAGCATGGACGGATTCAGCCGTCCCAAACGCCCGAACTTCATGTGAAGTGCGACCTTAACTCAGCGCTTCTTCTTCCTGTTTGCATAGGGGTTTTCACCACCGCGCAACATCAGGCGAATGGGTGCGCCGCCGAGACCGAAAGCCTTGCGTAATCCGTGAACGAGGTAACGCTTGTAGGCCGCCGGCACCACATCGGGGCGCGAGGCAAAGACGGCGAAGGTCGGCGGCCGCGCCTTGACCTGTGTGATGTAGCGCATCTTCAGCCGCCTGCCGCCCACCGCCGGCGGCGCATGCGCGGACAGCATGTCGTCGAGCCAGCGGTTGAGCCGGGCCGTCGAGATACGAACGTTCCACACGCGCTCGGCATCGAACACCGCCTGCATCAGCCGATCGATATTGATACCCTTGAGGCCGGAGAAGGTCACCATCGGCACACCGCTCAATTGCGGCAGCAGGCGCCCGCACATCTCCTTGAGCTCGCTGAGGACCTTCTGCTTTTCCTCGACCAGATCCCACTTGTTGAGTGCGATGACCACCGCCCTGCCCTCGCGCTCGACAAGGTCGATCAACTGCAGGTCCTGCTTCTCGAATGGCATGGTGGCATCGAGCATGACGATGACGACCTCGGCATATTGCAGCGACCTGAGCGAATCCGAGACGGCGAGCTTTTCGAGCTTTTTCTGCACCTTGGCCTTACGGCGCATGCCGGCAGTGTCGACCAGGTTGATGACCCGGCCATCATGCTCCCAGGGCACCAGGATCGAGTCGCGGGTGATGCCGGCTTCCGGACCGGTCAGCAGCCGTTCGTCCCCAACAAGGCGGTTGATCAGCGTCGACTTGCCGGTATTGGGGCGACCGATGATAGCCACGTTGAGCGGGCGCGTCGGATCCCAACGCCTATTGGCTTCCTCTTCATCGATCTCGCCGGAAATGGCGACATCGAAGGCTGGCATATCGGCGGCCTCGGCTTCTTCCGCCTCGCTTCTATCGGCTTCTACCTTTTCGACGGCCTCGGAGACGATGGCATAAAGATCACCAAGTCCAAGCCCGTGTTCGGCCGATAGCGCGATCGCCTCCCCGAATCCGAGACTGTAGGCATCGGTGAGCCCGGCATCGGCAGCCTTGGATTCGGCCTTGTTGGCGACAAGGTGCACGTCCTTGCCAGCCTTCCTGAGGATGCGGGCGAAATGCGCATCGAGCGGGGTCACACCGGCGCGGGCATCGATCATGAACAGGATGATGTCGGCTTCGTTGATCGCCGCCTCGGTCTGAAGACGCATGCGCGCCTCGAGGCTCTGGTCGGTGGCATCTTCGTATCCGGCCGTATCGAGCACGTCGAAGAACAGGCCGCCGATCCGGCCCCGGGCAAGCCTGCGATCACGAGTCACGCCCGGCGTATCATCGACAAGCGCGATCTTCTTGCCGACCAGCCGGTTGAACAGCGTCGACTTGCCGACATTGGGTCGGCCGACAATAGCGACGACAACGCTCATGTATTGGACTCCCGCCGTTGCCGGCGCCGGTTATGTCAGTTCGTCGCTTCGGCAGCAGACGCATCGCCCGTGGCGGCATCGACGCCCGGCGCAACCGCGCCTTCGGCCTCGAGCTGGGCGATATAGACGTTGACGCGCGCCTTGAGATCGTTGGTCGCATTGGCGTCGGCATCGGCTGCCTTGAACGTTGCCAGCGCGGCATTGGCCTGGCCTGCCTTGTATTGTGCCAGGCCGAGCGCCTCGCGGGCAGCGCCGGCCAGCGGCGAACCGGAGGCGATCAGGCCATTGATGCGGGTCTCGACGCTATCGACATCAGCGGAATCGACCAGATTGAAGGCGGCAAGCACCAGCGCCAGTTCACGCAGACGCAATTCGCTCAGCGAGGCGGCAAGTCCGTCATAAACGGCAACCGCTTCCTCGGAGTTGCCCTGCTCGGCGAGAAACGCCGCTTCGGCGAACTTTGCCAGCACAGGATATTGTCCCGAACCGGTTTCCTCGACCGGACCGAGCGCCTCGAGCGCCGCTTCGACATCACCCTCCTGGGCTGCGTCGAGCGCCACGTAGAGCGCGTCCGACGAACGCGCCGCATTTGACTGCTGCCACCATGCCCAGCCCTCGTTGACCGCAACGAGCAGGACCACGGCAACGGCTGCGCCGATGACGTAGGGTCCGAACCGCCGCCACAGGGTACGCAGTCGATCGGCGCGCAAATCCTCATCAATTTCGCGGAACAGCGATTCTTCGGACATTTTCTGGTCACTCGGCGTTTGAATTCGGCGGCACAATAGTCAGGCGCGCAGCGGAATGCAATTCGTCAACGCGCATGCACAAACCCACCGTAGCCGCGACTGCATCCGGCCGCTGGTCAACGGCTGCAAAGCCCCACATTGCCCGACGCCACCGCGGCGGCGCCATGACAGGATTGTCCCGCTGTCCGAGCCGCTTGCGACTAGATCACCGGAGGCGTGCTGGCGAACAGGAAACCGTGCAGGAAATAGACCAGCACCAGGTAGATCACCAGAGCGCCGACAATGCCGCCGATATCGCTTTTCGAGGATTCGAACTGAGGTCTGGGGTCGCCGCGCAAAAACGACGCCAGCACCGAAGCAATCGCGTAGAGCGACCAGGCGCCGAACAGCAGCACCGAGGCCAGATCGCCATTGGCGAAAAGGTGCCCGATGCCCCATGCGGCAACGCCGAAGGCCATGGGATGAACGACAAACGCCTTGATGCGGCCGACCGGCCCGCCCGACACGGCAAGCAGCACCAGGCCGACGAAATTGAGCACGGCGGCAGCATGCACACCCCAATCCGGCGGCATATAGAGATCGGGCGCCTGCCAGCGATAGGATATCCAGCCCCAGATCATCAGGCCGATGCCGGCTACCGACAAGAGCGCGACCATGCCTTTCCATGGTCCCTCGCCCCGCTTCTCGATGAAGGCGGCACGGGTTCCTGGAATGAGCATCTTGAGGCAATGGGGGCCAAAAAACAGGATCAGGCCCAGGACAAGAATGAGCATTGCGGCACCTCCCGATAGCAAGACTTCATTCACCACACACAACAGATGACGGCAGGACAGCCGGGAATTTGCCCGTCCTTAAGCGACAGGCCCGACACTCCTGACCGAAACGAGGATAGCACACACATGTCCGTCAACGGCCGTGTTCGCCTGGAAGGCCTGCAAGTGCTGCGCTTTGCCGCAGCATTTCTGGTGCTGTTCGGCCATCTGATCCACGAGGGCGAAACCTTCGCCTTCCTGCCGAAGGGCGCCGAAGCCGCCTTTGCCTTCCTGCCCTGGGAGGCCGGTGTCGATATTTTCTTCGTCATATCCGGCTTCATCATGTTCTTCGTCTCGGCCGAGGACTTCGGCAAGCCGGGCGCCCAGACCAGCTTCCTGATACGCCGCATCGTTCGGCTGGTGCCTCTGTACTGGCTGTTCACGGGCCTGATGCTTGTCGCCATCGTACTGTTTCCGGGCCGGATCAACGTCAATGCGCTCGATCCGGCCCAGATCCTTGCCTCAATCGTCTTCCTGCCGTGGATGAACACCGAACATCTCATCCAGCCGGTGCTGAAGCTCGGCTGGACACTCAACTACGAGATGTTCTTTTACGCCCTGTTTTCGATCGCGTTGCTGTTCCCGCGCCGCATCGGCGTGCCGGGGCTTGCGGCACTGTTCACCGTTCTCGCCGGCCTGCACGTGTTCGTGCCCGACGAAATGGTGCAGATCCGCTTCTGGACCAATCCGCTTGTGCTCGAATTCGCCGTCGGCATGCTCATCGCCTACGGTTTTGCCAAGGGCTGGCGGCTGCCGCAGCGTTTGGCCATCCAGGTGATCGCGCTTGGCATCGCCGGCCTCGCTGCCGCGCCGTTCCTGATGTTCGAGAGCGATTTCGCCCGGCCGCTGCTGTACGGCATTCCGGCGGCGCTGATCGTTTGCGGCACGGCCGCCTCCGGCTACATGGCAAGGGGCGCCGTCGGGCGCAGCGCCGTGCTCATGGGCGACGCCTCCTATGCGCTTTATCTCTCGCACCCGTTCTCGGTGAACCTGATGGCACTGGTGTTCGGCAAGGTCGCGCTCGGCTGGCTGTTCGTGCCGGTGACGCTCGGCTTCGCCATCATCGGCTCGGTCATCGCCCATGTCGTGCTCGAACGACCGCTGACGCGCTGGCTCAACGCCCGCGCCCGGGCGCGTGCCGCAGCAAAGGCAGAAGCACTTGCCAATGGCCGCGACCCGACGCTCGACATGTTCCGCGGCCTCGCCATCCTTCTGGTGGCGCTCTATCACTACACGGCACGCCTGCCGCACGAGGCGCTCAACATGGCCGGTCCCGTTCCCATGCCGGTTGGGTTCGGCTGGATCGGCGTGTTCTTCTTCTTCGTCATCTCCGGCTATTGCATCTTTCTGACCCTGAATCGGTCGGAAAGCGTGCGGCGCTTCTTCGCCCGGCGCATCTCGCGGCTCTATCCGGCCTTCATCGCGGCGGCTGTCGGGCTGTTCATCTTCGCCATGTTCGCCCCGGTGCCAAGCGTGCCCGCCGTCAACTACCACGAGCAGCCGGCAACGCTTTTCGATCTCGGCCTCAACCTGATCCTGTTCGGCGAGGCAGGCGAATGGGTCAACGGCTCCTTCTGGTCGATCGCCGCCGAGGTGAGGTTCTACGTACTGCTGGCGCTGATGGCCGCCGTCTTCGGCACCGGTGAGAAACTGGCGCGGCTATTCTCCTATCTCGCCGTGGCGCTCGCCAGTTTATGGGTGGCGATGACGCTGATCCTGCCGGCGAGTGGCGGCGCCTCGCCGACAAACCTGCTGCGGGTGTTCGGACTGGCGCCCTACCTGCCATTCTTCGCCTTCGGCATCCTGTTGTTCATGCGGCGGACGAATGCCATGGCAACCGACATGGGGCTGACGCTCAATGGTGCCGCCATGGTGCTGGTGCTGGCCGTCGACAGCTATGGCAGTTCCTACCTGCGCCCGACCGGGGCGATCGACGCTATTGTCACCATCTCGGTTTTCGCCGTGCTGATGTTCGCCTTCCTAAGGTTTGCCGACCGCAAGCCCCTGCCGGTACCGCCGGTCATCGGGCCGCTGCTGATCCAGGCAGGGCTCGTCTCCTATTCGTGGTATCTGCTGCACGAAACGCTCGGGCTGACGCTGATGGCAGCGCTCGGACCCCATGTGCCGCCGGAGATGAACGTCATCACGGCGCTTGGTGCAACCCTCGTCCTGGCCATGGCGTTTTCTTGGGCCGTGGAATGGCGTTTCCGCAAGCCGGTCGAAGCCCTGGCCTATCGGCTCGTGTCGCTGCTGCCCAACCTGCCGGTGGCCCGCCGCATGCACGGTCCGGCCGAATAAGGCACAGCCGGCCCGGCCCCCGCCGGACCGGCCATACCTCTCCCCCCGGAGTCAGCTCTCGAGCCAGGCCTTGAAGGCGTCGCCATAATCCTTGTGCCAGCGCGACAGCGGCGCCCGGTTCTCGACGATGTCGCCGGCAGCCCAGGCAATGCGCCTTTCATCGGTCGGACGATCAACCTCGCCGTCCGGGCACAGAATGTAGAAATCGTCCCGTTCCAGAGACTCGAACAGGAAGGCGACCGTCTGCTCCGGCGTCCAGGCGCCCGCCGGTTTCTCGGTGCGTCCATGCGCCGTCAGCGGCGTGAAGACGAACCCAGGAATGAACAGCTTTGCCTCGACCTGGCAGCCGGCGATGTTGCGCAATTCATGCTGCAACTGTTCGGTGAATACCTTCACGCCGGCCTTGGAGACATTGTAGGCCGGATCGCCGGGCGGCGTGGTGATGCCTTGCTTGGAGCCGGTATTGATGATCAGCGCCGGCCGACCCGAAGCGATCATGCCCGGCGCAAAGATCTGCGCCCCGCGAATGATGCCCCACATGTTGACGTCGATGATCCGCCGCCAGTTGTTCTCGGCATCGAGGATCGAGCTGCCCGGCTGCATGCCGGCATTGTTCATCAGCACGCTGACCGGCCCGATTTCCTTTGTGACACTGGCTTCGAGCGCCTTGAGCTGCACCTCGTCGCCGACATCGGCTGCCAGGGCGAAAACACTGTCCTCGGCCGCGCCTTCTCCGATGAGCAGGGCTCGCGCCGCGTTGAGTTTGTCACCCGGCAGGTCGACGATCACCACCACCATGCCTTCGGACAGCAGGCGCCGCGCGGCGGCCAGACCGATGCCGGAAGCGCCGCCGGTGACGACGGCGATATGTCCCTTGCTGATTGCCTGATGCATTTCGATCCCTCTTTCGTCTCGCCAATTTTCTGGTGTTCGATGCCGGACCATTTGCCGGTCCGCCGGCCTAACCGTCAGGCCGTCCCGCCGGCAACGATTTCATATCCGGTATCGATGATGACCGACGTATCGCCGCGTTCCGGGCTTTCGAGAACCTTCTCGGCCGCGATCCGACCGACATCGAAGCGGTGCGAGCGAATGGTCGACAGCGGCTGCGGCAGGGCGCTGCCGAGCTCGAGACCGTTGAAGCCGAAAATGGCCAGGTCGTCCTTGAGCACAATTCCTTCGGCCAGACAGTGGAAAACCCCGCCTATGGCCATGTCGTCATTGGAGAAAACCACGACGTCGATATCCGGCGTCCGGGCCAGCAGACTGGCCAGCGCCTGCCGCCCGGCCATGGCGGAGGTGGGGCCACTGAACAGTTCCTGATCGACAAGGGAAAGACCGCTCTCGACAAGGACCTTGCGCAGTCCCTCATGGCGCAGCAGCGCGCGCCGGTCGGAGGCCCAGTCGTGAGCGACATAGCCGAAACGACGATAGCCGCGTTCGATGAGATGGCGGGCGGTATCCTCGCCGGCACTGCGGTGCGACATGCCGACGGCAATGTCGATGGGATCGGAATCGATGTCCATCAGCTCGGCGACACGCACTTCGCAGTTCTTCAGCATCTGCCGCGTCGCCTCGGTGTGGTCGAGACCGACGATGAGCATGGCCTGCGGTTTCCATGCCAGAAGCGAGCGCACCAATTGCTCTTCGGCATCCGGGTCATACTGGGTGACCCCGACCACCGGCTGGATGCCGGTTGGATCGAGAACGTCATGAATTCCGCGCAGCACTTCAGGAAAGACAATATTGGACAGCGACGGGATGATGACCCCGCACAGGTTGGAATCGGCGGATGCCAGGGAACCGGCGAGACGGTTGGGCACGTATCCGGTTTCCACCACCGCCTTTATCACCTTCTCACGCGTTGCCTCGGCAATCGACCCCTTGTTCCTCAACACACGCGACACGGTGATCTCGCTGACGCCCGCGAGCTTGGCAACCTCGGCCAGCGTGATCTTCTGTTTGCGCTCGGGTTGACGACGTCCGTTCCTCATCCATTCCGCCGATCTGGTTTGGTTCACTCTGTCGGATCGCTGCTCGGCTCCGACCCGGCCAGCGCGACAATGCCCGGATAACCCTTGATGACAGCGCTAACACAGCTAGCAAAATCGCAGCGTGCCGACAAGCCTTTCTGCCTCAATTGCCAGGGAGTGCCAAGGCCGGCACGCACGCGGTGCCGCCGCTGTCGAGCCGAGCGTGATCAGCCGTTGGGCGTTGCCGTGTCGAGCCAGATGGTCACCGGGCCGTCATTGACCAGACTGACCTCCATGTCTGCGCTGAAAACGCCCTTGGCGATCGGCACGCCATTCGCCGCCAGCGCCGCGGCGAAATGCTCGTAGAGTGCGCGTCCGGTTTCCGGCGCGGCGGCGGAGGAAAAGCCCGGCCGATTGCCCTTGGTTTCGGCAGCGAGCGTGAACTGGCTGACGACCAGCGCTCCGCCACCGACATCGACAACCGAACGATTCATCCGGCCTTCGTCGTCGCGGAAAATTCGCAGCTTGGCGATCTTGCCCGCCAGCCAATCCGCTTCCTTTTCGCTGTCGCCCTGCATGGCGCAGACAAGGACGAGCAGTCCAAGTCCGGTCTTGCCGACGACCTCGTTGTCGATGGCCACGGAAGCGGAGGTTACACGCTGGACAAGTGCACGCATGCTGTCAGTTCCCTTGGCCTTGTGAAGGCGGCCTGGCCCTCAGCCACAGGCTTCGGGCGTTCGCAGCTCAAATCGCGCCACCGGCACGATTTGACCGCCTTCGGCGGTCGCTGCTCACTCCCACTCGATCGTCCCCGGCGGCTTGGACGTCACGTCATAGACCACGCGGTTGATGCCCCTGACCTCGTTGATGATCCGCGTCGCGGCGCGGCCGAGGAAGGCCATGTCATAGGGGAAGAAGTCCGCCGTCATGCCGTCGACCGAGGTCACGGCCCTCAGGGCGCAGACGAATTCATAGGTGCGACCATCGCCCATGACGCCAACCGTCTGTACCGGCAGCAGGACCGCGAAAGCCTGCCAGATCTCGTCGTAAAGGCCGGCCTTGCGAATCTCTTCAAGATAGATGGCGTCGGCCTGCCGGAGAATGTCGAGCTTGTCGCGGCTGACGCCGCCCGGCAGGCGGATGGCGAGCCCCGGCCCCGGGAACGGGTGTCGGCCAACAAAGCTTTCAGGCAAGCCGAGTTCGCGGCCGAGCGCCCGCACCTCGTCCTTGAACAATTCGCGCAAGGGTTCGACGAGCTTCATGTTCATGCGCTCGGGCAACCCGCCGACATTGTGGTGCGACTTGATCGTCACCGATGGCCCACCGGAGAAGCTGACGGACTCGATCACGTCCGGATAGAGCGTGCCTTGCGCCAGGAAGTCGGCGCCACCAAGCCTTTTGGCTTCGGCCTCGAAGGTTTCGATGAACAGGCGCCCGATCGTCTTGCGTTTGGTTTCCGGATCGGCCTCGCCTTCGAGCGCATCGATGAACGTGTCGGCAGCGTCGACGAGATCCAGCGGGATGTTATAGTGATTGCGGAACATCTCGACGACGTCGGCCGCCTCGTTCTGGCGCATCAAGCCGTGATCGACGAGAATGCAGGTCAGCTGGTCGCCGATCGCTTCGTGGATCAGAACGGCGGCGACCGAGGAATCGACCCCGCCCGACAGCCCGCAGATAACCTTGCCGTCCCCGACCTGCTCGCGGATCTGCTGCACGGCCTGCTGACGGTAGGCGGCCATGGTCCAGTCGCCGGTGCACCCGCAGATGTCATAGGCGAACTTCCTGTAGAGCTTGGGTCCGTCAGGCGTGTGGTGCACCTCCGGGTGGAACTGAGTGGCCCACATGCGCCGCTCTTCATTGGCGACGATCGCCATCGGCGCGCCGGGCGAGGTGGCAACGACCTCGAATCCCTCGGGCAGTACGGTCACCCGGTCGCCATGGCTCATCCAGACCTGATGCTCCGTGCCGAGATCCCAGATGCCATGGTAAAGTGAACAGGGCTTTTCGGCGGTGAGCATGGCCCGGCCGAATTCGCGATGGTGTCCACCCTCGACCTTGCCGCCCAGCGCTTCGGCAAGCGCATGCTGGCCGTAGCAGATGCCGAGGATCGGCACGCCGGCCTCCACGAGCCTTGCGTCCAGCTTTGGTGAATCCTCTTCCACGATGCTGGCCGGCCCACCGCTGAGGATGATGCCCATAGGCGCCAGCCGCTCGAGATGATCGGCCGCGTTCGAGAAGGGATGGATTTCGCAATAAACGTCGAGCTCGCGCAGGCGCCGCGCAATGAGCTGGGTGACCTGCGAACCGAAATCGACAATGAGGATGGATTGATGCTGCGCTGTCATGGCGAGGCTTTATAGCCCGGACCGCGATTCCGCAAGACAGAGCAGCAGGGTAGCTGGCAAGAAATCCCGTTTTGCAGGGGAGTCACCACTCCGGTGACGAGCCATCTGCCGGTTGATGAGACCCCGCGACGCCCGAGCGCCTCACGCGGCGGCAGGGACATTCGGTCCACTTGTTCGCGGCGCATGAAACTCCTTAGGGTAGCGCGCGGCGCATCCCTTGGGGTCCGAGAACCATGAACGATCGCCAATTCCTGACCGGCGCCGACTTCATCAGAACCTTCGCTTGCCTCGGTGTCTTGATTCACCATCTCGCGCAACGCTTTGATGTGCATACCTTTTCTTCGACAGTTAAGGTCGCGCATTCGATTGCGATCATGGGGTCTTTCGGGGTCGGGGCCTTCTTCGTGCTTTCAGGCTACCTGTTGTCGCGCCCGTTCTGGCTGGCCATCGATGCCGAGGAACCCATGCCTTCGCTCAGGCGCTACGTACTGCGACGTGCGGCGCGTATTGCGCCGGGCTTCTGGGTGGCCCTGATCGCCACCTTCATTCTTTCCATCACTATCTTCGGCATCAGGCCCGACGCGGAGCTGGCGCAGCGCCTGCTTGCCGGGTTCTTTTTCGTTAACGCCTGGCACTGGCAGACCCTGTTCCCTGTCGAGGTGAACGGCCCTTTGTGGAGCATCGGCTTCGAGGTGATGTCCTACCTTCTGCTGCCCTTGTGCTTTGCCTTGCTGTGCATCGGCGGACGCTGCGGGTTGAGAGGATGGTCGGCGCGGATCGTCTGGCTCGGCATGATCGTGCTGGCGCTCACCGCGCATTTCCTGACCATCAACATGGTCGATATTTCCGGTATCGAAACCGGCTGGCAATACGGGCTGGTTGGCGGCGCGCGCGAGTGGATGCCCGAATATAACGTCTTCGGCTTCTTTGCCATCTTCGCCATCGGCGCGCTGGCTGGGGGTGCACAGGTGCTGTTCGCCGGCCATCGCCACTGGTTGTTCGATCTCGTCTTTGTCGGCGGTCTTGTCGCTGCGGCGTGGTCAACGGGACCCTATCTCAGCAGGGAGATTGCCGAGGGATGGGGGCTCTTGCAGATCCCCTACGCCTACCCGCTCTTCCCGCTCGGCATCGGACTGGCATTGGCCACGGCCCCGTCGTCGCTGTGGATCAGTCGTGTCACCGATTTGGGCGTTTTCCGATATATCGCCATGATTTCATTCGGACTTTACGTTTGGCATTATCTTGTACTCGAACTGGTCCGGCAGCTTTTCGCGCCCAGCTTCCACTATGCCGGCATCGCCGATCCGGCGGTCTGGGCAGGATTGAGCCTGATCGTCGTGGCCATCAGCTTCACCCTGGCCCACCTGTCCTACCGCTTCATCGAACGGCCGGCCCAGGACTGGGCACGGCGCGTCGAAACGCGCGGGTACGGGCGCGGCAAGCGTCAAACCGCCACTTGACGCGACGCCTTCTGTCTCTCACCGTCTTGCGATCCTTATTCGGCCGGTCGCGACAGATCATGGCTTGATGACCGCCGGAGCAACGACGCCTAGCAAACAAGAGGAATCCCCGATGACTGCCAATGCTTCTTCCCCGGCGCGCCGCCGCCGGCACAGCCTACTGACTGCCGGGACACTGGCGGGCATCGCCGGCGGCGTGATGGAGATTGTCTGGATCATGCTCTACGCCTCGTTGTCCGGAAACGACGCCGCCATCGTCGCGCGCGGCGTGACGGCCTCGGTGTTCCCGGATCTCGCCGCGGCGCCGTCCTCGGTGGCGATCGGCCTGGTGATCCACATGGTGCTTGCGGTCGGTCTCGGCATTGTCATCGCCATCGCCATCCCGGCGGTGCTGCCGCGCGTCGCCGGCACGTTTGTCGAGCCAATCCTGGTCGTCGCCTGTCTTGCCGGTGTCTGGACAATGAATTTCTTCGTGCTGCTGCCGATCATCAACATCGATTTCGTCACCATCGTTCCCTTCCCGGTGAGCTTCACCTCCAAGATGCTGTTTGGCGTCTCCTCGGCGCTGGTCTTCTGGGTCATGCGAACCAAGCCCGCAGAACAAAACTAGGATACGAGCGCCGGGCGGCACCGCCCGGCGCATCCGTTCTCAGCCGAACCTAGTTCAGCCAGGCCACTGCGGCGTTGAGCAACCCTGCAAAGCTGACCCACAAGATGTATGGTACCATCAGCAAACTGGCGGGACGATCTCTCCGCCAGGCCATCAGGATAACGCCGAGGATCAGCGCCCACATCAGGCCAAGCACAAAAAGCGCCGGCCATAGCATCTGCAGGGAGAAGAACACCGGCGTCCATGCCCAATTGACGACAAGCTGGCCGACCCAGAGTTTCATCGCCACGCCGCGCGGCTCTGTTTTCCAGAGGCGCCAGCCGGCAATGGCGATGAGCACATACAAAAACGTCCAGACCGGAGCGAAGACCCAGTTCGGAGGATTGAAAGGCGGCTTGGCAAGGCTCGCGTACCAGGCACCGGGTGCATTGAGAACACCGAGTACACCGCCAGTTGCGATGACGACGACGAGGAATGCGACCAGCACCAGCCAATCGCGATAAACGGAGTCAGAGCGAGCGGATTCGGTCTTCATCATTCCTTGCGGACGGCGCAACCTCGCGCCTCTCCCTGTCCTGCAGTCACACAATTGATACGCGCGATCGGTCAACCGGATCAACGCCAGCATGCCTTACCCGCAAAGCGCGCTCGGGACTTGCCTCGCACAAGCCACAATGAAAACGTCTGCGCTGCAACCCACTTGGGAGACTGACCATGTTCGAGAACCACGTTTGGCACAATCCACCGGCGTCCTGGTCGGTCGACGAGAACGGCTTGAAGATGACAGCCGCCGCCGAAACCGATTTCTGGAACAACACCCACTACGGGTTCCGGCACAGCAACGGCCACATGTTCGGGCTTTTGACACAGGGCGATTTTACCGCCGTTGTCGTGTTCTCGGCGGCCTATTCGGCGCTTTACGATCAGGCCGGGATCATGCTGCGTGTCGACGATGATAACTGGCTCAAGGCCGGCATCGAGTACACCGACGGACTGCCACATGCGAGCACGGTCGTGACACGGGCCGACCAATCGGACTGGAGCGTTGTCCCCCTGCCTGCCGAGGCGATGGCCGAAATGCATCTGAGACTGACCCGCCACGGCGACGCCCTGCGGGTACAGTACCGCTGGGGCGCGGCCAGATGGGCAATGTCGCGCCTTGCATATCTCGACATGCCTGAAAGTGTCGCGGTCGGACCGATGGCCTGCTCGCCGGTCGGCACCGGGCTCGACGTGCGCTTCTCGACCTTCGAGATCGGACCGGCGATTTCGCGCGAACTGCACGAGGACTAGAGTGTTTTCAGGAAAGGTGGACGCTTTTTCCGGTTCGAAAACACGACAACTCAATGACTTGGAGCGTTCGTTTTGATTCCCTCAAGACGTGAAGCGCTCTGGGTGTCTCTAGTTCAGCAATGACAGGAAGATCAGCCCGAGCGATCTGTAGCCGACCCAGAGCACCAGCGGCACGCAAGCCCAGGCCGTGCCTATGCCGATCGAGATGACCAGCGGAAATAACGCCGCCGCCAGCAGCGCCCCCAGTGCCAGTGCTGCGGCGCCGAGCCAGACGACGCCGAAGCTGAACAGGAACAGGCGCCAGGCGATGAGGCTGGCGAACATGACGCCCCAGATGACAAACGTCAGGCCGTGTCGCCGCGCGACATGAATGCGCCAGCCGAGCCAGCCGACAATGACGAAAGCGGCAAGCCAGGCCACTGCGGTGAATGGTGATGGCATCAGCGGGGTGGGAAGCAGTTGCTGAGGCAGCAAACGCGGCGCACACACAATGCCCGACGCAGCGCCGAGCGACACCACGATGCCCACGAACAGGACAAGCTTCAGATTGGGCAGGTCTGCCCCGACCATGTTCCTACGTCCTCGCGCTCTCATTCCAAGAGCGTCCGCGTGTCTTTCCAATAACACGCAAGACTAGATCGATGATCGGCCAGCGCCCAGATGTAAAACGGCTTTCCAGCTTGCCGCGTTGTCGCGGCTACCCAGTTTTCCGCTCAAGTATCGCGATGAAGAACCCGTCCGTTCCGGTGCTGTTCGGACTGAGATGCAGATGCGTCTCTCTGAGACCGGCTGGTACCGCCACATCGCCAAAGGCAGCACTCCACAAGGACTTGTGATTGGCCGGCACAAAGTCCGGGTAACGGGCGCGGAATGCGGCGATGGTTCCGGTATTCTCGGCCGGCAGCAGCGAACAGGTGACATAGGCAAGACGTCCACCGGGCCGGACCAGCGCCGCTGCCCTGTCAAGGATCGCCGCCTGCTCGCCGACACGGGCATCGAGTTGTTCGGGGGTCAGCCGCCACTTGGCATCCGGGCGCCGGCGCCAGGTGCCGGTTCCGGTACAGGGCGCATCGACGAGCACAAGGTCCATGCGGTCTGTCAGGTCGAACAGCACGTTTTCCTCGGGCGGACGCACCTGGACGTTGCGGGCCCCGGCGCGCTTCAGCCTGTCATAGATCGGCGCCAGGCGGCTGCGGTCGGAATCGTGGGCGAAGATCTGGCCGCGATTGCCCATGTCGGCCGCCATGGCCAGGGTCTTGCCGCCCCCTCCGGCGCAAAAATCCATGACCTGCAGACCTGGCGTTGCCGCGGCGAATGCCGCCACGGCCTGCGAGCCGGCATCCTGTATCTCGAACCAGCCCTTGAGATAGCCCTCGTCGACAATGACGTTAGGCGTACGGGCATCGCGTGCGCCGGCGGGCAGCCTCAGCCCGAACGGCACGAGCGGCGCATGCTCGGGCGCAAAACGCTTCAGCGACTTCTCGACCCGCGCTATGTCTGATTTGAGCGCATTGACCCTGAGATCGACGGGCGGACGCCCTGTCAGCCCCTGCCCTTCGGCGATCCAGGTCTCGCCGAAGGTCTCGGCGAACATCGGCGCCACCCAGTCCGGAAGGTCGGCGCGCACGTGGTCGGGCGCGCCGGCAAGGGGATTATCGGATGTGAGCCGCGCCAGTTCGTCGGGTGTAATCGCCCCGGGGGCAAACTTGTCCGCTTCGAAACTCGCCGCCAGCGCATCCGGAACCTCGCCCCAATCGCGCACGGCGACCGAGAGCACCAGCGCGCGTGGTGTGTCCGCCGCCATGGCGAAGCCGTGCGAGGCACGACGCCTCAGGGCGTCATAGACCAGATTGCCGATGGCAGCACGATCGCCCGAGCCGGCGAAACGATGGCTCGTACCCCAGTCATGCAGCGCTTCGGACGCGGGACGCTTGCGCGTCTCGAGATCGGTCAGGACCTCGATGGCAGCAGCCAGTCGGCCGGGTAGTTTCATGTCACTTGTCCTTTTGCGGCTTTCAGCCGGCGTTTATTCGAGAACCAGGCATATGTCGCATTCCGATGATCTTGGCGGAGAGTTAGGCTGAGCGCTGGAGGTACAACATGTATATCGGACACTACGGCATCGCTCTTGCGGCGAAGAAGGCGGCGCCGATACCGCTGTGGCTGCTGTTTCTGGCGGTTCAGCTTCCCGACATCATCGCCTTCTGCCTGGTCATTCTCGGCGTCGAGCGGATCGCCTATGTCGGCGGTGACAATCCGTTTTACCGAACTGCCATCGAATACGTGCCCTATTCGCATTCGCTGGTTCTCAATCTCGTCTATGCCGGGCTGACGCTTGTGCTGTTCTGGAAGCTTGCCGGCCGGACATGGGGTCTGGTTCTATCCTTGCTGGTGCTGTCGCACTGGTTCATCGATTTCGTCTTCCAGAAAGCCAACATGCCGCTGTGGCTCGACAGCTTTCCGGTCGGGCTCGGTCTGTGGGACTATCCGGTCTTTTCGTTTGCTGCCGAAATCCTGTTCGTGGTTGTCGGCGCATGGCTGGTTCTTCGTGACGCCCGCAGCGGCATGAATCCCAGGCTTCTTGTCGCCACGATTGTTCTCATGTGCGCCTTTTTCGCTTTCGTCACGCTCGGTCACGCACCACCGGCGATCGCGGCCAGTCCGCAGCTCATGGGTATCATGGTGCTCGTGCCCTATCTCCTGTTCACGCTGCTAGCGGCCTTTATCGACCGCCGGCGCGAAAGAGCGGCAGGTTCCACCTGAGCCCTTGTCAGCAGGCCTTCACGCCCGCCGCGATCGGCCTTGTCAGCTGCCGGCGCGGTAGTTGGGCGGCTCGCGGGTGATCGAGACGTCGTGCACATGGCTTTCGCTCAGGCCCGCTCCAGAAATGCGCACGAAGGTCGCCGTTTCGCGAAAGATCTTGAGATCGGCCGATCCGGTATAGCCCATGGCAGCCCTGAGGCCGCCAGCGAGTTGGTGCAGCACGTTTCCAGCCGGTCCCTTGTAAGGCACCTGGCCCTCGATACCCTCGGGCACGAGCTTCAGGCTGTCGCTGACCTCGGCCTGGAAATAGCGATCGGCCGAGCCGCGCGCCATGGCGCCGACAGACCCCATGCCGCGATAGGATTTGTACGAGCGCCCCTGGTACAGGTAGACCTCGCCCGGGCTTTCGTCGGTACCGGCGAGGAGCGAGCCGACCATGGCGGCGGAGGCACCACCGGCCAGCGCCTTGGCAAGGTCGCCGGAGAACTTGATGCCACCATCGGCGATGACCGGCACGTCGTGCTTGTCCGCTTCCTCGGCCGAAGCCATGACGGCGGCGAGTTGAGGCACGCCGACGCCGGCGACGACGCGGGTGGTGCAGATCGAGCCTGGTCCAATGCCGACCTTGATGGCATCGGCGCCGGCATCAATCAACGCCTTGGTCGCTTCAGCCGTGGCGACATTGCCGGCAACGATGCGGACGGCGTTGGATTCCTTCTTGATGCGTGTGACGACGTCGGCGACATGGACCGAATGGCCATGGGCGGTATCGATCACCAGCAGATCGACGCCGGCTTCGATGAGCTTGAGCGAGCGCTCGTAGCCCTTGTCGCCAACCGTCGATGCGGCGGCGACGCGCAGGCGCCCCTGTGCGTCCTTGATGGCGTTGGGATGGGCGACGGCCTTTTCCATGTCCTTGACGGTGATCAGGCCGATGCAGTTGCGGTCGGCGTCGACGACCAGCAGCTTCTCGATGCGGTTCTGGTGCAGCAACCGCTTGGCATCGCTCTGGCTGACACCCTCGCGCACCGTCACGAGATTGTCGCGCGTCATCAGCTCGTAGACCTTCTGGTTCGGGTCGGAGGCGAAGCGGACGTCGCGGTTGGTGAGAATGCCGACAAGCTTGCCGGTGGCACGCCCGCCGGTGCCGCCATTCTCGACCACGGGAATGCCGGAGATCTTGGCCTTGGTCATCAGGTCCAGCGCGTCGGCCAGCGTCGCCTCGGGACCAATGGTGATCGGATTGACCACCATGCCGGATTCAAACGATTTGACCAGCCGGACTTCCTCGGCCTGGCGCTCCTCGCTGAGGTTGCGGTGGATGACGCCCATGCCGCCGGCCTGGGCCATGGCAATCGCCATCGGCGCCTCGGTGACCGTGTCCATGGCCGAGCTGAGGATCGGCAGATTGAGCTCGATGTCCTTGGTGACGCGGGTGCGGATATCGGCCTCGCCCGGCATGACTTCGGAGCGCGCAGGCTGCAGGAGCACGTCGTCGAACGTGAGTGCCGCCTCGCCTGTAATGGATGTGATGATCTTGGCCACGGCCAAACCCTTTCGTGCGCCTGAAAGACTCGAAAATGAAGTGAACGCGCCGCGCGTACGAAAAGACTCGGGCGGCTGCTGGTTGGCACGGGCCAATACCACGCGCGTTCGGATTTGCAAAGCCGTCAGACCGGGGGTTGTGCGGGCGTTTTGTCCAACAGGACCGCCTCGCCCACATCGTCATTCCGGACCTGATCCGGAATCCAGCAGCGCGCGGTCCTGCGCGCGAAAGGAGTCTTGCGCTCGGCAGACGCCTCGCCGCTGGATTCCCGCTTGCGCGGGAATTCCGATGTGCCTTCGGCAGGCTTATCCGAAAAGCCCGGGCCTTACGGCTTGATCCGCCAGCCGGTGCTGAAGATCCAGGTGATGGCGGCAAGGCATGCCAGCATGAACAGCGCCACCGCGCCGAGGCTGATGGCGATGTTGACGTCCGATATCCCGTAGAAGGCCCAACGGAAGCCCGAAATGAGGTAGACGACCGGATTGAACAG
The DNA here is from genome assembly GCA_963675235.2 of Devosiaceae bacterium. GTDB lineage: Bacteria > Pseudomonadota > Alphaproteobacteria > Rhizobiales > Devosiaceae > JAHJQZ01. Next base: position 279,906 of record CAXXFU010000002.1, on the reverse strand, counting down.
CGACACTGTCTGCCACAGCGGCGGAAGGCTGGCGATCGAATAGAAACTGCCGCCAAGGAAGGCCAGCGGCGTGATCAGCAGCATCGGCACGAGGTTGAGCTGTTCGAACCCGTCGGCCCAGATGCCGAGAATGAAGCCGAACATCGAGAAGGTGACGGCGGTCAGCACGAGGAAGGCGAACATCCAGATCGGGTGTTCGATCTCGTAGGGCACGAAGAACCGGGCTGTGACCAGAATGATGGCGCCGATGACGATCGACTTGGTGGCCGCTGCACCGACGAAGCCGATGGCCATCTCGAGCGGCGAGACCGGCGCCGACAGGTATTCGCGTATCGTGCCGGTGAATTTGGGGAAATAGATGCCGACGGCGGCATTGGTCACCGACAGCATCAACAGCGACATCATCACCAGTCCGGGCACGATGAAGGCGCCGTAGGCAACGCCGTCGACCTCCTGGATACGCGAGCCGATGGCGGCGCCGAAGACGATGAAATAGAGCGATGTCGAAATGACAGGGGCGAGAACGGACTGCATCCAGGTGCGGATTGTGCGAGCCATTTCATGGGAATAGATGGCGATTATGGCGCGATGGTTCATTTGTCTTCTCCCACCAGGCCAACGAAGATGTCCTCGAGCGAGGACTGGCGCGTTTCGAGGTCGTTGAAGGCGATGCCGGCATCGCGCACATCCGCCAGCAGTTTGGTGATGCCGGTATGCTCGGCCTTGGTGTCGTAGTCGAAGACCAGCATGCGCTTGTCGTCGCTGAGCGCCAGCCCATCGCGCCGGACCGTATCCGGAAGCGTATCGAGCGGCTCATGCAACTGGATGAACAGCTGCTTTTTGCCCAGCTTTCTGAGCAATTCTGACTTTTTCTCGATAAGGATCATCTTGCCGTTGTTGATGACGCCGATCCGGTCGGCCATCTCCTCGGCTTCCTCGATGTAGTGGGTGGTGAGGATGATGGTGACGCCGCCAGCGCGGAGGCGCCGGACCAGATCCCACATGTCCTTCCTGAGTTCGACATCGACGCCGGCGGTCGGTTCATCGAGGAACAGCACTTGTGGCTCGTGCACCAGTGCCTTGGCGATCTCGACCCGGCGTTTCATGCCGCCGGACAGGGCCTGAATCCTGGTGTCCTTCTTGTCCCAGAGCGACAGGTCCTTGAGCACCCGTTCGATCAGGGCATCGTCCGGCGCCTTGCCGAACAGTCCGCGCGAGAACTTCACCGTGTTCCACACCGACTCGAAGATATCGAGGGCAATCTCTTGGGCGACCATGCCGATGGTGCTGCGGGTATGGCGATAGCCGGAGATGATGTCATGGCCGGCAACTGTCACCGTGCCCGAACTCGGGCTGACTGTGCCGCACACGATCGAGATGAGTGTCGTCTTGCCGGCGCCATTGGGCCCGAGAAGCGCAAGGATCTCGCCTTCCTCGACTTCGAGGCTGACATCGTCGAGCGCCTTGAAGCCGCCCTTGTAGGTTTTTGACAGCGATTGAACGGAAATCACGGAGGCCATGCGGCACCCTTCCTTGCTCGGTGACAGGTGGGCCGTAAATCATTCTGCGGAGCAGCGCAGATAGGTGTTGAGAGCGACCAGGTCAAGTTTGTCGCAGTTGACGCCGCTTGAATCCCATCGCTCGTTTCACTAGCTATAGTTTATTCAGTTACAACTGAATTAACCGAAGGAAACGAAATTGGCGACATCATCCGACAAGAACCCGACCGATGCCGAAATCCTCGACTGGGTCGAAAGGTTCGCCCTGCGCCTTTCCGATGTCGGCAGCCTGCCGCTCATCGCCGGACGCATTCTCGGCTGGCTGATGGTGTGCGAGCCGGCGGAGCAGACCGCCGACGAGATCGCCGAGGCCATCGGCGCCAGCCGCGCCTCGCTATCGACCAATCTCAAGCTTCTGACCTCGGTCAGGATGATCGGCATCGTCACGCGCCGCGGCAAGCGCCAGCGCTACTACCGCATCGAGGAAGATGCCTGGGAAGCGGTGATCCGTATCAAGATCGCCTCCCTCGCCTCCTTCCGGCACATGGCCGAAGACGGGATTGCTCTGCTCGGCCCGCAAAACGACCGCACGCGGCGGCTCGAGCTGACGCGCGACGCCTTTTCCTGGCTGCACGACGTTTTCGCGTCGGCGCCTCCCCCGCATCGAGACAAGGAGCCATGACATGGCCGCCACCAGCAAAACCGCCCAGACCGCACTCGGTCCCATGATCGTTGCGGCCGCCGAACAATATTTGCCCGCCAAGGAGCGCATCGTCGACGACGCCAAGGCCGCTTCGCTGTTGAGTGGCGCCGGCAAGATGTACGCCGGCCTGTGCCGGTTCAAACCGCTGTCCGCCGCACTCTACGCCATCTCCGAGGCCAAGGGCCCGGGCGTCTGGGGCAGCATCCTCGCCCGAAAGCGCTTCATCGATGACGTTGCTGCCAAGGCCGTGGCCGAGGGTATCGGCGCAATCGTTATCCTCGGTGCCGGCTTCGACACGCGCGGCATCCGCTTCGCCTTGCCCGCCGGCGTGCCGAGCTTCGAGATCGACCTGCCGGAAAACATCGCCGACAAGCGGACAGCGCTCGAACGGGCGGGTGGCGTTCCCGCCGGTCTTACGCTCCTGCCGGTCGATTTCGAAACTGTCGATCTTGGCAAGGTTCTGACCGACGCCGGCTACGACGCGGCGGCGCCGACGCTTTTCGTCTGGGAAGGCGTAACGCAATACCTGAGCGAGCCGGCAGTGCGAAAAACCATGGATTTCCTGGCCAAGGCGGCGCCGGGATCCCGGCTGGTTTTCACCTATGTCCTCAAGGACTTCATCGCCGGATCGGCCATGCACGGCGCCAGACGCATCTACCGCAACATGGTCGAGGGCGCCAGAATCTGGCATTTCGGAATGGCACCCGACGAGATCGACAGTTTCATCGCCCCCTATGGCTGGCGCGAGGTCGAGGATGTCGGCGCCGCCGATCATCGCAGGCGCTATTTCACCCCGACCGGCCGCGATCTCAACATCCTCGAGATCGAACGCATCGTCGTCGCCGACAAGATCGGCTGACCTCCGGCGCCGGCGGGCAAGGTGTCCGCCGGCGGCTTGTCCCCACCATCACTGTGCGGTTCGGTCATATTGGCGGCACCGCAAGCGACAAACGCACTTCGGCGTGCTAGCGTGGCGGCAATTCCTTGATCCACCCATTGTGAAGCCTCTCGTGAACCGGGCCGTCCCGCTCGTCCTAGCCATTGCCCTTTTCATGCAGATGATGGATTCGACCGTCACTGCAACGGCGCTGCCTGCCATCGCGCGCGACATCGGCACCGAGCCGGTCGCACTCAAACTGGCCATGACCACCTATCTGGTGGCGCTGGCCATCTTCATTCCCGTTTCGGGCTGGATGGCCGACCGGTTCGGCGCCAAGAATGTCTTCCGCTGGTCAATCCTTGTCTTCGTGCTCGGATCGATCGCCTGTTCGCTATCTTTTTCGCTTGAGACCTTCGTCGCCTCGCGCTTCCTGCAGGGCATGGGTGGCGCCCTGATGACGCCCCTAGCCCGCCTGGTGCTGGTCCGCGCCACGCCACGCAATCAACTGGTCAACGCCATGTCCTGGCTGACGGTGCCGGCCCTGGTCGGGCCACTGGTCGGCCCGCCTCTCGGCGGCTTTCTGACCACCTATCTGAGCTGGCACTGGATCTTCTACATAAATGTCCCCATCGGCCTTGCCGGAATCGTGGCCGCAAGTCTCGTGCTGCCGCAGGTCACTGCCCAGAACATACGCCCAATGGACTGGCCCGGCTTCGTTCTGGCCGGCCTGGCCTTTTCCGGCCTGCTTCTCGGCTTCTCCGTGATCAGCCTGCCGGCGCTTCCTCCAATCGTCGGGCTGGTGACCGGAACGGTCGGATTGCTCGCCGGCCTCATCTATATCCTGCATGCAAGGCGAGCCGAGCACCCGCTGCTCGATCTCAAGCTGTTTGCCCTGCCATTGTTTCGAACCGCCCTGATCGGTGGATCGCTGTTCCGCATCGGCATCGGGGCGGTGCCGTTCCTGCTGCCGCTGATGCTGCAATTGGGGTTCGGGCTGAGCCCGTTCGATGCCGGCCTGATCACGTTCTATTCGGCGGCCGGCGCAATCCTTGCCAAGTTCATCGCACCGGCGGTCTTTGCCCGCTTCGGTTTCCGCGGCGTGTCGCTGTCCATGACCTTGTTGTCGGCGGCATTGCTCGCGGCACTCGGCCTGTTCGACAAGGCGACACCGGCCTTCCTGATGGTCATCATATTGTTCGTGTCGGGCATCGTCCGCTCAACCTTCTTCACCGGCATTAATGCGCTCGGTTTTGCCGATGTGTCCGAAGAGCAGACTTCGCAGGCCACCGCCATCACCAGCGTCTTCCAGCAATTGAGTTTTGCTGTCGGCATTGCGGTGGGCGGTGCGACGCTCGAAATCCTGGCCAACCTCGGCGGCGGAGAGATCCGCGTCACCGATTTCCACGTCAGCTTCTTTGTCGTCGGCATCGTCTCCGCCTTCGCCTTCCTGCCGTTCCTGTCGATATCGCGGGACGCCGCCGCCGATGTGTCCGGGCAATTGGAGAAGCGTGAAAGAAAACGCCGGCACGACGCCGCTGCGGTGGAAGAATGATGATCCGGCACAGTCCTGAGGTACGGGTCTCCGATCCTCAATCCGTCCGGAGACATCAATGCTGACGATCTGGGGCCGAAAGACCTCGTCCAATGTCCAAGCCCTGATGTGGTGCGTCGGAGAACTGGGCCTTGCCTATGAGCGCCACGATGTCGGTCATCGTCACGGCGGAACCGAGACAGACGCATTTTTCGCCCTCAACCCGAACCGGACCATCCCGGTCCTGCAGGACGGCGACAATCCGCCTTTGTGGGAAACAGGCGCGATCCTGCGCTATTTGTGCAACCGCTATGCCGACGAAGCTTTCTGGCCGGTCGATCTCATGGCGCGGACCGAGATCGACCGTTGGGCGGAATGGTCCAAGATCAACATCGCCATGAGGTTCACCGGCCCGGTGTTCTGGCGCTTTGTCCGCACGCCCCCGTCCCAACGGGACCCTGATGCCATCCGCGCGGCCGTGATCGATTTCGAGGACAAGCTTAACATCGCCGAAGCCCGGCTCGGCGAACATGATTTCCTGGTCGGCGACACACTGACCCTGGCCGATATCCAGTTCGGGCATGTGTTCTATCGCTATTTCGACATTGATATCGAGCGGGCGGCGTTGCCGAGCCTTGCAGCCTATTATGGCCGCCTCGCCGAACGTCCCGCCTTCCAGGAACATGTCATGGTGTCCTACGAGGAGCTGCGAGAGGACTAGCCCCTGAAGCCTCTTGCCACCAGGTAGGTTTCGGCGGAATCGGCGCGGCTGGCCTTGGGCTTGGCATGAAACGTCGTGGCAAAATCGCGCTTCAGACCAGCCAGCAACTCATGCTCGGTGCCGCCCTGGAAGACCTTGGCGATGAATATGCCGTCCGGCGCCAGCACCTGGCGGGCAAAATCGGCAGCCAGTTCGACAAGAGCGATGATGCGCAGATGGTCGGTGGCCTTGTGGCCCGTCGTCGGCGCCGCCATGTCGGACAGAACGATGTCGGCCTTGTGCCCGCCCATTGCCGCGATCAGCGCTTCCGGAGCGTCCTGGTCGTTGAAGTCCTTCTTCAAAAGGATGGTTCCGGGCACCGGATCGGTATCGAGGTAGTCGATGCCGACGATCAGCGGGTTCTCCTCGGTCGAGCCCACGGCCTTTGCCGCCACCTGCAGCCAGCCACCGGGCGCGCAGCCGAGATCGACCACCCGCATTCCCGGCTTCAGAAGATGATGGCGCTCGTCGATCTCCGCCAGCTTGTATGCGGCCCGCGACCGGAACCCCTCGGCCCGCGCTTTCTTCACATACGGGTCGTTGAGCTGGCGCTGCAGCCACAGCGTCGAGGAAATCTTGCGCCCCTTGGCCGATTTCACCCGCGTGGTGAAGCGCTCGTCGCGGCTGCGTTTGCCTTTTGTCATCTAGCGCCGCCCCGCCCTGCGTCCCGCCGCCGCGCGGTCGGCATCCATCAACGATATCAGCATGCCTTCGCGCAAGCCGCGATCGGCCACCCTGACCCTGTCGGTCGGCCATTCGCGACGGATCGCCTCGAAGATGGCGCAGCCGGGAATGACGAGATCGGCGCGGTCGTGGCCGATGCACGGATGACTGGCCCGGCGCTCGTAGCTCATGCCGACCAGAGCCCGCGTCGTCTCGATCAGGTCCTCGCGACGCATCCACAGCCCGTCGACCTTGCCGCGATCATAGCGTTCGAGCCCGAGATGGAGCCCGGCCAGTGTCGTCACCGTTCCCGAGGTGCCGATCAGGTGGAACGGCTCGGAGGCGATCATCGCCTTGAGCTTGTCGCGTCCCTTGAACTGGGACAACAGCCCCGAGACATAAGCGACCATTTCCTCGAAACGTTCCGGGGTCACGTCGGTGCCGCCGAACTTTTCGGCAATGGTCACCACTCCCACCGGCAGCGACTGCCAGGAGCGGATGGCCGCCGACATGCGGCCCTGCTTTTTCGGGCGTCCACCACGAAAATCGAGCCAGGCCAGCTCGGAAGAGCCGCCGCCGATGTCGAACATCAACGCGCCAGTGGCCTTCTTGTCGATCAGATCGGCGCAGCCGGTCACCGCCAGTTCCGCCTCGGTGCGGCGGTCGACGATCTCGAGATCGAGCCCGACCTCATCGCGCACGCGATCAAGGAAGGCCTGCGAATTCTCGGCGGAACGGCATGCTTCGGTGGCGATCAGCCGGACGCTGCGCGGGGCATGATGCTCGATCTTGGTGCGGCAGTGCCGGAGCGCCTCTATGGTCCGCTGCATGGCGGTCTCGGACAGCATGCCGGTGCGCGACACCCCCTCCCCGAGCCGGACAATGCGGGTAAACCCGTCCATGACGCGAAAGCCGCCCTCGACCGGGCGAGCGATCAGCAGCCGGCAATTGTTGGTGCCAAGATCGAGCGCCGCATAAAGCGGAGGCCGCGCGCGGCGCGCGGGCGGTGCGGGAGCATGGTTTGCCCGCGGCACGCCATCGAGCCCGGGCGGCGCCATGCCACCCGCAGCCGGATCTGGGACGTTCCCCGTCTCGCCGCGCAAGGGCACGGCATATGGGGCAGCCATTGCCCCAGCGGCGTTCGCGGGCCGATCGGAATCGGCCAACTGCGGTCTCCGCGTCCCGTTCGCACAAGGCGGCCCCTGCCGCCGGCGCCCCGGACGCCTGTTCGGTTTCGAAGATAAAATTAGAGGAATTTGCACCTACGCGCAATCGCTGTGCGCATGGCGCCTGCCGGAAGCCGCCGGGTGCCGGGGATTTCCGGCTGCAGGCGCCGGCATGCCGTGCAGGAAAATGGCACAATCGGTCGCGGCGACGGGCTTGCATTCGCCGGACACACTGTTTATGAGTTGCGCCGCGCCGGCAGATGATCGCCGGCTTGGCGGACCCGCCACGATGCGACGCCTGCTGGGGAATAGTTTAACGGTAGAACAGCGGACTCTGACTCCGTCGGTCTTGGTTCGAATCCAGGTTCCCCAGCCAGACTCGTTTTGCGGTTGTGATGCTTGAGGAATGCAGCCCAGTCCATGCTTGTGAACTGGGAACCCTGGTCCGAATGGATCAGCACCTTGCCCTTCGGTTTCCTTCGCTAGATCGACAGCAGGCGGCACTGCGCCCCGATCGACAGCGTGGGGTGGTTGCGCTCAATCATCCCGCGCCTCACTTGCCGCCCCAGGGCTTGAGCTTTCTGGACAAAAATCATTGGCCACGGCCAGTTCTCCGATCTTGGCGTGCAGTTCCTTGACCTGAGCCTCGTCGACCTCGTCCGTCTTTCTGCTACCGCGCTCGAAAATATCCGGCGCCCCTTCGAGCAACGCCTTCTTCCATTGGTGGATCATCGTCGGGTGCACGCCGTATTCGGCCGCCAGTTCCGACACCGTGCGTTCCCCCTTCACGGCCTCCAGCGCAACCCGTGCCTTGAAGCCTGCGCCGTGGTTCCTGCGTTTCGACATGTTCTGATCTCCTCATGCTTGGAGACCAGCAGACGTCAAATCGTAGCTTCCGTCACTGTCCGTTTTTTGGGGAGGTGCTCACGCACCTAGGCCATTATTTCTCGTACGGTGCGACAAACCGTGTTGGCATCAGGGAAATACATTTTCTCTAGACTCGCTGATGTTGGAGCGGGCGCACTTGGCAGGGTCAGCCTAACCGGCATGGATTTCAGCAGCCCGAGCTCCACAGACTCGGCAACCGATGCGATGATCTCTGCCGATAGGCCGCAGGTCGCCCAGCTGCCGTCAATAGCGAGAAGACGGCCCGTTTTAGTTACAGATTCTACAAGCGCTTCCTTGTCGAAAGGATTGAGAACACGCATATCCACCACTTCGGCAGAAATACCGTCGTCCGCAAGAATCTCGGCGGCTTGTTCCGCTAGATATGTCGAATAGGAGGACGCACACAAAGTAATATCGGTTCCGCGGCATGTGACGGTATTCTTGACGTCGACCAGGGCAATTTCCAAGGGCTCTCCAAGTTCTGCCTCTCGCTGGTAGAGCCAACGATCGTCGATATAAATCACTGGATCCGGGGAAAGCGTGGCCGCAATCAGCAAGTCCCGCGCGTCCTTAGGATTTGAAGGCATAACCACGCGCAAACCGGGAATATGGGCATACCAAGAGTGCAACGCCTGACTATGCTGTGCGCCCTGCTCTCCGCCTCTATTTATGATACCCCTGATGCAAACTCCCGGTGAGGCCTTGCCGCCCAGCATGTGATTCCATTTGGAAGCCTGATTGACGATGGAGTCCGTCGCCAAGACCATGAAATCCATACGCGGGTGAATGACAATCGGTCGGAGTCCGTTCAGTGACGCACCAACTGCAGCTGAGGTCGTGGCCCATTCCGATATCGGCGTGTCGATAATCCGCTCGACACCGAATTCCTCGTCGAGGTTCGTCATCGAATTCCCCACATACCAGGGACTCCAGACGCCTTGTCCCATGACGATGACATCCGGGTACCTACGCAGCAGATAGGAAAAGCCATCGCGAATGGCCTGTCCGTAATTGCGCACATTGGTCATGAATCTGCTCCTTCGGTAGGTGCATAGACACGATCGAGCAGAGCACTGCTTTGTGGGTAAGGACTGCTGTCTGCGTATGCCAGTGCCGAGGAGATAGCTTCTGAAACTTGCGCGTCGACTGCGTCCAAAATCGAAGTAGCCTTGTCCCGACTCGTTTCTAGCGCGACGCGCAAACGTAGGATCGGGTCACGCTGCTTCCATTTGGCGACCATGTCCGCACTTCGCATCAGCCCGACATCGATATCTTCCCTATGGCCGACATGCCCTCGCCAACGATAAGTGACCGCCTCCAGGAAACCCGGCCCCTCTCCACGCCGTGCTGCGCCAATCAGGCTTTTCGCCGAATCGGAACAAACAACAACGTCGTTGCCGTCGACCGTCATCGCCGGAATTTTATGCGCATGGGCGAACCTCGCGACGCTGTCTGACGGTTGCCGCAGATTGATATCCAGATGGGATGAAAACAGATTGTTCTCGACGACGAAGACCACTGGCAGATTCATTGTGGAAGCAAGATTCAAGCTTTCATGAATAACGCCTTCTTCGCATGCGCCGTCGCCGAAAAAAGCCACTGCTACAGACGGTTTTTTCCGAAGTTTGAACGCGAGAGCAGCGCCCACTGCCACGGGCACGGTACCAGCAACGATCGGCACAGACCCGCCAAAACCATTCTCTTCGGAAAACAGGTGCATCGAACCACCCATACCCCCCGAACAGCCAGTGTCCTTACCGAGGACTTCGGCAAAAAGCGCATTTACGTCGCCACCCAATGCCAGATAGTGGCCGTGCGACCTGTGGGCGCCATAACTGCGATCATCGGCGGTTAGGTGTTGCGCCAATCCCGCTGGGACCGCTTCCTGCCCGATTGCGAGATGGCACGGGCACACTGCCTTTCCCGATTCTACCAGACCCGCGATGGCTTCTTCTGCGCTACGAATTAGGCGCATGCGCCGGTAAGCGTTCACGAGATCATCTGTCGTGTGGTTTCGCAGGTCGAGTGGGCTGCAATACGCACCGGGATCGACCAGACCGCCAAGATCAGAACTGAACTTAGCCATCGGTCGACACCCGTTCTGCCTTGGCGTAAAAACCCTTCACCGAATTGATTATGTGAGTCACTTCAGCATCAGTAAGGGTCATATTCATCGGCAACATGATGCAGCGCTCGAAGAACGAATCAGTCCGAGGCAGATCGTTCTGGTCGAATCCAAGCTCATGAAACTGGTGCACCGGAGTGCCAGCCCACTGTACAATGGCGCCGATCCCGCATTCTTCGCGCAGGTAGCTTTTCAGTTCGTCGCGACGATCCGCTGCCATTTCGTAATTCTGATACACATCGTAGCGGTCAGGATCGCTGTCGGGACCGACGGGGACGTCGATTGCCGACATGTCCCGGAATGCAGCATCATAGCGACGAGCTATATCGCGACGGCGTTCCATATCGTTTGAGTAGTTCTTGAGCTTAAAGTTGAGTATCGCGGCTTGAAGGTTATCCAAACGGGAGTTAATCCCCCAGGCTACGACTCGCCCCTCGCTATTGCGCCCGTGATCGCGCAAGAGTCCAAGAATCTCGCCGATGTGGTCGTCATTGCTCATTACGGCGCCGCCATCGCCGAAGCATCCGAGAAGCTTGGCGGGATAAAACGATATAGTGCCAAATTTGCCGAAAGTACCTGCGTTTTGTCCTTTGAAGCGTGCCCCAAGTCCTTGGGCTGAATCTTCGGCAACATCCAGACTATGCTTTTCGGCAACCCGACGAATTCCATCCATGTCGCAGCATCGGCCGTTGATTTGCACAGGCATGATCATTCTGGTTTTGTCAGTTATGCGATGCTCGATGTCCTGCGGATCGAGCATGTTATCAGTTCCGATATCGGCAAGAACTGGCTTTGCTCCGACAAAATGCACCGCGGCGGCAGTGGCGATATAGGTGTGGGACGGCAGGATGACTTCGTCACCAGCGCCGATGCCCGCCGCGAGAAGTCCGAGAACCATTGCGCTTGTGCCGTCAGCAACGCCAAAAGCGTACTTCACGTCCAGGAAAGCGCGCAGATTGGCTTCGAACTCCTCAAGGTCACGCTGCAGGATGTAGGCACCACGACGACCGACATCTACAAATATGTCGGTAAACTCTTTCTCATGTGCCTTGAATAATTCTGGGTAGTTAAAAAACGGAATGAAGTCCATGTTTCACTCTCAGTTAGTAAGCGTTGCCTTGCAGTAGATAACTTTGTGAATGCGGTCGGGTTGATCCTTGCCAAGCTTGGCAGGTTCTTCCATTTCCACCATATTTTCGGTGATCTCTGCAGGCATCAGAATTGGCGGGCCGAAGACCAGGCGCTTCAGAAAGCGCTTTCCCGCCATAGTTTTGGGCATGAGATTGAGTTTGACAACCGCAGCTTTGACCGGACGCAGAAGCCGTTGTTTCCAGGAGCTTCTAGTGGTTGGCGTAGACCCGAAGAACTCACAACTAAACCCTGCATCCGAGAACAGCGCGTCCAGTTCAACCACGCCATGATAAAAGTTCGAATGCGGTGACGGCGAGAAATCGAACAGATCCTTGTTCGCATTTGAGACGAGTACGAAACCGCCAGACCGCAAAATGCGGCGGCATTCTCGCGCAAACAAGGCTGGATCCGGCAGATAATAGAGTGCTTCGAAGATGAGAATGGCGTCAACGCTGTCATCCGGCAAACCGGTATTGCAGGCATCCATGACGCTGATGGGCAACCGTTCGCCATAGTGATGACGGGCGCGTTCGACAATCGCCGGCGTGATATCCCCGGCACGAACGGTTTTGGCATGCTTCAAGAGCAGTCCAAGGCCTGGCCCGGAGCCGCATGCAACTTCCAGAACGTCTTTTCCTTGGCAGTATTGTGAAGCCCAATAGTAGCGGTTGCACATGCGATATAACTGCTCGGCAGAGATCTCCTCACCGCACAATTCCGTTACATGCTGATAATCTATGCTCGGCATTCCGATACGCCTTATTCCGTTTGCTTTGCATCGGCGGGCGTATCTACACGCCCGTCACGGCTGGTGACCAATGACTGTGCACCCGGAGGTGGTAATGGAACCAGCGGCCTATCTCGTTTTGCGATGTCGATCAGCTGTTGATCGGCTTTGCGGGTTTTCAGAATCGCCAAAACACCGTCAAGGGCGCAGCGGCGACAGAAAATACCTACAACGGTAAGATAAACGATCCTGATATCCAGCAACACAGAACGGTTGCGGATGTAAAATAACCCGAGAAGACTTTTGCCGGGACGGATAAGCTGATGGTAGTCGATATCGGGATCGCCAGATCCCTCTAGAATTGCTCCTTCATCCGCGAACACAATCGACGAAAGATCGGTGATGCCAGGTCGAACGCTCAACAGACGCCGTTCAAGCGAAGTATACAGATCGGTCTCTCGAACGACATTGGGGCGCGGCCCCACCAAGCTCATATCTCCAACAACAACATTGAATAGCTGTGCGAACTCGTCGAGCTTGTAGCGTCGAACAAAGCGACCGACTGGAGTGATGCGCAGATCATCATTGGCTGTAGAATCAACCCCGGTTTTGTCTGCATTCACGATCATCGTTCGCAGTTTAATCATCCGGAACGGAACACCCTCCTTCCCAGATCGTTCGGCGACATAAAAGGGTGAATACCAATCCTGCTTCCAGATCAGGAACAAGACCACAAACAAGACTGGACTGAGTACAAGAAGCCCCAGCGCCGCAACAATGCGCTGCGCAATCATCCACATGAACTGGAATCTCCGTTTCTCGCGTCATAGCGCTTCGCGGCCTTGATGAGAAGGACGTATCCGATGTCGATGCTCTGTTGTCAGCATGTTTTCCGACTTTGCGTAGAGCTCGTGGAAAACGCCGATCGTCCGCGAATGATGAGCACCTCCCCAAAAAACGGACAGTGACGGAAGCTACGATTTGACGTCTGCTGGTCTCCAAGCATGAGGAGATCAGAACATGTCGAAACGCAGGAACCACGGCGCAGGCTTCAAGGCACGGGTTGCGCTGGAGGCCGTGAAGGGGGAACGCACGGTGTCGGAACTGGCGGCCGAATACGGCGTGCACCCGACGATGATCCACCAATGGAAGAAGGCGTTGCTCGAAGGGGCGCCGGATATTTTCGAGCGCGGTAGCAGAAAGACGGACGAGGTCGACGAGGCTCAGGTCAAGGAACTGCACGCCAAGATCGGAGAACTGGCCGTGGCCAATGATTTTTGTCCAGAAAGCTCAAGCCCTGGGGCGGCAAGTGAGGCGCGGGATGATTGAGCGCAACCACCCCACGCTGTCGATCGGGGCGCAGTGCCGCCTGCTGTCGATCTAGCGAAGGAAACCGAAGGGCAAGGTGCTGATCCATTCGGACCAGGGTTCCCAGTTCACAAGCATGGACTGGGCTGCATTCCTCAAGCATCACAACCTGGAACACTCAATGAGCCGGCGCGGTAGCTGTCACGACAACGCTATGGCCGAAAGCTTCTTCAACCTGCTCAAGCGAGAACGTATACGGCGCCGGACCTACAAAACCCGCGTCGAAGCCCGGCAGGACGTGTTCGACTACATCGAGATGTTCTACAATCCCAAGCGCAAGCACGTCAGAAGCGGGATGCTGCCGCCCGTCGAGTTCGAACGGCAGCAGAAAACGAGCGCCGAGGGCGTCCAGAAAACTCGGGGTTATTCAGACCGCCCGAGATCATGAATACGGATCAGGGCAGCCAGTTCACATCCTTTGCCTGGACCGACCGGCTAAAACGGGTCGGCACCCGGATCTCGATGGACGACAAGGGCAGTTGCCTCGACAACATCTTCATCGAGCGCCTATGGCGTTCCCTGAAATACGCATGCGTCTATCTGCATGCCTGGGAGACCGGATCGCAGGCCAAGGCCGGCGTTGCGAAATGGATCTCCTTCTACAATCACCAGCGGCCTCACGCCGCCCATGGCGGACAACCACCCGCCATGGTCTACTTCAACCAAGTCGAAACCGACCAGCAGGCGCAGAGAGTAGCTTAAATTACCCTGGAAACGGTCCAACCAATGGGGAGTAGCTCAGACGTAGATTTTGGCGTAAGTCGCCAATACGCGTGAATAATGGGATTGTGAGCACGGACTTCGTTGCAAATGACGATGCCGTCCTGCTTTAAATTGCGTGCGATTTCGGGAATTGCGTATTCGAGATCGAGGTGATGCAGCGACCCATATTCGGTCACAACGTCACAGCTGCTATCTGCGAAACTGGTATTTTCCGCATCTGCCACCTGAAAGGCGGCGGTGGTAACACCTTCCTGCTTGGCGAGTTCTCGGCAATTGTCGATGGAGATATCCGAGATAACTATGCCAATGACACTCTTCGCCCCTTTATGGGCGATATAGATGCCATCTGCACCATTGCCGCAGCAGTAATCTAGAACATCCTTGCCCGGCGCCAATTCATCGAACCAACCGAGTACGATATCACGGCTTTTCCGCTCGATCGAATAGTATCTCATATTCGCCCAAAGCGGATTTGACTGAATTTTATCTTCCAGCTCAAGGGACCAACGGGGTTTCTGCAACCCCAGAGTCACCATCTATCGTGCGAAGCTTGTCGTGAAATTCCTTTTCGGCTTCTTTTCTAGCTTCCAGTTTCACAACTCGCTCCAATCTACGTCATATGCGGTAAACTTCTTCGACAATCCGGCGAACAACTACATTGGAGTCAAAATCGCGCGCTGCAATTGCCCTGGATTCCAGACCAAACAATAGACGCTGATTTTCGTTGTTTGCCAAACCGAGGATACCATTTGCCACAGCCTCTGCATCTCTTGGCGGAATGAGCCAACCGTTTTTGCCGACGTCAACAGTCTCACGGCAACCGGGATGATCTGTTGTAATGATTGGTTTCTCCATGGCCAAAGCTTCTAGAAGGATTCTGGGAACTCCTTCAGGATAATAGGAAGGTAAAACCATGATATCAGCCAAGGCCACGAAACTTTTGACATCCGGCCGGAAAGTGTCCACCACGTGCATATTGGCCAACTGCATTTCGTCGATATAGCTTTGAGGGACCGAGTCCCAACTCTCCTCATCACGCGGACACAGCATGATGAAGTGCCAATCCGGCAATTGGGTCTCCAATGCCTTGGCAGCCTCGACAAACTCACGCACTCCTTTGCTCCAGATCATGCGCGCAGCTATCATTGCCGCACATTTAGCATCGGAAGGAATGCCCAGTTCGTTGCGAAGCGTATTCAGGCTTTCTTCGGATACGGACACGGGATTGAATGTCTCCAGATTTATGCCTCCGCTGCGAATAACGACGCTCTTGGACTTCGGCAACAGTCCGAGGTCCACGAAGTTTTGACAATCATCCGGATTCTGGAACCAGGTTCGGTCAGCGAGATGAAGAGCGAGTCGATAAAGCGGAGAAACGAGAAAGCGGACGACACGTTCTCTGAAGCTCCGGTCACCACCGAAAACAAATCCCATGCCGGAGACCAGGCAAACCACGCGGGGAATGCCCGCCAGCTTGGCCGCGAAAGTACCGAAAATATTCGGCTTTATCGTCATATTATGGACGATATCGAACCGTTCCCGGCGACAAATCCAAAAGACCTGCCAAAGAAATGTCAGGTCCATGACTGGAGATATGAATCTCGACACGCTTGTGATTTCGCATTTCGCACCGAGTTGTTCGATCTTGTGAACGTAGTCACCTTCCGGTACGAGGGCATACACCATATGCCCTGCGGCAATCAGATCGCGTATCAAGTCGCCCCGAAAGTGATACATTGAAAAATCGTCATTGATGACCAGCGCTATTTTTTTCTTGGGTTGTTCTGAGATTGGAGGCAGAGGGCGAGCTGGCATTGTCTACTTTTTTCGATGGAGATCGCTTGCAGCTGCCTTACGGCAAATGCAGAGTTCCCGGGCGAATCTCAGCGCAAGGAGCCGGGCAATCGGCTTGCTTGTGAAGACAAGCATTTAGGCGGGATCACATGCATGTCGAAATATCAGGTCCAACCGGTGCCGGAAAGAGCCAATTCACCGAAAGGCTCCTATGTGACCTTTCCAAGCATGCTGAGATTCTGACCAATCACGAAGGCCATTTCAATTTTTCCACTCTCTCGAATGCATCGCTGCAGAACTTGAAGCTCGACGTGATGGCATTTGGGGCCCTCAGCCGAGAAGGGCTTTTGTCATCCGAGGCTGCATTTGCTTCGGGGCTTCTTGATGCTTATGCAGTGGCGCCGATAACAAAGCTGAATCTGGTGCGCAGCTATTTGCGCAAGGTTGGCATGTTCCAGTATCTTCGAAAGAAGCGCGGGGCTGCGTTGGTTATCATGGATGAAGGTTTGATCCATGGCGCGCATAACCTGCTCGTTCACGTCGACCTGCCGCCTCGCGACATCGACATAGATGCCTACCTGAACCACATTCCCTTGCCTGACCTTATTGTTCTGGTTCGTACGCCGCTGAGTGTGGTGCTGGAGAGAACACTCGCAAGACTGGACAAGCCGCGCCGCCTTCACAGCGCCGGTGAACTGCGTGCCTTCGCAGAGCACGCGCACATGCTTTTCGAGCGCGTCGCCGTGCATGAGCGTGTTGCAGCTCGCGCAATTATGCTGAATAACTCCGAGAGCGGACAGACAGACAAAGTCGTAGAGGCTATCAACGCTCGGCTGTCTTTGGAGCCACAAAAGACGCGATAAGCCCTGTAAGCAGGGCAAACAGCATAGTCTGCGGCAAAACACCTAGCACCGCATTCGACAAGCCCAGAACGACATAGCCAACCGCAATCAAAACGCCTCCAAACATAGCAATGCGTCGGCTTTGCTCATCTCTGGCGTAAAACACCAACAGCAGCGGCGAAAAAACAAACGCGGCATAACTCAACAGGCCGAGAATGCCACTCGACGCGATAAAGTCGAGCAGGTCGCTATGTAGATGCTCGTAGTTGAGCTCCGCGGCTTTCGGAGTTTGAAGATACAAGGCAGGGACTTCAGAGAGCCTGCTGAAGCCAAGGCCGGTCCAGGGCTTGTCGACAAAGGCTGCAAACGCGGATTCGTAAAACAGAATCCTTTCAGATACTGAACTGGGCAGGTCCGACTGCCCCTGCGCAAGGTCGATGACATCGCCGAATAAATCGACGGCTCGGGTGTAGGATGTGTTGCCCAAGATCGCTAATCCGGCCAAAAACGCCGATCCCAGAACTAGCGCAGCCACAATCAGCCGTCTGAGGGACGGGAACCACATCACAACAAACACCAAGGTGACGGCACTCATAATCAGTCCGGCAAGCAGCGGCCCCTTGGAGCCGGACAGAAGCGTCACCGAAACACCCAAAACAGGGCCGGAGAGAAAAACGGCCCGCCATGTCGAGGTAGTGCCAAAAAGTCCTATTGGCGCGAAGCACCCCAGCACGACAGCGATGGATGCAAAGTGAATCGGATTGTTGCCACTACCAGCTCGTCCGGAGTCTAGCACAACCGATTCTACTACAGACTCGATCGCTGCAATCGATACCGCAAGAACGCAAGCTATTCCGATTATCGTAATCAGCTCACGAAAGTCGAGGGAAATGGCGAAGGCATATACAAATGGCATGAGAATGAGCGGCGCCAGGTAGATGAACACCATGAAGTCCGCTGGGACTTTGTCAGGGGTGACTGCGGCAATAGCTAGAAGCGCAAAGCCAATCCAGACAGGCAGAAACATGTTATTCTTGATTTGGTCGAAGCTCGTCGGGAGCGTGATCAAAAACCCTATCATGGCACTCACTATTGCGAGATACACGACCACATAGGAGAATACCGGCAAAAGGACTATGCCGGTCATCAGCAGCATCGCCATCATGATTTTGGGAGCGAGGTGTGTCATCACAGAAGTCCGTGATCGTATACTAGGTTGGCGAGCACGACCTGCCGATACGACCGATTATCGTTGCATTGGCAGTCACGTTTCCCTTATGACGGAATGGCACAGTCAGGCAATCGGGCTCCGTAAGGGTCAGCTAAGTTAACGCCGCAGGAACTCAGTTCATGGAAAAAGCCTTTCATCGGCGTTGGTGCTGAGACGCCACGACCTGCCACTCTCTTATCCGCGCACGGGACAATGCGAATAGAGCGTAAGCTACCATCGCCAAAATCGCATAGAAGACTGCGAAATTCGCCGCGTTCTGTGCTTTCGCCTTGTTGACATCTATGGTCGATACAGCCCGTATCGGAAAAGCGCTTCTCTCGATGTCCCTAACAGTTGTCGGGGCGATTTCGAAAGTCATGTCGCGCATTGCATGCGCGACTCGCTGCTCCAGTTCACTCAGCTTTTCCAGCACTTGCTCAGTGTTCACCTTTGCCTGGTCGGAGGGCACCAGTTCAGAGGACGAGACATACCGTTGCAGGAATGAGCTCGCCAAGCGACGATAGACGCTCAACAGGTAGGCTTGATCCTCTAAAACCTTGTTGTTGAATTTGTTCAGATATGTCTTCTCGGCAAGAAGCAAAGCTTTTTGGACAACAAGGCGGGCAATGTCAGAGTCCGTGTGGCTGTAACTCAGCCGCCAGATGTTGCGCCCCAGATTTTGGAGCTTTACGGTATCGGCGATCTGTGCAGCAACTGTAGACGGGTCTCCATCTGCTACGCCCTCAAACAGCATTTCATTGCGCAATTCCTCGGCAAATTCAGGACTCAAAAACCAGTTGATTCCGAATTGGCCAAGATCGAGTTCTATCGCTGCAATGCTTTTGGGAGTTTCGGCCACGGTCCCGAAATAGAAGAATGCGATGGCGAACGCACCAATGAACGACACAATCAAACCGATCCATTGAGACAGGGCAAACAGAAACAGATTCTTGAGATCCATTGCGCCGTCCACGACCAAACTGCCATCCGGAGCTTTTGAATTACGGACAACGTCGGCGGTGCTGTTCTTGAGCAAGCTGCCACCTCCCATTTCTATATGTATTGCCAGATTCCTGCGATGATCTGGCGAGAGACTTCCCCTGATTCACGCTTGGCATCCACAAGTACGACCGGCCCCCGATAGCTGGCTGCAATCCCGTCCACGGCTTGCTTTCTGGCTGCGAAATAAGGTTCGCTCAGCGTCTCGCCGCGCTCTGTGCTGGTTGCGTGATCGAGATCGAGTTGGACGAGAATTGGCGCAAGTTCTTCCAGAAGGGCCTGATAGATGCGCCATTCAAATCGGGCGATTGCCCTCAACGGCGCTGAAGAATGCTCCCGCAGCTTTGCTAGCAGAGGTCCGTCATTGAATCCCGGCGTGGATGTTTGCGGGCACCTGTCCACCAAGACCAGAACCCCGGAGCGAGACATCCGCCCAATTGAACGGAGCTTCTTGCGCTTTTCCAGTGCCAGTGAAATGGCCCAGGCAAACTTTCCCAACCGTTTGACGACCGATTCCGACTTTTCTTCGCCGGCCTTGCCGAAACTGCCTTCACCGCGCGTCGATTCCTTGAAGACGCTATTGCGCAGTTTGATCAGGAACCATCGATGCCAGCTTGCCGGCCCGTCGCCTGCGCCAAGGTAGACTGAACAGCTATCGAGTTTCCAGCCAAGCTTTTTCGCAAGCAGCTTTCTCTGGGTTGATTTTCCCGAGCCATCAACGCCAACCAGAACGATCGGAACTCCACCTGTCACCAAGCTCTTGCGACGAAATCCGAGCCGCTGACCAAAATGTGTCCTATTGAACCAGCACAGAATCCCATTGAGTTCCATTGCAAAGCGTGTAGCTGCTCCCGCCAGCGCGCCATGACTGCGTTGAAACTTCAATTTGGATTTCACAAGCCTGCGAACGCTAACAAGGTAGCGGTTGCTTACATCCCTCGGTATCTGCAATTCCCTTCCGAGCCAAGACGGTTGTTGATCATCTGGCGCCTCGGATGCGCGTCGACGAATCTGAATCTCGCAAAACTGCTCCTCCCAAGAATTGCTCCAGTGCTGCATCCCCAAAATCGCTCGAAACCGTTCGAAAAACCCGAATTTGAGCGCGGCCCGCACCAATAATGTCTCAAGCTCGATCGCTGGATGTGAGATGAAAACGTCATAATCCGCGTGCATAATGCGAGTATCGAGCGTCAACTGAGCAAGAGCGTCGAGCGCATATTCCCGAACACGGTTTTCTCCGAAAAGGAGCGTGTATTGTACGTCAAGGTAGACGAGCTTCCCGGTATTTTCGTCCAAACCGAGAAATCCTTCTCGAGAGTGGTTACGGACACCATAACCCGCCAGCGTACGCTTGAATCCGAGCTTCATCAAAATGACGCCCAGCATATCGGCATCTTTGCGGGCAACAAGCAGGTCGACGTCTGTCTTGCCTTCAAGGCCTTCCTGCAGATGGTCATTCGACTTGAAGCTGCAGTACTTCACTTTTTTGTTAAGTTCTGCGAACGACTCACGAAGTATCTCAAGCATCTGTTCGTCTTCTTTTAGCAAGAGCGCTTACGATAATGATCGCTACGATGGTGAATGCCAGTTCGACAACGAAATATCTTTTGAACAGACTGGCAAAATCCGTGCGGTAAAATCGGAAAGCAAGCTCTAGAGTCATGACGTAGATTAGCGGATGGCCGTATCTGTTTATAAGGGCGATCAGGAATCCAAGAATAAGGCCAACGGCCGGAATTCCCGGCAAGCCGAAATTCAGGTAGGCCTCGGCAATTGGAGAGAAGCCGAATCGACCTACCGATCCGCGATTGAGTGAGCGGGAGTATTCGACATTCAGTGGCTCGTATCCTGCCGGCGGATCAAGAGCTGGCACGGCGTTGTACAAGGTATCGGCGAGATAGGTTTTCCCTTGGAGCTGCCCAGGCGGTTCAGTCGTCAGAACATGGGAGGTGATTTCAAACGCGCTCAAGCCTTCGAATCTCGACAAGGAAATCGAGCTTCGCTGAAAATAGCTCCACAGGCTCTCATTCCTACCTTCCAAAAGAGTCTCGTTGGCATAATTCGCGAACGGCTTTAGGAACAGGCCAGCGAAAATGACTAGAATTAGTATTGTTATGCTCTTAATAGAGATAAGCTTGAAGTTTGCGGTCAAAAAATACAATGCTACGTAAATTAGCAGATTTGACCTATCTGAGTAATATACTGAATTCACTATAAGCAAAATAAACGCAATAAGGACTAACTTTTTCCTATTAGACGCGAATAAAGAAATATATATTGTTGACGTTGAAAGATTGGATAGATATCGAGTCGCGTTATATATTGAATTGGAGCTACCAATTTCATTCCTTGCCTGCTTTATGGAATTTACAAATCCTCCTATTTTTTGGCCATCTATAAAGTAATAGTCGGTCCCTATTGCCATAACCAATATCACAAAAACTATAAGCGCGTAAATATATGGGTTTATTTCTCCAAGGAACATAAATGAATATTGCCGCCGCCCTACAGAAAGACGAGTAGTGTAGAATGCAATAGAAAACGCGGAAATAAACGCAAAAAACGCAAAAAAAGTATAACTTATGATCTGAGTGTTCCAGGGACTATGAAAGTCGATAAACACGTCGCTTGGTCGAATTCTGTTACCCATGATCACGTCTATGGGCACAAAGGATGCGAAAAGCACACCAGCAACAACGAACGCCATGCCTAAGTCAGGGACCAGATATCCCTTTCGTACCGAGCTAACGAAAGCCAGCAAAAACAGTCCTGCGATTCCTGCGGCGAGTATCAGTTCTTCCATTTTGCAGCGATGCGCCTAATGTAAAAGAACTGCAGAAAAAACAGGAATGAAAAGAGAGAAGGTAATTCCGTGAACCAGCGATAGTCATACCGCTTTTCACCGTCAGCGGCATATGAGCTCTTGAAGGACTCGTTGCCACTTGCCTCGTGGATAATTGCCGAATTTTGACCCTCGCCTAAATTCAACTCCTTTAGCCACCGTCTATAGTATTTTTTGCCATCAAAAAGGCATCGCTCATAGTAAACAGAGACATTTTCTATCCCCATCCAATTGATCGTTGTCTCCATTTCTTTGTTTTTGGCGAGCCAGTAAAACGCATAGGTGAAGGCATTGTTTAATATCCAACTCCTTCTGATGCGTCCCCGATATTTTATGTAAGAGCGCACAACGCCGAAATAATGCCGAACCACGTGCACCACTTTGATGTCGACTTGCAGCTCGTCGCGAAGACTTGCAGCCGCTTCCTGCAGCTTTCTGAGGCGGGGCAGAGTTTTCGAAGAATCGACGAAAACCGCGCAATCTGGAAACTCTCGAGCCGCTTTCCGAAGAACGTCTTGGTAAGAAGCATGTGTCTTAGAGTTAGGTGGCGAAAGTATCTCGCCCCAGAAAGCGCATTCCTCCGGCACCCGACCACAGCTGCAGATCCGTTTTTCGTCCTTGTATCGCTGGTACTCTATCGGATCGTCATACGTTTCCAGTATTTTACCGATTTCGCCCAATGATACACATCCAAGCATGCCTGCCAGCTCATAGGACACGTATGTCGTTCCGGATCGCGCGAGACCGAGAATGTATATTACGGTGATCTTTTTCACGCTTACCGCAGCAACCTTGTTGGCAATCCGGAGCAAGGATCGAGAAGTCATGTAGCCAGGCTCGGCCAATTCAACCAAGCTATTGCTCCACCGAGTGCAGACAAACCACAAAAGGCCACGCTGAGCATCATGAAGCGCCGCGTTCGATACGCCGAAGCGAAGAGCGCGAGCGCCAACCCACCGGTGACGAAGTTGCTGGCTGCAATTCCGAGCGCAACCCCCATAACACCAAATCTGCTCCCGATAAATGCCAGGGTAAGACCTATCCCAAAATTGATGAGCTGACGAACTAGAAGCATATGGCTGGCCAAGACCAACTTGAGCAGCGGATCGAGCATGCTGATCGTCACGAACCCGACGGTGCCGACGGACAGCGCGCCCAGCACATTTGCGCTCCGCGCAAAGTCCGGTCCCGATACCAAGGAAACGATAGTCGGCGCCGCCATAAAAATAGCGAGGCCAAGAGTTGCCGCAAGCGCAAAGCCGGCAATCAGATAACGTGCGATATCAGCGTCGAATACTGACCCGTCGGCGACCGATCCAAAGTTGGCATAGACGACCTTGTTTATCGTCCCCACGATCTGCTTGACCGGCCCTGTGAGCAATTTGTAAGCCACGACGTATATGCCGTAGTCCGACGCCGTCAAAAGGGCGGCAATGACCCAGTAATCTACATTCCGCGCGAACAAGGCAGCGAGATTGGCTCCGTAGAACATGAGTTTGGAACGCGTGATAATTCCAAATGGCGAAGCCGGGTGACGAAACAAGTCCTTAGGCAAGCTTTTCAAAAACGCATATGAGATTGACTTAGATACTTCCGAAATAACGCTAGATATAACAATGAAATATGGTGGAAGATTTATTATTGTAAATATTATTACTGACAATATAAGAATTAAATACCCTATAATACGTATCAACGCAGATTCATTATATCTAAGTTTTTTCCTAAGTATACCGTTAGTGTATGCATTTCTTGCATATAGCACAATTAATATTGAAGTAGTATAGTAATATGGCAGCATTTGACTAGGTACAAAAAACGATGACGCGAATGCGAACGCCAAAAATGCGACGGACATCGATAATACAATGTTGGAATACAAAATAATTCTGCATTCATCCGATCGCTCTTTTACCAAATACTGCTTGAGATTGAAGTCTAGGAACTCAGGAATGACGACGGCGAGCACCAGAGCCATGTTAATATGGCCGTAGTCGCTGGCACTGAAATGATTTGAAACGACAAACAGAACGAGCAGAGCAGATACCGTGGAGAACACGGCATCAAGCGCCTGCAGGCTCAGATCTCTGGCGGGAAGAAATGCCGGGAGCTTCATGCAGATCTAGCGTGCAACCACTGCGACAAACCGTAGCCCAAGAAGATCCAGCGCTTCCGCATTTCTTTCGGGCGACGATCAAAAACGCGCTGGAAAGAGGTGCCCGTAAAGGTGTCGATTGCAGGAATGTCGATCTGCTCTCTTAGCGCATCAATCTTGTCTGTTCGCCAGCCGAAACCGATTTTCGGCTTTCGCCAATCATCCGTTGGCAGAATGCTGGCGCATACGTCACGCAAAACACTTTTGCTTCCCCCGGCAAGCAATTGCTGATTTGACAAGGACAGCGCCACATCGACCACGGCATCATGCAAAAAGATGGGGCGTGCCTCCACGGCATTGTACATCGAGGCTCGGTCGATCTTGTAGAGCATCTGATTGGGCAGTTTGAAAGTCAGATTCAGCATGCGGAGCATAGACAGTGGGTCGAGCTCCTTGTTTGCATCTACAGCCTTCCTGACATGATGCCTGGGATCATAGCCATTGGCGACAAGCGTCTCGAGTTCAAGCGATTTGAGCCCGTTCGACATTATGTCCGCAAGAAGCTCGGGCGCTGGCAAAAAGGCACGATAAAGCCGCCATTGTGCTTGCGGATCGCGTAAGAGACTGCGCAAATGGCGCCATATCCATTTTCTCGATGAATCCAGGCTCGGATGCAGGAATTTCTGCGTAGTCTTCATGCGCGTGAAAGACTGATAGCCTCCGAAAAGCTCGTCTGCCGCATCGCCGGTTAGCACCATTTTGTATCCAAGCGCTCTAGCCCGGCCGAATATCATCGTGGCTGGAACAATTGAAGTGTCATCAAAAGGCTGATCACAGATTTCGCCTAGTGCCGGCAAAAGTGCTGCCCCTTCTTCATAGTCCAGATTCAGCGTCACATGCGAGTCATCTGCAAATGCTTGGGCAAGATTGCTGGCACGCACTCCTGACTGATCATCCGCAGCAAAATCTACTGTCAACGGTGCGACCCGATCGAAATTTCCGCGTCGCAGAAGTGCATAAACCAAGCTTGAATCGACGCCACCACTCAACAAACACCCCCCCGGTGCGTCGGCGATCGTGACGTGTTTGATGGCCGTTTCAAGCGCAGCTTGGGTTCTTTCGGCTACAGCGCCAATCTCGTCTGGAATAAACTCTGGACGCCAGAAACGCTCGATCCGGCCGGTGATAGTGCCATCGACTGACTTGCGGAAATGGACGTAATGTGCTGGCTCCAGCGCCTCAATCTCTGCGTACATCGTGGTGGGTGCCGGCAAAAAACCATAGCACAGCAGATCCATCGCGGCTTCCGGGCGGAGTCGCTCTTTGAGACGGGACGGCATCATGTGCAGCGTCGAACCGAAATGTACGCTCCGTGCGCTAGCACTGAAATACAACGGTTTTTGACCATGCTTGTCCCGAACTAGAAACAACTCGTGGTTCCGAACATTGTAGATGGCAGCAGCGAAAAAACCGTTGAAGCGCGGCAATGCACATACGCCCCACTCATCGAAAGCGGCCGCAAAAACCGGAGTGTCGCTTGTTCCCTCAAGCACGTGTCCGCGTACCATCAACTCGCTTCTTAGCTCTTCGGAATTGTAGAGATTGCCATTGTAGACAATTACCCAATCGCGATAGCGAAGAGGCTGCATGCCGTCTTCGCCTTGGCCGCGCACCACTAGACGCGCGTGTCGAACGCCAAACTCATCAATACTGAATGAATTCTGTTGGTCGGGCCCACGGCGAGACAGATACGGCTCGACCGCCTCCGTGATGAAGTCAAACGAACCAGATTCATTTAATCCGAATTGCCCGACGAGGCCGCACACTATGGCGCCCCATGCATTGCAAGCGCCTCGTATTGCGCCATCATCGCCACGACCGAAAAGCGATCTAGGGCGATTTCCCGATTTCGAGCAATGATCAGACAACGCTCAGCTTCACTCAGTGCCATAGCTGAATCGAGGGATGCAGCAAGCGCTTCAGTATCGTTTTGCGGAAAGTAGAAGGCTGTGATGCCCAAATCCTTCAACTCCCTGTGAGGGCCACTATCCGAAAGAACCGGCAGGCAGCCTGATACGATAGCTTCCAGCACTGCGATCGGCATTCCATCGGATTTCGATGCGGAGATGTAAATCCGGCTGCGGCACATTTGCGCCAGCACTTCGTCTCGACCAACCAAACCGATGAAGCTGACACGGTCTTCCAAACCGAGAGTTGCAGAAAGACGCTCAAGGTCGCGCTTTGCGCTCCCATCACCAGCTACGATCATGCGCAGGTCACTTGAAGCCTTCCCCATGGCAGCAAGCAACTGATCGACATTCTTTGACGCGATCAGCCTAGTGGCGACTATCGCCGTTGAAGATCGCTCGCATTCCGACTCCATATAGGCGATGCGTTCAAGGTTGATTCCATGACGAATGGTGCGAAGCCGCTTCCCGGACAGCCTGCGCAAAGTAGAGGGTATGGATTCCTCAACAGCCGAACTACAACATACAAAACTGTTATAGAAATTGATAAAAATATAAATCATCGCCTTGTGCCGTAGTTTCAAATTGTAGAAACACGTGCCAAGCGTAAACACTCTTTTCATTCTCGAATTAGATCGGAATATGACCGCCGGAATCACCAATGGGGCTAAATTTGCATGATGAATATGGAATAAATCAAATTTTGATTCCCTTATTGCTTTAATTATTGCTATCAAAAATTTCCTAATATTATTATCGCATCGAATTATCTTGATGCCATCGCGAATATTAATGTTTGGCGTCTGCATTACGACTAGCGTAATGTCTTGATTCTGGGCAAATGGATACGTAAATTGATTGTAAGGGCCGCTTGACTCGGAGATACTCCACAACACCCTGCAAACTTTGAACATGCGACGACTTCGAGATCCATCCGGTTTTCGATAGTTGGTTCGTTTCCTTTTATCTGCAAATCCGTAACACTCCAAGTGAATAGCCCCGAGTTTCAAGATAGCGGTATGTGCTTGGTCTCTGCTGCAATTCGCACTCAGCGAGACCCGGCGAGCGTCCCATGACCTGCAGATCATGTGGGCCACATTTGCGACCCGTTGGATATCCACCCGGCATCCGGATGAAGTCAGGGCATACAGTCGACATCGTCGTCTTCGCCCGCTGCATCGTCGACTGGCGGGTTAGCCGACCGACGCGCGCAGGTATCATGCTTGACGCGTTGGAGCAGTCACTCCACGATCGGCGCCCCCGTTCAAAGCGGCAGTCTGATGCAACACTCCGAAAGAGAAGTTCAATACGCATCCATCAAGTACACCGAGCGCCTCGCCGAGGCCAGGATCGATCTGCCAGCAGTCAGCATCGGTGTTTCCTACAACAACGCCTTGGTCGAAACGATCAACCGCTTTTACAAGGCAAAGCAACCCGCCGCCGAGGAACTTGGCGATCCTTCGAGGTCGTTAAGTTCGCCACCCTCGAGTAGGTTGTTTGATTCAATAACCGCCGCTTACTCGAGCCGTTCACCAAGACCCAGCCGGCTGAAGCTAAGCAACGTTATTGCGCCTCTACGCATCAATGGGCCATGGCGGCGCAACTCACATCTACCGACCTCCGGCAATCCTAGATTGCGGTTCAGTCCAAAGCACGGGGTGCAAATGCAGACACTGAACATCATCGATTTGGCCAATGCGCGGCACACCTGCCTGAGCTTGGAAACAGGCTATCGAGGCCACAGCGCATGGGTCACAAATGAGGGACGTCGTCATTGCTATGCCAATACCACTGGACGAGTTGTCTCACGCCGGCTTCGACACATACTTGTGGCCTGAAGGCCGTAAGTAGCTGCAGTAGACCGTTTGAAGCATAGGTCTCCGTCACATCACCCTTCTGCATTGGGAGCATGATCTTCTTTGCGGTTTTGCCAAGTGTCTCCTCGAGGGTCGCGATGAAATCCATCAGTTCGACCGGCTTGCCATTGCCGATATTGACGACACGCCAGGGTGCGACCGGCGAGAGCGTGTCCTTGACGCCTTCTTCTTCTACGGGTTTGCCGATTTCAGGCACGCAATTCATCAGTCGGACGATGCCTTCGATCAGATCATCGATATATGTGAAATCGCGGCGCATCTGGCCGTTGCCATAGATCTCAATCGGCTTGTTGGCTTCGATCAGATTCAAGAACTTCAGGGGCGCCATATCGGGCCGCCCCCAGGGACCGTATACAGTGAAGAAGCGGAAGGCCGTTGTCGGGATTTGCCAAAGATGTGCATAGGAATGGCTCATCGCTTCATTGGCCTTCTTGGTAGCGGCGTAAAGCGTCAACGGGTGATCCGCCATCTCACTTTCTAGGAATGGCACTTCCTGGTTGCCGCCATAAACAGAGCTAGTCGAGGCGAGCATGAAGTGCTTGGGGCCGATCTTTCGGACCAGTTCCATGACGTTGAAAGTGCCTATGAGGTTAGATGAGACATAGGCCTCGGGATGTTCGAGACTGTAGCGCACGCCAGCCTGGGCGGCGAGATGGATCACAATCTCGGGTTGACAATCCTCGGCCGCCTTCCCGAGCGCCTCGGCATCCTCGAGCATGCCGGCATGGTGGCGATAGCCGTTGGTCGCCTCGAGAATTGCTAGGCGTCGCCTCTTCAGCGACACATCGTAGTAGGGCGTCATGCCGTCGAAACCGACAACAAGATGTCCGTCGGCAATCAGTCGCTTTGCCAGATGGAACCCGATGAAGCCGGCCGTGCCGGTGATAAGAATCCGCACCGCTCTCAGCTCGCCTCTGCAGCAATATTCCGAGACACCGTATCCTCGCCTGGGCGCCCCACGCTTACATAGGTGAAATCGTCGCGTTCGATTTCCTCGCGGCGGTAGATGTTTCTGAGATCAACCAGGACGCGATTGCGCATGATTTTGCCCAAACGTTCGAAGTCCAGTGCCCTGAACGCGTTCCATTCGGTAATAATGGCAAGGGCCGCCGCACCCTCGGCAGCAGCATATGCATTTTCCGCAAAGACGATGCCGGCAGGCAGCACGGATCTGGCCGCGTCCATCCCCTCCGGATCGTAGGCGACAATCCGCGCGCCCTGATCGACAAGCGCTTGCACGACCGAGATCGCCGGACTGTCGCGCATGTCGTCGGTATTGGGTTTGAAGGTCAGACCCAGTATGGCAATGGTTTTGCCGCGAACCGAACCGCCACAGGCGGCAACCACCTTGCGTGCCATCGCCCGTTTGCGCGTATCGTTGATTACAACTGTCGTTTCGATCAGTCGAACCGGTGAATCGTGGTCCTGTGCAGTCTTAACCAGCGCCAAAGTATCCTTTGGAAAGCAAGAGCCGCCATAGCCAGGCCCCGCATTTAGGAACTTCGACCCTATGCGGTTGTCGAGCCCGATACCGCGCGCCACATCCTGGACATTTGCACCAACCGCCTCAGCAAGATCTGCGATCTCGTTGATGAAGGTGATCTTCATGGCAAGGAAGGCATTGGCGGCGTACTTGATCAGCTCCGCCGACCGTCGTTCGGTGAACAGGATCGGCGCCTGATTGAGATAGAGCGGGCGGTAGACTTCGGCCATGACCTCACGTGCCCGTTCGTCTTCGAGACCGATAACAATACGATCGGGTCGCTTGAAGTCACCGATCGCCGCGCCTTCCCTTAAAAACTCCGGATTGGAGACGACGGCAAAATCGGCTGCCGGATTGGTTTCGCCAATAATGCGCACAACCTCGTCGCCAGTGCCAACCGGCACGGTCGATTTGTCAACCACCACGGTGAATCCGTCCATCGCTTCGGCAATTGAGCGCGCTGCAGCATAAACATAGCTGAGATCTGCGTGTCCGTCGCCGCGCCGCGACGGCGTGCCGACAGCGATAAACACCACATCCGCGGATGCGACAGAGGTCTTGAGATCCGTCGTGAAACTCAGCCTCCCTGCCTCGACGTTGTCGGCAATCAGCTGATCAAGTCCGGGCTCGTAGATCGGGACCTTGCCAGCATTCAACGCCTCGATCTTGCTTTCGTCGAGATCGACGCAGATCACATTGTGCCCGAAATCAGCAAAACACGCTCCGCTTACCAGGCCAACATAGCCGGATCCGATCATCGCGATGTGCATGAGCTTAACTCCTCGAAATGGGCCGATGACGATTGCGAAGCGTTCATCTGCCCGCGAGACATAGAGAAAGCGACCTTGTTTTGCGACCCTTTTCTGATCGGCAGCGATGCCTCGCTGTGTCGCACCGGCGGCTCACTGCAACTTATCGTTGAAAGACTTCGCTTCCCGCTATTCTGCCTGCGCATTTATCTACCGTTTTGTGCCGGTTTCTCGTGAGGAAAGCACCTCAACGAGCAACGAAGAAGTTCGTCTTGGACGAATGAGGACGGACTAGCGGGCCAACAGCCATCCCGCCAATTCTAAAAGGTCGGCCACATCCTCTGTTGGCCATTGTCTTTCGATCGTTCGCTTTTCCGATGACAAGTGGAACGACATCAGCGGACTCACCATCGAGAAGATGGATCACGCGCCTATCATCAGAGCCGTTGCAGAGCAGCGCAAAGCCGGTGGGATACTCTGTCGCCGGTGGAGGTAAGGATCTACGCCAAGCGATCTAAAGGGTCACTGAGGGCACCGCTTGCAGCATGAGCCGATGCGGCTTGTGAGCAGGTCTTGTCAGTGATGACAATGGCGCCGAGCGCAGCGTCAGCAAGCAGTCGCGTCGCCATAGTTGCATCGCCTGCTTGTACCTCTCCTAAACAGGTCGGGTCGAATTCTCGCTAGCGGGCCTGTGCGTGTCCAACCTGATTTATACCCACGGCTATTGGGTGTGACTCGCGAGGGATTCCCAAACGGGTGGGTTCCTGACTCGATAGCGGCGAAGGAGATTCGCCCATTCCCGGATCGGATCGACTGCGACAGGACTACACCCCTTCTCAACTCCGGCGACTGGCGTCACGGAGCAAGGACGCCAACCATAGCCGGCGACTGCTGTGTCTGACGGCGGTGCTTGACGGCATGAGCCGCGCCGACGCCGCCCGGATCGGCGGCATGGACCGCCAGACGCTGCGGGATTGGGTGCATCGGTTCAATGAGGCTGGTCCCGATGGTCTTTTCGACCAATGGTCTGCCGGCCCTTCATCGCGGCTGTCGGACGAGCAGAAGGCCGAACTTGCCGAGATCGTTGAGACCGGTCCGAACCCGGAGGAGGACGGCGTCGTTCGCTGGCGCCGAGTAGATCTTCAGCGCGTCATCTAGGAGCGGTTCGGCGTCGAGTATCACGAGCGCCATGTCGGCACGCTTCTCAAGAAGCTCGGCTTCTCCCACATGAGCGCCCGCCCGCTGCATCCCGGCCAGGACGCCGCGGCGGTTGCGGCGTTTAAAAAAAACTTCCCGCGGGCGCTGAGTGCCCATATCAGGCATCTTCCCAAGGGCAAGCCGATCGAGATCTGGTTCCAGGACGAGGCACGCATTGGCCAGAAGAACGGGACTGTCCGGCTTTGGGCAAGACGTGGAACCCGACCTCGACAACCGGCGGATCAGCGCTACCAGAACGCCTATCTGTTCGGCGCCATCTGTCCGGCAAAGGGAAAGGGCGCCGGGCTGGCGCTGCCCTTTGCCGACACCTTCGCCATGCAACTCCACATCGACGAAATCCGCCGGCACGTTCAGCGCGGTGCTCATGCCGTGTTGCTGCTCGATCGTGAGGTTGGCACACCACGGAAAAACTCATCATGCCCAAGAACATGACGCTGATCTTCCTGCCCTCGCGTTCGCCCGAACTGAACCCGGTCGAGAATATCTGGCAGTATCGCAGGCAGAACTGGCTCTCCAACCGCGTGTTCGAAAGCTACGACGCCATCATCGACGCCTCATGCCAGGCTTGGAACAACCTGATCGACCAACCGGAAACCATCACGTCCATCGGAATGCGCAAATGGGCGCACATCGGTCAATCATGACAGCCGTTGGTATTAAGCTCCTCCCGACCAGTTACCCTTCGCGCCCTCACCCCTGTTCTCCCCCCATCCCTTGCTCGAATGCGCTGAAATCGTAAGCGAAAAACCGCGAGTCCTCGGGGCGGACGTTGGTGATCAGGTCCGATAGCACACCGACATGTTCGCGAATGCCCTGGCGTACCGGTCCGCTGAGGATCGCCTGGCTGCGGGCGCGACGGAGCGTGGTTTCCAGATCGCGGGCGGCGGCGCTGATTTCCATGAAGCCGATCGACCCGCTCGAGCCCTTGATCCTGTGCACCTGGGCGATGCAGGCGGCCAGGTCCGAGCCCGGCGCCTGCTGAGGCGCACCGGCCAGACGCGCCACGGCCGGTTCCAGTTCTGCCAGCTCACGGGCAAGGCTCGTGCAATGCCGGTCGAGTAGTTGCCGGATTTCAGTTTGCACTACGCACCTCGCCACCTATCGCGGCGTCCTGCCAAAGGGCGTTGACTGCGGCGGGCAATTCGATGGGATCGAACGGCTTGGGGATGACGCCAATCACCCCGAGCGATCGATAGTATTCGGTCTCGTGGCGTTGGGCCTTGGCGGTCATGAACACCACCGGCGTTTGCCCGATGCCCTCGATATCGCGCAGGCGTTTCAAGGTCTCCATG
The DNA here is from genome assembly GCA_963675235.2 of Devosiaceae bacterium. Lineage (GTDB taxonomy): Bacteria > Pseudomonadota > Alphaproteobacteria > Rhizobiales > Devosiaceae > JAHJQZ01. The sequence goes on along the minus strand of CAXXFU010000002.1, from coordinate 247,374 downwards.
CCATCTATTCCCGGCATCATGACATCGAGCAGGATCAACTGCGGATCGAAACCGGGAGCCTCCGCCACCGCTTCGTAGCCGGAGGCGCAGACCTGCAGCACGAAGCCTCCGATCCGCGTCAGCGCCAGCTCGGCGATGGTCCTGATGTCGGGCTCGTCCTCGACATAGGTGATGCGCACCAATTGCTCAGTCATGAAAGCCCCTCCCCTGTTCAAGCTGCGCCGGCGATGCCCGCCTCCCCGCCAACATCCTCATTGCTGGGCTGTTGCTGATGCCGAGGCAGTTCTATGTGGAAAGTGCTGCCCTTCCCGGTCACGCTCCTGAACCCGATCTCGCCACCATGCGCTTCGACAATCGCCTTGGATATGGCCAGTCCAAGCCCGGTGCCGCCGGACGCACGCGTGTTCGAACTATCGGCCTGGGCAAACTTGGTGAAAATCTTGTCCTGGAATTCGGGAGGCACACCCGGCCCCTGGTCTGCAATCGCGATACGCACGCTTTGTTTGTCGGCGCGGGCGGAAACCGTCACTTCGCCGGCCATCGGCGTGTATTTGATGGCATTCGAGATCAGGTTGGTCACGACCTGGACAAGCCGGTCCGGATCGGCATCGAGCATCATGCGCTTGGGGCAATGGGCAAGCCTGAGCGACACACCGGCCGATTGTGCGAGCCCCATGTTGGCGTCGACTGTGCGACGCAGGAATCCGCCGAGTTCAAGAGGTTCGACATGGAAAGAGAGCTTGCCTGCCTCGATCTTCTCGATATCGAGAATGTCGTTGACCAGATTCGTCAAACGCTCGGCATTGGTATGGGCGATATCGATCATCCGCACCACCTGCTCCGGAAGCTCACCGAACATGTTCGCCTTGAGCAAGGCCAGCGACCCCTTGATCGACGTCAATGGCGTTCGCAGTTCGTGACTGACCGTGGAGACAAAGTCGTCCTTGAGCTGATTGATCTTCTTTTGCTCGCGCAGGTCGGTCATCACCCCGGTGTAGAGCAGGCGATTGCTGAGCCTGACCGGCGACACCGACAGGTGCACCGGAATTGGCGAACCATCCTTGGCCCGCGCCTCGATCTCGGTGCCGGAATCCAGAATGCGGATGCGACCGTTTCTGCGCATTCTGACCATGCGCCGGTGCAATCGCATGGCGTCTTTCGTGTTCATCAGCATGGCGACATTGGCGCCGATCAACTCGGATCGCCCGAAGCCGAACAAAGCTGTCGTGGCCGCGTTGATGCTCTGGATGACTCCCTCTCTGTCGATGGTGATGATTGGCGTGCTGGCGGCGTCAAGTATGGCGCGGATCCGTTCTTGCCGTTCCTCAAGGCCAATCTGCCGGTCCCTGAGCTTTTGCGCCATGACCATGAAACCACGGGCCAAAACGCCCACTTCGTCCCTGCGGTCGGCGGCGATGTCGAGATTGTCTATGTCCTCGCCCTCGGCCAGACGAGCCGCCGCCTTGGACAGATTGTGCAGAGGTCTGACCAGCCAGTTACTTGTCGTGATGGCTGTCAGCGCGCCGATGCCGGCCAGGAGGAGCGTGAGCATTCCGATCTGGATCTGACGCTCATGGCCGGCAACAAGCGCTGCGCTCTCCGGAAGCATCGCTGCCGCAAAGAAGTGCAATTGCTGTTGCGTAGCTTCGAGTATCTCGTGCGACAGGTGGATGATATCGGCGCTTTTCTCACCAGCCGACTGGACAAAGGCATCACCGGCCTCATTGCCGCGGATGAAGGTCGCCAGGCTTGGAAACTCGTCGACGAGATTGGTCGGCAAGCCCTGATCGGGATGGGGCGTCTCTTCTCGTTCGGGGTGCAAGAGGTAGTCGCCGCTTGCATCCATGAAATAGAAGCTGACCTCCGGTGGAAAGCGGTTGCTCATCGTCGCGAACACTTCGCCGATGTTGATATCGATGGCCACCAGCCCGAATATCTCCCCCGAGCTTGTGTAGACCGGCGTAGAGACTGTCAGCACCGGAATGGGCGGTGCATCGACCTGCCCACGTCCGTGATCAGGTCGGATATCGGACAAAAGGATCGCGCCCGGGGCCGCTTCGAGCGTATTCGCCAAATATGGCTGGTCGCCCACCTGCCGCATCCCGGCAGGCTCGACACGACTGATAATATTGGCGCTGTGGTCGATACGAACCAGCTCGCGCCCGTCTTCAGCGGCTCCGATCAGGCGCACCTGCATCACCTCGCGCGCCGACATGGCGAGTGAGGCAAATATCTCGGTGAGTTCGTGTTTGAGCTGGTGCCCGCGCTCGGGGACATAGTTGCCGTCGGCCAGTTCCCTGACCTGCGGCATGGCGCTGAGAAACGCCACCCTGGTCTGGGCACTCTTGACGCTGTCGCGTAGATCGGCGCTTGCCTGCCGCATGGAGAAGGCAAGCTCGGCTTCGGCATTCGCAACAAGAATCCGGGAATTGGCGCTGAACAGGATGGCACCGATCGTCAGCGCCGACACCACCACAAGAGTGCTCGCCAAAGCGGCAAAACGGGTCGAAATGTTGACCGTCGGCATCTCCAACTTCACTGCGCACCCCGGCAATGTACCAGTCGCGGCAAATCAACGCCGGACAGGACGTCTGTAAGTGCACCCTCTGATGGAACTTATATCCCGACACCACCCTCCAAAGTATTAATGGCCTGTCTGGCAGTCTAATAATGGCGAGTAACTACATTGCTTCGACCGATCACGGAACGGATTGACGGGCCTGACAGAGCAGATTGATGAACCGAAACGCCGCCGGGACACATGCCTTTGCCGCAACTGCAGGCTCAGCCCCGCATAACCCGTGCTGTTGCGAGTTCTGGCCAGACCGCGAGAAACCAGTGTCGTACGAGCGCCTTGTGCCAACCTGCAGATGAACTGCACACAACATCGGCCGCAAAGCGCCCAGCCGATCTTCACCCACGCTCAAACAGACAGGCTTGAGTTTTCTTCGTCACATTAGTGCCAGGCATGTATCCATCGAGCCCCAAGACGACGACGTCCTTCTACGGAGATATATCAGAAAGGACTTTTTATTTTGCCGGGCAGCAACGATCACTGTTCCGTGAGCACGATAGCAAATTGTAAATATACTTTTTTTGTGAACATTTAATACCTGTGAGACAGGCTCCCGCCAGGACACCGAGAATTCTTGTGGTGTTTGGCTTAGGAGTCTCTGGCAATGGCACTCAACCGCCTCTTGATCATCGATGATGATCCCGATGTACGCGCCCTGTTTCGCATTTTCGCCGAGACATTCGGCTATGCGGTTACCGAAGGCGGTAACGGCACCGAAAGCCTGATCGAATACGACCGGGTCATTCCCAGCGTCATCATTCTCGATCTGTCCATGCCGGAACAGGATGGCGTGCAGATTCTGCGCGAGCTTGCGACCCGCGGGTGCGCAACCCCGATCATCCTTGCCAGCGGCCACAACGAGCGCGTCCTGTCGGCGACGCAACGGCTCGGTTCGGAACTCGGGCTGAACATGGCAATGACGCTGACCAAGCCGGTATCCGAAAATGCCCTGCGCGCCGCCCTGTCGCGGACATGGAACCATGCTTTTGTCCCGACCGGCGGCGAACTCGAGAAAGCCATCTTGTCGGGCGAGTTGGTCGTGCACTATCAGCCCAAGATCGACTTGCAGGCGAAAGAAGCGCCGGTTGTCGGCAGCGAGGCGTTGGTGCGGTGGATGCATCCGCAAAAGGGTCTGCAACTGCCCGAGAATTTCCTTTCCGTGGCCGAGCAGTCCGGCCTGACGGGCGAGCTGACCGACGTGGTCCTCGAGCAGGTCATCGCGCAGCTGGGCGAGTGGTTCGAACGCGATCTCAACCTGCCCGTTGCCATCAATCTGTCGACGGCACAGCTGACCGAGCTCGACCTGCCTGATCGGCTCGAAGAGCGCATGCTCGACGCAGGACTTGATCCGGCCCTGTTGCAGTTCGAGATCACCGAACAGACCAATCTGCCGGACTCATCCAAGGTGATCGACATCCTGGCGCGGATGCGGCTCAAGGGGTTCGGCATCACCCTTGACGATTTCGGCGCCGGCTATTCCTCGATCGCCGAGATCTATCGGCTGCCGCTGACCGAGGTGAAGGTGCATGAATCAATAACGGTTGCAGCCGAGACCGATCACGATGCCCGCAAGGTGATGACGGCGATTGTCGATCTCGTGCATTCGTTCGACATCAAGGTCTGCGCTGAAGGCGTCGAGAGCGAGCGGAGCGCAGACTTCCTTCGAAGCATCGGTTGCGACAAGGCACAGGGACATTATTTCTCCCGCTCCCTGCCTCCCGTTCATTTCCGCCACTACTCGTCGAAGATGCGGCTGCGCGAAGACGAACTGCGTGAAATCCTGACAGTGGCCTGATCCAACAAAGCGCCCTCCGGGACGGCCACGATGATGCCCGCCAGCTCCCCCTGGCGGGCATTTTGATTGGCCGGAATCAGGCGTGCCTGACCCCGTGTACAGGATGATCTTGAAACACGGCGATCGCACCGCGCGTCAGAGTCAGGGTATTCACCGAGAGTCCAGATTTCTTGCCCAGATCGACAAGGGCGGATGCAGCAAGAAGCAGTGTCAGTTGAGTGGGCATGAGCGCCGTTTCATTGATGATTACGTGTCACTATCGCACGCGCCCCATCTTGCATAGGCGGCCATGCCGATATCGGGATGATGGCTCGGTCATCGCCGGCATTTGCATAAAACAAGTCGCGGCGGGCACGCTCTTTTTCTGTTAATCGTCATGTCTGTGCCCGAAATGGCCGCTATTCGGTAGCGATCGCGCAGGGGCAGTTGCACGGGAGGGCAGGATGCGCCGGTTTTCAGGCTTCATTTTCGGGTTGGTAATCGTTTTTGTGCTGGCCATTACGACAAGTGGGGCGCTTTCCGCCGAACGTGCCATCAACCTTTTGCCGGGGAGCGACCTGCCCGGCTTCGACTACCGCATCCAAAAAGATGTCTCGCTCAATCAGTGCCAGGCTGATTGCCAGGGTGATATCGCCTGCCGTGCCTTCACCTACAACGAAAAGGCCAATTGGTGTTTCCTGAAGAGCAAGGCCGTCGAACCAACCGCCTTCAAGGGTGCCACGTCGGGGACGATCGCACAGACCCCCTCCCCCGATGCCCTGGCCACGCAACGCCTGCGCGAGCTCAATTTCCCGGCCATGGGCCTGGTCCAGAGCGCGCGGACCATGGCCGCGGGCCTCGCCAGCAGTGATCCGGCGCCCGAAGGCCTGTCCTATGACGACCTGCTGAGCCAGGCACAAGGCGCCTTCGCCAACCAAAACCCGGCCGGCGCGCGCGTCTATTTGCGCCAAGCGCTCGGCATCAACGCCAACAGCCCCGAAGTCTGGCTGATGCTCGCCAACGCGGCTCAGGCCAGCTACGTGGCCAGCCTGGAGAGCTCCAGACGCGGCAACTACGATCTCGCCAGCGACGTCACCTACTCCGGTCTCAACGCCCTGCTGCGCAGCGACAGCGTCTCGTTGCGCGCCGCGGCGCTGGCCGCCCTGGCCAAAGGGCTCGAAGGCCGGCAGATGTGGCGCGAGTCGATTGCTACCTATCGCCAGTCGATTGCCCTGATCGACGATCCGATGCTTGGCGCGCGCCTCGAAGAGCTCGTTGCCGAACACGGTTTCCGCGTTGTCTCCCACGATGTCGACGCCGAAGCAGCCCAGCCGCGCATTTGCGCGACCTTTTCCGATCCGTTGCCCGCCGGTGAAACCGACATGGCGAGCTATGTTTCGGTTGCCGGCAATCCGCGCCTCGCCGTCGAGACCAGGGGCAGCCAGATCTGCCTGGAAGGCGTCGAGCACGGCGTGCGCTACCACGTGACATTGCGCACCGGCCTGCCCTCCGCGATGGGCGAACAGCTTCGGGACACGGTCGAACTCGACGTCTACGTCCCCGACCGCTCGCCCTTCGTCGGCTTTGCCAACACGGCCTATGTCATGCCGGCCGGCCTCGGCGGCGGCTTGCCGATCACCTCGGTCAATGCCGAACGCGCCGACATCGCCATCTACCGCATCGGCGACCGCGCCATCGCAGCGGCGGTGCGCGACGGCGTCTTCAAACAGAATCTCGATGGCTACGGCGCCGAGGACATTGCCGAAAGGACCGGCCAGCTCGAATTCGAGGGCACGGTCGATTTGAGCGCCAGCAAGCTCAACGAAATGGGCATGACGGCCATTCCCGTCGCCGATGTGCTCGGGACCGTCGAGCCGGGCGCCTATGTCATCACCGCCAAGGTTACAGATGCCAAGACCGAATACTGGCACCCGGTGGCGACGCAGTGGTTCATCGTCACCGATCTCGGGCTGAGCGTGGTGACGGGCGAAGATGGCGTGCATGCCTTCGTGCGCTCGCTGACCAGCACCGACCCGATCGCCAACGCCAAGGTCCGGCTCGTTGCCGTCAACAACGAGGTCCTCGGCGAGACAACCACCGATACTGCCGGCCGGGCCGAGTTCGCTCCGGGCCTGGTGCATGGCGATGGCAGCATGGCGCCGCAATTGCTCGTCGCGGAAACGGAGGACGGCGACTACGCCTTCCTCGACATGAACAAGCCCGAGTTCGACCTTTCAGACCGCGGTGTCACCGGACGTCCTTCGCCCGGTCCGCTCGACCTGTTCGCCACTTCTGAACGCGGCGTCTATCGGCCGGGCGAGACGGTGTTTCTCACCGCCCTGTTGCGCAACAACAAGGCCGTTGCCGTTGACGATCTCGATCTCACCGTGAAGCTTGAACGCCCCGACGGCGTGGTCTCGCGTACCCTCAGGATCGAGGACAAGGGAAGCGGCAGCTATTTCGAGGCGCTGACGCTTCAGGACTCGGCCATGCGCGGCTCCTGGCACGCGGTCTTTTATGCTGATCCCAAGGCGCGGCCACTGGCCGACATCGATTTCCTCGTCGAGGACTTCGAGCCCGAACGTCTCGCTTTCGACATCACCGCCCCGGATGGCCCTGCTGCGCCCAACGTGGCCCTGCCGGTGACGGTCAACGCAAGGTACCTTTATGGCGCCACCGCGCCTGATCTCGATATCGAGGCCGATGCGATTCTCAGGCCACGCACGAGTCTGCCCGATTATCCGGGCTATACATTCGGGCGCGAGGACGACACCATCCAGACCGACCAGATCCCGCTCGGAACGGTCGGCACCACCGACGCGGCCGGCAATGCCGTCGCCGAAGTGGAACTGCCCGAGCCGCAGGTGACGACACGTCCGCTTGATGCGCAGATCGTCATGCGCCTGATCGATTCCAACGGACGCCCGGTCACCCGCACCCTCACCCGACCGGTCCTGGCCGACACCAACCGCATCGGCATCAAGCCGGCTTTCTCCGGCTCCGAACTCGGCGAAGGCTCCGAAGCGGGGTTCGATATCATCACTGTTGCCCCCGACGGCACGCTTGCCGCCGAGAACGGACTGACATGGACGCTGTCGCGCATCACCACCACCTATCAGTGGTACCGCGATGCCGGCACGTGGAAATGGGAAGCCATCACCTCGACCACCAAGGTTGCAAACGGGACTGCCGACACTCTCATGACCGGTCCCGTGCGCGTCTCGGCCCAGGTTGATTGGGGCAAGTACCTGTTCGAGATCAGGTCTTCGGGCGAAGGCGCAACTTCGTCGAGCCATTCCTTCTATGCCGGCTACTATTATCCCGAAGCCGGTTCGGACACGCCGGACACGCTCGAAGTGGCGCTGGACAAGCCGGCCTACAGGATCGGCGACACCGCCATCCTCAAGCTCGATCCGCAATTTGCCGGCACGGCGCTGGTCATGGTCGCCGACGACGGCATCATCGCGCTGAAGGCGGTCGAGGTAGACGCCGACGGCACCAGCGTCGAACTGCCGGTGACCGCCGACTGGGGTCCGGGCGCCTATGTGACGGCGACCCTGTTCCGTCCGTCGAACGCCCTTGAAAAGCGCATGCCGGCCCGCGCGCTCGGCCTGGTCTATGCCGATGTCGATCCGGGAGACCGCCTGATCGATCTGAGCTTGACGACACCCGAAGAGGCTTCACCGCGTCAGGCATTCACCACCGACCTCGATATCGGTGCGGCTCATGCCGGCGAGACGGCCTATGTCGCCGTCGCCGCCGTCGATCTCGGCATCCTCAATCTCACCCGTTTTGAATCGCCCGATCCCGATGGCTGGTTCTATGGCCAACGCCAGCTCGGCGTCGCCATCCGCGACCTATACGGCCAGTTGATCGACCCGACCCAGGGCATGATCGGCGCCGTCCGTTCGGGCGGCGATGGTGGTGGCGGCATGGGCGGTTCGCCGCCGCCCACTTCGGTGCTGGTGGCGCTGCATTCCGGCATCGTCGAGGTCGATGCGGACGGCAAGGCCAGCGTCAGCTTCGACATGCCGGACTTCAACGGCACCGTCCGCGTCATGGCCATGGCCTGGACCGGTGAGGCCGTCGGGCATGCCGTCAAGGACGTGATCGTCCACGACCCGGTGGTGGTGACGCTGTCGCCGCCGCGGTTCCTGAGAATCGACGACACCTCGCGGCTCCTTGTCGAGATCGCCAATGTCAGCGGTCCCGCCGGCAGTTATGAGGTCAGTCTCGAAACCGCCGAAGGCCTTTCGAGCGACGGCACAAGCGTGACCTCGGAAATCGCCGAAGGCGGACGCGCCGCGCTGGCCTTTGCCCTGACCGGCACGGCCATCGGCGACAACGATCTGACGCTGCTGGTCACCGATCCGAAGGGCAACGCCTATGTGAAGCACCTGACCCTCGGCGTTCGCGCAAAGAGCGGTCCGGTGACGCGCAGCACCGTCGTGGCGCTCGAACCGGGCGCGACGCTCGGTCTCGATGCCGACCGGTTCGAGGGCTTCGTGCCGGGAACGGCCAGTCTGACCCTGGCAGTCGGCCCGCTTGCCCGGTTGCACGTCCCCGAGCTGATGCTGGCGCTCGACCGCTATCCATATGGTTGTGCCGAGCAGATCACCAGCCGGGCCCTGCCGCTGCTCTATCTCAACGAAGTGGCGAGTATGGTCGGCATGGGCGATGATGCCAGCATCGACAACAAGGTCCGCACTGCCATTGCCGACCTGTTGTCCAAGCAGACATCGAGCGGCGGATTCGGCCTGTGGGGTCCGTTCTCCTACACCGATTTCTGGCTCGATTCCTATGTCACCGACTTCCTGCTGAGAGCCAGGGACGCCGGCTACGATGTGCCGGACCTGGCGCTCGAAACCGCCCTCGACAATCTCGGCAATCAGGTCGCCTATGCCCCTGATTTCGAGTTCGGCGGCGAGGCCCTGGCCTATGCGCTTTACGACCTGGCACGGGCCGGACGTGCGGCGATCGGTGACCTCCGCTACTACGCCGAAGCCCGCCTCGACCGCTTCGCCACGCCGCTCGCCAAGGCGCAGATCGGTGCGGCCCTCGCCCTTTACGGCGAACGGACCCGCGCCGCCGATGCCTTCGCGGCGGCCATCGCCGGCCTGCCGACGACGGAAGACCGCTATGCCTATCGTGGCGACTACGGCAGCAGGCTGCGCGACCTTGCCGGTGTGCTGGCGCTTGCCGGCGAGTTCAAGCCGGCGGGGATCGACCGGGCAGCGCTTGCGAGTCAACTGGCCGGCCTGCGCGATCTTTCGCGCTGGACCTCGACCCAGGAAGATGCCTGGACACTGCTGGCAGCGGCCATGCTCGGCCGCGACACTGCCGGCGGCACAGTGACGCTCAGTGGCAAGACGCTTGAAGCGCCGGTCTATCGCCGCTTCGGCGAGAATGCCTTCGCTCATGGCGCCATCAACCTGGTCAATGGCGACAACCAGGCCACCGAAGCGACCATCTCGGTGACCGGCATCCCGGTCGATCCGCCCGAACCCTCGGGTAATGGCTTCGATCTCACCCGCGTCTACTACACGCTCGACGGCACCATGGTGCGGGACATGTCGCAGGCCACCCAGAACGACCGCTTCGTCGTCGTGGCCAGCGTCAAGGCGACGGCGCTCGGCTCCGGGCAATATGTCATCGCCGACCCGCTGCCCGCCGGGTTCGAGATCGAGAATCCCGACCTGACATCCGGCGGCGGCATCGGCGATCTGAGCTGGCTCAGCGTCAGCCGGCCCGACCATGTCGAATCGCGCACCGACCTCTATATGGCGGCGTTCGATTTCAGCTCCGGGACGCCCGATTTCTCGGTGGCCTATATGGTGCGCGCCGTGACACCGGGCACCTTCACCCGGCCCGGCGCCAGCGTCGAGGACATGTATCGGCCCGAGATGAGGGCCAATACCGGTGCCGGTGTCATCACCATCGCGCCGGCCGGTGAATGAGATGACCGACGCAAAGGCCGGACCCGCAAAGGGCCCGGCCCGGCTTGCCTGGTGGGCCTGGTCGGGCCTGACGGCTTTCGCCGTCACCCTTGCCGGCGGTGTCTTTGGCGTGATCTGCGTCATCGCTTCGATCAGCGCCGACCTGCCGGCGAGCCCGCAGGTGGCCGATATCGGTGTTTCGAGCGTCGTCACTGACCGCAATAGCTGGCTGTTGCGGCCGTTCACCACGCCGGAAGGCCGCTGGCGCCTGCCGGTGCGGCTCGATCAAGTCGACCGGCATTTCCTCGACATGCTGATCGGCTACGAGGACAAGAACTTTTATGCTCACGACGGCATCGACTGGGCGTCGATGCTCCGGGCCGGTTGGCAGTTCGTCAGCGCCGGCGGACGGATCGTTTCCGGCGGATCGACACTGACCATGCAGGTCGCGCGCCTGGTCGACCGCACCCCGACCCACGACTTTCCGGCCAAGATCCGGCAGATGCTGCTGGCCGAGAAGCTCGAGCGCGATCTCAGCAAGGACCAGATCCTGACGCTCTACCTGACGCTTGCCCCTTACGGCGGCAATATCGAGGGCATCAGGGCGGCGGGCCTTTCATGGTTCGGCAAGGAGCCGGCGCGCCTGACGACTGCCGAAGCGGCGCTTTTGGTTGCACTGCCGCAATCGCCTGAATCACGTCGTCCCGACCGGGATCCGCACAGGGCGCAAACGGCGCGTGACCGCGTTCTCGACAGGCTTGTCGGGGCCACTGTCATCGATGAAGACGAGGCGCGGGCGGCAAAACGCGAACCGGTCCCGACGGCCCGGCGCGACTTCCCGATCTTTGCCCCTCACCTCGCTCGTCAGGCTGTCATCAACCATCCGAACGCGCGGGAAATCAAGCTGACCATCGATCTGAGGCTCCAGGCCAGCCTCGAAAAACTCGCCGCCGCCCGCGCCAGCGAATTCGGCCCCAATGTCTCGGTCGGCATCCTAGTTGCGGACCAAAAGAGCGGCGAAGTCTTCGCGTCTGTTGGCTCGGCGGGTCTGTTTTCCGACCAGAGCGACGGTCATGTCGACATGACCCGGGCCGAGCGCTCTCCCGGCTCGACGCTGAAACCCCTGATCTATGGGCTCGCCTTCGAGCTCGGGCTGGCGCATCCGGAAAGCCTGATCACCGACCGGCCGACGGGGTTCTCCGGCTATGTGCCGGTCAATTTCGACGGCTTCAACCGCGGCACGGTGACGGTGCGACAGGCCCTGACCCAATCGCTCAACATTCCGGCCGTTCTGGCGCTCGACGCCGTCGGGCCGGCGCGTCTGCTCGCACGGCTGCGGCGCGCCAATGTCGATCCCGTCCTGCCCGATGCCGAAACGGCGCCGGGTCTCGCCATCGGCCTCGGCGGTGTTGGCGTGACCTTGCGCGACCTCGTCTCGCTCTATGGCGCCATCGCCCGCGGCGGTACGCCGATGGACCTGATCGACGGCGCAACGCCGGTTGCCGAGATCACCGGCGCCCGCCCCGACGTGCTCGATCCGCTCTCGTCCTGGTATGTCGCCGACATCCTGTCCGATGCAGCACCGCCGACCAATGGCGCCGCCGGCCGCATCGCCTACAAGACCGGCACGTCCTACGGCTATCGCGACGCCTGGTCGATCGGGTTCGATGGCAAGACGGTGATCGGGGTGTGGGTCGGAAGGCCAGACGGCGCCTCGGTGCCCGGGATGACCGGGCTTGGCGCCGCCGCGCCGCTGCTGTTCGAAAGCTTCGACCGGCTTGGTGCGCCGACGGTGCCGCTTGGCGGCCCACCCTCAGGCGCCATCCTTGCCGCCAACGCGCAATTGCCATTGCCGTTGCAGCACCTCAGGCATCCCAACCAAGACCTGACGGCACGGAACCCGGCTCCGGAGATCACCTTCCCGATGAATGGGGTTGCCGTTGATCTCGGGCTCGGCGAGGGCGCGCAATCAAGGCTCACCGTCAAGGTGCGCAACGGCGTGCCGCCCTTCACCTATTTCGTCGACGGCGCGCCTGTCGTGCAGGCGGACTTCGCCCGTCAGACCAGCCTGACACCGACCGGACCAGGCTTTGTCACCCTGTCGGTGGTCGACGCCCGCGGTCAGTCGGACCTGGTCAAGGTTCTCCTGCAGTAAACCCGTCGCAGGGCGTCAGGCCTTCAGGCGGATCATCTGATAGGAATAGGGCGGCAATGCCAGCTTCAGGCTGTCGCCTTCAACCACCGCACCATCGCCATCGCTCGGGGCGACTTCATCCTGCGCATCCGGACCGTTGACCGCCTCGAGATCGGCATGGGTCATCAGCTTGTGCATGATGATCTCCGGCTTGCCGAAACCGGAGAGCGCCACGTCGAGCTCGATCGTCTCGCTGGCATGACGGTTGACGGCAAAGAAGGTCAGCGTACCGTCCTTTTCGTTGCGGACGCCTGAGATGTCGACATAGGGCACGTTGTCGCCGTGGGCGCTGTCATAGCCGGGGCAATCGACACTGAGGCGCAAGGCGGTGCCGCGGCCATAGATCGAGGCATAGTAGTACGGATAATAGATGGTCTGCTTCCAGGCCGGCCCGCCCTCGACGGTCATGATCGGCGCGATGACGTTCACCAGCTGGGCGATGGCGGCGATCTTCACGACATCGGAACGCCGGATGAAGGTGTTGAGCGCCAGCCCGACCATCAGCACATCTTCGAAATTGTAGATGTCTTCGAGAAGGCCAGGCGCATGCGGCCAGCCGTCATTGCCTTCGAGGATCTTCTTGTCCTGCTCGTTCGAGTGGTACCAGACGTTCCACTCGTCGAAGGAAATGTAGACGTCCTTCTTCGAGCGTTTCTTGGCCTTCACATACTGGATGATGGAGGCGACGGTGCCGACGTAGCGGTCGAGCTTCTCGTTGAGCGCCAGATAGTCGGCGGTATTCTTGTCCTTGTTGGCGAAGTACATGTGCAGCGAGATGTAATCGACATTCTCATAGGTGTGATCGAGAACCGTTGCTTCCCAGTCCGGATAGGTCGGCATGTCCGAAGCGGACGATCCGCACACGACCAGTTCGAGGTTCTTGTCGAAGGCCCTGACCGCCTTGGCGGTCTCGTTGGCCAGATGCCCGTACTCCTCGGCGCTTTTGTGGCCAATCTGCCAGGGTCCGTCCATCTCGTTGCCGAGCGCCCAGAGCTTGACGTTCCACGGTTCTTCGCGGCCGTTCTTCTTGCGGAGGTCGGACCAGTAGGAGCCGCCGGGATGATTGACGTATTCGACGAAGCTGCGGGCTTCATCGAGGCCGCGCGAGCCGAGATTGAAGGCCAGCATCATTTCGGTGCCGACGCTCTCGCACCAGTCGGCGAATTCGTGGATGCCGACCTGGTTGGATTCGGAAGTGTGCCAGGCCAGATCGAGCCGGGTCGGTCGCTGGTCCTTCGGGCCGATGCCGTCTTCCCAATTGTAGGCCGAAACGAAATTGCCGCCGGGATAGCGAACGATCGGGACATCGAGGTCCTTGACCAGCTCGATCACGTCGCCGCGCATGCCGTTGGCGTCGGCACTGGGATGGCCGGGTTCATAGATACCGGTATAAACCGCACGTCCGAGATGCTCGAGAAAGGCGCCGTACACCCGATTGTCGATTTCCGCGATGGTGAAATCCGCATGCGCGGTGACACTGGCCTTCATTGAACTCACTCCCGAAAGGAAACAGATTTTTGGATGCATATCCAATCAACGGGTATGTTTGTGACGTGCAGGCAATGACGTCAAGCCGAATTGTCGGAAAACACCGGGAAATGTCCGGGTGCGGCACTGTTTCATCTGTCCGGCGCACCCGGTCTTCGAGGCGCATCGCGATCGCGGAACGCCCGGCCACAAAGGCCCGGGCAGTGGGCAAGCGGGCAGGACCGGTTCACTTCCTCAAGTCTGAAGCAGATGCCGATGCGCAAACGAAGGCATTTTGCGGGACAATGGGGGCAGATGAACGTGGCGCCTGGCAGGTCGGAATTCTGACGGGACGGCATGCGAACAGCGAAGCACAAGGACGATGATGGCGCCCACTCCCGCCTTCGCCTTCAGGGCTCCTGTGACAGCCGAAACGGCATTGGCTCCCTTGCCACATTGAGCATGGATCGCTGGTGGACAGAATGTGTCCGATCCTTCCGGCCGATCCTGCTCAACTTCGTCCTGCCGTATTCGCTGTTCGATGCCTGGTTGGTGGTTTTCCAAGCGTTTCGCGGACCCTTCGACCACTTCCTCCCTCTGGGATCGATGGCGCGGATCGTCGCCTTGTGCGGATGTCGTTCAGCCTGTCGGCCCATGACGTCGTCTCCGAGGAGACCATCGACGAGATCTGCAAAATCGTTGAACAGAGCACTTTTCCAGGCGACCGCATCGATTTCGAGATCACCGAAATCGCGATCATTACTGATTTCGAAAGTGTCCGCAGCTCGCCGATGCGGCTGCGCGCCCGTGGCACATTTCGCGCTCGATGATTTCGGCGTCGGCTATTCGAACTTCCAGAACCGCGATGAACTGATGATCGGCGAGATCAAGATCGACCGCCGGTTCGTTTCGACCATGGACATGCGCGCGAACTCGGCACCGTGATGACGGCCGGCGCCAGGATTGTCCGAGGCTAGCCATTCAGCCGTTCGATCACGGCCGACAACCTCGTGCCTTTCCTTTCCCACAAGCCGGAACCGACATCACCCACGCTGCGCCGCTCCGCCTGACACCGCCAGCAAAGCTCAGCCTTCCTTCCCGGTCGTGCTGCGCCTGACGATCAGATCGGGCTCGATCAGGGTCACACGCGGCTCGGGGATGGACTCTCCCGCCGCAATCAGTCCGAGCAGGCGGTCGACCGCCGCGGTCGACACCGCCGCAATCTTGTAGTTGACGCTCGAGATCGGCACCGAAGCGAACTCCGCGAACTCGATATTGTCGAATCCGACGATAGCGACGTCCCCGGGCACCTTCATGCCGTGCGACAACGCCCATCCGAGAGCGCCGATGGCAAGGGAGTCCGTGACCGCGAACACCGCTGTCGGCGCACCGCCGGCCCCGATCAAGGCGTCCATCGCCTGGTAGCCGGCATTCACCGAAAACCCTTTCGGGTCGGCCAACAGTGTCTGGTCGAAATCGAACCCGGCTTCCTGCAGGGCGGCAAAATAGCCGTCGCGCTTCTCGCTGTTGCCGGTGGCGTTCGAACCGTCAATGATGCCGATGCGCGTGTGGCCGAGATCGATCAGGTGTCGCGTCGCCTTGTAGCCGCCAGCCCGCTCGTCGATGCCGACGGCATCGATCCCGGCGTCGGGGTCTCCGACCAGCAGCACGATCGGGTAGCGGGCATCGCGCAGCCGGCGGATGTGCTCGAGCTTGCGGTGAGAGCGCGGGTAGATGAGCATGCCGTCGACCTGGCGCGAGCGAAACATCTCCAGCACCCTGATTTCTTCATCGGCATCGTTGTTCGAGGTGGCGAACAAGGTGGAATAGCCGCGCTCGCTCAGTGCCAGTTCGATGGCCTGCGCCGCCTGGGTCAGGATCGGGTTGGTGATGTCCGTGAGCACCAGGCCGATGGTCTTGGTCTCGCGGGAGACCAGCGATTTGGCGATCTGGTTGGGAAGGTAATTGAGCTCATCGGCGGCATCGCGGATGATCTGCCGCGTCGCTTCGGGGATGCGTGAGCTGTCGCGGAGCGCGAGTGATACGGTGTTGACTGAAAACCCGGTACGGTCAGCAATGTCTTTGAGCCTGACGCCTGATTTCCCCATGCCGTGCCTTTTCTGGTTGCCACCTCATCACACATTGCCAGCCCTGGCCGCCAAATGCGTGTCAACAATGGTGCAAAACGCCTGAAGCGTCACCCTTTTCCCTCCGCGGTCGACAGATTTCCGCCCGCGTGCGCGCGAAGCACCAACGGCCTGGCCGGACATTGACATGCTGCGTTTGCTCTCGCTAGGTTAACGCTAATCTCTCGCGAAAGTCACCTTCATCACCTCACCATCAGCCTCCGGTCAGCCAGTTGCGGCGTGATCCGGCTGACAGGCGCCAGCGCGTGAAGGTCCTTCGCGGAATGCAAAAGGAAGGAAATCCCATGCAATATGTGCGTTTTGGCAAGACCGGGCTTGAGGTCAGCCGCCTGTGTTTCGGCTGCATGTCGTTCGGCAAGGTCACCGAGGAGCGCCCCTGGGTGCTCGGGCTCGATGAAGCGCGCCCGCTTTTCCGCCGTGCCTGGGATGCCGGGATCAATTTCTACGATACCGCCAATGTCTACGCCAAGGGCACCAGCGAGGAAGTGACCGGCACCATTCTCAAGGAGCTGGGCAAGCGCGAGGACTATGTGCTCGCGACCAAGGTCTTCGGCAAGATGCATGACCGCCCCAACGGCATGGGCCTTTCGCGCAAGGCGCTGATGGCCGAGATCGACAATTCGCTCAAGCGCCTCGATGTCGATTATGTCGACTTGTACCAGATCCATCGTTTCGACTCGAACACCCCGGTCGAGGAAACCATGGAAACACTCAACGACATCGTTCGTGCCGGCAAGGCGCGCTACATCGGCGCCTCGTCAATGTATGCCTGGCAGTTCGCCAAGCTGCAGCACGCCGCCGAGATGAACGGCTGGACCAGGTTCGTGTCGATGCAGAACCAGGTCAGCCTCTCCTATCGCGAGGAAGAGCGCGAGATGATCCCGCAATGCATCGACCAGGGCGTTGCCACCATGCCATGGGGGCCGCTCGACGCCGGCCTCTTGACCCGCCCCTGGGGCACCAAGACCAAGCGCAACACCACCGACATGTACAACAAGACGATGTACGAGGCCGCCGGCCCGATCAAGCAGGCCGTTGTCGAAGCGCTCAAGAAAATGGCGACTGACAAGGGCGTGTCGATGGCCAGCCTGGCCATGGCCTGGCTGCTCAACAAGCCCGGCATCACCAGCCCGATCCTCGGGTCGAGCAAGCCCAACCACATCGACGACGCCGTGGCGGCGCTCGACATCAACCTCAGCGATGACGAGATGAAAGCGCTCGAAGCGCCCTACATGCCGCAAAAGATTCACGGCCACGCCTAGTCTCGGGCACCGGCGCGGCGGCGGAAAACTGCCGCGCCGATCTATCCGAGAACCTCGTCCGGAGTGCCGCGCTGCACGATGCGCCCATCCGAGACGACAATGATTTCATCCATGTGTTCAAGCGCTTGCCTACGGTGCGTGATGTAAAGGATCGCGGCATCGACGCGTACTTCAAGCACTGCTTCAAGCAGCGCCTTCTCGGTTTCGAGGTCGATCCCCTCGCCCGGCTCGTCAAGCACCAGCACAGGAGCATCCTTCAGCAGGGCCTGGGCTACGGCAAGCCGCCGCGCCTGTCCGCCGGACAGCTTCAGCCCCTGCGAGCCGGCCTCGGTGTCATAGCCGTCGGGTTCAGCCATGATGAAATCATCGATCTGGGCGATACGGCAAACCCGTCGCAGGTCCTCGTCACTCGCGTTTGGCGCCGCCAGCCGCAGATTTCCGGCAATGGTGTCGGCGAACAGGTGCGAACTCTGCGGCACCACGGCGAGACGGGATCGCAAGGCCTCTGCGTCGAGGTCGGCAATCGGGACGCCACCGAGCGAAATGCCGCCACTGCTCGGCGCCCAGAATTTCAGGGCCAGCCCGACAAGGCTCGATTTGCCGGATCCACTCGGGCCGACGATGCCGACATGCTTTCCGGGCGTCAGGTCGAGATCGATGTCGACCAGTGCCGGCACCTCGCTGCCGGGATAGGTCAGCGACACGCCCTCGAAGCGCAACGTCGTGTCTTCAGGCAAGGCGCGCGGCGCTGCCGGTTCGGACGGCGCCGGTTCCTTGTCGGCCAGACCGAACACGCGCCGCGCCGAAGCCAGCGTCGCCGAAAGCGATTCCATTGCATCGGGAATCGGGGTCAGCGCCTCGTATGTGGCCAGCGCCAGAAGGGCCAGCATTGTCAGATCGCTCGGATCGAAACTGCCGGCGGCGACGGCGGATCCTGCGATGGCGAGCGCTGCCAGCATCGACAGATTGGCGAACCCGGATATGCCACCACGCGTCAGGGCGCTGAGATCGGCGAGCTTTGTTTCGTCGGCAATCAGCTCGTCGGACAGAGCCGCAATGTCGGCGCGACGGGCATCGGCCAGACCGTAGGCCTTCAGCTCGCCAAGACCTTCAAGACTGTCGACCAGCTTGACGCTCATTTTCGCAGAATTGTCGGTCAGGCGTGCGCCGGGTTCACGGCCGAGCCGGGCCATCAGCATCGGCAGGCCGATGCCGGAAATGAGAAGAAATGCCAAAAGGACAAGTCCGAAGCTCGGCAGATAGTACAGCGCCACGCCAGCGACGACGAGGACAACGATGATCGCCACGCCTGCCGGCACCAGCAGTCGCAGGAAGGCGTTCTCGATTTCGTTGATGTCGGCGCCCATGCGGGCGAGCACATCGCCGGAATGGATGTGCTGCAGGCCGGCCGGCGCCAGCGGCTCGAAGCGACGGTAGAGCCAGGTCCGGAGGCCGGCGAGAATGCGCAGCGTCGCTTCGTGGCTGACCAGCCGCTCGAGATAGCGACCGACGGTGCGGACGATGGCGAAAGCGCGGATCAGCGCCGCCGGGGTGAAATAGTTCATGCGGACGCCGGCGACGCCGGCCAGTCCCATGGCGGTGATGAACCAGCCGGAGGTCGCCATCAGCCCGATATTGGCCAGCGTCGCCGCGGCCGACACCAAGATCGACAGCGCCATCCAGTGCCAATAGGGCCGTGCAAGGCGGAGAATGCGGATCAACACGCTCATTGACCGCCCTCCCCATCCTCGAGGTCGAAGGCGTCAGCGGAATCGGGCAGCATCTTTGCCGGCGGCCCCTCGCCGACAAGCCGCCCCCCGGCAATCGACAGCACGCGATCGGCATTGCGCACCGTGGCCATGCGGTGGGCGATGGTGACAAGCGTGCGTCCGGCCTGCAGACGGTCGATGGCGGCGGAGATCGCCGCCTCGCTTTCGGCGTCGAGGTGAGCGCTGGCCTCATCGAGCAGCACCAGACCTGCTTCGGCGTGAAAGGCGCGGGCCAGCGCCAGCCGCTGCACCTGGCCGCCACTGAGGCCGATGCCGTTTTCGCCGAGCCTGGTATCGTAGCCTTCGGGAAGTGCCGAGATGAAGCCATCGGCAGCAGCCTTGCGCGCCGCTTCCCGGACGCGGCTCATATCGATGCGGTCGGGCGGCGCCATGGCGATGTTCTCGGCGATCGTCGCGTCGAACATGTGGGCGCGCTGCGGCAGATAGGCCAGGCGAGCACGCCAGGCCGTCATGTCGAGGTCCTCGAGCGCGATATCATTGACGAGAATCCGGCCCGAGCTGGGCGCCACGAAGCCGAGCAGCAGGTTGAGCACGGTCGACTTGCCGGCGCCGCTTGGTCCAATCAAGGCGACACGCTCACCCGGCTTGATTTCAAAGCTCATGCCGGCAAGGCCGGTGCGACCGTCGGCATATGTGACATGGACATCCTCGAAGCGAATGGAGATGTCTTCCCCGATGTCGGTGCGCGTGCCGCTGCCGGCGGCCGGCAGCGGCGTTTCGAGCAGTTCGACCACTTTCTCGGAAGCGCCGATTGCTTCCATGCGCGAGTGATAGGCCGTCCCGAGAGTCCTGAGCGGCAGATAGAATTCGGGCGCCAGCAACAGCACGAAAAAGCCGTTGAAGAAGCTCATCTCGCCCCACATCAGCCGGAAGCCGACAAGCACGGCAACCAGGGCGATCGAGACGGTGGCGAAGAATTCGAGCGCGAAGGACGACAGGAAGGCGACGCGCAGCACCACCATGGTTTCGCGGCGATAGCTGTCGGCGATGCGCTCGACATGCTCGGCCTCGCGCCGGCTGGCATTGAGGATCTTGAGCGTCGTCAGCCCCTCGACGACATCGAGGAAATGCCCGGCCATGTGAGTGAGCTTGCGCCACTGCCGCCGATTGGTCTTTTCCGCCCCTTTGCCAATCAGGACCATGAAAAACGGGATGAGCGGCGCGGTCACAACCAAGATCAGCCCCGACAGCCAGTCGGCAGGGGCAACCGCTATGAGCATGGCCAGCGGCACCAGTCCTGACAGCATCATCGCCGGCAGGTAGCGCGAATAATAGAGCTGCACCGAGCTGAGGCCGTCGGTCAGCGACGTGACGAGCCCCCCGACAGGCTTGTCGAGCAGGGCCAGCGGCCCGAGAGCAATCAAGTGGTCGATCAGGCGCAGGCGAAGATCGCGCTTGACGCTCATGGCGGCGCGGATGGCGGCACGCTCGCCGATCCAGTTGAGCAGCGCCCGCAGCAGGAAAAGTGGCAAAAGCCCAATGAGGAGCGGCGCGATATCGGCAAAGGCTGCGCCGTCGAAGGCAAGGCCGGACACCACCATTGCCACGACAAAGGCCTGGGCGATGATCACCAATCCGGAGAGAAAGGAAAAAACGATGGCCTTGCGCAGATTGCCACCGGCAGTCGGACGTTCGGCGTCGAGAAACGCCTTCAAACGCTTGGCATCCGCCGCCATACTATCCTCGTCCAATCAAATTTCAGGTCTCAAAATGCTGGCGCCGGCCCCCCGTCGGAGGCCGGCGCCGGCTTGTCTCGTATCAGCGGATCAGTTCTTGGTCGATCCGGCTTCGGACGTGTCGTCAGCGATCTCGAACTCGTTCTGGAATTCGTACCACATGACGTTGATCACACCGAGGGCCAGAGCGGCTGTGACGCCGAGGATCCAGGCAAAATACCACATGAGTTTTGGCTCCTTTCAGCCCCGTTGTCAGTAGACTTCGTTGGCGCGGGCCTCGATGTCGGCAACCGACAACTTGGACCACATCCGCCAATAGGCCCATACCGTGTAGGCCAGGACGATGGGCAGGAATATGACCACGGCCCAGAACATCACGGTCAGCGTCAGCTGGCTCGAGGTGGCGTCCCACACCGTCAGGCTCGAACTCGGGTTCGAGGTGGACGGCATGATGAACGGGAACATCGAGAGCCCGGCTGTCGAGATGATGCCGGTCATGCCCAGAGCACTGGAGACAAAGGCCCAGCCGCCACGGTCGCGCTCGGCGAGCTGCCAGGCGACAAGTGGCATGATCAGGCCGAGGACCGGCGCCAGGATGGCGACCGGATAGGCCCCGTAGATTGCAAGCAGTGCGCCGGATTCACGCACCACTTCCTTGGCCAGCGGATTGGGCGCCGCGTCGAGCGCCGGTTGCGACACGATCCTGTAGCCCTCGATGCCGAACGCCACCCAGATGCCGGCGAGCGCGAACAGCGCGACGACAGTGATGGCCAGCCATTTGACATAGACTTTTGCCCGGTCGGCGATGGCCTGTTCGGCTCTGAGCTGCAGCCAGACGCCGCCGTGAAGGGCGAGCATGGCCACACTGATCAGCCCGGCCACCAGCGCGAACGGGTTGAGCAGGATGATGAGCGCCCACAGGAACTGCGCGCCGAAATGCGGCCTGAGGAACTCGTCGAGATGGAACGGCACGCCCTGAATGAGATTGCCGAAGGCAACGCCGAAGATCAGGGCCGGGATGAACCCGCCGGCGAACAGTCCCCAGTCCCAGGCATTGCGCCAGCGGCTGCCTTCGAGCTTCGATCTGTAGTCGAAGCCCACGGGCCTGAAGAACAGCCCGATCAGAACCAGCAGCATGGCGAGATAAAAACCGGAGAAGGCGGCAGCATAGACCGCCGGCCAGGCGGCAAAGATGGCGCCGCCGGCGGTGATCAGCCAGACCTGGTTGCCATCCCAATGCGGGGCGACCGAGTTGATGATGACGCGGCGTTCCGGATCGGTCTTGCCGAGGAAGGGCAATAGCGTGCCCACCCCCATGTCCATGCCGTCGGTGATGGCGAAGCCGATCAGCAGAATGCCGACAAGAGCCCACCAGATCAGTTTGAGGATTTCATAATCCAGCATTGGAGGTCTCCCCTATTCGGCCGGCTGACGCGACGCGCCGCCTTTTTCGAAATGATACCGCCCCAGATGCAGTGAGCTCGGCCCGAGCCGGGCGAACTTGAACATCAGGAACATCTCGATGACGAGCAGCAGGGTGTAGAAGATCAGATAGCCTGCCATCGAGAAGATCAGGTCGGAAACCGTCAGCGCCGAGGTGGCCAGGAACGTCGGCAGGACTTCACCGATCGCCCATGGCTGGCGTCCGTATTCGGCGGTGAACCAGCCGAGTTCGGCGGCGATCCACGGCAACGGGATCGAATAGACCAGCGTCCTCAGCAGCCAGCGCTGCTTCATGATCGTGCCGCGGGCCAGGTGCCAGGCCGACAGCAGGAACAGGACAAGGAACAGGAAGCCGATACCGACCATGATCCGGAAGCCCCAGAACAGCAGCGGCACCGAGGGAATCGAGTCCTCTGCGGCCTGCAGGATCTGCTCTTCGGTCGCGGTCGAGGGATCCTCGACATAGCGCTTGAGCAACAGACCGTAGCCCAGGTCGACCTTGTGCGCATCGAACGCGGCGACGACCTCCGGCGACTTATCGCCGGCCCTCAGCTTCACCAGGTTCTCATAGGCGATCATGCCCGAACGCACGCGGACTTCATGCTGCTTGATCAGGTCTTCGATGCCGGCGACTTCCTTGTCGATCGAACGGGTCATGATGAGCCCGCCGACCCACGGGACGGACAAGGCGAAATCGGTCGTCTTGGTCTCGTCGTTGGGGAAACCAACAATGGTGAACGGCGCAGGAGCCGGCTCGGTCTCGTACATCGCCTCGATGGCGGCGAGCTTGACCTTCTGCACGTCACCCAGTTCATAGCCGCTCTCGTCGCCGAGAACGATGACCGACAGGGCGGCGGCAACGCCGAACGCCGATGCGATCGCGAAGCTGCGCTTGGCAAAGGCAAGGTCGCGTCCCTTGAGCATGTACCAGGCGGAAATGCCGATGACGAAGACCGAGGCTGTGACATAGCCGGCGGCCACGGTATGGACGAACTTGACCTGCGCCACCGGGTTGAGGACCACCTCGGCGAAATTGGTCATTTCCATGCGCATGGTCTCGGCCGAGAATTCGGAACCCACCGGATTCTGCATCCAGGCATTGGCGACCAGAATCCACAAGGCGCTGAGATTGGTGCCGAGCGCCGTCAGGAAGGTGACGGCCAGGTGCTGGATCTTGGAAAGCTTGTCCCATCCGAGAATCATCAGGCCGACGAAGGTCGATTCGAGGAAGAAGGCCATCAGCCCTTCGATGGCCAGCGGCGCCCCGAACACGTCACCGACGTAGTGCGCATAGTAGGACCAGTTGGTTCCGAACTGGAACTCCATGGTCAGACCGGTTGTCACACCAAGGGCGAAGTTGATGGCGAACAGCTTCCCCCAGAACTTGGTCATGTCCCGGTAAATCTCTTTGCCGGTCATCACATAGACCGACTCCATCATCACCAGCATCCACACAATGCCGAGCGTCAGCGGCACGAAGATGAAGTGATACATGGCTACGGCGGCGAACTGCCACCGGGATAGTTCGACAAACAGGCTGTCGATCATAAGGATACCTCCGTGCCACGCTGTCTGCGTATATTCGGTTATTCAAATCTTTTAACAGACATGAAAACTTTCGCCCTGCGTCGGAAAGCCGCTGGCCGACTCGTTTCAGTCTACGCTGCGATCTGGATTTCTGCCCAGAATTCAGCGCTAGCACGATGCCGAGTGGGCGAATTTGTCACAGATCAAGGCGGATCGCGCGCTGGTGTGCCGCGACGAATCCGCGTTGCAGTTGTGGAAAAAAGCCGGATGCCGATGCAGAATTCTCGCCACAGGCCTGCCGGCAGCCTGCGCCGCTCCTATTCGAACAGGTCGGAATAGATCGCCGCAGCCTGGGGAAGATCCTTGAGAAGATAGTGCAGATGCTCGTGGATCACCGCCTCGGCGGTGTCGGCGTCATGGGCGTCGATGGCCTGGACAATCGCAGAATGCTGTTCGAGCAGAAGTTGTCGGTTGTCGCGCTTGATCCGCATGAGCGAACCGACCCGATCGAACTGTGCCTTGGTGTCCTTGATGGTGTGCCAGGCCAGAAGGCAGCCAGCCCCCTTGGCCAGGCTTGAATGGTATTGGGCGTCAAGAACACGGAATTCGTTGTGGTCCTCGAGGGTGCAGGTCTCTTTCTGCCGAATGAGATTCGCCTCGATCTGCTCGCGTGTCAGCGGATCGAAATGCTCGCAGGCGCGGCGCACGACAGCCACTTCCACCGCCTCGCGCACAAAGCGCGCCTCGAGCAATTGCTGTACGGAAATCTTGACCACCATCGTGCCGCGATTGGAATGCGTTTCCAGGAATCCCGACTTCGCCAGTGCGATCAACGCCTCGCGCACGGGCTGGCGAGAGGCGCCGTAACGGGTGGCGATTTCCTGTTCACTGACCCGTGTTCCGGGCAGCAATTCCAGGCGTACAATGTCCTCGCGCAGCGCCCTCTCGATGCGGGCCGCAGCGGTCTCGTTGGTCACCGGAATTGCGAGCGTGGTAGCCATGAAAATAACTAGTATATTAATTTGACAGCCCAGGCGAGCTTCCATACAGTACCATACAAGTCGTCGCGCAACCAACGCAAAAGGTGCGTTCCGGCTTCGGAAACGGCCCCGCACACCGAGTGTCCGGGTCGTTTGGCTTGCATGAAAACTCTGGGAGGCATTTGATGTTTCATATTTCAAAAATGCTGGTGACCGCGGGTGCGGTTGCCCTTTTGGCGACCGGTGTCAATGCGCAGGAAATGGTTCTGCGCTCGTCCGACACCCACCCCGACGGCTACCCGACTGTCGAGGCCGTCAAGTACATGGGTCAGCTTCTTGAGCGCTATACGGACGGCAAGATCAGCATCGAGGTTGCGCACTCGGCTCAGCTCGGTGAAGAAGCCGACACGATCGAGCAGACCCGCTTCGGCGCCATCGATCTCAACCGCATTTCGCTTGGCCCGTTCAACGGCCTGGTGCCGGCGACCAAGATCCCGTCGCTGCCCTATATCTTCCGTTCGGAACAGCATATGCGCACCGTCATGGACGGCCCGATCGGTGACGAAATCCTCGCCGCCTTCGAGCCCTTCGACCTGATTGGTCTCGCCTTCTACGACGGCGGTTCGCGTTCGTTCTACAATTCCCAGCGCCCGATCACGTCGCTTGCCGACCTGGAAGGCCTGAAGTTCCGCGTCATGCAGTCCGACATCTTCGTCGACATGGTCAAGGCGCTCGGCGCCGACGCCGTCCCGATGCCCTATGGTGAAGTCTACTCGGCCATCCAGACCGGCGTTATCGACGGTGCCGAAAACAACCCGCCGAGCTATGACACCTCCGGTCACTTCGAAGTTGCCGGCTACTACACGCTCGACCAGCACCTGATCGTTCCGGAAATCCTCGTCATGTCGAAGATGACTTGGGACAAGCTGAGTGCCGACGAGCAGGCCGCCGTCAAGCGGGCTGCCAAGGAGTCGGTCGGCTACGAGCGCGGTGCCTGGGATGCCAAGGTGCTCCAGTCCGCCGCCAAGGTTGCTGCCGAAGGTTCGGAAATCATCACCGAGATCGACAAGCAGCCCTTCATCGACGCGATGAAGCCGGTCTACGACAAGTATGTCGATACGCCTGAGCTCAAGGACCTGGTTGCCCGCATTCAGGCCACCAAGTAATCCTTCATAAGCTTCAAACCGATGGCGCGGGCACGTCCCGCGCCATCATCTTCGGCAAGGGGCAGTCGTGAAAAAATTCCTCATTCAGGCAACAGCGATCCTTGATCGCGTCAACCTGTTCTCGCTCTGGCTGTCGGGCTTCTGCCTCGTCGCCATGGTGGCCATCATCTTCTACGTCGTGTTTGGCCGCTACATCCTGCAATCGACGCCGTCGTGGGGTGAGGCCCTGTCCGTCACCTTCATGGGCTGGTTCATCTTCTTCGGAGCTGCGGTCGGCGTTTACGAACGCACCCATCTTGGCTTCGATGTGATCCTGCACATCGTGCCCGAGGGCGCCAAGGCGGTGCTGCGCACCATTTCCGACATCGCCGTGTTGGGCTTCGGAATCGGCATGGTCTATTACGGCTATCTGCTTGCTGACAAAACATGGGATGCAATCCGTCCGACGCTCGGCATTCCGGACGGTTTCCGTTACGTCCCGCTCGTCATCGGTGGCCTGCTCGTTGTTGCCTTCACGCTCCGGAATCTTTTGGCGCGCTTCCTTGGCATGGAAGAAGCCGAATTCGACCGCTCCCACGCTTCTCTGTCCTCATAGGCGCGCACGATGGAATATTGGCTTCTCTTCGGCATCTTCGCCGCCCTACTTGTCATCGGCACACCGATCGCCTTTTGTCTCGGTGTCGCTTCCTTCGCCACGATCCTCTATCTCGGCCTGCCCCCCGAGGTGGTGTTCCAACGCATGGCCTCCGGCGTTTCCGTCTTCGTCCTGATGGCTATCCCCTTCTTCATCTACGCCGGCGACCTCATGGTGCGCGGCGGCATTGCGTCCAGGCTTGTTAGTTTCGCTGCTGCGCTTGTAGGACACCTGCGCGGCGGTCTCGGCCAGGTCGGCATCGTCTCCTCGATCATGTTCGGCGGCATTTCCGGTTCGGCCGTGGCCGACGCCTCGGCCATTGGCGGCCTCATGATCCCGCAGATGCGTAAGCGCGGCTACAGCGCCGACTATGCCGTGAACGTCATCGTGACGGCATCGATCATCGCCCTTTTGATCCCGCCCTCGCACAACCTGATCATCTATTCGATCTCTGCCGGTGGCAGATTGTCGATCGCCGACCTGTTCACGGCCGGCATCCTGCCGGGCCTGCTGCTCGCCATCGCGCTGATGATCGCGGCCTATGTCGTGGCGCGCAAGCGCGGCTACGCCACGGATATGTTTCCGGGCTGGCGCATGGTGGGCGTCCTCGCCGTCGCCGCCATACCGGGCTTCCTGCTTATCGGCATCATCTTCGGCGGCGTGCGTTCCGGCATCTTCACTGCGACGGAAAGCTCCAACATCGCCATCGTCTACGCCATTGGCGTCACGGCGATCGTTATGCGAACGCTGAGCTGGAACGAGTTCGTCGCTGCAACCATGGGTGCCGTTCGCACAACGGCGATGGTGCTGCTGATCGTCGGCGCTGCCGGCGCCTTCGGCTGGCTCATGGCCTATCTGCACGTTCCGGCGCTGACCATCGAGTTCATGAAGTCGATTTCGGACAATCCGATCGTGATCATGCTGCTGGTGAACATCCTGTTGCTGTTCTTCGGCACCTTCATGGACATGGCGCCGCTGATCATCATCACCACACCGATCTTCCTGCCCGTGGTGCAGGCCTACGGTGTCGATCCGGTGCATTTCGGCGTCATCCTGGTGCTCAACCTCGGCATCGGCCTGGTCACGCCCCCGGTCGGCGCGGTTCTGTTCGTCGGTTGTGCGGTCGCAAAGATACCTGTCTGGGAATCCATCAAGAACATCTGGCCGTTCTACGTGGCCATGATCATCGTTCTGATGCTCGTGACCTACATCCCCGAGATTTCGCTTTGGCTGCCATCGGTCTTCCGGTGACGCCGCCCTGACATCTGCCTAAAGAGGCCCTAAAATGACTACTCAGAGCTACACCTCCCGCAACGCCATCGATCCGGTGCGCGCCAAAGGGATGGACACGACCGAACTGCGCGACAATTTCCTGGTCGAGGACATGTTCGTGCCCGGCAAGATCAACCTCACCTATACCCACTACGACCGCATGGTCGTGGGCGGCGCCACTCCGGCGGGAGATGCACTGGCGCTCGAAGCGGTGAAGTCGATGGGCACCAAGTCCTTCCTCGACCGTCGCGAACTGGCGATCTTCAATGTCGGCGCCAAAGGCACGGTGACGATCGGATCCGAGAGCCACACGCTCGAACACCGCGACATGATCTATATCGGCATGGGAGCCGGCGAAGTCAGCTTCACCAGCGCCGACGCCGCCGACCCTGCCAAGTTCTACATCATCAGCGCCCCGGCCCACACCACCTACCCGACAACCATGGTCCGGATCGGCGATGCCAAGCGCATCGATCTCGGCGCCCAGGAAACGTCCAACGAGCGCTCGATCTTCCAGTTCGTGCATCCCGAAGGCATCAAGACCTGCCAGCTCGTGGTCGGCATGACCATGCTCGCCTCCGGCTCGGTGTGGAACACCATCCCCGCCCATCGTCACGACCGGCGCTCGGAGATCTATCTGTATTTCGGCATGGACCCGGCGGCCCGCATCTTCCACTTCATGGGCGAACCTGACGAAACCCGGCATCTAGTCATGCAGACCGAGCAGGCCGTGCTGTCGCCGATCTGGTCGATCCACTGCGCCGCGGCCACCGCCAATTACACCTTCATCTGGGCCATGGCCGGCGACAATGTCGATTACACCGACATCGATCCGGTACCGCTGGAGATGATGCGATGAGCGATCTCAGCGCCTTCGATCTCGCCGGCCGGCGCATTGTCGTCACCGGCGCGGGCACCGGCATTGGCCAGGGCATGACCCTGTCGCTTGTCAGGGCCGGCGCCGAGGTCGTCGGTGTCGACCTGATGGCGATGGACGAGACCGCCAGCATGGTCGCGGATATCGGCGGCACCTTCTCTGCCCATTCCACCAATCTCGGCGACCGGTCCCTGGTCACCTCGCTGATCGACACGGTCTCCGAGGCTTTTGGGCCACTCGACGGCATCTGCAACAACGCCGGCATCATCCGCCGCGAGGATTCCGAAAACCTCTCGGAAAAGGACTGGGACGAGGTCATCGC
Source organism: Devosiaceae bacterium (assembly GCA_963675235.2). Lineage (GTDB taxonomy): Bacteria > Pseudomonadota > Alphaproteobacteria > Rhizobiales > Devosiaceae > JAHJQZ01. The sequence continues at coordinate 218,332 of CAXXFU010000002.1, read as the reverse complement.
CATCAACATGACCGCGGTATTCCTTCTGTCCCAGAGCTTCGGGCGCAAGCTCCTCGCCGAGGGCCGCAAGGGCAAGATCGTCAACACAGCCTCGCTTCTGAGCTTCCAGGGCGGCATCCGCGTTGCCTCCTACACGGCTTCCAAGCATGGCGTCGCCGGCATTACCAAGATTCTGGCCAACGAGTGGGCGGCCAAGGGCATCAACGTCAATGCCATCGCACCGGGCTATATCGCCACCAACAACACCGCCGCGCTGCGGGCCGACGAGAAGCGCAGTTCCGAAATCCTCGGCCGCATTCCCGCTGGTCGTTGGGGCGTCGCTTCCGATATCGGCGATACCGCAGCCTTCCTGATGGCGCCGGCCTCGGACTATATCCACGGCATCATCATTCCGGTCGACGGCGGCTGGCTGGCGCGCTGACGACCGACAACAACTGACACGGGCGCGGAGGCGGGTGTGACCGTTTCCGCGCCCTTTTCGCGACAACGGAGACTGACTCATGACCGATAGCCCTATCTATGTGCAGCCGACCGACGCCGATTGGGTCGATGTCGGCCCCGGCCTCAAGCGCCGCCTCCTGTGCCATGACGAGCATTTGATGATGGTCGAGGTTGCCTTCGAGAAAGGCGCTGTCGGCGCCATGCACTCGCACCCCCACATCCAGGTCAGCTTCGTCGCCTCGGGCGCGTTCGAACTCGATATCGGCGGTGACAAGAAGGTGCTGAAAACCGGCGACAGCTATCGCGTGCCGGCAGATGTCGTTCATGGCGCGGTGGCGCTGGAAGCCGGCGTGCTCATCGACAGCTTCACCCCGCATCGCGCCGATTTCCTCGACTGAGCGCGCCCTGCGTATCCGTCCCGGACCTGCCGGAAGCCGAACCCTCGGCTTCCGCGTCTACTCGGCTGCCGCCAGTTCGGCGTTAAGGCCCGCAACGAAGGACTTCAAGTCGTCGAGAACGGGCTTGGAGCCCGGCCCGACCCACATGAAGTGCCCGAACTTGTTGTCGTAGAGCTTGAGGCTTGCCCGGGAGATGAGCTTTTGCGCACGCTCGGCATGGCTCATGTCGATCATGGCGTCATTGCGCGAGAACTGCAGCAGCGTCGGGCAGCGGACGCGTTCGAGAACCTCGTCTTCGAGCTTGTGATCGAGATCGGCCGACAGGCCGGAATAGGAGCGCAGCGAATTGATGCGATCACGAAGCTGGGCGACATCCTCGCTGTCCACGCCTTCGATGGCCATTGTCGAGATGTTGTTGACGAAGGTCTTGGCCGCCTTGTCGGGGAACATCCGGAACGCCATGCGCGTCGCGGTCCACACATAGCGCTCGTAGCGCGGGCCATAGAGCATTTTGGTGCGGCGATAGTTCTTGTCCGTGGGCGACATCCACGGGCCGGTGATCGCCGATTCCAGCACCAGCGCCCGGGTTTTTTCGGGAAACTGCGCTGCGAACTCGATGGCCGGCCGTCCACCGAGCGATACGCCGATCGCCACAACCGGCCCCACCCCGAGATGATCGAGCAGCTCGGCGATGACCTGGGCCGAGGCCGCCGCCGTTTCGTTGCCGGGAAGCTCGGAGGCGCCATAGCCCGGACGTGAAGGCACGATCAGGCGGGTCGTTTCGAAGTCGAACACCTTATCGAAAGTGGTATTGCGGGCATTTCCCTGCCCGCCGTGGAAAAACAGGATGGGCTCCCCCTGCCCGATGTCCCGGAACTCCACCTTGCCGCGCGAGGTGTCGATCACCTGCGTGTCATGGCTCGTACTGTTCACCTTCATCCTCAATATGCTCAATATGCGCAATCTCGCCTCATCAGCTTCTCCGCACACATCCTGGCGTCAAGCGGTAACGCCTTGTTAACCCTAATTTTCGGCGCAGGACTGTTGCCTCGCCGAGCGCCTGCCCCGCCTGGATTCTCAACTATTTACGTTCAAAGGGAACCGAAGTCGTCATCTTGACATCCGAGTCCTTGACCCAGACGTCGAAATCGACGGTGTAAGTGTCATTCGCCTTCAAGGTCAGCTTGGCGCCGATGGACAGTTCGTGGCCCTCGTGCTGGTTCTGCTGCTTGAAGTCGAAAACGATGTTGGAGCCACGCTGGCGACCGATGGCCACGCCCTCGAACTTTGTGGTCGAGTTCATTACGCCTTCGTAGCGATTTTTGTCGTCGTTATATTTGACGGTGCCGGAGATCGCCAGGTTGAGACCGGCCACGGCGCAGCGCCCCTGGTAGTTGATCTTGCCTTCGCCTCCATTGGCGATGACGTTACGGCATGTGAACTTTTCCGGTTCCTCGCCACCCAGAAGCTCACCGGCGCCGCGCCAGTTGCCGACATAGGAAATCAATTGTGCGTCCTGTTTCGGACCGGCGACCGCAGGCCCAGTCGATGCGGCCAGAACGACCAGACCCGAGATCGCCAGTAAGGTTTTCAAGCTGGTGGATCCGGACATGTGCGAGTGCTCCTTCTCAGGTTTCGCGATTTGCGCGACACAGGACAAAACTAATGGCCAATCGCCCATCCGCCAACCGTGGTGTCGCAATTTCGTAACACGAGAGTTTCGCCGGTCGATATGACGCAGCCGCAGCGGCTGGCGGCCCGTTCACAACACCGCCATTTTGCCCTTCATGATTTGGTATTCTACCCGAATCCGGGTTAGAGCTTAAGTAAGTGGCAGTGCCCTACCAGACCGCAATTGCAGCGGAGTTCGGGTGTTTGCTGTTGCGACCTGGGGCCATCGAAAGACGATATCGGACATGACGACATCTGCGACGAACCCGCCGCTGATCGAGACGGTGAATGCCAATCTCCACCTGATGTCGGGCAAGGAACAGCTGCATATCCTCAAGGATGTCAGTTTCGCGGTCGATCCGGCCGAAGTGGTGGCCATCGTCGGCCCGTCGGGCAGCGGCAAGACCTCGCTTTTGATGGTGCTGGCCGGCCTCGAAAAGGCGACAAGCGGCGAGGTCAACGTCGACAGCTGCCAGCTTTCCGGACTTGACGAGGATGCCCTTGCCCGCTTCCGGCGCAAGAGCCTCGGCATCCTGTTCCAGAATTTCCATCTCGTGCCTTCGCTCACTGCCATCGAGAACGTGGCGCTGGCGCTCGAGATCGCCGATGCCGGCCTACCCTATGCCCGCGTTCGCGAAGCCGCCAGGCACGCACTCGAGGAAGTGGGCCTTGGCGATCGCGTCACCCATCTACCCAGCGCCCTGTCGGGCGGCGAACAGCAACGCGTCGCCCTTGCCCGCGCCATGGTTGCCAAGCCGCGACTGCTGCTGGCCGACGAGCCGACCGGCAATCTCGACCAGGATGCCGGCGCCCGCGTCATCGCCCTGATGTTCGATCTTGCCCGCAAGCACGGGACCGCAGTGGTGCTGATCACCCATGACAAGGTTCTGGCCAGCCGCGCCGACCGGCGCCTGTCGATGAACCGGGGCCAGTTGCTCGAGCTTTCCGGAGCATCGGCAGCATGAGGCAATTGCTGGGCTGGATGCGGGTTGCCGTCACCGATCTTCGCGGCGACATGCGCCGCTTCATCGTGCTTATTGCCTGTCTGGCGCTCGGCACTTCCGTTATTGCCGCCGTCGGATCGGTTGGGACAAGCCTCAAGAACGCTGTCGACAACGATACCACCACGCTGATGGGCGGCGATCTCGAAGCCGCCCGCCCGGACCGCCCGGCGACAGGCGAAGAACTCGACTATCTCAAGACGCTCGGCAAGGTCTCCTTTGTCGTCGATTCCGCCTCGCGCGGGGTCGCCAACGATGAATCGACCCTTCTCGATCTGCTGGCGGTCGATGACGCCTATCCGCTTCTCGGCGACGTCGTCAGTCCGCAACTGCCGTTCGGCAACAAGCCGGTCGAACTGCTCGATGAGCGTGACGGCGTCTGGGGCGCTCTGGTCGATCCGATTATCTTCGACCGGCTCGGCATCGGTGTCGGCGGGCGTTTCCACGTCGGCCAGACCGAATTCGAGGTGCGCGGCACCATCACCAGCCTGCCGGACAATGCCGTGCGCGGCTTCCAGCTCGGCCTGACGGCGCTGATCTCGACCGATGCCTATGCGACGATGACCGACCTTCGGGCGCCGCTTCCGGGCCTTTTGACCCATTATCGCTACAAGATCGTCCTGCCGGCGCACGATTTTGTCGTCGTCAAACAGCAGATCGAGGACCATTTCGCCGACAATGTCTGGAAGGTCCGATCGCCGCGCGAGGTCGCCGGCGAACTGATCCGCTTCTATGACATGTTCACGCGGTTCCTGCTCATCGTCGGCCTGTCGTCGCTTCTGGTCGGCGGCGTCGGCGTGTCGAGCGGGGTCATGTCCTATATCGGCGAACGCCAGCACGGCATTGCCGTGTTCCGCAGTCTTGGGGCAACCAGCACCAGGATCCTGGTGCACTTTCTCACCCAGATCGGCATTCTCACCGGCATCGGCGTGTTGATCGGCGTCACCGCCGGCGCCATCGCCTCGATGGTGCTGCTTCCGATCGTCGGCAACATGGTCGCCGTGGAGCTGCCGCCGGCCATTGAATGGCTGCCGCTGGCCACCGCCGCCGCCTTCGGCATGATCGCCGGCTTCGCCTATTCCTTCCTGCCGCTGATGCAGGCACAGCGCGTTTCTCCGGCGCTGCTGTTCCGCTCGCTCGGATCGGTGCCGCCGCGCGTCGATTTCGGCACCTTCACCCGGCTCAATATCCTGATCCCGATCCTGTTGTCCGGCCTTGCCCTGTTCGGGCTGGCGGTCATCATCACCGGCGATCTCGCACTGGTCGGTTACTACACGCTTGGCGTCGTCGGCACCTTCGCGGTGCTGCGGTTTGCCGCCTCGGCCCTCTTGTGGTTGTTCCGGCGTCTGCCGCCACCGCGTCAGGCCGTGTTGCGCCATGCCTTCCGGAACATCCCTGCTCCCGGATCGAGCGCCCCGGTCGTTGTTGTCTCGCTCGGTCTCGGTCTGGCGCTGCTGTTGATCATCGCCCTGCTCGACGTCAACCTGCACAACCAGTTGACCGGCCAGATCGTCAAGGACGCGCCGACCTTCGTGGTCACCGACCTGTTCTCCGACGAAGTCGCCGATCTCGAAGACCTGCAAACAACCGATGCGGCCATGACCGAGTTCCGGTCGAGTCCGATGCTGCGCGGCGCCATCACCGCCATCGATGGACGTGACCCGCAAAGCTATGAACAGCTCGGCGAGGAAGCCTCGTTCATGCTGGCCCGCGACATCCCGATGACTTTTGTCGCCAGGCTGCCGGCCAATTCCACCGTCACCGACGGAGAATGGTGGCCCACGGACTACCAGGGCCCGCCGCTTGTATCGCTCAGGGCGTCGATGAAGACCCAACTCGGCCTGGAGGTTGGCGACACCATGGAATTCGAGGTTTTCGGCGACACCATCGCGGCGACGATCGCCAATTTCCGCGATTTCGAGTTCCAGAACGGCATCAATTTCATGGTGACCTTCTCGCCGGGCGTGCTCGAGCAATACCCGGCGACCTATCTTGGCACCATCAAGGCGGCCGACGGCGAGGAGAAGAACCTCGAACGCAAGCTCACTCGTGCCTTCCCCGATGTCAGTTTCCTGCCGATCGGCGATGCCCTCAAGCAGGCGGCGATCCTGTTCGACAAGCTTTCGATGGCGGTCAACACAGTGGGTGGCCTCGCCGTCATCAACGGATTGCTGGTGCTGGCCGGCACCATGGCTTCAGGCCGCAAGCGCCGCGAGGCGGATGCCACAATCGAAAAGGTGCTCGGAGCGACGCGCGGCGACGTGCTCAGGGTGTTCGTGCTCGAATATGCCCTGCTCGGGGCTTTCTCGGCCGTCGTCGCCGGCGTCATCGGCATTGCCGCCGCGTGGTTCATCTCCATCAGGATCTTCGAAGTCGACTTCTACGCCGACCCGGTGCTGTTGCTGCAGGTGATTGCCGGCGCCATCGTCCTGACCATCGCCACCGGCGCACTGACGACCTGGCAAGCGCTGTCGACGCCGCCCGCCCGTCACCTGCGTGGCGCCAGCTGAAACGCACGGGCAAACGCGCGACCCGGCGCTACGGGTTGGTCCTGTCAAGCGGTCTGGTGACGCCTTGAGCGGTGTGTTCCTCCTGAGCCGGCGCACACCGCCGCGTTTTGACTCGAATTTGAATTAATTCCCCGTTTCGATCCTTCGGGTCTGTTTTCGGCCGATCGCTAGCCTTCTCGCATTGACGAGGAGGCTGCCGTGCGAGGCGCATCCACATTCTGGAAGACCGCTGTTCTCTCGCTTGGCGCGAGCCTGATGATGTCGGGCGCGCTGGCCATGCCGGCGCCCGATGCCGTGCTGGGCAGGCACTGGACACCGGACTATTACGGAAGCACGTCCGTTCCCTATCCGGTGACGCGGCCCGCCAGTCTCTATACGCGCGTGCCGGTGCGTCCCAAGACGCCGCGCGTGACCGATTTAGGCGTGTTCGCCTCGGTGGCGATCAAGGCGGGATCGCTTCCGATCGCCAGCAACTGGCAGAAGATCTCGGGCAGCGACTTCACCGGGCTCTTCACCGGCGATTGCGATACCGGCACCAGAGCCTGTGACACGGCGACCGGCAAGCGATTGCAGGCCATCGCCGCCAAAGCCGCCGGCATGACCGCTGTCGACGCCCTTCAATATGTCAATGCCAGGGTCAACTCGGCCATCACCTATCGCGACGACAGTGTCGGCTGGGGCAAAAGCGATTACTGGGCGAACCCGCTCGAGATCGCCAGCAAGGGCTTTGGCGACTGCGAGGATTACGCCATCGCCAAGATGTGGCTGCTGCGTTCCATTGGCTATGACGAAAGCCAGCTCCAGCTTGTGCTGCTCAAGAACAAGCGCAGCGGCATTCAGCACGCGGTGCTGGCGGTCCATGTCAACGGCGAACGCTACGTGCTCGACAACATGACCCAGAATATCGGCAAGGACAGTCTTTTCGTCGCCTACTCGCCCATCGTGTCCTTCGTCGGCGACAACAACTTCATCCACGGCTTCTCCAGCAAGACGCCGAACCTGGCCAAGGCCAGCGAGGTGAACACCATCACCCCCGCCAGCGAGTGACATCCTCCCACTCATGGCGGAGATGAAAAAGGCGGCCCGGAGGCCGCCTTTTGATTGTGTGGCAGATAGCAATCCTACAGATCGACGTTCTGCGGACCTTCGTTGTCGTCGAAGATGATGCTGAGCTGCGTCCCGTCGAGAACGGTTACGGTCGCTACATCGTGGAAATCGTTGCCGCCACCATCGGTATCGACCTGCAAGGTGTAGTCATTGCCGCCCGTGTGGACGACATTGACGAAACCGTCACCGTCGAGATCGACATTGCCGACGCCGTTGAGCAGTTCGGTCAGATCGATCTGATCCTGATCGGACTCTCTGTAGTCGGCGATGAAGTCCTCGATGCCGGCATCGAGCGTGTCGCCACTGACAATGAACAGGTCGGCACCACTGCCGCCGTGCATCTCGTCAGAGCCCAGGCCGCCGACAAGCGCGTCGTCGCCCTCAAGCCCGAACAGGAAGTCGTCGCCATCGCCACCGACGAGGATCTCGCCAAGATTCGTACCGGTGATAGTGTTGCCTTCGACAGCATGAATCGTCGCCGTGGCCGTGTCGGTCAACTCGCCGTCGGAGACAGTATAGTCGACCGAACCGTCATCGATGACACTGCCAGCAGCAGTGATATTCACATTGTCGAACGTGGCTGAAGCATATTCGGGCGAGGACTTATTTGCGTCGAACTCGTTGATATGTGCGCCGAGCACGATCTCATGAGAGCCAGCCGCCAGATTGATGTCCACGGAATAGGTGCCGCTGGTACTCTGGCCAGAACCGGTGTTCGATCCATTCAGATGATCGACCGTGTATTGCGTTCCGTCGATCGAGAACAGAACGGTGGCATTTTCGCCGGCGTCCGTGCCTCTGCTCAGGTAAAGACTGTAGTCGAAGCTCACAGTCACCACTGCCGCGGCCGCCAGGTTGAAGGTGTTGGACCACCCGCCGCTGCGATTGTAAAACTCGCTATTGCTGTTGGAGTGGTTGAAGTCGCCGACACGCACTCTCAGCGCATCTTGGCGCACGTCTCCTGCCGCAAAAGAGGTAGATTTGGGACCACCGAATTCGCCATCCGCATAGGTGAAGCCATCATCGGTTCCATCGCCCCGTGCATTGAAATCCGCGTCCATGACCGTAACCGGCGTCGGATCATCAGGATCGAAGATCACGCTGCCCACCGACGCCGTGCCGCCGGACGGATTGCTGACGCCGGTGATCGACAGCGGATCGCCGTCGGGATCGGAGTCGTTCCAGGTCAGGGCGTTGGTCGGGATGTCGATCAGGGAGCCGTCGACGATATTGGTCAGCACCACGTCGTCATTGGCGACAGGCGCGGCGTTGCCGGGAACAACCGTGATGGTGAGGTCGGCGCTGGCCGTGTCACCGTCACCATCGATTAGCGTGTAGCTGAACACCTCATCGGTGTTCGAAACCACGCCGCTCGCGGGGCCGGCATAGCTCCACTCGCCCGACGTGAAATCGAAGGTCAGTGTCCCGCCAAGTGCCGTTGCCAATTCGAGCACGCCCGAGCCGGCATCGGTGCCGGCGGATCCGCCAGAGCTGGTGATCGTGCCGGTATCCGGATCGTAGGTGTAGGTCACGCCATCATGTGCAATGGACAGGACATGCCCGCCATCGGCGCCGAACGCCGTGCCGACCGAGTCCGTGATGACATTGCCCGACGTCCCGGAGGGTACGATGGCATCCAGCAGAGCTTCGGCCAGATCCTCGAATCCATCGACCATGATCGGCGCGCCAGTGCCGTCGATATCGACCTGCTGCAGATTTGCCGTGTTGATGTTTTCGCCGACACCGATCGCCGTTACGTTGATGTCGATGGCACCGTTGACAAAGGCATCCCAGGCACTTGCTGTCGCAGACTCCAGGACATTGCTGCCATCCATCCCCCGATCCGGATTGCCATCACTGAGGAAGAAGATCTGGTTGCTCTCGCCGGAAACCGGCGTGTAGCCGCTGTTGTTGACCAGTTCGTCGATAGCCGCCGTGTAGTTGGTGCCATAGGCATTGACGGGCCGAAGGTGGAGTTCCGCTTCGTTGGTTGCATCGATTGCAGCTTCAAATGTGGCATAGTCCGTGAACGCGCCCGGCAGGCCCAGCGGGCCAAGCGTATCCGCGCCGTTCGCGAAAGCAACGACGGTGATGCTCACATTGCCGGGGCTCGAGAACAGCTGTAGCCCCGCCGCCTTGACCGCCGATAGCATCTGGCTGAGCTGGTCTCCGGTAATGCTGCCGCTGTAGTCGAGCACCAGGGCAGCATTGATCGGCTGGACCGTGCCTTCATCGACTTGAGCAGACGACGGAAGCGCCTCAGGGACATCGTCGATAACATCGACAACGAAGTTGTCGATCGTGGCGGTGTCGCCGCTGTCGCCGACATCGGAAACCTGGATCAGGCCGCCGAAGTCGATGCCGATCGAATCCTCGATATCGTCCGCGGACGCGATCGGGTGGTGATCGACCTTGTCGAACAGCGTGAAGGTATAGGCACCCGTCGCCGTATCGGTGATGTCGAGGCTGAACACGACCTGGTCGACGCCATCGGAATAGCCGGCACCGCCTTCATTGACGTAGCCGACGATGTGGGTAGCGTCGATCACGTGGAACAAAACGGCTTCGCCGCCCGAAGTCAGGTTACCGCCGCCATTCATGCTGACATTGCCACCCTCGGGAACGCCCGCGAAACCGAAGCTGAGCGTGCCGTCGACGCCGGTGATGGTCAGGTCGGTGCTGAGGACACCTGAGGTCTGATGCGTGGTGTTGCCGTAGTTGGGATCGACGTCGTCGTCATCGGCGACCGCGGAGTCGTCGTCCTCGTCCTCGATCCCGTCAGCCGTGACCGGATAGGCGGCCTGCATCTGCGGGGAGAGGTGCTCTTCCTCGACCGTTCCGGAGATCGAACCGCTGATATCGAGCGGATCGCCGCCGTCCTCGACATTGATCACGAACAGGTTGGCACCAAGCCCGATACTATCGCCGTCGAAATCGGTTGCCTGGACAAAGGCCCCCAGGTCGAGCGGCATCGGGTCGGCGGCGCCGTGATCGAACTCGCCGTAAAGCGAGAAGGTGGCAACGCCTTCGGGCGTCACCGTGAGGGTGAACACCATCTCGCCATTGGCAGTGCCGGTCAGCACGTCGCCGTCCGACGCGATCATGATCTGCTCGCCATCCGATGTGTAGCTGCCGAAAGCGGTCTCGGCGAAACTCGTCAACGAGAAGGTGATCTCGTCGTCGGCACCGACAGCCACCAGCCCCGAGAGATCGACGTCGGCGGTATCGGGTGTCACTGAAGGGCCAGCACCGTCATAGGAAGCCGAGTCCGCCGCCCAATCATAGGTTCCGCCGACATAATCGCCGTCATTGGAATGATCCGCGATCGTCTGGGCGAAAGCACCGTCCACATAAAGGTCGATGCGAATTCCTTCGCCGTAATCCGGCGATTCCCAACCGACCTTGTGGTCATAATTGAACTGGATATCGCTGCCTTCAGGGGCCTCGAACTGAACCTCGAAGTAGCGCTGACCAGACGTGTCGCTGAACTTCACGACGTTATGGCCATAGGCTGTACCGAGCGACGTCCCGGTTGCGGTCACAATGGTGAAAGCGACCGGTGAACCGTCGACAAGCACCTCAAGAGTGTCAGCGTCGAAATAGTGATTGTCGTAGCCCGCTACCGACGAAGACGGCTGCACAATGTGAAGCGACATCGGCACGTCTTCAGACGACACAACTATATCGCCTTCGGACACCGTTCCGCTGGCCGCAACCGGATTGCCGACGATCTCGGGAATATCGTCCTTGACCTGGATCCTGAAGGTGTCGCCGAGGATGACGCTATCGCCGTCATGATCGGTCGCCTTGATCACGTCGCCAAAATCGATGGCGTAGATATCCGGACCAGGAACCTCGAGGTCGAAGTTCTCGTCGGCACCGTGGCTCGGTGCGTCATGGTCCAGCTGGTCGATCAGGTCGAACGTGTAGCTGCCGTCTTCATTGAGCGTCAGCTTGAGCACCGGACGATCATGCTGGGCGCTGAAGCCGGGAATGCCGCCCTCCTCGACATAGCCGATCAACTGGTTGCCATCCACGACGAACAGCACAGACTCACCCTGCGAGGTCAGTCCCAGGCCCTGCATGATGTTCTGGGCATTGCTGACGAAGCTGAAGGTCAGGTTCTCGTCGGCGCCCGACTGAACCAGATGCGACAAAGACCCGGTAACCCGTGCCGCGCCACCATGGCTGGTGGTGTAGGAATCATTGCCGTCGCTGCCGTCCGGATACGGATCCGGCTGCGTGCCTTCCGACCAATTGGTCTCGATTTCCTGCTCGTCGACGACCTGCACTTCCGACTGGCGCGCCACCAGTTCCGGCACGTCGTCCTTGACCTGGATCCTGAAGGTGTCGCCGAGGATGACGCTGTCGCCGTCATGATCGGTCGCCTTGATCACGTCGCCAAAATCGATGGCGTAGATATCAGGACCAGGAACCTCGAGGTCGAAGTTCTCGTCGGCACCGTGGCTCGGTGCGTCATGGTCCAGCTGGTCGATCAGGTCGAACGTGTAGCTGCCGTCTTCATTGAGCGTCAGCGTAAAGACCGGACGATCATCGCCCGGGTTGTAGACCTGGCCGATGCCCGAAGCGTTGACGAAACCCCAAAGAACATTGCCCTGAACGTCATAGCTCAATTCGCGGCCCTGCGAATGCAGGCCGAGATCGCTCATGACCGACCGCAGAGCCGACTCGCCGACGAAGCTGAAGGTCAGGTTCTCGTCGGCGCCCGACTGGACCAGATGCGACAAAGAGCCGGTAACCCGTGCCGCGCCACCATGGCTGGTGGTGTAGGAGTCATTGCCGTCGCTGTCGTCCGGATACGAATCCGGCTGCGTGCCTTCCGACCAATTGGTTTCGATTTCCTGCTCGTCGACGACCTGCACTTCCGACTGGCGCGCCACCAGTTCCGGCACGTCGTCGGTGACCGAGATGGTCACCTGCCCGCCCAGCGTGATCGAGTCGCCATCGTAGTCGGTCGCCAGGATCACTTCACCCAAGTTGAGAGTGCTGAGGCCGCTCGACTCGAGCGTCTGGTTCTGGTCGGCGCCCGCTTCCGGCGCGACATGGTCGAGCTGGTCGTAGAGTTCGACCTTGATATAACCGTCTTCGGACAGGGCGATCTCGAAGACTTGGCGGTCGCCTTCGTCTGCGTCATAGGTCTGGCCCGGAACCGCGCCGTTCGGTTCGTTGACGAAACCGATGATGGTGCCGTTCGTTTCGAGGTCAAATCCGACCGGGCGGCCCTGCGACATCAGGCCGAGCCCTTCGAGATAGGACCGAAGCTGGTCGGTCGCCAGGAACGAGAAGGTCAGTTCTTCATCTGCGCCGGACTGCACAAGCCCGGAAATGTCCGCTTCTGCGGTGGCCGGGCCACCGACGACAGAACCTGCCGGACCGGTATAGGAACCGTCGCCATTGCCGTCCTCGATCTCGGTGCCGAGCGAGAGCTCGGTGTCGATGTCGTCCTCGTCGAGCACCAGCGAAACCGACTCAGTATCGACAAGCACAGGCACGTCGTCGGTGACCGAAATGGTCACCTGCCCGCCCAGCGTGATCGAGTCGCCATCGTAGTCGGTCGCCAGGATCACTTCACCCAAGTTGAGAGTGCTGAGGCCGCTCGACTCGAGCGTCTGGTTCTGGTCGGCGCCCGCTTCCGGCGCGACATGGTCGAGCTGGTCGTAGAGTTCGACCTTGATATAACCGTCTTCGGACAGGGCGATCTCGAAGACCTGGCGGTCGCCTTCGTCTGCGTCATAGGTCTGGCCCGGAACCGCGCCGTTCGGTTCGTTGACGAAACCGATGATGGTGCCGTTCGTTTCGAGGTCAAATCCGACCGGGCGGCCCTGCGACATCAGGCCGAGCCCTTCGAGATAGGACCGAAGCTGGTCGGTCGCCAGGAACGAGAAGGTCAGTTCTTCATCTGCGCCGGACTGCACAAGCCCGGAAATGTCCGCTTCTGCGGTGGCCGGGCCACCGACGACAGAACCTGCCGGACCGGTATAGGAACCGTCGCCATTGCCGTCCTCGATCTCGGTGCCGAGCGAGAGCTCGGTGTCGATGTCGTCCTCGTCGAGCACCAGCGAAACCGACTCAGTATCGACAAGCACAGGCACGTCGTCGGTGACCGAAATGGTCACCTGCCCGCCCAGCGTGATCGAGTCGCCATCGTAGTCGGTCGCCAGGATCACTTCACCCAAGTTGAGAGTGCTGAGGCCGCTCGACTCGAGCGTCTGGTTCTGGTCGGCGCCCGCTTCCGGCGCGACATGGTCGAGCTGGTCGTAGAGTTCGACCTTGATATGACCGTCTTCGGACAGGGTGATCTCGAAGACCTGGCGGTCGCCTTCGTCTGCGTCATAGGTCTGGCCCGGAACCGCGCCGTTCGGTTCGTTGACGAAACCGATGATGGTGCCGTCGGTCTGGAGGTCAAATCCGAGCGGCCGGCCCTGCGACATCAGGCCGAGCCCTTCCAGATAGGTGCGAAGCACGTCTGTGGGCAGGAACGAGAAGGTCAGCGTCTCGTCGGCACCGCCCTTGACCAGGCCTGAAATGTCCGCTTCCGCGGTGGCCGGGCCACCGACGACGGAACCTGCCGGACCGGTATAGGAACCGTCGCCATTGCCGTCCTCGATCTCGGTGCCGAGCGAGAGCTCGGTGTCGATGTCGTCCTCGTCCAGCACCAGCGAAACCGGCTCTGCCTCGGCAAGTTCGGGCACATCGTCGCGCACGTTGATGACAAAGGCGCCTTCAGGCGCGCCAATTGTGTCGCCGTCATAGTCGGTGATGGTCACAAGCGACGAGAAATCGAGAGAAATCAGGTCCTCGACCGGGGCACCGACCGTGCCGACGCCCGGATTTGAATGATCGAGCTGGTCAAAGAGACGGAACTCGAAGTCGCCGTTGGTGTCGACATCGAGCTTGAAGACAAGCCGACCCGAAGCACCGTCGGATATCACAACCTCTTCGGAGCCCTCTTCAGCAACCGTGACCCGATAATCGCCCTCGTCCTGGGGATTCGATCCAGGCACATAGCCGAACAGGGAGAACGAGCCATCGCCATTCTCGGCGAGGTAATAGGCCAGGCCTTCGGACTTCGAGGCCAGGCCAAGCGCTTCGATGTTGGCCAGACCGTCAGCGGTCAGGGCGAAGGCCGCCCCGCCCGAAGACGACGGCGACACGAACACTTCTGCGGTTTCGTTCGGGTATTGGTAATCGGGCTCCTCCTGCGGACGTTCCTCGGGGAACTCGTCGGAGCCGACGCTGAACAGGTTCGCCATGCTGCCGAAGATATAGGCCGGGCCGGGATCGATGTTGGAAGGACTATCGGTATAGGAGCCATCCCAGAATGCGCCGTCCTGTGGGCTGGTGCCGAGCGAGCCGTCCTGAACGTAGAAATGATTCCCGTCGACCCAGAAGTCCTGCGGGTACTCGGGGTCGGTGTCGATATCGTCTTCATCGACGTAGTAGTTGGCGCCTTCGCCGAGATAGACCGGAACGTCGTCCTGGACGCCGATGTTGAGCGTGCCGTCGCTGGTGGCGCCGCTCGCATTCTGGGCCTCGATGCCGAAGCCGAGCGCCATGATGTCCTCGAAGGCCGTCTCGACCGCGCTGGTGTCCGGATCATCGGTCAGCGCGTGATCGAGCTGGTCGTAAAGTGTGAAAGTGTACGAGCCGGTCGCGCCCGAAGCGATCAGTTCGAGCTCGAAGACCAGGCGCGGATCGTCTTCGCCGCCGCTTGAGGCAAAGGCCTGCAGGATCTGGCCGTTTCCGGTGTCGACGATGTTGTAGGTGATCGGCTCGCCCTGCGAGGTCAACCCTTCGGGCGGGGCACCCACAAAATAGAGCGCATCGGTCGGATGCGCTCCGCCGGAACCGAAATCGCTGACGAGCGAACCGGAGACGGTCTGTGCATCGATAGAGCCGTCCTCGTTGTTGCCGTCGCTGAGATCGCCACGCACGGCGCTGAGGTCGTCTTCCTCGGCGAAGCCGTCGCCAATCAGCATGACCGGCGGCGTGATGGCGAATTCCTCAAACCGGTCGGGCGTGCCGAACAGCAGTTCGGTCGGGGGCAGAAGATCACCGATATTGAGGCCGTCGCCAACAGTGCCGATCGGCACGTCATCGAAATTGCCGTGCGAGTCGCCAGCCGGTCCCTGCCCCGGCCCTTCGGCGGGCTCGATGCCATTGGCGTTGAATATGGCCTGAACACCATCCGGCGGGATCTGGATATCGCCGAGGAAGATCGTCAGGCCGGTGACGGCGCCGCCGGCGATGACAACGACCGACCCGTCAGGCTGGACGAACTCAAGGTCGGCGCCGTTCTGGCGCGGCGCATCGATGCTCGTCCCTTCGGGCAGACGAACGACCGGGCCGTCTTCCAGTTCTATGGTGATGGTTGCAGGATTATCGGTTGCAGCGACCGTCGCAGTATCTTCAGCGCCGGTATCGGCCTGGGCAACCTGGATCGTGGGTGCGGAGCCCGGTGCGAGCTCATTGCCCGGCAGACCGAGGTCGAGCTTGCTGTCCGTGCCAAGATTTTCGTCAACAATACCGCGCTGAATGTCGTTGCTAGCCATCGGAATCCTCCGCATCAAAATGCGCTTAACAATTCGTTAGGGCTATTTGAGCGGGGGCGTTTTTTGAAGCAACATCGAATGCGCGCCAAACACATACTATGTTATGCAAGAGGCCTTAGGAAGGTTTTAACCTTAACAAAAAGCATAACATGATATTCCGATACAGCCGATCGCGGCTGGAGCTGGGGGCAGCGTCACCTCATGATGGGGGCTGAGCGCACGCCCCGGCACCTGCGCGATCGCATCATTGGAAGAGGTGGGAAACCACCCTTCCCGGCCAATGCTTATTTGATGGAAGTGATGGTGTAAGTCCGGCCGGCAGTGCCGTCGGCATCGAACCGGAAGCTGCCGGATATGCCCTTGAAGCCGAACTTGTTGGTCAGGACTTCGACGGAATAGGCGTCTTCACCCGCAACCTGCGGAAGCGCGGCGGCGAGAACGACAAGATCGTAGGCGATGGCGGCGTTGGCGGTCGGTGTTTTCTCGAACGCCTGCCGGAACTTGCCCGCGAAACTTGCCAGCGAATTGCCTTTGGTCTCGGCGTACCAGGCGCCTTTCAGCAGCGTGGCATCGAGCATTGCCAGCGGCCAGGAGCTGTTGCCGACAAGGGCAACCTTGTCGAGGCGTTGATCGAGTCGCATGGTCTTGACGATGGCTGCAGCGGATTCCGCACCGATGGCGAAGAACACCGCATCGGGCGTTGCCCCGCCACCGACAATGGTCTCGATATCGGTCAGCACCTGTCCCGGCTCGGCGCTCTTGAGAATTTGCGCGCTGACGCCGGCGTTTCTGGCCGAAATCTCGACCTGCTCGCCAAGCGCCCGGCTGGCGCCGTCGGCAGCGGCGACAATGACGACATTCTTGTAGCGGCGGCGCGCCATCTCATCGGCGACGGCAACGGCCTCGAGTTGCGGACTGGAGCCGGCCGCGAATAATGACCGGCCAGGATCGGCCTGATGGCCGAGCGTAACCAGCGTCACGCCCTCGGCCGCAACCATATCTGCAAGCTGGAGCAGCGAGTCCGCGTCGGGCGGCACGATGACGAAACCCGCGCCCGCCTTGACGAACTGGCCGGCAAGAATGCGCAGGTCCTTGTCGGACTTGGGAAGCTTGCGCACCAAGAGGCTCGCCTGCGGCGGGTTCAGTGAACTCGCCGCCAGCTTGGCCGCCAGATACACGGCATCACCCGAACCGTCGGACAGGGCTGTCTCGTCGGCGGTCACGACAAGGCCGATGGCGACCGGACCGGTCCCGACGGTCTCGCTCTCGGGGATGGCGATCGTACCACCGCCGGCTCCTATGCTCTCGTCACTGACAAAGCCGGTGGAGGTGCAAGCGCTCAACGAGGCGAACAGCATTGCCGCCGCAAAAAAGCGTATACGGATCACATCATCCCCCTTTCCGGCAGCAGGACCGGTGCGACGCAGGCCGGAAGAATTTTGCGCTCAGCCAAGCAGATACCCCACAAGCACGTTTGTCGCATATGTCGGCACGCGCACGATCTTGGCCTGGCCGCGACGACGGCGATCCTCGACCGCGAGCAGGTAGTTGCAGCGTACCGAGGATGCACCGGAATTGAGTTCGGCGAAAAGCTGGCTGACTGGCGTTTCCAGTGTCAACTGGCTGGCATCGGGCTTGTGGTCCGCCGACATGTTGCCGGAGACGACGCGGACAACCTGGGCGAACTCGGGATTGACGCTGATCAGGCGCCGATCGCGGCCAATTGCGAAGGCCGGCACCGGTGCTGTCTGCAACAGGCCGACGACGTTGATCTCGCCCAACTGCCGCGACAGGCTGTCGTTCTCGGCCTGCAATTGGCTGACGAGGAAACAGCGAAGTGCACTGGCGGCATTGATCCCTGCCAGTTGCGGATCCGACAGCACCTCCGCGATCAGGTCGGAACGCTTGGCACTTCGCTTGTCGGCCAGACGCTGAAGCGCATCCCAATAGACCTTCTCGAGCCGCAGCCCCTTGCGCTTGCCGCCGACGGTGATGGCGCGGAATTCGGGAGCCGTGACCAGGCTCGCCGGAATCGCCAGCGCGCTGCCGACAGCATTGCGGTCGGTTCCGGTCATGATCAACGCTCGCGCAAGGCGTCGTCGCGCGCCTTGTTCACCGGCTTGAGCAGATAGCTGAGGATGGTCTTCTTGCCGGTCAGGATCTCGACCGTGGTAACCATGCCCGGCAGGATGGGCAGTTCCTGGCCGCGATAATGCAGTTCCGACGCATCTGTGCTCAGAAGCACGACGTAATAGGTTTCGCGCGTCTGCGGATCGGTAATGCTGTCGGCCGAGACGTTCAACACCTCGCCTTCGAGCCCACCGAAGATCGAGAAGTCATAGGCGGTCAGCTTGATCGTAGCTTTCTGGCCCGGGAGGATGAAGGCGACGTCGGACGGCTTCAGGCGCGCCTCGACATTGAGCTTTTCGTCGATCGGAACGATATCCAGCAGGGTCTCGCCGGCATTGACGAAGGCGCCGATGGTATTGACCTCGAGACTGGACACGATGCCGTCGACCGGGGAACGGACCTCGGTCCGGCTGACACGGTCGGTGGCGCCGCGCAAGGTCTCCTCGGCGCTCGACAGCTGGGCCAGCTTGTCGGTGAGATCGGTCAGGGCCGTTTCGCGGAACTGCAGCTCAGCCTGCTCGACCTGGAGCTTGGCCTCGGACAGGGCCGCCTGCGACTTGGCGATTGTCTCCTTCAGCGCCGCCAACTGGCCCTGCAGGTCGCTGACCTCGGCCTGGGCGGCCAAAAGCTCGGTCTGTGCCACGAGGTTCTTCTCCCAAAGCGGCATGAGAAGGTCGAGTTTCTCCTGGCTGAGATTGAGCGCATTGGTCAGCCGTACCTGATTGGACTGCGCCTCGTTGAGTTCGCTCTGGCGCTGCTGAACGCGCTGTTCGAGCACGCCCTGCCCTTGCCGCTTGGAGGCAGCGCGCGCCTCCAGAAGCCTCGCCTCGTTGTCGCAGATTTCTGGCGTTTTCTGCTCGATTTCTGCCGGGCAGACATAATCGGCCCCGGAGGTGACATTGCCGGCATATTCGATCCGCAGCCGCGCAATCTGCGCGCGCAGGGCGGTGACCTTGGCCTCGACTTCGCCGGCGCTGGAGGAACTGGTGGTATCATCAAGCCGGATCAGCTGCTGGCCCTTTTTCACCTGCTGGCCGGCACGAACCAGAATCTCCGTGACAACGCCGGACTCGGTGCTCTGGATGATCTGGGTCTTGCTCGAGGCGATGACCTTGCCTTCGGCACGGCTGCGCTCGTCGACCTCGGCCTGTGACGCCCAGACCAGGGCGAGCACGACGAACAGGGCGCAGATCTGGGTGATCGTCACCCAGCGCCTCGGCGGCTTCTCGCTCGAAAACCGGAACGCGCGTGCGTTTTTTTCCGAAGACTTGGTCATAGCGCCTCGCGGGAAGCAGAATTGGCACGCAGCTGTTCGAGAACGGCGTCGCGCGGCCCGTCGGCCACGATGCGTCCATTGTCGACGACGATCAGGCGCTTGATCAGGCTGAGAAGCGAATGGCGATGGGTGGCGATGATCACGGTGTGATGGGAATCCATCGTGATGCCGAGATGCTTGATCAGTTCGCGCTCGGTGGCCAGGTCCATCGAACTCGACGGCTCATCGAGGAACAGCACCTGCGGATCGACGAGCATGGTTCGCGCCAGCGCAACCGCCTGGCGCTGACCGCCCGAGAGCAGGCTGCCGCGTTCGCCCACGGGCATGTCGAACCCCTTGGGATGCCGGGAGACGAAGGCCTCGACGCCGGAGCGCCGCGCCACATCGATGATGCGCTCGTCCGATGCCGTGGGGTCGGCCAGGATGATGTTTTCCTTGATCGTGCCGGCAAACAGTTCGGGATCCTGGATGACGAAACCGATCTGCCGGCGCAGCGCCGCCGGGTGGTATTGCTTGATCGAGACATCGTCGATGAGGATCTCGCCCTCGGTGGGCTCGTAGAACTTGACCAACAGCCGCCCCAGCGTGGTCTTGCCCGAGCCGATACGGCCGATGATGCCGACCTTTTCGCCCGGCTGGATGGTCAGCGAAACCTGATCGAGCACGAAGGTATCGCTCTCGGGATAGGCAAACCGGACCTTTCGGAACTCGATCTTGCCGCGCTCGACGGTACGCGAGACGAACTGGCGCTGCACCTGCCGCTCGTCCGGCAGCGCCAGAATGTCGTTGAGCGTGCGATAGGCCTCAAGCGCGCTGCGCGATCTCAGAACCGCGCCGGCGATCTGGCCGATCGGTGCAATCAGCCGGTTGGACAGCATCATCGAGGCGATGATGGCGCCGGTGCTGATCTCGCCGGCCGAAAACCGGTAGGTGCCGCCAATGATGATCGCCACCATCGACAGCTGACCGGCAAGCGCGGTGAACTGGTTCGCCGTGTTCTGCAGGATCTTGATGCGGTTCTGGGTTTCCGATGAGGCCAGGATGGCGTTTTCCCAACGCCGCAAAAGCTGGCCTTCGGCGCGGGTCGCCTTGACCGTCTGCGCCGCCGTCAGCGATTCAACCAGGATGGCATTGCGGGTCGAACTCTCGCTCAGCGCCGCCTTGACCGCCTTGCCGGACCTCAGGCCGATGAAGATCGTTACCGTCACCGCGACCAGCGCTGCAATGGCCGGGAAGATGGCAACCCAGCCGATCAGCGCAGCGATCACCCAGAAGAACACGAACATGAAGAACACATCGACGAACATGACGATGGTCGAGGATGTGAAGAATTCGCGCAGGACTTCGAACTGGGCGATGCGGTTGATAAAGGCGCCCGTCGACCCGGGCCGCGATGCGATCGTGGTGTTGAGCACCCTGTCGAACAACGTCGAGGCAAGGCGCAGGTCGACGCGCCGGCCCATGTAGTCGATCAGCGCACCGCGCGCTACCTTGAGCACGAGATCGAAAACCTGGACCAGCAGCAGGCCGATTGCCAGAACCCACAGCGTCGCCGTGGCCTTGTTCGGCAGCACGCGGTCGTAGACGTTGAGCGTAAACAGCGGCATGGCGACGGCGAACAGATTGATGAACGCGGCCGCCAGGATGATGTTGAAGATCGACCGGCGGTGCCCGGAGAGCGCGTCGCGCAGCCAGTGCGACGCATCGGTCGCCAGTTGCGGCTCGGCGCCATCCCCGCTGTGAAGCGTCTCTTCTCGAACGACCATGATCGACTGCTTGGCCCTGGCGTCGAGATCGGCGGCGGCGAAATCGGCTTCGCGTCCGCTGTCGGGATCAAAGCAGCGGAACGAGCCGTCATCGTTCCGGGCCAGACAGGCGAGCACCCGGCCCGACGGATCGAAGATCAGTGCCGGAAGGTCGAATTCGGCCAGGTCGGCAAGCACGGCCCGGCGTTCCTCGCAGACAAGACCGGCGCGGGCCAGAGCCCGCGGCAGCAGATCGATCGACAACACGCCACCCTCGAGCGGCAGGCCGGCAATCAGCATATCGGGAGATGACGGGCGGTTCCTGGTTCTTGCGAGATAGACGGCCAGGGTCAGAAGAGGATCGCCGCCGTTCGGCTCTGGCACCGACGACTGTGCCGTCTCCGTCGTAAGCGAGTATGGCATTGAGCTGGGCGCACCACCCGGCGGCGGAAGCGTCGGCTCCTTGCGATCGCCCTGCTTCGGGTCTCGCTCTTGATCACTCATACTCAAGGGCCTCTCAACGGAGTCCCGCGCGTCAATCGGGCAGAACCATCCCCGTCCAGGACTACCTGCCATTTGCACCGGTCTTACCCGGCTCACGCGTTACAACTACACCAGATCAGTCATATAAGCTCCCGGCCACGCCGCTCAGGCGATGGCAGGGAGCTTGTATTCGTACGTCCAGACGATTGCCGCGGGATTAATTGACGAATTCGGCCAGGTCCAGAACGGAGTCGAAATTGACCGGCTTGCGCGCACGCGGCTGATAGGAATCCGCGGCGGGCGTGCCAAGCTCTTCACGGGCATAGGCTTCAGCCTGCTTGGGCGCTTCGAGCCCGAGATAGGACAGAAGCCGTCCCGTTGCCGCCAGCAGCCGATATTCGGCATAGCGCGACGCATAGGCAGCGGTCTCGGCCTGCACCTGAACGGAAACGCGCGTCGACTGGGCATCGAGCACGTCGAGCAGGGAACGCTGGCCGACATTGAACTGCTCGCGATAGGCCGAAACAAGCGTATCTGCGGCATTGACCTGGGTGCGGAAGGCAGACGACAGCTCGCGCTGGCGGAGCATGCGTTCCCAGGAGATGCGAACCGCCTCCTCGACCTCGCGATGCGCCTGGTGCAAGGCCAGCATGGCCTCGCTCTCGCGGCGGATGTTTTCCTGGACTTCGTTGCCCTTGATGCCGCCGTCAAAGATCGTCCAGCGCATGACCACACGGCCCTGCACATCGGTGGTGCCGCCATCGACGCCGCCGGTGTCGAAGCCTGTGGAAGCGCGGCCTTCAAGGGAAATCTTCGGCCCGATGCCGCTCTGGGACTGCTGGACCACGGCTGAGGCCGCATCGATATCGGCGCCGGCAATCTTGACGCGCGGATTGTTGAGTCGGGCCTGCCCGATGGCGTCGGCCAGGCTCTTGGGCAGCGAGGTGACGTGGGCGGGCATGCTCGGGCTGGTCAACGGCACGCCAACCAGCTTGTTGAAGCCGATCATCGCCGTGGCCAGGGCCTCCTCGGCCTGCTTGAGCGTCGCCCGTGCGGCGGCGAGCCTTTCCACGGCCTGGTTCTCGTCGGCAGCAGTGAGGCGGCTGCCGGCAACCGCATCGCGGACATTGCCGAGCGTGGTCTGGTGGAAGGCCACGTTCTGCTGTGCCAGACCGACGATTCGGGTCTGCAACAGGATCTCGAAATACTCGCGCGCGATGTTGAGGCCGATGTACTCGCTTCTCTCGAGCACGCGGAAGGACGCGCCATCGACCCGAGCGGCCTGGCGATTGGCTTCCGACTGGCGATAGCCGCCGTCATAGATGTCGTAGGTGGCAACGACGCCAACTTCCGATGGATAGAGCGGATCGTCCTGAATGCCGGATGAGCGACGGGACGGATTGTCAAGACGCCGGACACCGACCGAGGCTTCAAGGTCGACCCTCGGCAGATAGAGCCCGAGCGCCTGCTTGAGTTCGAATTCGGTAGCTTCGCGATTCTCGATCGCCTGACCGATTTCGGGGTTGGATTCGACGGCGATGCGTGTCGCCTGAGCCAGGGTCAGGGCATTTGCCGACTGCGCCAGGGTCAGAACGGACGTCGCGAACAGGACGCCCCCGATAAGTAATTTGGCTGTTGTCTTGATATGTCGCACGATTTCGTCCTCATTCACTGTCAGCCAAAATTCATCTGTAGTTGGTCATGCGCGTGTGGAAGCAGTCGCACTTCTGAACCGACTCATCATCGAGATAGCCGGTCCTGAAATAGCTCAGCGCCACATTGCAGGAAAACTTGGTCTCGCTCGCCCACACGAAGGACGGCTTGGTGGAATTGACGACAGTCGCGCTCGCCAGCTCTGCCTCGGCTTCGCTGAGGAAGCCCTGCACCATGGCTTGGATCTCGGGCTCCGAGTAGGACAGGATGTCCGACGCACTGTAATAGGGGCAATAGCTTGCGCGGTAGGTGGCACCCAGATCGGCGGCAAGTGCGCCACCCGAGATGGCCATCGCCAAGCCGACACCGGCCAGCCCGTTAATCAGCTTTTTCATGGATATCCACCCTCGTCGTCCCCCGGCATCAAGCTTGCGCATAGCTGTAGATTTTAGCTTCATAATTCAAATTGTTAAATAAGCATTTTAGCGCGCGCGCATACAGATTTGCAATCGTTCTAGCGCGGCGACTGAGTAGTGCATATCCGCAAATATACCCATTTCCCAGCCGTGCGGCGGCATTCATAGGCGAGGTCAGCGTCGCAGGCAACCACCATCTCGATTGAGAGTTATCAAGCGCTTGGAAGCATCTACGAGACGCGCGATCATGACGCGCGATGACTTGGTATGCCCCCCGGTTTTGCGGCGGTCGGCCAGGCAGACCACATTGACGACAGGCAGATGCGCTTTGGCCTTGGCGACCCGATTACTGCCGGCGTTGCGAATCATCGCAGGCTCACCAGCCGAAGCGGTCATTCGCGGCTGCACCAGCCGTCGCCTCGAATAACGGAATCATCGCATCGCGCGGCACTCACCCGGAGCTGCCGCCATGGCGCCGACATCCGCTCAAGCCATCTACAGTACTGATTTTATTTTACCTTTTCTCGTCCAGTGCAAGGGCGACCCACGGCTTGAAATCAGTCCAGAATTCTGTATAAATACGTATATATTTTGTTAATGTGAGGGAAATCCATGAATAGACCAATTTTGAAGAGTACAGTGTTGGCCAGTGCAGTGGCGATTGCCTGCACAATTGGCATGTCCTCCGGAGCCTCCGCCTCGACCATTTTCTCGGAGAGCTTCGAAAACCCAGTGAACACGCAGAGTTGGCAGGTCTACCAGAATTTCGATACATGGAGCGCCACAGCCGGTGCCGGTATCGAGGTTCAGACGACCGGCGCAGTGTCGGGCGTCAGCGCCCATGACGGCAATCAGTATGTCGAGCTCGATAGTGATCCGAGCAGAGGCGGGACGGCCAACCCGACCAACTCGTCCATGACCAGGACGCTGTCGCTTTCAGGCGGCAAGTATGAGCTCGAATGGTACTATCTGCCGCGTACCAGCACGACCAACGACAACATCGTCTCCGTTTTCCTCGACTCGACGGCCGGCGCCATCGGCCTGAACATGCTCGGTGAGGAAAATGGGACCCGGCCGCCGATCAACACCTGGGACCGGATCGTCTATTCCTTCGTGGTCGGCGCGGGCGACTACAATCTGACCTTCGCGGCCGGTGGTCTCCAGAACAAGCTGGGCGGCTTCATCGACTCCGTGAAGTTGTCAGCGGTTCCGGTGCCGCTCTCGATCGTGCTTCTCGGCTCGGGACTGGCTTTCCTCGGTGCCGCGGGCCGTCGGCGCAAAGCCTGAAGCACGGCGCACAGAAAATGCGAAAGGCCCCGCTTGGCGGGGCCTTTTTTATTGTAGCCGGGCATGAGCGGACGGGC
Organism: Devosiaceae bacterium; assembly: GCA_963675235.2. Lineage (GTDB taxonomy): Bacteria > Pseudomonadota > Alphaproteobacteria > Rhizobiales > Devosiaceae > JAHJQZ01. The sequence continues at coordinate 193,564 of CAXXFU010000002.1, read as the reverse complement.
AGCAAAAACGCCTGCTCCTGTTTGCCCTTTCATGTCCAGCCTTTGATGGCGCGCGGACTCCGGAGGGTCGGATCGGGCTAGTCCTTGAGCAGATGGGCGATTTCCCTGAGCTTGGCCGGATCGAAATGGTGGAACGAGCGATAGATGCCGGTCGCCACCATGAAGCAGTCCGCATAGGGCAGATACTCTTCGATATTGCCCGGCGTCAGGCCGCCGGCAATTGCCACCGGGTGCTCGCCGGCCGCTTCACGAATGATCCGCATCTTCTCGAAGCTTGGCGGAACGCCGACCTCATCGCCGCTGGTGACGATCACATCGACGAAGCGCGTCGCGTTGGCGACGGTCAGGTCGAGGTGTTCGGGCGGCGGCTGCAGCTTGTAGGCGACGCCGCCGAAAAGCACGAAGGGATGCGGAACGCTCGAGCGCTGCAGCAGCAGCCGCGCCATGTCCGACCCGACGGTCGCATCTCCGATCTGGGCATGATTGAGCCAGATGCCGTCGACGCGCTTGTGCCGGATCCAGTCGAGCGAATCGGTGGCGCCGAAACGCGGGCCGAAGTTCAGGCCGATCCATTTGCCCGGGTGCGCTTCGGCCACACGGTCGAAGATATCCATGAACTGCGACACGTCCTCGATATGGCTGACCAGATACAATCCGTCGGCGTGCGATTCGAACGCTATCTTGGCGTTTTCGAGTGCCTGCTTGTCCGAATCGACATGGACCACCGGCAGGAAAACCCGCTTTTTGTGTTTGAAAGCCTCACGATATCTCATTGACCCCTCCTCACCTGCGTTGCACCAGCCCGGCGAGACAGGTCGACGGCCTGCTCCCGATCATCAAGGCTGATCTCGCCGTCATTTCATCGGTTTCACCATAGCACAACCCCAAACGGTCTTGCAGCCCGCGGATCGCGTTTTCAAGCTGCCGTGTCTGCGTTCCTTGCCCATGAGCATCCCTTGATCGCGAACGGGTGGCTGCATTCAGCATCAAGGTATTTGAAAGGATTGGTGGGCCCGGCAGGACTCGAACCTGCAACCAGACCGTTATGAGCGGCTTTCCAATGGTGAAGTTCGGACTGGAAACGCCGGAAAACGGGGCTTTCATCCCCAAAATCCACACATCACAATTCGCCTGGTTCTCGTTCGGTTCTTCTCTACCGGACCCCGTGCGGACCCCGTCCCTCGTTTTGTTCTACCGGGGACGACGCCCGATGGTCTCAACGGCGGTGCGATGGTGGTCCGGATAGTGGTGCCCATAGACGCGCGCTAGGGCTGCAACGGACATACAGAGGAACCCGGCAGCATCCCACATGTCGGCATAGGCCTGCATCACCCACGTTGCAGCGGTGTGACGTATTGTGAGTGGCGTCACCTCAGGTCCAAGTCCGGCGTTGCGGACCAGACTGGCGAACCCCTTGTTGCCGTCAGCGATCCGCTCGCCTTGGTACTCGACCAACCAGGACTTCGAGATAGTGTTGTCTTCCCTGTCCTTGGCCCACCGTCTGAAGTGTGCCAAGGCGCGCATCGGCATTCAGATCGAAGCGCCGCGCTTCGTTCTGTCATCTTCTCCGCAAGACCGGCGACAAAACGCCTTCATTGATGTCGACGTATCCGGCCCCTTCTCTAACCGTCAGCGCCGCACCAGTGATGACGCCCTGACGGCTGCCAGTATAGGGAGCAGCGATGATGAAGCGCGCAAGATGTCGCCAAGGACGCTTCGCGGTTGGAACGCCACGCTGCGTCTCCCGGTGTGTCCATGCCGTTCACAGGAGGACTGCGACCTCGTACCTGGTCAACCAGCGCTCTTCGGGCTGCGAGCTCGGCGGCAGGACGACATCGACGACCTCGCGACACACCCCTTCGCGACGGTGCCAGTCGATCGCGGCACTGAGGTCCTCTAGGTTGCAGTGACAAATCAGGGGTTCCGGTTTTTTGGCGAACAACGATTCAAGACCGATTTTTGGAGATGGTCATGGATCGAGAAGGCTTGAATGATGATCAGTAGCCTCGGATCGAGCGGCGTGGCTGACGGGCGCAGGGGACGGCTCGGTCCGCGCACGAACAACCGGCGATTTGTCGACGCCTTGCTCTGGGTGGCCCGCTCAGGTGGGCGCTGGCGCGATCTGCCTGCCTGATATGGCAAATATCGGACGGCCCAGCGGCGCTACTATCACTGGATCCAGATGGGTTTGCTCGACAAGCTCTTTGCGGCACGGCTGCCGAAGCGGACCTTGAGTGGATCTCGGCCGATTCCACCTCGATCCGCGCGCAGGCACAGGCCGCAGGAACCTGACGGATAAGGGGGGAGCTGACGCCCATGCCGTTGACCGGTCTCGCAGCTGATTAGGCACCAAGATCCGCGCTGCCGTCGATGCTCTCAGCCTGCCGGTGCGGTTCGTGTTTGCGCCAGGACATCGTGGCGATGCCAACTACGCCAAGAACGTGCTCGAAGGGTTGCGTCCCTATAGCGTCACTGCCGACAGGACGTATGACGCCGACCATTTCCACCAGACCCTTAGGGACTTGGGCGCAGATCCTGTCATCCCGCTCAGAACAGAAAGCAGCCAACCGCACCCCTGCAACTGGCGGCTCTACAAAGAGCGCATCCTCGTCGGGCATTTCTTGTCCAAGCTCGAGCAGTTCCGACGCGTCGCAACCCGATACGGCAAGCTCTTCGCCAGTTTCAGAGGCTTCGCCCTCATAGCCGCTATCGTCATCTGGCTCAGATAGTTAAGCCGTCACCCCAGCCTTGACGTCAACTCTACACCCTAGAGCAGGCATTGATGGCAAGTGCCATCGGGTTCGGTTGATCAGACAGGGGGCTCGGGATTGAGAACTTGGGCATGCCGTTCTCCTTGTGCTAGGAAAGCACTCGTATCGTCACCTTGTCGACGGCAGCTCCCAGGCGATCACCGGACCCCAGAATGAACAACTCCGACACCTCCTCAAGCTCGACGCGGCAACGCAGGAAATGGGCCGTTGAAACGGCGCGCCAGGCCGGAGGGCATGCGCTTGCTCTGTTTCGAGACCTCGGCGCTTTGAGCATCGAGCGCAAGGGCGCGCAGGATTTCGTCTCCAATGCCGATCGTGCCGTCGAAATGCTGATCCGCGATGCGATCGCAAGTGCTTGGCCTGAGGATGGCATCGTCGGTGAGGAATACGATCCCGTGCCGGGCCGATCCGGCTATGTTTGGGTGATCGATCCCATCGACGGGACAACCAATTACATTAATGGCATCCCTGCCTGGACCGTGGTGCTGGCACTGGTCCATGACGACAAGACGGTTGCCGGGGTTATTTTCGATCCCTGCCATGATGAAATGTTCGAAGTCGAACGCGGCGATGGCGCGTTCGTGAACGGCAAGCCACTGCATGTTTCCACGGCCAAAAGCCTTGCCGATGGCAGCATGGGAACCGGCATCGCCGCGCGCAGTCCTTTGCAGCAGGGCGCCCGCTTCATATCCGCCCTGTTCGATCGGGGCGGCATGTACTACCGCAATGCCTCTGGTGCCCTCATGCTCGCCTATGTCGCCGCCGGCCGCCTGATCGGCTACGCCGAGCCTCATATGAACGCCTGGGACTGTTTCGCCGGCCTGTTGATGATTGAAGAAGCGGGCGGGCTGATTGCGCCTTTCGACGAAAGAACGGCACTGACAAAAGGGCTGAAGGTGATCGCCGGAGGGCCGGACGTATTCGACGAGATCAACGAATTGGCCGCGGCTACCTTCGAGCCCGAGTTCTGACCAAAACAGCAACTGCCTAATTGGCTAGCCCTGCTTTCTGACAAGAATCGGGCGCGATTCCGCTACATCGATCTGGATCTCTTCGCCCTCGGCCACGCGTCCTCCCACCGTGTCCGCGATCGCGAACAACTCGCCCAATTCGGTTTCGAGGTGATACTCCATGTGACTGCCGACATAGGTCGCTTTTGTCACCTTGCTGGCCAGGCTGGGGTTGGCGCCACCATCGAACCGGATGCGGCGTGGACGAATAGCCAAAAAAGCAGGGCCCGGTTCGAGATCGCGTCCCTCAAGCGACAATGACATCGATCCCGCCTTGACCTGGGCCGTGCCATCAGCAGACACCGATTGCACCTCGCAAGGCAGCAAATTGGCCTCTCCAATGAAGTCGGCGACAAAGGCGTCCGTGGGCAGGTCGTAGAGTTCGTGCGGCGTGCCGATCTGGGCGATCGATGCATTCTTCATCACCACGATCCGGTCGGAGACTGCCAGCGCCTCTTCCTGATCGTGCGTGACATAGACTACAGTCAGGCCGAGTGAGAGCTGAATGTCGCGGATTTCCTCTCGTACCTTGCGCCTGAGTTTGGCGTCGAGATTGGACAAAGGCTCGTCGAAAAGCAGAACCTCGGGCTCGAGCACCAGTGCCCGGGCCACTGCTACGCGCTGTTGTTGGCCGCCCGACAATTCGCTCGGCAGGCGTGGGCCGTAATCTGAAAGTCCGACCAGCTCAAGCCCTGCTTCGGCGCGCTCCTTCAGTTCAGACTTGGGGGTGCTGGACATGCGTAGCCCATAGGCCACGTTCTCGATGACATTCATGTGCGGGAACAGGGCATAGGACTGGAAGACCATCGACACGTCGCGATCGGTCGCAGGCACCTTGGTCACGTCGCGCTCACCGATCAGGATGCGACCGGAGGTGGCCATTTCCAGCCCGGCAATCATCCTCAGGGTTGTCGTCTTGCCGCAACCGGACGGGCCGAGAAAGGTCACGAGCTCCCCGGCATTGACGGTGAAACTGACATTGTCCACCGCCGTGACGGCACCTCGCCCGAAGGTTTTGGTGACCCCGTCGAAGACCACGGAAGAGGCCTTTCCCTTGCCAAGCGGTGCGATCATCTCATTTTACCCCTGGATCAATTGCGCTTCGCTGAACTGGGTGCGCCTGCCGATATTGCGTCTTCCGACAAGAAGCTGCAGGACGCCGATGGCTGCGAGCATGACAAAAATCAGTGCAGTCGAATAGGCGATGGCGATGCCGTATTCGTTGTTCTCGACCCGGCCGATGATGTAGCTGGTCGCCATGTTGTATTGCGCCGACACCAGGAAGATGACGGCGCTGATGGCGGTCATGGCGCGCACGAAACTGTAGACGAGCGCGGCAAGGATCGCCGGGCGCAGCAGTGGCAGGACAACATAGCGGAAGGTCTGCCAGTTGTTGGCGTGAAGCGTCAGCGAGGCTTCGTCGAGACTCTTGTCGAGCTGGGCCAGAGAGGCAACGCCGGCCCGCACCCCGACCGGCATGTTGCGGAAAATGAAGCTGATGACCAGGATCACCCCCGTGCCGGTCAGCTCGATCGGCGGCACGTTGAACGCCAGGATGTAGCTGATGCCGATGACGGTGCCGGGAATGGCAAAGCTCAGCATTGTGCCGAACTCGAAGGCGCCCTGACCGGCGAATTTCTGCCGTACCAGAAGATAGGCGGTGACCAGTCCGAGCATCGCCGTCAGCGGCGCCGCGATGGCCGAAATGCTGATGGTTGTCCAGAATGAGCCCCAGGCCGAACCGGACCAGTGGATCCCGAACTCGTTGAAATTGATCGAGAATGCGGAGATGTAGTGACGCAGTGTCAGCGTGCTGTTGACGCCCCAGAGTTCGACGAAGCTGCCGTAAACGATCATGCCATAGACGATGAGGGTAAAGGCGACCCAGGTCATCACGACGATGCGGACGGGAATGCCTAGCCCGTTCGGTATCTTTGGATGAACGCCGGCATCGCCCTTTCCCGACACCGAGACGTAGGATTTTCGCCCGAGCCAGCGTTGCTGCGCGAAGAAAGCAAGCAGGGTGAACGTCAAAAGTATGATGGCGAGAACCGCGGCCCGACTCTGATCGTGCTGGGCGCCGACAATGGAGAAGAAAATCTCGGTCGACAGCACCTGGAAATTGCCGCCGAGCACCAGCGGGTTGCCGAAATCGGCCATGGATTCGATGAAACCGAGCAGGAAGGCATTGGCCAGACCCGGCCGCATCAGCGGCAGGGTAACTGTCTTGAACATCTGCCAGGGCGAGGCGCGCATGGTCAGCGCCGCCTCTTCCATCGAGGGGCTGACCCCCTCGACCACGCCGATCAGCACAAGAAAGGCGATGGGTGTGAAGGACATGACCTGCGCCAGCGCCACCCCTGGAAGTCCGTAGATCCAGCGAGTCGGCGCCACGCCAAAAAGGTCGGCGACAAAGGTCGTCACCTGGCCGGACAGGCCGAACAGCAGAATGATGGCCAGGCCGATGACGAAGGGCGGCGTGATGATCGGCAGGACTGACAGCGCCCTGATGACATTGGCGAAACGCGAACCCGACCGGGTGATGAACAGCGCGAAGGCCAACCCGAGAATGGTGGTCAAAAGGCCGACGATCACGCCGAGAAAAAGCGAGTTCCACGCCACGCCGCAGCTGAGGTTGCTGCCGATGCACCCCAACCCCCAGATCTTGCGATCGACAAAGCGCTCGCCGAAGGCGATGAGCGAAAATCCGCCATCCTCGGTTTCAACGGCACTCGAAAGGATCCGAAGTACTGGATAAAAAATGAACAGGGCAACCAGGGCAACCACGGTCGCGATCGAGCTGACAATGAAGCTGTCGCCCTTGACGGCGCCGCGCGCGGCAAGCCCCTGGGAACCGATGAGCAGGAAGGCGGCGCCGATGATCAGCGCCCCGTAGCCCATGCCGAACTGGCGGTCGCCGAAAGAACCGAACAGCTGTTCCATGAAACCCCAGGACCAGCCATTGATGCCGATTGCGAAGCCCTGCGCCAACAGATAGGCCAGCCCGCCGAAACCGCCGAAAATCAGCAGCCAGCCGAAGCGCGGATCCTCGCGCCGCATCATGACCGCCGGCAGCGGCACCAGCAGGAACAACGCGACCGGAACGAGCCAGAGGCGGAAGCCCTGGGCGATTTCGAGCAGCAACGGGGCATAGTCGATGTCGAACGGATAGCCTTCCGTCAGCCACTCGAAATTCCAGAAGCCATACTCAATGCCGTACCAGGGGAGGACGGCCGCGGCCGCCCACCCCAGGATTAGTGTTATCAGAAGGGTCCGGTTGGCGTTGTGCACCACTTCCCCTCTTTCGCAATCAGGTCGGAACCAGGATCAACGGGCCAGCGAACCCACCTCGTCGTCCCACTTCTTGAGCAGGCGCCCACGCTCGTCGGATGAGCCATAGAGCGCGAAGTCATAGTCGATCAGCTTGATCGTCGACAGATCGGGCACCATTGGTGAGACTTCGGCACTCTTGTTCGACGGCAGTTGGAACGACTTGGCCTGCAGGGCCAGCGATTGCGCCTCGGCGGTCAGCGCCCAGTCGTAGAACTTCTTGGCATTCTCGAGATTGCGGGCACCCTTGATGATGCTCATGGAGCCAATTTCGTAGCCGGTACCTTCGCAGGGCGCGACGGCGACGACCGGGAAGCCGGAGACGGCCTGGGCCACGGCGTCATGCATGAAGACGATGCCGATAGTGGTTTCGCCTCGGGCTGCCGCCTTGATCGGGGCCGATCCGGACTTGGTGTACTGGTTGATATTGGTGTTGAGCGCCTTCAGGTACTCATAGCCCTTGTCCTCGCCCCAGAGCTGCACGATGGTCGCCAGCGCCGTGTAGGCGGTTCCCGAGCTATTCGGGTTGGCCATCTGGATATGGCCCTTGAACTCGGGCTCGATCAGATCTTCCCAGCACGCCGGCGCGTCGAGATTGTTGGCGGACAGAAGGTCCTTGTTGTAGCCGAAACCGAGCGCACCGGAGTATATGCCGATGGTGCGGTTGTTAGCCGCTTCGGCCTGCCGGATGGCCCAGTCATAAAGCTGGTCGCGCATGGGCGACATGTATTCAACGGTCAGGCCTTCCTCGGCCGCCTGCAGATGCGGGTCGCCGGTGCCGCCCCACCACACGTCTCCCTTGGGATTGGCCACTTCGGCCTTGATCTGGGCGTAGGTTTCACCGGAGCTTTTGCGTGTCATGGCAACGCTGATGCCGGTTTCGGATTCGAAGGTGCGGGCCATGAGCTGGCACCAGTCCTCGTCGGCGGCGCAGTAGAACGTCAGCCGTTCGGCCGCTTGAGCTGAGCCTAGGCCGAAGCTCAGCGTGGCCAGAGCAGCAGACAGAATAAGGGCATGTTTCTTCATTAGGTTCCCCTCCCTAGAATATCCCCTCGCAGCATCCGATCGTGCCGAATGCGCCGATCGAGTGTGTGTCATAAAAATGTCATGTGCAAGCTATCTCGCCCATGAATCAACCAGTTGATCCACGCGCAGACTTAGGGGTCGGCAAGTTCTTCTGCCAGTATACCTGACCCTGTCTTGCTGTAATTCCCGATCGGACCAAGACATCCCAACCACTAGGGCCAAGCGTCGTTGGCCGGCTCGTCAGTGAACTTGCGTCCGGCGGCGCCCGCCGGGCGTTCTGGGAACGTTTTGCCGACGCCGCCTTCCGGTCCCCGCCCGCGCGCAACAATATCAACAGCTGGATCGGCACTGCGGTCACGGCATCGTCCGGCCATGTGACGCTGGTCGGCGCCGGGCCGGGCAACGCTGAATACCTCACGATCAAGGCGGTTCGTGCTCTGCAATCGACCGACGTCATACTGTTCGACGACCTGGTTTCGGACGATATGCTCGAGCTTGCACGCCGCGAGGCCAAACCCATTCTCGTCGGCAAAAGGGGTGGACGCGAAAGCTGCCGGCAGGGCGACATCAACGAGATGATGATCTCGCTTGCGCGTCAGGGACGGCACTTGGTGCGGCTGAAAGCCGGCGACCCCATGATCTTCGGGCGCGGCGGCGAAGAAACCGAACACCTCAATGCCGCGGGCATCCCTGTCAATGTCGTGCCAAGCCATAATGCCGACGGCTGCGGGGTGCGACTCGCGGGGGATTCCCAAACGGGTGGGTTGCTGACTCGATAGCGGCGAAGGAGATTCGCCCATTCCCGGATCGGATCGACTGCGACAGGACTACACCCCTTCTCAACTCCGGCGACTGGCGTCGCGGAGCAAGGACGCCAACCAGAGCCGACGCCTGCTGTCACTAGCGGCGGTGCTTGACGGCATGAGCCGCGTCGAGGCTGCCCGGATCGGCGGCATGGACCGGCAGACGCTGCGGGATTGGGTGCATCGGTTCAATGAGGCTGGTCCCGATGGTCTTTTCGACCAATGGTCTGCCGGCCCTTCATCGCGGCTGTCGGACGAGCAGAAGGCCGAACTTGCCGAGATCGTTGAGACCGGTCCGAACCCGGAGGAGGACGGCGTCGTTCGCTGGCGCCGAGTAGATCTTCAGCGCGTCATCAAGGAGCGGTTCGGCGTCGAGTATCACGAGCGCCATGTCGGCACGCTTCTCAAGAAGCTCGGCTTCTCCCACAAGAGCGCCCGCCCGCTGCATCCCGGCCAGGACGCCGCGGCGGTTGCGGCGTTTAAAAAAAACCTCCCGCGGGCGCTGAGTGCCCATATCAGGCATCTTCCCAAGGGCAAGCCGATCGAGATCTGGTTCCAGGACGAGGCACGCATTGGCCAGAAGAACGGGACTGTCCGGCTTTGGGCAAGACGTGGAACCCGACCTCGACAACCGGCGGATCAGCGCTACCAGAACGCCTATCTGTTCGGCGCCATCTGTCCGGCAAAGGGAAAGGGCGCCGGGCTGGCGCTGCCCTTTGCCGACACCTTCGCCATGCAACTCCACATCGACGAAATCCGCCGGCACGTTCAGCGCGGTGCTCATGCCGTGTTGCTGCTCGATCGTGCCGGTTGGCACACCACGGAAAAACTCATCATGCCCAAGAACATGACGCTGATCTTCCTGCCCTCGCGTTCGCCCGAACTGAACCCGGTCGAGAATATCTGGCAGTATCGCAGGCAGAACTGGCTCTCCAACCGCGTGTTCGAAAGCTACGACGCCATCATCGACGCCTCATGCCAGGCTTGGAACAACCTGATCGACCAACCGGAAACCATCACGTCCATCGGAATGCGCAAATGGGCGCACATCGGTCAATCATGACAGCCGTTGGCATAACTGCGGCGCTGGCGCCTGCCGCCGAACTCGGCGTATCACTGACCCACCGCAACACGACGCAATCCGTTCGTCTCGTGACCGGTCATGCGCGGAACGGTGCCGTGCCGGCCAATCTCGACTGGACCGTTTTCGCCGCTCCGTCGGCAACGACCATCTTCTACATGGCCGGTCGCACGGCAGGCGAAATCGGCCAGCACCTCATCGATGGACACATGGATCCGCACACCCCGGTCGTCATCGCCAGCAATGTGGGCCGCGCCGACGCGTTGCACATCAAAGTGACCGTTGCGGAACTGGCGTCCGGCGCCGTCGGCATCGACACCTCGAAGCCCGTCGTTGTCGCGGTCGGCATGGCCTTGGCGCACGCCGCTGGTTACACAGACTACAACGAAGTTCGCACTCACAACGCCATCGGCAACAAACCGCCGATAGCGCTTATAAACGCCTCCGGCGCATCCGGTCCGCCATGAGTGCTACCATCGGCAGAATCCCCAACCGGCCGGCCCAAAATCTGGGAGCACGTCAACTGGTTGTCTGCAACAGGACACCATCTGCCTCATCGCCTCGGGTCATCAGCTAACAACGTGCTCGGGTTCTCGTTTGGACAGTGCGTCTCCCAACCGCTTGTGAACCTCTGGGCTCAAGATGGAGAACGTAAGTTTTTCGTCAAATCCATTTCGGCGAATTCGAGTGTGCAGACCTGCGTTTTTTGCCAGAACATAAGCGGCGGCGACATCCCACATGTGGAGCTGTTCTTGATAGTATCCTTGCGTCATTCCCAGCACGGCGAATGCAGATCCAATCACTGAGCAGCGGATGTTCATGCAAGACAAACCGGCGCCTCGGAAGGTGTCCTCTACCTCCCTAAATGACGAAGAATTCCAACGCATGAGTACGATCGTCGGTATTGCGGATTGGCGGAACTCTGTTTTTTGCACTCTGTTGTATCGAATACCCGGCAGGTTTTGGTCCGCCGAAATCAATATGTCCAGCAGCGGGATGCAAATTGCGCCGACGGTGGGTTCTCCATTCTCGCAAAACCCAATCGAAACGCCCCATAGCGGGATGCCTCCGAGAAAATTGGCGGTGCCATCAATCGGATCGAGGCTCCAGAATGCGTCGCTTTCGTTACCGCCGCCTTCTTCTCCGACAATGTCCTCGCCCGGATAGGCGCTCTGAATCCTGTCCCGGATCAGCCGCTCGACGCTGCGGTCCGCTTCAGAAACGAAGTCCAATGGGTTCTTGGACTCAACTTCGAGCGTTTCAAGCCGACGAAAATAACCGAGTGCGTACTCGGCGGCACCTGCCGCCAGGTCCTCCGCAAACTTCTGTCTGCTGCTGATTGTATCCGAGCTACCCGTTTCCATTGCGACTTGTTCCTTTTTGTCGGTTCGATGTCCCAAAATCGGTTGGTTCAAGACATTTCGTGCTTTGGTGTTTTCAAAAGTCTGCTGTCCGCCAATTGGCCGCCGTCCGCCAGAACGATGTAGGCGATTGTCGCGACCTTACTGTTGATCTCCTTGAAGGCCGTGCTCACTTCCAGATGCATATCGCTGCTCTCAAGCGACACCCGATTGCCTTCCCGGCAAAGACGCTTGAAATGCCGTTGTCGGCACTTCTGCTCAAGACGGGAAAACTCCTCCTTGCGCGCCACAAGCTGGCGAGCGGTTTCCGCGTGCCAGGTGGAGACAACCTCAAATGCAAGAAACGTGTTGGACAGCGCGAGACGCCGAAGCTGCTCTAGTTCAGCGCGACCTTCTTGGGAGAATGAAAGCTGGTTTTCGCGCATGTCACGCGAGGCGAGCACGATGCGCATCGCCACGATATCGGCTGCCTGTTCCAGCTTCACCACATACTCCAGAAGCTGACGCAGCTCCCTCTGCGCGCTTTTGGAAACATCCTCCCTGGTCGTCCGGGAAAAGTAGGCGCGCATGTGGTTGAAATGCCTGTTCACCCGCTGTTCGGTCGCAAGAATGCTCTCTTCCACCTGCTGGTCATGCTCGGAGATTAGAAGTTCCGTTTCGGAAATCATGGTGCTCACCGCATCGAGCAACACCAGCAGGTCACGACGCAGCACGGCAACTGGATTTCCAACATCCAGTTCTACCGCTGCCACCGCGCCGATCAGTCGCTCCGCCCCGTTCGCGCCGTCGCTCGGCGCCATTGGCAGAATCTTCAGTAGAAGGCGTGAAAGCAGTGCGACAAGCGGCAGGAACGCAAGCAAGACAAGGTTAAACGTAATATGGGCGAGAATGACGACGGCGACGGCATCACCCTCAGCGCTCAACGGCGCGCGGTCCCGGAAAGCCAGAAGCAGGGCAAAGGCCATGATGGCCGTCATCCCGCGAATGCTTGTGTTTAGCAGGGGCAAGTGTCGCTCGGCGACGCCCGAGCCGCGTGTCAGCCAGATCGAGATCAATCCGCTGCCGGCATTGGCGCCAAGCACAAAGGCGATGCCGACCAGAAGGGAGATAGCGCCCGAACTGATCAGCGCTATGCAGATCAGAATGGAGGCGACACTTGAGTGCAACAGAAAGGTCAGGACGACGCCAAGCAGCACCGCCAGCACCAGATCTCGCTCAAGATACACAACCAGTTCAGGCATAAGGTTGCTCTCTCTGACCGGCGCAACTGCCGTGCCGATCATTTCCAGAGATACAAGGATAAGGGCGATGCCAAGGACCATCCGGCCAACGTTGCGCACCTCAACGCGGCTGGTCTTGAGATAGAGCCAACCGCCTAGAGCCATAAGAACCGGCGCCAGCCAGGTCAGTTCGAACGTGAGGACACCGACAACTATCGAAGATCCGATGTCGGCGCCTATCACGATGGCAGCGCCAGTGGACAGCTCCACAATTCCGGTGGAAACCAGGCCAGAGGTCAGCAGAATTACCGCCGTGGATCCTTGCAGCATGATGGCCAGCAGGAACCCTGAAAGCGCCGCGCCCAATCCACGCCCACTGTCTTGCAGAAGCCGCCTGAGTTGCGGTGCGAACGATCGCTCAGCGCCTGTGCGCACGAGCCGGACAGCAAACAGCAAAAGCATACTTGCCGCAAACAGATTTACGGCAAATCCGAGTACAATCATTGGGAATGTGGACTATTTAGGTCTACATAACGCGTCGCCACAACGTGATCGCCTCGACCGCCCAGTGTATGAATGAAGTAGGCGAAGGGTTCGTCGATGACACCAACTTTGCCGTCGCCAAAGGGCTCTTCTCCGCCAAATTGCGACGCAAGGGCACCCGACACATAGCAATTTGCCCCACACCAGTTGGCTTGATAGGGGCGGTGGGTGTGTCCGCAGAGCAGGGTAACATCGGACCTTGCTCGCCCGACAATATCCCCAAACCGTTCCTGACCGTCCGTTCGAGACAGTCGATCGAAAAAGCCTACCCCGGTCTGAAACGGCGCGTGGTGGAGCATCACCACAGAATGCGGAAGGAGGTTGCTCGCCAGTTTTTGTTCGAGCCAGTCTAGCTGCTCGTTCGTAAGTCGCCCGTGATGTTCCCCTTCCACAAGGGTATCGAGACCAATCACCTGCACGCCGGCAGTCTCGGTGTGGAAGTCCAGCGGTCCTGTGGTCGGAATCTGGAAGCCAGGAGAAAAGTTTCTTCGAAGGGCTTCCCTCAAGTCGTGGTTTCCGGGGACCAAAAACACCGGCAAATGAAATTTTTCAAGTTCGGTCCTCACCGCAATATAGGACTCGTCGTCGCCAAACTCAGTCAGATCTCCCGATATCGCGATGAAATCCAGATGTTTCTCGACGCGCAGCAGATCGTCCATGAGCGCACGAAAAGCACTGACAATGTCATTGCGGACATGCCAACGGCCTTCTGGCTTGTCGGTATAGTGGAAATCAGAGGTATGAGCGAAACGCATCGGATGTCCTTGGTCGTTCGTGCGGAATGGGAAGCAAGCGCCTGCCAATCCACGGTTCCTTTTCGACGGCAGCGAGCAGGCTACTTGATGCCGGCGCGCATGAAGTTGGCGACGAACTGCTTTTGGAAGAGCAAAAAGGCAATGATCAGCGGAGCCGTGGTCATCAGCGCCGCTGCGTTGACGATCGACCACTCAATGCCGCTGTCGACCAACGCAAAGACCTTGAGGCCTACGGTCACCGGACGAGATTCTGGAGATTTGGTCACGATGAGTGGCCACAGGAAGTTGTTCCAGTGGGCACTGATCGCGACGAGTGAATAGGCGATGTAGGTAGGCTTCGCCAAAGGCACATACACGTTCCAAAGAACCCGCCAGGTAGAGGCGCCTTCCATCTGCGCGGCTTCATCCAGAGACAAGGGAACCGTTTTGAACGTTTGCCGCAGAAGAAAGATGCCAAATGCCGACGTGAGATAGGGGAAGGCGATGCCGAGTATGGTGTCGACCAAACCCAAATGCCCCATGGTCACGTAGTTCTCGACTATCAGGATGTCGGGCGTGATCAGCAAGGTAATCATCACGAACGCAAAAAGAACGCCAGCCCCGGGGAAGCGGTATCGAGTGAACGCATAGGCAACCAGTGTGCACAAGATCAGATTGGCGATCAGAATTACCGCCGTCATCACGATTGTGTTGGCAAAATACAGAGCAAACGGAGCAGCGCTCCACGCCGTGAGGAAGTTCTCGAATGTGAACGGTGCATCCCACTGCAGCTTTGCGGAATAGCGGTCTGGATGGAACGAGGTCCACAATGAGTAGAGGAACGGCGCTCCCCAAATAAGGGCGAACGTTGCCGCAAGCGTGCCGACTGCAATCTTGTTGATGCCGGCGCGCATCGACGGTCCAGCGTTCCTTCGGCGGTTGGTTGTGCTTGCTGCCACTGTGGTCAGACTGGTCATCTGTAATGCGCCCTCCGGTCGAGAAATCTGAATTGCACCAACGCAATGAAGCCAAGCAGGAAGATCATGAATACTGTTAGCGTCGCGCCGTATGAGAAATCGCGATAAGTGAATGTCACATCGTAAAGATAGAAAAGAAGCAATGCTGTTGAGTTATTTGGCCCGCCATTCGTCATTACGATAATGTGGTCAATCGTTCTGAAGGACCCGATCAGCGCATTCACGGAGACAAAAATGGTGGTCGGCATGAGAAGGGGCAGAACAACGTCGAAAAACACCCTGATCGAGCTGGCGCCCTCCAGTTTTGCCGCCTCCTTCAGATTGTTTGGAACCGACTGAAGTGCCGCGAGATAGAAGATCATGTAGAGCCCGGCCTGATGCCAGACCGAAACCGCCATGATTGACGCGAGCGATGTGTCCGAGTTGTTCAAAAAGTCCATCGGCGGCAGGCCGAAATAGGACAGAAGCTGGGCGATAAGTCCAAAACCTGGCGCATAGAAAAACATCCAGATATTGGCGATCGCAATCAACGGCATCATGGTCGGCAAGAAGAACGACGTTCGCATCAACCAAGTGCCGGGTAGCTTGGCGTTGACCAGCAGTGCCATGCCAATGGCAAGGAAGATGACCGTTGGAATCGTGAGGGACGAGTAAATCACATTGTTCCAGAGAACCTGATGGAGCTTGTCGTCGGTCAGCATTCGCTCATAATACTCGAACCCGGCAAACCTCCCCGGCCGTCGAGCGGTGCCCGCCTTCCAGAAAGAGTCCACCAGCGATTTCACCGCCGGGTAGTGGTGAAATGCCGCCAAAATGGTCAGCGGGAACACCAGAAGAACAAGACTGAGTGGTATCGAGAGGCGTTTCATGAGCCTGGCTTTCCATATTCGGCACGCGCGCGCACCGCAATTGCTGCGCGCGCGTGCCAGGCGGGAGGTTCGTTGAATTGCCTAGTTGTAGTCGCCCAGGACCTGGTCGGCCTTGCGCTGAGCATCCGCAAGAGCTTCGGCAGGGGTCTTGTCGCCCTGAAGCGCTGCGTCCATCGCCTCCTGCAGGAAGCTGCTGACAAGGCCACGCTGGAACGTCGCAAACTCGCGCCCAGCGTATTTCAGTTGATCGCGCGCAACCAAAGCCTGCGGCAAGTCGGCCGTGTAGTCTTTCATGACGTCCGTTTCCCAGACCTCGGGACGCGGCGCGATATAGCCTGTCGCGATGGTCCACTTGGCCGCGTTGTCCGGGCGGCTCATGTACTTGATCAAGCTGAGAGAAGCTTTCTGCTCTTCTTCGGTGATGCCGTTCATGATGTAGAGATTGCCGCCGCCAGTAGCTGCACCGGGCCCCTTGCCGCCGGGCAGGAAGCCAACGCCCCAATCAAACTCGGCGTTGTCGCGGACAAAGGCCAAATTTCCGGTCGATGTCCACATTGCGGCAGTATTGCCGTCAAGGAATGCCTTTGGCGTCTCACCCCATGAAATGAAGCCCGGCTGCATGATGCCCTCTTCCGACATTCTCAGCAGGAATTCCAGGCCACCGACGCTTGCCGGCGTGTCAAGAAATGCTTTAGTGCCTGTTCCATCACTATGCGCCTGACCGTTGGAAATGGCCAAACTCGTAAGGGTCCAGGTGCCAGTGGGGTACCTTGCGGCCCAGCGAGTGACGTTGCCATTCGCATCCTTCACGACCAGCTTCTTCCCCGTCTCGATAAGATCCTCCCAAGTTGCCGGCGGTGTTTCGGGATCCAGACCGACCTCTCTGAAGGCATCCTTGTTGTAGTAGTAGACCGGCGTCGAACGCTGGAAGGGAATGCCGTAAACCTTGCCTTCAAATTCCGAGTCCAGCATGAATGCGTCGTAGAACCCGTCGAACCATTCCTGATCTTCCGGCGTTGTCGCCACGTCACTGATCGCTATGATCGCTTCTTCTTCAACCAGGGTGAAGATGTCGATAGACTGCATGATCACGACATGCGGCGGATCACCAGCGGCCAGGGCCGTCAAAGCCTTCGTGCGCGTATCCGTGTAGTTGCCGGCATAGATCGGCTTGACGGTGTTTCCCGGGTTTTCGGCTTCCCAACCCTGGGTCAATTCCTCGATCACAGACTGCACCCTGGCATTCACGCCAATGGGAAAGTAGAATTCAAGGTCCGCGGCGCATCCGGTCCCGGCGGTGAGCAGCATTGCAGCGCCAGCCACAGCTACCTTTTTACAAAGGCTCATTTCAGTATCCTCCATTATTGACAGTTCATTGATGTTTGGTTTGATCGGACGCGCTCCTACGTGCCCGGCCTAATGGTCACCTTCTGTCCATCCGATCGCCTGAAGAGGTGCACCGCATCACGATCTGCATCGACAAACACGTCACTCCCCAACTCGAAGCTGCTGGTTTTAGGGATTGCGACGACAACCCGATTGCTCTTGTCGATCTCGATCACAACTAGGGAATGCACGCCCTCATACTCGGCGCTCACGATCCTGCCCTTGAGTCCGAGCGGCGTGGGGCGCTTGTGCAATCTCATATCCTCGGATCTGAGGCCGACGAGCAGATCCGGCGCTTGATCGGCACTTGATCCAAGCACGGCAGAATCCAGCGTCGACGCGCTTACCAAATTCATCGGAGGAGTTCCGATGAAGCCGGCCGCAAACGTGCTTTGCGGCTGCGCATAAATCTCCGAAGGCGTCCCGAACTGTTCCGCGCTGCCCCGATTCATCAGCAAGACTTTGTCTGACATCGATAGGGCTTCGCTTTGATCATGCGTGACGTAAACGACGGTGATTCCGAGCGTTTTATTGAGATCACGGATTTCGCCGCGAATTTCTGCGCGCAATTTCGCGTCCAGATTGGACAGCGGCTCATCCATCAGCACGAGGGGCCGGTTCGCAACCAGCACACGTGCCAGCGCCACGCGCTGTTGCTGACCGCCCGAGAGCTGCGACGGCTTGCGGTCAAGCAGTTGATCCAATCCCATAAGCTCGGTAACACGCGAGAGATTGGCAATTTGCTCTTCGACCGGCGTTCGCCGTACGCGCAGTCCGTAAAGGATGTTCTGGCGCACACTCATGTGCGGAAACAGCGCATAGTTCTGAAACACCATGCCGATATTGCGCTGAGCCGGGGGGAGGGTTGTGACGTCCTTGCCGTCGATGAAAATCTGACCGGCTGTCACCTCGTCCAGCCCCGCCATCAGACGCAGCGCTGTACTCTTTCCGCAGCCGGAAGGCCCGAGAAGCGTCAAGAAAGTGCCTGGCGTGATGTCGAACTCAAGCCCGTCGAGCACAGTCAAGAGACCCCATTGCTTGGATAGGCCCGTTACGCGAAGATTCACACCAGATTTCGGCATTTCTGAACTGGCCTTCCCTGTGGCGCCCGGATGCCCAGGCAAATTTCGTTGTCCGAGTTGATCGCCCGGCTCGGCGAGCGCCTTTTGGCAATTGCCGAACGACCCCATCCCATCATCAAGCAGAGCCAATTCGCGCGGGATTGTCTCCCGGCTCGAGGCCTTTTCTGACCCGACCGGCGCAAACCTAATTCAAAAAAGCCTGCTTGTAAATGCATTCACAAATCAATTCACAAATCAGTTCACAAATCCATTCATGATTCGATTTGCAATTCGACCTTGCTCGTGGCATCGGTAATCCATGACGTCGATTTCAAAAGTAGCCGAAAAAGCCGGGGTATCGCGCACGACTGTGTCGCATGTGCTGAACCACGCGGATCGGGTTTCGCCGCACCTTCGGGTTCGTGTGCTGCAAGCAATTGAGGAACTGGGATATGTCCCCAATCCTCAAGCGCAGAGCTTGCGAACTGGACGAACAAACATCGTGGCGCTGCTCATTACCGGTGATATCCGCAATCCATTCTTCCCCGAATTGCTCAATGCCACTCGAAGTGATCTGGAAGTAGCCGGATTCGGCACCATGATCTTCAACGTCAAGGACCACGGCAAGAAAGGCGAAGAAGACTACGAAGGATACATTCGACAAATCCGGGGACGACGGCTCGATGGGCTGATTGCAATGGACTTCGGGGCGCATCAGATGCATGACGCACTGAAAAGCCTTGATATGCCGGCGGTGTACATAGGCGATCTTCCGGGCTCGACTGTTGATAGCGTCCGAATCGACGACTACGGCGGCGGGCAAGCCTTGGGGCATTATCTGGCCAGCAAGGGACACAAGCGCGTGGCGCACATCGCCGGTCCAAGCCAGTATGCCGAAGCCAAGGCGCGGGCCGATGGCTTTGAATGCGGGCTTATCGAGGGTGGCGCCTTTGCAGGACCCGAGCTGCGTTTTGAAGGAACCTATCTGCCACCCTCCGGCGCCAAAGCGGTTGATTGGCTGGTCGAAACCCACCAAGGCAACATGCCGACTGCCATCTATTTCGCCAACCACCAGATGGCCACGGCTGGTCTCGCACGCCTTTTTGATCTCGGCATTTCGGTGCCTGGGGACATCGCGGTGGCCGCATTCGGCGACATGGAGACGATGAACTATATTCGCCCCAAGCTTACGCGGGTTGGTGTTGCTCCCGCTGACTTGGCGAAGCGCGCGTGCTGCATGCTTACTGAACGGCTAAACGGCAAGTATGACGGAGAACCGCGCGCCGAAGTGCTCAAGTGCACGATGAAGAAACTCGACAGCGCCTGATGGAAACATCGACATGATCCACGACATCGCCTTCCAGACCAGTTTGTTGGCTCTCAACGCCACCCACCACGCCCCGAATCTCGAATCGGTTGAGCGGCAGTTCTCGGGGGATTCGTTGACGCCGGCGTTCATTTGGACCTGAGCGACCTGATAAACCGCCACCGTCCGAACTTGTGGATGCACAGGCATACCCACCGAAATCTCAACTATGAGGTTGGCGACACCCTGGTCGTCTGCAGCCCGCGGGGCAATGCGACCGACTGAATCGACCCAGACTCAATTTTGCCTGACAGTTGTTGAAAAGAATGGTGGGCCCGGCAGGACTCGAACCTGCAACCAGACCGTTATGAGCGGCCGGCTCTAACCATTGAGCTACAGGCCCGATTTGCCGTCCCTGTCATGCCATCGGCAACGGGAAGGCGGTGATCCGGCGTTCGGGTGGTACCGATCCACCCCGATTTCGTCAAGCACCACGGCCAAGGCGGGTGCGCCGGCAGCCGTCTCACCCGGCCAGGTGCTACGGTCCGAAGCGCATCGACACGGAAACGACCGGCACAAATGACCGGCACAACAGCCCGGATCAGTCGGCTTCGAACAGGTCGCGGGTGAACACCTTGTCGGCCACGTCCCTAATGTCATCGGTCATGCGGTTGGCGACGATCACGTCGGCCATCTGCTTGAACGCGCCAAGCTCGTTGACGACAGGTGAGTGAAAGAACTCGGCTTCAGTCAGCACCGGTTCATAAACGACAACGGCAATGCCCTTGGCCTTGATGCGCTTCATGATGCCCTGGATGGCGGAATCGCGGAAATTGTCGGATCCCGACTTCATCACCAGGCGATAGACGCCGACGGTCTCCGGCTTGCGCGCCAGAATGGCGTCGGCGATGAAATCCTTGCGGGTCGTATTGGCATCGACAACCGCCCGGATCAGGTTCTGCGGCACCTCGGAATAGTTGGCCAGCAACTGCTTGGTGTCCTTGGGCAGGCAGTAGCCGCCATAGCCGAACGACGGATTATTGTAGTGTCGGCCAATGCGCGGATCGAGGCCGACCCCGTCGATGATCTGCCTTGCGTCCATGCCATGCGCCATTGCGTAGCTGTCGAGCTCGTTGAAATAGGCAACCCGCAACGCCAGGTAGGTGTTGGCGAACAGCTTGATCGCTTCGGCTTCCGACGGGTCGGTAAACAGCACCGGCACATCCTTGTCGATTGCGCCTTCGACAAGAAGGTCGGCGAAGAGCCTTGCCCGATCCGAACGGTCACCGACAATGATGCGCGAGGGATGAAGATTGTCGTGAAGCGCCCTGCCCTCGCGCAGGAACTCGGGCGAAAAGATCACATTATCCGTCTTGAGATCACGACGAATGGCGTCGATGAAGCCGACCGGAAGCGTCGATTTGATCACGATCGTCGCTCCGGCATTGATCGAAAGAACGAACCTGATCACCTCGGTCACCGATGACGTGTCGAAATAATTGGTTTCCGGGTCGTAATTGGTCGGCGTGGCGACCACGATCAGATCGGCGTCGGCATAGGCGCTTTCGGCATTCGTTGTCGCCTTCAGCCGCAAATCCCTGTTTGTGAGGAAGTCCTCGATCTCCGCGTCAACGATTGGGCTTTTGCCCTCATTCAGCAGCGCCACACGCTGTTCGTTGACATCGACGGCGACGACGTCATGGTTCTGCGCAAGAAGGACGGCGTTCGAAAGGCCGACATAGCCGATACCGGCAACAGCAATCTTCATTATCAAAAATCTTTTCTGCTAAAATCCGCCCCGACCGGCACAGCCCGAACGTCTGGCCTTTCGGGCCCGGAACGGCCATGCGCCACGACCTTTGCAATGCCACTCAGCACTGATGCCGATACTAGTTTGCCCGCGCCGGGGGATCAATCCGGTTCGCCGGGGCTTGGTGAACGCACCAAGAGTTCGGGCCGTCACGTCCGGACCACTTTCCTCACGCACCTGTCACGATCGTTCGGCGGCCCTCGCGTCGTCCACCGGTGAGCGGGCGTCATCGTGACAAGTGGCGCGCGTTTGCCGCTCGAGCGCGAGATGGATCCACTACCCAGGCGCGTCGAGCTCGACCACTAACCAATCGTCGCCTTTCGAGTTGCGATCCCTCGGGAAAACGTCGTACTACGGCATTCTCCTTATATATGCTGCGTTTTTCATTCTTCTTTTTGTCTGGAATGCCATTTTTGATTGATCCAAGGTCATTTCTTTCTCTTGCGCTTAGTGCCGGGACCCGGATTCTTGAGATTTACGGGACGGCATTTTCGGTTGCGGTGAAGGCGGATTCTTCGCCGGTGACGCTGGCCGATACCGAGGCGGAACGGATCATCCTTGATGGTCTCGGTGCGCTTGCGCCGGATGTTCCGGTCGTTGCCGAGGAATCGGTCGCCGCCGGACTTGTGCCCGAGATCGGGGGGCGGTTCTTCCTGGTCGATCCGCTTGACGGCTCCAAGGAGTTCATCTCCCGCAACGGCGAGTTCACCGTCAATATCGCGCTGATCGAGAATGGCGTGCCGGTGATGGGCGTGGTCTCGGCCCCGGCGCTCGGGCGCATCTGGTGGGGCAGCGCGGCCGGAGGCAGTTTTGCCGGCCGCATCGCGGATGGCGCGGTCGTCGATGTCTCCCCCATCCGCATCCGCCAGGCCGGTGGCGATCTTTGCGCCGTCGGCTCGCGCTCGCACGGCAGCGGCGAGGGCGACGAACGGCTTGCCCGGTTTGCCATCTCCGAGTTCAAGGCCATCGGTTCGTCGCTGAAGTTCTGCCTTCTGGCCGAGGGCGAGGCCGATATCTACCCGCGCTTCGGGCGCACGATGGAATGGGACACCGCCGCGGGCGACGCCATTCTGCGGGCCGCCGGCGGGCGCGTCGACCGGCTCGACGGCACCCCGCTTTGCTACGGCAAGCGCAACCAGGCGAGCGATAGCGATTTCGCCAACCCCTTTTTCATCGCCTATGGCGACACGCGACTGGCCCTCCAAGGACAAAGCGCTTCATGACCACCAGTTCCCTCACCCATTTGCAGGCCCTCGAGGCCGAGAGCATCGAGATCTTCCGCGAGGTCGCGGCCAGCTTCGAGCGGCCGGTGCTGATGTATTCGATCGGCAAGGATTCGAGCGTGTTGCTGCACCTGGCGCGCAAGGCGTTCTTTCCCTCGCGCATTCCCTTTCCGGTCTTGCACATCGACACGACCTGGAAGTTCCGCGAGATGATCGCCTTTCGCGACAAGACGGCGAAAGAGCACGAACTGGACCTGATCGTTCACACCAACCAGGACGGTCTGAGGGACAACATCAACCCGTTCGATCATGGCTCGGCCCGCTATACCGACATCATGAAGACGGTGGCGCTCAGGCAGGCGCTGAGCGCCGGCAGGTACGATGCCGCCATCGGCGGGGCGCGGCGCGACGAGGAGAAGTCGCGCGCCAAGGAGCGCGTCTTCTCGCACCGCAATGCCAGTTTCGCCTGGGACCCCAAGAACCAGCGCCCCGAACTCTGGCGGCTTTACAACACAAGGCTCAACCCCGGCGAGAGCATGCGGGTGTTCCCGCTCTCCAACTGGACCGAGCGCGATATCTGGACCTATATCCACGCCGAGAGCATCGACATCGTGCCGCTCTATTTCGCCAGGCCGCGCCCGGTGGTCGAGCGCGAGGGCACGCTGATCATGGTCGATGACGAGCGCCTGCCGCTCAAGCCCGGCGAGACGCCGCGTGAGGAGATGGTGCGCTTCCGCACCCTCGGCTGCTACCCGCTGACCGGCGCCATCCGCTCGAACGCCGATACCCTTGCCGGCATCATCATGGAGATGCAGGCCTCGCGCACCTCGGAACGCGAGGGCCGTCTGATCGACAGTGACCAGGCCGGCTCGATGGAGAAGAAAAAGCAGGAGGGATACTTTTAAACATGGAACCTTCCGCCCCCACCCCCGACATCTCCGAATGGCTCGGCCAGCAGACCTCGAAGTCGCTCCTGCGCTTTCTGACCTGCGGTTCGGTCGACGATGGCAAGTCCACCCTGATCGGGCGGCTGCTCTATGACAGCCAGCTGATCCTGGACGACCAGCTGGCAACGCTGAAGTCCGAGAGCCGCAACCGCGCCACCGGCTCGGCCGGCATCGACTTCTCGCTGCTGGTCGACGGGCTCACCGCCGAGCGCGAACAGGGCATCACCATCGATGTCGCCTACCGGTTCTTTGAGACCGAGAAGCGCAAGTTCATCGTCGCCGACACGCCCGGGCACGAGCAATATACCCGCAACATGGCCACCGGCGCCTCCAATGCCGAACTGGCCATCCTGCTGGTCGACGCCCGCAAGGGACTTTTGTCCCAGACCCGGCGTCACGCCTATATCCTGTCCCTGATCGGGGTCCGCCACGTCGTCGTCGTCGCCAACAAGATCGACCTTGTCGGTTACGACGAAAAGACCTTCCGCGACATCGAGGCGGCCTTCCGCAGCTTCGCCGAACCATTGGGCTTCGACACCATCGAGGCCATTCCCGTCTCGGCGCTCGAAGGCGACAACATCGTCGACAAGAGCGCCAACATGGACTGGTTCACTGGACCGGCGCTGCTGCCCTATCTCGAGAGTGTCGAGGTCACCGAGGACTGGTCGGCGCGGCCGCTGCGTTTTCCGGTGCAATGGGTCAACCGGCCCGATCTCGACTTCCGCGGCTTTTCCGGCACGATCGTCTCGGGCAGCATCGCCACCGGCGACGACGTGCTCGTCGCCAGCTCGCGCAAGCCGGCCAGGATCAAACGCATCGTCACCATGGATGGCGATCTCGCCAGCGCCCATGCCGGCCAGGCCGTGACGCTGGTGCTCGACCGCGAGATCGATGTCTCGCGCGGCGACATCCTGGTCAGGCCGGGCGAGACGCCGGACTATTCCGACCAGTTCCAGGCGCGGCTGGTGTGGATGCACGACGAGCCGGCCTTCCACGGGCGCTCGTACCTGATGAAGATCGGGGCGCAGACCGTGCCGGTGACGCTGACCAACATCAAGCACCGCACCGACGTCAACACGCTCGACAAGCTCGCCGCCACCAACCTCCAGCTCAACGAGGTCGGCACGATCACGCTCGCCACCGACAGGCCCATTGCCTTCGACACCTATGGCACCAATCCCCGGACCGGCGGCTTCATCCTCATCGACCGGCTCTCCAACACCACGCTCGGCGCCGGCATCATCGACTACGGGCTGAGGCGGGCCCAGAACCTGACCTACCAGTCCTTCGACGTGAACCGCGACGTGCGCGCCCGCCTCAAGGGCCAGACCGCCCGCATCGTCTGGTTCACCGGCCTTTCTGGCTCGGGCAAGTCGACCGTCGCCAACCTCGTCGAAAAGCGCCTCACCGCCGAAGGCCGGCATTGCTACATCCTTGATGGCGACAATGTCCGGCACGGGCTCAACAAGGATCTCGGCTTCACCGAGGCCGACCGCGTCGAGAACATCCGCCGCGTCGCCGAAACGGCGCGGCTGATGGCCGATGCCGGGCTGATCGTCATCGTCTCGTTCATCTCGCCCTTCATCAACGAACGCCGAATGGCCCGCGAGATCGCCGGCGACATCCCCTTCCACGAGGTCTATGTCGACACCCCCCTCGCCATCTGCGAGGCCCGCGACGCCAAGGGCCTTTACGCCAAGGCAAGGCGCGGCGAGATCAGAAACTTCACCGGCATCGATTCCCCCTACGAAGCCCCCCAACACCCCGATCTCGTCCTCAACGGCGCCACCGATCAACCCGAAAACATGACCGAAAAAGTCGTCGCAATGTTCGACGCAAAACCGTAGCCGATCGCGGCTGAGGCCTGGACAGGGGCCTGTGCGATGGCAATTTCGCCGCCCGATATTGGCACGCCATGCCTGCATCCTTGCGGGAACTCGATTGCTTTGCTCAGCGGGCCAGCAGACTGTCGATTTCGCTGCGTAGACCGGCGGCGAAGGCGTCGCGCTTTAGCTGCACTTGCTCCACTGTCGCGGCCGGCAGGTCGTCGCGTTTGACGGCTTCGGCCAGCTCCTCCGCCGTGCGGGCGATGACGATTCCGGGCCTGCCTTCGAGCTGGGCGCAGGTTGCCAACTGGTGATCGTTGCGATGCTCGCCATATTTGACCTGGCGCGGGAACAGAATGATCGGCTTGGCATTGCGCTGTGCCGACAGGACCGTGCCGATGCCGGCATGGGCGACAATCAGCCGGGCGGCGCGGAACTTTTGCTCGAACGCGCCGGGATCGAGTGCCTCGGCCCATTCGAAATGGCTCGGGCGATAGCTCGAACGGCCGATCTGGCCGAACACCGGCTCGTCGATCTCGGCCGCGATTGTGTCGAGTGCTTCGACAAGGCGGTCGAAGGGCAACTGGGTGCCGATGGTCAAAAGGATCATAGGACGCTCCCCAGGAATCGCGTCTTGCCGCCGGCAGCTTCGGCGACATGCTGCCACTGTGTCAGGTGCAGATGGGCAATCCGCCGGGCGATCTTGCCGCTCATCGACAATTGCTCGGAATTGGCGACGCTGTCGATCCAGATGGTTCGCGCCCCGAGCAGCCGGCCCCAGAACAGGGCGATCAGGCCCGGAGCGGCGCCGGTGGTGACGACGATCTCCGGCCGGATCCTGAGGATCAGCGCGAGGGAATCCCATGCCGAGCGCAGGCTGGCCAAAGGCTGGTCACGGTTGCAGTCGGAAATGACGCGGCACTCCGCAATGCCCGAGCGTTCGGCCAATCCATCGAGCGTATTGGCGAAGCTGACCTCGTGACCGTCAAACGCGGCGCTGATGATCAACAGCTGCTCCCAATGCCCGCCGCCCGAAGCGATCGCCAGAATCCTTGCCATTCACTGCATCCCCTCAGCTGCCGCCGGACCTGCTGAGCGCGGCACGTTCCGCAGCAAAACGGTACCCGCCACCATCAGTGCTCACGCCGGACTGCCGGTCGACTCGTCGTCATTCATTGGAAACACGCCGTAGCGCTTCTTGTCCTCCAGCACCTTCTGGACGATTTCCCGCGTGACCAGAGGCGAACCGACGGCGAACCCGTACAGCATGGCTGTATCACACACCGTATTGATCAGGCGCGGCGTTCCGCGGGTGGTGCGGTGGATGAGCTCATAGGCACTGTCCTCGAAGATCTGATGGTCGGCACCAGCGATCTTCAGGCGGTGCTCGACATAGCCTCTGACCTCGGACGCCTTGAGCAGCGTCAGGTGGAAATCGGACGAAACACGTTGCGCGAACTGGGTCATTTCCGGCGCCGCCAGCAAGTGCTTGAGTTCGGGCTGACCACTCAGGACGATCTGCAGCAGTTCACGCTCATGGGTGTTGACGTTCGACAGAAGCCGCAATTCCTCGAGGGTCTTGGACCCGAGATTTTGCGCCTCGTCGATGATGAGAACCGTGCGCCGGCCTTCGTCGTACTGCTGCATGAGAAATTTGCGGAACTTGGAAAACAGCGCGACATAGGGTTCGTCCGCGAACTCCTGGTCGAAGGCCATCAGCACCCATTGCAGCAGTTCGCCGCGACTGCTGTCGGTGTTCGACAACAGGCCGACGCTGACGTTCTCCGGCAAACGGCTCAGCAGAAGGCGGATCAGCGTCGTCTTGCCCGCGCCGACTTCCCCGGTAATAACCGTGAAGCCGGCATGACTGCGAATGCCGTATTCCAGCATGGCAAAAGCCAGCCTGTGCGGCCCGGCCCAGTAAAGAAAGCGCGGGTCGGGGACAACAGCAAATGGTTTGGCCCGAAGGCCGTAGAAAGACTCGTACATAACCCTACCCACTCGCTCCCACTTCGGGACAGCGCGTGTTTTTTCGTAACGGCTTCCACGCAGAGGCGCAACAACGCAGGATGCAACTCTGCTTCCCAGATCGCTCTATCTGCCAAAGTGCTTAACCGGTGGACGGTGGCCAGATCCTCAGTGGTGACGGTGCGGCCCAGCAAGCACCGCCTGCATTGCGGCCCAAGCTCGTTCCGCGACAACCTTTCCGCACCACATGGAGCGACGGCTCGACGAGCGATCGATGCAACTGTCCGCCTTGTGCAGGCACCGGGCGATCAAAAAACCAGGTCACGGAAATACTGCTGTCGAGAGGCAAAGAGCGCGAAAAGCGCCTATGTTCGACCTTCCCGAATCGGAACATAAGCATTGAATTTCAGCTCTTTATCGCGATTCCGCGACCATATGCCTCACATTCGCGCGGCAGTTCTCGGATACACCGATATGGCTCAAGTCACTCTGTCAGCAGCAGATTCTGCCGCCAATTCCTCCAAAAAATTCTTGACTCGCCCTGCCGCGGTCAGTTAACGGTAGGTTTACGTATGGATTATGGCGTATTCACGCACAAGTTTTTGCAAATACAGGCTGGAGCACTTTCAATGATCAACTTCTCGCTTAACGGACTTAAAAGTGTGGCGGCAGTCGCCGCCCTGGTCGGCTTTTTTGGAACAGTTGGCGCCGCGCAGGCGTTGACGGTTTCCGCGACCCCCATTGCTGATTTCGCCACGGTTGACCTCACCAGCACGGTGACGGTCCCGAATGCCGACGTGTCCGGCTTGTCCATCCGGGGCGGCAGCATCGGCAGCACCTACCGTTCGCCTTTCGACGGAAGCGGTATCGCCAGCGCCCCGACCAACTGGCGCGAACTTCCCTATTTCTCCGTCGGCCCGTCGACCAGCTCGCCCCAGTTCATGATGCTCAACAGCACCTCGACCTGGCTCAGCCTGCTTATCGGTTCGGTCGACGCCTACAACACCATCAAGTTCTTCTTGGGTGGTAGCCAGGTCGGCTCCGTTTCCGGCAATCAGATTCTCGCCGCGGGCGCAGAAACCGGTGGGATCGGCGCCAATTCAGTTTACATTTCCGGCGTCTCCACCTTCGACAAGGTCGGCTTCTACAGCACCAACAATGCTTTCGAGTTCTCGAACATTGCGGTTGCTCCCATCCCGCCGGCCATGCTGCTGATCGGCACCGGCCTTGTTGGTCTGGGTATCGTTGGTCGCCGCAAGAAGGCCAAGAAGGACGCGCTGGCAGCCGCCTGAGGTGGCATAGCCTGGTGCTTCCACACACTACTTGAATGCGCAGCAGCTGCCTTGGCCATTCGCCAGGGCAGTTGTTGTTTTTGGGGAGAGCGTTCAGCCATGGGATATCCCGAAATTGCCGGGGTCCCTGACACGAATTTACCTTGTTTTTCTTTTTATTATCCATGCTCTCGCAACTTCGGAGCAAGCACGGGTAATGTGTCCGTCTGATATTGCCAACCAGCCCCGCATGGAGCCGGCCAAATGCCTTTTCTGAACCGTGTCTTTCGTTCGTTGTTCTGGCTTGTCGCCCCTGCAAGTCTTCTGTTTCTCGCTGCATGCAGCTCGTCCGAAGACCGGGCAAAGAGCTACTATGAGAGCGGGCTTGAATATGTCGAACAGGGCGACCTGGTCAAAGCCAACCTCGAGTTCCGCAATGCTCTGAAGCTGGACGCGAACTACGTCGATGCGCTGTTTGCCCTGGGCAAGGTCGAAGAACAGCGGCAAAACTTTGCCGCGGCAGTGAAGTTGTTCATTTCAGTCGCCGAGCACGAAGCAGACCACGTTGAAGCCCGTCTGCACCTGTCCTACATCCTGCTCGCCGCCGGCCAGGTTGACCTGGCGCAGAAATACGCCGACGAGGCCTATGCTCTGGACAAGACGGATTCGGACGTATTGGTTGCCCAGTCAGCGGTCAAGCTCAAGCTCGGCGACACCGCCGCGGCCATAGATCTCGCCAATCAGGCGCTGGCGAGCGACCCTGAAAGTGTCGATGCCCTGATGGTGCTCGCCTCGGAACGCCTGGCAAGTGCCGACGCCGAGGCCGCGCTGACGATCCTCGACAAGGCGCCGGCCTCCAGCAATCGCAATGTTGGCTTGCAGATGCAACGCCTTGCCGCCCTCGACTCTCTTGACGACCAAGCTGGCGTTGAAAAGCTTTTTGGCGAGCTCATCGACCTGTTCCCGGAAAACAACGCGTTCCGTAGCGCACTGGTGAACTGGTATCTGAGCAAGAACCGCATCGATGACGCCGAGCGTACGTTGCGGGAATACGGCAAGACCGATCCGACCAATGTCGATCTCCAGCTTGCCGTCGTCTCGTTCCTCAATACCAGGCGCGGCCCGGATGCCGCCCGGGAAGAACTCGAACGGCTGATCGCCGAGAACGAAGGCGAAGACGGACTGACCTTCCGCTACCAGATGTCTCTGGCTCAGCTCCAGTTCACCACCGGCGACAAGGACAGCGGCATTGCTCTCGTGCAGTCGCTGGCCGACACGGCACGTGACACCAAGGATCAGAACGAGGCCCGAATTACGCTTGCCCGCATGCTGGTCGACAGAAATGAGCCCAACCAGGCGTTGTCGCTTGCCAGCAAGGTGGTCGAGGCCGATCCCGGCAATGCCGACGCGCTCAGCGTGCGCGCCTCCATCCGCATGCTCCAGGGCGATGCCGAAGGCGCGATCCAGGATCTGCTCACCGCGCTCAATGAGGCGCCGGACAATTCCGCCCTGCACAGCCTGCTCGCCGAGGCCTATGAGAGTTCCGGCTCGGTCACCCTGGCCGAACAGGAATTCGGCAAGGCCCTGACACTTGCCGAATTCTCCCCGACGACGGCCCTTCCCTACGCCCAGTTCCTGATCCGCTACGGCAAGTCGGATCAGGCCTTGCGCACGCTCGAAAACGTCGTCGCGCGCGCTCCCGCCGACAGGCGCGTACTGACCCTTCTGGCGCAGCTCAAGCTTGAAGCCCGCGACTGGACTGGGGCACAGGAAATCGCCGACCAGCTGAACAAGCTCGAAAATGGCAGCGCGGACCCGACCGCCGATCAGATCAAGGCGGCGGCGCTCAGCGGGCTCGACAAGAATTCCGAGAGCATCGATCTGCTCAAGTCCCTGGCCACCGACGCGAACAACAAGCAGGCGGTCCTGCCCGACCTGATCCGCACCTATGTCCGTGCCGGCCGCTTCGATGACGCCATTGCACATCTCGAAACGCTCCTCAACGAGGATCCGAACGACATCCAGGCCCGCGTACTTCTTGGCTCGGTCCATTCCACCATGGGCGACATGGATCTGGCCGAACAGTCGTTCAAGCAGGCTGCTGCGGACGACCAGGGCGTGACCGGCGACGTCTCGCTGGCGCAATTCTATCTCGGCGCCAATCAGCTGGATGCGACCAGATCTGCCGTGAATGCCGGCCTGGCCAAGCAGCCGGACAGTTCCGCCCTGCTGTTCATTCTTGCGGCCGTTCACGAGCGGTCGCGGGAGTTCGACGAGGCCATCTCGGTCTACGAGAAACTGTTCGAGCAGAACCCGGGTTCGACCATTGCGGCAAACGATCTGGCCAGCCTTTTGTCGGAACGTCGCGGGGACAAGGCATCGCTGGACCGCGCCTTCGAGATCGCCCAGCGCTTCTCCTCTTCCAACGTGCCGCAATATCTCGATACGCTTGGCTGGATCCACTACCTGCGCGAAGACTACGCATCCGCGCTTCCCCTGCTCAAGACGGCGGCGAACGAGCTGCCGAACGCAGCTTCAGCGCAGTACCATCTCGGCATGGTCCTGATGAAGCTCGGCCAGGCCGATGCCGCCAAACAGTCTCTCGAAAAGGCGCTTGAGCTCAGTCCACCCCTCATCCCGACCGATGTCGACAAGGTCAATGTCGCCCTTGAACAGATTGCTGACGGAGCCACAGCCGCTGACGTTCAGAACTAGCCGTCCGAAGAGGCCAAATGGAATCCGAATTCGACCTTAAGTCCTATATTTCGATCCTTCGCCGGCGTTTCTGGTACCTGGTGCTGCCGCTTGTCGTGATCGCCTTGGGCGGTCTGGGGATCGCTTTCCTCTTGCCGCCGGTTTATTCGGCGAGCGCGACCATTCTGGTGGAATCGCAGCAGATCCCCACCGATCTAGCCGCGCCGACGGTCACCGCGGACGCGTCCGAGCGCATCCAGGTCATCGGGCAACGACTGCTGGCGCGCGATAACCTGCTGCAGATCGCCAACAAGTTCGGCCTTTACGACTACGAAGGTGTCAATCGCACCCCTTCGAGCGTCGTCGACAACATGCGCGGCGCCATACGCATCCAGCAGATCGACGCCGGCGCCAGTGCGCGTCGCAACATCCAGGTGATTGGCTTCACCGTTTCGTTCGAATACCGCAGTCCGGGCACGGCCGCGAGCGTCACCAATGAGCTTGTGTCATCGATCCTGTCCCAGAATATCGAGTCGCGCCTAAGCCGCGCCTCGGAGACGGCCAAATTCTTCGAACAACAGAAGAACGATATCCAGCAACGACTGGCGGCACTCGAGAGCAGGATCGCAGATTTCCGCCAGGCCAATGAGGATGCGCTTCCGGAGACCATGTCGGTCCGGCGTGACAAGCTCTCCCAGTTGCAGGCCCTGATTGCGCAGATCGACCAGCGCCTGTCCTTTGCCCAGTCGGCAGAGGCCAGTGGAACCCAGGTCATCGGCCCTGCGGGATCAGAGCAACTCGGGTTCACCCTGCAGACGCGTCAGGTTCAGCTGGATGCCCTGATCGAACAGCGTGACCAGCTCATACCACTGGCGGAGAAGGGCTATATCGCCAAGAACCGCATGAGCGACCTCGATCGACAGATTTCGCTGGCCGAGATTCAGGTGAACTCCCTGAAGGCGCAGATCGCCGACCAGAACGGCACATCGCTTACCGGTGATGGGATCAGCCAGATCCAGGAACAGCGCGAAGTCCTTGAAAAACAGGCCAAAGAGCTGAGTGACTCGATCCTGAAGACACCGCTGGTGCAGGTCGA
Organism: Devosiaceae bacterium; assembly: GCA_963675235.2. Lineage (GTDB taxonomy): Bacteria > Pseudomonadota > Alphaproteobacteria > Rhizobiales > Devosiaceae > JAHJQZ01. The sequence goes on along the minus strand of CAXXFU010000002.1, from coordinate 161,251 downwards.
ACTCAACACCATGGATCGCGAGTACGAAAACCTGCAGTCCGAATACAGGCAGGCGCAGGCCAAGCTCGAGGACGCGACGACCGGTCAGCGTCTCGAACAGGACCGCCAGGCCGAACGTTTCGAGGTGATCGAACAGGCAACCGTGCCCGATGAGCCCAGCAGCCCGGATCGCCCGAGGATCATTCTGGCCGGCCTGTTCGGCGGACTGGCGGGTGGCGCTGCGCTGCTGATCCTGCGCCAGCTTCTGGACAAGGCGGTCTATACCGCCGCCGATCTCGAACGAAAGTTGCAGCTTCAGGCGATCGTCACCATTCCTTATGTGACGACCCGAAGTGAGAAGCGCAACAAGCTCTGGCGCTCGATCGCCGCCATCGTTCTGATCATGGCGATCATTGCGGCGGCGCTTGTGGCGATCGACCGATTCTACCTGCCCCTCGATATTCTCGCCGAGCGCCTTTTGCAGCGCGGACACGACTGGCTGGCGGCAATCGGGCTGATAAAATAGTATTCCACGCGTACAGGCGGAGTTGAAGCTTTGGAACATGTAAGGGAAGCCTTGGAAAAGGCGAAAGCGACCGAGGTCGTGCCTGCCTCCCCGATCAAGGACCGCATCCTCGGCACCGGTCCCAGCGCGCCCGAGAGAACTCCTGCCCCTGCGCACCCGAGCGCCAGCGCCTGGAAGCCACGCCAGGTCACGCTGGACCCGGCCCATCTCGAGAGCAGTCGGGTGGTTGGCAACTCGGAATCCGATCCGAGCCTGGTTCCGTTCAACCTGCTTCGGACCAAGCTGCGCAAGATCATGGGAGATCTCGGCTGGCACACGCTGGGGATCACCTCGCCGACGCCGGGTTGCGGCAAGACCACGGTCGCGACCAACCTGGCCTTGAGCATGGCGCGGGTCGAAGGTGTGCGTGTGGTCCTGATCGATCTCGACCTCAGAAAGCCGTTCCTGGCCCGCACGCTGGGCATCAAGCCCGTCGGGACCATCAACAGGTATCTGGTTGACAAGTGCCAGCTCGAGGACTGCTTCGTCGGTATCGGTGACGGCCTCGTTGTCGGCCTGAACGGCGGACATCTGCCCAATTCCTCGGAGCTGATCCGCACGGACCGCATGGAGTCGGTCCTGAGCTTTGTCGATAAGCAGCTCGCGCCGGACATCGTGCTGTACGACCTGCCGCCGATGGGCTCGAGCGACGACGTCCTGGCATTCCTGCCCTATCTCGATTCAGCCCTTCTGATCGCCGCTGCCGGAACCACCACGGTCGCCGAAGTGGACGAGTGCGAACGTCAGCTGCACGAACACGACAAGTTCTGCGGCGTCGTGCTCAACAAGGGCGAGAAGGCCAGCAAGGACTACTATTACTACTAGGCCCGGGAAAAGGCGCCCACGCCTTGCCTGGGCGTGTGATCGCTAGAGACCTGGCACATAGGTCCTGCTCCAATGTGAACACAAAGGGTCTGGACCCGACCTTTCCCGGATCGTGCTGCCGAGCCCGGACAGTATTAGGCCAAAGCGCCGTCACGCACTGGACACGTGGCGGCGTTTTGCACTGCGCGCCATTTCGAAGATGCGGATGATCTGCAGTTCGGGAAGGCAACAATCGCGCGGCACCTGATGCGGCGCGATTGATCCGTTTCGTCGCCGAGCCAATCAGAGGCCGGGGAAGTAATCCGGCGCCAGCCGCAGGATGTTCGGCAGGAAGTCCTGGAGCCGCTGGTCAGCCAGTTCGGTGGCTTCGGCCTGGCCAATCGGCGTCGTCAGCCGCACCAGACCGCCATCCGAGCGTCCGTGCATGATCGTGTCCCAGACCGACAGCGCCTTGACTTCATAGTCGTTGATCGTTTGCCGACCACGCTGCTCGAACCAGAAGTAGACCAGCTGACGCTGCAGCCCCTTCTGGATGATGGCGCGATTGACTTCGAGCATCCGTGTCTGGTTGCCCATCTCGACGGCGATATCCTGCTGGTGCCAGTTCGACACTTCCCAGCCGGCACTCGGGATGCAGACTTCTGGCGAGTGAATGCCGACACCTTCCGTCTGCGACCTGTAGAAGGTCATCAGCACGTTCACCATCTGACTGCCGGACTGGTAATTGGCATTGACGTAGTCATCGGCGCCAAGAACGTCCTTTGTGGCCGCATCGACCGGCACGTTCTGACCCTGCCATTCGTCAAGCTGCAGCGGGAACACCCCGAGCGGAACGCGCGATATGTCGGCCGGAGGCGCAGTCGGACGCAGCTGCCAGGCGGCACCGGCAGCAACAATGATCAGTGCCGCGGCGATGAAGCTCTTGGTGGCGCGAAGCGATCCGAACTTTTTCAGCGGCTGCAGAATGCCTTCGAAATCGACATAGAGTACATGCGCTTCGCGCTGCCCGCCGAACGAGAAGAACCGCCACAGGATCAGCGCCTCGACATAAAGGATCGCCGTGCAGGCAATGAAGATGATCCAGCCTTCGAAGAAGTGCAGGAAGCCTTCGGCCTGCTCGATGCCATAGGCGTTGACCAGAAGACCGGTGATGCCGATGCGAATCGAGTTCATGACGATGGTCACCGGCACGGTCGATGCGAAGATGATGACCCGGTGCCAGTTGGGCCCGTTGTACAGAACCGCCATCATCCAACCAAAGCTGAACAGCGGAAACAGGTAGCGCAGCCCGCTGCAGGCTTCGGCGACCTGCAGCTTGTAGGTGCCCAGATCGATGATATTGCCATCCAGGAACACCGGCACATTCGCCAGTTCGACGAAAAAGACGCCGAGAACGGACGAGATGTGCTGCAGGTCGGTCGATACGTGCAGATAGATGAACTGCGGCAGGGGCAGCATGAAGATCAGATGCAGCCAGCCGGGCCAGAACCGCCACCCCTCGCGCGTACCGGCGAGAAGCAGGATCAGAGCCCCGATATAGACGATGAAGCCGTAGGTGATGACGTCCGGAATCTGCGCCAGATTGCCGATCAGCCCAAGGAAAATGGCAAGAACGAAGGCAAAAATGCCGAGAAGCCGCCCCCCTTCAACCGGCTTGACCGGCCGATGGTGGATTTCCCTCAACGTCAGGTAGGCCGTGATCAGGGGCACCATCGGGCCATAGCTGTATTCGGGCCGTGCCCAGGAGACGCCGAGCGAAATCAGCCCTTCCCAGAAAAAGGCGATGGCCCCGATAGCCGCGACGATGATCCAGGGGAAAGCGCGTGCAGAAAAAGAGAGTGATTTGCCTCCTGCACTCGGGGTGGCCTGTTGAATTTCAACGGTCATGATTACGCATTACCCTTATCGATTATGGGGGTTTTCCACGACAAACAAAGGGTTGCCAGTGTTAACCCAAAATGATTCAAACGATGGGTCAGAGTGTATTGATCTGGGACTTTCACGTAAACAGATACCAGTAGTCAGGAAACGCTTCTCGTCAGATATGGTTTAAGACGGTGGCGCTTGTTCTTTTGACCTGATCTCGACGCAATCCCGCGGCAGCAACGGGTTCGACATATGGCCAAAAGTGCATCGGTTGCGATTATCAATTTTCACGGTATCGGCACGCCGAAGCGACCGTTCGAGCCCGGAGAAGAACCCTATTGGGTCACCCAAGACCTGTTCGAAGCCATTCTCGACACCATCGCCAAGGCGCCGCGCGAGCGCGTTCGCATCACCTTCGATGACTCCAATGCTTCCGATCTCGCCATTGCCTTGCCGCGCTTGGCGCAACGTGGGCTGACAGCACAATTCTTTGTTCTTTCAGGGAAACTTGGCCAATCCGGATATCTCGCGCCCGCCGATCTCGGCGCAATGGTCGAGGCCGGCATGACAATCGGGAGCCACGGCCAGGACCATGTGAACTGGGCCGGTCTCGTCGGAGAAGCGCTGACGACGGAGATCGCAGGCTCGCGCAAGGCCATAGAGGCCGTGCTTGGCGCACCGGTCACCGAGGCCGCAATCCCGTTTGGCGTCTATAACCGCAGGGTCATGAAAAAGCTGCGTCAGTCGGGCTACACGGCGGTCTATTCGAGCGATGGCGGCTGGGCTGATTCCGGGGCATGGTTCCGCCCGCGAACCAGCGTAACCAATAGGACAACTCCTGATGATGTCGGAAATTTGATCGCCAACGGCATCGGCCTGAAGCGGACTCTGTCGCGCAATGCCCGCATTTTCATCAAGCAACGGCGCTAGTTCGCACTTATGAGTACGCATCGCATCCTAGTGGGTTTTGCCGAAGCCCTTGCCGCCCCGGAGGTCTGTTTCAGCCTGTACGACGCGGGCTACGAATTGGTCGCCTTCACCCGCGATGCCAGGACCTGCAGTCTTAAGCACCTGCCGTTCATGCGCCTGATCGATGTTCCTGCGCCGGAGGCCGATCTCGACGCCTGTCTCGACGCCGTGTCGGCGCTTGTCGGCAACGAGAAAGCCGATGGCATCATGCCGCTCGATGATTTCTCGCTCTGGCTGGTTACGGAACTGATCGAACGCGGTCAGCTTGGCGAGACCTGTGTGCCGCTGAGCGCCGCCCCGGCATCGGCGCATGTGGCACTCGACAAGCAAGCTCAAGTCGAAGCGGCCCGCACCGCCGGCCTTGCCCTTCCCGAAACGATTGTCGCCAGGTCGGCGGCAGATGTGTCGGAATGGACCTTGTTCCCCTGCATCGCAAAGCCGGCCCGTGCTGCTGCGGCGGTCATCGATGCGCAGTCCGACAAGCGCCATCTCGCCAAGTTTGGCGCCGGTACGTTCGAAACCCAGGAGGAGCTTTGCCGCTGGCTCGACGATCACGCCGAAGACGGGCCGTTTCTGGTGCAACCACTGGTTTCCGGAATCGGCGAAGGCGTGTTCGGCTTCGCTGTCGATGGCGGTGTCGTTTCCTGGAGCGGGCACCAACGTGTCCGGATGATGAACCCGGCAGGATCCGGGTCGAGCGCCTGCAAGACGCATGTGGTCGACGACAACTTGAAGCGGAAGATCGAAGCGTTCCTCCTGTCCATCGGCTGGACCGGTCCGTTCATGATCGAGCTGCTGCGCGGCGCGGAGGGTACGCCGTGGTTCATGGAATTGAACGGCCGGCCCTGGGGATCGATGGCGCTCGCCCGGCGGGCCGGGTTCGATTACCCTTCATGGATGGCGAACCACGCGCTGGCAAAGATGCCGGTTCCGGACCGCTCCGGCGGAAACGATACTCTTGAGGTCAGGCATCTCGGGCGTGAACTCATCCACCTGCTCTTCGTCCTGCGCGGCCCCAAGGACCCGGCATATAAGGCACAATGGCCGAAACTGCTTCCGACGCTTTTAAAGGTGCTGCGCCCCGGTTCCGGCAAGGGTTTCTACAATTACCATCCCGATTTCCGGTGGTTCTTCGTCCGCGACGCCATCGCCACCCTCGGCAATTTTCTCAGGAAGAAGGCATGAACATGCGGGCACGGATCGTCATGCACGCGCACTCGACCTGGTCCTATGACGGGCACTGGTCCGTCGAGAAACTGGCGTGCACCGTCAGCAGGTTCGGTGCCCATGTGCTGATGATGACCGAGCATTCGCAACGCTTCGATCACACGCGGCTGGAGGACTACCTTGCCGAATGCCGCGCCGCGTCGAGCTCGAGGATCCGCGTCATTCCCGGCATCGAGTACTCAACGCCAAAGAACGAGACCCATATCCTCACCTGGGGCGTCAACGAGTATCTCGGTGAGGAACTTGCCGTCGACGACATTCTCGACGCGGTGGCGCTCGCCAATGGCATCGCCGTTTTCGCCCATCCCAACCGTCGTGACGTCTGGAAGAAATTCGATCCGGCCTGGGCGCAAAAGCTCTACGCCATGGAAGCGTGGAACCGGAAATCGGACGGGATCGCCCCGAGCGAACCGGCATTGAAGCTGATCGCGGATCACGGACTTGCTCCAGTCGTTTCGCTGGATTTTCATCGCGGCCGTCAGCTTTATCCGCTCTACAACCTGCTCGACGCACCAGACGACCTGCTGTCGCGTGATGACGAAGCCATCATCGAGCTGATCCGAACCTCACGCCTGGAGCCGCGATTCATCGGATTGCCAATGGACGGGTCCGACCGCTTTCCGGCCCGGCTCGGTCGCGGCATCGCCGGCCTGTCCAATGCATTGCACAAGCGCCTGATCCGACGCGGTGGCAACAAGCGCCGCCGCCTGCCCGCTCCCGCCAAGGACTGACGCATGAGCGAACCCGATATCAGCATCGTCATCCCCTATCTCAACCAACCGGAATTCCTCGGCAATTGCCTGGCGTCGCTGGCGGCGCAGAAGGACATGCCCGAAAACGTCGAGATCATCGTTGTCGACAACGGCTCGCGCGAACTGCCGACCGAAACCTGCGCGCCCTACCCCAATGTGCGCATCGCCAGCGAAGCGACACCCGGTCCCGGCCCGGCACGCAATGCCGGCATCGGTCTCGCCAAATCCTCGCTACTCGCCTTCATCGATGCCGACTGCATCGCCGATCCGAACTGGATCTCCGCCGTCATCGATGCGTTCCGCGACCCGGAGGTCCAGGTCATCGGCGGCGATGTGCGCATCGCGCTTGTCGATCCGCATAAGATGACGGCACTCGAAGCCTATGAGAGCGTCTACGCCTACCGCCAGAAGCTCTATATCGAGAAGATGGGCTTTTCCGGCACGGGCAATCTCGCCATGCGTCGCCCGGTGCATGAAGACGTCGGCCCGTTCGCCGGCATCGGTGTTGCCGAAGACCGCGAATGGGGCCAGCGCGCGACGGCGAAGGGCTATGTGATCCGCTATGTGCCGGACATGATCGTCTTCCACCCGGCAAGAAAGACCATGGCCGAACTCCGCCTCAAGTGGGAGCGACACATGTCGCACGACTACGAGGAACAGGTGCGCGGCGGACGCGGCAAGATCGCCTGGACCATCAAGACCGCGGCCATGGCCGCCTCGCCCTTGTGGGAATGGTTGAGGATCGCCCGCAGTCCACGGCTCAATACGCTTGGTGACCGCGTGCTGGCGTTCGCCATCCTGACCCGCATTCGCTGGTTCCGTTCGCTCAAGATGTTCGGCTTGCTGGCATCGGCCAATCGCAGCCAGTCGGCACATGGCTGGAACAGGAACGGCTAGGCCGCCGCGCCTGCGCCTTGCGGGGATCAGCGCCCGGTCCGGTCCTGCAACACTGAATCGTAAAGCGCCAGCAGCCTGTCGATCTTGGGCTCCCACAGGCCGATATCGATGACGCGCTGTCGCGCGCCAGTTTCCAACGCGGCGACTCGCACGGGATCGTTTGCGAGTTCACGAATGGCCGAGGCGATGTCCTCGGCAAACTGACCCGGCTCTTCCGCCTTGAGGCGGATACCGCAGCTGTCGTCAACGATGTGGCCCGGTCCGCCGATATTCGTGGTGATGATCGGCAAGCCGTGCTTCATTGCCTCGAACAGAACAATGCCCGTGGGCTCACGGAAACTGGGAAACAGGAAAACATCGGACTCGGCATAGAGACGCTCGACGGCGTCATGTGCGAGGCGTCCGTGAAAGCGCACCCGGTCCGATATGCCGAGAGCCTGCGCCTCATCGCGACAGGCCGGCAGGTCCTCGCCGTCGCCGGCAACATCGAGCGTCACACCGGGCAGGTCCGACAGCTTGGCAAGGGCCCTGACGGCATCGCGAAGTCCCTTGGTCCGTACCACGCGCCCGACAAAGACAAGACGCAACGCGCCTTGTTGCCGTTTCCGATCCTCGCGCTCCGGAGCAAGTGCCTCGATCCCGACCTCGGTATCGTATTCGATGCGCTTGAGCTTCAGATGAGAAAGTGCCTCGGCGGCATACGGCCCCGAGCAGATCACCGCCTCGGCATCCTGATAGCTGCGGCGCATCGAGGGATCGTGCTTCAATCGAAACCGGTCGAGCACGCGCAGTTTGGCAAACACCGGCTCGGTATCGAGCTCCGCCTTGAACCCATCCGGCGTCGGCAATCCGCCGGCAATCGGACCGATGACATAGGGTACGCCCAGGCCCGGGCATGGCGAGGGATAGCGCATCGCCATTGGCGTCAGGTGATGCAGCAAATCGAAATGTTCGCCATCCGCGATGGCTTTCCTGAGCCAGGCGCGCGCGGTGAAATAGAAATGCGGATACCAGGGCTTGATGGTCTGATTGAGCCGGGGCATGCGGCTGAAGAACGGGAAACTGTCCCATTCGATCACCCGAGCGCCGGGCAATTGCTCCGCGGGCGGAACGCGTCCGGGATGCCGAAGCGTCAGAAGCGTGACGTCGGCGTGTTGGGATATGCGTGAAATCCACTGATAGCCGCACCAGGCCTCGCCGACGTCGTTGGCATCGAACTGGGCGCCTACAATCGCCAGGCGGAGGCGGTCACTGCTACTCACCGGCGTAGGACCTTTCGGATGGCCAGGCGCGGCCAAGATTGCGCGCAAGCGTTACGAAATGCTCGCGGCGCGCAAGGACCGCCTTGTCGTTCGAGACCAGGCCGCGCAGGCTCCAGTACAGCGCACGCGAAACATTGAACGTGCTGAGAATAAGCCACGCCGTGATCGCCGAAGCCATGCCGTAATGCTTGCGGTGCAGGCGCACGGTGGCGCTGGTCAGCATCAGATCGCGCTTGTAGTTGAGCGAGCCGCTCGACCCGCCGCCGAAATGAGAAATGACGCCGACCGGCGCAAAACGCAGACCCCAGCCCTTGAGCTGGAAACGTCGGCACCAGTCCGTTTCCTCGCCGAAAAAGAAGAAGCTCTCGTCAAGCATGCCGACCTGGGAGATCGCCTCGGCACGGGCGAACATGTAGCAGCCGGCGACGACCTCGACATCGCGCTCGTCCTCGCGTTTCCAGCGCCGCATCTGGTAGCGGTCGAAAAAGGCCGGCCAGGGCAGCTTCCACAAGCCGCTGGTCAAAAGCACCAGGTTCAGGAGCGTCGGAAAGCGGGAACAGGTCGGCTGCAGCGACCCGTCCGCGTTGTGGACGCGGCACCCCATGATCCCGAGTTCGGGATGAGCGTCCATATAGGCCTTGGACTTCTCGAGCACATCGCCATGAACGAGCGTGTCGGAGTTCAGCAGCAGAACGTAATCGCCCTTGGCGATCTTCATCGCCTGGTTGTTGGCGGCGGCGAAGCCGACATTGTCGGTATTGCGGATGAGCACGACCTCAGGGAATTCTTCCGCCACCATGTCGGCGGACCCGTCGGAGGATGCGTTGTCGACCACGATGGTCTCGGCGTCCAGAGTGCCGAGGTTGGACAAGACCGAGGCCAGGCAATCCCTCAGCATTCCGAGCGTGTTCCAGTTGATGATAACAATTGAGAGCATGTCGAACTTCGGTTCCTGCGAACGTCCCTTACTTGCCATTCCGGATGTCGGTTGCGATTTCCGACAGCCGCGCCAGTTTCTCGTCTCTCACCCGGTCATCGCTCAAGATACCGCTCGATGAGCCTGGGCGATCGAAGACGATTGAATTGCTGTAAAGTGCACCCGTCGGCGATCTCGCTGCATCGCCTGCCGAATGCACCAACTGTGTCCGCCGCTCGCTTGCGGAAGAGCACTCCAATCCATCTTTCCCTCTTTGATTGACATGAACCGGTTTGCCGCATCGCGCTTTCGGCGGATACGCGCATCCAGTCTGGTATTCTCCTCACAGGCCCTCGGCATCAACTCGTTGACCGGCGCAGCCGCGAACTATCTCGTCGACCCGTCTCGGCATCGCCGCCGGCTGCCGAAGTGCCGGATACACCTTTGTCTGCGGCGTCGAACATCCACATGCCACTGCCGATCAGAAACATGAACCAGCAGAAGATCGCGTTCCAGTAGTCGACCGTGCCGCCAGCAATGATCAGACCCGCCAGCGAAATGATCAGCCCGGTTCGGGCGTCCTTCAGCGTCTCTGAACTCAAGGCGATCCTGCCAATGCCGCGGAACATCATCAGCACCGCGCCGGCTAGAAACAGGAAGGCAGGAATGCCATGACGCATGGCAATCAGTAGCCAGAAATTGTCCACGCTCGACCCAAGCCAGGCAGGACGTGTCCAGTCGGCGAAGCCGATGCCGAACAGGGGATGACGCCATACCTCCGCGGACCCGAAATTCCAGATCTGGATCCGCGTATAGCCGGTCGCCGGGCTGAAGGTGAGGTAGCTGACCAGAACATGGAACGGGCTGCGGTTCGAAAGCGTATTGATCACCATGAACAACGCGACGAACAGCAGGCCAAGGATCAGCCACCTGCGCTTGACCGTCTTGGTCGCATAGTCCCAGCCTATGAAAAGCGCCTGGACGGCCATCGCGGCGATTGCGCCGCCGGATACCGAGAGAATTGACGCAAATGCCACCAATGCCGGGCGGACGAAGTTGAGCACGCCGCGGCCCTTGCGACGGTACACATATAGGCTCAATCCCAAGATCGATGTGGCGAATGCACCGTACAGGATCGGATGGTCGAAAACGACCTGAGAGCGGTGCAGCCCAAGGCGCGGCTCCAGATAACCCTTTCCGACCACCGGCAGGAACTGGCGCAGCGTATCCTCGATGATCGGTCTGTCGGTGATCGTCTCGTAGATCGCAAACGGCAGCAGAACCATCAGCATCCAGAACACGAACCGTGCCACGGCCCGAAAGGTTTCTTCGCTCCGTATGACGACGCGGGCCACCAAGTACGCGCCAAGCGCTTCGATGACGAAAATGCCGGCTGGCTGGATCGCGGCATCTATGCTCGTCGTGAAAAAAAGTGCCAGCGCGCCCCACGCCGCAAACAGGATCATCAGGATGTCCGTGGGTCGCACTCGCCCTAGTTTGCCCGAAAGCACCTGGATCAGGTAGGGGATGATCGCCGCGATCAACACAATGCGATAGGGCGACAACCGCAGACTGCCGATATAGATGCTGACCGGCAGCGCCAGCGAAATAATGAACACTGTAACCATCACCGGCGGCAATAGCTTGGGCTTGCCCGCTGCCGCAGGCGCGGATGCCGGCGCCTGTTTCGTCTCGGCCGGGTTCAGCTGGCCGGACGCGTCGGACTCGGTTTGAGGTCTTCTGCGCTGATAGGGATTCTGAGCTGTCAAATCCGCCACACTCTCCCCGTGTCAGATGGGGCGCAAGAACCAGGTTCAAGCACACCTATCACGGGAGTTCGTCCAGTCACGCGCGGTGACGCAGAGTTCAGGCCAGTCGACAGCTTATTCGCCATGTTCAGCTCTCCCGGACCTGACCGACGGACAGGACTTCCTCGATCGGCGGCGAGTTCGAGATCGGCACGTTCAGCTTTTCCGGCAAATGCCCCACAGCAAGGAACATTATGACTCGCTCGCTTTCGAGCTCCGGCACTGCCCGAACAAGCGCCCGGTCGTCTTGGGGAATTTTACTCCAGTTGAGGCAGCAACTGCCCAGCCCCAGAGAGTGGAGTGCATAAATCACCGACATCGCGAACAGACCACCGTCGATCCAGCCCTGATAGCGCTCGCCGGTCGACTGGAAGCGTGAAATATCGGCGGAAATCACCAGCAGCATCGGCACGGACTCGGAAAATCCACGTGCGCCACCCTGTATCTGCAGCAGACGCGCGATGGCCTTGCGATCGTCGAACAGATGCACGCGTCCGGCCTGGCGATTGCAGACGCTCGGCGTTTTCTGGGCCATCTTGACCGCCTGCCTGATGAGGTCACGCGAGACCGGCTCGTCGGGAAAATCGCGGATGCTGCTGCGGGCAGCAAAGAACGGGGCGAGGTCCATTTTCGACTGGCGCCAGATTTCGTCACGCGTGACCGCTTTGGTGCCACCAGCCGGAGCGATCTTGCCCGCCTCGCCAAACTGAGCGCGGAGACTGGCCAGCTTTTGCTCCAGCTCTGGATCATCATGCCCGGCGGCAAGGTTGAATGCCTGATAGGCCTCGAGCACGCTCAGCGCCGTGCCGGAAACCTCGTCCCAGCCATAGGCGCCGACATAGCGATACACGAGATTGTAGGTGGTGCGCACATTCTTGCGCCCGAACATCGGCCGTGGAGCATGAAGGGACATGCCCTTTTCGAGGCCGTGGTAGCCGATGGTGATCAGTCCGGCCAGCTTGTCTTGCGTATCGCCCCGGAAAATCGCCGAGCCAAAACGGGAATAGTGCTGAAAATCAAATGCGTAGGCCTTCCAAAGGTCCAATCTGGACTTCTGCCGACGCAGCCACAGGAATACGGGGGTAGGCACGAGCCTGGCAAGGCGCACCTTCAGGCTCGCCGTTCCGGAAGCATCCTTCCAGTTCGCATCACGGTTGGAATCCTCTGGAACCAGACACGAGTTGCCCATGCAATTCCCACTCCAAAACCTACGTCTGACAATTGCCATGCGGCAACCAACAAAAAACTCTTGTGCGCCGTTCTCCGGATCGGAAAGCCCAGGCGCCAAAGCTCAGATCACGATTGCGAACCGCATATGTCGGCAAGTCGGCAACAATCGGCAAAAACTCATTCCAGACAATTGTGACGCTGACACCACAGCACTACCCCGTCGAGTAGGCCAGATCAGAAGGCAAGGCAACGACCTCCGGGCTTATTGGTGAACGCCAAAGACGGCTCAGAAAGCGTTGCCGACCCGAGGCGGCAATTGATCTCCTGCGCCGCATTGCCTTCAGCCTTTCGATCCATCCTCTGCACATCCCAATTTCATGCCCGTTCCGCGCGCTGCCTCCAGGCACGGAAGCGAACCGTGGAAACGATAAAGGGAGCACGCGCTTGCCCCTTCGAAAGTCCGCGGCTAGTTGTGTGGATATTTACGTACCTCGCCAGACGAGAAAAGCATCTCGCAAAGGAATTTTGTCGATGACGTCCAGTTTTTTTGAACTGCAATCCAAGATCATTCGCAAAAGTCCTGCGGCGCGTGAGCTGTGGAAGCGAAGCCACTTCGTGCAGGATCTCTTGGGAACGGGCGGCCAGAACAGGGTGCAACCCAACCTGGTGATCATTGGAACGCAAAAGGCCGGCACGACCAGCCTTCACAATTACCTGGCGCAGCACCCGGACATTTTCATGTCCCAGTTCAAGGAGCCGGGCTATTTCCTCGACCAAACGGATGAGTTGACGCAAGGCACCTCTCGAAATCGATTGCGGCTGAACCTCGATGACGACAGCCTCTTGCGCCTCATCAGCCTTGGATACGGCGGCGAACGCTGGTTCGGCGAATCCTCGACCTACTACACCATGCACCCAGTGATCGGTGGCGAGGTACCGGCCAATATCGCCAAGCGCTCGCCCGACGCGAAGCTGATCTACATCCTGCGCCACCCCTATGGGCGCATCGTTTCGCAATTCCTGTGGGGCGAACGCAACAACTTCGCCCAAGGCACGTTCAACGAGGTTCTCGAGAAACGTTTTGACGTGATGCTGGCCTTCAGTTCCTATGCCAGCCAACTCAAGCGCTATCTCGCACATTTTTCCAAGGACCAGATCCTGGTGCTGCCTTTCGAAGGGCTATCCAACCAACCGGAGGCTTTGGTCCGCAACGTTTTCGACTTCCTCGACGTCGATCCCGCTCCGGCGGGAGCCATCGATTTTTCTCCGAAATACACCTCGAAAAACCGCGAGGCGCACAGCGCGGAGAGCCTGCTTTTCGACAGCACGCTGTTTGACCGGTTGAACGCTGTCATTCCGGGCGAGATGGAAGAACTCGCCGCCCTCACCGGCTTTGACCCCTCGCATTGGGACCTGTCCGAAGACAAGTGGGTGTCCAAATCCTCCGATTAAGGCGAGATGTGGTCTGCCAGGACGAACAAGCCTAGAGACGAGCTTGCCGCTCAAGCTCGCTCTTGATCAGACCCTGGTAGGTGGCGAGGCGAACCTGTGCCCGGTCGAATGCAGCTGCAACTTCTGTCTTCAGGGTATCGCGCTGGTTGAACGCATCCATCACGGCAGCTATCGCCTCATCGGCAGTGTGCTTCTTGGCGTCCACCAGGCGATTGTATCCGAGTGTCCCGAACAGGCCTTCGAATTTTCGGCTGTAGGCGACGGGCATGACTGGAACGCCGGAAGAAAACGCAGCGATGCAGGCATGCATGCGTGATCCGGCGAAGAAGTCCAGCTCGGCAATATAGCTCTTTGCTGCCGATGGCCCGGCAAAACGCGGCGCAACGATCGCGCCAGGGAATTCCTCAGCCAGCTTCTGCGTGACACGATAGTCGTCCTCGACCTCCTGGCCATGCGAGTTGACGTGCCCGATGAGATGCAGCTCGCAATCCGGGTTGGAGACGAACGCCTTGCACAAAGCCCGTGCAAACTCGGCATAGTCGAAGGCCAGATCGAACATGTTCTTGCGGCTGTAGCCACCATTGAACAGCAGGCCGGATATGTTGAGACCTACGCGCACCGGGCCATGGTCGCGCGGCGGAGGCAGATCATAGGGCAGCCTGAAGGCCACATCGGTCGCCTCGACCAGCTTTCTGGACAGGCCAAGTTCGCGGACGTAGTCGCTCGACATGCTGTCGCGCGTGACCACATGGCGCGCGCCTGACATCGTCATCACTGCGAGAACGCGTGCCCACCACCGCTTGAACGGCCCAACGGTCTGTGGGCTGAGGATGAGTGTCCGCCCCGACACCAGCACATTGATCTTGGAGACGATGTTGAGCACGAAGCGCCGCGTGCCATAGATGTCGGCGAAGCTGTCGCCGGCCGAGATGTCGAGCAAGAGGTCGCAATCGCGCAGCGCCGAGAACAGCCCGCTTGGCCGAAACAGGTCGCGGGCCCGCATTCCCACCGTTTCGACATTCGGGGCGGAGATGTAGGCGGGCTCGGGGTCTTTCCATCCCAGTACCTTGAAACGCGGCGCGAGGCCCATTTCCGCAGCGAGCTCTTCGAGAATGGCTATATGCCCGGCGGTCAGGGCGCCAATGCCGAGATTGTCCGAATTGGTGGAGTGCCAGAGCAGACCGAAGGTCACGCTTTTCTTGTCGGTCATGCAGTTTCTCCTCGCCGGGCGGCAACGTGTTCGCGCAGCTTTGCTGCAGTTTCCGGGGTCGCCGGATTGCCCATCAGATCGCGCAGTTCCATCAGTTCGGGCAATGACAGTTCCCACCAGCGCGATGCTTCGAGCTCGCTCACGACATCCTCGCTGAAGCGCGTTCGGATGACCTTGGCCGGCACACCGGCGACGATGGCATAGGGCGGCACGTCTCGGGTCACGACCGCGCCCGCACCGATAACCGCGCCATTGCCGATGCTGTTGCATCCGGCAAGAATAGTTGCGCGGGTGCCAATCCACACATCACTGCCGATGACCAAGGGATTGTCCTCGGTCTCGACAATGGCATCCTCGCTGAGATAGCCGACCGAGCTGTCGTAGAAGAAGGGATGCTGGGTCATGCGATCGAAGGGGTGATTGCGGCGCCTGACGATCAATTCGGTGCCTACGGAACAGTATTTGCCGACAATCGTGCCCGGCGGCAGCGTACCGGGCAGCAAGATTGCACCATAGGAGTACTCGCCGATCACGACCCCGTGATAACGCTTCATGATGGCGCGCAGCGACGCTGAATAGAATGAGCCGCCCTCGAACCGGTTGCAGATCGACCGGCATTGCCTGCGCAGGCGACGGAAGCGGTATAGCGCGACCGCCAGATCACCCATGCGGCTGTGCGACCGGCTTTCGGCGCGCCTTGCCCGCTCTACAACACCGTCGATCCATTCGAACGGCTTGTCGAAATCGGTTGCTGTCTCCATCGCCGAATGTGCCTCGTTTGCTTGGTTATGAGAATTGGCGGGCAAAAAGCCGGTCCCGCACCCACACGCGCATGTCTTTCATAGCCCAGACCAAGACCAGGACGGAAATGGCGACCGGCGCGACACCAAGAGCCCATTTCAGATCCTCGCCAAGGACCATGGAACTGGTCGCCCCCCAGTACATGGCAGCAAGCCCGAGCAACACTGGCACCACCAGCGACCGCAGCGGAAGACTGAGCCGCCTGCGCAACATGTAAATCGAGGTCAATAGTCCGATCGATTCAGCCAGCACGGCAAAACCGACTACCGCTATCAGGCCGCCACCGTGCTGCGCGGCAAACCAGGCAGCCGGCAGAAACGGGATCCTGATCAGGTTGGAAATCAACGGATTCTTGGTTTGCGCCTTGGCAGTGGCAACGATCGCTGGTCCGGCTTTGCCGATGCGAACGCCCTGGGCAATCGAAAGCCAGACGATGATGCCGGCCGCCGCCTCGTACTTGGCGCCGTATAGGAAGGTGACCAGCCACGGTCCTATGGACATGAAGAGCAGAACGAACAGCACGCCGATCAAAAGAGTGGCCTGAACGGTCGCCAGGTAAAGGTGGCGGAACTCGTCTTTCTGATCCTGCACCTTGCTCAATTGCGGCAGCAGAAAGCCGTTCAACGTTTTGGCCGCCACCTGGGTTGGCGCATAGGTCAGCATGAACGCTGCCGAAAACCAGCCGAGTTCGACAAGGCCGATGGCATTGCCCACGACCAGCCGGTCGCCATAGATGGCACCGAATAGCAGCATACCGTTCAGCAGCAGCGGCCAGCCGAATTCCCATGACTGCTTGACCTGCGCCAAATCCCAATGCAGTCGGTACTTCTGTTTGGCGACCAGATGGGTGAGCACCGTGTTCGTGCCCTGCTGCAGCAGGATGACGAAAAGCATTACCCGGAAATCGTTGAACAGCATGGCCAGCGGGATAACGGCCAGGGTTGAAATGACGATGGAACCGAGGTCGGTCACCACGAAGGGGACGAAGCGCATTTGCCGTTGCTGACGCATCGGGTCAAGACTGAGGAAGCCGCGCATCAGTGGAACCAGTGCGAGCAGCCTGTATGCCCAGACACCATCGGGATGATTGAACAAAAATGCGATCAGGTCTGCTGCGACAAACAGTATCACCGCGCCCGTCAGGCCACGGAGCAACTGCAACAACTGCAGCGTATCCTGAAGGCGGGAGGTCTCCGCGTCGCGGGCCTGAACGATGAGCCGATTGAACCCGGCATCGGTTGCCATTTCGACCATTGCCATTGTGATGGCGAAAGTGCTGGCGATACCAAAATCTTCGACACTGATGAGTCGAGCGACCAGAATATTGCGCACCAGACTGATGAGCGCGGTTGAGATATTGCTCGCACTGAGGAAGAAGGCTGTTTTTAACATGTCAGGTATGCTTTTGCGGGTTTCCGCGTTTCTACTTAATGCCCAATATGCGGCAAAACATGAAAGAATCCGCTCCCACGAGCTTTTTGCGAATTTCGGGACGCCGACCGGATTCGACGACCTTGCCGCAAATACTCGGCACGGCAGGCCCAGAATTCACAGACCGCGCATAGGCGCGGGTAGGTCGATAACTGCTGCTTTGATCGGTGTGGTGTGCCTGATCGGCACCACGAATGCTTTTGCCGTACAGGTTTATGAAAAGGGCTGCGAAAGTACGCCGCCATATGTCGCCAACAGGCTTCTCGTGTCCAGCCTCGACAAATCAATGTGTGCATTTTCGGTAAAGAACGACGAAAGAATTTTTGATTCAAATTGCAAATTACGCATTTTCCCCACGTTCAGTCGCGCGACCTCAGCCTCGCCCAAAAGCCGGGACTTCCAGATTCCGGCACTGGCAAAAGGCAACGTGCAAATGTCTGAAACAATTACGGTCTTCTCATCAGAAGAACTGCTATCCACCCTCGCAAAAGCGACCGGCGGCGAGACCATCCTCCTTGCTGCAGGCGACTACGGGGAATTGAACCTGTATGATGGGGCGCAATCTTTCGTGAAGTTCGCTAGCGAGGTCACGATCAAGTCCGCCGATCCAGAGGATCCGGCGGTTTTTAGCAATATGCGGTTGAACGGCGTCGAAAACCTCAGTTTTGACTCCGTGAAGTTCGACTACACGGCCGAAGACGGGGCAGCAGGCTACTACAAGCCTTTCCTGGTCAGCCAGTCCTCAGGCATCAAAATCACCAATTGCGAGTTCGACGGCGACAACGCCTCAGGCGTCAGCGACGTCGATGATGGTTTCGGCACCGGCTATGGACTGGTCGTCAACACGTCGAGCAATATCGTCGTCGAGGACAATGAGATTCATGGCTTCATGCGCGGCGCCGTGTTCAATTCGGTCACCGATCTGGATGTCAGCGGCAACGACGTTTACGACTTGCGCTCGGACGGTTTCGACTTTTCCGAAGTCACCAACGTTCTGATCGAAGGCAACAACATCCACGACTTCCGCCGCTCAGTCGAAAGCACCGACCACCCGGACATGATCCAGTTCTTCACCGCCGGTACCGACACACCATCGACGAATATCACCATCACCGGCAATATCCTGAACAGCGGCAGTGGCGACTACACCCAGACCATCTTCATGCGCAATGAGGAAGTCGACAACGGTCGTGCCGGCACGGAGATGTTCTACAAAAACATCACCATTACCAACAACATCATCTACAACGCGCAGACCCACGGCATCACTGTGGGCGAGACCGACGGCGTGGTGATTTCGAACAACACCGTTCTTCAGAACCCGGACCTCGGCAACGCCGAGCCGATCACGATTCCGAAGATCAGCGTTGCTGCCGATTCCACCAATGTCACGGTGACCGACAATGTCGTGCCGCGAATCGACATCGAACCGCAGGCGGGCTGGACGGTCGATAACAACCTGGTGGTTCAGAACGCCGAACCGGGTGCGGCCAACTATGTCGGCGACCTGTTCGTCAATGCCATGGCAGGTGCACAGGTCGAACCGTCGGACCTGCTCCCCCTGCCCAATGGCGACATCGAGCAAGCAGGCGTTGGCTCGCAGCTTTCGGTCGTTGATCTTGCGCCCGATTCCATGATCGGCGCGATTGCGCAGGAAAGCGGAACCGGCTTCCACCTGCTCGATCACACGTTCTCTGTTGGCAGCCTGTTCGGGTCTGACGGCGATCTGTCCATGGACGGCGCATCGGTTACCTGGGATTTTGGGGATGGCCGCACGTCCTCGGACGTATCGCCCGCGCACAATTACGAGCAGGCCGGCCGTTATGAGGTACAGGCGCACATAACGCTCGCGAACGGCGAAACGGTCTCCCTTGCCAAAATTGTCGTGGTCGACTCGCCCTTCGCGCTGAAGTCCGACTTCGACAACGGTGGCAAGGACACCTCGGATATCTTCAACGCCGTCACCCTTGACCCGGCCGTGAGTTTCGAAGCCCACGGCGAAGGTCAGGCGCTGCGTCTCAACGGCGGCTCGGTGGCGTATGAAGGCTCGTCCGACATGTTCGGCAACAACGCCTACACTGTCTTCGTCGATTTCAAGAAGGACGACGGCGAGCTTGCCGATTCCGGTCGGCTGGTCAATCTGACCGGCAGCTTCTCGATCAGCGTCAGCGGCAACGATCTCGTGGCCGCGGTCACGACCGACAAGGACACCTACTGGCTCAAGGCGAAGGATCTTCCCATCGTCGATTCCGACTGGCACTCGGTGGCGCTGACCTTTGACGGAGACGCCGGCAAGGCGGTGCTCTATCTCGACGGCGTGGCCGTCACCAGCGCTGACAACATGCTGGGATCCCTCCAGGGCGCGATGAACAACCAGCCCTCGCTCTATCTCGGCAACCCGCGTGGCGGCAGCTTCGATGGCCTCATCGACAATTTTGCCTTTGTGCGCGACGTTGTCGACGCAGAAAGCGTTTCGCACGGGATCAACGGCGTCTCGGACCTTCTGGCATCGTTCCGCACGGCCGCCGACACCAGCGACCCGGGTGCGCCCGACACGTCGCCTGACGAAGAGCCGGCGCCCGACACTGGTTCCTCCGAGACCTCGGCCGACGATATCTATGGCGTGCATGAGATCTACGGTACCGCTGGCGACGACGAGATCCAGGGCACTTCCGGCAATGACGACATCTATGGCGTGGCCGGAAGGGACCGCATCGATGCGGGCGCCGGTGACGACATCGTCCACCTGGGTGACGAGAACTGGGGAAGCGCCTCCGGCGGCGACGGTGATGATATCCTTCACGGCGGCGCGGCGCGCGACAACCTGTTCGGGGATGCCGGCAACGATACGCTTTACGGCTACGAAGGCCCCAACAAACTGTTCGGCGGAACCGGCGACGATCACCTTTACGGCGGTGACAACCGGGACTGGCTTTACGGTGAAGACGGCAACGACGTCCTCGTTTCCGGCGACGGGAAGTACAACCATCTCGACGGCGGCAATGGCAATGACCAACTGACCGGTGGCGCGCAGCGCGACTACCTGTTCGGCGGCGACGGCAACGACATCCTCACCGGCGGCGGCGGCGGCGACGACCTGACCGGTGGCGCGGGTGCCGACCAGTTCGTCTTCGGCGAGAACAGCGGCGGCGACAAGGTGCTCGATTTTGATGCCGCCGAGGACCTCATCGTTCTCAAGCAACTCGCGTTCTCGTCCTTCGCCGACGTGCTGGCCAGTTCGCACGAATCCAAGGGCAATCTGTATCTGCACCTGGACGGGCCGGACGCCAGCTTCTCCTGGTCAGGATCCGACTATGTATGCCTGGTTGGCGTCAGCTCAAACGATCTGACCGATGCCAATTTCTGCCTGGTCGCCTAGGTTGGCTGGCAGGCTGACAAACCGACGCCTCGGGTCGTTCACATAGCCCGGAGCGACGACGCATTGGGACGGTTGCGGGTGCTGGACCCGGCAGCCGTCCCTGAAACACCTCCAGATAATCCACTTGCCTGGCATTGCCTCATGCGCCGGCGCAGTCCAACGACCGACGAACTGAAACCGATTTGCGGCTTCTTAAGTATATCTGCCTAGGTTGGCCGGATCGGTTTGCGAAGCCGGATCGATGACACTGCGATCCGGCAGTACACATGTGGCGTTGTAGTGCGTTGGGGTCGACTATGAGTACGAGTGCGTTCCTCCCGAACGAATTGGCCACACGGCCGCGTTTTCGAAGCGGGAGAGAATAGATGTCGGACGCCCGCTCCTGGCAGGACATCCGCAAGTCGCTGCAACAGACCAGCCCGCAGGGCACGACGACGGCTGTGGCAGTGCCGCAGCCGACGCGCCGACATCCCGCACCCCGCCCCAAACGCGAAAAGCCCTTCTCCGAAGTCATGGGCGAGATCAAGCGTGTGCTGGTCTTCGTTGCCTTTTTCAGTTTCGTCATCAATCTGCTGATGCTGGTCGGTCCGATGTACATGATGCAGGTCTACGACCGCGTCCTGACATCAGGTAGCCTGCCGACTCTGCTCTTTCTCACCCTCGCCGCAGCCGGGCTGATCTTCGTCGGCTCCCTGCTTGAAGGTGCGCGCTCGCGCATCCTCGTCCGCCTCGGCGGGCGTTTCGATGAACTGCTGAGCACGCGCATGTTTTCGCGCACGGTTGTTGGCAACGTCAGCGCTGACACCAAGGGCAAGGGCACGTTGCGTGACCTCGACACTTTCCGAACCTTCCTGACCGGTGCAGGTCCGTTCTTCTTTTTCGACGCTCCCTGGACCCCGCTTTTCCTCGGCGTCATCTTCGTCCTGCATCCCATGCTCTGCCTCGTCTCGGCTATCGGTGCGCTGATCCTGTTCGCCCTTGCCGTTGCCAGCGAGGTGTTCACCCGCAAGCCGCTGACCGATGCCAACCAGCACATGTCACTGGCCGCCCAATTCGCCGGCAATGCCGCAACGAACGCCGATACCGTCGAAGCCATGGGAATGATGAACGGGCTGATGGCGCGCTGGCAGGACCGCTACCAGCGCGGATTGTGGCTGCAATCCAAGGCCAGCGATCGCGCCGGGTTCCTGACCGCCGCCACCAAATTCGTGCGGCCCGTCTTGCAGATCGCCATTCTCGGCACCGGTGCCTATCTGGCGCTCAACCAGCAGATCTCCGCCGGCGCGATGATTGCCGCCTCGATCATGATGGGCCGCGCCCTGGCACCGGTCGAAGGCGCCATCGGCAACTGGCGCGGATTCGTGCTGGCTCGTGGCGCCTATCAGCGCATCCGCGAGA
The DNA here is from genome assembly GCA_963675235.2 of Devosiaceae bacterium. Lineage (GTDB taxonomy): Bacteria > Pseudomonadota > Alphaproteobacteria > Rhizobiales > Devosiaceae > JAHJQZ01. The sequence continues at coordinate 139,344 of CAXXFU010000002.1, read as the reverse complement.
CGCTGACCGCGCCTGAGCGCAAGACCTCGAGTCTGGTGCTGCCCGATCCGCGCGGCGCCCTGTCGGTCGAACGCCTGTTCGGCGGCCCCCCCAATAGCGGACGACCAATCATCAAGGGCGTTGCGTTCAACCTTCATCAGGGCGAAGCGCTCGGCCTGATCGGCCCGAGCGCGTCCGGAAAATCGACGCTGGCCAAGATGCTGGTCGGCGTCTGGCCGGGTTTGCAGGGATGCGTCCGGCTCGATGGCGCCGATATCGCCGAATGGGACCGCAGTTCGCTTGGTCCCCATATCGGCTACCTGTCCCAGAACATCGAGCTGTTCGACGGCTCGATTGCCGACAACATCGCCCGCTTCGGACCTGTCGATTCCGATGCCGTCATCGCCGCGTCCCAGGAGGCCGGCGTGCACGAGATGATCCTCAGGCTGCCCGAAGGCTACGATACGCGCACCGGTCCGGGCGGCACCCTGCTCTCGGGCGGCCAGCGCCAGCGTGTCGGCCTTGCCCGCGCTCTTTACGGCCGGCCCGCGCTGATCGTTCTGGACGAGCCCAACGCCAATCTCGACGGGCATGGCGATGCCGCACTGCTCAAGGCCTTGTGGCGCATCAAGGAACGCGGCGCCACTCTCGTCGTCATCGCCCACCGCCCCTCGATCCTCGAGGTGGTCGACAAGATCCTGGTCTTGCGCGACGGCGCCATGGCGCAATTCGGCGACCGCGAGACGGTGCTGTGGGACCTGACCCACCCGCAGGACAACAAGGCCGAACAGCCCGAACAGCTCCGCTCCGCAGCGGCCGCCAACCAGATCCGGCCGCCGGGCAATCCCAACTGGAAGAGCGCCTGACATGGCCGAAAACAAATCCGCCGCAGGAAACAAGCCGCCAACCAATTCGCGCCCCGCCATCGTCTTCGGAATGGCGGTCATCCTGTTCGGTCTCGGCTCGTTCGGCGCCTGGGCCTCGATCTCGCGCCTGTCGAGCGCCATCATCGGCTCGGGCATCGTCAAGGTCGTCTCCGAAAGCAAGCTGGTTCAGGCGGTCAATGCCGGCACGGTCAAGGAGATTCATATCTCCAACGGCACACGGGTTTCGGCCGGAGACATCCTTGTCAGCCTCGACGATACGGCGGCCAGGGCCGCGCTCGAGATCATCCAGTCCAACTACGATCTCAAGCAGGCGACCATTGCGCGATTGCGGGCCGAACGCGACGACGCCGAAACCATCACTTTTCCCAAATCCCTGCTGGCGCTGTCGGGCGACCCGGACGTCGGCGAACTCCTCAGCTCCCAACGCCAGCTGTTCCAGTCCGAGCGCAGGGCCCTGCACGGCCAGATCGACCTCATTCGCGAGCAGGTCCGCCAGTTCGGCGAGCAGATCAAGGGGCTCGAAGCCCAGTCGGCGGCGGTTTCGGACCGCATCGCCATTTCCGAGCGCGAATATGCCGACATGCAGGCTCTCTACAAGAAGAACCTGGTCGCCAATTCGCGCGTGCTCGATCTCGAGCGTTCCTTGTCCGACATGAAGGGCACCAAAGCCGACCTCGACGCCAAAATCGCCGCAACCCAGGCCCAGAGCGCCCAGGCGGACCTGCAGATCCTGCAGTTGCGCCTGTCGTTCGAACGCGATGCCAACGACAAGCTCGGCACCGCGCAGGCGGACCTGCTGTCGCTGTCCCAGCAATTGCTCGATGCCCGCCACACGCTTGAACAAGGTCTCGTGCGCGCGCCGGTCGGCGGCGTGGTTGTCGGGCTCAACGTCAATACGGTTGGCGCCGTGGTACAGCCGGGCACGGCCCTGCTCGAGATCGTACCGGTCGACGACGACCTCATTGTCGAGGCCCGCATCCGCCCGGTCGACATCGACAATGTCGCCCCGGATCTCAACGCCGAGGTGACCTTCCCCGGCCTGCCGCGGCGCGAATTGCCGCGTCTTTTCGGGACGGTGAGCTATGTCTCGGCCAGCGCCATGTCCGACCAGCGCACCGGCGAGACATATTTCGTCGCCAGGGTGACATTGCCACCCGAGGAACTGGCCAAACTCGGCGACCACAAGCTGTTGCCGGACATGCCCGCCGAGGTCTTCATCAAGGCCGGCGAAAAATCGCCGCTTGCCTATTTGACCGAGCCGCTTGTCGAGAGCTTCAACCACGCCTGGCGCGAGCCGTAGGCCGACGCCGTTTGGCGTCAGTCCTCGACCTGATCGGCCGAACCACGCTCGCTCAGGCCGATTTCCTGAAGCGCCACGGCCAGGTCGCCATCCTTGTCGGCGACCTCGATCATCAGCTCGAACGCGGCCAGCGCCAGATCTTTGGACCTGGCATCGGGATATTTCTTGCGCAACTACTTGAGAAGGTTCTTCGGCTTGGCGTCGGCCCTGACCTTCTTGACGATGGCAGCCTTGAGCTGTTCCCGGAGTTTATCCTCTTTCATCGGCCTCGCGCCTTATCGGATTGACCTCAAACGACAATAGCGGCGCGGCAGGCCCAAGGCCACAATCCGCAGGCAAACCCATGGCCGGGGCGCCACACGGATACGCCCCGGCCACAAGGCCTATTCGTGGAACAGCGTTTCGGGCAGCTGGTACTGGTCGATCCAGCCATACCAATAGACATCTGTCGGCCCGACGATGTGGTCGACCGCGTGCCAGACCCCGCCATCCTTGCTCAGCAGCACCATGACGGTATCGCTCATGGCATCCGCCTGCCAGTCGGCTGCAAAGCGTGTCGTCATCCAGTCCATCGGCTTGCCATTGGGCTGCACGGGCGTTGCCTGCAAATAGGCCCAGTGCCCGTCGCTCCTCAGGATGTCGACAATGAAGATGACCGACTGGCCGATATCATTGGCGACCGGGCTACGTGCCGCATCGATGATCTGCTTGCGTTCGGGTGTGCCACGGGCGGGGGTCGCAAAGGGGCCGAACGTGGCGACCGGTTGCGTTGACGGCGTAGCGGAACCCTGCCCCGTACCCTCGTCCTGCGGCACGAATTCATCCGCCTCCAGAAGGGTTGCAGACCAGCTGTAGGAGTAGGCGCTGCCGGCGCCCTGGTTGAACTTCCCATCGATCCGGTTACCCGCAACAGTGCCGACATAATGCTGATCGGTCTGCGGGCCGAGCGGGCGGAGAAACTCGACCTGCCCCCGCGACGGATCATACTGCACATCCCTCAGTATCTCGTCATGGCCGCTGCCCAGCTTGACGTAGCCGGAAAGGCCATCCGGCCCGTAGGCGAGCCGAAGCTGACCGGTATGGCCGTTGGCGTTTATGGCCCATAGACCCGCCGCGCCAGCAAGAGCGCCGACAGGCTGCGCCCCGGGACCGGAGGCACTTGTCAGACTGCCTCTGACAGTCCGCTCGGGCACTGCGTCGCAATAGCTCCACAAACCCGAAAACGAGCTGAAATCGGCGGCGAAATCGAGCGTCAGGCGCCCCCAGTACTTGCCATCCGAGCATTTCTTGGCCGCCATCGGTTCATGCCAGGTGCCTTCGAAACGCATCGCCTTCATCTGGCCGACAAGCTGGCTCTGGCCGTCTTCGTAGTCGGCGCTCACCTTGCCGGCAGCATCGGTGGCAAAGATGATATCGCCCCAACCGCTCGAATAGGTGCCATTGGGTCCGGGCCCCGCCGCACTGACGCCATCCTGTTCGCCGCCATTCGCGGCAAACGAGTCCGACATGCGCGTGACGATGTCGTCGAAACCCGCCTGGAGTGCGCTCGGATAGCTGATCTCGAACACCGACAGCACGTCATCGGCCGACAGCAGCATCTTGCGGTAGAACGCATCGCCTCCGCGGAAGCCGGAGACCACGAACCAACCCTGGCCGAGCTCGGCATAGGCGACGGTCTTGTCGCCATTGGACGCGCGCTCTTGCTGGTAGATTTCCTGAAGGCTTTGTCCGAGGGCATTGTGCTGGCCGAAGACGTAGAACCCGGCCGAACCGTCGACGGACTCGAAGCGCCGGCCATCATTGTTGGTCGGCGGCGGCAGGGCGCGGAAGATGTCGGCGGGATAATCGATGACAATGCCGAATCGGGAATTGGCATAGGTCTGCCAGTCGTAGTCGTCGGCGCTCATCCCGGCCCCGTTCCCGGAAGCCTGCGGGGTTGCCGGAGTGGCCGGCTGCGCGCCGCCACCGCTCAGTCGGTTCACACGGATGCGCGCCAGCGAGGCAAACGACCCATAGGGGAACTGATCGAGATAGGCCTGGAAATCGGCCGGATCGGTCGAATCCTTGATCGCATCCCAGAAGGCCAGCTCTATGGCCTGATCGACCGCCGGCACATCGGCCTGCGCCGGCTGTGGCACGACAATGTCGAAGCTTGCGGCAATGCGATCCACCAAATCGGCATAATGCTCTGGATAGCGCGCGGCGAACATGTTGAGGATATTGCCGTCGCCGAGAGCGACAACCTGGGTGACACGCTGTCCCTCGTGCACGCCATCCAGCCGGAACGAGCTGTCATCGATCCGGTTCATGCTGGTCAGCATGCCGATATCCGGATTGGCGACCATCTCCCGCATCAAATCGTCGAGCGCAACAGCCTCGTCGAGCTGCATGCCGCCGATCTTGAGTTCGGCGGTATCGTCGGCGTTGACCACCTGCACGCCCTGTCCATCGGGTGCGTTGGTGATGGTGACGAATATGTCCGCCGGATAGGATACCGATGTGCCGAAGCGCGGATCGACATAAGTCTGCCAATTCGAACCCGCCCCGACATCGCCGGCTTCTGCGCCAGCGGACATATCGGCCGGAGGTTGGGTGCTGGTCTCAGCGGCTGTCGATGCCGTTGCCGGCATCGAGGCCTGCGTGGCCGCCTCCATCGCCGCAGCGACGCTGTCCGAACACACCGCCTCGCCTTCCGGCCAATGCACGGCAATCGTGTCGAGCAGCGGATCAAAACCGTTGCCCCGATCGATCCAGGACTGCTGCGCCGAAATCGAGACAACCAGCGCATCGCCGTCCGGCGTGCAGCGATCGGCAAAAAAGAAGCTGATCGGCCCTTCCATGCCGCCATTGTAGATGCCGTGTTCGGGATCATCGGGTGCTATCCTGCCGGAAACCAGCCAGCCTTCGGTTCCCATCAGTGTCACCTGCTCGACGGTCGGGGCCGGTTCCTCGGCGAATTGCCGGAATCGCCTGTCTGGAGCCAGGTCCCTGAGTGCGGTCAGAGCATCGCTGCCCAGGCGGAAACTGGCGGCAGCCTGCATGCCGGGCGCAATCAGGATCCATTCGCTTTCATTCGACCGATATTGCGTCCAGCTCTCCGGCGGCGTGCCGGTCACCAGACCGCCAAGGCGCGGCTTCTCGCTTTCGGGCACGGGAAGGACAGGTTCGCGTGTCAAATGCAAAGACGCGAGGACGCCATCAATCAATGCCTGGGCGCTGTCGGCCGGTTCATTGGCACAGGTGACGACGAACTGGAAATAGTCCTCGTCCTCGTTGAACGGCTCCTTGGATATGACCGCCAGCGCCTTGAAGTCGATACCGTCCTCTTCAATGGTCAGCCTGGTTGTGGTGAAGACAACGCCATAGCCGAGGTCACGCTCGGGCATCTGCTGGAAATCGGCGCCGGGAGGCACGTCCTTGGTGGGATCGGACTCGTTGTCGAACTGACCCATGACGGCGCAGCCCTTGGGCGTCTGCATGTCGCTGTTGGTGACGACGAACTCATCATCCTCATCCACCTTGAGTTCGAAGTCGGGCGGCGCGGCAAAGCCCATGCCGAGCTTGTCGTAGCTCGTCCAGCCGTCCGGCACGACAGGACTTGCCGGTGGTGCGGTACTCACCGTGGCCGGTTCATTGGTCATGGCGGGCGGAGCAGCGGCTGGCGGCGCATCGCCGCCGAAGTCGTCGCCGAAATCATCCGTGGCGCCGGCGTTTCCGGCTTGCGCGTGCAAGACCGGGTCTGGCGTGGGTTCCTCGATCAAGAGTGTACCTGCTTCGGATTCGAATGAAGAAGCGCCCAAGATCCTGTCGAGCGCAACGCCGATTTCGGAGGGTGCGGTGTCCTTGAACAGGGTCGCGACGCGATCGAGAACGGCGTTGTCGATGGCCGAGGCCGAGCCTGCCATGAGCATCAAAACTGCCGTTGCGGCGAACAGGTGGACTCTCATGGCGTGTCACTCCCGATAATCTTGTTGAGATCGGTAATCTGCAGTGTGGCGGATGGATAGCAGGCAGCAGCCGGCACCACGCCTGACCATCGGCCAAAGGGCGCAGCGGCACGCAACGCGATCGGGACGACGGGCGATGCAACACGGCTTTGCAGCAGTCTTGACGGCAATCCAGTCCCGGAACGCGAAACCACCAAGGTGGCAGGCATAGGCTCCTCCTTTGCAGACTAGGAGGACCTCCGCAGGTGCGCGACATTGACCTGAGTCAAATGGCCGTTCCAAAGGCCGGACGCACAAAGCCCGCCTTTCGGCGGGCTTTTTACCTGTCTTTTTTGGTTCATTTCCGCTGTGAAGCCTATCGAAAACACCACCGGTCGGCTGAGCGGTGGCGCTATCCGATCACGGCTTCGACCCGGACATTGGCGACATCGGCAGCAGGCGGCGGCACGATATCCCCTTCGATCGACTTGCCGTCGACACTCAGGGAAACCGAGTTTCCGGGGCCGGCGCGCTTGACCGAGATGTCGTAGGTCACACCCCGGAACGTGCGCTTGACCGCGAAGCCCGGCCAGGCTTCCGGCATCACCGGTGCGATGCGCAGGCCCGAAAACTCCGGCCGGACGCCAAGGATCCACTGGGTGATGGCGTAATAGTTCCACGCCGCCGTGCCGGTCAGCCAGGAATTCTTGGCTTCGCCATGCGTCGGTGCGTCGCGGCCTGCAATGGTCTGGGCGTAGACGTAGGGCTCGCAGCGATGCACCTCGCTGATCTCCTCGCGGGCCGAGGGGCAGATGCGCGTGTAGTAGTCGAAGGCGCGGTCGCCATTGCCGACGCGGGTCTCGCCGATCATCACCCACGGATTGTTGTGGCAAAAGATCGAGGCGTTTTCCTTGTAGCCCGGCGGATAGGTCGAGATCTCCCCGTACTCGACATAATAGCGCGTATACGCCGGCTGCAGCACGACAATGCCGTGTTCGGTGGCCAAATGCTTGGCGACGGAATCGAGCGCTTTTTGCGCCTTGCCATCGTCGAGCCCGATGCCGGCGAGGGTGCAATAGCCCTGGGACTCGATGAAGATCTTGCCTTCCTCGCATTCATTCGAGCCGAGCGGCTTGCCGTAATTGTCAAAGGCGCGGATGAACCATTCGCCGTCCCAGCCGTGCTTGCGCACCGTTTCGTCCATGTCGGCGGCGATGCCAGCGTATTTCTCGGCTTCGGCGCTGTCGCCGCGCGCCGTGGCGAGCTCGGCCATTTCCTTTGCCGCATGCACCATCAGCCCGCCGATGAAGACGGATTCGGCGGTCTTGCCGTCGGTCTTGCCCTTGAGCGTCTGGAAGGACTCGCCCGGCTCTTCGGAGAAGCAGTTGAGGTTGAGGCAATCGTTCCAGTCGGCCTGGCCGATCAGCGGCAGACCGTGCGGTCCGCGACGGTCGAGCGCGTACTGGAGCGAGCGCTGCAGATGTTCATAGAGCGGCACCTCGGTACCGGGCGTCGTGTTGAACGCCACCGGTTCGTCGAGAATTGAAAAATCGCCCGTTTCCTTGAGATATTGCGACACGCCAATGATCAGCCAGTGCGGGTCGTCGTTGAAATTGCCGCCAACATCGTTGTTGCCCTTCTTGGTCAGCGGCTGGAACTGGTGATAGGCGCCGCCGGTCTCGAGCTGCGTCGCCGCCAGGTCGAGAATGCGCTGGCGCGCGCGCTCCGGCACCATGTGAACAAAGCCGAGCAGGTCCTGGTTGGAATCGCGGAAGCCGAGCCCGCGTCCAATGCCGGATTCAAAGCTCGAGGCCGAGCGCGACATGTTGAAGGTCGCCATGTTCTGGTAGGCGTTCCAGATGTTGATCATGCGGTTGGCATGGACATCCGGCGTTTCTGCCTTGAAGACGCCGAGCAGGCTGTCCCAGTGCTCTGCGAGCCGGTCGAATGCGGCTTCGACGACGCCGGCGTCGGTGTATTTCTCGATGACCGGCCAGACGCCCTTCTTGTTGACGGTCTGCGAGCCGGGCGGATCGAACTTGTCGTCCCGGGCATTCTCGAAATAGCCGAGAACGAAGATCACCTGCTTGGTTTCGCCCGAGGCCAGCGACAGTTTGACGTGGTGCGAGCCCATCGGCGACCAGCCATGGGCGATCGAATTGGACGACGCACCCGCTTCCACCGCCTGCGGACGGTCCCAGCCACGCCACGGCCCGAGGAAGGCTTCGCGCTGGGTATCGAAGCCGTCAACGTTTTCAGAACAGGCGAAATAGGCGAAATGATCGCGGCGCTCGCGGTATTCGGTCTTGTGGAAGATGGTGTTTGCCTCGACCTCGACCTGCCCGGTGTTGAGGTTGCGCTGGAAATTGGTCATGTCGTCATTCGCCTCCCACAAGGCGAATTCGACCGAGGAGAAGACCGAGATCTCGGCCGGCTCCTGGCGCTCATTGGTGACGGTCAGCTGCCAGATCTCGAGATTTTCGCCCAGGGGCACGAAATAGCGCGAGCGCGAGGCGATGCCGTCCTTTTTGGCCGAAATGGTCGAATAGCCCATACCGTGCCGGCACTCGTAGAAATCGAGCTCACTCTGGGTCGGCATCCAGGACGGCGACCAGTAGGCGCCATTGGCGTTATCGCGCAGGTAAAGATAGCGGCCGCCGAAATCCATCGGAACGTTGTTGTAGCGGCCACGGGTCAGGCGCCTGAGGCGCGCATCGCGGTAATAGGAATAGCCGCCGCCGGTGGCGCTGAGGATACCGAAATAGTCCTCGCAGCCGATATAGTTGATCCAGGGCAGCGGCGTGTCGGGGCGTGTGATCACGTACTCGCGGGCGTCGTCGTCGAAATGGCCGTACTTCATCTTTGTCCCTGTCAGTCTTGATCGTCGGACCTGCCGAAGGCCAACGCATCAGGCAAGCGGACGTTCACCGCTGCGCAAATCCGCGACTCCACGCCGGCCATCGATTGTTGGCATCACTCAGTCCGAGTGCATGTGCCGACTTCATCCACCCCTACGCGTGCGCTCCACTTGCCGGAAGCGTTCGATCGGGCCTCCTCGAATTGGCAGCACCGCCGCATGATCTCGTGACGAGATTTTCCGCGCCAATGACCAACATGAATGCAGTTTACACTCGATGTAATCGATTTCAATAGGCGTTTGTTGCACAATCCAAGTTTTCTGCGACCGACTTGCCACGCCTGCCTCCGCGCCCGGAAACCGGTTCAGCAAGATCCGATCGCAGTGCAAGCGGATGGTTCAGCGCACACGCCAGCGGCTCGGAATCCGATGATAAAGCAGTGCGTTGGACCCCGATTAGGGTATCCACGGATTGCGTATTGCCGTCTCAGGAAATTGATGGTTAATATTACTAGTAGTTTTCATGCATTTAGATACGGATACTACCATGAGATTAGCAGAAACCATTAAGTACGTTGCCTATCGCACGCCGTACCTTTCGAACTCCATGAAACCCAAATATCCATTCAAGGTTGATCCGGGCCAGCTAGCGGGGCTAGTCAACTTGATTGACAGAACCCGCGACGTCGGCGGTGCTGTTGTCGAGATCGGCGTTGCGCAGGGTTACACGTCTGCCTTCCTTCTCGAACATCTTCGAGCAACCGAAGACGAAAGGGAGGTTTTGCTGTTCGACACGTTCTCCGGGTTCACCGAAGACAGCATCTCGCACGAAATAGGCGTGCGGAAACAAAACTATATGGCCTCCTATGGCCTGTTCAGGTATGGCGACGAGGAAATTTTCAAGAGAAACCTGTCCAAGGCTGGCTACGACAAATTCAGGACGTTTGCAGGTGACGCCGCCGAATTCGACTGGAGCACGGTCGGCCCGGTGTCCGTGGTTCTTCTCGATATAGATGTCTACAAGCCGACACGCGCCATCCTGGATCACATCTGGCCACACCTGACCTCGCCTGGCGGCATTATCGTCGACGACTGCCTTGCTGATGGGCCATGGGACGGCTCGTTGCAGGCCTATGAGGAGTTCATTTCCGAAGTGGGCCACCCGTTCGTGCGTGTTGGCGGCAAGGGCGCCCTCGTCGGCAAAGGCCTCTAGGTCATCTCAGCGCGAATGCTCGAGCTCGTTGAGGATTGACCGGCCGGCGGATCATGATCACGGCGCGGACCTGTTTCGTGCCCGATGTTGGCAGCAGGCGCATTGATCAACGGCGACCAAAGGCAGCCAAAGGCGCGGGTGCGCATAGGATCGGTACGCGTCGACAGTCAAAACAGAGAGAAAGCATTCTTGCCGAGGGAAATAAGGCGTATTGGTTCAGCCGGTCGGAATGATTCTCGTTTGCAGCGGTCAGATCCGACGCCCCAATCGTGACAACGCCGGGCCTTGCCAGGCGTGGCCAATATCAGACCGGAGGCCGGCAGTGAGCGTTACCCTCGTGATCAATTTTCACGTCAAACCCGAGCATCTCGACACGCTTGTCGGCATCCTGGAAGGCGCCAAGAAAGACCTTCCGGGAAATGGCGAGGGCTGTTCGGCCGTCCGCGTCCTGCAGGACGTTCACGACCCGCGCCGGTTCAAGCTGATGGAAACCTGGGAATCGGTGGCGAGCCACCAGGTGCATTTCGAGGCGATCAACGCTTCCGGCGACTGGCCGAACATCGTCGATATGATGGAGGTCACCCCGCAACGCGAGTATTACAAGGACGTCTAGGCGGCCTGCCCCAGCCGGACTGTTGGCGCTGGTGAACGCACCTCGAAGGCGGACTGGTTCGACGCGCTATTGACCCGTCCAGCCATCAGGCGCCCAGCCTGACCAGTCCCAGAGGAACTCGCCGTCACCCTGCGGAACGAACCGCCCCATTATCGTCTCGACGGCGTCGCCGGCAGGCGGTACGAGCTCATCGCCGTGGCGAAGCTCGCCGCGCCAGCCTTGGCTGCGCGATCCTTCGGCGATGACATAGAGCCTGAATTCCCAGGCCCGTGTGTCAGTCAGAACGTCGATGCTTGGCGCGTCCTGCGGCGGCACGCCCTGTCGCAGCATGCCGCACGGGGTCCAGGGCGTCGTGCACGCATGCATGGCAAATGTGCCGATTTCCGTTTCGACCGTCGCGCCAGGCGCGATCTCGATCGCTGCGCCATTGGCGTCGTAAAGCGTGCCGTTCCACCCGGCGCTGCGCGTGCCGGCATTGGTCACGACCATCTCGTAGAAAAGCCGCCCGCTCTCGCGCGATTGTGCCAGAAATGCCGGCACCGCAGCGAACACGCCGACTGCGGCAACAAGAATCAAGGTAAGTGCACGGGCCATTGGTCCCCCCGTTTCATGACTCCAAAATACATGGCCCGAAGGGCCTGACCTGGCCGGCAAGATGAAACGGATTTGCACGCACGTCGCTGTGCCCAATCCCCGCATTCGACTTGCAGCCTGGTGCGAGGGAAATCAGCCACCGCGGCTCGCAAATGCCGCATCGCGATAAGGCGCTATTCCACGTTAGTTCTAAGCATCGTCGTCACGTCGGTGTCGGGCCCGCATCGCCCGCACGTGTTGCGGCGAGATCCCATGCCGTCCTCTCCAGCCGAACAGACCGCGATGCAATTCATCAACAACATGCGCGGCATCGCCATCCTCCTGATCATTGTCGACCATTCGATGATCGGGCCGCCAGCAAATAGCGGACTGCTGGTGTTGCTGGACTATCTTCTGGGAAACGGCACGATCGTTTTCGTTTTCATCGCCGGCTACCTGTTCACCAGGACGACCGACAATTTCCGCTATGTCCCCTATCTTCGGAACAAGGCACTGACAGTCGTCCTTCCCTATCTGGTGACCGCGTTTCCGGTCACAGTCGGTTTCGTGGCCGGCTGGGCGCCGTCGCACAGGTGGATGGATCTGGATTGGTACTACAGCCTCGATTACGTCAGCCGCTACGTCTACATCACGATCACGGGTGGAGCATTGGGACCCCTGTGGTTCATACCGATGATCGTTCTGTTCTATGGCGCGAGCCCCGTGTTCAATGCCCTCAAGAAGTCGCCACTGCTTGTCCCGGTCTTCCTGCTGGCACTCGTCGCGGCCAGCCTGATCGGTCGCTCGTCTCACAACGCCAACACGTTCCAGAGCTTTGTCGTCTACGCCCCGGCCTTTTTGCTTGGCATGGTGGCAAGCCGCCACGAAGACGTGCTGTCACCGGCAGTGCCACGCGCCTTGTGGCTCTTGGCCGGCTATGTCGCTGTCGAGATTGCGCTGTTCCCGGCGCTTCTTTCTCTGCCGACGGGCATCGCTGACCGCATCGGCATGCTCTTGAACCTGCCGCTGGCGGTCCTGCTGATGCTGGTGTGCAAAAGCGCCCTGAACCGCAGGATCACGGTCCTCGACATGTTCGCGCGGCTGAGTTTCTTCCTTTACTTCATCCACGGCTATTTCACCGGAATAATGCGTAACGTGGTCCGGGCCGTGTTCGGCGCCCGCCCGATGATCGACAACCCGATCCTCGATCTTTCTGCCATCGTCCTGGCGTCCTTCATCGTCATCTCCGCGAGTCTCACGGTCTTCGTGGCGCTGAAATATGTCACCAAGGACAGGAGCCGCTACCTGATCGGCGCGTGAGACAATCGATTGCGCCAACCTCAGCAGATACCAATCATGAGTTTCTCCAATCCGATCCAACCACGTTTCTTCGACAATCTCGGCCGTTTCGGCGACGCGCCGGCGCTCGTCGACACGAGCTCGGGTGAAACGCTGTCCTATTGTGAGCTCGACAAGCGGGTCGCGGCGCGCAAATCCGCCTTCGAGGGCCCGCGTGGCCTGGCCTTCATCTCGGCAACGAATGATGCCGGATCGCTGATCGATTACCTCGCCTGCCTGCAGGCCGGTCATGTCACCCATCTGCTTGGTGACCTCGAGACACAGGCGACGCAGGACCTGATCGCGCGCTATCGCCCGAACTTCCTAGTCGACGGCACCAGAGGCATTTGCCGCACGGATGTGCCCGTTCCTGCCCTTCATCCCGACCTGCTCGTACTGCTGTCGACCTCGGGTTCGACCGGTTCCCCCAAGCTCGTCAAGCTTTCCGCCGCCAACCTTTGCAGCAATGCCGGGGCCATCGCCGCGTATCTGGACCTGAGCGGGTCCGAACGGGCGCTGCAGCATCTCAAGCCGCATTATTCGTATGGGCTGTCGATCATCAACTCGCACCTGCTTGTCGGCGCGGCACTGGTTCTCACCCGCCTCGGCTTTGCCGAGCCTGCGTTCTGGCAGCTGTTTTCAGAACATCGGGCCACCAGCTTTGCCGGCGTCCCCTACACATTCGAGACGCTGAAACGGCTGAAATTCGAACCATCGGCCTATCCGGACCTGCGATACGCCACCCAGGCCGGCGGCAGGTTACAGGCCGATCTCGTTCGCGATTTTGCCACTGCGTTCGACAGGTGCGGAAAGCGCTTTTTCGTCATGTACGGACAGACCGAGGCTGGCCCGCGGATGTCCTATCTGCCGCCGAAGCTTGCCCTGCGCCATCCCGGCTCGATCGGCCAGGCGATTCCAGGCGGTGAGCTTTTCATCGTCGATGCCGACGGCAATCGCGTCACCACGCCCGAGACCGCCGGCGAGCTCGCCTACAAGGGACCCAATGTCATGATGGGATATGCCAGCGGTCCGGGCGATCTGGCGGATGACGAGACACGACTGCCATTGCTCACCGGCGACATGGCCGTCATGGGAGAACAAGGGCTTTTCTTCATCACTGGCCGCAGCTCGCGTTTCGTCAAGCCGTTCGGATTGCGCATCAGTCTCGATGAGGTTCAGCACTTCGTGCAAGCCCGATGCGGCTCCTGCGCCGTTGCCGGCGATGACAGCAGGATCGTTGTGGCAATCGAGGGAACATCGTCCACGGCTCCCAATGTCACGACAGCGGAACTGGCACAAAGATTTGGCCTGGTCGACAGCGTCTTCCACATCCGCTTCCATGAGAGCCTGCCCTTGCTCGCCAATGGCAAGCCAGACCATCAGGCCATCCTCGATGCGGCGAACGGGAACACCGAACCCGTGCCCCCTCTTCTCAGGATTCTCGATGGCATCCGCGACATTCTTGGCCTGAACCCGAATCAGCACGATTCGGTCGAGGCGGTGTTTGCATCAGTGCTTGGCGACAGGCACCTCAGCGTGCAAACGCGCCTTTGCGACATGGCGCTCGACTCGCTGTCTTTCGTCGCCCTGTCGGTGGAGCTCGAAGAGCTGTTCGGAGGCAGCATGCCGGAGGACTGGCACATGCTCAGTCTCGGCGAACTGGAAGCGCACTACCAGAGCCATGTCGTGGCGCCACCGGGCTGATACCGCCCGATCTGAACGGTGAAATACCAACTCGAAAACAGGTACTTATACCTACTGTCGGGAAATTCGAACGCCGATGACAAACACAAGTGTTCATCAGGTATAGCAACGACTATCGTCGTCGATCACTTTCTACATCGGGCGCAATTGGAGACGTGATCGGCCGATACAAGATGACCCGACACATACACCCTTGAACTGAGATCGCTATTCTGTGCCACGAGGCGAATAATCGGCCATTCAGGGATCATTTCGGTCATCAAAATTTGACGTTTCCCAAAAAGTGCCCTTTAATTGTCCATTAACTATAATTTCTGGGATTAGGGGTAGGAATATGAAGCTTGGTTTGAGTGTACTAACCGCATTGGGAATTCTACTTGCTGTGCCGGCACAGGCAGCCACCGTCACCTGGACCGACTGGACCAGCAAAAGTCCAGGCACTGTCGTCGGCGATGTCGGTGGCGTGGGCGTTACCTATACGGGCTCGTATGAATTCGCCCAGCTAGGGCTCGCGACCGAGACCAATTTCTGGACCGAAGGGTCTCCGGCTCCCTATACCGGCAGCGCATTGATCGACAATGCGCCGACGCCATCGGAAATGGTTGCGCTGAACGGATCCGGCACACATACGCTGACATTTGCCGAGGCTTTGCTCAATCCGATCATGACGATCGTCAGCCTTGGACGGACCAATCTTCCGGTCGCCTATGATTTCGACAGCCCCTTCTCTGTCTTGAGCGAGGGGCGCGGCTATTGGGGTGATGGCAGCTACACTCTGAGCGCCGGCGATGTCCTGACAGGATACGAACTGCACGCGGCCATCCAGTTCTCCGGACTGCTGAAATCGATCAGCTGGACGTCGAACCCCAGCGAAAACTGGCACGGCATCACCTTGGGAACGGTCGCAGCTATTCCGCTTCCGGCTGGCTTGCCGCTCATTCTCTCGGCCGTCGGCCTGCTCGGTTTCCTCGGCTATCGCCGCCGCACCAGCTGACTTCCGGCCACAGTTTGAAACGACGCAAGGCGGCGCTTCGGCGCCGCTTTTTTGTTCCTGTGCCGAGTTGAGGGCAGGAAGATTCGTGCCCGCGTAGCTCAGACCGAGGCGACGAGCTTCTTCTGCCGGAACCAGATCACTGCAAGAAAAAGTGAGATGACACCGGTAGCTCCTGCCGCAACCGCCATGATCAGCGCCAGCAACCCGGTCATACCCTCTTCAACCTCAACCTGTTGCGGGTCATCGGGCAGATAGCGGACGGGCAGCGTACCGCCCTTGCGCACCGAGTTGTAGAACGCGTTGCTTACCTGCTGGACGACCCGCATTTCCTGACCGTCTTCGGTCGTGAAGGTCAGGCCGACCCTCCACAATGTCTTCCACGTCCCCTGACGCTGCACCCGCTCGCTGGTGCGCGAGATGATTGTCGCTTCGGCCGGGCGCGCCTCTGCATCAAACCGACCCGCAAGACCATTGAGAAAGTAGAAGGCTATGCCGAAAGCCAGAGACAAAACGACAAACACGACGGCAAGCCAACCCATGATCGAACGAACCGAAACACTGGCCATTTCTTGTCCTCCCCAGAGCCGCGCACGATCCGGCCAGTCTGCGAAGCAAGAATCGTCGGCGCAAGGCATGCCGGATATGCGGCGCCCCCACTGGCAGGTAGAAACCGATGTCCGATTTGCGGGCGCAAGCCTTGCGAGGATCGATATATAGCCCTGACTTTGCAGGTCTTTTTGGGTTGGCGCCTCGGAAATCGCGAAGGCGGACGGGAGACAATCGGTCGCGCCCCTGGATGACGCAGGACGCAGGGGCAGGTGTCCGACGACTTTCACACGAGGATCGCGAGCATCGCATGTGTCCGCAGCGAAGCGGCCAGACCGGCACTTGTCACGAGGTTGGCGGACCGATCCTTGGCGAAGACTTCAGGCGAACTTGGGAACAAGGCAGAAAAAAACGCCCTGCTCCGTCAGGAGGGGCGTTTGTCGGTGTTGGTTGCGGGGGTAGGATTTGAACCTACGACCTTCAGGTTATGAGCCTGACGAGCTACCGGGCTGCTCCACCCCGCGTCACCTGTTGTCGTCGTCGCGCCAATGTGGCGAACCGACGGTATTGCTCATGCATGGCGCATGTGGGCCAAACCGTCGACGAAGACGAAAGCACGGCCTCAGCCGCGCCGCCTATATAGGGGGAACCGATGGGCTTGTGAACCCCCTGCGAAGCGCGTGGTGACAGTTTTTTGACACACGGCGTTTTTCCTTCCCAGTGCCGGACTGCGGCATCGACCCGCAAATGCGCCATATCGTCCGGCCGGCATCGTGGACTCCCGCAGGCTACAGGGATTTTCGGCCGAAGATGAACGGGCCCGATGACCAGGCATCTGGTCTACACTCGGCGCCAGCGGCTTGAAAGTCGCGTATTTCCTGGTCCGTGCCAAAGCCCATTATCCGCTGTTCTCGCAGCCCTCAATCACACCGAACTATCATCGAATGAATCAATGACCTATTGACTTTTTCAGTCACTGCCCTCATATAGCGGTCCAAGCCCAAAGGAATTGCTGCGGGTACTTCGCTATCACCCACCCCGCAGGCAATCGACAGGAAGGCTTTGCGCCGTGCCCAGGCCCTTTTCACAACAGGAACGCGAAGCCCTGCGCCAGCGACTGATGGAGCAGGGACTGGAGCGTTTCAGGCGCCACGGTCTCCGCGGCCTCAGAATCGATGAACTGTGCCGCGATGTCGGCATCGCCAAAGGCTCGTTCTATGCCTTCTTCGACAACAAGGAGGCATTGTATTTCGCCCTGGCCGAGCAGCGCGATGCGATGCACAAGGAACAGATTCTGGCCGAGCTCGCCGCCACGCAGGGCGGGCCGGAGGTGGTGCTCGGCGTGTTCTTCGATTCCATGCTGGCGCGGCTTGAAACCGATCCGCTTGTGCGGATCGTCAGGGACTCTGCCGAGTTCGCCTATCTGATGCGCCACGCACCGCCGGACTACATGACCAACAACCTGAAGGGCGACCGCGCCTTTCTTCAGAAGGTCGCCGGCGATCTCGAGCAGCGGTTCGGACTTGCCCACGCCGACGCACAGACGCTTGAAGGCGCATCGACCCTGCTGATGACGCTCTCCTTGCAGGAAGACTACCTCAAGCACGCCGAAGCCTACGCGCTGACCGTCAGAGTGCTGCGCGAAATGTTCATCAAACGCCTGATCGAAGGACCCATCCATGATTGAGGTCGACAAGCTGCAGTTCACCTATCCCGGTGGCTCGGACACGGTATTGAACGGTATCTCATTCGCCATCGCCAAGGGCGAGGTCTTCGGGCTGCTCGGGCCTTCGGGCGCCGGCAAATCGACGACGCAGGCGATCCTCATGGGCCTTCTGAAAGGCTATCAGGGCACCGCCACCGTCTTCGGCCAGCCGATGGGCAATGGCGACAGGGAGTTCTACGAAAAGATCGGGGTCAGCTTCGAGCTGCCGAGCCTTTATCTGAGGCTGAGCGCGCTCGAAAACCTCAGGCTCTTCGCCGCCCTGTACGACAAGAAGACCCGCGATCCCCTGGAGGTGCTCGGGCTCGTCGACCTTCAGGACGCGGCCCAGCAGCGGGTCGAGGATTTTTCCAAGGGCATGAAGATGCGCCTCAATCTGGCGCGGGCTCTGTTGCACGATCCGGAAGTCCTGTTCCTAGACGAACCGACGACCGGCCAGGACCCGGCCAGGGCCAGGCGCACCCGCGAGCTGATCAAGCACATGCGCGAAAACGGCCGGACGGTTTTCCTGACTACCCACAACATGGCCGAGGCCGAAGAGGTCTGCGACCGCGTTGCCTTTCTCGCCGGCGGAACCATCCCGGCCATGGGCCGGCCGGCCGAACTCAAACGCGCCTATGGCCAGCAAAGCGTCGAAGTCTCTGTCGAGGCCGAACGCGGCATCGAGACGGTTGACTATCCCCTTGCCGGACTTGGCGCCAATGCCGACTTCATGGAGCTGATGGCGACGGGCAAGGTCGTGGCGATTCACTCCAAGGAAGCCAGCCTCGACGACGTCTTTATCGCAGTCACTGCCGACAAGGGCGGAAAGGACGCGGCATGACCTCGCTTTTCGCGACGCTCGTCGCACACGAGACGCGGCTGCAATTCCGCTACGGCATCTATGTGGCCTACGCCTTCGTCATCGCCTTTTATGTCTTCGTGCTGATCTGGGGTGGAGACCATCTTCCGCCCGCCTTTGTCGCCTTCATCGTCTACACCGACCCGGCCGTTCTCGGCTTTTTCTTTCTTGGCGCCCTGATGATGCTGGAGAAGGCAGAAGGTGCCCGCCTGGCCCTGTCGGTAACGCCGGTGACGGCGCGCGACTACTTCTTCGCCAAGGCCCTGCCACTGACCTTGCTCGGCCTTGTGGCGGTGATGGCGCTGGCCCTGCTTGTGCACGGTGCTGTGAACTGGCCGGTGCTGGTGGGTGCGGTGCTTTTGACCTCGCTGTTCTATCTCGGCATCGGTGTGCCGATCGCGCTTCACTTCCGCACCGTCACCTCATATCTCATCGGTTCCGCCGGCATTCTCGTCCCCATCATCGTGCCGGCCTTTCTTGCCTTTCTCGATCCCATGCCGATCTGGGCCATGCTGGTTCCGACAGCGGCGCAGCTACGCCTGCTTTTCGTCGGCCTCGGCGCAACCAGCGATGGCATCGGGTCCATTGCCCTGATGTCGGCAATCGCACTTTCGGGCACGATCGGCGCTGTCTGGCTTGGTCTCAGGCGCCTCGAAAAGGAGATCGGACGCAAATGACCATCCATGCTTTCACGCCCCGGCGTTTTTCGGTCCTGTTCAATTCGGACACGCGCAACGTCCTCCGGGACCCAACACTTCTATTCGCCATCGTGCTCAGCGCCGTGCCGGCCCTGGCCGGGTTCTTCTTCCGCGACGCCATCAACCAGTTTGTCGAAGGCTATTTCGGCCTTGCCGGCGTGTTCACCTTCCTGCTGCCGATATTCCTTTGCATCCCGGCCTTCATGGTCGGCTGGGTAACAGGTTTCCTGTTTCTCGAGGACCGCGATGACGGGCCACTGCTGGCCGTCGATGTCACACCGCTCGGCAAGCGCGGTTTCATGGCCTATCGCATCGTGGTGACGGCAGCGATCACCTTCGCGCTGACCCTGTTCGGTTGCGCTCTGCTGCTGCCCGAACGCGGCGCGGCAGTGGCGCTGGTGCTGTCGATCATGATTGCGCTGGATTCCATCGGCATGGCGCTGGTGCTGCCGGCCTTCGCCCGCAACAAGGTCGAAGGCCTGGCCCTGACCAAGGCGGTGAACATTCTCAGTTTCGCGCCTTTGCTTGCCCTGCTCCCGGCGCCCTGGAAGTTTTTCGGGGCCTGGTTTCCGACCTTCTGGATCGGCGACATCATCTTCAACGCCCCGGATTTTCCGGCTCCGGTTTTTCTTGCTGATGCCGTTTTCGGCATTGCGGTTCACCTCGGCATGGTCTTTCTGCTTTATCGCCTGCAGGCGCACCGCGCCGGCTGATCCCGGACTTCGCGGCGGCTTCGGCATGGGATAGGCTCGCCGGCAAAAGGAGCCAAGATGAGTTTCGTCGGATCGTTCTTTCCCTTGATCGGCTGGCTGTTGTACCCGCTGATCCTGTCCCAGCTCGAAGTCGTGCGGCCGTCGCTGTCGACGATCATGGCGCGGCACCGGCTGCGCTGGGTGCGCAACGCCGTCACGCGCGACACACCGGTCGACGCCATCCTCACCTCCAACCTGATGGGATCGATCTCGTTCTTCGCGTCGACGACAGTGCTGCTGATCCTGGCCCTGTTCACCGTCTACGGACAATTCGGCGCCGTCGAGAAGGTGCTCGCGGGTCTGCGCGTCGGCCCGCCGATGGGAGAACTCGAACTCGAGGCCGAGCTTCTGGCCCTGCTGTCGATCCTGACGCTCGGCTTTTTGTCCTTCACCCTGTCGCTCAGGCAATTCAACCATTTCTGCATCCTGCTCGGCGCCGCCGAACCGGGAAAAGGTGACAAGGACGAGATCGCTGCTATCGCCAAGCTCAACACCGTCGCCGCCCGCAATTTCACGCAAGGCATTCGCGCCTACTATTTCGCCGTTGCCGGCATTGCCTGGTTCTGGTCGCCCTATGCGGCGATGATCGGCACCGTGCTGATCGCCGCCGTCCTGATGTATCGCGAATTCTACTCGCCGGGACGCCAGCTTGCCGAAGAACTCGACCGCAGCGCAGCGCCGCATTGAATCGACTGGAACCGAGCCGCAGCGGATGCTAGGCCCTGTTCGCAGGACCGTTCGATGGCAGCCAGCATGACGAGGAACGCCGACATGGCCAAAACCATAGACCCGCGCGACATAAAGTGGTTCGGACCGCTCTGGCGCCGTATCGCCCTTGCCGCCGTTATGGCTGGCTGGAGCTTCATGGAATATCTCGGCGGCGATAATTTCTGGTTCCTGATGACGCTCGCCGTTTTGGCCTATGTGATCTGGAAGCTGTTCATCAACTTCCCCAACGCCGCCGAAATCGCCGCCTTCGAAGCCGAGCAGGCCAAGGCCGCTGCGGCACAGGCCGAGGCACCCGCCCCGGAACCCGAAGCTGCCGACGAACAGGACGCGACCGACAAGGGCAAATAGCCGCTATGCACGCTCGCGCATGAACGCCACACATTCGCGATAGACTGGCGCCCGCCAGCGCAGCCAGGTGAACAGGGCCATAAGCGGCGTCGGATGGACGAGCCCGCGATAATAGCGCTCGATCACCGGCACTTTTGCGGCGCGCAGCTTAGCCGCCAGATTGCCGGTGTTGTAGGGACCGCACACCCGGTCGCGGCTGCCATGCCCGAGATAAAATGGCGGCGCGCCGGGCGTAACGATATTGACCGGCTGGCTGGCTTCCGGATCTTTCGCCCGCGAAAAGGCGTCGATCGCCTCCCTGACATCGAACGGGTAGAAATCATAGGCCCCCGACAGGCCGACAACGCCACGCAGCCGCCCGCCGAGGTTGGGCGCGCCGAAGCGAACCCCGTCGAGTCCGAGCATGACGGCATTATAGGCGCCGGCCGAATGCCCCATCAGGAAGACGCGTCCGGCATCGCCGCCAAATGCCGGCAGCGCCGCCAGGGCTTCGGTGAGCGCCGCGCCGCAATCCTCAAGGAAGGTCGGATAATGGATCTCGGGCACAAGCCGGTAGTCGGCGATCACCGTGATGAACCCGGCCTTGGCGAAGGCTCGTCCGACAAAGGAGTATTCCTCGCGGTTGCCGCTGTTCCAGCCGCCGCCATAAGCGAAGAACAGGATCGGCAGCGGCTTGTCGAAGCTGACCGGTGCATAGGCATCGAGCACATGGCGGCGATGGCTGCCATAGGCATGCGCCGACAACACGCGGCGCGTGCCACCATCCTTGGGACTGAACCGGTTGATCGGGCCGAGAATGGTCCTGCCGTCGCTGTCGCTCACCGCTGGTTCCACTGATGAAGATTGGTCAATGAGTGCCAAACCGATATCGGATTCGCCCGCCGATGGAAGCACTTCTCTACCAGGGCTCGACCGCGACTTCCGGCCACACCGCCTTGATGCGCGCGCCCTTTTTCTCGTGGGTCTGGCGATTGTCGAGGACGCGATTGGGCACGAGGCGAAAGGAGAACATCAGGTCGAGTCCGAAAGGCGCGACGATTTCGAGATTGTCTCTGTCATCGAGCCGCGCAGCCACGGCATGAGTTTGTGAGGCGTAGTAGTCGAGCGACTGGGTGGCATGACGCAATCGCGGATAGGCACACCCGAACCGGGCCGGAAACCAGAGGTGCACACGCGCCTGGTTGCGAACTTCGACCGGCACCGGCACGCCGGCAAAGGCTTCGACGGTGCGGGTGATCACAGTGTCCTCGGCGACATAGCCGAGGTCAGTGTCGTCGAAATAGATGACGTCGAAATCCTTGATACCGGTCAGTGACGGCCGGCCGGTCAAGTGGTTCCAGACCGTGTTGTAGACGGCGCCCGAGGTCAGCCAGGCATCAGGAAGCCCGAGCGCACGCAGGCGTTCGAGCACATCCACAAGCACCGGCGTGGCACGAACGATTGCCGCAAGCGCGCTGCGCTGTTCGCCGTCGGGCATTCCGGCAAATCTCAGATGGGACATGGCAGGAAGCCTAAGACGATTCTGTTGTTCGAATTTGTCAGCAGTTTCACCGCGCACCGCGTTGGCCTATGCCATCGAACGTGAAACCATCGCGCTCAACAGATTCGCCCCTCCGATCCCAGCTTCCGCCACGCGTCTTGCATGCCGTCGACACTTGATCTGCTCAAAACCGTCTTCGGCTACGAAGCCTTCCGGCCCGGCCAGGAAGACATCATCGCCGCCATCGGCGCTGGCGAGAATGTTCTTGCCATCATGCCGACCGGGGCTGGCAAATCGATCTGCTATCAATTGCCGGCACTGGCGCGGGAGGGACTGACACTCGTCATTTCGCCGCTGGTGGCGCTGATGCGCGACCAGGTCTCGGCCCTGACCCAGAATGGTGTCACCGCCGGTGCGCTGACCTCGGCCACTTCGCCCGAGGAGCGCGATGCCATTTTCTCCAGCCTTCGCGACAAGTCGCTGAAGCTGCTCTACATGGCGCCCGAACGCCTCGAGACAGCGCAGGCGATGCTGGCACGCGCTGACGTGCGAATGATCGCCATCGACGAGGCCCATTGCGTCAGCCAGTGGGGCCACGATTTTCGCCCCGACTACCTCAAGATCGGCGAACTGGCGCAAAGTCTTGGCAACCCGCAGATCGCCGCCTTCACCGCGACGGCGGACACCGAGACGCGCAAGGACATCGTCGCGCGGCTGTTCGCCGAGCCGCCACGCCTGTTCCTTCATGGCTTCGACCGGCCCAATCTGTTTCTCAGCTTTGCGCCCAAGCTCGGCTCGCGCTCGCAGCTGACCGCTTTCGTTGCCGCGCGTCCCGGCCAGTCCGGCATCGTCTACTGTGCCTCACGCAAGAAAGTGGAATCCCTGGCCGAACTGTTGCGGGCCAAGGGCGTCGACGCCCTGCCCTATCATGCCGGGCTCGACCACGAGGTCCGCCAGAACAACCAGGACCGTTTCACCCGCGAGGACGGTGTGGTGATGGTCGCGACCATCGCCTTCGGCATGGGTGTCGACAAGCCGGATGTACGCTTCGTGCTTCATGCCGATCTGCCGGGCAGCGTCGAAAGCTACTACCAGGAAATCGGCCGCGCCGGCCGCGACGGGCTGCCGGCGGACACGCTGACCCTTTTCGGCATTGACGACATCAAGTTGAGACGTCGCCAGATCGACGAAAGCGAAACGCCGGAGGAACGCAAGCGCATCGACCATTTGCGCCTCAACGCCCTTTTGTCGATCGCCGAGGCGCCGCGCTGCCGCCGCCAGTCGCTTCTGGCCTATTTCGGCGAGGAGAGCGAACCTTGCGGCAATTGCGATCGGTGCAGAAACCCGCCGGAAATGGTCGACGGCACGGTTGCGGCGCAAAAGGCACTGTCGGCCATTGCCCGCACCGGCCAGCGCTATGGGCTCGAACACCTGATCGCCGTGCTCCTCGGCGACGACAACGAACGCGTGCGCGAAACCGGCCACGACAAGCTGCCGACCTTCGGGGTTGGCACCGAATTCGACCGCGGCCAGTGGCGCGGCGTGTTCCGCCAGCTCTATGCCGCCGGGCTGGCGGCAGTCGATCCGGCCTATGGCGGCTGGCAGGCGACCGAGGAGGGCTGGCAGGTCCTGCGCGGCAACAAGAGCGTGCAATTGCGCAAGGACAGTCTCGAGCCACATCTCGAGAAGAAGCCGCGTGCCAGAAAACCGGTCGACACGCTCGAAGGCGACGATGCGGCGCTGCTGAGGGAACTCAAAGCCCTGCGCCGCGACCTCGCCGCCGAGATCAACGCACCGGCCTATGTGATCTTCGCCGACAGGACGCTGATCGAGATGGCCGAATTGAGGCCCCGCACCATGACACAGATGGCTGAGGTCCACGGCGTCGGGGCCCGCAAGCTCGAGGCATACGGGGATGTCTTCATGGCGGCGATCCGGGATTTCGAGAACGAACACTGAGCGCTTCCAGCAAAAGTGGGAACCGGTTTTGCGGTTCGGAAGAGCGACGCAGAAGCAAAAGGCCGCCATCCGGAGATGGCGGCCTCCCAGGACCATTCGCACACCAAAGCCTAGTCTCGCCAGTCGGCGGCGCTTTCCTTGATGAAGGTGCCGGCCTGCAGTTCGTTGACAGCGGTGATCAGCTCCTCGCGGGTGTTCATCACGATCGGGCCATGCCAGGCCACCGGTTCCTTGATCGGCTTGCCCGAGACCAGCAGGAAGCGGATTCCTTCGTCCCCGGACTGAACCGTGACCTCGTCGCCGGTGTCGAAATTGACCAGCGTCCGGTTGCCGCTCACGTCGCGGACATGGACTTCCTCGCCATCGACCTGCTTTTCCACCAGCACGCCGCGCGGCGTCGAAGCGTCGCGGAACGAGCCGGAACCGGCAAAGACATAGGCGAAGGCGTTGCGATAGGCATCGACCTTGAAACTGCGGCGCGTGTTCGGTGGCACCGAGATATCGAGATACTGCGGCTCGGCGGCAATGCCCTCGATCACACCCTTCTTGCCGAGATAGTCGCCGATGACGACGCGGATGACGGTGCCGTCGTCCTCGAACAGTTCGGGGATCTCGGAGCCGGGCACATCCTGGTAGCGCGGCGCCGTCATCTTCAGCGAACTGGGCAAATTGGCCCAGAGCTGGAAGCCGTGCATCTGGCCGTTTTCGTTACCCTGCGGCATTTCCTGGTGCATGATGCCCGAGCCGGCCGTCATCCACTGGACATCGCCGGCGCCGAGCTTGCCGCGATTGCCCAGGCTGTCGCCATGTTCGACCGTGCCGGCCAGAACATAGGTAATGGTCTCGATGCCGCGGTGCGGGTGCCAGGGGAAGCCGGCGAGAAAGTCTTCCGGGTTCTCGTTGCGGAAATCGTCGAACAGCAGGAACGGATCGAAGGTGCGCGGCTCATGAAAGCCGAAGGCGCGGTGCAGCTTGACGCCTGCCCCTTCAAGGGTCGGCTGAGCCAGAGACGAAGATTTGACGGGGCGAATGGACATGCCATCTCCTTTCCTGACCGCCGCGCCCGGCAAAACCGAAACTGCGGACGGGCCAATTGAGACTGCGCACTGCGGCGCTTTGTCTCGTAATATGTGCATAATCTTCCAGAAATTGAGCCCCGTTTTGGAAACAGTGCGTTGCCGTTCATCCCTGCAGCGTCCCGAATGGCCGCAACGGCGGCTTGCATGCGCCGTGCAAGCGGTTAAAACGGCTTGCTCTTCGAGATGAAAAGGCCAGCCTGTGAGTCATCCCGCCTCCCTCCCCGCTGCGATCGTGCGTGACGCCATCAGGCGGGCGCTGACCGAGGACCTCGGACTTGCCGGCGACATCACCTCGCAGTCGGCGCTGCCGCGCGGCAGCACGCTGGTCGCCACCATGAGTGCGCGTGAAGCCGGCGTCATCTGCGGCACGGCACTCGCAGCTGAGGCCTTTGCCCAGTCCGGTCCCGATGTCCGCTTCGAAGCGCTGGTGGCCGACGGCGACGAAATCGCGGCCGGCACCATCGTGGCGCGGATCGAAGGCAATGCCCGCCAGACATTGTCGGGCGAACGGGTGGCGCTCAACTATCTCAACCACATGAGCGGCATAGCGACGCTGACGGCGCGTTTTGTCGCCGAGATCGCCGGCACCGGCGCCCGCATCTGCGACACCCGCAAGACCACGCCCGGGCTCAGGGCCATCGAGAAATACGCCGTGCGCTGCGGCGGCGGCTCCAACCACCGTTTCAATCTCGCCGACGCCATCCTCATCAAGGACAACCACATCGCTGTCGCCGGAGGGGCGCGACAGGCCATTGCCGCGGCCAAGGCC
Source organism: Devosiaceae bacterium (assembly GCA_963675235.2). Taxonomy (GTDB): domain Bacteria; phylum Pseudomonadota; class Alphaproteobacteria; order Rhizobiales; family Devosiaceae; genus JAHJQZ01. The sequence goes on along the minus strand of CAXXFU010000002.1, from coordinate 113,036 downwards.
TTCGCCGGGCATCTTGTCGCCATCGAGATCGAGGTCGACACGCTCGAACAGTTCGCCGAAGCGCTCGATGCCGGCGCGACTGCGGTGCTTCTCGACAACATGGACAACGACACGCTGCGGCGTGCTGTCGCGCTCAATGCCGGCCGCGCCAAGCTCGAAGCCTCGGGCGGCGTGACGCTCGACCGCGTACGATCCATCGCCGAGACAGGCGTCGACTTCATCTCGTCAAGCCGGATTACCATGGCGGCAGTGCCGCTCGACATCGGGCTGGATGTGGAAATACAGGTCTGAAACCAATAATTTAGACCATTGCCCTAGATGTGCATGAACCGGCGGCGACGCTGGCGCGCATTTACAATTCATAAGCCCTGCAAAAAACCAGCACGTGCCATGCGCTTCACGCACTTGTAAGTGCCGGGCACCGACTATATATGCCCGACATATGCTCGTCATGAATAGGTGAACTCGTGAACGTCCGAACTCTGTGTCTGGCTGTGCTTTTTGAAACCGAGGCCTCCGGATACGAAATCCGCAAGCTGGTTACGGGAAATGGATTCGCCTATTTCGTTGAGGCCAGCTTCGGCTCGATTTATCCGGCACTGGCAAAACTCGAAGAAGAACAGCTTGTTACTTCCCGTATCGAGAACCAGGAAGGCCGCCCGGCCAAGAAAGTCTATTCGATTACCGAGGCCGGTCGCCGCGAAATGCTGGATTCCCTGTTCGAGAAACTCGATCCGGATGTCTTCCGTTCCGAGTTCCTGCTGTTCGCGCGCTTTGCCCCCCACCTGCCACGTTCGCTCGTCGAAGACAGACTAAAGGAGCGGATTGCACAGTATGATGCCGAAATCGCCAATTTCGATAGCATCGGCGCATCAGTCGCGTCCGAGGCAGATCACTGGATCCTCAATTACGGAAAGAACTGCGCGCAGGTTGCGCGCAACTACATCGACACCCATATGCACGAACTAGTCGCGCTGGCCCGCCCCGAAACAGACGCCAAAGCGGCAGAATAGCAAAATTACAGGAAATTTCTCATGCGTGCCCTTTGGTCCTACGGCGTTGCGCTCATCATCATCATCGTTCTCGGCGCCTGGATGTTCACAGGCAATCTCGTCGTCGGCGGCCTCGGTCCGCATGAAGGCGAGAAACCCGTCGTCTCACTCATCGAACCCGATGGCGGCCCGCTGACCGATGCCATTGGTGACAACCAGGCTGCGGTTCCCAAGGACGAGAACCAACCCGATGCCGAACTGACTATTGCCGAGCGCAATGAGGCCAGCTCGGGCGGAACCGATACGCTGCGCTCGGTGCGGACCAAGACCTTCAGCATCAAGGCCCTGCCTCTCGAGGTCACTCTCAGGGGCCAGACCAAGGCCAAGGCCATCGTCTCGGCCACGGCGGAAACCGCCGGCATCGTCCAATCGGTCGAAGTTGAAAAAGGCCAGAACGTCGCCGTCGGCGACCTTCTGTGTACGCTCGACCCCTCGACCCGTCAGGATGCGATCAAGCAGGCCGAAGCCTCGCTCACCCAGGCCAAGGCCGGACTGGCTCAAGCGCAGTTGTCCTTTGATGCCAACATGAAGCTGGTCGAGAAGGGACTGGCACCGAAAAACACAACCGAGCAGCTCGATGCGTCGCTGGCCGCGGCCGAGGCTGGCGTCCAGGCGGCCGAGACCGCCGTTGCCAATGCCGAGGCCGAACTGGAACGGACCTTCATCCGCGCCAAGGTCGGCGGCGTCATCCAGGCACCGCTGGCCGATGCAGGCACGATGCTGGCAGCCGGTTCGCCATGTGCCACCATCGCCGAGCTCGACCCGATCCTGTTCACGGGCAATGTTCCGGAAGCCCGGATCGCACTGGCCAAGACCGGTCTCAAGGCAGAGGTGACGACCGTCAGCGGCGCCAAGTCCGAGGGCGAAGTCACCTACATTTCCTCGATTGCCGACAATGCCACCCGCTCTTTCCCGATCGAGATCGAACTGCCCAACCCCGACAAGAAGATCCTCGATGGATTGACCGCGGAAGCCGAGGTCGAACTGGGAACCATTCCGGCGCATCTGATCCCGCAGTCGGTGCTGACCCTCGACGATGACGGCGTTCTCGGCGTCCGCGCCGTTGAAGACGGTGTGGTCGATTTCTATCCGGTCACCATCGCCTCGGACACCCGCGAAGGCGTTTGGGTCACGGGTCTGCCGGCCAAGGTCGACATCATCACCATCGGACAGGAATTCGTTTCGGCCGGGCAGAAGGTCGACGCCAGCCAGAGCACAGAGGGCTAAACTATGCTCAATTTCGTCGAACGCATACTGCGCATGCCGAGGGTTGTGCTGACCGTCATGGTCCTGCTCATCATCGGCGGCGGATATTCATACTCGATCCTGCCCAAGGAAGGTTTCCCGGCGATCGATATCCCGTATTTCTACATTTCCGTCAGCCAGTCGGGCGTTTCCCCGCACGACGCGGAACGGCTTCTGGCGCGGCCGATCGAAGACCGCGTCAAGGACATCGACGGGCTGAAGAACTACTCTTCGACCTCATCCAAGGGCCACAGCTCGACCTTCCTCGAGTTCGACGTCAACGCCGACAAGGACACCGCGCTTCAGGACATCCGCGCCAAGCTCGACGGCGTTTCCGCCGAGCTGCCTGCCGATGCCAACGAGCCGACGATCCACGAGATCGACATCGCCGGCATGTCGACGATCAATGTTGCCGTTTACGGCGACGTTCCAGAGCGCACCCTGGTCGAGAAGGCCAAGGCGCTGCGTGACGAACTGGAAAAGATCGACCTTGCTCAGTCCGTCTCCATTTCCGGTGCCCGAGACGAACAACTCGAAGTCCAGATCGATCTCAACCGGCTTGAAGCCTACAACCTGACGGCGGCGCAGCTGTTCGACGCGCTGGCCAAGAACAACCTCGTCGTTGCCGGCGGCACCCTCGACAGCGGTCAGGGCGCCTTCAACGTCGAGGTCCCAGGCCTGATCACCACTGCCGAAGACGTCTTCAACCTGCCGCTCAAGACTGATGGCGATACCGTCGTCACCTTTGGCGACGTGGCCACGATCACCCGCACTTTCGCCGATGCGACCGAGTACTCTCGCGTCAACGGTTCGCCGACCATCACGCTCGGCGTCGTCAAGAAGCTTGGTGCCAACGTCATCGACATCTCCGACCAGGTGCGCGCTGTCACCAACGAGTTCACCAAGGACTGGCCGCCCGGCCTGCAGGCCTCGTTCCTGCTCGATCAGGCGACGAGCACCAAGCAGCTGTTCTCTTCGCTCGAAGCCGCCGTGGCCACCGCCGTCGTGCTCGTTCTGATCATGTGCGTGGCCACCCTCGGTGTCGTTCCCGCCATCATGATCGGCACATCGATCCCGATTTCGTTCATGATTGCGTTCCTTGTGATCAACGCTATCGGCATGTCGATCAACATGATGGTCATGTTCGGCCTGGTGCTTGCGGTCGGCGTGCTCGTCGACGACCCGATCGTCGTCGTCGAATACGCACAACGAAAGCTTCAGGAAGGCGTGTCCAAGCGCGATGCCTTCATCCAGGCGGCCAGGAAGATGTTCGTGCCGGTTGTTTCGGCAACTGCGACGACGCTCGGCGCCTTTGTGCCCCTGCTCTTCTGGCCGGGCATCATCGGCAAGGTCATGGCCTATCTGCCGACAGTCGTCATCGTCGTCATGATCGCCTCGCTTGTCTCGGCCCTGATCTTCATGCCGGTCATCGGTGCCGTCATCTCCAACTACAAGGTGGACGAGAAGGAAAAGGAACGCGCCGACATCGTCATGTATCCGGACAAGTTCGACATCAAGAAGGTGCCGGGCATCACGGGCATATATGTGCGTCTGGTAGCGCGTCTGCTGCGCCATCCGATCGCGACGCTGTTCATCGGCTTCTCGATCATCATCGGCATCTTCGTCTACTACGCCCAGCACCCGACAGGCGCCGAAGCCTTCCCGGCCAGCGAGCCCGAATACGGCACGGTTTCGGTCGTCGCCCGCGGCAACTACTCACCGATCGAGATCCGCGACATGCTGATCGAGGTCGAAGAGCAGATCCTGCAGGTCAATGGCATCCAGGACGAGGTCATGACTTTCGGTGGCGGCAACGGCTCCCCGCCGAACACCATCGGCAAGTTCGACCTGCAGCTGATGCCCTGGTCGGAGCGCAAGCCTGCTGCCGATATTTTCCAGGACATCCGCGACCGCACCAAGTCCATCTCCGGGCTTGAAGTCCAGATCGCCGAGCAGGAAAACGGTCCGCCGGCGGGCAAGGACATCAACCTCAGAGTCGAGAGCAACAATTACGATGAACTCGCTCCGGCTGTCGCCAAGCTCCGCGATTTCGTGGTCAACGAGGTCGGAGACGTCCAGGACGTCGAAGACGGACGCCCGCAGCCCGGCATCGACTGGCAGATCAATGTCGACCGCGTTGCCGCAGCCACCTATGGCATCGGCGTGCGCGAGTTGAGCCCCTATGTGCAGCTCATCACCTCGGGCGTGAAGATCGGCACCTATCGGCCCAACGACATCACCGACGAACTGGACATCAAGGTTCGGCTTCCCCAGGACGAACGCACCTTCGACGCGCTCGACACCATGCGGATCGCCACGACCCGCGGTCTGGTGCCGGTGTCAAACTTCATCGAACGCAAGGCGGTCCGCAAGGTCGCCAATATCAGCCGCTACAACGGCATGTATTCGATGAAGTTCGCCGCGAATGTCGTGCCGGACGCCGGGGTGCTTCCGAGCGCCAAGGTCAAGCAGATCCAGGAATGGCAGGCCGCAGGCAATCTGCCTGACAGCGTCCAGATCGAATATGGCGGCGCTGAAGAGCAGATGGGCGATGCCAACGCCTTCATCGGCCAGGCGCTCATCGGTGCCCTGTTCATCATCTTCCTGGTGCTACTGCTCGAATACCAGCGCTTCTACCAGGTGTTCGTGACCCTCTCGACGGTTGTCATGTCAATGGCCGGCGTGCTGCTCGGCATGCTAGTGACCGGCATGAGCTTCTCGGCCATCATGACGGGCCTCGGCATCGTCGCTCTGGCCGGCATCGTGGTGAAAAACGGTATCGTGCTGATCGACACCTACAACCACTACAACCGCGACGACGGCGTCGAACCGATCAAGGCCATGCTCATCACCGTGAGCCAGCGTATCCGCCCGGTGCTCCTGACCGCGACGGTGACCGCCCTCGGCGTCATCCCGATGGCGCTCAATGTCGAGTTCAACTTCGTCACCCGCGAAATCGTTGCCGGTGGCATTGCGGGATCGTGGTTCGTGCATCTGTCGGCAGCGCTCGTCTCCGGCCTGTTCCTGTCGACGGCCCTGACGCTCGTCATGGTGCCGGTGATGATCACTGCGCCGTCGGTGATCTGGGCCAATACCAAGCGCCAGGCCAGCGCCATCCGCCGGATCCTTGTCAGCCCGTTCGGGCGTCGCAAGGCTGCTGCGGCGGCAACGGCCGAAGACGAGGCCCCGGCAGATGCCGTGGCCGCAGAGGCGGAGATTCCCCCCGAGGTCGACAGCGCTGCCCAGTATATCGGCGGCGACACGACCGGGCTGGTCGAGAGGGACGAAGATGGCGTGACCGTCGTCTCCCGCCAGGCCGCCGAATAGCGGCCAAGGCAGAACCGAAACGTGAAAAGGCCCGCAGCGATGCGGGCCTTTTTCCTGGGACTCAGGCGGGACGCCCCTTCGCGCTCAGATCGATCCGGTAACCACCATCGGCCCGTTACGCGTCGTCACCACCGTGTGTTCATACTGCACTGTCGGCGCGCGCGGCTCCGAGAACAGTGTCCATGCATCGTCATCGCCGTCGATAGCCCATTGCGCGCCGAGAGACAGAAATGGCTCGATCGTGAACACCAGCCCTTCGTTCATGCGACGGCGCTCGCTTTTGTCGGGCCAGGTCGCGATCTCTGCCGGTTCCTCGTGGATGGAATGGCCGACCCCGTGGCTGGCGAGATTGCGCACCAGCGTATAGTGGTTTTTCTTGGCGAACGTACCGATTGCCACGCCGATATCGGCGAGCGGGCGTCCCGTCGCGACCTGGCGCAATCCGGTCCACATGGCGCGCCTGCCATCGCGGCAAAGCTTCTCGACACGACGCGCAACCGGCGGAACGGCATAGGACGCGCCGGTGTCGGCGTAAATTCCGTTCTTTTCGGCAGAGACGTCGATGTTGACCAGATCGCCGGCCGCGATCACCCGCGGCCCCGGAATGCCGTGCGCGATCTCCTCGTTGACACTGATACAAGTTGCACCGGGAAACTCGTAGGCCAATTCGGGCGCCGAACGAGCGCCCTCCCTCTCCAGCAGACGGCGTCCCATGTCGTCGAGTTCAGCCGTCGTTATGCCGGGTTCGAGCGCCTCCGCCATCTTGTCCCGTACCATGGCAACGACACGGCCGATTTCCTTGAGGCTTTCGAGTTCTTCGAGGCTGGAGATCGTCATGGCCTACTCCGCTGCTGGAACTGGCGTATTGCCTAGATAACCTTCGGCCTCGGCGCGGGCCTTGCGCAAATGCTCTTCGGCCTCTGTGGCCTCGCGCTGGCGGTTCCACATCTCGGCATAAAGACCATCCATAGCCAGAAGCTCGGGATGGGTGCCGCGCTCGGCGATCTCGCCGCCGCGCAGGACGATGATCTCGTCGGCATTGACCACCGTCGACAGGCGGTGGGCGATGACCAGCGTTGTGCGGCCCTTGGAAACCGTGTCGAGAGCCGACTGGATATCGCGCTCGGTCTGGGTGTCGAGGGCCGAGGTCGCCTCGTCGAGGATGAGGATCGGCGGCGCTTTCAGGATGGTGCGGGCAATGGCGACACGTTGCTTCTCGCCGCCGCTCAGTTTCAGCCCGCGCTCGCCGACCGGGGTCTCGTAGCCCTTGGGCAGGCCTTCGATGAAAGTGCCGATCTGGGCCATCCGGGCCGCGTCGCGGATTTCGGTCTCGCTGGCATCGGGGCGCCCGTAGCGGACGTTGTAGGCGATGGTGTCGTTGAACAGTACCGTGTCCTGCGGAACCATGCCGACGGCGGCGCGCAGTGATGCCTGGGTGACGTCACGCACATCCTGGCCGTCGATGGTCACGCGGCCACCGGTGACATCGTAGAAACGGAAGATCAGCCGCGATATCGTCGATTTGCCGGCGCCGGACGGGCCGACCACGGCGATGGTCTTGCCGGCCGGAACCTCGAAGCTGATCCCCTTGAGGATCGGGCGGTCGGGATCATAGTGGAACTGCACGTCCTCGAATTTGAGGACAGGTCCGGATATGCCGAGCGGACGGGCGTCAGGCTTGTCCTCGATCTCTGCCGGACGATCGAGCAACTGGAACATCGCCTCGATATCGGCGAGACCCTGGCGGATTTCGCGATAAACGAAGCCGATCATGAACAGCGGCCGGTAGATCTGCATCATGAACGTGTTGATCAGGACGAAATCGCCAACGGTCAGCGTCTTGTTCATCACCCCGAACGCCGACATGACGCCGATGACGATCATGCCGCCCCAGAAGATGACGCCCTGGCCGAAATTGAGGAACCCGAGCGAGGTCCAGATGCGGATGGCCGAGCGCTCGTAGCGCGCCATCGAACCATCGAAGCGCTCCGCCTCCATCCGTTCGTTGCCGAAATACTTGACCGTCTCGAAGTTGAGCAGGCTGTCGACGGCCTTGGAATTGGCGTCGGTATCGGACTCGTTCATCTCGCGGCGGATGCCGATGCGCCAGTTCGAGGCGCGGATGGTGAACCAGATATAGGCCCAGATGGTCACGACCAGCGCGCCGAGGAAGGTGAAGCCGAACATGACGACAAACACCGTACCGACCACGAGGAATTCGATGATCGTCGGTGCCGTGTTGAGCATGGTGAACCGGACGATCGTCTCGATGCCCTTGGTGCCGCGCTCGATGACGCGGCTGAGCCCGCCGGTGCGCCGCTGCAAGTGGAACCGCAGCGACAGCCTGTGCAGATGCTCGAAGGTCTCACGCGCCAGAGAGCGCACTGCATGCTGACCGACGCTGGCGAACAATACGTCACGCAACTGCTGGAAGCCGATGTCGGCGATATTGGCGATGCCGAATGCGATGACGAAGACGATCGGCACGGCGACGCCCCACATCACCTCGGTCGAGGTGCCCGAACTGCCGAGCGCGTCGATCAGCGCCTTGTAGGCGAAGGGCGCCAACGTCGTTGCCACCTTGGCCAGAAGCAGGGCGCCGGTCGCAAAGAGCACTCGCCGTTTGAGATCGCCACGACCGGCGGGCCACATGTAGGTCCACAGGTTGCGGATCGTGGATAGAAGATCGCCCTCCTCGGCGCTGACGCGCCGGCGGGCATTGGCTTGATCAGACATGGGCTGTTTACGCGCTCTGGCTCAGTTCGAGTTCATCTGGCGTCGAAACGGTGAGCGCGTCGACGAAGTCCCCGAGCGCGGATGCCGTTTTCGCCAAGCGGTCGGCACGCACGAAATAGCAATTGCGCGTGCCGCGGGGCTTGCGCTCGATCAGGCCGGCATCGAGCAGGACTTTGATGTGCTGAGAAACGGTAGACTGTGCCAGCGGCAGGCTTTCGGTGACGTCCGTGCAACAGCAGTCGGAGGCGCCATGTTCGGCCAGGATGCGCAGGATACTCAAACGCACGGGGTGCGCGAGGGCACGCATCCCGGCAGTCAGTTCCTCGTCTTCAGCAGCTTCGTATTTCATCGTAGCATTACGATTAAATGATGCCGCGCCGTACCGCAAGTGCCAAGCGCAGGGCAAAGGCATAAATCTGGCGAAATCGCTCCGGTTTTATTGTTCCCAGGCGTTCCCTCAATAAGAAAACCGCCCTCGAGAGACGAACCCGGGGCCGGTTTCAAATCGGACGGGACCAGAATCACTTGCTCGCGGTCTCGGTCTCTCCTTCAGGCAGGTCGAAGACCTGGCCGGGATAGATGAGATTGGGGTTGCGGATCTGATCGCGATTGGCGCCGTAGATCTGGGTGTACTTGATCCCCGAACCATAAACACGACGGGCAATGGTCCACAAATTGTCACCGGACCGAATGATCGCCTTGCCGGTGGCGAAGCGTCCGAGTTCCGGCGCACCGACCGGAGCTGCAATCAGCTGCGGAACCTCAGGCTCGGCAGCAGGCGGTGCGGCTTCGGCAACAACGATCGGCTCGGGCGTCGGCTCAGGCGCAACCGGTTCGGTCGCAACGGGCTCGCTTGCAGGCTCCTCGAGCTCGACCGGTTCAGCGGGCTCGGAAGCAGCGCTCGCTCCGGCATCAGCCGGGGCTTCGGCGACCACGGTGACCGGAATGCCGGTATCGATGGAGAAATCGGGCTCGGGAACGCTGACAGCGCTTCCACCGGCAGTGCCGGTTCCAGATGCCGTGCCGGTTCCAGATGCCGTGCCGGTCCCAGATGCTGTGCCGGTTCCGGCCGCGGTGCCGCTTTCGTCAGCCGTGCTGGTTCCGGACGCTGTGCCGGTTCCGGACGCATCGGTTGCTGTCGACGCATTGGCGTCACTCGTCGATACGGCAGGCCCTGTGCCTTCGGCACTGGCACTGGAAGCAACCGGCTCAGTCGACACGGTCTCGGCTTGCGCGCTCTGAGACGCAGTTGTGTCGATCTCGGCGCTTGCCACCGGCACATCGGCGGGCGTGTCCGTATCGATGCCGAAATCGGGCTCAGGCACGGTGATCGGCGCTATGGCCACCTGCGTTTCAGCAGGCTCTTCCTGGACAGGCTCTTCCTGGACAGGCTCTTCCTGGACAGATTCTTTCTCGGCAGGCTCTTCTTCGACAGCGGCGGCTGCAGCGACCTGCGGCTCTTCGGCCTCGGGCTCGGCAGGTGTCGGCTCGACCGGCTCGGTCTCTGCCGCCTCGGTTTCGACCGGCACGTCGGCAGGCTTGTCCGTGTCGATGCCAAAATCGGGCTCAGGAACGGTGATCGGCGCTTCTGCAACAGCGGTTACCGGCGGTTCCACTGCTGGAGCTTCGAAGATGAAGTCGATCTCGGCCCGCGAGGCCACTTGCGCCGAACCCGGAAGCAATTGGTCGGCCCTGACACGCTGGCTGCGGTTCTTCAGCACATCGCCGGTTTCCAGCAACCAATGGCCGTTGTCGACCTTGGCATCGCCGACAAAGACGTTGTCGACATAGACCCGGACTACGGTGCCGTTGGCGCCGGTGCCGGCGAAGAAGTTCTTGCCATTGTCGATCTCGACGGCGTCGATGGTCGGTGGCGTGCTGGCACCAAGCGCATCGATGCGCTTCTGCAACTCGTCGGCTTCGTCGACCACATCCGCGACAGGAGCCTCGGGTTCGGCGGTCGCAACCTCGGTTGCAGCAGGTTCGGTCGACTCGGCCGGCGGCTCAGTCACTTCATCGGCATCTGCCTGTTCGGCATCCGGTTCGGGGACGATCGGCGGCGTGCTGGCCAGCACTTCGGCATCGGCCGGCGTGGTGGCGGCCTGGTTGATCACATCGATCGCGTCCACCGCCTCATCAGCGGTTGCGACGGCAACCGGTTCGGCGGGCGCGGTCTCTACGGGCGCAGTCTCGGCAGTCGTATCGGCCGGCGCATCGGCCGCGGGCTCTTCCGCTGCCGGCATATCTTCAGGTTCGGCAGAAGCGACAGCGGTCACCTGAGATCCCAATCCCTGCAGGACCTCGCTGGCCTTGCCCGGCTCGGAAGCGACAACCAGCGGCTCGCTGGTCTTGTCGGCATTGATGGCAACGGCAAAGGCCTTGTCGAGCGGCGTGCCGGTTTCGGGATCGACAACGGTCAGTTCGTAGCCGCCGGGCGGCAGCGGAGCATCGGGAACCAGCACCCAGTCGCCGCTCGAGTCGACATCGGCCGTGCCGTAGAGCTGGCCGTTGACGAAGATCTGCACCTTCTTGCCCGCCATGCCGGAGCCGACGATGACAATCGATCCATCCGGTTCGACGCGGACGCCGAAATCGGGTGCCGAAACGGTAGCTGTGGCTTCTGGCGTGGTTGCGGTTGCCGCCGGTTCGGCAGTGGCAACCTCAGTGTCTTCGGGTTCGGCGACCGGCGTTTCGGGCCGCGCCCCGATGCCGAGATCGGCGAGCTTGCCGGCCATGCAGGTCTGGAAGCCGTCGCGGCTGTTGGTACACTCGACCACCGAAGGCGCGGAAGCCGCACCCGCCGCCAACACGAGCACGACAATCACCACGACGGGCCAGAACCACGACGGGCGCTTCGGTGTTTCAGCCTCAGCCAACTCTATTCTCCTTTGGGCCAGTCCCCATCACCGGCCGCTCGGTTCAATTCCGCGGCGCTTCCGATTTCAGAAGCTTGTAGTTGATCGACTCATACAGTGCCTCGAATGAGGCATCAATTATGTTGGACGAAACCCCAATGGTATTCCAGCGTTCCCCGCTGCCATCCCGGCTCTCGACAAGCACCCGGGTCACGGCCCCGGTACCGCCATCCAGGATCCTGACCTTGTAGTCGACGAGCTCGAGATCATCGATTCGCGACGAGTACTTTCCGAGGTCCTTGCGCATCGCCCGATCGAGCGCGTTGACCGGACCGTTGCCCTCCTCGACCGACATCAGACGGGTATCGTCGATGCAGATCTTGACCACCGCTTCAGTGACCGTAATCAGCTCGCCACGGGCGTTATGCCGGCGTTCGACCGAGGTTCTGTAGCTCTCGACATCGAAGTAGTCGGGTACCATTCCGAACTGGCGCGCCGCCAGCATGTAGAACGAGGCGGCGGCGCTGTCATAGGAATAGCCACGGGCCTCGCGCTCCTTGACGTCGCGCAGCAGACGGTCGAGCCGACGGTCGGTCTTGTCGACCTCGATTCCGGAACGCTTGAGCGCCGCGATGAGATTCGATTTGCCGGCCTGCTGCGACACCATGACCGAGCGTTCGTTGCCGATTTTCTCCGGCGGCACGTGTTCGTAGCTCGAATAGTCCTTGGCCAGCGCCGAAGCGTGGATTCCCGCCTTGGTCGAGAACGCCCCCGAACCGACATAGGGCGCCTGGCGATTGGGCGCGCGGTTGAGATAGTCGTCGAAGGCGCGCGAGACCTGGGTGACACGCGCCAGGCGATCGGCGTCAAGTCCGGTTTCGACCAGTTCCGAATAGGCCGGCTTGAGCATCAACGTCGGAATGAGCGTGATGAGGTCGGCATTGCCACAGCGCTCGCCGATGCCGTTGAGCGTACCCTGGATCTGGCGGGCGCCGGCCTTGACGGCGGCAAGCGTATTGGCAACGGCCTGGCCGGTGTCGTTGTGGGCATGGATGCCGAGCCTGTCGCCAGGGCAAACGGTCAGCACGTCGGCGATGATCTCGGCGACCTCGTCGGGCATGGTGCCGCCATTGGTGTCGCACAGCACCACCCAGCGCGCGCCGGCATCGACAGCCGTCTTCACGACCTTCAGCGCGTAGTCGCGGTTGGCCTTGTAGCCGTCAAAGAAATGCTCGGCATCGAGCAGGGTCTGTTTCCCCTTCGCCGCGGCGGCGTCGAAGCTCTCGGTGATGGCGCCGAGATTCTCATCGAGCGTGATGCCGAGCGCCGTCTTGACCTGATGATCCCAGGCCTTGGCGACGTAGCACACGGCGTCGGCCTCGGAATTGACCAAGTCCTGCACGCCCGGATCGTTGTCGATCGAGCGGCCGGCGCGCTTGGTCATGCCGAAGGCGGTGAAGACCGCCGATTTGGTGCGTTTTTGCGAAAAGAACTCGCTATCGACCGGGTTGGCGCCGGGATAGCCGCCTTCGATATAGTCGACGCCGAGCTGTTCGAGCAGGTCGGCAATGCGAATCTTGTCCTCGACCGAAAACTCGACGCCCATGGTCTGGGCGCCATCTCTGAGGGTCGTATCGAAGATATAGAGGCGGTCTTTGGACATGATCGGTCTCGCTAACTGGCCGGCGGCCAGGTTTCAGTGTCGTGGTCGGGATGCTGGTGATTGGTTGCGGCGATTCGGGCAGCGCCTTCGGGCGCATCTGCTTCGGTTGTTGTCTCGCCACCAGGCAGATCGTGGAGCGCGGCAAACCAGGTCAGCTTCGATTCGTTGCCATACTGGTTGTTCGGCGGCACCCGGTCGGGCTGATCGAGCGCCCCGATGGTCAGAAAGACCTTGGTGCTATCGAGATCGCGCATGTAGAGCGGCGTGCCGCACTGGGCGCAAAAGCCACGGGCGGTGTTGCCCGAACTCATGAACTCGCTCGGCGTGCCGCGTGTCCATGACAAGTTTTCGTCGGCAACGCTGACCAGAGAGATGAACGGTCCGGCAACCGCCTTCTGGCACATGCGGCAGTGGCAGATATGGGCGTCGTCATTGAGCACGCTGGCGTGATAGCGCACGGCGCCGCACTGACAACCGCCGGAATAGCCCTTGGCTTCAGCCATTGCCGCCTCCTGTGACAGGCCAGACGTCGGTATCGTGGTCAGGATGCTGGCGATTGCTCGCCGCGATCATTGCGGACGGCTCCGGCTCGCGTACTTCCGTCGGCGGCTGATCCGGCAAGTGGCCGATGCCATTGGCAAAGGGTAGGCGGCTTTCGATGCCATGCTGGTCGAGAGGCGGAAAGGCTTCAGGGTGGTCGAGCGAGCCGATCGACACCGAAACGTGGTCATAATCATTGACGAGAAAGGTCAGGGGCGTGCCGCATTTCGCGCAAAAGCCGCGCGTGACGAAATCCGATGACCGAAACGTGGCGATCTCGCCGCGTGTCACCTCGAAACTCGCCTTCGGCCCGCCGACCAGCGGGGCATAGAACGCCCCGAACGCCTTCTGGCACATGCGGCAATGGCAGACATGGGCGTCAACCGGCTTTTCGGTGAACCGATAGCGCACCGCGCCGCACTGGCAACCGCCGGAATAGCCCTGGGCTTCACGCATCATCGCCTCCCTTCGGCATCGGCCAGGCCGATGTGTCGTGGTCCGGATGCTGGCAGGTCACGACGCTAGCGTTGAATGACGCCTCACCATCAAGATTGGTCTGGTGCGGGATGTCCGGCAACGTGTCGTAGACGGCGAGCCGCGCGCCGGTGTTGATCTGCTTTTCCGGCACTGCGAACGATGGATCATCGAAGCTGCCGCCCGACATCTCGTAGGTGCCATCCTCGCCGAGATAGCACAGCGGCGTGCCGCATTCGGCGCAAAAGCCGCGACGAGCCTTGTTCGACGATCGGAAAAACGACGGTTCTCCCCGTGTCCACTCAAGGCCGTCGACCACAACCAGCGGAGCGAAGTAATTGCCGAAGGCTTTCTGGCACATGCGGCAATGGCAGACGACATATTGCTCCATCCTGGCGGCGCGGTAGCGCACCGCGCCGCATTGGCAGCCACCGGAGAGAGCGGCTTCGAAGCTCATTTGCCGTCCTCCGGTTCGGGCCAGCTCTCTGTGTCGTGATCCGGATGCTGGTTGGAGTGGATGCCAGCCATGAAATCCAGCCATTCATCGCTTGGGTCGTCCTTGACCGGCAGGCTGGTCAACGTGTCGAAGAACGGCTGCTTGTCATTCATGTTGACCTGGATGACCGGCGCCACCTTTTCCGGATGGTCGAAGGCGCCTATTGCCAGTTCGAGCCCGTATTTGGTCTCATAGGCCAGGGGCGTACCGCAGGCGCCGCAAAAGGCCCGGCGGGCGCGGTCCGAACTCTGGAACCATTTCGGCTCGCCCCGCGTCCACACGCCATCATGGCTGCTGACAAGCGGCCCGAAGAAACTGCCGAAGGCCTTCTGGCACATGCGGCAATGGCAGATCGAGGCACGCCCGACGAGCTTGGTCGAAAAGCGCACGGCGCCGCACTGGCAGCCGCCGGTCAGGACTTCACTCATGCAGATATGCCTCCATGGAAGACGGCCTCGATGTTGTGGCCATCCGGGTCGAAAACGAAGGCGCCGTAATAGCCGGGGTGGTATTCTTTCCTGATACCCGGAGCGCCGTTGTCCCTGGCGCCGGCGGCAAGCGCTGCGGCGTAGAAGGCATCGACCTCGTGGCTCGACCGAGCCGCAAAGCAGATGTGGATCGGGCTCGTGGCGCTCTCGCCGCTCGAAATCCAGAAGTCAGGCTTGCCGTCGCGCCCAAAACCGGCGCCGGAAAAGTGGTCTTCCTCCATCACCATGATCGGTGTGATGTCGAGTGGTGCCAGTGCCTTTTCGTAGAAAGCCTTGGCGATTTTGAAGTCAACGGTCTTGATGCCGATGTGGTCGAGTGAACTCATGATTTGATCTCCCATTTGGTCCGGCGCTCGCCGGTATCGGGATCTTTGTAGTCCATAAGCTGGATATCTTTTGTCAGTAGCTCGGCGCGAATGGCGTCGGCTTTCGCATAGTCCTTGGCAGCAAGAGCAGCCAAGCGTTCGGCAACTGTCGTTTCGATGACGGCCGTGTCGACGCCATCGGCCAGCGTCGCGGCAGCTTTCGGATCGAAGCCGAGGAACATCAACGTCGCCGCCAGCTCGGCAGCAGCTTCGACGTTCCCCGAATTTGCCTTTTTCGCCAAAGCATCGATTGCGGGTTGAGCGCGCTGAAAACCGAGATCGTCGGCCAGCGCCGTGACCACTTCACCGGACACCTGCGTTTCGCCTGCTTCGCCAGCGGCGCGCTGCCACGACCGCAGCTTGGTTTCGGCCTCTTCCAGCCGCTTCACCGAGAAATCGATCGGCTCGCGGTAATGGGTCATCAGCATGGCCAGCCGCAGCACTTCGCCCGGCCACTTGCGGCCGCCGAAATTGTCGGTCTCCAGCAGTTCGTGGATGGTGAAGAAGTTGCCGAGCGATTTCGACATCTTCTGACCTTCAACCTGCAGAAAGCCGTTGTGCATCCAGATCTGCGCCATGGCTGGTGTACCGTGGGCGCACCGCGACTGGGCGATCTCGTTCTCGTGGTGCGGGAAGATCAGGTCGAGACCGCCGCCGTGGATGTCGAACTGGTGCGCATGCGCCTGTGCCTCGCCAGAAAGCTCGCTGGCGATCTCGGCCCAAAGATAGCGCTCGGACATGGCCGAGCACTCGATATGCCAGCCGGGCCGGCCGTGGATGGTCAGCGCGTCATCGTTGCGCTTCAGAGCCTTGCGGTTCTTCCTGGTGATCGTGAACTCCGCGTCCCAGCCCGGCAGGTCTGCGGCGGATTCCTTCCACAACACGAAGTCACCGGGGTTTTTCTTGTGATCCTTTTCGGCGACGCGAGCGCCAGCCTGCTGCTCGTCGAGATTGCGTTTCGACAACCCGCCGTAATCGGGCATCGAAGCTGTATCGAACAGCACCTCGAGCCCCTCCTCGCCTGCCGCGACATAAGCATGGCCTTCATCGACAAGCGTCTGGATCATCCCGACCATGCCGGTGATGTTGTCGGTGGCGCGCGGCTCAACGCTCGGTTCGAGGTTCCCGAGAGCGGCGACATCCTTGTGGAACTGCGCTGCCGTCTTCTCGGTCACCAGCCGGATCGCTTCGTTGAGCGGCAGACCCGGATGATCGCGCAGGGCACGGGCATTTATCTTGTCGTCGACATCGGTGATGTTGCGCACATAGGTGACGTGTTCGGCGCCATATACGTGGCGAAGCAACCGGAACAGCACGTCGAAAACGATGACGGGACGCGCATTGCCGATATGGGCGAAATCGTAGACCGTCGGTCCGCACACATACATGCGCACGTTGTTCGGATCGAAGGGCTGAAGAGCCTGCCGTTGCTTCGTGAGCGTGTTGTGGAGTCGGATATCAATACTCGTCATGACGCGATCCTGCGCAGCCTAGGGTGTTAGCCGGTGGCAGGCATCGGGTCATTCAAGCTGTCAAAAGGACAAGGAAAACCGCGCCGCCACCGAAAAGTCAGCGGATAATAATGCAGCCGATAATGCAAATCGGTTGAACGGTTTTCATGGGCGCGGAGAATGCCGGCCCTTGCCGATCAAATCAAGCGCTTTGTTCGGCAGGCGCGATCCGCCGCAGGACGCGGCCCGAAGGCAGCAAACGGCGCCCGTTTCGGGGGCGCCGTCGCCAAGCCCTGATCAGGCGATTATTTCGCCTGGTACTTGGTGTGGCAACCGCCGCAGGTGGCGCCAACTTCCTTGAGGGCGGCGCTCCAGGCAGCGTCATCGCCGGTATTGGCGGCCGTAAGCAGGTTGGCCGAGGCAACGACGGCTGCACTATAGGCTTCCATGAAGCCTTCCTGGTCGGTCCAGATTTCCGGCAACGCCTTGGTGTCGCCAGTCTGGGAATCCTCGGGAAACAGCGCGCCGAGCATGGCGAAGTTGTCGACCATGGTCTGGGCCGCGGCGACGCGGGCGTCGCCTTCGAACTGGCCCTGCATGCCGCCGCGCAGGGTCATGCCGTTCTCTTTCATCAGCTCCTGGCGCTTGGCGATGGCATCGGCGCCGCTCAGCATTTCACCCTCGGCCATGACCGGGGCGGCAAGGGCAACGGTCACGAGGGCGGCGACGGACATTGCGGTCAATTTCTTGAAGCTCATACGAGTTCCTCTGGTTTGGCCTTTATGCCGGTATGAGTGGGCATGGCAGGCGCGGAAAAATCCCGCGCCGGTCGAAGATGCAGCTTCGAGCGGCAATGGGGCGAATGAATGGCGGAAAATCTACGCGAGAAACCGCGCAGGCTTCATGAATTTTGCGCGAGGTGGTCCCGGTTCCGGCTCAATTCTTCGTGAAATGCCAGATACTTCCCAACGCATCAGCCGATCTCGACGCCCTGGCTGATCGCACCGAACAGGCTGACGCCACGTGAATCGAAGGCCTCGATGCGGATTTTGTCGCCGGCGCCAAGGAACGGAGTCCGCGCCTTGCCGGCGACCGATTTTTCGGCGGTACGAGCTTCGGCGATGCAGCCGTAACCGCTGGTCTTTTTGCCATTCGTCTGCTTGTCGTGACGGTTGGCGATGGTGCCGGCGCCGAGGATGGTGCCGCAACCGAGAGCCCGCGTGCTGGCGGCGGCGGAAATCAGGTCGGGGAAATCGAAATCCATGTCGGCGCCGGCATCGAGGTCGCCGAGCGGCTTGCCGTTGACATCGACCTTGACGCGGACATGGGCCCGCCCGCCGCGCCAGCCCTCGCCCAGTTCGTCGGGCGTGACCACGACGGGTGCAAAGCTCGTCGCCGGCTTGGAATGGAAAAAGCCGAAGCCGCCATTGAGGTCGGCATCGACAAGCCGCCGGAACGACACGTCGTTGCAAAGCGCCACCAAGCGGATGGCGTCGTCGGCCTGCTGCCGGTTCGGACGCATCGGCACCGGGCCGAGCAGGACGGCGATCTCGGCCTCGATATCGATGGCGAGGTCAGCTTCGGGCGCGCTGATCGCGGCATGGCCGGCCGCCAGCATGTCGGAAGCGCCCTGATACATAAGCGGTTTTTCCGCCTGCAGATCGACGTCGCGCGAACCCTTGAGATTGCGCACCCGTTCAAGGTGACCGAGATAGGCGGCGCAATCGATCCACTGATAGGCGCGCGGCAATGGCGCCAGCGCCTTATTCGGATCGAAGGGCTCGGTAGCGACGGCTTTCAGCTCGAGCTGATCCGACAGCCGGCGCAATTGCGGCGCCGCCACATCCCAGTTATCCAGCGCCGCCTGAAGCGTCGGGGCGATGCGTCCGGCCGAGACGCAATGCGCCATGTCGTCGGACACCAACACCAACCGCCCGTCCGGTCGGCCATTTTCAAGGCTTGCCAATCTCATCGCCGCACTTCCAACTCTCGATCATCGTACTCGGGTAACGAATCCGCCATATTATAGGCGTGGATGCAGCTTATGCCGAAGCACATGGCCACACCAAGCGATCGTGTGGTCTGTTACGGCATTCGGGGGTTGGCGGGAACTCGATTGAAGACCGGAATCGTTAAGCTGGCGCTTGTGGCGCTTGTTCTCACCGTCACCGCTCCAGGGACGGCACAGGCCCAGTCTGCCAGTTGCGCCCAGCTCAATGCCACGCTCAGCACACTGAGCAACAACAAGGATTTCCGCGTCCTCAACGTCAATCAGAACAAGGCCCGCGAACTTGCCGGCCAGATCCGGAACGCAGAAAGCGTGTTCGTGCGCGGCGGCTGCCAGACCCTGCTCAACAAGAGCCAGAAACTGACCGCCGAGTGCATGCGGGTGGCGCGGGTGATCGTCAAGGGACGCGACGACTACGCCAAGCTGTCGGCCAGCATCGAGACCGGACAGGCGGTTTCCCAGCAACGCGAAGTGGCGCTTCAACAGATTGCCCGGTTCGGCTGCAATGCCGGCACGAACACGACCTACAATTCGCAATCCGAGATCAAGAGCCCGTTTGCACGCCTGTTCGAGCAATTGTTCGGCGGCGGCCAGCAGGTGCTCGATCCTTACGGCTACAATCCGAACGGTCAGACGCTGAGGACGGTGTGCGTGCGCAGTTGCGACGGCTACTACTGGCCGATCAGCTTCTCGACGGTTCCGGAGTTCCTCGCCGACGACAACGCGACCTGCCAGAGCCAGTGCCCGGGTTCGGATGTCGAACTCTATTACTACCACAATCCCGGCGAGACGCCGGAGGACATGATCAATCTCGCCGGCGCGCCCTATTCGAGCCTGCCCGACGCTTTCCGCTATCGTCAGGAATACGATTCAAGCTGCAGCTGCAAGGCGCCGGTGACCTACGGCAGGATCGAGGTGGCAACCATTGGCGGATCCTCCCCGGGGCGGGCCATGGTCGCTTACGATGATCTCGATTTCCCGCTGCCGCTCAGGGATCCGCGTCAGCAGACCCGGGTGGTCGAGGTTGCGGCCATCCACGTTCCCCTGCCCCGCCCGCGCCCGGTTCAGCCCGGCGAGCAAGGTCCGGCAACCAGCCCGACGCCGGTCGAAACCGCCGCGTCGGGCGATATGCAGTTGCTCAAGTTCGGCGACCGGGTCGTCCGGCTAGTCGGTCCAGTGACGCCTTACGCCCGATCAGTGGCAGCAGGGTCCTGAGTTCAGGCCCGGCCTCACGCCCGGTCAAGGCCAGGCGCAGCGGATGGAACAGGGCGCGTCCCTTGCGGCCGGTTTCCGACTTGAGTGCCGACGTCCAGTCTTTCCAGGTCTGATCGTCCCACGGCTCGTCAGGCAGCAAGCCGGCCGCCGTTTGCAGGAAAAGGGCATCCTCGTCGACGATCACCGGTGCGATCGGTCCGGCCACGAGCCGCGCAAGATCGGCAATATCGTCGAACTTCTCGAGGTTTTCCCGAAGCGCTTCCCACAGGTCCGGCTCCGCGAGCCCGAGCTTTTGAAGGCGCGGAACGGCATCCTCATAGGCCATCGCATGCAGGATGCGGGCATTGAGCCCGTCAAGCTCGATCGGCGAATAGCGCGCCGCCCCGTGCGAAACGGTGGCGAACTCGAAGCTTTCGGCAATGGCGGCGAGCGAGGGATAGGGCGTCACGGCCATCGACGTGCCTGTCAGCACGGCAACGATCGCTACCGCCAGCGCCTCGTAGCCGGACGCGCGCAGGTCCGAAATCGACAGCGACCCCAGGCGTTTGGACAGCCCTTCGCCGTGCTCGTCGGTCAAAAGGTTGTGGTGGGCAAAGATCGGCGGCTCCGCCCCGAGCGCCTCGAAGATCTCGATCTGCACGCCAGTATTGGAAACATGGTCCTCGCCGCGAATGACATGGGTGATGGCAAGCTCTATGTCATCTGCAACCGAAGGCAGCGTGTAAAGGTAGGAACCGTCCTCGCGGATCAGCACCGGATCCGACATCGAGGCGGTATCGACAGTCTGTTCGCCGCGGACCAGGTCGGAAAAGGTGACGTGCCGTCCGTCGAGCCGGAAGCGCCAGTGCGGCTTGCGGCCCTCGGCTTCAAGCCGCACGCGGTCTTCCTCGGTCAGATCGAGCGCCGCGCGGTCATAGATCGGCGGCTTGCGCATGGCGAGCGCCCGGCGGCGCTTGCGCTCGAGTTCGTCGGCCGTCTCGTAGCAAGGGTAAAGCCGTCCATCGGCGATCAGCCTGTCGCGGGCGGCATTATGGATGTCGCCGCGCTCGGACTGGCGGACGATCAGGTGCGGCGCGATGCCGAGCCAGTCGAGATCGGTCTGCATCCCGTCGGCAAATTCACGGGTCGACCGTGCCAGGTCGGTGTCGTCGAACCGAAGGACGAATTCGCCACCGGTCCTTTTGGCGAACAGCCAGTTGAACAGCGCCGTGCGGATATTGCCCACATGCAGGCGCCCTGTCGGCGATGGGGCGAAACGGACACGTGTCATTGGGCGCTGCCGTCGCGATAGCCATTGGTGATCGGGTATTTGCGCCCGAACCCGAAGGCCTTTTCCGTCAGCTTGACGCCGGGCGCCGCCTGGCGACGCTTGTATTCGGCGATATAGACCAGCTTCTCGATGCGTTTGACCACTGCCAGTTCGTGGCCCTCGGCCACGATCTCGGCGGTCGAGAGTTCCTTTTCGACCAGCCCTTCGAGGATGGCGTCGAGCACCGGATAGGGCGGCAGCGAGTCCTGGTCGGTCTGATTCTCCCTGAGTTCCGCCGAGGGCGCCTTGTCGATGATGTTCTGCGGGATGACCTCGCCCTCCGGCCCGAGGCAATCGTCAGGCATATGGGCGTTGCGCCAGGCGGCCATGTGGTAGACCTGCATCTTCAGCATGTCCTTTATCGGATTGAAACCGCCATTCATGTCGCCATATATCGTGGCGTAACCGACGGCCATTTCCGACTTGTTGCCGGTGGTCACCAGTAGCGAGCCGAGCTTGTTGGACACCGCCATCAACACCGCGCCGCGCATGCGCGACTGCAGGTTTTCCTCGGTGACGTCGGCCGGCAAATTGCCGAAGATCGGCTGAAGCTCCTCGAGCGCTGCCTCGACCGGACTGCCGATTGAGACGACGTCGTAACGCACGCCCAGGCGCCTGGCACAGTCCTCGGCGTCGGTCAGGCTGGTCTTCGAAGTGTAGCGGTACGGCAGCATGACACAGTGAACGTTCTGAGAACCGAGCGCGTCGACCGCCAGCGCCGCGACGACGGCGGAATCGATGCCGCCGGAAAGGCCGAGAACGACCTTGGAAAACCCGTTCTTCCTGACGTAGTCCCTGAGCCCCAGCACACAGGCGCGCCACGGCGCTTCATCGACAGAAACCAGCGCGGTCTGCGGGCCTTCGGCACACACCCATTTGCCGTCGCGGCGCTGCCAGTCGGTGACGACGAAATCGGGCTTGAAGCTTTCCCCTTCGAAAACGAGCTTACCCTTTTCGTCCATGCCGAAGCTGGCACCATCATAGACAAGCTCGTCCTGACCGCCGACCTGGTTGAGATAAAGGATCGGCAAACCAGCCTCCTTGATGCGGGTGCGCAGGAGGTCACGGCGGGTATAGTGCTTGTTGCGCCAATAGGGCGACCCGTTCGGGCACAGCAACATCTCGGCGCCGTTTTCGGCCAATGACTTAGGCACATGCGCCTGCCAGATGTCCTCGCAGATCGGCACGCCGATCCTGACGCCGTCGATCTCGAACGGCGTCGGCAGCGGCCCGGCGGTGAAATAGCGCTTCTCGTAGAAAACGTCATTATTGGGCAGTTCGCGCTTGGCCCGGTAATCGACGATGGCGCCGTCACGGCACATCAGCACGGCATTGTAGAGCACCCCTTCGTCTTCCCAGATGCTCGGCAGCAGCACCGTGACGCCGAGATCGCGCGTCGCCCGCGCCAGTTCGCGTGCCGCTTCGAGGGCATCGCGGACGAATTGCGGCTTGAACAGCAGGTCCTCGGGGAAATAACCGGTCAGGAAGAGTTCGGTGAACAGCAGGATATCGGCCTCGGCCGACGCCGCTTCGGAAAGGGCCGTACGCGCCAGGTCGAGATTGGCCGAAATAGCCCCGACTGTCGGATTGAGTTGCGCCAGTGCGATGCGAAGCCGGTCGGTCACGGCAGCTCCTCAGGATACTCGGGAAGGACTGCCGAGACTTATCCTCACCTGCCACTCCGGGCAAGCGCCCGCGCCGAATAGCAGCTAGAACTTGCCGGAAACGCCGGCGAGCAGGCCGTAGCGCAGGAACGACAGGTTCGTCGTACCGACAATATAGTCCTGGGCGTTGGTGGTATTGCCGACTTCACGGGCGGTGAAATTCACATTGGCCGTACCGGTCAGGTAGGAGGCGCGGCCACCGAAATTGATCGACAGGTTTTCCGTTGGCTGGAAGCCGAGCATCACTTCACCAGAGGCGCCATAGAGCGAACCGTCGATGGAGCCCGCCGACCCCTGCTGGTAGATGGTGCCGCCGTCGTTGAAATTGGCAACGCTGAACGACCCGTAGGTGCCGGTGAGCCAGGCATAGGGGATGGCCGCAGCCTCGGCATCGACGGTGAACGGGCCAAGCTGGCTGCGCCCGGCCAGACCGAGCTTGAGGGCATGGATATTGAGGTTGTTGACGTCGCTGTCCCCGCCCCCGGCGGTCGCATAGGATATCCGCCCCATGAACGGCGCCTCGTTCATGTAGGCGTAGCCGGCCACGCCGCCGAAACGGGCTTCGGGAACGCCGAACGGCAAATAGCCGATATCCGCTCCGGCGTAGGCGATGTGACCGCCGGTCGCTGAAACCGTCGCGCCACCGGTCGCCGGGGTCGCGTAATCGCTGTTGACCACAAGCGAATAGCCGGCCCGTGCCTTGAAATAGGTGTCGGTCGAGCGGTCGTCTACGCGCACGTGAGCTTCGAGGATGTGGCTCTTGTCGTCCTCGGCATAGTCGTCGCCGCCGCTCAGTGTCATGCGGTGCTGGCCGACCGAATAGAAATATCTGAGCCCGACTTCGAAGCCGAGCACGCTTTCGGGAGCCGCATCGGTCCAGGTGTAGGAGCCACGCATGCCGTCCGGCCAGTTCCCTTCAGGGAAGTCGGCGGACACGGCCGCTTGCGGCAGAGCGCAAAGCGCCAGAGACGCAGTCAGAGCGGCAAGTTTGGAGGAATCCATCACACGACCTTTCCCAACAGAACACGGGACCTCAGGACCTTCATTCATGGTCTATTAGGGTTAATGTTCGGCTAATCGGGTGTGGCCGGGAGTACTCGATACTCTGGGTGGGATGGCGTGCCGGCGCCCTGCCGGCATGCCCCTATTGGCGTTGGCTGGCGGCTCAGGCGCCCTGTTTGGCTTTGGGGCCGTTGTCCGCGGCGATGCGCGAAGCGACCAGGAACGAAAGCTCCAGTGCCTGCGAGGCATTGAGCCGCGGGTCGCAACGCGTGTCGTAGCGGTTGGACAGATCGTTCTCGGTCACGGCCGAGACGCCGCCAGTGCATTCGGTGACGTCGCGCCCGGTCATCTCGATATGAACGCCGCCGGCATAGGATCCCATCTGCTTGTGCACGTCGAAGAAATCCTCGACCTCGGACAGCACCAGCTCGAACGGCCGCGTCTTGTAGCCGGACTCGGTCTTGACCGTATTGCCGTGCATCGGATCGCAGCACCAAACGACCTGCTGCTCCTCTGCCTGTACCGTCTCGATCAGGCGCGGCAGATGATCCTTGACCTTGCCGGCGCCGAAACGGGAAATCAGCGTCAGCCGGCCCGGCTCGCGGTTCGGATTGAGCTTCTCCAGAAGCCGCTTGAGGTCCTCGGTTTCAAGGCTCGGGCCGCATTTGAGCCCGATCGGGTTGTTGACGCCGGCGAAATACTCAACGTGAGCACCGTCGGGCTGGCGAGTTCGGTCGCCGATCCACAGCATGTGCCCAGAGGTGGCGTACCAGTCATTGGTGATCGAATCCCGCCGTGTCAGCGCTTCCTCGTAGCCGAGCAACAGCGCCTCGTGCGAGGTGAAGAACCGGGTCTCGCGCAACTGCGGCGTGTTCTCCGGGGTCAGCCCCAGCGCCCGCATGAAGGTGATGGCCTCGTCGATCTTGTGGGCCAGTTCTTCATAGGCCGGATAGGCATTCGAGGTCTTGACGAATTCGGTCGTCCATTCGTGCACGCGGGCGAGATTGGCGAAACCGCCGGTGGCGAAGGCGCGCAGCAGGTTGAGCGTAGCCGCCGACTGCCTGTAGGCGTCGAGCATGCGGTCTGGATTGGGCACCCGCGCTTCGGGCGTGAAGGCGATGTCGTTGATGATATCGCCGCGGTAGGAGGGCAGATCGACGCCGTCGAGCGTCTCGATATCGGCCGAGCGCGGCTTGGCGAACTGACCGGCGACGCGGCCGACCTTGACCACTTCCTTGGTCGAGCCATGGGTCAGGATGATCGCCATCTGCAGAAATACGCGGAAGAAGTCGCGAATATGGTCGGCGCCGTGCTCGCCAAAGCTTTCGGCGCAATCCCCGCCCTGCAGCAGGAAAGCATCACCACGGGCAACCTGGGCCAGTCTCGACTTGAGGTCGCGCGCCTCGCCGGCGAACACCAGCGGCGGGAAGCTTGCCAGCTGGGTCTCGGCCCGGGCCAGCGCATCGGGATCGGGATAGGCGGGCACCTGGGAAATCGGCATCTGCCGCCAGGATTTGGGTGTCCACGTCTCGGTCATCGGTTCATGTCGCTCTTGCCGGCGGAACCACCTCCGCCTGTCGCGGGCGGTCTACCAAGCCGAGGCGAATGTGCCAAGCGATTTGGCAGAGAAGCGTTATCGGGCACCTTTGTCGTCCCCGACCTGATCAGGGATCAAGTAGCGCCGCGTCCGCGGCGCAAGAGTGCGCGCATCCAGATTCCCGTTGTCACGGGAATGACGAAGCGGAGCATTCGTGGCCACGACCTACAAGCCGCTCAGCCCTTTTTCACCCCGCCGCGATAGACGTAGCTCGGCGCCTTGAAGGTCACCAGTTCCTCGGCCGCCGTCGGGTGGACGGCGATGGCGCGGTCGAAATCGGCCTTGGTGGCGCCCATCGCCATCGGAATGGCGACGATCTGGATCATTTCGGCGGCGCCCTGACCGAGAATGTGGACCCCGACAACCTTGCCGCCGTCCTTCTCGGTGATGAGCTTGAACATCATCTTGTCGGGCTTGTCGCTGAGCGTATTGGTCAGCGGGCGGAAGCGCGTCACCCAGACATCGATATCCCCGATCTTGGCGGCGGCCTCGTCCTCGGGCATGCCGACAGTGCCGATTTCCGGTTCGGAGAACACCGCCGTCGGGATCAGCGAATGATCGACAGCTGTCGGGTTGTCGTGGAAAACGGTCTCTGCGAAGGCGGCGCCTTCGCGAATGGCGACCGGCGTCAGTTCCGCCCGGCCGGTCACATCGCCAACCGCATAGATCGAGGGAACCGAGGTCTGCGAATAGGCGTCGACATCGATGACGCCCTTGTCGTTCATCATTACGCCGACCGCTTCGAGCCCCATGTTGCGCGTCGCCGGCCAGCGGCCGGTGGCGAACATCACCGCACCGAAAATCTCGCTGTCGCCCGAATGGAAGGTTGCCCTGATGCCGTGCTCGCCGTGGGCCAGCCGGTCGATGGTGGTTTCGAAGCGGAACATGACGCCGCGCCGCGCCATGGCCTCGTGCAGGTCCTTCCTGAGGTCAGGATCGAAGCCTCGAAGGACATTGTCGCGGCGATAGCACAAGGTCGTCTTGACCCCGAGCCCGGCAAAGATGCCGGCGAATTCGACCGCGACATAGCCCGCCCCCTCGATAAGGATCGAGCCGGGCAGTGCCTTCAGGTCGAACGCCTCGTTCGAGGTGATGCCGAGTTCGGCGCCGGGGATGTCTGGCTTCATCGGATAGTCGCCGGTGGCGACGAGAATGTAGCGGGTTTCGAGCGTGCGTTCGGTCTTCACCAGGCGCACGCTGTTGGGTCCGGTGACTTCGCCGCGATCCTTGAAGATCTCGACGCCGGCATTGCCCAGAAGGTTGCCGTAGATGCCTTCGAGTCGGGCGATCTCCCTATCTTTGTTGGACTTGAGCGTCGGCCAGTCAAACCTGGCATCGATGGTCCAGCCATAGGCCGGCGCCACCTCGAACAGTTCCGGGAAGCGCGATGCGTGGACGAAATGCTTCTTGGGCACGCAGCCGCGAATGACGCAGGTGCCGCCATAGCGGTACTCCTCGACAATCGCCACCTTTGCGCCATAGGACGCAGCCATGCGCGCCGCCCGGACACCGCCCGAGCCGCCGCCGATCACGATGAGATCGTACATGTCGGTCACCTCTTTGTTGGGACACTGCGGAAAGCACAAAAGCGCATGCGAAACAAGCCGCGAGCTTCCTCACAAATGCGGGATAGTTGCGAGAACTCGCGTTCGTTCACGAGGCCGGCAAGCCCATTTCCGGACCTTGTCGTTGCGGCGATGGTGCGGCTTGCCGGGCTGGCGGCTGTGTGAGACAAGCCGGCCATGAGCGAACCCATTGCCGCCGAACCCGTCCGTCACACCCTCATCGAGGATGCCCAGGGCATTGCCTTCGGCACGCTGACGGCGTCATTCGGCCTGTTGATCCTGACCCATCTCGGATTGGTGACCGGTCAGACGGCGGGGCTGGCGGTCCTGATCTCCTATGCGACCGGCTGGAGCTTCGGGGCAGTGTTCTTTGTCATCAACCTGCCCTTCTACTGGTTCGGCTATCGCCGGCTCGGCCTGACCTTCGTCATCAAGAGCTTCATCTCCGTCGCCCTGGTCTCGGTTCTGACACTCTACATGCCGATCTGGGTGGTGTTCGAGTGGATCAACCCCGTCGTCGGCGCCATCCTGACCGGCGCCATTACCGGCACTGCCCTGCTCGCCCTGTTCCGCCACGGCGCCAGTCTTGGCGGCATCGGCATCGTGGCCCTGTATCTGCAGGACAAGACCGGTTTCCGTGCCGGCTATACCCAGTTGCTCTTCGACGCCGCGCTGTTCGCCGCTGCATTGCTGCTGCGCGATCCCATCACCGTGGCACTCTCGGTTCTCGGCGCCGCCGTGCTCGATCTGGTCATCGCCATCAACCATCGTCGCGACCGCTACGTCGCGACCTGACGGGGGCATTCCGACGAACACGCACTGCACCTTCGCCGGCAGGCGAGCAAAAGGCGCAGCCTTGCGGCCGCGCCTTTGTCACGATCCGCTCTGGCCACCAGTGCCTAGAGCTTGGCGCCACCGGCGACAAGGTCGGCACGAACCCGCGCATAGAACTCGGTGCTCATGTTCTGCGCATAGAGCTGAAAGAGCCTGACGATATCCTGGTCGATCTTCGACTGCATCCCCGCAAGCTTCTGGCCGGTCGGGGTTTCGTAGAACGCGTTCATCTCCTTGAGCTCGTCCATCGAGAACCGCAATGCATAGACGCGGGCAAACTGATTGAGCACCTCGTCCTTCTGCTTGGCGAAATAGGCGATGGCGTCGCCGATAGCCTTGTTGGACTCTTCCTCAAGACTGGGGTCCTGCTTGAGAATCTGGTCCGAAACCTGGATGCCGGTTTGTATCAGCGTCTGCTCGAATGTCGTGATCTTGTAGCTGAGATCGACATATTTGCGCGCCACCGCAATGTGATCGGGCGACAGTTCCTGCGCCGAAGCGGCGAGCGGCACCATTCCGCCAGCGATCACGAGGGCGAAAACGAGGGCGGCAAAACGCTGCCTTGCGAGGCGAAGAGAAGCGAACATCGCGGAGAAACCTCCAGTTTCTGGCGCCGGTCAGGCGCCGAGCTTTGTGATTGTGCCGTTGTCGGCAAAATAGGCGGCCTTGCACATCCCGAGGAACAGACCGTGCTGAACCAGGCCCGGAATCTCGAGCAGGGCGCTCGAAAGTGCTTGTGGCTCGGAAATACGGCCAAAAGACGCATCGAGAATGAAATGACCGCCATCGGTAATGAAGACGTTGCCGTCCGGTTTGAGCCGCTGGGTGATCTCGCCCGTGCAGCCGAATCGCCTCGCCACGGCCTCAACGGCGCGCGTCGTCGTCGCAGCAGCGAAAGGATTGATCTCGATCGGCAGCGGGAAACAGCCGAGCACGCTCACCTGTTTCGAAGCGTCGGCGATCACCACCATGCGACGCGACGCGGCGGCGACGATCTTTTCTCGCAACAGCGCGCCGCCACCACCCTTGATGAGATTGAGTTCGGGATCGACTTCGTCGGCCCCGTCAACGGTCAGGTCGAGCGTGCCCACTTCGTCGAGCTCGGCAATAGGGATGCTCAGGCGCCGCGCCTGTTCCTCGGTGGCAACGGAGGTGGCGACACAGATGCACTCCAGCCCCGCGGCCACTTTTTCTCCAACAAGGTCAACGAAGTGCTTCGCCGTCGACCCGGTTCCGAGCCCGAGCTTCATCCCGGGTCTGACCTCGTCGATAACCGCTTCTGCGGCCAGGCGTTTGTCCGCATCCTGCATCTGGTTGCCTCCCCTCATGCGCTTCGGCACTCTCCGGCGCAGTTCACGGCTCTGTGAAGCGCAATCGACACGGGTTTGCAACACATTAATATTTGTGGTTCACAAACTGTGAACGTTAGCGCAGAGCGGGTCTTTTCAAGCGTCTGCGAAACGCATATTCACGCACGATACCGCTTGGCAAGGGCGGATTCGCAGCAGCGGAATCAGGGGAACTACAAATATGAAGGCAATTAGGCAGTTATTTGCGCTAGCGATCGCTATGCTCATTGGCCTTGCAACGGTCACGCAGGCCTTTGCCGCGTTGATTTACGTGCCTGAGGTTGACAGGTGGGTCGAAGGCGGCAACGCCGGGTTGTCACCAGGCAATTCCACGCGGGGCAGTTCGATCCAGCGCAAGATCGTCGACTACGACACCAAGGCCAGGCCAGGCACGATCATCGTCGAAACGTCCGAACGTCGGCTCTATTTCGTTCTCGACGACGGCAAGGCGGTCAAATACGGCATCGGCGTCGGTCGTGACGGCTTCCGCTGGTCCGGTTCGCACACGATCACGCGCAAGGCCGAATGGCCGGGCTGGACGCCGCCGCCGGCAATGCGCAAGCGCGTTCCCGGCCTGCCGGCCTATATGGAAGGCGGCCCGAACAATCCGCTCGGCGCCCGCGCCCTCTACATCGGCTCGACGCTATATCGCCTGCACGGCACGTCGGAACCCTGGACGATCGGCCAGGCCGTCTCCTCGGGCTGCATCCGGCTGACCAACGAGGACATCATCGACCTTTACGACCGCGTCAAGGTCGGCTCACGGGTGGTCGTCAACCGCTAGACGTCTTGGTGGTACACGTTGTTTTCAGGGCCGGCCAAGTGCCGGCCCTTTTTGTGTTCGCTCGATTGTGAGCGATTGCGCGCCGCATCGATCTATGCCGATGCCACTGGCGTCACTATGTTCGGCACATGATTTCGACAAACACCAGTTCCGGCACGCCTCTCGTCGACAGCTATGGCCGGCACGTCACCTATCTCAGGATGTCGGTGACCGACCGTTGCGATTTCCGCTGCACCTATTGCATGTCGGAACGCATGCAGTTCCTGCCCAAGCGCGAGATCCTCAGCTACGAAGAACTCGAGGCCATTGCCCTCGCGTTCATGCGGCGTGGCGTCAGGAAACTGCGCCTGACCGGCGGCGAACCCCTTGTCCGCCGCGATATCATGGACCTGATCGCCGCGCTCGGCCGGCACGTTGGCGCGGGACTCGATGAATTGACGCTGACCACCAACGCCAGCCGCCTTGCGGAAAACGCCAACGCCCTCGTCGCCGCCGGCATCAGGCGCGTCAACGTTTCGCTCGACAGCCGCGACCCGGAGCGCTTTGCCGCCATCACGCGGCGCGGGCGGCTCGATCAGGTCCTCAAGGGCATTGCGGCGGCGACGGAAGCGGGCTTGTCGGTCAAGATCAACATGGTGGCACTGGCAGGGATCAATGAAGACGAGATCGCCGACATGCTCGTCTGGACCCATCAAAACGGCCACGACCTGACCCTTATCGAAGCCATGCCGCTCGGAGAAACCGGCATGGACCGCATGGCCGCGCACCTGCCACTGACCGAAGTGCGCGACCGCCTGGCTTCCCGGTTCACCCTCGAACGCCTCGCCAAAGGCACCGGCGGACCGGCGCGCTATTTCTCGGTCGCCGAAACCGGGGGACGGCTCGGCTTTATCACGCCGCTCAGCCACAATTTCTGCGAAAGCTGCAACCGCGTCCGCCTGACCGCTACCGGCAAGCTCTACTTGTGCCTCGGCCAGGAGGACCATGTCGATCTGCGCAGCGCCTATCGCGACAATGGCCTTGCCGGTGTCGACGCGGCGCTCGACCATGCCATGATCATCAAGCCGAGCGGGCACGATTTCCATGTCGGCCGCACCGGCATGGGCGGGAATCCCGGTCGTCACATGTCGGTGACAGGGGGATAGGCGGAAGCGCCTGGATCGCGGCTCCCCGGCCCTCGCAGTGCGCTCCGGGCGTTCGATCCTGCCGGCCCCGGCCCTCGCGCATGGCGCTCCGGACGTTCGATATCAAAATCGATCCACCGGAGCGATTTTGCGTGGCTGGCCGCGCCGGATCTCACTCCTCGACCGAAATGTACTCCAGCGGCAGTTCGGTGGTGTATTTCATCTGGTGCATGGCGAAAGACGAACTGACATCGGTCAGGGCGATCTTGGAAATCAGCTTCTTGTAGAAAACGTCATAGGCCGTGATATCCGGAACCGCGACACGCAACAGGTAATCCACCTCCCCGCTCATGCGGTAGAACTCCACCACCTCCGGACAGTCGTCGACCACGGCGGAGAATTTGCGCATCCACGCATCGCTGTGCTCGTTGGTCCTGATGGCGACAAACACCGTGACGCCGGCATTGACCTTGGCCGGATTGAGCAGCGCCACCCGGCGTCGGATGACGCCGTCCTCCTCCATTTTCTGGATGCGGCGCCAGCACGGTGTCGTCGAAAGTCCAACTTTCTTGCCGATTTCAGCGACGGGGAGCGTCGTGTCTCGTTGCAGAATGGAAAGGATTTTCCGGTCGATCTTGTCCAGCGCCACGTCTGGGCCCCCTTAGATAAACATTCCAATGCACGCGCCCGCCTCGCACGCACCCAGAAAGACACTGCACGAAACTCCGTATTCAACGCAACATTGTTCCACATGTCAACGCTGATGGAAGGTTGCATTTCAGGTGAGGATTTCCCTGCGGGGCAACGAGCTATTAACCACGTGCATCTAGGCTCTAGGCGGCGCACGTCTACTGGTTTTCCGCGCCGCGTGAGTGAAGGCATGCCGCGTAGTTTGGCAGATATTTCCAACGAGAACGCCCAGAAGAGCCGGCTGAACAAACGCAACGTTCAGCGGGCTGTTTTTGATGCGCGCCAGCGCCTGACTTCCGCCAGTGGCACGCGGTCCTCATTCGATTTCGAACTTTTGCAGGAATACGCCTCTTCGCGCCTGTCGGCGGGCTGGGCCCTGCCGCTGCTGATGGCGATCCTGGCGATGTTCGCTTCGGTCTGGGTGCCGCCGGTTACAGCGTTGATCTGGGCCGGCTCTGTCGCCGCGACCAATACGCTCGTCGTGCTCCTGTGCCGGCGCTTCGTTACGCTCCAGCACGAGAATTTCGACGCCAAGCGCTGGACAACGACCTTCGTTGTCGCCGAGTCCATCTTCGGCCTCAGCTGGACGCTGCTGGTTCTGTTCCTTCTCACGCCGGCGAGCGCAGATGTTTCGGTCATAACCTTCGCGCTGCTGCTGATCGGCGTGGCCGCAAACACCGTGTCGACCCGTTCGCTGCCGGGCGCGACGCTTGTCAGCACGGCACCTGCAACGCTGGCCGTCGCCGTTGCGCTCCTCACCCTCAACCAGCCTCTGGCCTACTCGATGGCGGCCATCGCCGTCGGCGCCGAGGTGTTCTTCTTCTTCCTGGCCCGCCAGCTCAATGCCTCTGCCATCGAGACGCTGAAGCATCAGTCGGAAAAGGACGCGCTGATCTTCGAACTCGAGGAAGCGCGCAACATGTCCGAGGAGGCCCGACGCCAGGCCGAGCGTGCGAACATCGCCAAATCGAGCTTCCTGGCCACGATGAGCCACGAGTTGCGCACGCCGCTCAACGCCATCATCGGGTTTTCCGAAGTGCTCAAGTCCGAGTT
The DNA here is from genome assembly GCA_963675235.2 of Devosiaceae bacterium. GTDB lineage: Bacteria > Pseudomonadota > Alphaproteobacteria > Rhizobiales > Devosiaceae > JAHJQZ01. Next base: position 80,150 of record CAXXFU010000002.1, on the reverse strand, counting down.
GCTCGGCCCGCATCAGGTGCCGCAGTACAAGGAATACGCCGGCGACATCCACACCTCCGGCCAGCATCTTTTGAACCTGATCAACGAGCTGCTGGACCTCTCCCGGATTGAAGCCGGCAAGTACGAGCTCAACGAAGAGGCGATCTCGCTGGTCGACATCACCGAGGACTGCCGGCGCATGCTCGAGATCCGCGCCAATGCCAAGTCGATCGAGATCACGGAGCGCTACGGCGAGAACGTTCCGAAGCTCTGGGGCGACGAGCGGGCCGTGCGCCAGGTCGTGCTCAACCTGATGTCGAACGCCATCAAGTTCACGCCGCAATCGGGCAAGATCCAGCTCGTTGTCGATCGCTCCTCCGACGGCGGGCAGTACATCTCGGTCCGGGACAATGGCCCCGGCATCCCCGAAAACGAGATCGAAACGGTGCTGTCCTCGTTCGGACAGGGCTCGCTGGCCCAGAAAACGGCGGAACAGGGCGCCGGGCTTGGCCTGCCGATCGTCCAGCAGATCATGGAACTGCACCAGGGCCGGTTCGACCTGTTCTCCAAGCTGAGGTTCGGCACCGAAGTCATCGCCACCTTCCCGCGGGCCCGCTGCATGGATGCCATCGCCGCCGTACACGAGAAGCAGAACAAACTCGAAATCTACAACGAAGCCAGCTGAGCACCGCAACTTTTGCCGCATCTCGGGCGCTGGACAGCGTGATATGGTTCGGCCGCTCCAGCGGAGGCCCAGATGCTCAAGCTCATTTTTGGCATCGGCATTGGCGCACTGCTTGTCGCCATCGCCTTTGTCGCCATCTCGTTTTTCCTGTTTTCTCGCGCCATCAAGGCTGAACGCGATGCCCTCGTCGCCGCAGCCGAACCAAGCAGCGTGACGATCTCCGAAAAACGGCTGGCGACCTTGCCGATGCCGGTGCAACGCCATCTTCGCCAGGCCGGGGTCGTCGGCCAGAAGATTCCGCGCCTGGTCACGCTCACCCAGAAGGGCCGTATCCGCAGCGCACCGGATTCAGGCTGGATGGAGTTCACCGCCGAAGAAACCTATTCGACCAACCCGCCGGCATTTGTCTGGCGCGTCTGGTTTCCTTCGCGCGCGACGCCGGTGGTCTTCGGGCGCGACCACTATCTTGATGGCGACGGTCGCATCACCATGAAGCTTCTCGGCACGGTACCGGTCGCCGATGTCGGCGGCAGCGCCGCAATGAACGAAGCCTCCCTGATGCGCTATCTCAACGAGATCATGTGGTTCCCGGCTGCCTATGCCGGTGACAACCTGACATGGACGCCTGTCGATGACACCAGCGCCGACGTAACACTGACCGACAGGGGCATGAGCGTAACAGCGCGCTTGTTCTTCGATGCCAAGGGTCGGCTGATCAATTTCCGGGCCCAGCGGTTCAACAGCGATTCCAACAGCATCGAGACGTGGGAGACCCCGCTCGATGACCAGGGGCATTTCGCCGGCACCAATCTGCCGATCTCCGGCTCGGCCATCTGGCAAATGGACACCGGCCCGTTCGCCTATATCGAGCTCGAGGTAACCGGGGTCAGCTACGAATAGCTGACACCCGGAGCGCAACCCCTAGTTCATCTTGCCGGCGACGGCCGCTTCCTCGAAGGTCGCCATGTTCATGTGAAGGTGCAGGCCCGTCTTGGCGACGACGGCAGCCATGGCCGCACCTGTGCCTTCGCCGAGCCGCATGCCGAGATCGAGCAGTGGCGTTTTGCCCATTTCCTCGAGCAGCCGCACATGCGCGTTCTCGGCGGACGCATGGCCGAAAACGCAATGATCGAGCGCTGCCGGATTGATGGCATGGCCCACCGCTACCGCCGCTGTCGCGACGAAGCCATCGACGATGACCGGGATCTTGCGATGACGGGCGGCAATGACCGCGCCGAGCATGCCGGCGAATTCGCGGCCACCGAGCCGGGCCAGGATCTTGAGCGGATGGTCGAGCTCGCCCTTGTGCATGGCAAGCGCGCGATCGACGGCATCGGCCTTGCGGGCGAGACCGGCATCGTCGACGCCGGTACCGCGACCGACCCAGTCTTTGCCGGATCCGCCGAACAGGGCCGCGGCCAGCGCCGCGGCGATAGTGGTGTTGCCGATTCCCATTTCGCCGATGCACAACAGGTCGGGATTGCCGGCGACCGCCTCCATGCCGTAGGCCAGCGTCGCCGCTGCCGTGCGATCATCCATCGCCGCCTCTTCGGTGATATCGCCTGTGGGCACTTCCAGCGCCAGTTCGAACACCCTCAGGTTGAGCTGATGCAGGGCGCAGATCTGCGAAATCGCCGCGCCGCCATTGGTGAAATTATCGACCATCTGGCGGGTGACTTCCAGGGGATAGGGCGCAATGCCCTGGCGAGTGACGCCGTGATTGCCGGCAAAGATCGCCACCATCGGATTGTCGAGGCTCGGAGACCCCTTGCCCTGCCAGCGCGCCAGATGCTCAACCAGCATTTCGAGCTGGCCGAGCGAGCCTTCCGGCTTGGTCAGCTGGGCGTTGCGGGCGCGCACGGTTTCGACCGCCGCCTCGTCGCCATCCGGCACAAGCGTCAGCAATTCGATGAAATCGGCAAAAGGGGCAGTATCAGTCATGTCGTACTCCGTTCGGACCCGTGCTAAGAGGCGAACGCTTCTCTGATCGGATCGATAATGGGCGACGAACCTAAAGCGAGTCGTGTCACGCCGGGCAACGACAATCGGGACCGTACGGCAAATCCGCCGCAGCCGGACGGGCTTGCCGCCGACCTCGTCATGGCGGTGCGCTTCTATTCACTGTTGCCGATGGGCACGGCCGATCACGAGCGGCCGGATATCAATCGCATTGCCCGCGCAGCGCCCTTCGCAAGCCTCGCCATCGCCGCCCTGCCGGCGTTGGTGCTGCTGGGCGGATGGGTGCTGCACATGCCGTCGCTGTTTGTCGCCATTGCCGCCACCGGGCTCGGCGCCGCCATCACCGGCGCCATGGCCGAGGACGCCATCGGCGATTCGATGGACGGGCTTGGCGGCCGCAGTCCCGAACGGCGCCTCGAAATCCTCAAGGACAGTCGCATCGGCGCCTATGGCGTTATCGGCATCACCATCTTCATCGGGCTGAAGGCGGCAGCGCTGTCGCATCTGCTGACAACGAAGGCCGCTGGTGCCGTGCTGCTTTTCCTGGCTGCGCAGATCATCGCCCGCTCCGGTTCGCTCGCCCTCAGCCACTACCTGCCGGCGGCGCGCAAGGAGGGTGCCTCGGCCACCGTCGGCGCGCTCAGGCGTGGACCAATGCTGATCGGCTTCGGCTTCGCCGGGCTGATCGCGCTGCTGCTCGCTGCCCCGATGGTCGGCGTCATCGGGGTCGGGCTGGCCTTCCTGTTTGCCTTCCTGACCATCATCTGCTGGATTGAATTGTGGAAGCGCCTGATCGGCGGCCAGACCGGCGATCTGATCGGCGGCCTCAGTGCTCTCCTTGAAATTGCCGCCTTGACTGCCTTTATTCTTTTGGCGGGTAGTCCGCGCTGACACGTTCCGAAGGACCCACGAGACATGCTGTTCATCGGCGTCGCGCTTGTCGTGGCCATTGGCCTCGCTCTCCTCATTTCCGCCGACGCGGGCTCGATCGTCGGGCTCGATCCGTCGGACACCGCGCGCCTGGTCGCCGGACTTGCCATTCTCATTCTGGTGGCGGGTTCCATGTTCACCCGCCGCCAGCGCCTCGGAGAGATGCTCGGCAATCTCGTGCTCTGGGTCGGCATTTTCGGCCTCGCAGTCGGCATCTATTCCTTTCGCCATGACCTCGGCAGTTTCGGCACCCGCGTGCTGGCCGAACTGACGCCCGGCGTGGCCGTTGTCGATGTCGAGAGTGGCACGGCAACCTTCCAGCGTTCATTCGGCGGCTCGTTCCGCATCGGCGCCAACGTCAACGGCCATGAAACGCGGATGATCTTCGATACCGGCGCCAGCGCTGTCGTTTTGACCCAGGACGACGCGCGTGCCGCCGGCCTGCCCGTCGATCGGCTCGATTACGTCGTACCGGTCAAGACAGCCAACGGCACCGGCCGCGCCGCGCTGACCCTTATCGATTCGATTTCGGTTGGCGATATCACCCGGCACGACATCCGCGCCTATGTTTCCGAAGCCGGCGCCCTGGAAACGTCGCTTCTGGGAATGACCTTCCTGGAAACGCTGCACAGCTATGCCGTGCAGCAGGACGCGCTGGTTCTGACCGACTAGCCGCGTTCCGGCCCCCGGCGCCGGGTCTTTGAGTGATTGCGTGTTCGGGTCGGGGCACGAACATGACTTGTTGAACACGCTACGGGTTTGCGCGCCGGCGACTGCCTGCTAAGAACATTCCAAATTTCGAATATTGGAACAGGAGCTGACCATGAGCTACTACTTCGCCAAGACCATCTCCGCCTCGCTCGACGAGGCGATCGAACGCACCACCGCGGCCCTGGCCGCTGAAGGGTTCGGTGTGCTGACCCAGATCGACATCGCCGCGACCCTCAAAGCCAAGATCGGCGTCGATTTCCGTCCCTATCGCATCCTCGGCGCCTGCAATCCGAGTTTTGCCCACAAGGCGCTGACGGCCGAAGACAAGATCGGCACCATGTTGCCGTGCAACGTGATCGTGCAGGAAATCGGCCCCGGCCGGGTCGAGGTCGCCGCCGTCGATCCGGTCGCCTCAATGCAAGCCATCACAAATCCGAGCCTGGCCGAAACCGCACTCGACGTGCAGGCCAAGCTCAAGGCGGCGGTCGAGGCAATCTAGGCCGCGGCGATCTCGACTTCCCTCAAGGCCCGGAACAGCACGTCCGGGCCGGCGCCCGGTCTTGTCGCATCCATGCTGAGGATCTGGCGGAAGCGCCGAGCGCCCGGTCGGCCGTTGGCCAGACCGAGCATGTGGCGGGTGATCTGATTGAGACGCGTGCCGCGCGCCAGCTCGGTTTCGGCGTATTCGGCCATTCCGGCGATGATCTCCCCGAGCTCCGGCGGCGCGCGATCGTCGCCGAACAGGCGCCGGTCGACCTCGCCCAGGATCATCGGCTCGTGATAGGCGGCTCGCCCCAACATGACGCCATCGACGTGATCGAGATGGGTCTCGGCTTCCTCGAGGCTGGCAATGCCGCCATTGATCGCCACCGGCAAAGGGGCCAGACGCCGGGCCAGCCGGTAGACGCGATCGTAGTCCAGCGGCGGCACGGACCGGTTTTCCTTGGGACTGAGCCCCTGGAGCCAGGCCTTGCGGGCGTGAACGATCACGGCATCGACGCCGGCACCAACCAGGGCATCGGCGAAGGTATCGAGCGAGCCTTCGATGTCCTGATCGTCGATGCCAAGCCGGCACTTGACCGTAACCGGCACATCCACTGCGCTCTTCATCGCCGCAACGCAGTCGGCAACCAGTGTCGGCTCGGCCATCAGGCAGGCGCCGAAACTGCCGGACTGCACGCGGTCGGACGGACAGCCGACATTGAGATTGATCTCGTCATAGCCGAAATCCGCGCCGATGCGCGCCGCCTCAGCCAATTGCCGAGGATCCGAACCGCCAAGTTGCAGCGCCACAGGGTGCTCGGCTGGATTGTATCCGACCAGGCGGTCGCGATCGCCGTGGATGACGGCCCCGGTCGTCACCATTTCGGTGTAGAGGAGCGACCGCTTCGACAGTAGCCGGTGGAGATACCGACACTGACGATCAGTCCAGTCGAGCATGGGTGCGACGGAAAATCTGAAGGACGGGCTTGGCTTCATGAGACCTTTCGGGTCTTGGTTGGGTTTTGAACCGCCGCCTATACCATCTCGGGCCGGCCGGCGCACGCCGCGAAGGCGCGCCTCAGTCCTGAGCCTCGCCCGTCGGCGCCAGCACCTTCAGCGCACCGCGATGGATGACGATCTCGGTCTGCGCCGCCAGAGGCACCAGCTCGCCGTCGATCGAGGCCTGCGCCCCGTTCTTGAGCTCGGGGAAGCTGATCACGGCCCTGCGCGCCATCGAGAAGCGAAGATCGGCGCTTTCGTTGAGCGAGCCGGCAACGAGATCGCCGGCAAGCCTGACATAGGCGTCGGCGGTCAACAGGCCAGCGCGATAGACGCCGAGCAGCCCGCGATTGAGCCTGTCGGCATAAGGCAGAAGTGCGTCGCCATAGGGGTTGTTGGAAACGGCGATGATTGAATAGGCGTCGCCCTGTTCGAGCACTTCGTCATCGCAGACGATGTCGGCGCGAAAGACCGGTGGTTCGGCGAGGCTCGACATGGCTGCCGTAACCCCGCGCAGGAGCTTGCCAACGCGCGAATTGTGGTCGTCGCGATCGCGCTCGCCGACGATGCGCGGCTGCAATCCGACCGAAAACTGGTGTACGAAGCTCTTTCCGTTGGCCGTGGCAATGTCGCAGTCGATGACCTGCCCCCTCGCAAGGGCGGAGACCGCCTGGTCGAGATCGAGCGGCACATCGAGCGAGCGGGCGAACAGGTTCATCGTGCCCGCCGGCAAGACGCCGAGCACCTTTTCAGATTTCCAGGCGATCTCGGCGGCCGCAGAGATCGTGCCGTCCCCGCCCCCTGCGATGATGGCATCGACATGCCCGTCCTCCCCGGCACCTTGCAGCGCCGCGATCAGGTCTTTGCCGGCGACGGGCTCAACCGCGATCGTATGCCCGACATTGGCGAAGGCGCGCTCGAGACCGCCTGTGAACATCTCGATATCGGTGGTCTTCAGCGTGCCGCCATCGCGGTTGAGAATAGCCTTGATGCGCATGGGTCCGGTCCGATTGTGTTTGGGCACCAAGCATATAGTGCGCCTCGGGTTGCCGCGACGTTTTTTGATGTGTTGGCGGATCAGGCGACAAGCTGGCCGGCAATCGCGGCAGCAATACGAAGGACCGCTTGGCGGAAAACGTCACCTACCTGTCCGGATACGGGCAGGCCTTTGTCTCGCCGTCAGGTCTTCAGCCTGAACCGCTCGATCGCCTCGCGATCGATCTCGATCCCGAGGCCCGGACCGCTCGGAACCGTCATCCAGCCATCGGCATGTTCTACGGGCTCGGTGACGATGGCCTGGCGGAAGGGATTGTCGGTGCGGTCGAACTCAAGGATCGGATCGCGCGAGTTCTCGCGCGGCGGGCTGGGCGGCAGCGATGCCATGAAGTGAAGCGCCGCGGCGAGATTGATCGCCGTGCCCCAGCAATGAGGAATGAGCCGGACATTGTGGAGCGCCGCGAGATCGGCGATACGCCGGGCCTCGGTGAATCCGCCCGTTCCGGCGATGTCGGGCTGCACGATGTCGATCGCGCGCGTCTCGATAGGTTCACGCATGCCCCAGCGCGTGTGCCAGGTCTCGCCGGCCGCGACCGGCAGTGGTTGCCCGGCCTTCACGGCATGATAGGCCGACAGTTGCTCGGGGATGACGGGCTCCTCTAACCAGTCGATGCCGAGTTCGGCGGCGCGCTGGCCGACTTCGATGGCCTCGAGCACGTCATAGCCGTGATTGGCGTCGATCATCAGGCGCATGTCGGGACCGACGGCCTCGCGGACCGAGCGCAGGATGGCCAGATCCTCCTCGACGTCGAAGCCGATCTTGATCTTGGCGGCAAAAAAGCCGGCATCGCGGTGGCGCACCATCTCGGCGACATTGTCTTCGAGCCGGTCGACACCATCGCGCTTGAACGAGCCGGTGGCGTAGGCGCGGATGCGCTCGCGAAAACGGCCGCCGAGCAGGGTCGAGACCGGCACGCCGAAATGCTTGCCCTTGATGTCCCACAAGGCGATGTCGATGCCCGAAAGCGCGGTCACCGTCAGCCCCCGCTGGCCCTGATCCCGGAGCGCATTGTAGAGCGTCAGCCAGATCTTCTCGGTTTCGAGAGCATCGGCGCCGATGAGCCAGGGCCTGTAGGATTGAACGATGGCGCTGTTGGGAAGTGCCGGACCCAGGCATTCGCCCCAGCCCGTGGTGCCATCCTCGCAGATGATCTCGACAAGCGTATGGGTGCGGCGGCCAAAGCGCATGGTCGCGCTCGAAAACGGTGTTTCGAGTTCGTGGTCGAGAATATGGGTCCGGACCTCCGTTATCCTCATGTCGGTGCCCCTCCTTGAGATCGCGTGTATGTCGCTTCATTCCACCAGGCGCGGCAGGCAGTCGGGCCTCAGCGCCGATACTTCTCCTGCCAGGTTGGCAGCACGTCACCCGGTTCGGGCCGAGCCGAATAGGCGGCACGGGCGATGGCGCGGGCCAGGCAGGTAGCGGCGGCATGGCCGATCTCGAGCGATAGGAGATCGTCTGTCGTTTCGCCGATGGCAGCGGTCGACACGGCAAAGACCAGGTCGCCGTCGACAAGCGTATGCGACGGGGTAATGGCGTGCGCCATGCCGTCCTGCGCCGCGACGGCCATGCGCTTTAGCTGCGCCTTGGTCATCGTCGCATCGGTCGCGACAATGGCTATCGTGGTGTTCCTGAGGGCTTCGAGACTGTCGCGCTTGGTGAAGGCGCTTTCAGCAAATGGCACCGATTCCGGCCGTGCGCCGAGGCCGCCGAACTCGTTGTCGATCTCGAACGGCGCTGCCCAGAAGTGCTCGCTGTCGCCCATCGTCACCTGACCGGTTGGATTGGCGGCGACCAGCGCGCCAACGGTGATGCCGTTGGGAAGCACAAGCGAGGCCGAGCCGAGACCGCCCTTGACGCGGGCGGCGGTCGCCCCTGCACCGGCACCGACGCTGCCGATATCGAAATCTTCGGTGGCGGCGGCAAGCGCCTGTTCGCCCAAGCCGCGGTATGGGTTCACATCCCAGACCTTGTCGCCGCCATTGATCAGGTCGAACAGGATGGCGGCCGGCACGATGGGAACGTGAACCGGCCCGACCGGAAAGCCCCTGCCCTGTTTTGCCAGGGCATCGGCGACGCCCGAGCCGGCATCGAGACCGAAAGCCGAGCCGCCGCTGAGCACCAGTGCGTCGACCTCCTGCACCATGCGATCGGGCATCAGCAAGTCGGTTTCTCGGGTGCCGGGCGCGCCGCCCATGACGTCGACGGCGCAACGGAATGGCTTGTCGGCAACCAGAACCGTCGTTCCCGACTTGATACGGGCGTCATGGGCATTGCCGACCTTCAGGCCGGCGATATCGGTAATGAGATTGCGTGTGCCCGGTCTGGCCATCGTTTCGTCCCCCTCGCCAAGCGCACAGCACCTGGTCTCCGCTATCTGCGCACTTGCCTGCCGCCGCGATTGCGCCAACCTGTCCCAGAAGCTGCTTCCCGGCTTGCGCGCCATAGGTCGTTGCCTAGATGCACCTGCCACCGTCGACTTCCATTGCCACTCCAGTCACCATCGAGGCTTCGTCCGAGCACAGGAAACAGGCGGCATTGCCCATGTCCTCCGGCGTCGAGAAACGTCCGATCGGGATGGTCGACAGGAACTTGGCGCGAATTTCCGGCGTGTCCTCGCCCATGAAGCTCTTGAGCAGCGGCGTCTCGCCGGCCACCGGATTGATGGCGTTGACGCGGATGCCCTGCGGCGCCAGTTCGACGGCCATCGCCTTGGTGGCGGTGATCATCCAGCCCTTGGAGGCGTTGTACCAGGACAAGCGCGGACGCGGTGAAACCCCGGCGGTCGAGGCAACATTGAGAATGGCGCCCTTCTTGTTGGCCTTCATGTGCGGCACCAGATGCCGCGCCGTCAGATAGACCGACTTGGTGTTGATCGCCATCACCCGGTCGAAATCGGCTTCGGAGATCTCGTCGAGTGCGCTTGGCAGGTGAGTGACTCCGGCGTTGTTGACGAGGATATCGAGCCTGCCGAACTCCATGATGGCCTTGGCCGCCATGTTGGAGACGCTGTCGTCGCTCGACACATCTACGGCGTGGGCGAACGCGCCATTGCCGATCTCGGCGGCGATTTCCGACGCCCCCTTGGCATTGATGTCGGCGACCATGACGCGCGCGCCCTCGGCGGCGAATTTGCGGGCGATGCCGGCGCCGAATCCCGACGCCGCACCGGTGACGATTGCTGTCTTGTTCTCAAGACGCATGATGAACTCTCCTAGCCGTGATGCGCTGCGACGGTCTTGAGGACCGAGAAGCCGTAGAGCGCCTCGAAACCCTTTTCGCGGCCGTGGCCGGACTTGCCGGTGCCGCCGAAGGGCAGTTCAACCCCGCCGCCGGCGCCGTAGTTGTTGATGAACACCTGTCCGGCGCGCAGCTTTTTCGCCATGCGCATCTGGCGGCCGCCGTCATTGGTCCACACGCCAGCGACAAGCCCGTAGGGTGTGCCATTGGCGATGGCGACTGCTTCCTCTTCGCCGTCGAAAGGAATGACGACCTGGGCCGGACCGAAAATTTCCTCCTGCGCCAGCCGATGGTCGTCGGCAAGTCCGGCAATCAGCACCGGCGCCTGGTAATGGCCGCCTTGAGGTGCATCGGCGACGATCTGGCCGCGGGCGGCGATCATCGATTCATCGGTCAGGGACAAAAAGCCCGCGACAATCTCTTTCTGACGGGCCGAGATCAGCGGCCCGACATCGAGATCGGCCATGGCCGGCCCGACCCGCAGGGCGTTGACGCGCTCGGCCATCGCCGCAACCACCTCGTCGTAGCGCGAACGCTCGACAAGGATGCGCGAGGAGGCGGAACAGGTCTGGCCGGCATTCTGGAAACCTGCCATGACCAGGAACGGCAGCGCCTTGTCGAGATCGGCGTCGGCGAAAAACACCTGGGGCGACTTGCCGCCCAATTCCAGCGTCACCGGCACGATATTGCGCGCCGCCGCCTGCTGGACCAGCGTGCCCACCCCGACCGAACCGGTGAACGAGATGTGGTTGACGCCCGGGTGCGCCGTCAGCGCCGCCCCGGCCTCTTCGCCGATGCCTGGCACGACGTTGAGCGCGCCCTTGGGGATTCCTGCCTCGTCGCAAATGGCGCCAAAGGCGAGCGCGGTCAGACAGGCTTCCTCGGCAGGCTTGAGCACAGCGGCATTGCCCATTGCCAGCGCCCCACCGACCGAGCGCCCGATCATCTGCATCGGGTAGTTCCACGGCACGATATGAGCGGTGACACCATGCGGTTCCCTGAGGGTATAGACAGTGTAGCCATCAAGGAAGGGGATGGTTTCGCCCATGACCTTGTCGGCGGCGCCACCGTAGAATTCCATATAGCGGGCCAGCGCGATGACATCGTTGCGTGCCTGCTTCAGGGGCTTGCCGACATCCATCGCCTCGAGCGCGGCAAGATCATCGATGCGTTCGAGCACAAGCTGGCCGATACGCGTCAGCACTCGTCCGCGCTCGAAGGCCGGCATCCGGCCCCACGCCCCGTCGAGTGCGGTTTGCGCCGCGGAGACGGCAGCGTCGATATCGGCCTCGCCCCCACGGGCAATGGAGCAGATCGTCGTGCCATCCGAGGGATTTTCGAGTTCCAGCTGTTCGCCGCCCATGGGGGCGACCCAGGACCCGCCGATGAAGCACTTGTCGGTTGGGAACCAGGGCTTGGTCATGATCTGTCCTTCTTGTCGCTTTTCGCCATCATTGCGCCACCCCGTTGCGCGCCGCCAGGGCGCGTTCGAGATGCGGTGCGGCGGTGATCAGTTGCTGCGTATAGGGATGCTGCGGATTTTCGAATACCGCTTCGGTCTCGCCTTCCTCGACGATCTTGCCGGCCTTCATCACCAGCACCCGGTCGGTGATCGAACGCACCACCGTGAGGTCATGCGAGATGAACAGGTAGGAAAGCATCAGCCGGTCGGAAAGGTCGGCGAGCAGATCGAGGATCTGTGCCCGGATCGACACATCGAGTGCCGACACCGCTTCGTCGAGAACGATCAGCGCCGGGTGGATGATCAGCGCTCGGGCAATGGCGATGCGCTGGCGCTGACCGCCGGAGAATTCATGGATGTACTTGCGCGCATCCGAGGCGGCGAGCCCGACGTTTTCCAGCGCCTCCGCAATGCGCTTGTCGCGCGCCACACCCGTCGGTGCGTCGGTTCCCAGAAGATGGAACGGCTCGGTGATCAGCCGTTCGACACGGTGGCGCGGATTGAACGAGCCATAGGGATCCTGGAAGACGATCTGCATCTTGCGCCGCGCCATCAGCGAGGCGCCGCGACCGGTGCCGACCGGTTCGCCCTCGATATGGATATGGCCGTCCTGAATGCCTTCGAGCGCCAGGATGGCCCGGGAAAGCGTCGATTTCCCACAGCCGGATTCTCCGACCAGCCCGACATTCTCGCCGCGATGGATGATGAAACTCACCCCATCGACGGCGCGGAAATAGTTGCGTGGCGCGAACAGGCGTTCGCGCGCCTTGGGATAGTCGCGTACCACCTGGCGCACGTCGAGCACCGGTACGGCGTCGGGCTCGACATGCGGCGCCCGCCGCACTGGCTGGTGCCGCGAGGCCTCGAACAGGGCGCGGGTATAGGGATGCCGCATGTGACGGAAGACCTCGCCGGTCTCGCCATGTTCGACCACTTCGCCGTCGCGCATGATGGCAATGCGATGGGCCAGCCCGGCGACGACGGCAAGATCGTGGGTGATGAGCAGCAGGCCCATCTGGTCTTCTTCGACCAGCCGCCGCAACAGTTCGAGGATCTGGGCCTGGGTGGTGACATCGAGCGCCGTTGTCGGCTCGTCGGCGATCAGCAGGCGCGGCCTGAGGGCAATGGCCATGGCGATGCCGACGCGCTGGCGCTGGCCGCCAGAAAGCTCGTGCGGATAAAGGCTCAGCGGGAAACGGTCTTCAGGCAGTTCGACACGGTTGAGGGCGTCGCGGGCGATATCGAACGCCTCCTCGCGACTGGAATTCTTGTGCACCCGCACCGTCTCCGCCACCTGATCGCCGATGGTCTTGACCGGGTTGAGAGCGGTCATCGGCTCCTGGAAGATCATGCCGATGTCATTGCCGCGGATCGGGCACATGTCGCGGTCGTGCTTGCCGACAAGCTCGGTGCCATCGAGCATGATCGAGCCTGTCTTGAGCGAGCCTGGCGGAATCAGGTGCATGACGCTGAGCGCCGTCATTGACTTGCCCGAACCACTTTCACCGATCAGACCGACGATCTCGCCGGCTTCGATGTCGAGATCGACGGTGTTGAGGATCGGCGTCCCGGAAATGGCGAGATCGAGATTGCGGATCGAAAGGAGCGTCATGACCGGCTCCTGCGCAAACGCGGGTCGAGCAGGTCCCTGAGACCGTCGCCCATCAGGTTGAGGCCGAGCACCGTCACGACGATGGCAAGGCCCGGAATGATGGCCAGGTGCGGGGCCAGCGAAACCAGCGTCTGACTGTCAGCCAGCATCTTGCCCCAACTCGGGATCGGCGGCTGCGCCCCGAGGCCGACATAGGCCAGCGCCGCCTCGGCAAGAATGCCGAGCGAGAACTGGATCGTGCCTTGGACGATCAACAGGTTGGTGATGTTGGGCAGGATGTGCTCGACCGAAATGCGCGCCTTGCCCTTGCCGGCAACGCGGGCCGACAGGATGAATTCCCGCGTCCACAGGCTCAGCGCCGCGGCGCGGGCGAGACGGGCAAAAACCGGGATGTTGAAGATGCCGATGGCGATCATGGCGTTGATGGCGCCGGGACCGAAAACCGAGGTGATGAGGATGGCGATCAGCAGCGCCGGGAAGGCGAAGATCAGATCGTTGCCGCGCATGACCACCTCGTCCATCAGCGAACCGCGCAGAGCGGCGGCGAACAAACCGAGCGGCACGCCGACGCCAATGCCGAGGCCGACCGCCACCAGCGCCACCCCGATCGAGGTGCGGGCGCCGACAAGGATCTGTGAAAAGACATCGCGCCCGTACTGGTCGGTGCCGAACCAGTGAGCAGCCGTCATGCCCTGCAGCTTGTTGGGAATGTCCTGGGCGGCAAAATCGTAGGGCGTCCAGATCAGCGAAACGATGGCGGCGATGATGATCAGCGAGGTCAAAAACGCACCGGCGACAAAGCTCGGTGAGCGCAAGGCCTCGCGCCACGGGTTGAAATCGTCGATCTCGGAGACGGGCGGGCCGATGATGCTCATGTCCGTTTCCTCAACCGTGGGTCGACGATGACATAGGCGATCTCGACGAGGAAATTGACAAAGATGACGGCGAAGACCAGCAGCATCACCACCGATTTGACGGTGATCAGATCGCGCTGGGTGATGCCCTGGAAGATGAGGCGCCCGAGCCCGGGGAGGTAGAAGACGTTCTCGATGATGATGGCGCCGGCCAGAAGAAACGAAAACTGCAGACCGACAATGGTCAGGACCGGGATGAGGGCGTTGCGCAAGGCATGGCGCCTCAGGGCCTGCCCCCTGTTCAGCCCTTTGGCGCGGGCGGTGCGGACATAATCCTCATCGAGCGTATCGAGAAGCGAGGAGCGCATGACGCGCGCGAGGATCGAGGCCTGCGGCAGAGCCAGGGCAATGGCGGGCAGCAACAGACCCTTTATGCCGAGCCAGAAGCCCTTGTCCCAGCCGGGGAAACCGCCGGCTGAGAACCAGTGCAGCGTCACCGCGAAGATCCACACGAGGATAATGGCGAACCAGAAATTGGGAATGGCGACGCCGAATTGGGTCACCCCCATCACCGTGAGGTCGGCGGCCGAATTGCGCCGCGACGCGGCGATGATGCCGGCGGGAAAGGCGATGATGACGGTGAGCAGCAGGGAGAACAGCGCCAGCGGCGCCGAGACACCGATGCGCTGGACGATGAGTTCGCTGACCGGGCTGCGATAGGTGTAGGAAATGCCAAAATCACCCTGCACCATGCCGGTAACCCAGGAAAAATAACGCATGACGGCAGGCTGATCGAGGCCGAGCTGCGACCTGAGCGCCGCCAGCGTGTCGGGCTGCGCGTTCATGCCCAGCATGAACTGCGCCGGATCGCCGGGAACGACCTCGATGATCAGGAAAATGACAACGCTGGCGACCAGGAGGCTGACGATCAGGGAAGCCAGCCGGCCGGCGATATAGGAAGACATGGGCCGTTCAGCCGTGGGACGAGTTCGAAGGGAGGCGGCCGGTCACACCGACCGCCCCATGTGACGTCAGTCGGACCAGCTCATCTCGGCGATGGGATTGGCCGGAACCGGCTGGTTTTCCCACACGCCATTGAGCCCGTCGGCGGCAATGGTGATGTAGGGGTATTCGAACAGGAACCCGGCGGCAAAGTCATTGGCCAGGATCTTCTGGGCCTCCTGCTTCAGCTCGATCTGCTTTGCAGGATCGGTGGTGTCACCGATCTCCTCGACGACCGCCTTGTAGGCATCCGAGTGATAGTTGAAATAGTAGTCGTCGCGGGCGAACACGCCGTAGTCATTCGGTTCGACATGGCTGACGATGGTGAGATCGTAGTCCTTGTTGGTGAACACGTTCTGCAGCCAGTCGGCCCATTCGACATTGGTGATCTCGACCTTGATACCGACCTCGGCCAGCTCCTGCTGGATGATCGGTCCGGCGGCGCGGGCGTAGGACGCCGGCGGCAGCTTCAGCGACAGGGAAAGATCGGACACACCGGCCTCGGCCAGCAGGCTCTTTGACAGCTCGGGATCGAATTTCGAAATGTCGGTCAGATCGATATAGGCCGGGTCGGTCGGCGGGAAGAAGCTGCCGATCGGGGTGCCGTAGCCGAACTGGGCGCCGTCGATGATTGCGGCGCGGTCGAGCGCGTGGGCGACGGCGGCACGAACCTTGACATTGTCGAGCGGCGCCTTGCCGTTGTTCATGGCCAGGACGGTTTCGCCATTGGTGGCGCCGACGATGACCTGGTAACGCGGATCGGCCTTGATCTGGTCGAGCACTTCGGGCGCCGGGAAGCCGCCGTAGTAGTCGACATCGCCTGAGAGCACTGCGGCGACGGCAGCGGTCGGATCGGGAATGAACTTGATCGTGGCCGTTTCAATAGCGGGCGCGTCGCCCCAATAGGACGGATTGGCCACGAGCGTCACGTGATCGCCCTTGACCCATTCGAGAACACGGTAGGGACCAGTGCCGACCGGGTCGGTACCATTGGTCTCGGCATTGCGTTCGGAGACGATAACCGCATCGCCCCAGCCCATGTTGTAGAGAAAATCGCCCTGCGGCGCGCTCAGGCTCACCTTGACGGTCAGGTCGTCGACAATTTCGACCGAGGCGATCTTGGCGAACAGCTGCTTCTGGGCGTTGATCGAGTCCTCGCCACGAGCGGTGTCGAGCGAATACTTGACGTCGGCAGCAGTTAGCGGGTTGCCGTCGTGGAAGGTGACGCCATCCTCGAGATGGAACGTGTAGACAAGACCGTCCTCGGAGATGTCCCAGGACTTGGCGAGCAGCGGCTTCACGGCGCCGTCACGGTCGATGCTGGTCAGGCCTTGGAAGATGTTGTCATAGGTGACGGTGCGGATAGCCGCCGCTGCGCCGCCCGTCGTCGGATCGAGGCTCGGCGGCTCAAGCTGCATGGCAATGTTGATATCGGTGCGAGCGGCAAGGGCCGGACTGAGGCTACTTGCCAGGGCAAGCGCGCCGGCCAGGGCCAGGGTCCAGATGGATGTGCGCATAGACGTTTCCTTCCTGTTGCGGTCTTTGTCGCCCTTGTGGGCTTGTCGTTATTGTCGTGTTGCCAGGAGATCGGTGAGGGTCAGGGCCATGACCTTGGCGCTTTCGACCATATCGTCGATTCCGACATACTCATCGGGCTGATGGGCGAGGTCGAGAATGCCCGGTCCATAGGCAATGCAGTTGTGCATGCGCCCGATGCGATCTATGTGCTTTTGGTCGTAAGTACCTGGCGAAACCACATATTCCGGCGATCTGTGGAACACCGTTCTAATTGCATCAGCCGTCGCTGTCACGACCGGGGCGTCGCGGGCGGTCATGGTGGGCGTGACCTGCCACAATTCCTTCAAGTCGTACCTGAACTTCGGGCGTTCAGACTTCACCTTTTCGAGGATGGCAACGATCTCGCTCTTCACCTCCTCGACGCTTTCCTCAATCAGGAAGCGCCTGTCGATGACCATGCGGGCACTATCGGGGACTAGCGGCGAGGGGAAGCCGGTGTAGTCGGCATCAGGTTCAGCTTCGCCGCCATGTAGCGAGTTGATGTTGAGTGTGGACTGCTTGGCCCCCTCGGGCACCACGGGCATGTCGGTGCGTTTTTTCGCCAGCGCCGGGAACAGCGAGGTTTCCATCTCGGTCAGCACCGCACCCATGTGTCGGACGGCGCAATCGCCGAGGAACGGCATCGAGCCATGGGCGATGTGACCGTGTGTTTCGATCTCGGCCCACCATACGCCACGATGACCAAGGCAGATGCGGTCCTTGTTGAGCGGTTCGGGAATGATTACGTGCTGCACGCGCTCGGGGCTGAAATACCCCTTCTCGGAGAGATAGGCGACGCCGGCATAGCCACCGGTCTCCTCGTCGGCAGTGCCGGAGATCTCGATGGCGCCTTCGAAATCGGGATAGGTGTCGATGAAGGCTTCGGCGGCAATGATCGCGGCAGCCAGACCACCTTTCATGTCACAGGTTCCACGACCGTAGATCCTGCCATCGACGATCTCGCCGCCAAACGGATCCCTGGTCCAGCCCTGCCCGACGGCGACGACATCGATATGGGAATTGAAGTGAACGCATTGGCCGGCCGCCTTGCCGTCGCGGCGGGCGATGACGTTCCAGCGCGGATAGCGGTTCGAATCGCCGATTGCGCCTTCAGCCCGGATCAGCTCGATTTCGAAGCCGCGCGGTCTGAGACGGTTGGCCAGGTATTCGCAGATCTCGAGATAGCCCTCGCCGGGTGGATTGATCGTCGGGAAACGAACGAGATCCTGTGTCAGGACGACGAGATCGTCCCGGGCCGCATCGATGCGCGATAGAAGTGTTCCCCGATGGTCTATCGTTGCGTCCATTGCCTCGGTCCCGTGAAGACGTGCCGCAACACTGTCACTCCAGGAAAGGCGTGAACGCAACCGAAAATGCGCGATCTCCGCTTTGCGGAAGAGCCGTCCGGAATTGCGCACGATGCGAAAATGGCCCCCGCAAACCGTGCGGAGGCCATTGCGCTCTGGGGCTGCCTAGTGGCAGGCGGGGCGCTTCCCCGGCAGGAGAACTTTGTCAATCACATGGATCACGCCATTGTCGGCCATGATATCGGCGATGATCACATTAGCCATTTCGCCCGTGCCGTCGGCGATCGTCACGCCGGAGGAAGACGCGTCGATGCACAAACGCTCGGAGGTCAGCAGCGGCTTGAAGTAGTTCGCACCGGCCGGAAAGTCTTTGGATGTCAGCTTGCGATCGTCGACGTGATAGAGAAGCACGTTGGTCAGCTGATCCTTGTTCTCGGGCTTGAGCAGAGTCTCAACCGTTCCCTCGGGAAGTGCAGCGAAGGCATCGTTCACAGGAGCGTAGACGGTAAACGAGCCGGGGCCGTCGAGTGTTTCGGCCAGGCCAGCGGCGGTCACCGCGGTTACCAGCGTCGAGAAACGATCGTCGCCAGCAGCGATCTCGGTGATGGAAGCGGCAGTAGCGGCGGTTGTCAGGCCAATAGCGAACAGGCCGCCAATCGCGGCCGATTTGAAAAACGTCATGATGTCATTCCTGGTTTGCCCATACCTGTCTGGCATGTGACAGGGGATACGCGCGGCGCCTGATCGCGGATTTCGAAGTCACGGACTCGTTATTGCGCGTGATGACGCGCTGGATCGGTTACACTCGCCAGTCCGGATTTTGGCAGGCTTCGGCACGGCCAATGCAGTCGCTCGCCCGCGACAGACATGCAAGCGGCATACAGCATTCAGCACAGGCCGCTTGGAACACATTGCGCTTGTTGCCTACCCAGAACCGGCCGCGAATCTCTTCACAATGGGTTCGGAGCTGACGGGCATTTCAGGCTCATGTAAGCTGCATGTTCAAGACTTGTCCGTCCAACCTGGCCTCGAGGGAAATTCTTGCGTGTTCTCCTGATCGAAGACGACCATGTGCTCGGCGC
This sequence comes from Devosiaceae bacterium, assembly GCA_963675235.2. GTDB lineage: Bacteria > Pseudomonadota > Alphaproteobacteria > Rhizobiales > Devosiaceae > JAHJQZ01. Next base: position 61,231 of record CAXXFU010000002.1, on the reverse strand, counting down.
GGCGGTCAGGGATCACATTGCCGCCAATGGGCACGGCGTCGACTGGATGCGCCGGCTTGATGACGCTCGTCTGGCGCTTGACAGCGTCACATACGAACTGATCCTGCTCGATCTTGGCCTGCCGGACGGGCGCGGACTCGATTTGTTGCGCGAGCTGCGTCAGGCCGGCAACGACGTACCGATCATCATCGCCACGGCGCAGGATCAGGTCTCCATACGGATCGAGGGGCTGAATTCCGGCGCCGACGACTATCTGGTCAAACCCTTCGACCTTGGCGAATTGTCGGCGCGGCTGTCGGCAGTAGCGCGCCGCTACGCTGGCACGCCCGTGCCGACGCTCAAGGTCGGCGAGGCCGAAATCGACCTTGGGCGGAAATCCGCGACCCTCGGCGGCAAACCGGTGACACTGACGGCGCGCGAATGGGCCGTGCTCGAACGACTCCTGCGCCATCGCGGCATCCTCGTTACCCGCACCGAGATCGAGGATTCGCTTTATGCTTTTGGCGCAGAGATCGAAAGCAACGCCGTCGAGGTCTACATCTCACGCCTGAGGAAGAAACTCGGCCGCGATTTCGTCATGACGTCCCGCGGACTCGGCTATCAGGTTCCTGCATGAGCAAACGCCGTCCTTCCATCGCCTGGCGGTTGGCGATTGGTCTTGCCGCCTTCACCGGTCTGCTCTGGATCGGGGCGGCGGCGATCACCATCCATGTCACTCAGGAGGAATTGTTCGACGCCTACGACGAGAGCATGCGCCAGAGCGCCCTGCGTCTGCTGCCTCTGGCGTTGCACAACATGCGCGAACCTGTCGCCCCCAGCGACAGCAAGGACGACGATGACCATGACGAGGACGAGGAGTACGAGGATCAGCGGGTCGTTGGCCTCGAAGCCGATGAGGAGCTTTATTCCTATGCGGTGCGGGACCCCACGGGGCGCGTGGTTCTGGCTACTGCCGACGCACCCGCTATCGCCACGCTGAGGGCGGCTCCCGACGGCTTCTCCACCATCGACGACTGGCGGCTTTTCTCGCTGTTCGACCGCCGGTCCGGCCATTCCATCGTCGTGGCCGAGCACGACGACAACCGCAAGGAGGCGCTGCACGCCGGCATCATGGCGACGGTTCTGCCGCTGGCGGCACTGATACCGCTCATCGTCATTGGCATCTGGGTGGCGCTGCGGCTGGCGCTCAGTCCGTTGCGATCACTCAGTCGCGACATCGCCAGGCGCGGCGGCCGCAATCTCTCGCCGCTGCCCACCGAAAACCATCCGGTCGAGCTGGCTCCGATCGCCGAAGCCATCGATGGCCTGCTCGACCGGCTGCGCGACGCGCTCGATACCGAGCGCGCCTTCGCCGCATCGAGCGCCCACGAACTGCGCACGCCCATCGCCGGCGCCTTGGCGCAGGCGCAGCGGCTTGCCATCGAGCTTCAGGACAATCCGTCGGCGCCGCGCGTCGGCGAGATCGAAAGCGCCCTCAAGCATCTCTCGCAGCTCTCGGAAAAGCTGTTGCAGCTGTCCCGGCTTGGTGCCGGGTTCGCCCAGGCCGAAGGACAGGTCGATCTTGCGCCGATCCTCGAACTCATCGCACGCGACTATGAATCGGCGTCGCAGACGCGCGGTCGCGTTCATCTCGATATCGCGCCGGGTGCAGCGGTTTCAGCGCCAGTCAATGGCGACGCCTTTGCCATCGCCATCACCAATCTGATCGAGAATGCCTTGCACCACGGCACATCGGAAAGCCCTGTCGAGCTGCTCGCCGGACCGGGCGCCCATATCCGCGTCGTCAATGCCAGCACCATCGTGCCGCCCGAGGTGCTCGACCGCCTCGGGGAGCCGTTCATGCGGGGCGCAACTTCGGCAGGCGGCACCGGCCTCGGCCTCACCATCGCCCGGACTATCGCCGAGCAGACCGGCGGACGTCTCGAGCTCATGTCACCGGCGGCAGGGCGCGCCGACGGGTTCGAAGCAGTGTTGAGCTGGGCATGACGATCCGCTGCGGCGCCCGGAACATGCAGATTTGTGAATTTGATGCTTGGCCGCGTGCCGCTGGTCTGTAGTATCGGGTGAGTGCGAAAGCTGGAGCGAGACGGCGCAAAGCCGCCAGGGGGGAAATTGATGGCAATACAGTCGAGCTATGACGAGGTCTATCAGCGCTGGAAGGAAGATCCTCACGGATTCTGGCTCGAGGCCGCCAAGGGGATCGACTGGTTCGAAGCGCCGACAAAGGCTTTCGATCCGGACATGGGCGTTTACGGTCGCTGGTTCCCCGACGCGGTTGGCAATACCTGTTTCAACGCCGTCGACCGCCATGTCGCCAACGGCCGCGCCGACCAGGACGCCATTATCTATGACAGTCCGGTAACCGGCACCAAGGCGCGCTACAGCTATGCCGAGCTGTTGAGCGAGATCGAGGCGCTGGCTGCGGTGCTCGCCGACCAGGGCGTCGGCAAGGGCGATCGCGTCCTCATTTACATGCCGATGATCCCGCAGGCGGTCTTCGCCATGTTGGCCGTGGCCCGTCTCGGGGCGGTGCATTCGGTGGTCTTCGGCGGCTTTGCCGCCCATGAGCTGACCACGCGCATCGACGACTGCTCGCCCAAGGTCATCGTCTCGGCCTCCTGCGGCATCGAGCCGAGCCGCGTCGTGCCTTACAAGCCGCTGCTCGACCACGCCATCGAGCTGGCGGTGAACAAGCCAGCCGCCTGCGTGGTGTTCCAACGCGACAGGCTGATCTGCGAACTCGAGGCCGGGCGCGACATCGATTATGCCGCCGCCGTCGCCGCCCACAAGACCGCCGGCACCAGGGTGCCCTGCGTACCCGTCAAGGCCACCGATCCGCTCTATATCCTATATACGTCCGGCACGACCGGCAGCCCCAAGGGCGTCGTACGCGATACCGGCGGCCACATGGTCGCCCTCAACTGGACGATGGACGCGATATACGGCGTCAAGCCCGGCGAGGTCTATTGGGCCGCATCCGATGTCGGCTGGGTCGTCGGCCATTCCTATATCGTCTACGCCCCGCTGCTGAGCGGCTGCACCACGATCCTGTTCGAGGGCAAGCCGGTCGGCACGCCCGATGCCGGCACGTTCTGGCGCGTCATCGAGGAGTACGGCGTCGTCGCCCTGTTCACTGCCCCGACCGCTTTCCGCGCCATCAAGAAGGAAGACCCGGACGGCAAGCTTATCGGCAATTACGACATCAAGAGCCTCAGGACCCTGTTCCTCGCCGGCGAACGCGCCGATCCGGACACCATCATCTGGGCCCAGGAACAGCTCGACGTACCGGTCATCGATCACTGGTGGCAGACCGAAACCGGCTGGACCATCGCCGGCAATCCTGTCGGTCTCGGTGCCCTGCCGGTCAAGATCGGCTCTCCCACGGTTGCCATGCCGGGTTACGACATCCGGGTTCTCGACGACGCCGGCCACGAGGTGGCCGACGGCACGCTCGGCAATATCGTCGTCAAGCTTCCGATGCCCCCGGGCAACCTGCCGACGCTGTGGAATGCCGACGACCGCTTCACCAACTCCTATCTCCGCGAGTTCCCGGGTTATTACAAGACAGCCGATGCCGGCATCCGCGACGAAGACGGCTACATCTTCGTCATGGCCCGCACCGACGACATCATCAATGTCGCCGGCCATCGCCTGTCGACCGGTGGCATGGAAGAGGTCATCGCCGGGCACAAGGACGTCGCCGAATGCGCCGTCATCGGTATTGCCGATCCGATGAAGGGGCAATTGCCGCTGGGGTTGATGGTGCTGAAATCCGGCGTGACCCGGCCGCACGAAGAGATCGAGGCCGAGGTGGTCAAGCTGGTGCGCGACGAGATCGGCCCGGTCGCCGCCTTCAAGACGGCGCTTGTCGTCTCGCGCCTGCCCAAGACCCGCTCGGGCAAGATCCTCAGAGGCACGATGCAGAAGATCGCCGACGGCAGCGAGTGGAACATGCCGGCCACCATCGACGATCCGGGCATCATCGAGGAGATTTCCGAAACCTTCGCCGCCCGAAATATCATCAAGGAAGGCTGATACCTTGAGTTTCAAAGCCCTGATCGTCGACAGGACCGGTCCCGACGCCGCCCCGGAAGCACGCATCTCCGATCTCGAACTCGGCGATCTGCCCGACGGCGAGGTGACGATCGCCGTCGCCTATTCGACACTGAACTACAAGGACGGGCTGTGCCTGGGGCCCGGTGGCGGACTGGTCAGGTCCTATCCGCACGTGCCCGGCATCGACTTTGCCGGCACGGTCGAGAGCTCGTCCGACCCGCGCTATGCGCCGGGCGACGAAGTGGTCCTGACCGGCTGGCGCGTCGGTGAAATGCACTGGGGCGGCTACGCGCAGAAGGCGCGGGTCAAGGCCGACTGGCTGGTGCCGCTGCCCGCCGGATTGACGTTCAGGCGCGCCATGGCCATCGGCACGGCCGGTTTCACTGCCAGCCTTGCCGTCGGCGTGCTCGAGGATCACGGGCTCAAGCCGGGCGGCAAGCCGGTTCTGGTCACCGGGGCCGCAGGCGGGGTCGGTTCCGTGGCAACGGCTCTGCTCGCCGCGACCGACTACGAAGTCTCCGCGGTCACCGGACGGCCGGAAACCAGCGACTACCTCAAGAGCCTTGGCGCCAGCCATGTCGTCGATCGCGGCGTCTTTGCCGAACCGGCAAACCGGCCGCTCGAATCCGAAACCTGGAGCGGCGCCATCGACAATGTCGGCGGCAACATGCTGGCGCGCATTCTGGCGCAGATGGAACACGGCGCCTCGGTCGCCTCGGTTGGTCTTGCCGGCGGCGCAAAATTCCCCGGCTCGGTCGTGCCCTTCCTGCTGCGCGGGATCAATCTCTTGGGCATCGACAGCGTCATGCAGCCCTATGAGGCGCGCGTCACCGCCTGGGGACGGCTGGCAGGTACGCTGCCGCTCGACAAGCTCGATGAAATGATTGTTGAGGCCAAGCTCGCCGATCTGCCGCAACTGGGTGCCGACATCCTTGCCGGCAGGGTGCGCGGACGCGTGGTCGTCGACGTCAACGCCTGATCAGGCGTCGTCGTCGCCGCGGCCACTGCGATCTCCGCCGTCGCTGAAACCGATGCGGGCGATCAGGAATTTTTCGACGGGTCCTCCGAAAATCAGGATCAGCAGCGACAGCACCGAGAGCGACAGCACCAGAACCCAATCGGCAAAGGCGCACAGGATGCCGGTCGCAACACACAACAGAACGGTTGCGGCCGAGGTCAGGCCCCTGACAGTATCGCCATGCCGTCCGTGAACGATGACGCCGGCGCCGATGAATCCGATTCCGGTCAGCAGCCCCTGAATGACGCGGCTGACACCGTCCGAGCTGAAGATCGGCATGACGGCGAGAACGAGCGCCGCGGCGGAAAGCGCCACGATGCTCAGGGTGCGGATGCCGACATATTTGTGATGGACGTAGCGATTGAGCCCCAGGGCTCCGCCCAGAAGCGCCGCAACCACCAGTCGCAGGACGGCTTCGGCTTCGCTCATGATCTGCCTCCCGATTCCGCAGCCGGCTAACGCGCCAATACGGCCTCGATCTCCTCGCGCTTCGGCATCGAGGCGGCAGCGCCCGGTCGCGTCACCGAGACAGCTGCCGTTGCGGCGGCGAACCGGGCCGCATCGAGTGGCGATCTGCCTTCGCCGAGCGCAACGGCAAAGCCGCCGTTGAAGGCGTCACCAGCGCCTGTCGTCTCGACAACCGGGCCGGCATCGAGGGCCGGCACGTGTTCGGACGTGTCCGGTGTGTGCAACAAGGCGCCGCGCTCGCCGAGCGTGATCAGCGCCGCCCCTGCCCCGCGCTTCAACAGGGCGTCGCCGGCGCGGCGGGCGCTGTCGAGACTGTCGACGGCAATGCCGGTCAATTGTCCGGCCTCGGTCTCGTTCGGGGTGAGATAGTCGCATAGTGCCAGCATTTCGTCGCTGAGATCGGTCGCGGGCGCCGTATTGAGGATGGTCGTCACACCGGCACGACGCGCGCGGGCGAGACCGGCGCGGGCGGCATCGACCGGCTGTTCGAGCTGGGTGACGAAGACATCGGCATTGTCGATCTGCGGCGCCCATGCCCAGATATCGACAGGGGTGATGCGCGCCGCGGCGCCAGGACTGATGATGATGGCGTTATCGCCCGAAGCATCGTCGATGAAGATGAAGGCAGCGCCCGTGTAGCTGTCGGGGTCGGGAATGATCACCGGACGTACCCCGGCCTCGCGCCAGACCGAGAAGGCAATGTCGGCGAAAGCGTCGTCGCCGAGCCGGGTCAGAAAAGAGACATTGCCTCCGGCTCGTGCCGCCGCGACCGCCTGGTTCGACCCTTTGCCGCCCGGCCCGAGCACGAAGGACTTGCCGGGCAGTGTCTCGCCGATTCGTGGCAGCCGCTCGGCACGATAGCTCGTGTCGGCCATGAACACGCCCAGTATGGCAATTGATCCGGTTTTGCTCATTCGTCCGCCTCCCGAAGGCGAGGATTTCACGTGTTCGCCGCGCCGGCAATCACCTTTGAAGCGCGATCGTCAAGGATGTACCAAGAGGTGGCAGTTCGAGCGTGAGCGAATTGCCGCTGGCAGTGAATTGCACTGGTTTGCCATCGATCTTCACTCCCATGGCAACGACACCGTCGGGCAGATGCCAACTGAGCCGCTTCGGCGTGAGCGTACGTCCGAGCGCCCGGTCGAGCACCAGCGTGTCGCCCCGCTTGTCGATGCGGATGAGATCGTAGAAACCATCCTGATAGGCCAGCGTTTCGCCATCGTCATCGAACCAGTCGAAATGGCCGTCACCCGTGCCGAACACCTCGATCACGCTTTGGCCTTCATCATCTATCGGGATCACAGCGCCATCGCGGGCGAACAGCGGCAGGCTGAACAGGCCATCGCGCCATACCGGCATGCTGACCATGCCGCCGTCCGAGATATGCGGCGCGCCGGTGCGGAAATCGTACCAAGTCCCGGCTGGCAGCAGCACGTCGGCGCTCTCGACACCATACTCGGCGACGCCGGCACCAATGAGGTCCCGGCCGATCATCCTGGTTTGCGAAGCCGTGCCGGCCATTTGCGGATACCAGTAGTCAAGGCTGGGGAACACCGGCTCGCCATCGTGCCAGGCCGCGTGCGCCAGCGAATAGTAATAGGGCAGGAGCACATAGCGCAGTTGGATATTGGCGCGGTTGGACCCGAGGTCGCCAATGCGATTAGGCGCAGTCTGCTTGCAGTTGCACAGGTTCTCGGTATGCGGCCTGACCGGTACCTCGAACAGCGACGAATAGGCGAACCATTGCGTGTAGAGCTCGTCCATCGCCGCCTCGCGGCTCGGAGCATCGTCGTAATGCCGGAGTGCGCCGCGATGGAAACCGCCGACGTCGGAGCCGTAATAGTCGATCCCGGACCACATCATGTGGGTCTGTTGCGGCATCTGGCCGAGCAGCGACCAGTAATCGCTGCCGGTGTCGCCCGACCACATCGCCGCTCCGAACCGCTGCATGCCTGCAGCACCGGAGCGCGACATCATGAAAACGCGCTTCGACGGCGCTGCGCGGCGGTAGCCGTCAGCGATCGATTCCAGCCACATCAGGTTGTAGGAATTGTGCGCAGCGTTTTCGTCGAGCCCCGGCCCATAGAGATTGGCCGGATTGTACATCTCCGGCTCGCCGAGATCGGTCCAGTGGGCAGCAACACCCATGTCGACCAGCGGCTGGCGCTTGACATCGTGCCAATAGGCGCCTGCTTCGGGAGTGAGCCAATCGATCATGCCGCCCCAACCCCACCATTGCGGCGCCGGCGCGGTCAGCAGCGGCGCGCCGGAGGCGTCGCGTGCGAGAAAGCCGCGCGCCGCCATGTCGGTGAACTCGGGCAGCGACTTGTCGATGTAGGATTCCTCGATCGGCATGACACCGATACCGCGTGCCTTGAACGCCGCAATCTTTGCTGCCGGATCGGGAAAGGCCTTGGTGTCGAAATCGAGCGAACCCATCAGGCTCGATCCACCCCTGCCGCCAATGCCGCCGAACCATTGCAGGTCGAGAACCACTCCGGAGAGCGGAAATCCGTCGGCTTCGAGTGATGCGACATGACCATCGACCTCGCGCCAATTGTCGAAGCCGAATTCGGACAGCCACAGCCCGAACATCGCCTTGGGCGGAACCGGTGGCGGTCCGGACAGGGCCATGTAGCGCCGGCGCAGTTCGGCAAGGCTCGATGCGGTCAGCACGTGAAGGCGGAAACCGCCGCCCTTGACACCGAGCTGCCACGGATCGGAGGAAAAATCCCAGACCTGCGGGTAGCGATTGTCGAGAAACAGGGCGAACGGGGTGCCGGCGCGATCGAAATAGGCGATCGGTATCAGCGTGTTGCCATTGGCACCGCCATTGAAGCCGGTCATGGCGTTGAGCCCGTCGCGCTTTTCCCCGATACGGTTTGCCGTGGCATCGCCTTCACGGCCGAACTGCTGGCCAAGGCCGTAAACGGCATCCGCTTCTGCCTTCAGCGCCACCGAAGTACCATCGGCCCCGGTCCTGGCGTCGCATAGCGAAAACAGGGCTTCACCGGCGGCTGAGCTCACATCAAGACATGTGCCGTCCATCGTTGCCGTTACACCGCGCAAAGGCGCGTCGGCGGGCGGCGGCAAGGCAGAAAGCCAGGATTTCGAGGTGAACGGATCCGTATCGAGCGCGTGGTCGCTTCCGGCGATGCGGATGGTCAGGATGCCGGTCTTGAGCGCTTCAGTGCCGAACGACACCCCCGGACGCGCTGCGGTGCTGGCAAGCCTGTCCTCCCATTCGGACCGCTCTCCGGCATCGGGCACCAACGCCCTGAATCGCGCGCGAAAGGCCGCCTCGTCTGGATAGGAAACATTGCGCAGCGGTTTGAGCGCCGTCTGCATCTCGGCAGGCATCTGGTTGCGCAGCTTGAACAGGTCGGCGCCGGTCAGCTCATACGGTGCAGTATCGCTGATCCAGACGGTCTCGGCTGTCGCCGGCGTGACACCTGCCAGTACACATCCCGCCAGCGCAAGCAAGATCGTCCATCGGCGCATCGGTCCCTCCCTGTCTGACCGGCGAGCATAAGGCGCACTCGGCGGCGGTAAAAGCCGCGCCGGCACATATGCGCCAATTGTCGCGAAGACCAGAACGCGATCTTGTCCGATCTCGACAGCCACACGCCTGATCACTGCGGCTACTGTCCAAAACCTGCGGATAGCCGCCGTATGCGACGAACATTACTTTGTTTTCGCCCAATATTCTCCGAAATTATTGCCAAATGAATATACTTTGAATACATATATTACTGCTATAGTTATAGTTAACAAAACCACAAATCACATAATATGACTTGAAGGGTGCACCACCTTTTTGGCGCGAGTTTGCGATTGAAGTTTTTATTAGCAAGTTTGTGACATTGTTTGCTTGTGAAGGCGCTTGCGAACCGGACTCACCCGAATAACCCGGCATTGCCATTCAGCCGCGTACGGCGAATGCCGGACGCAAGGAGGGACATGTGGACGCCAAGGCCGTGAGTGCTCAACGCGGAGACATTCAGGCGCAACCTGCCGTTCCGGCGTGGTTGCCCGCCACCTTCGATGACGCCAATACCGCCGTCGCACTGTTCGACGACCAGGGCACCGCTCTTTATTTCAATGAGCCGATGAAAGCCGTGTCGCTTTCCCTCGGGCACAAGGACGTTTCATTCGCTCATCTGACCCCGGTCGACCGCACCACGGCGGCTTCGGTCGATTTCGACCGGTTCCGCGCCGGTCGCACCGACCGCCTGCGCGTCACCTACCAGCTGTGCCGCGCCAATGGCCGGCCCTATTGGGCCGATCTGTCGGCCCGCCGTATCAGCATAGAGCCCGATCGGGCGCCGCTGATCCTGTTCCAGATCGTCGACATGACCGCCGAATGTGAATCAAGGCGCATCGAGACCTTGTGGGATGCAGCGCTCAGCGCCGCCCGCCAGGGCGTCTGGGATCACGATGCCCGCGCCGGCACCGTCACCTATTCGCGCATGTGGCGACGCATGCGCGGGATCGGCGAAGACGAGGAAGTCGACGGGCGCCGCGAACTGTGGCTGGCGCGCCTGCACCCCGATGATCGCGCCCGTATCGAATCCCTGGTCGACAAGCAGGAGACCGGCGAAGACGGCTACGACATCCTCGAATACCGCGAACGCCATCGCGACGGCCACTACATCTGGATCCTGAGCCGCGGCAAGCCGATCGAATGGGACGAGACCGGCGCACCAGTGCGCACGGTCGGCACCGATACCGACATCACGCGCCTGAAGACGATGGAAGCCGAACTGGCCATCGAGAAGGAACGCCTGCAGGTCACGCTGCAATCGATTGCCGACGGCGTCATCTCGACCGATGATCAGGGCCAGATCATTTTCATGAACAACGCCGCCGAGAAGATGACCGGCCGGTCCAGCGACGAGGCGCTCGGGCGCCCGATCGAAACCGTTTACGACAGTCGCCTCGAAACCGATACCGACCAGGCGTCAGGCCTGATGCAGAAGTGCCTGAAACGCGGCACGGTCGTCAAAGCGGTCGATTATGCCCTGCTCAAGGGAAAGAGCGGGCGCCCGCGCTACGTCCGCGAGATCGCTTCGCCGGTTCTGGGAGAAGATGGTGCGATCAATGGCGCCGTCATGGTCTTCCGCGACGCCACCCATCGTCGCAAGCTGATGCGTGAACTCGAATACACTGCCAGTCACGACTCGCTGACCGACCTCAACAATCGCGCCTCATTCGAGGCCCAGCTCGAAGCCAGTGTCGCCTCGGCAAAAGGCGGCCTTGGCCCGCACGCCATGTGTCTGATCGACCTCGACAATTTCAAGGCCGTTAACGACAGCGCCGGCCATTCGGCCGGTGATGCCTTGCTCGCGCATGTTGCCACGCTGCTGCGCGAATGCTGCCGCGACGACGATTTCGTCGCCCGGCTCGGCGGCGACGAATTCGCCATCATCCTCGAAGACTGCAGCCTGAAGACCGCTCGCACCATTGCGCAGAAGATCGTCCGCAAGGTCGGCAAAATGGACTTCACCTGGCAGGCCGAAACCTTCCAGATCGGCGCCAGCATTGGCGTTGCGGCCATCGACGACTCCGACGACAAGGCCATGGATTTCTACCGCAATGCCGACAATGCCTGCTACGCCGCCAAGCGCAACGGCAGAGGCTGCGTGGTGGTCTTCGGCTGAAACCGCAAGCCGGCGTCTCGTGCCCGGGCGCTCAGTTTTCCGACGGATTGGCGCGGCGCATGCGGGCGAACACGCTGTCCAGCGCCGCCTTCATGGCCTCGTGCCCGCCGTGCTCGCCAAAGACGCGATGCATCTGTTCATTGAGCCCGCCGGGCGTTGAATGATCACGACGCAACACCTCGAGGCCCGTCCCTTCCGCGGCGACGCCGGTCTTCGCCAGGTTGAGATAGATGGTGTTGATATAGGCGCGGCTGTTCTTGCGCGAAATGCCCTTGTCCGCCAGCCAGTCGGACAGCACTTCCTGAAGACCGAAATAGAATCCCATCGTGCAGCTGGCCACGACCAGCGTTTCCATTTCATCATTGGTTTCGGCGACGACGGCACGCCCAAGCGCGTTGAACAGCCGTTCGACCTCGTCGTTGTGCGGAGACATCGCCGTCGGTCCCTCGCAGGCGGCGACGAACGGCAGCGGCATGGCGCGGACGATGGTCACGTCCGGGCCGGTCCATTGCCGCAACTGCTCGTGGGGCAGCATGCCGATGACGCTGACGATGAGCTGGCCGGAACGGAACCGCAGCGCCGTCAGCACCTCGGTCGCCACTTGCGGCCGCACGCTGAGGACCAGCATGTCGGCCTCGTCGACGATACGCTGGTTGTCCTCTTCCACCCGCACGCGCGCGCAGTCCTGCGCCAGCCGCGCCGAGATCTCGGAATTGCGCCGCGAAACGATGATCTCGTCGTAGTCGTAATTGGCGCGATCGAGGCCGATGACCATGGCCTTGGCGATGTCGCCGGTGCCGATGAAGCCGATTTTCATTGCGGGCTGCTCCTTTTCAGTATCCGACGGGCCTAAAGCAGCTCGTTCCGCCGATCAACTGTCGGGGCTAGGCTTTGCCGCGTTTGCGCGCTTTCCTGCGGATACGCCGGTCGTCGTAACGTTGCTCGGCCGCTGCTTGACGGCGCTCCGATCCGGCGGCTTTGCGTTGTGCCGCGTTGAGCTCGTTTGCAGCTTTCAGCGCGTCCCGTGCCCGGCTCGACGGTCCAGTAGCCCTGGCTTGCGCCGCCGCCTCTCGCTTGCGGCGTTTGGGATTGGCGGGAGGTTCGGGCAGCGCCCGCGCTTCGGCCGCAACGAAATGCAGTCCGGCAAAGCCCATGCCGGCCCAGGCCAGCAGTTCGGCGTTGGACGGTTCGGGTCCGAAGACATGACGGGCGATCTCGATCCTGTCGCCATGCAGTCTCTCGATCAGGGCAATCCAGAACTGGCCGTCATGGCAGATAGTGGTGATGGTCAGGTTTGGGGGCATTGTCTGGCTCCGCGCACGATAAATCGTGTCGCGGGTCGCCCTCGCCGGGAGGACAACAGAGCCCGACGCTCGCAAGAGACGACGGACGTCCGGGCTCACCCGCCGGACTGCCATTTTTCGACGTCCCGATGATAGGGCAAATGCGAAGGGGAGCAAAGCGCCCCTTTGTCCCAACGCTGATCGGCAGGCTATCTCAGCCAGGTTTCGTAGTCTGGCACCAGCAGGTGCAGCGGCGCCTCGTCTTCCTCGATGCCGGAGAAGCGGGAGACCTTCGGGTTCTCGAAGATGTTGTCGGTATTGTCGTCGTTGACTGTCGAAACCTCACCGACGAAGACGTCGCCGCCCTCCCCCCAGAAGGAGTGCCAGTGCTTGCCCGGCAGAAGCGTGACGCTCTCGCCCGGGTTGAGCTTCAGCTTGTGGCCCGGTTCGAGATCGCAGAGCATGCCGTCGGCAAAAACCTCGGTGCCCTTGTCGCGGTCGCATTCGCCGTCGCTGTCACCGTACAGTTCGACGACCAGCGTGCCACCGCCGCGATTGATGATGTCCTCGGCCTTGAGGTCGTGGCGGTGCATCGGCGTCACCTGGTCCTTGCGCGAGATCATCGCCTTTTCCGCATAGAGCATGCCGCGACCCTTCTTGAGGTCGGCGACATTGCCGTTGCGCACGGTGAACAGGAACAGCCCGGTGCTCGTGAAATCGCCGAGGCCAAAATCGGTGATGTCCCAACCCAGATTGGATTTGACGATGGCCTCGGCCGAATCGGCATTAGCCCGGAACTCCTCCGGCGACCAATAGGCAAAGGGCGGCAGGATGTAGCCGAACGAGCGAATAAACTCGTCGGCTTCAGCCATGATGCGGTTGACCTCGGAACGCTTCATCGAAGCTTTGATCATTTCCATCCCCCTTTGAGGCCGGCCCCGCAGCGCGGGTCCCGGCCGATTGCATGATCTAGTAGGTTTGCCTCAGGTGCCTTACCGCAAGGCTCTTTTCAAGCGCGTCGAGCGAAACGCCCGCCTTGTCGCGTGACGTAAACACCAGCTTGCGGCTGACACCGGGCAGGAGCGTGATGGCGTTGTCCGAGAAATAGCCGGGCGCATCGACCGTCGCGGTCACGAAGAACGCCGGTTTGTCGGCCTGAAGCGTCAGGACCGGCTTGCCGTCCTCCATCTCCCAGCTGGCGCTAACCTCGGCGGCTTCAATGTCATAGTACTTGTAGGCGCGTGGGAAGAAGTCGTTGGCGCCGATGAGCCTGCCGTCGCCATCCGTCCAGGTGAAATAGAGGAACTCGTCCTCCCTGAGCTTGTCGATCGGGAAGCGCATGAGCTCCTCGGCTGCATCCGGGTTGAGCGTATGTCCGGCGCGCCTGAGACCGCGCACCTCGCCCGAAACGCCGACCGCCTGCACTTCGAGCACGATATCGGCCCAGTCGGCGGTGTCGTTGATGCCCTTGAGAATGAGCTCGGACGGCAGCGCGCCTTCCACAGGCGTGCCGCGCGAATTCTTGGTCCGGCCAAGCGGCGCACCCGGCACGGCAACGACATTGAGCGGCAGGAAGAAGCGTTTGGCCATGTAATTGAGGAGCTTCCAACCGCCGCCATAATCGAGCGATGACCAGGAGTGGACCGGCCAGCAGTCGTTGATCTGCCAGTAAAGCGTGCCCATGCAGCGCGGTTTGGTCGAACGCCAGTACTCGATGGCGGTTTTGATGGCGAGACCCTGCTGCACCTGCGAGAGGAACACCATTTCCGCAAAGCCTTTCGGGAAACGGAAATAGCGCGTCATGGTTTCGATGATGCGGGCATTGCCGCCATCATTGCGCTGGTGCTGCTCCATCACCGGCGAAGACGGGTTGCGATCCTCCGGATTGGTGAAGCTCTCGATGACATCCATCGAGGTGAAGGACTGGAAGCCGAACTCTGAAGCAAAGCGCGGATTGACGTCGCGATAGTGCTCGAACGGCTTGGCCTCGTGCCAGACGCTCCAGAAGTGGATGTCGCCGCGCGTGTCCGAATGCCAGCCGTCGGAGAAATCGAGATAGCCGAGCGAGGGCGAGGACGGCCAGAAGCGCCGGCCCGGGTCCTCGGTGGCGACGATCAGTTCGAGAAGGTGCGAAACGCGATCGTAATTGGCGATGTAGCGCGCCGGATCCTTTTGGGTTTCCTCGTACCAGGTCAGCGAGCCGATCACCTCGTTGTCGCCGCACCACAGCGCAATCGAGGCGTGATGCTGCAAGCGGCGAACTTGCTGGGTCACTTCCTCGCGGATGCTTTCGAGGAACGGCGGGTGGCTCGGATAAGGCATGCAGGCGAACATGAAATCGTGCCAGATCAGAATGCCGAGCTCGTCGCACATATCGTAGAACCAGTCCGGCTCGTACTGGCCGCCCCCCCAGATGCGCAACATGTTCATGTTGGCGGCAACGGCGCTTTCGAGCACGTCGCGCACCGCTTCCGGCGTGATGCGCGAGGGGATGGCGTCGTTGGGGATCCAGTTGGCGCCCAACATTGTGATGTCGCGCCCGTTGATCCTGCACTTGAAATTGTGGTCGATCTCATCGGGCTCGACGACCCAGACAAGCTGTCTCAGACCGAGACTGCGCGTCGTCTTTTCGCCGTCGAGCACGGTTTCGAGAGCATAGAGCGGCTGCGCGCCCTGTCCGTTTGGCCACCACAAATTCGGGTTGTCGATGGTGATCGTATCGGTGAAGACATTCTCTCCGGCGGTCACGGCACGCTTGCCGCCAATGGTGCGCCCGTCGATCGTGTGGGTCAGCTCGACCTCGCCGGCCGCAAAAGCGGTGACACAGGTCGTCAACGTCAGCGTCACCGAGCCGTCGGCATGGGCCTGCGCGACCTGGACGCTGTCCTGCCGCGCAATCGGTGCGCGGCGCAGCACCATCTTGCCGTAAACGCCCGTCGGCATCAGGCAGATGCCCCAGTCCCATCCGGCATGACACGCAGTCTTGCGGATGAAGTTCATGTGGACGCCTTCGAGTCCGTTGGTCTGGTAGTTCTTGGTGAAGGGCAGCGGGAACGGGTGCGCCTCGGCCCGGGCCTTGGCGACGTCACGAGCGATGGCAAATTCGATGCGAAGCGTATTGACGCCGGAGTTCACCTTGCCGGTGACATCGAGATCGTGGCGAAGGAACTGGTTGTCGACTTCGGCGATCTTTTCACCGTTCCACAGGATCGTGGCGATGCAGTCGACCTCGCTGAGCGTCAGGGTCAGATGGCCTGTCGCCATCTCCGCCGGCACGTCGATCTCGCGCTCGACCGACCACGCAGTCCTGTTGACCCACATGATGTCCATTTCGTTGGTGCCGAAATAGGGATCCGTGATCATCTCTGCCGCAAGCAGTGCCGTGTGCACATCGCCGGGCAGCGCGATCGGGATGGCGATATCGGAGCGGGTCGGAGAACTGAGGGCAAAGGTGCCGGACAGATCGAGTTCCGCGTAGGCTGCAGGCGTCTGGACAGTGCTGGACATGGGGGACTCCTCGGATTTCCCGCTTCGGGTGGCGGGTAGACCGCCCCGGCACACAGCACCGTCGCGGGTGCTCAACAGGTACTCCGCGCCCGCGTCACGCGCAACAATTGCTGCATGCCTGCCAATCAGGAAAGCTGGCACGCGCGTAGGGGTTTTCCACAGGCGCCGGTACTGTGGTTGTCCGCAGCAAAACAACGGAGTAGGAGGTCGCTCCAGACGATAACTACCATCATAAAGTCAAGTTTTAGGAGCATTTCAGGTGGAACCGGCGATGCCGGCGCACTGACGGCTCCAGACCATCTGCACCGATCGTGATCACCGGCATGGCAAACGCTCTGGCCAACCATCTGAGGACGGATATAGTTCCTGGCTGACGTTGCCGGCGATGCCGGCGCGTCATCCCGGCTCGCTGCACACTAGAGTACTTTCGGTTCTAACCGCCTGATTTTTCGAGTGATACAATGTCCGACGAAGCGAGTCTTCCCTTTGATACGGGTTCTGCCAACCAGATCCTCACAGCGATTGCCAACGAGAACCGAATGAAGGTTCTATGCCTGCTGCTCGAGAATGAGCACACGGTAACCGAGCTGTGCAATGCAATCGGACTGGCGCAGTCGCCGCTGTCCCAGCATCTTGCCAAGCTGAGGAAGCTCGAACTCGTCGGCACGCGGCGCGACGGTCAGCTTGTTTATTACCACCTGAAGTCCGAGGCGGTGCGCGATCTGCTCGGCATGCTGAAAAGGCTCTACCCCTGCTGACATCCGGTGCGGCGGCGCGCCAACGCAAATGGGCGCCCGGCATGACCGGACGCCCTTGGCGTTTTCTGACCGCGCGATAGCGCCGACGATCAGCCGCGCGAGCTCTTGTAGATGTTGATGGCGCGGGCACCCGAGCGGCAATAGCCGAGCACCGGCTTGGGCAACGTATCGCAGATCTGGCGGAACTGGCTTAGTTGCGACGAGCTTGCCGAACCGGACACCGGGACATAGGCGGCCTTGATGCCGAATTGGCTGGCGGTGCGGGCGATGTCGTCGAACGCCGGCTGGCCGGATTCCTCGTTGTCCGGGCGCATGCACACGACCGACTTGTAGCCCGCCTGGGCAACGACCGGCAGGTCATGGGGTGCGATCTGGGCGCTGATTGCGTACTTGTTGCTGACAGTCTCGATCTTCATTCTCGGTCCTTTGCTCCGCTTCGGCTCACGTTGGAGTATCAGGCATTGCTTAATTAGCTTTGCCTAATATTGCCAAAATGTCGCGGCGTCAAGTCCGTTGTCGGTGAAATTCGCACAACATGCGCGGCCGGTCCCGCCGGCCGGACCGAAGCGCAAATCCGGCGGATGGAGCTCGAGTGCTTTCAGGAAAAGTAGAGACCGCTTTTCCGGTTAGAAAACGCGACAACTCAACAACCTAGAGCGTTCGTTTTGATTCCATCAAACGTGAAGCGCTCTGGTCGGCGGCGTCGGCAGGCGGTGCCCCATCCGGGTCGCTGGCGAGGAATCCGCCCGACTGGCGCTCCCAGAGCGCGGCATAGATGCCGCCCTTTTTCAGCAGCTCGGCATGGCTGCCCTGCTCGACGATGCGGCCGCCATTGATGACGATTAGCCTGTCCATGGCTGCAATGGTCGACAGGCGGTGGGCGATGGCGAGCACGGTCTTGCCGCCCATCAGCGTTGAAAGCTGTTCCTGGATGGCCGCCTCGATCTCGGAATCGAGTGCCGAGGTTGCCTCGTCGAGCACCAGGATCGGCGCATTCTTGAGCATGACGCGAGCGATGGCGATGCGCTGGCGCTGACCGCCGGAGAGCTTGATGCCGCGTTCGCCGACATGGGCGTCGTAGCCGGAACGCCCGTCCGGATCCTTGAGCTCGAGGATGAAATCATGTGCCGCCGCCTTCTTTGCCGCTGCCACGACATCGGCATCGCTGGCCCCGGGCCGGCCGTAAAGGATATTGTCCTTGACCGATCGGTGCAGCAGCGCCGGTTCCTGGGTGACCACGCCTATGGCGGCCCTCAGCGAATCCTGGGTGACCTTCGAGATGTCGGCGCCATCGATGAAGATGCGGCCGGACTGGATGTCCCAGAACCTCAGCAGCAGATTGACGATGGTCGTCTTGCCGGCGCCGGAATAGCCGACCAGCCCGACCTTCTCGCCCGGTCTGATGTCGAGATCGAAACCGTCTATCACCGGCTGGCCCTTCACATATCCAAAATCGACCGCCTCGAAACGCACCCCGCCGCCCTTCGGCTCGAAGCTCTTGGCGTCAGGCGCGTCGGTGACCTCGAGCGGACGGGTGATCAGCTCCATCGAATTCTGCAGCACGCCGAACGAACGCATCAACCCGTTGATCGAGCCGATCAGCATGCCGAGCCACATGTTGAGCCTGAGGATCAGCGACAGCGCGAAGGCGATGGAGCCGACCGTGATGGCGTCGCGGGTCCACAGGTCGATGCACAGGATCGCCGCCGCGGCGAAGGCGATGCTCGAAGCCAGGACCATCAGCGAGTTCATGCCGACCGACAGCCGCCCCATACGCTTCGCCATCTCGACATAGCCGGCCATGCCGTCACGCATGTAGTCGTCGGCGCTTTCGGTCGAGCCGTAGAGCTTGACCGTCTGGATGTTGGAATAGACGTCGACGACACGGCCGTTCTTATCGGCGCCGGCCTCGGCCATGTCGACAGAGGCATCGCGGAAGCGCGGCAGGAAATAGCGGGCGAGCACCAGCACCACCCCGACCCAGACGACGACCACGCCGACAAGGCCGATATCGAGCTGGGCGAACAGGAACAGCGAGGTCGCCATGAAGGTAAGGATGGTCCAGACCGAGGTCAGCGAGCCGGTGATGAAGTTCCCCACGGCGTCGCCGACCTGGCCGACCTTGGTCAGCACCGCGCCGGAATGCTCGGAGGCAAAGAATCCGACGCTCTGGCGAGCGACATGGCTCGTCGCCTGCCAGCCGACAAGATTGTAGAAGCCGCGATTGATGACCTGGGCGTCGATCATCATCTGCATGAAGGAAATCACGAAGCGAACGACGACGATGATTGCAAAGATCAGCGCCAATTCGCCGCCGGCTCGTGCCATCAGGCCGGACCAGCCATCCGAGGCCACGCCGGCGGTCAGGATGTCGACAAGCCGCCCCATGAAGAAAAAGAACACCGCCTCCATGCCGCCGTTGATCGCATGCAGCACGAAGCTGATGCCCAGCGGCAGCTTGGCCTGTCGGGCATAGTGCCAGATGAAGCGCCAGATATCGGCCGGCGGTAACGGCCGCGCCGGTTTGCGGAAGGGGTCGATCCAGGTCTCGAAAGGGGCGAAAAGCGGGCGGAAAAACTTGATCTCGCGATAGGCGCGATAGTTCTTGTGGCGCGGTGGCTGCATCCGGCCGCCGGTCTTGGGGCCACGGCCAACGCCTTTCATTCCCCCACCCATCGCGTGCCGCATCTGGCCTGTCCCTCGCTGCGTCCAATTTCGTCGGGCCGGCCCGGCCCGACAAATCACTTGCCGATCACATGGGCGGCATCGTGACGAGACGGCGGAGCGGGTCTACTCCGCCGCCTCTGCGTCAGAATCGAGGTCGATGAAGCCGCCGGACTGGTGCGCCCAAAGCTTGGCATAATGCCCATTGAGCTTGAGCAGTTCGGCATGGCTGCCCTGTTCGACGATGCGGCCATTGTCGAGGATGATCAGCCGGTCCATTGCCGCGATCGTCGACAGCCGATGGGCAATGGCAATCACCGTCTTGCCCTTCATCAGGTGTTCGAACTGGCTCTGGATCGCCTGCTCGACTTCCGAATCGAGCGCCGAGGTCGCCTCGTCGAGGATGAGGATCGGTGCATCCTTCAAGAGCACGCGGGCGATGGCGATGCGCTGGCGCTGGCCGCCGGAAAGCTTGACGCCGCGCTCGCCGACATGGGCGTCATAGCCCTTACGGCCCTTGGAGTCGGCCAGCCCCATGATGAAGTCATGGGCTTCGGCCTGCTTGGCGGCAGCGATCATCTCCTCCTCGGTCGCGCCGGGTCGGCCATAAGTGATGTTGTCCCTGACCGAACGATGCAGCAGCGAGGTGTCCTGGGTGACCACGCCGATATTGGCGCGAAGCGATTCCTGAGTGATCGTGGCGATATCCGTGCCATCGATAAGAATCCGGCCCGATTGCAGGTCGTAGAAGCGCAGCAGCAGGTTAACGATCGTCGACTTGCCGGCACCCGAGCGCCCGACCAGACCGATCTTCTCGCCCGGAGCGATGTCGAGGTCGAGCTTGTCGATCACCGCGACATGGCGCGGGTCGTCGTCATTGGCCGAGCGGCTCTCATAGTGGAACGACACGCTGTCGAACCGCACTTTGCCCTCGGCCCGCCCGAGCGTGCCGGCGTCGGGTGCGTCATTGACGATGCGCGGCAGCGAGATCGAGTTGATGCCGTCGCGAACCGTTCCGATATTCTCGAACAGCGCCGACATTTCCCACATGATCCAGTGGGACATGTTGTTCATGCGCATGATGAGCGCCACCGCGGCCGCAACCGCACCGGCACCGATTTCGCCGACGCTCCAAAGCCACAGTCCCGTCCCGGTCACCACGAACAAGGCGATGAAATTCAGCCAGTCGACCGCGATGTTGAGCATCGTGCCGAGCCGCATCTGACGATGGACGGTGTCGAGGAACTCGTCCATCGCCTCGTGGGCATAGGACTCCTCGCGCTGCGAATGCGAGAACAGCTTGACGGTCGAAATGTTCGTGTAGCTGTCGACCACGCGACCCGTCATCATCGAACGGGCATCGGCCTGCTGCTGTGCGACCTTGGACAGGCGCGGCACGAAATAGCGGAGCGCGATACCGTAGACCACGAGCCAGAGCGCAAAAGGAATGGCGAAACGCCAGTCGAACATGAAAGCAAAAACCACCGCGCCGACGAAGTAGGTGACCACGTAGACCGAAACGTCCAGAACCTTCATCACCACTTCGCGCACGGCGAGCGAGGTCTGCATGAGCTTGGCGGCGATCCGGCCGGCGAACTCGTCCTGGAAATAGGACATGGACTGCCGGAGCAGGTAGCGATGCGCCAGCCAGCGGATGCGCTGCGGCAGGTTCCCGAGAAGCGTCTGATGGATGATCAGCGCGTTCAGAAGGGCAAAGGCCGGGAAGACCACGAGCAGCACCACGCTCATCAGCACCAGCGTCGGCCACTCGTCCTGGAACAGCCGGGCAGGCTCCACCGTTGCCAGCCAGTCCACGACATTGCCGAGAAAGCCGAACAGCAGGATCTCGATGATGGCGATGGAAAAGGACGTAAACGACATCAGGGCGAGCCAGCGCTTCGCCCCCTTGGCATAGTGCAGGCAAAAGGCCAGCAGCCCTTTCGGAGGCTGCTCCGGCTCTTCCAGCGGATAGGGATCGAGGCGGCGTTCAAACCAGCTCAACATCTTGGTCACCACAAAACGGCAGTGCGGCGAGCGCTCCGAACACCTCGGAGCGCGGACCCACTTATCTCTTTTTAAATCGGGGCGCTCTTTGCGTCGTCAACGAAGAGGAGCGTCTTGCCATCAGTCCGGAACCGGGGCCGCGGAAACCATCATTCCAGTGGCGGCGGGTCACTGAGGGTGCGCTAACATACACCAATGCCGAAAAACGGCTGTAGCAAGATTGCCACACCTCATTCGGACTTGCTCATTGTCGCCGCACGTGCTGCCTTGCGGCAAACCTGCGCCGTCAGAGGCGCGGAAACATCCGCCCCTAGAGACGAGTCCCGAAATATGACCGACGCCGAACTCACCTATCTCAAGGACTACAGCACACCGGAATTCCTGATCGCGCGCACCGAGCTCAGTTTCGACATTCGCGAGGAGGCGACAATCGTCAGGGCGCGCCTGTTCGTCGAGCCGGCGCCGGTGCGCAAGGCGGACAGCAAGTTGAGGCTCGACGGCCGCAGCCTGCGTTTGATCTCGGTGGGGATCGGCGGCCTGCCGCTCGGGGCCGAATTCTACTCGGTCGACAATGCCGGGCTGACCCTGCACAACCCGCCGGAGGACCCGTTCGAACTCGAAATCGTCACCGAGATCGATCCGGCCGGCAATACCGAGCTGATGGGGCTCTACCGTTCGAGCGGCATCTGGTGCACGCAATGCGAACCCGAAGGGTTCCGGCGCATGACCTATTTCCTCGATCGCCCGGACGTGCTGAGCGTTTATACGGTCAGGATCGAGGCCGACGCCAAGGCGGCGCCTGTGCTTCTGGCGAACGGCAATCTCACCGAGAGCGGCGAGCTGTCCAACGGCCGCCATTTCGCCGTCTGGCATGACCCATTCCCCAAGCCGAGCTACCTGTTCGCGCTCGTCGCCGGCGATCTCGGCCATATCGAGGACAGTTTCACCACCGCATCCGGCCGCGAGGTGGCGCTGGGCATCTATTGCGAGCACGGCAAGGAGGCAAAGTGCCTTTACGCCATGGATTCGCTCAAGCGCTCCATGGCCTGGGACGAAAGGCGTTTCGGACGCGAATACGATCTCGATCTGTTCAACATCGTCGCCGTGTCAGATTTCAATTTCGGCGCCATGGAGAACAAGGGGCTCAACATCTTCAACGACCGCTATGTCCTGGCCGACCCCGAAACAGCGACCGATGCCGACTATGCCAATATCGAGGGCGTCATTGCCCACGAATACTTCCACAACTGGACCGGCGACCGCGTGACCTGCCGAGACTGGTTCCAGCTCTGCCTCAAGGAAGGGCTGACCGTCTATCGCGACCAGGAATTCTCGTCCGACGAACGCTCTCGCGCCGTCAAGCGCATCCAGGACGTGCGCAAGCTGCGGGCATCGCAGTTCCCCGAGGATTCCGGCCCCCTCGCCCATCCAGCCCGGCCCGACAGCTTCCGCGAGATCGAGAATTTCTACACCGCCACCGTCTACGAGAAGGGCGCGGAAATCGTCCGCATGCTGTCGACGTTCCACGGCTCCGACGGCTTCCTCAAGGGCTTCACCCGCTACATCGAGGACAATGACGGCAAGGCGGCGACGATCGAGGACTGGGTCGGCGCCTTCGAGCAGGCGCTCGATACCGATCTGAGCCATTTCCTCGACTGGTACAAGCAGGCCGGTACGCCGGAGATCACCGTCTCGGATGCCTACGAACCCGAAACCCAGACCTATCGGCTGACGCTCAGGCAGCAGACGCACCCGACCCCGGGCCAGCCCGACAAGCAGCCAAT
Organism: Devosiaceae bacterium; assembly: GCA_963675235.2. Classification (GTDB taxonomy): domain Bacteria; phylum Pseudomonadota; class Alphaproteobacteria; order Rhizobiales; family Devosiaceae; genus JAHJQZ01. Next base: position 38,029 of record CAXXFU010000002.1, on the reverse strand, counting down.
GATGGTGCCGGTGAAATTCGGCCTGGTCGGGCCGAACGGCCACGACCTCGCGTTCACCGCAGCCGAGGGCGCGCGCGTCGAAGCCGACCTGATCGTCTTCGATCAGCCGGAAGTCGAAATTGTCTTTTCGGGCGTGTCGGCCCGGCCGATCCCGTCGCTGTTCCGCGATTTCTCGGCCCCGGTGAACGTGGTCTCGAACATGAGCGGTGAAGACCGGCTGTTTCTTGCCCGCCACGATTCCGACCCGTTCAACCGCTGGCAGGCATTGCAGGACATTGCGCTCAAGCTGATGGTCGCCGGCGCGCGGGCCGGCGGCATGCTGACCGATGTGGCAACCGCCAACGGACTGGCGGCGGCGCTTTCCGATACGCTTGCAGATACCGACCTCGACAACGCCTTCAAGGCGCAGGCTCTCGCCCTGCCTGGACAGAGCTCGATCGCCCAGGCGCTGGGACACGACGTCGATCCGGATGCGGTGCATGCCGCGCACAAGGCGATGCTCGCTCATATCGGCGCGTCGCTCGCCGCCGAGCTTGAAACCGGTTATGGCGTTCTCGCCGACACGGCCCTGCCCTATTCGACCGAGGCTGTGGCGACGCGGGCGCGAAGCCTGAGAAACCAGTGCCTTGCGCTATGGGCGGCGAGCGCCAATGAGGATGCGGCGGCACAGGTCAGTGCCCATTATCGTGCAGCCGACAACATGACCGACCGCATGGCCGCGCTCGAGATCGCCGCGTCCCTCGGCCTGCCTGACACCGACGCGCTGCTCGATGACTTCAAGGCCAACTTCGGTTCCGACCCGTTGCTCTACGACAAGTGGCTGCGGCTCGTCGCCATACGTCCGGAAGCCGAAACACTCGATCGCGTCAAGGCGGTCTACGCCGACCCGGATTTCCCGCGCCTCAACCCCAACCGCCTGCGCTCGCTGGTCATGGGCTTTTCAATGGCCAATCCGGCGCAGTTCGCCCGCGCCGATGGCGCCGGTTTCCGCTTCGTGACCTCGGTGTGCGCGGAAATGGATGCGGTCAATGCCCAGGTTGCGGCAATGCTGCTGACCGGATTCCGTTCGATACACCTTTACGGACCCGAACGGCAGAGCCGCGCAACCGAGGCACTCGAATCACTCAAGGGCAAGGACCTGTCGCGAAACGTCTCCGACATCCTGTCGCGCGTTTTGTCACAATAAATCTTTTTGACGCCAAGTGATTCTGCCGACTCGCAAATTCTGCCTGCGCCGGGATGTAGGCAAGATTTGCCTATGGACAAGAGTCCGCCAGTTGATTCAACGTCCTAACAAAAGCTGAACAACTGATTTCATCAGGCGGAGAGCAGGGGCGCAATGAACACGGCGGAGACATCCGGCGCCGGAAGCCATACGGCTGGCCCGGATTCCATATTTCTAGATCGGATGCGTTCCGCCGGCCGGTCCGTCAGGGCTTCGCGCCTTTCCCGCCTCACGCCCGCCACGCGCAAATCGCTGCTCGTCATCGCTGCGCTCTACTCAGTTTTCGTTGCCGCTGACGCCACACTGACTCTCAATAACGCGCAATCCCGCGTCGAGCTCGCGGCCGGCATGATCGCCGCCGGCCTCGACAACACCGCCATCGAACTGGCCGAAGAGAGCTTCGCACCGATCGCCCGCGCGCTGGATGCCGGCATGCTGGTTTCGCTGACAGACCGCAACGATGTCGAAATCCTGAACAGCGCGCCTGACCGGAGCGGCCAGACACAGGCAGTGCTGCCGGAAATCCTTGCCGCCCGCACCATTGCCGGGCCGCTCGGCACTGTTGAAGTCCGCCAGTCGCAGAAGGAGGTGTTCCTGCCGGTGCTCCTGCGGGCACTGGGTGCGCTGGGCCTGGCCGGACTGCTTGCCGTGCGCGCCTTGCGTCGTGCCGGCATCACCGAGACGCGCCGCTGCGCCAGCACGCTCGCCGCGGCCATGGGCAATACCACCGACGGTCTTGCCATCTGGGACGGCAACAACATGCTTGTCGCCACCTCCGGCTCCATCACCGGCGCGGCGCTGGTGCCTTCGGCTGTGCTGCGCCGCGGCGCGCGCTACGACGACTTCCGCGCTGCGCTTGCGGGAAGTGGCGAGATCGAGGAACTCTCGGGCAGCGCCACCGATAGCCGCCTGCACGTGACGCTTGCCAACGGCGACGCCTGGGACCTGCGCGAACACATCACGCGCGACAGACTGCGGATCATGCATTTCGTCGACGACAGCGCCCGCGCCCGCCTCGGCGGCGAAGTGCTGCGCTTGCGCAACCGTGTCGCCCACATGGCCAACGAACTGCAGACACAGCGCGTACGCGGCGATGCCGCCGGCCGCTCGAAATCGCTGTTCCTGAGCCAGCTCAGCCATTCGCTGAGAACCCCGCTCAACCACATCATCGGCTTTGCCGACCTGTTGCATCATCAGAGCTTCGGCCCGATCGGCGACGCCCGCTATCTGAGCTATGCCGCCAATATCCGGCAGTCCGGCCAGACGCTGCTCGACAAGCTTGCAAACATGCTCGAACTGGCCGAATTCGATTCCGGCGAACGCGTTCTCAATCGCGAACCGATCCGTCTATGCGAGTTGTTCGACTGGACCGAAATGCGTTACCTCGAACAGGCGCGGCGAGCCGGAATCGAGATCGCGCTGGAACGCTCCGACGACGTCGTGGTTCTCGGCGACCGGCTTGGTCTCAGGCGCCTGATCGGTTCGATCATCGACAATTCGCTAAGGTTCACGCCGAGCGGTGGCTCGATCACCATGGCGGCATGGCACAGCAGTGACGGCGTCGTGCTCGAATTCACCGACACCGGCATCGGCATTCACTCCGACACGCTGACCGTGCTCAACACCTCCTTCGCGCTCAGCAATGATCGTCGCGGCAACGGCATCGCCATCGCACGCGCCATCGCCGAGCTCAGCGGCGGCCAATTGCAGATCAATTCGAGCCCCGGCATCGGCACCACCGTCGCCGTCGTCCTGCCGGTCAAGGCCGAAACGCCGGTGGAACTCGTCTCCCAGCAGGTCGCTTGAACCCGGGCATTTTGACCGCTACAGCTCCCGTGCCCGCGCGTACCAGGCCTCGGCGGCGGCGGCGACTTCAGCTTTCATCGCTTCGATGTCGGCGGCGAGAAAGGCAAAATCCGGTGCGTTGCACAGCCGCGCCAGCAGTTCCCGGAACGCATCGGTCCAGTGCCCCTCCCTGAACGGCTCGACCAGGCAGGCGCTCATTGCCTGCAGGATCGCCGAATACTCACCGTAGATGGCCGACAGCCGTTCGGCCTCGGGCAGCCAACCGAGCTCATGCATGCGGGCGAAGACCTCCGGTGCCGTTGCATGCGGCAGGCCGGCAGCCTTGTGATCGAGCAACTGCGCCGACTGGGCGATGAAATCGAGATCCATCAGCCCGCCTTCGGCCAGCTTCAGGTCGAACTGGTGCCGGGGCTTCCTGTCTCGCAGCAACCTCGCACGCATTGCCACCACGTCGTCGATCAGCTTGTCGCGCGGATGCGGGGCATCGAGGATTTCGTCAATGCTCGCCTCGACAATGGCAGCGAGCCCGTCATCGGCATAGACCACCCGCGCCCGCGTCAACGCCAGGTGTTCCCACGTCCAGGCATCGCGCGTTTGGTAGGTGGTGAATCCGCTGAGCGAGGTGGCGAGAGGCCCGGCATTGCCCGATGGCCTCAGCCGCATGTCGGTTTCATAAAGCACGCCGGTTGCGGTCGGCGCCGACAGAGCAGCAATCAGACGTTGGGTCAGCCGGGCGAAATAATGAGAGGGCGCCAGCGGTTTCTTGCCGTTCGACTGCTCGACACCGGGCGGCACGGAATACAACAGGATGAAGTCAAGGTCCGAGGTCGCTGTCATTTCGGCGCTCGCCATCTTGCCGAAAGCCAGAAGCGCGATCTGCGCTCCGGGCACCTCGCCGAAACTGGCGGCAAACTCCTTGCGTACGGCGGAGAACAGCCGGTGCAACAGCGTCTCGGCCAGGGCCGTGAACTGGCGCCCGGCATTGACGGCCTGTACCGTGCCGGACAACAGCCCGGCCGAAATCAGGAACTTCTGCTCCTGGCCGATCAGGCGCGTGCGGTCGATCAGATCCTCGTAGGAAACGGCATCGGCAAGGAAGCCGTCGACCTTGCCGACGAGCGCAGCTCGACGGTTGATTTCGCTGGGGAATGCCGGATCGATGAGCCCGTCGAGAATATGGGCACGGTGGATCACCTCTTCGCTGAGGCGCGGCGCCGAGGCCATGAAATCGACGAGCAGGCGACGCAGATGCTCGTGCGCCTCGAGAATGGCGAACAGCTGAACCCCGGCGGGCAGCCGCGCCAGAAAGGCGTCGAAACGCATCAGGGCCGCGTCGGCATTGCGTGCTTCTGACAGCGATACGAGCAGCAGTGGCAGCAACGAGGTCAGCTTGGCGCGGGCCTCGGCAGTGCGCGTCGCCGCATAGCCGCCGGCATGCCACTTGCGCACCGTGGCGGTGACGATCGTCGGCTCGGCAAAGCCCATTTCGCTGAGGTTCTTCAGCGTTCCCGGATCGTCCTCATTGCCGGTGAACACAAGGTTCCCGCCTGAGCCGGAAAGGCTTTTTGCTTCCTTGAACAATTCACCGTAGCGCTCGCGCACCCGCGAGGTAGCGGTCCGATAGTCGTGCTGGAACTCGGCAAGGCTCGGCGCGCCGCACATGGCCGCGATCACCGCCAGCTCGGCTTCGGATTCGGGCATGGTGTGGGTCTGTTCGTTGCGCCGGATCTGCAGCCGGTTTTCAGCGGCGCGCAGCTTCCAGTAGACCTCGATCAGTTCGTCGGCCGCCTCCTCGGCGATCCAGTCGTTGGCGGCCAGGTGCCGCAAAGCCTCAGAGGTCGGCCGCACGCGCAGATCGCGATTACGGCCGCCGGCAATGAGCTGCTGTGTCTGGGCAAAGAACTCGATTTCGCGAATGCCGCCACGTCCGAGCTTGACCGAATGACCGGCCACTTCCTCGTCGCCGATGCGGCGGGCGATGTCGATCTGCCGCTTCATCGCCTGCACATCGGCGATGGTGGCATAATCGAGATGCTTGCGCCACACAAAGGGAGCCAGCTCGGCAAGGAAGGCCTCGCCGGTTTCATGGTCTCCGGCAACGACACGCGCCTTGATCCAGGCAGCACGTTCCCAGTTCTGGCCGCGCGATTCGTAGTACTGCATCGCCGCATTGGTGCTGATCGCCACCGGCGTCGAAGATGGGTCCGGCCTGAGCCTGAGATCGACCCGGAAGACGAATTGTCCGCCCGGTGCAGCTTCGACAAGGCCGACAAAGCGCCTCAGGAGCTTCTGGTAAAACTTGCCCGCCTCCAGCGGGTCGGCAAGCTTGGCCTTCTCGGCATCGAAGAAGGCGACAATGTCGACATCTGAGGAATAGTTGAGCTCCCGCCCCCCGAGCTTGCCCAGAGCAAAGATCGCCAGCCCGCTTTGCTCGGCGGGATGACGGTCGGGATCGAGCGTGATCTTTCCCGCCGCCCCGGCCTCCGCGGTGGCGCTGCCGAGGGCTGCGTGCAGCACCGCATCGGCGAAATCGGACATGGCGCAAACGGCCTGCTCGGTGGTCCAGGCGCTCCCGAGTTCGGCAAGACCGGCCAGAAGCGCCAGGCGCGCCTTGGCAACGACAAGTTTCGGCGCCAGTTCGTTGGGCGCCAGCACGTGCTCCGCGGCCACCCCGGCAAGAAGCGCAACAAGCGCTTTGTCGGCATCCTCGGCCAGGACCCCGTCAAGCCAGTCGGCCTCGGCATGGGCGAGTTCGTTCAGATAGGGCGATGGCGCCAGAAGCGTTTTCAGCACCTCGCCAATGGCAAGGATGCGCTTGTGCCGCGCCGGATCGAACCCGGCGAGAGGATTGTCGTCGACAGCAACCTCAGGGATCGGCTTGAGGGCCTCGGCTAAGCTCATGCGGGCGCGCCTTCAGTCTGCAGGAAGATCGAGAACTGTGCGAAGGCCGGGAGCATTGTCCTCGAGGCGCAGCTCGCCCCTGTGCAGCCGCGCCACGGCCGAAACCAGCGACAGGCCAAGCCCCGAACCCGGCTCGGTGCGGCTTTTCTCGAGCCTGACAAAACGCTCGACAGCATGTTCGCGATCCCCCTCCGGAATGCCCGGTCCATTGTCGGCGACCGAGATGACGATCCGCCCTCCGACGCGCTCGGCCGACAGGACGACCTTGCCCTGTCCATCCTCGCGTCCGGCGTATTTTATGGCGTTCTCCAGAAGGTTCACAAGCGCCTGACCGACCAGTTCACGATTGGCGCGCATGGTGATGCTAGGGGTGATTTCGGTGACAAGCGCCAGTCCGGCGTCTTCCGCGACCGGCTGGTAAAGCTCCGCCACGTCTTCGGCCACCGCCGAGACATCGGTCTCGGTGAAGGCCCCGGAGGGTGTTCCGGCCTCGACGCGGGCAATCATCAGCAGGGCGTTGAAGGTGCGGATAAGCTGGTCGGATTCGGCGATGGTGGTCTCAAGCGCCTCGCGCAGCTGTTCAGGCGTGCGGCCCTCGCGCAGCGCCGATTCGGCCTTGTTGCGCAGCCGGGTCAGCGGCGTCTTGAGGTCGTGGGCGACATTGTCGGTCACTTCCTTGAGCCCGACCATGAGCTGCTCGATGCGGTCAAGCATGGCGTTGAGGTCGGTGGCGAGCGCATCGAACTCGTCGTGGCGCTTGGTAACCTGCACGCGTTCGGACAGGGCGCCCGACATGATCTTTGCCGATGTGCCCGAAATCGAATCGATACGCTTGAGGACACGGTTGGCCGTCAGCCCGCCGGCGGCAATGGACAGAACGACGATGCCGAGCATGCCAATGGCAAAGCCCTGGAAAACGATCTGGGAAAACCCGCGTCGCTCGAGCACGTCGCGGCCGACAACCAGACGCAACCCGCTCGGAAGCTTGACCGATCGCGCTACGGCAAATCCGGTCGCATCCGCGGAACTTTCATCGTTCGGGCTGATCGCAGCGCCGCGATCATACGAGAAGGTATAAAGCCCGTCCTTGGTCAGAACGTCGTCAGGCAGGCCGGAAACGTTGCCGACCAGCTGGTGACCTAGATCGTCGCCGAGATAGTAGATGCCCGGGCCGGGCCGGTTGGAAAAGCGCTGCACCGACAGCGCCATCACCTGGGCGCCCTGCTGCATCTCCAGTCGCTGGAACTGGCTGATCTCGCGGTTGATGTCGGCGCCCTGCTGGCGCTGCAGCACCACCGCCGCCTGGTAGGCCATGAAGGCCAGAAGCACGATGGCGGCGATGACGAAGATCAGGATGAACAGGAATGTCAGCCGGACCGTGGTCGTGCGCCACAAATAGGCGATGCGGGCCAGGAAGGGCTGGCGGGCGGCGTGCTCGGGCCTGCTGCGCCGAGCTGCAAAGTCCACTGCGGACGGCGCGCTCTTGTCCGCTTCGCCCGGGCGCTGTTCAGGCACGGATCATGTATCCGGCGCCGCGTATGGTGTGCAGGAGCGGTGAGGCATGACCCTTGTCGATCTTGGATCTGAGACGCGACATATGTACGTCGATGACGTTCGTCTGCGGATCGAAATGATAGTCCCAGACGTTCTCGAGCAGCATGGTGCGGGTCACGACCTGCCCGGCATGCTTCATCAGGTATTCCAGAAGCCGGAACTCGCGTGGCTGCAGCAGGATCGTTTCACCATCGCGCTCGACCTTGCGCGACAGGCGCTCAAGGGTCAGGTCGCCGACCTGGTAGACGGTCTGGGCCTCGGACGGGCTGACGCGGCGGGCCAGCACCTCGATGCGCGCCAGAAGTTCGGAGAAGGCATAGGGCTTGGTCAGATAGTCGTCGCCGCCGGCCCTGAGACCGGTAACGCGATCATCGACTTCGCCAAGAGCAGACAGGATGAGGACCGGCGTCTTGTCGCCTTCGGCCCGAAGCGATTCGATGATCGACAGCCCGTCGCGGCGCGGCAGCATGCGATCGATGATCATCACGTCGTAATCCATGCCCGAGGCCATGGCGTATCCGGTTTCGCCGTCGGAAGCGTGATGAGTCACGTGTCCCACCTCGTCCAGGGCCTGGATGAGATAGGAAGCCGCCTCGCGATCATCTTCGACAAGAAGGATTTTCATCGTCCCTACTCGTACCTTCCGGCTCCCGGCGGCTCAATGCTTTTCCCCCGGCAGCAGTGTGCCGCCGGGGGAAAACGCTGGGAGGAGCTAGTTGTCCTCGAGCGGCAGACCGACAAAGCGGATATTGCCGTTGCGAGAGGTCTTGATCAGCGCCGTCGTGCGGCCGCTGTCACGGACGGCGGCGAGCGCGGCCTCGAAATCGTCGGCCGTGTTGATGGTCTTGCCGTCGGTTTCGATGATGACATCACCGGGGGCCAGACCCTTGGACGCCGCGATCGAGTCCTGATTGACGTCCCGGATGACGATACCCGGGCCGTTGTCATTGGGAACGACCATGATGCCGACACTCGATTCGACCGGACCAGGCACGACTTCCGGCGGAGTCGGGGTCTGCTGGTTCTCGGCCAGCTTCTGCTCGTTGAGCGTATCCAGGGTGACGGTCAGGTCCTGCTTGGAGCCATCACGCCAGATGACGACTTTGACGCTTGTGCCCGGGGCCTTGGCGCCGATCATGCGCGACAGGGCAAGGGCGTTGTCGACCGGTTCGCCATCGACCTCGACGACGATATCGCCCGACTTGACGCCAGCTGCAGCCGCCGGCGCACCTTCCGTGGTCTCGGTGACCAGGGCACCGCGAGCCGTCGGCAGGCCGACGCTGTCGGCGATGTCGGATGTCACGTCCTGAATGTTGACGCCGAGGAAGCCGCGGGTAACGTGACCGTTTTCCTTCAGCTGGGTGATGACCTGCTTGACGATGGACGTCGGGATGGCAAAGGCGATGCCGACATTGCCACCGTTCGGCGAGAAGATGGCGGAGTTGACGCCAACCACCTGGCCGTGGAGGTCGAAGGCCGGGCCGCCGGAATTGCCGCGGTTGATGGCGGCGTCGATCTGCAGGAAGTCGCCGGTCTGAGAGCCGGAAATATCGCGGCCACGGGCCGAAACGATACCGGCCGTGACCGAACCGCCAAGGCCGAACGGATTGCCGACCGCCACGACCCAGTCGCCGACGCGCGGCTCGGTGTCGGCGAAGTTGACATAGGGCATGTCCATGGCGTCGTCGATCTTGAGCAGCGCCAGGTCGGTGCGCGGATCGGTGCCGATCAGTGTTGCATTGTGCTGCTCGCCATCATCCATCACCACGGTGATCTTGGTCGCATCGTTGACGACGTGGTTGTTGGTGACGACGTAGCCGTCGGACGAGATGATGAAGCCCGAACCGGCCGCTTCGAACTTGCGCGTCAGCGGACCCGCGCCATTGCGGCCGTTCGGACCCATCGGTCCGTTCTCGCCGAACTGGTCGAAAAACTTCCTGAGCGGATTGTCCTGTGGCAGGTCGGGGAAGTTGAAGTAGTACTGCTCGCCCAGGCGCGAGCCGTTCGAGACCGTCTGCGATCCCTCGACCGTGATCGAGACCACGGCCGGCTTGACGGCAGCGACGAGGTCGGCGAACGAGCTCGGCGCGTTGGCCGGAGCGGACGGAACGGTGATCTCGGCGACCTTGGTCGCGGCAACGCCGGACTGGGCGAAAACCGAGTGGTTGAATGCGCTGTAGCCGACGACGACAGGAACGGCGACAGCAAGCGCCAGAGCCGATGCTCCGGCCCAGCGCCTTGCGCCCTTCAGAATGCCATTGTTCATTGAGTATCTCCGTAGGTTTCTGCACCAGCAGTTGGAGCGTCGTTATGCCGCGTTGCGCCTTTCCGCTCTCTTTCACGCACATTAAAAGCCCGTAATGTTTCAGGCGAGATTGCGGCGGGTACGGGACCGGAAGATGGCGTGTCAGAAACCCAGGCCGCGCACGACCAGCCCTAGCGCGATGAGTGTCAAAAGGGCCTTCAGTCCGAACCGAAACAGTTTCTCCGGCAGCCGCTCGAGCAGGCGCGTACCGACGAGCGTGCCGGCAAAACCCGACATGATCATTGCCGCCGCCAGCACCAGCCAAGGACCGATGGCAAAGCCGAGCATGACGAAAACGACGATTTTGCTGAGGTGCTGCGCCGTCATGATGGTGGCATGGGTGGCCACGACAACGCGCCGGTCCGGATTGCGCGACAGGAACAGCGACGTCAGCGGTCCGGTGGCACTGACCACCATACCGACCGCGCCGATCGCGCCTCCAACCAAACCAAGGGTTATCGGGCCGTTGATGTCCTGCTTGGGCAGTCTGACCCAGGTCGTCGCCAATACGAACAGTCCGATGACGAGCGTCAGCGCCGTTCCGGGCAGGATCGAGACGAACTGGCCGCCGAAATAGGCGCCGGGTATGGCGCCGACGATCATCGGGATGGCGATCGTCCAGTTGGCATGACGGCGCTGCACCACGGCGCGTCCGGCATTGGAGCCGAGCTGCACAGCCCGTGCACCGGCACGATCACCGTAGGCGGCAACACCATCACCATGAACGACAGCAACAGCATACCGCCGCCGAGCGAAAAGGCGGCGGTGACGGCGGACGTGAAGAAACTGAGGATGATCAGGCCGATCGCGGCCCAGGGGTCGAGCCCCGGCAGCACAAGCGCGACGAGATCGAGGCTCATGACGGCGTGCGCGTGTCCTCGTCCCTGAGCTTGGCCAGGGCCTGTTCCTCTTCCTCGCTCAATTTGGTGCCGGGCAGATTGGCCGGACGCCTGGCCCTCAACCAGATGGCAATGACGCCGATGAGGAAGACGACCGGGGTCGCCAGCCACAGCATCAAGGTGTGCCAGTTTAAGCGCGGCAGCAACAAGACGAACTCGCCGTAGCGATCGACGAGATATTGCCGGACCTCATCGTCGCTATCGCCTTCGGTCAGGCGCTCGCGCACCAGAAGGCGCAGGTCGCGGGCCAGGTCGGCATTGGAATCGTCGATGCTCTCGTTCTGGCAGACCAGGCACCTGATGCCCTTGGAAATCTCCATGGCCCGCTCTTCAAGCGCCGGATCGGCAAGCATTTCATCGGGATTGACGGCGAGCGCCGGACTAGTCAGCGACAACGCCAGCATCACGGCTGCAAGCAGGTGCTTCATTCGGCCGGCTCCATCTGGACCCTGCGGCGGGCCGGGGCGCCGATGCGCAGGCGCCGATCGGTCAGCGACAGCGCGCCGGCGGCAGCCATCAGAATGGTACCGAGCCAGATCAGGGTGACGAACGGCTTCCACCAGATGCGAACCACGTGCCCGCCGCCATCGACCGGGTCGCCGATGGCGACATAGAGCTGGGAAAAGCCATAGGTCAGGATGCCGGATTCGGTCGTCGGCATGCGCGATGCGCGATAGATGCGTTTTTCCGAAGTGATGTCGCGAACGCCACCTCCGGGCGCCGTCACCGACAAGGTGATGCGGTCGGCATCATAGTTCGGCCCGGCGAGGGTCTGCTCGTTTGTCAGCGTCACTTCGTAGCCGGAAAGCTCCGCCGTCTCGCCGCGAGCGAGGGTGGTGATGTTCTCGGTCGAGAAGCTCGTCGCCGAGACGATGCCGAGAACCGATACCCCGAGCCCGAAATGGGCGATGGCCGTCGACCAGACGGTGCGTGGCAGGCCGGTCAGGCGTTTGAGGCTGTCGCCAAAACCGATGCGGCCGATGCGCGCTCGCTCGACGAGGTCGGCGACGGCGCCGAGCATGACCCAGAAGCCGAGCAGGAAGCCGACCGGCGCCAGCGACACCGGAATGCCGGAGATGATGAACACCACAGCTGTCAGGGCGAATGCGGCAATGACCGCAAGGCCGAGACGCCGCGCCACGGCGAGCAGATCTGCGCGTTTCCAGGCCATGAACGGACCGAAGGGCAGAACGACAAGCAGCGGCGTCATCAGGATCATGAAGGTCAGGTTGAAGAACGGCGCACCGACCGAAATGCGCGTGCCGGTCAGGGCATCGAGTATCAGCGGATAGAGCGTACCGACAAGCACCGCCGCCGCGGCCGTGGCCAGGAACAGGTTGTTGAGCACCAGTGCCCCTTCCCGGCTGACCGGAGCGAACAGCCCACCCGCTTTCAGGCTTGGCGCCCGCCAGGCGAACAGGGCGAAAGCGGCGCCGATGATGATCGCCAGCATGGCCAGGATGACGACGCCACGCGTCGGGTCCGAGGCAAACGAGTGAACCGAAGTCAGGATGCCCGAGCGCACGAGGAACGTGCCCAGAAGGCTGAGCGAAAAGGTGATGATGGCCAGGAACACCGTCCAGATCTTCAGGGCGTTGCGCTTTTCCATCACCAGCGCCGAGTGCAGCAGCGCCGTGCCTGCGAGCCACGGCATGAAGCTGGCGTTCTCGACCGGATCCCAGAACCACCAGCCGCCCCAGCCAAGTTCGTAATAGGCCCAGTACGAGCCCATGGCGATGCCGAGCGTCAGGAACAGCCAGGAGGCCAGCGTCCACGGCCGGACCCAGCGCGCCCAGGCGGCATCGATGCGGCCGGATACGAGCGCGGCGACGGCAAAGGCGAAACAGACAGAGAAACCGACATAGCCGGTGTAGAGAAGCGGCGGATGGATGGCGAGGCCGATGTCCTGAAGAATCGGATTGAGATCGCGTCCCTCGAACGGCGGCGGATTGAGCCGGATGAACGGGTTCGAGGTGAAAAGCGAAAAGGCCGAGAACGCCGCGACAAGCGCCGACTGAACCGCGATGACCAAGGTGTGCAGGTCGCGCGGCAGGTTGCGGCCGAACACGGCGACGGCGCCGCCGAACAGGGTGAGAATCAGGATCCACAGGAGGATCGATCCCTCGTGATTCCCCCAGACGCTGGTGATGCGGTAGAGCATCGGCTGCTGGGAGTGGGAGTTCTCGAAGGCCAGCGCCAGGGAGAAATCGGAGGTAGCGAAGGCCTGGATCAGGGTGGCGAAGGCGATACCGACCAGGACGAACTGCAGGATCGCCGCCTGTCCGGTGAAGCGATGGACCCAGGGCGTGTTGCGCCAGAAGACGATGCCGAGAACCGCCGTTACCAACGCGATCGCGGTGGCGAGAACGAAGGCGAAATGTCCGAGTTCGATCGTCATGCTAGTTCGCCTCGCCCTCGCGCCATTCACCGCGTTCCTTGATGGCGTCCGCGACTTCCTTGGGAATGTAGTTCTCGTCGTGCTTGGCCAGCACCGAGGTGGCGGTGAACGAGCCATCCGCGCTGAGCGCGCCCTCGGCGATCACCCCCTGCCCTTCGCGGAACAGGTCGGGCAGGATGCCGACATAGGTGATCGTCTCGTCTTCGGCGCCGTCGGTGATGACGAAGGAATTGAGTTCCCCGTCCTTGACCCAGGTCCCGTCCTTGACCAGACCGCCGACGCGGATCGGCTGGCCGACGGCGACATTCTTGGCGTCGAGATCGCTCGGCGAATAGAAAAAGACGATCTGGTCGTTCAGGGCATAAAGGATCAGCCCGGCGGCGGCGGCAAGCACCGTTCCCAGGCCGGCGATGACGGCGATACGCTTTTGCTTGCGGGTAAGGCTCATCTGGCGCGTTTACTCCAGTCCGTTCTGTTTCGCGAGCGCGTCAAGATCAGTGCGGGCCGCAGCATCCGGATAGGCTGCCTTGGCGTCGTCATAGGCCTGCTGCGCCATTTCGGTATCCCCGAGGACAGTGTAGGCGCGAACCAGCCGCGTCCATTCAGCCACGGTTCCACCGGAATCGGCAAGACGTGCTGCCAGTCCTTCGACCATGCCGGTGATCATTTGGTTCTGTGCTTCGGAATCGCCTTCGGTCGAAGCGCCGGCCTGCGCCATGCGCAGCGATTGCTCCGCGGCCGAGCGCCAGTTTTCAGTGCCATCGGACAGGGCAAGCACCTCCGTCCACAGCTTTTCGGCCCTGGTGAATTCGTTGCGCCGCATCGCCTCTCCGGCAAGGTAGAAGCGCGATCGGACGTGATTGGGATCGGCGTCGGCGGCCTTTTGCAATAGCGAGATTGCCTCGGCCGAAGGCATGCCGCCATTGGCCAGTGACAGTGCCTCGGCAAGATCGGTTTCGGTGTCGGGTGTCGCCCCGGCAAGATCGAGAATCCGGCGATAGGCATTCACGGCATCGTGATAGCGGCCGATGCGCAAATAGACCGGTCCGACCACCTGCCAGCCGCGCAGATCATCCGGCGATTTGGCCAGCTGCGCCTCGACTTTCTCGACGGCGGCGGCGATTTCGGGCGGCATGGCGTTGGGCGCCGAACGACTGACGAGCGGTGCTGCAGGCAAAGACGGATTACCGAGAAAGGCGTAGGTGCCAAAACTCAGACCGGCGATGACGACGACGACCAATCCGGCAAACGGCAGCGAGAATCGGCGCGTCTGCCTGTCGGTTCCGGCCTCGCGGTCGATGCGCAACACATCGCGTGCAAGCTCGGCCCGCGCCGCCACTGCGTCCTCGGCGGAGAGTTGCCCGTCAGCCTCTTCGCGATCGATTTCGGCAAGCAGCTTCTTGTGATGCGAGCGCTCGGGGGCCTGAGGATCGGCAGGCGTCGCGTTGACCGCTCCGGCGCGGCCCGCATACAACAGTGAGCCGCAGGCAATCACGGTCAGCGCGATGACAAGTGTCCATACAAGCATGAGTTTTTATCCGGCCCCCTCCAGCGGAGCATGTGCAGGCGCCCCTAATACCCGAATCCGGCGAAAATTACAGCGGGTGCGTGGCGGGAGTGCGGCAGCGGCCATCGCCGGGCTGGATGCCACGCGGATGCGGCGCGGAGGCAGCTCCATTGGGTGAACAGAGTTTCGATTTTGCCGTCGCCGGGAACTCGGCCACGGCCGCCGTGCTCGCACTGGCGCTGGCGCGTACCTCGGACGCCAGGATCTGCCTGATCGGGCAGACGCCGGTGCCGATGCAGGTCAACGGCGACCTTGCGCTTGCCCCCTGTCCGACCAGCCGCCCGGCAACGCTTGAACGTGCCCTCGCCGGTGCCGGTGAGCTGCGCGCCCTGCTGGTGGAAACGGGCGAGCCGCTGTTGCGGCGCACCAACGTCACCTTCGCTGCGTTGACCGGCCCGGGACAGGCCGCTGCCGGCCACGCCCGGCATCTTCTGACCTCGTTCGGCGTCGTCACCGCGCTCCTTCCCGAGACCGCCAGTCATGCCGGCTTTACCGCCCAAGGCATCTGGATGCTGCGCACCCGCGCACTGTTCGCCGGCCTTGCCGCGCGGCTCGAAGCTGCAGGCGTGGTCGCCGCCGGCAAGGTTTCGGACCTCCAGGTCGGCAAGGACAGGGTGCGCTTCGCCTATGGTCACGTTTTCGCCGAGGCGCGAACGCTGATTGTCGTGGATGAGGAAATGGCCGGGGCGCTCGGCCCGTTGCCCGACAGCATATCGAGGGGAACGCGGACGGCAGTCCTGACCGATCCGCTGCCAGCGCTTGCAGGCCGCATCGTGCTCGACATCGAGACTGGCGGTCATGTGGCCGGACGCAGTGACGGGCGCATCGAGGCGCTGGTGCCTGCCGGCGAGACCCAAGGGATTGTCGAGTGGCTCGGCACCTTCCTTCCGCAAGACGCCCAGGCCCGCATCGTCGCCACGAGCCGGCGCGAGGTGCTGCTCAGCCGCGACGGCGCGCCCGTCGTCGCCTCCCTGCCGCAACAGGCGGCAATGCTTGCGGTCGGTTTCGGCGCTTCGGGGGCCTTCCAGGCGCCAGCGCTGGCCCGCGTCCTCACCGGCAACGCCACGTCGGAAGAAGCGGCGTGGTTCGGCGCACATGACACGGGTGCCGGACGTGCCGATGTCGCCGACATCGGCGTGATCGGAGGCGGACGGCCATGAACATGCGCCTCGACAAGCCGGCGAAGGGTTTTGGCAACCCGGCCATCGATCGGAACAGGCCGCTGAGCTTCAAGCTCGACGGTATCGCCGTCAACGGCTTCGAGGGCGATACCGTCCTCAGCGCCGTGATGGCTTCTGGCAGTTCCGGAGCCGGCCAGATCGACGGTGCCCAACTGGCGCTGGGCCCGCGCCTTGCCCCGCTGGTGGCACTGCGCGACAGCGACGGCAAATCCGGCGTGCCGATGGCCATGTGCCGCGCCCGCGATGGTCTCGAACTGGTCACGCCTGGCGCCCGTATCGGTGCCCTGAAACGTGTTTGGACACGGCTCGGACGGCGTCTGCCGGCATCGCTCGGCGTCGATTTTGCCACGCAACCGGGACAGGAAGCGGGCGCCGCCGCCAAGAACGCCGAAGCCGATCTTGTGGTTGTTGGTGGCGGTGTCGCCGGCATGGCAGCAGCCCTTGCCGGCGCGAGTCGTGGCGCGCGTGTCGTTCTCGTCGAGATGCGCGGTCGTCTTGGCGGCGATGCAGCGCTTTTCGGTAATCGCGAAGGCGAGGACCCGGTGCTCGACATCATCGCCAGGCTGGAAGGCGACGTCGCCGCCGAGCCCAATATCGAAACGCGACTGCTGTGCCGCGCCGTCGATGCCGGATCGGGCACGGTGACTGTGACCGAGACCGCCAGTTCGGCGCTGACGCTTGGCTTGGAAACCGAGCGGATCACCGCGCCGCACATCGTGCTTGCCACCGGCTGTGCCGACCGCATCGCCGTGTTCCCCGGCAATCGCCTGCCTGGCATGGTCGGGCTTGGCGAAGCCTTCCACATGGCCAGCACCTACGGGGTCTGGCCCGCCGCCCCGACCCTGTTTGCCGGTGGCACCAACGCCATGTACCGCCTGGCGCTTCTTGCCAAGGATTCCGGTGTCGATATCGTCCGGCTCATCGATCACCGCCCGACGGCGCAGTCGCGCTTCATCGATTTCGCCAAGGCCATGGGCGTGCATCAGGAGTTCGGCACGCGCCTGGCCTCGGTGGAGACCGCAAAGTCCGGCCTCATGAGCGTGCGCACCAGGCTCGCCTGGTATGACAGTCACAGCGAAGGACGGGGAGAATACTCTGCCGGGTCGGTGGTGATGTCCGATTGCTGGCGGCCGCGCCTGACCTTGTGGGCCAGGCTCGGCGGCAAGCTCGGCTGGCAGGAAACAGGCGCTGAGGCCGTGGGCGAACACCTGCCGGACGGCATTGCACTGGCAGGAAGCGTCATCGGCATGGTCACGGCGGATGGCTGCCGCGCCAGTGGCGAACGCGCAGTTGCCCTTGCCTACGGGCAGGACGTGCCGCGCATAGAGGAAGACAGGGTCGACGATGCCTTCGAAAGCCCTGACGCCCCGCCGATGAAGCCGCTCGCTTCCGTCCGCGAACACGCTTTCATCAGCGCGTCGGACGTTTTCGTTTCGATGCCCGACGCGCCGGAGGCGCGTCAGCGCCGTCACGCGGCGGCTGGCGTACGCGAGACTCCCGGCACGCTCGATCTCGAAACGCTTGATGCACTCACCCGTGCCGGCCTCGCCCCTGTCGAGCGTTTCGATGCGCTGGCGACCGAGCGGTTGGTCCGTCCGATCCCGGTGCCGGCGCACCGCGTCGCGCCACAGCCGCAACCGGCCTGTGATGCCGGAATCCCCGACTATCTCGTCGGACGATTTGCCGAACCGCTCGCGCTGGTCAACCTGATCTCGGAAGACCGGAGAGCCTTCGAGCCGGGAATGCTGGTGTTCGCCGATTCAGGCCAGCACCGTCCGCAGGATGCCATTGGTGTCGTCATCGGCGAACAGGAGGCAGGCGGCCGCGCCGCACTCGTCGCTCCGGCGCAGAACATGGCGCGCGTCATCGTGCGCGACGGCACGCGGCCACTCGTGGCGATCGTTTCGGCGGAGCAGACGGACTAGCCGCCGGCGCGCTGGCTGAACTTGTCGCGCGCGCGCCGCAACACTTCGGCATATTCGGTATTGAAGCGGATTTCCGCCATCTTGATGCCGGTGTCGAGCCGCCGGGCCGCGCCTTCGCTCTGCGGATTGGCGCGGAAGTCCTCGAGCGATCGTTTGACCACGACCTCGATCGACTGTCCCGTCTCGCCCCAAATCTGCTCGAACAGGGCATTGAGTGCCAGGGCGTCGCGCGCCTCGCGCACACCGTGCAGCAGGTACATGCCGTTGAGCGCGGCCAGCAACGCATCGGCATCGAAACGGTCCGAGCCGTCCCGCGGGCGGCGCATGGACTGCGCAATATCGCCGGTGACTTCCCTGAGGCGCGGTTCGAGCTTGAAGGAAGCCTGCTTGGTGAGTTCGGCAATGATCGTCGTCCAGCGCGAATTGTGCGCCAGCTCGAGATAGCTGCTCACCGAGCGGATGAGCCTTTGATAGCGGTCGAGATGCTGGCACGCCCCGTCGATGTCGCTCATGCCGACCAGCATCGGCGCCATCTTTGCCAGCTGGTTCTGGGCATGGGCGAGAATGGCATCGGCGAGCGGTCCCATGCCGACGCCGCGGATGGCATCTTCATCGGCCTTGCCGGCAACCGCCGAAGCCGCGGTGACAAGCCGTTGCGGATGTGCGGTCTGGCCGACGATGACATGCATCAGCAGGCCCGTCAGCATCGGATCCTTGAGCGGCAGCGATTGCAGCGCCGCCCCAAGCGCGGCATCGTCGGTCAGGCTGATCGCCGCCTTGCCGAAATTGCCCGCCTTGGTGATCAGATGACGCGACTTCAGCGCCACCATGATCATGTCGAGGCGTTCGCGCACCTCTTCGCCGCCAATCTGGATGGTGATGCGCCGATCGAGGTCATAGTTGTTGTCGGCTTCGGCACGGATCTGCTTTACCCCGGCGAGCATGTCGTTGATGCAGATCTGGATCGCGGCGTCGACGGTATTGCCCGATTCCAGTAGCCCGTCGAACTTCATCTCCATGCCGGGCAGGACGTCGCGCGAAACCCAGGTCCAGAAGCGCTTGAGATGCTTGCGGGAAATCGACGTATTGAAGGTGAAATAGGTCGGTTCCTCGATGATGATCTGCTCGAAGGCGGCAAGAAAGGCGGTCAGGCCCGCGGACTGCACCTCATCGTCGCGGCGCAGGCCACGCTTTGGAGGTTCAGAGATTTTCTTCGCGGCATTGGTTGTGCCTGGCAATGTAACCATCAATTCGATCGCTAAAGGGTTAGGGCAATAGGCAAAGCTTGCTTTGGCCCAATCTAGCCAGCGATGGTAAAAAAAGGGCTTCCGGTCGGCGCCCAACACTCTCACAGATGCGTTTTTCTGTGCTGCGGAGCAGGCCATCCAGCAGCCTAGGCGGCAATTGCCGGATTATCACTTACGAGAATCGGTGATGCGGCAGCGGCTAGCGGCCCAGACAGTCGCCAGGAGCCTCATCAGGGTGCACGGCGACTTGATGGGGGGCGCGACACGATTACGCGGCGCGGTATCAGCCGATATTGGTTGCCTCCCAGGTGCCGCCTTCCAGCCGACAGGCCATGCCCGACTTGCTGAAGTCACCCGCCGAGGTCGCGACCTCGTGGGTAAAGCTGCGGCAGTCCCGCTCGTTGACCCGCACGTAGGGACCAACGCTGATCTTGCCCGAATCGCCCTTGTCGCCCTGCCACAGGCGCGGCGCACCCGGGCGCCCGAACTGCAGGGCGTAGAACTGGGCGCTCGCCGCCTCGTTACGTTCCTGCTCCGACATCACGGCCAGGGCCTTGGCATCGACGAACTGGCCGATCTCGGTAGCCTTGAGTGCCGCCGACACCGTCGTCGACGGTTCGGGCGCCAACGCCAGGGGCGAGACATTGCCGGATCCGAAGCGCGTGCTTGAACAGGCAGAAAGCGTCACCAGCAGCACCGCTGTCAGTCCGAATCGAAGCATCTTCATGGCCAAACCTCGTAGTTGAGCCCGACTTGCACCGGAATTGTGCCCAAAATCGTTCAATCGCGCCGCGGCGTCCGTCGATCGTGTTGTCAGGCTATGGCTTTTGTGCCCTGGCCGCAGGCAGGGACAGATTGGCCGCAAGACCACCGAGTTCCGAACGCCCGAGCACGAGCGAACCCCCATAGACTTGGGTAAGCTCAAGCACAATGTCGAGCCCCAGTCCCGAACCTGGTGTTTTTTCGTCGAGCCGCACACCGCGCCGCGTCGCCGCCTCGCGCTCTGCCTCGCCAAGACCCGGTCCGTCATCCTCTATGGCGATTTCGAGCACGGCGTCCTTGGAATGCACGGTGACGCGTACCTCGGCATTGGCCCATTTGCAGGCATTGTCGAGGATATTTCCCGCCATTTCCTCGAGATCGGCCTCTTCGCCGCGGAACCAGGGCGCACCCGCTTCCGGGAGGTAAAGGGAAACGCGAGTGTCGCGATGGATCTTTTCCATCACCCGCACCAGCCGCGTCAGGATTGCGGCAGTGTCGGTCCGCCGTCCCACCACGGCAGTTCGCGCCGCCAGCCGGGCCCGGTCGAGATAGGTGGCGACGATATCGCTCATCTTTTGGCTTTCGCCGAGAACGATCTTGGCGAGGGCCGTGCGCTTGCCCGCCGCCTCGTTGCGCAGCACCGCCAGCGGCGTCTTGAGCCCGTGAGCGAGATTACCAACCTGGCTGCGGGCGCGTTCGATGATCTCGACATTCGAACGCAGCAGCTCGTTGATTTCCTCGGCGAGCGGCGCGAGCTCGGCGGGATAGGTGCCTGTGACCTTTTCGGCATCGCCTTCGCGTACCTCTTCCAGCGCCTGCCGCAGCTTGGTGACGGGCCGCAGCGCGAAGCGGGCAACCAGAGCACTCATCGCCGCCAGCATGATGCCGACCGCGCCGAGCACGATGAACGTCTGGCCACGGAAATCGGCAACAAGCGCGTAGATTTCATCGAGATTTCCCGTCACCTCGAAGTCATACGGCACACCGGCAATGGCGATGCGGCGCGCCACGACGCGCACACTCGTGCCGAATGCATCTCTAGCGCTGGCGGTTTCGCGGAAACCGAGCGCCGGGGTGACGGGAATGTCGGGAAGGACCGAACCGACAAGGGATTCGGAAAAGGAGACAGGCGCACCGGTGTCGGCATTGGCGATCTGCCAGTACCAGCCCGAAGCCGGCCGGGTGAAACGCGGATCGCCCAGGGTCGAGCCCTGGACCTTGTCCGGGCCATGCTCGAGCGCCAGCCCGACGAGCGATTCAATCTGGAAATCGAGCGTCTCGCCGAGGCTGTTGTCGAGCGCGCGCGAATACAGTTCGCTCAGCAGATAGGCGGTCGCCACCAGGGCAACGATCAGCCACAAGGCCGAGATGGCAAACACATTGAGCGAAATTGAACCGCGACGCATCACAAGCCGGACCTAGTCGGCCTTGATCTGGTAGCCGAGCCCGCGCACCGTGGCGATGCAATCGTCTGGAAGTTTCTTCCTCAGTCGGCCGACGAAGACTTCGATCGTGTTGGAATCCCTGTCGAAATCCTGATCGTACATGTGTTCGGTCAACTCGGTGCGGGAGACAACCTCTCCCTTGTGCAGCATGAGGTAGCTCAAAAGGCGAAACTCGTGCGCTGTCAGCCGCAACGCCTTGCCATCGACCGTCACCTTGCCGGACTTGGCATCGAGCCTCACCCCACCGGCCGTGATCTCGTTGGAAGCATGTCCAGCCGCACGCCGGACCAGCGCCCTCAGCCGGGCCAGCACTTCTTCCATATGGAAGGGCTTGGCAACATAGTCGTCGGCGCCGGCATCGATGCCCTGCACCTTGTCGGACCAGCGATCCCGCGCCGTCAGCAGCAGCACCGGCATGGTGCGCCTGTCGCGCCGCCAGGCTTCGAGCACCGAAAGCCCGTCCATCTGCGGCAGGCCGATATCCAGCACCACCGCATCATAGGGTTCCGTATCGCCGAGGAAATGCCCCTCTTCGCCGTCGAATGCCACATCGACGACATAGCCGGCTTCCTCGAGTGTTTCCTTGAGCTGACGATTGAGATTGGTGTCGTCCTCGACAACCAGAATCCGCATATCCGGCCTCCCGCAGTCCATCGCTGCCTACAAAGACAGGAATCCCGCTCCTCGGTCCGATCGGCAGGTCAGCGAGCCGAACGAATCCCTAGCGGTGATTCCACCAAAACCTAGCACATTCGGCGGCTTAAGGCCGGCCGGTAATGGCGTTCAGGATGATCGTGCGCGCCTGACCGCCCTCATCGACGGGGATCTGATAGTGCGGCTGGCCACCCTGGTCGCACACACGCACCGGGCTCAGCACCGTGTTGGGAGGAATGCCGGATCGGGCGAGGATTTCGTTGAGCGGCAGGATGCTCCCGCTGGCTACGGCGCTCTGAATCTGCTGCGGCGACAGACACGCGCCCTGTGCGTTCGCCGGTATGACGGACAAAAGCAGGGCTGTGGACGCAAGAAGCGCGGAGAGGAAGGTTTTTCGGGTCATGGCGGCGACACTAGCCGCCGCCGTCTGAATGGGACATGAATGATCCGAAATAACCGGACCACTCTCGACATCAGGCGTCACGACGCCCCGGCGCCGGTCGAAATCCCCTTGCGCAGGAAGACCACGGCCAGGCCTTCCATCAGAAGCTGCATGGCCGATTGGCCTTCAAGCCCCGGCAGGTCGACACCCGCGATCTGGGCAATGGCGGTCACCAGCATCAGCGCGCCGACGATATAGGTCTTGTATCCGGAAAAAACGTCCATGGTGTCGTGTCCTTGGTTTGGTGAGGGTGAAGGATCGTCCCGAGGGTGCATGGCAAGCGCCCGCGTCTCGGTATCGGCAACCCGCCGCGTC
This sequence comes from Devosiaceae bacterium, assembly GCA_963675235.2. GTDB lineage: Bacteria > Pseudomonadota > Alphaproteobacteria > Rhizobiales > Devosiaceae > JAHJQZ01. The sequence goes on along the minus strand of CAXXFU010000002.1, from coordinate 15,403 downwards.
CAGCCGGCGCCGAAGACGGCAAAGATCGAAAGCGAGCGGAGAAAGATCAGGCGTCGCCTTGAAATCGTCCGGATCAGATCGGGGATCCGCTGCTCCGCTGTGGCCTTTTGAACGGCGCCAAGGGTAACCGGCCCGAAAACCCCATCGCGGGTTACGCCGAGTGCCGCCTGCAGGTAGCCGACCGCCCGCGCCGGGCCGGAATTGACGCCGAAATCGAAAACAGCAAGGTCCAATCCCGCCGGAAGCTCGTCGCCGCGAACCGCATCCCAATAGCGCGCCCGGTAGATTTCCCGGGCCTCGTCGAGACCGAGCGCCTTCACCTCCTGCTTGGGCAGATCCCACCAGGGCGAGATCCCCCGCCAGTCGGCGAGAACCCGGCGGGTGATGCCCCGCATTGTTGCCCCGCCGGGATCGCTCGGATGGTCGGAATACCCGCCCTCGTGGTCGAGCACGACCGCAAGGCAGGCGGCAAAATTGGGTCTGGCCACATCTGCACCTGAAGGATTGTCTTGTATTGCCGCGCCGAGCAGCGCTGCGCGCACAAAGGCGCGTCGATGCAGCCTAGCCGTTGTCGGCGTAGCTCAGCTCGATCCAGTCGCTGCCGCGCTTCACCAGCATCAGCGTGTCTTCGAAATTGCCGAGCACACGGTCACCGCCGAGCTTGAGATTGCCGGTACCATCTCTGACGGTCAGCGTGTTGCCGGCGATTCCGGACAGGATCAGCAGCGCGCCATCCTCGCCGCCGGAAATGGTGTCGATGTCGTCGGAGCTGCCGCTTTCCGGCGCCGGCACGGCATAGCTCGTCGTCACACCGAGAACGCCTGCCGCCACGCTTGGGAACGACACATCGGCCCCGAACAGAGCATTGAAGCCGACAAATCCGCTCGCTGCCGAAGCGGTCAGCGCCGAATGAAACGTGCTGCCGTCGGGGCTGACCTTGATGGAAAAATCGTCGCCGCCGGCAAGCCCGAACTCGGCCCGTCCCGAATAATCGGCCTGGAAAACCAGCGAAGCGGTATTGCCGGCACCTTCCTTGTTCAGAACGACACGCAAATCGCCCGAGCCGCCATCGCCACTCGCCAGCGCCGTCAGCAATGCGGCGTTGGAGCGAACGGCAAACTTGTTGGTGCTGTCGGCCGTCGTGTTGACGCCGAGCAGGCCGAGATTTTGCAGCGCATCGACACTTCCGGTGAACGCCATCCAGCTTCCCGAAAGGTGAACATAGAGCGCGCCGTCATCCTTGTTCCAGGCCAGCCAGCCTTCGTCCGGCACGACGAAACGCCAGCCGCTTTCGCAATACAGCGCAAGGGCACCGTCCTGCCCGAACCAGTCGCCGCTGGCGCCGGCACCAAGGCCCCAGGTTTCGCCAGCTGCCGGACTGGCAGGAGGCGTAGTTGCGCCGAGTTCTTCGACGGCGACCTGCACCGCCGCGTCGAGCCGCGCCAATGCTTCGTTATGGGTGACATGCTTGAGCGCCTGCTCGCCATCGATCAGCGGCAGGCCGAGCCGTGACGTCTCAGCCATTGTAGGTACCCTTTCGGAGCGTGTTCAGGAAAAGTGGGGACCGGTTCTCCGGTTCGAACGCGCGACCACCGGGAAAGCCGGCGGCCCTCACGCGCCGATCTACGCGAAGTCCGCCAGACCGGTCGCCGCACGCCCGGCGCCGTAAACGGCGCTCAACTGGGCGATGTCATATGAAAAGCTCGATGGCAGCGTGCCGAAATCAGTCACCTGTTCGGCGGCTGAATAGACCATGGCCGCGTTCGTCGAGGTCACCGACCTGACAATGCTCGAACCGTCGAAAATGCGGATACGGTAGCTTTCTGGGCTGGCGTCGAGTGGCATTTCCGCCCGCGCCCAGCCGTCTCCGCCAAGTCTGGAGCGCCGGGTCCAGGCTATATGCACATCGCCGGCTTCGTTGCGAGTTGCCTTGAGATGAACCGGAATCAACGGCTGCACCAGTTCGATCCCGAACGGTGCCGAAACCAGCTGACCGCTGATGTCGCGCGGTCCGGCAAAAAGTCTGAAACTGGCGGTCGTGCCGAGCCGGTTTTCGCCCGGGTCGGCACTTGCCACGGCGCTCGTCACCAGCATCACCCAGTTGCCGGCGCTCGCAGTCACGGCGCCGTCGCCGGTGCCGTGGAGCCCGCGCAACAGGCCAGTCAGCCGATAGCTGGCGCCGGACACCAGTTCAGCCGTCTCGAAGCCGATCAGCTCGGTACTGCCATCGTCGCGCAGCACCAGCATGCGGTTGGCGCCGGCCAGAACGGCGCTCCGGTTCTCCGATGCCAGATGCCCGTCGAAAAGCGTCAACGTGAGCGCGTTTGCCGTGTCCCACAGCGCCGCTTCGCCCGGGCGAAGATCATCCGCCAGCGCCCCGATCGCCGCCGCGCGCGCCAGCCGCAGCACCTCCGCGCCGCTCACCGTGTCGGCAAGGATGACGTCGCCCGGCCACGGATCGGCATAGGCGCCGACAACTAGCCGCGTTGGCCCACCGTCTTCTGGATCGGCGGGCAGATGGCCGATGAAGGCAATCGGCAGCGCGCCGGCTTTTGCCGGAGCCGCGCCGGCCGCATGTCCGTCGACCAGCAGAGCCGACAGCTTGTCCTGCCGATGCGGCCGCGCCGAAACCCTGCGGGCCACGCCGTCGCGCAATTCGGTCAGGGTCAGCGCCGTGTCCTTGCGCCCGCTGATCCGTACGCGATCTCCAGGTTCGAGCGCGATAAACGATGGCGGTAGTGCGAAATCGAGTTCCCGCGCTGGCTGGCGTGCCGCCATCAATGCCGTCTCGGCCAGCCTGCGTGCCCCGGCGCCGTCGACGACAAGACCGGAATCGAAGCCGGTGCTGGTCGTGCCGTTGCCGGCAATGGCGGTCACGCCGGCGCTGAGGTAATCACGGGCCGGATCGACATAGGCAAGCGCCAGTTCCGCCGGCAGTTCCTCGTCCATCGGCCATTTCTCCGATGTCAGCGCCGTGCCGGCATCGACGAGCCTGTCCGGATCGATCTCGGTCACCGCGCCCGTGCCCTCGATGGCGCAGACGAGCCCGTCCGGCGTATCGTGCAGCAGCGTTCGCGTCACCGTCAGGATCGGGTCGAGCACGTCGCGAAGGCTCGCTACCCGGTCGATGGCCAGACCGGATATGGCCGCCCCTCCGGCATCGATCGTGGCAAAGCTGACGCCGTAATCGACGGCCATCGCCGCGATCAGCTCGCTATTGCCGGACGCGCCGAGCCGTCCGGTCAGCCAGTGGCCGGTTGCATGGTTGGCAGCATCGGACCACACGCCCGAAAGCGCCGGGAAAGCCGGATAGGGCCGTGCGTCCCAGGTCCACAGCGCGATCCGCTCCGGATCGACCATGCGGCCCGAATAGACCGAAGACACCGGGTTGTTTGCATCCGTGAAGCCAGGCTGGTCCGGCTGCCAGTGGCCGAGATGTGCCCTGAGGAACTGGCGCTGCATCAGCGCATCGGGCGCGCCGCTGGAGAAATGGGGCCGCGCATCCTCCGACGATTTTGCGTCGGCAAAGGCGCTCGGCAGATTGGCACCCTTGTCGATGGCGCCGCACCCCAGTTCGGTGAAATGAACAGGCTTCGATTCCGGCACCCAATCGGTTGCCGATGCCGAGCGCACGCCGCCGACGCGGTTGTGGTGGGCACTGCCCCACCACGAGGCGATGTCCTTGACCCGGAACACCCAGGGCTCGTCATAGGCGCCGTCACTGATCGGCGTCCGTATCTGGGCCCGCCGGTCGGCATCCGAAGCGTAGTACCAATCGAACCCCTCGCCACCTGCGATATTGGCCTGAAGATAGTCGAGCGAATGGATCGAGCCATACCCGGCGTCGAGATGAGTCGAGCCGTCACGCCAGTCGGCGATGGGCATGTAGTTGTCGATACCGACCGCGTCGATCTCGGGCGTCGCCCACAGCGGATCGAGGTGAAACAGCTTGTCGCCCGGCGCATCCACCGGCTGGTAGCCGTGATGCTCCGACCAGTCGGCGGCGTAGGTCAGCTTGGTTTCCAAACCGAGCACGGCACGCACATCCGCCGCCAATGCCGAAAGCGCCGTGACGAATGGAAAGCTAGCCGCATCCGAGCGCAGCGTCGTCAGCCCGCGCAGTTCCGAGCCGATGAGAAAGGCGTCGACGCCTCCGGCCAGGACGCAAAGATGGGCATAGTGCAACACCATGCGCCGGTAGCTCCATTCTGCCGGCCCGGAATAGGTGATGGTCCCGGTCCCGGCAGCAAAGTCCCCTGCCGCCGCGGCTCCGACGAAATTTGAAACTTCCAGCGCCGCCGCTGCGCTCTGGTCCGGCGAACCGGCGATGCCCGGCGCCAGCGATGCGGTGATACGGCCACGCCAGGGATAGGCCGGCTGGCCTGTTGCACCCGAATAGGGATCAGTCAGCGCATTGCCCGCCGCAATGTCCATCATGATGAGCGGGTAGAGCGTCACCGCGATGCCGCGCGCCTTGAGATCGGCGATCGCGGCCAGCACGGCCGCGTCGGACGGCGTGCCACCGAAGGCTGGTCCGCCATCGACTGTGGAAACGACGCGGGCCGAAGCGCGGTCGATGCCGCTCACCAACCAGCTCGTGCCATCAATTTCCCGGCTTGCGCCTTCGACACGCGGCGCAATGGTGCAGGAACCGCAGCGCAGATCGTCGCCGAACCAGGTCACGACCAGCGAGACATGCTTGAGATTGGGGCACAGCGCCTGCAACTGGTCGAGCGATACCGTCCAGTCGCTGACCCCGGTGACGGCATGGGCATTTTCACTTGCCGTCACGCCGGGCGAAACCAGCCGCAGGCGCGGCACCGGGTCATAGCCGAACTCGGTGGCGCCCGGGATCAGCGTCACCGCCGTCACAGCCTGTTCGAGATCGCCGGCCGGCCGGCAGATCTCGACCGAGATCGCCGGAATGCGGTTGCCGAATTCGGTCAGCGGCAGCGCCTCGAACACCAGATAGCAGATACCGCGGTAGGCCGGCGCACCGCCGCTGCCCTGTTTGGCCGCGATCAGGCTGTCCGGCATCTGGTCGTCCGACCCCGAATAGAACCGGATGTTGAGCCCCTCGGTGTCGAGCAACTGCCCGTCGGCCCAGATGCGGCCGAGCACCGGAACCTCGCCCTCGCACAGGGCAACGGCGAAATTGGCGGTGATCACGTCTTCGCTCTGCGCGCCGCTCGACAGCCCTTTGGCGCCGGAACTGGTGCCCGAGTGCCGTTCGAGTTCTGTGGCCCAGATGATGTTGCCGCTGAGTCGGTTCCAGCCATAGGCACGCGGCACGACCCCGCCCTCGCGCGAGCCGGTCAGGCGAATGTCGTGCCCTGTTGCCGGCGCCCGCACGTCGCCGAACAGCGCTGCATCGACGGCGCTGCCGGCAAGGGCACCGAGGGCCCGGCCAACTGTCGCGCCGAACGGCCCGCCGATGAAGCCGCCGACCGCCTGGCCGGCAAGTGAAAGCGCTAGGGTAGCCATCTGGCGTCCTCGATTTCAGGGAAGGCGTAGATGCCGCCTAGCCGCCTTTGCCAGGAAAGCGAAAGCGGCGCCTCGACAACGCCAAGCCGTTCCTGGGCATGGATGAATGAGTGATCGGCCGTGACAATGCCGCAATGGCGCGCCGGCATGTTGCGGCTCAACCGGAACAACAGCACGTCTCCCGGCAGGATGACGCGTTTGACCTTGACGAGATGGCGATCCGCCGCCCGCTGCAGATGCCCGGGATCGGCATCGCGTCTCGGATCGACGGCATAGGCTGGCACTGTCTCCGGCTCGGCGCCGTAAAGGCCGCGCCAGACGCCGCGCAACAGCCCGAGGCAATCGCAGCCGGCGCCCCGGACCGAGGCCTGATGCCGATAGGGCGTGCCGAGCCAGGTCCGCGCCTCTTGCTCGGCCTTGTGACCGGTGCTCATCTGACAAGCGGCGCGCCGTTGAGTGCACTCCCCTGTTTGGGATAGGTCAGAACGAAGTCTGCCCCCGGGATATGCGGGAAGCCGCGAAAACTGACCGCATTGGCAAAGCGGTCGCGGCACATCGAGAAGGTGCGGTCGCAGCCTGCGGTCACGGTGAATGCGTCGCCCGGTGCCACCCATTCGGCGACCTCGCTATCGAGATCGAAAGTGTCGCCGACCGAATCCCGGCCATGCGAAGCGATGGTGTCAATCAGCCCTGCCTTGTTGCCTGTGCTCCAACTGAGCTTGCCGAAGGAAAACCAGCCCGCGGCAAAAGCGGAAACGCCGTCGATCCGGATTCGCCGCGTCCCCTCGACAGCCGTCACCGAACCTGTCGCCACATAGGCCGGATCGTCGAGATCGATGCCGCAGGCCGTCGTGCCGAGCCGGGTACCGCACAGCGCCTGATAATAGCGCCCCTGCTTGCGGTTGAGATCGGCCTGGGCCGAACGCAGTTCGGCCCGGAACAGGTGATCCTCCAGCGTGATTTCGCCAATGCGGTCGCGCCGCAACAGATGCCGCACGCGCGGATCGCGCCAGTTGACCCGCCAGGTCTCGACCAGTGCGCCGTCGAAGCGCCCCAGCCTGATATCGTCCTCGGTGATAGCGGCGCTTTGCAGCACTGCGACGAGGTCGGTCGTGTCGGTGGCGCCGCCGGTCTTGGCCATCGCCTCGCTGGTGTCGCCACCCGTCGCCGGCACGCAAACGCAATCGTCGATACCGATGGTCACGTCGTGATCGGTGAACCCAAGCACCAGGCCATCGCGACGTTCGAGCCGCCAGCAATTGCACAGCGTTGTTGAGCCGCTTTCGACATGGGTGGCGAAATCGGGATCGAGCGCCCTCATGATCTGACCTCGACAAGCGGAATGGAGGTGATCTCGGCGGCGTCGAACCCGGCAAGATCGACTTCGAGCTGGTCGGTGTCGAACCGGACCGGCACATCGAATTCGAACCCGGCCGAAACCACCGCACCCGCTGCCGGCGCCGTCGTCAACGTGACGATGCCGGTGGTTTCGGAGACGGCGAATTCGCCCGCGCCAAGCACGCTGCCGTTGACCGCGACAATGACGCTCGCCGCATCGGGCTTGCTGATCGGCCGGTCATAGGGATCGAACCCTCCGCCATAGCGCTTGACCAGCTGGAACGTTGTCGACGCACCGTCGCCGATGCCGATCTGCTGATCGAGCGCACCCGGCGTCCCGGCCCCGCCATTCGAGGAAAAATCGAGCCCGTCGCGCCAAAGAAAGGAATGAAAGCGTCCGCGCCGTTCCTCGAAAAAGGCAACGACGGCCAAGACATCCTCGCGCGACTTGATGCCATAGCCGGCATTGTAGCGCCGCCGCGCATGGGCCCAGCGCTGGTTGCGCTCCTCGTGGCCCGAGCTGAGCGCGGCAATATCGGTCAGCCGCTCGGGTCCGCCGCGCGAATTGAGCGCGATGTCGAGTGGAAATCGGATGTGGTGAAAGGCCATCAGCTTGCCCTCGTTCCGCGCTTGACCGCCCGAAGCAGCATGGCGCTGACCTCAGCCTCGGCGCCGACAAAGCTGCCGGCGTCTCTGGCAGTGACGTTGAGAGAAATCGAGATCGGCGCAGACGCGCTCGAGGCCACGCCGAGCCGCCCATCGGATCCGCGCGCCAGAGGCAACACCGCTTCCGGCCCCGCCTCGCCGGCAAGGCCGAGCCCACCGTTGAGCGGGAAATAGGCCGGTGCCGACAGCACCCCGCCCTTGGCAAACGGTTTTACGGTTCCGAGCGCGGTATCGCTCGCCGCGAACAGCGACGAGATCAGCCCGGAGGCCAGGGTCTCGACCGGCCTGAACGCCGCCTTGAGAGCGATATCTGCAAAGCTCTCGGCAATCGAACCGAGCACCGACTTGAACGACTTGCCGTCGGTGATGGCGCTCCTCAGGCTCGAACTCAGCGTCTTGCCGACGCCCGATGCCAGATCGTCGATGCGTTCGAGCTCGATGCCGATATCGCTCAGTTCTCGCGACAGATCGTCGGAGATCGAAATTCTCGTCTCAGCCATGTTCATGCTCCTGATGTACCGGCAGGTCCGGATAGCGTTGCTGCAACGCCTTGAGCCGTTCGCGCCCGATAACCGCCACGGGACCACCCGGCCCGGCGAGACCTGCAGCGGCAGCCGCCAGTTCGCGCGGACTCATTTTCCAGAAGGCCTCCGGAGAAAGCCGAAGGACGCCCAGTCCCAGCCGCATGGCTTCGGCCCACGGAAACGGCATCATTGCCCGGCCTCGCCGAACGTGGCGCGCAACAGCTCGGCGGCCATCCTGGCCGCCCCGGCTAGCCCGCCCTCGATGGTCATCCGCGCCAGCTCGTCGTCGGCAATTGCATTGCCGCCGCCGCGCAAACCGGCGCCAAGAAGCGCGATGAGGTCGGCCGCCGACACCCGCCCCTTTTCGAAACGCTCGGCCAGACCGACGAGATCGCCGGCACTCAGCCTTTGTTCGAGCTCTGCCAGCGCCCCGAGCGTCAGACACAGCACCAACCGCTCGCCGCCGATAACAGCGTCGATCTCGCCGCGATGGGGATTGGCCATCGGGATCTCCTTGGTTTGAAAAACAGAAAAGGCAAAGACGTGCCAAGCCCTCAATGTCGTCTCGGGACTTGATCCCGGGACCCATTCACCACTGAAGATGCGCGCGATGTGGGCTGGATTCCGGGATCAAGTCCCGGAATGACAATGAGCGTCAGGCAGTTTCCCTACACCGCCGTAAACGTCACTTCCCCCGCACTCTCGAGCGAAATATCAAATGTCACTTCGCCGGCATGGTCACCGGCAAACTCGAGGCTGGTGATCTGGAACGCCCCTTCGACGACGCCGAAATCGGGCAGGATCAGCTGCCAGTCGCGGATCGTCCCGGCAAAGAACAGCGTCCGGATCTCGGCATCGGACGCCTGGTCCTTGAAGATGCCGCGCCCGCTGAGGGCCGCCTTCCTGATGCCGCCTCCGTCGAGCAATTCGCGCCAGCGCCCGGCGGATTCCGCGTCGGTCACATCGATGGCAGCGGCATTGAGAGAGAGGCTGCGCGTGCGCAAGCCGGCGACGGTCAGAAACGAGCCGGATCCGGTCCGGTCCAGTTTCAACAGCATGTCCTTGCCGCTCTGGGCGCTCATGATTTTCTTCCTGTTTGCGAGGGGTACCTGCCCTCATCCTGAGCTTGTCGAAGGATGAGGACCGAAAACTCAGGTGTTCGGCTCGGTGAACACGCGCAGCAGCACGGCGGCGCGGGCGTAGCCGGTCTTGATGTCGATACTCGTGTCGGTGCGCTCGTGTCCCACCAGGGTCACCAGCAGCTCCGGCCCCGACAGATCGGCACCGAGCGCCACCGCGATGACGCGTTCGGCGATATCGAGCGCCGCCTTGCGGCGCGGCGTCGGATGCCAGCACTGGACGAGCAGGCGATGGTCGTAGCCGGGCGTTTCGTCGCCGTCGTGGCTTAGGGCATCATGGCGCGAAATGGCGATATAGGGCGGGTTCTGCCCTTTTGGCGGCGCGTCGAAGATGAAGTCGCCACCAAGCGCCGCGACCAGTTCGGCATCGGCCAACAGCGTCGCCAAAAGGCTCATCTGCAGGGAAACGATGGGGTGTGTCATCTTTGCTAGCCCGTCACTGTGCTTTCGGCGCAGGCGCAGCTGAGATAGGCCCGCCTGCCGTTGAGATCCTCGGCGCTGAGCACTTCCAGCGCCCGTCCGCGCCAGGTGATGCGGTCGCCGGCGCTGAGGTCGGTCCTGAAGCGCATGACCACGGTGTGCGTTGCCTTGGCGCCGCGTGCATCGGCAAAACCGGTTCGTCCCGAAGCCCGGGCGTGAACGCGAGCCCAGACGGTTGCCAGCGGCATGAACAAAACGCTCAGACCACCGTCGGCTTCCCTCGCCTGCTCCTTGCGCGCCAGGGCCACCCGGTCGCGCAGACTTCCGGCCATCGGCAGGTCGGCGCTCACAGCCTCACCGCCTTGTAGGGTTCGACCAGCCTGTCGAATCCGGCCGGCACCACCGCCCCGGCCCCGGCGACGATCACCGCGTCGCGGTGTTCGAACCAGTACCCGACCAGGGTAAGCACGGCGTGGCGCAGGTCGGCGGGCACGTCTTCGGGCGCATCGCCATAGCCGGCGACATAATCGATCTCGATGGCGTCGAATGCGCGCATGACCGGCATGCCCGAGATCGCGGCCGGCACGAACAGACAGGCTGGCGCCAGTCCCGTTTCGGGCTGGAACTCGGCAAGCGTCAGGGTTGTCGCGACGCCATCCGCGTCATAGGCGCGGATTTCGGTCAGCGCCCTGAGCGGCGCGACCGGCAAACCGATGCGACGGCTGAGCGGAAAGTCATCAAGCGCCATGCGCCAGGACTGGGTGATCATCGCTCGGCCCGTGACGGATTCGGCATGCAACCGCGCCGCCGTGATCAGGGTCGAGATGAAGGCATCCTCATCGGTGCCGTCGACGCGCAAAAAGGCTTTCGCCTCGGCGAGCGTCACCGGCTCCGTTGCGGGCCCCGCAAGGAGAAAGGTTGTCATGAGTTTGTCTCGTTTTGAGGAAGAGGCTCAGGCTTCCCTCCCCTCGATGGGGCTTCGAGCCGCTCCGAAGGATCGATCGCCCCGGTGGGGCGATTGAAGGCGAAGAAGGCCCGGCGAAATCGGGTCGGGTGGGGTGGACCACCAAGCTTTGGCGTGTGCCGCAAGCACTCCCACCCTCAATCCCTCCCCACAAAGGGGGAGGGAGGCATCCAACTTGCACACTCGGCACCCGGAAACCGGTCAAGCCGAGTCAGGTGGTGCGGAAGGACGCGCACCGGAGCGGAGCGTACTTGAGTACGTGAGCACCGGAGCACAGCCCTTTCCCGCCGCGAGCACGACCTGTCAGGACAGCACCCGGACAAGCGAAGCGAGGACCCCGCGCGACTTTTCGCGCGCCCCGCCGGAGGGCCAGCAATCGGCATAGCGGCCAGCGTCATGCCGATTGCGGTACGGCCCGTGAGGCAAATCAGCTCGCGCCGAACTTCAGCAGCTTGATCGCGTCATAATCCGCCACCCCGCCGCCGACGCGCTTGGTGGTGTAGAACAGCACATAGGGCTTGGCCGAATAGGGATCGCGCAAGACGTTGACGCCCTTGCGGTCAACAATCAGGTAACCGCGGCGGAAATCGCCGAAGGCGATCGGCGTAGTATCGGCGCCGATATCGGGCATGTCCTCGGCCTCCACCAGGCGGAAGCCCATGAACGAGGCATGGCCCTCCGGCGAGGCCGCCGGCTGCCACAGGTAGTTGCCGTCGGCATCCTTGAGCTTGCGGATTGCCGCCTGGGTGCGCCGGTTCATGACGAAACTGGCATTCTGACGATAGCCGGACTTGAGCGCATAGATGAGATCGATCAGCACATCGCTCTCGTCCTCGTCGGGGAACGCGCCTGAAACGCCGGTGGCGATATAGCCGATCTTGTTCCAGGCCCAGCTCGTCTCGGCGACAAGCGTCTGGTTGAGGAAGCCGGTCGGTTTGGTGGTGCCGGTGCCGTTGATGAAGGCGTCGGTCTCCTGCTCGGCGAAGGCTGCATTGACCTCTTCGGCGATCCACTGGCCAACATCGACGGCGGCATCATCGAGAAAGGCCTGGGTCGCGGCCGGCTGGGCATAAAGCTCCATGGCCGGGAAGCTCAGTTCGTAAAGCGTCTGGGCGTCGGTCTCGTCGCGGTCGGCCGTCTCGGCGGCCCAGCCGGCGGTCGGGCCGGAAATGGTGAAGGGCTTCTTGTAGGTGCCGCCCGATATCTGGCGGACGCCGGCAATGGCACGGATCGGCGACAGGTCCTTGAGCATGCGGCCGATCTCGGTTTCGGTCTCGTCCGGGACGAGATACCCGCCTTCGGATGGCGTGCCCGAGGTCAGCGACTTGACCTCGCCACGCTTCACATAGGCCGAAAAGGCGGCGCTCTGCTCGTCCGGTGCAACTCCACCGCGCGTTTCGAGCGCCGGGCGGGCGCGGGTGAGCGCAGCATGGTCGAGCGCCGATTTCTGCGCATCCAGAGCCGCGTCGATCCGGGCCAACTTGTCGTTGATCAGCGGATCGGCAGCGCCGCGCTTTTCGATCTCGGCGAGGCGCTCGTCATTGTTGCGCTTGAACTCCTCGAAGGTTGCGAGGAAGGCGCCGAAGTCGTCCCCGGAAAATCCGGCAGCACCGGTCGTGGCCTTGATCTCAAGGCCGTCGGTCAGTTTTTCCATTGTCTTTCAGTCCTGGTGGTTGGCGAAAAGGGAAACGGCCGCGTCAGGGGTCCGCTTCGTCCGGGCCCAATTGGCGCCGGTGCTGGCGGCGGAGGCGATCCGCGCGCCGTCCATCATCGGGAAGGTGACGATGGAAATCTCCCAGAGATCGATCTGCCAGAGCCGACGCATGCCGCCGCCGGTCTTGGAGGCGCGCTCGGTGCGGAACCCGATCGACAGCCCGTCGAGGGCGCCGTTGGCGATCAGCGTGTGCAGTTCGCCGGCGCGAACGATACCGGGCAGCAGGCGTCCGACCGCCCAAAGCCCGCGCGCATCCTCTTCGAGCCGCTCCCACAGCCCGATCGGTTCCTTGGGATCGTGCTGGAACAGCATGCGCACGCCGTCGCGCCGGCGCTTGTGCAGGCTCTTTGCGAAGGCGCCAGGCATGACGATATCGCCGCCCTGGTCGGGCCTGCCGAACAGGCTGGCATAGCCGGCAAAGCGCCCGGCGCTGTCGATGGGAATGCCACTCATTTGCCGGTGCTCCGCTTGCGCGAGCCGGCGGACCGGGCGCGCCGTGCAGGTTGTTTCTGCGCCTTCTTGCCGGCCAGCGATCCGGCAAGGTTCCAGGCAAACTGACGGAACACCTGCCGAGCATCGGCAGGCGCGGCGGAACTGGCTTTTCCAGCCATTTCAGGCTCCTTGATGTGTGAAAGCTTGCCCCCTGAGGCTGCTATCCGCGCGGACAAAGCCCCACCCCATGCGTCATGCTCGGGCTTGACCCGAGGATCCAGCAGCGCGCGGGTCTCCGCGCGCGAAAGACTCTTCTCAGCAGCCCCGTCACTCGTCGCGGCGAAACAGCCGGTTGAGGTTGGAAATCTCCGAGACGAAATCGTTGAAGCGCCGGTTCGCCGCCGCCAGTTCCTTGAGCGTCCACACAAGCAGCCCGCTCGAACTCATCGCCCATAAAAACAGCGCCAGATGCGCCAAGTCGCCCTTTTCGGCGACCAGCTTGGTCAGCTCGTCCATTTGAGGTCTCTTGCTCCGTTCAGGCACCCGGCATCATGCCAACGGCCTGCCGCTTCTCCTCATCACTGAGGAAATCCGCCGCGCTCACCCGCTTCCACAAGCTCGCCCGATCCTCGCTCAACGCCTCGATTCCGTCGAGATCGGGCACCAGCCGGAACGGCGTCTCGAACCCCGGCTGCAGCCAGTGCTCCAGCGCGGCAGCGGTGCGGCCAACCAGCGGCACGATTGTCTGCCGCCACAGCACCCGGTTGGCCTCGGCATAATTGGCGTAGGTATTGTCGCCGGGAATGCCGAGCAGCATCGGCGGCACACCGAAGGCCAGGGCGATCTCGCGGGCGGCGACGTTCTTGGCCTCGATGAAATCCATGTCCTTGGGGCTCATGGCGATCGACTTCCAGTCGAGTCCGCCTTCGAGCACCATCGGCCGCCCGGCGTTCATCGCCCCCTGGAAACCGTCCTCGAGTTCGTCCTTCAACCGCTTGAACTGGTCGGCGGTCAGGTTCCCCGACGCCGCCGAATAGACCAGCGCCCCGGAGGGTCGTGCCGCGTTGTCGAGCAACGACTTGTTCCAACGCGAGGCGGCATTGTGGATATCGAGGCTCATCTGCGCCGCTTCGAGAGGACTCAGCCCGTCATGGTCGTCGAGCGGATGGAACAGCATCAGGTGCAGCACTTCGGGCACCGGCTCGGCATCGAGCCTTATCCGCAGGGTCCGCCCGCCGGCACTGTAGTCATACCCGACCGGCCAGCCGTCGGCCCCGGTGACGACGCGCATGCGGTCGGGCCGTAGCCCGTAAAGCCCGCGCACTTCGCCGCCGCTCAAAGCTGCCTGCACATAGGCATTGCCTGAGGTCTGCAGGTACGAATAGATCCGCTCCAGCAGGTCGCGTCCGCTTTCCTGGGCGTTGGGTCGGTCGAGCAGCCTTCTGACCGGGTGTTCGCTCTGAACCTCGCCGTCCTCGACGACCTTCAGCGGCACCCTGGTCGCCGCCTCGGCGATCATCCTGATGCAGCGATAGACCACCGGATTGCGCGCCATGCCCTCGCGGGCCAGCGCCGCATAGCCGCGCCCGGTCCAGCTCGGCCCGGTCAGTTCGGTCAGCGAAAACAGCGTGCGCGCCTTGGTCTCGGCAGGCGCGTTCACGCGCCCGGCCGCGAGGCGGGAGAGAAAAGAGGGCATGATCTGTCCTTGGTTGAGTTCGGCTTCACCCGGCAGGCAGCAGCCGCTGCTCAGGCGTCAGGCACTTGTGCCGACAATCTTGTCAAAGCGGCTGTCCATGCAGGCGCTCAGGTCGGTGGTCACGAACCTGCCATCGACAAACAGGCTGAAAATCGTCGCCGGAGTCGGCGCCGCGCGCGCCGCTTCCAAAGTCTCGAGCTTGTGGACGGTCAGGGCCAAGTTCCGGTTCTCGCAGGTCTGCTTGAGGGAAACGTTGACGTGATAGTCGGTGAAGGGGCAACGATCCGAATAAACCACCGTCACGCCCTTTGCCTCCGGCCCGAGGCCCGTCCGCGCGCTTTGCGCAAAACGCGGCTGGCTTGCCGGTTCGGCATCATCAATCGGCAAGGCCAGCAGCGAAAAACCGCTGTCGAGCGCGTCGACTTGCACAAAGCCCTGCCGCTGCAGCCATTTGCCATCGGTGAGGAAATGCATCTTCTTTTTCCCGGTGATCGCCAGCAGACCAGCTGCGCCTGCCTCGCGCGCTGCTGCCACCGCATCCCCCAGCAGCGCCTTGCCATGTCCCTCGCCCTTGAACCGTCCGGGACACCCAGAAGCATCCCATCATCAGCCAGCCATCCGCTTCGACCGGCACCCATGCCTTCTCAGCCGGACCATATTCGATGAAGACCTTGCCGCGTTCGTCGAGGACGGCGGAACCGGTAGCCATGTTCAAACTGTGCTGCGAGCCACTGCTTCTTGGCGGCGTAGCCCTCCGCGCATTTCTTGTCCGAAATCGCAACAGCAAATATGCGAGTCCGGCAGGCTTTCGGGCGTGAGGGTGACATAGGCCATTGATCGATCTTTCGCTTCGGCCCGCGTTTGCACCGTGGGCACGGGCATTCAGACGGACATGCTGTTTGTGAGCATGAGCCTTGCCGCTTGTCAATTTCCGGCACTGGCTCAAACCGCCGCATCTGGCCTACCCCCTCCGCACCCGCGGCACGCTCCGTTTCAGCATCAGCTCCGTGATCCCCCACACCAGCG
>CAXXFU010000001.1:0-17483 GCA_963675235.2 Devosiaceae bacterium | reverse complement strand
CCTGTTTGCCATTGCCGGGCGCCGAAGCGAGCAGCGCCCTGGTGTAGGGGTGCGCCGGCATGCCGTAGATGCGGTCGCGCGGCCCCTGCTCGACAATGGCGCCCAGATACATCACGGCGATCTCGTCGCACATGAACTGTACAACTCTCAAATCATGCGAGATGAAGATCATGGTGGTGCCGAGACGCGCTTGCAGATCGCGCATCAGGTTGAGCACCTGCGCCTGCACCGAAACGTCGAGCGCGCTGACCGGTTCGTCCGCGATGATCAGTTGCGGATCCGTCGCCAGAGCGCGGGCAACGGCAATACGCTGACGTTGTCCGCCGGAGAATTCGTGCGGAAACTTGTCGAGTGCCTTTTGGGGAAGACCAACTTCGGTCAACAGATCGGCAGCCCGTTGATTGCGCGATTTCTCGTCGCCCAAGCCATGGACGAGCAGCGGTTCGGTCACGGTTTCGCGAATGGTCATGCGGGGATTGAAAGAGCCGAACGGGTCCTGGAAGACCATCTGCATATGCTGGCGCTGACGCCGCAGGGCCCCGCCTTTCAGGGACAAAAGATCGGTGCCGTCGAATTCGATCTTACCCTCGGTCAGATCGACCAGGCGAAGGATCAGGCGCGCGACGGTCGACTTGCCGGACCCGGATTCGCCGACAATGCCGAAGGTCTTTCCGGTCGGCACGTCGAAGCTGACGTCGCGAACCGCCTTTACGTTGCCGAAGGACTTGGAGACGTTGCGCACACGGACAAGAGGACGGGCTTCGCTCATTGCACTGTCTCCTCGAGTGGGTGCCAGCAACGAACCTGGCCTCTGTTCGTCGGTTCGATCTCGGGGCGCATTTCGCATTGCGGTCTGCGGCGCGTGCAGCGCGGTGCGAACCGGCAACCTTTCGGCCAATCGCCGATCTGCGGCACCGTTCCGGGGATTGGCGTCAGCTTCTCGGTCGAACCATCCTTGTGCGGCACTGCGTCCAGAAGGCCACGCGTGTAGGGATGAACGGGTTGATCGACGACGGCTCGGCTCGACCCGGTTTCGACCACGTCCCCGGCATACATGATCACGGCGCGCTCGCAGAAATCAGCGACGACTTCGAGGTCATGGGTGATGAACAGCATGGCGATGTTCATCTCGGTGCGCATCTCCTCAAGCAGATCGAGCACCTGCGCCTGGATGGTGACGTCGAGCGCTGTGGTCGGCTCGTCAGCGATGACCAGGGACGGATCGCAGGAAATGGCCAGGGCAATCATCACGCGCTGGCGCATGCCGCCGGAGAGCTCGTGCACATAGCCCTTGAGGATGTCGCGCGGACGCGGAATGCCGACGCGATCGAGCAGTTCGGCGGCGCGGTCCATCGCTGCCTTCTTCGACAATCCGAGATTGTTCCTCAGCGTGTCGGTCAGCTGATGGCCGATGGTCAGGGTCGGGTGCAGTGCCGTCATCGGCTCCTGGAAGATGAAGCCGATTTCAGACCCACACAGCTTGCGCCGCTCCCGTCTTGAAAAGCCGGCAATATCGCGCCCGTTGAGCACGATCTTGCCGGTCACGGTCGCGTTGTCGGGCGGCAGGCCAAGTATGGCGCTGGCGGTGATCGATTTTCCGCATCCGGATTCGCCAACAAGCGCCACGGCTTCTCCCGGCGCGATCGAGAAGGAAATGTCGGTAACGATCGGCACGATATGGCTGTCGATCTTGAGGCTGAGATTGAGCCGGTCGACCTCGAGCGTTGGCCGGGCTGCCGCCGGAGCCGCGTCGGTTGCGACCGAGGTTTGCTTGTCCGGTGTCATTGGTAACGAATCCTTGGATCGAGATAGGCATAGATGATGTCGATCAGCAGGTTGAGCATGGCGAGCACCAGGGCGATGGTCAGGACGCCTCCTTCGACGACGGGGTAATCGCGCCGCCCGACCGCCTCGACCAGCATGCGGCCGAGACCGGGCAGGGCGAAGATGATCTCGATGGTTACCGCGCCGCCGAGCATGTAGCTGGCCGACAGGCCGACGACGGTCACCACCGGGATCGACGCCGTGCGCATGGCGTATTCGCCGATGACCTTGCTCTCGGGCAATCCCTGCGCCCGTGCGGTGGTGATATAGGGCTCGTTGAGCACGTCGAGCATCGAGGACCGCATCATGCGGGTCATAAGTGCCGACTGCCTGATGCCGAGGGCAAGAGCTGGCAGAAAGATCGTGGCGGCGAAGGCGATGAGACCGGCCGAGGGCGGATTGTATCCGGCCACGGGGAACCATCGGAGTGTCACCGAGAACACGAATATCAGAAGCAGTGCGAACCAGAACTCGGGCAGCGAGATGCCGAGGACGGCCCAGCCCACCACACCGCGGTCGACGGGATTGTTGCGGTTCATCGAGGCGATGAGGCCGAATGTGACGCCGAAGATGATGGCGAACGTCAGGCCGACCAGGGTCAGCAGCAGCGTGACCGAGGCGTATGAGGGAATGATCTCGATCACCGGCTTGCGGAAGAAGATCGAGTCGCCGAGATTGAGAGTGAAGATGCCCTTGAGCCACAAAAGGAACTGCATCCACAGTGGCTGGTCGAGGCCGAGTTCCTGCCTGAGGGCATTGATCTGGTCGGCAGTGGCCTGATCCCCGAGCATCATGCCGGCTGGGTCGCCCGGCGACAGCCTCAGAAGCAGGAAGACAAGGATCAGCGGCACGAAGATCGTGGGCAGGATCAGAAGAAAACGTTTGCCGATATAGCGCAGCATCTCAGCGCCTCCTTGCCAGGCGCGGATCGAGAATGTCGCGCAGGGAGTCGCCCAGAAGGTTGAGGGCGAGGATGGTGAACATGAGCGCCAAGCCGGGGAAAAACACGATCCAGGGCGCCTTGGCGATGTAGTTGCGCGCTTCGGTCAGCGCATTGCCCCAACTCAACTCGTTCGGGCCGATGCCGACGCCGATGAAGCTGAGGCCGGCTTCGCCGAGCACGGCGGCCGAGAAGATGAAGGATGCCTGCACAAGGATCGGCGACATCACCGCCGGCAGGATGTACTTGGTGAAGAGCCGCAAGGTCGGCACGCCGACGGATCGGGCCGCCTCGATCATCTGCAGTTCGCGCACCACCAGCACCTGGCCGCGTACGATGCGCAGCGAAGGCGCGATCAGCACCATGGACAGCGAGACGATCACCGTGCTGGCCGACGGGCCGAGAATGGCCGCCGCGGCGACGGCGAGCACGATGCCGGGAAACGACATCAACCCGTCGACGAAGCGCATCAGAACGACGTCAACCTGACGGTAAAAACCCGAGATCGCGCCCAGGACGATGGCGATCGACATTGAGATGACGGTGACGATGAGACCGACCAGCAGCGACGTGCGACCGCCCCACATCACCATCTTGTACATGTCGCGCCCGAGATTGTCGGTGCCGAAAAGGTATTCGGCACCGGGAGGCGTGAAGCGGTGCACCGGGTCGACCCGCATGGGGTTGCCCGATGCGATGACCGGCGCCAGGACGGCACTCAGCGTGATCAGAAGCAGAATGGCAATCGAGAAGACGGCTGTCGGGTTGCCGATCAAGCGTTCCCACACATTCTTGTTGGCAGTGACGGGATTGCTCCCGTCACCACTGGGAAGTGCTTCCGACGCCGAGTTGTCCAAAGCGGTCATGGTACTAGTTCTTCGGAGGTGCAACGTTGTAGAGGTCGTAGCCGCGAGCTGGCGTGCGTGGCGGGTTTCCGACGCCCTTGCGAATGCCCGACATGTTGGCCTCTGTGCCGTACTTGATGAACGGGAACTGATCATAGGCCAGTGCGTGCACCTTTTCGAACAGCGCCTTGCGCTCGTTCGGATCGATGGTCGAGGCGATCTTGTCCATCAGTTCCATCTTCTCCGGATCGGTCCAGAAACCGGGATAGGACGGGTTGAGATAGGCAATCGAGGTCGGATCGACATAGGTCGGCAGGAAGGACGAGAACATGTCCATCGCTTCCGGGTTGGCGCGCGACTGGATGTAGTTGGCCATCGGCGATTCAACGATTTCGATATTGATGCCGACGTCGGCCAGCTGCTGCTGGGCGGTGATCGCGGTCAGGAAGTGCTTCTGGTACTGCTCGGAGGCAACCAGCCAGCGAATCTTCTCGCCCTTGTAGTTGGACTTGGCGAGGAATTCCTTGGCCTTTTCCGGCTGGGCATGCTCATAGCCTTCCGGCACGCCGGCCGTCGTATACCAGAACGAATTCGGGTCCGGGATCCAGCTCGGGTCGAGGGTGTAGAATTCGGGGTTGCCGACCGAAGCGAGCATGATCGGGTTCTTTTCGAGCGCATAGTAGATGGCGCGCCGGAGATTGACGTCCGCGGCCACGCCCTGCTTGGTGTTGAATACCGCCGTCAGCGACTGGTTATTCGGCACGATCACGGCTTCGGTATTGGGATCGTTCTGCAGCGTCTCGTAGAAATCGGTCGGCAGGGTGAAGCCGAAGTCGATCTCGCCGGTAATCAGCGAGTCGCGCCGGACCGAGGCTTCGGGCATCAACTTGAGCTCGATGACGTCAGCCCAGGCATGCTTGGCACCGGAAAAAGCCGAATCCGGTTCGGGAAGGCTCTGGTAGTCGTCCCAGCGCGTCAGGGTAACGCCCTGGTCGGGCTGATAACGGGAAACGACATAGGGGCCGGTGCAGTCGAGTTCGCGCGCCGCCTGGGTTGCGGTCGCACCTTCAAGGGACTGGGCGGACATGATCGATGCCGGCGCGTTGGCGAGAAGGCCCGGCACGATCGGCGACGGCGTGTTGAGCTTGATCAGGATGGTTGAATCGTCCACCGCGGTCATGCTTTCGGTCACCGCCTTGAACGAAGCGCCGATGCCGGCGGCTTCGCGGAAACGTTCCAGGGAAACGATGGCATCGTTTGCGGTGAAGGGAAGGCCAGAATGGAACGTGAGACCTTGCCGCAAATGGATCGTCAGTTCGGTGCCGTCATCGTTGTAGGTGTAACTATCGGCCAGCATCGGCTGCGGCGTCCAGTTGAGATCCAGGGCAAACAAACCTTCACAGGCGATCTGAGCAGTCATCCAGTTGATGCCAAAGGTGGTCACAACCGGATCGGGAGAGGGCGCCATCTGTTCGATGCCGACGCGCAACGTGCCGCCGCGCTCGAGTTCCTGCGCCACGACGCCCGTCGCCGCCAGAGCAACGAGCGAGGCACCGGCCAGGCCGGTACGCAGGGTCTTCATTATGGTTTCTTGCTTCATTGTTACCTCCCTATGAAGTCGAATGTTGTCCGATGTTTCAGGACGGGGTAGCTGCCAGGGCGCGTTGCCTTGGCATTATGTCTTCCGGCACTTCCACCAGCATCCCGAGGACGAGATAGGACAGGCTCTTGCCGTGGGTATCGATTCCGAGACTGGAATTGACGCCGCCTTCGAGCGCGTCTTCGACGACGAAATTGAGAGCCCCGAGCTTGGGCAGTTCGTACCGCCTTACTTCGGTGACCTGGCGATGTCCGAACAGGTGGCGAATGCGCTCAGCGGTCACCTGATCCCTGATGATCGGCCAGAACTCGGGTTCGTGCGCGATGACCGAGACATTGAGCCGGTTGCCCTTGTCGCCGGCGCGGCCATGCGCGATGGCGTGCAACGGCAGTGTCACGACACAGTTGGACATCAGATTGCCTCCGCCATGACGAAGCGCGAAGACACGAGATCCCGCGGCACCAGATAGGATTGGGTTGTCAGGCGCGCACGCACCGACGAGCGGATACCGCCCCCACCAGCCGGGCCACAGCAGTAAAGGGCGCCAACATCCTGCACGGCGGCGCGCACGGCCTTTTCCGAATGAGACGAGAACGCGAAGCGCACCCGAAAGTCGTTGCCGGCCGGCGTGATATCCTGGCGCAACGTACCTTCTGCGCTGTCGAAGCAGCTGGCGATGCCGACGATGTCGGCCCGGAACTGAACATCCAGATTCCTGAGCTTCAGCCGGTCGTGAATGATCTCGACGGCAAGTTTGGCGCGTGCCGCCGAGTTAGGCCCGGCGTAGGATATGGCAGCTTCGCCGAACCAGTCCCCTTCGTAGCAAAGGGTTGCCTTGAGCTTTTCGGGGGCGTCATGACCTTTGGCGCCGATCACCCGAACGCGGTCGGGGCCGATCTCAGCGATTTCGACCTCACTCAGGTCCAGCGTCACATCCGGCGTCAGGTAGGCCATCGGATCGTGAATCTCGTAGAGGATCTGTTCCTTGACCGTCTTGAGACTGACGATGCCACCAGTGCCGCGGGCCTTGGTGATGACAAACGTCCCGTCGTCGTCCACCTCGGCGATCGGGAAGCCGATCTCGGCGGGACGCGGCACGTCCTTGATGCCGGGATCCGCAAAGAATCCGCCACTGACCTGCGACCCGCATTCGAGAAGGTGGCCGATCAGCGTTCCCGCGGCGATGCGGTCGAGATCGTTCCAGTCCCAGCCGAAATGCGCCACCAGCGGCCCGAGAACGAGCGCGGGGTCGGCGACGCGGCCGGTCACGACGATCTGCGCACCCTCATTGAGTGCATCGGCAATGGCGCGCGCACCCAGATAGGCATTGACGGCAATCAGTTCGCCATCGACTGCGGGCAGGCGCCCATCGCCGTCCCAGCGTTCCATCTGGTCTGGACCGACGCGCCCGAGAAGGTCGTCGCCTTCGACGATGCCGATGCGAATTCCGCCCAGCCCCTGCTCGCGAGCAATGCGTGCAAGCAGCCGGGCTGCTGCGGGAGGATTTGCGCAGCCGAAATTGGAAACGATGGAGATATTGTTTTCGATACAGGTCCGAAGGATCGGCGTGACAATCTCTTCCAGAAGGGGCTCGTAGCCCTTGTCGGGGTCGGTGCGCCGCGAAATCTGTCCAAGAGCAAGAGTGCGTTCGCCCATCGTCTCGAAGATGATGGCGCCGCCTTCACCTGCTGCGGCGAGCTCGGCCACAACGGATTGCGCAGCGTCAACGCGATCGCCTGAAAAACCGGCTCCCGAGCCTATGCGAAACATGATGCCTCCTTGCTATCGACGTTGTCATCGCAAAGATTATCGATAATGTCAACGATACAACTTGCGCGCACCCAGCCGAAGCAGCTAAGAGTTGGAAAACCCGGCAGGAAAAGGTGTGGGAAAGGTGAGCAAGAACTGGGAGACGCTGTATCAGCAGCTGCGCATGGACATCATCCTTGGTGCCTATCGCCCCAGGGAGCGGCTGATCGAGGACGACATCATCGCCCGCAATAACGTGACGCGCCATGCTGTCCGGCGTGCGTTTGACGAGCTCGAACGCATGGCGCTGGTCACGCGCCAGCCCAACAAGGGCATTCAGGTTCGCGATTACACGACGACCCAAATCAAGGAACTCTATGAGGTGCGCGAGTGTCTGGAGGAGGGGGCCGCATTGCGCTTCGCTCTGCCCGCCAGCCCCGAGACGCTAAACGAGTTGCGTGACCTCGCCGAGCAGCACAGCGTCGCGTCACGGGATCAGCGCTTTGCAGACGTGTTCAGCTTGAACAACGCCTTCCACGAAACGCTCTATGGCGCTGCCGGCAACAACGAAATGGCCGATGCGATCCGGCATTTCACCTTCGCCACCCATCCGATCAGGACTGGCGCCTTCTCCCATCCCGAATTGCGAGAAAAGGCGATTTCAGAGCATTTTTCCATGGTCGATGCCATCGAGGACGGGGACCGCAAGAAACTTGCCGCGATCATCCGTACCCACATCGCCCGTCCCCGAGACTTCTACATAGAAAACATTATGCTGCCGGGCGCCTTGGTCTGACGACCAAGCCGAATGTCTTCATTGAATGAAACATGCGCCAATGACCTCGCTCAGCCGATTTTGCGCGGGCATCACTAGGCGGCAATGTAGAAACCTGGCTTTGGACAAAGCTCGATCATGCCGCATGATTTCGCATTCGGTGCAGATAAAATCCCTGGAAAATCATAGGTAGCGTCCGGTTTCGGGAAATGAAGAATCCGGTCTCTTCGACCGGAACTAGGCGCAAAGCCGCCATTGGTGAAGCGTCACCCCAACGACCGCAGCCGGTCCCATTCCGGTCAGCAACGTCCTAGTTGTCTTCACTGCTCGGGCGGCTAACTCGATGAGGTCTATGCCTGGACTAAATATCCTTTTGCGCCGGACAGATGTGTTTGCACCGCTGGCCAGGTCCCCTTCGCCTAAACTGCTCGGCTGGTGTGTTTGCACTCAGGAAACCGGCTGCACCCCAGAAATGCCCCATGGCTTTTCGAACGCCTTCTGACCAAATGGCCCGAGTGACATTTCGGACATTGACGCAGTGCTTGGCCATCGACCGTTTCGAAGCGGATATCGTCGCCCGCGATCTCGCAGAGCTCATCGATGTAGCGGGACTGCTGATCCTGATTGGTCAGCAAAAAGGCGCCACGGCTGGCGCGGGTCATCGCGACATAGAACAGGCGGCGCTCCTCGGCGTACGGGAATGTCTCAGGGTCAGGGATGACCAGGTGGAGCAGCTCATCATCTTCAATTCTGCTCGGAACGCCGTAGTCACCCTCGCTGACGTCGAGCAGGATTGTGTAGTCCGCCTCAAGACCTTTGGCCCGGTGGAAGGAGAGTGCCTCGATCTCGATGTGCTCAAAGCTTGGCTTTATCTTCTCGAACGGGTCGAGATGGTTGTAACGCCATAAGACCAACACCTTGAGCTTTGGCTTGGAATCGGTCCGCCACTGCGAAACGATGCCGCCGAGAAACCCGTCCAGGCGTTCGAGCACCCGCTGACAGGCCGGCCCAAAGTCAATCTTGCCTTTGACGGGTTTGACAGGAACCACGCGAATGGACGTTGGAATCGCGCTTCGCGTCGAATGCACGGACTTCTTCAACTGGGCCGGGTTACGCTGAACAAACTTGGCGGCAACATCTGCGATGAGCTGATTGCAGCGATAGGTTCGCTCAAGTCGGCCTTGCCAGCTGACGCCGAAGTGCTCTTCGAACCGCGTGAGTATGGAGATATCCGAGCCGGCAAAGCGGTAGATCGATTGCCAGTCATCGCCGACAGCGAATACCTTTGCGAACGGGTTTTGCTGCCGGAGCGCCATGATAAGGTTGGCTCGCGGTTCCGATATGTCCTGGAATTCGTCGACGAGGATCAAGGCGTAGGGACTGGTGTACCGCCGGGTTTCGACCAGCGCCGTTGCATCTGCGATCATCGAGTCAAAATCGATCCGCCCGGCCTCGGTAAGCTTCTGGGAATAGGCGTCCGCAATCATCGAAATGACCCGGGCAAAAAGCCGGGCGCGTTCCTTGTCGTGGAGCGATTTGGCCCGCTCGATGAGCATGTCGAGCGTCAAATGACTGGCGCGGATGTGCTTGATGCAGGCGCCGATGAGGTGATGGTAGTGCTTGATGACGACCGGATCCAGCGCGTCCAGAATCTCCTTCTGACTTCGTTCGGCAAAAACAAATTCGCGACGGGTGAGTTCTTCTTGAAGCACCGTGAGCAGGGTATTGTTGCTCGCCTGGGCGGATGTCGTCTCGAAGAAATCGATATGTTCTCTGCGATAGGCCCGGCGCTTGCTTTCTGCGTGCTCGACGTAGTCTGGGAAGGGCGACGTTCCGTCAGCGTTTAGGGCGAAGTGCTCGTGAACCGTTCCAGTGGCCGGATAATAGAAGTCGGGATGGAGGTGCTGGACATCGCCTTCGTCGTCGTCGACGGCAATTTGCTTCTCGTACTCGAAGGGAACGGAATGTAGCCACAGCCAGTTGGCTATCGTTTGTTCCTGAAGAGATTTGACGTAGATCCCAGCCAGAGTGCCGATCACGGCATGGCCCTTGTCCCTGCGTTCACTGATGTACCGCTGGTAGTCGGCTTCTGAGTCAAATTCCTGTCGCGGAATATCGGCCTTCGGGTGCAGCACCAGGAGATCGACCCAAAGCCGACCGAACGCCTCATTGGTTGTGGCCAGATCACGGATGATTTCCTCAATCACCTTGGCTTCGCCAGCAGGGTGTTCCACCCAGTTGGCGAGTTGTGGTGGCCGGCCTTCGACGTCCTGGATGATACCTCGACCCAGAGCGTGGAATGTTGTGACCCGGCATCCAAGGTTCTCTTCCCCAACCCCAAGTTGTTTGGCGATGCGAACCTTCAGCTCGTCGGCTGCACTTTTGTTGAACGCGAGAACCAGGATTTCGTCGGGTTGATACAGGCCCTTTTCGATGACGTAGGCCACCTTTCCAACCATGGTCGCCGACTTGCCCGAGCCGGCCGACGCCACCAGCAGGTTGTTGTCCTCAAGCCGAATGCAGGCCTCGCGCTGCTGGTCGGACAAGGACCGTCCGTCGAGGTCATCGAAGAACGATTTGAACGTCCTGAGTTCCGATTGAAGATAGGCTTGATTGTAGCTGTCGCGAGCGGTGGGATCGGTGAGGAGTTGAAACGATCCTGGCAAAATCGTCTCAAGGGTTGACGCCAGCTGCCGAGGATCGAGTAGGGGATGGGACAATGCCACTGCCGATGCACCCGGCACGCTGGCAATAGCCCTCCTCAAATCAGCGTGTGCAAGATAGCCCGATTTGGCCTCAACCAAGGCACGGAGCGTTGCATCGATCTCCTTCAGCTTGTCGCTTTCGGACCCAAGCAAATGGCCGAGATGGTCGTTGACGAACCGCTTCAGGTCCGTCGCAAGGTTGGTGGCTGCCCCTGCCGAGAGACCAGACAGCCTGTCTACCCGGGCCCGGGAGCGAAGCTCCAGCGTATGCCAAAGCACCCCCTTTGAAATCGAGATGGCGAAGATGTCGAGGCAGGGGAGGTCTGCTCTGGGTCCCAAGTCCAGCCGGACATTGCCAGACGCTTTGCGCGACAAGATGAGCTTCCAGTTCCCTGCCGAGAACAGGCGAGCGATTAGGCCAGGACGATAGGTGCGATCACGCGCAAGCATCGGCTAAAACAGTGACATAACCGGACTTTACGCTTTGATAAGCCACAGAGGCGGCGCGTACTTCTCGGGGCAATGCTTCTTCGGCATGACCTCAATCCGGGAGATGGTTCGGTCTTGCACTCTGTGCCGGCGCGCCGCGGTATTGGTTGGAAAGAAAAGATAGGACCGAGCTTTGGACGTAGCAGGTGTTCGCGCTACCCGTTTGAAACTGACAATTGACGCCAATTTCCTTTGTTGGCGACACCCATAAATCCTGGATCGAATTCTCGGCGCGACAGGGTTGGCCGTTCATGTTGGACAGCTGCGCCAAAGGCGGACGGCATCGCAGGAGACCGAAAAATCTGCAGCCTTGGCTCGTTCTCGAAGTCTCAGTTCGCCCGGCGAAACTCGTCAAACTTTTGGGCCAATCGTTCTCGGTTGGGATGATCGATCTGACGAGAGGGCAGGTGGATCTGACGCCCATTGAGTCCTTTGATGCCGTGCTCGAACATCGGGCCATCGTTCATGGACAGGAGCGCTTCGCTGACATGGATGGTGAAATCGGGATCAATGCCGATAAGGTTGGCGTCAAACGCGGCGTGATGGATTTTCGATAGCGGCAACCCATTAGGCACGATTGGCTGCCCGAGTTCTTCATCCGTGTCCGAAACGATATGAGCGGCGTCGAGAAGCCTCGGTTCCGGCAAGTTGGTGATGGCACATCTGCCGCTGTAGGCCGCAAGCACGGCTTCCCGGAATCTCGCCTGATGGAGCCGCTGCTGCACCAGCCTACTGGCGTACCGCCGTTCGGCGGTGTCGGGGATGCCGATCGGCTTCGAGCTCCCGAATGCAAGCCGGGCCGTCAAATCGGCAGCTGACCAATCCGCGATGAAGGCCGGCCAGATCGCCGTGTACCGCCCAGGCGCGACACCGAGGAAGTAGATGATAGGGACCTGGTCCTGGTGTGCTTGCCGGAGCCAGCGGTTGTCGGCCGCGTCAGGGTTGGCGCCCATGAAGGCGTAGTCGATCAGTTCGTTGCCCCGGGAAACCTGTTCGTGGACGATACGTTGGTCGTCATACCAGACCCGGCCGCCGGTTCGCGGAAAGACTGTCCGGACCGAAAGCAGATGATCCATCGATCTTGGCTTGAAGATGCCGCGCTGTGGATTGATCAAGGGAACGCGTTCGCCCTCGAAGATGAAACCCTCCGCGAGCTGGGTGCTGGTAATGACGTCGGCGACGGCAATCCGTCGAACATGTTCGGCAGCGGCCAGGCGCATCGCCATATCGCGTTCGGCACTCATCCGGGGAATCTAGCCCGTGGCACGTTGTTTGACTGAGCCGAGATGGATACCCTCCCATGCCTCGACATCAAGTGTTCAGACGATTTCTCGGTGCCGGCGATAAGTCGTGGATGAGCCATCAGCGCCCCCAGACCGGCGCTCGCCAGCCCGCATCGAGAGCCTCTCGTTCTGTACAGAACCATCGCTCCCCTTTCTCCGTCGAGACCCTTGTCTTGGTGTACCAGGGCGACCAAGGCGCGTGATAGATGCGGCCGCTGCTGGATATGTTTCCCTTAATGGGACATCCATCCGGAGCTTCCTGTGCAGCGATCTGCCACCGAGCAGCCCTGTACTCCCAAGCAGTCTGTGTGGCTGCCTGCCAGATATTGATGCCACGTTCCGACGCGATGTTTTCGTCAGCAACGTAGTCCTCGGAGTAGCGTCGGAATGCCCACGCGTAGCCATCGAGGACCATCATGCGATTGATGTCCCGCCCGTCGACAGTGCAAACGGATATGACGCGGTCGTAGTCGTCGGTGCCACGGTCATCGCAGTCTGGCACAGCAGTACCGACAAGACCTTCGAGATGTCGGGTTGCCTTGTCGCCGCAATGCCATGTTCCGCCCTTGTTGTCGCTGCAACGCTGACCGGCCTCGGGAGCATCGATGCCATGGAGCCGATAGTGGATACCGTCTATCCAAAGAGTGTCGCCGTCGATAACATGAACCTCTGTGGCAAGACCCGGTGCAGCAAACCCGAGCGCCATAACGATCGCCAATGCCACGATTTGCATTCCGTGCATCCCCCGCTAGCGAGATTCCTTCGTGTCGCTTCGCCGAATCCGAAGCTCGATTCTCCGTCGCTCGCGGTCGTCGTTCGGGGTCAGCCCCTTCGACACCTCGTCGCCCGGCAAGACAAGCTGCGCCCCTGAGAGCGGGATTATCTTGGCGTTTGTGTCTCCCAGCGCTCGTTCAAGTACGTTGGCGACGGCAATCGCTCGAGCCAGGCCGAGACCGGCGTTGTCGACAGGCACCAGCGACGTGATGGGAGCGTCGCCGTTCAGCACCGGGATCGCCATCTTGTCGAGTGTTGACTCCTGGGTGCTCTTTATCGGCTGCTCGTCGGTGTGACCGATCACTTCGACGACGTCGACGCCATATTGATCGAGCAAGTCGCGGACCTGCAGGGCGACGTCAGACTCGAGTCGATGCTGAAAATCGACCGAGAGCTCTGCACTGTTGGTCAGGAAGCGGAACTCGTCACTCCCCAACGTAATGATCGGTGGCCAGCTGTGTCCATTCGGCGAGGCTGTCGACGTTTCACCACGTGCTTCCGTGTACTGTAGCGCCTCGGTAAGCGTAACGCCGTGCTGCACCATCGCCTGACCGATCTCCTGGGCGAGGACCAATTCGCGCCACGTCTCATCGGATATGGCTGCATCCGCTGCCTGCCGGTCGGGCGCCGGTATCAACTCCAGCAGCTGCTTGTGCTCCTCGCGTAGCCTCTTCAGTTCATTCTGTTCAGCCGCCGCGCGCCTTACCTCCTCGGCGGTCGCCGCCTTCGGGTTAGAGGCGAGGAGCTCCCCAATGCGTCCCTGGGCCTCGGCCAGTCTTTGATCTCTGTCTTGAAGGACCGCCCCCGATACCAGCAGCATGCAGAAGAGCAGCAAAAGCATGATCTCAGCCATCGTGAGGCCCAGAACGACGCCTCTGCGGTGACCTCGTTCGCCTTCGAGAAGGTATGCCTGTTCCTGATGTCTCATCGGGGCTCGACTTCAGGGGGAGTCGGGGGAGGGTGCAGCGCCTCATCGATCCGACCATCTGCGGGGGCAACATCTCGTCGTCCGAACATTCCGAGGAAGCCGCCGCGCTGATGAGCGACCGCCACCTGTAGCTCGCCCACGGACCGACCGATTTCAACCAGCTGGGCATTGATGGAGTTTTGCTGCGCCGCCGACCTGCTTACCTGATCGGCTATGCGTTCCAAGCCAACAAGGCTCTGAGACAGTCGGTCGAACGCGTCTGAGATGGTCTGCTGCAGCCCCTCGACGGCTGGCTGCATGCTGACCTCCACGATCTTGTCAGGAGTTTGCGTCCGGACCAATCGATCGGCGAATGCATCCACCGCGTCTGCTAGCTTCTCGCTGGCCTGCTCGAGCTTGGTGTTGACCCTGTCAAGGCTCCTGGAACTGCGGTCCAGCTGCCTCTTGATGTCGGAGGATGTGAAGTTGCCAGATATCTCTTCGGCAGTCCCTTCGAGCCCGATAATGGCCGAGTTCCTTGTCGCCTCCACAGCGTCGGTTGCAGCCTTGGCGAGTGACGCCAACTGAACACTGCTCTCGTGGAAGGCCTCTTGCACCATCTGTTGGTTCGTTCGCCTGAAATGGGCGATCTCGTATTGGATGCCGTCCAATTCGCGCCGCACTTTTCGCACCGACTCCGACAGGTCCAGCCGAGATGCTTGCTCAAATTCAATGGGATCGCGCCGTAGCTGGTTGAACATGATGCGCAGGATGATGCCGGCAATTGTCGATGCGACGGCCACACCAAAATTCCGAATGATGTCGTCAACGCCTCCGTCAGTAGAGTACTGGTATAGAGAGGTTCCGAGGCTTACCAACGTGAAGATGAATCCCATGTAGTAGAAGTTGTCGCCAGTCTGATCGCTGCGCAGCCTCAGGCCGCGCGCGAAGATAATCATGCCAGCGTATGCCAGCATCAGCAGCACGGGCACCGTCGTAACCAGAACACTGCCGACGCCCCAGATTTTGGCCAATATGATGAAGGAAACCCCGATCGTGGTAAAAATGCCAAATACGACCGGCGCGGCGTAGTCTGCCCTGCGTTCGATGACTTTGGGGTGCCTCATGGCGACATTCCCTGGATCTGGAGTGCGCGCGCGAAGCTTCCACGATTTTCCCGTATCCAGTTTGCCCAAAACTCAGCAACAGCGGTACTTGAAATCTGCGCATCGCGGCGCAGCAGCCAGACGTCCACGGCGGCGCCAGCAAGGTCCGTTCCATACTCGGAGGGGGCCCTGGAGGCACGATACGCTGCGTAGTCCGGCCCGGACTTGTACATCGAGAAAGCGGAAGTGTTCTCCAGCATGTCGGAGATAACGATGAGCCTGTTCGGAAGATTCCTGGCTTCGGTAGTGCCGAGCCTGTCCACAGCCAACTGCTGGATAGCGGCCATGATAGGCGAAGTCTCGGCACCGCCCGCACTGAGTGCTGATTCCAAGGCGCTTTCAAGAGGTGCATGGAATCGCTCCTCCCAGCGCCGTTTCGCTGCCTCCGGGTTTCCCGTCCAATGATCCAGGTCCGACCCATCTCCCGGATTGCAGGCACTGAAGATCGTTCTGGTCCGGTCATAGCCTGGTTCCAGGACGCGGAGCTCGAAACGCCCGCCCTTGGCCAGACTGTCCGCTACCGCGTCCAACTGGTTGAGTACATCCTGCTGAGCTATCGGACCGATCGGGTCAGTCACATCCATCAGCACCAAGACTTGTTCGGTCGGCCCGGCCTGGGGACAGAGGGTGTTCACGTCTCGCACCGGGTTGCGCTGAAGCGCGCCTACGTACAGCCAGACGAATGTGCCGATAACCGCGACCAGAACTACACCGCCGACAACAGCCCAGCCGACCGGGAAGGCATCGGCACGACGAAGGCTCTTGCGGCTGCGGGCACGTCGGCTCATGGCTGGTCCGGCGCGATGCTGTCCAACTTGCGGTATTCTTCGAGAGCGGTGTCGAAGGCCTTCCCTAAGCTGACAAAGATTGCGTCGATCTCCGACTGGGCCTGCGCAATGCTTGCTTTAAGATCACTCGAATTCCACTCGCCTTCCTTCGAAATCGTGACAGCGATCCGGGACAGAGAGTAAGGCTCGCCGAAATGCGCCGGCGCCGGTGTGGTTCGCTTGTCGACGTTGGCATCGCGGTAGTCGCGAAGCAGTACGTTGGCTGCCTTCTCGATCTGCGTCTGGTGATCGTCGAAAAGCGACAGCATGCGCGATCGATGGCTTACGATCGCATCATGCTCCACCCGCTGCTTGCCAAGGTCGGCTCGCGCGGTCGCCAGCAGTTCCTCGTAGTTCTTTCGAACCTCCCCGAGCTCCTCGATCGCAGCTCGTCGCATGTCGGCGTAATTGTCGCGTGCCGCACGGAGCCCTTTGTCAACGCGCTCATAGCCCGGATATGTGTCGTGCAAGGTGAGGCCGTCGAGAACGGCAACCAAGGAAAACAGCACTCCGAGGCCGAATAGGAGCCAGGACCGGAAATCCTCGATGCCAAGGGGATTCTGCAAAAGCCGCTGCATCACGGCTTCGCCAGCACCCTCAAGCAGAACTCCCGCCACTTCGCGATAGTGGGCGAGAGCGAGATTGATACCAACTATGCACGCAAAATAGGCGAGCAGTCCGATAAGGCCCAATAGCTTCAGCAGCCAGTTGCGGTGATTGACGAATGGTATCCAGAAGATGCCGAACATCAACGCCAGGCCGATGTTGAGCACCGCGAAGATCAATGCCTCGAAAATGCCCCCGACAAGACCAAGCTCGCTCCCTTTACTAAGCAGCTCCCCGTTTAGGACAAGCTCCGCCAGCACCAGAACTACGATCACCGCCCATCTGAAAAAGCTCTCGCGCGGAGTTCCCTTTTTCGCGGGACGCTCCAGCCGATGCTTCTTCCGAAAGGAAAGGTGCCATTTCTCCGCGGCCGTGAGATCCCTGCGGAGGCCGTGCAGATCATCGACGCCGGTCTGAAGTTCCTGCTTCAGGTTCGACAGACCGCCCATCGTCGCCGACTTGATGTTGGAGAACTGAGTATCGAAGTCGAGGTCAATCAGCCTCTGGCGAAACCCCGCCAGGTGATTTTCGAGTTGGTCGTGCGCCCGCTTCTGTGCCGCACCGATATGCTCGATTATCTCAGACTCGACGGCGTCGAGCGTGTTGCTGTCCGACTGCGGCTCGTTTTGACCGCCTCGGGATTCCCCCTTCTTGACGAGATCCATTTCCCGGGAGAGACGCTGGGTGTCCAGGTCCGGAAAAGTCTCCAGCGATGGTCTGTATGTGTGCGCCGGCCTGGAGATCACGCCGCGCAGTCTCTCCAATGACTTAAGCATCGCCCTGCTCGTTGAAATTCTTCTTCAGTGTTAGCTGTGGCCGACAGGCGGTGCAAGGCTGCATGCGCCGACTGGTAGTCACACTAGTCGGTGGCGAGCGGAATCCGCTTCTCGGATGTGCGGTCGTTACCAGGCGCCCGCCGCTACGCCTAGAGAAGTGCATTGGACCCAAAGCTCCACTTAGCGACTTCCGGCATGCCTCCACGTCGCGCTCTCC